>NZ_PYXG01000001.1:0-1347500 GCF_003043945.1 Prevotella sp. oral taxon 376
AATCTCGTAACCGGTTACGAGCGGATTGTAATAGATACGTTCTTGCAGGGCTGTGAGCAACTCCTCCGCCGTGCTGTCGGTTATCTCCCGCATATAGTCGAGATTGACCGTGCCATATTTGTTGAGCGACGCGGACAAGGCTTCTTCGGGAGAGCCTACGTTGGCATGGCTCTCCACGGAGAAGGAAACAGGACGATCGAAGATGTCCGCCTTGACAAACTTCCCGTTCTCCGCCCGTTCCAGCGAAAGGATGTCACGCCCTCCCGCGTCCATCATCACCAGCTTCACGTTCTGCTTGGCGTTGAGGTTGCCGTAACGCATGACGAACTCATCGTAACAGGTGTTCAGATGCTCACGCCACTGGACATTTGCTTCGTGTAGGTTCGATTCATAGCGGTACAGCCGCTCGTAGGCGTCACGGAGTAAAACATACTGTAACGCCTTCTCCTTCTGGTAGCCTTTCAGGTCGAGCGGCTGGAATGTGGCCCGTAAGGCGTGATGTCCTTCAGATAGCCGATGTTGCGGCGCGCCCTGTCAGCCACCAGCGAGCCTTCGCGCAGGTGCATCTCCGGCGTGCGGTGGTAGGCACGCGGAGAAAGGTCCACGACTTCCTCCTTCGGCTTTTCCGCTTCGATGTCGGGGAAAAGTGAAGTCGCCACCGCTTCCACTTGAGCATCGGTAGCAGCAGGCGTGGCGGCAACTTTCGGCTGTGTTTCCTCCTGTCGTGGTTGCTCTCGGGAAGTTTCCGGCACAGCTTTCACTTCCGTCTTTTCCGCCGCCACTTGTTTCTCGTTATGCTGTCTTGCCAGCTCCCGAAGTTCCTTCCTGCGTTCCGGCGTCAAACCCATCATCATTTCATAGAAGCCGTTGATGGGAGGATTGGTATCCCAGTCCAACGTGGCATAGATGTCGTCAGGGTCGGCAGGCTTGGCGGCATTGTCCGTTTTCGCCTCCTTGTTTTCCGTAACATTCTGTGTGGTCTGCGGCTTGGACGGAATGCGCCTTGTCGGGCTTTCCTTTTTCGCCGCCTTTTTCTTTTTGGCGGTTTTCGGTTGTTGACTGACTTCTTCCGTCATCCCCCAGAGGTCGAGCAAGGATAGCTGCACACCGTCAGAATATTTCGGACGTGGCTCTATCTCCGGTTTTTCCTCAACGGGTTGCGGTTTTTCTGTCGGAGTTTCCACCGTCTGCGCCGAAGATACCGTTTCCAATTTTATAGCAGGACGCTCTACTCCTTTTGAACGGTAACTTTTTTTCCGTTCCCGACTGCCGGATTGTTCCCGAATACAGACGCATGGCGAGCCTGTAATGGAAATCCTCGTCAAGCATACGGCGCAAGTCCCCGGATATGCCTGCGGTCTTGCCCTCGTGCAGATAGACCATAGCGGGTTTCCCGTAGGGGTCGGTGTCAAGTTTCGCCGTCGTATGCACGATGCGTTCCGGGTGGTGGATGAAATAGGCGTTGTCCGTCAGGTCGGTTTTCGTATCCGTCTGTATCACGGTCATCAGCCGTTCGTCCTGCGACATTTCCTTCTTGTTCAGGTGCTTTTGCAGGACAATCAGGTCGCTGCCCACCTCCGTGCCCGCGTTGTCCGTGAACAGGTTGTTGGGCAGGCGTACCGCGGATACCAGATTAGCCTGCCGGAAAAGTTCGTTACGCACGGAGGTCTTGGTGCTGTTCAATACCCCTGCGAGGTGATAAACGCCACGATACCGCCGTCACGCACGGTATCAAGCCCTTTGAGGAAAAAATAGTTGTGTATGGCGTTCTGGGCGGAGCGTCTGCCGAAGGAATCGCTACGCTGAAACTCCGCGTCGAACACGGCGATGTCACCGAACGGGATGTTAGATACCGCCAAGTCGAAATAATTGTTGAAAGGCTTTTCAATTTTCTCAAAACCGCAGGTGCGCATTTTATGGTCTGGATATAGATGCCGCAGGATTGTCCCCGTGAGCAGATCCTTCTCGAAAGCCATCACATCCGCATCGGGGCTGTGCCGCAGCACGGAATCCACGAACACGCCTACACCTGCCGACGGTTCGAGCATACGGGCGGGGCGGACGCTGTAATCCGCCAGCATGTCCGCGAGGTGTCAGTTATCTCTTTTGGGGTGTAGAAAGCGGTCAGCACGGATGCTTTCAGCGAATCCACAAACCGCTTGTATTCCGTTTCGTCCTTGCTGTTCTCACGGATGAGCCTGTGCAACTCCACCGTCGGGGCGAACAGTTCGAGGTCGGATTTCGCCCACCGGACGGCATCCGTCAGTTCCTTGGCAGGGTTCAGGATACATTTCAGACCGCCGAAACCGCAGTACCTTTGAAGTATGGCACGCTCTTCGGTTGTCGCCGCTCTCTGTTCCCTGTCAAGGATGAATGCCGTCCGTATCGCCTCGATGTTGTCCCGTAGTTTCTGTTTGCGGTTAAACGCCATATTCCCCGATGTAAAGGACGGTTGCCCCCCGTCAGCTCCGTATAGAGCAGGTCGTAATCGGAAGACAGGGCGAAGTTGTCGTCCGAAAGGTCATAGACGGAGAACACGTTGCCGACAAGCGGCAGGAGTTTATGGATAAAGGCTTCTTGTTTCTCTTCCGGCACTTCGTTGGGCAAACTCGTTCTCCACGACTTCGTGGAGCATGGCGTACCGGAATAGTGCAACCCGCGCAGCAGTGTTTCCATCGCCAGTTCCTGCGCACCGTCGGTGGGATAGCCTTCAATCCGCGCCTTTTCATACGTTTCGGCGGCACGATCGGCGCGTTCCCGTATGAAAGCGGTGTCGGTAGCCTGTTCAAACTTGTTCGTGCGGAGGTAGTCCATCAGGTACAGACCGTAATAGGAAAAGTCGGACTGCCCTTCGTTGTTCTTCTTGTTGTTCATTACTTTGGAGTTTAGTGGATTGATATTTAAACGGGATAATCGGTTGGAAAAAAGGAAGAAAAAGGCACTCGGTATCCCTCCGAGTGCCGCCACTAAATCCAAAGTATGAGTGTAATCCGGTAATCGAAAACAATTCATTACTCTGAACAAGTGGCAAAGTTAATACTATTTCTTCCGTCCTGAAAATTTCTTGCCCTTTTTAGCCTCCGGGAACACGAACGTCGTGTTATATTCCCCGTCAAAGGCGACGACGGCATCGAAGCTCTTGCCCTGTTTGCTCTTGAAGCCTTTGAGCAGCTGGGTATGCCCTTCGGTGAGCAGGTCTTTGATTTCATCGTCGGACAGGGTGCGTCCCGCTTTCAGCCGGAACACGGGAAGCCCGCACTCCGTGTTGTCGCAGCGTACCACCTTGCCGTAGAACCGCATCCTGCCCGTGCCGCACTTGGGACACGCGCAACCGGAATCGCGGCTGCCGAAGAGTTTGTCGCATGAGAGCAGTTCGGAGGTAATCTCCCGCGTGTACGCCTCTATCTTTTTGCGGAAGGTATCGGCGGACAGCTCCCCACGCTCGATGCGTGCCAGTTCCTTCTCCCATTCGCCTGTCATGGCGACATCGGCGATGCGCATCGTCTTCACCACGGAATTGAGTGCAAGCCCCTTTTCGGTGGGGACAAGCAATTTCTTGCAGCGTTCCATGTAACCGCGCTTGAAGAGCGTTTCGATGATGGAGGCGCGTGTGGCGGGAGTACCGATGCCGCAGTCCTTCATCGCCTGCCGCAGTGCGTCATCCTCGATTTCCTTGCCCGCCGTTTCCATTGCGGACAGCAGGGTGGCTTCGGTATGTAGCGGCTTGGGCTTGGTCTTCCCTTCTGTGATGGAAGAGGCTTTCAGTGTCAGCGTGTCGCCTTCCTGCCAGCCGGGAATGGTGGTTTCCTCCTTGTTTTCCTCGCCATAGACAGCACGCCATCCGGCTTGCCTGATGACGCTGCCTTTCACGGTAAACTCCACTCCGGCACATTCCGCCATGACAGCGGTCACGTCCTTGACGCATTTTTCAGAGAATGCCTCGACCATGCGCCCGGCAATCATCTGATAGATGGTATTGTCCTCTTTGGAGAGGAAGAGCGGTTTCTCACCCGTGACGAGTAGGGCATGGTGGTCTGTCACCTTGCCGCCGTCTACGCTGCGGCGTGTCGGGATGGCTTTTGCCCGCACCTTGTCTTTCCATTCGTGCTGTGTGCCGATGAAAGCGAGCAGTTTGGGAATTTCGGCAAACACGTCTTCGGGGATGTAGCGGCTACCCGTTCTCGGATAGGTTATCAGCTTCTTCTCGTAGAGCTTCTGCGCGATTTCAAGCGTCTGCTCCGCCGTGAAGCCGTGCTTGGCGTTGGCTTCTTTCTGAAGCGTGGTCAGGTCGTACAGCAACGGGGTATCCTCCGTTTTCTCCTTGCGCTCGGCTTTCGTTACCGTTGCGAAGCCTGCCGCCTTTACCTTATTATATAGCTCCGTTGCCGGTTCTTTCGACTTCCATTTTTCAGAGGATGAGAATTTCACGACCTTGCCGTCGCAACCGTCCGTTGCGATATGGAGTTGCCAGAAGGCTTCGGGCGTGAAGCGGCGGTTCTCCCAGTAGCGTTCACATACCATAGCCAACGTTGGTGTCTGCACCCGCCCCACGGAGTATGTGCCGTGTCCGGCGGCGATGGAGAGAGCCTGCGTGCCGTTGATGCCCACGAGCCAGTCGGATTCGCTTCGCGCTTTGGCGGCGAGGTATAGGTTGTCATACTTGCCGCCGTCTTCGAGGTTGCGCAATCCCTCGCGGATAGCCTTGTCGGTGAGCGAGCTTATCCACAGGCGCACGAAAGGAGTGGTACTGCCCGTGTAGTGGTAGAGGTAGCGGAAGATAAGTTCACCCTCGCGTCCGGCATCGGTTGCCACGATGATTTGGTCGCTGGTGCCGAACAGCCTTTTGATTGTTTTTATCTGCGACACCACGCCGCTATCGGGCTTGTAGCCTTTCTCCGTCCTGACCTGACGGGGGACGAGCGTGAAGGTGTCGGGGATAATCGGGAGGTTGTCACGGACGAAACCGCGCACGCCGTAGCCATCGGGCATGGCGAGCTGGACAAGGTGTCCGAATGCCCATGTCACGGCATAGCCGCCTCCCTCGAAATATCCTTCCTCTCTCTTTGTCGCGCCCACGATGCGGGCGATTTCACGTGCCACGGAGGGCTTTTCTGCAATGATTGTCTTCATGTCTTCTTCTTTTTTGTTGATACTTTGGATTTTATTTTGGATTCAGTGGCGGACATCGGTCTATACTTTCATGCCCTTGCCCGTTTTCTTCTGCGGCTTGTCCTGCTGCTGTTGCTGGCGGGCGTCCTTCGGAGTGGTCTGACCTTTCTGCAAAGGCTCTTTCAGGTTCTTTGTCGCCTCGTTGGTCTTGCCCTCGTTGTTCACCGCCACCTGCGTGCGGCTCTCGTTGGACGGGGCGACCTGCTGCCCGATGTCGGGATTTGTTTCGTAGCGGTACGGGCGACCCTTCTCCGGGTTGAACTTGATATACATCGTGGCATGGAAGCCCTGCTTGTCGGTCACGTTCTCCAGTTTCACGGCTTTGCCCGCCACATAGTCGGCTTTCTGCTGTTCGGTGAAGTTCACGTCGCTCCATTTGCTGATGGGGCGGATGCTGCCGTCCTCGTTCGTCCACGTGTTGCGGCGTTGCTCCTTCTTGGTCTGTGTGGCATTTTCCCCGCCTTGCGCCTGACTTTTCGACGTGTCGCCTTTGGTTTCCTGCGTCTGTACGGTACGGGGCGACCTTCCGGTTCCCGGCACGAACTCCACGCCGCGCTGCTCCACGTTCACTTGCAGAGTGGTGACGAACTTCCTGCCGTCGTTGCGCTCGATGAGCTTGTCGCGCACGGGCAGTCCGGCGCGGAGCATATCCTGCTCCTGCTTGGTGATTTCCGTCTTGCCGATGCGCTCCGGGATGCGTACCTTGCTCGCCGGAATGTCCGTGATCTCATTCGTCTTGCGGTCGATGCTGATGTAGGAGGGGATAATCTCGCCCGTTTCCTTCTCCACGATGTCCACGACCCTGCCGAGGTTGCCCGTCTCGCGCAGGTTCTTCCGGTCGTCGTCGGAGAATTTGTGTTCCTTGTATTCATCCAGTTTCTGCTCCTTGCGGATGAAGTGCGGCACGAGGCTGATGTTTCCCTCGCCGTCCTTCTTGAAGGAAAGGCGGGCGTCCAGCTCGAATGCTTCGCCGCCGAAGGTGGGCTTGACCTTCACCAAGTCGGACTTGCCGTAGTGGAGCATCTTCGTAAGGTCGCCGGACTTTTCAAGGTCGTCACGCTTCACGCCCCATCTGTCCTCCAGCTCCTGCCAGTTGATTTTGCTCTCGTCGATGGGCTGGTAGCCCCGTTTGCCCTGCGTCTGTTCGGGATCTTCCTGTTGTTCTTTTTGTTGCTCCATGTTTTCCTGTTTTTGAGGTTCTTGTTTTTCGGTTGCCAGTTCTTCCTGCACCTTTTTCTCGTAGTCGGAGGTGTCCACCTTGTGAGGGGCAAGCAGCTCCTTGTTCGCTTCGGGGTCTTTCAGCAGTTGCTTCATCACCTCCAAGAGATTTTCGGCTTGGTCTGCCGCGATGCGGTAAAAACCGAAGCGGCTGGGTTCCTTGCACTGCCGGAAGAAGTTCTTGAAGAAGTTGTCCAGCACGTCGCCGTGTCGGTCGAATTGCAGGAAACTCTGCGCGTTTTCCGCTTTCGCGGGGGTGCGCTTGGGTGTGCCGTCCGCGTTCAGCCCGGCAACCACGCTGATCTCGCCCGTCTTCTCGTCACGGACCACCAGCACGTCCTTTTCGTCTTTTTTCTTTGCCATCTGAAAAATGTTTTAATGGGTTATTTATGAAAGAAATTATGGATACGAGCCTTGTAGAAGGCTATATCTTCCTTTTTGAAGTCCTTGATATGGTTGGAAAGGAATGTCAGCACGTCCTCCTCGCTGTAATAGGTTTTCTTGCCCAGTGTCTTGTAGGGCAATGCGCCGACACTGCGGTAGCGTTGCAGGGTGCGCTTGCTTATCTGAAGCAGCATGCACAAGTCCTGATTGTCGAAAAGGCGGATGCTTTCCGTGATAGTAGGCTGTTTCCCCTCAGCCTTCATCGCCAGCAGCAGTTCGTCCTGACGGTCGAGCCGTTCCATCAACTTCTGCATCCAGCCTTCGAAGTTGTTTCGTGTGAGCAGTTCCATGACCTATGTCCTCCTTCCTTTGGGGTTGCCGCCCGTGCGCAACGTGTGGTTGCGTTTCAGTTCCTGCGGTGTCGCCGCGTCCTCGTTGACGGTACTCTCATCAAGCAGGCGGTCGATTTCCGACTGCCGGTAGCGGCATTTGCCGCGAAGCACGACATAGCCGATGCGTTGCTCGCTGCGCATACGCTGGAGGGTGCGGGTACTCACGTTAAGCAGGTGCGCCGCCTCGCGTGTGGTGAGCAACCTGTCGGGCGATGCCGCTCTCTTGTCACCGGAGACGGCACGGACGTGTGCCGCAATCTCCGCTATCTGTTCCGTCAATGACCGGAAGACGGAACTTTCCATTGTTATCACTTTCATATTCAGTCCTTTCTTTTTGTATCTGCGGCAAAATTCGGCAATAAACAAAAGGGGCTTTAACAACTCACTACGTGACTCACGTAAGATTTTTACGGAAGATGGCTCCGTAACCCGGTCAAACGGCGCAACAGGCAGCCTTTCAGTGGAAAACGGCACGTGTCCGGGAGTGTATCGTTACCTTTGCGGGCAAACCGATAATTGCATGAATATGGAAATAGTATCAATTGAGAAAAAGACTTTCGAGATGATGGTGGCGACATTCGGCGCACTCTCGGAGAAGGTCGCCGCACTGAGGCGCAAAAGCGACACGGGGCGCATGGAAAGATGGCTCACGGGCGAGGAGGTCTGCGGGCAGTTGAGAATAAGCCCGCGTACGTTGCAGACGCTGCGTGACAGGCGGCTTATCGGCTACTCGCAGATAAACCGCAGGTTTTATTACAAGCCGGAGGAGGTAAAGCGGTTGATACCGCTTATCGGTACACTCTATCCGCACGGCAGATGATTTGATTTATTTACCCACTGAATCCGAAGTTATGATAAACGAGAACAACGATGTTTTTACGATGGAAGACGAGCCGATAGCCTCTGTGATGCAGGATATGCGCAAAGGCTCAAAATGGCTGTCCGCATTTCTGGAGAATTACCGTCCTCCGCTGGACGGGGAGCGTTACCTGACGGACGGCGAGGTGGCGGAACTGCTCCGTGTAAGCCGACGCACCTTGCAGGAATACCGCAACAACCGCGTGTTGCCCTTCATACTTTTGGGAGGGAAGGTGCTTTACCCGGAAACGGGGTTGCGCGAGGTACTGGAAGCGAACTACCGCAAGCCGCTGGAGTGACGCTGGCATGAAAAAGGAAACGGGCGACACCTTTTGTGGTGCTGCCCGTTTCTTGTCTTATGGGGTATGCGCAATCAGCAATACCCAGTTTTTCCGTTCTGTATGAACATCACGTATGCCTGCCGTTTCTCTTGTGAGAGTGCCTTTCCCACCAGCCATGTGCGAAACAGGTGGGTGTTGTAGGTGTTCAGCCGGAAGGCGACGGGTATGATGATTTCAAGCGCGTACACGTCCGCGTACAGCCCGTTTTCAAGTTGCATGTAACGGCATACCTTGTAGTCGTTCAGCACGTCCGACTTGCGGACAGCTTTGATGGCGGCGTTCACTGCCGGGACGGTCGTATGGAACAGTCCGGCGATTTCGGTGGCGGCCATCCATACGTCGTTACCGGTTACGCTGACCGCCTTGTTATCTATGATGATTATGTCACGTTTCATGGCTCCTCTTTTTTAGATGGTGCAACCTGCAAATTCCTCAATGCCGCTCAATCTTGCCACAAGGTTCTCCATGTCCTGATTGAGTTTCTCTTTCGTTATCTTAGCGTAAATCTGCGTCGTCTTTATGCTCTTGTGTCCGAGCATGGAACTGACGGTTTCGATGGGTACGCCGTTGGAGAGGAATACCGTCGTGGCTGCCGTGTGGCGGCTCTGATGCCACGTGATATGCTTGGTGATGCCGCAACGCTTGGCGACGGCACGGATACCGGCAAGGCACGTGTTATAATGCGGTACGGGGAATATCCTGCCGTCCTCGCACAGCCCCCGGTATTTGCCGATTATGCGGTTGGCGATGTCGAGCAGGCGGATGTTGGACACCACGCCCGTTTTCTGGCGGTTGATGTTTATCCACTCGTGTTCGTCGAAGTAGGTGCGGATATTCTCTTCTGTGAGGCTGCGCATATCCGAAAACGATAACCCGGTGAAGGCGCAGAACAGGTAGAGGTCACGGTACAGTTCTTGTTTGGCGTTTTTCAGTTTCCCGTCCATCAGCAGGCGTATTTCCTCTTTGGTCAGGAAACTGCGTGTCGTTTCCTCCTTCTTGATTTCATACTCGCGGAACGGGTCGCGTGTCAGCCACTCGTTGTTGATGGCGATGAAAACCATCGTCCGTAGCGGGCAGACATACAGCCACACGGTATTGGTGCAGCAGTGCTTGTCCGTGCGCAGGAACATCTCGAAATCGGAGATGAAAGCCGGGGTAAGCTCTTTCAGGGCGATGTCCTTCACATGGTAGCGGATGTCGAGGAACTCTTGCAGGTGCTTGTAAACGGTGCGGTACTTCAACAGCGTGCCTTTGGCTTTCATGCCTGCCTCCACCTGTTTCTCGTAGTCCTCGTTGTGCTGGCGGAACACCTGCATAAGTGTATGATGGCGGTGTTCCAGTCCAAGAAATGCGTTCTTGACTTTCTCCGCTGTGACGAAATTATCACGCTCCATGATTTCCTGATAGTGCCTGTTGATGCGTACCCGCATCTTGTCAAGCATACGGTTCGTTTCGAGTGCCGCCGTGCTTCTGCCCGTGACACGTCCACCTTTGGTGTCCCACAATTTCGGATCGACAGTCAGCTTGCAGCTGAACTGCGTTTGGCTGCCGTCAACTGTGATGCGTCCCATGACGGGAACTGTCCCGTCCTTTTTCACTACCTGACGCTTGAGGTAGTAGATTACTGAAAATGTACTCTTCATTGTCCTTAATTTTTTGGTTTCAAAATTAGTTGGTGAAGAGTCCGGTGTCGGTACGCAAAACGGAGAGGAACGGCGCAATCTTTTTCCGTAACCGGATTTTTCGCGTGAGTTGTCGGTAACTCACTATTCCTTAGTGTCTTGTTTCGCCCTCCGTGCCCGTTTGTCGCATTTTCGGGCATGGTTACGAACAAGTAACGTTGCGGCGTCAGGATTTGGCTTCGGCAGGGATTGTAATGGCTTCACGAATTATCGCCACTTCAACTAAAACCCTTGTAACTCAATTCTATCACTATATCTTTCCGCATTTCACTTTTTTGTAGTAACTTTGTGCCGACATACTGACCAGAAGGATGCAGAAAGGGAAACAAGAAATCGAATTCGACAATGAAAACCGAGCACAAGATCCATATCCATGACGACAGCTGCAAGAGTCGGAGGCTAAGACCGACAGCCGCTGCCGCTTTCCTGATGATGCTGATCATGGCTGCCTGCGGCCACAGCCGCAAGACAGAGCCTGCCTACACCGATGCGCAACGCCTGCAGCTCGACACCACCGTACACACGAAGAACATCGACTCGCTCCTCAGATGTGTCAACCGATGGCACAAGGCCGGAAACCGTGGCCGCGAGATGGGTGCGTTGGCTGAGTTGGGACACGGCTATCAGACCGCAAGCCAATATTCCGATGCCGTAAAAGTCCACCAGAAACAACTCGCCATCGCACAAAGCATGAACGACACGCTCATGGAAGCCAGCGCCCTCAACGACCTCGGCATCAACTACCGACGGCTCGGGCTCTACTACGACGGACTGGACTATCACCTGAGAGCCGTAGAGAAGACCCTCACCCCACAAGGCAACAACAATCGCAAGCTACTCAAGTGCCGCGCCATCGGATACAATGGAGCCGGTAATGTATATCTCAGCATCGGCAGTTTCCAGAAAGCCGACCAGATGCTGCGCAAGGCTCTCGCCGTGGAAATGAGGCTCAACAGCCACCTCGGCATGAATGTAGACCTGTCGAACATCGGCCTTGTCTTCGAGCGCAGGGGGATGACCGACTCGGCATGGGTCTACTTTCGCAAGGCCATGCGGCAGAGCAAACTTGTCGGCAGCACCACCGGACAAGCCTACGGACACCTGAACTACGGACGACTCTACACACGGCAGAACGACTATGACAAGGCCGTGAGAGAATACAGGCACTCCATGGACATCGTCTACAAGGACCGCGACCTGTGGCTCTGGCTGCAACCCTGCATAGGGCTCGCAGGAGCCTACATCCAAGTGGGCAGCCTGGACAGCGCACGCCACTACCTCGACCTGGCCCTGCAAACGGCCCAGAGCATCGGAGCCCGGGAATACATCCCGCAGATCTACCACCTCTACGCCGACTACCACGAGCAGCAGGGCGACCCCCGCAAGGCACTCGAAGCCTATCGCACGGCCGACGAGCGACAGGACAGTCTGCTTGGAGCACGCAACCTGTTTGAGATAGAGACCCTACAGAACAACCTCTATGACCGCCGGCAACAACAGCAGGAACAGGAACTGCAACGCGAGCGATGGGGTAAGCGCCTCGCCGTGATGGGCGCATTGCTGCTGGCCGTGCTGCTGGCCGCCATGTACTATGTGCTCAGGACCCGCGCCCGCAGCCACCGGCAGCTGAAGCAGACAAGTGCTATGCGCGAGCACTTCATCACCAACATCACGCACGAATTCCGAACGCCACTCACCATCATACTCGGACTGAGCCACGACCTCAGGCAGGACAAGAACGCCACGCCACGAGCGGCAGAGAAGGCCGGCGTGATAGAACGGCAGGGCAACAATCTGCTGCAACTCATCAATCAGCTACTCGACATATCGAAAATCAAGTCGGCCGTAGGCCACCCCGACCGGTATAGCGGGAACATCACCCTCCACATAGCCATGATCGTAGACACTTACCGCGACTATGCCCGCAGCCGCAACATCGACCTGCAACTCTTTGGCAATGAGCCCATCGAAATGGACTTCGTGCCCGACTATATAAGTAAGGTGATGAACAACCTGCTCTCCAATGCCCTGAAGTTCACCCCCGAATACGGACGCATCAATGTTTCCATACACCGCAAAGACGGACTGCTGCATCTCGAAATAGCCGACACCGGCCAAGGCGTCCCACAGGAGAGCATCCCCCACTTGTTTGAACCGTTCTATCAAACGAAAACCGGCGCACAGCACATGGGCTCCGGCGTGGGACTGGCTCTCGTCAAGCAAATCGTAGATGCCATGCAGGGTAGCATCAAGGTGAAAAGCGCCCTCGGCCGAGGTACCACCTTCAGCCTCACCCTTCCCATCCGACATGAGAGCTGCCGACAAGCTGAACTCCGGGCCAACACCCCGATGCTGCCCGACAAAGAAGCAGAGCCCGACAAATACAGCAAGGAGGACGGCGAGGATCGTGAATACCAGCTGCTCATCGTAGAGGACAACAAGGACATCGCCGCCTACATCGGGTCGCAGCTCGGCGCCCGATACGCACTCTCCTATGCCACCAACGGCGACGACGGACTGCGGAAAGCCCTCGACACCGTGCCCGACCTCATCATCACCGATGTGATGATGCCCGGCATCGACGGTCTGGAACTTTGCCGGCAAATCCGGAAGAACGAGGCGGTGAGCCACATTCCCGTCATCGTCATCACGGCCAAAGTCGGCGAAGAGGAGCGCATCAAGAGACTACAGGTCGGAGCGGACGCCTATCTCGCGAAGCCTTTCAACAGCGACGAACTGCGCACAAGGGTGGAAAAACTGCTCGAGAAAATGCAGCGGATTAGAGAGAAAGAGAAAGACACACTGCTGAATGAGACGGAGGAAGAAAACATCTCCCCGAAAGAAATGGCATTCATCACCAAGGTCGTCGACTGCGTATATCTGATGATAGACGATCAGAAAACGGATACGGCCACAGTGGCGGCGACGCTCTGCATGAGCACCCGCCAGTTCCACCGCAAGCTTCTGGCGCTTACGGGAGAGACACCCGCCAACTTTATCCAGAAAATCAAGATAAAACGAGCCTGCCAACTGCTGGAGAACACCTCTGAAATCAGCATTGCGGAAATAGCCCTGAAATGCGGATTCGACGACAGCTCGAATTTCACGCGCACTTTCAAGAGAGTTATGGGCGTTACTCCCAGCCAATATCAAAAGGAAAAAACACAAGAATCATGACGGGAAAGCAACTGAAATCACTCCTTTTGCTCCTATGCCTCACACAGGGACTGGCGGCACAGACCCCTATCAAGGGCGACTGCTCGCTGCTCCGGGATGCCGACCTAATCTTCTTCTCGCCGGCCGACGGAAACGCCATCACGGAGGTAACAGAGGGATTCCAGGGGCGCGCGATAGACCATGTAGCCATCTTCCTAAGGATAGCCGGCATGCCCTACACGCTCGAGGCCACGCACCGAGGCGTGGTCGTGCAACCCATCGACAGCACCCTGACACGCCACTCGCGCCACGGCAGACAAGTGTTCGCCGGCAGGATAACCGACGGTCTGGACATAAAGGCATCGCTCCGCAATGCCCTGCGGCACTTAGGCAAGCCTTACGACTTTTTCTTCGAGCCTGACGACAGCGCGCTCTACTGTAGCGAACTCGTGCAGAAGGCTTACCAGGACACCGCCGGCAGGCCTATCTTCGAGCCGATTCCCATGAGCTTCCACAACGCCCGAGGCGAGATAACCGACTACTGGAAAGACTACTACCGTAAGGCCGGGAAGACAGTGCCTGAGGCCACCCCGGGCTCTAATCCCGGCCAGCTCTCACGGAGCAAGCGGCTAAGCATTCTCTATCGCCTTTTCTAAGCTCTTGCCACGGGCTATCGAAAGGCCCGACAAGCCCCTCCGCCCACAACGCCACCCACAACTATTTATAAAGGTTAAACCCGCAAAACATCATGTTCGAGATTTTGCGCGATCCAGATTTTTGTCCTACTTTTGCAAACAAGAAATGATTCTAACAAACAATAGGTATAAAGAAAGGAAACATGCGATGACAAAAATTGCAAGGAAATTGACAGATTTGATAGGAAACACTCCCCTCGTGGAGCTGAGTGTTTTTTCACAGGAAAAGGGCCTCAACACCCCCATCATGGTCAAGGTGGAGTCGTTCAACCCCGGCGGAAGCGTGAAAGACCGCATCGCACTGGCCATGATCGAGGATGCCGAGAAGCAGGGGCGCTTGCAGCCGGGGGCCACGATCATCGAGCCCACGAGCGGAAACACCGGTGTGGGACTGGCCTGGGTGGCAGCCGTGAAGGGGTATAAACTCATTCTCACCATGCCCGAGACCATGAGCGTGGAACGCCGCAACCTCGTGAAGGCGTATGGAGCCGAGGTGAGGCTCACCGACGGCAAGGCGGGAATGGCCGGCGCCATCAAGGCGGCGGAAGAACTGCGCGGTTCCATTCTAGGCAGCATCATCCTGCAACAATTTGAGAATCCGGCCAACCCGCAGCGGCACTATGAGACCACGGCCGACGAGATTTGGGAACAAACCGACGGCAAGATTGACATCTTCGTGGCCGGCGTGGGCACGGGCGGCACCATCTCCGGTGTGGGCAAGCGCCTCAAGGAGAAAAACCCGGACATCCGCGTCGTGGCCGTGGAACCCGCCGCATCGGCCGTGCTAAACGGCAAGCCGGCCGGCCCCCACAAAATTCAAGGCATCGGAGCGGGATTCATCCCCAAGACCTATCATGCCGAGGTGGTGGACGAAGTGCTGGACATCGAGAACGACGACGCCATCCGCACGGGTCGACAACTGGCCCGACAAGAAGGCTTGCTGGTAGGAATCTCGTCGGGAGCAGCCGCCTTCGGCGCGGCCGTAGTAGCCGGCCGGCCGGAAAACAAGGGCAAGCGCATAGTGGCCTTGCTGCCTGACACCGGCGAGCGCTATCTCTCCACCGTGCTCTTCGATTTCGAGGAGTATCCTCTTTAAATAGCCCGACGGCAGCCCGTCCAGGACTGCCGTCGGGCATACGGTTTCCAGCAAACAGTGTGGAGGCCTACCCTTTCATCACCCTCGACCGCGGACCGACATCCTCGGTAATCCACATGTTGGCCCCGATGACCGAGTCGTGGCCGATGGTAACGCGCCCCAGAATCGTCGCGTTGGAATAAACCACCACATTATCCTCCAGGATCGGATGACGGGGAATACCCTTGATGGGATTGCCGTTGTCGTCGAGCGGAAAGCTGCGCGCGCCAAGGGTTACGCCCTGATAGAGCTTCACATGGTTTCCGATGATACAGGTAGCACCCACGACGACGCCCGTGCCATGGTCTATCGTGAAGTGATGGCCTATCTCGGCGGCCGGATGGATGTCTATTCCGGTCTCGGAATGCGCCATCTCGGTGATGACACGGGGAATGAGCGGCACTCCGTGGCGCACCAACTCATGGGCCAGACGATAACAGGTGAGTGCCTTGAGGGCGGGATAGCAGGCAATGATCTCGCTGTAGCTAGTAGCGGCGGGATCGCCGTCGTAGGCCGCCTCCACATCCGTGGCCAGCAACTTGCGAAGCGTGGGCAGCGTGGCGACGATTTCCGTGGCAATGTCGGCTGCCTTCGAGGTCGACGACTGAAGCATCTCCCCCTCCTCGCGCTCCTGAAAGCAGAGGCCCGCCAAGATCTGGCGAGACAGCAGGTGATGAAGCCGCTCCACGGAGACTCCGATGTGATAGCTGATGGTCTGCGTGTTGATGGCCGAGTTGCCGTAGTAACCCGGGAAGAGAATCGACCTCGCGCAGTCGATGATTTCCTGAAGGGCTTCTTGCGACGGCAACGGGTTTCCGTCGCAATGTTCATGGCAAAGGCCTTTGAGGGAGTCTGGGCAGGACAGCTCGTCGATGGCCTGCTGGATCACGCCCGAATCTTCCATATTCGTCATATGCATGTTTATTAGTAGCTGCAAAGATACTGCAAAATTGTTTTCCGGCAAAGCCCTGGCAGATAAAATCTCTGGCTTCGCGCCCATCGGGCCGGAAAAACCGATGCCCCCCATAGTGAACGTACAAACGGAAAGGGCCGCCGCCAATGGACAGCCCTCCTTGCCTTTCCGAATTCAACCTTACAGGATGCCCATCACCATCTTGACGATGAACAGCGCCACAGGAATGGTAACGCAGATAATACCGATGAAGTCGATATACACCCCAGACTTTATCATCTTCGTGATAGGGACATAGCCGCTCGCATAGACGATGGCATTCGGGGGTGTGGACACCGGGAGCATGAACCCCAGCGATGCCGAGAGGGCTACGCCGACGGCCACGGGAACCGGGCTGAAACCTGCCGAAAGAGCCGCGCCGATGGCCAGCGGACCGATCATGTTGGTGGCCGCGGTATGCGATGTAAGTTCCGAGAGCAGCAACGACATGACGCAGAACACGGCGACGAGCAGGAGCTCGGACGGTTTTCCGCCCATGCCATTCACGATCTGCTCGCCTATCCAGCCCGACAAACCGGTGGTGTACATCATTCCGCCCATGGCCAGACCTCCTCCGAAGAGCAACAGCGTGCCCCACTCCACACCCCCCACGGCCTGTTTCCAGGTAATGGTCATCTTGTTATGCTTCAAGTCTACGGGAAGGAAGAAGAGCAACAACGCACCTACCATGGCGACGGCACCTTCCGGAAGAACGCGGTTGTAAACCTTCAGGATCTCGCTGTCCGAACCAAACGCGATGTTCAGAAATCCCGGGGTAACCCACAGAACCACAGCCACGAGGAACGCGAACATCGTGTTTTTCTGAGCCCGCGTCCATTTCCCAAGCTCCTTGATCTTGGTGCCTATGAACTCATTGGCCCCCTCGATATGCTTTACATCTGCCGGAAACATGCGGCTGAGGATGAGATAGGCAATCACGAAGTAGATGACCATGGCCACAAAACCCCACACCATCCACTGGAAGAAGCCGATGTGGATGTCGCACATCTCGTTGAGAAAGCCGAGCATGATGATGTTCGGGGGCGTGCCGATGGGCGTGAAAACACCACCGATGGAGCATGCGTAGGCCGTCATCAGCATCAGCCCGGTGGCATATTTATAAGTGGCCAGGTTAATGATTTTGCCCTTGGTAGCCATCATATCCTTGATGGCGTCGAGCAGGCCGATGGCGATAGGGAACATCATGGCCGCCGTGGCAGTGTTGCTGATCCACCCCGAGCAGAGCATGCAGGCCAGACCGATGGCCAGGAAGATGCGGCGCGGGTTGTCGCCCACCCACTTCATCGACATGATGCCATAGGCGATGCGCTTGTCGATGCCGTTCACCATCATGCCCTTTGCGATGATGAAGCCGCCCATGAAGAGGAATATCGTGGGATTGGCAAAGGCCGCAAAGGCCTCCTTCATCTTCACCACATCGAGCAATACACACAGAGTGGGGCCAACCAGGGAAGTTACCGGAATGGGAACCGGCTCGCAAATCCACCAGAGGCACACCAAGGTCATGATGGCCAGAAGCTTATGCGCCTCCGGCGACAGGGCCTCGATGGGAGTAAACCACACCAAAAGAGCACAGACAGGGCCGCTAACGGCACCGATAAGCCTGCGCCTGCGATCGAAAACAGAGTCCTGGGATGCCTGCGCCTCAGTTCCTTCTACGGGTTCATTTCTCGCGTCGTTCATTTTCAAAGGTCAATCAAAGATTTTTAGTTAATGGTTGGTATCTGCCCGCTAAGTTAGGAAAAAATATCATTCGAACGACAAAAAAAACGATAAAAAAATACTTTTTCCTGTTTTTTTCTTCACAGATTCCTTTGTTTTACAATAAAAAATGTATATTTGCAAGGTAAGAGTCCCGGTCCGGGAAGTCGCCTTGAGGCGCAAATCGCCGCTCCGCGAATCCCGGCGTCCGCCGACCGGGCGACAACCGGCCTCTGCGCCTGATCTAATTTTATCACATATGAATACGATCCTAATCGCCGCCGGCATCATACTTGTATGCATGGCCATCGCTTACTTCGCCTATCGGCACCGCCACTACATCCAGTTCAGCAAGGAAAACCTCAAGGCCAACATCGGCAAGGTCTTCGACGAGGCCGGGGAAAAGGCCATGCCGAGGCAGGACTTCCTCATGAAGCTGAAAGATGTCTGCGGATGCACGCAGAAACAAGCCGTGATGCTCCTTGGCGAAGCCCGCAAGGCCGGTCTCATCGCCGTTGAGGGCAAGGATGTGAGACTGCCTGAATAAGCAGCACGCGACTTAGCTGAAACTCCCGGCAGGCGTTCGCCCGAGAGTTTCTTTTTCCGTTCATCCATCCCGAAACCATCCAGGGAGGGCGCCAATCGCCACCTCCCCTCCTGTCGGAGGCCGCAGGAAGGATTGTTACAAGCGGCGTGTAATCGTGTTACAAGCTGTGTGTAATCGTGTTACAAGCCGCTTGTAATACCACGCCGAGCAGCCTATTCCATCCCTCGCCCACATAGGGACGGCGGAAAGTCCTATCTCCCCGCGAAGAAGCTGGCCGCAGACAGAAAGATAATTGGAAACCGACAAAAAGAAAGATAGGAGCCGACAGAAAGATTATCAGGGGCAGAAAGAAAGGTTTTATCGGGCAGGAAGAAAGAAGGCCGGGAGCCGTCGGAGCTCCCGGCCTTGCGTGTTTAAGGTTATTATAGCTTGTATTATCGTTTCAACTTGAACGAGTTTTCAATACTCATGATCTCCTCCTGAAAGGCCTTGTCCACTTTCAGTCGGTCGGCAACGCGGTTGCAGCTGTGGATGACGGTGGCGTGGTCGCGCCCTCCCACCAGCTTTCCGATACGGCTGGTGGGCATCTTGGTGTATTTCTGGGCGAAGTACATGGCCAGCTGGCGCACCTCCACCACCTCATGCTTGCGGCTCTTCCCGTTTACGGCAGCCTGGGTTACATTGAAATGATTGCACACTTTCTCCAGGATATCGTCGACCGTGAGGGGGGCGTCGTCCACCTTGACGGCACGCTTGATGACCCGCTCGGCCAGCCGCATGTCGATGTTGCAATTGTAGACCACGCTGTAGGCAAGCAGCGAGTTGACCACTCCCTCGAGGTCGCGCACGCTCCCGTTGGCCGTCTCGGCGATGAAGAGGATCACCTCCGCGGGAATCTTGAGCCCGTCGCGGCGACACTTGCTGTTCAGGATGTCAATGCAGAGCTGGGTGTTGGGCTTCTCCAGCTCCGCTATCAGCCCACAGGAGAATCGCGTGAGCATGCGCTCGTTCATGCCCTGAAGGTCTACCGGTGGGCGGTCGCTTGCCAGAATGATTCGCTTGCCGTTGCGGAACAGGTGGTTGAAGATGTGGAAGAAAGTGTCCTGGGTCTTCTCCGCCGTCATCCATTCCTGCACATCGTCGACAATGAGCACATCGATGGTCTGGTAGAAACTGATGAAATCGGGCACCGTATTCTGCAAGGTGGCGTTGACAAACTGCACCTTGAAAAGGTTGGCACTGATGTAAAGCACACGCTTCTGCGGATACAGCTGCTTGATCTTGACGCCTATCGCATTGATCAGATGGGTCTTTCCACAGCCCGAAGGCCCATAGATGAACATCGGGTTGAACTGTGCCGTCTGCGGATGCTCGGCTATGGAGAGTCCTACGGAGCGCGGCAGCTTGTTGCTGTCGCCCTCGATGAAATTCTCAAAGGTTTGGTGCGGGTTCAGGTGCGGGTCCAATTGCTGCGGCTGGGCGGCATCGAGCAGCGAGGGGGCCGCGTTCCCCTTCGTCTGGGCGTGCGGCTTCAGGTTGGAGTCGGTGGGGGCAGCCTCAATGTCCTGCGACAGCTTGTGCTCCTTGTCCGTAACCACGCGGTAGGTGAGTCTCACCCCTTCCCCGAAGGTGCGGACCAGCACTTTGCACAGCAAGTCCACATAGTTTTCCTCCAAATATTCATATACATAGGTACTGGATACCTGCAGCAGGATGGTCTTCGAAGCGTCGTCGAACTTCTCGAAAACTATCGGCTTGAACCATGTATTATATGGTTGCAGGGATACATTCTCACGGATGAGTGCAAGAGACTTCTCCCAACGAGCGTCAGGACTTACTTTCATCTATATACTTAATTAATATACCTTTCGATGGTAATTGGTTCTTTAACTTTTAGACTGCAAATATCGCATTTTTTTTTAGAACTTGCAAATTTTGTTTTTTTTCTTTTTTTGTATAGAAATTGGAAACTCCCATAGACAAAGCGATTGACCGCAATTGGGCTTTCTGATTGCAAAACAGGGCTTGCAAAAATGTAATATTCTGATATATAGGTTTTTCCGGATGATTGCTTAAAGTGTAATGGTTTAAGAGTGAAACAGAAAGCCTTGACGGCGCAACTCATCACGAAATGAGAACCTTACCTATCCGGTGCGGCGCATGAAACATCAAAGCCTGTTATTTAGACAAAATCTATTTTAAAAAAAGTTTTTTCCTCAAGCCCGTTTTTCTGCTCATTTGCATCGGTGAGGGGCAACAACACGGAGATTATCGCTTGTCTTTCCTGCCGAACAAGGAGAAGTGGACATAGCGTTTCGGATGCTCCCGGAGATTGTTGAGCAGGGAGTCGGCACTATTGACCGTAGCTGTCAGCTCGTAGTAGAGGCGGCTGTCGTTCATCAGCAGGCCGAGCGAGCCTTCCTTGCTATTGATTTTCTCCGTTATGGCTTTCACATTCGCCAGCGTCTGGTTTACCTCATCCATGGTCTTCTGGATATCGACGGCCGCAAGGTTAGCCGTCAGCAGTGTCGTATTGTCCAGCACCCCGTTCGCCTTGTTGACCAGTCCGGGCACATTGCTGTTCAATGTCGCCATGAGGGTGTTCAGCTCCCGGGTCGAGGTGGTCAGGTTGTCGGTGGTGGTCCGGATGTGATGGAGCGACTGCGCGATGGCCGGATCGGCCAGCAAGGTGTTCACGCTAACCAAGATAGAATCCAGCTTGGGCAGCATCTGTCCGATAACGGGAACGAGCGCCGAGACCCTTCCCATGAGACCCGCATTCAGCTCGCCGATGATGGTGTCGCCGGGTTCCACGCACTCACGGGGGTTGTCTGCCAACAGGAGATTCATCCTCACATTGCCCATCAAGTCGCTCTCGATGGAGGCCGAGGAGCCCTTGGGGATGCGGAGGTGGTTGTCTACATCAAAAGCGACGACCACGCCGTCGTTGCCTTTATAGTCGTAATTGATAGACCTCACCACGCCCACCTGATAGCCGTTGGCATAGATAGGATTAGACTCTGCCAGTCCGCTGATGTTCCTGAACTTGATGTAATAGGCGTGATCCGTGGAGAACAATGACTTTCCTTTCAGGAAATTCATTCCGGAATAGAGAATCACGACTCCCAATATTGCCACAATGGCTATCTTGATTTCTTTTGTCATAATCGATTACTTGTTACTTTTAAATTCGCGTATTGCCTCTTGAATATTCACCTTCCGCCCTCCCTTGAAGGCTATGATGAAAGCTTGCGGGAACTCCGAGACAATTTGCTTGCGGAGGCGGGCTATCTCATCATAGTCGTTGGAGGCGCCATAAGTATACTTGAACATATTGTCCTCCTCGTAACACTCACATCCTTTGAGACTCTTGAAACGGGCATCTTCTTCCCTGAGTCTCTTGCTCGTGGCCATAACCTGAATCTTAAAGACCGGCTTAGAGGCATCTGCCTGCGTGCCGGAGGAGGAATTCCCGCCTGTGGACAGCGGATGGCCGACCGGCTTTTGGCCCTCTGCAGACGAATCACCGACAGCCTCCGGACGAGCTTCGGCCTTGGAGACCGCCTGCTCCCTGGGCTTAGCGGACGGGCCGCTTCCTGCCGTCTCTGCCTTCTTATAAGTGTCCGGCACCACCTGCGGGATGACAGGAGTGGTCTCGATGGCCTTGAACGGCACGGTAACGGTCTTGTCGTGCTTGGACCGATACTTCATGAAGGCATTATAGAACCCATTGCTATAGGCTGCCAAGGCAGCATCGGAATTCAAGAACCGCTCTTCGTCGGGCGTAGAGATGAATCCCAGCTCCATCAGACAGCCGGGCATGGAGGTGAGCCGGAGCACCGCAAGGTTGTCCTGGTGGGCACCGCCGTTGGCGCGACCCGTTGCCGCGCATATATGCTGCTGCAGGTTCTTGGCCAGATCGGTACTGCTCACACGGTTCTGGTCTTGAATAAACTCGAACATTATATCGCCCTCCGCACTGTTCAGGTCGAGCCCGTCGTAAGTCTTCTTGTAGTCTTTCTCAAGGAAGATCACGGAGTTTTCACGCCTGGCCACTTCCAGGTTCTCGTCGATGCCCTTGCTGTTTCCGTTGCGGAGACTGCGCCCCAATGTATAGGTTTGATATCCTCGAGCCTGCCGGCCGCCGGCGACAGCATTGACATGGACGGAGACAAAGAGGTCGGCCTTCTTCATGTTGGCAAAGGCCGCACGCCCCGAAAGCGTAACGAAGACATCGGCCGTGCGGGTATAATACACCTTCACATCCGGGCACTTAGACTCTATCAGACGGCCGAAAGCCAGCGCATACTTCAGCGTCAAGTCCTTCTCCTTGGAAATGGAGCCTACGGCACCAGTGTCATGACCTCCGTGTCCGGCATCCAACACCAGCGTGAACTTGTGGCTGGCGGCCGTCGCCACCATCGCAAAAGCCATCAGTGCCACTAAAGAGAAAAACTTCTTTCTGCTCATGCTATACCGAAGAGTAAACGGAGAACACGGAGGATATGGCCATATTGACGCCCTCTGTCCATCCCGTTTCGTGAATTTATTGCTTTATCTGCGTGCAAAGGTAACTATTTACGGCGAGAAAACCGAGAACGGCTACTTCGTTTTATCATTTATTAAGTGTACTTCCACCCCGGTTCCTTCACAATCCGCCCCCATCGGGGGATTTTTCTTGGTAAGCCAGAGGTCTATGGAGCGTATCTCTGGAAACTGGCGGAGCAGTCGGTCGGAGATGCGGCGGGCCACGCGTTCCATGAGATTGCACGGGAGCCGCATTTCTTCTTTCACGAGCTGATAAACCTCGGCATAGTTAAGGGTTTCTGCCACCGCATCGGAGAGCATTGCCCCCTCCATCGGATAGCCGATGCGAAGGGTAAGCTCGTAGTCGTTTCCCGTAACGCGTTCCTGCGGTAACACGCCGTGCAAGGCATGAAACCGCAGGTTGCGCAAATATATGTAAGTTGATTGTATTTCCATATATCCTTATTGATTTTAGAAGCCGGCGGCCGTCTCGCTTATCCCTGGAGGAATCACGCGAGACTATCCACAACGACTCGCCCCGCAGTTTGTGCAGATCAGGCAGCCCTCCTGATAGACGAGCGACTCATGCCCGCAGACAGGGCAGTTCTGCCCCTTGGCCTGGGTGCCGTCGGCCACATATTTCTTCAGGGCGCGCTCCACGCCGTTCTTCCAAGTGTTGATGCTCTGGTCCTTCAGCTGCAACGAGCCCACGAGCTTGATCACATGAGCGATGGGCATGCGGTAGCGGAGCACTCCGGAGATGAGTTTGGCATAGTTCCAATACTCCGGATTAAACTTTTCGGAAAGCCCTTCGACGGTGGTCTTATAACCCCGCTTGTTCTCGAATTGGAAGTCGTAGCGATGAGAGCCGTCCTCATTGGTCTGCTTGATAATCTTGCCTTTTACAACGGTTTTCGGCAATACGATGCCCTCGTCGTCGTCCTGAAGCCCCGTGAAGATTTCGTAAGGATAACCGTCAAGTAATCCCACGAAGGCCACCCACTTCTCCTTGTTGTTCTGGAAACGGACTACATCGCACTCTAATTCCTTGGGACGGGTCTCGGTAACGACCGGAGCCTCACGCGGAGAATTGAACTTTGTCTCCATGTTGCTGTCCTTCAGCTGTTCCTTTTCGGCAGTCTTCTTTTCTTTCTTTGACATGGGGATCATCACGCCCGACCGACTGCCGTCGCGGTAGATGGTGCATCCCTTGCAGCCGCTCCTCCACGCTTCGACATAAAGCTTGTTGACCTGCGCCTCATCGACATCGTTCGGCAGGTTTATGGTTACGGAAATGCTGTGGTCCACCCACTTTTGGATGGCTCCCTGCATGCGCACTTTCATCAGCCAGTCTACATCATTGGCCGTAGCCTTGTAATAGGGAGACTTGCCCACAAGCTCGTCAATCTCCTCCTGGGTATATTGTTTCGTGGCGTCATAACCGTTTATCTTCATCCACTCCAAGAATTTCCGATGGTAAACGATATATTCCTCGAAGCTGTCGCCCACCTCGTCGACATAGTCCACATGCACATCGGTATCGTTCGGGTTTACCTTGCGGCGACGCTTATAGACCGGCATGAACACCGGCTCTATGCCCGAGGTGGTCTGGGTCATGAGGGAGGTGGTGCCCATGGGGGCTATCGTCAGGCAAGCTATATTCCTGCGGCCATACTTCACCATGTCGGCATACAATTCGGGATCTGCCTCCTTGATGCGCAGGATGAACGGATTCTTGGCCTCGCGACCAGCGTCGTAGATGGCAAAGGCGCCCCGCTCCTGAGCCATTGTTACCGAAGAGCGGTAAGCATTCAAGGCCAGTTCCCTGTGAACGGATACGGAGAAGTCGGTTGCCTCCTGCGTCCCATAGCGCAGACCCATGGCCGCTATCATGTCGCCCTCGGCCGTGATACCCACACCCGTGCGGCGTCCCTTTCCGCTCTTGTCCTTGATTTTCTCCCACAGATGATACTCGGTTTGCTTCACTTCCTCATCCTGCGGATCGACCTTTATTTTCTCCATGATAAGTTCTATCTTCTCCATCTCCAGATCCACGATGTCATCCATGATTCTCTGGGCAAGCTGGACATGCTTCCTGAACTTGTCGAAGTCGAAGTAGGCGTCCTTGGTGAACGGGTTTACGACATAGCTATACAGATTCAGGCTTATCAACCGGCAACTGTCGTAAGGACAAAGGGGTATCTCGCCGCAGGGGTTCATACCGACGGTGCGGAAGCCCTGGTCGGCATAGCAGTCGGGTATGCTCTCCCGGATGATGGTATCCCAGAAGAGCACGCCCGGCTCGGCGCTTTTCCAGACATTGTGGACAATCTTCTCCCAAAGGTTCTTGGCCGAGATTTCCTGCCGCACCTTGGGATTCTTCGCGTCAACGGGGAACTGCTGGGTGTAAGGCTTTCCTTCGATGGCAGACTCCATAAACTCGTCGTCAATCTTCACGCTCACATTGGCTCCCGTAACCTTTCCCTCGGTCATCTTCGCGTCGATGAACGCCTCGCAGTCAGGATGCTTGACGCTGACAGAAAGCATCAGGGCTCCACGACATCCGTCCTGGGCCACCTCGCGATTGGAATTGCTGTAGCGCTCCATAAAGGCAACCAGGCCTGTGGAAGCAAGCGCCGAGTTGCTCACCGGGCTTCCGGCAGGCCGAATGTGGGTCAGGTCGTGGCCCACGCCGCCGCGCCGCTTCATCAGCTGCACCTGCTCCTCGTCGGTCTTCATGATGGCACCGTAGGAATCAGCGTTCCCGTCAAAACCTATCACAAAGCAATTGCCCAGCGAAGCGACCTGAAACTTATTGCCGATGCCGGTCATCAGGCTTCCGGCAGGTATGACATAGCGGAAATGGTCGATAAGGTCGAAGACTTCCTGGGCACTCAGCGGATTCTCATACTTCCGCTCGACGCGGGCAATCTCGTTCGCGATACGCCAATGCATATTCTCCGGCGACTTCTCATAAATATTGCCGAAACCGTCTTTCATGGCATACTTGTTCACCCAGACTCCGGCTGCCAGCTCATCGCCATCAAAATACTTCAAAGAGGTCTCATAGGCTTCCTCGAAAGAATAGGTCGTTAAATTTTCCATCGTAGTTCGTTAGCAATGGGTGAAAGTCCGCAGAATCCTTAAATGGGAAAGAATTACCGAAAAGTCCCGAAGATGTCGGCAACCGTGGAAAAAAACTGTCAGGCCGGGCGATAATGCCGAAAGGACTCCCGCCGACCTTCAGACTTCACTCATCAACCATTATTGTTTTATTATTATTAACATTAGCACTCATCAGTCCATCCTGCGCACCGAGGATCCACACGAATGATTTCTCCAAGCGAAACCAATCATCATCTTGTCCACGGAGAAGGATTCGGAGATTATCCGTTATCTTCCTACTCGTTACAAAACTACAATATATTTCCGAGAAAAAAGACTATTTTGGGAACTTTTTTACTAAAAACTTACTGCAAAGTTTTCCGTTTTGGAAAACTTAAAGTATATTTGCAACAAAGAAAATTTACGATTATGAAAACTATAAACATGCGTAGAAGCATCCGAAAATACTCATCCCGAGAGGTTGGGGACCCATTGCTAAAGACGCTCTTGAGGGATTCGGAGCGCACCCAGACCATGGGAAACCTGCAATTATACTCCGTCGTCATCACGCGCGATGCCGGCAAGAAAGCCGAACTGGCACCAGCTCATTTCCACCAGCCGATGGTCGGCGAAGCACCCGTGGTACTCACTTTCTGCGCGGATTTCCGGCGCACATCGCTCTGGGCGGAGAACCGAAAGGCCACCCCGGGCTACGGCAACATCCTCAGTTTCCTGAACGCGGCCACCGACACCTTATTATATTGTCAGACTTTCTGCAACCTCGCCGAGGAAGAAGGGCTGGGATTGTGTTTTCTGGGAACCACCGTCTATATGCCCAAGGAGATTATCCGCGTGCTGCGTCTGCCGAAACTTGTGTTTCCCGTCGCGACCATCACGCTCGGCTGGCCCGATGAGTTGCCCGAACTGAGCGACCGGCTTCCCTTGGAGGCCATCGTCCATGAGGAAACCTACGAGGACTACACGCCCGACAGAATCGACCGATTCTATCAACCGAAGGAAGCTCTGCCGGAAAACAAGCACTTCGTGGAAATCAACCGCAAGGAGACCCTGGCACAGGTTTTCACGGATATCCGCTACACGAGAAAAGACAACGAGGCCATGAGCGAGGGGCTGCTGGAAGCCCTCCGGCAGCAAGGATTCCTGTAAAAAAGCGAATTCCAAGACGACAAGGCATGCCCATATCATCCAAGACGCAACCTTTTTTGCGCACCTTTTGTGAGTTTTCGTAATTAAAATCAGCAAAAATCCCCCAAAATGTTTGTTTTATATTGGTATATTATATATATTTGCGGATGTATAATTAACCATTAAAACAATAATTTGGAAGACGCTGTTTTCAGCAAAGATAAACATTAACCCATAAAACTACAGGAACATGAAATCCTTCATAAAAATTCTGTCAATCATAGCATGTGTCGTTCTCTTTAATGCATGTGATAGTGATAATGAAAAAGGAAACGATGGAAGTGCGATTTTCGGTGATCACTTTCAAATAGCCTTCTACAGTCCAAGCGGCACCAATATAATAGATTCCCTACAACTGGTAAAAGGTGTTAACAGTAAGGTCTTCCGCATTTCAGGAGACATTCTTGCGGCTTCTCTCACGCGAGAGAGCGACGGAACAACGACCGGACCTGAAGGCAGCCAGACTGAAAACCATTCAGAATCACATCTATGGCTTCCTTCCTCAATGACTTTTATCAATGGCTCCTCGTGGCAGAAGAATTCGCCTTTCAAAGAAGACTTGGATGTCGTACCGGAAATAAAGACCATCTTAGAGAAAAGAGGGTCGTTCCTGTCCATCCAGTTTGGGGACATGAACTATTCCAGTTCATACGGAAGCAGAGGTAAAGAGCAGGACGAAACCTATACTTTCAGGCTCGTCTCCAAGACTCTATTCGGTGATGAGAACACGCATATATTCAAATTGTATTACCATATAGAAGGTGCCTCAGGCGATTTTTACAAATGTGAGCATGACGGGAAAGACATGGAAATCCAGTCAGACAGGCTTTATAGTTTTATAAAGGAATACAATTCCAAGGCATATCCTATAAGTCGTAAAGTAGCCGCAATCAACTATATCTTAAGCGTTCATGTGGGAAGATAGCGCCATCGGCCGACATCTGTTGCCACCCGATTGACAAGGGTTTCTTCCGATGATATTTCCCCGTAAAGTAAAAGGCGGCTAAAAGGTCGCCTTTTAGCCGTTAGAAGGCAGGCTTTTAGCCGTTAAAAGGAAGGCTTTTAACGGCCTTTTACTTTCAGGGTGGCAACAGCCTGTTTTTCAGTCCGTTCTCTCCGTCCGCTCAGAACAGTTTCGCCAGTTGGCTTCCCAGCAGCAGGGCGAGGAACCCGGCGGCAAGGCTCGCGGAGACATAGAGCATGAGATACAGATGGTTTCCATCTTTTAGCAGGGCGGAATTCTCGTTCATGAAAGTAGAAAAGGTGGTGAATCCGCCGCAGAATCCCGTGGTAAGGACGAGCCGCGTGTTGGCGCTCATCAGATGGCCTGCCGACGGAAGCCCGGAGAGCAGCCCTATGAGCAGACAGCCGAGGATGTTGACGGCGAAGGTGCCCCACGGGAACGCCATCACCGCCAGCGACTGCACCCACCTCGAAACGAGCAAACGCACGCCGCCTCCGACGAAGCTGCCCATGCCGACCAATAGGAAGTCTTTTATCATATACCTTATGATATATCAGCACTTGACGGGCGCGTATTTCGGAACGAGCCCCTTCATGACGAGCCACCCGGCCAGATAGGCCACCGAGCAATAGCAGAACAGAATCATATAGGCTGCCTCCTTACCCTCAAAGCCCAGGAATACGGACCGCGCCATGTCGCAATGGTCGATGAGGCGACCGCTCAGGAAGTTGATCAGGAACGAGCTCAGACCGCCCGCCATTCCGTTGATGCCCGTGATGGTGGCCACCGCACTCTTCGGGAAGAGGTCGCTCCCCACGGAGAACAAGTTGGCACTCCAGCTCTGGTGGGCCGCCCCGATGATGCCGATGAGTATAATCGTTATCCAGCAGCTATAGCGCCCGAGAGGCTGTGCCATCAATCCGAGCAAAGGGAAGAGCGCGAAGATGAGCATGGCGCGCATGCGGCAGGTATAGGGATCCTTGCCCGTGCGATCGATGAGAATCGTCGGCAGCTTGCCCCCGTAAAGAGAAAGCATGGTGATGGCATAGAGCACGAAGATGAGCATCTGCGCCATCGGGGTGTCGGAAGCGTGTCCGTAGACATCGCTGATGTAGGCCGGCGTCCAGAAAAGAAAGAACCACCACACCCCGTCAGTGAGGAACTTCCCTGCCAGGATAGCCCAGGTCTGCCGCAACTTCAGGCAGTGCCCTATCGACATCCTATGCTCCTGATTCTGGGCGTCGCCCTCCACCTTTGCGTCCTGAAGGATGTATTCCCGTTCCGCGGCGTTGACATGCCTGTTAGCTTTCAGCGGCTGATAGACGAAGATCCAGAAGCCCATCCAGACAAAGCCGAGCGCGCCGATCAGCACAAAGGCCATCTCCCAGCCGTTACCCACGCCGATATTCCTGAAATAGCGGGCCAGGGTGGGGATGCTCAGCGGGGCTATCAAGGCTCCCACCGTGGCACCGGCATTGAAGATGGAGGTGGCGAAAGCCCGGTCTTTCTTCGGGAAATACTCTGCCGTAACCTTGACGGCCGCAGGGAAGTTGCCCGACTCTCCGGCTGCCAATATCACCCGGGCGACAAGGAAGAAATAGACACTCACCATCGAGATCGCCGCCGCCAGATCGCCCGCGGCTCCCACCAGCTGGGCGGCATCCGCCACTCCCACGACCTGCTCCGTGGCCCATCCGCACGCGGCATGCAGACAGGCACCCGCCGACCAGACGCCGATGGCCCACAGATAGCCCCGCTTCGTGCCCAGAAAGTCGATGATTCTGCCGCTGAAGAAGTTGGCTATCGCATACATCACGGCGAATGCCGCGGCTATGTTCCCATAGTCGGTATTCGTCCAATGGAATTCGGGAGCGATAAAGTCCTTCCATGTCAGCGACAGGACTTGCCGGTCCAGATAGTTCACGGTGGTAGCAAAAAAGAGCATCGCGCAGATTATCCAGCGGAAGTTTGTCATCCTCGGGCGCGTGCCCTGCACGATGTTTGGCGTGTCATTATTCATCTTCATGGTATGTTTTAAGTTATTGTTTTCATCATGACGGAACCTGTCCGCGGCTTTTCCTTTTCAGGAAAGGCCCGCGAAGGCAGGTTTAATCTTGGAAATATACGCGCTTCACACGGTTGGATATGCCGGTGAGAACCTCGTAGGGGATGGTGTCGAGCACATCCGAAAGCACCGTTACGGGCAGGCGGTCGCCGAAGATTTCCACGCTGTCGCCCTCTTTGCAGGGGATATCCGTTACATCAATCATACAGACATCCATGCAGATATTTCCCACATACTCGGCCTTCTGCCCGTTTACCAGACAATAGCAGCGGCGGTTTCCAAGGTGGCGGTTCAAGCCGTCGGCATATCCTATCGGGATGGCAGCTATCACTGAGTCGCGGTCGATGGTGCCCTTGCGGCTGTATCCTACCGTCTCCCCCGCCTTCACAGGACGCAACTGGAGGATGGTGGTCTTCAGGGTAGAGACATTATTGATGATCTCGTTGCCGCGGGGATTGATGCCGTAGAGGCCCAGCCCCAGCCTGCACATGTCCAACTGGCGGTCGGGGAAATGCTCGATGCCCGCGGAATTGTCGATATGGCGCAGTATCTTGTGGTCGAAGGCGGCCTGAAGCCGCTTGCTTCCCGCGTCAAAGAGCGCGAACTGCCGTGCGCTGAAGTCATCGAAGCCGTCGCTGTCAGAGCCCACAAAATGAGAGAACACCGACCTTGGGATGATGGCATTCTGGAGCTTCAGCCGCCCGATGAGCCGCTCCATGTCCTCCTCGGGGTTGAAGCCAAGGCGGTGCATGCCCGTGTCAAGCTTGATATGGACGGGATAACCCGTGATTCCCTCTTTCTCAGCAACCTTTATGAGGGCTTCGAGCAGACGGAAGGAGTAGACCTCCGGCTCAAGGTCGTAGTCGAACATGGTCTTGAACGCTGTCATCTCGGGATTCATAATCATGATGTTGGAGGTGATGCCGTTCTTGCGGAGGGTAACCCCCTCGTCGGCTACGGCCACCGCCAGATAGTCCACCCGATGGTCCTGCAAGGTCTTGGCAACCTCCGCGCTGCCGGCGCCATAGGCATCCGCCTTGATCATACACACCAGTTTGGTCTCTGGCTTCATGAAAGAACGATACCAGTTGAGATTGTTCACCAAGGCCGATAGGTTCACCTCCAGAATCGTCTCATGCACTTTCTGCACGAGGAGCTCAGTCAACTGGTCGAATCCGAACTGACGGGCACCCTTCAGCAGGATGACTTCATCGTGCAAGGAAGAGAACACCTCGCTGTGAATGAACTGCTCCACGCTCTTGAAGAAACACTTCTCGCCGATGCGTATCTCATCGGATTGCGCGCTAATTTGCGGTCCGATACCGATAAACTTCTCCACGCCACGCTTCTCACAGAGGGCAGACACCTCCCGATAAAGCTGTTTCGGGGGCTCCCCGCTCTGCTCTATATCGCTCAGGATCAATGTGCGGCGGCGTCCCTTATGATCTGGTCGGCGCGCCATGAAGTCGAGAGCGATGTCGAGGGAATTGATATCTGAGTTATAAGAATCATTGATCAGCGTACAGCCATGCTGACCTTGTTTCACCTCCAGGCGCATGGCCACGGGCTCCAGATGTTGCATCCGCTCATCCAAATCCTCGGCGCTTACTCCAAGATGGAGGGCCACCACGGCACAAATAATTGAGTTGATGACGGAGGCATTGTCGATGAACGGCAACGAATAGCACCTCTCCTCGCCACCCTGATAGCTATAAGTGATGGTCGTGGTCGTTTCCTTTTTCTCCACCGACTTTACATACATGGCGGCACGCCTGTCGTTCATCGACCAGCAAAGGCTGTCCCCTTTATAGCCATTTTCTCTCACCACCCTTCCTACCATGTCGTCGTCAGCATTGTAGACGAGCGTCTTGGCATCATGGAAGAGCTGTGCCTTCTCGCGGCATTTGGCCTCCAATGACTCGAAATTCTCCTGATGCGCCGCGCCGATACCTGTCAACACGGAGATCGTGGGCTGAATGATGTTACGCAACGGAGCCATTTCCGTAGGCTCGCTGATGCCTGCCTCGAAGAGCCCTACTTGTGTATTTTCACTCAAAAGCCATACGGAAAGCGGAACGCCTATCTGCGAATTGTAGCTCCGCGGGCTGCGTGTTACCGCCATCTGGGGCGACAGCAACTGGTAAAGCCATTCCTTCACCATGGTCTTTCCGTTGCTCCCCGTAATACCGACAACGGGAATATCGAATTTCTCGCGATGGCGTTCCGCAAGACGCTGGAGGGCTTCGAGCGGACTTTCCACCTTCAGGAAGTTGGCCGTAGGATAGTCTTTCTCATAGTTCGCCGGTACAGTTTCCACAACAAAGTTATGCACCCCGCGGCGATAGAGGTCAGGAATATAGTGATGGCCGTCGTTTCGCTCCGACTTGAGCGCAAAGAACAATGTCTCTTCGGGGAAACAAAGCGAACGACTGTCGGTAAGCAGGAAGCCGACATTGGCTTTCTGATCGCCATAGCGACGGGCACCGATCAATGCTGTTACCTTTTCTATAGTATATGTCATTTGTATATTGGTGTTTCCTTATTCCAATGCAAAGTTAGGATATTTTTTCGAAAGAGCTTGAACTCTTAACATTGTTTTATCCATAAATCGGCGGTATTCTTCCGAGTCGGGATGGAACGGCCGATGTGCCAAAGCTTCTTTCAGAGGCTTCCATTCCTTGAGGAATTCAAGGGTCTCAGCTCCAAAATAGGCTTCCGAAAACTTATCCCAGATGTAGGCAACTGCCTGCTCCGAGGGGTGCAACATATCCTCCTTGTAGAACCGATAGTCGCGAAGCTCGTCGTTCACGATTTCATAGGCGGGGAAATAGGTGAGGCTCGAGTCAGGCCTGTCGGCGGTTTTGACCACCCTGTCAACAGCCAACAGGAGGGTCGCCTTCGACAGCAGGCTCTCATGGAATCCATATTTGCGATAGCGAATAGGACTCACCGTAAAGATAATCTTCACCTGCGGATTGGCTTTCCGCAAGTCCTCAACGGCCTGAAGAAGATAAACGGCACACTCATCCACGGTGAGCAAGCGCTCGCTGAACAAAGCCGAGGGACGCTTCTGGCAATTGTCTACGATCTCACCCGTTTCCTTCAACACATAAACATGGTTGGTGCCCAAGGTGAAGACTGCGACATTAGGCTTCCTGCCCACTTCCAAGGCGCGGGAAACGGTGTGCAAGACGGAGGCAGGGTTATACATTACGCCATAGGGATTCACCGTGGCCCGGAACCTCTCTTCTTGAAATCGGCGACCCATATTGTCGGCAAAACAACTGCCGACAAAGAGCATTTCCTCACAGGGAGGAATCTCAAACGGAGCCTTGCGAATCTCTACTTGCGTTCTGAATTCCATCTTTCGACAGCCTTTCGTAATATCATTTCATGGTCGAATGCCAACTTTGGCAAGTCCTCCAGCGAAAACCATCGGGCTCTTCTGGCATCATCCGAACCCCTCACCGCCTCCGCGGCCGGAAGCTCTACATAATAGGCAATGGACACGACACGCTCACGAGGATCGCGATCAACAGCCGTAAAGGCTCCTAACTGACGGACTTCCCCGACCTTTAACCCTGTTTCTTCCTCCAACTCGCGGCATGCGGCCTCCTCCGCGGTCTCGTCGATATTCATGAAACCTCCCGGGAAAGCCCACTCACCCTTACAGGGATCATTCTTTCTTTCTACAAGAAGCACCTTCATGTCTCCCCCGTCGTGCGCAAAGACCACGCAGTCGGCGGCAACGGCAGGATGAGGATATTTATAAGTATACATATGCTTTAGCTTCTTGAAACCTGCAGTCCTGTCTCGCTCAGCGACATCTCCACAAAACGCGCGTTATCATTCGACCGATTCTCTCCAAGTATCCGCATGATACGAGCCGCTGCCTCCGGGTCTTTGGCTATCATATAGAGATAGCCGCCACCGCCCGCGCCGGGAAGCTTGTAACCTGCACAAAGGTCATCGACCCTTCGGATGATTTCCGCCACCGACTCCGGGTTAGTGCCGCGGTCGAGCCTCTGATTCTGGTTCCAGGTTTTCCGCACCAACCGGCCTATCTCGCTGAAGTTGCCACGCTGAATGGTTTCATACATATCCATCGTGTGCGCTTTCATCTCACGCAACACCGCAAGCTCATCGTGCTGATTGAGAAACATGCGGCGGACGATTTCCGAAAGAATGCTCTTTGCCGTACGGGTAATGCCCGTATAGTAAAGCAGGTGGCACGCACGGTATTCCGGCTGCGTAAAGATTGACGAAGACAGCCAACGGGCTATCGGTTTCTGGTCGAATCCCTTGTCGCTCTGAAGAAGTTTCACACCCGGGAGGATTCCTCCGAACTGATCCTGCCAGCCTCCGCCGGTCGTAAGAAGCTGCTCGAGAACAAGCGTCCTGCGCCCAATCTCGTTCTTATCCCACATCAACCCGCAGAAATCATTCAGCGCACCCAGCACCGTCGAGGCCAGAATACTACTTGTGCCGAGCCCCGAACCGGCAGGAATAGCCGAGAGCATGGTAACCTCTATCCCGCAACCGAACTCCCGAAGTTGCTCCTCCAGCGTGCTGAACTTCTCCACGGAAAAACCGGGCTGGAACCCTGCCAATACCAAGGCGGCCTTGGGAATGGAGAAAGGACTCCCCACATGGTTGAAGTCGGACAGCTCTTCATAGGTCCTCACCTCTTCCGAGGCACCAAGGTCGATACTGCGGAGCACGATGCGGTATTCCTTGCTCGGGCGTATATAGGCCTGCAAAGGAGGCTGCCCGTTCAGCTCAATGGCAAAGTTGATGACATTTCCGCCTTCCATCAAGCAGTAAGGCGGGGTATCGGTCCAGCCGCCGGCAATATCAATACGCACAGGACTCCGCCCCCAGACTATCTGGTCAGGATGGACGGTCATCCGTGGATTCTGCCTCGATGCCAAGGCCGTTTCCGTCAACCCTTCACGAAGAAGGGAAAAAGCTTTATCTTCGTTCGAAGCATACTCCTGACCGCGCAGACGCTCCAATTCCGAACGAAACATGGCGTCGTGAATGCGGGTGAGCAGCTGCTCGCCCTCCGGAAGCGGCGAAGGCTCTGCCACATGATGGACGGCAAACTCACGGGCAGCATCCTCCAAGTCTACCTGATAGAACACGCTGTGGGCATAGTTCTTAGCCAAAAACGGCCAATTCTTGCCTCGAAACTCTTTCCTCTGCTCCGAGAGGCGCAATAGATTGGCCTCCGCGGAAATCTCATCGGCGCTTATCTTACGACAGTGCTGCCACAGGAACAATCCCCCCTGTTGGTAAGATTCATTCAGCATCCAGCGCAATACGAGACCTGCGTCATGCTTGTTGTCGACGACGGGGAAGATACGCGCCGACTGCAAGTCGTCTGCTTCCTCAATGGTAGCCATATCTATCCTGCGCTCTTCCGCCCACTCCTTAAACGGCTGACCTATGAAAGTTGTCGCGGGATCAGTCAGACTGCCACGAAATTGATCGTTGAAGCCGTAAGGGCGTACCGCAAACTGGCTCTCGCCAACTGGTACTATGTCTACGCACTGCCCCGCTCTCAATCCTATCTGCCAATCATTTTCCGGAACTCCGGTAATGATGTGGTCGTGTGCGATTGTCCAACGCTCGCTGACACAGCTGTTTTCTATCCACAGATTCTTGTTTTCCTCGGTAATCTTAATCCACACTTCGGAGTTCTGCTGGAAGATAGAAGGATGCGGTTTGCGTGAATGATGCATGATTTCACGCTGGTCGTTCACAAGATTCTGTATGTCAAGAGTCGACGAAATGATTTCATGCGAGGTACCGTAATGATAAAATTCTCCTCCCGACAGGGGCACGACGGCCACCTTCAGGTCGCGCACCTCCGGATCATCAAAGGTTGGATTTGTGCCCAGGCAACATCCGAACTCGCCATACAGGTCGTAGTTCACCACCTCGCCCTCCTTCATGGAATGCTTCATGAGCACCTTGACGGCCCTGTCAGAGAGCAGCCAGACGCCGATGTCCGTAAGATAATAATTGTCTTGCCGCACCTGTGCCAGCGTCTCGACGGAAGGTTTCTGGAGCATGCATTTCAATACCGAGGGGGTCGCACGCGACGAGACAAAGACCCCATGGTCTTTCGCGATCTCGGCATCAAGCCACAACCCGTAGCAGACCACATCGGCTTCCGGTATCGGCTGAAAAGGTTGCGTGGCCCGAATGTAGACATCTCCACTCACGATGAGCGTGTGGAGACGCTCCGGAGCATTGTCCATGATCCTCTGGTAAAGGGGTATCTGTAACGACAGCAGATCTTGCGAGAGACGCTGACCGCGCTCCCAGCGGAAAACGGGAATCGGGGTGAGTATCTTGCCCGACGGCGCATAGGCCGGCAAGCGACGGCTCTGTCCGCCGGCATGGAGTAACAGCCGTTTTTCCGAAGACAGCCATTCCTCGAACGAGAGGTCTCCTCCTTGTGCCTCGAAAGCGGCTTTCAGCAACCACGCAGAGCCTCCTCCCGAGCCCAGCTTACGGCCTATGGGGTCGTTCGTGCAGAACCACTCGGCACGGTCATAGCCGGTTATTTTATGAAAATGCCTTACCAGATTCGGCGGCAGCGATAATAGTTTTCTCATTTCACGACTTTCTTTTTCCTACGATATTCAGAATAAACACCCAGCAAAATGACAAGCAGCAGAACGCCATAGGCAATATAGGCAATGGCCTCCGTCGTGCTCACGCTCCTCGGGAAGAAACTGAGCACCACCTTGTATGTACCCGCGTTGATGTGAATGGCACGCAGGATATAGTCCACACGGCCCACTTCCACGGCTTCGCCGTCCACCGTTGCCGTCCATCCGGGATAATAAATCTCTGAAAAGACGAGCACGCCCCCTTTGTCCGACTCCACCTGATAGGATACCTGATTGGGCTTATAGTCCTCAATGGTTACGACGGACTTCGCGTCCTGCGCTACCGCCTCACCCAACTGCTTCTTGAATTTGGCATCAGCAACGGCTTCATGGCGGAGGTCTATCTGCCCTATCCGGTCTATTTCCTCATTGGCATTGTTCACATAGGAAATCCGGTCTACAAACCAAGCGTTGCCATAAGCGTAGGGGTTCTGTATCGGAACGGTCTGCCCGGCCTGAAGAGGAACGATGATATACTTTGTGTTCAGCATATTCAGAACCGGATAGAGCGAGTCGCCGTCAATCTTGGTCATGTCGCCGTTGGCCTCCGCCACGGCCGGCATCAGCTTCGACATTTCCGGATTGATATAGGCCTCTATCATCTCCTGATAGCGCCGGAGCTTGGCCGCATGATAGCCCCCGATGCTCTTGTGGTAGTAAGAGGTCTCGTTCTCGTTGAAAGTATTCGTCGCGAGATTCAGCACCCGATAGTCAAGGGCCTTGTCCTGAAGTATCTGCTTGTCGGTCGGCGTCATTTGCTGAGGCGTGTCTCGGACACTCTTCTCCACGAACATGTCGTCGTTGAGATAGCGTTTGTTCACCTGCCACATGTCGATCAGGCAGAGCAGGGCCAGCGCCCCGACCATCCATTCGGCCTTCAGCTTCCTTGCCTTGAAGAGCAGGAGGCAGAATGTTCCTATCAGGATGATCCAGAACGAGCGCCAGCAGTCGGCCGTGAAGACGGCCTTGCGCATCTCGGTGAGATTGCTCACCACGGGGCTATAGTATTCCGCGGGCAGCTGCTTCAGGGCCTCCAGCTCTGCCGGCGACACGAAGTCGGAGAAGAAAACGCCCGGAGCCAAGGCGAAGAGGAGGGCCAGGCCCCCTGTAAGGGCAAAGCTCACATACACCCACTTGATTTTCTTCGTCAGGATTTCAGGCTCCTCCACGATTCGTTTCAGCGCCATCATGGCGAGCAGGGGAATGGTGAATTCCGCGATGACCAGTATGGATGCCACCGTGCGGAACTTGGAATAGAGCGGCACATAGTCGAGGAAGAAGTCGGTGAACGGCATGAAGTTGCGTCCCCACGACAGCAGAATCGACAACACCGTGGCGCAAAGCAAGGCCCATTTCATGGGGCCCTTCACGATGAAAAGCCCCAGGATGAAGAGCATGAGCACGAAGGCTCCCACATAGACCGGTCCGCTGGTGCCCGGCTGAGTGCCCCAGTACTGTCCCAGTTGCTGGTAGATCTGATAGAAATTGGGGTCGGCCTTCTCCATCGCCGTCGGGTTAGCGGTCAACGGGACGCTGGCCCCGCCCTTGGCGTTAGGCATCAGGAGCGTCCAGATTTCATCGACACCGTAGCTCCATTGGGTGATATAGTCGCGATCGAGACCGCTGTTGGTCTGGTTGGCGGAGTTCTTCTTCATGAGCTCGCTCTTGCCACGCATGCTCTCCTTGCCATACTCCCAGGTGTGATAAAGATTGCTCAGGTTGATGCTGATGCCGATGGCCGCGCCCACCATGCAGGCCAGCGTGGCCTTGCCGAACCGCGCGAGCTGCTTCTCCCTGACGGCCTCCACGAGGAAGGCCACGACCATGAAGAGGATGATGAACAGGTAGTAGTAGGTCATCTGCACATGGTTGGCCTTCACCTCAAAGGCCGAGAACACGGCCGTGAGGATGAGTCCCCACAGGAACTTGCCCCGATAGGCCAGCACCACGCCCGCTATCATCGGCGGCAGATAGGCCAGCGCCATCACCTTCCAGATGTGCCCCGCAGCGATGATGATGAAGAAATACGACGAGAAAGCCCACAGGATGGAGCCCAGGATGGCGAGTTCCTTGCGGAAGTCGAAGGCCCGGAGCAGGATGTAGAAGCCCAGCAGGTAGGCGAATACATACCAGACATTGTCCGGAAGCCACAGGTGATAGGCGTCCATCACCTTCTGCAAGCCGTTGGTGCTCGTGTAAGACGGCGAGGTCTGATAGGTCGGCATGCCGCTGAAAGTGGCGTTCGTCCAGCGCGAAACCTTACCGGTCTTCTGATAATACTCAGCAGCCTCCTGCCCCGCTCCCCGTCCGGCGGAGGAGTCGTGGCGGAAGAGGATGCGCCCGTCGATGTCGGCCGGCATGAAGTAAACAAACGAAATGGCTGCAAACAAGGCCACGGCGGCAAGGTCGAGCCAGTATTTCTTCAAAGTGTTCATCTTATTATTACTTTCCTTTTAATCGTGTCCCCCGCATCGAGAAGCCTGATTCGACGCTCCCGGCAAGCCTCTCTTCCAAACACTAATGCGACGGGGCCAGATCCGTTACTTTATGTATTTTATGATTTCTCATTTCAACTTTCAAGACTACAGTCCTGACTTTTCTCTGCATACGGTCGTCCATGTCATTGAAATCATAGGTTACGATGTAGGCGTCTTTTTCCGTTTCCACTTGCAAAGTCCGCGATGACAACTCGTCGATGCCGTAATTGCAGGCAACAAACTCATAGGCAACTCCGTGCAGGCGGTCTTCCTTGGTGTCCCTACACAGTTCCGCGGAACAATAGACAGCCATCAGCGAATCGCATTTGGCAAAACTCTGCCGCATGTCCTTCATGCTGAAAGCCTTGCCATATTGCCGATAGAAAGAGAGAATCTTATTGCCATCTCCCTCCTCATTGTTCCCTGTCAAGGGGTTGGCAGAGGGGCTCCCACCTTTAGAGCAGGCCATTAAGGCCATGATACATGCAATGACCCAGAATCCCTTTTTCATACTGTCTCATCCGTTTTCAATTCCAAAATGATATGGTTTTAAGCCCTGTGAAAAGCAAGATGGATATCTCTTCTGCTATTTCACAGGCAAAGTTAAGACATTTAAAGGTAAAAAACAAGAAAACGGAGATATAAAAGCATAAAAAAGCAAGCACAAGCCCTCTATCATTCCCTTTGCCGCATAAATCTGGCTTCACGACCAGAAAAACGGCCTCGACTCGCAGCGAGGCAGGAGCAAAGCAGCCATACGAACAGGCCGAGGAGAGAAAAAGAACAAGTTTTAGAGGAATCTTTCGTTTTAATCGGCAGTTTGATGTAACTTTGCCCACAAAACATCGGAAATGAAGAGAATAGGGATTATCGTGGCGATGGACAAGGAATTCCGCCAGCTCAGCGGCCTCCTCGAGGAGAGCACGACCGAGCGCCGCCGCCACAAGGACTTCACCCTGGGCCGCATAGGCGGCAACGAGGTGATTCTGCAACAGTGCGGCATCGGCAAGGTGAACGCCGCCGTGGGAGCCGTGGAGATGATAGACGGCTATCGGCCCGACCTCGTGCTGTCCACGGGCGTGGCCGGCGGCGCAAGCGTCAGCCTCAATCCGCTGGATGTGGTGGTGGCAACAGAGTGTGCCTACCACGATTTCTACTGCGGCAGCGAGGTGGAATACGGCCAGGTGATGGGGCTCCCCCCACGGTTCACCGCCCCAGGAGACCTCGTGGAGAAGGCACTCGCCATCAACACAGAGGGAAAAGTGGTGGCCGGACTGACCGTCTCGGGCGACTGGTTCGTGGACTCGAAAGAGAAGATGCGCTCGATTCTCGACCACTTCCCGGAGGCCATGGCCGTCGACATGGAGAGCTGCTCCATCGCCCAGACCTGCCATCTCTACGGCGTGCCGTTCGTCTCGCTGCGCATCATCAGCGATGTGCCGCTGAAAGACCACAAGGCCGCGCAGTACTTCGACTTCTGGGACAGGATGGCCGAGGGCAGCTTCCGCGTAACCCGACAGTTCCTCGAGGCACTTTAACCCGTCGTGTCAGGACAATCAAAAAACTACAGATATGAACAAGATTCCCAGCTTTACCATCAATCACGAGAAACTCCTGAGAGGCATCTATGTTTCCCGCAAGGATGCCGTGGGCGGCGAAACGGTTACCACCTTCGACATCCGCATGAAAGAGCCTAACCGCGAACCGACCCTGCATCCGGGAGCCATCCACACCATCGAGCACCTTGCCGCCACCTATCTGCGCAACGACGAGGAGTGGAAAGACCGCGTCATCTACTGGGGGCCGATGGGCTGCCTGACCGGCAACTACCTCCTGCTGCGGGGCGACTATCAGAGCCGCGACATCGTAGAGCTCATGAAGCGCACCTTCAGCTATGTGGCCGGCTTCGAGGGCGAGATACCCGGAGCGGCGCCCAGAGACTGCGGCAACTGGCTGCTCCACGACCTGCCCATGGCGCGGTGGGAAGCGCGCAAGTATCTGACAGAAGTGCTTGGACCTATCACGGACGAGAACCTCGCTTACCCGGAATAACCTCCCCTAAAGAATGCGGCAAGAGGCATTTCTGCTTCCTGCCGCATTCCAAAGTGTTACAAGCTGTGTGTAACGACATTACACGCTGTGTGTAATCATATTACAAGCAGCGTGTAATCGTGTCGCCTTATTTATCCAACTCGTTGAGGGCAAACATATAGGCCCCCAGAGAGATGGCCGAAGAGGCCCCGATCCTCGTGCGGAGCACGCCCACACGCTTCAACGGATCGTAGTCTATCTGCTCGTTAGTGCCGGGAACGGCCACCTTCACGGCGCCGCCCTTCAGAAACTCGGCCAGCTGGGCGGGGTCTTCCAGATTGTATACCTTCATCTGCGTGTGTCCCACTTGCTCTCCGTTCATCATCTTGAGCTTGCTGTTCATCTCGTCGACCAGCGACGGGAAGATGAGGTCGGAACTATGAGCCATGCCGCCGCCGATAACCACAAGGCCGTCTACGATGGTGTCGGCCATGGCAATGGCATCGCCGGCCATCTCGCCCAGCTCGGCAAAACTGTGCCGGGCAGCCTCCATGTCGCCCGGCCGCTTGCCCTCGGCGATCTCGCTGATGTCCTTCGGCGTGAGGTCGGCGGCATCGCCCGAGAGCTCCTTATAGACCCGCTTCACGGCACGGATGGCCACGCTTTCCTCCGCGATACACTCAGGATACTTCTTGTTACGGAAACACCAGATGTCGCCGCCCATACCATTGTCGCCCAGAAGGAGCTCGCCGTTGATGACCACGCCCGCGCCAAAGCCCGTGCCGAGGGTGATGCCCAGCAGATGGCTGAACCGCTTCGGGCTGCCCGCCTGCCTAAGGAGACGGTTGACTTCGGGCAGTGCTCCGCCCATGGCCTCACCATAGGCGAAGAGGCTTCCGTCGTTGTTGATGAACACGGGCACGCCGAATTTCCGCTCGAGAAACGGACCCAAGGCGATGCCGCCTCGGAAGGAGGGGAAGTTGGGAAGGTCGCCGATGATGCCCTTTTTATAGTCGGCCGGGCCAGGGAAAGCAAAGCTGATGGCGGACGGCGCGGCAGGCACCTGCTCTTTGATGTGCTCAAATCCCTTGACGAGCTGGTTCAGACAGTCGCCGAGGCTGGCCGCCATGGAAGGCAGCGTATATGCCTCTACGATTTCCCTACCGCCCCGCATGGCGGAGAACACGAAGTTCGTGCCACCGGCATCCAGCGTAAGGATAACTCTTTTATCGTTCTTATAGTCCATAATAGTTAGTTGTTGGTTTCTGATTTTCGGTTTCTCTTGTCGCAAGAGGCATGCTCCCCTCCACCCTGCCAGTATGGCAAAGAATGCTCACAGATTGAACTTATAGGCCACGGAGAAAGTGAAGAAGCTGTTCTTCGCGCTGCTGGTTGTGCTCACCTTCAGCAAGCCGAGGTTGTAACGGGCATCGAGCACCACATTCATATATTCGTAGGACAGGCCGAAAGGTATCGAGAGATCGAACTGGTGGTAGCCCTCGATCGAACTGTTCTTCAGGGTTAGCGGTTCGCCATACACCCCTACGCCGGTCGATTTCTCATAGGTTACATCCGAGACCTTCACCTCGCTCTTCGCGTTCACGAGGAAGCCTGCCTGCAGACCGGCCTTGACGGCAAAGTCCTTGACCACATACATGTTCAGCATCACGGGCACGAGCACATAGTCCAGACGGGTGTAAGCGCCCTGATAAGCCGAATAGACGGCCCGCTCCTCCGTCTGGCTCTGCAGTATCTCCGTATTGCCGGTCCTGTATCCGAGGGCGGCATAATAGGCCCCCAGCGTCAGGCTCAGCTCATTGGAGCACTGATATTCCCCCTCAAGTCCTGCCATGAAGTCGGCTCGGAACTTGGGTTTCATGGAGTGCCCGCCGCCATAGTAAATGTCCTGTTTGGTTATCTTGGCGATGCTCACCCCCACCTTCGGAGCCAGGGAGAATGTGCCCGGGCGGCTCTGGGCATTCATCGCGAGGGCTGCCGACAAGAAGAGTGCCGCCAAAAACATCTTTTTCATAATCCTCCTATTTATAATCGTGTCTCTTATTCCTTGTTTGCGCGCTTGCGATCCAGATGGTCGAGGATGATCTTACGCATGCGCATGCTCTTCGGGGTAACCTCCACATACTCGTCGGCCTTGATGTATTCGAGGCATTCCTCCAGGCTCATCTCGGTCTTGGGGATGATGCGGGCCTTGTCGTCGGACCCCGACGCACGCACATTGGTAAGCTGCTTGGCCTTGGTTACATTGATGACGAGGTCGTTATCATGGACATGCTCGCCTACCACCTGTCCGCAATAGACCTCCTCGCCCGGGTCGATGAAGAACTTGCCACGGTCCTGAAGCTTGTCAATGGAATAGGCATAGGCCGTCCCGGTCTCAAGAGCTACCATGGAGCCGTTTACTCTTCGCACGATATCTCCCTTGTAGGGCTGGTACTCCTTGTAGCGATGCGCCATGATGGCTTCGCCCTGACTGGCCGTAAGCACATTGGTGCGGAGGCCGATGATGCCGCGCGAAGGGATGTCGAAGGTTATGTTCACGCGGTCGCCCTCTGTCTCCATACCTGTCAACTCACCTTTGCGACGGGTAACCATGTCGACCATTTTGGAACTGTATTCCGTCGGCACATTGATGTCGAGGTCCTCGATGGGCTCGCATTTCACGCCGTCTATCTCCTTATAGATTACCTGCGGCTGCCCCACCTGCAGTTCGAAGCCCTCGCGACGCATGGTTTCCACGAGCACGGAGAGGTGGAGCACGCCGCGCCCACTTACGATCCACTTGTCGGTAGAGTCCTCCATCGGGGTTACGCGGAGGGCAAGGTTCTTCTCCAACTCCTTGCTCAGGCGGTCGCCGATCTGGCGACTGGTGCAGTATTTGCCCTCCTTTCCGAAGAAGGGAGAATCGTTGATGGTGAAGAGCATGCTCATCGTAGGCTCGTCGACGGCAATGGGCGGCAATGCCTCCGGATTCTCGAGGTCGGCAATGGTGTCGCCGATCTCGAAACGCTCCAGGCCTATCACGGCACAGATATCGCCCGAATCCACATGGTCGGCGCGCTTGTGGGTGATGCCCTCGAAAGTGTGCAGCTCCTTGATCTTGGTCTTTTCCTTGGAGCCGTCGCGGTGGCAGATGGTGATGTTCATGCCGTCGCGCAATGTGCCGCGATGCACACGACCCACCGCGATGCGGCCCGTGTAGTTGCTATAGTCAAGCGAGGTGATCAACATCTGCGGCGTTCCCTCAAGCTGCCTGGGGGCAGGGATGGCCTCGAGAATCTTGTCGAGCAGATAGTCTATGTTGCCGGTGGGCGTCTTCCAGTCTTCCCCCATCCAGCCATTCTTGGCCGATCCGTAGACTACGGGGAAGTCCAGCTGGTCCTCGGAGGCATTCAAGTCGAACATCAAGTCGAACACCATCTCGTAGACTTGCTCCGGGCGGCAGTTGGGCTTGTCGACTTTGTTCACCACCACTATCGGCTTCAGGCCCAGCTGAAGGGCCTTCTGAAGCACGAAGCGGGTCTGCGGCATGGGTCCTTCGAACGCGTCCACGAGGAGCAGACAGCCGTCGGCCATGTTGAGCACGCGCTCCACCTCGCCCCCGAAATCCGAGTGTCCGGGCGTGTCGAGGATGTTTATCTTGACACCTTTCCATGTAATCGATACATTCTTCGAGAGGATGGTGATGCCTCTCTCACGCTCGAGATCATTGGAGTCGAGCACCTCACCACTGTTATCCTGACCCTCACGGAAGAGCTTTCCGGCGAGCATCATCTTGTCGACCAGCGTGGTTTTTCCATGGTCGACATGTGCAATCACTGCAATATTCCTGATATCTTGCATTTGTATAGCTAATAAATTCGAGCGCAAAGTTACAAAAAAAGCGATAAATATTTGCCTGTTTCGCCAAAAAGTTGTACCTTTGCGGCGCAATTTCGGAGAATCCGATGCATTCAAGGGCGTTGCCGGTTGTGATTAAGGCCGCCGTACGCCCGCGGGATGTAATGTTGCAACAACCATTAATCAAACCACAGCTATGTATTTAGACAAGACCAAGAAGGAAGAAATCTTCACGGAGTATGGCCAGGGCACGACCGATACCGGTTCGGCAGAGAGCCAGATCGCACTGTTCACCTATCGCATCAAGCACCTCACGGAGCATGTAAAGAAGCACCACAAAGACTTCGTTACCACCCGCTCGCTGACCATGTTGGTAGGTAAGCGCCGCGCCTTGCTCAACTATCTCTACGACCGCGACATCGAGCGTTACCGTGCTATCACCAAGAAGCTCGGCCTTCGCAGATAATAAAGACAAAGAGAATTGTTCTGTCCCCGTTTGTTGTCAAGACGAGCGGGGATTTTTTGTCTGTAACGCATCTGCGGTATTCTACATCGGCCCCGGCCGACTTCTCTCTGCACGCAGATGGCCATCCTGAAAACAGGAAGCCGCTATCCAGGTTACAATCTCGGCGATTTCGTCCCACGATTTCGCCGATTTTGTCATACAACTTCGCCGATTTTACTTTTCCGCCAACGACCCAAAGGAAAAAAGGACAGTGCCCCGCCTCATTCAGGAAACCATTCTCGTGATTTCAGAAAAATATATTTATCTTTGCAGAAAAGAACCTAAAGACTCCAACGGATGAAACATCTAATCGCATCGTTACTGCTCGGACTGCTGCCGCTCGCCGTGCCCGCCCAAGAGAACATCAAGCCCCTTGTGAAGACGCAGTGGGGACAAGGCGCTCCGTTCAACCTGCTCTGCCCGGTAAAGACAGACTCTACGACCTTGAAGAAAGTGCATGCCAAGGCAGGATGCGTCGCCGTGGCCGTGGCCCAGGTGGTGCGCAACAGGGAGTATCCGTCGGTAAGTCCCGACGGAAAGACCCCCTACGAATGGCAGAAAATGTTCAACATCTACTATCAGGGCATCGAGAAAGAAAGTCTCGTGGCCGTGGCGAAGCTCATCAGCGACTGCGGCGTACAGAGCCGCGCACAGTACGGGCCCGACGCATCGGGCGCCTACACGAAGACAGCCGTGGACAACATGAAGCGCCTGATGCGCTTCAGCAAGTATATGATGCCGCTCCGCCGCGACGAATATGCGGGCGAGGAGGGGCTCAAACGATGGAAAGACATCATCTACGGAGAGCTTGCCGCAGGAAGACCCGTCATCTTCTCGGGCACGCAGAAGCAGAAAAACGGCAAGAGAGACCGTTCCCACGCCTTCATCGTCGACGGCTACAAGAACGGCAAGTTTCATGTCAACTTCGGATGGGACGGCCTTGAAGACGGGTACTACGACATCGAGGACCTGAACGGATACAGTGAGCGACAGGTGGCCGTGGTAAACATCGCCGACTCCACCTACATCCCTGAGACGCGGCAAGTGAAGCTCTCTGCCGCCGGAACGCTGAAAGACCATTTCGCGCCCGAGGACCTCAAGCAGGTGTATTCGCTGAAAATCACCGGAAAGATGAATGCCGACGACTATGCCTTCCTGCGCTCGCTGAGCACCTACTCGACGAAGACCGGGAAGGGAGGAGTGCTCGCGGCCATCGACCTGAGCGACCTCGAGACGACGGAACTGCCCGACACGGCCTTCAAGAACTGCAACAAACTGGTGTATGTGAAACTGCCCCGAGGCATCAAGACCATCCCCGCAGCCACCTTCTACAACTGCCATCTGTTGAACTTCGCGGACATTCCGGAGGGGACGGAGACCATTGGCAAGGGTGCTTTTGCCGGCTGCCGCTCGCTCATCAAGGCTGATCTGCCCGAGAGCGTAACTACCATCGGCCGCAAGGCCTATCGCTATTGCAGCTCGCTCATCGCGGTGAACCTGCCCCGGAATATCGCCTTTGTGGGCGACGAGGCCTTCAGCGACTGCGAGCAACTGCGATGGATCAACCTGCCGGAAAAGGCACAGACAGGCAAGGGGCTCACCCTCCGCTCCAAAGATTTCAAGGAGCTCACAAGATACTGAAACGCCCTGTCGCGTCTCGCGGAGAACTTATATACAGCGCCTTGGCGAGCCCCGGCCTCACCTCCAGCCCGGGGGTTGATGCCGGTAAGCGGATTGGCAAGATGGGAAAAGGGAACAAGGAGAGAACTGTGGCCGGCAGGAAGATGCCCAGAACAGGAACAGAAGGAATGTTATCGATCGCCGCCCGTCAGGATTTCATGGAGCGGCCGCATCACGAACTCTCTCTCCCGCATCAGCGGATGAGGTATCCGCAGACCGGGCTTGTCTACCGTGAGGTCGTCGTAGAGCAGGATATCGATGTCGATGGGGCGGTCGTGATACTGGCCATCGCTTGTCTTCAGGCTTCTTCCGAGGTGGCGCTCTATCTCCTGCGTGGCCTCCAGAACCTGCTGCGGACTATCGGGCGTGGTGCAGCAGGCACAGGCATTGAGGAACTTGTGCGGCGACGAGAAGCCCCAGGGGTCGGTCTCGTAGAAGGAGGAGACGCGCTCCAGGGGTCCTACCCTTGTATCGAGCAACCGGAGCGCGTCGTCCATGGTCTTGCGCCTGTCGCCCAGATTGGAGCCCAAACTGAAGTAGACGGTGTGCGATTTAGTCATTCACGATCAGCATAGCATCGCCATAACAGCCGAACATATAGCCGTTTTTCACCGCAAGGTCATAGCCTTCCATCACCAGATCATAGCCTCCGAAGGCCGCGGCCTCCATCAGGAGCGTGGAATAAGGCTGATAGAAGTTAACGATCATGCAGTCGGCCATGCCGAAATCATAGGGCGGAAAGATGAACTTATTGGTCCAGCCGTCATACTCCTTGAGCAGTCCGTCGGTGCCGACGGCGGTCTCCGTGGCCTTTACGACACTCGTTCCCACGGCCACGACATGATGTCCCGTGGTCTTGGCCTGGTTCACGATGTCGCAGGCTTCCCGTGTGATCACCATCTGTTCGGAGTCCATCTTGTGCTTCGTGAGGTCTTCCACCTCGATTTCATGGAAGTTTCCGAGTCCGCAATGGAGGGTAACAAAGGCGGATTCGATGCCCTTGATCTCCATACGCTTCATCAACTCACGGGAGAAATGAAGCCCCGTGGCCGGAGCGGTAACGGCTCCCTCGTTCTTGGCGAAGATGCACTGGAAGTCGTCCATATCCTCCTTGGTAGCGTGGGGAACCTCACGGTTGTCGATGATATATCGCGGCAGCGGAGCCTCGCCGAGGGCAAAAAGCTCACGCTTGAACTCGTCGTGCGGACAGTCGTACAGGAAACGGAGGGTGCGCCCGCGACTGGTAGTATTGTCGATGACCTCGGCCACCATCGTACTGGTATCGTCGAAGAAGAGCTTGTTGCCGATGCGAATCTTGCGGGCGGGCTCTACGAGGACATCCCAGAGGCGCATCTCCTCGTTCAGCTCACGGAGCAGGAACACCTCGATCTTGGCATCCGTCTTCTCCTTTGTGCCGTACAGGCGTGCCGGGAAGACCTTGGTATCGTTGAAGAGGAAGGCGTCTCCCTCGTCGAAATAGTCCAGCACATTGCGGAAATCGAGGTAGTCGCCCTCAACGGGATTGCCCTCCGCGTCTTTCTTGAACATTTCTATGGTCTGCGACTGACGGTGAAGCACCATCAGCCTGCACTCGTCCCGACGGGTAATGCGGAAAGAACCCTTCGTCCCGTCATCGTTCTTGAACTCATGAACGACGCTATGCGGATATAACGCCACCTGCTCCTTGGGCAGATTAAACTTAAATTGTGATAGTTTCATAAGCTATATAGTCCTTTCTGTTTCTTGATTGTCCAGCCATTCCTGGAAGTTGTCGAAGTCGACGCAGTTGTCTACGGTATAGTCGCCGACCCGCGTGCGGCGAAGCGAAGTGAGGTAAGCACCGCTGCCGAGAGCCCTTCCGATGTCGCGGGCCAACGCCCGTATATAGGTGCCCTTGCCACAGACCACGCGGAGGCTCATCTGCATCGTCTCCGCGTCAAAGTCCCGCAGCTCTATCTCGTCGATGCGAACCGTCTTCGGTTTCAGCTCTACGCTTTCTCCGGCCCTCCGTATGTCATAGGCCCGCTTGCCCCCCACCTTGACGGCGCTGAAGGTCGGCGGAACCTGCCGGACAACGCCTATAAACTGCGGGAGCACCTCCTCGACACGCTCACGGGTGATGTGCCCGGTGGGATATGTGGCGTTCACCTCGTGCTCCTTGTCGTAGCTCGCCGTGGTGGCCCCCAACTGCAGGGTGGCCAGATACTCCTTGGTGTGGTTCTGGAGCTCCTCTATCCGCTTGGTGCACTTGCCCGTGCAGAGAATCAGAACACCCGTTGCCAACGGATCGAGAGTGCCCGCGTGGCCTATTTTCACCTTATGCCCTAAGGTGTGAGAGAGGATATACCTCACATGAGCCAAAGCTCCGAAGCTCGTCATCTTATAGGGCTTGTCTATCGCAAATATCTCTCCTGCCTGAAAATTCATTTAAAGACTGCAGATTATGGTAATCGCACCGACAACGGCACAGTAGACAGCGAAATAGATGAGCTTGCCTCTCTTTACGATATTAATCATCCACTTGCAGGCAAAACATCCTGAGACGAAAGCCGCAAGAAACCCGACGATCAACGCAGGGAAAGAGATTCCGCCCGCAACTGCCGCCAGCCCCTCTTGCGAGGCTTTCAGGACATCAAGCAGGGCCTCGCCTAAAATAGGGGGAATGACCATCAGGAACGAGAACTGCGCCAGCTTCTCCTTCTTGTCGCCGAGGAGAATGCCGGTGGCGATGGTACTTCCCGAACGAGACAGACCCGGCATCACGGCCACCGCCTGGGCAAGGCCGATGATGAAGGCGTCTCTCTTCGTTATCTTCTCCCGCTGCCTCGGGCGGGCAAAATAGGAAAAAGCCAGCAAGGTCGCAGTCAGCAGCAACATGCATCCCACTATGAGGAGACCCGAGGAAAAGACCTCTTCCACATAGTCTTTCAGGAACAATCCTACGATGCCTATAGGTATCATAGAGATGAGAATGTTAACGACATACTGCGTTTCCTCGTTCCACCGGAACTTGAAAAGTCCCTTGAACATCCATGAGATTTCCTTCCAGAGGACAACCAGAGTGCTAAGCACGGTGGCGATATGTACCGCTACCGTAAAAGTCAGGTTGTCATCCCCGTTCACGCCGAATAATGCGGAGACAATCGTCAGGTGTCCGCTGCTACTCACGGGAAGGTATTCCGTCAGCCCCTGGACCAATCCCAGGATCAATGCTTGTAACCAGTCCATTTATTCCTCCGTATTGTCCTTTGGCTTGCGAACGATTGCGTAAATCATAGAGACGAACCCTATGAAGCACACGACGGGAGCAACCTTGATATGCAGGGCACTGAAAATCTCGGGGTTATACTGTGTTTCGGTAGACTCACCGCCAGCCATCAGGACAAAGCCGATAAGCACTATCACCATGCCCACCGCCAGCAAGATGAAGTTGACCTTGTCGAATGCCAGATTCTTCTTATCCATCGCTTTATAGTTTTCTTTATGTTTGATTATCAGATTTTATATAACTCACCGGCCTTCATCCTCAGAAACTTGTTCACGGAGATGCGGGCACACAGAGCCGTAATGACAATTCCGAACAGGAATACCGATGTCGCCGTGATGGCCATGACCTCCCAAGTAACCACCGCGAGGGTGTCCGGCTCGTTCAGATACAGCGCATAGACAAGTCCGCCAAGCACCAGGCAGGCCAGGACGGCCGCAAGGATGCCCGTCCACACGGCACGCTTCAGGAACGGCCTGCGAATGAATCCCCACGAGGCACCCACCAACTTCATCGTGTGAATGGAGAAACGGCGGGCGTAAATGCCCAGCCTGACAGTATTGCTGATCAGCGTGAACGACACGAAAGTGAGCAAAACGGCCAGCACCAAGAGGCCGATGCTGATCTTGCCAAGCGTCTCGTTCACGCTGTCTATCAAGTCTTTCTGATAAGTGATGTCGCTCACCTTCGGGTACTTTTTCAACTCCTTCACGATCCATTTCAGGGAATCGTTGTTGGCATAGTCGGCATTCAGCGTGAGCTCAATGGACCCGAGGAACGGGTTCTCGCCGCCCGTGAACTCGGAGGGATCCACTCCCATCTCACGCGTCTGCTCCCTGAGCGCGGCCTCCTTGCTGATGAACTTCTGCGCGTGGATATAGGGACGAGCCTCTAAATTCCTGCATAGCTTCTGGGCCTCGGGGTTGGTCATGTCCTGTTCGAGCATCATCGTGATCACAAGGTTTTCCCTCACATAGGAAGAAAGGTTCCGCGCCGTGAGCACGGAGAAGACCACCATTCCCAATAAAATCAGCACCATAGCCGTGCTTATGCAAAGAGTTACAGCCTGCAACCCCTGTCGGTTGCCGGCCTTTGTTCGTTTCTTTCCCATTCCTTAATAAGGTATAATACGCCAAATTCTCTGCAAAGATAATGCAAATTGCACGGAAATCGCCATCTTTAACTCCTATTAACGCATTTGGAAGAAGATTTTTAGTTAACTTTGCAGGAACCACACGGAGACCGGTCTCCCGAAAACAGCATGCCAAGAAGATGAGTACAAGAATCTATCCTGCCCCCATATACGGCCCCGTACATAGCCGCCGCCTGGGGCTCTCATTGGGAATCAACCTGCTTCCGCCCGACGGAAAGAGCTGTACATTCGACTGCATCTACTGCGAATGCGGCTTCAACAAGGACTTCCCGCCCCGGCAGCCTCGCCCCACAAGGGCTGAAGTGGCTGCCGCGCTTGAAGCCCAGCTCCGGAAGATGCGGGAGGAGGGGGCGGTGCCGGATGTGCTCACCTTTGCCGGAAACGGCGAGCCCACCTCGCATCCGGACTTCGCGGGAATCATAGACGACACCGTCGGCCTGCGCAATGAATACTGTCCGGAGGCGAAAATCTCGGTGCTCAGCAATTCCACCTTCATCCACCGGCCGGCCGTTCATGACGCCCTGATGAAGGTAGACAATAATATCCTGAAGCTCGACACGGTGTCCCCTGAATACATCCGCCTCGTAGACCGTCCCGTGAGCCCGCACTATGAGGTCGGTAAAATCATTGCCGGCATGAAGGCCTTCGGCGGACATGTCATCGTGCAGACCCTGTTCATGAAAGGGAAGACGGGCAACGGGGATGTCGACAACACCGGCGACGAGTTCGTCCGACCGTGGCTCGAGGCCCTGAAGGAGATTGCCCCGCAAGAGGTGATGATCTATACCATCGACCGAGAGACCCCCGACCACGGACTGGAGAAGGCCACTCCCGAGGAGCTCGACCGCATCAAGGCTAGCGTAGAGCAAGCCGGAATCGCGTGCCAGGCGAGCTATTGACGCCGGACGGTCATCACGGAGCAGCCCATACCCCACTCCATTCTCGAAGACCCGGCAGGCAAGGATATTCCTTTCTGCTGTCAGCGGCATGACAAAATCGGCGATTTCGTGCGACGATTTCGGCGATTTCGTCGGACAATCTCGGCGAAATCGTAACACAGAAAACCGCAAAAACGAAAACGGAAGGGGTTCTCCGACTTTGCCGTCCGCCATTTTCCGCAAATACCGACCCCGTTTCCGGCAGACACTCATACGGCCTCCCGAAACCATTGATGGGCCGGCCCTCCGGCCAGCCCATCTCTGCATACAACGCAAAATGTATAGGTATGAACTACATTTTGCCGATGATACCTTTCTTCGTAGTGTTGATGAACGCTATGATCTTCTGGATTTCAGGACCGTCAGGCACCTGATCCCTGATCTGGAGGACGGCGTCGAACACGCTGTTCTGCCCGTGGAACACCAGTCGATAGGCGTTGGCCACATGTTTCTGCACCTTTTCCTCCACCTTGGCCGTGGTCATCATGGTGTTGTTAGGGCCGCCGTAGCCTACGGGTTTCCCACCTGCCACGATGTAAGGAGGCACATCCTTGGAGAAGGTGGTGCCCGCCTGAATCATCGCGAGGTCGCCGACACGCGTGCCCGCATTCTCTATTACCGAAGACGAGAATATCACGCCGGTGCCGATCTCGCAGTCGCCGGCTATCTTAGTGCCGTATCCGAACACATTCTTATCTCCCACCTTGGTGTCGTGGCTGATATGAACGCCCTCCATGAGGAAGTTGTCGTTGCCGATAACCGTGCGCCCTCCCTCGTGCGTGGCGCGGTTTACCACCACATTCTCACGGATGATATTATTGTCTCCGATGAAGAGTTCGGTGCGCTCGCCGGTAAAGTCGAAGTCCTGGGGCAGCGCTCCGAGCACGGTTCCCTGGTGCACCTTGTTGTCATTGCCCATCCTCGTGCCGTTGAGAATACTCACGAACGGCATGATGATACAATTGTCGCCGATCTCCACCTCGTCCTCAATATACACGAAAGGGAATATCCTGCAGCCGTCTCCTATCTTCGCCTTGGGAGAGACAACGGCCTTTTCACTGATTTGATTTGCCATGTTCCTTGAATTTCTATGTTGGATGAAGAATTATTTAGCACCGCCTCCGAGAGCCTGATAGAGGTTCACGACGGCCTGCATCTTATAGAAGTCGTCGGCCACCTGCGACAATTGAGCGTTGAGCAGGTTGCTCTCTGCGGTGATAATCTCCAGGTAATTGCTGTTAGACTTGTGCATGAGGGCATTCGTATCATCAACCACCATCTTCAAAGCTGCTATCTGCTTAGCCTCGGCGGCTGATTTCTCGGCCGAGGAATTATAGAGCACCAGGGCGTTGCTGACCTCCGATCCTGCGGAGAGAATGCTGTGCTGCCAGGTGTTATAGGCCTGCTGATACTGATCCTTGGCCACACGCAAGGCCGCCGTAAGCTGCCCGTTCATGAATATCGGCTGGGTGAGCGAGCCGACCGCGGAGAGCAGCCACTTGCCCGGATTCACCATGCCCGAGCCGTTGCTGAAGCCTCCCGTACCCGCAATGGTGATGTTCGGATAGAAAGCACTGCGGGCTCTTTCCACATCATAGAAGCATGCGGCAAGCGCCATCTCGTTCGCATGCACATCCGCACGATTGCGAAGCAACTGGATGCCGACGCCTGCAGAGAAGTTCTCCGGCAGGCTCTGATCGGCCAGCTTGCCGCGGGCGACGGTCTGGGCGGGCTCTCCGAGAAGCAGACTCAGGGAGTTTTCCGCCTCACGAACCTGGCGTTTCAGGTCGGCCTTTCTCGCCTGTACCGAATAATAATTCGCCTCAGCGGAGCTCTCAGCGGGACGACGATAGCCCAGACGGCCGTCCTTCATCTTCTTCATTGTTTCCCAAGTGTCCTTCGTGAGGTTCTCCATGTCGCCGATGAGCTCCATCTGGCGGTCGAGCATCAGCAGCGAATAATAGAGATTGGCAACGCCTGAGATCAGCGAGGTCTTCACGCTCACCTGATAATCCTGCATCTGGATGAGCTTCATCTGGGCAGAACGCTTGGCCGCGGTGAGCCCTCCGAAGAGGGATACATTCCAGCTCGCGTTTACCGGGAGGGTGTAAGACTTGGTCGTGGCCTCGTTGAAACGCGTGATGGTTCCCTGCGGGGTGAAGACAAACTGGGGGATGAAGGCCAGCTTGGCAGCCTTCAGCTGTGCCTCGGCCATATCCACATTCAGGGCCGCATTCAGGAGATTCGGATTATTGTCCAGGGCTTTCTGGATGAGGGTCTGCAGCTGGGGGTCGGTAAACAGGCTTCTCCAAGGGATATTGGCAAAGCTCGCGGTATCCGTTGCGACGAGTGTATCGTTGAGCGAGACGCTGTCGCGAAACAGGCCGCTTGTGTTCACCGCCGGACGCTCATACTTCCCGTAGAGGCTCTTGCAGCCTGTCAGAGACAGCACGGCAAGCGCACCTACTAATAGTTTTCCTATTTTCATATTATTCTTCATCATACTGGTTCTTATATGTTACAGCCTTCTTGGTATGTGCATACTGCTGCAGTTCGGCGGCAGCCTCGGGGTTCTCCTCGTCCTCAAATGTGAGCGGAGTGAACTTCTCCTGCAGCCACTGGAAGATCACGAAGAGTGCCGGAACCACGAAGATCTGTATCAGCGTGCCGATAAACATACCGCCCACGGCGGCCGCGCCCAGCGTCTGGTTGCCGTTCTTTCCCACTCCTGAGGCGAACATCAAGGGCAGAAGACCGATAACCATGGCAAGCGATGTCATCAGGATAGGACGCAGACGGGCTGCCGCGCCGAGGATGGCGGAATAGCGGATGGCCATACCCGTCTGGCGGCGCTCCAGCGCAAACTGCACTATCAGGATGGCATTCTTGGCCAGCAGACCTATCAGCATAATCAGCGAAATCTGCATGTAGATGTTGTTGGAGTGCCCGAAGATCTGCGTAAAGATAAACGCTCCGGCCAGGCCAAACGGTATCGAGAGAATCACGGCGAGAGGCAGAAGATAGCTCTCATACTGTGCGCTCAGGATCAAATATACGAAGACGAAACACAGCACGAAGATAAGAGCCGTGGAATTGCTCGACTCCGCTTCCGAGCGGGTCAGCCCCGAATATTCATAACCATAGCCGTCTGGCAGATTATCGGCCGCCACCTCTTCGCAGGCCTTCAAGGCATCTCCCGTGGAATAGTTACTATTAGGGGTAATATTCAGGTTGATAGAGGTGAAAAGGTTGAATCGGTTGATGTTAGACGGACCATAGACACGACGGAGCTTCACGAACTCCGATACGGGAGCCATCGACCCGTTGTTCAGGCGAACATAGATGTTACTCAACCCGTCAGGACGCATGCGGCTTGCGACTTCACCTTGAATCATGACGCGGAAGAGCTTGCCATAAGCGTTGAAATTCGACGAATAGAGACCTCCATAGTATCCCTGAAGCGTTCCGAGCACGGAAGCCGGCGTCGTGCCGGCCTGCATGCACCTCGCCACATCTACATCCACCATATACTGCGGGTAATTCGGATTATAGGAGGTCATCGCGTTCTGAATCTCAGGACGCTTGTTGAGCTCTTTCAGATAATTCCTCGCAATCTCAAAAAACTTGTCCAAATCGCCTCCCGTCTTGTCCTGAAGTGTCATAGACACACCATTGTTGACCGAGAAGCCGGGAATCATCGGCGGACCGAAAGCCAGTATCTGGGCATCCTTGATGGACGCGGTCTGCTTGTAAATCATGCCGAGCACCATGTTGGCCTCTTTCGGATTCACGAAAAGGGCGGCAAGGCCTTGTCCGGAAATGGCATCCCATATCCTCCCGAAAATGTTCTTGGAGGCACGCTCCTCAAAACTCTTCAGCTTGATGATGAAGGTAGCTTGGTCGGATCCTTGCCCCGCAATGAAGTTATAACCCACAATCTGTTCACGACGGGCAATAGCCGGATTAGAGGCCAACATTCGGTCTACATGGTCGGCAATCTCCTGCGTACGGGTCATACTCGTGCCCGGCTTAGCGGAAATGGTAACGAACAGCGTGCCCGTATCTTCATCCGGGACGAGTCCGGTGGATGTCGTAGCCATTGAAATAACCAGTGCCACGATGCCCATTGCCACAATGAGGCCGGTGATGAGGCGATGGTTTATCAGATGTTCTACACCTTTCTTATATTTATTCGTCATCTTTTCGAAGACACGATTGAAGCCTGCATGGAACCGGCTGATGAAGGTCGACTTCCGTCCTTCTTCCTGTTCTTCGTCCTTAGGCTTCAAGAAGATGGCACACAGGGCCGGTGAAAGGGTCAGCGCATTGATGGCTGAAATGACGATAGACACAGCCATCGTTACCCCGAACTCGCGATAGAATGTACCGGAAGTGCCGCCGATGAAGGACACCGGGACGAACACCGCCGACATCACAAGCGTTATGGAGATGATGGCGCCCGATATCTCGTTCATCGCATCGATGGCTGCCGTGAGCGCGCTCTCATATCCCTGGTCGAGCTTTGCATGTACGGCCTCGACCACCACGATGGCATCATCGACCACAATCGCGATTGCAAGCAGCAACGCCGACAGCGTCAGCAGGTTGATGGAGAAGCCGAAGATCCACAGGAAGAGGAATGTTCCGATCAAGGCCACCGGTACGGCTATCATCGGGATCAGTGTCGAGCGGAAGTCCTGCAAGAAGATGTATACTACGAAGAATACCAGCACCAAGGTGATAATCAGGGTGCGCACCACCTCTCCGATAGAAGCGAAGAGGAATTCGGTAACATCCTGCTCGATACTATATTTCATACCGGGAGGCATAGACTTCTGAGCCGCCTCCAGAGTCGCCTTCACATCGGTGGCAATCTGCGTGGCATTGGATCCCGCAATCTGCTGTACCATACCCATCGCGGCAGGTTGCCCGTTGTTCTTCAGGTCTACGACATAGGTCAGTGAGCCAAGTTCCACCTTTGCCACATCCTTCAGATAGAGGGTCTCACCCGTCGTCTTGCTGGTCAAGATGATGTTCTCATACTCGGGAACCGTGCTCAGACGACCCTTGTAACGCAAGGTATACTCGTATGCCATATCGCTCTGCTCGCCGAGGGAACCTGGCGCGGCCTCGATATTCTGCGTTGCCAGTGCGGCCGTTACATCGGTGGGAATGAGGCCGTGCTGCTTCATCTTATCCGGCTGAAGCCAGATACGCATGGAATAGTTGGCAGTGGAAGGACTCATGACATCGCCCACACCGTTAATACGCTTGATGGCCGGAACGATGTTGATGTTGTTATAGTTGGTCAGGAACTGGGCGTCGTAGCGGCCGTCATCCGTGGTCAAGGAGTACATGACCACATTGGAAGTCTGGCGCTTCATCACGGTTACGCCCACCTGGTTAACCTCCGAAGGCAGCAGAGCCTGGGCCTGTGATACACGGTTCTGCACATTCACGGCTGCCATATTCGGGTCGGAGCCCTGCTTGAAATAGACCGTAATCATGGCCATGCCAGAGTTTGTGGCGGTGGAAGTCATGTAGGTCATGTTCTCCACGCCGTTGATACTCTCCTCCAACGGGGTTACCACGGAGTTCATCACCGTCCTGGCATCCGCTCCCTGATAGAAAGTCTGCACCGAAATGGTAGGAGGCGCAATGTCCGGATACTGCTCGATAGGCAGTGATATCAGTCCGATTGTGCCCAGCAGGACGAAGAACACGGAGATCACCGTCGACAATACCGGGCGTCTTATGAATCTTGAAAATGTCATATTTCTTATATTATATAATGTCTATGCCTGTTGCCGCACGGGCAACTTGCCAAGCTTTACTTGCCCATGGCCTTGGCGAAATCGCCGGCATTGTCCTGAGCCTGCCCGAGTTTCTCGGCTTCCTCTATCTTTTTCAGATACTGTTCCTCGGTGATCGGCTTGATTTCCATGCCGTCGGAAAGCTTCGTGATACCCTTGGTAACGATGCGGTCGCCCACGCTCAGCCCGCCGGTAACGATGTAGCTCTTGCCGTCGTTCTGCGGACTCACCTTGATTTCAGTATACTTCACCTTGTTGTCCTTGCCGACGAGATAGACAAACACCTTGTCCTGAACCTCTGAGGTGGCCTCCTGAGGAATGACGATGGCACTGCTCCTGACATTCGGCACGATAATCTGACCGGCACCGCCGCTCTTCAACAGCTTCTCCGGATTGGCAAAATGGGCAATGACAGAGTAAGCGCCCGTCGTCGCGTCGATGACCCCGCTTATCTTGACCACCTTTCCCGGATGGCTGTAGACCGTTCCGTCGGCCAGCTGGAGCTTGACCGCAGGCATGGCATTGATAGCCGCGGCCGAACTTCCCGAGTTGCGGGTCATCTGCAGAATCTCGCCTTCACTCATCGAGAAGAACACCTCCATGCTGGAGATATTGGATACGGTAGTCAGCGCGTTGGAAGCGCTCACCAGTGTTCCAACCTTATAGGGAAGGCTGCCCACGACTCCGGCAGCAGGACTCTTGACAGTGCACCAGCTCAAGGTCTCGCAGGCGGAAGCCAAGGCTGCCTGGGTCTGGGACACCGAAGCCTGAGCCGTGGCATAGCTGTTCTTCGCCGTGGAAAGCTCATATTCACCGATTATCTTTTGCTCATAGAGCGACTGATTGTTCTCATAGGTCAGCTTAGCCGTGTTGGCCTGTGCCCGAGCTGTATTCAGGGCAGCCTGCGCCTGGCGCACGGCAGCCTGATAAGTCTCGCTGTCGATGGTGAACATCACCTGCCCCGCGCTGACGGTTTGCCCCTCGTGCACATAGACTTTCGTGATAAATCCCGAAACCTTCGGACGCACCTCCACATCCTGAATACCCCGGATGGTTGCCGGATAAGTGATTTGCGTAGCGGCACTCTGCGAACCGATGGTGCGCACGGCAAACTCATTGTCGCCAAAACCAGGAGCTCCGCTGCCACCACTACACGAGATGATGAAGGCAGCAACAGAAACTACCAACAAAATACTTTTAATTTTCATACCTATATTTATTTATATAACTGACAAAAAAAACAAGTCTCAAAACTCCGGGGAAGCTGAAAACTTTTTAAAAAGGACAAGTTTTTAACGGGTGCAAATATAGCAATTATAATAAAAGGATGCAAACATATAAAGATACATTTAACAATCTTTATGCAAAGTAGGGTGAATTCGAGGAGGACAGCTTGACCAAAATCAAGCCGCTAAAGGCAGGAAAGCAGAAAAGCAGCAACGAACTGACCGACCCGGAAAAACAACCCTCCGTCCACGGTCTTACGGCTGCCGAAACGACACTCCGAGGCCTAAAGGAAAGTTACAGGCAGTGTGTAAGCCGATTACAAGCGGCGTGTAAACCAATTACAAACTGCGTGTAATCGCGTTACAAACAGCGTGTAACATGCTCCTTTGCCATATCAAGGATTCCCGGCAAGCCCCATTTCCCCGGCCTTTTGTATCAAAAGCCGCATCAAAGGGTCGCGTTCGTTGGCCACTTTATTGTCGAGCACCGCGTCTTTGAGACACTGTTTCAGTATCCCAACCTCCCTCGAAGGCCGCAGATGAAACATCTCCATGATCTCATTTCCATCTATACAGGGTTGTAGGAGACGCTTGTAATCTTTCTCCTCAAGCTCCTTCAACTTGGCGCGAACCATCTTGAAGTTGTTCAGGAAACGCTGTTTTCGCACCTCGTTCTTCGAGGTGATGTCAGCCTCGCACAGCAACATAAGATCTTCGATGTCGTCGCCGGCGTCGTTCATGAGCCTGCGCACGGCACTGTCTGTTACCTCCTCGTCGGATATGGCGATAGGGCGCATGTGCAGGTCCACGAGCTTCTGCACATATTTCATCTTGCTGTCCATGGGCAGTTTGAGGCGGCGGAATATCTGTGGAATCATCTTCGCCCCGATGAAATTATGGTTATGGAAGGTCCATCCGGCAATAGGATCCCAGCGTTTAGACCTCGGCTTGCCGATGTCATGAAATATAGCTGCCCAGCGGAGCCAGATATTATCAGAATGAGCAGCCACATTGTCCGCCACCTCCAGCGTGTGGTAAAAATTGTTCTTATGCCCCCGGCCGTTTCTTTTTTCCACCAAATCGAGGGCCGAAAGCTCGGGAAGGATGATCTGAAGAATGCCCGAACGATGCAAGTCGACAAACCCCTTACTGGGCTTGCGACAGGATATAATCTTGTTTAGTTCTCCAGCTATTCGCTCTCCACTGACAATCTTGATTCTTTCAGCATTGCGCAAGAGGGCTTCGAAGGTCTCATCGTCGATAAAGAAGTTTAGCTGCGCGGCGAATCTGATGCAGCGGAGCATGCGCAGGGGGTCGTCTGAGAAAGTGATATCGGGGTCGAGCGGCGTACGGATAATGCCGTCTTCCAGATCATAGACACCATCGAAAGGATCTATAAGTTCACCGAAACGATCGGTATTCAGGCACACTGCAAGGGCATTGATGGTGAAGTCGCGGCGATTCTGGTCGTCCTCCAGCGTTCCATCCTCCACATGCGGCTTGCGGCTGTCATGGCTGTAGCTCTCTTTCCGGGCACCCACGAATTCCACCTCCAAGTCCCTGGACTTCACCTGAGCGGTGCCGAAATTCCGGAAGACGGAGAGGTGAGCTTTCTTCCCGAGCATCTTCTTCAGCTCGTCGGCCACCGCTATCCCACTGCCTACCACCACGACATCGATGTCGCCGGACGGCCTTTCGAGGAACAAATCCCTCACATATCCTCCTACGACATAGCACTCCATATGCAGTTTGTCGGCAGCCTGACTAATCTTGTGGAATATATCCTGATCGAGCAATTGTGCCAGTTCGGCATCTGAAAGATTTCTCATTCTTATCGGGAGTTTGGCTGCAAAGTTACTCATTTTTCCTGAAAATCAGGAAGCGAGGGTTGATATTTTGAGCGAGAAAGATGTTTTCACGAGTTTTTTTCGTAATTTTGCAACCTATATGAGACAACTATTTTTCGCGCTGTTACTGGCAAGTCTGCTCGTAGCTTGCAGGCAATCAGAGGATAAGAGGGCACAGCCCCTCATGCAAGAAATCGAGCGCCTCTACGAGGAGGGCAACTACCAGACTGCCCTCGACTCAATCCGGAAGTTGAGAACCGACTTCCCTGGAGCCGTGGAGAGCCGCCGGAAAGCTCTCGGGCTGTGGCAGGAAGCCTCACTGAAGCTCGCCCAGCAGGACATTGCCCGCACCGACTCCGCCCTGCAGGCGGTAACTGTCCTGTATAATCAGGCCAAGACCCTCCGCGAACGCAATTTCATCGGCATCAAGAAAGACTCGCTGCAAATACGCTACGACGCGCTCTGCGGCACGGTGAGGGTCATCCATCGCCGCCAGCAGGAGACCGCAGAAAAGAAAATCAAGAAATAGTCCGCCCGGCGAGGCGGCAATTCTCACCAAGCCTCAGGACCGCTTCCGAAAGACGGAGAGAGCGTTTTTCATATTTGAAAAGTGGGAAAAAAGGATGAAAAAAAGCCAAATATTCGGTCGCGGAGATTCGTTTCTCACATATTTTATATAATTTTGCAATGATTATGGCAAACGAGAAAACAGACCAGGAATTTAAGAGCGTGATGCGGGAATGCCGGTCGCTCTTCGAGAAAAAGCTCCACGATTATGGGGCTTCGTGGCGCATCCTGCGCCCCTCGTCGCTCACCGACCAGCTATTCATCAAGGCCAAGCGCATCCGCTCGCTTGAGCTCCAGAAAGAGTCGCTGGTGGGAGAAGGCATCCGGCCAGAGTTCATAGCCCTCATCAACTACGGCATCGTGGGGCTCATCCAACTCGAGAAAGGCTTTGTCGACGCCGTGGACATGACCTCCGAGGAGGCTCTGGCGCTCTACGACCGGCATGCACGGGAAGCCTACGAACTGATGCTGAAGAAGAATCACGACTATGGAGAAGCGTGGCGCGACATGCGGGTGAGCTCGTATACCGACTTCATTCTCACCAAGGTAGAACGCGTGAAGGAGATAGAAGACCTGCAGGGACAGACTCTCGTGAGCGAGGGCATCGACGCCAATTATATGGACATCATCAATTACTCTGTGTTCGGAGCCATCAAGCTGAAGGAGAGTGAATAGGCTGAAGACGATACTGACCAATGTGTGCCGCCTGGTGCTTGCCCTGACCTTCATCTTCTCGGGATATGTAAAGGCCATCGACCCGCTGGGCACCCAATACAAGATTCAAGACTATCTCGAAGCCATGGGGCTTGTGGGCGCACTCCCCGACTGGGGTGCGCTCGGCATATCGGTGGCTCTGGCAGCCTTGGAATTCTGTCTGGGCATATTCGTGCTCTTCAATATCCGTCGCCGTGCTACCTCAAGGGTAATGCTCGCCTTCATGGTGGTCATGACCCTGATAACGGTCTGGGGCGCCATCTGGAACCCCGTGAAAGACTGCGGCTGTTTCGGCGATGCCATTAAACTCACCAACACAGAGACTCTCCTGAAGAACCTCGTGCTCCTGGCGTGCGCCGCCGTGATATTCACATGGCCGCTGCGCATGACAAGGTTTATCTCCGAGAGCAACCAATGGATCGTCATCAACTTCACGATACTCTATATCCTACTGTCGAGCGCCTACAGCCTCTATAAGCTGCCGCGATTCGATTTCCGTCCCTACCACATCGGGGCAAGCATCAAACAGGGAATGGAAATCCCCAAAGGAGCGGCATCGCCGCGGTTTGAGACCACCTTTCTGATGAGGAAAGACGGCAAGACAAGGGAGTTTACGCTTGAAAACTACCCTGATTCCACCTGGGAATTCATAGATTCCAAGACCGTGCAAACGGCAGAAGGCTACACGCCGCCCATCCACGACTTTTCCATTCAGGAATATCAGAGCGGAAAGGATATCACCCAGAAGGTGCTCAACGACAAGGGATATACCTTCCTGCTCATATCACCCCATCTGGAAAATGCCGACGACACCAACTTCGGCGATATCGACCAACTCTACGAATACGCGCAGGAACAGGGCATTCCGTTCTATTGTCTGACAGCAAGCGACAAGGATGCCATGCAACGGTGGATTGACCTGACAGGAGCCGAATACCCTTTCTGTATCACAGACGAGACCACGCTGAAAACCATCATACGGAGCAATCCGGGACTGCTGCTGCTGAAAGACGGTACCGTCATCAACAAGTGGAGCCACAACTTCCTGCCAAAGAACAGCGAACTGACCACCCCACTGCAGCAGTCAAGCATCGGACAGATGCCCCGGGATGCCGTCGCGGAAAAGATTGCCAAAGTGTTCCTGTGGTTTGTCCTGCCACTCCTGCTGCTGACATTTGCCGACCGCATGTGGGCTTGGAGCAAGTGGATACGCAAGAAACAAGAGAAACTGAAACATGATATATCAACTTTAACAAAAGAAAAAAATGAGAAAGAAAATTGTAGCCGGTAACTGGAAGATGAACAAGAACCTCCAGGAAGGCGTCGCTCTGGCAAAAGAGCTTACGGAAGTAGTTAAGAATCCTAACTGCGGAGTCATCATCTGCACACCCTTCATTCATCTTGCCAGCGTGGCAGACATCGTGAAAGGCAGCCCCATCGAACTGGGTGCGGAGAACTGCGCGGACAAGGCAAGCGGTGCTTATACGGGTGAGGTATCCGCAGAAATGGTGAAGTCTACAGGTGCGGAATATGTCATCCTCGGCCACTCAGAGCGCCGCGAGTATTATAAAGAGACTCCGGCCATCCTCAAAGGGAAAGTGGAACTGGCGCTGGCAAACGGCCTGAAGGTCATCTTCTGCATCGGAGAGTCGCTCGCACAGCGTGAGGCCAACGAGCAGAATGCCGTCGTAAAGGCAGAGCTTAAGGGCTCAGTATTCCATCTCACGGCAGAGCAGTGGAAGAACATCGTGATTGCTTACGAGCCCATCTGGGCCATCGGTACCGGTAAGACGGCAACAGCCGAGCAAGCAGAAGAAATCCACGCCTACATCCGCTCTTGCGTAGCAGAGGTGTACGGAGCTGAAGTTGCCGACGGCACAACCATTCTCTATGGCGGCAGCTGCAAGGCAAGCAATGCGCCCGAACTGTTTTCAAAGCCTGATATTGACGGCGGCTTAATTGGCGGTGCTTCGCTGAAAGCAGCCGACTTCAAAGGTATCATCGATGCCTGGAATAAATAAAGCAATATCAAGAGCCCGCTGCTTCCCGTGCTAAAACGGGAAGCACGGGCCTATTTTCCTAACTACGACAAGATGAAACATTTCGTCATATTATTAATATGTATCATATGCTCAGCGGCTGCCGCCGACGCACAGACCTATCTTGACCATCTCCGACAGAAGAACAAGGGACAGGGAACTGTAACGGTTATCCAGAGCAAGGAGATCGACGAATTAGTGAACGGCAGCCAGACGAAAGTGAATCAGGATGTAAAGACCGGCGAGAAGCCGGACACGAAGAAAATAGAGGGAACCCCAGCTGTCGCAACAAACAAGAAAGAGGAACCCAAAGAAGAAGACCATACAACGGAAAAGCTCCACGAAAAGGAAGCTCTCATTCCTCCCAGAAAGATAGAAGGAAAGGAGGGCGAGACGGAACTTGCCACCGTCGACATGCGCAAGAAGGTGATGCTCAAGAGCTATAAGGTTACCGGATACAGGGTCCAGGCCTTTGCCGGAGGCAACACCCGTGCCGATCGCCAGATGGCAGAAGGTATCCGGACTGCCATCAAAACAAAGTTCCCCGACCAGCCCGTATATGTACATTTCTATTCTCCCAGATGGATATGCCGCGTAGGAAACTACCGCAGTTACGAGCAAGCCAGCTGGATGTTGAAGGAAATCCAGAAGATGGGATATAAGGCGGCCACCATCGTCAAGGGCAAGATTACCGTCCAGTATTAACTATGAACCCAGAAACAGAACTGCGCGAGGGACTCGAGGAACTCGCCGCTCATTATAGAGATATCCTCCGCCTGCTCGGAGAAGACGCGACCCGTGAAGGATTGGAGAAAACTCCCATGCGCGTGGCAAAGGCCATGCAAATCCTCACCCGCGGCTATACGCAAGACCCCAAGAAGGTTCTCACCGACGCGCTCTTTAAGGAAGAGTACAGCCAGATGGTCATCGTGAAAGACATAGACTTCTTCTCCATGTGCGAACACCACATGTTGCCATTCTATGGAAAGGCACATGTTGCCTATATTCCCAATGGATACATCACGGGGTTGAGCAAGGTTGTCCGGGTTGTCGACATCTTCAGCCACCGGCTTCAGGTACAGGAGCGGATGACGCAGCAAATCAAGGACTGCATCCAAGAGACCCTGAAGCCTCTCGGGGTGATGGTGGTCATCGAGGCAAAGCACATGTGCATGCAGATGCGCGGCGTGGAGAAGCAGAACTCCATCACGACAACGAGCGACTTCAGCGGTGCCTTTAATCAGGCCAAGACCCGCGAGGAGTTCATGAACCTACTGCGGGGAGAGTCCAAGAGAATCTAAGGAAAGCCACCGCGGGAGAATGTCTAATGATATAAAAAAATAAGATATGAAGTTCATTTCATGGAATGTAAACGGCTTGCGGGCCTGTGTGGGAAAAGGATTTAAGGAGAGTTTCGAAGCCTTGGACGCAGATTTCTTCTGCCTTCAGGAAACCAAGATGCAGGCCGGACAGCTCGACCTGCAGTTTCCCGGATATGAGTCTTATTGGAACTATGCCGACAAGAAAGGCTATTCCGGCACTGCCATCTACACCCGCCACAAGCCCCTGGGCGTAACCTGCGGCATCGGTATCGACCAGCACGACCACGAGGGACGCGTCATCACACTGGAGATGCCCGAGTTCTATTTAGTTACGGTCTACACACCCAACTCTCAGGACGAGTTGCGCCGACTGGACTACCGCATGCAATGGGAGACCGACTTCCAGAACTTTCTCCACAAACTGGACGAGAAAAAGCCGGTGATTGTCTGCGGAGACATGAATGTAGCTCATGAGGAAATCGACATCAAGAACCCCAAGAGCAATCGTCGCAACGCCGGATTCACCGACGAGGAGCGCGAAAAGATGACCACCATCCTGAACAATGGCTTCATCGACACCTTCCGCACGCTGCATCCGGAGCAGGTAACCTATTCTTGGTGGAGCTATCGCTTCCATGCCCGTGAAAAGAACGCGGGCTGGCGCATCGACTACTTCCTGACATCAGAACGCCTGAGAGACAAGATTTCAGAGGCCAGAATTCATACAGACATCTTCGGAAGCGACCATTGCCCCGTAGAATTAGACATGAGATAGAGCCATCTCCCCTCACACAGGGGAGAAGGGCCTACCGGCTATCCTGACACCTGCCGCGGTCCGTTCATCATGAAAAAATAAGGAGGGCAGCTCTCGCGAGTTGCCCTCTTCTCCATTAAGATTAGTAGTTATATTATTGTAAGAGAGATCTGATTTCTGAAACCGGGCGCTTCTCCATCTGCCCGTCCTTGCCGGTTATGACGAAATAATCGTGCTTCGACTGGCCGTTGGCAAACTCTATGACCGCAATGCTGCCGTCGTTCATCTGAACCGTAAAGTGCCCCTGGCGCTTTCCATTCACATACTTGCCGTGAACTTTCTGCATGCCGTCAGGATAATAGGTGGTAACCTCGCCTTCGAAAATCGTATTGTTATCATTGCCGAGGTCTACGAAATTGTAACCCCCTTCGGCCTTCAGAGTCCCATTCAGATAGAAGTCCTGGAAGACATCACGCTTGTTGGCGCCCGTACCCTGGGTCATGAGGAGGCGATAATAGTCGGCCTCACTGCGCCCGGAGACGCTCATCTTGTCAGCGGAATAATAAATTGTGTCAGAAGCAATTACTGCATCCGGACTCACATGCTTGCGGCCGTAGCTTGCCACGGTCATCAAAGCCATCATTGAAAATAGAATAATCTTCTTCATTTTATACAGTACTTTAGGTTTTTATCTTTATTTTCGGCTGCAAAGATATACATTTTATTTCATACGACAAAAACTCATTAACAATATTTTATAAGTTTTTTTTATCTATAAGAACCTTTAAAACACAAAGATTGCCTAAGATCTTAAACCTATATATACCGCCCGCAAAACTGACAAAAAGAAATATTGATAGCAAAAACAGGGGATAAAACGCCTAAAAAATAACATATTGACACTTCTTTTCAGCAAAACATTGTCTTTGCGACAACCAACAGAAGCCTTTTCTGCAACTCGTGGTTTGTAAACATTTATACAAATCTCAATGTTCTTAATATAACAATTTGCAAAGCATTTAGCAAGGCAACACATTACTTTAGCTTACACTTTGAGAAGTGAAAGCCTTGTCTTACTTATCAAAGAAAAAAACTATTGACTTATCAGAAGGTCGGCCAGGGTTGTCCCCTGAGCAAAAATATCCAAATCCACCTCTGTCTTGATACCATTGATATAGCCTTGGTCGGTATGCTGCCAGATATTATGCTCTCCTGCTCCTTCCACCATGGGCTCCTCTCCATTATAGCGGGCAAGAAAGATATTGAAATGGTTGAAACGCGGGGCGAGCCACTCATTATAGAACTTGGCATAACTGTAGATTATCGGGTAAACACCGTAGTGCTTCTTGACATACCAGCAGAACAAGGCCAGACTGTCCTGAAGGGCTTTCTTCCCCCACCCTTTCACGCCTTCAGGCTCCACATCTATCATCGGGCGCAGCTTCTGCTCCTTGGGCTTCACATGCCGCCTGAAGTGGGAAAACTGGTCGGTGATGGCGCTTGAGGAGGTCAGATAGTGATACGAACCCACATTCAGACCCACCAAATTGGCCTCCCGGATATTCCGCTCATACATGGAGTCAAGATGGGTGGAGCCCTCCGTCGCCTTGACATAGACAAACTGGATGGCCGTGTCTTGCGCCACCGCCATCCAGTCGATGATGCCCTGATGATGAGAGACATCGATGCCGTCGTATCGCTGTTCTATAAACTCGCGCCTCTCCACCTGACCGCCCACCAGGAAATGAGCGGCCTCGTCATTGAACAATAGCACCACCGCTAAAAAGACGAAGAAAACGGCGGCCACGCCCGCAAGAAGCCATCCAAACGCCTTTTTGCGCCGTGAGTGGCGGTGGTGATGATGGTGATGTCTATGTGCCATAACCGTTATTCCAATCGAAAGCCCAAGGGCAGGTCCAGGATCGTGGCCACCGGCTCGCCCCTTTGCTCACCCGGAATCCACTTCGGCATGAGTTTTACCACGCGCACAGCTTCCCGGTCAAGTGCCGGGTCTACGGGAGAGACCACCTTCACATTCCCCACTTCGCCGGTCTTGCTAATCACGAATTCCACCATCACCGTGCCGCCCACCTTCCGGGCAGCCACCTCGGCCGGATAGTTCACATTCGCCTTGAGAAACTTTGCAAGTCCATCAGCGCCTCCCCTGAACTCCGGGGCCTTGTCCACCTTATTATATATAGGCTCTCCCTGCCACAGCGAATCCTCGCGAATCGTCGACATCGGCCCTGGGGGAGCCTCCTTTTCCAGAATGCCGCGAGCCTCCCTGGTAAGCAGCGAGCGATAATCTTTCACGCTGAGGCGTGTGGTAAACGGCAGATATTCCTCCTCCGTCATATACAGCATGTCGAAACAGAAGTCGCTGTCCGCCAGATATCCGTCAAGGAAAGTTATCCCCAGCATGTCGTCGCCGAAGTCAATAGAGGCGTTGCGTGCCAGCTCGAGGAGCATGCCCGCCCCGTAATAGCCGTTCTCAAGGCGTTGCGTTCTAATCAGGTCTTTCATCCTCAGCACTCGCTGCTGCTGCAGGTCGTAGGTGATATAGTGCCTCACCGTGTCTCCCCTCTGTGTCGAGAGCCTCTCCGGAGTACACCGATAGCTCAGCTCATAGGAGATGTAGCGGTTCGCAAGATGCCCCTTCTGCCTCAGGCTCACCTCCACATAACAGAACTTCCGGTCGTCGGGAATGGTCTTGAACTGCTGCACTACGGGGTCTCCGAAGCGCTGCAGGAAAGCCGCATAGCTTTTCTCGAAACCGCTGAACTCGCCTTGCGACCCGAAGAGCATACCGGCTAAATAGGCCTGCAGGTTCTTTACATGGAAACCGTCTACATATTCCGGCCACTCCAGGTCTACATCGATGACATTCATTTCCTCTCCTCTATGATAGAAGAAATGGTCTTTCTGATAGCGAATACAGCTGTTCTTGGGCGCGGCATGGGCGTTTGCGGCCATCAGCAGCAAGGCCATGAGCAGAAGTTTCTTCATCGGCGCTCCTCCAAGTCCATGGCTCCCGTGAAGCGAATGCCATCGCGCTCGTGGGCATACACCACGATAGAGGCGCTCCCATTGGCAAACAGCTCGATGTTATAGACAAACTCATCCTCCTCGTTGCGTGCCTTTATCTGCACCTGATAACTGCCTTTCTTGCCCTTGGCCACCTGATAATCGGTCGCCAGAGCCGTGAAGTTCAGCCCCTTGCCACCGCCGTAGGGCACATTGTAGGCACGGCCGAAATAAGGCAGATACGAAATCAGGGTGTCGCCGTGCAGGGTGAGCGCATAGTTGGGAGTAAGCTGTTTCACCGGACCGCGCATCGGCTGCATGTAGTTCACATGAATCGTGAAATGACGGTCGTTGAGGTTCGCTGCCAGCTGCTGCTGTTCGCGGGCTTCCTTCGCGGCTTTCTCCTCGGGCGTCAGGCGCATGGTGGAGCAGGCAGCCACGGCCAGCGCCATAAGGGTCAGTAATATAAGTTTCTTCATCTTACCTCTGTTTTTACGGGCTAATTTACGATTTTTATTTCATACTTGCAATAGTTGTATGTTTTTTTAACCTTGGTTCCGCCAGTCAGCCATCAAGACCGTTACTGAGAAAGAGGGCTTCCCGTCTGACAAAATCGGCGATTTCGTCCGACGATTTCGGCGATTTCGTCAGACAATCTCGGCGAAATTGTCATTCAGGAGATGGCTTCCGGGATTACAGGAGTTTCAGGCGGAGACTGTTCAGAACGACGCTGACGCTGGAGAATGCCATCAATGCCGACGCCCACATGGGCGTAATCTGGAAGTCGACGCCGAAAAGACGAAGCACGCCTGCCGCCAACGGGATGCACACAAGATTGTAGATAAACGCCCAGAAAAGATTCTCCCAGATCATCCTGACGGTTTTCTTAGAGAGGCGGACGGCCTCCGGGATGCTCCTGAGGTCGTCGCCCATCAAGGTAACCTGCGCCACATCCATAGCGACATCCGTTCCCCGGCCCATGGCGATACTGACATCGGCAAGGGCGAGAGCCTGCGTGTCGTTGATCCCATCACCCACCATGGCCACCTTTCTGCCCTCGGCTTGGAGCGTGCGCACGAGATTCTCCTTGTCCTGAGGCAAGGCCTCGCTCTGATAACGGCTGATTCCGGCCTGTCCGGCCCAATACTTTGCCGCCGCTTCCTTGTCGCCACTCATCATATAGACCTCAATGCCCGCATCCTGTAAGGCAGCCATGGCCTCACGGGCATGCGGTTTCAGCGTCTCGCGCTCTTCAAGAGGCAGGTCGTCGGCCTTGGTGAAGTCGATGTTCCGGTTAGGCACCGTGAGGGTGCCGGTTTTATCTACGACCACGGCATCCACCGCTCTCAGGCTTTCCAAAGCCGTCGCGTCCTTGATGAGTACCTGCTTCTCCGCGGCCTTTCCGATACCTACCATCAGGGCCGTCGGCGTGGCCAGTCCCATGGCACAGGGACAGGCTATGACCAGAACGGCGACCGACGAAAGAATGGCATGCGGCAATCCGGCATTTCCGCCGACAGCCCACCAGAGCAGGAATGTGAGCAAAGCAACCCCCGCAACCGATGGCACGAACACCAAGGCCACCTTGTCCACGGCACGCTGCACAGGAGCCTTAGAGCCCTGAGCCTGCTGCACGATGCGGATGATATGGGCAAGAGCGGTATTCTCGCCTATCTGACGGGCCCGAAAACGAAACTTGCCCTGTGAGGGAATAGTTCCCGCCATGACCTTCGAGCCCTTCCTCTTCTCGGCGGGAGTCGGTTCGCCGGTTATCATACTCTCGTCGACATAGGCGGCGTCCTCGGTCATAAAGCTTGTTGCCCATATCACCTCGCCGTCCACGGGAACCTTCTCGCCGGGGCCGACCTCAAGCACATCGCCGACCTCTATGGTTGAAATCGGCACCTCCTCCACCTTGTCGTCAACCACGATGTGTGCCGTCTTCGGGGCCAATCCCATCAGCTGGCGGATGGAAGAGGCCGTTCCGTTCTTGGCCTTTTCCTCGATCAGGCGCCCGGTCAGCACAAAAGTGATGATCATGATGCTGGCATCGAAGTAAGTGTGCCATTCTATCCCACGGGCACTCCACGCCTCGTCGCCGAAGAATGTGTTGAACGCGCTGAAAAGAAAGGCTATCGCCGTAGACAGGGCCACTAAGGTGTCCATGTTAGCTGAGCCATGACGAATCTGCCTCCAGGCCGAAAGATAGAAGTCGCGCCCACAATAGAAAAGGTTCGCAAGTGAGAGAAGGAGCGAACACTGATTGGCAACATCTCTGTCTCCAAGCCGTATCCACTCCATGGAAACGGACATCACGAGAAGGGCGATGGCCCATGAGAAAAGCGTCTTTCGCCGCAGAAGCTGATACTCGCGGCGCTCTATCTCGACCGCAGAACGGTCGGATTCTATCACAAGGTCATAGCCAATGCCGTTGATTTCCTTTTTCATGGTCTCCAGGGAAATCGTCTCCGGATCGTAGTCCACCAACGCCGAGCGGCCGGGGAGAGAGACGGAGGCCTCCCTGATACCCTCCAGCGAGTTGAGCTTCCTCTCCACATTGGCGGAACAGGAAGCGCAGGCCATACCGATAACGGGAATCGTCTTCTTCATCTTCTACAGCTCCATTTCGTAACGACCGCTCGCCTCCACGGCAGTCTTAATTGTCTCGGGATTCACGATAGGCGCATCGTATTCCACGGTAACATTCTTATTCTCGAGGCTCGCCTCGGCGGAAACCACGCCACTCAATGCCCTTATCGCGCTTTCTACATTGGCCTTGCAATGCACGCACTTCATTCCGTTTACGGTAAATACATTCTTTTCCATCATCTTTCTACTTTAAATTCCTGCCGCAAAGATAATGGAAAATCGGGAGATAAACATTACAGAATTCCGGATAAAGATTATAACTTTTTGCCGGACCACGACCTCCCTAAACCTTGTCAAGCGGCTTCCGGGGCTTACTTTTCAACGCCTTGAACCGTGAAGGGGTCATTCCCGTAACGCTCTTGAACTGGCTCGACAGGTAGGCCACACTCGAATAATTCATCTGAAAGGCAATCTGAGTGAGCGAAAGTTCATCATAGAAAATGAGTTCTTTCACTCTTTCAATGCGCTGCTCGATATAATAACGCTCAATGGTCTTTCCTACAAACTCACTGAAAAGCCGACTCAAGCCACTGTAGTCGCAATGGAGTTCATTCGAAAGATAGTCGCTCAGATTCACGGAAGACTGGTTGTCGCGATAATGCACAAGCCGGATGATGGCACTCCTGATTTGTTCTATCATCTGCTGATGCCTGTCATCGAGCAACTCAAAACCCATCGCGGCGAGGTCGGAAGCCAAACGGTCGTGCATGAGGACATTGACTTCTCCCTCTATACGGACCATTCCAAGCTCTATATCCACCGGCGTAAGACCCGCGTCGCGCAGTATCTTGCCGACGGCCATCTTGCATCGGTCGCACACCATATTCTTTATATACAGGGTCGTTTGCATCGTGCTCTACAAATGTTAAAGTTTCACGGGATAACTTACCACCAGCTCCGTGAAGTCGGCCTTCGTCAGATGGGCCTTTACATTGATGCCCACCGTCAGATTACGAAGTGCCTGAAGGCTGTAATGAAGCCCGACATGTTCATAGTAAGGCTTCTCCAAAGCCTTTGCGCTCGTTCCCATCTCACGATACAGATAATAGCCCAACGCCATATCCAACGAGAAATTGTGATAGAAAACGGCGTGCTTGGCCGACAATCCGAAAGACCAAGGGCTGTGCCTGACGCCCGCGGCGGCATCCATTTCAGCTATATGAGCGGAATAAGTCCCATAAAAAAAGTCGGCGCCAATACCGCTTGCCCACCTACGGGCATATCTATACATCAAGTCGGCCCGCACGGAATAGGCCGTATAGACATGGAATCTGGAACGGCGATAATCCGCCTCCTGCGGAGAGGTCTGGAACTGGGTGCGCTGCCAGTCTTCGTCCAAAGTCTTAGCTCCCACACCAAGCGTGAGATTCATGTACCAATACTTTCGAAAGCAGGGGTTGTACCTGATTCCATGATCAAGCAGTTTCCCGTAATAAGGATAATACACCAAGGCTAACGACGGACCCAGATAATTGGCTCCTTTATTCGGCCGATTGAGTGCCCCATTGCTATGATGGAAGAATTCCATGCCGACCTTCAGCCCCCACTTTTGCGCTATCCGATAGGTGGCATGGAGACCCGCTCCAAAATAAATCAGCCACCTCGAACCGATAAATTCATCGTCGGCATTGTCGCCAAGGGCATACTTACGATGTGCATAAGCCAGCCCAAAGGATAGCGTATAGTCGGTTTCCCAATGACCAGTCCGGAAGAATGGCCGTGCAAAAGAACCATAGACACTGAGAATATTGCCCAGACGGGACTCGTAGTCTACAGGCTCCAACATGCCCCATTCCTGATTCTCTCCACGGTGCATGGTAACTCGGTTGATGCCATATTTCATTCCCAGGCTTAATGTCGGATATCCATAATCAGCCGCATAGGCATCGCTGTCTGTGGGAAGTGAGACATGCAGAAGCTGTCCCTCTAATGAAAATGAGTGTTTCCGTTTAAGCCACATGCGCACATAGCGGTCTAATCCCACCACGGTGGTGGGCTGTATGCTCACGCTCCCACCCCAACGGGATGCCGTATCTCTCTCTTCTGCATATATCGGTAATCCCACGAAAAGAAGGAACACGAGTGCAATGCGCATGCTACAAATATCAATTAATGTGTCGCAGAATGACTAAATTCCAACAAAATCTGAACGATACGCTCGGCAGAACGGCCGTCCCAACGGTCGGGGATGGCACTTTTCTTCCAATGATCAGCCACCATGTCAGCAACGGCAGCTCCCAATTTGTCGGCATCTTCGCCCACAAGAACATTCGAACCAATCTTGACCGTCTCGATATGCTCCGTGTAGCTGTTCAGCGTAATACAGGGAACGGAATTAAAGGTTGCCTCTTCCGCCACATTCCCGGAATCCGTAATGATGCCTTTTGCGTTAGCAGTCAGATAGCCAAACTCCAGATAACCAAGGGGAGCTATCAAATGGAAGTTGGGGGCTTTGACGCGAAGCGCCCGTACCGCGGCCTCCACTTGTCCCCGTAATGGGGCGACAATGGGCATACCATGGGCATTGGCTGTCAGACTTTCCAGCATTCTCCGCAGGTTGTCTGTATCTGTAATCAACGCCTTCCGGTTTAAGGTAAAGACCAGATAGCCCCTTTCTTTCAGGTTCAAGGCATCGAATGCAAGCGGTTTCTTCAAACGATTGTAATTGAAACGAAGGGTATCCATGAGGATATTGCCCACAAGATAAATCTTGGAAAGCTCCGCCCCTTCACGGGTAGCGATGCTCTGGCTGCCCATCCCTGCCGTGAACAGCAAGTCGGAAAGTCCGTCTATCACCAAGCGGTTGATCTCCTTTGGCATCTTGATATCGAAACTTCTCGTTCCCGCAACCAAATGTGCCAACAATATTCCCTGCTTCTTGGTAACGATTGCAGCTGCCATCGTGGATGCCAAATCATCTACGACAATCACAGCATCCGTGGGATTTTGCCGGAGATAGAGCTCAAACGCGGACATCACTTGCCCCGTGAGCTCATTCAAATTTCCGCATTCCACGCCCAAGAATACATCCGGACGACGAATCCGGAGGTCTTCAAACAAGGATGGCTCAAGGGTGGAATCATCAGGGGTGCCAGTATATACCAGCTTGAAGTCTATATTTCTTCCCTGCTCCTTAGCCTTGTCAATAGCTCGAATAATGGGAGCCACCTTCATAAAATTAGGGCGCGCTCCCGCCACAATACATATATTCATCCCGCTACAACCTACTCTCCCTTGAAGAGTTCCTTAATACCGCCAATTGAGCCCATCAGGTTGCTTGCTTCATAAGGCAGGAATACGGTCTTGGTCTTGTCGCCTTGGGCAACTTGATTCAACATTTGAATATACTTCTGTGCCAACAAATAGTTTGCAGGATTGGTGCTCTGGCCCACGGCCTCCGTAATCTTCTGGATGGCAACAGCCTCGGCCTCGGCCTTACGGATACGGGCCGTAGCCTCACCTTCAGCCTTCAGAATAGATTGCTGCTTGTTGGCTTCCGCACGATTGATCGTAGCGGCCTTATCGCCTTCCGACTGAAGAATCTGCGCCTGCTTTTCTCCTTCACTGGTCAAGATGGTTGCACGCTTGTTTCGCTCTGCCTGCATCTGCTTCTCCATCGCCGTAAGAACACTCTCAGGAGGAATAATATCCTGAAGCTCGACACGGTTTACCTTGATGCCCCATTTATTTGTGGCATCATCAAGGACACCGCGAAGTTTTGTATTAATGGTGTCTCTGGAAGTCAGCGTCTGGTCAAGCTCCATCTCACCGATGATATTACGAAGGGTAGTTTGGGTTAACTTCTCAATGGCATTCGGCAAATTATTGATTTCATACACGGCCTTAAACGGGTCTACAATCTGGAAATAAAGCAATGCATTGATCTGCATCTGGATGTTATCCTTGGTAATTACATTCTGACGATCAAAATCGTATACCTGTTCCCGAAGGTCAATGGAATTGCTGTAGACATAGCGCCCACGATTCAAGGCAACAATTGACTTTGGTTTATCAATAATCGGAATGATAATATTGATACCAGGCTTGAGGGTCGCATAATATTTTCCAAGGCGTTCGATAATCTTGGTTTCCGACTGTGGAATAATAACTACAGACATCTTGACAAAGATAATTGCCAAGACTACAATGGCTACTAAAGCATAAGTTGCAATCATGATTCTATATGGTTTAAAGTTTTTCTACTGTTATAATAATACTGTCGCGAGCAACCACCCTTACCTTTTCGCCCTCATCTATGCCGTCCACCCCATGGGCAACAGCCTTCCACTCATCCCCGTCTATGCGGACATAGCCACTCGAGCCGACTCCTATCTTCTCTATGACAACCCCGATCCTGCCTATCAAGGCATCGGCATTGCTCAGGCGTTCTCTGTGCTTACCATGCAAATATTTTACCAACGAGGGCCTCACAAAGAGAATGGATAATACTGAAAAAACAGCAAAAACTAAGACTTGGGCCCAGAATGGAATTCCCAGAATTGTTGAAAACGCAGCACAAAGCGCACCGATTGCAAAGCTGGTAACGAAGAAATCACCGGAGCTTAGTTCCAGAATCAAACATATCGTGGCGATGATGGTCCATAACAACCATAGATTTTCCGACAGGTATTGTATCATTATTGTATATTTAATCTGTTGATTTCTGTCGGTAAAGATAAGTAAATTTTCTGAAACGGCAAAAGATTGTCTGCGAATTTTGAAATCATCCGGCTTTCAGGAAAATATTCACTTCTCTACTGTAAAAAACCGCCCGAGACACAAGGCCTCAGCATAAGCTGCCCCATGAACAGCCGGATTATTTATTCAGGTTTGCCACGGGATTCGCATATATGCCCAAGAAGAAATCCTTGAGCACATCCGGCTCGCTAATGTCGTAATCATTCAGGCGCTGCATATACTTCACGAAAGTTCGCTTTTCTTCCTCCGTATAAAAGTTCTTGTATGTAGTCTGCCCATATCGGAGATCATGCGCGATGTAGTTATTGGGATAGAGCCGGTAGGCAGAATTAATGCGATCGTCAAGTAACTGGGCTACATGCTTATGATACTCATTATTCGTGCAACTGTCAAATTGCATAAGATCTTCTTCCGTTAACTCTTTGCACAAAGTAAAATTCACTTGACCTTTATACTGGACTATACCTGTCAGGATGCTGTTCAGGTCTTCTCCCGGTTTCTTAATATATCTCGCGTATCGACTTTCATACAATTCAATGGCTTTCAATATATCACAACTCTCCCGCTCGTAGCTCACGCTTACCGGAACTATATGCAACTCACTGAGAGCCTTGATTTTGTCTTCCGGTTTACTCATGCAGAACATCTTGATGATGCCTTGGTCTGTCCTGTCGTTCCCATCTTTCGTTCGGCCGTTCCTCTGAGCTATCCAGACACTCTGCTTCTTATTAAGGAGGGTATAGCGGATATAATCACTAAGATGCCTTGACGACATATAGAAATCCTTCATCTTCCCACCTCGCTCAACACGAAACATCTTATTCGACCTGCCAATATCCGTAATCAAGCCAGGACTCATCAGATTAGCCCCAAATGTTATCTCTGTTGTGTCTCTCCCGTTTTCCACCAGCAGATACTGCAAAATGGAAGCATCCAACATGATATCACGGTGATTGCTAACGAATAAATACTGTTCCGCCGGATCCAGCTGTTCAAAACCACTATAAGTAAGCTGTGTTATCGAACGCTTTACAACTTGCTCGTTTACCGGGAGCATCACCTTCACCTGAAATTCACGGATGGTCTTAAGCGATAAGACCATTTGCTTTACATCGTCTAAATCGCGAGTTGGAAATATCCAGGAGGCTAATAGTGGGAAGGCATCACTTGCTACGATTCGCCGCATTGCCGCAGGAATTTCCTCGTCCCAGTAAGGTCTGATATCATCAAAATCCATCATATCTATGCGCAAAATTAGGAATTCTAAAGGAGATATACAAGTTTATTCCGCTTTTTAATGAATAATTTCCTTCAACCAACGAAGAAATAACCTCTTCCAAGAGATAGCAGATGTCGAGGTTCTTCTCGCATTCACACCGAATCCATGTCCTCCCGTCTTAAACTGGTGATAAAAATGGGGCTTGTTATTTACGGCAAGGGCACTATCCATCAATTCTGAATTATGCTTCTTGACAATCGGGTCGTCTTCACAATTTATCAAGAATACCGGACATGTAATCCTGTCTGCATGCTTTTCCATGGATAGAGAATCGCAAATTTTCCTGTCCTTCCATCTTCTTTCACCTAATAATCCTCTTCGGGAACGACGATGAACATCAGGATGAGACAGGGTTACCACAGGATAAATGGCAGCCACAAAATCGGGTGCGATGTCCTTGGCGGTATATTCCGCAGCATTCAGAACAAGATGCCCACCTGCAGAAAATCCCATTGCTCCTACACTTCGATGACCTTTAGAGCGAACCATTTTCAATGTTTTTTCTAAAGCCCTTATTTGATCTGGATATTGATTCCCACGAAAAAAATATCGTGTATGCCATGCATATGCCGCCCAGCCTGCGGTCGGATAGTAAAGTACATAGGCAGCGATACCATTTTCTTTTAGCCACTCTGCCACTTCTGTGCCTTCATACTTCTTACTCAGCCAGCAATAACTTCCCCCAGGACATATAACCACTGCTGTCTTTACGGGCTTTTCCGGTAAGAATTCCAAGACTTTCTGGGAGTTCCCCGATTCACTGAGAAAGAAAAGAAGTAATAAAACAATATATCTACCCCCCATTATTATAACCGTTAATCTTATTCACAATTGTATGAAGGCCCACGACAGCCTCTGCGGTATTAATCGCCGTCAGGGGGACTCCACAGAAACCATGCAGGTTCACATTCTGACCGGTCATATAAAGATTGTGTACTTTCGTATATACGGAAACCTGACTTTCCGCTATGTTGTTGCAATCTTTATGAAGACCATAGAGAGCCCCCTCGGGTTCATTGTAGAAATCACGAATTGTTAAAGGTGAAGACGCAAAGACCCTCTCGCACTTAGCCCGGAAACCAGAATACAGCAATTCCATCTTGTCAAGGATTTTTTCTATATGCTCACGCTTCCATTCCTCATATTCCTTAGAACGATGACCTGTTGTCGTGCCCGCCCATTTTTCACAGGCAGAATATGGCATTATAGAATTAATAATCATCTTGCTGGCATAGGCTCCTTGATTTTTCTCACATGGAGTAATATACATGAAACCACGAGGAAAGGTTTTTGAATCATATCTGTCATAATGCCATACCATGCCATAGTCGTTCTGATAATAACATGTGTGATTTATATAAGGGAAGACTTTGGGCTTGAAAATCACATAGACGCAAAATGAACTGTAGCTGTTAGGAGCTTCATTTATCCTGTTCCTATATGCCTTCGGAAACGCCTTAGAGTCGGTCAACTTCAACAAGGCGGAAGGATGAATGGCCGCAATATATCTATCTGCAACATAGAGTTTTCCTTTCCGCGTGTGAACGGCTTTCAACATCCTGTCTTCTATGTCGATCCGCACGACAGGATCTCCCCCGATTACCTTCCCTCCATTTGATTCTATAATCCCTTTTAAGGCCTCGGCCATCTGTTGACTATTACCGACAAAGCGACTGGGGCCATTAATATAAAGTACATTTATCAAAGCGTGGATATATGTTGGGGTATGGCCTTCATACCCCCCGAACATAGGATTCATATATGAAAGGAGGTCGCGAAGCTTCTGATGATGGATATAATGAGCCACAAACTTGTCAGCAGGCCACATGAATTCCTCCCGATGAGCATAGAGATAAGAGTCTCCTGAGCGTAGATAGAAGAAGTCTATTTCATCAACAATTCCATATAAAGCCTCAACATAGGCACGAATACCTTCTGCTTCTTCGGGAAATTCCTGCTGGAAATATGCAATGAAGTTTTCCTTTCCTTCCGGAACGCGATAGGTCTTGCCATCCGAAAGATAGGTAATCTGATCCATGCAATCATGATCGACATCCCGAAGACTTATCTTATCCATAATACCAAGATAATTACACAACTTATAAATAGAGCCACCCTTGCGTATTCCACCTAAGAGATGCATGCCCGTTTCAAAGCCTGTCCCCTTTCGATAGAAAGTCTGCAGCCCTCCTCCTATTTGTGCATTCTTCTCTAAAACAACAACCTCACAGCCCTCCTTCGAGAGTAAGGCACCCGTAAAGAGACCTCCCAAACCACCACCTATGATAACAATCTTATCCATTCACAACCTGATTAAATATCTCTTCACTAGTCAGAAGCTCTCCACAGGTAACCATCGTGCCGACAAGAACACCCAATATTCCATGAGAGTTTATATTCTGCCCGGTCAATAAAAGATTTGGAATTCTTGTGCGATGGTGTACCCTTGCCATAGGACCGAGATTAATATCCTTGGCTATTCCATACATAGAACCGCCTTCGGTACCCGTATAATCATAATAGGTGAGCGGCGTACTGGTATAATATTCATCTACAGACTCCCTCAAACCCGGAAACTCTTTTGCCACATTCTGTATCAGCCGTAACGCATGATGACGCTTGAATTCTTCATAATCCGCCCCCCTCTTGCCAACTTCCGTTCCCTTCCATTGCTCTACATCAGTCATGCGCATATACGAAAGAATGACTCCACTCCGCGCATACTGCTGATTTTCCTCATCGCAGAAGTGCATATAGAGATAGCCCTTAGGCCAGTCTTGCGGTGTATAGTTCTCGCAATTCCATGGTGTCTCTTGGTTATAGCTATAGAAATTATAATTCATATAGGGCACTTTATTTTCCTTGAAACGGAGATAAACGGAGAAACCACCAATGGTATTAGGAAGTCTCCCGATACGCTTTCGATACACCGGACGCAATAAAGGGGAGTCTACCATTTCAACGGTTCGTGCCGGATGGGTATCGGAAATCACGATATCAGCATCGTAATAGCTCCCATCCATACAGGTTACCCCTGTCGCACGGGTGGCATCACAATCTATTCTGACAACCTTCTTGTGCGTGAACACCCGTGCTCCATATTTAGAAAGTGTCCTTAGCAGTGATTTTGCGATATTGTCGCTGCCGCCAACTACGCGATAGGCACTCTGATTATAGAAGTCCATAACAAACGCATAGGTCGAAAAGGGCGTCTTATCTCTTTCTGCGGCATAGAGCGGAAGATTACCGACCACAACCTTTTGGAGGATTGGATCCGTTATCGTTTCTTCCACAACATCATTGATACTGCGCAGTTGATATTGGGTGTCTATGGCCGCATCTGTCTCCGTGTGCTTCAAGGAATGGAGGGAAGATGCACTCGCAACATGCTCTATAATTTCCCATAGACGCTCTAAATTATCTCTTTGGGAAGGGAAAGAGCTAGCCAGCCGGTCTATAAACCCTTCTTTTCCTGATGCGAAGGAATATTTCTTGCCATTCAAAGATATCACCTCATAGCCTGCGGGGTTCAGCTGAGATAGTTTTACTTCAACCTCCAGATAGTGAAGAAGTCGCTGCAAGGTCTGCCCTTCCGAGGCCGAGCCTATAAAATGCATCCCCGTCTCAAACTTTGCTCCTTTACGGGTAAAGCATTGCAGGCATCCGCCCACTTGCGCGTCTTGCTCCAGAACCATAACATCATATCCGTTCTTCGCGAGAACCACTCCACAAGAGAGCCCCCCCAGCCCGCTCCCCACAATAACCACTTTCTTCATAAACCTTTCATTTTATAATAGTCGCGAAGCCTATAGAACCGGCCTAAGTATTCTGGAGTTTCTATTCTTTCTCGTATCTTGGCATAGTGCTCCTGATAATGGTGTCGCATCTTACGGGTAAATTCCCGAATTGACGCATTGCTTTCAAGCTCGCTCCCGTCATAATTATCCAAACGAACACGCTTTCCCACCTCTATATAAGCTTCTCCTTCGCGCAACATGAAATCCTTCTTGGGAAGTGCATAGCCCTGCCCATGGATATACATGGGCAAGATATCAGCCTGCAGTTCATGAGCCAGATAGAAGGCTCCCTTATGAAAACGCTTGATAGTGCAGTCCTCGCTACGAGTAGCCTCGGGATAGATCACGATGCTATACCCCTTTGCATAAAGTTCTCTAAGCCGAGGCATATTTGCCTCCAGACCGGCATCCACAGGCAAAAAGTCGCCATGATGAAGTACAGAGCCATAGAAAGGATTGTTCCAAGTCCAACTGTTTGTCATGATAATCATCTTCGGAGTAAACTGCAACAAACTCAATATGTCGAAGTGGCTCTGATGATTACAGATCACGATAGCAGGCTTTTCAAAGGTCTCTCCCACTAAATTATTGCTCTTGAATCTTACCCCGGGAATGACTTTCATCATAAACTTCACCGTCTTCTGGATGATTTTATGATAAAGATCATGTTTTTTCTCCGTATTCTTTCCGATATGAAAACGCAACCATGTATACGGCAGGGCGAACAAAAACATGAAAACAAGAAACATCAGGAGCGTCCAAGTTGAATACAACAGCCGTTTTAATGTATATGGCAAGGGGCGTGTTATGAAAGTCTCGTGCTTCATACATCTGTCTTTGCTGCTTGCCCGTGTCATCCATCGGAACACCAGAGGAGGCAGGAAGTAAGCCATAAACACGACGGTGGCCATTCCTATGACCGTAACCGCTCCCAAAGAACGCAACGCGGGATGGCGAGCAAATATCAGGCACCCGATTCCGATGAACATCAAAACAGCTGAAAATACCACGGAATTCTTATAAGAGGCCAACCTCTTCTTCCCCGTCGTATATTCATAAACCAGCCCCTCTGTGATGAATATGGTGTAGTCATCGCCCTGACCGAAAATGAAAGTGGCGAGAATAATATTCACGATATTGAACTGGATGCCCAAAAGCTGCATCAAACCAAGAATCCAAATCCACGAAACGGCCAGGGGGAGAAATGCCATCAGCGACAATTCTATCCTCCCGAAGGAAATCCAAAGGAAAAAGAAAACCACGAATCCACAAACGAATCCCACATAATTAAAAGAGTCGTTGAGCACCTTCACTAACTGGTTCCCAATATCCTTGCCGCTAAAAGCCAAATCGACGGATCTCTTGACGCTGTCTTCTGGAGCGCCATAGACATAGTCCACGATCTTCACGCTGCCTTTATCTCTGATCATGAAATTCGATTCCGTCAACCCGAGAATAGGTTCAAAATAGGAAATGGGTTTAGGCAAGAACTTTGTCTGCAGCTGGTCCGTGAAAGGCTTAAAGGCTTCCTCCGAGAAACCTTGCGCCTTGCATGCCGCCCGAAACGCCGTAAGCAGCGAGTCCGACTTGTAGTCTATAAACAGACCCCAGTCTGTCAGCGTTTCTGTTTGCTCTCGGTAGGGCATGAGACCACCTATGCCCACGATCGTTCCCTTCGGATTCGAGATGCTCAACTCTCTCATCGTCGCCCGATTCTTTTGCAGTGCCTCCTCCAGATTACGACCTTCCGTAACCACATAGACGGGCGCTTCCTTTACGGACGACATCAGAAGCTTCATGTCTTCCCGCTGATTCTCAGTCATGTAATTAATATGCTGTAAATCCGAATCAAACGAAGTATGGAGTGAGAAGTATCCCAATACGAGGGTGATAACGGTTAAAAGGACTGTAAATAGCGGCTTCCTGCCCTGTAAAAGGCCGCTTTTCAGCTCTCTCTTAGCGGCTTTTTTCAACGGCCTTCCGTTCTTCGCATAAAGCGGGAGGAATATCAAGACGAAAAGGATGGTTCCCGTAAGCATCAGGGCCCCGAACAATCCGAGGTCGCGCATGGCCCGTGCATCCAGCCATATCAGGCAGAGAAAAGCGGCAACAGTGGTGATGTTTCCGATGAGTAATGGCGGAATCATCTCCCTAAGAGCCTCTCTGCGGTCATAAACCTCACGGATATGGTCCAGGAAATGCAAGGGATAGTTCACCGCGATGCCGATAATCACAGAGCCGATTCCCAATACGATGATCGATACCGACTCATGGAAGAGCGACATCCCGGCAAGGGCAAACAACCACCCAAACGCCAACGACACACCGATCCACAAAATATCCGATAGACGCCGATAATGTCTTACCAGAAGCAGAAGAATCAACACGCCCGCGACCGATACCGCGATGAGGGCATCGCTCTTGATTTGCCGGGCATTGGTAACCGCGATCAACGGAGCGCCAATAGCCGAGACACGGAGTGTGGGATATTCTTTTTCCGCCTTTACGATGATACTGTCCAGCGTTGCCGCCAATAGTTCATTCTGATGGGTCTCACTGGAACCGTAAGTGGAATCGAAGGTGAGCATCGAGTGTTGCCCATCCTTCGTGAATATATAACCATCTATCAGCTGAAAGCCATTGTTTTGGCCTAATCCCTGAAGCCGCCGTATCACAGGCATATAGAGAAGCAGAGGGTCGTATTTAAGCATCTGCGTCAGATCCCTTCCCATCGGCATCAGCAGCAGATTGCGATTGCGCTGCATCTGAGTCATTACATAATCAGGCTGCCGCAACAGCGAATCAATGCGCTCATAGTCCTCGTCTCTCAGGAAATAGGGAATGTTCTGATAGATAAATTTCATCAGTTTCTCTATCTTCTCGTCATCAACCCTTACCTGTAAATGGCTGACTCCCTCCTGCTTAGAAAGTTCCCGCCCTACAAAATCCATTGCCATTTCAAGCGAATCTTCATTTGCGGCAGTCCCCTTTGCTCTCGGCGTGAACAGGACAGCAATCCTGTTCTGCGACGAGGTGTGCTCGTAAATCGCCTGAAACTTCTCATTTTGCTCGCTTTGAGGTAGGAATTTTGCAATATCTTCCTCATAATGCACTCCAGAAGCAAGCGCTATAAAGAAGGCGAAAAGCAGTATAAGAAAAGCCGAGGCGACAACCTTATGAGTGCTCAGGAAATCATATATCGACAAGAAAAGCTTCGTCATCCGTGGATTCTCCTTATAAATTTAAGGGGCAAATAATAACAGATGGCCCCCGTCGTGAGGACTATGTTGAGCAGGGTGATGCGTGCGAAATCCCAGAAAGGACGGAAATGGCTCACCCGCTCGGCCTTCGGAGGATAATAGACCCGTATCGGGATATTCCGCACCTCGATGCCTTTCCATGCCGAATAGACCAGGAATTCGAGTTCCGACTCATATCGCGAGGTGATGATCCAACGGGGATTCATTCGGGTGATCGGGTACAGACGGTATCCGCTTTGAGTATCCCCAAGACGCAAACCCGTCTGAAGATTGAACCAGAAATTAGAAAACTTATTGGCAAAACTACTGCCTCGCCGCATATTGTCAGGGTTCAATTCTCTTGCCCCTACCAGTAATGCGCCTTTATGAAGCCTATAAGCCTCCAGGAAAAGAGGAATGTCCTCGGGGAAGTGCTGCCCGTCGGAATCTATGGTAATGGCATATTCATATCCCAGTTCGACCGCTTTCCGGAATCCCTGTCGAAGCGCATGGCCCTTTCCCCTATTCTTCGCATATTCCACCAAACCGACCTCTATTCCCGATTCCAGTATTCTCTGGCGCGTATCGTCAGTACACCCGTCATTCACGACGATGATATTACGGGTTATCCTCTCTATACGCCGCAAGACATCGACAATGGTTCCCGCATTGTTGAATGTAGGAACTATCACGCAGATATGCTCTTTGTCCATCCTGTCTTGCAGTTCGTTCATGCCTTTCTAAATATCAATGAAAACTTGGTGTATATCTTTCCCGAATTCAAAATGGTGCCCCTTGCCCTCACTTCCGGTCCATCTTGAGCAATGTCTTGAAAGATAACATCCACCTTCGGGTCGTCTATCGGAGAGATGGGATTGACAAATTTCAGGTTCTTCACTTCCCGGAGAGACAGGGACTGCCGTGTCCTTCGCTCCAGGAGCTCACCCAGTATCTTAATGATGCACACTCCGGGCGTAATAGGTTTCCCGGGGAAGTGAGCCTTGTAGATTACATGCTCCGGACAGAAGGCTATCGACACGAGACGGTCTTCTTCCCTTTTGATCTGATACATCTCATCAAGCAGTCTCATCGGCGATAAGTTGTTTGGATGTTCGACAATGTAATCTTGATGTTATCTCCATTATTTGAAATCATCTCAACCTGCTGCACCCTGCGTTCCTGCTGATTGAAATGCAATCTGACAGACTTGAACATCTTCCTGAAATCAGGCTTCAGAGGGGTCAGCCAGGCTATCCACTCACTTCCGGAGACATACATTTCCACTGCAAAATTCCGCCCGTTGCCAAGACTCTTGCCCGAAACGCTGTTCATCATCATCTCCACGATGTTCTGATACATCTTGTTGTTGCTGATGTCTATGCTGTGCGTCTTGCCACCGCTCTTTGTCGTTACCTTCCCTTTGTCTATGGAAAAGGTATAGTGCGTGGGGCTCGTGTATTGCCAGACAAGGCTCCCCGGAGCCGTAAACGACATCCTGCCCTTTGCCGTGGCCTTGTCTTCCAGGAACGACAATTCGCTCACCTGCGTGAAGTCGCACTGTATGGTATGAATCTTTGTAGAAGTCTGATTGATGGTCGCAATCATCTGCCGCTTCTGTTTCTCCGTTGCCTTCTTCAGGCGCTGGGCATTTGCCTTCTGGCAGAAACTTACCGCCAGGAATGCAATCATCAGATATTTTATCAGTTTCATCTTGTTCGTTTTTGCTTATTTAGCGACAAATAGACAACCCAGCATGATCAATAAGACTCCCAGCCAGCGACTTGCGGGAATGGTTTCCTGAAAGAAAAGCATGGCGGCAAACATCCCGAAGACATAACTCAGAGAAATCATGGGATAGGCCATCGAGAACGGAAAGTTCTTGATGATATACATCCATAGCACCGTGGCGGCGGCATAACACAGGCCGCAGCCTAACCACCACCAGTTGGTCAGTTGGCTCTGGAAAAAGCCCCAGGTCCATGAGAAGGCCCCCATCTTATTGAGTGCGAACTTCAGGAGAACCTGTCCTCCACACAGGAGGATGGACTGAAGGACGGATGTGAGTATCAGTCGCATAGCCTAACGGTTTCTATTTTTGCGGTATCTTCCGCTCCTTTCCGATGGGAAATCCGCACATTCACAAGCTCACAGAGCGGACTTTCACCCCGCTCCGTGGACAGCATGACGGCCACACTGCGGTCAAGAGTCCCGTCGACCGCCATCCCGACCTCCTCCATCTTTCTCCGCAACAAAGGAGTTATGGCGTCATTTGCGGTTACGAGGGCAGACTTTATCCTGCCCAGTCTAAGCTGGATGAAAGCATCGAGAAGGGCACTTTCGAAGGACACTCGCCCTTGGCTGTAGGTCGAGTTGTAGCCATGATTCCGTGTATAGATGCCGATGAGGGAAGCCACGGAGTTGTGCGTGCAGAGCATAAACTGGGTGGGCATGCTCATGTCCTCGTCTTCCCGCACGAGCCCGTCCAGTATATTTTCCGTCTCCTCGATACTTCCGAGAGCCGTCCCATTAATGATTGCGTCAGGATGAGAAATCCCACTGTCCCGCAGACACTTAAGAGCCGTAACCAGGGCACGCTTCAACAGCTTGCCATATCGGCGTGTCTTCAGCGGACTGATATAGTCGCGATATTCCTCTTCGGGAACATCCCTGACCACTGCCAACACATAGACCCTATTCTCCATACGCCCCGATAACGATTGAGGAGTCGTTACCTCCAAATCCAAAACTATTGCAAAGCACATTCCGAAGCGGTTGGTCGAGGGAACCGCCCATATAGGGAGTCAGGCATTCGGCATCCGCGGTCGCGAATCCTTGGTTCCGCGGAATGAACTGGTGCCCCAAGGCCAACAGACAGAAAACGGCCTCTATGCTTCCCGATGCGCTCGTGGTATGTCCCGTCAAGCCTTTCGTTGACGAAACCGGAGGCAGCTCCTGCCCGAAAATCCGCCTCAATGCTGCAGTCTCGCTGGCATCGTTATTAGGAGTTCCCGTACCATGCGCATTCACATACTGAATTTCCGAGGGGGCAAGGTCTGCCTCCTCTAATGCTTCCTCCATAGCCCGAAAGGCACCCTCGCCCTCGGGTGAGGAGGCCGTCTGATGGAAGGCATCGCAGGCGTTTCCCGTTCCCTTAAGCTCCCCTATCGGGCGCACGCCCCGCTTCTGGGCAGACGCCTCGCTCTCAAGAACGAGATAGGCCGCTCCTTCACCCAGGTTCAATCCCGCCCGGGTGGCATCGAAAGGACGGCAGGGGGCCTCGTCGAGAATCATGAGCGACTTGAAACCGTTGAGATGGAAACGGGAAAGGGCTTCCGTACCACCGACAACCACGATGTCGCGAAACCCTGCCTCTATGAGCCGCGCACCATAGATGGCGGCATTCAGAGCCGAGCTGCAAGCCGTGGATAGGGTAGAAGTGAAATCGAAACATCCGAAATAGTCGGCTATGAGGTTGGTGTTGCTTCCGCAGTCGTGCCCTCCGAGAATGTCTCTTGACAACCTGTCGGGATAAGCCTCCTCGGTTATGTCCATACCAGCAACGGTAGTTCCTGAAATCAGAGCCAGATCCCGCCGGTTGAGCTGAGCCGCGGCCAAAGCCTCTCTCAGGGCAAGAATGCCCAGCAGGGCCGTTCGTGAATATGCTCTTTTGCCGGATATGCCGAGCATACGGCCCATTTCCCCGTTGCCCATCTTCACCTCGCCCACAGGAAATTCCTTGTGGCCCGTCTTCAGATATTGCACGGAGGAGATGCCCGAATGCCCTTCCAAAAGGGCATCGAGACACTCCTGGCTATTGTTTCCGATGGCCGAGACAACGCCTGTTCCCGTGATAAGAATCCGCTTCTTCAATGTTTATTTCTTACGGTTTGCCTTTACATAGTCGGCCATCACATGGATGCTCTTGAAAATCTCCTTGCCAGCCTTGGGATCCTTGATTCTTATACCGTAGTCTTTCTCCAGCAAGACGATGAGCTCAAGGGCGTCGATGGAGTCGAGCCCGATGCCCTCTTCGCCGAAGAGAGGCGCGTCGTCGTCAACATCCTCCGGCCTGATCTCCTCAAGGTTCAATGCCTTGAGAATCTTCGTTTTAAGTTCTTCTTGTAATTCCATATTCTTGTCTTTACTTTGATCTATATTTAGCAACTTTCTGAAAAGCCGCCTTTCAATTTCCTTTCAACGGCTTCTTGTCTGACAAAATCGGCGAGATTGAAGGACGAAATCGGCGAAATTGAAGGACAAAATCGGCGATTTTGTCAAGCCGCCGACAGCCTCTTACTTTTCCGCCAAATACATCTCCGCCTCGAAGGCGTGCTCTCCCGGATAGTCCACCCATCCCCAAAGGGCACTCTGCGTGGACTGATCCGCGAACGATTCACCGACCATCCGCTCCATCAGCACAAGGTCTTTCTCAGGCAGCACATAGAAACTCGACTCGCCGCAATAGCCGTTACGGAGGCAGATTTCGCCCGTTACGATATTTGCCAGCGTGTAGACGAAGAGGGCCGGACTTGGATAGTAACCGCCCGCGGCATCTATCGTCTCTTGATATTGTCGGTCGGTCTTCAGCGAGCCTCCACTGTTGAACAGGATGACAGCCCTGTCTTCCCGGAGCTCCCCTTCCCGCACATGGCCGCTTCCGTCGAAACTTCTGTCGCCTTCAGCCTGCAACAGCAGGTCGGAAGCTACGAAGCCCAGCTGACAAAGGGCGTCCATCTTATGGAACTTGGGGTATCCCTTGATCCGCGTCTGATAGGCATTCTTCAAGAGGGAAAGGCCTTCGCCCTCCACCTTGACCAGCTTCCCGTCGAGCATGAGCTCCCGAGGAGTGATGCGGATATGGTGGAGCAACCTCATAGCATTCCTCCTTTCCTGAAAAGCATGGCCGCATTACTGCCCCCGAAGCCGGATATGAGCTTGACGAACGCCTGCTTGTCCGTGGGACGGTTGTCCCTGGAGATATTCACCCCGCACGACACGCCCATCTCCTCAAACCCCTTCGTGCCCAACACGGTGCGGTCGTCTATGGCACGCATCGTGAGAATCGTCTCGAGGATTCCTGCCGCGCCCATCGTGTGGCCGTAGTATCCTTTCAGTGAGTTGACGGGGACCTCGGAAAGCCGCGCCCGCTTCAAGGCCATCGCTTCCATCTCGTCGTTATACAAAGTGGAAGTCCCGTGGGCATTCACGAGGGCTAACTCTTCTTTTTCGCAGTATTCCATGACCTGTCTCAAAGCTCTGAAACATCCTTCCGCTGTCTTCGAGGGATTGGAGATATGGAAGGCGTCGTTGCGCACGGCACCGGCCTCCGCCAGCCAGGACTCTCCTTCCGGGGCCTCCGGGAGCCTGCCGTATATAAGCGTTGCGCCGGCCTCTCCGAGATTGAGCCCGCACCGATCGATGTCGAACGGACGGCAGGGCTCCTGAGAAACTGCCTTGAGCGACTGGAAGCCCGATATGATGAAGCGCGACTGGACATCAGTTCCCGACACGACAACCGTGTCGTAACGGCCACTCTCGATAGCCCGCAGGGCGGCAATCTGTGCGCTAACGCCCGAGATGCAGGCGTTGCTAGCCACCACGGGCGCATTCTCGTTATGGAAATATCGGCTCACCTGCCGGGCCGCATTGCCTAATTCCAGAGCCTTCCGCAAATCCCTCTCCCGGAGAGACGGGGCTCTTGAGTCGAGCAACTCTACATTCCCCTTTGTAGTGGACACGACAAACAATACCCTTGGAGAAGATGCGTCGATATCCGTCTGGGAAAGGGCTTGGGCAATGGAGTGGATCAGCAACCGCTCGAATCGGGTATATTCGCCTTCCAGCGAGAGATCCTCCCACTGGGAATCCGTGAACAACGAGGCACAGAAAGGCTCGGGAAGACCCCAAAGCCCTTCGTATCTGGCGAGGCGGGAATCACCCTTCTTCACGGCCAGATAGTTTTCCTCCGTCGTCATTCCCAAAGGAGAGATGATGTTATCGGCTATCTTTCCTATCATTCAACAACCTTCCATTTCTTCTTCCAAGCCTCATAGAAAGGCGGGTTTTCCCACAGCAACCGGTAGTCGCGGTCGAGAAAGACCTGCACGCTGCGGCCTGTAGCTATCAGCGACTTATCCTCCGTATCATAAATCTCATAGTTGAAGATAATCTTCGCGGCCTCCGTAGGCTCATAGGAGATGTCTATCCGCGGACGCATCCGGTAGCGCAGGGGCTTCTTATACTGAAAGTTCAGCTCCACGAGAGGGGCATAGCATCCGGCATTGAAGATCGTCATGTAGTCCAACCCGTAGTTCGCGCCAAAGGCCTCACGGGCATCTTCGAAGTAAAGAGGATAGGATCCATGCCACACAAAATCCATGGAATCGACTTCGCTGAACCTTATTTCAAACTCCTTGCTTGCCTTCAACTCGCTCATTGCATCACCTCCTCCGCCAGGGCTATCTTCATTTCCGCCGTCGTAATCATCTTGTCGCCCACTTTCACGATGGCATTTACCAGCGTAAGATCCATAATCTGCTCGACGATTTCTATGGATGTCTCGAGCACATCGCCTACTTTTGGCGTGCTAAAGACCTTCATTCCGCGAATGGCACCTATGAAGCCGATCTGAATGGCACGCTTCAGAATATACTTGTTGACATACCCCAGCCGTGCCGCACATGTCTGCGCCACATTCTCGGCAAGGGCACAAGCGTCCAGGCGGCCCTCCTCGATGAAGAGATTATCTTGCCTGACGGCAAACCGAGTGCAGGTCTTCTTTTCATCGAAGTGCGTCAGCTTGTCCACCATCACAAAGGGTTCTTGTTGCGGGAGCAGCTCATGGATGTCTATATCGTTCAAGTCTGTCATACCGTTTTAATTCTCGTCCCAGAATTCATAGTAGTTGAACCACTGGGTCGGATAATTCTCTATCGTTCTTTCCAGATTCGTCGCATACTGGCGCGCGAGGCTCTCGGAGCGTTCCTTGAGGGTCGGTCCGTCGGCCTTCAGCTGCCGGATATAGATGTGATACTTTCTGGCACTCTCTTTCATCACATGAATTGTAATGACGGGAACTTCCCGCTGGGCAGCAATGGAAAAGGGTCCCAAAGGCAACCTTGCCTCCTTTCCGAAGAGCCGGCACTCCACATAGCGGGGACTTCCGAAGATTCTGTCGGCGGGAATGCTGACTGATTCCCCGTCGGCCAGCGCATTGCTCATGGCAAAAAGATGGCTCATGTCTTCCTGAATAGGAATCATCCGGATATTGTTCTGCGTGAGAATGCGCTTCCGGTTTTGCATAACTGTCTGCGCTTCACCGCCATAGACGAGCGCATTAAAACGCTTCGTCTTCGCCACGAGCATATATCCCGCCGCCTCATAATTACCGATGTGGGCACTCAGGATGACAAATCCTTCCTTTCCTGCCGCCAGACGCTGATAGAGGTCGTCGTTCTCAATCTCGAAATCAAACTTTCCTCCTCCATAGATATAAAACCTATCAATAATCACCTGAGCAAATCTGCAATGGTTGATGTAGGTATTCCTGAATGCCCTCAACGGTTTCTGCCCCAGCCTCCTGCGGAAGAAGTGGTACATCGAGATATACCCTTTGTGGGCAAAGAGCATACAGAATGGAATGACGAAAACGGCAGCTCCCGCATAGACCACTCGCAACGGGAGGATGCGCAGGCTATGGATGAGCCAGCGGTGCATCCATGTCATCCCGGCCGTGTTGCCCTTCCATTCTCTTTCCGGCATATTATTGATTTCCCACTTTACTTTCTATATAGTCGCAGAACTGGCCGAGCGTCTTCACTCCTGCCATCTCCTCGGGCTTGATCTTGAAGCCGAACTTCTTCTCTACGATCACCACGATGTCTACGAAGTCGAGTGAATCGATGCCCAGATCGTCCTTCAGCTGAGCTTCGGGAGCAATCTTTTCTTCATCGATCTCAAGGTCGTCGATGAGGAATTCGCGTACTTTTTCTTCTATTTCCTGTCTTGTCATAATTCTTTTTACTGATTGATTTCGCTTTATCTTAGTTTCTTTATCTCCAGAATGGAATGCCCCTGGCCAAGGTCGTCATGGATTTTCACTACCTGCAACCCGGCCTTTTCTACAATCCGCATCAAGTCCTCACTATGATACATCTTGCTGTTGCCATTGGCTATAGCTGTGAAATAGAGGCTTGTCTGCGTCAGGCAGAAAGCCGCCGGCTCAAAACGCTGGCGATCCCAAAGGGTTTCCATGATATAAAGAGTCGTCTTCCCGTTCATGACCTCGGCAGTCCGCACGAGGATGCTCTCTATCTCTTCCTCCGCAAAACAATCCAGGAACTGGCTCATCCAGATGGCATCATAATGCTTGTCGGCAGGAAACCGGTTGTCGCGGTCGAGCATATTGATGGCAAAGCCGTCAATACGGTCAGCACCCGGCTTGCCCTCCGTGGCCTCTCGCATCAACTCCAACTGCTGCGGAAGATCCATGATGGTAACCCTCACATCAGCGTCGTGCTCCACACACCACAGTGCCCAGCGCCCCGTATTGCCGCCCACATCGAGCAGGGTCTTCGGCTTTTGGGCAAACACGATACGCAACGCCTCCTCAAAAGAGCTGTCGCTGTAGAAATGGTCGAAAGCAAACCAACTGCTTCGGGCGTCCTCCGGCAATCGGGAAAGCCCTTCGTAGACCGTAGCCCAATTGCCAAAGTGCTCCAGTCCGATGGGTTTCCCCGCTTTCAAGGCTTCTTCGAGACGGAACATTCCCTCATAGTTGACATCATGATTGAAGTTGAGATTCACACGGGTAGCAGGGTCGTTGAGCAGGAACCAGCCCGTCTTGGAGAGGGAAAAACGATTCGTAGCGGGGTCGACAAGCACCGTGCCTATCGTAAGGGATGCCTCCAAGAGACACTTTGACGCATAGACCGAACAGCCCACACGCTCTGCGATCTCCTCGATTGTCAGTTGATCGTCGCGGAGCCTATCGAGAATGCCCCACTTGAGCATGACTCTCGAGACCTCGAAAACGATCGGGCCGAAGGCTATGAACTCTGCCGCCCGTTGTGCATCACGGGCAGACAGCGTCTCCTTGGTATATTTCTCTTGCAGAGATTCGGATAGGTTCATCTCTTACCTTCCCGTCATCACCTTCAACAGCAGCTTTCCCAACTTCTTGCCGGAGGAGCGGAAACCATCGCCCCAAAGGTTGGACATGGAGCCGAATACACCGCCGTCACCGTCAACTTTGAAACTGGCAACCTCCTTGCCGGTAGCGGTTTCGCGAACGATACACTTCACAAGCTGATTTCCCTTCTTGTCAATAGCCAGAGGGGCTATCACCAATGTATATTTCAATTCGGGCTCCTGGGTGAGGTAAATGCGCTTCTTGTTCAGTTTGCTGTTAGCCTCCGGGAGCATATCCTCACGCAAACGGGGCTGCAATTCTTCGGCAAGCTCTTTCTCCGCGTCATAGTCCGGCTGCTCCGAGTTGCGGTATTTCACCCATGCGGCCCTATCCATATCACAGATTTTCAGCCGGCTCCAGTCTTCAACAACATTCAGTCTCGACTGTCCTTTCAATACATCCAGACTGCCTTTTACTTCCTGTGCGCCCATCGTAAGAGTTACGAACAAGGCCGCCATTATCATCATATACTTCTTCATATCTATCCCTATTTTTGCTTTTGAGCAAATTCCAAAATCAACTGTGCCATCTTCTTATAGGTAAGTCCACGACGACGGGTCTCTGAACTTGCCACCTCAAAGGCACGAGTAGCTACTCCACGCAGCTTGCTAATTTCAAAAACACAGACCGTTTTCCCTGTTTTCTGGTCGATGACATCCACTGTTCCACTCACTTCGCAGGCACCTGTCTTGCGGGAAAAGGTGGGAACGAACATGGCTACAGCCGTACTTCCAAGGTCTAATTTATCAACATGCACGATCACTTTATAGTCGGCCGTACCGCTTTTAACAAGTGTGATGCTCTTCTTGCTCTCGTCGTTCCAGCGCTCCATAAAATAGTTATCTTCTGTCTCCTGGCACTCCTGGGGCCAGTCCTTTACATTTTTCTCACCCCGGTCGGCCAGATATTTCTGTAAAGGTTTCCCCTCACAGATCGTATTCGTGTAATCGAAGGTGAAGACCGCCGTTTTCCCTGGCTGATTCAATACCGTGGGATCACCACTCTTCAGGGTAACCTCCTTGTTCTTGGCACTTGCCGTCATGACCGACAACAGCATGACCGACATAAATAAAACAACTTTCTTCATAGTTTTCAATGCTTAATTTTATACTTGTAATGATGTTAAACTTTCTTGATAATCAACGCCGAGTTGGTGCCTCCGAAACCGAAGCTGTTGCTGAGAACGGTGCTGAGCTCGGCCTCACGGGTCGTCGTGGCGAGACGCAGGGGCTCGCTGTACTCGTCGGGATTACGGAAGTTGATGTTCGGCGCAATGAAGTTGTTCTGCATCATAAGGACGCTATAGACCACCTCCGAGGCACCGGCCATCCAGCATTCATGACCTGTCATTCCCTTCGTAGACGATATCCAGGCATGCTTGCCACGGAAAAGCCGGTCGAGGGCGATGGCCTCAAACATGTCGCCCTGATGCGTACTCGTTGCATGGGCGTTGATATAGTCAATGTCGTCAGCCTCTACTCCCGCCATCTGCATGGCCCGGCTCATGGCGATCACGCTGCCGTCGTCGGAAGGCTGGCTGATTCCGCCTCCGTTGGAAGAAAACCCGTAGCCCGCCACCTCGGCCAGGATCGGAGCTCCGCGCCTGACCGCACTCTCATATTCCTCAAGCATCACGGCCGCCGCGCCACCGCTCGGCACCAGCCCGTCGCGGTCTCTGTCGAACGGGCGGGACGCCTTCTCGGGCTCGTCCATGCGCTTGCTGAAAGCATTGAGGGCATCGAACGACGCCATGCTATAGAAGTTTGTCTCTTGGGCACCGCCGCAAAGCACCCTGTCTTGAAGGCCTTGCTTGATGAGCAGGAATCCCAGGCCGATGGAATGGCTGCCGCTGGCACAGGCGCTGCTGACCGAGAAATTCACCCCCCTAAGATGGAAGATGGCACTCAGGTTCATGTTCACCGTCGAGTTCATTGCCTGAAAGATGTAGCCCGAACCGAGGAGTTGCGTGTCGTGTTTCTCGGCCATGATGTTGGCCGCCTCTATCACCGGCTTCGCCGAAGAGTCGTTGCCGAAAATCACGCCGACCTCATTTTTCGCCAAGAAATCCTCGTCGATGCCGGCCTGGCCGAAAGCTTCCCTTGCAGCCATGAAGGCATACTCGCCCTCCTCCGGCAGTCCTATGCGCTCCCGGCGGGGAAGCAATCCCTTCAGGACGGGTTGTTCCACAAGCCCGGTAAGTGCCGACTGATAGCCGTATTCGATACGCTTTTCCTCGATTCCGATGCCGCATTTCCCCTCTCGCAGAGACTGCGCTACGGTTTCCTTATTTGTTCCCAGACACGACCAGATGCCCATGCCGGTTATCACTACTCGTCTTTCCATTGTCTAATTCATAATTCTTGACGCACTCCGCGCCATAAGAAATCATTAAGTATATAAGCCGCCATTTATCTGGATGACCTGCCCCGTGATGTATCCGGCCCTCTCGCTCGCGAGGAATCCCGCCAGCGCGGCCACCTCTCCGGGGGTGCCGAAGCGCCCCATGGGCACAAGCCTGTTGAGCTCCGCCTTGTCCAAATCTGCCGTCATATCGGTATCGATAAATCCCGGAGCGATGGCGTTCACCGTAACCTTTCGCTTCGCCACCTCCTGGGCCAGGGCCTTGGTGGCCCCGATGAGGGCTGCCTTGGCGGCACTATAGTTAGTCTGGCCCGGCAATCCCTTGATTCCGGAGAGCGAGGCAATGTTGATGATGCGCCCCCCGCGATGCGTGAGCATGTTCTTAAGCAGTCGGCGGGTGATGAGGAAGAAGCCGTTGAGCGGCGTGCGGAGCACCTCTTCCCATTCCTCGTTCTGCATGAAAATGAGCAGGTTGTCTCTGCGAATGCCGGCATTGTTCACCAGCACGGATACATAGTCCTCCGGATGGCGGCCTTCCCAGTCGGCAAGCGCCTGCTCCGTAACGGCGGCATCGGAGACATCAAACCGCAAGAGTTCAGCGTGGCCGCCGGCCGCGCCAATCTCCTCCGCCGTCTGGAGAGCCGCCGCGTCGTCGCGGCGATAGTTAATCACGACGGGCAGCCCCATCGACGCCAGTTCTTGGGCGATGGCTTTCCCGATGCCTCGGGAGCCTCCGGTTACGAGAGCATATTTCATGATCGTTTCCAATTTTGAATGCAAAAATACGAAAGTTTTATGAAATTCAAGAAGATTTCCTGGTATTATTTATATGCGCACCACGCATGGAAAGAAAAAGCCACATGAAAATGAGCGTGTTACCAAAGTGTGAAAACACGATTCCCCGGGAGGCCCCGAAACAGGTCTTCCCCTAAGGGGCCCGGCATCCAAGCGATGTCCCAAAAGTAAGACAGGAACAGAAAACCCGCTTGTTTTTTAACACAAAACAGCCGCCCGGGGACACCGAAACAGGTTCTGAAATTGAGGAAAACAAGCCCCAAAAGCCTTGTCTTCATCCCCTTTTTCAACAAAAGGTAGCTTTCCGCAGAATGGATAACAACCTTTTGCGCTGCTTTTAACGGCTAAAAGTCGTGCTTTTGGCCGCCTTTTGCAGACCTTTTGGCCGCCTTTTACCGATCGCAGAGCCAACGACGGAAAACGGCATTATTGCATTTCCCTGGGAATCAAGTGTTTACGCTCTTTCTCAAAAACCGAATATTTTACCCACTTTCAGGACTGTCAGAAAACTTGAAGAGAATTCCGGTATGAAATTTTAACAATAGAATGTTCTAAAAGTAAGATTTTCAAGCCGTCCCAGGAATGACTCTCCTGCCATGGGCCGTCCGTGTTTCCTCTTATTTTTCCTTAATTTCTTATGCAATCACAGAAAATATAAGTAACTTTGCCGAAATATTTTTAAGAAAATGATGGCAAGAAAAAGCTTTCTCTCTATATTGTTCTGCCTGACTGTATTGACCGCCCAGGCACAAACCACCTATGTGAAAGGGCAGGTGAAAGACAAGTCGGACGGTACGCTCTTGCAGCGCGCTAGCGTGAAATACCAAGGCAGCCACGGCTCCGTCCTCACCGATGAGCTCGGCAACTTCCGAATCACAAAGGAAGAAGGAAGAACCCTTCAGATTACTTGCGTGGGCTATAAGACCAAACTGGTGAGGGTCTCTCACGGAACGGAATTTATAGAAGCCCGCATGGAGAGCGACTCCAAGACCCTGAGCGAAGTGAGGGTGAAAGCCAAAAGGCGCAAGTACAGCCGAAAGGACAACCCCGCCGTGGAACTGATGAGGCGTGTCATCGCAAAGAAAAAACATAACAGGCTCGAGACGCACGACTATTATCGCTACGACAAGTACCAGAAGATTACTTTTGCGGTGAATGATATTGACAGAATCAAACACGACACCACACGGGTGCGCTGGTATACTGACCAGATAGAAATCTCTCCCCTGAACGACAAGAAAGTGATGCCCCTGACTGTAGACGAAACCATCTCTACCCGTCTGTTTCGCAAGAATCCGGAGAAGTCGCAGGACATTATCAAGGGCAAGAGAACCAAGGGCGTAAACACGATTTTCCAAACCGGAGAGATGGCAAACAGCATGCTGAAAGAGATGTTCAAGGATGTTGACATCTACGACGACTTCATCATGCTTCTGCAACATGAGTTTACCAGCCCCATCGGGCGCACCGCCATCAGCTTCTATCGCTTCTCCATCATGGACACGGTAACCGTAGACAACGACAGCTGCTATCATCTCCTCTTCTATCCGAACAATCATCAGGACTTCGGATTTCAAGGTGAACTGTGGGTGATGAAAGACTCATCGCTGCATGTGAGACGGTGCAAACTCCAAATTCCGAACAAGAGCGAGGTTAACTATGTGCGCAACATGCATATATTGCAGGAGTATCAGCCCGCACGAAACGGCGAATGGTGCCTCTCGCAAGACGACATGTGGGCCGAATTCCGCATGTATGATTTCCTGCCCGATGTGCTCGTAACGCGAAACACCCGCATCACCGATTACGACTTCACGGCATTCAATGACAAGGAGTTTCGCGGCAAGGCGAAAGAGTATACCTACTCCATGGCCAAGCAAAGAGACGAGAGCTTCTGGGAACAGAACCGCAAGACCGACCTCTCGAAGGGAGAACAGAACATGGACGGATTCGTAAATCGCATGCTCAAGACCCGGCATTTCGGGTGGGTCATGCTCGGATTGCGGGCCCTGATAGAGAACTTTGTGGAGACCAGCAAGAAAGGAGAGAAAAGCAAGTTCGACATCGGACCTGTCAATACGATTGCCTCCTATAACTTCGTCGACGGCCTCCGGCTGCGTGCAAGCGGACGGACAATGGCCGCATTGAATCCACACCTCTTCTGGAGCGGCTATGGGGCATACGGCCTGAAGTCCAAGAATTTCTATTACAGCTCGACCCTCACCTATTCTCTTAACAGGAAAGAGAACTCGCCCTTTGAGTTTCCCAAACGAAACATAGAAATAGGAAGCGAGAAAGATGTAATGTCGCCATCGGACAAATTCATACATAACAACAAGGATAACATGTTTATGGCCGTCCGTGCCAAGGATGTCCGTGAGATGTATTTCTATAACCGGCAGAGCATAAAGTTCGACTACGAGGCACGCTGGGGATTCCGCGTGAACCTCGGATTGAAGACGGAGAGCAACCAAGTGGCCGCCGACCTGCACTTTGCCCCCGTCAACGGGGCCGAGGAGGTGAGGAAGTTCCGCACGACGGAGCTCACCTTCGGCATTGGATACTGTGCCAATACGGCTTTCGTGAACACAAAGCAAAACCGCTTTGCCATCAACTATGACAAGCCCGACATCAGCATCCAGCACACCACGGGATTCAAGCATTTCCTCGGAGGGAACTACAGTCTTAACCTCACGGAGGCCAGCCTGTACAAGCGTCAGTGGCTGGGAAGCTGGGGACATGTGGACATGCTCTTGAAGACCGGCGCACAATGGAACAAGGTGCCGTATCCTCTACTGATCATGCCGCCTGTAAACCTCTCCTACTTCAATCACGACGAGACTTTCTCACTGATGAACAATATGGAGTTCCTGAACGACCGCTATGCTTTCTGGAGCATTGCATGGGACATGAACGGTAAACTGTTTAACCGCATTCCGCTGCTCCACTATCTCAAGTTCCGCGAATTTATTGCCGTCAAGGGAATGTGGGGGCATCTCACAAATAAGAACAATCCCCTTGAGCGCAGCAGCGATCCGATGCTCTTCAAATTCCCCACAAGAACCCGGATGATGAGCAACCAGCCTTATTGGGAGGCTATTGTCGGCATTCACAACATCTTGCGCATGTTCGGCATAGAGTATGTCAGAAGGCTCACCTACATCAACCACAGCGACATAGACAAGTGGGGCATCCGCTTCCACTTTACCATGGCTTTCTAAGCAGCCGGATCATACAAATATAGACGGGCTGATTCCTTTTTAGCGAAATCAACCCGTCTATATTTGCTCGATACCCGAATATTCCCCTAAAACAAGAGAACATACAGCAAATGGGCCACGATCGCAGCGGCAAGTCCGCCAAATGTATGCGAGATAATGGCCTTGGAGGTAAGCTCGCGATAACCCAGGGAGTCGAGCATCGCCGTATGGGTGCTCAAGAATCCGCTCCAGCACATGCCTATGGCGGTGAACACGGCGACGGCATTGCCGTCTATCCAACCCTGCCGGACAAAGTTGGGCACTAACCCTAAAGCGGCTCCTACGGCTCCTAACGCAGTGATCGGGAATGCTATCTGATGGGGGTCGGTAAACCCGAACAACCAGTTGAACAGCCAGTCGACCTTATTGGCCAGCCACGGCAGGAACTCCACGCCCTGATAGGCTGCGCCCGTAAACTGCCCGTGCGCATCAGGCCCGAAGGTGAGCACCATCACCAAGGTCGATATGATCAACACTCCCGGGATGATGGCCACGCCGATTTCCACGCCTCCCCTGCCGCCGTCAAGCAGTGCGTTCAGCGTACGAAGGAAGACCGACTTCTGCCTCCCTGACTTCTCTTCCAAAGAACCATCGACGGCATCCGCCTCTATAGCGGCCTCAGTCTTATAGTCCGGGTATGCCTTAACGATGAAATGCTGCATCAGGCGAGTAGACACGATACAGCCGAAAATTGCTCCTACCAAGCCTACCAAGGGCTCCAGGCCGAATCCCTGACTTGCCATGAAAATCATGACAATAAGCCCCATGCCAAACGCCGTCCCGAAATTAGTGAGGGATATATACTGATATTTCTTGAAGAAACTGCCGAAATGCTTGTCGTGGGCCAAGGATATAATCGCCGGGTTATCACTCAGGAATGTCATCACCGCACCCAACGCGGCAACACCCGGCAGATGGAACAACGGCTTCATCAAAGGCCGGAGCAGCCTTTCCAGCAGGTCTACCACGCCAAATTCCACAAAGAGCTTGCCCAGCGCACCCGTTATCACGCAGATACCCATCAGATAGAAGACGGTATTCAACAACAAATCGTGTGCCGTGTGCATAATGGTGTTCAGCATGTTGGCAGCTCCCATTTTGGCACCGATAGAAAAGAAAATCACAAGAACCGCACCTAAACATATAAGCGCAGACATCATCTTTGAATGAGTATTTTTCATCTTGCAACAAGGTTTTTAGTCATCAGATACTTATAACGAGACAAATTTACTGCTAATTCCTGAAACCCACAAGTATATTCATCCAAATTTCAGACCCGAAACGCAATTATCTCAAATAAGCAAGAATCTCTGAGAACCGATGGATCCTGCATAACTTGGAATGCTCATACTCGTCTACCACCTCGTGTTGCCACACCGCGTCAAAGGGTATATACATGGCATTGCCCCCCAATTCCAATACCGGAGCAATATCGCTCTTGAAGGAGTTTCCCACCATGAGCATTTCTTCCAACTCCACACCGTGCCTGACACAAAGCTTCTGATAACTTTCAGGTGTTTTATCAGACACTACTACGACATCATCAAAATACGGCAGAAGGCCAGAACGACGGAGCTTGTTTTCCTGATCGAGAATCTCGCCTTTGGTGAAAACCGCCAACCGGTACCTACGCAGGTCATGAAGCCCTTTGATTGTATCCTCTACTTCCTCCAATGGAGTCCCCGGGAGCTCCAGCAAGGTTTTCCCCAATTCAATGATTCCCGCCATCTCTGAGGCGGAAATCCTATGATGAGAATACTCTATGGCATTCTCCATGAGCGAGATGGTAAATGCCTTGCAGCCATAACCTAACAAGGACATGTTGCGGGTTTCAACATCAAAAAGAGCCTCACAAGGAGCCGACTGCCCTTCTGATCGATAGGGTTCCAGAATCCCGACATATTCTTTTTCTACCTTGTCAAAGTGGTTCTGGCAATCCCACAGGGTATCGTCGGCATCAAAAGCCACGAGTTTGATATATCTAAAGTCTATCATTTACTCATTCCTATCTATTGGAAAAAAAGATAGATGCCCGACAAGAAGCACCTATCCTTTTATTTTCCGATATTCAACCATTCCTGATTAAATGGCTAAAAACAATCCATTTATATTGCTACTGATATCCAGTTGTAAACGCCGCTGCAGACACCGAAGAGGATGACACCTGCCGTACAGATGGCAAGAGCCAACTTGGTTGACACGGCACTTTCAAATGCGGGCAACGGGTTATCGCTGTGCTTAATGAACATTGCCTTCACGATGAGCAGATAGTAGTAGAGAGAGATAACCGTATTAATCAACGCGATGAATACAGTGGCATAAGCCAGGGCGCCAACCGTTGTGGTGATTTCCGCTCCCTTTACAGCTGCCATGAACACGAAGAACTTAGAGAACATCCCGGCGAAAGGAGGAATACCTCCCAGAGAGAACAATGCCAAAGTCATCAAGAAGGCCAAGCGGGGATTGGTCTTATAAAACCCATTATAGCTATCAATCTCCACCGTCCCGTTATTATGCTCCTCAACGGAACTGATAATGGTGAAGACTGCCAGATTGGCAACGACATAGACCAATACATAATAAGACAGGGCTACCGTGCTCATCGTGTTGTCGCCGATAACGGCCAACATGATATATCCGGCCTGAGAGATTGAGCTGAAAGCCATGAAGCGTTTCAGATCACTCTGATGAATGGCAAAGAGGTTGGCAATCGTGATGGAAAGGACAACTACGATCATAAGCATGTACTGCCAATAAACCGTCATGGGGGCAAATACTTTCATCAAGATCGCACACAATGCAAATGCCGCGGCACCCTTGGAAACTACAGAAAGATAACCCGTAACGGTAGTAGGAGCCCCCTGATAGGTATCTGCTGTCCAGAAATGGAACGGTACCAAGGAAATCTTAAAGGCAAGTCCACTGAAGAAGAACACCATTCCGATGATTGTCAAGGGCGTTGCCGTAATCTGCATTGCCACATCATCGAAATAAAGAGTACCTACCGCACCATAAACAAAACTGATACCATAGAGCATCACGCCACTTGAGAATGTAGCTGTAAGGATAAACTTTGCGCCGGCCTCGGCGGAATGATGGCGATACTTATCAAGTGCCACAAGGCACGCCATCGGCACGGAAGCCAGTTCAAGTCCCAAGAAGAACAGAATGAAGTGATTGGCACTTATCATCATGTTCATACCAAGGAGTGTTGAAATCACAAGCATATAGAACTCACCCTCCTTGAATGTAGTATCCGGACGCTGTAACCACTCACGAGCCTGGATGAGCACAATAAGAGTACCCAGGGCCAGGATGGTCTTGACAACCCCGATAATCTCATTGGTAACATACATTCCTTCAAATGCGGAGACCTCTGCCGTCGGGAATATATTAATAACAAGATGGGCAGCCATCAACAATACAACAAGCGCATTGAAGAACGGCCGGGACTGGTCGGGAATGTTCCCGGCATTCTCTGCATTCGCCAAGAGGGGCTTGCGAGCAGTCATGAAGTCTGCAATGAAGACAATCACCAAGATAACAACCAATGTTACCTCGGGAACCATATTTAGAAATTGCGAGTAATTCATCGTTTCAAAACTTAAAATATTATTTCATTTACAGGCTTGCAACTGTTGCGAATTGACTAATATGCTCCATAAGAGGACCAACGGCATCATAGATAACCTCCTGTGCCCAGAAAGGCGCAAGACCAAGACCCGCAACACAGAAAATCAATCCCGCAACGGCAATCCGCTCATCCCAAGATGCATCGCGAAGCTTCAAGAACTCGGGGTTGGGAATCCTTTGATACAAGATCTTACCGCAGACACGAAGGATATAAACAGCCGTGATCACAATAGAAGTACAAGCTGCAATCGTAGCTACACGATGGAATGTGTCTGCATTCTCGAACGAACCCACGAAAATACTCATCTCGGCAATGAATCCCGAGAAACCCGGCAGCCCAAGATTGGCCAGACCTGCTATCATATAAGCTACGCCCAAGAATGGGACGACCTTCATCAAACCACCGAGATAGCGCACATCACGAGTTCCCGCACGATGATAGATCATTCCGATAACAGCAAAGAAAAGAGCCGTCATCAAACCATGGGAAAGCATCTGAAGAATAGCACCGGTAATGGCTGCCTGGGTCATCATAAGAAGAGCAAAAAGCACCATACCACAGTGAGAAACCGAAGAATAAGCATTGATATACTTTAAATCGGTCTGTACACACGCAGAAAGAGCGCCATAAACCACCGAGATGGTTGTCAGCACAAGGAATACGGGAGCCCAGGTATCAAGTGCCTCTGGCATCAAATACATGGCGATGCGGAAACAGCCATAACCTCCCAGCTTCATAAGTACACCTGCATGGAGCATAGACACTGCCGTAGGGGCACTGGCATGACCATCAGGCGACCATGTGTGGAACGGGAAAAGAGCTCCTAGAACTCCAAACCCGATGAACACAAACGGGAAGAATGTCTTCTGCACGACCACTGGAATATTGGCCATAGCGGCAATCTCATTTACATTCATGGTGGTAGCACCACTTCCAAAATAAATCGCGAGAATGCCGATGATGAGAAGGGCAGAACCACCCATCAGCATCAAAGTGAGCTTCATCGCCGAATACTCTTTGGCACCAGTACCCCAAACGCCAATGAGCAAGTACATGGGAATCAGGGCTACCTCGTAGAACATGAACATTGTGAACATGTCCGTAGAGATAAAGAAGCCAAACACACCCGAACTCAACAGCGTAAACCAAAGGAAAAACTCCTTATGGTTGGGAATCACCTGCCAAGAGGCGAAAGTGCCTGTAAACACAATAATAGCAGAGAGCAGTATCATCACAACCGAGATACCATCTACCCCTACACTATATGCGATATTGAGTGGAGCAAACCAAGGTATACTATATGTAAAGAGCATAGGATCGGTGTTGCCTGCATGACGCATCTGAATAAAAGCAACGGTAAGATAGATTGCCAGCATGAGCAACACACTGGAACCCGCCACCATCACGCCACGAACCTGATTTAAATTACGGGCCAGCCAAAGGCCAACCAACATCAGGACGGGAATTACTACAAATAATGTTAGTATACTCATCTTTTATAAAATACAAAGTAAGATTAATGTTAAGGCAACACTACCAGTGAGGAACCATACGGCATACTGGCGAACATCGCCACTCTGCCAAGGACGAATCGTCTCACCAGCCTCCTGGGTGCTCCAAGCCAAGAAGTTCATAGCACCATCAACAACATGACGGTCAAACCAGGCAATCGGCTTAGAGAACAAAGCAAATATTATCCTATGCGTAAAGAACTGCCAAGCGTCATCAACATAGAAACGGTTCAAGGCTGCCTTGTGCAAGCGAGGCAACTTTAGAGCAAGGGTATCGGCAAGAGGAGTCTTCTTGGGGGCATACATATAAGTAGCAAGGGCTATCCCGATAATAGCAACTATAATACTTGTAGTTGCTACTTGGGTATCCAGATGAATGTGATAAGCCTCACCCGTTGCGGATACAAAGCTGCCAAACGAGCCCCATGGATTCAACATCCAGCCTGCTATGATAGACACAACAGAAAGGAACACCAAAGGTCCCCACATAATGAACGGGACTTCACTCGGGCGGCGACGATTCTCTGGATCCAGCTCATAGTAAGACTGTCCCCAGAATATCACATAGTAGAGACGGAACATATAGAATGCGGTCATACCAGCAACCAAAGTCATGAAGTAACCCATAAATGGCGAGAACTGGAAGCATGCCGTAATAATCTCATCCTTTGAGAAAAATCCCGCGAATGGAGGAATGCCAGAGATGGCAAGACACCCTATAAGGAAGCAGATGTTAGTTATAGGCATATACTTATGAAGGCCACCCATATATTCCTTGGAATTTGAACCAATGATTACGATGATAGCACCAGAGCAAAGGAACAAAAGGGCCTTGAACATTGCATGAGTAAACAAATGGAACATTCCTGCCATGTAGCCTAATCCGCCTTCATGATTATCAAGGGCTGTGCAGACGCCAAGAGCAACCAGCATATAGGCTATCTGTGAAATAGTAGAGAATGCCAAACCGCGTTTGATATCACGCTGACAGCAAGCAACAGCAGCGGCATAAAATGCCGTGAACGCGGCGATATAGGCTACCCAGTGCAATGCATTAGGAGCATATTGAACCCAGATTGGGAACAAACTGGCAACCTGATAAACACCTGCGACAACCATCGTAGCCGCATGAATCAAGGCAGATACTGGAGTAGGACCTTCCATTGCGTCCGGCAACCAAATATGCAATGGGAACATCGCAGATTTACCAGCGCCACCAATAAACATAAAGAACAGCGCTGTCGGCAAAATCCACGCTGCACCTGGTAACTGACCAGCCAAAGCGGCATCAGCTGTAAGATCATAGTTGAATGTTCCTACATAGAAGCTGTAGAAAAGAATGCCTATCAAAAAGAACAAATCGGCGAAACGAGTAACTATGAAAGCCTTCTTAGAGGCATGGACTGCCTCATGCTTTGGATAGTAGAATCCTATCAGCAAATAAGAGCAGACACCCACAAGCTCCCAGAACAGGTACATCTGGAATATGTTAGTTGCTACAACCAAGCCAAGCATGGACATTGTGAAAAGGGAGAGGAAAGCGTAGAACCGCTGAAAACCTTTCTCATAACCTTCAAACTTATAGTTCTCATCGCGTTCTGCCATATAACCGAAAGAGTAGATGTGAACCATAAAGCTAACCGTAGTAATGACGATAAGCATCATCACACTGATAGGCGTGAGACGGAAACCGACATTAAAGGTCAGCAATTCCGTGAACTTCAGCCAGGTAAAGTTGAACACGGTAATCGTAGGATACAAGCCATCAGCACCTCTTCCTATCTCAAAGAAATACTTATAGGCTGTATAGCAAGAGAGTGCAAATACGACACCCAATACAATTGTGCCAATGGCACCCGCTACCGGTTTCTTCATCTTCATACCGCAGAGACCCAAGAGCAAGAAGCTTAGGAACGGTAGAAGGAGTATCAAAAACGAATAACTATATTCCATTGTCTTTTAGAATTTCATATTTTCAATACTGTTCACCTGATCACTATGGTAGTTGCGGTAAACATTAATTATAATTGCCAGAGCTACAGCCGTTTCAGCCGCGCTAACGCCAATAGAGAAAAGAGTAAAGAACATACCTTCAAGCTGTCCCGGATAAAGCAGGCGATTGAAGACTGCGAAGTTAAGGTCGACAGCGTTCAACACCAATTCTATGGAGATAAGCATAGCAATAAGGTTACGACGAGTAACGAAGCCGAACACTCCTATGAAGAACAACAATGCGCTAAGCGCGAGCAAACATTCTATAGGAATCATTTTTTATCCTCCTTTCTTGCAATCATTATACCACCGATAATACATGCCAGCAAGAATACCGAAATCAACTCGAATGGTAATACATATTGATATTTATCACTACCGACAAGAGCCGCACCGATCTGGCCCATAGGAACCTCTACATCTTCGACCGTTGTGAAACGGGTGATAAACTGAGATTTCACAAACACCATGACTACCGTTCCCAGACCTACGAGTGAAATCAAGGCTCCTTGGAAAACACGGGTCCCCTTGAATCTTTCCACGAGTCCCTGAAGAATATTCTTGGAAACCAGGTTGATAGCGAAGATATACATCATCGTGATTCCTCCTGCATAAATGCTGATCTGGGCAGCTCCAAGGAATGTATAGTCAAGCAGGATATAAATGCCGGCAATAGCGAACAACACGAACAGCAGGAATGTGGCTGCACGCATAATCCGTGTCGTCATCACCGACATAATTGCTGAGCCAAGAATGACTACAGCTAAAATACAAAATATTACGATATTTGCCATAATCGATTACTTGGTTTTAGTGTTAAACTTACCGATAACAAGGGGAGCTCCACCATCGATGAGGTCTGGAAGACTCCCTCCTTGATACACCTCCTTGTCGAGATGAAGCACCAGCTTCTCGCGATCGAATACAGAATTCTCGAAATCATTGGTGAATTCGATAGCGTCAAAGTTACAGGCATTCACGCAGAGCTGGCAGAACATGCAGTCGCCTAGATCGTACTGATAGTCGTCCAGTTGTTTCTTCTTGCGACCCGTTTCCGGATTGGTCTCCATGTGGGCAGTAATCTTAATGGTATCGTTAGGACAAGCCTTTTCACACATCGTGCAAGCAGTACACTTGTAAGAGCCGTCCTCGTTGCGCTTGAAAACCAAGCGACCACGATGGCGGGCACTGACATGAAGCGTGGTCTTGCGGTTCTCAGGATACTGTTCCGTTGACTTCGACGTGAAATACTCCTTTAGAGTTGTCTTCAGACCCACGGCAAGGGTCTTTACGCCGTCAGCAATACCCCGGAAATATGTTTTTTCGTTATTTGCCATTTCTATACCTTTTTATTAATGTATGTACAAACCGAAAGCTACACATACAGTCATCAAAATCAAATTAAGCAATGACAGGGGCATGAGATATTTCCACTCAAGCTTCAGAATCTGGTCGATACGAAGGCGAGGGAATGTCCAACGCACCCACATCAGCAACCAGACCACCGCAAAAGTCTTGGCAAAAAACCAGATGAGACCAGGAATATAGTTCATCACACTGTCAAATGCCGCAATACCAATGTTGAGCGGAGCCCATCCACCAAGAAACACAGTGGCTGCAATACCTGAAATCACAAAGAGGTTCAGATATTCTGCCAAATAGTAGAATCCAAACCCCATACCGGAATATTCAGTATGATAGCCTGCCGTTAACTCGCTCTCTGCCTCGGCCATATCGAAAGGGCCACGGTTGGCCTCTGCGTTACCCGCTACCAGGAAAACCAAGAAGGCTATGATAGCCGGAATATGGCCCTTGACGATAAGCCAGTTCCATGGCCCTGTCTGAGTTTCGACAATACCGCTGACCTGCATCGTGCCCGTCAGTACGACAGCAGCGATAAGACATAAGCCAAGCGACATCTCATAGGAAATCATCTGGACAGCACCACGCATGGCTGATACCACAGAATACTTATTGTTACTGGCCCATCCCGCAATGAAGATACCAAGTACTCCGATTGATGAAATGGCCGTAATCAGGAACAAGCCTACATTGAAGTCGAGCACTAAGGCGCCCTTGTTCCAAGGCAGGAACGAGAAGGTTCCTACCGATGCAATTATCACAAGGAATGGTGCCAGATAATAAAGAAACTTATCGGCTTTATCCACCGAGAAAATCTCCTTGATCAACATCTTCAACACATCGGCGAAAACCTGGAAGATGCCCCAAGGGCCTACACGCATGGGACCCAGGCGACATTGAAAATAAGCGCAGACTTTACGCTCCATGAAAATCAATGCGATTGCAATGAGGGCATACACCGTTAAGATGATAATGCCGACGGCAACGCACTCAATCAGAATCGACCAGAAGTCTCCCAAACCAAGAGTCTGGCGGAGGAGATTGTCGAACCATGTTGTTACTATACTAAAATCAAACATATTCTATTTTTTATTTTTATCGGATTAATTTTTGAATTTTAGTATTAGCGGTCCAAGTCGGGAATGACGAAGTCGATAGAAGCTCCCGCCGCAACAAGGTCGGCTATCTTCTGTCCTTTCAGCATCTTGTCGAACGCGCCGGCAAGAGTCAAGCCCATAGGACGCATCTTGACGCGATAGGGACTCTTGTCTCCACGACTTTCGAGATAGACGCCGAATTCGCCGGCACCGCCTTCCACGGAAAACCACCACTGTCCTTCCGGAAGCTTGATGATAGGCTTCTGCTTGATGTAGTATTCTCCCTCTGGGATATTGTCAATGAGTTGCTCGATAATGTCGAGGCTCTGATAGATCTCGTGGATATGAACCATATAACGAGCCATGGAATCGCAGTCCTCACCGACGATTTCCTTCCACTCCACCTTGTCATACATGGCATAAGGATGATTCTTACGAACATCGTTGTGCCAACCCGACGCGCGACCCGCAGGACCTGTAACACCGTAATTGATGCAGTCCTCCATGTTCATGGGAGCAACGCCCTCAAGACGCTGGTGAGTGATGACATTATCGCCGAACACATCCAGATATTCCTGAATCATCGGCCGCAGATACTTGCAGAGAGCCTTCGTGTTTTCTACGAAGTTAGGATCTATGTCATCCTGAAGGCCGCCGATGCGATAATAGTTTTGAATCAGTCGACCACCGGTGGTCTCCTCCATGACATTCAATACATGCTCGCGATCACGCATACAATAGAGGAAAGCGGTCAGGGCACTCAGGTCCTGGGCACAAGTTCCCAGGAACAACAAGTGGTTGTCGATACGCTGGAGCTCGTCCATAATGGTGCGGATATACTTGATACGATCGCTCAGCTCTACACCGAGGGCCTCTTCTATCACGCCGACGAGGGCATGACGATGATGCATAGCGCACAAATAGTTAAGGCGATCGGTTAAAGCAAGCGTCTGGGGATAGGTCATATCCTCCATCATTTTTTCCATTCCCCGGTGGATATAGCCAAGATGAGGATAGACATGCTTGATGGTTTCGCCGTCCACAACGGTCTGCAAGCGAAGCACGCCATGGGTCGACGGGTGGTTAGGACCGAAGTTTATCACGAAGTCGTCATCGTCAAAAAGGCGATGACGGGTCTCCACGAGCCTGCCTTCATCATCCAAGTTCCACTCCGAGGTCCAGTCGGATTCCGGCTCATCAGTCGTCGGGAACCTATTTGCCTCCGGACTCATGTCGAAGTCCTTGCGAAGAGGATAGCCTTCAAAATCACTCCGCATGAACAGGCGACGCATGTCCGGATGTCCCAGAAACTTGATTCCGAGGAAATCGAAAACCTCGCGTTCGAGCAAATCGGCATCATGCCACAACTTGATAACGGAAGGGATTACATGGTCCTCGCCCACTCTCTTGGCCAGCTGTTTGACCGATATGCGCTCATGGCTCTCTGTATTCTCAAGAATGTAGATACATCCCAATCCATCCTCGGGACCAAAGTCTTCACCTATGATCGTAACAAGGTAATCGAAATGCTCTTCATTCTTCAACTTCTCCATTGCGCTGGAAAAGTTGTCAAATCCGAATTCTTTATTTTCTAATTTCATAATTTCTGCTCACCTTGGTTAGTTATTACTGGGTTCGGTTGTCTCCGGCACCTCGGCCGATGCCGAAGTCCCTGATGCCTGCGGCGCCCCCGCAGGCTCGGCAGCAACCGGGGAAGCATTCTTCTGCAGCTCGTCGAGTTCTTGCTCAAGGGCCTCAATCTCTTCCTTGGCAGGAGCTCCGGCCACGATGATGGGCCGCGACTTGCCGATCTTGGCTGCGCTCAGGTTTCCATTACTGATACCATGGAGACCTCCGAGCCGCATGCTTTCTTCCTTCTCGGACTTGGTCATCTTGTGGTTGGCACCCCCAAAGAATTTCTCCACCTTGATCTTGCGTTGCAACTGCATCATGCCATAGAGGATAGCCTCCGGACGAGGGGGGCAACCCGGAATGTAGACATCCACGGGGACAAGCTCGTCGATGCCGCGAACCACGCAATAGCTCTTCTTGAAGGGGCCGCCCGAGATGGTGCAGCCACCTACGGCCACGACATATTTCGGCTCTGCCATTTCGTCGTACAAGCGCTTGAATACCGGTGCCATCTTATTGGTAATTGTACCGGCACACATAATCAAATCGGCCTGGCGGGGGGAATTTCGGGTTACCTCGAAACCGAAGCGCGAGAAGTCGTAACGGGCACAGCCTACGGCCATAAACTCGATTCCACAGCAAGATGTACCGAATGTCAACGACCAGGGAGAGTTAGAACGACCCCAGTTGATAGCCGCGTCGAGCGACCCAAGCAGCACACTCGCACCGCCGTCGTTCAGCTCTCGCGCGATCTGCTCAAGGGTGTCGTTGTCCTTGAATTCCTCAAAAGGAATGCTCTTGACAGAGGCTCTTTTTCTTACTTCCATTCCAAAGCTCCTTTCCGCCAGGCATAAGCCAAGCCAAATACTAATACCAACAGGAAGAAGCCGATGCTAACGAGAGCCATCGTTCCAAACTGCTTCACGACAACTGCCCATGGATAGAGGAACACGGTCTCGATGTCGAACATCAGGAAAAGGATGGCAAAGAGGTAGTAACCCACATGCACCGGCAGCCACGAACTGCCGCGCGTGGGGATGCCACACTCAAAGGCTTCACCTTTTACCGGATTGTAAGACCGAGGCCCGATGAGCTTGGCGATGACATAAGCCGCCAGCACCAAGGTTACAGCCGTCAGCAAAACGGTAATAAACAAAGTGAAATTCATAAAATTTTATATAAGTTATTAATTATATTTCTTAAACCTCTGTTCGTCTTTGAGGCAACGAAAAAAGTATTTTGCCATATTCAGTTTGCAAAATTACTACTTTTTTTTCGATATAAAGAATAGATTCCGTGTTTTTTTTCTCATATTAGTTGTGCGCACGCGCGATTTTCGTTTCCAGGCCCGAGGAGATCCGAAAACATCGTACCGACAAGCGAGCGCAGACCGAAAAGGCATATTGCGCTTTATACAGAACAAATTTTATTTACAAAACAAGGATTCTTCCCGAATAATTATGCAAAAGCGATACAGGGCTTCGGACAACTCGCCCCCTCACCCTGTGAAGGCTGAAAACAAAAGTCGTTTCTACGGCTTCTTAGAGGCCTTGTGGGCGATGTCGGTTTCCAAGAAAATCTTCCATCCCACAAATTGGTACTTTTTTCATGCATAAAAACCGGTCTTATACAATCAAAAGGCTGCAAACAGGAGGGAAAAAGACGGCTTTTAGCCTTGTTTTCAACGGCAAACAGACGAGTAAAAGGCGGCCTTTTACTTTAAAGAAAAGTACAAACTGTATAATTATTCAAAACCAGTGCATAAACAAAAAACCGCGAAACTCTGAATTATCTGAACAAAACAGAGTTTCGCATATCATGTTGCCCGCCTGGGAAAAACACTTCCGGAAGGTCTACTTCGTATACAAGAATCGCTTGATGCTCTTCTTCGGCGTCTTCTCAAACTCCTCGTCGCGGAGGCGAATCGCCGTAAGCTTGCAATAGGCAGGCAATTCCTTGTTTAACTCGATTCGGTTCTGCTCCATAATCTCCTCAAGGTCAGACTTGTTGAAGCCGAGCTTATAAGCTTCATCAAAGTCAGGGAACACGAGGCCGACGAGTTTCTCATCCTCCTGGATTACGACGCTCTCCATGACAAGAGTCATAGAGTTCAGCTTGTCTTCTATCTCTTCAGGATAGATGTTTTGCCCGCTGGCACCCAACAGCATGTTCTTGATACGACCACGGATAAACACATTTCCCTCCTTGTCCATCGTCCCGAGGTCGCCGGTATGGAACCATCCTTCCTCATCGATGGCTGCCCTCGTGGCCTCCTCATTCTTATAATAGCCGAGGAGAACATTCGGTCCTTTCGTGAGAATCTCGCCCGGAATATTCTCGGAATCCGTGCTGTCGATGCGCACCAGCTGGTGCAGGGCCGCCCTTCCGCAGCTTCCGGCGACAAAAGTGGAATAGTCCGAATAGCAGATGATCGGCGCACACTCGGTGGCACCATAGCCCACGGTGTATTTAAACCCGATCTTTTGGAGAAACCGCTCCACTTCCTGATTGAAGGCGGCACCGCCTATGATAACCTCGTAGAAGTTGCCGCCGAAAGCCTCTGATACCTGCTCACAGATACGCTCGTAGACTTTCTTGCTCACCACGGGCATGTTCATCAGTAGCCGAATCTTACTGTTCTGAATCTTGGGGAATACTTTCTTCTTGATAATCTTCTCTATAATGAGAGGCACGGCTATGATGACACGGGGCTTGACATCCGCGAAAGCCTGCGCAATGATGGCAGGGCTCGGCACCCGCGTCAGATAGAAGATGTGGCAGCCTGAAAGAAACTCATAGATGAACTCAAAAGCCATGCCATACATATGCGCCATCGGGAGGATGCTGATTATCTTATCGCCCTTATGGAGATGGTCGCCAAGTGCGTGCTTGGCAAAGTCGGTATTGCTCCACATCGCACGATAGGGAATCATCACGCCCTTTGAGAAACCCGTGGTCCCACTGGTATAGTTGATCATCGCCAGCTCATCAGGATTCTGCTCACGGTAATACTTCACATGCTCCTTGCGGAAATACTTGGGATATTTCTGCCCGAACATCTCATTCAGATGCTCACGAGCATAGGTCAGCTTGTCGGTTCTCGACACCATAAGTGAGTAGTCTGGAATATAGATAATGCCTTCCAGACCAGGCATCTTCGTCGCGTCGACCTGTGTAGCCACGATATCGCCTACAAAAAGGAATTTCGCTTCGCTGTGGTTCACGATATTGTGAATCTGGTCGGCAGTAAACTCATGAAGGATAGGGACGACAATCGCACCATAGGTAAGCGTCGCAAGGAAGGCACAAGCCCACGCCGAGGAGTTTCGCCCGCAAAGGGCAATCTTGTCTCCCTTGGCCACCCCGCCATTCTCAAACAGGATATGGAGCTTTTCAATCTTGCGAGCTACATCATGATATTGTAGCGTTGTTCCCTTGTAATCCGTCAGTGCATCATGATCCCAACAATCAATGATTGCCTTCTCAATCAACTCGTTGAAACTTGGAATTTCCATCATAGTGTCTAATATTTGGATTTTCAGACCGCATCCCGATAGAGATAGCGCTTGATGCTCTTCTTGGGAGTCTTCTCAAACTCCCTGTCGTGCAACTGTATCGCGGCTATCTTGCAGAATGACGGCAACATTTGGTTTAATTCTAAACGATTTTGGTTCATCACATCCATGAGGTCTTCTTCCGAGAAACCCATCTGATGAGCCTCCTCCATATCAGGATGGACGAGTGCCACAAGCTCTTCGCCTCTCTGCAAGACGAGGCTCTCGCTCACCATTGCCATCGAGTTGAGCTTGTCTTCTATCTCCTCCGGATACACATTCTGGCCGTTGGAACCCAGCAACATGTTCTTGATACGGCCTCGGATAAAGAGGTGTCCGTCAGAGCTCATCGAGGCCAGATCTCCCGTATGGAACCATCCCTCGTTGTCAAGGACGGCCTGTGTGGCTTGCTCGTTTTTATAGTATCCCTGCATGACATTAAGCCCGCGGGCCCATATCTCGCCCGGAACATTCTCCGGGTCCTCGCTCTTTATTTTTACTTCCATGTGCTTTGCCGGCGTTCCGCACGACCCTCTCTCGAAATCCGTGTAGTCGCTGTAGCTGATCATGGGAGCTGTCTCGGTGGTTCCATAGCCCACGGTTACGGGAAAATCTATCTCTCGCAGGAACTGTTCTATCTCTTTGTTCAAGCTCGCTCCTCCCACGAGAATCTCATAGAAGTTGCCGCCGAAGAGATCCTTGACCCGCCGGCAGAGAAGATCCCTTACCTTCTTGCCGATAACGGGCATGCTCATGAGTATCTTGTAGCGGCTGTCAAGCTCGGGAAAGACCTTCTTCCGGATGATCTTCTCTACCACCAGCGGCACAGAGACCACGATGGCAGGCTTGACTTCCATGCATGCTTCCTGGATCAGGGACGGACTCGGAAGCCGCGTAAGGAAGAACAAGTGGTTACCGGCGGTAAACTGAAGCAGGAATTCACAGGTCAGCCCATACATATGAGCCATCGGAAGGATACAGAGGCAGTTGCTGTCCTTGGGAATGTGGACGCCTATCGCCCCGCTCAGATAGTCGATATTGCTCCACAAGGCACGGTAAGGAATCATTACGCCCTTTGAGAATCCCGTTGTCCCGCTGGTGTAATTAATCATGGCAAGCTCGTCTGCCTTGTCGACATGATACTTCACATGCTCCTTCCGGAAGAACTTCGGGTAACGATGACCAAACATCTCGTTCAGGTGCTCACGGGCATAAGTGAGCTTTTCCGAGCGCGAGTTGATGAGCGAATTGTCGGGAAGATAGATCACGCCTTCCAACTGCGGCATCTCCGCTACATTGATCGTGGGAGCCACCACATCACCCACGAAGAGCAACTTGGCATCACTGTGATTTACGATATGATATAATTGTTCGGGGGTAAATTCGTGCTGAACAGGAACGATGACGGCTCCATAGGTTATCGTCGCAAGGAAAGCAACGGCCCACTGGGCACTGTTACGGCCACAGATAGCGACCTTGTCGCCGGCCTCTACCCCACTATTTTCAAACAGGATGTGGAGCTTTTCTATCTTGCGGGCTACATCATGATATTGCAGGGTGGCCCCCTTGTAGTCGGTCAGGGCATCCTTGTCCCAATTGTTGATGATGCTTTGTTCTATATATGAGTTAAAACTTCGTGTTGACTCCATTGCACAATCTTTAAAATTCTGTGCAAAGATACTGTCTTTTCTGCACATTTCAAAAAAACCTGTGCAATTTTTTACCTCAAAATAGAATATTTCCGCTTTTCCATGCAGATTGCACAAGCAAGCCAAGTGTGCAATGTTCTTTATGCCATTTATAGTATCCCGTTTGTCGGTTATCACTCGTAACGCATACTCCGGGCGGGATGTATGTGCGAAATAAGATAGCTCGGGGCTATCAGCACGAAGACGCTCACGAGCAGGGTGGCGATGTTCAGCAGGATGATAACCGGCAGATTGATCTCTACGGGAACGGTGGAGACATAATAGGTAGCGGCGTCGAGCTTCACGAATCCCGTGAATTTCTGGAGCAGGATCAGCCCTAAGCCAATGACATCGCCCAAGAGGAGTCCCTTGGCGATAATGAAGGACGCAAACCAGAGGAAAGTATGACGAATCGCGCGGTTGCGCGCTCCCAGCGCCTTGAGCACTCCGATCATCGTCGTGCGCTCCAGGATGATGATAAGCAGGCCGGAGACCATCGTTACGCCGGCCACGGCGATCATCAGCGCGAGGATGATCCAGACATTCAGGTCGAGCAGTTCGAGCCACTTGAAGATGCCCGGATTGATTTCCTGAATGGTTCGCGAGGAATAGGTTTCGCCATACCGGTCGATGGTGCGGTTCACCTTCTCGATCAGTATATCTTCGGTTTCCTGCAACCTCGTGAAATCGTTCACGGTGAGTTCTGCGCCCGAAACCTGGTCGTCTTCCCATCCATTGAGCTTCTTAACGGTATAGAGGTCGGTGAAACAAGTAACCTTGTCGTAGGCCGACAGATTGGTCTGATAGATGCCCGCAACGGTAAATCTGCGGGCACGGACGCCATTATGATCGATAAAATACGCAAAGACCTTGTCGCCAACCTTCATGCGAAGCTGATCGCTCATGATTTTCGAGACAAGGAGCTTGTTCTGTCCGGCCTTGTCGGAGAATCTCGGAATTGAGCCTTCCACCATGTTTTCGTGAATGAAAGAAGAGTCAAACTCCGGTCCCACGCCCTTGAAAACCACGCCGAGGAAGTCGGAATCGGTCTTCAGGATTCCCTGTTTGAAGGCAAAGCGCTGCACATGCTTCACTCCGGGGGTCCTCCTCAGCACCTCCATCATCGAGTCGTTCATCTGGATGGGATACTGCTCGCCTCCCTGAATGGTCATGAAATCACCTACCTGAATATGCCCCCCGAAGCCGATGACCTTGTCGCGAATGGTATGCTTGAAGCCAAATACCACACTTACCGACAGGAGCATGACCGCCAGTCCGATACCCACGCCGACGGTGGCAATGCGTACAGCAGGGCGCGAGACCTTGCGTCTGTCGCCCTGGGCACCATAGATTCTTCTTGCTATAAATAACGGCAGGTTCATATCTCTTTTCTCATTGATTTCCTTTTAACGGTCGTCTACTTGACAAAATCGGCGAGATTGAACGACGAAATCGCCGAAATTGTGCCACGAAATCGCCGAAATTGTCATCCTCCTGACGGCATTTCCATCTCTTGATGGCAGTCTCCACGCGTCTATTCCGAGCCTATCGTCCTGCCGGGATATTCTTCAAGGGCTTTCCGAAGTACGACGAGAGCCCGTTCGAGGTCGTCTTTCTTGAGCACATAAGCCATGCGCACTTGATTGCGCCCTAACCCTGGCGTGGTGTAGAAACCGGCAGCGGGAGCCATCATCACGGTCTCGCCCTCACAATTGAACTCCTCCAGGCACCAGCGGCAGAACTTCTCCGCGTCGTCCACGGGCAACTTCGCCACCGTATAGAATGCTCCCATCGGGATGGGGGAATAGACTCCCGGAATGCGGTTGAGGCCGTCGACGAGCACCTTGCGGCGTTCCACATATTCCTCGTAGACATCCCGATAATACTCTTCGGGGGCATCCAGCGAGGCCTCGGCCACGATCTGTCCCAAGAGCGGCGGCGAAAGGCGGGCCTGACAGAACTTCATCACAGCCCTCCTGACGGCCTCGTTTCTCGTAATCAAGGCTCCGATGCGGATTCCGCACTCGCTGTAGCGTTTCGACACGGAGTCTATCAGAAGCGTGTTCTGCTCGATTCCCCTCAGGTGCATGGCGCTGATATAGGGGCTCCCGGTATAGATATACTCTCGGTAGACCTCGTCGGAGAAGAGATAGAGGTCGTATTTCCTCACGAGATCGCGAATCTGGTTCATCTCCCGGCGCGTATAGAGGTAGCCCGTGGGATTGTTGGGATTACAGATCAGGATGGCCTTCGTGCGCTCGCTGATAAGCTCTTCGAACTTCTCCACATGAGGCAAGGCGAACCCTTGCTCTATCGTCGTGGTCAGCGTTCGTATCCGCACGCCCACCGACAAGGCAAAAGCCATGTAGTTGGCATAGGCCGGCTCCGGGATGATAATCTCGTCGCCGGGGTCCAGGGTGCTCATGAAAGCGAAGAGCACGGCCTCCGAACCGCCGGCCGTGATGATGATGTCGTCGGCAGTTACATCAATCCCATATCTTTTATAATAATGTGTAAGCTTCTCACGATAGCTCTCATACCCCTGCGAGGGGGAGTATTCCAGCACCCTGCGGTCTACGCGCCGCAGGGCGTCGAGCCCGCATTGGGGCGTCGGGAGGTCAGGTTGTCCGATATTCAGATGATATACCTTCACGCCCCGCGACTTGGCTGCCAGGGCCAGAGGAGCAAGCTTCCGGATGGGCGACTCGGGCATTTCCTGCCCTCTTAGTGATATCTGAGGCATTCGTCGATCGTTCTAATTCGCTCGCAAAGTTACTTATTTTTTTCTACATAGATACCTGTTTCAGAAAAAAAGAGTATCTTTGCAAGAGCAAAAATCAAAGACAAGACTATGAGAAGTAGAACATCAAAATGGTTCGAAGCGTCCGTCCGCTATGAGAAAACCATGGAAGACGGCATGCAGAAGAAAGTTACGGAACTCTATGTGGTCGACGCCTTCACCTTTGGGGAGGCCGAAGAGTCCATCACCCGAGAGATGTCTTCATATATCAGCGGCGAGTTTGAGGTAAAGAATCTCAACCCCGCCACCTACGGCGAGATATTTTTCAGCGACAGGGATAACGACGACCGCTGGTACAAGACGCGGCTGCAATTCATCACCATCGATGAAAAGACCGAGAAGGAGAAGCGCAGCGCGGTGAACTATCTCGTGCAGGCCGCCACCATCAACGGGGCCATCAAGAATGTAGACGAGGTCATGGGAGGCACCATGATAGACTATGTCATCGCGGGAATCACCGAGACCAAGATTATGGATATATTCGAGCACAAGGCGAAAACAGCGCAGAAAGAAGCCGACGACAAGCCTGAATACGAGGAGGGAAAATAATGGAAGTCGATGTCGCGAGGAATCTACACGGGGTGCTGGACAACCTGCCCGCAGGCGTCAGACTGGTTGCCATCAGCAAATTTCACCCCAAGGAATATATAGAGGCCGCCTACGGCGAGGGACAGCGCGTCTTCGGCGAGAGCCACGAGCAAGAGCTCAAAGGCAAGGCGGAGGCCCTTCCGAAAGACATCGAGTGGCATTTCATCGGCCATCTGCAAACCAACAAGGTGAAATATATAGCCCCCTACATCGCCATGATCGAGGCCGTGGACTCGCTGAAGCTACTGCGGGAAATCGAGAAGCAGGGCGCCAGGCACGACCGCGTCATCAAAGTGCTCCTGGAACTTCATATCGCAGAGGAGGAAACCAAGTATGGGCTCACGCTCGAGGCCTGTCGCCAACTGCTGGAAAACGGTGAATGGCGCGAGCTCAAGCATGTGCAGGTCTGCGGGCTCATGATGATGGCGTCGAATGTGGACGACGAAGGGCAGATATCGAAGGAGTTCGACAAGGCATCCGACTTCTTCCACGAGGTGAAAGAGCGGTATTTTTCCGATGACCCGGAGTTCAGGGAACGGTCGTGGGGAATGAGCAACGACTATCAGATTGCCGTCAGACACGGCTCGACAATGGTAAGAGTGGGAACCACAATCTTCGGTCCCCGCGTCTACTGAAGACAGGAATTAAAACATTGGAACCGAAACAGGAGCGGGCTATAGTCCGCTCCTGTTTCTATATTCAGCCTTTCAATGCCGCCGTACGGACACGGCTGAGTGTTTCCGGCGTCATCTGTAAGTAACTTGCGATGTAGACCAGCGGGGCACGCAGGATCACCTGCGGCATCAGCTTGCACAGCTTCTGGTAGCGTTCCTGGGCTGTTTCAAAACGCACGAGGTCGGCATGCACCTGCGAGAGGATCAGACTCTCCTCGAGGATCTTGCGATAGAGAATCTGAATGTTGCTATTGTGGAGAGCCACCTGCTCCAGCTTGTCTTTCGGCAAGGAGTAAATCCAGGTCTGCTCCAAGGCCTCCACCTGGATTTCCGTTGGCTTTTCCTTGAAGAGACTCTCAATGCACATCACGATGCCGCCTTCGGTCGCGATGTGCTCCGTGAGCTCCTTTCCATTCTTGAAATAGAACTGTCGGGTCATCCCCTTGGCTATATACATGATGTCCTTGTCGATGTCTCCTTCCGAAAGAATCATCTGTCCCTTGAGATACTTATGCGGCACGAGGACGCTCTCAAGCAGGTCGAGCTCATCATGAGTCATGGTACTGTACTTACGGGCCAACTCTCTTGCCACATCACGAGTGTTGTTTGTAATGGAATTCATGGTTATATTTTTCCTCCTTATATATAAGTCTATTGTCAGTCCAACTTCAATACAGCAAGGAATGCCTTTTGCGGAACCTCGACATTTCCGATTTGTTTCATGCGCTTCTTGCCGCGCTTTTGCTTCTCGAGGAGCTTGCGCTTACGAGAGACATCACCGCCATAGCACTTGGCCGTAACATCCTTGCGCACCTGCTTCACCGTCTCACGGGCCACGATCTTGGCGCCTATGGCTGCCTGAATGGCTATGTCGAACTGCTGCCGCGGGATGAGCTCCTTCAGCTTCTCGCACATCCTACGCCCCAACGCGACGGCATTGTCCTGATGCGTGAGCGTAGACAAGGCATCCACAGGCTCGCCGTTCAGAAGGATATCGAGCTTTGCCAGCTTCGAGAAACGGAATCCCGAGAGGTGATAATCAAACGAGGCATAGCCCTTGGAGATGCTCTTCAGCTTGTCGTAGAAGTCGATGACGATTTCTCCAAGCGGCAGCATGAAGTGCAGTTCGACACGGTTTCCGCTCACATACTCTTGCTTGATGAGTTCCCCGCGCTTGTCAAGGCAAAGCTTCATGATGGGGCCGATATAAGTAGAAGCCGTGATGATGGACGCCCGGATATAAGGTTCCTCGATATGCTCGATGAGTGTCTGGTCGGGCAGTCCCGACGGATTGTGCACCTCCTTGGCATCGCCATGCTTGTCATAGACCATGTAACTCACATTCGGCACCGTGGTAATGACATCCATATTGAACTCCCGGTCGAGGCGTTCTTGTATGATTTCCATATGCAGGAGCCCAAGGAAGCCGCAGCGAAAACCGAAGCCCAAAGCCACGGAAGACTCCGGAGAGAATGTCAGGGCGGCATCGTTGAGCTGTAGTTTCTCAAGACTGGCCCTCAGATTCTCATAATCATTGGGGTCAATAGGATATACTCCGGCAAACACCATGGGCTTCACCTCCTGAAATCCGGCAATGGCCTTGAGGCAAGGCGCATTCACATGGGTAACCGTATCGCCGACTTTTACCTCGGTGGCGGTCTTGATGCCGCTGATGATATATCCCACCTCACCGGTCTCAAGAACGGCCCGGGAAACCATATCCATCTTCAGCACGCCCACTTCATCAGCCGTATATTCCATCCCGGTGTTGAAGAACTTCACCTTGTCGCCCTTTCGGATACGCCCGTTAAGCACCTTACAAAGCGTGATGATACCGCGGAAGCTGTTGAAGACCGAGTCGAAGATAAGGGCCTGCAGGGGCGCCTCCGGGTTGCCTTCAGGAGCGGGGACGCGCCCCACCACGGCCTCAAGGATGTCCCGCACTCCTTCACCGGTCTTTCCCGAAGCCCGGATGATGTCCTTCCTGTCGCAGCCAATCAGGTCGATAATCTCATCCTCCACCTCGTCAGGCATGGCCGAAGGCATGTCGATCTTGTTGATTACGGGGATAATCTCGAGGTTATGGTCAATGGCCATATAGAGATTGCTGATGGTCTGAGCCTGAACGCCCTGGGTGGCATCCACCACGAGCAAGGCTCCTTCACACGCCGCGATACTGCGCGAAACCTCATAAGAAAAGTCTACATGCCCCGGAGTGTCTATCAGATTCAGGATATAGGTGTCTCCGTCGTCGGCTTTATACTCCATCTGAATGGCATGACTCTTGATGGTGATTCCCCGCTCACGCTCCAGATCCATGTTGTCGAGCATCTGGCCGGCCGTTACCTGGATGGTCTTGGTATATTCAAGCAGGCGGTCGGCAAGCGTAGACTTGCCATGGTCGATATGAGCTATGATGCAGAAATTCCTTATGTGGTTCATGAAAATTATGTTCTTTAAGTTGCAAAGATAATTATTTTTTCGCAGATTCTTGTTACCTTTGCAAAAATTAAACATGATTTTATGAAAAAAGGCATCATGCTTCTGCTCGCCGCTTTTCTCTTCGGAGCATGCCACGAGAGTCTGCAAGATCGGGCAGAGCGCGAGGCGAAGGAGTACACTCGCAAGAACTGCCCCACCCCGGTGAATAATTTCCAGCGCACGGACAGCATTTCTTTCGACCGCTCCACCAACACCTACCACTACTACTGCTCGTTTACCGGCAAGCTCGACGACAAGGCGGTCATCGAGAGAATACGCGGCGAGCTGCACGACGGGCTGCGAAAAGGCATCAAGGAGTCAACCTCCCTGAAGGCCTACAAGGAGGCCGGCTTCAGCTTCTCCTATACTTGCCGCTCGACAAAAGATCCTCGGGAAGTGCTCTACAAGGAGACATTCACGGCACGGGACTATCGGTAGGCTGCCTTTCCACCACCTTCCCCCTTCCCCTATAACGGACAGAAAACCGAAGAGCGGAAGCAGAAGGGTGGACCAGAGGCCGTTAACAAGAATACAAAATCGGCGATTTTGTCGGACGAAATCGCCGATTTCGTGGCACGATTTCGCCGATTTCGTCAAGTCAATGGTTGCTAAAAGGAAAACGGGAGGCATCTTTCCGGAAGCCGGCATCTTCTAAAAACAAACCGCGAGCTTCCTTTGAAACCCGCGGTTATACTTTGCCCGAAAGACTGCCCTTCAGCCCTCTTCCTCAACGGAAGGCTTCATATTGGTGTACACATTCTGCACATCGTCGAACTCCTCGAGTTTCTCCACCATCTTGTCGATGGTCTCACGCTGCTCCGGAGTTACATCCTTGAGGTCGTTGGGAATACGGGTAAACTCAGCGCTGACAATCTCATATCCGTTTTCCTCAAGATATTTCTGAATGTCGCCAAAGCTCGTCGGCCCACCGTAAATGGTGATTTCTCCAGCCTCCTCGTCATCATCATACTCGTCGTCCACCTCAAAGTCTATCAATTCGAGAATCAGTTCGTCCATATCCATGCCTTCTTTCTTCTTAAAAGTGAACACGCATTTATGGTCGAAAAGAAAACTCAAGGAGCCTTGTGTGCCGAGGCTGCCGCTGAACTTATTGAAAACCGAGCGGACATCAGCTACCGTACGGGTCGTGTTATCCGTAAGCGTATCGACGAAGACAGCAATTCCGTGAGGGCCGTATCCCTCATAAGGCACTTCCTTATATTCGCTGGTATCCTTGCCCATCGCATTCTTGATGGCACGCTCGATATTGTCCTTTGGCATGTTCTCGCGCTTTGCGGTCGCGATGACGGCACGCAGGGTAGGATTGTTTTCTGGCTCCGGGCCGCCTGACTTGACGGCAATGGCAATCTGTTTGCCCAGTTTGGTAAATGTCTTGGCCATGTGGCCCCATCGTTTCAGCTTTGCCGCTTTGCGGTATTCAAATGCTCTTCCCATAATCTGAAAGGTTATTAAGAAGCCTTGCCATGCCCCTCTCCCGGGAGGATTCCTGATTTCAGGAACAGCTTCGGCAAGACTTTCTTCCTGTTTTTATTTTATTGTTATTTTATCTTTCATTAAATCCTAAAAGAACCTTAGCCCTCTCGCGGTAAAGCAGAGGTCGCAGGGCCCTGACCTATCTGAGTTCTGCGTTCAGCTGGGTGGTGAGGTTCTTGATGAGCTTCTGCATGATGGCATCGATGGCCTTGTCGTTAAGGGTCTTGCTGTCATCCTGAAGGATGAAGTTAACGGCATAGCTCTTCTTGCCTTCCGGCAGGTTCTTGCCCTGATAGACATCAAAGAGCTCCACTTTTTTCAGGAACTTCTTCTCCGTCTGGCGGGCTATCTGCTCAATCTGGGCAAACTCTACGCCACTGTCTAAAAGCAAGGCAAGGTCGCGGCTGACGGCAGGATACTTGGAGATTTCAGTGTACTCGAGCTTGTTCTTGCGCACCGACCTCATCAGCTGGGTCCAGTCGATTTCCGCATAGTAGACTTCGTTGTCGAGGCCGAACATCTTCAGTATCTTTCGGCTCAGAATGCCCATCTGGGCAATGATCTTCCCTCCACGATTCTTGACCGTCAGCCCCTTGGCATAGATGTTGTTGTCGCTCTTCTCCTGGACGGCCATATTCGGAACAAGACCCACACGGGCGAGGATATTCTCTACATAAGCCTTGAGTTCATAGAAGCTGCTTGCCTCGTCGGGATGCGTCCATGATCCCTGGACGCGCTTGCCCGTAACCCAGAGCCCCAGGCGATAGTCTTCGCTGTAAGCCTTGGCCGGATTCTCCACATCATGCTTCTCCGGCGAGAACTGGTAACAATTGCCCACCTCAAAGAACTTCAGGTTTGCATTCTTACGATTCACATTCCTCAGGATACTTTCAAGTCCTCCGAAGAGCAAAGTCTGGCGCATCATGCCGAGATCGGCACTCAACGGATTCATCACCCTCACGCTTTTCTCCCAGGGATAATGGTTGAGAGCGGTACTCTCATAATAGGAAACCTTGGTAAGGGAGTTGTTCATAATCTCGTTGAAGCCACATCCCACAAGCTGTTCGCCGATGAGATTCTGCAAGTGATACTGCATATCCTCTTCACCCTGGACGGTCAGAGAGGACTTCAGCTGCATGGGAATCTCTACATTATTGTACCCGTAGATGCGCAGGATGTCCTCCACAACATCACAGGGGCGGCGAACATCCACCCGATAGGTCGGTATTTCGAGGTCCAGCCCTTGCTTGTCTTCAGCCAGCACCTTCATTTCAAGGTTCTCGGCAATATTCTTAATGGTGTCGTGTCCTATCTCCTTGCCGATGAGCACATCGCAGTAGTCATAGTCCAGGCGAACCCTTGCCGGCTCGACAGGCCGTGGGTAGACATCGTTGACCTTCATGCTCACCTTCCCACCGGCAAGTTGCCCGCAGAGGATGGCGGCCTGCTTGAGTGCATAGACCACGCCGTTAGGGTCGATGCCACGCTCAAAACGAAAGCTGGAATCGGTGGAAAGGCCATGGCGACGCGCACTTTTGCGAATCCATGTGGGATGGAAATAAGCACTTTCGAGAATCACATTCCTCGTGGTCTCATAGGTTCCTGAGCCCTTGCCGCCAAAGATACCCGCGATGCACATAGGTTCCTCGGCATTGCAAATGCTCAAATCGTGCTCACCAAGTTCATGCTCCTCCCCGTCGAGGGTAACAAACCGGGTACCTTCAGGCTGTGTGCGAACGACTATCTTGTGGCCTTTCACCATGTCGGCGTCAAAGCAGTGCATGGGCTGTCCATAGGCCATCATGATATAGTTGGTGATGTCCACGATGTTGTTGATGGGGCGCAGACCGACCACGGAGAGCCTGTCTTTCAACCACTGCGGGCTTTCCTTGACCTCACAGTCCGTGATGCTCAGGCAGGCATAGCGTCCGCAGGCCTCCTCATTCTCTATTTCTACCGTGACGGGAAGGCTCTCGTTGTCTACCTTGAAATCATCGCAGGAAGGGCGATGCAGACTCGTCTGATAGCCGTTCTGCTTCAGCCAGGCGTACAGGTCGCGGGCAACGCCATAGTGAGAGAGGGCATCTGATCGGTTGGCAGTGATGTCTATCTCTATCAGCCAGTCGCTCTCAAGATGATAGTATTCGGCAGCGGGGGTCCCTACTATTGCATCCTGTGGAAGCACAATGATTCCGGCATGATCGGTACCGACACCTATTTCGTCTTCGGCACATATCATCCCGAAGCTGTCTACGCCACGAAGCTTAGACTTCTTGATGGTGAACTCATTGTCGCCCTCATAGAGTATACAGCCAAGATCGGCAACGATAACCTTCTGCCCGGCAGCAACATTCGGTGCCCCGCACACTATCTGTTGCGGCTCACCCTTGCCCAAATCCACGGTCGTTACATGCAGATGGTCGCTGTTAGGATGTATCTCACAGGTGAGCACCTTGCCCACATAGAGGCCCTTCAGCCCTCCCTTGACGGACTGCACTTCTTCCAGCGATCCAACCTCAAGCCCTGTGGAGGTCAGCGCATCCGCCACCTCCTGCGGTGTCAGGCTGAAATCAACATACTCTTTAAGCCACTTATAAGAGATATTCATTACAATGAAGTTTTATATTGGTTCCAAAAACTCCGCAAAATTACAAAAAAATCCGCTAACGGCAAAGCACATCTTTATATTTTTTGTATAAACCTTTATCAGTCATTATTGCCCATTATGAATATGATTGGCAAAATACAGAGAAACTCAACACGAACATTGAGATTCTTAAAAATAAAACCGCTCCCATCTGCCGCCTCGCCGAAACTCACCTGAGGATTGCCATCGAGCAGGTTGCGGGCTTTCTTGATTTTAAGGCACAGGATAGAAGCTGAGGGTGCATTGCCTGTCAAGGCGCTGATCTTGCGGTAGAACTGCCGGGCGCTCATACTCACGCTTGGGGCGATGAACGAAACTTCGATTTCCTTGTTCCGGCCGAACTGCATATAGACGACACTTGACACCTTGGAGAGGAAGCGCATATCGGCACCATCATCCCCCATTTCCGTCCCGCGTCTCTCGACTGTGAGGAGTGCGGGACGATTGTTTCTCTTTATAATTTATGTTAAAAGAACACGATTGTTGAAAATAATCCATATTTTTGTATCATACATTTAAACATTAACATTATGACTAAGAGAAACGAGATTTACAAGTGCAAAGATTGTAACTACATGGTAGAAGTTGTCATTGAGGGCGATTGCACGCCTGAATGCTGCGGAAAGCCGATGCGGCTCTTGAAGGAAAATGACACCGACGGAGCCAAAGAAAAGCATGTTCCCGTCGTAGAGAAGACCGCTGACGGATATCGTGTTACGGTGGGAGAAGTAGAGCACCCCATGACCGAAGCCCACTATATACAATGGATAGAGCTGATTACCGAAGACGGTGTGCTCCGCAAACATCTCACTCCAAATGACAAGCCTGTAGCTGAATTCAAGACCGACGCCAAGAAAATATATGCCCGCGAGTACTGCAACCTCCACGGATTGTGGCGTTCCTAATTTGCAGGGTAATGACAAAATAAGGCAGAGGATTTTCCTCTGCCTTATTTATGACAGTATACAGAACTGCCTTTCCCAAGTTTTTCCTGCCTGTACTCTCAAAAAGAGGTAGACAATTTATCGGTCTGAAGCTCAAGGAAATGGGACAAGAATCAAAGTTCCCTCAGTTTTTTCATCACTTTGGTCATTTGTTGATCTTCATCCCCTGTCAACTTTAGATAGTCTGCCAAATCCTGCAACAGGTTCTTTGCCTCATCCACCTGCCCCAAATCCACAAGTTTATCTGCAATTGGCAAGGCTAAATCTGCATTGCGCCAAGTGGCATAAAGATGCTTGAGCCAGGCCACGGCCGTAGCCTTTTGAGCATCATCAAGATCCCTGTCGCCCCAATAATAGTCCCACGAGCTAAAGAGCGAGCCTGCCTGCAGCTGCGCGTTCACCGATGTCAGCAAATTCAGGAAGCCGTAGCCCTGCTCTTGTGATTTCTTCTCCTCCTCACTCACGGAGGGATCGTTCATGAAATCACGGTATGCCCGAGCCTCGGTATTGGAGCGCCGTAGGAGTGAGTCGGTGGGAGAATCATGCATGATTTGCTCCATATAGGCAGAATAATCATGGCGGAACTCGTCGACATCGTTGTTCTTCCGAAGGAAGGTGAGCCGGATGAGTTCTTTAGGCATATAGGACACCCCACCGCCCATAGATGCCAGCATACCGTTGTTCCTGTTAGAGGCATCGATATCATCAAGCCTTTCCTTGGCGGCAAACAGATGGTCGAACTGTGGGCGACGATTGTTGTCGATTGCGTCATTGAAATAATTGCTCAGTGTGGCCATCACCGTATTGTCAAACTTGAGGAAAGCTTTCTTGTCGCCGGCAACCTTCATGGCCTCCGTAAGCCTTACCAGCCTGTCGACAAGTTCCTTGTCGTAAATGGTGGAACTCTTCAGCCATTCGGCATACTCAGCATTGCTCAGTTCCTCATCGCTAAACTGCCGCAGAAGCTCGTTCAGCGGTTGCCCTCCTCTCTGTCCGAAATCTTTCCGCTTACCACAATAGGCTATCAGGAAGTTTTTATCACGCTTCCCTGTCTGATATTCTCTATCCATCTTCTCCAGATCGGGTAGTAACATCGTATTCTTAACCGCTTGTCTGCCCTGCTTAAGCAGCTGCTCTACGGTCTGGAATCCTAAGAAACTATGCACGAGCTTACCATCGGGAAGAACGAAGAGACAGGTTGGATAGGCCGTTATCTTGTACTGCCGGGCTATGGAAATGCCCTCACCCTTCTCTGCGTCGATCTGATAATTCACGAAATGCACATTGAAATAGTCGCCTACTTCTTTCTGGGTAAAGGTCTCCTTTGCCATTTTCTTACAAGGCATACACCAACTGGTGTACACATCGATGAAAACCGGTTTCCCGGTAGACTTGGCCTCCGCCACCACATCTTTCCAATTCCCACTAAAGAATTGGATCCCCTGTGCGCCGATCAACTGCACACCAAGGACACATATTATGCAAGTTAATAGAATTCGTTTCATCATTTACATAGTTTAGATACCTCCTTTTCGAGAGCCTCACCACGGGCATTGTTAGTAACAATCACCCCGTTTTCGTCAAGCAAGACCATAGCTGGCACAGAAGATACATTATAAAGCTTGGCTACCGGGCACTTCCAGCCTTTGAGGGAAGACAGCTGAAGCCAAGGCAACTGATGCTTCTTGATAGCTCCCACCCACTTGTCTCTATTATCATCAAGGGAGATCGAAACGACCTCAAAGCCCTTAGAATGATACTTGGCATAGACCTCCTTCACATTAGGAAGCTCCCTGATACATGGGCCGCACCATGAAGCCCAGAAGTCAATCAATACGCACTTGCCTTTCACAGAAGACAAAGAGACTTCCTTGCCGTCCGGCGTAGGCAGACTGAAATCTGGAGCCTTGGCTCCCGTCAATACGCTTTTCTTTTTCTCAAGCGTAGCCTGAAGCTCCTTGCCGATCGAAGAATTCTTCACGCGGAGGCTCAACGAATCATAAAGAGCCTGCGTTTCCGAATAAGAAAGCTCCTTGCTCAAATAATTATTCAGAATCATTCCTGCCACATAACTATCCTTGCAATGAGTTACGATACTATCAAAGACAGCCTCCTTCATCTTCTTGGCAGCCACATACAACTGCACCAAGGTATCCTTTTCCGAGGCTGCCCCCTCCTTCTGAGTGAGCGAAATCGCCAACATGCTCATCATTTCCTGCGTGAGCGCACCATTCATCGTGGTGAGCAAAGCTTGATCTTCATCGCCCGAAACCTGCAGCATAGGCAGTTTCACTTTCTTACTCCCAAGGTCTCTCTCCTCCTCGGAATACTGCACGGATAGAGGCTTCTCGTCCAAGAAGATAATCCTACGAGCCTTCCCGACACTCACAAAAGCAGGCCCCACTTTGAGCAAGGGATTCTGCAACAGAAATTTACCATCCTTCACGATGGTCGAATCCAATGGTGCTTTCTTCTCGTCCGTAAGGGTTACCTTCATTCCATCACACCCCTTGGCCACACCTTCAATGCGATACTGCTCCTGCGCGGTTAGGGTCAAAGGAATGAACATGCACGCTACAATCAATATACTCCTTATCTTTTTCATCTTCATCCTCTTTTAAAAAATGACTCGACAGCCTTTCGAGCCTTCTCGTTTTCCTGCTGATAACGCTCCATCTGCTCCTTGGCCAATTGCTTATTGCCAAGTTTTTCATTGATTTCCGCCATTGTCTTATACATCTCAAATGCAAAATTTGCCTCCTTAGGTGTATTTAAGAATCGATTTAGAACGGCAAGATAGCTCTTAAGAACTTTCTTATCTCCTGTTCTAGATGCCATATAACGGATATATTTTTCAACATTCAAGGCATAGAAGCCAGTCATTTGAGCATTCATACCCACAAGAATTGCATCCCAAGCCTTGCCCAACTGGTCCTTCAACAACAGCTTGTGAACATAAAGACGCATGCGATAGTCATCGAGTCCTGGCAATGAGGCACGCGACATGAAGCCAACCAACTTCTCGGCTCTTATCGTATCCGTGGACAATGGGAGGAACTTTCCGTTCTCTTCATCATACTTAATATCGAAAATTCTTTTCAGTTCTCGAGTACAACTAGCCTCTAACTGTCTGGCAATTCGAAACCGATCACGGTTGAGTTTATAGCCATAGCGCGCAATATTATTCACCAGATATTCAAAGGCAGGGCTGTCCACATCAGTTACATAAGAGCCAAAAGCCTTCCAGATCTCATCCTTGTCAAGTTCCTCTGGCCGTGCCTTGGCCAAATACTCCTGAGCCACATGCGCCGCACTATCCTTCAAGAAGGCTCCTTCAAGGCTTGCCATATACTCACAGAGAAACTTAAAGTCGCGGTTTCCCTGGCGATATTCTTTGTCAAGCGTAAACAAATCGCGCCCCGTAAAAGCCTTCTTTGCCCCAGCTATGAGCTTTTCCACATCTTGGAATCCGGCCATTTGCTGAACCACCTTACCCGTCTTGTCTATAAATAACAAGGTAGGGAAGCCAATGATATTTTTCTTATAGCGGTCGTGCAGCATCTTTCCATCGCCCTTTTCCATATCGTAACGAACATTGATAAAATGCTCGTTAAAATAATCGCCAACAGCCTTCAAGGGAAAGACTTCCTTTGCCAAAGCCTTGCAAGGTCCACACCAGGTGGTATAGCAATCCACGAAGATCAACTTGTCTTGGTCGGATGCCAACTTCAAGATGCTGCTCCAAGATTCATTATCATGAAAATTGACACCTTGAGAAGGCTGTGCTTGTACCACGGAAGAGAAGCAGCACCAGATCAGCAGTGTGCCTATCCATTTCATGCGAGTCATCTCCCTAAATTATTTTTCCGTATAACTAAAGTCAGCCATAGTAACTTTATCATCCGGGAATGTAGCATTTTGGAGTTCTATAAGATTTTGTTTATTCTCTTTCAAGAAGAAATCCATAAACAAGGTAGCCCTTTTAGCTATTCTCCAATAAGCCTGCGTATATTTGCGGATATAACTGCCCGGGTTCTTGGTGATAAAAGTCAGATAGTCAGTATAGTCCTGCGCCGGAGTTGGCACCTTCACCTTCGTCAGCGAATATCCCCTTATATACCCGCAGACATTCGCCTTATGATTCTTGTCAGCCCACTCTGGTTTGGTCTTGAACTCCTCTGCGATGGAATTATCTACCGGCACGGTCACCAAGTTATACTTGCATTCCACGCGACTATTAACAAACTTCTCTGGCTTTACAGGAAGATTACCATAGAAGACATTACCAAAGACATTTCCCAACTCCGTTTCATAAGTCGAGCTAGGGAACATCTTTCCATTCTTCTGCTGATAGCCAATCATAAAGGCATCTTGGTCATTACCCAAGGCCGAAGCCCAAGTAGAAGACAGCTTCGAGTCTGCATTAGAAGTGGTACGCAGCACCTTTACGAGAAACACCTTATAAGGAAGGTTGTTCTTCAAGAAGTCCTCATCATAAAGAGCAAGGAAGTTCTTCTCTATGACAGTCAGGAGTTTGACCACGGCAGCCTTGTCGTCGTCATTGGTCATATCAAACTTCGTATAGGCATTCTTGAACTTTCCAGCCCATTGCCAAGAGAAATCGACATCCCTAAAATCATACAAAAAGGCCGTTCCGTACTTCTGATACCACTCATAAATCTTGGCATCTGCATCAGATTTGGCTGCATTAGCCTTCAACATTTCTGCATATTCTGGTGTCGTATCTATTGCAGGAACAATCTCCTCTTCTGAGCAAGAAGCCAGAAATGCAAGAACTCCTATTAAACTGAAATATATTATCTTTTTCATTTTCTTATCCTTTCTATTATTATTCAGACTTTATAGTTCTCCTATTCGTGCGCTCCACGACTTGATTATAGCCTAGTTCGCTTTGCGGCAACTCCAACGTATAGTTCTTATCCCTCTGCTCCAACACATAAGTCTCGGGCGTTGAATTCTTCGTTGAATAGAATTTATGCTCTATGCGAGGCATGCCATAACGCCTAAGGTCATTCCATCGATGAGTCTCTTCAAAACAGAGTTCTCTACGACGCTCTTCCCTTACATATTTCAGCAAATCTTCCTGAGTAGAAAAGTCGCTGACGTTCAATGCTTGGTAAGAAGCTGCAGTAAACCTCTTCTTATGCAAAAGATTCATCAGTTCAACAGCCTCGGTCTGTTTTCCTGTCTGCACATAGGCTTCTGCCATATTCAGTAATATTTCTGACGTGCGTAATGCTTGAGAGTACTCGCTCATGGAATAATGCTTGTAGGGTAGATAGCGATAATCCTCATATGCCTCATAGTAATTAAGCACCGGGTCATAATTTATATTGTTCTGGCAGAAGAAAGCATAGATACGATTATCTCCATTCTCATAACTGGTCATAAGGTCGCCCGCATTCGTCTGGGATGGTGCATATGCTGCACCATTAATAAAGGCGAGGTTATCCATATAAGACTGACGTGTGAACGATCTGCCTCCAAACATAAATACGACTTCTGGATTCTTAGCCTTCAAGAACACATATTCCTTTTGATGCGACATCTGCTCTTTCGTCAATGCAGAAATATCATAGAGACTAAATCCGGCTTCCGTGAATCGGCTTCCGTATTTGATGACATCTTCCCAGTTCTGAGTATACAAAGCCACACGGCATTTCAAGAAATCCACGGCCTTTTCATTCATAAGATAGATATTCGTAGACTTCTTGGCCTTTTTAAATAGGGCCGAAGCTTTATCCAAATCAGAAATAATCTGAGCATAGACTTGGGCTACCGTAGACCTTTGCGGCTGGTCTCTCACCATCTCACTTTTCAGGCGTATGATCACTCCCATGTCCTTTTCTGCCGTAGCAGGGTTGTAAGGCTGTCCATACCAATTGACGAGATAGAGATAACTCATCGCACGCAAGGCATAAGCCTGAGCCACGCATGAGTTGACTTCCATACTGTCGCCTTGCATTGTATTGGCATTTTCAATAATGATATTGCATGCCATGATATTCTTATATCGGTTCAGATAGGTCTTCCCGTACGATGTATCATAGTACTCTATGTCCTGTGCCCATGTAAAAGCGCCGCGTCCTACGGGCAGGTAGACGTTATCATCTCCATCAGCCTGCGTACTGTTAGGATTGGCCGAGGGCGAAACTTCTGCATCATCGGTCATCAAGTCCATCCACTCTATGTCCTCGGTAAGCGTATTAGGGTATCCGTCGCCCTGCAAAACCGATGCAAACTCATCTACCTTCTTAGGAATGAGCAAGTCGTCTGAGCTCTCCTTCAGATAGTCATTGCACGAAGTCAAGACACCTATCAGCAGTATGACCCCTATGGAAGATAGCAAATTATATTTTCTCATGATCTTCTTTTATATTTAGAATAAAACATTAACTCCAAAGTTGAAGCTCGGCATCAAAGGCATGTTGGCATACACAGATTCGGGATCCATGCCGCCCCACTTCTTCGATTTCCATACTTTCAGATTGCTAGCCGTAGCCCTCAAGGTGAGGCCTTTGATATGTAGGGGCGTCAGGAACTTCTGCGGCAGTCTGTAACTAAGCATGATATTCCTTAGGCGCAGAAAGTCACTACTTACCACACGAACATCACTATAGTCATACATTCTTACCATTCTCACGTCTACGTCCCGTCCTGTATCATAGAGACCTTTCAGCTCCTCGGGGAAATCATCAGCTATTCTCGTATCATATAGGGCGGGAATAACCGTATTTAGCTCATCGCCCGGCTGCTTCCAGCGATTGACAAAGGCCGAAGATACGTTCTGCGTAGGATCGAAGGCCTTGCTCACATTATTATAAATAGCTGGGAGACGCTTCTTTCCACCCATCTGGTAAGAGAATCCTATCGTCAGAGACAGGTTCTTCTTATAGGTAAGACGGGTGTCGAAGCCACCGGAAACACTCGGATAGATACTACCCGAAGCCACCAGATCCATTACCTCAAAGTCGCCTTCATGCACCTTGCGGCCATCTTTCGTATAGAACAAAGGATAACCGTTCTCGGCAGAAAGTCCCGCGAAACGGAACGAATAGAATGTACCCAACGGTTGGCCGATGGTGGCCACATTGCCTTGCAGCATCTGCTCATAGGTTTCCTTGGCAGACAAACTGGCATTATAGGCATACTCTATCTCATTGGTATTATGACTGGCATTGCAGGATATGTTCCATTCCAAGTTCTTGCCGCGAAGCACATCTACGCTGACCACGCCCTCAATTCCTTTATTGACGGCCTTGCCTGCATTCATGAACATATACAGCTGGCCCGTCGAGGGAGACACCTGCAAATCGGTGATAAGGTCGGAAGTGTGCTTCTGATAGTAATCCAGCGTCAAGGAAAGACGATGGTCGAAGAACGACGCGTCAAGGCCCAGATTATAAGAGTGGGTCTTCTCCCAGCGTAAGTCGGGGTTCGGCAGCCGATAGACGGACCCCGGACGCAGTCCCGTGATATCGTCGATTCTGTCCAACTTTACCAACAGATAGGGAGTAGCGTCGTCGTGGATGTTCCCCTGCAGCCCATAAGAAGCCCTTATCGACAGATTGTTCACGAAGCTCACCTTCTTCATGAACTCTTCACTGGAGATGAACCACTTGCCGGCCAATGACCATGTCGGCAGCCAGCGGTATTTCGGATTGCTACCGAACTTATTGGCCCCGTCAGAGCGTATGTTGGCATTCAGCACATAACGATTGTCATAGGTATAGCTGGCTGTGGCAAAATAGGAAGCCACCTGCGTCGTCTTCTCCGTAATCGTGGGATTAAACATCCCGCTCGCAAGCAAAGTCTTATAACGGGTCGTATAAGCCGGGGAGACGGATTGACCGTAAGTGGGATCCCAACCATAAAGGAACTGCGAGAAACCACTATACTTCTCGGACCGGATTTCCATGCCTCCGAAAAGATTCACCTCGTGCTTCTCCGACAAAACCTGCTTATATTCCAGTGCATTGCGCCATGAGTAAGAGCGCCCGGAAGTATCAGAAGCCCTGTAGGTTCCTCCTATCGGCAATGCGGAAGCCTCATATTGGGCGGAGCCCCGCTCATAGGCGCCATAGTTATAGCCCCTTATGCTTCCCACCTCATAGGAGTGATCGGTTGCCCAAGTGCGGGTCCGGGTATTGCTCCAGTAGTAAGAAAGAATGGAAGAAAACTTGAGCCCGTCCAGAATAAAGGCATTCAGGTTGAAGATGCCGCCCATTTTGCGCACATTGGCTTTCATGCCCGTAGTGTTAAGTTCGTTAAGCACATTGAAGTTAACCTCGTTCGCCAGTATGCTTCGCGAATAGTAATAAAGCTCGCCATTACTATAGGCAGGAATGGCTCTTGAGGTATTAAACGCATAAGAGAAGGGATTCACGGAGGAGTATCCGTGATTATTCTGGTTGCTCATGTCAAGCTTCACTTCCGCGTTGAATATCCGATTGATTCTCACGAATATCTTGCCCAAAGCCGTGAACCGGTCGCTCTTGGAACCCTCGGCGATACCCGGGCTGTCGTTATAGTTCAGAGAGGTATAATATCTCACCTTGTTCGTACCCCCATTAAGCGAGACACCATGACTCTGGCTTACTGTCTCACGGAACAGAAGCTTGAACCAGTCCGTATTCATGGTCTCATAGTTGCGCACCAACGAGGCAAACTCGTCGGCCGAGATTTTCTTGCCGATATAGCTCTGCAAGGCTCCCTCATAGCTCTCTCCCGTAGGAACCCTGGGATATTGCAGGCGGGCATCGTAGATGTCCTTCGACAACTGCACTCGCTCCTGTGAATTCATGCGGTCGAACAGGCCGTAAGTAGGACGGGTATGCAGGTTCAGGTTCATGTCATAAGTTATCTCCGGAGCCGTAACCTTACCCTTTTTCGTCGTTACAACGATGACACCGTTGGCAGCCTTCACGCCATAGATGGCCGTGGCGGAGGCATCCTTCAGCACGCTGATAGACTCTATATCCTGCGGACTGAGACCGGAGATACTGTTGCCTATCAGATAGGAGGCGTCCGGACTGTTCAGGTCAGAGGCCGAGAAAGGAACAGTCTCCGACATGATGACACCATCCACCACCCACACGGGAGCCTTGTTCCCGTTTATCGTGGAGTTGCCGCGAATGCGGATGACGGGCGTGCTGCTCGGCTCGCCGGACTGGATCATGACGCCCATGCCGGCAATCCTTCCCTGCAGCATCTGATCCACATTCATCGCGCTCGGATTATAGACATCCGCCATCTTCACCGTCGAGATGGCTGCTGCCGACTCTCGGCGGCTCATCGTCTGATAACCCGTTACCACCACTTCGTCCAGTTTCTCGGCGTCATCTTCCATCGTAATGGTCGCCAGGAAGCCCGACCGCAGGGTCCTCGTAACGCTTTTCATGCCCAGATAGGAGAAAACGAAAGTGCGCGACTCCTGCCCCTTGTCATCATAGCGGAATTCTCCGTCGGCATTCGTGATAACGCCCGTCTTTCCGCCGTCGGGCCTCACGGTAACGCCAATCATAGGGTTCCCCTGCTGATCGACCACCTTGCCGGAGAAAGTTCCTCTGACCTGAGCTTGCAATACAAGACTTGACGACAAGAACCAGAGCATAAACAATATGCTCTTTAATCCCTTTCCTTTTGTTTTTTTCATGCTATAACTATCTTAAAATTAATAAAATCAACTCTCTCATAACTACTATATCTAACCAGATTGCCATCCGTCTCCTCCTATGGCAGACGCCAGAAATCATACAGATACTCGAAAATGCAAAAATAATTAATTATGCGTAAAACTACAAAAAATGACAGAAAGAATCATAATTCCCCCTTTGTTTTAACATAAATTAGGACTACTTTGTGTTAAAACTTGTAATTTTAACAACTGTATTGCTGCCTCGCCGAAAAAACATTCGTCAATACCCAAAGTTGCCAACGCCATGAGAAAGGTAGAGGCGAGTCGTAAACAGGAATTCTTTCCACGACTTCCGGAACCCGCAGGAACAAAGTTTCAATTGCGTAAGAACGATTTTCCATCCATCCCAGAAAAGGCATTCCAATGGCAGGGAAACCACTCCCTGGCCATAGGCAGGCATGCTCTTCACGGTGCAAGGGTCGTCGTCAAGTAGGGCATGGATGAAATTAAGATAACACAGAAGCAACGCTCAATATTGGCTTCAATAACTGAAACTAATCCGAAGGAGAACACCAAAAAGCCTTACACGCAGCAAGTAATGGCCTTACACGCTGCTTGTAACACCGTTACACACAGCTTGTAAAACTACTGCCAACTACTTTCGGACACGCCGGAGATCGTTTGCCTTCCATCCTACCCTTGTCAGGAATAAGAACAGAGACTATTCACGGCCGAGATATTCGGCACACATCTCGGCGCAACGCTCGCCGTCCATGCCCGCCGAAACGATGCCCCCCGCATATCCGGCACCCTCGCCACAGGGGAAGAGACCTTCGAGCCGCACATGCTGAAGCGTCTCCCTGTCGCGCAGGATGCGTACGGGCGAACTGGTGCGGGTCTCCACGGCGATGAGCACCGCCTCGTTGGTGAGGAAGCCACGGGCATGCCTCCCGAAGGTATTGAAACCCTCCTGCAGGCGGGCGACTATCTGCCCGGGCATCCAAAAGTGAAGCGGCGACGAGATAAGACCCGGTGCATAGCTCGACTCCGGAAGGTCATAAGAAAGCCGGTTGTTCACAAAGTCGGCCATCCGCTGCGCCGGGGCGGTCTGCCGCATGTTACCCTGCTGCCAGCAGTCGTGCTCCAGTCGCTCCTGAAAACGCATCACCTTCAGCACATCATCATCCTGCCCGATGTCCTCGGGACGGACTTCCACTACCATGCCCGAATTGCTCCACCTGGTGCCGCGGTTGGCGGGGCTCATGCCGTTGACCACTATCTGCTCCGCCCCCGTGGCTGCCGGGATGACAAATCCTCCCGGACACATGCAGAAACTGTAGACGCCACGACCGCCGACCTGGGTTACGAAGCTGTATTCCGCTGCCGGAAGATACTTGCCGCGACCCTCCCGACGATGGTATTGTATCTGGTCTATGAGTTGCGAGGGATGCTCAAGGCGCACGCCCACGGCGATGCCCTTCGGCTCGATCTCAATTTTCGAGGCGGCCAGATACTGATAGATATCGCGGGCACTATGACCGGTAGCGAGGATGACGGGGCCCCGGAAAGAGACCTCCCGCCCGTCGGGAATACGCACGGCCTCAACGCCCGCAACCTTATCGTTATCCAGAATGAACCCCGTCATCCTGGTCTGGAAGTGCACCTCGCCGCCGTTCTTCAGGATGGTGTTGCGCATGTTCTCGATGACACGCGGCAGCTTGTCGGTGCCGATGTGCGGGTGGGCATCGGCAAGAATGCTCGCCGAGGCTCCGTGCTGGCAGAATACATTCAGGATTTTATCCACCGAGCCACGCTTCTTGCTGCGTGTATAGAGCTTTCCGTCGGAATAAGCCCCTGCTCCTCCTTCCCCGAAGCAGTAGTTGGACTCGCTGTCTATCTTGTGGGTCTTCGTGATGAGGGCGAGGTCTTTCTTGCGCTCATGCACATCCTTGCCCCGCTCAATGACGACGGGACAATACCCGAGTTCTATCAGCCGCAGCGAGGCGAAGAGGCCGCCGGGGCCCTCGCCCACCACAACGACCTTTGGACGGTCGCCCACGAAGGGATACTCGGTTTTCTCATAAGGATCGTCCTGGGGAAACTCATTGATGTAGACACGCACCTTCAGATTCTCGTAGATGGTGCGCTGACGAGCGTCGATGGAGCGTCTCAGCACGCGCACATGCCGGATGGTGCGCACATCGAAGCCCTTCTCATCGGCAATGAAACGGGCAATAGCCTCCTCGCCGGAAGCCTGCTCCGGCAACAGGCGGAGCTGATATTCTTGAATCATGTTGCAAAAGTACAAAAAAAACATATTCCCTTGCAGGAATCAGGAAAAAATATTATTTTTGCCGACGGTACATCCGGACATGAGAATACCGATGCCATGAAACATACCTTATATTATATAGCACTCCTGCTGGCGGCTTGCCGACCGCTTGGCAGCCATGCGCAACAGGCCGACGACATCGTGAGGGGATTCCTGAACCCGCCGCATGAGGCCCGCCCCTATGTGTGGTGGCACTGGATGGACGGCAATGTGAGCAAGGAGGGCATCCGAAAAGACCTCTTGTGGATGAAGGGCCAGGACATCGGAGGCCTGCATCAGTTTGATGCCGGAGGCGTCAACATGCCCAGGGCGGCAAAGGTCAGACTGCCCTATATGTCGGAGGAATGGAAAGACGCCTTCCGCTATGCGCTCCAACTGGCCGACTCCCTGGGGCTCGAAGTGGGCATTGCCAGTGCCCCGGGGTGGAGTTCCACCGGTGGATTCTGGGTGAAACCGGAAGATGCGATGAAGAAACTGGAATGGCGCTCCATCACCGTAAAGGGCGGCAAGATGCTCAAGATGCAACTGCCCGACCTGTATCGCACGGTAGGCTCCTATCAAGACTACTACCAGCCCAACGACCGCATAGAGATAAAGCCCTATGGCGAAGACCTCTGCGTGATTGCCATCCGGCTGCCTTTCGAGGAACTCACGATGCAGGAGATGGGCGCCCGGACAGATGCCAGCGACAGCATCATCACCGTTACATTCCCGCAACGGCATACCATCAAGGCACTCACGCTCAAGTCGATGCAGATGGGCTCACGGCCTCGCGGACGAAAGCCCGAAAGCTGGAATTTCCTGGAATGCAGCGACGACGGCAAGACATGGCGGCCCGTGAGCGAGATATATCCGGCTCGCATACCCTATGCCACTATCGACATTCCCCCTACCACGGCGCGTTTCTTCCGTGTGCGAGGCAAGAAACTCGAAGGGCTGACACTCTATAATATCAGCAAGATAAACCATGCGGAGGAACAGGGGGGATTCGCCCTCAACCCGGATTACAAGAACTATAAGACACCCACCACGCTGCATGCCGTAAACCCAGCCGACATCATCGACCTCACCCCTCGGATGAATGCCGACGGGACACTGCGCTGCCGACTGCCTAAAGGCAAATGGCGCATCTATCGCTTCGGCTGGTCGATTATCGGGAGGGTGAACCATCCGGCCTCTCCGGAGAACACCGGACTTGAGGTAGACAAGATAGACTCGGCCGCATGGACACGATACTTCCGCCATTATTTCGACATTTACAAAGAAGCCGGCGGCGGAATGCTGGGCAAGAAAGGCATCACCCATATCCTCACCGACAGCTATGAGGCCGGCTCCTATACATGGACACCCCGACTGCCGGAAATATTCCTGAAGCGCAGGGGATACGGACTGAAGCCATGGCTGCCCGTGCTGGCGGGCGAGATCATCGGGAGCAGCGAAGAGAGCATGCGCTTCCTGTGGGACTGGCGCAAGACCCTCGGGGAACTGACGGCAGAGAACTATGACCGACTGGACACCATCGCAAGGGAATACGGACTGCAGGGAAGGTATTCGGAATCGCACGAAGGCGAGCGGGCCTACATCGTCGACGGAATGGATGTGAAGCGCCATGCCACCAATCCCATGGCAGCCTTCTGGATGGAAGATACTCCCACGGGCTCATCGATAACGAGTGCTATCGCCGATATCCGCGAGTCGGCATCGGTCGCCCACATCTACGGGCAGAATCGTGTGTCGGCAGAATCGTTCACGGTGAACGGCGACGACCGACACGCCTACACCTATTGTCCGGAAAACATGAAGTATATGGCGGATGTAGCGATGAGTGCGGGCGTAACACGCTTCTTCATTCACGAGTCAGCCTCACAACCCAACGACAACTATTTGCCCGGACTGCAACTATACCGCTATGGCCAATGGTTCCACCGCAATGAGACCTGGGCACATCTGGCCCATACACTCACCGACTATCTGGCCCGCAGCAGCTATCTGCTCGGCAAAGGACATGCCATGGCGGACATCCTGCTCTACTACGGAGAAGACAACAATATCACGAGCCTCTATGGAGGAAGCTTTCGGGAACTCCCGCAGATTCCGCAAGGCTACGAATACGACTTTGCAAGCGCATCGGTACTACGCGGTGAGGTAGCAGCCGTGAACGGGCAGTTGACGACCCGCTCGGGCATGCGCTACAAGATACTGTGGATGGAGAAGAACTGCGAGACGATGTCGCTGGATGTCCTGCAACGCATCTCCGACTTTGCCGATGCGGGCGTAGTGATATGCGGCAAGGAACCGACACAATGTGCTGGCATGAAGGCCGACCGGAATGCCTTCCACAAACTCGTGGACAACATCTGGCATTCCGGGAAGCTGAATGTAACCGACAACCTCGCAGCAGCCATCCGGCTGGCAGGCATAAAGCCTGACTTTGAAAGCAATGTCGCCGCCCGGAATGAGGATGGCCAAGGCATGTGCTATGTGCACCGCCAACAGGACGACAAGTTAGAAATCTATTGGATGAGAAACTTCTCCGGAAAGGATAGAGAAGTAGTGATGAGCTTTCGGCACGGGGGCCGACACGCGACGATATTCGACCCCGCGACGGGACATATACAGCCCATTCAATACAAAAAAGAGAACGGGAGATTCATCGTCAGCCTCAAGATGCTCTCCACCGACGCCCTCTTCGTAGTCTTCTCTCAAGAGCCGCTCGCTATGGGAGAGCCCTTGGAGACCTTTATCGATAACAAGCATCTGAAACATGAACCGCAAAGCGTAAAAGATATCGACACCCCTTGGAACATCCACTTCCGCCAAAAGGGCGGCGGAGAGGCCGATGAATGTTTCGGCACACTGCACTCTTGGACGGAATGCGAGAACCCCATCGTGAAGTATTTTGCGGGAACGGCCGACTACACGACCATTTTCACACTCCAAAAGAATGAACTGAAAGGAACCGAACCCATCTATCTCGACCTGGGAAGCGTGAAGAACATCGCCGAAATATGGATCAACGGCAAGCACGCAGGAACGGAATGGAAGGCTCCGTTCCGCACCGAAAACATCCGGAAACTTCTCCGGAAAGGTGAGAACAAACTTGAAATAAAGGTTACGAACCTATGGGCTAACCGACAGATTGGTGATGTACAGAAAGGTGAAAAGCATCCCGTAACTCAGATCCGAAGATTCTACAAAGCCACCGACCCGTTGCTCCCATCAGGACTGATAGGGCCCATAAGACTGATAAAATGAGGATAGAAGCCTCGTCTTCCATGAGAATCCGGAGAGAGAGGCTCTTATTCAGGCTTTAAAAAAAATCGCTTTTTTTCTTTCATCTTTTCATTTTTTATTATCTTTGCCACCAAGTTCCAGCATGACCCTCTCGTACTGGGGATGATGGAATAATAACCGAAAAAGAAAAGACATGAAAGTGATGAAATTCGGCGGAACATCTGTAGGTTCCGTTTCAAGCATATTGAGCTTGAAGAATATTGTAGAAAAAGAAGTAAAGCAGCAACCTGTAATCGTGGTAGTTAGCGCACTTGGCGGAATTACCGACCAGTTGATTACAACGGCGCAGACAGCCCTCAAAGGTGATGAACGCTGGCATGACAGCTTTGATGTCATGAGGGAACGGCACCAAAAGATGATAGACACGATCATCACCGACAATCTGGACAGAGAAATGTTATTTAATAAGGTGGACCAGTTGTTCGAGCAACTGCGCTCCATCTACTATGGCGTGTATCTCATCCACGACCTGAGCGAGAAGACCCTGGATGCCATCGTAAGCTACGGCGAGCGCCTATCCGCCAACATCGTGGGCACGCTGATTCGCGGATCAAAGAGAATGGACGCCATGGAATTCATCAAGACCGATCGCAAGAACGGGAAACACATGCTCGACTCCGAACTCACCAACCGGCTCATCCACGAAACTTTCAAGGAGCCGCACCGCGTGTGCGTCGTGCCGGGATTCATCGCCACCGACAAGAACACCGGCGAAATCACGAACCTGGGGCGTGGAGGAAGCGACTATACCGCCTCGCTCATCGCCGCGGAACTGGGTGCTGAGGTTCTCGAGATATGGACGGATGTCGACGGATTCATGACCGCCGACCCCAAAGTCATCAAGGGCGCGTACACCATCAACGAGCTGAGCTACATAGAAGCCATGGAGCTCTGCAACTTCGGAGCAAAGGTGATCTATCCCCCCACGATATATCCCGTATGCGTAAAGAATATTCCCATCAGCGTAAAGAACACCTTCAACCCTAAGGGAACGGGCACCGTGATCAAGAGCGAGATAGGCAACGACGGGAAATCCATTAAGGGAATCTCGAGCATCTCCGACACGGCGATCATCCATGTGGCAGGTCTCTCGATGGTAGGAGTAATTGGCGTCAACCGCCGCATCTTCACCGCACTGACCAATGGAGGAATATCAGCCTTCATGGTGGCGCAAGCCTCCTCGGAGAACTCTACCTCCATCGGCGTGCGCGAAGAAGATGCCGATAAGGCGAGGAAGGTGCTCGACGAGGAGTTCGCCCATGAGATCGAGACGGGCGCGATGTTCTCGATGCAGGTGCAGAAAAACCTTTCCACCGTGGCCATCGTAGGCGAGAACATGCGCCACATGCCGGGCATCACGGGAAAGCTCTTCGGAACGCTCGGCAGGAGCGGCATCAGCGTGATTGCCTTTGCGCAAGGAGCCTCCGAGACCAATATCTCGTTCGTCATCGAACGGGAGTATCTGAAGAAGTCGCTGAATGTATTGCACGACTCCTTCTTCCTCTCCGAATATAAGGTGCTCAACCTCTTCATCTGCGGAGTGGGAACAGTGGGCGGCAAACTCATCGAACAGATCCGCTCGCAATACGACGAGCTGAAAGAGCATTCCCGGCTGAAGCTCAATGTAGTAGGCGTCGCCAGTTCCAAGAACGCCATCTTCGACCGTGAGGGGCTCGACCTCACGGACTATCACGAGAAGCTGAGGAACTCGGAGCCAAGCAATCCCGAGCGCCTGCGCGACAGCATCATCCGGATGAACATTTTCAACTCGGTATTCGTAGACTGTACTGCCAACAAAGACATTGCCTGCCTCTACCAGAGCCTGCTGGAACATAATGTGAGCGTGGTGGCAGCCAACAAGATTGCCGCCTCTTCGCAATACGAGAACTATGCGTGCTTGAAAGAGACCGCCCTGAAGCGTGGCGTGAAGTTTCTCTTCGAGACGAATGTTGGGGCGGGACTGCCTATCATCGGTACCATCAACGACCTTCGAAACTCGGGAGACAAGATTCTGAAGATAGAGGCCGTCCTGAGCGGCACCCTGAACTTCATCTTCAACACCCTCTCGGAAGAGGTTCCCTTCTCTGAAACCGTGAAGAGAGCCAAGGAGCAGGGCTACTCCGAGCCCGACCCCCGCATCGACCTGAGCGGCACCGATGTAGTCCGCAAGCTCGTCATCCTTACGCGCGAAGCCGGATATAGAGTGGAACAGGCCGATGTGGAGAAACACCTCTTCGTGCCCGACGCTTACCTCAAGGGCAGCCAAGATGACTTCTGGGAACTATTGCCCAAGCTCGACGCAGGATTCGAGACCGAACGGAAAAAGCTGGAGAAGGAAGGAAAGCGATGGCGTTTCGTGGCAACAATGGAAAACGGAAAGACCCGCGTGGGCCTCGAGGCCGTAGGCCCGACACACCCATTCTATCACCTTGAAGGCTCCAACAACATTCTCCTGCTCACCACGGAACGCTACAAGGAATATCCGATGCAGATAAAGGGATACGGCGCAGGTGCCAGCGTTACGGCTGCCGGCGTATTTGCCAACATCATGTCGATAGCGAATATTTAGCAAAACGGAATCCATTGATTCCCAAAGGAATACAGCCGCGAAAGTAAAAGGCCATCTTTTACTCGCCTTTTAACCGTTAGAAGCACTCCTTCTAACGGCCTTTTACTCGCCTTTTAGCCGCCTTTTACAATTCTGTTTCTCGCACCCCGCATTCAACAAGGATGACGAAGAGCATCGACTAAGAATTCTTAACAAATAAAAATCGACTTTTTCCTTGCAGGGTTCCACAAAAAATTAGTATATTTGCAAGAAATAACAACTTAAAACCATGCTATGATATACATTGACCTGCCCGACAAGCAAGTACGCCGTTTGAGTTTCTACCTATCCATGGAAGAGTTTGCCGCACGCAACCTAAGTTTCGACGAGGATTTGTTCTTCATGTGGCAAGTAAATCCCACCGTCATCTTCGGACGCAACCAAGTCATCGAGAACGAGGTGAACATCGAGTATTGCACGAAGCATGGCATCGAGATGTATCGCCGCAAAAGCGGTGGCGGATGCGTCTATGCCGACATGAGCAATGTGATGCTGTCCTACATCACCAGCGACGCGAACGTGGACGAAACCTTCGGCCGCTATCTCGACATGGTGACGGCAGCCCTCCGGAGCCTCGGCATCGAGGCCGTGAAGAGCGACCACAACGACATCATGATCGGCGAAAAGAAGGTTTCGGGCAACGCCATCTATCACCTCCCAGGAAAGAACATCGCCCACGGAACCCTGCTTTACGACACCGACATGGAGAATATGCTCCAAGCAATAACACCATCGAAGCAGAAACTCTCGAAGCACGGAGTGGAAAGCGTCAGGCAGCGCATCTGTCTCCTCAAGGACTACACACCCTTCTCCTTCCCCGAAATCAGGAAGCGGCTCAGGGAACATCTCTGCTCCACGCAGTATACCCTGACACCCGCAGACATCAGGATGACCGAGGAAATAGAGAAAGAGTATCTCGACAGAGACTTCATTTTTGGAACGAAACAACTTTAACTACTGATCATATGGAAAATAAAAGGACTTGTCTATACGACAAACATGTGGCTTTAGGCGCCCTGATCTCTCCGTTCGGAGGATTCGACATGCCTATCCAGTACTCTTCTATCATCGAGGAGCACAACGCGGTAAGGCAGCATTGCGGGGTCTTCGATGTGTCTCACATGGGAGAAGTCATCGTGAGCGGCCGTGAAGCAGAGAAGTTCGTCAACTACATCTTCACCAACGATGTTACCAATATGCCCGTCGGCAAGGTCATGTATGGCATGATGTGCTATCCCGACGGCGGCACCGTCGACGACACCTGCATCTGCAAGCTCGACAAAAACCTATTCCTCATGACCATCAATGCCTCGAATATCGACAAGGATAATGAGTGGATCAAAGAGCACTCCGAAAGGTTCGATGCCGTAATCTGCTATAAGAGCGACTACTTTGGCCAGCTGGCCATCCAGGGCCCGGAGGCCGAGAAAGTTGTGGAAACGGTGCTGAGCATCCCTTGCAAAGACCTTGGCTTCTATGAGGTGAAGACGCTCGACCGTTTCGACGAGAACATCATCATCTCGCGAACAGGCTATACAGGCGAAGACGGCTTCGAGATTTACGGCACCCATGACTTTATCCGCAACTGTTGGGACAAACTGATGGAAGCCGGCATAGCTCCCTGCGGACTCGGCTGCCGCGACACCCTTCGCTTCGAAGTGGGCCTGCCGCTCTATGGCGACGAGCTTTCCAAGGAGATTTCTCCTATCATGGCAGGACTGAGCATGTTCGTCAAACTCGACAAACCTGAATTCATCGGCAGAGAAGCACTCCTCGAGCAGAAGACCAATGGCGTGGCAAAACGCCTGCGCGGCATCGAACTCCACGACAAAGCCATCCCTCGCCATGGATACAAAGTGCTAAAAGACGGAAAGGAAGTGGGGGAAATCACCACAGGCTATCGCCTCATCTCCACAGAGAAGAGCTGTGCCGTGGCACTCGTCGACAGCGACATCAAGCTGGGCGACGAAGTAGAAATCCAGATTCGCAAGAAGACATTCCCTGGCACCATCGTCAAAAAGAAGTTCTACGAAAAACATTATAAAAAATAAATAAGAACTATGGCTAAAGTTATTGAAGGACTCTATTACAGTGAGTCGCACGAGTTTGTAAAGGTTGAAGGCAACTTCGGCTATGTAGGAATCACCGACTATGCTCAGCACGAACTGGGCAATGTGGTATATGTCGATATGCCGGAAATAGATGATGAGGTTACCGCCGGCGAAGAATTTGGTGCCGTAGAGAGCGTAAAGGCTGCCTCTGATTTGGTGTCGCCCATTTCCGGTACCGTCGTTGAAATCAACGAAGCACTCGAAGATACCCCCGAACTCATCAATCAGGACGCTTTCGGAAACTGGATTATGAAAGTAGAATTCTCCGACAAAAGCGAGCTTGACGGTCTGATGGACGCGGCAGCTTATAAGGCTCTCACTGAGAAATAGACTAAAAACCAAAAACCGAAGGACATGAAGGATTGAATGAAAGTTGCGTTTCTTCATTCCTTCATTCCTTATTTTCAGCAAACTATGGCATACAAATATTTCCCACATACCGAGGAAAACATCAAGGAAATGCTCGCCAAGATTGGTGCTGGCTCTCTGGAAGACCTCTATGCAGAACTGCCAGACAGCGTAAAACTGAAGCGCGACTACAAATTGCCCGAAGCTTTGAGCGAGGTGGAAATCCGCTGTCTGTTCGACAAACTGGGCAAGAAAAATAAACAACTCACCTGCTTCGCGGGTGCCGGCACTTACGACCACTATACCCCTTCTGCCATCCCGCAGTTGGTGGAGCGGTCGGAATTCCTGACAAGCTATACTCCCTATCAGGCCGAGATATCCCAAGGCACACTCCACTACATCTTTGAATATCAAAGCATGATGGCCGAACTCACGGGCATGGAGGTCTCCAATGCATCCATGTATGAGGGAAGCACCGCAACCGCAGAGGCCGTCCTGATGGCTAAAGCCGCCGCAAAGAAGGCCGAGAAGGTACTCATCTCAGAAACCGTAGACCCGAAGATTCTTGCCGTCATCAAAACCTATGCCCATTATCATGGCGTAGGAATCGAGATGGTAAAGGCCCGCGACGGGGCCACCGACAAGCAGGATCTGAAGGTAAAGCTGGCAGAAGGAGGAGTTGCAGGAGTTGTATTACAACAGCCCAACCGCTACGGCATCGTTGAAGACTTCACGGGAGTGGCCGATCTTTGCCACGAGCAGAAAGCTCTCTTCATCCTGAACAGCAACCCAGCCGACCTCGCCTTGCTGAAGACTCCCGGTGAATGGGGAGCAGACATCGCTGTCGGCGACGGCCAGTCGCTCGGTATCCCCATGAATTTTGGTGGTGTTTCCGTAGGTTACATGTGCTGCACAGAGAAGCTGACGCGCAAGATGCCGGGACGCATCGTGGGCAAGACGCTCGATCAGGACGGTAAGCGCTGCTTCGTATTGACCCTTCAGGCACGCGAACAGCACATCCGTAGACAGAAGGCCACCTCCAATATCTGCTCCAATGAATCCCTCATGGCACTATGGGTAACCATGTACATGAGCTTCATGGGCAAGGAAGGGCTTAAGGAGGCTGCCCAGATTTCCTATGATGGAGCCCACTATCTCTATGACGAGCTCCTCAAGACCGGCCGCTTCAAGCCGGCGTTCAATCAGCCGTTCTTCAATGAATTCTGCGTGAAATACGACGGTGATGTCGACGCTTTGCTGAAGAAACTGGAAGAGAATGGTATCCTTGGCGGCATCAAAGTAGGTGGCGACACCCTGATGATGGCCGTTACCGAGAAGCGAACCAAGGACGAAGTTGACAACTTAATTGCATTGTGTCATGAATAATAAGCTATATGGAAATCTGATTTTCGAGTTATCCCAGAAAGGACGCCGCGGCTATTCACTTCCCAAGAATCAGTTCGGGCATCACGAGATGCCTGCCGACGAGAAGAGGTCTGCCGACGCAGAGCTTCCCGAATGCGATGAGATGACCGTGGTCCGCCATTACACCAACCTAAGCGAGAACAACTTTGGTGTGAACAATGGCTTCTATCCCCTCGGCTCGTGTACGATGAAATACAATCCCACTATCAACGAGGAGATCTGCAACCTACCCGCGTTTACCAACCTGCATCCCCTCCAACCGCTCGGCACTTGTCAGGGAGCCCTCGAGATTGAGTATAACCTACAACAGGCTCTTGCCGAGATTTCAGGGCTGAGCGACTTTACCCTTAACCCCTGCGCAGGTGCCCATGGAGAGCTTACGGGCCTGATGATCATCCGCAGCTATCATCAGGCGCGCCACGACAACAAGCGCACGAAGGTGATCGTGCCCGATTCAGCTCACGGTACCAACCCTGCCTCGGCAGCCGTATGCGGACTGGAGATCGTGGAAGTGAAGAGCACGGTCGACGGCCTTGTCGATGTGGAAGACCTAAAGCCATTGCTCGGCGACGATATTGCCGCCATCATGATGACGAACCCCAACACCCTCGGACTGTTCGAGACAAAGATTCCGGAAATAGAAAAACTTGTCCACGGATGCGGTGCCCTGATGTATTACGACGGGGCCAACCTGAATCCGATGCTCGGAGCAGCCCGCCCCGGCGACATGGGATTCGATGTCATGCACATCAATCTCCACAAGACCTTCTCGACTCCTCATGGCGGAGGAGGACCTGGCAGCGGTCCTGTCGGTGTGCGCGAGGGGCTGGAAGAGTTCCTTCCCTCGCCCCATGTGGTAAAGGAAGGCGACAAATTCACCCTGGTGGAAAACCATTTCAACCATGTAGGACCTTATTTGGGCAACTTCAGCGTCATCGTCCGTGCTTATACCTATATATTAACTCTCGGGTATGAGCACCTGAAGAGGGTCGGCCCGCTGGCCACCCTCAACGCCAACTACATCAAGGAATGCCTGAAGGATGCCTACGAGCTCCCGATCAAAGGCCTCTGCAAGCACGAATTTGTCTTCAACGGACTGAAGGACAAGTCAACCGGCGTTACCACGATGGATATTGCCAAGCGCCTGCTCGACTTCGGGTATCACGCTCCGACCATCTATTTCCCCCTGCTTTTCCATGAGGCAATGATGATTGAGCCTACTGAGAATGAGAGCAAAGAAACCATCGACGGATTCATCGATGTGATGCACCGGATTGCCAAGGAGGCCATCGAGACCCCCGACATCGTAAAGAGCGCACCACACGACGCTCCTATCAGGCGTGTCGACGATGTGCTTGCCGCAAAGAATCCAATACTAACCTATAAGCAATTGGTAAATGACGAAAACTGATTTGATTATCATCGGTAGTGGCCCGGGGGGCTATCGGGCCGCCCAATATGCCGCGAAGAACGGTCTTCAGGTCATTATCTTTGAAGACAAACATGCGGGGGGAGTATGCCTGAACGAAGGCTGCATCCCCACAAAATCGCTCGTCCACGACTCTCTGAAAGGCACTCTGTTTGCCGAGGCCATGGAGCGCAAAGCCCAAATCAGCGACCAGCTCCGCAACGGAGTAGAGCTGCTGATGAAGTCGCCGGGCATTCAGATGATCCATGCTCACGCCTCTTTCAAGGATGCAAAGACCGTGGTAACGCCTGAAGGAGAAGAGTACGAGGCCGACAACATCATTATAGCGACGGGTTCTCATTCCAAGATGCCCCCCATTCCGGACATCAACCGCCCGGAAGTAATGACATCCACCGAGCTCCTTGGGCTCAAGGAACTGCCAAGGCGACTGGCCATCGTCGGCGCCGGGGTCATCGGCATGGAGTTTGCCTCCACCTTCCATCGCATGGGAGCGGAGGTGGAAGTCTATGAATTCCTGAAGGAATGCCTTCCCGCGATGGACAAGGATCTTGCCAAGCGACTGCGCAAGTCGATGGAGAAGTCGGGAATCAAGTTTAACATGGGCTTCAGCGTGAGCTCCATCGAGGCCTTGCATGCCGATGCCGTGCTGGTGGCTACCGGCCGTGGTGCCAATACCGAAGGCCTGAATCTTGAGGCTGCCGGAGTGGCGTTCGACCGTCGCGGCATCCCCGTAGACGACAACATGCAGAGCTCCGTGCCCCATATTTATGCCATCGGCGATGTCAACGCCCGCATGATGCTTGCCCACGCAGCCACCTTCCAAGGCTTCCGTGCCGTCAACCATATTCTCGGCAAGGAGGACAGGATTCGTCTGGACATTGTCCCCGCGGCGGTGTTTACAAGCCCGGAGATGGCCTCTGTAGGCATTACCGAGGAGCAGGCCAAGGCCGAAGGGCTGGAATACAGGTCCAAGAAAGGCTTCTACCGCGCCAACGGAAAGGCCTTGGCGGAAGAGGCCGCCGAAGGCATTGCCAAGATTCTGGTGGATGGAAACGGAAAGATCATAGGCTGCCATGTGCTCGGCGCGCATGCCGCCGACCTCGTGCAGGAGATTACCGCGCTGATGAACTTCAACGCCACGCTCGACGATCTGAAGCACATCATCCACATTCACCCCACCCTGAGCGAGATTCTTCAGGACATCGCCATCGACGAGTGATACAGCGCAAAGGAGCTATCTGCTAATAGACAGCTCCTTTTTTATAGCCCCAAACGAGCCTAAAAAGCAATCCCCTTCCCTTTATAAGGAAAGAGGATTGTGCCTTTTGCTTGAGAGAGACTCGCCTTAAGCAGCTTTCTTAACTGTTTCAGACGCCTTCTTGGTAGCCTTTTTCCTCATCGTGGCAAGCTGCTTGGTTACCTCCTTTTCGGCGTCCTTGGTTTCGTCGGCGATCTTTCCGGCAGCTTCTTTAGCCGTGGCATTTCTTCATTTCCGCTTGTTTCTCTTGAAATCCAGCGAACAAATATATAGTAATTTATTTGAAAAACAAGCTATTTCGCCAGAAAGACAAACATGCTCATTGAAAGTAATTGAAATAAATGAACAACAAGGCTCCCACGAGCAACATCAGGATAAGGGTCTTGACGAGGCAACTGGCAATCTTCTTCACTACGATGAAACCCACCACGACGGCGATGAGCACAAAGATATAATAGGCAAAATTATGTTCCATAGCGGTTTATTTGAATAGTTTTCTAAATGCGGAGGGTATCGGCGTCTCGAATTCCACGCGCCGATGGGTTACGGGATGCACGAAGCAGAGCAGATAGGCATGCAGGCAGAGACGCCCTACGGGGTCGTCGCCATTGCCATATTTGGTATCTCCGCACACGGGATGCCCCATGTCGGCACTGTGCACGCGAATCTGGTTCTTGCGCCCTGTCTCCAGCCGGAACTCCACCAAGGAATGCTCTGTGGTGCGGTCGAGGACATGGAAGTGGGTAACGGCGTATTTTCCTCCGTTGTCGACCGGCGACGAGAAGGTTACATAAGCCTTGTTATCCTTCAGCCAATTGGCTATCGTTCCCTCGTCGTCCTCCACCTCACCCGAGACGACGGCCACATAGCGACGGTCGTAAACGATGTTGTGCCAGTCGCTTTCGAACATCTGCCCGGTCTGCATATCCTTGGCGTAAATCATCAAACCGGATGTATCGCGGTCGAGGCGGTGCACCACATGCGCCGTACATTTCTGCCTCGTCTGGCGGAAATAGTCGTCAAGAATCGATTTCACATTCATCGAACCGTGCCCCGCCGCCATGCTCAAGACCCCGACATTCTTCTCGACGACCACCAGATAGCGGTCTTCGTAGACGAGTTTCAGATGACGGCTGCGAAACCTCTCGTTGTTTTTCTTCGAACGGCTGACGCTCAGTTTATCACCTTTTTTCAACAGATGGTCGAACTGTGTCGTCTTCTTGCCATTCACAAGGATGCCATGCCCTTTGAGCGTGGCCTTTATCTTCGACTTGCTCTCTCCCTTCAGGTTCTCCAGGAGCCATTCCAGAAGGGGCTTGTCATCGGCTACGACGAAGTGGTCGTAGTCGCCTTGCTTCCCGTTATCGTTGTTTTTTATCATCTTGTCGGCAAAGGTACATAAAACTCGGAGAAACGAGGCGTTTTACCCGAAATTTCATTCTTTATTCCGTTTTTTCCACTTGCATGTCAAGAAGATCGGCCTGTGATCGCTGGCAACGGGCTCAACGGCGACGCCGCGGGCCTGCACCTTCACCTTCCGAAACTGCCGCCCCTGCAGCACATAGTCAAGCGTCTCCGTGGGAGCGTCGGCAGGAAAAGTCTTGCTGACCGCGGCGGAGAGGATGCGGAAGTCCTTGTCCAGCCTCTTTGTAAAGGCCGGCGTGGAATCCTCGTTCAGGTCGCCGAGCACGAATACGGGCTTGTCCTTCACATCGCTCACGGCCTCCTGAATCTTCCGGAGCGAGGTCCATCGGTCGGCATCCGTCAGCGAGAGGTGGGTGCAGCAGACCACATAGTCCCTGAAATCGGCACGCAGCAGCACGCGGGGCTCTTCCGTTCCCGGCAAGGGGTATATGGAAACGGCGCAAGGTTCCTCCCTGGAGAGGATTCCCACGCCATATTTGCCCCCATCGAAATGAATGGCCGGTGCGAAGATGGCCTTCATGGCCGTGCGCGAAGCCAGCTCCTCGAGCACATAGCGGCCTCCCGAACGCCGCGTGGCACTGTCCACCTCCTGAAGGGCCACCACATCGGGATGGCAATGATCAATAACCCCGGCGGTGCGGCCATAGTCAATCTTCTCATCCATTCCCTGGCAATGACGGATGTTATAACTCATCAGCGTGAGTTGCTGGGCGTGCAGCCCAAGGGCACAGGACAATGTGCACAGCAACGATAGGATTCTCTTCATGGCAATCGGTTTTTGTTGCAAAGATACATTATTTTTCCGAGAACGGTTTCTTTTCCCATCATTTTTGGGATATGTAGCCAACTCCCTTCTTAACATTTTTAACTTAACAAAGAATGGGAAGAAGTCTTCTGGAAAAACGCAAACCAGCCTTTGAACCTCATCTCTTTACGGCCGAAAAGACGAGAAATTGCCGCTGAAAAAGCAGGAAGCGGTCTCTTACCGGGTCGTTAACGGCCCTTTGCAAGGTCGGGAGCGGTCAGCTGCCAAGCTGTTTGCCGCTAAAAGGAAGCCCGAAAGCAACCCTTTAGGCACCAAAAAGCCGACATTCTAATGAGAAAACTCATCATCGGATAATTAAACAATTGGTTATCAGGTTGTTAGAGAATAGAAAATTCAAAGCCGTTTTGCCGTCAGACCACCATCTCGTGGATTCCGAGGCCTGTTTTGGGAGCCTTTATTTTAACAATTCCCGGATTTTAGTTGCAAATTCGCAAGCAAATTCCGCAGAGTGCCTTCTCGTTTTCCCGCTCCTGTTTTGCACTTTTCAGGATAATTCGTACCTTTGCTCCCAATATCATAAAAAATACGACATGCAACGAATCCTTACGCAGCTTGCTTTGGCGTTGGCATGCACGGGTGCCGGTGCCCAGAATCCCAAGTTGTTCCAACTGGGCAAGGCGCCTGTAAAAGAGATAGTGGCCGCCATGACGCTTGAGCAGAAAGCGCGGCTGCTCGTGGGCAGCAACGACGACCGAAAGTTTGCCTTCATGGCCACCAGTGCAGGGGCTACGGCCCGGCTGCCGCAGTTCGGCATCGCCGTCACCATCCTTAACGACGGGGCCACGGGACTGCACATCGACTCTGTCAGGCAGGGTAGCGACAAGAAATATTTCGCCACCGGATTCCCCATCTCCACCCTGATGGCCTCCAGCTGGAACACCGACATGATGTCGAAAGTGGCCCATGCCATCGCTGAAGAGATGGTTGCCTACGGCACGGATGTGATTCTGGCACCGAGCCTCAACATCCAACGCAACCCGCTCTGCGGCCGCAACTTCGAATATTATTCAGAAGACCCACTGCTATCGGGTAAGATGGCGGCGGCATATGTAAACGGAATTCAGAGCCTGGGCGTAGGAGCCACCATCAAACACTTTGCTTGCAACAATCAGCAGACCATGCGCATGTTCAACGACAGCCGTGTCTCACAGCGTGCCTTGCGCGAAATCTACCTGCGCAACTTCGAGATCGCCGTCAGGGAAAGCCAGCCCTGGGCGGTGATGTCATCGTATAACCAACTGAACGGAACGCCCGCCCAGTATTCCGCCACCTTGCTCACGCAGGTGCTCAGAGACGAGTGGAAGTTCGGCGGAATTGTCATGACCGACTGGGGGGAGCCCCGCGAGACCGCGAGACAAATTCATGCCGGCAACGACCTCCTCATGGGCGGCAACCCGAAGCAGGTGCAGGATATCATCGATGGGGTAAGGCGTGGCGCGCTCACCATCGAGGATGTAGACCGCAGCGTAGGCCGCGTGCTCAACTATATCCTGAAGACGAGGTCGCAAAAGGGGCTGAAAGGAAATGCCACCCCCGACCTGAAAGCCCACGCACGGCTGGCCAAAGAGGCTGCCATCGAGGGCATGGTGCTACTGAAGAACGAAGATACTGCGCTCCCGCTGCAGCCTCGGGACACCATCGCCCTCTTCGGTATCGGCAACTACAACTATTTTGCCAACGGCTTAGGGTCGGCCGAAGTCAACAAGGCTTACACCGTCAACCTTCCTCAAGGCCTGAAGAAGCTGGGCGTAGCCACGCAGCCCACGGTCGATAAGTTCTATGCCGAATACCTCAAAGCCTGCAATGTGCAGCTCGACGAGATCAACAAGAAAACCTGGAAGAACTGGTTTTTCGGTTTCAAGAAGCCTACGGAGCCCTACATGGAACCTGACTTCATCGATCATCGAGCCAAAGACTGCACGAAAGCCGTCATCACCCTGTCGAGAAACGGCGGCGAAGGAGAAGACCGCGACTACAAAAAGGGCGACTACCTGCTCACCGACAGGGAACAGGAACTCATCGAGAGCGTGAGCCGGAGCTTCCACAGGCAGGGCAAACAGGTCATCGTGGTGCTCAACACCGGCGGTGCCATCGATGTGGCAAGCTGGAAAGACAAGGTAGACGCCATACTCCTGGCCTGGCAGCCGGGACAGGAAGGTGGCAACGCCATTGCCGAAGTGCTCACCGGAAAGGTCTCTCCGTCAGGTAAACTGACAATGACCCTCGCCAACGACTACTTCGACCTTCCCTCAGCCAAGAACTTCCCGCTGCACTATGTATTCTCCTGGGACGAACTGCTCCGCCCCTGCAAGAAGGTGCTTGAGACGAAAAACCTCGGATACACCGATTACGACGAGGACATCTGGGTGGGCTACCGCTACTTCAACACCCAGCACAAAGCCGTGGCATATCCCTTCGGATACGGACTCTCCTACACCACTTTCGAGTATTCCGACGCACGGGTGAAAAGGTCGGGAAGCCTGATTACCGTAACCGTGAAAGTCAAGAACACCGGCGAGATGGCAGGAAAAGAGGCCGTGCAACTCTATGCGACGGCGCCCGAAGGTAGGATCTCAAAACCGCTCAGGGAACTCAAGGCCTTCGCAAAGACCCGTCAACTACGACCCGGAGAGAGTCAGCAGGTGAGCATGACACTTCACCTCCGCGACCTTGCGTCTTACAACGAGAGCCTTGCAAGTTGGGTGGCCGACGCCGGCAACTACACACTTTCCGTAGGGGCATCCGTAGAAGACATCCGCTGCAGGGCCAGCCTGAAATTGGGAAGGCCATTCAGAGAGAAAGCCCCTGCCCGAATCGGTTCTCCGTTTCATGGTGGCACTTAGAAGAAAGTAGGGGCATCCTGCCGATATTTGAATTATTTTTCGTACCTTTGCAGCCGATTTTAAAAATAGATAAGGTACAAAAGATGATTACACTTAGCAATCTCGCTATCCAGTTTGGCAAGCGGGTTCTTTACAAGGATGTAAATATAAAGTTCACTCCGGGCAACATCTATGGTGTCATCGGGGCCAATGGCGCAGGCAAGTCGACCCTGCTGCGCGCCATCAGCGGCGACCTCGAGCCCAACAAGGGAACCGTGGAGCTGGGACCGGGAGAACGCCTCTCCGTGCTGGAACAGGACCACTTCAAATACGACGAATACCTCGTGATGGACACCGTCCTCATGGGCCATGAGCCCCTTTGGAAAAACATGAAGGAGCGCGAACGCCTCTATGCGAAGCCCGAGATGACGGAGGACGACGGCAACAGAGCCGCCGAACTGGAACTGAAGTTCTCCGAGATGAACGGCTGGGAGGCTGAGTCGGATGCCGCACAGCTCCTGCAGCACCTCGGCATCAAGGAAAACCTGCACCAGAAGACGATGGCAGAGCTTTCCAACAACGAGAAAGTGCGCGTCATGCTGGCAAAGGCTCTCTTCGGAAAACCCGAGAACCTGCTGCTCGACGAGCCCACCAATGACCTCGACTTGGACACCGTGGAGTGGCTTGAAGACTATCTATCGGAAATCGACGAGCGGCAGACGGTGCTCGTGGTGAGCCACGACCGCCACTTCCTCGACTCCGTTTCCACGCAGACCATAGACATCGACTTCGGCAAGGTTACCGTGTTCTCCGGAAACTACAGTTTCTGGTATGAGAGCTCACAACTGGCTCTCCGTCAGGCTCAGAACCAGAAGATGAAGGCCGAGGAGAAGCGTAAACAGCTGGAAGAGTTTATCCGCCGCTTTTCTGCCAATGTGGCAAAGAGCCGCCAGACCACATCGAGAAAGAAGATGCTGGAAAAGCTGAATGTAGAGGAAATACGCCCGTCCAGCCGCAAATATCCGGGTATCATCTTCCAGATGGAGCGCGAACCGGGCAACCAGATTCTCGAAGTAGAGGGACTGAAGGCCGTGGAGCCGGACGGAACGGTGCTCTTCGACAATGTGAACTTCGTCATCGAGAAGGGACAGAAGACCGTGTTCCTCTCGCATAACCCCAAGGCCATGACCGCACTCTTCGAAATCATCAACGGCAACCGGCAGCCCGACGCAGGCACTTTCAATTGGGGCGTAACCATCACCACGGCCTATCTGCCGCTCGACAACACGGAGTTTTTCAAGAGCGACATGAACCTCGTGGACTGGCTCTCGCAGTATGGCAAGGGCAACGAAGTGCAGATGAAGGCCTATCTCGGCCGCATGCTCTTCTCCGGTGAGGATGTGCTGAAGAAAGTGAATGTGCTCTCCGGAGGCGAGAGAATGCGCTGCATGATTGCCAAGATGCAGCTCAACAATGCCAACTGCCTGATTCTCGACACGCCTACCAACCACCTCGACCTGGAATCCATACAAGCTTTCAACAACAACCTGATAAGCTTCAAGGGCAACATTCTCTTTGCCTCGCATGACCACGAGTTCATCAAGACCGTGGCCGACCGCATCATCGAGCTGACTCCGGCAGGCACCTTAGACAAGCTGATGAGCTACGACGACTATATCCACGACGAAAACATCAAGACGCAGAAGGCCGGAATGTATGGCGAAGCATAGCCTTCGTTTGGCACGGTTTTTGCTTAAAGGCAGGTAAGAAAACGAATCGACATGACGAAAAAGGAACAGAAGATAGACATCGAAGACCGCAACGCTCCGAAGGGAGAGGAGCAGGAAGAGATAAAGGACACAGTGGAAAACGAGACGCAGGCTCCCGCCGACAACGAAGAAACACCTGCTGACAAAAAGGCAGGAGAACCGGAAACGGAAGAGGGACTCCTTGCCAAGGCACAGGAAGAAAACGCCAGACTGAAAGATCAGTTGCTCCGCACGGCGGCAGAATTCGAGAATTACAAGAAGCGCACGCTGAAAGAGAAGACGGAACTCATCCTGAACGGTGGCGAAAAGACCATCACCGCCATCCTGCCCGTGCTCGACGATATGGAGCGGGCCGTGGCAAATGCCGACAAGGCAGAAAGCATCGAGGCTGTGGAAGAAGGCTGGGAACTCATTTTCAAGAAACTCCTGAAGACTCTCGAAAGCATGGGAGTAAAGAAAATGGATACCCAGGGCAAAGACTTCGATGTAGACTATCATGAAGCCATTGCCATGGTTCCCGGCATGGGCGACGACAAGAAAGGGAAGGTGGTCGACTGTGTGCAGACAGGATACATGCTCAACGACAAGGTAATCAGGCACGCTAAAGTAGCAGTAGGACAATAATGGCGAAGAGAGATTACTATGAGGTGCTGGGCATCGGCAAAGGTGCCTCGGAAGAAGAGATCAAGAAGGCGTATCGGAAGATAGCCATCAAATACCACCCCGACCGCAACCCCGGCAACAAGCAAGCGGAGGAAAAATTCAAGGAGGCCGCAGAGGCCTATGAGGTTCTGCACGACCCGCAGAAACGACAGCAGTATGACCAGTTCGGATTCGACGCTCCCGGAGGTTTCGGAAGCAGCGGGTTCGGCGGCCAAGGCTTTGACATGGACGACATCTTCTCCATGTTCGGTGATATTTTCGGCGGTCATTCGGGCTTCGGAGGGTTCGGCGGATTCAGCGGAAGCGGCCGTGGCCAGCATGCTCAGTATCGCGGAGCCGACCTCCGGCTGAAAGTCCGACTGAGCCTTCAGGAGATCGCCACGGGTGTTACCAAAAAGTTCAAGGTGCGCAAGGATATCACCTGCTCGCACTGTCATGGCTCCGGTGCCGAGGCGGGAAGCGGCTCTGAGACCTGTCCGACATGCGGAGGGCGCGGCGTCGTCGTAAAGACCGTGCGCACCATGCTGGGCATGATGCAGACACAAACGGAGTGCCCCACCTGTCATGGTGAAGGCACCGTTATCAAAAATAAATGCCACGCATGTAACGGAACAGGTGTCGTGAAAGGAGAAGAGGTGGTTGAAATACAGATTCCGGCCGGCGTTGCCGATGGCATGGTTGTAAATGTGCCGGGTAAAGGAAATACCGGTCCGCACAACGGAATCAACGGAAACATCCAAGTCTACATAGAAGAGGAAGAGAACGACACTTTCGTGCGCGACGGTCAGGATGTCATCTATAACCTGTTGCTTGACTTCCCGACGGCAGCCTTGGGTGGTGAGGTCGAGATTCCTACCATCGAGGGAACGAAGGTCAAAATAAAGATAGAGCCTGGAACACAGCCCGGAAAAACCCTCCGACTGCGCGGCAAAGGACTTCCCGCGGTGCAAGGCTACGGATCGGGCAAGGGCGACTTGGTAGTAAACATCAGTGTCTATATACCCAAGACGCTCATCCGGGAAGAACGGGAAGCCATCGAGAAGTTTCGTGAGAGCGAGAACTTCAAGGGCGACCTCTCAACGAAGAAATCCATCTTCGACAAATTCAAGAACTATTTCAGTTAAGGATGACTTACGAGGAAACCGTACAGTACCTATACGATAGCACCCCTGTCTTCGAACATGTGGGTGCTTCTGCTTATAAGGAGGGCCTGCAGAACACGCTGGCCATGGACGAACACTTCGGTCATCCACATCGCCAATATAAGACCATCCATATTGCGGGAACCAATGGAAAAGGCTCCTGCTCGCACACCCTGGCCGCAATCCTCCAAGCAAAAGGACTGAAAGTCGGGCTGTATACCTCACCTCACCTCGTAGACTTTCGTGAGCGTATCCGCATCAACGGGGAAATGATTTCCAAGGAAGAAGTTGTCAAATTCGTCGAAACCGAGCGTCCTTTCTTCGAGCCGCTCCACCCCTCTTTCTTTGAACTGACCACCGCGTTGGCATTCAAATACTTTGCGGAACAGAAAGTGGACATAGCCGTGATAGAGGTCGGGCTCGGAGGTCGCCTGGACTGTACCAATATCATCACCCCCATCTTATCAGTCATCACAAACATCAGCCTCGATCACACGCAATTTCTCGGCAACACGCTGGCTAAGATTGCTGGAGAAAAAGCAGGGATCATCAAAAGAGACATTCCCGTAGTTATCGGAGAGGCCACCTTGGAGACCAAACCCATATTCTTGCGCAAGGCCGAAGAAATGAATGCGCCCGTCTGTTTTGCGGAAGAAGAGCAAGAGGTGATTTCCTCCAAACCAACTGCCAATGGCGGCAGAGACTATCAGACTCGAAGCTTCGGCACGCTGCATGGAGAACTTGGGGGACTTTATCAAGAGAAAAATACCAACACCATTCTCTGCGTACTGAAATATTTGAACATTAACTCTATAGAAGATATATCCGAAGGTTTTGACAAAGTATCGGAACTCACGGGGCTTATGGGGCGCTGGCAACAGCTGAAAAGCCATCCGCAAGTCATCTGCGATACGGGACACAATGTCGGCGGATGGCAGTATCTTGCCCCCCAAATCAAGGCTCAGAGGTGCAGGACACTACGCATCGTCTTCGGAATGGTAGACGACAAGGATATCGACACCGTGATGAGTCTTCTGCCGAAGGAGGCCGTCTATTATTGGACACAGTCCTCGTCAAAACGATCCATCTCGGTTGAAAAAGTCGCCGAAAAAGCAAAACGGCATGAACTAAAGGGGAAAAGCTATCCTTCCGTTATAGAAGCATACGGTAACGCTTTGGACGAATCGGGGCAGGATGACTTTATTTTTGTCGGTGGAAGCAGCTATATCGTTGCCGATTTGCTCGCTTCCATTTAATTGTTTTTAACGATAACACCAATACATTTTATTCATAGAAATTTGTAATATTCATTTTTTTTGAGTTACTTTGCATGAAAGTAGACAACTAAAAACTTTGAATATTATGAGTACTGTTGAGACAGAAAGCCTCTGTGGTCTGAAAAGAGAGGACTTTCAGACCACGATAAACGGCAAGAACACAGACCTCTACATTCTTAAGAATCAACAAGGGAACGAAGTTGCAATTACGAATTACGGCGGTGCCATCGTAGCCATTATGGTTCCCGACAAGAACGGAAACTTAGCCAATGTAATCCAAGGCCATGACAATATTCAAGATGTCATCAACAGTCCTGAACCCTATCTTTCTACTTTGATCGGGCGTTATGGCAATCGTATAGCAAAGGGTCGCTTCCAGCTACATGGAAAAGAGTATCATCTGGCCATAAACAATGGTCCTAACAGTCTGCATGGCGGCAAACAAGGCTTCAACGCAAAGGTGTGGGACGCCAATCAGGTAAGCACCCAGGCGCTCGTCCTGAAGTATGTCAGTCCCTATGGCGAAGAAGGCTTCTCCGGCGAAGTTACCGTGTGGGTGGCCTATACTTTTACTGATGACAACGAATTGGTCATTAAATATCAGGCAACAGCCAACAAGAAAACCATTCTGAACCTCACCAGCCACGGTTTCTTCTCACTGTCAGGCATTGCTAATCCGACCCCTACTATCGAGAATTTACTCTGTGAGGTCAATGCCGACTATTATCTTCCCATTGACGAAACAAGCATCCCCACTGGCGAGATTCGCTTCGTAAAGGACACTCCATTCGACTTCCGTACCCCGAAGCCAGTAGGCCAGGATATTAACGCCGACGACGAACAGATCAAAAATGGGGCAGGCTATGACCATTGCTTCGTACTTAACAAGAAGGAAGAGGGCGATCTCAGCTTCGCCGCAAAGGTAACAGAACCTATCAGCGGACGCAGCATGGAGGTCTACACCACAGAGCCTGGAGTACAGATGTATACCGACAACTGGGCCGATGGCTACAAGGGACAGAACGGGGCCACTTTCCCCCGTCGCAGCGGAATATGCTTTGAATGCCAGCACTTCCCTGACAGTCCTAACCATCCTTATTTCCCTTCCGTGGTTTTAGAACCGGGACAGACTTACAGCCAGAAGACCGTCTACAAATTCGGAACCGAAAAATAATCGTAAATAAAACATATCACTAAAATGAAAAATCAGACTAAACAAAACGCGAGCATCATTGCAATTATCACAATGATGTTCCTCTATGCGATGATCTCGTTCGTAACCAACCTTGCCGCCCCAATCGGTGTCATCTGGAAGAGCCAGTTTGCTGGCGACAGCGCCAACACCGTGGGCATGTTGGGTAATGCCATGAACTTCTTGGCTTACCTCTTCATGGGCATTCCCGCAGGTAAGCTTCTGACGAAGATCGGCTATAAGAAAACCGCCATGATCGGTATCGCCGTTGGCTTTATCGGCGTATTCACCCAGTTTTGCTCAGGGCTTTTCGATCCTGCAACAGCTAAGGTTACAGGATTCGTCGTTTATCTGCTTGGAGCTTTCATCTCCGGTTTCAGCGTATGCATCCTGAACACCGTGGTAAACCCAATGCTGAACCTTATCGGTGGAGGTGGGAACCGTGGCAACCAGCTGAACATGATCGGCGGAACACTGAACTCATTGTCTGGCACATTGACTCCTCTCTTCGTGGGTGCCCTGATCGGTACGGTTACGGCATCCACCAAAATGGTCGATGTAAACCTCGTTCTCTATATTGCCATGGCTGTGTTTGCAGCAGCATTTATCATCCTCTGTTTCATCAAGATTGAGGATCCGGAAATGGGTAAGGTTACCAAAGATACCGTATTTGAACATAGCCCCTGGTCGTTCCGCCATTTCGTTCTGGGCGTTATCGCAATCTTCGTCTATGTTGGCGTCGAGGTTGGCATCCCGGGAACCTTGATCTACTACTTAAGCGACCAAACTGATGCCGGTGCAGGCCTTACAGGTAATGCCGTCGCAATTGCAGGTTCCGTAGCAGCCACCTATTGGTTCCTCATGCTGGTAGGGCGTTTCTGCACATCGTTTATTGCCAGCAAGATTTCCAGCAAACAACTGATGACCATTGCCACTTTTGCAGGCATGCTCCTCGTGTTTGGCGCAATTCTTCTCGGCAGATCTTCAACGGTAGCCATGCCTGTATTCACCGGCGCCTCGTTCGACACCGTTACGGTACCTGTCGCCGCCTTGTTGCTCGTACTCTGCGGACTTTGCACCTCCATCATGTGGACCAGTATCTTCAACCTTGCCACGGAAGGGCTCGGGAAGTATACCGCTGCGGCATCCGGCATCTTCATGATGATGGTAGTGGGCGGAGGTCTGCTCCCACTGCTCCAGAGCTTCATTGCCGATAAGGCCACTTATATGACCTCCTACTTCGTTCCGCTGATTGCGCTGGCTTACATGTTCTTCTATGCTGTCATCGGCTGCAAGAATGTCAACAAGGATATTCCTGTTGAATAAGTATAATTTAATAAACCACATTTGACTATGGATATCGAAAGAGTAAGAAGTCGCTTCATCAAGCACTTTGACGGAAAGACAGGTAACATCTATATGGCTCCAGGCCGCATCAACCTCATCGGCGAGCATACTGACTATAACGGTGGATTCGTTTTCCCGGGAGCAGTAAACAAGGGAATCATGGCAGAAGTCCGCCCCAACGGACTTGAGACCATCATCCTCTATGCCATCGACCTGAAAGACAAGGTTGAGTTCAAGATTAATGACACCGTGGGGCCCCGTGCCTCCTGGGCACGCTATATATACGGCATCGTACAAGAAATGAAGGCACTCGGCGTTCCTGTAAAAGGATTCAACGCAGCTTTCTATGGAGATGTGCCGCTCGGAGCCGGAATGTCTTCATCTGCAGCCTTGGAAAGCTGCTTTGCCTATGCACTAAACGACCTCTTCGGCGACAACAAGGTCTCCAAGTGGGACATGGCCTTGGCAGGACAAGCTACTGAGCATAAGTATGTAGGTGTCAACTGCGGCATCATGGATCAGTTTGCATCCGTATTCGGAGAAGAAGGAAAACTCATGCGCCTCGACTGCCGCAGCCGCGAGTTTGAGTATTATCCGTTCAACCCACAGGGATACAAGCTTGTTCTCGTCAACTCCAAAGTGAAGCACGAGCTTGTAGGGTCGCCTTACAACGACCGCCGCAATTCCTGCGAGAATGTTGTCAAGGCTCTCTGTGCGCACTTCCCCACGAAGAAATTTGAAACCCTACGCGATGCCGAATGGGACGAACTCGAAGCTGTCAAGGCCGAGGTTTCCGTGGAAGACTATACTCGCGCCCATTTCGTGTTAGGCGAGAAAGATCGTGTGCTGGCTGTGTGCGATGCCCTCGAGAAAGGCGACTACGAGACCGTAGGACAGAAGATGTACGAGACTCACAAGGGGCTGAGCAAGGAATACGAGGTATCGTGTGAGGAACTCGACTTCCTGAATGAACTGGCTAAAGAGAACGGAGTAACCGGCAGTCGCATCATGGGCGGAGGCTTTGGCGGCTGCACCATCAACCTGGTAAAGGACGATCTCTACGACCGCTTCATCGCTGTCGCCAAGGAGAAGTTCAATGCCAAGTATGGGCACGAGCCAGAAGTCTACGATGTAGTGATTAGTCAGGGCGCACACAAAGTGTGCTAATGCCTTGCGATTTAAAACACAGAGGCAAATCTCGCCTAAGAGGATATTATAGGAATACTTTTACAACTCCCCGTTCTCTCTATGAAGAGAACGGGGAGTTTCTTTATCCTCCACCATTATAGATTGGGCATTATAAATCTTCAAAGTAAAAGGCCGTCAAAAAGAAGACGGGAAGCCGTTAAAAGGAAGATAGGAAGCCGTTAAAAGCTTTCCTTTTAACGGCCTTTTAGCACAACCTGTGAATACTCCGTTCCTTGAGCTTCTTCCATAGAGATAAAAAGACTCCCGCTGTTTTTTCAAAAGCAGCGGGAGTAAATATAAAGAAAACGAATTCTTACTTGAATAAGCGCACCTCATTGAGGAATATCTGGGATTCACCACTGATAGAAGAGATGAAGCGAATCCAGATGTGGCGCACATTCTGCGAACCATAGAACACGATGTTCCACTTATCGGCGGGTCCGGCGGGAGCGGTCTGGCAAGTTGCGAAGCCCAGACGGGTGAACTCTTCTTCCGCAACCTCATACATCGGCTTCTCGGATGTAGAGCCTAAAATCTCTATTTTCTTTGGGAAAAACTCGCTCAAATTCGATCCCCAAAGAAAGCCGCAGGGAGTAAACTGAATAGCGGAAAATGCCGTGGTCGACCTCAAATCTATCTTCATGAACTGGTTAGACTCGTCGGAAACGAAATATCTCGTATAGGTATCATCGCTCCCATCACTCAATTCTAATCCGATTCCACCATAACTACCAGCATTCACATCATAGTCCGAGGTATTCAGTTGCGTGAGTCCGTCAATCGTTCCGTTGACATCTACCCAGCGCACTTCCTTTGCAAGTTCCCAGAGATAGGAATTATACTTATCGCTAATCTTTACCTCGTCGGAGCTGATAATGGTGAAAGCCGCGATACCGGTCTCGCTCTCCGCGAGTGTGAGAAGCTCCTGCGATGCATCATCAAGAGCCACCTTGAAGACCTCAGTGCTTTCCAGTTCACCCTTCTTTACCGTAACGGTAGTATTCTCCAGTTTAAATGCAGCAGCGCTCAAAGCCTTATGATCCTCCGCATTGGCAGCGGGAATCCGGCCGTTGTCTATCTTGAGACTGAAAGTAAGATCCTTATCGGATACCGTGGTGAGCTGCACCTTGAAGCAGAGCGTATCTGCCGGAATTTCCAATTCGTTAGAAGAACCCTTTTGAGCATAGGTCGTAGACTTGAAGTTCTTCGGCACATAGGCTCGGTTATCGATGTAAGCCACGGGCGAAAAATCCTCTCCTACCGACGGATAGAGCGTTGCCCCCACCTCCTGCTCACTCTGGCAGGCTGCCAGCAAAAGGAATGCCGGCATTGCCATAAAAGTTGATTTGATGATATTCTTAATCATTTTTCTTGAATTCTTTTAATGTTTTACTTTCCGTCAATTCTCACATCTGGCGTCCAAACAATATCCCTATAAAGCAAAGGCTGCGGTACGAGCGCAGTATTACCATTCTTTCGGACATCGCTGAAACTATTCCCTGAACCTTCGTCCATCTTGAAATAAGCATACAATCCCTCTGAGTTCGGATCAGCCGCATACATATTGTTCGCAATCTGAGGCTGCGACAGAGCCTTGGTCCAAACACGGATCTCGCTCATCATCACATTACCCTTTAAATAAGTGAAACGCTCATCGTCAGAGTTGCCGGCATGCCAGTTATCCTTGTCAATGTTCACGGCCTTACCTGGCAGAGCTACTGTGTTGTCAAGAACTCCGTTCACATAAAGACTCAAAGATGTACCCGTACAAACTATGGCTATGTGATACCAAGTATTGATGGCAAACTTCATATTGCTGTTCATCTGGCTGCCTTGCGTCTTTATGTTCATGCGATTGCCCTCGATGGGCGCGTCGCCGAAGCGTGTGAATATCTCGCCTCCGTCGCTGCCCCATCCGCTGAAAAGCTGCTGGTTGTTCATTTCACCCACCTTGGTGCCGAGCTTATCAATGTTGACACAAAACTCGACGGTCCATTGAGTGGCGTTGAAATCCTCTTTCATGTGGAAGACAATAGGATTATTGGCACTATAGGAGGGCACGGCCTGGCGCACTACCTTGTCGAGCAGGTAGATCATGGAGCCTCCGGAGTTGAGTACGCTCTGCCTGCCGTCCTTGCTTACTAACTTCAAAGGTAAGGCGAACTTTTCGGCATTCGCTTTCTGCTCCTCCGTAAAAGGCTTTACCGTGATGTTGACTGCCTCCGACAGCGTCTGTCCAGCCTCTATATTTAGTTCCTTAGAGGTCATGGCATAACCACTGGTTGGCAACATCTTATAGGTAGTGAAGTTCTCGGTATTATATCGATCGAGAGCTTCCTGATCGAGCTGTATCTCGAATTTGGCTGCCGTCTCGGCAGGAGAAGACAGCTGCACATTGAAGCTGGTCTCGGTAACTCCCTCGTCCTCCACGATCAACTTCTGCGTCGTGTTGGCATTGGTCTTCGTCTGCGCGAAGAAAGCTTGGTTCTCAAGCACGGAGTACTCGGCGTCCTCACACGAACAGAAAGCCATAAACACAAGTCCTACGAGTGCCAGTAGTATGGATTTTCTCTTATACTGATACATATTATTTACTTTATTGATTTGTAGATTATTTATTGGTGGGGTTCATTAACTGAATGGCCATACGCAGATTAGGATAGGTATTGATGGTACCTGCAGCCTTGTATTCATATTCCATATGATAGGTTCCCATACCTCCTTTGCGATAAGTTTGTCCGTCAAATTCTGGATTGAAAAGGGCAAAAGCTGCAGAGACCCGGGCAAGCCATCTTTTCGAATCTTTCTTCCATGTCATGAATTCCTCGGGAAGCAGCCCATCATACAGATGCTGATTCTCTATTCCCTCTGCCATAATATAAGAATGATTCGTAATGTTGTTACCATTCTCATAATTACAAGTTATGATAATCTTGCGAGCCAGCTGTTCCGGAGTCAACACTTCCTTCCAGTGGTTCAGCTGTCTGTCGAAACGAGCCTGGGTGTTTGACGGTCTGGCCAAATGATAATCAGAATCATAGGCCTGCAAGATGAAATAGTCAAAGTAATCAGCATACTTGGTTGGTATGTCCTCGGGCTTTCCATCTACTACGAGCATCTTAGCAGTACCAGAATGCGGGCCAAGTTCCGTGGCAAGCGTCTCGATAAACTTGTCCATGCAACCCTCGTTTCTCCATAACTCCTCCTCCGGGGTAAAGCCTATCTGTGGCAAGCCATACTCCGCATCAATGTCGAAGCCGTCGTAGTTATACTTGCTGATGGTGTCGAGAATGGCCTTAGCATACTTCTCGGTTGCGGCAAGCTTCTCCTCTGATGTCTCACCCCAGCCCCAGAACTCATGCCGCCAGTTCTTGTCAGGGTTCTGCTCCGTCCAACCATCAGGGGCATCTGGAGTCAACTGGTCGCCGATGTCGTGCACCTGCCAACAGATGAGTACTTTAGTACCCTTTACCTTCTGTACATATTCAAGGTCTTCTTTCTGTGCCGGAGTGAGGTTCTTAAAGTTGCCCCACAGCGATACGAAGTCCACACTGTCAGGGAGCCCTGACAACGACTTCTCCAAAGAGGCATCACGTCCTGCCCAGCCACCAAACCAGCCAAAGGCTACGGGATGGTCGCTTTTCTTGTAATTGCGGAGTTGCGCATAATAGGCCTCGCTCCTGATATTCGCCGTAAGGTCGGTCGGATTCTGTATCTCCGTATCAGTCCAGTCACTACAGGAGGCCATCGCCATTACGGCTCCTGTCGCTAAAAGAATCGATTTTACTATTTTCTTCATCTTCTTAAAGGTCTTTTAATTGTTGATAGATTGATGCCTACTTTAGTTCCACCACTTCTTCTGCCACCACATCGGGGTCGCATAGTCGTCCGCTCCGCCCAGCATCTGGCGGGCTTTCTCCAGATTGACAGGATTTTCGGTCATCTCCGTGTCGGCAAATGGTATGCGGTTCGGCACCTTGATGGAGTAAGCCGTGGTCTGGTCTACGGCAAAAACTTGTGGATAACCCGTACGACGCAGTTCACTCCAGCCCTCTTGTCCACAGGGGAAAAGAGCTATCCATTTCTGCGTGATGAGCCGTTCCATTTTCTGCTCGGTCGTAGCCGAATCATCCCACTTCACGGTGATGTTGCTCATGTGCGTGGCAGAATGACTGAAACCGCCTTGCGCATCTTGATAATCAGCTTGCACGCTCCAGGCGTTGTTGAGATAGGAGCTGGCGTCGCCGGCCTCCCATTGCTTGAAAGAGGTGGATATGGCTTTATTGTAAAGGCTCTCCACAGAGTTCTCACCCATGTTCCGCCAACCGATAAGAAGTCCCTCCGCACGACAGAACCACATCTCAGCCGCAGTAAGCCAGACTCCCTTGGTAGTATTGGTCACATTAGCCGCCGAATAAAGCGGATCAGCCACCGACTTATTACCGATCTTGGCACCAGCACGGCAACCGATAATAGCTCGCGAACCAGACGGGCGCTCTGCTACCTCCTTAAAATACTTGGCGATACGAGGATCGTCATAACCGTTCATAAAACTCTCCAAATCGGCACAGGCACGACTGTCGCCCCACTCCACAGAGGTCTTATAAAGACCGTGCGGTGTGTAGCTGATAGCCAGGTTGTCCTCATTCTCCTCAATGACTCCTGCCGCCACGGCTTCCTCACCCACTCTCTGGGCGGTCTCTGGGTCTACGCCACTCATTCGGATGGCCATGCGCAGCTTCAGAGAGTTGGCAAACTTCATCCACTTCACGAACTTGCCGTCATAGACCTTGTCAAAAGTCTGGTTTGCAGTATAAGCCGGTTCGCTCACCAGAGGCTTCAAGATGGCAAGAGCCTCGTCCAAATCGGCAATGATATGGGCATACACCTCTTGCTGTGAGGAATAGGCATTGACATCATCCTGCACGGCACCAATGGGAAACGGGCCATACAAATCGGTCATCGTCAGATAACCCTGCGCACGCAGAATGAGAGCCCAGGCATAATTGAGGTCCTTTTTCCCGTTACAGAGACGCACGATCTCATTGAAGGCCGAAGTAAACTTCGGAGTGAGCGATTTGAATGGATAACGCACCCAGTTTACGGGAGCATTCATCGTGGCGAAGTTGGCCCCGTTCCATCCATTATTGGCATAAGTCATGTAACGAGCCAGGTAATTGCCAATGAGATCATGGTCCATCTGGAAGTCGTTCTCCTGTTCAGGGAACACGGCGTTCTGCATCTGCACGAGGAAGGATCCTATGGTGTAGTTGTCTCTTCCCAGTTCTTCCGCCGACGCGGAACTGCCCGGGCGGTTGGCATCCTCAAAGCCCGCGGTGCATGACACAAGCCCGAACAAGCTTATCATGACAACTCCCATCAAGGTTGCCTTGGAAAAATATTTCTTAATCATTTGTTCGTATTATTATTTTAGATGTAACTGTTAGAATTTCAAATTCACATTGAAGCCCATGGAACGCAGGCTCGGCTGCATGAAATAGTCGAAGCCTTGATAATAAGTGCCCGTAGACGCCGTAGCCTCGGGGTCAAACGGAGCCTTGTTGTAAATCATGAAGAGGTTGTGTGCCGTAAGGCCGAGCGTGAGTTGCACTTTCTTCAACAAAGTCTTGGGGAAAGTATAACTCAGATGAGCTTCCTGCAAACGGGCGTTGGTGGCACTATAGATGTACTCAGACCATATAGGATTGCTACCGCCAACCACCGAATAATAGCCTTCGGCGTCTACTTTACCACTATTAACGGGAACACCTCCATTGTCGCGTGCATCAGCCGAAGCCTTCGATACACCGTACTGGTCAAGAATGGCTTGAGTCTGGCTCATTACGATTCCGCCAAAACGAGCCGTAATAAGGAATCCCAGATTGAAGCCCTTGTAAGTAAAATCATTAGAGAAACCAATATTGCCCTTTGGCAATACCGAGCCACGGTAAACAGGATTAGAGAGGGTTTCCCGCATGACATTGTTACTTCCACTCAAAGCAATATTACCGTCAGCATCACGCTTGAAGTCGCTTGTCGTATAGACATCACCCATCGTACCGCCTTTCTTCAGAATGATATCGATGCCGTTCAGGCCACCCATGTTGAGCACCTCATTCGGGTTATCGAGCAGGTTAATGATCTTATTACGGTTTGCACTATAAGTAAAAGAGGTGTACCAGCCAAAGTCGCCCCAGTTATGGTGATAGCCGAGCGACAGCTCTAAACCTCGGTTGCGTACATTACCAGTCTGGATATATTCCTGATTATAGCCACCGCCTGCCGTGATTGAGCGCAGGAAGGTTTGATTCTTCGTGTTACTCTGGTAAATCGTTACATCCAAACTCAATGCATTGTTGAAGAAACGGGCCGTAAGACCGGCTTCCCAAGAATTGGTACGCTCAGGATAGAAAGTGTCCGGAAACTTATAAGTAACCGTGCTATATGTACCTGAAGACGGGTTATATTTATAACGCCACAGGGAAGAAATGTTTGGCTTGATGGCCGAACCTACGCTTGCCCAAGAGCCGCGCACCTTCAGGTAGTTGATGAACTTAGGCAGTTGCGTCATCTGTGAAATCACTGCCGACAGACCTACCGAGGGATAGAAAAATGAGCTTTTGGCTGTATTGTCGAGAGCAGAGTCCCAGTCGTTGCGCCCGGTCAATGTCAGATAGAGCATACTCTTCCACCCCAACTCCACATTGGCAAACAGAGAATTGATATAGTGCTTGTTCAAGTCGAAGAGCGGACGGTTGTCGTTAGTTACCTGGCTATAGTCGATAGCATTTGGAGTAAACAAGTTCGAAGGAGCCTTCAAGCCACCTTGAAAGCCGGTAACATCATATTTTGTGCGCGAGAAAGAAGCACCGATATTGGCACCGACGCTGAAATCCTCCCACGATTTATTAATATTGGCCATCAGGTCGCCATAGAGACTCTGATCGTTAATTTTATCGTAGCCATAGAATCCGTAGGGAGAGTGTGAGAATAGGTTGATGGTCGACGCATATCGCTTGTCCTCCTGCTTAGTGGCAGCGTCGTCCCAGCGCAGACGACCGGTAACATCAAGCCAATCGAGCACTTGATATTTCAGACTGGCGTTTACCATATAACGACCTTTCTTGTTCGTGCGATTCATGCGATGAGCCACCCAATAAGGATTCTGCATACTCAAAGCGTCGCCGAAATTCCAGTTCTGAACATAGATAAGACGCGTGGGATCCCACAGCTCATAAGTGCGTACAGCATCAAAGCTCTCGCCGCGAGGGAAGAGGTAGACAGCTGTGAGCGGATTGAAATATTCTCCTTGAGCCGTAAGGTTGCGGTCTTTCTCGATGATATAGTTGAATCCGAAATCGAAAGTCAACTTGTCATCCAAGAAGTGAGTTGTATTTCTGAATGTGAAGTTATACCGGTTATAAGCATTGTTCGGAATGATACCCTTGGCGTTGGTAGTGCCCACGGAGAGATAAGTCTGGTTTTTTCCGGAGCCTACAGTCAGTGAGATGTTGTTCTGGATGTTAGTTCCCGTGTTAAAAAAGTTTTTCGGTTCGTAGTCGCCAAACTGTGAGGCTGTCTTCGAGCCCCAGGAGCTTACCTCGTTCCTGCGGTTCACATAGGAGTTCTGAAATTCCGGCATCACGAATGGACGACTGAATTGCGAGCTATTAGAGACGCTTACCTGTATACGCCCTTCTTTGCCCTTCTTGGTGGTTATCATGATGACACCCTGTGCGGCAGCCGATCCGTAGAGAGCCGCGGCTGCCGGGCCGCTGAGTACCGAGATGCTTTCGATGTCCTCGGGGTTCACATCGGCAATGCCCTCAGAGCCCGGCTGAACGGAGTAACGACCGCCGTTCACCTCACCCTGGCTGGTATTCGTAACGGGAACACCATCTATTACATAGAGTGCGCCGTTGCTTTGCGTGATCGACTTGGGACCGCGCATTACTACCCGAGCCGCACCACCCATGCCCGCTGCGGAAGCATTGATGTTAACGCCTGCTACTTTACCGGACAGCGAATTCATGAAGTTAGCGTTTTTCACGGTATTTACATCCTCGCCGCCTATTTTCTGTACATTATAGCTCAATGCCTTTTCAGAACGCTTGATACCAAGGGCGGTAACCACGACATCATTCAGCGTGAGAGCTTCCTCGCGCATCACGAGATCGATCTTGCTGCGACCCTGCATGGCGACTTCTTGCGTGCCGTAGCCCACATAAGAGTAGACCAGGATGGGATTGGCCGCCTCGGTCGTAAAGGAATAATGACCGTCGATGTCGGTAACGGCACCGTGAGAGGTCCCCTTCACCATCACGCTCACGCCAATGAGCGGCTCGCCGCTGGCATCGGTAACGGTTCCCGCAACGGTATGCGGTCCTGAAGACTTCTGGTTTGTAGACTTCCTGACCTGAGCAGGGGAGCCTTCCTTGGAGAGGTAGACCACATTGTCTACGATGTTGTAGGAGATGCCCGTGCCGGCAAAGAGCTTGTCGAGCACGCTTCTCAACGACTCGTTCTTGGCCTGAACTTCGTTCACTTCCACCTTCGCCAAGTCGTCGTTGTAGAAGAAGCGGTACTTGGATTTTGCCTTAAGCTGGTTGATCACCGTCTCTAACTTGGCGCGCTTGGTCGACAGATTCACCTGCGCAAAGGTTCCGTGAACCGGAACACACAGGAGAAAGAGTACCATAAAGGCCTTGCATAGCACCAAGCCGTGCTCATAGTGTTTCTTGTCCATGATTTGGAGTAAAATAGTTTAATGTTTAAGTTATTAATTTAGCAAGTTTTAGGTTGCCATTCATAAGAAATACAAATCAGCCTTAAAAATTACTTATAGCTATTTTCAATTTTATTCATAAGGTCTACCAATAAATATTGTCGCTGACAGTATTTGAGTAAACTGACGCAGACTTATATCAGGCTACAAATAGTCTGACACAAGCCTGCAAAACGCAATAAAGAATGTTTTTTAATACAACTCCGCAGGCTCATTCGTCTCTGCGAAATCTTTCAGGAACTCCGCATACTTAGATACGACGGCCTGAGCAAACTTGCGTCCCTTCTCTTCGGTAGAAAAACGGGGATTCCCAATACCCGTATCCTCTGTTACCTTGTTCCAGTCTCTCGGTATCCAAACCGTTCCGCTTTTCAAGGCGGGAATCTTGAAGCCACGCCCATTGCCTGCTCCGGCCTCGTCTAAACATACCAGTTCTGGATGGTAATACATCATCGTGGATGTCTCTACCTCGTCAGCGTGGTCGCCCGGACATTCAAAATAATCCTTTGCCGGCAGCATTTTAAACCACTCACTGGAAGCTATCATAAAGTCGGGATAATCCACTGACAAATCCCTAATCATGTTCTTGAACGAGTTTCCACCATGCCCATTCACGATAAGGCACCGTCGATAACCCTGATGATAAAGCGACGACACGATGTCCCTCAGTATCGCATATTGTGTCTCCAACCGTGAGTGTATGCAGAAGGAGAGATCCCGCTGTCCAGGATTCTGCGCTCCCATGGGTATAGGGGGCAGCACCATGCAACGTTTATCATAAAGTTCATAGACTTTCCGTGCGGCATCCACCGCTATATCATGCGACAATATGCAGTCCGTCAGATAAGGCAGATGCAGATTATGGGGCTCCGTAGCACCCCACGGAAGAATCGCCACATCATATCGATACTGGCGTACCACCCCATAAGCAGACACAGAAAGGTCGAATTCTCGGTCTTTTATCATTTTGTATCTCCTCCCTTTATAACATGTCTTGACACAATAAATAACTCTTGATCATCATACGCGGGATATGAAACGGTCCCTTGAAGACATTACCCTTGGCTGATTGAGCCACGGTGCCATCCCTATGAAGATAACCATACCACTCCCCATATTCCCTGTCGGGGAAGTGGGCGTATGTCCAGTCGCTCACTTCCTTATGGCAGTCCAGATATTTCCCGTCGCCCGTTGCCAAGTAGGCATAAAGGCTAGCGATAATAGCCTCGGTCTGGGGCCACCAGAACTTCATGTCTTGCGAATAATCTTGAGCGGGAAAGTTCCGGCAATCTTTAAAATTGATAATGCCTCCATACTCCTTATCCCAGCCCCACTTCCAAGACCAATCAAATATCTTCAAGCCCAGTTTTGTCAGTTCTTTGTCCCAACCTCTGTGCCTTGCTTCTTCCAAGATAAACCAGGAAGTTTCGATACAGTGGCCCGGATTGATGGTACGCCCCATGATAGTATCGATAAACTCGCCGTTCATTCCTACGGTCTCCAAAATTGCTTTGTATTCTGGATGCACAAAATATTTCTGCAATGCAGTGATAGATCTGTCTATCTGTTGCGTCAATTCGGATGCGTCTATAGCTTCTCGCAAGCGTGAGGCCGTATTGATGAGAATCATGGTGAGCGAGTGTCCCTGACATTTCAGAGCAGGCAAGTATTTTGGTTCGAGCAGTCCAGGGGTCTCCGCATAGTGCCGTATCAGCCTAAAAAGATCCAAGGCTTTCTCCGCATATGCATGGTTACCCGAGGCTATGGAATACTCCGACATGGCTATTGTGGCAAAGCACTCTGAAAAGAGATAGCGGCGCATACGCAAAGGAGTACCGTCTTCCGACACTTCAAAATACATTCTGCCGTTCTCATCCATACAATGGGCAAGGATGAAGTCTATACAACTCTTTGATGCAGCAAGCCATTCCTCGTTCTTCTCAATATTGTTATAGGCGAACGCCGCAATAAAACCAAAGCGCCCCTGAAACCATACCGACTTCGTGGTGTCCATCAAATTTCCCTTCCGGTCGATACAAGTATACACTCCGCCATGCTTCCGATCCAACCCATGCTGCATCCAGAAAGGCAGAATGTCATGCGTGAGGTCGTTCCGATAGGACGCTGCCCACCGTCTTAAATATTCTTTTCTGTCCATTTCTTCATCCCTTAAAACTGGTTGCAACGCGCAAAGAAGCCTATCTCCTCCAACTCTTTTTTCATATGCTGTTCCTCCTCATCCGTCATATTTTGGAAAGGAATGCGGTTGGAACCAAGATTGAAACCCATCAGTTTCATGATTCGCTTCCCTGCTACAATATTCCCCCTAAAGTGGCAGATTACATTAATCACAGCTTGGGAAAAGTTCTGCTTCTCCCGTGCGGTCTCTATGTCGCCGCTATTCCATGCATCAATGATGCCCGTAAGTTCCCGACCGTTGTAGTTGGTGGTGCCTCCGATACCACCCTGTGCCCCTCCTTGGGCAAGACATGGCAATATAGTTTCATCTTGTCCATGGAGCATATCGAACTTTCCATCCTTGTAGAGACGACATTGATTATATTCGTACAGGCTCTCATAGGTATACTTGATTCCTGCAAAATTGCCTATCCGACCGTCCACGGCTTTTAATAAGTCGAGCATGGGCAGATAGGCACCGTTGAAGACAGGAATGTGATAATAATAAAAAGGTAGGTCGGGAGCATTAGAGGCAATAGCTTCACAGTATTTCACCAGTTCCTCTATCCGCCCTATCTTCGGGAAAGGAGGTGCCATAGCTCCTATCCCCCATGCTCTTATCGACTGGGCATGCCGAGCCAGACACTGACTTTCGCGTAGGCAGCAGCTGCCCACATGAACTATAACTTTAAATCCCTTGGGAGCCACCGATACCCATTTTTCTGCCAACGCCATGCGCTCTTCGGTGGTCAGCATGTATCCTTCTCCGGAAGATCCGTTGATAAAGACCCCCTGAAGTCCGTTTTTCATAAGCATAGCCGTATAGGCTGCTATCGGTTCCAAGTTCAAATCCCCGTTCTCATGGAATGGAGTAAAGGGAGCATTAATAAGTCCTTTAATTTTTTCCATCATCATAAAATTGTTATATCGTCATTATTCTTTATTATCTGTCGTAGGCCTGAGGAATGTCAGTTGAAGCACCAATGCCGCTATCACAATGCCACCCAGCAAGGCGAAACCTTCCCCAAGACTGCCCCCGTCGGTCCATTTTCCAAGCAGCTGGGTTACTGCTGCGCCCGCAAAAACACCTGTCATGTTCATAATGCCATAGGCTGTTCCCCTGTACTTGGAGGAGACAAACTGGCAGAGGATGGGCATATTGTTGGCATCGAACATGCCATAACCGATGCCGAAAAGCAAGCCCGCACCAACGACATCGGTAAGACTGTGCCCGAATCCCAGCAGACACAAAGCGGGCACAGTCATGCCCAGACCGATGGCACTGGTATAAATCCGCCCCCTGATATTACGCTGCACCCAATAGTCGGAGAGTGCGCCACCGCCAAGCACCCCAATCAACGACGATACAGCAATGGTAATCGTGGAAATCGGTCCGGCGCTCGACATCGGTATCCCCAGATTCTCCGAGAAGAGCGTGGGCATCCAGTTCTTCGTGGCCCAACCAGAAAGGCTGGGCACGGCAAAGTAGAATAGGATAATCCAGAATGCCCAGTTGGAGCACACCATACCAAAGCCCTTGAAGGGATTCGCACGCTTGGTAGTTGCAGTAGCGTCCTGCACGGCGTGGCACGGATTCTCATGGAGCAATACGATGAGCACCAATGAATAGGCGATGCCAATGATACCGAACCAATGGAAGGTGGAGTGCCAAGATAAGGCGGCGGCAATGGTTGCCCCGAAACCGCCCACAGCCTGCCCCACATAGAGCCCTGTCATGTGTACGCCGATGGCCAAGGAGCGCGACTTCCCCTCGTGCCAGTCGGCTATGAGCGACAAAGCCGACGGTATATACAAGGCTTCGCTGATACCCATGAATGCCCGTAGCCAATACAACTGCTCGAAAGTCTCGGCATATCCCATCAGGAATGTTACTGCCGACCATACAAAGATACTGCCCACCACCAGCCATTTACGGCTCATATGGTCGGCCACGATGCCGGCAAAAGGGCTTACGAGACCATATATCCACAGGAATACAGCCATCAGCGCACCGAAAGCCTCGGCGCGATTGAGTTCTGAGATGTCTGCTTTCATGGCCTCCTGCATCGTGGAGAGCATCTGTCGATCCATATAGTTAAGCAAGGCCACCAGCCACAGCAGGGTCACTAATAACCACGGATAGAATTTCTTATTTTCCATAACTTTTTTTTCATGACTTTATTGCAACTCTCTAGAAGAGAAACGTAGCCGGAAGATGTCCGGTGTGCGGATACCGGGCTTCAATTCACCACCTATTATATATAGGTCGCCCGATACCGGTACGAGGATTGCACCGGCACGCGCCGCTACCTTCTCCTTACCCATCACGCGCCATGAGCCATCTCCATAGACCAACACAAGAGGATTAAACTTATACCATTCGGGTTCATGGGTCATGTAGCCTGGCTGCGGATGGTTGAGCGCCGACAAAAAGACCTCCTTGTTCACCCCGCCTACGGCAACTACCATCTCTGTCCCGAGATTCGCTGCCGTACCTCCGCCCAAAAACACCTCCGAACCTTCCATGTCAACCGGTGCCGGTAAATGTCGCCATGTTCGAGTGTCGGTATCATAGGCCCATCCGTCAAAAGAGAGGGCGGCAGCCTCAAGTTCGCTCTTCGGGCGGAATCCACCCCACACGCAAAAGGCACCCTTAGTCGTCATTCCCGAAACGGGCTGCACCCGCACATCGCCTGGCAGGTCTGGCAACCTATACCATCCCTTGTCCGCAGAGGCTAAATCCATGCAGTAGGCCTTTCGCGAGGCCCGTCCTTCCACATTACCTCCGGCTACATAGAGCAGGTTACCCACTAAGCAACCCGTCATATTGTCCATAGTTACAGGCAGGCTCGGCAGGGACGACACGAGGGCCTTCTCGCCTTTCAGCGTTACGGCGCAGACACCCTTTAAGCTTCCCTGCTCGTTATTTCCACCCACCATGATTACCTGATCATGCCAAGAAACGCTCACACCATAGGCTGAGGCAGTAGGCAATTCACCCACCTTACGCCACAAGAGCTGGTCGCCATTGCCCGTTATGGCGGCATAAATCCCATTATAGTATTTCTTCCGTCCTCCTTCGCAGGCTGGCTTCCCAGGGAAATTGCAACCTCCTGCGACAAGGAGCGTTCTCCCTATATAACCGGCAAAGCAAGCTGAGACTCCTTTTTCATAGCCTGCTTCCTGAAAGGGGAACCCATACATGCGTTGGAGAACATAGCTTTCTCCCATGCAACAGCTTGTTATACTTAGACCCATGATTACAAAAAGTATTATCTTCAATTTCATACCCACCTTACGGGAGATGCCCTTAACCACATATTCTAACTGTTCAGCGTATCTCATATTGCCCATTGGTTATCCTCCAAAGTGGGAGACTACTGAATGCAATATCGTAGCCATCATCCTTGCCCCTTACCTCGTAGAGTACTCCCAGACAACGATTATCCATCAACACCATCGTGGAATAGCACGACGATTCGCCCGTCAGGCAAAATCCCTTCCGCCATCCGCGACCTAACCGTTCGGCAGTGGCATAGTCATCCGCCGACGCTATTTCCTTAAAGAAGAAGCCCAAACTATCTCGGCGTGGACTGAGGGGCACCGACTGAAGGGCTACATGCATGGGCTTACCATCAGTCCGGCGCGTTGCGGAGACTATGAGAAGATCGCCGTTGCAAGCGTTTACCTCTCTGCTTGTCATGTTATACGGCATCACTTCAGTACCCCAGCTTCCCTTGGTTTTCCTCGCATTGCTGTAGGTAAACACATTATAACGACGGCCACCCTCCATATCACGACAACTTAAAAGAACGCTTCCATCCGGCAATTCGTCCACCTTGCCTTCATCCTGGGCTATAGAGGGAGCCTTGCTCGGATTGCCGAGCACCTGCCATGTGCGCCCGAAATCGTCGGAGTAGATAACGAATGTACCGCATCGGGACATGTTCTTCTGCCTCACGGGGTGTGCGATGTAGAGGCGATAGTATCTTCCTTTCCTGATATATCGGCTTTGCGTTATTTTGCCCGAGGTCAGGAAAATGCCATCGGCTTGTCCCCCGTTGGGCAGCTTGCCGTCGTAGAGGGCATAGATAAGCTCCGTCAGATCGGTTCCATGATCCCAAGTGTACCCTCCATCGGCACTGCGAAAGAAGACGGCATGCTGTGGATCTCGCCGTGTTGCCCTCTGGTAGCCCACCTTGCCCGCCACGCAATGGAGCAGTACCTCATCTGATGTTCGGTCGGCTACAAGGCTGGCATCCCCGAAAGCAGTGCGTACAGTATCAGCTGCATGCTCGTCCCCACAAGCCACACAGGCCGAGTCGACCCATGTGAGGCCACGGTCGCAGCTCTGCTTCATCACTATATCTACCTCCCAAAGACCGTTGCGATGATTCCATCCTACATCCGCCCTGTTTATGCGGTAGTCGCAAGCGGCAAGTAGCCGACCGTCACGCGTTGCGGTCAAGGCCGGAATGCGAAACGGCACCGGACTATGGGCATTGTCGAATACTACGGTAGTATAGGGGAAGTCGTTCGGAAGTATCACTTGGAGCTGTCTGATATAGGCTCGGGCATAGGCCTCGTTACCGATATCGCTGGGATGCGTACCCTCTATCATGCCTTCTTCCGGCAGAGCAATGGCCTCGCTCGACTGATAATATAAATTCTCTACCCCCTCTTTCCGCAGACTATCAAAAGCTCTGCGCAAGGCCTTGTTGGCAGCCCGCATGCTATTTTCTGCCGCAGGATAGAAGTATCGGTCGACCTGCGGATAACTCTCAGAGAGCAGAATGGGAACTTGGCTCCGCTGCCGCAGGATACGCACCCCCTCCCTGACACGCCCGATAATTTCCTCTTCAGTAAGCCGGTAACTGTTGGGGACGGGATCTATAATGAAACATCGGGCATTCACCTCTGCCATCGCCTTGAATACTTCGGGCTCCATCAGGCACGCTCCCGAGAAGCCCAAATTCACCATAGGCAGACCACTCATCCGTCCCAACAGGTTCGTCCACATCAGGCCTGGACGCGATGGCGACGCTCCTTGCACGATAGAGGAGCCATAGATAACGACAGGACGCTCCTCTCCTGGCTTCAGGAAACGGAAAGAGGCGTTCTGGCTAATGCCTATACGCAGGGATGTAACGACGCTATAAGGGGGCAGATAAAGTTCGAAATTCAGTTCTCCTCCCGGGTGTATCGCAGTGTTCAGAGCATCATAGCTGATGATAATCGTATCTTTGTCGAATTTCCATTGCATGTGGTTGCCGATCCAGCGTTTCCGCCCCGTGGCATCCGTGGCATAGAGGTCTATCCCCGCTTGGTTGAGTAGCGACAGGTTGGGCAGGTTGGACTTCTCCGCAAAGGTATACTTCACTTGGATTACGGGTGATGAACTTACAAAGCGCACGCTAAGACCCGCGACATTTTTAGACCGTTTCTTCACATTGACGGGCATCAGGGCGCACAGACGCTCAGGAAGCCGCGCATACTCTTTCCCTATTTCCTCATTCCAGGCCCTCCCCCATATTCGGAAATCACCGCCCTGCATAGGGTCATGCCATGACAAGGCCTGAGCCCGGGTCGCCATATTAAAGAGAACGAGAAGGAATATCACGAAAATTGCTTTTTTCAGAATACTCATAGTCGTAAGATGAAAAGTATAGGTTTTAGAAAGTGCAGACAGAGAAACCCGCAAGATCTCTTCTGCCTGCACTTAAATATTAGTCAGTTAGCATAGACAAGGCGTTTATAAAACCACCTTGACTGTCTTGCCACCATTCAGTCTAACCAAGTAAACGCCCTTTACCATACCCTTGCCCGCAACGATGTTAGGACGGGCCAGCGACTTTACCATAAGGCCGTTTGGCGTATAGATCTCGGCTTTCTTGGTGTTCGTGAACATGAAGTTGCCGCCCTCTACGCGTACGGAGGCCTTTATGCCCTCATCCTTATTCACATCGGTGATGTCTGTAATGACAGTCCAGTCGTCGACTTCACCCGTATCGTGCAAGTCCTTGCTGCCACGCTCGTTGTCGTTGTCGCCTACGATTACCACATCGATATCGAGGGTATAGCCCTTATTAGTCTTACCCACAGGTCCGAAAGCACCAGCAAACCAAGCATCGGAATAAACGATGCGCAGACGGCTCGGGCCACGGCGAGCGTCGTCAGGAATCTCAATCTTGCCATGCAGACCATCCACCTTCACCAAGCAAGGATTTCCCTTGCGCAGAGTACCTGCACGGAACACGCGCTCGCCGTATTTCTCCGTACCGTCCATAGTGCTGTTATCAAACGGGAAGTTCTCCTCACCGTCTATACCATTGGCGTAAACCTTGCCGTTCACCATCACATTATTGTTTAGCCAGAAAGGCTGCTCCTTCATACCTTTACCATAGTTGAAAGTACCGCTGCCGTCAAGGTCCATCCAACCTCCAACAAAGCAATAGCGGAAGTCGTCGTCAGAACCGATGAGAGAGTTGTCGCCATCAAAGCCCTTGAGCCAGAAGTCGATGGTAGTACCTTGTCTTACCTTGAGGGTCTTGCCCTTCACCTTATGATATTGCAAGCCACCCGTAGCGTCGCGCTCGGCCTTGAACTCCTCGTAGGTCTGTGAGAAGTTGATGTTCTCCTCGGCATTTTCCGTCCTGAAGCTTTCCACCGCACGGCATTTCAGCGCGGTCTGGTAACCCTCGGCATTCTTGTCCGCGGTAGATTCTCCGTAAGTTCCAAACGGATCCTCTTCTACATTCGGGTCTTTATCCACAGCCTTCCATAAAGGCTCGCCCACGGTCTTGAGGTCAGTAGATACGGCTACTACGCCAATATAAGGGTGCTGCATAGCAGCCACTTCAACGGCGGGAACGAATGCGGCCCACTGCGATGTGCGACCCACCTCACGGACGATACCCGACTCACCGTCCTTGACAAGAATCTCAAAGTGGTCGATGTTGGCGGTGCTGTTGAGACCAAGACCGTAGGCATTGGGAACTACATTGACATCCCAGCACAGTTTCAAATCCATGGTAGAGGGTGTCTCACCCTTTTTCTCGGCCGTGAGGTTCGCAAGAGTTACAGGCATAGCCTTGTGGCCGTCGTTCAACTCTATCTTACCTACATACATATCGTACTTGTCGTCGCCGCCCTGCACACGAAGACCAATTTTCTCCACCTTGTCGGTAGCCTTGAGATTGAGGGCGATGCGATGCTCCTGCCATGACTTGCCATTATTGTTGGGAATCTGATATTCCTTCCATGCATTGTTCACGAAGAGTATCAGCGAGAGATGGCTTTCTACGACACCTTCGCCACGGTCACCGGCACCTTTGATGGCCACGAGGGCATAGGTAGCGGCATCGTTAGGTGTGATGTCAGTATTGTAGAGCACGATATCGGTAGGCTGTGAGGCATCACCCGTAAGGCGCAGACATGAGCCTCCGATGAAAGCATCCTCATGACTGAAGGCCGCGTTGATACTGGTGCTCTTCTCCGCGGTGGAGCTCACAGTCTGATTGGCTTTGAGCACGAGCCAGCGATAAGTAGGTACCACATCCTGTGCGGAAATGTTATACCAACCTCCGGCGGTCTTCTTTCCACGATAGTTGTAGCGTTCGCCGTTACCAAGGTTGAAATTAGTATAGAACGGGAACTTTCCGGTTACGGTAGAGCGCTCGGGAATCCAATTGGAGAAACCGGCGAAAGTTTTCAGCGGAGGCGTGGCACCGTCCCACTCCATCTTATTGCCGGAACTGCTTACTGCAGGACGCCAGATCGGGTTGCGGTTACCGCCGCTGAAAGCACGCTCCAAGAAGCTCTGGTAATTCTCCTGCTGGTTCATGGCGCCCGCGCCGGAGTTGTAGCTCCAGAAACGGCTGTCCTTATGCTCACCCCAAAGACAGAAGTTCACCTCCTTACCGTCGCCATCATTCATGTAAGACCAAGATTTATCCAAGTCCTTGATCCAGAAGCCCTGCCATACACCGGAAGCTCCGAGCCCGGCATTGGCATTCTTGGCTGTCTGGGCAGATTGCTTGACACTATATTCACCGCCATAGTTCAGCATGATGTCAGCTACCTGACCGTCTCTCTCCGTATAGAGATAGTCAACATTCAGATGTGTCAAATAGGCTTGAACAGTATAGAGACCCAGGTGGAAATTCTTGAAGCCTATCTCCTTGGCATAGCTGTAGAGAGCCTTGTGAAAACTCTTGGTCTCGGAGGGAGAGCCGAGCTCCCAGTTGATGTTCACCCCATCCACGCCGAAATAGAGCAGCATGTGGATAAGCGGCTTCACATATTTATAGCCCTTGTAGTTTGCCGGTGTCTGATCGTTTACGGAGTTGGCACGAGTTGTCCACTGGGTCTTGGCATATAATGTGGAGTAGCCGTCGAAGAATATCGTTCCGCCCAGCATGTCGCAGCCGTTCTTGTGAGCCGCGTCGGTCCATGCGCCTGGAATCTGGCAGATACTGTGGTTCCAACTGCCCCAAAGCGATACATAGTTCCAGAGAGAGAACACATCGCTGTGGAAAACGCCCGTCGGATAGCCGGCATCGCCACCGCTACCGCTGCCCATAGGCGTGTTCATCCAGAGCTTGCGTCCTGCATAGGTGTCGCCGATGAGGCGATTGTCGTCGCTGACGGTAGTGCGCTTGTCCACATGCGACTTGATAAACTGAAGATCGGCGTGCGGAATGCCCAAGGCTTCGATTTCTGCGTCCGTAGGATACGGCTTGTTGTTGGCGAGAGCCTTGTAGAACACTTCCAGCATGTCGGTCCAGTTAACTTTACTGAAGTCGTAGTTTTGAGCTGTGGCCGTTACGGGCTTACCCATTAACATCGCGACCATGGCCAGCATTACCAAAGTAATTTTTTTCTTCATGATTAATAATGTTTTTTAGTCCATCTAATCCTCTCTTCCCTCCTCGTTCGAGGCATTTGTGGGGAAACGGATTGTCATGGGTGTTTGAGGTTTGTTATTAAATTGTTGTTAGTTGTTAGTTTTTTCTTCTTTGTTTTTGTCTCCTTCTCTAAAATTATTACTGATTATGAGCCTTTTGTTGATATATAGTTTCTCCGCCCGTAATCCCTATTCCCCTTTTGGGAGGACCGGAGGCAAAGAACCTCACCAGCCCTCCCGAAAGACCGGAACAGGTTTTAGAAATTATCCTTATTCACATCCCACCAGAGGCGTGTAGCCTGCTCGTCAGCTCCGCCAAGGGCTTTAAGTCCTGTGGTGGTAACATCCAGGAGTACCGACTGGTCGGAAGTGTCGGGAAATGGCAGACGACGGATGATGTCCCCCTCGTCCAATGAGCCATCACCGTCCTCAGGGTTCAGCACATCGAAGAGACGGGGGTATCCTGTGCGTCGCAAGTCAACCCATGCCTCAAAGCTGACGGGGAAGCCCGTAATCCATTTCTGGGTGATGATCTTCTCAAGCTTCACCTCCTTAGAATCTCCCTCATTCCATTTCACGCCGATAGTAATCTCGCTCTGTATGGGGTCGGTCTCGCCCGTGGGGTCGACATAAGTAAAGGGCGTGGCGCTCTCCTGTGCCATATATGTATCCAAAGCTTCCTCATATTTCCCCTTGAGCAATCCCGTCACACGGTCTTGTATATCGCCCGCGCGGATACCCTGCTCATAGAAGTCTTTGGCCGAACCGCCCATATTCCATCCTCTCACGGCACCCTCGGCACGCAGGAAACACACCTCGGAAAGCTTCATCAGATAGAGCGGAGCTTGCATGATATAGAGCTGGTTAATCTTTGAGAAGCCGTTATAAGGATTGGTAGGTCCGTTCTGTTCCTTCTCCACATATGTTCCGGTGCGTATTCCCTTATAGTCTGTACCAGGCTTAAGTTCATAGTTGGGATTGTCGGAAGGTACATTATTATTCCAAATGCGCTCGTTCTTCTCAAAAAGCAGGTTGAGGAAGGGATGGTTGAGACCCTTGAGCACCTGCTCCATGCCTGCGCTCATGCGCATATCGCCCCAAGAGTTCCATCCCTCTATGAGCGGCGACTGGAATCCGAGCATCGAGCCATAGAGTGCCATCTCGTGAGCCTCAGTCTCTACGACTCCGCCGGCCACGGCCTCTTCGGCCCACCGTTTAGCCTTGCCGGGATCCACCTTCACGATGTGCATGGCCATGCGCAGCTTCAGCGAGTTGGCAAAGCGCACGAAGACATCCAAGTCGGTGTAGCCCTTGTTTATGCCCTCCATGTTGATAGGCACAAGGCGCACCAGCCGCTCGAGAATGGGCTTGCGATACCATTCCTCCTTCTGGGGGAAATAGCGCAGACAGTTGACGATGGTGTCGATGTTGGCCTCTACGGTGTTGTATATGGTTTCGAGATCATTGTAGATATAGGGATGAGCCTGCCTGTTGGTCTTGATGTCCTGATAAGGCAGCGGCCCATAGATATCGGCAACCTCAAGGGCAGCGTAGTCGTAGATCAGCAGGAATATCGCCTTAATCTCGGGCAACTTGTCTATCGCTTCCATATTCAATAGGGGTACTATGGGTGCCTCCACAAAGTGGAACGCGCCATAGGCACCACCGTAAGCCTTCTGGTGGATAGAATAAGAAGTCTCTATATCAATACCCGAATAAGGGAAGTTGACATGAGGTATTACACCATACTGGGCATACTGATCCGCGCCCAGCATAAACTGGTACTGATACTGATGCGTACCGGGCAACTCTCCCTTTTTTCCGCCGCGCAAGGCGTACACTCCACCCGTAGCCACGCCAAAGTTTGTCTCACAGGCCTTCATGGCCGCTTCGAAATCGTCCTTGGTAATGGTGCCCCGATAGCCGATGGAGTCTACCTGTCCTCGGCGCGTAACTTTCTCCACATTCGACTGGGTCTGGTTAAACTCCGCGCCAGTAACATCGAAATCGAGACAGGAACCGAGCATGAGTCCCGCAAAGGAGAACGCCATGAATTTTCCTATATTTTCAAGTTTCATAGTCATTTGCTTTAAATAAGTCATTTAGAAATTCATTTTTACCGAGAATCCGTAGGAGCGTGTAGAGGGCATGTTGTAAAGCTCAAAGGCACCGAGACCGTTCTGCGTGGAAAGAGACACATCCGGATCGGTCGGTGAGTCCTTGTAGATAAAGAACAAGTTGCGCGCGATGAACGAACAGTTAAGATTCCGGTTGAGTCCGAAAAGATTGCGGAAAGTATAGCCTAACGACAACTCACGCATACGGAAATTGGTTGCGCTGTAGATATAGTCGATGGGGCTGTTTGCCGAACCGATAGCCTCATAGTAAGTCTTTATGGGCACAATGCGTCCGCTGCCGTCGGGAAGCTCCATTCCCGGGGCGTTACGATATTTCGTAGCCACGATGTTGTTCTGCTCCGCATAGAGACGGGCATCGGCCGAACGCTGTGAGAAGCCATATTTGTCGAACTGCTGCTCAGTGAGTGAGATCACCTTGCCACCGATGCGCCCGTTGATAAGGAACGAGAGGCTTAGCTCCTTCCAGTTGAAGGTGTTGCTCCAGCCCATCTGCCAATTGGCATTCATATTGCCGATATACATCAGCTTACCGCTCTTGTCCATCCTCGGCTTCCCCTTGGAATTGAGCTTGATATGCCCCTTGTCATCACGAGCGAAGTCTGCGATGTACATATCGCCGATGGATCCGCCCTTCTTGTAGATGACATGCGTTCCGGCCACACGCTGCTCAATGAGACGCTCGTGGCCTTCCGGGTCGAGGGCAGTATTGAGAATTCTGTTATGGTTATAAGACACATTGTAGCTCGTACGCCAACGCAGCCACTTGAAAGGCTTGAAGTCGTAGCCAATGGTTGCCTCTATTCCCTGGTTGCGTACCTTGGCGGAGTTGAGAGCCTGGGTAAGTCCGGTGCCGGTTCCCACAGTCATGTAAAGATGGCTCATGACAGCATTATAGTAAGTAAGGTCGAAGCTCAGTCGGTTATTCAACCACAAACTCTCAATACCGGTCTCGAAAGAGCGGGTCTTCTCTGGACGCGGATCGGCGAACTGCGCATACTGGCTGCCCTGTGTGGCACCGGTCTGCAGATTTTTCTCCACGGCATTATAAGCGATATTGGGAATCGAGTTACCCACCTCGGAATACGATACACGGTACTTCAGGTAGTTGATGGGCTTCGGCAATTTGAATACCTTACTGAGAATGGTATTGGCTCCGATGCCGAAATAGCCATAGTTGTCAGTCTTGGCAATGCCTCCAAGTTTGAAGAAGCGGAAGGGGCGATACCAGTCGCGGCGATAGGAGCCGTCGAAGTATACCATGTCCTTCCACCCCAGCTGTGCGGTAAAGAGCCAGGCGCGATCCCAGTTGGAACTCTTGGAAGCCGTGGTGGCTCCCATGCCTCCGGCACTCACATCAAAGTAGTTGACAATAGTGGGCAGCTCCTGCATATTTCGGTCGAAGAAAGAGGCTACGACATCGGTACCCTTATACTCGCCCTTCACGGTGTGTCCTACCCATCCTGCCGTAGCCGATACAGCGTAGTCGCCGAAAGTCTTGTTATAGTTGAGCAGATAGTCGATATATATATCGGTGGTCTTGCTGTCGCTATTCCAATAGCGTCCGTAGTCCTGCATCGTCGAGGGAAGGAAGGTGGTGGCATACTGGCGGCTGTCGTTGTTGTAGCGGGTATAGTCATAATTGACGCGTGCCTGGAACGAGAGACCGTCGTAAATATCCAGATTTCCCGATATGGTACCCCATATACGGTCTTCCTTCTGGCGGGATCTATTCATGTTTATAAGCCAGTAGGGGTTGTTCTGAGCAGAGCTCATGAAGACCCAGTCCTGGCGCGGGCCAGTAAGCGGCGTAGTTCCCGCAGTATAGACATAGTTTCCGTTCAGCTGTTTGTAGTATCCCCGTACATTGCTGATCCATCCGGCATTGTTCGTTACATAGTTGTTTCGATAGTAGTTCATGTCGACATTGCGCGGGGTAAGGTAAAGATGATAGATCGGGTTGCCTACCGTGCCGCCGCCCGGACGGTTGCGGGTAATGGTCTGCGCATAGTTAAGCGACACCTCCACCTTCAGCCGGTCAAAGAACTTATAGCTCTGGCGCAGACTGACCGTGTTTCGGTTATAGTTATTGTTACGCATGAGCCCCTTGGCATGGCTGTTGGCCATGGAGAAATAGATGGTCATCTTCTCCGTGCCGCCCGACAGCGAGAGCGAGTTATTGGTGGTAACGCCCGTGCGGAAAAACTTGTCCACTTCGTTCTGCGCATAGTTGCGTAAATGGATATCATGGCTGGCATCAGCACCGAAATTAGTGGTGTTGAGCGGTGCGCTGAAAGTCAACTGATTCTCGGGAAGAGTGCCGATTTTAGGCCCCCATCCATCGGGAGTAAGACCATTGGACGACACCGTCCCTCCATAGACATTCTGTATCTTCGGTGTCATGAGCGGAGTATCAAATGTGATGTTGGAAGTAACATTGATATCGAGACGCCCCTCACGACCTTTCTTGGTAGTAATCATCACCACGCCGTTGGCAGCCACCGAACCATAGAGGGCCGCGGCGTTGGCTCCCTTGAGCACATTGATCGACTCAATATCGTCGGGGTTGAGGAGCGAGAGGGGATCAGAGCCCTCGGACATACCGCTATAAGTGAATCCCTCGCCATTCATATCACGGCGTCCACGAGCACCGTTGCTCATAGGCACGCCGTCGACCACAATCAGCGGAGAGCTATTCCCCAAAATAGACTTGGCGCCGCGAAGCACGATTTTCGTACCACCGCCGGCACCGCCGGCACTCGGCGTGATGGTCAGGCCGGACACCTTTCCCTCGAGCGAGTTGGCGATATTGGGGTCCTGCACCTTCATGAAGTCTTCCGCCTTCACCCTCTGGGTAGCGTAGGTGAGCGACTCTTCCTTGCGCTGGATACCCATGGCGGTAACCACGACATCGTTCAGCGTGAGGGCCTCCTCGCGCATCACGAGGTCGATCTTGGTACGACCCTGCATGGCCACCTCCTGCGTGCCGTAGCCCACATAAGAGTAGACCAGAACGGGATTGGCCTCCTCCGTCGTGAAGGAATAATGGCCATCGATGTCGGTAACGGCACCGTGAGAGGTACCCTTCACCATCACGCTAACGCCGATGAGAGGCTCGCCGTTCGCATCGGTAACCGTTCCCGCGATGGTGCGAGGCTCTCCCGGTTTCTGGCTCGCAGACTTCTTGGGCTGTGCCTGGGAACCTTCCCTGGAGAGGTAGACCACATTGTCTATGATCTTGTAGGAAATGCCCGTACCGGCAAAGAGCTTGTCGAGTACGCTCTTCAGCGGCTCGTTCTTGGCCTGGATTTCGTTGACTTCCAGCTTAGCCAAGTCGTCGTTGTAGAAGAAACGATACTTCGAGTTCGTCTTAAGCTGGTTGATCACTGTCTCTAACTTGGCGCGCTTGGTAGACAGATTCACCTGCGCAGAGACCCGGGAAACCGGCACGCACAGGAGAAAAAGCACGATAAAGGCCTTGCATAGCACCAAGCCGCGTTCATAGTTTTTCTTGTCCATGATTGGAGTAAAATAGTTTAATGTTTAAGTTATTAATTCAACAAGTTTAGATTACCGTTCTTTAGAAATAACAAACCAATGCACAAAATTGCTTAGCACAAATCGTTTTTTCTGAAAAATATTTTTCTCATACCTTGATTTTATTACTGCCAATATCCGGAATCGGCATGAAGGCGATGTTAAATAAATTAAAATCAAATGCCACCTTATTGCGAATATGACTTTAAAAGTGTAAATTTGGCAATTAGATTCACAGAAGACGAATTCCACGGAACTTGCCGCTTGATTTTGCCTTTACCTTAAAAAGAAAAGCATGAACGGCCGTGGAAGTGAACTTTTTGTTAACAGAAAGCGATATAGATGAGCATTACTGAAGATGAATTTAGGCTGATATTCAGGGAGCTATATCCCCAGATGGCCTATTATGCACTGCAGTTGGTGGACGAGGACGAAATGAAAGACATTGTCCAGGAGGCTTTCGTGGAGCTATGGAAACACCGAAACTCCATAGCCGACGACAGCCACCTCAAGGCTTTCCTGTATCGCACCGTCTACAATCGAGCCCTGAACAGCCTGAAGCATCAGACCATTGTCAAGGGACATTCAGGGATATTAGAGGACATAGAGGCCCGCAGGATGAGATTCTACAGCCCCGACCATAACGATGTGATGCAAGCCATAGAAAACCAGGAGCTGCACGGCCAGATAGAGACGGCCATCCGGAGGCTGCCCGACAAATGCCGCCAGGCCTTCGTCATGAGCTACCTCCACGAGATGAAGAACAAGGAGATTGCCGATGTCATGGAAGTATCGGTGCGCACGGTGGACGCACATATCTACAAGGCACTTAAGCTCCTGCGCAACGACTTATCTTATCTGAAACACAAATAAACATATTTTATATTTTCAGGAGTAAGCTATTTTGGGCCGACAATTGTTTCTCTAATAACGAGACAAGGAAAAAATACAACTAACAAGACACGAATGAAGGATATCAATCATAAGCTCATCAAGGACTATATATTGGGGAAATGCTCTGACAGGGAGCTCAGCCAGCTGCACGAATGGCTCTCGGAGACGCCCGAAAACGAAGACGCGCTCTTCAGGGCGGAGCTCCTCTATCGCCAAGGCAAAGGTCGCCGGCCTCTTTCCGGAAAAGCCCTTGACAAGGCGGAGGCAGAGCTATTTGGTGAAATACACCGCTACGAGACACGCCGTACTACGACCCGCCACCTGAGCATCCTGCGCTATGCCGCCGTCGGACTGCTTGTTCTGGTCGGAGGCGTCGTCGCCCTATGGAACTACTACGGCCGCACCGAGATGATTCATATAACGGCGTCTGCCACGAAAGCGATGGAGCTCACGCTGCCCGATCATTCCAAGGTATGGCTCAACAAGAACGGTTCTATCAGCTATCCGAAGGCATTCAATGGTAAGGAGCGTCGCATAGAACTTTCGGGCGAAGCCCTGTTCAGCGTAACCAAGAACCCCGCCAGGCCGTTCATCGTAAGCAGCCATGGCGTCAGCGCGCGTGTCCTGGGCACCGTCTTTAATTTCAATACACTCTGCAAGAACAACCACGAGGAAGTGAGCCTGCTGGAAGGAAGCCTTGAGATAACAGGCAACCACGGCGAGGGAAAAATCGTCATACAGCCCAATCAGAAAGCCATTATCGACAAGGCGCGGCACACCATGGAGGTGAAGGATGTCTATGCGCCCCTCGAGGCAGTATGGCACGACGGCATGATACCGTTTCGCAACATGTCGGTCAGGGACATCGCCCATGTGCTGGAAAACCTGTATGGCGTAGAGATAGACCTCTCCGCGGGGCTTGACCGCCGCTCCACCTATTCCGGATACATACGCCGCGGCGACAAGATTGACGATGTGCTCGACGCACTCTCCTACTCCGTGCCCTTCACCTACAAGCGCAGAGGCAACGCCGTAACGCTCTACGGACGACGGAAAGGCGCGGCGCAATAACGCTCTCCGATGTCGCTGGCCGCGAGGATAGCCGCCGGCCGCAACGGAAGAAACTACCCCCACCCGCATCGCAAACGGCAAACGATAGAATTACAAGCCGCGTGTAACACGATTACACGCGGCTTGTAATGTCATTACTAACGGTTAGTAACGATATTACCAGCCGTTGGCAAGCCTTTGGTCTACCTTCCCCGCCTTTCCTGCCAACCATTGCCCGTCGGGCCCGCCGGCAGTGGAAAATCGGCAGGAATGCACATGCTTGACTGACAGAAATAGGCCTTATGACCACACGCCACGATTTTTTCCCGTCAAAACCTTCCTTTTCTTCAAAAAAATGAGTAAATTTACAGCGAAAAAGAAAAATGCCCTATCAATACATATCTATATATGAAAAACTTGAAAGGCCTGCTCCTCTGTGAAGTCGTGGGCATGCCCGCAGCCTGCTCGGGCAACAAGACCGTATCCGGGCTCGACCCTGCAAGATTCGACTCCATCATCAATGGCAAGCCCGTCAGCCTCTACATCCTGACAAACCGACTGGGAATGGAAGCCTGCATCACCAACTTCGGCGGGCGCGTCGTCTCGCTCATGGTGCCCGACAGACAAGGGAAGCTCCCGGAATTCAAGGACGCCAAACAGAAGAAAAATATCCTCCAGGGCAAATTACAACGGAAATCCATCGTCATTTTAGATTTAAAATAGTATATTTGCAAATAAAACAAAATCAAAGAACAATATATGAACGACAAGAAATTGATGAACCATGCAGCCGATAACATCAGGATTCTGGCTGCCTCTATGGTTGAGAAAGCCAAGTCAGGCCATCCCGGTGGGGCCATGGGCGGCGCTGACTTCATCAATGTGCTCTTCTCTGAATTCCTGGTTTACGACCCCTCCGACCCCACTTGGACTGGCAGAGACCGCTTCTTCCTCGACCCCGGGCACATGTCGCCCATGCTGTATTCGGCTCTGGCAATGCAGAGAAAGTTTACGCTCGACGAGCTCCAGCAGTTCCGCCAGTGGGGTTCTCCCACCCCGGGGCACCCCGAGCGCGACATCATGCACGGCATCGAGAACACCTCAGGCCCGCTCGGACAGGGACACACCTTCGCTGCCGGCGCCGCAGTAGCCGAGAAATTCCTCGAGGCGCGCTTAGGGCATGAGGTGATGCAACACAAAGTCTATGCCTATATCAGCGACGGCGGCATCCAAGAGGAGATATCTCAGGGCACAGGGCGCATTGCCGGTTTGCTCGGTCTGAACAACCTCATCATGTTCTATGACTCTAATGACATCCAACTATCCACGGAGTGCGGCGAGGTCATGAAGGAAGATACCGAGGCCAAATACAAGGCCTGGGGATGGAATGTCATCAACATCGACGGCAACAACCCCGATCAGATTCGACAGGCACTGACGGCTGCCAACGCCGAGACGACACGCCCGACCCTCATCATCGGCAAGACCATTATGGGCAAGGGAGCCCTCAAGGACGACGGCACAAGCTACGAGCACAGCATCAAGACGCATGGCGCACCCTTAGGGGGAGAGGCCTATCGCAAGACCATCGAGCATCTCGGCGGCAATCCCGACAACGCGTTCGTCATCTTCGACGATGTGAAAAATCTCTATGAAGAGCGGCGTGAGACCCTGAAGAAAATCGTTGCCGAGCGCCGCCGGGAGGAAGAGAAATGGGCCAGGCAAAATCCGGAAAAGGCGGCGCAGAAGGCAGAATGGTTCTCGGGCAAAGCCCCGAAGATAGATTGGGGCGTGCTTACGCAGAAGGCCGACATTGCCACCCGGGCCGCTTCCGCAGCCTGCCTGGGCATACTGGCGCAGCAGGTCCCCAATATGGTGTGCGCCTCGGCCGACCTTTCCAATTCCGACAAGACCGACGGTTTCCTGAAACAAACCCACTCTTTCCAAAGGAATGACTTCAGCGGAGCATTCTTCCAGGCCGGCGTCGCAGAGCTCACCATGGCCTGCATGTGCATCGGCATGTACCTGCATGGTGGCGTTATCCCCGCATGCGGCACCTTCTTCGTCTTCTCAGACTATATGAAACCGGCTGCCCGGCTCGCTGCCTTGATGGAAGTCCCCATTAAGTTCATCTGGACACACGACGCTTTCCGGGTCGGCGAGGACGGCCCTACCCACGAGCCCGTGGAACAGGAAGCCCAGATACGCCTGATGGAAAGGCTGAAGAATCATCATGGCAAGGACAGCATCCGAGTATTCCGGCCCGCAGACGCAGAGGAAACCACGGTGTGCTGGGCTATGGCTATGGAAAACATGGAAACGCCTACAGCGCTGATTCTTTCCCGTCAGAACATCACGAACCTACCTCAAGGCAACGACTGCGAGCAAGCTCGCAAAGGCGCCTATATCGTTGCGGGCTCGGACACCGACTATGATGTTATCCTCACGGCGAGTGGGTCAGAAGTCTCAACATTGGTTGAAGCCGCGTCCCTGCTCCGTAAGGAAGACTGCAAGGTGCGTGTGGTAAGCGTCCCTTCAGAGGGCCTTTTCCGCCGCCAGAGTAAGGAATATCAGGAAGAAGTGCTGCCTAAGGGTGCCAGGATATTCGGCCTTACGGCCGGTCTGCCCGTAACTCTTGAAGGACTGGTAGGCGCCAACGGCACCGTCTATGGCTTGGAAAGCTTCGGCTTCTCTGCCCCCTATAAGGTATTGGACGAGAAATTAGGCTTCACGGCCGAGAACATATACCAACAAGTTAAACGATTCCTAAACAACTGAAAGCGTATGGAAGTGAAAACTGTCGGAGTGGCTTGCGATCACGCAGGCTTCCCATTGAAACAATTCGTACTGGATTATCTTGAGAAAAAAGGTTATCCCTGCAAGGACTATGGCACATATAGTGACCAGAGTGTTGACTATCCTGACTTTGCACATGCCCTCGCTGAGGGCATCGAAAGCGGAGATGTATACCCCGGAATTGCCATCTGCGGCAGCGGCGAGGGCATGGCCATCACGCTCAACAAGCATCAAGGCGTTCGTGCCGGACTGGCTTGGAACAAGGACATCGCCGAGCTGATTCGCCAGCATAACGATGCCAATGTGCTCGTCATGCCTGGTCGGTTCATCGACAATAAGACGGCAGAAAAAATCATGGACGAGTTTTTCAAGGCAACCTTTGAGGGTGGCCGCCATGAACGCCGCGTACAAAAGATACCAGTTCAGAAATAATTCTATCAGATAGGGGAATGCCTCTGCATTTCCCCTTTTTAATGTCTCACTAACTATGAAGAATATATTTTTAATGATTACGATGGTCCTGTGGTCGGCGACAGGCCTTGCCAACGACCATTTCATCACGGACGCAGCGTTTCGGCAGACGGTGGAAAACACCTTTCAGGCTAAGCTGAACCTTATCGGGAAACAATTCTACGAACTTAAGGGACTCACCCCAACCACCGAAGAACGGGAGGCTCTGCAATTCCTCTATGCCTATATGCCGCTGGCTGATGCCACGGACTATACCACAGCCTTCTATCTCGGCAATGTGCGCATGTCTTTCAAGGCACGGCAGGAAATGCCTTGGGGCCAGAAGACCCCAGAACTCCTGTTCCGCCACTTCGTGCTCCCGATGCGCGTGAACAACGAAAATCTGGACAGTGCCCGCATCGTGCTCTACGAAGAACTCAAGCAGCGCGTGAAGGGAATGAGCATGAAAGATGCTATCCTCGAGATAAACCACTGGTGCCATGAGCATGTAACCTACCACCCGTCAGACGCGCGAACCCTCTCTCCGCTGGCCTGCATGAAGAATGCGCTGGGCCGCTGTGGCGAAGAGAGCACCTTCACCGTGGCCATGCTGCGCACGGTCGGCATCCCCGCGCAGCAGGTCTATACGCCCCGATGGGCTCATACCGACGACAACCACGCATGGGTAGAGGCATGGGCAGACGGCACCTGGTACTTCCTCGGAGCCTGCGAACCAGAGGCCGTTCTGAACCTCGGCTGGTTCAACGCGCCCGCTTCACGCGCCATGCTGATGCACACCCGTGCCTTCGGCGACTATCGCGGCCCGGAAGAAGTGGTGCTGAAGACCAGCAACTTCACCGAAATCAACCTCATTGACAACTATGCCAAGACGGCCCTGGTGAACTTCACCGTCCTCGATCAAGCGGGAAAACCCGTCGAGGGAGCCCGCGTGGACTTCAAGATATACAACTATGCAGAGTTCTACACGGCGGTGAGCAAATATACCGACAAACAGGGCAAGACTTTCCTGACTTCAGGATTGGGCGACCTCCTCGTATGGGCCTCTAAGGACGGCCACTACGGCTATGCCAAGGCCTCATTCGGAAAAGACCGGGAGGTAACCATTCAGATCAATCGCTCTCACGCCACGGATGTAAAGGAAAATGCCTTCCCCATCGACATGCTCACCATCGTTCCGCCCCCGGAGAATGTGAAACTGCCTGAGGTTACCGACGAGCAGAACGCCCGCAACAAGGCTCGGTTCGCGGAAGAAGACTCCATCCGGAAGGCCTATGAGCACACCTTCTGGCCCTATCAGAAAGACAGGGAGGTCTCGGAAGAGGTCAACAAGCTGCTCACCACCGCAAGGGGCAACTGGCGCACCATCCTCGCCTTCCTCCAGAAGCACGAAGACCGGCAGCAACGGGCCATAGAACTGCTGAAGAGCTTGAGCGACAAAGACCTGCGCGACATCAAGATGGAGATACTGGAAGACAACATGAACGCGCCGAGCAACCAACTCTGCCCACGCGTAGAGGCGGAAATGATCATCGCGCCATTCAAGCAATACTTCGCAAAAGCCTTCTCCAAAACCGAAGAAAAGAAATTCCAGGCCAATCCCGCAGAACTGGTAAGATGGACTCGCGACCATATCCGCCTGAACCCCGACAACAAGGCGCTCCGCATTCCACAGACCCCCATAGGCGTATGGCGCAGCCGCATGACCGACAGCCGATCGCGCGACATTTTCTTCGTCGACCTTGCACGCAGCCTTAACATTGAGGCACGGGAGGATGTGATTACAGGAAAAGTGCAGTACAAACAAGGCGGCAAGTGGATAGATGTAGACTTCGAGGCGACAGAACAGCTGTCAGCCCCGCAGGGAACGCTCGTTCTCAACTACGAGCCCACCAAGCTCTTGGACAACCCCAAGTATTACAGCCACTTCTCCATCAGCGAGATTAACAACGGACGCACCTATCTCCTCAACTTCGAGGAAGGACAGGTGGACATGGGCGGCGGCACCAGCTGGGCAAACACCTTCAAGAACGGTGCCAAGCTTGACGAAGGAACCTATATGCTCACGACGGGCACACGCCTTGCCAACGGCAGCGTACTGGTGAACAACCAGATATTCAACATCCGCCGGGAACAGACCACCACCCTCGACCTCAAGATGCGGGCAGCCGACCATGAGGTGGCCATCATCGGCAACTTCGACAGCGAGTCGAAATTCGTCAAGGACGGAAAAGAGGTAAGCCTCCTTTCCCAGACCGGGCGCGGTTATTTTGTCTTAGGCATCCTCGGCGTAGGCCAAGAGCCCACCAACCATGCCCTCAATGACATCGCCAAGGTGAAGAAGGAATTCGATGAATGGGGGCGCCCATTCGTGTTGCTCTTCGAGAGCGAGGCCGACGCCCGCAAATTCAACCTGAAAGAGTTCGGAGAACTGCCCAAGAACACTCTCTTCGGCATCGACCGCGACGGCAGCATCAAGAAGCAGATAGTCTCGCAGATGAAACTTTCCAACGACCGGCTGCTCCCGATCTTTATCATTGGCGACACCTTCAACCGAGTGGTATTCTCCTCGCAGGGCTACACCATCGGACTGGGAGAACAGCTCCGGAAGGTGATCAACAAGCTTTAAGACTTTCCTATAATGATAAGTGAGAAGTGCCACAAGCTCTCTGCCCCCTGTTACAAGCAGCTTGTAACGACATTACACACGGCGTGTAACAACCTTACAAACTGCTTGTAACATAGCCGGAAACAACCGGTTGCGGGACGAAAGGCTTGAGGCACTTCTCCTCTTGGCTTCTATTGCGTCTTCGTATAGTCGGGCAGATGGAAGCTATAGCTTCTGTCGAACACCTGACTCACTTTGTTTATCTCCAGCAGCGTGGTGCCTCCGTTCTGGCCGAAGCTGCCGCTCAGATAGGCAATCTTATCCTCCTGCCGGATGTATTTCTTCTGGAGCAGCATGCGCAGGGCGGCCGTAAACAGATACTGGGGCGTGAGATGCTCTTTCTGGTGGATGGGAATGACGCCATAGCTAAGGTTCAGCCAGCGCTGCGTCTTCTCGTGATAGCAGATGGCGAGCACGGGGACAGGGCCTCGGAAAGCAGCCAGGTCGCGGGCGGTCTGCCCCGTCTCGCTGGCGGTGATGATTCCCTTTACGCCCAACTTGATCGTAGCGTCGATGGCGGCATGTGCCAGAAACTCCTTCTGCGTGCAGTCGTCGCTCAGCGGAAGCCTCATGCCGCTTCCGCCCATCCTGTCCTGCTCGGCCTGCTCGGCGATGGTGGCCATGGTCCGCACGGCCTCAAGGGGATACTTGCCCGACGCCGTCTCTCCGCTCAGCATTAGGGCATCGGTGCGATAATAGATAGCATTTGCGATGTCGGTAACTTCCGCGCGTGTAGGACGGGGATCTTTAATCATGGAATGCAGCATCTGCGTGGCCACGATGACGGGCCGCTTCTTCAAGATGCACTTACGGATAATCTGCCGCTGGATGCCCGGAATGCGCTCTATCGGGACCTCTATTCCCAGGTCGCCGCGGGCAATCATGATGCCGTAGGAGGCGTCGATGATCTCGTCGATATTGTCCACGCCTTCCTGATTTTCTATCTTGGAGATGATCTTGATGTCGCTGCCGTGAGCGTCAAGAATGTCCTGCACGGCCTTCACATCGGCCACGCTGCGGACGAAGGAGTGTGCGATGAAGTCGATATCCTGCTCTATGGCAAGCTCAATGTTCGTCTTGTCTTTCGGCGTGAGCGCCGGCAGATCGATGTGCTCGCCCGGCACATTCACGCTTTTGTGGGCTCCGAGGAGTCCGTCGTTCTGCACCTGGGCCACAACCATCGGGCCTTGGATGTCGAGAACCCTCATGTTGAGGGCTCCGTCATCAAAGAGAATGTCGTCCCCGACCTTGATATCTTGCGCGAAATCAGGATAGGAAACATTCACGATGTCGTGGGTGGAGTCTATCTCCGGGCGGCCGAAAATCTTCACGGTGTCGCCCGTCTTGTAGGAAATGGGCGACACGACACCGGTCGTGCGAACCTCCGGCCCCTTGGTGTCAATGAGCAAGGCGATGTGCGGCGATACTTCACGCGTGTTACGGATGATGTTCTTAATTCCTTCAGGAGTGGCATGAGCGGTGTTCATGCGCACCACATTCATCCCCGCGAAGAACAGCTTGCGCAGGAAATCAACCTCACAGTGGCGGTCGCTGATGGAGCATACAATCTTGGTTTGTTTCATTCCTTTATTATTATTTGGCCCATCCGATGGGATGGTTGAGTTTCATTATCATGCGTGGCGGCGAGATTCTGTTCTGCAAAGATACTGTTTTTAGCCGAGAAAACATAATGGCTCTCGCTCTTTTTATTCCACCCGGCGTCGTGGAAAACCGGCCGGAGTGCTTCAGTCCTCGAATGGCAGGCTACCCTCTATCCACTCGGGATGCCTCACGAGCTCATCCTCGGTGTGCGGGTTGCTCACGCTCAAGCCCATCAACCGTATCGGATGACTGCCGGAATACTCCACCTCGGCGAGCAGTTTCTTGGCCAATGGCAGGATGTCGGCTTTCGTCTTCAAAGGCTTATGGGCCGTCAGGCTCCGCGTAATCTGGGTAAAGTCGGCGTATTTCACCTTCAGCGTGAGCGTCTTCCCTATGAATTCCGACCGCTTCAGACGGCCTACCAGCTCGAGGACGGTGTGGTAAAGTTCGATGAGAACGGCCGATTTCAGGCTGATATCCTGCGTGAAAGTCTGTTCGCAACCCACCGACTTCCGGATATATTCAGTCTCCACGGGGCGGGGATCGATGCCCCTCGCAAAGTCGTAATAGACTGCTCCCACTTTTCCGAACACGGTTATCAAATGATGCTTGCTCACTTCGCGAAGCTGTTCGCCCGTGAAGATACCCATGGAGTGCATGCGCACGGCGGTCTTGGGGCCCACCCCCCAGAACTTCTCGACCCTCAACCGTGAGACAAAGGCCATCGCCTTGTCCGGGTGAATAACAAAGAGGCCGTCTGGTTTACGGTAATCAGAGGCAATCTTTGCCAGAAACTTGTTGTAGGAAACGCCTGCCGAAGCTGTCAGATGCAGTTCCTCTCGGATTCGGCGGCGGATATCCTCTGCTATGTCGACGGCCAAGGGCATGCCTTTCTTATTGTGCGTTACATCCAGAAAGGCCTCGTCGATGGAGACGGGCTCTATCAGGTCAGTATAGTCGAGAAAGATGCGGTGCACCTGTTCGGAAACAGCCTTGTAGTGATGAAAGTCGGGCAGCACGATCATCAGTTGCGGGCAGAGCCGCTTGGCCACCTGTATCGACTGAGCGGAGTGGACTCCGAACTTGCGCGCCTCATAGCTTGCCGTCGACACGACACCGCGCTCGCCGTCGAAGCCTACGGCCACCGGCTTGCCCCTAAGCTCCGGCTTATCCCGCTGCTCCACGGCAGCGAAGAAAGCATCCATGTCTACATGTATGATTTTGCGTTCCTCCATCATCGTGCAAAGATAACAAAATATCCACAAAGGTGGCGTGAAGGAGAGCAAAAAAAACTGTAGAAAAGACGGTCTGCGAGCATCTTTTACACTCCGTAAGACCGCAGGAAACAGGAGTGCAGGTCTGTTGCGCCTCTGCCTCCGACAAACTGTAACTTTTCCCGAAAACACTTGGACGATTGCCGGATAATGATTATCTTTGCACCATCTGAAACTTTCTATCATGAAACACTGGGCTATCCTTTTCCTCCTCTGCCTCTCCCTTATGGCACATGCGCAATGGCGCATCCATCCTGAAGACTACGACATATCGCAAAAAGACATTGCCCGGGCCCGACAACTCATAGAAACCCCACTGGCGGAACCCGTCGTCTTCCCGAATCCGAGTGCGGGGGCCCAATGGTTTCCGACGGCAGGACTGGGACTCTTCATGCACTGGGGAATCCATAGTGTGGAGGGAGTGCAGCCCTCATGGAACATGATTAAGGGATTCCGCTATGCCGGCCGCAACCCCCACAGCCGCAAGACTTACTATGCCATGGCAAGGAAATTCAAGCCGAAAAACTATCTGCCGGCAAGGTATCTCAAAGCTTGCAAGGAGGCGGGATTCACCTATGCCGTGCTTACCTCCCGCCATCACGACGGATATGCCTTATGGCCCTCTAAATACGGGATAGGCACCAAGCAGTATCTTAACGGACGCGATCTGATCAGGGAATATGTGGACGCCTGCCGGAAAACAGGACTGCGGGTAGGCATCTACTATTCGCCGCGCGACTGGCACTATCCCGGACAGATGCGCGATGAGGAGTTTGTGGAGAAGACTCGCAAGAACCTGTTCCCCATTACCGACTCAACACAGAACGAAAAAGACTATGTGAAGTTCCTCGGCTATGTCATGGCACAACTTGAGGAACTCCTGACGAACTACGGAAAAATTGACCTTCTGTGGCTTGACGGCATGGGATGGCGAGGAGTTCAGGAAAAGAATACCGAGAAAATCTATGCTTGGATTCGCTCTCTGCAACCTCATATTGTCATCAATGACCGATGGGCCAACCTCGTAGATCCTGATAATCCTGACGGCACAAGCGTGAGTATCGGCGACTTCACCACGCCGTTTGAATGCACAACTCCAACCTACCTGCCCTATAAATGGTGGGAATACGAGGACCTCTGGACATCAGGGGGCGGATGGGGATACGACAAGAAGGGAAAGTTTCGCAGCATGGGGTGGTTCTTCAGGTCGTTGACCGCCGCCCGCTCCTTAGGAGGAAACTTTCTGGTAAACATCGGCCCGGACAGGAACGGCAACATGCACCCGAACTTCTATCACATGATGGACTCGCTGACAACATGGATGATATACGGTAAGGAGTCGGTTGCGGGAACCCAAATGACGCCGGGACCCGAACTGGCAAATGTCCCGCTCACCAGCAGAGGGCAGGACACCTTATACGCACACATCCTGCCGAACTCAAAAGCGCAGATTTCCATAAAGACCGGAAGAAAGCCGAAAGAAGTGCTCTTGCTACGCACCCTGAAATCCCTGCCATTTATTTATCGCGAAGGCTATCTGCATTTCACCGTTCCCAAGCAGCAACGCACCAAGATGGACGATGTAACGAGAATTATCCTTTGAGGTTTTCCTGACGAGCAACCATGCGCGGCCAGCCCCGTGCTACAGGCCGGACAGATGGCTGACAAGAATCTTTATGCCTATAAAAACGAGAATAATTCCTCCAAAAAGCTCGGGCTTCACGCGTCTCGACATCGTAACACCAAAATGAATTCCCAAAAGACAGCCAGCCACACCGAGGACTATTGACGCTATGCCGATGGCAAGCAACGGAAACAAAAGGCTCCCAAGGGTGGTATAGCCAACGCAGACAAACGATATCCCAACAGCCAAAGCATCGATGCTCGTAGCCAAAGCCAAGGCTATCTGGCTATTCAGCTTGGCTGGATTAAACGGATGCTGTTCCCTTTCCTGAAACGACTCGACGATCATCTTGCCGCCAATCAAGACCAGCAACGCAAACGCAATCCAGTGGTCATAAGCCTCTATGTAACGGGAGAAACGCGCTGTAAGCGACCATCCTATCAAGGGCATGGAAGCCTGGAAGAACCCAAAAAGGAAACCGAGCCGAACCATCACCCCCCAATCTGGTTTCTTAAGGATTACGCCACTGACAATAGCCATCGTGAAACTATCCATCGCCAAGGCCACGGCAAGAACGAGTATGTCAAGAAAACTCATCATAACGCTTCGTACGACAGCGGCAAAGTTACGAAAAAATATTCACATGCCACTATGATATCCATCATTTTTAAAAATAAAACGAACGGTAAATAAAAAACAAAAAAATACTTGATTTGTATTACGATTTTATTATATTTGCAAAAATAAAACCATCGATGAACCATAAACCTAAAACAAAAAATTATGATTCCAGAAGAAAACAATGTAATTGAGGAGACCCAGCAGGAGGTTAAGGAAACCACAGCTGAAGTCCAGGAGAATGTTGAAGAGGCTGCCAATAGCGAGAAACCTCAGAGTTCACTTGAAGATATTGTCGATCAGGCAAAGGATAAAGTCGGGAATGTGCTCAACGACCTGAAGGAAAACGAGCATGTGAAAGCCGTACAGGAAAAAGTAGAAGGGGTCATCAAAGACCTCAAAGAGAATGAGAGTGTGAAGGCTGCCCAGCAGAAAATGGAAGACACGATCAACGACTTGAAGAACAATGAGAGCGTGAAAGAAGCCGTCGACTTCGTCAAGGAGCATGCTGACAAGGCCGGCGACGCCATTCAGGATGCCGTGGAAGAGGTACAGAAGTGTAGCTTCTGGCAGAAACTCAAGGGACTCTTCAGCAAATAACGCCCGCTAAGGCAATTGCCATTCCCCGCCCCTGACTTCCCTTGTTTCGATAAGGAAAATCAGGGGCGGGAATGGTTTTTAAGGACAACTGACCACATGGACCTTAGTCTGGCTTCGGTCATTGTTTTGATTTCAGACTCTTCTTAACAAACCTGCTGTTATAGTCGAGCGAATAGCTGTCGCTCTGGGTGTTTACCGTAATCTTGAACATCGTGTCCGTGGCCTCAAGCCGCATCTGCGAGCCACCGGGCAACAGGGCCTTGTCGGCGTCGCCAAGGCCGAAGTCGGCTATCCGCTGAAGATACCTGCCATTTTTCTCCTTGGCCTCGACCTGTGCGTAATACATGGCCCACATCAGTCTATAGACATTCATGTCGTGCGGCCAGATCACCTCCTCCTGTCCCTCGCCCACGGTTTTTCCCGAGAAATAGAGATAGCCCCAGCGCTCCGGCATGTGCATGTTTATGGCCCCCGTTGCGCTCCACACCCAGTTTTCCTCCGGCTTTGAGAGCCACTCTACGCGCGAGAAATTGATTCTCCAACAGTTTCCCGCCTTGAGCAAATGCTCAAAACTGGTCTTCACGGCGTTCTTCGGAATCGCCATCTCCACGGTCCACGCCCGGTCTTTATCCTTACTGTTGTTCAGCGTTCCGTCGATATAGACGGCGGTCTTGATGCCCGGACAGTCCCATTGATCGAAGAAATTGCCCTCATTCCGGTAAGGGCGATTGAGCAACAACTCAAACAGCGTGTTGAACGCATTCAGCTCTATCTCATAGTAAGACTCGCAATCATCGTCCGGATCGATGAACACCTCGAAGTCATTATCACGATAGATGATGTCGTCATGACGAGTCAGCGTGGCCTTAATATCGGGCTCTTCAAGTTCCGCGGCGATGTAGAGGCAATCGTCATCCCACATCATTTTCGCCCGGGTGAGATACTTAGGCTTGGCGAATCCCTCGCCACTGATATCCTCAAAGTCTTCCGTCCATACCGCCTTCTGCCAGTCGGCCTCCGTCAGATGTCCGTCGATGACGGGCTTGGCAGTAGCGCGATAGGCCACATAACTGCGCGGAGTGGTGAGCCACCGCTCGTATTTCCGAATAAGCGACTGCGCCGGAGCCTGCGTGCACAGCATGGCTGCCATGAGAGCGGCAAGACCTTTTATGATTCTGCGATTTTCCATATAAACTCTAATTTGTTGTAACTGCTTGTCTGCAAATTTAAGACTTTTTCCCGAAAAGCCAGGATTTTCTGCCTGAAAATGTTTACTTTTGCCGTATGAATCAGAAGACAAACCCCAAATACAGGCTGCTGTTCGTCTGTCTCGGAAACATCTGCCGCAGTCCCGCTGCCGACGGCGTGATGCATGCCCTCGTGCAGAAGGCCGGGCGCGAACAGGAGTTCCACATCGACTCTGCCGGCATCGGCGACTGGCATATGGGTCAGCTGCCCGACCCGAGGATGCGCCGCCACGGCACTGCCCGCGGCTACGATTTCTCGCATCATGCCCGCCAGTTCCGACAGGAAGACTTCAGCCGGTTCGACCACATCTATGTAATGGACGAGGCCAACTACAAGGCCATCACACGAATGGCGCGCGACGAAGAGGAGAAAGCAAAGGTGCATATGCTGCCCGACTTCCTCCACGCACATGTCGCCGCCACCATTCCCGACCCCTATTATGGCGGCGACCCCGACTTCGAGTATGCGCTCGACCTGATAGAAGACGCCTGTGCCACGCTGCTGGCTGCCTTCTAACTGTCCGTGGGCGGCAGGCTCTGGCAAGTTTTTCTCGTAATTCAGATGACTCGCCGAAGCGATTTTCCTTGTAAAAAAGCCTGATGGAAAGGATCAGGACGAGGCTGGATTTGGCACTTTTTAAGTTAAAAAACAAGACGGAAAACAGCTGCGGAAATCCTGAAAATAGAAGTCGGAAAGACCGTGAAAGACCCTTTTTTCATCCAAAAACGGCTGCCAGAAAAGTAAAAGACGGCTAAAAGGCTTGCTGAAAACGGCTTTCTGCCCCGCCATTTGCCGCTTTTCACAAGGTCGGAAGCCGTCAACTGCGTAACAGAACGCGGCCTTTTGCCCCGAAAATCGTCATTTTTCCTAAACTCTCTCACCCCTTTCCATCTTAACTCCCTATATATCAGCAGCTTGCAAAAACCGCTCAAAACTCGCTCATTTGCCGACAACTTTCCTTTCGCCGGATGCGAGGGCACTCTCGCAAGCCCAATTTTAACATTCCTGCCATTTTTAGTTCCAAATATGAAACCATCTTTTTTCCCAGCCGAAACTTGCATATCGGCCGAAGATTTCGTAACTTTGTAGCCGACAGAATCAAATCAGGGACAAGACATGCACCTATTGCTATCCATCCTGGTCAGCATCCTGACCTTCGGTGCCGTCGGCGACGGAAAGACCGACAACACGCAGGCCATCAACGAGGCTGTCGCGGAGTGCGCCCGCCAAGGCGGTGGCGTGGTCAGCGTGCCGCGGGGAGAATTCCTCTCGGGCACCATCCACATGAAGAACCGCGTGGTGCTCCGGCTGGAGCGGGGAGCCGTCTTGCGGGGCATCGACAACCTCGCCTCCTACGACTGTCTGCGCCCCATGAGCGACCTGACAAGATATGAGAGCGGGCGCGGGACCGTCAACTTCAACAGTGCCACCGACCCTGTCTGGTCGCAGGCCCTCGTCCATTTCGTGGGCATCAGTCATGGCGGCATTGAAGGCGAGGGCACCATAGACGGCGGACAAGTGTTCAACCCCCGGGGCGAGGAACATCAGCGAGGTCCGCACACCATACTCATAGCCAACTCCAAAAACCTATGTTTCAAGGACTTCAAGATAGTAAGAGCCTCTAACTATGCCATTCTCGGATACGAGGTCGACAAGAGCTCGTTCACCGGCATCCGCATCACAGGAGGCTGGGACGGCATCCACATCCGGGGCTGCAACCATGTGAAGATAGACCGCTGCGAAATGCACACCGGCGACGATGGTATCGCGGGGGGATACTGGAACCACATCCGCATCACGAACTGCACGCTCAACTCGTCGTGCAACGGCATCCGCATGATTCAGCCCTCACGGAATATGCTCGTCGAAGACTGCACCATCTACGGCCCGGGAGCGGAGAAGCACATTACTTCGGGCAACCGCAACTCGGCCTATGCCATCAGTCTGGAACCCGGGGGATGGGGCTCCGCACCCGGAAGACTCGACAACATCACGCTCAGGAGAATCAAGGCCACGACCGTGCTCGCCCCCCTCTCCGTAACGCTGAGCGAGGAGAACACCCTCGGACGGCTGGTCGTCGAAGACCTCACGGCGCGCGACATCACCCGCATGGCACTCTCCGTGAAGAGCTGGGGCACGGCGCGGAGCGAGCAAGTCATCATCCGCAAGGCCGATCTGGAGTTCCGCGGCATCGACGACCCGAAGGTCCCGGAGTGGTTCGAGGGCCGCCCCACGAGCGAATGGCCTTATTTTCCCAGCTATGCCATGTATTTCCGCAATGTCGACAAAGTGAGCATCCGCGACTCTAAGTGCCGCTTCACCGGTAAGGACTATCGAAAAGCCGTAATTTATGATCATGTAAAAAACTATGAGGAGAAAAACTTATTGCACAATAGCATCCATGCTGGCGCTGCTCTTCCTGTCATGTCAGACAAACGGGCAAAACAGCAGGGCCAATAGTATGGACGACAGCAAGACGGAGAAAGTGGTAGCGGCCGACACCCACCACTATGCCAAACCCTCGGAGGAGGAGCTCCGGAGGAAACTCACGCCCGAGCAGTTTGAGGTAACGCAGCACGCCGCCACCGAGCGCCCCTACACCAACTCCTACGACCAGGAGTTCCGCAAGGGCATCTATGTCGACATCACGACGGGGCAACCCCTCTTCCTCTCCACCGACAAATACGACTCCGGATGCGGGTGGCCCGCCTTCTCGAAGCCCATCGACGAGAGCCTCGTCAAGAGCAGAACCGACCGCTCGCACGGCATGACGCGCACCGAAGTGCGCAGCAGCCTCAGCGATTCGCACCTCGGCCATGTATTCAACGACGGCCCGAAGCAACTGGGCGGTCTGCGCTACTGCGTCAACAGCGCGTCGCTGCGCTTCATCCCCGAGGAAGAAATGGCCGAGAAGGGATATGGCGCTTATTTGAAACTATTAAACAAACAGAACATGAAAGAGATTTATTTGGCCGGAGGATGCTTCTGGGGAACCGAGCATTACTTCAAACAGATAGAAGGAGTAGAGAATACTGAGGTGGGCTATGCCAACGGCATCACCAAGAACCCGACCTATGAGGAGGTGTGCACAGACCGCACGCAATTTGCCGAGACCGTGCACATCAAGTACAACCCAGCTGTCATCAGCCTCGAGTTTCTGCTCAATATGTACTTCCAGGCAATAGATCCGACGAGCCTCAACCAGCAGGGGCACGACCGCGGAACGCAGTACCGCACGGGCATCTACTACACCGACGACGCTGATCTGCCCACGATCCGCAAGGTAATGGCCGAGCAGCAGAAAAAGCAAGCCAGCCCCATCGCCGTAGAGGTGAAACCCCTCACCAACTTCTATCATGCCGAAGAGTATCACCAAGACTATCTCGAGAAAAACCCCGCAGGCTACTGCCACCTGCCACAGTCGCTTTTCGAGTATGCCCGCAAGGCGAAGATGAAGAAATAGGCCAGACAAGAAAGAATCTTCGAGGCTTGCCGCAAATTGCCGAAATCAAAAAAAGACTTGCTCCTGAAGAGCAAGTCTTCTTGCGGAAAGGGAGGGATTCGAACCCCCGGTACCTCTCGGTACGACGGTTTTCAAGACCGTTGTAATCGACCACTCTACCACCTTTCCTTACGATTCGGGGAACTGGCTCTGGCCGAAAAGCGAGTGCAAAGGTATGGATTTTATGCGAGAAAGCAGAAATGAAGGGAGAAAATCGCCGCCTCATTAACTATTATTAACAAACGCGATTGGCGGACATTCTCGCAAAAGGAGTAATTTTGCAAAGCCTCATGGCAAGAAGACCCTGCCAGAAAGAGGAAATGCCCGTCATAACACGCCATAGACAGAACGATGATATATCCAAGAAACTTTGAACAAAAGATAGGATTCAGCGAGGTGCGGGATCTGCTGAACACCCGTTGCCTGACAACATTGGGAAAGGCGCGCGTCGCCCAGATGGACTTCTCAACCGACACGGAGCTTATCAACCGGCAGATGGAACAGACACGCGAACTCCGCCGCATACGACAGGGAGAGGAAGACCTGCTCCTCGGAACATTCTCCGACATCCGCGAAAGCATGAAACGGCTGCGCCTCGCGGGCACTTATCTTGAGGAAGAAGAGCTCTTCGACCTTCAACGAACGCTCCAGACAATACATGATCTGGTGAAGTTTCTGAGCCATGGAGAGGAGACCCCCGACGGCCGGACGGTCTATGACTACCCTGCCCTGGCAGAACTCACCGACGGCGTCATCCCCATGCCTACTGTCATCCAGCGTATCATGCAGGTGCTGGACAAGTTCGGACATATCCGCGACAGCGCCTCGCCCGAGCTGGCCGACATCCGCCGGGAACTGACCCGGACACAGAATTCCCTATCGGGCATCCTGAACAACATCCTCCTGTCGGCACAGAAAGATGGACTCGTGGATAAGGAGGTGGTGCCCACCCTGCGCGACGGACGCCTGGTATTGCCCGTGGCACCTGGGCTGAAACGCAAGATTCGGGGAATCGTCCACGACGAGAGTGCCAGCGGTCGCACGGTCTACATAGAACCGGCGGAAGTCGTCGAGACCAACAACCGCATCCGCGAACTCAAGAGCGAAGAGAGGCACGAGGTGTTGCGCATCCTCCGCGAGACAGCCAACTTTGTCCGCCCGCATTGCGAGGAAATCCTCTTCTCACTCGAATTCCTTGCGCAGGTAGACTTCATACAGGCCAAGGCCGACCTTGCCGAAAGCATGCGGGGCATGGAACCGGAGGTGGAAGACCACCCCCACATCGACTGGGTTCGTGCCGAGCACCCGCTCCTGAAGCGGTCGCTCGAAAAACACGGAGACAAATCGCTCGTCCCCCTCGACATCATGCTGACAGCCGAAAAACATATCCTGATTATCTCAGGACCTAACGCCGGAGGAAAGTCGGTCTGCCTGAAAACCGTGGGACTGCTGCAGTATATGCTCCAGTGCGGCCTGAGCATTCCCGTAGGCGACCGCTCGAAGGTGGGCGTCTTCCACGACATCATGATCGACATCGGCGACGAGCAGAGCCTCGAGAACGACCTTTCCACTTACTCCTCTCACCTGCTCAACATGAAGAACATGATGAGGCAGGCCGGCAAAGACACCCTCATCCTCATCGACGAATTCGGAACAGGCACGGAACCGGCCATCGGAGGAGCCATCGCCGAAGCCGTGCTTGACCATCTGCTGAACGACGGAGCATGGGGCGTGATTACCACCCACTACCAGAATCTGAAGCACTTTGCCGACAATCACGAAGGAGTGGCCAACGGAGCCATGCTCTACGACCGGGGCGAAATGCGCCCGCTCTTCCAGTTGGCCATAGGAAGACCGGGAAGTTCGTTTGCCATCGAGATTGCCCGGAAGATCGGCCTGCCGGAAGATGTCATCCGTGAAGCCTCCGAAATCGTGGGCACCGACTATATCCAAAGCGACAAATACCTGCAGGACATCGTGCGGGACAAACGCTACTGGGAAAACAAACGACAGAGCATTCACCAGCGGGAAAAGGAACTGGAACAGCGCATCGCGCACTATGAGGCCGATATCACCCGTATCAACGAGGAACGCAAGGAAATCTTGAGGAAAGCCAAGCAGCAAGCCGAGGATCTCCTCGGCGAGACCAACCGCAAGATAGAGAACGCCATCCGGGAAATCCGGGAGAACCAGGCACACAAGGAGGAGACGCGCCGCATCCGTGAGGAACTGGAACAATTCAAGGAAGATGTGGCGGAAATAGATGCCCGGGAGAACGACGACAAGATTGCCCGCAAGATAGCCCAGATACAACAGCGAAAGGAAAGAAAGGCCCAGCGCAAGGCAGAAAAAGCCGAACGCGACGAGAAAGCAACAGAAAGCCTGCGCAAGGCGGGCATGAAAAACGCAGGGGCGAACGGCCCGGTCGCCTTACAGGAAGGCGATTCCGTCCGCATCAAAGGCACGAAGTCGATAGGCACCCTGGAGAGCATGGACGGCAAGATGGGCACCGCCATCTTCGGAGGAATGAGAACCCGCATCCGCCTTGACAGGCTGGAACGCACGGAAGGGCAAGTCGCCCGGGAAACGGAAGATGAGCCCAAGACAAAGGCCGACGAACTCAAGGAAAGTCTGCAGGCCTTTCATATTTCTCACATGACCCAGAATATCATCGACGACCACCGCAGGAATTTCCGTCAGGACTTGGATGTAAGAGGCATGAGGGGCGACGAGGCTCTGGATGCCGTGCAGTATTTCATCGACGACGCCATACTCGTGGGCATCCCGAGGGTAAGGGTTCTCCACGGCAAGGGAAACGGCATCCTCCGCCAGCTCATACGCCAGTATCTGACAACAATTCCCAATGTAACGCATTTTGCCGACGAGCATGTACAGTTTGGAGGGTCAGGAATAACGGTAGTCGACCTGTAAGGCGAAAACAGGAAAAGGAGCCAGGCAAAAGCCTTGCTCCTTTCCTTCGAAGAGCCTCTTGTCGGATTCGAACCAACGACCCCGAGATTACAAATCACGTGCTCTGGCCAACTGAGCTAAAGAGGCGGGTGGGCAAGCGATTCTTATCGCGCCGCTACGACCTTCTGCCCTTGCTATGTTCCCATCCTGGGGGATTCAAAGGGAGCTGGCCGTAAGAGACTTGCCCGTTTTGCGGATGCAAAGATATACAATTAAAATGAGAAATGAAAAACGAGAAATGAAAAACAGGCCTTCTTTAACTTATTTTATAAAATAACTAAAAAATCGAAAGATTATATCTTATGTATAAGATAAAATGCGTATTTTTGCACTTGATATGACTTTTGCAGAAGCATTGACACAGGTAAGGGCCTTTGCCCGTCAGGACGGACTTATACTGACTCTCGTATGGATTGGCAGTTTTGTCTCGGTTCTCTATATTCCACAGTCGGTAATAGGGTCGCTTCTGGCCATGGCAACGCCTTTCGTCGTCATATGGAGACTGACAAAATTTCGCAATAACGCCCTAAATGGGATCATCTCGTTCCGCCGTGGCCTTGCCTATTCATGGCTCACCTTTTTCTATGCGAGCTTGCTCTTCTGCCTCGCCCAATACATCTACTTCCGCTTTCTTGACCACGGACTGTTCAATTCCATATTGATTACCGCCACTCAAGTCGTGTCGGAAACCTACCAGACACAAGGATTTGACACACGGGATTTCAAGGATGCCATCGAGAGATTCATGACCCTAAAGCCCATCCAGCTGTCATTGATATTCATGATGCAGAACATATTCATGGGCACCATCATGTCTCTGCTCATCGCGACACTGTGTATGCGACGAGGGCCCTATAAGAAAAACTTCAGACAATAAACCATATTAAAAATGCACAAATGGACATTTCTGTTGTAATACCGCTTTTCAATGAAGAGGATTCTATACCGGAACTCTACCATTGGATAGAGCGCGTCATGAAAGCCAACGGCTTCAGTTTCGAAGTGATTTTCGTGAATGACGGCTCTACGGATGCCTCATGGCAGGTGATAGAAGACCTCTGTAAGGAATCGGAAGTAGTGAAAGGCATCAAGTTTCGCCGCAACTATGGCAAGAGCCCAGCCCTCTATTGCGGATTCAATGAAGCCCAGGGAGATGTCGTCATCACGATGGATGCCGACCTGCAGGACTCTCCTGGTGAGATTCCCGGGCTTTACAAGATGATCAAGGAAGGCGGATACGACCTTGTGAGCGGATATAAGCAGAAGCGCTACGATCCTCTCTCGAAAACCATCCCTACCAAAATATTCAACTGGACGGTGCGTAAGGTAAGCGGCATCCACAACCTCCACGATTTCAACTGCGGCCTGAAAGCTTACCGAAAGGATGTCGTAAAAAACATAGAGGTATATGGCGAGATGCACCGCTTCATCCCCTATCTGGCTAAGAATGCCGGCTTCGACAAGATCGGAGAGAAGGTGGTGCATCATCAGGCACGCAAATACGGCCAATCGAAATTTATGAAAATCAACCGCTTCGTCAACGGATACCTCGACTTGATGACACTCTGGTTCTTGGGAACATTCGGCAAAAAACCCATGCATGTCTTCGGATTCCTCGGCAGCGTGATGTTCTTCATCAGCTTCATAGCCCTTGCCGTATTGGGCATCAACAAAATCATAGAGCTCAACAATGGCACTTATGGAAACCTGGTTACAGATTCTGCCTGGTTTTACATCTTCCTCACCACGATGCTGATAGGCACGCAGATGTTCCTTTCAGGATTCCTCGGCGACCTCATAAGCCGATCCAACCCCAGTCGAAACGACTACCAAATCGAAGAGAAACTGAAATGCGAAGAATAATCCGAACCTTATCCCTAAGCCTCGTATTGCTGGCGATGGTGTCATGCGCAAGCATCGACTGCCCGTTGAACAACACGGTACACGCAAAGTTCAAGTTTTCCGCCACCGTGCCCTATACGCTCACGGTATCCGCGAAAATCTCGGAAGACAGCGACAGCATATTATTCAATAGAGGCGAAAAGGTTGACAGTATCCTGTTACCGATGAGCTACAGCCGCGCACAAGATGTTTACTACTTTGAGTTCACTGATGAAAACGGCACGAAAACCGACACGATTACGGTCTCGAAGGAAGACCGGCCTCACTTCGAATCCGTGGACTGCAGCCCTTCTATCTTCCACACCATCATGGGAGTGTCAAGCACAAACCTTGTAATAGATTCTATCGCCATCAACAATAAAGATGTAACCTATGACGAACGTAAGCCACACTTCATCATATATCTCAAGAGCAATACTAATTAACCTGATGCTGGTGCTGTCTTTGGGCGCCTTGGCACAGGGACGAAAGAAAATCATTGAACAGCCCGACACCATCTCCTTGTTTCGAGGCGTTGCCGTATCTTTCGATCTTGTCGGGGCAGGACAGTTGATATTCAGCAGCTACGGTCAGTATGAGGCTGCCCTCCGGATCAACCTGAAGGACCAATATTTCCCCGTCATAGAAGTCGGCTTGGGCAAGGCCGACGAGGATGATGTCTCCACGAAGCTCCACTATCAGACCTCGGCACCCTACGGAAGAGTGGGCATAGACTTCAATGTGATGAAGAACAAGCACGACGACTACCGCGTCTATGTAGGCGGCCGCTATGCCTTCAGCAGCTTCAAATACGACATCTTTTCGCCCGGCATGACCGACCCCGTATGGGGCGACCACATCGAATACAATCATCCGGGCAACAAAGGATCCTATCACTGGCTCGAGTTCGTGGGCGGCATCGATGCCAAAATCTGGAAATTCGTCCGCTTGGGATGGAGCATACGCTACAAGCGCCGCCTCTTCCACTCCGAAGCCGACATCGGCAACCCATGGTATGTGCCGGGATTCGGAAAACAGGGGGGCACGAGACTCGGGGCAACTTTCAATGTAATCTTCGAACTGTAATCGCATGAAATCCCGGAAAAGATTGTTCTGGCAGATTCCATTCCTGCTCTTCCTCATCATAGGCTCTGTCGCCATCATCCGGCAACAGCGCCCTCTTCCGTATCAACACGACGAGGGATTCATCTTCGGCACGGTCTACCACATTACTTACCAGAGCGACCGCAATTATCAGAAGGAATATATCGAGAATGTGGGCGAGCTCAACTGGGTCAATTATGAGTTCTCCATGTTCGACAAGAACTCCACCGTCTCGCGCATCAACGCCAACACCCCTTCCGTCAATATCAGCGACCGCTTCCTTGAGGTGTACCGCCTCGCGCAAGAGGTAAGCCGCGAAACCGAAGGGGCTTTCGACATTACCGTAGCCCCGTTGGTGAACGCGTGGGGGTTCGGATTCAAGCATCAGAAGTTTCCGGACAAGAAACAGGTAGACAGTCTGCTGCAATTCGTGGGCATGGACAAGTTTCGCATCACTCCTGACCGCCGCTACGAGAAGTCTGATCCGCGGGTGATGCTTGACTTCAGTGCCATCGCGAAAGGCTACGGGGCAGATGTCGTGGCCCGGTTCCTGAAGACAAAAGGAATCAAGAACTTCATGGTAGAGATTGGCGGAGAGGTGGTGACGAGCGGCATCAGCGAGAAACGGGCGCCCTGGAAAATCGGCGTTACGAAGCCTGCCGACGACTCCACCAGCACCGAGATGCAGTTGCAGACCGTCCTGAATGTTACCGACATTGCCATGGCCACCAGCGGTAACTATCGCAACTTCTACTATAAAGGCGGCCGGAAATATGCTCACACCATTGACCCTCGTACAGGCCGCCCCGTGCAACACAACATCCTGTCGGCCACGGTGCTAGCTGACCGGTGCGCGAAAGCCGACGCCTATGCCACGAGTTTCATGGTACTGGGACTTAAAGAGACTAAGAAAGTTCTCGAGAAACATCCAGAACTGATGGCCTATCTCATCTATTCTGATGCCAACGGCAACAACGCCATCTGGTATTCACCTTCCTTGAAAGACAAAATCATAGAGTAACTGCCGATTCCTGACATGCCAGACCTTCACCTGTACGACAAGCTCCTGCAATTTCCGCTATTTCAGGGAATGAACCGAAACGACCTTGACGATATCGTGGCTTACACCCGACTGGGATTCCATAAGTTCAGGACGGGAGACGACATCGTCAGGGAAGGTTACGACGGCAACCATCTGTATTTCCTTGTTGATGGAAAAATCAAAATCATCACTTCGGCCGCCGACCGCAGCTTCACTTTCGCCGAGTATCGCCTTTCGCCTGAAACATTCCAGATGGAAGCCCTCTTCGGACTCAGCCACCGTTTCTCCCACACCTATCAAGCGTCCTCTGACTGCAACCTCATCTCCATCGCCAAAGAGGATGTGAGGAAATTCTACAACACTTTTCTGGTATTCCGCATCAACTATATCAACCTGATTACCTCGCGCTTGCAAAAGTCGGACGACAACATGTGGAGAACCACTCCCCCCGACACCCGACACCAGATCGTCAACTTCTTCCGCTCCCACTGTCTCTATATGTCGGGAGAAAAGGATATCGACATCAAAATGGCGAAGCTGGCCGAAGAGCTTCGCGAGGCGCGCAGCCACATCTCCCGGACACTAAACGAGATGGCTGAGGAGGAACTCATCCAGCTGTCCCGTGGCAAAATACACATTCCCGCCCTCGAGAAACTGCTGATGTAAAATATAAGTTAAAAATCAATTTATTAATAAGGTGTATCTAATATTTTTGCTATTTTTGCAGGAAATATAAGCAACGAGGTTAGTATGAATGGAAATAAGCCGGAGAAAGAGAAGCATATAAATCCCTTTTTCGTCCCCTATAACACGCCGCACGACACGGTGCCTTTCAATCGCATCCAGACAGCCGACTATGAGGAGGCCTTCATGGAAGGCATCCGCCGCGACGACGAGGAAATCGACAAGATTGTCAACGACCCAGAGACACCCACCTTCGAGAATACCGTCATCCGCGTGGACACTTCGAAAGGCGAGCATTACTACGATCTGCTCGACCGGGTGTCGAATGTATTCTCGTGCATGCTCAGTGCGGAGACCAACGACGACCTCGACGCACTGGCCCAGAAAATGAGCCCCATCCTCACCAAGCATGCCAATGATGTAACCCTGAACAAGCGTCTCTTTGAACGCTACAAGTATGTCTACGAACACCACCGTGAGCTTACTCCCGAGGAGCATACTCTTTTGGAGAAAGGCTACGAGGGCTTTGTGCGCAGCGGAGCCTTACTGGACGACGAAGGGAAAGCACGATTACGCAAGCTCACAGAAGAAGCTGGCGTGCTCGCATTGCGGTTCTCGCAGAACCTGCTGAAGGAAAACAAGGCTTTCGAACTTCTTCTTAGCGATGAGCGGCAACTCGAAGGGCTCCCCCCCACGGCCGTTGAAGCGGCAAGGAAATCCGCCAAGGACAACGGGAAGGAAGGATGGCTCTTCACGCTTGATTTCCCGAGCTACAATCCTTTCATGACCTATTCCACCCAGCGCGACCTCCGGAAAAAGATGTACATGGCACGCAACACGGAGTGCACACACGACAACGACCGGAACAACCTTGAGATTTGCAAGCGTCTCATAAATCTCCGCCGCGAGACGGCACAGCTCCTCGGCTACGCCACCTATGCAGACTATGTACTCAAGGAGCGCATGGCAAGCAACACGGCAAATGTCTACAAGCTGCTGAACGACCTGATTGCCGCTTACAAACCGACAGCCATCGAGGAGGTCGACGAGATAGAGCAACTGGCCAGAAAGCTGGAAGGCGACGACTTCAAGGTCCAGCCGTGGGACTTCAGCTATTATTCCCATAAGCTCCAAATGGAGCGTTTCAACCTCGACGCAGAGATGTTGCGCCCCTATTTCAAGCTCGAGAATGTTATCAAGGGCGTGTTCGGGCTCGCCACTCGCCTCTATGGCATCACCTTCAGTGAAAACAAGAACATCCCCGTCTATCATCCCGATGTGAAGGCCTATGAGGTCTTCGACGGCGATGGAAGCTATCTGGCTGTGCTCTATGCCGACTTCCATCCCCGCAAGGGGAAGCAGGGAGGCGCCTGGATGACGGAGTTCCGAGGACAGTGGATCGACCACAAGGGCAACAACATCCGTCCACAGGTGAGCCTTGTGATGAACCTCACCAAACCCACGGAAGACAAGCCGGCCCTCCTGACGCTCGGAGAAGTGGAGACATTTCTCCACGAATTCGGCCATTCTCTCCACGGCATGTTCGCCAATACGCGTTTCGCGAGCCTCTCGGGCACCAATGTGTGGTGGGATTTCGTTGAGCTCCCATCGCAGTTCATGGAGAACTATGCCGTAGAGAAAGACTTCCTGCGCACCTTCGCTTTCCACTATCAGACCGGCGAGCCGCTGCCCGACGAGCTCATCGGGCGTATCGTCAGGAGCCGCAACTTTATGGCTGCCTATGCCTGTATGCGGCAGGTGAGCTTCGGACTGCTCGACATGGCCTACTACACCAAGAGCGACGAGTTCAAGGAAGACATCATCCCGTTTGAGAAAAAGGCCTGGCAGGAGGCCATGGTTACCCGCCAGTTGCCTGACACCTGTATGACCACCCAGTTCTCACATATCATGGCTGGCGGCTATGCCGCAGGCTACTACAGCTACAAATGGGCAGAGGTGCTCGACGCGGATGTCTTCAGCGTATTCAAGACAAACGGCATCTTCGACCGCAAGACCGCACAGAGTTTCCGTGATAACATCCTCTCCAAGGGGGGCACAGAGCACCCGATGACACTCTACAAGCGGTTCCGCGGACAAGAACCCACCATCGACGCACTCCTGGAACGCAACGGAATCAGGAAAACAACATAACCGCAACATAACGCGCACAAACCTATGGAACAAGGAATCAAGCAACGCGACCTCGACTACAGATACCTTCGTATGGCACGCATCTGGTCTGAAAACAGCTATTGCGAGCGCCGCCATGTGGGAGCCTTGGTGGTGAAAGACAAGATGATCATCAGCGACGGCTACAACGGGACGCCCAGCGGGTTCGAGAATATATGCGAAGACCCCAACGGCATTACCAAGCCCTATGTGCTCCACGCCGAGGCCAATGCCATCACGAAGCTTGCCCGCAGCAGCAACAACAGCGACGGCAGTACGCTCTATGTTACCGCCTCGCCCTGCATAGAATGCTCCAAACTCATCATACAGGCCGGCATCAAGCGAGTGGTCTACGGCGAGAAATACCGACTCGAAGACGGCATCAACCTCCTCAAGAGAGCCCATATAGAAGTTGTCTATCTAAATCCGGAAGAAAATGAATCCAAATAAGAATAATCGCTATACCCCGCTGTTTATTGCCGTCGCCGTGGTGGTCGGCATCGTCATCGGCACTTTCTTTGCCAACCACTTCTCTGGCAACCGTCTCAACATCATCAACAGCGGCAGCAACCGTCTCAACAACCTGCTCCACTTCATAGACGACCAATATGTGGACGAAGTGAACATCGACTCCCTCGTCGACAAGGCCATCCCGCAAATCCTGTCGCAACTGGACCCCCACTCGGTCTATATCAGCGCGGAGGACGCCCAGGTGGCTGCCGACGACCTGAAAGGCTCGTTCTCGGGAGTGGGCATTGAGTTCACCATCCGTCAGGATACCATCCATGTGCAGAATGTAGTCAAGAACGGACCAGCCGAGAAATCAGGCATCCTGGCCGGCGATAAGATCGTCAGCGTGGATGGAAAACCGTTCGTGGGAAAGCAGGTTACCAACGAGGAAGCCATGCACCGGCTGAAAGGCCCGAAAGACACGAAGGTCAAGATTGGCGTCGTGCGCTATGGCGCCAAGGACATCAAGTATTTCACCGTAACGCGCGGAGAGATCCCGCAGCACAGCATTGCCGCCACCTATATGCTCGATGAGACCACCGGATATGTGCGTATCAAGAACTTCGGAGAGACCACCTATGCCGAGATGCTCATCTCGCTGGCCAAGCTCTCGCGGCAAGGCTTCAAGAATCTGGTCATCGACCTGCGCGACAACACGGGCGGCATCCTCACCTCGGCCACCCAGATGGTCAATGAATTCCTACCCAAAAACAAACTCATCGTCTATACGCAGGGCCGCAAGTCGCCGCGCCAGGAATACCTTTCCAACGGCCACGGCAGCTATCAGGACATTCCTCTGGTGGTGCTCATCAACGAAGGATCAGCCTCCGCGGCCGAGATTTTCGCGGGCGCGATACAAGACAACGACCGGGGCACCATCATTGGCCGCCGCTCGTTTGGCAAGGGATTGGTGCAGCAACAGGTGGAGTTTCCCGACCACAGTCTGCTCCGCCTCACCATCGCGCGCTACTACACGCCCTCCGGCCGCTGCATCCAGAAGCCTTACAAGATGGGCGACGAGGCCGACTACGCGCAGGATATGCTCACCCGCTATCAGCGGGGCGAGATGTTCTCGCAAGATTCCATCAGGCACACAGGCCCCCAATATCACACGGGCATCGGCCGCGTGGTTTACGGAGGAGGAGGTATCACTCCCGATATCTTCATCCCCGAGGACACGCTCGGCATGACTTCTTACTACAAGAGGGCCGCCATGAGCGGTCTCATCCTGCAGTTTGCCTTCACCTATACCGACGACAACAGGCTAAAACTCAACAATTTCACGGAGATGCAGCAGCTGGCCGACTATCTGGTGAAGCAGAACACGGTGGAGAAATTCGCCTCCTATGCCGACAAGCACGGGCTGCAACGGCGCAATCTGATGATTCGGAAATCGCACAAACTGCTCGAACAATACATCAATAGCCGCATTATCTACAATATGCTCGACGAGGAAGCCTGGAACGAATACCTCAATCTCGGCGACCCCGCCATATCTGCGGCGAAGAAACTGTTCGATAGCCATTCGGCCTGGCCTGAAAAGATGGTCAGGAAAACAGACGCAAAACAACCGGGGCGAACGGCTCGCCTGGAGCCGAGGAGCTTCGACTACGCGCCCACCCACAACCGTTATACGACACTGGCACATGCCTAAGAAGGAACTCAGAGAGGAAATCAGGCGGCGCAAGCATCGCTTCACGCGGGAGCAGTTGCGTGAACGCTCACTTCCGATCGTGGCCCGGCTGCTCGCGCATCCCCGCCTCATGGAGGCGGAGACCGTGCTGCTCTATTACTCGCTGCCCGACGAGGTGGACACCCACGGCATGGTCGACGAGCTCCTGCGGCAAGGAAAGACCGTGTTGCTGCCCGTCGTCATGCCCGACCGAGGCATGCAGCTCTGCCGCTATGAGGGGCCGGAAACCATGCGGGAAGACGAGTTCCACATCCTTGAGCCCACGGGAGAGCCTTTCACTGACTACGAACAGATTGGCGTGGCCGTGATTCCCGGCATGAGCTTCGATGCCCGCGGCAACCGCCTCGGGCGCGGAAAGGGCTATTATGACCGTTTTCTCAAACTACTTCCCCACGCCTACAAGATAGGCGTTTGCTTCGATTTCCAGCGGTCGGAACAGGTGCCCGTCGGAGCAAACGATATCCCCGTGGACGAGGTCATCAGCTAAGAGGCCGCGGCCCAACCGCGAATCCTGAAAAAAGAAATTGTTATCCGTGATGTTACAAACGGCTTGTAACACGATTACACGCTGCTTGTAATGCGATTACACACTGCGTGTAATCGGATGGGAAACCGTCAGAAGAATCGTATATCGGTAATGATCATGCCGCCCACCTGCGTGTTTAGCCGCTTCAGCAGCTGCGTGCGCATCATGCTTAAGTCCTGTCGCAAGGCCGGGTTGGTGATTTTCACGAAGAGCGTCTGGTTCTTGATAAACTTCTCGCCGGTATATTTCGCCACGGTCTTTCCGGCAACCAGCTCCCAGGAATCTATCAGCCGCTTCTGCTTCAGCGGCGTTTCCAAGCCCTCGTCGCGGAGCAACTTGTTGATGACATCCGCCAGCGACTCCACCTTACGCCTGAACATACAACTCCTCCTTCCGCTCGCGGATCTCCCCGCCATCGACCTCAAACAACCTGTAATCAAAGCCGTTGTGGGCAAGAATTTGGTCGAGATGGTCGCGATTGGTATCCGTAATGAAGATTTGTCCATAATTTTCGCCCGAGACAAGCTTCACGATCTGCTCCACGCGACGGGCATCGAGTTTGTCGAAGATGTCGTCCAGCAGGAGCAGCGGCACCGTCGTAGAGGCCGTGCGCTTGAGAAAGTCAAACTGGGCGAGCTTCAGCGCAAGGACAAAAGTCTTGCTCTGTCCCTGACTTCCCTCACGACGCATGGGATATCCGTCTATCAGCATCTCCAGGTCATCACGGTGAATGCCGTGAAGACTGTAGCCCACGGCACGGTCTTTCAGTCTGTCGCGGCGTATGACCTCCAGCAGAGGCCCCCGCTGACAATGGGAGACATAGCTCAGCGAGACCACCTCGCTCCCGCAGGAAACTGTCTGATAAATTGACTGGAATATCGGTATCAACTCCTGCACGAAAGCCTCCCGTTTCCGGAAAATCAACTCCCCCTGCGACGCCATCTCCTCCTCCCATATCTCGAGGAGGGCCTGGTCGGGCTCTTCCTCCATCCTCAATAGTGCATTGCGCTGCTGCAAGGCCTTGTTATAGCGGCTGAGAGCCTCGATATAAGGGTTGTCGTACTGGGAAATCACCACATCCATCAGGCGGCGGCGTTCCTCGGAGCCTCCCTCGATGAGGACAGAATCGGACGGCGAGACGAAGATGAGCGGAATCAGACCTATGTGCTGGGAAAGCCGGCGATACTCCTTCTTGTTGCGTTTGAAGTGCTTTTTCACCCCCCGCTTCATCCCGCAGTAAATCCGCTCGCTGTCGCCGCTTTCATTCTCGTAGGTTCCCTCGAGAACGAAGAAGTCCTGATCGTGGGTGATCACCTGGGAGTCGACAGGATTGAAGGCGCTCCGACAGAACGACAGATAATAGACGGCATCGAGGAAATTGGTCTTCCCCACACCGTTCTGCCCGATGAGGCAATTCATCTTGGACGATAAATCGAGCGTTGCCTCACGGATATTCCTGTAGTTGAGAATCGAGATTTTCTTAAGAATCATATGCCTGGAATCCTACAAGCAGCTGTCTTTCTGCCTGCGTTGTGATTGCAAAGTTACGCCTTTTATCATTGAAAAACGAAAAAAGTAAGGAATAAATTTCAATATGTGAGATAATTTGAGTAAATTTGCTGCGCCATTATAGGCCTGTCGGTCGATGACGATGGCAAACGATTCAGACACAAAATAAAAAACAATCAATAAAATGGCAAAAAAACAAGAGCAAGCGCCCGCGGCAGAGGCGTTCACCATCTCTGAGGCTTTTATCACCAAATACAAGAAGCCTCTCATCATCGCAGTCGTTGCACTGCTCGTAATCATCGCCGGCATCTTCAGCTACAAGTACTTTGTTTCCGCCCCCCGGGAGGAGAAGGCAAGTACGGCTCTCGGTCTGGGACAGCAGTATTTCAACCAGGAGAGCTTTGACAAAGCCCTCAACGGAGACGGCGCTTCCTATGCGGGTTTCGCCAAGATTGCCTCCGACTACAGCGGTACGGATGCCGGCAATCTTGCCAACCTCTATGCCGGCCTTTGCTATGCCAACCTGGGCAAGTGGCAGGAAGCCGTGAAATATCTGGATGAATATTCGCCTTCCGATGATGCCATGGTCAGCCCGGCAGCGGTAGCCGCACTCGGAAACGCCTATGCCCATGTAAACCAACTCGACAAGGCGGTAAGCAATCTGAAGAAAGCAGCCGACATGGCAGACTCCGAAACCCGTAGCGGCGTCAACAACAGCCTCGCCCCTACTTTCCTCCTGCAGGCAGCCATCATCCTCGAAAGTCAGAACAAGACCGGCGAGGCTCTCGGCATCTACAAGGATATCAAGGAAAAATATGTGAACTCCGCCCTCGTCCAGAGCCAGGAGATCGACAAGTATATCGAACGCGCACAGGACAAGTAATGGCCACCGCACTACATCATCTGTCAGACTACGACCCGGCCAAAGTGCCTGATGCCAGCAACATGTGCTTCGGCATCGTGGTCGCGGAATGGAATCAGGAGATCACGGGAGCCCTGCTTGACGGTGCCGTCAAGACACTGGAGAAGCACGGATGCCTGCCCGAGAACATTCATGTGAAAACCGTTCCGGGAAGCTTTGAGCTCATCTACGGTGCCCAGCAGATGACGAAAAACGACGGATTCGACGCCGTCATCATCCTCGGCAGCGTCATCCGGGGTGAAACGCCGCATTTCGACTATATCTGCGAGGGCGTTACCTACGGCATAGCCCGCCTCAACGCCAGCCAGAATATCCCCGTTATCTATGGACTTCTCACCACCGACAACCTGGAACAAGCCAGGGAGCGCAGTGGCGGAAGGTTAGGTAACAAGGGCGACGAGTGTGCCGTGGACGCCATCAAGATGGCTAAATTCTAATCAGGAAAACAGACAATCGGGAAAGAGGTTGTTGAAAGATTTCGCAGCGATAGACTTTGAAACGGCAAACGGCTGTAGGACCAGTGTTTGCAGCGCGGGTGCGGTGATAGTAGAGAATGGTAGAATTACCGATTCATACTATCACCTCATTCGTCCTATTCCCAATTATTACACCCAATTCACGACGGCCGTCCATGGCCTCGTTTACAAAGACACCGAGGACGCGCCGCCCTTCCCGGAAGTATGGGCGGAGATTGTTCCCAAAATCAGACACTTGCCTCTGGTGGCTCACAACAAGGCTTTCGACGAGAACTGCTTGAAGGCCGTGTTTCTGGCTTACGGCATGGAATATCCGGATTACCGGTTTTATTGCACGCTGATTGGTGCACGGAAAGCCTTTCCGCGAGGCACCATTGAGAACTATCAGCTGCAGACCGTAGCCATGCGGTGCGGTTTCGACCTGACGAGACACCACCATGCGCTGGCCGACGCGGAAGCTTGTGCCCACATAGCCATGAAGATTTTATGACCAAAGGAATACACTGTCCCGAGAAGCTGATATTTCTCGTGGAAGAAATGGGGTGTCGCGAGATACCGCACACATGAGGATTTCTCCGACGAGGAAAACTTCCGGAAGAACGGAAGAGCGCCCAAGCAATCGGCCGGGCGCGGCTCCGACCACCTGCGCCGCCTGTCTCCTCGAGCTACGGAAACGCGAATTTAAAAAATTATAGAATAGAATATGAAACTGACACATTTACTTCAGGCTTACGGCTTTGATGAACTTATGCCCATCATTAATGAAATGTTCCCCGGAACAAACAGGTTCCGATCACAATTACAGGTGGCTTACGACATCATGGTCAACATGCGTCCAGTGCCCTCAAAGAAGGTCATCCGGTTTCAGACCCTTCGCGATGAGAAAGGCTCGTTGTCATATATGGGAGCCGAAGACAGCTGCTTTGACTCAACCTGGGAGGTGTGCCTCGGGAAAGAAGTAACGCGAGAAAAAGGCGTTGACCTAAGCGAAGTGGAGCTTGCGGCCAACTGCCTTGTAAACCTGTGTCTGCAAGGGCATTACCCAAAAACCTTTGAAAGTGCCCATCAGCAGCTCATGAAGGGTTAATATTATCTATGTCCGTTGCCGAAACTACCGCCTGAAGGGGTGCTCTGACGCTGGGGGGCACTCGTCGACGGGCTACTGTTCCCGAAAGTGGAAGAACGGGTTACAGTGGATGGAGGTGTCGTGGAGCGACTTCCGAAGTTGCGGTTACCACTTCCTTCCGTATGTCTCTGAGCAGGCGTATTGATACTTCCGCCGGCCCTGTCCTGGGTTGTGTTCGCCTGCTGACGGGCATTGCCGCCGCCAAAACTGCCATTGCCGTTTACGCGCCCGGTAGATACCCTGCGGTCATTGCCTACCCTGCCGCCGAACACGCGCTCATTCCCGTTGCCCAAACCACCGTTATATTGTGGGGCAGTTCTTTCCGCAGAACCTCTCACCGGGTTGTTGCGACGGATGTTGTCGGTTCTTCCGCCGAAGCTGCGATTTGCATAATAGCTGCTGCCCGTGCGGTTATGGCCACCCCGATAGGACGCATAGTTGTTCGGCCGCTCATAATAATAATAGCCCGGATCGTGATACCTATTATATATATTGTATACCACGGTGTTGTTATAATATCCCAGCGGACGATAGAAATAGCCGGCATCCGTATAGTAATTGTACTGGTAACGGGAGAGCACATACCGCAAATCGGAGTTACGGCGAGCCCAATAGGAACCATAAAAGTCATTGTAACTGCGCACATTGAGCAGATAGTCGAGGTTGATTTCATAGACTGCCGCATACTGGGCCGCGTTCAATCCCATCTCGTAAGCCATCTTATCCGACAAGTAAAGGGCCTGATTCCGGGCGTCGCTGTAGCTGAACAAGCCATAACTGCTATAGTCATCGTAGTAATAAGAGTCGTCATAAGCCGAAACTCCCGCACCCACACTCAAGAACGAGCCACATGATGAAAGACTCACCATCATCGCCGTAAGACCTGCTATTGCCAATATATTCTTTTTCATAATAGCACTCCTTTAATCGTTATACATCTTGTTTTATACCGCAAAGATAGAAGAAAAATCCATACGGCAACGGGGGATTATCCCTAAATCGCAGGTGTTTTTCCCTATTGTTGAGTGTATTCAGGATGTCAGGGAGCAGAGTGCTTCAAGACTATACGCCGTCTTCCTCCGATTCATCGGACACTCCCTCCGGAGAGATGGTGTCCAGTTGGGTGTCCTTGCTGATGGTGATGCTGCCCGTGCGGTCGACCTTTACCACCAGCGGGATATACTCATCGCTCGACTTGTCGGGTGAGCCCACGCTTGCCGCAAAAATCAGCTTGTCGCCTTCAGCCTTGTCGAAGACTACACCGAGAAAGGCTCCGTTCTTCGCGAAGGAGGCGCTGATGTATGGCTGGAAATCGCTCTTCGCAAATTCACGCTTCAGGAATTCCGAGCCGTCCTTCCGCAAAATGCGGAGCGTGGTGCGGTTGTCATAATACCGCTGTTCCCCTTCGGAGATTACCGGCAGCGAGAAGTCGGCATGGAAATAGAGGTCAATCGTATACTCCGAGCCCGCCCATGCCACCTTTGTCTGCTGGCGATAGTCGCCCATCTTGCGGACGGCGGAAGGCTTCACGACCTTGGGTTTATGGGTGATAATCTCATTCTCATTCTTTTTCTTGCCGCACGAGGCGAGCAACAGGGCCGACAGGAGCAACAAGACAAGGGAAAGTCTACTCTTCATTTTATGGCTAAGTTTTATTCGTTACAAAGATAATCAAAAATCCCGAGAACACAAAAAAGGCGCCCCCGATTTACGGAGACGCCCCAATCAAATGACCTTTATAACCTATTGAATCTCTCAACTATATACGCAATTCTCTTATTTTTTCTCGCTCTTGTCCGCACGACAGTTGCCACAGCATGGCTTTCCGTCCATCCCGTCCTGACGACGAGGCCCGCGATTCATGAACTGCTTGCAGTCGCGCTGATATTCAGAGAACTTCTCGCTGCCGAGAATTTTCTCCAGCTCTTTGTCGTAAGCCTCACGAGCCAGCTTCCTCTCATTGCGCTTCTTGTCCTTCTCTTCCTTGCTCAGGGAGCATTTCTGGACTGTCGCCCCCGTCGTACCATCGGCCTGAGGCTGCTTGGCATCATCTTTATTCATGTGATGATGGGGGCACACATGGCCCTTCCCGCCAGGCCGGAGACCACCCGGCATGGGCAGCTTGTCGGCATATTCCTCGTTCAGCTTCTTCAGTTTCTTGGCCTGCTGGTCGTTCAGGTCATATCGCTTGACCATCCGGTCGGTGTGGCGCTGAACCATCTCGGCCTTGTCGGGTTTCTTTCCGTCCTTATTATCTACATCCTGTGCCAGGACTGCACCTGACATTGCGAATACGGCTACGATAGCCAGAATCAGTCTTTTCATCTTTTTTCGATTTTAAATTGATAATCTCTTTTCTTAAACACAATTGCTTATTTGACGACGGAGGCCGGCAAAAGTTTAATCGATTAAGATTTTTTCAGGTTTACCGTCATCATTTTATCGCTTTTTTGTTACCTTTGTCTCGATATTAACTATTTATTAGGGATGAAACCACCAGTATTATACCTCACCTTGTTCATCATACTGCTGTCCTCCTGCTCGGGAAGGAAGACAGAGCCAGACGCCTCTGCCCTCGACACCATTCCCATGATGGTGATGCAGATACAGCGGTGCTCGCGCCTCTACACGGCCGAATACCAGCTCCACAAAATCATCACGCACGATGACACGAAGAAACTGGAAGGCTCGTTCATGAACAAGGATTTCAGCATCGACCTCCCGCTGGGCAAGCGCAAGATAGCTCTCCCGCTGGACGCGACGGTAAAAGCCTACATCGACTTCAGCGACTTTTCGGAGAAGAACATACGCAAGCAGGGCAACCGAATCGAGGTGATACTGCCCGACCCGAAGGTGGTGCTCACGAGCACGAGGATAAACCATGAGGACGCAAAACAGTATGTGGCGTTCACAAGGAGCAACTTCACCGACGAGGAGCTGACGAGCTATGAGCAGCAGGGACGCGACCAGATCGTGAAGGTCATCCCGAGGCTCGGCATCATAGAGACGGCCCGCTCCAACGCGGCGAGCATCCTCATCCCCATGATGGAGCAGATGGGCTACAAGCGGGAAAACATCAGGATCACCTTCCGCAAGGACTTCACGCTCAAGGACATCCGGCGGCTGATTGATAAAACGACGATAGAAAATGGAAAGACAATCCAATAATCTCCGAGATACACTCAAGCGGCTGACTGCGCGCATCTCGATCACGGCATGGATGATCATAGCCTCGGCCATCCTCGTCGTCCTCATGGCAGTCTTCTCACTGGCATGGCTCAACCGCGACAACCACCTTTCCTTGAGCACGAACGACAGAATCAACATCACCCCGACGCAAGTGAAATCGATAGAAAACATCGGTGAATGGGAGTTTCTCTCCATCAGCGACGAGGAGCTGGTGGATACTGTGAGCCACGGTTTCTTTGGCGACAGCGAGCTCGTCAGAATCTATTACGGCACCCTGCGGCTGGGCGTGAACCTCCACAAGGTGATGCCGGGCTGGATTGCCACCGACAAGGACACTGTCGTGGCGACGCTTCCCCCGATAGAATTGCTCGACAACGATTTCATCGACGAGGCCAGGACCCTGTCGTTCCATGAGTCAGGATCATGGTCGCAAGCCGACCGGAAAGCGCTCTACGAGAAAGCCTACAGGGTCATGAAACAGCGCTGCATGAACCGGAAGAATATCGAGATAGCCGAGAAGAACGCCGCCCTGCAGTTCGACAATCTGCTCCGATCGATGGGATTTGAGTTTACAAGAATAAAATTTGACAAGACCGGGAGAAAATAAAGATCAGGAACAGGGTCCTTACCTGCATCGCACGGTTCTCCACAGGATGCCACCCGCCCTGCTCCGAAAGGCCCGCCATGATGGTGAAGCCCAAGATATTCTATCCCAATCACTTCTCCGAGACCCCCCTCGAGGAAATGAGAATGGCACTCGAAAGGCTCGACATCGACATCCGGACGCATCCCTTTACATAACGACAAAAGCCCTCCAAGAGCACGGGGCACGCAAGACCGCAAGCCAGGAGGTGGCCACCCCGTTCGCCGACAGATGCTCCCCCGAATGTTACAAGCGGTGTGTAACGGTGTTACAAGCAGCGTGTAATCCTGTTACAAACTGCTTGTAACACCCTTATATACGGCAGAGAAAAATTCTCCCCACGACCATTGTCTCCCTCGTTTGTCCCTTGCACCGCCGGCGCAGACAGCAACAACCCGGTCTATGGGCAATGGCAGCCCTTCAAAGAAAGGAGAAACAGACCGACCTCCACGATCCTTTCCTGTAGTGGGGGAACTCCCTCCCTATGGGAAAGGACTGCGGAGAAAATCTCTTTTAGTTCTTTTCCCCTTACTTCCTACTCCTCCCTAAAAGGGAGAACTACATGGAAAGCAATTGCTCGTCTTCCACTTCGCAATGGGTGAAACCCATCTCCCGCGCCTTTTCCTGGCTCATCGCATAGTACACCACATCAGCCTCCACGCAGATCTCGGCATTGCTGTTGGCTATCGTCGCATGCATGAAGACGAGGTTGCGCTTCTGGTCGGTGAGGCGAGCCTTCACCGTGAGGAGTGAGTCGGTCGATTTCACGGGCACCCGGTATCGCAAGTCGAGTCGGCTCGTAACGCCCGTAGTCTGGAGCTTCCGCATAACCACCCATCCACAGGTCTCGTCGATGAGGGTGGAAAGGATGCCTCCGTGCAGTGTCTCCACCCATCCCTGATAGTGCTCCGAGGGGTGCCAGAAAGAGATGATGTCGTCTCCGTCCTCGAAGAATTCCATATGAAGTCCTATCGGATTGCCCGGCGCACAGCCGAAGCAGTCATACCCCTCCCTGTCCAACCACGGGTTCCTGATCTTTCGCATAGTCTTGTCGTTTTCTGCAAAAATAGGAAAAAATATTGATACATGCCGCAAGAGATGCCTGTTTTTTCACCTTAAAGACGATGTTTTTATCTTGTTTTTACAGATTCCCAATCCTGTAACCTATTTCCTTTCGCAATAATCATGGGTACTGTCAGCCTCCCATCAGAATCTTTAGCATCGCCGCTTGATGTCTCTTCACATCTTCGAAATTCCATTCATGGCCTGCTTCTCTATTCCCACTATTCACATTATCTTGACACATTTGCATCATAATCATAAACTTCAGCGAAGCCACACCCACTCTTGATATTTTTCCGGACGAATCCAAATAACGAATAAGTTTTGCTTTGGGACTCCAGCATGAACCAGAGCTGTTAACTTCGCTGCCTATCATGGCATAATTGCCGAAGCTGTTGATTTCGTTTTCGTTCATGATACTTCCGACATTAGCTTGCGGAAAGAAGTGTTCTAATGAACGGCGAGTGCGCGAGAAATAGAATTGATCGAATACCTTTTGCCCAAAGTCTGAGCAGCCCAGTTGACGGAAAAAAGCCTGACGCATATAATCACTTTCCCGCAGTTTCTTTCCCGATAGGGTTTCAGCATACATCTCCCATAACCGATAGTCCATGTAATTGAAAACAAACAACGGAATACCTTTCGATTTCTCACTACCATCGCCATAGATGCTAACAAAGTCAGAGATGGCATTATGTGCCTCCACATCTATTCTCCCCTTTTTGAGTACAACACTGTCAAAGGATCCCGGCAATGGGGTATTGATCTCGTTTAGATACATTTTATTCAGATAGATGTCAAAGAAATACTTATCTGCCAATCTCGACAGGAAAGTACAATAATGCCGAAGGTCTCTATCGCTAAAAAGATGAAGCAAGCAGTAGAACAAATAGTTCTTGCGCTGACGAGGGGTGAAAGACACCTCAAACATCGATAGCAGCTGGACCAGCCTTTCCTGCAAATTCTTGTCTTCAGAAAGATTTCTGGAATAATAGGACTTACCCTCATGCTGCCAATGCTCCAACTGCCACGGATTACTGTCAGGGGTATCTGCTTCATCGGCATGGTGTACAACATAGTTATCAAGAAGATACTTCGCCCTAAGAAGATTAAAGCCAAAGCGTTTGACAAAGTCTCTGTCCGGCTTAGCATTCTCAAAAGCATTGATAAGTTCCTTGTCGTCAAGGATAAAACTTCCCGGCTCAAAACCAGATTCACTCATACGAGTGATCTTCAGTACGATAAGCAAGAAGTTTGGAAAGTCGATAATAGGCTGGAATACCTCCGTTCTACCAAACCCATCGTCCGAAACATTAGTGCCAGAAACTCCTTTGATAAACTCCTCCAGAGTATGCACCTTATGATTTCCCCCAATATCAGGAAGATCATCAAATGATACTTCAAAATACTTGAATGTCCGCAAATCTTGCCCGAAGACAGATTCGGCCTGAGGATATCTCATCTGTACATATACATTCATTTCGCTACATGCCTGCCATATCATGGCAAACTTATTCCGATCACTTTCGTCAAGATACGCAATAAGTTTCGCTTTTACTATCTCATGCTTCTCCAACTGCTCCCCACGCGAGTTCATCACCTCAAAATAATGGTTTAGGTCTACATCTCTTGGCACATTATAATGTATAATATGTACCTGCTCAAGCAAATAGTTTGCAAAACATTTCTTTTGTGTATCACCAACAACCTCATTGATTGCATGTTTCACTATATAATATCCTTGTTGGATTCCAAAGTCGACATCATCACTATCCATACCGGACAATGTGCCTATAGTACGATTAGACTTTTCTCGTGCCCGATAAGTCAGTTTGCTACCAGTCTTCTCACCTAATGCCTTCATAATAAGGTAAAGTGTTGTCAAGCGTTGCTGGCCATCTATGACCTCATATTTATTTTCACCTTTATCGTAGGATACCAGAGTACCTATGAAATAAGTTTCCTTCTTCATTTTGCAGGCATCCCATACATCATTTACCAATGCTGTTATTTCTTCGTTTTCCCATGCATAATTACGCTGATAGATAGGTATCTCGTATGTAATATTTTCTGGACTATTGAAGATACTATTTATAGACAGTTCTTGGAGAGGCAGATTATCATTCATATTCTATTTGATATAAAACTTGTATTCAACAAAATAATGTAGGTAATTCTGATAGATATTCTTGTCATTCTCGTCAATATCTTCAGTATTAGCTTTGACCACAGCCTTGGTCAAAGGATGAATACGGCCAGCAAGTTCACTGAGCAAAATTGTCGGCGACGATGCCTCCGCAATACATTTGTAAAGATTAAACGAGTTGATACGACCATTACCCATGATATAGTTTTGAGCTGACAACCAACCCAAATTACTGTATTGCGCCCTCAATGAGTATGCCCAAATAAAATCCATGACGACAAACTGTTCAAAGATATCAATATCTAATCTTGTCGGTTTATCAGGGCAGAAACGGTCGACATAGAGCAATGCCGCCAAATCAAAGAGATTGCGGATAATTCGGTTTCCTATACCATTTTTATATTTTCTCAGATCCCGCGTTTCCACAATTTTGTTGCCATTAATGAAATAACCCATATATTTGTCGTTATTCTGAATATCCTTCAGAATATTGAAATAATGATTCGTGTAATCAAAGAATGGTTTTCCTGATATAATGGGCGCGTCAATCTGGAAAGGGTTCAATTCTCTCATTCCAGAGACAAAGGGCATAGCAGATTGATTCAACATTTCTGCATAAGCATATGCCCCCTTATAAAATTGGGCATAAGGTAAGTTATCATGTCTGCTGATTCCCTTGAATTTGTCAATATTGTGCTCATTAAGCCCCCATGCCTTATTACCATGTACCCATTCTCTTACTCTATATAAATATTCAGCAAAAAGACTTGCAAGATCCTTTTGATCGATGTTTTCCCATCGCTTTACAATTCTCTCGGTCTCTGTTTCTTCTATTCCATCCATCTCTCTAAGGTGATATGCCTTTAGTAGGTCGTGCGGATAGAGCTTTTTTCCACGAGCGTTCTGGGAATCAAAAAACTGAAAAGCCTCTGATATGTTATTAGTGATGACTACAATAAGTTCGCATTGCTGTTCGACAAAGTCACGAAGTTCTGTTATTGCACGGTCTTTGCGCAAAGCCTCCTGGTGATCCTTAAAGATATTCGTCCTTGTGTGCTCGTCTACCATGGCATCACATCGGCGTTCAAACGCTCTGAAATTATTAGCAATATTCTCCCGGGTAGATGGATTATCTGGCAATTTCTCCTTCAGAAAATCGATATGGTTTTCACAAAGTGTCGTAAGCAAAAGGACAAAAGTCATTATGCGCTGCTGACCATCCACGATATTGTAACACCTGTCGTTCTCGTTGTAATGCAGGATAAGTGTACCGACGCGATAAACTTCCTTGTTCGAATTCTTGGCATCGATAATGTCGTCAAGTAGCTGGATGGCATTCTTGGCTGTCCACTTATATGGGCGTTGGTAGTTCGGTATCTTCAAATTAATACCTTTCAATGCCTCTCCTCCACGCACTCGCGAAATCTCATTCTTTATCAGCAGTTCACCTATCTTGGCAATGCCTAACTGCAAATTTATATTGTTTGCCATTCCCCTTTTATATTCCCCTTCTTAAATATATTCTCTATCACCCCATACAGCGGCACATTCTCCATCCAGCCCTGATCCACATATCCTTTCATTGAAATACGAAGGCCCTTCAAACGGGCCTCAGGATGGTTGTCGATATAAGTTTTCATGGAACGGGCACGGACATTCTCTTCGGCTTTCACCTCAATGGGAATTACTCGGTCATCTGCCTGGATAACAAAGTCTATCTCGGCAGGGGTTGTGTCGTTACTCCAGTAATAAGGCGTGAAGTCTTGGGCAACGAGCAGTTGCAATACATATTGCTCTGTGAAAGAACCCTTGAACTCCTTAAACACATTATCACCAATGAGCATTTGCTTGGCAGGAGCATTAGCCATACAGGCAAACAAACCGCAATCGACCAAGAAGAGTTTAAAAGCGCTCAGATCTTCATAAAACTTAACGGGCAACTGGATTTCTTTTACCCTGCTCACCTTGTGAATGATTCCTGCATCAATGAGCCATTGAATGGCAAGCTCATACTCCTTGGCACGCGCGCCCTGCTTGATGACACCATAGAAAAACTTCTTGTTTTCCTTTGCCAGTTGCGAGGGCAAACTATCCAACACCTGTCCAATGCGTACGCTCTCTGTCTTGGAACTATGCTTGGAAATATCATTGCGATAAGCTTCTAAGATATTCTGCTGAAGTCTGCGCACTTCTGCAAAATCGTGATTCTGAATAAAGTGCGAAACCACTTCAGGCATACCGCCAACAAAATAATGATAGCGTAACTGCTCTATGAATTTTGGTGCAAATGCGTCTATCATCTTCCAATCGCCCTGATGATGGAGCTGTAACAAGGCATCTTCGCCATTTGCTTCTAAGAACTCTTCATAATCCATCGGGTGAATAGAGAGCATATCCACCTTGCCTACAGGAAACGAATCTCCCTGATGAAGGGTGATACCTAACAAAGAACCTGCCGCCATCACATGGTATTTAGGCGCATTCTCCTGAAAATATTTTAAGCTATGAAGGCCACGCGGCGCCTCCTGTATCTCATCAAAGATAATCAAAGTCTTTCCAGGTTCAGGCTTGACGCCCGAAATAGCCTGGACTGCAAACAATATCCGCTCTATGTTATAATCATCGACAAACAATTTCTTTGCCAATGGTTCAGCATCGCAGTTAATATAAGCCACTGACTCATAGCACGCCTTACCGAACTCTCTCATGAGCCATGTTTTGCCCACCTGCCGGGCACCAAGAAGTATGAGCGGTTTCCTATCCTTGCTCCCCTTCCATGTCTTAAGCTGCTTAAACGCTTTTCTCTTCATAATCGATTATTTTCCGCAAATATACACTTTTTCGATGATACAGACAAGGAAGCCATACACTTTTTCAATGAATACGCCATGAATTAATTGCATTTTCTCATGATAATGTATTTTTATTGTAGCAATCTTTGTAGGAGCCTCATTTTAGTAGACAGGAATAATTGTCTTTTTGTTGTTTATTTCTAAAAGTAAGCATCTCTATTGTCTTTTATGCTATTTCCTTATTATAAAAGTAGACATTTATGGTATTTTTACAGATTTTATTCGTAATATTGCAATTGTGCGATTAACCCTCCAAACAAGCAATAACATTCACAACTATCGATAAAACACTATGGACTGGAAAAAACTACAGAACGGATCGGACATTCGGGGCATTGCTCTCGAGGGTGTGGAAGGTGAAGGCGTGAACCTCACGGCGGAGGTGGCGAGAACCCTTGCAAGGGCTTTCGCCACATGGCTCACAGGAAGAAACGGAAAAAAGAAGCAGACAATAGCCGTGGGCTGCGACTCACGCCTTTCAAGTCCGGCTCTCGCGAAAGCGTTTGCCGAGGGAGCGGCTACCGCAGGCTGCAAGGTACTCGACTTCGGCATGGCGTCGACACCGGCCATGTTCGTGTCGACCATAGACGAGGGGCAGCCCGCAGATGGCGCAGTAATGATAACGGCCAGCCACCTCCCGTGGAACCGCAACGGACTGAAGTTCTTCACGGCAGCCGGCGGACTCGACAAGGGCGACATTCAGAAGATGCTCGAACTGGCACCGCAATTTCATGAAACGACAGGAAAACAGGAAGGCGGCAGCATCGAACGGACTGACTTCATGCAGAAATATTGTGAATTCCTGGTAGATTATATCCGTCGGGGAACCGGCATCGGCCCCCAGCCGCTCAAGGGGATGAAGATCATCGTAGACGCCGGAAACGGGGCAGGCGGCTTCTTTGCCAACAAGGTGCTTGAGCCCCTGGGGGCGGACACGGCAGGGAGCCAGTTCCTCAATCCTGACGGCCGATTCCCCAACCACATACCCAACCCGGAAAACAAGGAAGCCATGGCCTCCGTCTGCAAGGCCGTCCAAAACAACAGAGCTGACCTCGGAATCATCTTCGACACCGATGTAGACCGCTCCGCCATCGTAGACCGCAGCGGCTCGCCCATCAACCGCAACGCGCTCATTGCCCTCATCGCGGCCATCATCCTGCGCGAGCATCCGGGCAGTACCATCATTACCGACTCGGTAACCTCCGACGGACTGGCGGAATTCATCAGCCGCCGTCAAGGCAGGCATCATCGTTTCCGCCGCGGATACAAGAATGTCATCAACGAGGCTATCCGCCTGAATAACAGTGGAGAAGAGTCGTGGCTCGCCATAGAGACCTCCGGGCACGCCGCCCTGCGCGAGAACCACTTCCTCGACGACGGTGCCTATCTCGTGGCGAAGCTCATCATCGAGGCGGCACGGCTAAGGGTGGAGGACAAGGAACTGCAAGACCTCATCGCCGATCTGCGGCAGCCCCGCGAGAGCAAGGAGATAAGGTTCGGCATCGGCAATGCTGACTTCAAGGGCTACGGGCAGACCGTGCTTGACCACCTGAAGGGCTCCTGTACCACACAACCCGACTGGCAACTGGTTTCGCCGAACTATGAGGGAGTGCGCATCGCCTGCACCAGTCCCGACGAACGGGGATGGCTGTTGCTACGCCAGTCGCTGCACGACCCTGTGCTGCCGCTCAACATCGAGTCGGATGTCGACGGCGGCGTTGCCCGCATCGAGCATCGGGTGATGAAGCTCCTCGCCGAATTCAGGGATCTGAAGAGATAAAGGCAGGGCTGACGGCCGCCAGCCCTGATGGTCAGGTTATGCTAAAGAGGGTTGCTGTTCGTGAATTCATACCGCAGTCGCTCGCTCTTCTTGATGGTTTCCAGGGTGAGGTCGTTGCCTTCCCTGGCTACAATCTCAAAGACATAGCTGTTGCCATTCGCAGGACTCATCTCGATTCGCCCGCCAAAGCGTGAGTTGTCGGGGATGAGCACGCAGTTTCCCTCTTCAACCACTTCGGGCTCTTTCCGTCCGTTCCGGTCGGTGAAAGTAAAGGTGTATTTGCCTTTCCGGAAGTCAAGCGACATCTCCCCCCAGTAGTAATTGGCTTTGTCGATGACAGCTGTAGCCCCACCATACACCCTGATGTGCAGCAATTGCCAATTCGACCCATTGACGATTAGCTCCGCCGTGGTTTTTCCGCTGCCAGCCGGTTCTTCCTCATCAGTCTTGCTGCATGACATTACAGCCAGCGCGCTGGCGGCAAGGATTAGGAATGAAATTAACTTAGGCATTCTCATCTGGTTATACTATTTTATCTTTCTAAGGTTGATTACATTTACAGGATTTCCCTTTTCGTCGGTCTCCGTGGAAACAAGCCTGCATACGCTTTTGGTCAATTCCTCAACAAAATATGCATGATGCTCGGTCTGTCCTTTTCCATTCTTATATTCAATATACAATTCTTTTTGTTTAATAGAGCTAGAACCATATAGCCAACGGAAAGGAACGGTGCTGTCGCCTGCGGAAACATCATGCACAAACATTGTTCCCGTAAATGTACCGTTTACATACTCCTTCGCCTGGAACTCATATTCCACGCTCCCTTCTGCTACGGCACCTGCATCATACACCTTCTCCCACTTCCCATCCAGCATATGGATGTCGAACTCATCATCATCCTTACAACTTGTCAGGAAGCCTGCAAGGACGCACACAATCAAGGTAAATAAGACTTTTGCTTTCATATTTCTTTTTTATTTAAATAATTTGATACATGCTTTAATTTCATGTTTCGAAACGGGAATCATAGATACAGCCTTCTTTCTCCTCCCTCAACTTAACCCCTTCTAAACCTCGGCTATCCCATCAAACAGTAATGGCGACAACCCTTCCAACGCTTTCCGAATCCGGTCTACACCCTCTTTTGTATTTAAGTCGATATCGCTGAACGGCGCACGGTCTTTATGCAAAACAAGATAATAGATGCCACCGATCAACAGCGCGGAGATTGCCGGGAGATCCAAGCCTTTCTCCTGAAAACGCTCCTCGCTATTCCGGACAAGAGGAAGCGTGGAAAATTCTCGCAACATCGCCGTGCGCCGGGTCGTGTCATTACCTGTACTGATTTCCCACCGCAATAGTTCCGTCATGATCGGATTCTGCAATAGAGAGCCCAATAATCCTTTGAGTATTGAAGAATAGCTCTCCTTATCCAGTTTCAAATTCTTCTCCCCATTTACGATTTCGTGAAGCCAATAATCGTAGTCGCGAACGAATTCATCATAAAATTCATCCAAATTGTTGTATCGGTTATAAAAAACGGATGGTTCTATCTTAGCTCTCGTCATGATGTTTGTAACAAACACATTCGAGAAACCATGCCGTTTAATTTCCTCAGCCGCGGCATTTTTGATGGCAAGCTCTACCTCCGCTTTGGTACGCCTAACGCGTATTTTGTTTGCATTTTCCCCTGGCATGCAATATACACAATCCTAATTGTTTATTTATTCACAAAGATATGGATAAATTCTTAAATACTTGAATAGAAAAGCTAATAATTAAAATATTTTAACCAATACATATCGTATAAACGAAAACACGACTTATCTATTGATCATAGATTGTTTATAATCACCGGAATGGCTTAATCCATGACTTCCGAAAGGTGCAAGATGATCTTGTCGGGAATGCTTTCATCGTAAGACTCGTCCGTCCAACCTTCCCCTTTCAACCAGAAAGCATGACATCCTAACTTCTTCGCAGGCAGGATGTCGTTGCGGAAACTGTCGCCAACCACTACAACCTCATCGGGCCTGAGCCCCAAAGCGTCCACTCCCAACTGGTAGATGCGGGGATCGGGCTTACGCATGCCCACCGACGCGGACTCTATCACCTCACGAAAAATACCGTCAAGATGAAACTCTGCAAGAACAGTGGAGAGATTCCCATAGAAATTACTCACCAGCACGAGAGGGTATTCGCATCTGATTTTCTCCAGTATAGCACGGTTTTCCCGGGTTGTAAACTTCACCTTATTATATAAGTCGTCGAAAATGGCAGCATATTTCTCCTCCGCCGTTTCTGTCGAAACTTGCCACACGCCGTTCTCGACAAGGTGCTGCATCTCGATACGAAGCTTCCAGTCGAGAGTCTGATGGAAGGTATGGTCGGACCGAATGGCAGCATTCGCACCCAAGGCACGCTCCCCATAGACATACGCCTCGCGGAAATCCGCCTCACTGACGGCCACCCCTGCCCTTTCGAAAGCATGCCAAATCATCCGCCCCCAATGACATCCACCGGTATCGAGGGTACCGCCGTAGTCGAAAACAAATCCCTTGATCATTTCATTTCCTCCATCATTCTCGCACACAAAGTTTCATGCTTGCGGTGCATATACAGGTAAAGAACACCCAGCACCACGATCTCAATCAGGAAATATGCCCAGGGCTGGTCAAGCAGACAGGCGGCGTAGAGACAAATGGCACGAAGGTTAAACGATAACAGATTGGTGTATTTCATCAACGGACGGCTGCCGTCCAGAAACCTCTCTCTCAGCTCCCGAGGCATCGCCTCCACCTCCCCATAGGTCGACTTAAATTCAGCATAGAAGCGTTGGAAAGCCGGCGTCCTTATTTCCTGGCCCTTACAATAATTCGCATAATTATAATAAAAGGCCCTGCCGAGCCACCTCCGCTTGGGAAGCGACTCATAGATAGCCCGCTGGCGGGCAGAACTGTCAAGCTCACTACCCGATTTTCCCAACAGGAAATACAGGTGAATCTGGCGATAATAGTCGCTCAGGGAGGCCTGACGGGAATGGCAGACAAGACCCGCAACGGCTGCAAGCAGCCAGATTCCTATGCCCCAGCGCACCTCGGTGCCCGGAACGGGCTGTCCCATCATCCTCAAGCAGAGGGCAAAATAGATGCAGAAAAACCACACATCACCTGAAAAACCGTCGAGAACCCTGCCCAGAAGTGTCTTCTTAGCCGTCAGCCGGGCCATCTGTCCGTCGGTGGAATCGCAGAAATTGGCCAGCATCAGAAACATAACCCCCAGCAGGTTATGCCGTAAATCCGTGAAATAGAACATATAGCCAGCAGCCATTCCCAGAAAGATTGACAAAATCGTAATGACATTGGGATGGATGCCAAGCCGGTTCCATAGGAGTGCAAAAACCAGTCCTATGGGTCGCGTGAAATAGACATCGAGCCACTCTTCGGTATCTTTTGACTTCAGCGAAGCCCTTAATAATTCCTGAAATCTATTCATTCTTCCACCAGTTTAGCTATCTCAACGGCAGCCTCATCCCGACAAAGAACGAAACTGGGCCAATCGTTGAAGTCGATGATATAGTAGTGGCCTCGCTCATCTACGATGGCATCGCCGCCATAAACCTGAATTCCGACAAGGCGCGCCACCTTGTTGACATCCGACTGAAGCGCCTTCGTGTCAAAAAGATAATGATGAGGAATACCGTTCAGAGCCTCGTTGCCAAACTTCGAGGGCAGTCCGTCGTCGGAGTAATAGAACCGGAAAAACGCATCGCCCACCGCATAGAACTTCACCAAGTCGCCCCTGATATGGCTACTCACCACGCAATCATAGATTCCCCGGTCAGCAAATTGTCGTTTCCGAGCCTCCAAAATGCTGAGGTCAGCGCAGTAGACCACATCGTCCCTCTCCTGCGCCGCCGCGTCTCCGCGCTTCAGCCAATAGCCGTCGTGTCCGCTGGGAGGGGGCATCGGTATCTTATTTTTCCGCATCAAGGTCTCAAGACTGCTGCGACGGCAACGCTCCACGGCATACCCGCTGTTGATAACCTTACAGCCTCCCGCCTCCGCTTCTTTCAGCAATTCGAGTGTTCGAGGCAGTCGGCCCATCGACAAGATGACATCATAATTCCCCAAATGCCCCAGCGAGGATTCGCTGGTAAGCTCGACATCACCCTCCAGCCGACGGACTACCGACTCCAGAACAGCTCTGTCCCTGTCTACATAACCAGGTGAGAAACGGGCTTCCCGAAAAACTGCAAGCACCTTCTTCATCGTAAAAATTCTTCAGCTTTCTTTATATCTGAGGCATGGTCGATGTCCAGAACCTTTGAGAAGGGATATGCCCTGAGCTTCATTCCGTGCCCTATCAATGCTCTCTGGAAGTTACGCATGCGGCTTTCTCCCCGACAGATGCAATCACGGAGCACGCGAAGGGTGGCTGGAGTAAGCCCGTAAATGCCGCCCGAGACATACCTATAGCCTGAAAGATTCTCGTCATGGAACCCCCATATATTCAGTTCTTTATCCAAGTCTACATATAGGGGGCACTCGTCATCGATGTAGTCCGTTACACCCATGAGGCCGTCGAAGCCCTCCGAAACCGATATCCGGAACTTCTTGAGATATCCCTCGAATTCTTCTTCACGAAAGACCGTATCAACTGTCGTCAGTATGAATGGCTCCTCTTCCAGATATTCGCTGATTTCATAGAAACTATGCATGGAGCTCGGGGTCGACTTTACCACAAACTGTAAAGGAATGCGGCCCCCATTCAGCCCATCCCGCTGTATATTCTTGAGATGTTCCGACACCAAGGGAGTCCTGTCATTGCAGATCACGACAATCTCCTCCGCGTCATGCCGCAGGAAAATCCGCAGAAGTCGGTCGATCAGAGACTCGCCACAGACTCTTACAAAAGGCTTGGGCTCCCGAATGCCTTCTTGCGACAATCGGGAGCCTTCACCAGCGGCTATCATTGCATATTTCATTTCTCCCTGCGAATTTAATTCCTCGCAAAGTTAAACAATTTATGCAAGAAAAGAGAAACTTATGGTTGCTTTTTTATTTTCCTACGGTCAGATTCTTACTATCAATATCGCCTGAGCCCTTAAGGAGTTTGTCTAGATGATTCACATTTCCCGAGAGCGTGATGTCTCCCACCCCATACAGACGACAGCTCACACGGTCGCAATGATCGTAGTTCACATCGATATCACCAACCCCTTTCAGCAGGATGGTCGAGTGCTGGCACTTCACTTTCTCGACATCGATATCGCCCGTGCCCCTCATCGTAACATTGAGCACATCGCAGAGCACATTCTCCAGATGGATGTCGCCCGCGCCTTTAAGGCTGATATCAAGCACATCCGTATCCAGAAGTCCCTCGATGTCCACATCTCCGGCCCCTTCTACGGAGACTCCTGTAAGGTCGGGACTGGTGATATAGACATCCACCTGGTCGTGACCGGAGAGGCCCAGCAGCCTCCGCGGCTGCGTATTGTCTATCTTCAGCACCCCGTTTTCCAGCTTAAGAACAACATTTTTTACAGCACTCTCGCGGCCCACGATCCGCACCGAGGTGGTGTCAGCCTGCCGATAATGCACACTCTGATAGGTTCTGAGCTCTATTTTTTCGAACTCTCCGACCTTGTATCTGCGCTGGACGGTGTTCGACGCGCCGCGCCTCAGGCCGCTACCGCACGATACGACTACAAGTGATGCAAGGGCTATCATCAGAAAAATGGGTATTCGTTTCATTTTTTTCAACTTTTATTTGATTTATCTTTTTGACGAGGAAGATGCTCAAAAAGTTGCATAACCGCACAAAAAAAGCCGAATATTTTTTCCGTTCTGAAAAAACTTCGTAAATTTGCAGCATAATTAGGGGAGGCTATAATGCGTAACAAGAGTTGTAAAGTAGGACTGGATATAGGTTCTACAACTGCCAAGATTGTCGTCATCGACGGTCAGGACAAGCCCATTTTCTCACGATACAAGCGACATAATGCCCGTGTAGGACAACTTATATCCTCCTATTTCAATGAAATTATTGACAAGTTTGGCGACCTTGAGGTAAACCTCTGCGTTACCGGGAGTGTCGGCATGTCCACCGCCGAGCAGCTGAAGGCCGAGTTCATTCAGGAAGTCGTAGCCGCGACTGCCTTTGCCAATACCCGTTATCCGGAAGCCAAGGCATTGATAGACATCGGCGGGGAAGACGCCAAGGTGGTCTTCTTTAACGACGGAAACGCGGAACTGCGCATGAACGGAAACTGTGCCGGTGGCACAGGAGCCTTCCTCGATCAGATGTCGGTGCTCATGGGCATAGACAACAACACGATGAGCAACCTTGCCATGCAGGCCGAGCGCACCTATCCGATGGCTGCCCGATGCGGTGTCTTTGCCAAGACCGACATCCAAAACCTCATGTCGCGCAACCTGCCCGAAAGCGACATCGCAGCCTCCATCTTCCACTCCATTGCCGTCCAGACCGTTACCACCCTTTCTCACGGGTGCGACTTCCAGCCTCCCATCCTGCTCTGCGGAGGGCCGCTGACTTTCCTGCCGGCCTTGAGAAAGGCTTTTGCCCACTATCTCAAACTCGGCGAGAGCGACTTTATCGTCATTCCGGAGAGTAATCTCATACCCGCCTTAGGCTGTGCCATCCGCGGAAAGGGCGACACCGTGAAAATTTCGGAACTGCAGAAACGGCTCGCTACACAGGAGAAACAGGTATGGCACAGCGACCTCCAGCCTCTCTTCAAAGACGAGATAGAACACGAGAAATGGCTCGAGCGCAAGAATGCTTTTGCCACGGAAATCCATCCGCTGCGCAAGGGACCGATGCAGGTAGTGCTCGGAATCGACAGCGGATCGACCACCACCAAGGTCATCGCCCTCGACACGGAGAGCTCCGACATCGTGTTTTCCTTCTATACCCTCAATCTTGGCAACCCCATCAAGGCCGTAAGAGAAGGCCTCGAGAGGCTCCGAAGCGAGGCTGCCATGATGAACTGCGACCTCAGAATAACGGGGGCATGCTCCACGGGATACGGCGAAGAGCTCATCAAGGCCGCCTTCAACCTCGACGAGGGTATCATCGAGACCATTGCCCATTACCAGGCCGCGGAGAGCCTGATGCCGGATGTAAGCTTCATCCTCGACATCGGCGGGCAAGACATGAAGGCCATCTTCGTGGAAAACGGGGCCGTGGTGCGCATGGAACTCAACGAGGCATGCTCCTCCGGGTGCGGAACCTTCATTCAAACATTCGCTAACAACCTGAACTATGAGGTGCAAAACTTTGCCAAGATTGCCTGTACCGCCTCCGCCCCCTGCGACCTCGGCACCCGCTGTACGGTGTTCATGAACTCGAAAGTGAAACAAGTATTACGCGAGGGGGCGACGGTGGCCGATATCTCAGCGGGCCTCTCCTATTCCGTGGTGAAGAACTGCCTCTACAAAGTGTTGAAGCTCCGGGGCAACGATTCGCTGGGCGACAACATCGTCGTACAGGGCGGAACCATGCGCAACGACTCCGTGGTGCGCGCCTTCGAACTACTCACGGGAACGGAGGTGGCCCGCAACAACATGCCCGAGATGATGGGAGCCTACGGCTGTGCGCTCCACCTGAAGGCCGGGCTCGACGCCGCGGCCACCACGAACACCCGTACCCTGGACCAGCTGCTGGCAGGAGCGGAATACGAAACCCGCATGCTCCAGTGCCGGGGATGCGAGAACCATTGCTTCGTGTCGATGTATCAATTTCAGGGCGGACGCAAGTTTTATTCGGGCAACAAGTGCGAGCGTGTCTTCAACAACAAGGGTGATCATGCGCGGAAAGGCGAGAACATCTATACCTATAAATACCAGAGGCTTTTCCGAGAGCCGGGCATCAAGCCCAAGGAGGGCAGCCGCCGCATCGGCATTCCCCGCGTGCTGAACATGTATGAAGACTATCCTTTCTGGAGCACGCTTCTCCGCAAGGCCGGCTTCGACACCGTGCTCAGCGCCGAGTCGACCTTCACCAGATACGAGGGAGCCTTGGGCAGCGTGATGAGCGACAACATCTGCTTCCCCGCAAAGCTCGTGCACTCCCACATCCACGAACTGGAAAACCTGGGCGTGGAACGCATCCTGATGCCCTATGTGGTGTATGAGCACAACGAGGATGCACGCACGCTGAACAGCTACAACTGCCCCATCGTGTCGGCCTATTCGGATGTCGTGCGCAGCGCCATGGAGCCCAAGGTCCCCGTAGACTCTCCCGTCATCAACTTCTCGAACCTGAAACTTCTCACAAAGCAAATCGAAAAGTATCTCCACGGCATCGGCGTAAGCAAGAAGAAGGCGTCATTGGCCTTACATGCGGCCCTTGAGGCGCAGCGGTCCTACATCCATGATATCAAGGCGGAGAACGCCGTGATACTCCGCAAGAGCAGAGAGGAGGGGAAACTCACCATCCTGCTTGCCGGACGGCCTTACCACACCGACCCGCTCATCCAGCACAAACTCTCGGAGATGGTGGCGTCATTGGGCGTAAATGTCATCAGCGACGACATTGTCAGGGGCGACGACTCGGTGGACTCGGGCGAGACTTATCTCGTGAAGCAGTGGGCCTATATGAACCGCATCATCAAGTCGGGACAGTGGGCGGCGGGGCAACCCGACAACCTGCACTTCGTCCAGATGACTTCTTTCGGCTGCGGGCCCGATGCCTTCATACAAGACGAGATACGCGACATACTCAAGCGGCACGGAAAGCCGTTCACCCTCCTGAAGATAGACGATGTGAGCAACATCGGCTCGCTGAAGCTGCGCGTGCGCAGCCTGATCGAGAGTCTGAAGGCCAAGAACGACGATTACCAGCACCGCACCAGGCAGTTTGAGACCACGCGCGTCTTCCGCCAGGCCGACACGAGACGCAAGATCCTGGCTCCATACATGACCGCCTATCTCACTCCCCTGCTCTCCCCTCTGCTCGATCTCATGGGATATGATGTGGAAGTCCTGCCCATGAGCGACGACGAGAGCGCACAGCTGGGTCTCACCTATGCCAACAACGAGATCTGTTATCCTGCCACCCTCATCGTGGGCGACATCGTGAAAGCGCTCAAGTCGGGAAAATACGACCTCAAGAACACGGCCATCGTCATGACGCAGACAGGTGGACAGTGCCGCGCCACCAGCTATGCCGGGCTCATCAAGCGGGCCATGATCGCCAACGGATTTAAGGATGTGCCGCTCATTACGCTGGGCGTAGCGGCCAACGCAGAAGGCGGAAACGAGCAAGAAGGCTTCGCCATCCCATGGATGAAGTTTGCTAACATCATCACCACATCCATCCTTTACGGCGACACCATCTCCAAGATGTATCACGCCGCGGCAGTGAGAGAGCGCAAGCCGGGCGTGGCGGTCTTGCTGAGAGACAAGTTCATGCGAGAGGCCGACCCGCTTATCCGCCGCAACGACGCCAACGGACTACTCAAGATCATCGGCAACGCGGCCGCCGAATTCGATGCTGTCTGCGTGAATAAGGATACTCAGAAGGTGGGCATCGTCGGTGAGATATTCCTGAAGTTCAACCCCTTCTCCCACCAGTTCCTCGCCGACAAGATCATCAGCCGGGGCATCGAGGTGGTGCCGCCACTGCTTTCACCGTTCTTCCTACAGGAGTTCGTGAATGTCATCGCCCAGAAACACCTCGGCCTCTCGTGCTCGCGGGTGCCCGACTTCGTCGTCAAGGGCATTTACGGACTTATCCTCCGGCGTGAGAAAAAAATCAACCGGATAGCCGCGCGGTTCCGCTATTTCCGCCCGTTCACCAACATTTTCGACGAGGCCAAGGCCGTGAACGGCACCGTGTCGCTGGCCGCCCAGTTCGGCGAGGGATGGCTCCTGCCGGCCGACATCATCAGCCTGATACACGGCGGAGTGAACAACATCGTGAGCCTGCAGCCTTTTGGCTGCATCGCCAACCATGTGGTGTCGAAGGGCATCGAGAAGCGGCTGCACCGAGACTATCCGCAGCTGAACCTCGTGAGCCTCGACTTCGACTCGGGCGTGAGTGCCGTGAATGTTACCAACCGGCTGCTGCTCTTCCTCGACAACATCGCCGTCTGACCTGCCACCGACAACCCGCAACTCGTCGCAAAACCCTTCCCCGCAGGATTACAAGCCGTGTGTAACCATGTTACAAGCCGTGTGTAATCGTGTTACAAACAGCGTGTAATCGCATTACACACGGCTTGTAACAACAGCGCATGGGGCTGCCCCGGATCCCGACTGCCGTCTGCCGCCTGGGCGGCAGACATTCCAACCCTCCTGATCTCCCACTCCGGCGAGAGACGGAAAATATAAATATTTCCGGCTTTACATGTTAGTGTCTCAATTATATTTACTAATTTTGTACACGAAATAAAACCAACAATTGAAAATGGAATTTGAACTCATCGCCAAAACCTTTATGGGCCTGGAGCCCGTTTTGGCTCAAGAGCTTACCCTGCTGGGGGCAAACAATGTGCAGATAGGCCGGCGCGTGGTGTCTTTCACAGGCGACAAGGAAATGATGTATCGTGCTAACTTCCAGTTGCACACGGCCATCCGCATCCTGAAACCCATCAAGCACTTCAAGGCCCGATCGGCAGAAGATGTGTATGAAGAAGTAAAGAAAATCGACTGGAGCCAGTATATCCTCGAGGGGAAGACTTTCTCCGTAGACTCCGTGGTCTACTCCGAGGAATTCCGCAACTCCCGGTTCGTAACCTACAAGGTGAAGGACGCCATCGTAGACCAGTTTCGCGACAACACCGGCAACCGCCCCAACATCTCCATCTCCAATCCCGACCTCCGGCTCCACATCCACATCTCCGACGAGGATGCCACCCTCTGCCTCGACTCCAGCGGCGAGTCGCTGCACCGGCGCGGATATCGGCAGGAGAGCGTGGAGGCTCCCCTGAACGAGGTTCTTGCCGCCGGCATGATCCTGATGACGGGATGGAAGGGCGAAACCGACTTCATCGACCCCATGTGCGGCTCCGGCACCCTGCCCATAGAAGCCGCCCTCATAGCCCGAAACATATCGCCGGGCGTGTTCCGCAAGGGCTACGCCTTCGAAAAATGGCCCGACTTCGACGCCGGGCTCTTCGACGCCATCTACAACGACGACTCGCAGGAGCGCGAGTTCGAGCACCACATCTACGGATACGATGTGGACATGAAGGCCGTGAACCGCGCCCTCCAGAATGTAAGGGCGGCAGGCCTGACCAAGGATATCACCATCCGGATGCAGGACTTCAAGGACTTCCAGCAGCCCGGCGAGAAGAGTATCATCGTGATGAACCCGCCCTACGGCGAGCGCATCTCTACCCCTAACCTCCTGGCCACCTATAAGATGATCGGCGAAAGGCTGAAGCATGCCTTCACGGGCAACGAGGCCTGGATACTCTCCTACCGCGAGGAGTGCTTCGACCAGATAGGCCTGAAGCCCTCGATCAAGATTCCCGTATTCAATGGCAGCCTCGAATGCGAGTTCCGGCGCTACCAGCTCTTCGACGGCAAGATGAAGGAGTTCCGCTCGGAAGGCGGCATCGTGCAGACCGAGGAGGAACGCAAGGAAATGGCCGAGAAGCACCGCTTCAAGAAAGAGCGTGAGTTCAAGAAGCGTCTCGAGGAAAACGAAGAGAATGAAGAGGGCGACATCCGCTCCTTCAAGTTCCACTCCCTGGAGCACAACCTGGATCGAGACCGCCGCCGATTCCGCGATGACAGGGGAGACCGCGACGGCTGGCACAACGACCGGGGAGAAAGAAGAGACGAACGCAGAGGATGGAGAGACGACCGTGGAGACCGCAGGTTCGATCGCGGAGACCGGCCTTTCGGCCGCAACGAGCGGCGTGGCGACAGGCCATTTGACCGCGACAGGAGACGCGACGACAAGCCTTTCTTCGGCAAGGGCGACCGCCGCGGCGGCAGGAATTTCGGCCGCAACCACGACAACCGGGACTTCGGAAACAACAAGAGGAGATATGACGATGATGAAGATTAAGGCATTCTTGTTCTGCTTAGCCGTTACAATGACAGCCTCCGCACAGAAATCATTCACGCTCGAAGACCTCAACTTCGGCGGAAAAAACTATCGCAACATGGTTCCCCGGACGCAATACCACGCCTGGTGGGGCGATGAACTCGTGCGGCTGGACAAGGAGGAGTGCCGCCTCGTGAACAAGAAAACGGGCAAGGAGACCCCGCTCTTCAACATAGACGACATCAACCATCAGGCCGGCTATGTAGTAGTGCCGGAGCCCGTAACCGTCAGCAGCCTTTACAACGCCTCCTTCCCCTATGCCGGCAAACCCCTTGTGTTGCTCGACAACGGCACGGAACGCTTCCTCTGCGACTTCAGGAAGAAAGAAATCGTGTGGCTCCTGAAGAAGCATCGGGAGACATCGGCGGAATGGAACGCCGACAGCCGGGCCTTAGCCTATGTGCAGGACGACCAACTTTTCGTGAACGACGGACAGGAAGCCCGCCGCCTCACCACCGACGGAAGCCGGGAAATCGTCTACGGGCAGAGCGTCCACCGCGACGAGTTCGGCATCAGCAAGGGACTCTTCTGGAGCCCCGACGGCATGCGACTGGCCTTCTACCGAATGGACCAGAGCATGGTGAAGGACTATCCGCAGGTGAACATCTTCACCCGTGAGGCCGACTATGAACCCGACAAATACCCGATGGCAGGCGAGACATCGCATAAGGTTACCGTCGGCGTATACGACCTGAAGACCCGAAAGACCCTATACCTGCAGGCCGGAGACCCCACCGACCGCTACTTCACGAACATCAGCTGGAGCCCCGACAACCAGACAATCTACATGTTTGAGCTGAACCGCGACCAGAACGACTGTTGCCTCGTGAGCTACGATGCCACGACCGGAGCCAAGATAAAAGAACTCTATCGGGAGACCCACGACAAGTATGTGGAGCCTATGCACCCCATCGTGTTCCTGCCGTGGGATGCCTCACGCTTCATCATGCAGAGCCAGAAAGACGGTTACAACCACCTCTACCTCTTCGATCGGCAAGGTAAGCAGCTCAGGCAGATTACCAGCGGCAAGTGGGAGGTGGAGAATCTGCTCGGCTTCGACCGGCAACACAAGGCCGCCATCATCGAGTCGAACGAGCTCAGTCCCATCCAGAAGAACCTCTTCTCGGTGAACATCGCCACCGGAAAGCGCACCCTGATCGACGAGACGGGCGACGGATGGCACGCCGGACAGCTGAGTGCCAGCGGACGATATATCCGCGACAGCTACTCCGCGCCCGAGGTTCCCCACAACATCAGCGTAGCCGAGACGGGCCGGAAAGCCCACACCCGACTGCTCACCGCCGACGACCCATGGAAGGGATACACCGTTCCGGAGTATTCCATGGGCACCCTGAAAGCGGCCGACGGCACCACCGACCTCTACTATCGCATGGTGAAGCCGGTGGGATTCGACCCCTCGAAGAAGTATCCCACCGTGGTCTATGTCTACGGCGGACCGCACGCGCACAATGTGGATGCCCGCTGGCACTACGCCTCACGCTCCTGGGAGACCTACATGGCACAGAAGGGATACCTGCTGTTCATACTCGACAACCGAGGCAGCGAGAACCGCGGGCGCGCCTTCGAGCAAGCCACATTCCGCCAATTGGGGACGGTAGAGACCGAAGACCAGATGCAGGGAGTGAAGTTCCTGCAGAGCCTTCCCTATGTGGACAGCGACCGCATCGGCGTGCACGGGTGGAGTTTCGGCGGATTCATGACCATCACCCTGATGACGCATCACCCCGAAGTGTTCAAGGTGGGCGTGGCCGGAGGTCCCGTCATCGACTGGAAATACTACGAGGTAATGTACGGCGAACGCTACATGGACACCCCGCAGAGCAATCCCGAGGGCTACGAACAGGCCTCGCTGCTTCGTCAGGCCAAAAACCTGAAAGGCAAGCTGCAGGTCATCATCGGCTACAACGACAAGACCTGCGTGCCGCAGCACAGTCTGGCCTTCCTCGCCGAATGCATCAAGGCCGGCACACAGCCCGACTTCTTCGCCTATCCCGGCGAGCCCCACAACATGCGCGGCCATCAGAGCGTGCACCTGCATGAGCGCATCACGCAGTATTTCGAAGACTATCTGAAACCCCTCAAGAAATAAACAGCCAACTATGAGAATCCTATTATTAGGCAGTGGCGGGCGCGAGCATGCGCTGGCATGGAAGATTGCCCAAAGCCCCAAATGCGAGAAACTCTACATCGCCCCGGGCAACGCCGGGACAGCGAACACGGGCGAGAATGTAGCCATCGGCGTAAACGAGTTCGACAAACTGAAGGACTTCGTCTCGGAAAACCATGTCGACATGGTCGTGGTTGGCCCCGAAGACCCTTTGGTAAAAGGCATCCAAGACGAGTTCAAGGCCGACCCGCGCACAGCCGCCGTTCCCGTCATCGGCCCTTCCAGGAAGGGTGCCGTGCTTGAGGGGAGCAAGGATTTTGCCAAGGGATTCATGAAGCGACACGGCATCCCGACCGCCCGCTATGAGACTTTCGACGGCACCACGGTCGAGAAAGGCCTCCGGTTTCTCGGCACCCTGCAGCCTCCCTATGTGCTGAAAGCCGACGGACTGGCAGCCGGCAAGGGCGTGCTCATCGTACCCACACTCGAGGAGGCCCGCCGAGAGCTGCGCCTGATGCTGGACGGCATGTTCGGAAACGCCTCCGCCAAGGTGGTCGTAGAGGAGTTCCTGAGCGGCACGGAGTGCTCTGTGTTCGTGCTGACAGATGGAAAACACTACCAGATCCTGCCCGAGGCCAAGGACTACAAGCGCATCGGCGAGCACGACACCGGGCTCAACACGGGCGGAATGGGCAGCGTGAGCCCCGTGCCCTTTGCCACCAAGGAGTGGATGCGGAAAGTGGAAGACCGCATCATACGCCCCACCGTCGAGGGACTCAGCGACGAGGGCATCGACTACAAGGGCTTCATCTTCTTCGGGCTCATCAATGTGGGGGGCAATCCGATGGTCATTGAATACAACTGCCGCATGGGAGACCCCGAGACCGAGAGCGTAATGCTCCGCCTGAAGAGCGACATCGTAGATCTCTTCGAGGGCGTGGCCCGGGGCACGCTCGACCGGTATTCCGTGGAATTCGACCCGCGTGCGGCCGTCAGCGTGATGCTCGTGAGCGGAGGATACCCGCAGGCCTACCAGAAAGGCTACCCCATCGAGGGACTCCAAGAGGTGAAAGACAGCATCGTGTTCCATGCCGGAACGGCAATCAAGGACGGTCGTGTGGTGAGCGACGGAGGCCGCGTCATCGCCGTCTCCTCGTATGGCAGCGATAAGGAAGAGGCCCTGAAGAAGAGCTTTGAGCAAGCACAGAAAATCCGGTTTACCAACAAATATTTCCGCCGCGACATCGGACAGGACCTGTAAGGCTGGCCGACCGCCGGACAGAAAGCCGCCGGAAGGAAACATCCCATCCGCCACAGAAAAAGCTTCCGGCCGTTGGAAGAATGACAAAATCGGCGATTTCGTCCTACAATTTCGGCGATTTTGTCCGACAATCTCGCTGATTTCGTCCCACTATCTCGCCGATTTTGAAAAACCGGCGGATGCCGAAAGAGAAACCAGAGACAACGAAGAGAGAACCAACCCGTTAGAAAACGACAAAAAGCTTGCCTCCGAGCAAGTCCCCATAGATGCAGAAAAGACTACAAAACAAGATTGCCAAGAGCAGGATGGCGCTGCCGATGACACTGGCTTACACAACCGCCGTCTACCTGGCGGGCGGACTGGTGGAACACCGGCTGTGGCTGCCGTTCGGCTGTTTGATGCTGGCCGTATTCCTGTTCGTTCAGCTCAACAACGCCAACGCCCTCATCCGCATCTACAGTCGCATGGTGTCGTGCTCGTTTGCCGTACTCTCCACGGCGGCCTTCTTCCTCTCTCCACGCGTTGAGAGGAGCGTGGTCTCGCTCTGCGTGATTGCCGCCTACCTCTCCCTCTTCAGCACCTATCAGGACCGCCAGTCGATGGGACGCGTGTTCTATGCCTTCCTCTTCCTCGGCATCGCCTCCACCCTGTTCGTGCAGATGCTCTTCTTCGTTCCGGTCCTGTGGATTCTGATGGCCGTGAACATCCTCTCGCTGAGCTGGCGCAATTTCTGGGCCTCGATTCTCGGACTGGCCTTCCCTTACTGGTTTGTGGGCGGATTCCATGCCTACACGGGACAAATGGATGTGTTTTTAAACTACTTTCTGCAACTCGCTGATTTCGAATGGTTCATGAACTATGAGCATTTAACCTGGGCTCAACTCATCACCTTTGCCTATGTGGCCATTCTCGGACTGACAGGTTCCATACACTTCCTGCGCAACAGCTTCCTTGACAAGATTCGCACCCGCATGCTTTTTGAGTTCTTCATCACGATGGAAGTCCTCACCGTGGCGTTCCTGATTATCAACCCCGTGCACTACGATTTCCTGCTTGAAATCCTGATCGTCAACACCGCACCTCTTATCGGCCACTTCATCGCCCTCTCGAAAACCCGTCTCACCAACATCGCCTTCTGCCTCATCTGCGCCTCAGCAGTGGTACTCACGGCCTGCAACCTGTCTGGAATATGGAATTTCTCGTTGACATCCTGACCGGCTACGGCTACTGGGGCATGCTCCTTGCGGCCTTTCTGGCCGGCAGCTTCATTCCCTTCTCCAGCGAGGCCGTCATGATCGGGCTCATGGCGGCAGGACTGAACCCCACCGCTCTACTTGTCTACGGCAGCATCGGCAATGTGTCGGGGTCGCTCCTCAACTACTTCGTAGGGCGCATGGGCAAGGCCGAATGGATAGAGCGCTACCTACATGTAACGGACAAGAACATGCAGAAAGCACAGAGATTTCTCGCCGGACACGGAGCCTGGATGGGATTCTTTGCCTTTATCCCCATCATCGGCAACGCCATCACTATTGCCCTCGGGCTCATGCGCGCCAACTTCCCCATCACCCTCACGAGCATCGCCGCTGGAAAAATTCTGCGCTATCTGCTGCTCCTCGCCGGACTGACTCTGATATTTTAAATTAATTTTGATTTTCTAATAGTTATTAGAGAGTTATTTCGGTGAAAAACATTAACTTTGCAAGGTATTTCGAAATATACATAATCAAAATAGAATGAAACAGTACAAATTAGTGGACAATGTGCTGGGATGGTTTGCGTTTGTCGTCGCGGCCATCGTATATTGTTCTACCATTGAGCCCACGGCATCGTTCTGGGACTGCCCGGAATTCATATCCACCGCTTTCAAGCTTGAGGTCGGACACCCCCCCGGGGCACCTTTCTTCATGCTTACGGGCAATCTGTTTTCGCAGTTCGTGAGCGATCCCTCGCAAGTGGCCCGCATGGTGAACACCATGAGCGCGCTCCTGAGCGCGACAACCATCATGTTCCTCTTCTGGAGCATCACCCATCTCACGCGTAAGCTGATCCTGAAAGACTGGGGCTCGCTCACTACGAGCAAGCTCATCACCATCGAGGCTTCCGGCTTGGTAGGCGCTCTGATCTACACTTTCAGCGACACCTTCTGGTTTTCTGCCGTCGAGGGCGAGGTCTATGCCTACTCCTCGGCCTTCACGGCCATCGTGTTCTGGCTCATCCTGAAATGGGAAGACCATGCCGACGAGCCTCACAGCGACCGCTGGCTGGTACTGATAGCTTATATGACCGGTCTGAGCATCGGCGTCCATTTGCTGAACCTGCTCTGCATTCCGGCCATCGTACTGGTGTTCGTCTACAAGAAATTCCCGAATGTGGAGCTCAAGGGGTCGCTGGTGGCATTGGTGATTTCGTTCGTCATCGTGGCTGCCGTGCTCTACGGCGTGGTGCCCGGCATCATCACGGTGGGCGGCTGGTTCGAGCTGTTCTTCGTCAACACGCTCGGCATGCCGTTCAATACGGGAGAGATAGTCTATATTTCCCTGCTCGTGGCCACCGTTATCTGGGCCATCTACGAGACCTATACCGACAGGAGCGAGAAGCGAGAGAACTTCGCGTTCCTGCTCTCCGTGGCCATGCTCGGCATCCCGTTCTACGGCTATGGATGGAAAGCCTTCATCACGGGAGTGGTGGTGCTCGTCATCCTATGGTTTGCCCTGAAGTATAACCACACCGTCAACAAGCGGAGGGAGCTCCTCGTCTCTGCCCGTGTGAAGAACACCATGCTGCTCTGCATGCTGATGCTGATGATCGGATACTCCAGCTATGCGCTCATCGTAATCCGCTCCTCGGCCAACCCCCCGATGGACCAGAACTCCCCGGAGGACATCTTCACCCTGGGCAACTACCTCAGCCGCGACCAGTACGGCGACCGTCCGCTGCTCTACGGACAGGCCTACGGCTCGCAGGTGAAGCTCAAGACCGAGGGCAACACATGCATCCCCGTCCTGGAGAAGGGCGCGCCCATCTATGCGCGCAAGGAGAAGAGCAGCAAGGACGAGCGAGACTCCTACTTCGTGGTGAACACCAAGGACAAGTATGTATATGCCCAGAACATGCTCTTCCCCCGCATGTACAGCAGCGCGCACGCACAAGCCTACAACGACTGGCTCGGCGGAATAGAAGGGCGCGATGTGCCCTATGACCGCTGCGGAGAGCCTATCACGGTAAAGATGCCCACTCAGATGGAGAATATCAAGTTCTTCCTGTCGTACCAGTGCAACTGGATGTACTGGCGATACTTCATGTGGAACTTCGCCGGCAGACAGAACGATATCCAAGGATCAGGTGAACTCGAGCACGGAAACTGGCTCACCGGCATCCCGTTCATCGACAACGCACGGCTGGGGAACCAGAATCTGCTCCCCCAGGAACTGAAGGACAACAAGGGCCACAATGTCTATTATTGCCTCCCGCTGCTGCTCGGACTGCTCGGACTCTTCTGGCAAGCCTTCCGCGGCCGCCGCGGAATCCGCCAGTTCTGGGTGGTATTCTTCCTGTTCTTCATGACAGGCCTTGCCATCGTCATCTATCTGAACCAGACTCCGATGCAGCCTCGTGAGCGCGACTATGCCTATGCCGGTTCGTTCTATGCTTTCGCCATCTGGTGCGGCATGGGTGTTGCGGCCATCGTCGACCAGCTGAAAAAGCGCCTGAAGACCGACAATGCCATCGTGGCTGTCGCCGTGGCCACGGCCTGCCTGCTGGTGCCCATACAGATGGCATCGCAGAACTGGGACGACCATGACCGCTCCGGGCGCTACACCTGCAGAGACTTCGGGCAGAACTATTTGATGACCCTTCAGGATCAAGGCAATCCTATCATATTTACCAACGGCGATAACGACACCTTCCCCCTGTGGTATAACATGGATGTAGAGGGCGTGCGCACTGACGCCCGCGTCTGCAACCTGAGCTATCTGCAGACCGACTGGTATATCGACCAGATGAAACGCCCAGCCTACGAGTCTCCCTCTGTGCCCATCTCGTGGCCCCGCCTCGACTATTGCACGGGCACCAACGAGTATGTGGAGGTCATCCCTTCGGCCAAGCAGCAGATTCTCGACTACTACAAGGAGCATCCCGAGGCCGCTCGAAAGCAGTTCGGCGACGATCCGTTCGAACTGAAGAATGTGATGAAATACTGGGTGCTGTCGAAGAAGAGCGACATGCACTGCATCCCCAGCGACACGCTCTATGTAACCATTGATAAGGATGCCGTCAGGAAAAGTGGCATGCTCATGGCCTCTGACACCATCCCCGACAAGATGGTGATCTCGCTGGCAGGAAAGCGCGCGCTGTATAAAGGCGACCTGATGATGCTCGAGATGATTGCCAACTGCAACTGGACTCGCCCGCTGTATGTGGCCATCACCGTGGGGAACGAGAACTTTATGAACCTTGGCGATAACTTCGTACAGGAGGGTCTGGCCAATCGCATCACCCCGTTCCGTACCAACACGGCAGGAGCCAAGCGCTTTGACACAACAAAAGTCTACAATAATGTGATGAATCGCTATAAGTGGGGAGGACTGGACGCAGGTAAGAACATCTACCTCGACGAGACCGTGCGCCGCATGTGCTATACCCACCGTCAGCTGATGGCCGACCTTGCTATGAACCTCATCCGAGAGAAGCAACCCGAAAAGGCCCGAAAGGTACTGGAAAAGGCAGAGAAAGTGTTGCCTCCAAGCCTCGTTCCGATGAAGTATATCGGAGGCGGAGCCGACCTTGCCCGTGCCTATGCCCTCGTGGGCGAGAAGGAAAAGGCCAAGAAGACCATACAGATCATGTGGAACGACGCCGCCCAGTACATGCGCTTCTACCTGAGTCTGTCGGGCAACAACTTCAGTCTCTCCCAGCAAGACTGCATGACCCAGATGTATATCATGCAGCAGCTGAACGAGATCACGAATATGACGGATAAGAATCTTGCCAAACGGCAGCTTGATGAAATGAGCCATTACTATGCCGCCTATCGCACGAAAGGAGGTATAGATCCTCAGGTCGAGACCGGCGAGCATACGCAATTTGAAGAATAAGAAACCATAGCCGATGTTCATAGAACAACCCTCGTTCTGGCTGCGCTGGCTCTATCCGGCAGCCACATGGCGGATGGACAAGAACGACCATTCGGTCTATCTCACTTTCGACGACGGACCGATACCGGAGTCTACACCCTTCATCCTCCAGACGCTGAGGGAGTTCAAGGCTAAGGGCACTTTCTTCATGGTCGGCGAGAATGTGCTCCGCTACCACGACCTCTATAATCAGATCGTGGCGGAAGGCCATCAAGTGGGCAACCACACCTTTAATCACCTCGGCTCGCTGAAGCATATGCCCATCACTTATGCGGCCAATGTCCACAAGGCCAACGAACTCATCCACGCCCATCTGTTCCGCCCGCCCCACGGATGGATGAAGCGAACGGTCTACTGGTGGATGAACCGTCACTACCGCATCATCATGTGGGACCTCGTAACGCGCGATTATTCCAAGTGGATGACTGCCGACGATGTGCTCGACAATGTGAAGAAGTATGCCCGCAACGGCTCCATCATCACCTTCCACGACTCACTGAAGAGCATCGACAAACTGCACTATGCGTTGCCCCAGGCCCTGAAGTGGCTCAAGGAACAGGGTTATGAATTCAAGATTTTCGACTGATAACGATAAGGCAGGGGCGCTTGTCCCCGGCCTTATCACTTCTGAGGTATCCTAACAGGCCATGACAAACGCAGAACGGAAGAAACGCTTGACCGAGAGTCGCCTGTATCTGTGCATGCAGAAGATTTCCACCTACCTCGACCGCTACTACCTCGATGCCATCACAGGATTAGTGCCCGGTGGCATCGGCGACGCGGCGACTGCGTTGTTTTCGCTCATCCATGTCTATTTCGCCTTGTTCCGGCTCCGCTCCGTGCCCCTCACCCTCGCCATCCTGAACAACACGCTCCGCGATGTCTTGCTCGGGCTCATTCCCTTTTATGTGGGCGATGTGCTCGACTTCTTCCATCGCGCCAACTCCAGAAACATGGCACTTATCGACGGATTCCTCAACGACGATCAGGCTATCATCCACAAAATCAACCGAAAGGCCCTGCAAAGCCTCGCCATGGTCATAGCCTTCGTACTCGCCATCTTCATCATGCTGTATGCCCTGATAAGGATAGCCTCCGCATTGGGCACCGTCATTTTCAGCTGACCAAGCCCCATATACCTATTTATATTATTTAAACTTACTTTTCTCCGGAATTCTTTCTTGTTTCAAAGAAATGTGTTATATTTGCATGGAATTCTACTAATTAATTAAGTTACTATGAAAGTTCATGAATATCAGGCAAAAGGTTTCTTTGCCCAGTATGGGTTACCGGTTGACAGGAGCATTCTCTGCCATTCCGTCGACGAGGCCGTGGAGGCTTACCGCAAGCTCGGTCTCGAAAAGGTAGTCGTCAAAGCACAGGTTCACACGGGTGGCCGCGGAAAGGCCGGAGGCGTGAAGCTCGCAGCCTCGGAGGACGAGGTTCGCCGGCACGCCGGCAACATCCTCGGGATGAATATCAAAGGCTTCACCGTCGACCGCATCCTCATCGGCGAAGCCGTGGACATCGCGTCGGAATACTATGTGAGCATCCTCGTAGACCGTCGCACGAAATCTCCCATCCTCATGCTCAGCCGCGAGGGCGGCATGGAAATAGAGAAGGTGGCCAAAGAGACCCCCGAGAAGATCATCAAGATTGCCATCGACCCCCTCGTGGGACTGCCTGTCTATAAGGCCCGAGAAGCCGCCTTCGCCCTGTTCGACGACATGGCGCAGGTGAAACAGGCCATCCCGCTGTTCCAAAATCTATACCGCCTCTTTGTGGAGAAGGATGCCTCGCTGGCGGAGATCAACCCGCTCATCGTGGACAAGAGCGGCGACTTGAAAGCCATCGACGCCAAGATGACCTTCGACAACAATGCCCTCTTCCGCCATCCGGATGTGGCCGAGCTCAACGAGCCCACCGAAGAAGAGAAAAAGGAGCTCTATGCCAAGGAGAAAGGATTCAGCTATGTGAACCTTGGCGGCAACATCGGGTGCATGGTCAATGGCGCAGGACTGGCCATGGCTACTATGGACATGATCAAGCTCTACGGCGGCGATCCTGCCAACTTCCTCGATATCGGCGGAAGCTCTAATCCCCAAAAGATCGTAGAAGCCATGAAGCTGCTCCTGAGCGACCGGCATGTGAAAGTGGTGCTCATCAACATCTTCGGGGGCATTACCCGTTGCGACGATGTGGCAAAAGGACTGATAGAAGCCTTCAAAGAACTCGACACCAGCATGCCCATCGTCATCCGCCTCACGGGCACCAACGAATCCGAGGGCCGCGCATTGCTGCAGGGCACCAAGTTCACCGTTGGCACCACCATGGCCGACGCCGGCCACAAGGCTGTGGAGATAGCCGCAAAGCTTTAAGGAAGAATATATCAAGAACCGTTTAAAATCCAGAAGAAATGAGTATTTTAGTCCATAAGAATACAAGAGTTATCGTACAGGGTATCACGGGGCGCGACGGCGGCTTCCATGCATCGAAGATGAAGGCCTACGGCACCCACATCGTGGGCGGCACCTCGCCGGGAAAAGCCGGACAGGAAGTAGACGGAATCCCCGTCTTCAACACCGTCAAGGACGCCGTGGCAGCCACGGGAGCCGACACCTCCATCATCTTCGTGCCGGCAGCCTTTGCCAAGGATGCCATGCTCGAGGCTGCCGATGGAGGCATCAAACTCATCGTCTGCATCACCGAAGGCGTGCCCGTAGAGGACGCCGTCTATGCTCACCGGTACATCCACGACAAGGGAGCCAACCTCATCGGGCCAAACTGTCCCGGGCTCATCACCCCTGAGGAATGCCTCGTGGGTATCATGCCCACGAACATCTTCAAGCGCGGAGGCACCGGAGTCATCAGCCGCAGCGGGACACTGACCTATGAGGTGGTCTACAACCTCACGCAAGCGGGGCTCGGACAGTCTACCGCCATCGGCGTGGGAGGCGATCCCGTGGTGGGCCTTTACTTCGAAGACCTGCTCCAGATGTTCCAGGACGACCCCGAGACCGACAGTATCGCCCTCATCGGTGAGATAGGCGGCGATGCCGAGGAGCGTGCGGCCCGCTTCATCAAAGAGCATGTAACGAAGCCCGTCGCCGTGTTCATCTCCGGCCGTCAGGCACCTCCGGGCAAGCAGATGGGCCATGCCGGAGCCATCATCTCAAGCACATCGGGCTCCGCTGAGGACAAGGTGGCTGCCTTCGAAGCCGTGGGCGTGCCTGTGGCCAAGGAAACCAGCGAGATTCCGGAACTGCTCAAGAAGCAGATGGGAAAGTAAGGCGAAAGCCCTTACATCCCTCTCCCCAACCTCTTCCCAATCCCTCCCAAAAGGGGAGAAAGGGACAGTCTCTTTTACCCCTTCTGCAGAGGGGGCAGTAAAAAGCCGTTAAAAGCGTTGCTTCTAACGGCTTTTTGCCTTTCTTTTAACCGTTAGAAGCCTTCCTTTTAACGGCCTTTTACTTTTCTTTTAACGGCCAGCCATCTCCCTCGCCTATAAAGGGGGTTGAGAAGAGAGATTTCTCCTCCCTCTCCTCTGGAGGAAGCTCGAGGAAAAACTTGTCGTATCGCAACACGGCGGAGGGCGGCGAAGGCATGCTTGCAAATCGCCCTCCATGCGCAAACAGAGGGATTCCAGAAGGCCCGAAAATTGCCTGTACAACTGTTAAAAACGACTTCCGGACACATCGCAAGGGCAATTCCTCACCAAAACATTGCCTGATATGAGGAAAAAAGGCTACCTTTGCCGAGAATATACATCAAGGATCGCTCCAACACGGACTCCTCAAACCAAGAACCATCTTACATGTCGAAAGAATACACGCAGATAATGAAAGGCATAGCCATCATGATGATGGTGTGGCTCCACCTGTTCAACAACATCTCCGCAGCGCAATATTACGCCGATCTCACCATTGGCACGAGACCTCTCGCATGGTTGCTTGCGGGAGCCTGCAACCCTGTAGGCATCTTCATCGCACTCGGAGGATATGGCTTATACTGTGTTTACCTCAAGGAAAAAGACGAGCACCATGTCTCGCGCATCATCAAGCTGTATGGACACTATTGGCTGATTACAGCCACTTTCATTGCCGTGGGATCCATAGGGGGGGGTATAACATATCTATCTGATTTACAGACTATTATATACAACATAACCGGATTGAGAACTACATGGAACGGCGAATGCTGGTTCTTGCTTCCCTATTCCATCCTATCTCTTTCCTATCCGATAATATTCAGAGTCATCGGTAGATGCCGGCCATGGCTTGTGGTCGGCGCAACATTCATTGGCTCGTTCCTCATGATGGCCCTGCTGCATTTCTATCACGCCACGATCTCGCCAAATCCACTATTGTTTCTACCGGTGGCGCTCGTCGAATTCCTGTTCTGCTTCTGCTGTGGAGCCCTCGCCAAAAAGTACGCTGTCATAGAGCGGTTCAATGGCTGGCTCCGGCGAAGTGGCATCGGCAACAAAAGCCTGCTTTCCATCCTTTGCGTCCTCATCCTCGTTCGCATCCTAATCCCCCACTCCTCGTGGGGAGGAATATTCTCACTGACACTATTGCTGTTGCTCTCCGCCATTAAATATCAAACATGGACAAGAACGGGACTGGCGTTCTTAGGAGCTCACTCCATGAACATCTGGATGATACACACATGGTTTTGCTACTATCTGTTCCACGACTTCTTCTACGGTTTTAACTATCCTATACTCATCTTTGCGGCCACATTGGGGGCTTCGATTCTGGCATCCATGCTTGTAAATGCCATCTTCGTCTTTGTGGAGAAACGACCACGAAAAAGGGTGAATTAGACTCCTTTCTCTTACCTTCACGATTTTTCAGCCTCTACTCTGCGGTTCTCTCCGCTTTTTTCCCTATCTTTGTCCAGATATGAAATTCGACGACGAAGACATGAAATGGAGGGTTCTCTCGAAAGAGGAACTTTTCCGGCGACCCTGGCTTACCGTGCGCCGCGACAAGGTGGAGCTGCCCGACGGCCGTGTCCACTCCGAATACTATGTGCTCCACTATCCCACCTGGGTTAATGTCATTGCCGAAACCGATGACGGCAGGCTCATCCTCGAACGCCAATACCGGCATGGACTCGGCATCATGTCGACCGAAATCTGCGCTGGGGTCGCTGAAAAAGGGGAGGAACCACTTGCGGCGGCCAAACGGGAGCTGCAAGAGGAGACAGGCTTCGGCGGAGGGGAATGGGAGCTTCTGATGAAGACCGCTCCCAACTCGGGAGCCATGGACAATCTCTGCTATTCCTATCTTGCCCGCGGGGTGAGACGGATTTCAGACCAACACCTCGACCACACCGAGGACATCAAAGTCCACTTCTTAGAGAAAGAGGAAGTGCTCCGCATGCTGAAAGCCGGCGAACTCCTTCAGGCTATGATGGTCGCACCGCTATGGAAGTACTTCTGCCTGTATACCGACCTGATAAAATAGGATTGTCATGAGAATCATCAAGATCATCACCATGTTGCCCCTCTACCTCAACATCACAACCACCGAGACACAGAGGGCCCTGTCCGACCTGTGGAAACTCAAACTGCGCATGTACTGGGGCAGGTAATCGGTCCCCTCCAAAGCGGAGACGAAACCAACAACGAAAAAGCATCATTGACATATGAAGAAGTTCATGAGATTCATCCTTATATTTCTACTGCTGTACCTGGCCGGTTCCCTGTGCCTCGATAGGTTTGTCTTTCCTAAAGACATCATCGGCACCTATTATGAAGTTCCTCTTCCCAACCACCATCAGTTGGAAGCATTCGATGTGAAATACGGATGCATCGTCGACACGGAAATTGACGAGACGATGGTGGACGAGATAGACTCCCTGCAGATAATCGGCAACTATGTAATCGGCTCCATCCCCAAATATACTGAAAGCGGAGCAAAAGGAATAAACTTCTTCGTCTACGATACCACGACCGACAAGACCACTCTCTATGAGACCTTGGAGCAACTAAGCAAGGCCGAGGCCATCCCAGAGATTTCGTTCACCACCACGATAGACTATTACTGGAAACATCGTCGACCAGCCGACATCTTCCTCGCCCTTGCCTGCGTCATGGTTTCCTTCGCATACTCCTCTTTCAGGAATCACAAATAGACACCCGCAGACTTTCCCCCTACGATCATGAACATAGAAGATTTGAGAAGTTTCTTCCTGTCTCTGTCCGGGAATGTCGTGGAGAAATTCCCCTTCCAGCAGTTCAAGACTGCGCGGAATGCGCTTGCTTTCTACACTGGCGGACACATCTTCTGCTATTCCGACATCAACGAACTGCGCCATGTTACCGTGAAATACCGCAAGGAAGATATGTCCGCATCACTGGAGGAGTACGACTGCCTGGAGCTTCCTTACTACGGTAACCTCAAATACTGGATAGGCACCGATGCCACACGGGCGGAGATGGCACTCCTTAAGCGGCTCATCACAGACTCCTTCCGTCTCACAGGAAAGAAGAAATGACACGACCGGAAGCGACTGACGATAAAAATCGCAAAGGTCTTTTTATCCACAATCTATTAGGAATGTATGGTTGCCAACAGCAAAGATCAAGTCTTAACCAATTCCGTTTTACTAATCAATAGTAAAGCAAATATCAGAATAAGTCTCGACTATTACAATTCAATTTACACTACTGCCGATGCTGCTATATATCTTCTTTCTACATCAAACCGCAACTTGATATAATAACTATTTATTTCAATCATGTTGCTATATATCCTCTTTCTACATCAAACCGCAACTTAGGAATGAATGCTTCTGCAACAAGTCTAGTTGCTATATATCCTCTTTCTACATCAAACCGCAACTTACTTCATGGAGATATTTATAACGATGAGGTTGCTATATATCCTCTTTCTACATCAAACCGCAACATTTGAAATTCTACTGCCTTTGCCATCTTGGTTGCTATATATCTTCTTTCTACATCAAACCGCAACTCGCAAACTGTTGTTACTAATTCTTCGGTTGTTGCTATATATCTTCTTTCTACATCAAACCGCAACCGCCCGAAAGGGTCGTGTGACCGCCTCTGAGTTGCTATATATCTTCTTTCTACATCAAACCGCAACGATAAGATGGCTCATATTTCCGGTCGTGCTGTTGCTATATATCTTCTTTCTACATCAAACCGCAACAATTCTGCTGCTAATCCGTATGAAGAGTATGTTGCTATATATCTTCTTTCTACATCAAACCGCAACCCCTCTTCCTCGTTCCAAAATGGATGTTTTGTTGCTATATATCTTCTTTCTACATCAAACCGCAACCAACGGCAGGCATTCGCTTGAGAGAGGCAGTTGCTATATATCTTCTTTCTACATCAAACCGCAACCCCGCAATCTTAATTACGAGTGAATACAAGTTGCTATATATCTTCTTTCTACATCAAACCGCAACTATAACCGCCTTAGTGGTGTTAGGTGGTAGGTTGCTATATATCTTCTTTCTACATCAAACCGCAACTGGTGCTTTGCTACATACGGATTAAATAAGTTGCTATATATCTTCTTTCTACATCAAACCGCAACATGCACGACTGGATTATGCGCGCAAGCGCAGTTGCTATATATCTTCTTTCTACATCAAACCGCAACTTTCGGTTTTTAAGGTTTTTGATGAAATTGTTGCTATATATCTTCTTTCTACATCAAACCGCAACATATATCTTCTATTCTTCTGCATATCAATCAATTAGGCAGTATTCTTTCAATATGAAGCGGCTATTCTGATGTTTCTTTCTACAAATTTATTAAAAAAATTCGAGCTGCATAGGCTGCGGCTCTTTTTTAACCTTTATTTCACCCCATATATTTATAATATTCGAATATTGCTTATCCGTTATTGTCAGAATGCTCACCATACCGCGCGAAGGCGTAAGCGATTTCACTCTTTTTATATGCACATGTGCACTCTCCAAAGAACCGCAATAGCGTATATAAACACTAAATTGATGCATGACAAAGCCATCTTTTTCCAATTCCGTACGGAACTTAGCCGATATATGCTTGTCCTTTTTAGTTACTGTCGGTAAATCGAACATGACAAACAACCACATAATATGATAACTATTCAACCGGTTCTCACTCATTTCAACACAGGTAGGCTTAAACTCTTTTGTTCTTTTGCTAAGCATTTGGCCAGTGATGCCATTGTCATCGACAGGCCGATGTCAAGGGGTCTCGTCGTCTTAGGAAAACAAGTATCGCTATACAGCACACGGATAAGCCGTCCCTTGGTCTCCTTATCCAGGTTTTCTTTACCATTCTCAAGAAGTTGGAAGACGATCTCGTCAACAAAAGGCCGATAGGGCTCCATCATATCATCGGCCAGAGGGAAAGCATTGCTCCGGTTATGGTGAAAGAGTCCCAATGCGGGAAAGAGTCCCGAGCTCATGACAGCCCTTGCCGTAGCAGCCCGCAACACCGTATACCCATAATTGAGCAAGGCGTTGACTCCCGGCAGATCGCGATTGCGGACAAAGCTCTTCCCGAACAATTCCTGGAAATAAATCCGCGCCGCGATACCCTCATTATTATTCGAATCGCCGGAAGCCACATTCTTGTAATAGGGTTTCAACTGCTCTCCGTTCTTACCATACTTGATTAGCAGGTTGCTTTGATTCCGTATCTTGGCCTCTACAACTTGCTTCCACAGGTTTTTCTTGAGAGGTTCCGTGGCGTTCATTTGGTTTTGAAGAACCTCTCCTTGGGTATTGTTGGTGTCTAAATTCTGCAACATGGAGGCAGGCATACCCTTTTCATTGCAGAACACTACCGCTATATTATTATCCGACAGGGCGTTCAGCAACGGTATCGTGATGGATACCAAGGCATTATCTATCATCACAAAGCCCAAATCCTCTATGGGAATCGTCCGCTTCTCATCGGGAAAGTCCTTCAGCCTGACAACCAACTGCCTGTCCTTCAGGGACAGCATGGCGGGATTCTGGAATACAACGCTTCGCTTCAACATAGGCTATATATTAATAGGTGTGATTTTCCCAAGCTCTGATATACGGAAGTCCTTGCCCTCGACAAGGGCTTTCAATTGAGTATGAAGCATTATGATTGCCGCTCGATGCTCTTCCCCGTTCTTATATGCACCATTTTTTGCCTTAACATCTTTTGAGGCTCTTGCTTCTTGATGGTATCGCAAGTTTATCACGGCATATTTGCTACCAGATATAGTCATCGACGACATGCCGGAAACCTTATAGAGCCGCTTGTCCAAATCCTTATAGTTCGCAAAGTCTATTTCGGCAGCCGTCTTCTCATAAAGCAGGACATGGGTACCAGTCTTTAACTTGCAATAAAGCGGGAAACCGTTTTTCGTACTTCTTTCAGGAACGATGTCTGGCCAGTCTCCCCTGTCCATACTCTGTTTATAATAATCGGCAGCTTCCAGATTATTCACGATCTCAAATTCGCGCTTCGGTTTTCCCTTCACCTCGCCCTCATAGATTGCCAACATATAGTTTAAGTCGTTCGCTACAAGGAACTGCTGCTTGTAGTCCTTCCGGGAAACATCTCTCTGCTTGCGGATATGCAACGGATTGGTTACCGAAGGCACAAACACCCTCACCTTGTTAATGCGGATGCCCTTCTCCTTATTCATATAGATGGGTTCTTTGATGGCTTCGGCAAACTTTTTGCCCGCAACGGCATCCTTCACGACTTGCTTAACGGTCTCGTCGACAATCTGATCAAGGTCTTTCTCACTGGTAAAGCTGCTCAACGGCTTGCGCACCACATAGCGAACCTTGCCCTCTCGCTCTATGGCCCCATAATAGGTATCGAGATGCAGACTGCCGCGAGCACTGTCGCCCGTGGCAAGAAACTTGCCGCGAGGTGTGCGCACCGTCTTCCGCGCATGTTTCTTCATGTTATCCGGAGTATCGTGAGCCACGAGCAAGCTTTGCTCTATGCCAAGCACATCTTCCGTGAAGGTAGGCCACGGCTTCGGAAACTGCGGCCGCTTTGCCCTACCCGCATCATAGGCCTCCTCTTCCCTGTAATAGCGTGCGCACTTATCATACTCCGCCTTACCAATACAAGCAATGGTGATGGCATCGATGCAATGATGGATATGGTTGTCGCGGCTCTTCTTCTCATACTGGCTCTGAAGTCCCCACATCTGCCGGAACTCGGCGGTAGACGAACCTTTCACCACATAGACATTGCTCTTGTTGCGGTCGCCTTTCTTATGAAAGAGCGATTTCAGATAGAGTCCGGCATACTTCGACACGAGTCCGATGCCCGCACCCTGCCTGCGGGAAAAGCCTTCCGGCTCTTCCGTCATGGTGAAACGCTCATATTTTCCCCGCCAGTAATCACGCTTCAGACGCAGCAAATGCTTTTTCTGGAGAATGCGGTCTTTCTGCGCCTTGTCCATGCCACCGTTGGTATGCAGCCGATCGATTTGCGCAGAGAGCTCCTCATACTTCTCCTTCCAAGGTTCCAGGCGAACGAGGATTTCATCGTGATTGGCCAATGCAGACGGCAGCTGCGCCTTCTTCTCCTCACGGTTGAAGCGACTCTCGCAAAGGGTGAGGTTCTCCATCGTACTTTCTCCACCCACGCTTCGCGGCACGGTGTGCTCAATGTCAAACTTGGGGTTCGCCCCTATGAAGTCGGCTATGCCTATCCGCTTTCCCGTATAGAGGCATATATGCTCCTGCTCCTCCCAGAACTGGAACTTCTGCACCTCCGCCTCGGTGGGCACGATATCCTTGCCCGTCTCTTCTTTATAAAGCTTCTTTATTTCTTCCTCATACTGCTTGTGCCGGTTCTCCAGTTCTTTGTTATAGCGCATGATGGACTGGCGCTTGTTGGAGTCGTTCAGTTCACGGGCATACTCGATATGCACTTCGGTGTTTTCATCGATTGTCCCGGCCTTGAGCAATGCGTTCACCACCTTCCTTAGCTCATGGAGCGAGCGCATGGCCATGGGGTTCCGCACGGAAGAGGTGCGCGGCGAGCCCAGCTGATAGACGCCCGCCTCATTTCTTCGGGCGTCCTGATAGGTCTCGATCATCGAGGGATGGTAGAGCCTCTCCGCCGCTCCGGGATCCAGACTGAAGTTGTCCTGCAGGAATCCCTTGATGCAAAAGTCCTTTGTGGCAAGGTCTTTATCCTCAAGATAGGTCTTCACATTCTCAAGGATGAAGTCCTTCTTCTCCTCCCACGCATACTCACCGACGATGGAGGGAATGTTCGCCATCGCCACGGCATGGGAGTAAATCATTCCCTCACGCAGGAAAGGCAGTATCTTGCGGATGGCCTTCAGGCTCAAGGAGGCGAAATTGTGCGTGAGCCGGATCTTCGAGAACTTCTCGGCCTTTTCGTCGTCGAGCTGCAGCTTGTCTTTCGCGAAAGCCACGAGATGCTCCTTGTCGGCAAACGAATAGAGCACATTCCATATATCATCGGCCATTTCCCGGGCGGTCTTCAGTGTCCCGTCCTTCCTCGTATTGAGCGTATAGGTCTCGGCAATGCCCTGGCGCCAGTCGTCGCCGAATACCTTTTTCAGTTGCGCCGTGGTCGGACAGTCCGCGACACCCTGCGTCATACGGAAGTTAAACTTATAGGGCTTGTTCCCCTTATCCCGCATATGCTGATAATTATTCTTGCCCGCAATGGCCTTGGCTATGTCTTCGAAATCGAAGTTCGACTTGCTCTTGCGATAGAAGAAATGGCCGATATACCGAATCTCGTCGGCATCCAGAGGGCGTGGAGAGAAGTCGTAAGGCCCCTGCACCCTCACCGAATTGAGGAAGCAGAGCCTCCTGAACTCCTCAAAGTCAGGATGGGAGTCGGCACAGCGGGGACAGCGAGGCTCGAAGGTGCATTTCCCCACGCCTTGCCGCTGCGACTTCAGCGGCCGCTGGAAATAGAGGGCACGCTCCAGTTCCTTCGTCAACTGCTCGTCAAGACCTTGTTTCCGGCAGATGGCATGGAACTCTCTCTTGTAATGCTCCTCACGGTCGGTATACCGGCTGCGCAGCCTGACACGGTTACCCTGCTCACTATAGAGCCTGAAGAAGTAGTCGCCCAGATATTCGCACCCAGCCGCCCTCATCTCGTCGGAAAGCCCCGTGATGGCATCTTTCACCTTGCCGGTCTCCTTCTCATCGGTCTGCTCAAGGCGATTACTCAAGAATCCGCGTCGCTGTGCCAGATGATAGAGTGCCCGACCAAGGATATACCGATCTCCGATATCATGCAAGTCGAGCTGCCTGTGGAGGCAGAGGTGGCGATAATAATAGGGATTCTTGTCCTCATTGTCGCTCGTGCGCTGCCAGAGCATGAAGTCGTCGTTTCTCGGATACCTCTTGTGCACATGCCACTCGTGCAGCTCCTCGTCGGAGAGGTGGGGACAGAGATTGTGGGCCACGAGCACCCGCAGCACCTCTATCTTGCGCAGACGGCGGCGGAAATATTGCCGGCGCAAGGCCCGATGGGCGGTGCGCTCGGCAGCCCTCGACGACTCGATGCCCTTCTCTATCTTCACGCCTTCCTGAAAGATAATTACTCCATGATCAACGAGCGCATACTCGCCACTCTCCTCATCACGGTCCACGACAGCCCATCCAAGGCTGTTCGTACCCGTATCCAATCCAAGAATCCGCTTCTTCATATTGAATATTATTTAAAGATTTACAAGAAAAAAGTTTGTCGTTTCAAATATTATGCCTATATTTGCACCATAAGATTTTCTACATCTTATCGCAATAAGGCTATATGCCGAAGGTTGTAAAACCTATGACCCTTCCTCGGAGGGGTTTTCTATTGTCGCAAATATACAGATTTTTATTTATATTTACAAAATATTCATGCGGTTTTTCCATTGTATGCCGGAAATCTTGTCTTTGGCGAGAGGATGCCCTCTGCGCAGACAGCAGTCGGAAGAGGCCGATTCCCAGATTGCGAGACGACCGGCTAACGGGAACCGCAGGCAGCGCAAGAAGCTGCTGCCGGAATCCTCAGCCACTCTCGCCCGTGGGATTACAAGCCGTGTGTAATCGTGTTACAAACGGTGTGTAATCGTGTTACAAGCAGCTTGTAATGCTGTTACAAGCAGCTTGTAAGATTGCAGACAACGGCCGATAGCGGCATGACCGGCCGTTGCCGCAGCCCCTGCCCACGGAAAAGAGCGGGAATGACAGGAGCCCACAAGACACGAAGAAGCCGGAACTAAGGTTCCGGCTTCTTGTTTTTCCTCGCAAGAGGATTTATAACGATTGGTTAAAAAGGTCGTCCTTATGCCTCGCCCGCATCCTCGTCGGACTCAGCTTTCTTGGCGGTCTTGCGCACGGCGCGCTTGCGCTTCGGTTTCTCCTCGGCAGTCTCCACAGGCTTGACGCCTGCCAGTTCCGGATCGATGAGGATGCGGCCACAATACTCGCAGACGAGGATTTTCTTATGCATCTTGACATCAAGCTGACGCTGGGGCGGAATCTTGTTGAAGCATCCGCCGCATGAGCCACGCTGCACCACGGTAAGCCCGAGGCCATTGCGGGCACCCTTGCGGATGCGCTTGAAGCTGCGGAGCAGTCCTGCCTCGATTTTCTCTTCCAGGTCGCGTGCCCTGTTCTTGAGCTTTTCTTCCTCGTCGCGGGTCTCCTGCATGATGTCGTCGAGCTCTGTGCGCTTCTCCTTGAGGGCAGCCTCACGGTCGGCGATGAGTGCCTGAGCCTCTTCCAGCTCCTTCTGCTTTTCCTCCACCCTCACGCCGGCCTCCTTGATTTTCTTGTTGCAGAGCTCCACTTCGAGGCTCTGAAACTCGATTTCCTTGCTCAGCGTGTCGTATTCACGATTATTCTTTACCTCCTCGAGCTGGGCTTTGTACCGGGCGATGCTGGCCTCGGCCGTTGCTATCTCGCCCTTTTTCTGGACTACCGCCACACGGAAATCTTCTATTTCGCCGTTGATTTTCTCAAGACGAGTGTTCAAACCAGCAAGCTCGTCCTCAAGGTCCTGCACCTCCAAGGGGAGCTCGCCGCGCAAGGCGCGCTTCTCGTCAATGGCGCTGAGATAGGTCTGCAACTGATAGAGAGCCTTCAGCTTCTCTTCTACTGTCAAGTCTGTAGGATTCTTTTTTGCCATAATTTAGAAATAAATTATCGGATTGGTGCATATCTCAGTGAGACAACATCTCACTCCCGGGCACCGTTCCTCTATGATTGATTGGAATATTTCGCCTGTATATTGCTCGCTCTGAAAGTGCCCGATGATGGCTATCTGTATCTCCTGCTCGTGGCCGAAGTAGTCGTGGTAGTGCATTTCGCCCGTAACGAAAGCATCCGCTCCTTGCCCTATGGCCTCCGGAAGGAGGAATGAGCCGGCACCGCCGCAAAGGGCCACTTTCCTGATGGGACGGCGCAGCAGCTCGTTGGCCTGCACGCACTCCACGCCGAAGGTACGCTTGATCATCAGGATAAAGTCGTCGGCAGCCATCGGATGGGGCAGCATGCCGATGACGCCCTCGCCTCCCTGCACGCCGTCGGCGACCTTCTCGGTGCCGAAGAACGCCAGTTCCTGAAGGTTCATCTTCTCGGCTATCTTATGGTTTACGCCTCCCTGGGCACTGTCCATGTTGGTATGCATGGAGACAATGACCACATTGTTCTTTATCGCCTTCATCACCGCACGCTGCACATAATCCTCACCCGTGATGCGGCGGAGCTTGTGGAAGATGAGTGGATGATGGGAAACGATGAGATTACAACCCTTCCCGACAGCCTCGTCGACAACGGCCTCGGTAACATCAAGACACAATAAAGCCCCTGAGACATCCGCATCTGTCAATCCGATTTGCAGGCCGGCATTATCAAAGTCTTCCTGCAAGGGCAGAGGCGCGAATCGTTCAAGGGCGCTAACCACTTCTTTTATTTTCACGCTAACATGAATTAATATGCAAAGATACGCATTTTATTCGGAACAGGAAAAGATTTCAAGGAAAATTAAGAGTTATTCCCCGAATTTCCTTCAAATTCTTCTTGGCAGCATGCCAACGGCGAGCTTTAGTGCCGGCGTTCGGAATAATCGGGGCTCCAGCTCTTCATATGGGCCTCTGCCTCCACTCTTTTCTCCGTGTTATCGACGAGAACCGGGAAGAAGTCGATGTCGCCAATCAGCGGCTTATGCGGCCTCCCGCCGGTGCAACTCGCGCGGAAATGCGGCGTCAGGAGCAGGGTGAGCGAATGCCCGAGCTTCATTTCCCGAGCTTCAATTTATCATATTCATCGAACGAATACCTGCGTGCGGCATAAAGGGTGATGAGCAGAGAACTCAGCGAGGTGGCAAACATCAGGATCACGATGAGCATCTGATAGGCCAGGGCCTCAAGGACGCCGATTCCCGTCAAGACCATCACCCAGAGGATGACCGGCGAAACGCCCACCACCATATAGCCCATCTGATGAATCCAAGGCAGCGTCGCTCGCTCAAGGGCACGGCGGAAGAAATGCTTCACGGCCTCGTCGTGAGTAGCTCCGTTACCCACGAGGTAATAGTAGAGCTGATTGTGATACTCGAGACCGGTGTAATAAGCCGACAGTGCCTTTGCGTTCGTCTCTATCATTCCTCCCGTCATCATTCCCAGGACGGGCACGAAATAACGGGCGTCAAAGGGATTCTGCAGCCCCATCACAAAGAAGAGGAAATAGAGACCGATAATGCTCACGCTCACGATGACGCCCACGGAGACCGGCACTATATAGTGCCAGTCCGCCAACCGCGACCGGCGCACTGTCATTCCCGAAGTTACGAAAACCATGAGAAGGAGCCAAAGGAGGTTTACGAACAGGCTGTTCCACTCCATGACAAAGTAGAGACAAAGCCCCGTCAATACTAAATAAGCCGCCATCTTGCCTGCGCCCGCAAGCACTTTCCTCAGGGTTTTCACCTGGAAGGCATAGAGTATGTAAAGCGGGAGAACAATAAGTGCCAGTCCCAAAAGGGTTCCGAATATGGTCATAGTCTGATGATTTTTTCAAAGTTCGTGGCCACCCGTTCGTCGCAGGTCGTTATCACGGCCGATACATGATGCTTGTTGAGCGTGGTGATATAGTCCATCCATCGGATGTTCCGCAGGTTGTCAATGAGCAAGATGCGCCGTTTCAGAATGCCCTCAGCGGCAAGCATCACGCCCTGAAGGCTCTCGGCGTCAAGGTTTCGGAGCTGCATGCTGTAGACTTCCGGCGCTAACCCAAGAAAGGAAAACTCTTTCACCATAGCCTCCCTGCTTACTTCCACGCCGCGATTTACACTCAGACTGAAAACATCCTCCAGCAGATCGCTCACCGTCTCGTAGGGCAGTTGCGGGGCGTCGGGCACAAAGGCCATCCAGCGACGGAAGTAAGGGGCCGAGAGGCGACTGAAACGCTCGCCGTCGAGGGTGAGGAATCCTCTTCCCACTGGCAGCAGTCCCTGCAGCGCAAGGAGCACGCTGGTCTTGCCGCTCCCCGCTGCTCCGAGCACGCAGAGGTTCTCGCCGGCGGTCAGCGCGAGGCTCACATGGTCGAGAATCACCTGTCCCCCATGCTCCAAATATACATCTTTCAGTTCAAGCATCGTGCTGTTTCCACTTCTTTTTGCAAAAATACAAATAAATATTTAAAGTTATAAGTTTTATTCATTATCTTTGCCTAAAATATTCCCGCAGATGAAAACAGAGTGTCCTTACCTGCCCGCAGAGTGGGCGCGGCAAAGCGGAGTGCAATTGACATGGCCTCACGCCGGGAGCGACTGGATGCCATATCTCGACGAAATCACGCACACCTATGTCGAGCTGGCCGCTGCCATCGCCGCCCGCGAGCCCTTGCTCGTCGTCGCCCCACACCCTGGGAAGGTGGAAACCTTGCTCCGCAGAAGCCTGGATGCAGAGATGCAGAGAAACATCAGCTACTTCGAGTGCGACACCGACGACACCTGGGCGCGCGACCATGCCTTCCTCACGCTGAAAGACAGCGACGAGCGCATCCTGCTCGACTTCAAGTTCAACGGATGGGGAGAGAAGTTCGCATGGGAGAAAGACAACGCTATCAACCGCAAACTCCATGCGGCGGGCATGGTGAAAGGAGACTATGAAGACCATGGCGACTTCGTGCTCGAGGGCGGGTCGATAGAGAGCGACGGCAAGGGCACTGTCTTCACCACCTCGCAATGCCTCATGGCACCGCGCCGCAACCAGCCGCTCACACAGGCAGACATAGAGAGCCGACTCAAGGACAGCCTCCGTGCCAAACGCATCGTGTGGCTCGATCACGGAAACCTGACCGGCGACGACACCGACGGGCACATCGACACCATCGTGCGTACGGCCCCCCACGACACCTTATTATATATAAGGTGTCATGACAAGGACAACCCCCAATATGCCGATTTCAAGGCGCTCGAAGACCAGCTGACGGCCCTGCGCACCCTGGAAGGCAAGCCCTATCGCCTGCTGCCGCTGCCCATGCCGGATCCCATAACCTTCGACGGCGAACAGCTACCTGCCACTTATGCCAACTTTCTGGTGATCAACGGGGCCGTCATCGTGCCCACCTACGACCAGCCCGATAACGACAAAGCTGCCTGCAAGACCATCCGGGAGGCTTTTCCCGACCGTAAAATCATCGGCATCGATGCCCGCATTATCATCCGACAACATGGGAGCATCCACTGCATCACCATGCAATATCCCCGATAAAACCGAAAACGACATGAACATATTGCGCATAGGACTGTTACAACAGCACAACACTGCCTCGCGGACCGACAACATGCGCCGGATCGCGGAAGGCATCTCCGACCTCGCCCGGCGTGGGGCGGAACTCATCATACTGCAGGAACTGCACAACGGGCTCTACTTCTGCCAGGAGGAAAGGGTAGACTATTTCGACCAGGCAGAACCCATTCCCGGGCCCTCCACCCAATTCTACGGTGAGTTAGCGAAGTCGCTCGGAGTGGTCATCGTTACCTCGCTCTTCGAGAAACGAGCCCCAGGACTCTATCACAACACAGCCGTAGTGATAGAAAAAGACGGTAGCATTGCCGGAAAATACCGCAAGATGCACATCCCCGACGATCCTGCCTATTACGAAAAATTCTACTTCACGCCCGGAGATCTCGGCTTCCACCCCATCGATACATCCGTAGGACGCCTCGGCGTGCTCGTCTGCTGGGATCAGTGGTACCCCGAGGCAGCACGCCTGATGGCCATGCAGGGAGCACAGCTGCTCATCTATCCCACCGCCATCGGATACGACAGCCACGACACCCCGGAAGAGCAACAGCGACAACGGGAAGCATGGACTACCGTGATGCGCGGCCATGCCGTGGCCAACGGACTGCCCGTAGTGGCCGTGAACCGCGTGGGATTCGAGACCGTGAGCGGCGAAGACAAACCCTATTCGCCCAAGGAGCCGGGCATCCGGTTCTGGGGAAGCAGCTTCGTAGCCGGTCCACAGGGCGAATGGTACCATCGCGCCTCGGAGAGCGAAGAGGAGAGCCCCGTCGTGGAGGTCGACCTCGACCATGGCGAGCAGGTGCGCCGATGGTGGCCTTTCCTGCGCGACCGCCGCATAGACAGCTACGGCGGCATCACCCGCAGGTTCCTCGACGAAGACTCATCAGCCCCCTCTCCCGCCCACAGGACCCCTGAAGACAGCACAGGTTAATCTGTGTTAATCCCGTAGGCAGCAGTCCGCCTTTCCGCCCAATTCCTACATTCGTGTAAGTAGCTTACGCAAAAGTATCCTCTTGCACAAGCCGTTTTTTCTGCCTATCTTTGCGTCCGTAAACATCAACAACCAAAAACATTAGGAATATGAAAGAGATCAAGACCCTCGCGGAGGGCAAGGAATTCAAGGCGGTAGATTTCGGAAAGTTTAGCGGACTGGGCGACTTCGCGTTGCCGCTGGGGCCCGGCGTGGAGCTGAAAGGCAAGGCATTCGGCGGTCAGGCCGTCGGCGCGAACGGCTCGGAGTTCTCGTTCCAGGTATTCGAGCCAGGCCAGGAGGGCGGCTTCTACCACACCCACAAGCGCCACGAAGAGCTCTACTTCTTCCTCAGCGGCACGGGCGAGTATCAGGTAGACGGCCGGAACATCCCCGTTAGTCAAGGAACAGTAATCAGGGTATCGCCCGCCGGCAAGCGCGCCGTGCGCAACAACGGAACGGAACCACTCGTGATGCTCTGCGTGCAGTATCGTGGCAACGCCTTCACGACAGAGGATGCTGCCGACGCCGACATCCTACAGGAAGAGGTGAAGTGGTAGGCAGATGACCTGAAAGCGGCTGACAGCCCGACAAAATCGGCGAAATCGTGGGACGAAATCGGCGAAATTGTCGCACGAAATCGCCGAAATCGTCAATCTCCCGACGGCTAAAAGACTCATAAGGGACGGCTTCCGAAAAAATCGGCGGTCGTCCCTGGTTTTCCAAGACACTCCCCTTGCCGTTTCCGAGAATTATCATTACCTTTGCAGAAGGCGTGAACGCATACATCCACAAGCCATAAAGACAACGACCACATGACAACTACCGCATCAAATTCCATCATCGACCCCATCTTTCCGGAGTGCCCCGTGCGCAACATCCTCGCACGCATAGCCGAGAAATGGGCCCTCCTCGTCCTCCTCACCCTCAACGGCAAGGAGCACGGCATGCGATTCAGCCAGCTGGCCAAGGCCATCCCCGACATCTCGCAACGCATGCTCACTGCCACCCTGCGCGCGCTCGAAGCCGACGGACTGGTGAGCCGCAAGGCCTATCCCGAGGTGCCGCCACGCGTGGAATACACCCTCACGGGGCGGGCCCTCACGCTCATACCGCTCGTCGGCACGCTCGTAGACTGGTCGCTCGAGAACTATAAAGACATCATTGAAGACCGGCAGAGGTTTGAAGAAAACAAGTAGAAAGCCCGCGCACGACCCCGAGTCGCCCCTGATGACGGGAGCCCTCAAACCCACCGACCTTATCCTCCCCCTGCGACAAGAGAGCTTCCTCGATAAGGAGCCACGCCTCTTCTGACCCCACCCCGTCGCCTACCGAAGTCCTCCCCGCCGCCCTGAGCGGGAGAAGCAAGCGTGCCGACATCACCCGAAGCTCCATCGGTATGCACTGTTAAAATAAGTCAAGCATTTGCATTTACGAGAAAAAATCAGTACGTTTGCAAAAGGAAACCAATGAAAGGATGAATGAATATGACCACCATGCAACTCAATGAAGAGCTTTTCCACCAACTTGCCATCATCGCCAAGGATGAAGGACTTATGCGAAAGGCTGTCAAGGCGCTGAAACGCATCGCCGGAAAAGAGACTCTCGAAACGCCTCGGATGAGTCGCGAGGAGTTTTTTGCACGCATCGAAAAGGCCTCGCAGGGTGAAAGCAGGTCGTTTGCCGATGTGAACGAGCTTAACAATTATGTGAGCTCTCTATGAGATTTGAGGTCAGATTCAAGCAGCAAGCACTCGAAGACTTAAAGTTATTGCAACGCAGCGAGCCGGCTGCCTATAAGAAAGCACTAAGGCTGATAGCCGAACTCTACGACCATCCTACCAACGGCACGGGGCATCCCGAACTGCTGCGAGGTGCTTCGACTGGCTGGTGGAGCCGCCGTATCACCCAGAAACACCGCTTGGTGTACAAGATTCATGATGCAGAAGTCATGGTAATGGTGCTTACGGCCTATGGCCATTACGACGACAAGTAGCAAGCAAGCATTCTTTTTTACCCGCATATAGAAGCTGCACCCGAAGTAAGTCCCTTTCCTTCTGACCCCACCCCATCGCCTACCGAAGTCCTCCCCGTCGCCCTGAGCGGGAGAAATCGCACTCTTTTGTTGGCCTATTGAACTTTTTTAGCTATATTTGCACAAACATCCGAAAAAGAAATCATTATTAACAGATATGGCAACAGTAGACGATAAGAAGATCATCTTCTCCATGGTGGGCGTGTCGAAGACAATTTCACAAAACCAGAAACAGATTCTGAAGAACATTTATCTCTCGTTCTTCTACGGAGCGAAAATAGGCATCATCGGCCTCAACGGCGCGGGCAAGTCTACGCTGATGAAGATTATAGCCGGCCTGGAACAGCCCACGCTGGGCGAGGTGGTATGGAGCCCGGGATACTCCGTGGGGTATTTGCCCCAGGATCCGCCGCTCGACGACGACAAGACGGTGAAGGAGAATGTGCAGGAAGGCGTGCGAAAGGTATACGACGCGCTGAAGGAATACGACGAAATCAACGCAAAGTTCGGCATGGAAGAGTACTACGGCGACCCCGACAAGATGGATATGCTCATGAAGCGACAGGCCGAAGTGCAAGACATCATCGACGCTACGGACGCATGGAACATGGATTCCAAGCTCGAGAGAGCCATGGCCGCCCTGCGCTGCCCACAGGGAGACGCCCCGGTGAAGAACCTCTCGGGAGGTGAGCGGAGGCGCGTGGCACTCTGCAAACTGCTCCTCCAGAAGCCCGACGTGCTGCTCCTCGACGAGCCTACCAACCACCTCGACGCCGAAAGCATCGACTGGCTGGAACAGCATCTGCAGCAGTATGAGGGCACGGTGATCGCCGTTACCCACGACCGCTACTTCCTCGACGATGTGAGCGAATGGATTCTCGAACTCGACCGGGGCGAAGGCATCCCATGGAAGGGTAACTACTCCTCGTGGCTCGAGCAGAAGACCAGTCGCATGGAGCAGGAGGAGAAGACGGTGTCGAAGCGCCGCAAGACCCTCGAACGAGAGCTGGAATGGGTGCGCATGGCTCCCAAGGCACGGCAGGCTAAGGGCAAGGCCCGCCTGAACTCCTATGAGCAGATGCTCAACGAGGAGCAGAAAGAGCGCGACGAGAAACTCGAAATCTTCATACCCAACGGTCCCCGGCTGGGCAACAAGGTCATCGAGGCGCAGCATGTGAACAAGGCCTTTGGCGAAAAAACGCTCTTCGGCGACCTCAATTTCAACCTGCCGCCCAACGGAATCGTGGGTGTGATAGGCCCCAATGGAGCCGGGAAGACCACCCTCTTCCGGCTCATCATGGGACTGGAGCAGCCCGATGGCGGCACCTTCGAGGTGGGCGAGACGGTGAAACTGGCCTATGTAGACCAGCAGCACAAGGATATAGACCCCGCGAAGAGCGTCTATGAGGTGGTATCGCAGGGTAATGAGACTTTCCGCATGGGAGGCCGCGATGTGAACTCCCGGGCCTACCTCGCACGCTTCAACTTCAGCGGAACCGACCAGAACAAGCTCTGCGGCGTGCTCTCCGGCGGCGAACGCAACCGCCTGCAGCTGGCTCTGGCCCTGAAGCAGGAAGGCAATGTGCTGCTGCTCGACGAGCCTACCAACGACATTGATGTCAACACGCTCCGCGCGCTGGAAGAAGGACTGGAGAGTTTCGCGGGCTGCGCCGTCGTCATCAGCCACGACCGATGGTTCCTCGACCGCATCTGCACCCACATCCTTGCCTTTGAGGGCGAAGGCGAAGTGGTCTATTTCGAGGGCGACTATTCGGAATACGAGATCAACAAGGCGCGCCGCCTCGGCAACGAGGACATCAGGAAGACCCGCTATCGCAAGCTGATGGAGGACTAAAGGGCGGACGCCGCCCCATCCTTCCCCTGCCGGGAGGAACACCGGAAGCCGCTTGCGACAGGATTACAAGCAGCGTGTAATAGGATTACAGGCAGCGTGTAACACGATTACACGCTGCCTGTAACATTTCTGTCGACTGCCCTCCGTCGGTCCTCCGGTATCGGGAAAAATGCCTCCCTGTAGTCCGAAATTGCCGGACAGATTGCCGGCGGAACGAGCGGAAAGAAGAAAAAACGCACAAAAGGAATATTTTCGTGCAAATCTCACTTGGTTTTCTGATTTCTTTTTTTTATCTTTGAGGCAGGTTAGAGGCACATTCCGCCTCTGCGCAACACAAGAGAAATACCTGCCAGCAATATGAGGAAAACGATTTTCAGCTGTTGTCTGCTTCTCCTGGGAGCCCTGCCCTCGACGGGACAAGGAGCCTACAACATCAGGATCAACGAGGTGATGACCTCCAACACGCAAAGTATCGTGGACGAATATGATCAGCACCTGCCTTGGATAGAGCTCGTGAACATCTCCTATTCCACCTACAATGTGCGGGGAATGTTTATCACCACCAACCGTAAAGTGCTCGACAAGCACCTGACCGCGCCGCAGCGCATCAAGCTCATGAGCATCATCCCCAACGAAACAGAGGAAAGCAACCTGAAGGCACGGCAGCACCTCGTGCTCTACCTTGCCTCTCATCCCGTCAAAGGCAGCACCCACCTGTCGGCTCCCGTGGAGTCGCCGCTCTGGCTGGCCCTCTATGATGCCAACGGCGTAGACCTCATCGACTCAGTCTCGGTGCCGCCCCTCGCCCCTAACACGACCTACGCCCGCTATAACGACGGCGCGCGGAAGTGGGTGGTCAAGGCACCGGACGCCGTAACGCCGAACACGGAGAACTTCATCCAGGTTACCGAGACCAAGGTAGCCAAGTGGAAACGCGACGATCCGCACGGGCTTGCGCTCTCGCTGCTCTCCATGGGCATCGTGTTCGCCTGCCTCTCCCTGCTCTATTTCGTATTCCGATTGTCGGGCTCCTATATGGAGCACAGGCACCGCATCAGCGAGGCCACACGCAGCCACCCGCACTTCATGTCGCTGCTCAAGGCGGGCAAAAAAGTGGTTCAGACGGCCCACAAGACTACCGTCATTCTGAAAGAAGGCTCCCAGACGGCCGGTATCGACAAGGAAGTATACATCGCCGTAATCTCCATGGCGCTGCACGAATACCTCGAGAAGGCCCACGACATGGAGAGCAACATCATCACCATCAGGCCCAAGTGCACCAGATGGAGCAACATAGGACAGTAAACAAGGTAAACCAAAACGATTTTCGACTATGAAATATCAATATAGAGTTCAGGGTGTAGACTATGAGGTAGACATCAAGGAAATAGAGGGCAACATTGCCCGGGTGAGCGTGAACGGCGCAGACTTCGAGGTGGAGTTGCAGACTCCGGTAAAGTCCGTGAAGAAGACTGTCGTCATCGCGGCTCCGAAACCCGTGGATAACCATGCCAACGACGGACTGGTGGACATGAAGCGAGACACTGGGGCACGCCAGAGCGCCCCCATATCGGGCACACCGGTGCTGGCTCCGCTCCCCGGGACGGTAACCGCCATCAAGATCAGAATGGGCCAGGCAGTGAGGAAAGGCGACACCGTCGTGGTGCTCGAGGCCATGAAGATGCAGAACAACATCGAGGCTGAGGCCGACGGGGTCATCACTTCCATCCCCGTCGCGGAAGGTGAAGCCGTGATGGAAGGCAATGTGCTCGTAACCATCGGATAAAATTATTCATCATCAAAAACAAGACCTGCCTATGGGTTTCTGGGATTTAATAGTAAACAACTTCAACGACTTTCTCACCTACACAGGCTTTGCCAACGCCACGGCGGGAAACCTCATCATGATATTGGTGGGCAGTCTCTTCATCTGGCTGGCCATCAGACACGACTTCGAGCCGCTGCTCCTCGTCCCGATAGGCCTCGGCATCATCCTGGGCAACATTCCCTTCCGGACCGACGCGGGACTTGAAATCGGACTGTATGAGGACAACTCCGTGCTGAATATCTTCTATCAAGGAGTCAGGCAGGGGTGGTATCCGCCCCTTGTGTTCCTCGGCATCGGAGCCATGACCGACTTCTCGGCCCTGATCAGCAATCCGAAGCTGATTCTGATAGGAGCCGCGGCCCAATTCGGAATATTCGGAGCCTACATGATAGCCTTGCTCTTGGGCTTTGAGCCGAACCAGGCGGCGGGCATCGCCATCATTGGCGGAGCAGACGGCCCCACTGCCATTTTCCTCTCGTCGAAGCTGAGCCCTAACCTCATGGGAGCCATCGCCGTGTGCGCCTATTCCTACATGGCCTTGGTGCCGGTAATCCAACCGCCCCTGATGCGCCTGCTCACCACGAGGAAAGAGCGCGTCATCAAGATGAAACCCTCAAGGACAGTGAGCCAGACCGAAAGGATCATCTTTCCTATTGCCGGCCTGTTGCTCACCACTTTCATCGTGCCTTCCGGACTGCCGCTGCTCGGCATGCTCTTCCTGGGCAACCTGCTGAAGGAAAGCGGGAAGACCACGCGACTGGCCAAGACAGCCGGCTCGGCCCTCAACGACATCGTCGTCATCCTATTGGGGCTCACCGTGGGTTGCTCCACGCAGGCCTCCGAGTTTCTCACCCTCGACACCATCAAGATATTCCTGCTGGGGGCCCTGGCCTTCATCATCGCCACTTGCAGCGGCGTGCTCTTCGTGAAGTTCATGAACCTGTTCCTTGCCAAGGGCAAGAAGATGAACCCGCTGATCGGAAACGCCGGCGTGAGCGCCGTACCGATGGCAGCGCGCATCTCCAACAACCTTGGCTTGCGATACGACCGCCACAACTTCCTGCTCATGCATGCCATGGGACCGAATGTGGCAGGAGTCATCGGATCGGCCGTAGCGGCCGGTGCCCTGCTGGGATTCCTGAGCTAAACAAAGACATGAAAACACGCTTGCCTTCCCTGGACGCATGTTCTGGAGAAGGCCCATAATAGGCTCGCGGATAAGGGGAAAGGCACTACGCCTCCCTCTGCCGCCTACACATTCTTGCGGTATTGATTGGGCGTAATGCCCACGCTCTGCTTGAAAATGCGGCTGAAATAGGCTTGATCGGTGAAACCGCAGCGCATGGCGACCTCGTTGATGGTGAATTCCGGGCGACACTTGAGCTGCTGCTGCGCATAATCTATGCGAATCTTCATGATATAATTGTTCAGCGTCTCGCCCGTCAGGTCCACTATCTTACGGCGCAGGGTACGCTGACTCATGAAGAGTTTCCGCGCCAGCTCCTCCTGGTTTATCTCGTTGTTGCGCATCTGATCGTAGATTACATTCGTGAAGCGGGATATAAAGTCGATATCCCCCCTTGAGATATCGGACTTCACTTCGCTGAGCTCATGCGAGGCAAGGATGAATTTTTCCTGCAGCATGCGCCGCTCGTTGAGCAGCCCGTCGATACGCAGACGCAGCTCGTTGGCACTAAATGGCTTGAGGATATAGGCATTCGCGCCCGCCTGCAGACCCTCCTCCAGATCGCTCTGAGAAGTCTTTGCCGTGATGATAATGATCGGGATGGTGTTCGTAGCCTCATTGGAACGGACGCGACGGCACAGCTCCAGCCCGTCGATACCCGGCATCATCAGGTCAGTAAGAATCAGATCGGGCAACAAGTCGGTAGCTTTCCGCAACCCCTCCTCGCCATTGGCGGCATAAGCCACGCTATACTCCTTGGGAACCAACTCCCCTATATAGCGCGCCACATCGGCATTGTCCTCCACGACGAGAATCTGAGTAGGCAGGTTGCCATCTTGTTTCCTGGCCTCGGGAAAGTCTGGTTCCTCCACCCCGACAGTCAATACCGACTTGACCATGGGTCGCCCTCTTTCCAGCGGCTTCCAGTCGCCCTCCCCGTGCTTACGGGGAAGAAGGATGGTGAATATCGTGCCCTTGCCGAACTCGCTATCCACCTTGATGCTTCCTTTCAAGGCCTTCACGAGCTGGTAGACCAGCGAGAGCCCCACGCCCGTGCCAATGTGCTCGATTCCGGCATTGCCCTCGTAGAACGGTTCGAATACATGTTTCTTCACCTCTTCCGTCATGCCGATGCCGTTGTCGGCCACCGTAATCTGAAAGTCAGAATCCTGCATCTTGCACGAAACGACGATGGTACCCTGCGGATTGGTAAACTTCACGGCATTGGAAATCAGGTTGCGCACTATCTTTTTCAGATAATCAGGCACGAAATCCATCTTCACCTCGTTCTCGTTCGGCAAGAAGAGCATCGATATTTTCTTGGCTCGGGCGAGCTGGAGGTTCTCCTCCACAATCATGTGGAGATACGGCACGGCGTTGCCCGTATGCCAGTCGGCCTCCCCGATCTCTGATTTCACCTTACTGATATCAAGCAGCTGGTTGGCCAGCGTCAGCAGCGATCGCCCCTGCCGCACAATCATTTCCCCTGATTTGTGCAGCATGCCGAGGTCGGCTGTCCGTGCATCGGCCATCCGCTCTCCTTCGCTGAGAATCACGGTGAGCGGCGTTCGGAACTCATGGGTTATGTTCGTGAAGAATTGCTCGCGGGTTTCTATTACATGGCGCACGAACTCCGCTTTCTGCCGGCGTACCTTCAAGAGATACCACTGCTGCAGGATGACGGCCACCAACAGCACGAGAATGATGAGAAATCCTCCCAAAACGAGGTCCTTGACCTTACTCCGAGCCTGGATGGCGGCCGTGGCCAGCTTGACCTCCTGCAGCCTCCTGCTCTTCTCAAAGCCGACGCGCAGGTTCTGGATGCGGTTCAGGTTGGCCACATTCACCACGCTGTCCTTATATAGATGAGAGAGACGCTGCTCCTCGAAAGCTTTCTTATAGTTGTTCTGGCGGACATACAGCTTACTGTACAGTTCGTGCACGGCCTGCAGGTGCTCGCTGGAATGAATCTGCTCGGCCACACTGCATGCCTTGGTCAGATAGTAGCTGGCCAAGGCGAGGTCGCCTTTGCGCAGATAAATGCGTCCGAGGGCCACACAGGGCTCCAGCCAATGCCACTTGTCCGGCTCGTCTTTCATGATGGCATATGATTGCCTGTACTCCCGGATAGCCTTGTCCAGCTTCATCTCTTTCTCGTAGAGCTGCCCGAAGGAGTTATGGTTGAGCGAGATTCCCATCTTCGAACCGGCCTGCGTGTTGTGCTCCAACGACTTACGATAGTAAAACCATGCCGAGTCCACCTGTCCCCTCACCTCCTTGATGGAGCCGATATTGGCATAGTTGATGGCCTGTCCCAAGGCACTTCCGAGCATCTTCTCACCTGCCAGCGAGAGGCGGAACACGCTGTCGGCCGACTCCAGGTTACCCGCCGTGAGATACACATTGCCCAGTCCGTTGAGCGAAACCACGCGATACTTGCGCATGATCCACGAGGTCTGGTCGCTGTAGTCCATCGACAGGTGGAGGGCCTTGATGTGATAGGAAGAGGCTTCGTCGAGGATGCCCATACGGCGAAAGTTGGTGCCGATGTTATTCAGGGCGACGACGATCCCTATCGTGTCTTTGGCCCTCTCCGCCAGTTGCAACTCCCGATTATGATAGTGGATGGAGCGAGTGAAATTGCCCAGCTCACGATATAGTTTGCCCAGCTTCCGCAAGGTGGCTTCCTGATAGAGAAGGTTTCCCTCCTTCTGATATTCCATGAGCATCTCCCGCAGCCGAACGGTATCGTTGCAGGCCATGACGAGACTGTCGGCCACGAGGCGTTCCGACTCTGACGGGCCGTCAACGGCCTTGCTATCGGTACACTCTACGACACAAAATGCAAGGAACATGTAAAGCAGGCCGCATAGCAGACCAAGACGCCTTATTCGAGTATCCATAAGTTCTTTCGTGAATCAATATACGCTTAAAATAAGTTATATATATTACCTAATCAGACCGTTAACGATTACAAAGATAAGAAAATAAATTAAACATGACACCTCTTTCTAATAAAAAAGCACGAAAAAGATTCAAAACTCCATGGCTGGGAGTTCTGTTTCATAGGACAGTTTTGAGACTTCAACACTCTGACTATCAAAAGATTTCCGTTTTCTTATGTCCGAATATTACAAAAACCAGGGAACAGATTGGCAACCAATCACAAAATATTGTCCGTATTTTACAAGCCTCCCGCAAGATTAATTCCTACCTTTGTTCTCATGAAAAAAGCCTGCCGATCACTGGAAAAAGAAAATATAACAAATGAAAGTATAACTATCCCCAGCGGGGCAAGACGAAAAAGAGAAGGAGAAACCATTCGAATGGGTGGCAACTGAAAGGGAACTATTGTTTATATATATTATAATTTTAAAGTTAATAAAGAAAACTTTTACCTAAGGCGAATGGCTGAATTGTGAAATTAGGCCGCCTTGTTCTTTTAATGACTATTATTATCATCGTGAGGATGAGTTTCCGCAACCCTGGACATTTCCCCCCGGGGTTGCTGTTTTTGTTATCCCAGAAGGGAAAGAGAGAAAACGGACAAGCGAATTGCGACCATCCTAAATACTAAGCCCAGACAGGGAAAGTGTCCTCTGCCCGTGGCGATAGACTCTTCCGCGAAGCAACGGCCGGTCAGTCGACGATATGCCTCCCCACGACGAAACCCGTCGTCCATGCGGCCTGAAGGTTGAAGCCGCCCGTAACGGCATCGATGTCGAGCACCTCGCCGGCAAAGTAGAGATGGCGCACCACCTTGCTCTCGAGGGTGTTTGAGTCGACGCCCGAGAGTGCAATCCCCCCGCAGGTAACGAATTCCTCCTTATAGGTACCCCTGCCGTCGACAGCATAGACATCGTTGCCAAGCGTCTCCACAAGGCGGTTCAAACCCTTTTTGCCTACCTCGCTCCACCGCTTTCCGGTCGCCAGACCGCCGCGTTGGAGCAGGTAGTGCCAAAGCCTCGACGGCAGTCCATAGGGGTTCCATGTGCCCGTCTGCTTATGTGGATTGGCGAGAACAAACGACTGTAGCACGGTCTCCACTTCCCGACGCGAAAGCTTCCCCACCCAGTTTACCGCCACCTGGGCCTTATATGCCAGTTCCGAGAGATGGCGCGCGGCATGCGACGAGAGCTTGAGCACGGCCGGACCGCTCATGCCCCAGTGGGTGATGAGCAGCGGTCCGAAGGCACGAAACTTGGTCCCAGGAATCGAGATGGCCACCTCAACCACCGTTCCCATCAGCTCGGTGAGCTGTCGGTCGGCTATGTTGAAGGTGAAGAGCGACGGAACGGGGGGCACTATCTCATGACCCAGCGCAGCCAGCCAGCGCAGTCCATCGCCGCGAGGCGACCCTCCCGTGGTAACGGCCACACGGTCGAACTCCTCTGGGCGGCCATTCTGGAAACCCAGCCGTAGCCGCCCATCGGTCAGCGGCGTAAGGCTCTCCACCCGGCAGGAGACAACGATCTGCACCCCGAACCGGCGCGCTTCGGCGAGCAGACAACCGACGATGCTCATGGCATCCTGCGACTGCGGGAATACGCATTCGTCGTCCTGGGTAACGAGGGGCACACCTCGCTGCTCGAACCAAGCCCAGCAGTCGCGGTGGTCGAAGTGGTGGAGAAGGCGCCTCATGAGCCTGTCGCCACGCGGATAGACCTGTTTCAGATCGTCGACTTGCTCGAATGAATTGGTCAGGTTGCATCGTCCACCCCCCGTTATCGCTACCTTGGCGAGTGGCTTGCTGTTCTTTTCATAGACGATGACCTCGGCGTCGGGTCGCCTCGCCTTTGCTGTAACGGCGGCAAAAAAGCCGGCCGCGCCCCCTCCGACGATCGCGATTCTGAGTGTTGCCATATAGATTCTGTCTTCTCGTGAATAATCTGACGGCTAAGTTACGAAAATTATCCGGAATACAAGCCACCGACGCAAGGAAATGCACCGGCAGCTCTCCCTCGTCCTTCTGACGGCTTCCGGCACGACAAAATCGGCGAAATTGACGGACAAAATCGGCGAAATCGTGGGACGAATTCGCCGATTTTGTCATTCTCGAAGCGGTCTCCTACTCTCCGTGCTCCAGTCGGTTCACGCTGCGGCTGAGTTCTTCGGCCAGGGCTTTGTCGTCGGTCTTTATCTGGCGCAGCGACCGGGCGATATCGGCACGGCGATAGCATAGGTCATACCAGCCCAGTGTATGCACGGCATAAAGACGCACTTCCATAGGTCGCGCCTTGTCGGCCGCGATGCGCAAAAACTCGTCGGCCATGAGCGGCGTGGGATGGTTGCGGTAGCCATAGATAGCGTTGCGATAAACGCTCGACTTCTGCCCAGGTGCCGCAAGCTCCTTCAGGTCGGCATTCATGCGGGTCTGGCTGACACGGATAGCCTGGCGGATCTCGTTGATAATGGTGTCGCTATAAACGATACGCCCTTCGAGCTGGCGGTCGAGTTCCCGCTGCAGCGCACCGGAATCGAAAGCCATCATGGCTCCGGAGAGTCGGAAGCTGAGCCGCTTCTCGTGCCCGCGGTTCAGAAAGGCGCCTACGAAGGCCGGGATGAGTGCCGGGTCGGCAATGCGCTCCACATATTCAGCGGAAAGGCGCCTCACCAGTTCATAGCTGTCGTCCAGGCTCTCCTTGAGCGTGGCGACGGCCAGCTCGGGATAGTTCTGCGACAGGAGCTTCACGGCTTCCATACGCACAACGAAGTTGTCGGAGGCAAGATAGGTGCGTCGGAGGAGTTCCGGCAGCCCTTTCTCTCCGGCATAGAGCAGCTGGCGCAGCGCCATGGCCTCCACATCGGGCAGGCGACAGGAGAGCTGCTTGCGCCAGAAAGCCGCGTCGCGGTCGTGCACGGTGAGGGCCTTGTTGATGTCGAAGGCGAGAGCCCCGTCGTTCTTGAAATGGAAGGTAGGGTCGCCAATGACATGGCTTTCCAAATATCCCGTGAAGCGGTTGAACTGCCCTACCCTCATGCCGGCGGCCAACAGTCCGACAAACTCATCGGGCCACTTGTCCTGCAAGGCGTTTACCGTACCGGCAACAGCGGCAACAGTGTGTCCCGGCGCGAAGAGATAGGCTCCGGCGAGATAGTCCTTCTGGTGGAACGACCCGTTGAAACATGCGTCGAAGAGGATGAAGCGGGCTCCGGGACGGAGCTTGCGCACATCGTAGGTGTGTATGTCGAGTGTCTCGTTGAACAGCGAATCCTGCACGAGTTTCAGGGAGTCGAAGGCCTTCTCGCACCACTGGCGTGGCACTCCCAGCCGCTCGGAATACTCCTTGATGGCCTGTTCGCGTCCCACTTCCCGGGCTCTCGAGGGCAGTTTGGCGCGCAGATAGAACTTGATATTCTCGATGCTTACGCTCAGCGAGGATCCTTCGGGAAGACCGTTAATGTACTCCGTTTCAGAAGATCCGTGGTGATGGAAGAGCATGACATCGAGCGCGGGGTCCTGCACTTCATTGAGAAGGATGTTCTTCATGGGGAAGAGATCGTCGTAGTCGAAGAACTTCACCGTGCTACCCGACCGAAAGAGCCTCGGCATCTGCTCACGCAGAGCCAACTGTTCGGCCGCCCATGCCAGCTTGTCTTCCGAGTTATAGCCGTGGCCGCGGGCCATGGAGAGGCGGTCGAGCACATTGTCCGTATCCTGTTTCTCGCGTACCACCTTCATCAGGTAGTCGCTCAGGAGACGGTATTTGTCCACTCCCTCGATTTCAACCGGCTTGATGCGCCCGGAATAGATGTCGGGCGAGAGGCGGGTCTTAGAGTCCGCCCGGAGCGAATAATAGAAATAGAGCGGGCGGTCGGCATCCTGCCTGATGAAGTCGAACTTCAGCGAAAAGTCGTCGTAGAAACGGTCGCTGGGCACACTCGACTCTTTCCAGTCAGCCTTCTGGTTCATCTTAAAGGCCGAGGTGAGGTACTGGGCGTCACGAATCATGGGGATTGGGATGTCGCCTATGAAGACACATCCCTCCAGAGGTTGCTTCTTGTCGGCATGATATTTCACGAGCAATTCACGGATAGATTCGGGCGACTTGAAGTCGCCGACCACCAGATAAGTACCCAGTCCATCGGCTTCCACGCTCTGCCGATAGGCATCTATAGCAGTCCGAGCTTTCTCATAGCTGAGCTGATCGACAAAGACGGCGAAGCTGGTCGGTGTCTTTACCGACGGCTTCGTGATGGTCTGCGCTGCCATACCGAGGCTCACGAGGAGCATCAGCACGACAGACGCAATATTTCTCGTTCTATTCATCATGTTCTTAAGATATTAAGCTATCGCAAGACAAGGTGCCGAAACCTTAGAAGTTGCACCCTACCGTGAACGACAGTTCCTGCCTTTTATCAAACGAATCGTGGCTCGGCTTCGTATAGTTCAGGCTCATCCGCGCATAGATGTTCATCTTCGTGTCGGGCTTCACGAGCTGGGAATAGGTGAGTGAGGCGCCTGCATTCCAGCTGTCGCTCAAGAGAAAAGCCTCGTCTTGCGGCTCCATGGCGGTAACCGTGGGATAGTCGGCATTGGTGCCGCCATACTTATAGCTGCCGCCCATGCCGTTGCGGAAGCCGCCGCTGACGGCCGCGAGCAACCGGCGCTGCATCTCCTGACCAATCTTGAAGTTCTTCTTCATGCCAGCCTGAACGGTAAGAATCCGGGAGTCTTTTCTCGACGCGGGAAGGATATACTGGTCGTCGTAGTTCAGATAGGCTATCCGAGCATCGGCGCGCCAGTCATATTCGTCGCCCGAAGGCCTGACGATTCCGTATTCCAGGAACGCCTGACGGGTTTGGTATAGAGAACGGACAAGATGGGAAAGCTCAATCCAGCCGGAATGGGTCTCCGTATTGTCGCGCTTCATCAGATACTGCGTACCGTTGATGTGGCGATAGTCCCAGCCAGCCTTCAACTCATGGGTGAGGGCTTCGTCCCTATAGAAGGCGGTGGCCTTGAGGGAGAGATGCTTGTCATTCACGGCTCCCAGTTTCTTGGGCGATGTGAAGCTCTGCTCCACATTCTCTATTTTCTTGTCGTAGGCTGCCTCGAGGAATACATTCCAGCGACCTTGCCCGTACTGATACTGCAGGCCCAAGCCCCAGAGATTGCCGAAGTAGTTCAGCGTAACGCCCGACCCCAAACCATGGGAAGCCGCTCCCAGTCCGTAGAGGATATAATAGTCTTGAGAGACATAGGTGTTCTCGTTACTCATTTCCGCATCCTCTTTCAGGGAGGAATAATAGATGTTCAGCCCCACGCGGCTGGCAGAACAGAAAGAATAAGTAACGCCCGGACTCAGCCACAGGTTATAGAAGCGGCTGTCCACACGGGGATCGCGCTGCTTGGCAGCCAGTGAAGCCTTGTAGTTGCCCGTCAGACCGAAGGTCAGGTGGCGCCAATAGAGTGGCGTGCCCATACGGAACGCCAGATTGTAGAATTGATTGCGCCACTTGCTCTGATAAGTGTCCGTTACATAAAAGGGCATTCCCCGGAACGGATCGGTGATAGAGGCGTTGTACTGCGCGTCATCAAGATTCTCATGCTGGAAGGAGAATTCTCCCCACAGATATATGTTCTGCAGGTTGATGAAGCCCTCGCTGCCGATGCTTAGTACCTTGTCTTTCTCGCCCTGCTGCGGTCGCTTATAGTTGCCGCTTGTAACATCATAGCCTACCCTAACATCCGAGTAGTTGCGCGTATCGTCGAAGGCCGTTCCGGCAGCATTGGCCGACTGCAACCACACGCACTGCTCCTTCTGCCACTCAAGGGCAGCAGGAGAAAATCCCTGTGCCGCTGCGGCGAGGCTGCCCAAGGAGAGCAGGCCTGCGGCTAAAGCCTTATATTTCTTTCTGCTTTTCATCTTTCGTTTCCTCTTTGTTAATAAGTCTCATTCCATGAAGGGACACCTGTATTATATCGGTGTAGCACTGGGGTTACATTCCGCTCGAAATCGTCGGTAGAATTGTTGGTATCCCGGAATATCAAGGCTCCGTTGTCGCGTCGCAGCGTGTCGCCATTCTCGTTGAGGCTCACCTTGCGCGCCACGCCTTGACCGCAATAATTGCTGCCCACCCAGGTCATGCCGGCGTCGAGCACCGCACGCACGCGCTTGCCCGACGACATTCCCTCGTTCTGCACGCATTCCACGGCATCGAGCACATACTTGATGGGAATCTTTGCATAGAGCGTCTTGCTCTTGGGCTTACTTAGATCAGTGGTATGCAGGTTGGCATTGTTCACCGGATCATAGTTCTCCCCCTTCGGCACCTGAAACAGGCAGTAGGCCGGGCCGAAGACCGAAATCAGATACTGCTTCAGAGTGCCCTTGGCGGCCGAGCCATTGTAGAACACATGTAGCATATCCGTGGCCTTCTGGTCGGGATACAGGGTATTATCCATGTTGAACTCAAACTCCGCATGCGAGCAGTCTACCGGCGAATTGGGATTGTAGGTGTCAGACTTATGGTTAACGGCGAACTGTGCCACCACGGCCGACTCACCCGGTTGCAGCGGATAGTCAGTACCGTTTCCGGGAAACTTCCACACGCGCTCGGCATACACATAATCGATGCCGTCAGCCTCGGGCCATACGGGCAGGATCTTCGTTGCCGTACCCGGATAGAGATTGCCGAAGTAGATGCCGTCCAGATATTGCACCTTGGAGGAGTTATTGTACACCTCGAAGAACTGGTCGCGGAAATAAGAAAAGCCCACGGGAGGCTTGGAACCCGCAAAATAGAGTTCCTTGAAGACCAGAGGGCTCACCTTCAGTCCCTGTACGGTAACCTTAATATCAGTTTTTCCACTTGTCAGGGCGATGTTTACCTGGTTGCCTGCCACATAGTATTCCGCACCCTCGTTATCAAGAGCAGAGCCTGCCACGGATATGGTGTAGATGCCGGGAATGATGCCTGAGACACTCACCGACTCGCCGTCGAACTCCTGCTCGTAATGGTAGCCGTCCTCATAGTCGTCGAGCTTCAGCTTCAGCCCAGAGGTCGATGCCATATTCTCTACCTGAATGTCGAGGTTCACCTTCACATCCAGGGGTGCCACTTTTTCTGAGTCGCTCACGCTTCTCCACTCGTCGCATCCGGCGAAGAGCGTCAGGCACATTGCCAGAGTGGCCAGTATATAAGAATTTTTCTTTTTCATAATCTTTCCTTTTTATATCTTCAAAGCCAATTCCATGCCGAAATAGAAGCGGTTATTCAACTTATAGAAGGTGCCCGGCGACCGCTTGCTCTCATAGCGGGGATGACTGCGAAACATATTGTGGGCAAAGAATGACACGCGCAGCATCTCTCCGATTTCCTTGGTAACATTGATATTGAAGTTGAAATAGGGCCTGTATGACTCTTTGATCGAATAAGTCTGGCTGTTGCTTCTGTTCAGAAGATAGTCGTAACCGGCCGCTTTCAGCTGTTCGGTCGTGGTGTAGAGGCCCGGGGCGAACCAGTTGACCTTCCCCGTCTCGAGCGAGATATAGCCCACGGGGATGGAATCGTTGTGATAGGTGCCCCAGTTAGACTGCTGCCAAATGGCTTGTGCCGAAAGGGTTACCACGAATCCTATGCGAGGAATGTTGTGGGTGGCACGCAGGGTAGTAACGAACTGCTGGTCGTGATGGTCCACCTTGCGCTTGTCGTAGACGGCGATATTCTTGCGCGTAGCAGGTGTTTCCGAGCTGTTGTCGTAGAAATCGTAGGCATCCGAGTAGTAGTTGCTCCTCATCCAGCTGCCGCTCAACTGGAAGGAGGTGCGGATGGATTCGATGCGGGCAATGTCGAGTTCAAACTCCACGCCCTTTGTGGTAGAGAAGTTGGCGTTCGTCGGCGTATAGTAGCTGGACAGCACGGGGTAGGTTCCGGAAAGCTCAAGAGCTCCGTCGGCATTGCGCCCGTAGACTTTATAATCCACCGGCACAAATGTGCCGAGCGTCTTGTTCAGCGCATAGCCGTCTTTCATTCTCTCCATGAAGGCCGTGAGGCCAAGCCTCATCTTGCCCAGGCGGAAGTCCAGCCCAATCTCCGACTTATAGTTCCTGGCAATCTTCAAGTCTCTGTTCTGCGAGTTGAAGACCCGTGTGGTGGTAATAAACTTGCGCTCGGCCTCGGGAATGTTCTCATTGGTGAGTTCGTTCAGGTTGATATATTCGAAGTAGGCGTTCTCCGGATATAAATATAATAAGGTGGGCATCTTGGCCGCAATGCCGAAGCCCCCGCGCAGGGTGAGCACCTCGGGAATGATTTCCATTGACGCGTTGAGGCGGGGCGAGAGCACGCTCCCTGCCACCGAGACCTTGTCGAATCGCAACCCGGCTTGCAAATTCAGCGTATGAGTACCGCCGACCATCCAGTTGAAGTTGTCTTCCACGAAGGCTCCCAGCTGATTGATATACGGGATATCCTTATAGGCCCGAGGCCTGAAAGAGGCATTCAGCTGCTGAAGGTTGCGGTGAGGCGGCCGAGCAGGGTCGTAGGTCTTGCCATCGCCCTCATTGCCATCGGTCTTGAAATCCACACCCAGCAGGATACGGTTGTTCACCCGTCCGAAGCGTTTGAAGAAGTTGGCCGTGAGCTTGGCATAAAAGTTCACCTCCTTGCTGTCGATGTCATACCGTCCCAAATACGACGAGGGCAGGTATACGGCATAGCTTCCGGCATCGGCTTCGCCGAAATGAGTTATCTCCATGTTATCGGCCGTGAAGAGATGCTGCCCTGGAACATTAGAGAGTACGGTGCCGTCGGTCATGGTCATGGAGTATGGCGCGTTGGCCGAAGTGTAGGCTGTTTCGCTGTAGCTGTCCTTAGAAGTATAGCTTCCCGAGAGCACATAGCGGATGTTCTTCAACCAGCCCTTGTTGATATTCCAGAGGCCGTTGGTATTAAAGCGGAATCCCATGTCCTCTCCCCGGCGGCGGGTGAGCGTGATTTCATCGTCGGGATTACGGTCGCGCGCATCCTTCCCGTAGAAGAAGTCGAGCGAGGTGTTGCTGCGCAGCCTATTGGCGAAGAAAAAATTTGAGTAGAGCACCTTGGCCGTGAGCCGCTGATAATGGTCGTAGCTCTCGGTGGGGTCCTTGATGTTGTAGGCGTAGTCGGCACTCAGGTTGAGCGTCCCTCCCTTCTGCCCGAAGCCGAAGCCACCGCCTACGCTACCTTGATAGACATTCGGGTTGGCCTTGGCGCGGACGCGTAAGGGCTCGCGTCCCGCCTTGGTGTGGATGATCACCGCACCGGAGGTCAGGTCACCGTACTCCACCGAGGGAATTCCGCGCATCACCTCTACATTCTCAATGTTCTCCGTAGAGATGGAGCGCACATCGAATCCCGAGTTCGGCGAACTGCCACCGGCCAACGACACGGCCGCTCCGCCCACCGTGGGGCTCAGGGCACTTAGGTTGGCATTGTTGGAAATGGGGGCTCCGTCCTGGATGATGGCCGTGCCCAAGGAGTTGAGCTCCATGTTCGTACCTCTGCCTTTATCGTCAATCTGACGGATGCTAAGCGTCTTGGCCGAGTTCAGATTCTGGTCCTGGCTGATACCTCCGGGCACCAGCGACATCAGATCAGCAAGGCTCGTGGCCTGCATATGGTCCATGGCTTGGCGCGAGATATTGCTCGAAGTGGCCCTTCCGGCAGCGTTCTGCTGCGCCGTAACCACCACCTCCTTCAAGCGGAAGTCCTCGTCCTGCATCACGAAGTCCAGATTCTTCATGCTGCCGCTGATGAGAACCACCCGTTCTATCTGCGCCTTGCCCAGAAACGAGACGCGCACCTTCACCTTTCCTACGGGTACATTGCTGATGGTGTAGCGGCCGCCACCGGATGTCGTTGCCATCAACCCATAGTCGGGAAGCGTAATCACAGCGAAGTCCAGAGGACGCTGCTTCTCCCCGGCGACCTCGTAAACCGTTCCCGACACACTATACTTCTGCTGAGCCTTGGCCTCAAAGGCATGAGCCAGCAGCAAGACCATGGTCAGAAAAGAGAGCAGGCTCTTCCTGCTCCAATCCTTCTTCTTTATCATATCTCAATCGTTTTTGTCTGTCATTAGTCCTTCATGAATCACAAAAAGCTCATGGGGGCATTATCTTCTCTTACACAAGGCAAAGGTACAACCTTTTATGGGAATTAACAATACCTAACTATAAGTATTTTCCATTTTTTCTTCAACCCGTCTTCCAAACGACGAGGAAGAGGACAATTACAGACGGAAGCAGAATTTCCGGCAGCACCGGCAAACTGAAAGTGCTCCATGTTCTGGAACGCTTCTTAATCTCCATACTGCTTGATGATCTTAGATTATTGAATGATAAATATCCTATTACCCAAAACACCTTTAAAATAACAAGTTTTATGAATCATATATCGCTGTAAACAAAATAGATTTCAAAGCATGGGGGACCTTCTTGCTTTTTTATCATTTGTCGTATTATATAGAAACGGTTGAGAAAAGCCAAGTTCCAACAGGAGGATTACCGAAATAGCAAACGAAAATACCAGCATTCCGATATTTGCCATTCTCCTTGTCCTACTCATGCTTCTACAGTCAGAGGCCATACCTGCCGCCATAGACAAGACAATGCCCGCCGCCGTGAACTTTTCAGGAAAAACAGAGGAATCTGTTGGAAATATGGCCAAAAAATGCTATTTTTGCATCAAGAAAATGAAATCCACAGAATGGCGAAGCACAACGAACTGGGAAAATGGGGCGAGGAACTTGCCGAGCGATACCTAATCGGCAAAGGGTACTACATCCGCGACCATGACTGGAAATTCGGAAAGCGAGACCTCGACATCATCGCTGTCAGCGAACAGCAGAACCTGCTCGTGTTCGTAGAAGTGAAGACGCGGCAGGACGACAAGTTCATCGAACCCGAGGCCGCCGTCGACCTGAGGAAAATACGCAACCTTGGAATCGCGGCCAACGCCTATATCAAGGAATTCGCCCTCGACTACGAGATACGCTTCGACATCCTGACCATTGTCGGGACGGAAGCGGCCCATGCCCGAATCGAACATACCGAGAACGCTTTCAACCCGCTGCTATTATAAATGAAGGGAGATGAAGAGAAAGATTATACATCTAAAGGAAACTGACTCCACCAGCAGTCGCCTGAGCGACTATCAGCCGCCCGAAGACGAGGAGATGACCGTCGTCAGGGCCGACTACCAGACCGCCGGGCGTGGCAACGGCGCCAACACCTGGGAAAGCGAGCCGGGCAAAAACCTGCTCTTCTCCGTCATGGTGCATCCTAAACATGTGCCCGTGCAACGGCAGTTCCTGCTCTCTGAGGCCGAAGCATTGGCCGTCAAGGAGGTACTTGACCGATATGCCGACGGCTTCACGCTCAAATGGCCGAACGACATCTATTGGAATGACCGGAAAATAAGCGGCACCATCATCGAGACCCGCATAGGGAAAGAGGGCGTGAAGCGGTGCATCTACGGCACGGGCATCAATGTCAACCAGCGCGAATTCCACGGCGACGCTCCCAACCCCGTATCGCTCTGCCAGATCACAGGCCATGAGCTTGACCTCGATCATCTGTTCGAACAGATGCTCGACGCCATCGAGAAATACCTCGGCATGCTGCGTGAGAACCGCTTTCAGGACATCACCGCACTCTATCACGACGCCCTCTACCGAGCCCGCGGCTTCCACCGCTTTCGCGACAGGATGGGGGAGTTCGAGGGATCCATCGTAGAAGTGGAAGACGACGGTCGCCTCATCCTGCGCGACAGGCAGTGCCACTTGCGCAGCTATGCCTTTAAGGAGGTAGAATTCCTGCTAGAAAAGGAAAATAATAATATATTAAAACTATAATTATGAATCACTTAAAACAGAGAGTTATCATCGTAGCACTGCTCGTATTGGCCATATTTCCAACCATTTCCCTGCAAGCAGGCGACAATAAAGACAAGCTTCCGCAAAAGCCTTACTTCGCCATGCCATGGACAGAAGCTTTCGGTATGAGGATGTGGCAGCTAAAAGAATGCCCAGAAATATACAAGGGAGCCAAGTCGGAAGACTATAACGGGAGCATTTCGATAGAGTTTGCTTATGAAAAGAAATTCGTTAAAGAAATAGAGTATCGCCCCAAATACAACGCGATAGAGTGTGATTATATAATGTCGCATACCTATGCCCTTTTCCCATCCAAGGCTGAAACCGAGGGCTTCTTGTTTGATGAGATCCCTGCAGAATGGGTAAAAATCTCGAAAGAAGAATACAAAGCCGGCACCGGCTACGATGCGCATATCGCACAGCCCATAGACCAACGCACCCCTTATGAGGTTCAAGCCCAGTGCTATCGCTTGCCGCAAGTTGAAGGCAAGCCCACTGTATACGCATGCGCTTGCGCAACGATAGAGCCACAAAAGAAAGGTCAATACTCTGCCCAAGGCACCATCGTTTTCCTTCCACAGAAAAAGGTTAAACGCTGACAAGTAACCCGAGGGGGCTGACATGGGGCTTCCCATGGCGCGAACAGGACATGAAAATCAAGCTATAAAATAAAAAAAACAAAAATGGCAAGATTCAAGAGAATTCTTCTCAAGCTCTCCGGCGAGAGCCTGATGGGCCGACAAAGTTTCGGCATCGATCCCGACCGACTGGCCGACTACGCCCGCCAGATCAAGGAAATACACGATATGGGCGTGCAGATAGGCATCGTGATTGGCGGTGGAAACATCTTCCGGGGGCTCAGTGGGAGCCAGAGAGGCTTCGACCGGGTGAAAGGCGACCAGATGGGCATGTGCGCCACGGTGATAAACTCGCTGGCCCTGAGTTCCGCACTCGGAGCCATCGGCCTGAAGACCAGGGTGCTCACGGCCATCCGTATGGAGCCTATAGGCGAGTTCTACAACAAATGGAAGGCCATCGAGGCTATGGAGCAGGGTTATGTCTGCATCTTTTCGGCGGGAACGGGAAGCCCCTATTTCACCACCGACACGGGCTCATCGCTCCGCGGCATAGAGATAGAGGCCGATGTAATGCTTAAGGGTACCCGTGTAGACGGCGTCTACACGGCCGACCCGGAGAAAGACCCCACCGCCCGCAAGTTTACCGAAATCACCTACAAGGAGGTGCTGGAACGCGGCCTGAAGGTGATGGATCTCACCGCCATCTGCATGTGCCGGGAAAACAACCTGCCCATCTATGTCTTCAATATGGACATCGTGGGAAACCTGAAAAGGGTGATGGAGGGCGAGGACATCGGCACATTGGTGCATAATTAACGGTTAAAAGGCTGACGAAATCGGCGAATTTGTAGGACGAAATCGCCGATTTTGTCCCACGATTTCGGCGATTTTGTCAGACGGGCCACGGCCTTTGCCTTAAGGGCTGACGGCAAAATATAGGGCGACCTGCTATAGGTCGCCCGTTTTCTTATGGCTCCGAAATGTGCGAAAGATTATTTTTCTTCCTCAAAATCCACATATTCGCCCTCGTTCTTTGGGATAATCTTCTGGTTGGCTTTCCGCGGTTCCCGCTGGTCTACCACACCTTCCCTGTCTCCATAGGTCTGACCTTGCTGCCGCTTCTGTTGCTGTCCCATCTGCTCACGAAAAGTTTTCGTGGTTTGTCGGACGCGCTTATAGAAGCTGTAGCCTATGTAAAGGGCCGCTATGAAACAGGCCAGAAAAAAGAGAAACAGAACCCAAAGCAATATCATTTAAGCTTTTTTCTTAAAGTTTACATAAATCGAAAGAATCACATACCATGCTATGATGACGGCGAAAGCCGAAATCCTGAATAGCAAGAGCAAGGGAACGCAACTGAGCAGGAATACATACTTGACCTCGTTACCCTTCCATCCCCAGTGCTTGAACTTGAGGGCGAACATGGGAATCTCGCTTACGAGCAGCCAGCTCGAAAGCCCCACCATCAGCACAACGCAAGGCATTGCCCACGCAAAAGAGCCTATGGCCAGTTCTCCTCCCGCTATCAGGGAAGCCCAGAAAAGGGCGTTTGCCGGAGTGGGAAGGCCGATGAAACCTAAGGCCTGGCGCTCGTCGAGGTTAAACTTGGCCAAGCGGAGGGCGGAGAAAGCCGCCATCACGAAAGCAAAATAGGGCACGACGCTCCGCAGAGGCTCCAGAAACGAGGGATAGTCAATTATCAGAAGTTCATAGAAGACCAATGCCGAAGGAGCAAAGCCGAAAGTGATGTCGTCGGCCAGGGAATCCAGTTCCTTCCCGATGGGCGACGAGACATGAAGCAGGCGGGCCGTCATTCCGTCGAAAAAATCGAACACCGCGCCCATGACTATCCACAGCAAGGCCATTAGGGGAAGGCCCAGAAAGGCATAATAGGTGGCGATGCAACCCGAGATCAGGTTGCAGCAGGTAATCATATTGGGGATATGCTTCTTCATAGGCTTTATGGTTAAACCTTCAGCTTCGCGATAACGGTCTGGTCGCCGGTAGTGGTCTGCCCCATCTTCACACATACCTCAGTGCCTACAGGGAGAAAGACATCCACGCGGGAACCCAACTTGATGAAGCCCAGATGCTGGTCGATATAGCACTCCTCGCCATCCATGGCATAGGTAACGATGCGGCGTGCGACGGCCCCGGCTATCTGCCGGCAAAGGATGTCAATACCTTCAGGGGTGGTGATCATCACATCCGCATGCTCATTTTCCTCGCTCGCCTTGGGCAGCCAGGCCTTGTGGTAATTGCCGTTAAAATGCTTGACGAACTTCACCTGCCCATCTACGGGAAACCAGTTGGCATGAACATTGAAGAGGCTCATGAAAATCGAAATCATCAGACGCTTCTCATGAAAGTAAGTGTCCTCGAAGACTTCCTCGACCACCACCACCTTCCCGTCGGCCGGAGCCACTACGACACCTTCCGTATCCTCTTCCTTAAAGTAGCGGATCGGGCACCGATAGAAGTTCAGCACGATGCCATAGCACGCGCCGAAGACCACAAGAAATACCCAAAACGGAATCTTGCCTTCAAGTCGGAAGAGCAAGAGGGCGATGGCCGCAATGGCAATGAACCCGTAAATCAGCGTGTCCGTGCCTTCACGGTGTATGCGTATTTTCTTGAGTTTTTTGATTCTTTTTCCCATTATAAACTGGTGAGAGTTTTACGATTGCAAAGTTAATATATTTTTATCGGTCTCGCAAATTTTTCATATTTTTCTTTTGGGCATGTCATAAAATAGCCGTAACTTTGAAGCTCCAAACGCACTAAATTTTATCGAAAGATGATGGAAGACTTCATACACTTGCATGTCCATACGCATTACTCTATCCTCGACGGGCAATCGAAAGTGTCTCATCTGGTGGACAAAGCCGTCGGCAACGGCATGAAAGGCATGGCCATCACAGACCACGGAGTAATGTACGGCATCAAGGAATTCTCCGACTACTGCGAGAGCGTTAACAAGAAGCGCAAGAAAGAAGGTCTTGAGCTCTTCAAGCCCATATTCGGATGTGAGATGTATGTGGCCCACCGCCGCAAGGAAGATAAGGACAACAGCAAGGGCGACAAGTCTGGCTACCACCTCATCGTACTTGCTAAAAACTACAACGGATACAAGAATCTGATCAAGCTCGTCTCCAATGCCTGGATAGACGGTTACTACTATCGGCCGCGCACCGACCGCGCCGACCTCGAAAAATATCATGAAGATCTCATCGTGTGCTCCGCCTGTATTGCCGGAGAGGTACCGGCGAAGATTCTCAAGGGCGACATCGAGGGAGCCAGGGAAGCCTGCGAGTGGTATCACCGCGTCTTCGGCGACGACTATTACTTAGAGCTGCAGCGACATGAGGTGAAGGATCCGGCTATCCGGGCCAACCGCGAAACCTTCCCCCTGCAGCAAAAGGCCAACCGCATGCTCATCGAGCTTGCCAAAGAATACGGCATCAAGCTGGTCTGCACCAATGACTGCCATTTCGAAGAGAAGGAGACCGCCGAGGCCCACGACCACCTCCTCTGCCTCTCCACGGGCAAGGATCTCGACGATCCGAGCCGCATGCTCTACACCAAGCAGGAGTGGTTCAAGACCCGTGAAGAGATGAACGAAATATTTGCCGATATCCCCGAGGCGCTCTCGAACACGCTCGAAATTCTTGACAAGGTGGAGACCTACAACATCGACCACGGCCCTATCATGCCCTTCTTCCCCATTCCAAGGGAATTCGGAACCGAAGCGCAGTGGCGGATAAAGTTCTCGAAACAAGACCTTTATAAAGAGTTTACGAGCGATGAGAACGGAGAGAATCCGCTCTCTGAGGATGAAGGACAAAAAGTAATAGAACGACTGGGAGGCTACGACAAGATGTACCGCATCAAGTTTGAGGCCGACTATCTGGCGCATCTGGCATACGAAGGAGCCAAGAAACTCTATGGCGACCCGATTACCGACGAGGTGAAAGAGCACATCAACTTCGAGTTGCATGTAATGAAGACGATGGGCTTCCCGGGATACTTCCTCATCGTGTCGGACTTCATCAAGGCGGCCCGCGAGGAACTGGGCGTATGGGTGGGGCCGGGCCGTGGCTCCGCTGCCGGCTCCGTGGTGGCCTACTGTCTGGGAATCACCAAGATCGACCCGCTGAAATACGACCTCCTGTTCGAGCGTTTCCTGAATCCCGACCGCGTGAACTTACCCGATATCGACACCGACTTCGATGACGACGGTCGCGGCAAGGTGCTCCAATGGGTCATGAACAAATACGGCAAGGAAAACTGCGCGCATATTATCACTTACGGGACGATGGCCACCAAGAACTCTATCAAGGATGTAGCGCGCGTGGAGCAACTGCCTCTCGATAAGTCTAACGCCCTCTGCAAGGCTATTCCCGACCGTCTCCCCGACGGCATGAAGATGAATCTGCCAAACGCCATCAAATGTACCCCTGAGCTCAGGGCGGCCGAAGCTTCCACCGACCAGCGGGAATCGAACACCATCAAGTATGCCAAGATGCTCGAGGGAACCGTGCGCAGTACAGGTATCCATGCCTGCGGATTCATCATCTGCCAAGACCCTATCGACCAATGGGTACCCGTGAGTACGGCCGACGACCCCGACTTCCCCGAAATAAAGACGGCCGTTACGCAATACGATGGTCATGTCATAGAAACCACCGGACTGATAAAGATGGACTTCCTCGGTCTCAAGACCCTTTCCGAGCTTAAGGAAGCCTGCAAGGTGGTGAAGCAGACGAGGGGCATAGAAGTGGATCTCGACCACATCCCCATCAACGACGAACTCACCTATAAGCTATATCAGGAGGGACGCACCATCGGCACCTTCCAGTTCGAGTCGCCCGGGATGCAGAAGTATCTGCGGGAGCTCAAGCCTACAGTATTTGAGGATCTCATCGCCATGAACGCCCTCTATCGCCCCGGACCGATGGATTACATCCCCGACTTCATTGACCGAAAGCACGGCCGCAAACCCATCGAATACGACATTTCCTGCATGGAGAAATATCTCAAGGACACTTATGGTATCACGGTTTACCAGGAACAGGTGATGCTTCTGTCGCGGCAGCTGGCCAACTTCACGCGCGGCGAGAGCGACGCCCTCCGCAAGGCAATGGGCAAGAAGAAGAAAGCCATCGTCGACGCGATGAAGCCCAAGTTCATCAAGCAGGGGCAGGAGAACGGCCACAACCCGAAGACCTTGGAGAAGATATGGAGCGACTGGGAGAAGTTTGCTTCCTATGCGTTCAACAAGTCGCATGCCACCTGCTACTCGTGGGTGGCCTATCAGACCGCTTACATGAAGGCTCACTACCCCGCGGAATTCATGGCGGCCATCATGACTCGCCGAAAAGACGACATCAAGGAAATCACGAAGCTGATGGACGAGTGCCGCTCGATGAATATACCGACGCTGGGGCCGGATGTGAACGAGAGCTACGAGTTCTTCGGTGTGGACAAACGAGGGGAAATCAGATTCGGCCTCGCCGCCATCAAGGGCATGGGAAGCCAAGCCGCTACCGCCATCATCCAGGAGCGGGAGAAGCACGGACCCTACAAGGACATCTTCGATTTCGCGGAACGGGTGGACTATCACTATGTCAACCGCAAGGCTTTTGAAAGTTTAGCGTACAGCGGGGGCTTCGACGGGCTAGGCCTGATGCGCGAGCAATACTTCGAGCCGTCGGGGCGCGACGAGACTTTCCTCGATGCCCTTGTACGCTATGGACAACGCTATCAGGAAGGAGCTACGGAAGCCGCGAATTCGCTCTTCGGGTTTGGAAGCATAGAGATAGCCAAGCCGGCCGTGCCGAAAGCGGCAGAATGGAACATCATCGAGAAGCTGAACCGTGAGCGCGAGCTCGTGGGAATCTATCTGTCAGCCCATCCGCTGGATGATTACAAGGTAATCCTGGAGAAGCTCTGCAATGTGGTGTGCGCTGACCTGAGAGGACGGGAGACTGACCTCGAAGAGCTTTCCAAGAAAGCTACGCTGAACTTCGGAGGTATTGTTATTGATGTCAAGGAGCGTTTTTCCTCGCGCACCAACAAGCCTTTCGGCATCGTAACCATTGAGGACTACACCGGCACGGGGGAGTTTACCCTCTTTGACGAGGAATGGACGAGGTTTCGGGGAATGTTTGCCAATGAGTACACTCTCTATGTTACGGCCAGCTGTACGGAGCGATTCAAGGGCAGTGGCAGATTCTCCCTGAAAATTCAGAATGTACAATTCTTGAACGATGTGAAGGAACACGACCTGGAACGGATTACTCTCCAAATGGACAGCGACAAGCTCGACGAGACCTTGGTGAATGACATTTTGACGGTGGTGGATGACAATCCCGGCAATGTACAGCTCTACTTCAGCATCAAGAGCCCGGAAAGCAAGCAACGACTGGTGCTCCATGCCAGCCGGAAAGGGCTCAACTTGAACAGGCGCGTCGTAGCCTTCGTAGAGTCACGGCCCGACTTGGAATATTACATCAACTAATTTTTGGCACGATGTTTGCCGAATAGAAGATAATTGCGTATTTTTGCAAGAAAACAAACATAACGATAATAAAGATGGAAGTTAAAATCACAACCGAGAATTTCGAGAGTTACAAGAATGGCGAATTGCCATTGGTAGTTGACCTATGGGCTACATGGTGCGGTCCTTGCCGCATGGTAGGCCCCATCATCTCAGAGCTCGCCAACGACTACGACGGCAAGATCGTTGTGGGGAAATGCGATGTAGAAGAGAACGAAGACATCGCTATGGACTTCGGTGTGCGCAACATCCCCACCATCCTGTTCTTCAAAAATGGCCAGCTGGTAGACAAGTTTGTGGGCGCAGCTCAGAAGGAGGTTCTCGAAGAAAAGTTCAAGGCCCTGCTCTAAGAAGCAGAAAATCATCATATAAAAGATGGCTTTTTACTCAATAGAAGCCATCTTTTATCTTACTCTTAACGACTGACAGGCCTTTTCCTATCGGCCGTTCAGAATTCCAAAAGCCGAGATCCGTCTTCCTGCTCGGTAATTGTAACCTTAGTAACATCTTCCGGCAAGAGTTCCTCTATGAGCTCAGGCCACTCCAGAAAGCAGAGATATCCGCTGTCGAAATAATCCTCATAGCCCATGTCATACACCTCCTCGAGTTTCTTAATACGATAGAAGTCGAAGTGATAAAGCGGATTGTCCTTGCCGTCAGTATATTCGTTGACGATGGCGAAGGTAGGCGAAGTAATGACATCCTCCACTCCCAACTCCTCGCATACGGCTTTGATAAAAGTGGTTTTGCCGGCTCCCATCTTTCCGTAGAAGGCGAAGACCGTAGCCACTCCCTTCTTCTTGACAAACTCATGTGCGGCCTCGTGGATCCTGTCCAATGATTCTATTCTTATCTGCATGTTTCCTTATCGTTTTCTGGGTTTTAATGTGATGAGCGGAATAAGCATCTCCTCCATGGAGATTCCGCCGTGCTGAAAGGTGTCTTTGTAATAAGACACATAGTAATTATAATTGTTCGGGTAGACAAAAAAGGCGTCGCCCATAGCGAAAGCATAGGTCGTGCTGACATTAGGAGACGGCAGCTGCGCCTTGCGGGGCTCCCTAATGGTAAACACCTCTTTCGGATTGTATTTGAGGTTTTTTCCCAACTTGTAACGCAGGTTGGTGTTTGTATTTCGGTCGCCGATAATCTTAATAGGTTCTGAGACCCGTATACTACCGTGATCGGTGGTAATGACAATCTTATAGTCAGTCTGACAGAGAGCCTTCAGAAGGTCTGACATGACAGAATGTCGAAACCAGCTGACAGTAATGTTGCGATAAGCCGACTCGTTGTTGGCCAGCTCACGAATCATCTTCGACTCCGTGCGAGCATGCGAGAGCATGTCAATGAAGTTCACGACCACCACATTCAGGTCGTTGCCTTTCAGGTTATCGAGCCTGTCGAGAAACTGGGCGGCATTGCCCGAATCGTTAATCTTGCTATAAGAAAACGAGTTGTGCCGGCGATAGCGGTCTATCTGTGTCTGAATGAGCGGTCCCTCATTGAGATTCTTACCCTCTTCCTCATCCTCATCCACCCACAATTCTGGAAACATCTCGGCAATCTTGTTGGGCATCAGACCACTGAAAATGGCGTTACGGGCATACTGAGTGGCAGTCGGCAGGATGCTGATGTACATGTCTTCCTCAATATCGAACATATCGCCAATCTCCTGCGAAAGCATACGCCACTGATCGTAACGGAAATTATCGATGACGATGAGGAACACCTTCTCTCCTTCGTTCAGCATCGGAAAAATCTTGCTTTTGAAAATATCGGGGCTCATTACCGGACGGTCGCTTACTCCCGGAGCTACCCAGTCAAGATAATGCCTTTTTATATACTTGGCAAATCCTAAGTTGGCTTCCTCTTTCTGCATACTAAGCATCTCTGTCATGCTGCTGTCGGTAGAGCTGAGTTCCAGCTCCCAGTGTATCAGCCGTCTGTAGACTTCCTTCCAGTCGTCGAGTGTCTTGCTGCTGGAAATCTGCATTGCGATGTCCTGATAATTCTGCTGATAGCCGCTCTGCGTAATCTCCGTAACAATTTCCCTCTGATGAATATTCTTCTTCAAGGTCAGCAGTATCTGGTTGGGGTTGACAGGCTTAATAAGGTAGTCGGCTATCTTGGAACCTATCGCCAGGTTCATGATGTTCTCTTCCTCACTCTTCGTTACCATCACCACAGGCGTGGCAGGGCTTATCTCCTTAATACGCCGCAGTGTCTCCAAACCTGTCAGACCAGGCATCATCTCATCGAGCATGATGAGATCGAAGGTGCGTTGCCTGACTTGATCGATGGCATCAGAGCCGTTACTCACCGTAACGACCTCATATCCCTTCTTCTCCAGAAATAAGATGTGTGCCTTGAGAAGTTCTATCTCATCATCCACCCACAATAATAATCCGTTGCTCATATCTTAAAATCCTTCTAAATCGTAATATTCATCCTCTAAGTCAAATGTTTTGGACTTTGCCTTTTTTCCTGTTTTCTTGACAGGTTGCTTCTTATTTTTGTTTATCGTTGTGTCTCCAGGTTCAAGCCCGAATCCGTTATTGAAATAAATTCCCGTGCTGGTGCGTTTCTTAGGTGCAATGGCAGGCTTCTTTGCGGTAGCCGGCTTAGTGGGTAAAACCGGTTTGGCAGCAGGCTTGACCGTTGTCGGACGAACTTTCGATTCCGACTGGACAGGTGCTCGATCGGGAACTACCGTGGTTACCTTCAGGCTTTCCACAGGTTTTCTCAGAGGTTCGTCGGGGATGACAACAGTACTCCCCGCAGGCTTGACATTCTTCTCCGGCTTGGAATGTATCACCGCGGTACCCGCAGACTCCACGCGCTGTTTCTCGTCGGGAGGAATGACAGTAGTGCCCGATTGCTCGTTCCGTTTCTCCTCTATCTCTGGAATCACTGTCGTTCCGGTATTCTCCGGCCTAACATCAAGGTCATTGTCAATAAACACACCACGGTCGAGACTGCGATCAATTTCCTCAACCGTCGACTCCACAGGCTTTTCTACCGTAACTTCCTCGGGTTCAGCAAGCAACCGGAAAGTGCTCACCTTCAATGGGGCAAAGTGTTTAGCATAGAACACATCGTAGTCGTCATAGCTGAAAGGATTGCCTATCATCTCAAGATTCGGCTCACTGATGATAATCGTCCGCCCATTTTCCAGACGCCGCACAATACCCTGCTGGCGATGGAACTGACGGGCATACTGAAGGGCCTCATCGTAATTGCGGAAGCCTGTTATTTGCATGCGGTGAAGGCCATCGTCCTCCTCAATCGTGATTTCGAAGTTGCGGACCAGAAAGTTAGTGAAATTGAATCGGGCCAACTCGAATAGCAATTGATTCTCGTTCACGGAATCGGGCTTATAGACTATCATGAAAGCAAAGTTTGCATTGCGCTCATTACTGAAAGTGCGGGCAGCTATTGAGTCGCTGTCGTTAAGCACGATGCTTCTCCGACTCCATACATCACCGATGTCAAACCGGCCGCCACGCAATCTTCTACCGGCATTCACCCCATTCACAATCATTCCGGCCATCTCGCTCAAAGCACTTTCCGGATATTTTGCCAGCACGACTTTCATATCCCTCAGGCAACCTTCAGCATCACCTCCATTTAGTTTAGCCAAGCCTCCGATAAAGAGGAACTTATCGCGGTTGGCCCCCATCGGGAAGCGGGTCTCTGATAAGCGCACATTAGCATGTACCTCGTTCAGGCGGTCAAATTTAAAAGACGCATAGGTAGCGGCATAGAGCGAGTCTTCCAGATGCACGCCCAGACGGGCATTTTCCTTAAAATACGGATCGCTGAGGATGGCTGTCCACTCGCTCTTCGGATACTCTACCTTCAATTTCCGTACATAAACCTCCGCCCTATCGGGAAGTCCCATCCGATTGTATAATAGAAAAAGATGATAATATACATCTGCCATCTGCTCATAGTCGGGATACTGGTCGGCCACGCGGCGCAGGTTACGCTCACTCAAACGGAGGTTGTCCATCTTGTCCTTGAAGATAACTCCGGAGTGGTGAAGCCCCTCCTCCAGAATCTTGTTGCTGGTCTCTGTCTGCTCGGGAGTGAACGGTATCTGTGCCAGATAGTACTCCCGCCGATGCGGATCGTTCCGTGCACTGTCAACGATGCTTTGCATAGAATCCCGTTGAGATAGTTCATGGGCGATGGAGTCGTGCTGAACAGTAGCATTTCCGTCAACTCCGCCTCCTATCCCAGCAACGACCGTCTTGTTCGACCGCTGCCAGTTATCCGCATTCTCACGATTGCCCCATAATTTCAGGAAAGTTTCCTTGCCTTGTGCCACGATCATGGGATTATAGAAATACCACATGGTTCCCTGCTGGCCAGTGCCTGGCTGTTGCCGTACCTGATAATTCTCTATAGTCGTTCCACCCGCATTGCGCTGTTGTGTCTGTGCTGCCTCACCCTCTGCCAAAATACGGGCATCTTCTTTTTCTTTCTTTTTCAAAGCGTTGATGACACGGTCGATGGCCGTATTTCGTTCTTTCTCACTCATCTTGGCCAGTGCCTGCAAAGAGTCCTGAAGTTCTACGGCAGAGGTATACGGCACCAGTTCGTCGAGCACTTGGCTGCGCTCAGAAAGCTGACGATAGTCTTCGCGGTCCTTGTCAAGCAGTCCGATGGCCTCTCCATAGCACCGCTGGGCATCAGCGAATTTCTCTTTCGCATAATAAAGGTCGCCCAGACGAAGGAGCAGCACCCCCTTCTCTATGCCACTGCGCGTAGCCTTCCTGTTGCCTTCTTCGTAGGCATAGATGGCTTGCATGGTATCCCGATCGGCCAGATAAATATTCCCGATGGCATAATACACTTGTTCAAGATACTCCTTGTTGTTGTCAGATGCCGCCATCCGGCGCAACTTTCCGATCATAGTTTTAGACTGTCCCTTTGCCATTACCTCGGTCTGGGCAATTCGGGCGTTGAACTCGAGCTCGTAAGGAGGATTCATACGAATGACATGGGCAAAGGCATTATGAGCAGAATCGCCCTGTCCAAGGTGGGCATAGATCTGCCCCATGAGAAACCACTCACGAGCTTTCTGCTTGCGACGCATCTCGTGCTGGATCACCTTGCGCAGATAAGGGATAGCCTTAGTATATTCGCCTGTGTGGAGATAATAATCCGCATAGGTATAGTCCCACTCCTTCACGGCACGCCAGTCCATGGAATCACGGCTCATATTGCGGATAACATCCTCAGCATCATAGAGCCATCCGTTCTCGATATACGACTTCGCCAACCAAGCCCGCGCCTTGCCGAGGATGGCAGGCTGTGTAGCATAGAGCCGGCTCATATAGGAAAAGGTAGAGGCGGCTTCGTCAAATGCCCCTTTATGGAACTGGGCCCGCCCCATAAGCATCCATGCTTTCCACAGGAACGGGTTATACTCGCGGCGAGAGAGCCACTCACGGTCTTTCTCCGTTTTGCGGCGTTGCTTGTCCCACACCGGCCTACGCTTGATGCTATGTTGGTGGATGGCTTTCTCAGACTTCTCTATGGCGCGGTCGAAGTTGGCCTTTCCAAGTCCACGACTGTTCTTGTTGCCTACAGTATAGAGCGGAATCAGCTCCGTGAAATTATCCCTGTTGCCGACCTCCTTTTCAAGCGAGCCGTCGATGTAAGCCTGCGAACCATTATAATAGGTATTATACCGCGCGTTGAATGAATGCCACCATCTCGACCCGGAAGTATTCCTCTGGGTTGAGCAGGCCGTGATGAGTGTCAGTGAGACAGCCGTCAGCAGCACAAGCAGGTATCGTCGGTTGCGTTTCACTTATTTTCCTTCTATCATCATAATAACCTCGTCCTTTATTTGGTCGGGCAAGTTGATGCCCCGGAGGATGAGACTGCGATTCCACCCCTTCACTTCCTCCTGACGCATGGTATAGAGAATCTCCAGGAAATCCTCAGCCTCCGTATCGGTATAACCATTCGATGGACGGCCACGATAGGCATCAAGTTCTTCATCAGCGTAATATTCAATTTCCTTTGTAGAAGCCTCCATCACACATTCTTGCTCACATTGCGGGTCGATGCCCAAACAAGTGCCACACGACGAATCGACCCGTACAACCTCGTCTGTCTCGCCTTTCTTCCTGAATACCAAACTGAAGATTGCGACAACAATACCCAACGCAATGAGAATCATCAGTAAATAGAGCATAGCTGGCTATTCCTCCTCGGTGATGGTAAAGCCAGCATGACGCAGATCGTTCCAGAAGTGGGGATACGACTTGCTCACAACCTGTGGCTCATTGATTCTAAGACCTGGAAAAACCACGGACAGCGGAGCGAAAGCCATGGCCATGCGATGGTCTTCATAAGTGTCAATAGGCTCCATACTTGCCTCGCAGCGCTCTCCGTTCCAAAAGAGTTCGGTATCGTCCCGACTCTCCAAGACATAACCCAGCTTCTTCAGTTCAGCCTTCAAAGCTTCAATGCGATCAGTCTCCTTGATGCGCAGACTTCCCAGTCCCTTAAAATGAAAAGGTATGTTCATTCCACAGCAGCCCGCCACGAGGGTCTGTGCAAGGTCAGGCGAATAGATGAAATCGTAGTCCAGCCGAGGAATGGTGCGCAGGTGCCGACTGAGCTCAACTGTGGTGGGAACGGCTTGCCCATGATTTTTGAACGAGGTCTTCACACCCAACAGGGAAAAAATGTAGCGCGCCACGGAATCGCCTTGGCGTGAACCGTCCATCAAGCCTGTAAGGTTGATTTTACTCTCATAATCATTACAGAGTGCCAACAACTCATACCAATACGATGATCCGCTCCAATCATTCTCTATCAGATACTCCTGCCGGGAATAAGACTTGGGTTTCACGGTAATTGTATCGACATCCGACCATTCTGCATCAGCCCCAAATTCACGCATGACCCAAAGCGTGAGGTCGATATAAGGACGCGAAATAATCTCGTCGGTCAAGCGCAGCTCAAGCCCTTTCTGCATGACGGGACCTGTCATCATCAAAGCCGACACATACTGCGAGCTCACATTTCCCGGCATATCGATATGGCCACCCTCGAGATGATGGCCCGTAATTCGAAGCGGAGGATAACCTTCCTCGCCCAGATAGGTAATCTCGGCACCCAGATAACGCAGCGCATCAACGAGCACTCCGATGGGTCGATGCTTCATGCGCTCGCTACCAGTGATGACATGTGTGCCCTCGGTAATGCCCAGATAGGCTGTCAGGAAACGCATGGCCGTTCCGGCAGCCTTGATGTCGATGACCTCGGGCAAGTCGTTCAATGCGTGGAGCATCACGCTTGTGTCATCGCAATCAGAGAGGTTGTTAGGGTTGAGCGTGCCTCCCGCGAGGGCATTGATGATGAGAGCACGGTTGCTGATGCTCTTCGACGCCGGCAAGTCTATGGTCACATCGAAATGCGGAGGGGCCAGAATGGAATATCTCATAGCTTTTTATTTCACAATTTTAATGGGCAAGTCCACGATACCCTCCGCACGGGCTTGCAGAGCACGAGTGGACTGTGCTCGCCCTTTCTTCGGCCCAGGAATGAGCGGGCTGTGGTAGAGCACATAACGCATACGGGCTTTTTGATCGGCAGAGAACTTAAATCCCAAGGTGAAGAAGTAGTCCATGAAGTTGGCCGACTGGAACGGCTTGCCATCACATCCGGTACGCGCCATCAACACGCTCACTTTCAAGGATTCGCCGGAAGACTGCGATGCCATATATTGCTGCACGCCATCTGTATACTCCTTGCGAGTATAGCTGGGTGTATCATCACAATAGTCGGTATCCCTACAGTCATCTGCAATCTCATATCCGCCGTCCACCTCCCGTTCTGCAAAGGTATGATGCAGACCCAGATAGTGCCCCAGCTCATGGGCCAGCGTAACATTCACATCCTTGGCAATAAGCTCGGTGCTCTGCGCCAGACGGAACATCTGATGGTTGCTGTTGGTATATCGGTCCGACTGATAATAGTTGCCGCCGGCATCTTTCCAAGCATACTTGCTATTGATGGAAACGCAATAGGCAAATCCGAGATTACCCTTGGTGATACCTGCCTTGCCGGCATCGATCTTGGTAAGTCCCTCCAGCTCTTCACCCTCTATCGTATAGGGCATATGGGTGATACCGAGCGTCTCCGACTGGGCACCATCTTCGCTCGCGAAGTGATACATCATGACATTGACATATTCATTGGGCTCCCAGATATAACGCACATAGTCCTTGTGGTTGCCCATGAAATCGTAGGGATCGATGGGGTAGCCGCCCCCCCATTTCACATATTCCACACCAGGCACAGGAAGTTTGCGACCTTTCTCGTCATACTCGGCAAGGACGAACCTCACACGGACATCTTCACTCTCCGAATCCCACTGCGAGGCATACACTTTTCCCGCATAAAGGTCGTTCACATTGGCAAGAATCTGTTTCAGCCGTTCCTGCGGGATATACTGACTCTCGTCAGACGCATCCTGATAGAGCACATGAAAGATAACAGGCAACTTGTAGGTGTACGACTCATCGATCACAGCGGTAGTTTCGTCCTCGTCTTCATCCACCGCTACCTTCTGAGAACCAGAGGGGGCATCGCCGTCGGAGCACGATGCAAATAAGAATGCCACTACCGTCAGGCACATATAAAGTTTCTTTTTCATATTCTACGATTCTATCTTTATTACAAAAGTAATAAAAAATAACGGAGAAATCAGGCTTTTCGTGTAGAATTCTCCAAAATTATTATTTTTTGCAAAAAAAGCCCGCCCAAACTTGCACATCTCACAATTATGTAGTATCTTTGCAGTTACTAAATCGGGATGTAGTTCAGTAGGTTTAGAATGCTGGTCTGGGGGACCAGTGGTCGCTGGTTCGAGTCCAGTCATCCCGACCCCAACAAAGCAAAGGGAGGTTGGTTATCAACCTCCCTTTGCTTTGTTTTGGATAAAAAGGTTGGCGAAAAACTAACGAAAAATTCTACAGTTAAACCAATCAGGCATTTCACTCAAAAAAAGGAATATGGCAATCTATGAGATTGTCGCATGGATGGAAAACCCACTCGAAAATGACCCTGTTGACCGATGTAAAGTGTATCACCACCTTACACCGCAAATATAGTAATCGACAGTTATAGGGAAAAGAACAGAGCCCTTAGTGCTTCATGATGTACCGGTAGACGGGATAGCCGAGTATCGGGGTCAGCAATATCATGCAGACGAGATAGAGCAATTTGAAGACCCAGGGCTCACCATGAGTAACAAAAGGCATCAAGATGAGTGCTATTAAAAAGGAAATTGCTTCCAAAAGTGCCATAATCTTAATATTTATTTCAATGCAAATATAACACTTATAGTTGAAAGTTGCAAGTCATTCCCGGAGTATTTCGTTTTCTATGATCCGGAACAATTCAAGTAAAGAGCAGCACGCCTCACGGCAGGCGGCCCTCTGAAAATTTGGAATTGCCTTAAAAAGTTATGTTTCATTGTCTTCCTTTGTATAGTGTTTCAAAAGTTAAGTTCTCCAAAGTCGACCGCTGAAGAACTTTCAGGACAGAGGGCATTGAGGGTTCTCAGATCGTCTTTTGAGGACGCGTAGCGTGCGCAGGGTTTGAAAGACGCTTTCCCTGGGTCCTCCTGTCTGGTCGGCGAAGCATCCTGTGTCATCGGAGAGGATGATGGTTTCGAGTTGCTCAAGCATGTCGAGGTGCATTAGGAACTTGCTGTCGGCAAGAAAGGCCTCGGGGTTTTCGGTGCTGACAAGGTAGCTTTCAAGTTCCTGCAAGCAATGGGCAAAGCGGGACATATAAGCAGTTTGGAGAATTACACGCGGCCTGTAACAACATTACAAACCGTGTGTAACACCCTTACAAACGACTTGTAAACTCATTACAAACAGCGTGTAACACTCCAACCGGCCGCCCGGCGAAACGGGGATGGCCGTCCGGCGGAGATGCTTCCGTCGTCTACGCCGGACAAGTAAGGGGACTCCCGCTGACCAGGAGAGGAGCTTTGCCGCGGCGGAAAGCTAACCTTTCATGAACTCGCGGCCCGACTTCCAGGCATCGCCTACCTTCTCTCCCACGGCATAGTAACCATTGCGCATCGCATCGAAAAGGAAGGTGTTGAGCTTGCTGACATCTATCTTGCCCCGCTCGTCAAGCACGCTCTCGCTGGCCTTGACATCTACGATCTCACCCAGCATCAGCAGCCCATAGCTCATCTGGTGCTCTTCGGCCAGACGACACTCGAGGGTAACAGGAAACTCTGTTACGACGGGAGCATCCACCAGCTCGCTCTTCACGGCATGCAGGCCGCAACGCTCAAACTTGTCGGGCACCTTATTGGCAGATACCATGCCGAGATAGTCCGACTCCTTCAGCACACTCATGGAAGGAATGGCCAATGTGAAGGCCTTACGACGACGGATATTAGCCACGGTCTTGTGATTGGCGGCCAGATTGAGCGCCACCATGTTGTTGTCGCAGATACCGCCCCACGCCATCATCATCTCGTCTACACTTCCGTCCTCATTGTAAGTTCCGATCATGTAACACGGCATCGGAAACAAATAGGGATGTACGCCTAAACTTTTCATTGATTCTCCTCCTACTTAAGTTTACGGCAAATCTACGAAAATTCCGGAAGAAATCCAAGGAAAAAATGCTTTTTAAGATAAAACTCATCAACTTCGTGAGAAAAGCATTCAAGGTATGAAGAAACAATTTCTCTTCATCACGCTCACGACTTCCGCATAATGCCGCGCGCAGTCCCGCTGGTCAACCGACAAGAAGACTCACCCGTAAACTTCGTGATCTGGCTCTGTGAAGGCGGCCGTATGGAATGTGCCATAGAATCAAAAGTCTACAAAGTCTACGGCAAAAACACCACTCTCGAGGGCCACGCAGAGGAAGGCATACATGGATTCCACGACTTCTCCAACGGCTGGCACTGCTACATGACATCGCTGGGAACCAGCAGCTACCCCGGGTATCAGAAAGTGCGGGCCAAGAACACCACATGAACATGCCGAGCATGGAAAGCATCAGGACAAGATACCGAAGGCAATCGGCAAAACTTATCATCAAAAAAGAGCCCTCCTGAAAGATTCAGGGCGGGCCCTCCGTTTTATTTGTCTTCTAAAGCGCATTCATCACGAGCCAGCTCAAATAGGCTAGATAGATGAGCAGGAGCACCCCTCCCTCCCAGCGGGTAATGGTATACTTCGTGAAGGAGAATAACCAGAGCAATCCGCTCGAGAGAACTAACATCGTCATGTCGAGATAGGTGATGCCGCTAATGGCAAGCGGACTCACAAGCCCCGTGATACCAAGGATGAAGCAGATGTTCACCACATTGCTGCCCAACACATTGCCGATGGCTATCCCGCTATTACCCCTCCGGGCCGCCACCACACTCGTGGCAAGTTCGGGCAGGGAGGTCCCGCCCGCCACGATGGTAAGTCCGATGACGGCATCCGACACGCCTAAATAACGGGCAACGGCCGTGATGCCCTCCACGAAGACATTGCTTCCTCCTACAAGGCATACCAGGCCTACCACCACCCACATCACTCCTTTCCATACGGGCATGTTACTCAACTGGGCCGCATCCTCTTCCACCAGCTTGGATCCGCGGACGGCAAGAACCATGGAAACGGCAAAAATCCCGAGCAGCACCAAGGCATCCAGACGCGAGATATCACGCCCTAAATAGCACAGCGCGATGAGTGCCGCAGAAGCCAGGAACGCAAAGGGCAGATCGCGGTCGACCGTAGACTTCAGAATCGTCATCGGAGCCACCAAAGCCGCAACTCCTACGATAAGCAGGGTGTTAAAGACATTGCTACCCACGACATTCCCGACTGCCAGATCAGCCGTCCCCCTCAGGGCTGAAACCAGACTGACACAGAACTCGGGAGCCGAGGTGCCAAAGGCAACAATGGTAAGTCCGATGACCAATTGAGAAACACGCATCTTCTCGGCAAGCCCCACGGCCCCCTCGGTAAGGCGGTCGGCGCCCCAAAGCACGAGAACAACCCCTATTAAAATGAACGCGACATTGAGTATCATAAACAAATGATTTGGGCGCAAAGATACAAAAAATCCCCGAATGCTCACGCACTCGGGGAGAAATAACAATCACTTAACTAAAAATCTATGAATCTATTTATGGAAAACACTTTTATCCTATCTCTATCTGGCGAGCCACCTGTGCCTCAGACTTCACGAGCTTAGGCAACTTCACGATGAGCACACCGTCGGCTACCGATGCCGCAATTCTGGCCTTGTCGACATCATCCGGCAGGATCAAGGTCTGCTCGTACTTGCCGAATGCGAACTCTCGACGCAGATAATGTGCATGAGGCTCCTCTTTCTCACGATGATTCTCCATCTTGATGCGAAGATCACCATCGGCATTGATGGTAACATCGAAATCTTTCTTGGTCAGCCCCGGGGCCGCGAGTTCTACGACATAGTTATCTTTCGACTCCGCTACATTGATTGCGGGTGCCGTCGCGTTTACGCGTGGCATATTGTTGTTGAAAAAGCTGTTGAACACTTCTGGCAACCATTCATTTCCGTACATAATCTTATCTCCTATGTTTAAATTAATACTCAATGTTGACATCAGGAGAAATGCAAGATTCATACCAGACAAAGAAAAAGACAGGATGTCAGCCCAAACCGACACTCTGTCATACGACCAAGCCTTTTTCCCCTTTAGATAAAGGAATGTAAATCAGAAGCCTACTCTTCTTTCCGGTCGTCTATATGGTCGCCCGCATCAGGAGCCAATGTTGCCTCGAAGTCGGTAATGCCATTCTTCACGAGGAGATTATACCACTGCAGCAGCTTCTTGATGTCGCTGTCGTGAACGCGGTCTTCATCATAATTGGGCAGGATCTCTGCGAAATAAGCCCGGAGCTCCTTAGTCGAGCACTTCTTGTAGTTAAGCGAGGAAGCCTTGCCCTGCTCCTTTTCACCCAGGTTTTTCAGCACCTGCCAGAGCGGAATATCGTCAGCATCGGTATACATCGCTATATCGGCCAGACTGGTTACACGGTCGGAGGCAAAGGCCGGCATACGCTTACGGGTGTCGTCCAATGCCTCAACAATGAGGTTAACTTTTCCACGGGAAACCAATTTGTAAAGTCCCGGCTTACCTGCAATAGAAAGAATTGTTTCCATTTTTATTGATAGATTTTATGAATGATTTGTTCGATTTGAATTTCCAAGTCTTGTCGGCCGTCGTTCACAATGTTGAAGTCGCTGCGCCTTATCACCTCTTCCTGTGGCATCTGACGGCGAATCCACTCCAACGACTCGCGGCGAGAAAGACCGTCGCGCCGCATAATCCGGCCGACACGCTCCTCGATCGGAGCCGAAACACAGACCACATAGTCGAAATTAACACGCTTGTAAAAGCCGCTCTCGAAGAAAATGGCACTCTCGAGCCAGTCGCAGTCTGATCTGATGAAATCGCGAGCCACGGCAGGATGCACCACATCATTCACGGACTGCTTGTTGGCCTCACTGGCCAAAATAAACTTGGCCAGAACCCTCTTCTGGAGTTCCGGGCCCTGAAAGACCTCGTTGCCAACCAGTTTCCGAAGCTCTTGGCACAATGCCTCATCTGAGTGCATGAGCCGCTTGGCTGCCGCATCGCAGTCGTAAACTTTGATTCCGCGCTTACGCAACAACTGGCAAACATACGATTTGCCACTTCCGATACCTCCTGTAATGGCTACACAGACCTGCTTCTTCATCCCCGGCTACTGTTGCTCGATGAGATAGTCCACCCTGCTCATCTCCAGACGCGGCTTGGAAGCACTGTGCGGATAAGTGCGCAGATAGAGGCTGCACTTATCGGAAGGAGATGCCGCCAACTCTTTATAGTCGGCCACAACGGTGAACTGCTCCGGCTTGATAGAGCGAAACATTGATGTGCACACCGTGAAGCGCACTTTCACCTTTGAGGGAAATGTGCGCAGGACCTTACCTGCCGGCATATTAACCGCCGTAATCGGCACCTCCAGACTCTCGTCGGTAAGCACATCGGGCACCAGCGTGAGGGTGATGGAAGAAGGCACGAACTTCACGCCTTTGATTTTCTTCAGATGTACCTCCTGTCTCACTGTATCGCTGAAGTTCAGAAGGCTTAGTCTGTCGGTACTCACATACTGGATGCTATCCAGAATGTTCTTATTGGCATAAACGGTAATCTTTTGAGGCGAGATGAGCTGCTGAACAAGCGAATAGTTCTTTGCCGGAGCCACAACGCCCGTCAGGCGCACCGGCACCTTCTTGGAGCGGCCGTAGTTGAAATAGAATTCAAGCCTGTCGGGTCTTATCTGTGAGATGCGTGTTGAGTTTGATAGTTGCTGATAGATGAGCTTCTGTACATCGGCGGCAGGCACTACTCCACGCCCCGAGGACTGATTGGCATAACTCTGGAAGTTCACGGTAACAGGCTGTAACCTGTGGGTTGTGAAATATGAGCTCAACACGAAGCCTTTGTCGCGCACGGTGATAACCACCGTGTCAGCCATCTCCGTAGTCATCACGGCATTCTGCGGCACATTCACAAGGCGCACCTTCACGGGAAGCTCCTTCTCGAAAGTCTCGTTAAGCGTCATCAATAACCAGAATACTCCGCTCAGCACGAGGAAGAACAGAAAAATCAGAAACTCCTTATTCAGCGCGCTGAAGAGGAAACTACTGACAGATTTCCATATCGGCAACAGCCTTCTCATTTATGTGCGGGGCTGCTGATTGGCATCAGCGTACACGGAGCTGCGGTTCACGGTGATGACCACGCCACGCGCAATCTCGACCTCCACCTTGTTAGCGGCGATGTCGATGCGCTTCACCGTACCGTAGATACCACCGCCCGTAACAACGGAAGCGCCTTCGGCAAGTGAGTTCTGAAACTCACGGATTTTCTTCTGCTGCTTCTGCTGGGGACGAATCATGAAAAACCACATAATCGCGAAGATGGCGACCATCATAATGAGAAGGCCCATGCCGCCTCCACCCTGTGCTGCCTGGGCAGCCAAAATCAATGTTGTCATATCTGTTTATCTTTTAAAAATTTATTATCAGGCTCTATTAGTGGCGATTGTTACGAGGAGGCAGCATCGGTTTCATCATCTTGCCGGTATCCACCAGATAGCGGGCTATGGAGTCAAGCATACCGTTGATATAGCCGCCGCTCTTTACCGTGCTGTAGAGCTTGGCTAAGTCCACATACTCGTTGATAGTAACGCTGATTGGGATATTCGGGAAAGTCATCATCTCAGCAATGGCAATCTGCATGATTACGACATCCATGTAGGCCAGACGGGAAAAGTCCCAGTTGCGGGAAGTCTCACTCATATAGCGCTGGTAAGCATCGGCATTCATAATGGTTGCACGGAAGAGCTTACGGGCAAAGTCGCGATCCTCCTCGTCCTTATATTCCGGAAGAAGCTCCTGGTTAGCCTTATTGGCGGGGTCGAATCTGCGGATGGTCTTCATCACGAAGGTATCTATGATATCCTTGTCATCATTCCAGTAGAGGCTCTTCTCCTCGAGCAGAGCGTCAAGCTCCCCGTTTTCCTGAATGAGTTGCTTGTAGAGCTTGCGCCACACCTCGCGGTCGGCATCGTAGGAGTCGTCCTCACTGGCCATATACTCACTATAGGTCTCACTCTGCTCTATCTGGTTGCACAGACTGCGCACGAATTCCGCGTCGTTGACCCAGGAAAGTTTCTTGTCGTCCACAAATTGATTAAGTGCCTTATTCTCCTCAAGCTGCACCGCAAACTTATTGAAAGCGAACTTCTGCGACGGAGCCTCTGTGCCCTCACGCTCCGCACGGGCAGTGAGAATCTCCAGTCGGCGGCGTTCCTCACGGCTCACTTCGACAATCAGCAGCAGGAGATAATTATAGAGATCGTAGGCCTTTGAAAGACTGAACAGTAGCTCTTTCTCGGCATTATCCATGTTCTTATTGCCATTCTGATAGTATGCATAGGTTAACTGAACTACCTTTATCCTAATCAATTCTCTGTTTATCATTCTCTAATAATAATGTGTAGGGTTATAATATGTGCTGCAAATTTAAGGAAAAATCGCCTGATATGCAAGAAAAAGGAAGGGAATTACATGTTTTTTTAGGGAAACTTTGCATATTCCAAATAAAAAGCTTACCTTTGCATCGCTTTTCGCAACTCAGTGTGATGGCGAATTAACAATCCATTTTAATTTAGAGTAACACATTATGAAAGAGATTAATGTAGCAGGTCAGAAGCGTACAGACCTTGGAAAGAAAGCTTCAAAGATGCTCCGCAAGGAGGGAATGGTTCCATGTAACCTCTATGGCCATGCAACTGAAAACGGCAAGCCGGTGGCACTGGCCTTTGCCTGCAAGATGAGTGAGCTCCGCAAGCTGGTCTACACTCCTCACATCTATGTTATTAATTTGCAGATTGGCGGTCAGGACCACACCGCTATTCTGAAAGAGCTACAATTCCACCCGGTAACCGATGCGCTGCTCCATGTCGACTTCCTCGAAGTCAACGATCAGAAGCCTATCACCATCGGAATCCCCGTTAAGCTCAATGGCTTGGCACAAGGTGTACGCGACGGCGGACGCATGAACCTCTCTATCCGCAAGATCAATGTTACGGCTCCCTACCAGAACATTCCTGAGCACCTCGACATCGATGTTACAGCTCTCCAGCTCGGCAAAAGCATCAAGGTGGGCGAACTAAATTTTGAAGGTCTTGAGATTGCTACCCCGAAAGATGTCGTAGTATGCTCCATCAAGATGACGCGTGCTGCCGTAAGCGCCGCTGCCGCTGCCGAGGAGACAGAGAATGAGCCCGAGGCCTAACGAAACAGAATGGACAAATATTTAATATGTGGGCTGGGAAACCCCGGGGATGAATACCGGGGTACCCGCCATAACACAGGATTCATGGTATTGGACGCTTTTGCTAAGGCGTCCAATATTGTTTTTGAGGACAGGCGCTACGGCTTTGTGGCCCAAACCTCCCTCAAAGGGCGCAAAGTGTTTCTGCTGAAGCCCACTACCTTCATGAATCTCAGCGGAAATGCCGTGCGCTACTGGCTCGGCAAGGAGAATATCGACCAGAAGCGACTGCTTGTCGTATCAGACGATGTAGCCCTGCCGCTCGGAGCCTTCCGACTGAAAGGCAGCGGCAGCGACGGAGGCCACAACGGACTGGGCCACATCCAGCAGCTCATCGGACAAGACTATGCCCGACTGCGCATGGGCGTTGGCAACGACTTTCCCCGAGGCGCCCAGGTAAACTGGGTGCTCGGACGCTACAGCGACGAAGAACTGAAAACTCTGCAGCCCAGCATCGATAAGGCGGTGGACATCATCAAAACCTTCGTGCTCACCGGCATCGACTTCACCATGAACCAATATAACAAACTCGGCAAGAAATGACGAAAGAGGCAGAGACACCTACCCTGAAAATACAGCGAGAGGCACGCATAGACAAATGGCTGTGGGCCGCACGCATCTACAAGACTCGCTCTGTGGCTGTAGACGGCATCAAGAATGGCCGTGTTACCATCGACGGGGCCAATGTGAAAGCGTCGCGTGTTATCAAGATCGGCGACATCATCAGCGTCAAGAAGCCGCCCATTACCTATTCGCTCAAGGTCCTCAACTGTATCGAACAGCGCGTGGGGGCTAAGCTCATCCCGCAGGTCTACGAGAATGTTACCGATCCCAAGCAGTATGAACTGCTCGAGATGAGCCGCATCAGCGGATTCGTAGATCGTGCCCGGGGCATGGGTCGCCCTACGAAGAAAGACCGGCGTGCCATGGATGCCTTCGTGGAACCAGCGCTCTATGGCTTCGACGAGACTGACGACTGGGAACAAGAAGAGGAGGATAAACATGCAGACCTGTAGCTTGGCCATCTTCGTTTCCGGCAACGGAAGTAACTGCGAGAACATCATCCGCTACTTTCAAAGACGCGACGACATTAAGGTAAGACTGGTGGTAAGCAGCAGTCCAGAGGCCTACGCGCTGACAAGAGCAAGCCGATACGGCGTGGAAACCCTCGTCGCTGACAGGCAAACGCTGAACGACCCCGAATTCCCCCTGCAGCTGCGGTCGACCTACGGAATAAACTTTATCGTCCTCGCAGGATTCCTCCGGCGCATACCCGCCGGCATGGTAGAAGTCTTCAGACACCGCATGGTGAATCTCCATCCCGCATTGCTGCCCAAATACGGAGGCAAGGGAATGTATGGCCATCATGTGCACGAGGCCGTGAAAACCAATCGCGAGACGGAGACTGGCATGACCGTACACTGGGTAAGCAACGAGGTAGACGGCGGCGAAATTATCGCCCAGCACCGCACGCCTCTCTCACCCGACGATACTGCCGATGATATCGCCCGCAAGGAACATGAACTGGAAATAGAGTTTTTCCCAAAAGACATAGAAGAGATTATCCGGGGAACAGAGGAATTCGCAACTTCCTGATAATCAAACAAATAAAAGAACGCCACGAGTGGCATTCCTTTTAACGGCCTTTTACTTTCCTTCTAACGGCTAAAAGCTCTCCTTCTAACGGCTAAAAGGCAGCCTTTTAGCCGCCTTTTACTTTTCAGGTAGCCGACACTTGTTTTCCCGGCAGTCAGAAGCGGTCGCGCATATAGTCCTGTCCGGTATTGTTGGTTTAGGCACATCCGCATGTAAAAAGTTTAATACGCCCCTATATTTAATTCTTTAAACCACTATACCCACATATCTATATGATAACGGCAAAAACCTGCACATCGCAGTAGCACTGTGCGCAATTATGGAAGACGAAGTCATAAAAACTCTTAATTTACAGGGGGAACCGAACGGACAAAAATCAACTTTTCCTTATATTTGCAGAGGTTAAACCCGTTAAATGTTATGATTATGGAGCAGAGAGTTTTTATTTCAAGAAATCTGAAACAGGATATCGCCCTCGCGATATCCGAGTGTGAACACGATAAAATCTTCGTACTGACCGACGAGCACACCTTTCAATTTTGCTGGCCGGTCGTCAATGGCTTCTTCAGCCTGCGCAACGCCTATGTCGTCAGCATCCCTGCCACCGACGCCAACAAGACTCTCAGCTCGCTGTCGCATGTATGGCAGGAACTGAGTGACGGCAAAGCCACCCGCCATTCACTGCTCATCAACCTTGGAGGAGGCATGATTACTGATCTCGGAGGATTCGCGGCATCAACTTTCAAGCGCGGCATCGACTTCATCAACATCCCGACAACCTTGCTCGCTATGGTCGACGCTTCGGTAGGAGGCAAAACGGGTATCAACTTCAACGGGCTGAAAAATGAGATCGGAGTATTCAATGAGGCCCAATTCGTAATTCTCAACACCGAGTTTCTCAAGACCTTAGACTCCCGAAACCTTCGTTCCGGCTATGCAGAGATGCTCAAACACGGTCTTATCGCTAACGAGGGAATGTGGGCAAGGCTTCTGAATTTCGACCTCGACGCTCCCGATTTCGAGCAGCTTCAGCAACTCTTGGAGACCTCCGTCGGGGTGAAAGAGACAATCGTAAGAAAAGATCCGAAGGAAAAAGACATTCGCAAAGCCCTGAATCTGGGGCATACTTTTGGCCACGCTTTCGAGTCCTGGAGCTTCACGAACGGCCACACTCCCATCGAACATGGGTATGCCGTTGCTTTCGGGCTGATTCCAGAACTTTACCTAAGCTGTGTCAAAGCGGGATTCCCTACCGAGAAACTACGCCAGACCGTAAGCTATATCCGCGAGAACTATGGCTTACTGGACATTACCTGCAATGATTATGACAGCCTCATCGAACTGATGCGCCACGACAAAAAGAACTTCGGGGACAACATCCATCTGACTCTTCTCAGGGAAATCGGCGATATCCGCATTAACCAGACCGCCTCCAAAGAGGAAATCAAGGAAGCCTTAGACTTCTTCCGCGAGGGATAGGGCCTCCGCACGGGCTGGCTTTCCTGCCGCCGTAAGCGGAATCCGGTCGACATGGACATATTTGCGAGGACACCAATACTTGGGCAAAGCTCCAGCACAAACCTCCGAAACCTCAGCAAGGTCGGTGGCTTCTGTCAGAATAACCACGGTCTCACCGAACTTCTCATCCCGCCGCTTGGTAATCAGGAAGGGGTTCCGCAAAAACGGTCTCAGGGCCTCTTCCACCTCTTCCATCTGTATCTTGATGCCTCCGGAGTTGATGACATTGTCTCTCCGGCCTAAGATCCGAAACCTTACCTGTCCTCCTGTGGATGAGAGCTCTGCCCTGTCGTTCGTTACGAGACGACCTTCGTGCACCAGCGGGGCATCCACCACCAGGCATTCCTCTTCGTTCAGGCTCACCTTGACAGACTCAAAAGGAGTGTACCACCGGGTGCCCGCCGCCCCGTTCAACCGCCTCAAGGCTATGTGCGAGAGGGTTTCCGTCATGCCGTAGGTGCTCCACACCGCATGGGGAAAGCTTCTCAGGGCTCGTGCAAGCCTGTCGTCTACGGCTCCGCCCCCGATGATCAGATGCTTTATCTGCATCAGCCGTTCCCGCTCTTCAGCCACCTGCAGGGAATTATAGACCTGCATCGGCACCATGGCGGCAAAGGTAATCGGCTCCGCGCAGGGCAAGCCGCGCAGGGGATGACCGCTTGGCGGTACGCTGACAAGGCGCAGCTTGCGCTCCACCGACCTCACCACCATCATCTTACCGCCGATATAGTCCAGCGACATACAGAGCAATGCCGTGTCGCCTGGCTTCAAGCCCAAGAAATCACAGGTGATGCGAGCAGAGTTCAACATGCGCTGCTTCTCTACCCACAAAGGCTTCGGTCTCCCCGTAGAGCCGCTGGTGTGCACCAGAATCTTATCTGCGTCATCGTTCCATTCTCGCAGGAATTCCTTTAGTGTCATTCCCATTCCTTTTAGATTTGCGTATACCACAACCTATCGCCTTTGATTTCGATCGGCATTGAGATATTATCCAGGAAGAGCTGTCCCGTCCCCAGACCCTGAGGAAAGGTGATGTCCGGGCCATAAGTTCTGGCTGCAAAATGAGCGATGGAGTTCAATCCGACATTGCTCTCCAGTGCGGAGGTTATCCAGGATCCGATACCTCGTACCCGAGCCAGCCGTATCCACTCTCCACAACCGTACATTCCACCATGGAGAGTAGGCTTCAGAACGATATACGCAGGCCGTATCGTGTCGAGCAGTTCGGCCTTTCTGTCTGGGTCGTTCACCCCGATCAGCTCCTCGTCGAGCGCAATGGGCAGCGGTGAACGGCGGCAGAGGTCGGCCATGTCAGACCATTGACGCTGCCGGATGGGCTGCTCGATGGAATGAATGTCGTAGCGTGCCAACGCCTCGAGCCTTACCATGGCATTTTGCGGAGTAAATCCCCCATTGGCATCCACGCGAAGTTCTATCTGCTCTTTCGTAAAAGACTCTCGAATATGCCGCATCAAGTCGAGTTCACGCCCAAAGTCGATGGCCCCGATCTTCAGTTTTATACAGTGGAATCCTTGTCGTATTTTTTCTTCCAGGCGAGCATACATTTCCCCGAAGCTCCCCATCCATACAAGTCCGTTAATGGGTATTCCCTCCTCGCCACGGGCAAAGGGGGTATCGAACAATGCCGTGCTCCCTCCGGCTTCCAGCTGCGCCATGGCCGTCTCCAGCCCGAAAAGCATCGAGGGGTAAGGGCGCAGCTGTTCATAAGGAATCTGTGCTGTCTTCTCCACCTCGTCGCAAAATTTGCGAAGCACGGCCTCGTATTCTGCCGGAGACGACATGCTGTCGCATGACAGGTCGGGTAGCGGTGCACATTCTCCCACGCCTTCCGCCCCCTTTTTCCGGATGGTTATAAAATAGCAATGGCGGGTATTATAGACGCCGCGGGAGGTTCCTGCCGGCTGTCGGAAGTGCAACACCCTGTGGGAAATGTCAACTCTCAGCATGTCAAGGAAACTTAGGATATTTGTCGAAATCAGGTTTCCGCTTTTCCAAAAACGCCTTTCCTCCCTCCTGGGCCTCGTCCATCGTGTAATAGAGCATCGTTGCGTCGCCCGCCAACTCCTGTATTCCGGCCTGTCCGTCGAGCTCCGCGTTCAGACCTGCCTTGATCATCCGCAGGGCCAAAGGCGACCTTTCCATCATGATTTCAGCCCATTCCACACAGGCATCCTCCAGTTGTTCGAAGGGCACCACCTTGTTCACCATCCCCATATCAGCCGCTTCCTGCGCTGTATATTGCTTGCAGAGGAACCATATCTCGCGTGCTTTCTTCTGTCCAACCATCCTTGCGAGATAGGAAGAACCAAAGCCCGCATCGAAAGAACCTACCTTCGGACCCGTCTGTCCGAACCTCGCGTTCTCAGAAGCAATGGTTAAATCGCACATCACATGCAGCACATGACCGCCCCCAATGGCATAGCCGTTAACCATGGCGATGACCGGCTTGGGAAGCCGGCGTATCTGCATCTGTACATCGAGCACACTCAAACGGGGAACGCCATCGGTTCCCACATAGCCACCACGCCCCTTCACATGCATATCGCCACCAGCACAGAAAGCCTTATCGCCGGCTCCCGTGAGGATGACCACGCGCACATCCTGTGCCTCGCGACAATAGGCGAAGGCCCTCGACAGCTCTAATGTCGTCAAGGGAGTAAAGGCATTGCGGTAGCGCTCGCGGTTGATGGTGATCTTTGCGATATGGTTATACTCCTCGAAAAGGATTTCCTTAAAGTCGAAACCTTCTATTTTCTTCCATTCTCTTTTCATATCTTTCCTTTCAATAGTTCATAATACTTCCTGTAGAGTGCCGCATCCTGTTCCGCACTGGTAAACACTTCCAGCACGATGGGGCGCTCGGAATGCTCAGAGGTCAACACCCCGAGCCGATTCTCAAGTACCGCGGCGTTATCGGCAGAATAATAGGCGACATTGTTCTCCCTGCAGATTCCCTCGGCAGTCGTCTGATGCCGACCCGCCACGAGGTCGTCGCAAGCCCTTGATGCCGACAGCCCATCCAACTGGTAGAAAAGGCCTCCGCCCCCGTTGTTGAGCAACAGGATACGCAGATTACCCCGCAGGTTACGGTTCCAGAGGGCGTTCTGGTCATAAAAGAAACTCAAGTCTCCTATCACGCAATACACCCTCTCGTCGCTCACGAGGGAATATCCCGCGGCCGTAGAGAGCGACCCCTCGATGCCGTTCACGCCCCGGTTACAATGGATATGGTGCCAGGAATAGAGATTGCCCAGCCTCACGGCAGTGCTGTTGGCATAGTGAATTGCCGACGAGAGGTCATCGCGGGCAGTCGTTTCTTCCAGCCATTTCACGGCCAGGAGCTGAGAATAGGGCGGCTCGAAGTGCTCCTGATGCTCTCTCACTTTCATCCGTGCCGCTGCCCAGAGGTTGCGGAAAGCGTGCGAGCGACGCTCGCAGAACTGCAGTAACACTTCTTCCGGGCGTGCCTGGATAATGCCCGTGAGGTTCATCAGCACATCGTGGGGCACTCCCTCCGGGTTCGCTTCCCAGCAGTGGGCGTGCCTTGCCCTGCGAAGAAACTTACGGGCGCGCTTGCTCACAAGGGCGTCGCCTACATAGAAAATGCAGTCGGGCAGGTAGCGGTCGTCGTTCTCCACCAGAGCGACGGCCTCCTCCAAATAACGGGCCGTCGGCCCTTTACTGCCCAGAGGCTCCTGAAGAACCACATAGCCAGCCCCATCCAGTCTCTCTAAATCAATAGCCAACGAGGGATTTTCCTTCATCTGCCCGACAATGATCATCGGCCTTTCCGCGTTCTCGAACTCCCGGATGATGGCCCCATCAATGAGAGCCGCCTTGGGCGTATACAACGAGATGAGGCGTTCCTCGGGAAGTTTCTCCACGCAATAGTCGAACAACGGTTCCGTCAGAGGCACATTGATGTGCACAGGGCCGCCGCCATTCTGACGACATGCGAGGAGCGCCTCGTTCACCAATCGGTTGCAATACCATCGTTCCTCGTCGTCGTGAGGCTCGGGCAGACTGACGGCCTTGCGCACAAACCGCCCCAAGGCATCGGGCTGCGGGAGTGTCTGACCGTCCAATTGGTCTATCCATTGCCCGGGCCGGTCTGCACTCACCACCACCAGAGGCTGGTGCTGATAACAGGCCTCAGCCACGGCCGGCAACACATTGAGCAAAGCCGTTCCGGAGGTTACGCATACCACCACCGGCTCGTTCGCCGCCTGACACATGCCCAGGGCATAGAAAGCGGCCGAACGCTCGTCGGTAACCGGATAGCAGCTGATGGCAGGGCACTCGTTCAGATTATGCACGATGGCGGAATTACGGCTGCCCGGACACACCACGGCACGCCTGACCCCATGGGCAGCAAGCAACGCTGTCAAGATATTTACACTTTCCTTATTCGAGTACATTAGTCAAGTTATGGAGTTAGCAGTTTCTTCATTGTCTGGAGCTTGCCCTCGGTTTCTTTCCATTCCTGCTCCTCCTCGCTTTCACGCAACAGACCTCCACCCGCATAGAGGCGATATTCCGTGTCGAGTATCTGCATGCAGCGGAGTGAGACGAAAAGTCGGGTGATTCCCCCAAGTCTTAATGGCCCGCAGAACCCACTATAGTATTTGCGCCCGGCATGCTCGTTTTCCAAAATAAAGCGGCGGGTTTCCGCTTCCGGAATACCGCATACCGCCGGGGTGGGATGCAAGGCGTTGAGCAGGTCGCCGACCCGCTCCTCGTCGCGCAGACGGAAACGGAAGTCTGTACGAAGGTGGTAGAGCCGGGCCGCCCGCACGGTGTGAGGTTCCGACATCTGCAGGCCGTCGACATAGCCGTGCAGGACATCGGCAATATAGGAAGCCACATATTGTTGTTCTTCCCGGTTTTTCCTCGACCATTCCACACGCTCCGCGCTCTCGCCTTCGCGGTCTACGGACAGCGTGCCAGCCAATGCCATCGTGCTCCACACGCCATCTTCTCCGTTCAGCAGCACCTCGGGGGTGGCCATCAGCCATGTCCCGCTCTGCGGCATCTCTATCAAGGCGACAAACACACGGGGATAGAGCCTGCAAGCCGTGAGGAACAACTGCTCGGCCGACTGCGGCCGGCTCCTCGGTATACGCACGCACCGGGCAAGTACGATTTTACGGAACGCACCCGACTGCAGTTGCGCGAAGAAACGCCGGAAGTCTGCCCGATAGGCGGCGCGGCCGGCCGGAATCTCTTCTTGGGGCAAAGGGTGTCCCGAAAAGCCACCGGCATCCGAAACCCTCCTGACCGTTATCTCGTCAGGCCGCATCAGCAACAGGGGGCATTCCGATGAAGGCGCAAAGGGCGCAAAGACGAATCCCTGCCTCCCATTCAGCGCCGACGGCGATGCCAACACTTCAGGAGAGCCTTTACGCTGGACGAGCTGCGTGTAGTGATCCTCGTACGGAAGCCTGTATCGAACCCGTGGCGTCATTCCTTCGGAGCATCCATTACATAGTTCGTAACCTGCACGGTGGAAATGAGATCATCGCTGGAATTCTTGATGTCGATATGCCATTCGTGCAGGGTTCTTCCCTTGTATTGCAGATGCGCATAGGCCGTTACGGTATCTCCCTCGAGAGCCGACCTCACATGCGACCCGCTCACATTGATGCCCACGCATATCTTGCCCGGACAAAGGGCCATGGAACCCACGCCCGCAAGGTTCTCGGCCAATGCCAGCGAGGCGCCTCCGGCGAGGAAGCCGAAGGGCTGCTTGTTGCGCTCGTCTACCTGCATGCGGGCCATGCAGGTATCGTCTTCGGGCGTGGAGATGAATTCCATGCCCAGAAGGTTCGACAGTCCGTCGAGCCGGGTAAGCGTGTCTTTAAGATGTTCTATATCCATCGTCTTAAACTTTAGTAGTATCTTTTTCCATGAGTGGCCTACAGCAGGAAGAACAAGCTCACGCCGACGACCGACACACTGGCGCCAACAATGCTCTGCAGGGTGATCTTCTGCCTGAAAAGCCAATACGACGGGAGCAAAATGAGAATGGGCGAAATCGCCATGATGGTGGACGCGATACCCGCTTCCACATACTGCACGGCCATGAGCGAACAGGCCACGCCGATAACGGGACCCGAGAACACGGCCACCATCATGGCCGACAAGCCCGCACGGTCGTGCAGACTCTTCCTGAAGCCGGGCATTCCACGCCGCACGCCGAGCCAAGCCACGAAGCACGCCAGACCAGCCACACAGCGGACGGAATTGGCCGAGAACGAGATATAATCTACATTTCCGCTGAAACCAGAGGCCATAAGATCGGCCGTATAAGCATCCAGCCCAATCTTTGAAAGTACCAGCCCAAGCCCCTGGCCAAGACCTGCGCCGATGCCGAAAAGCACCCCCTTGAACGGCAGCTGAAGCGAGAGAAGATGATTTTTCCCGCCACGGCCGAACACGCTGATGGCAATGCCCGAAAGCGTAACAAGCATGGCAAGGAGAGCCGAGGCCGTCAGCGTCTGTCCGATAAGAGCCCAAGCCGAGAAAGCGGCGAACATCGGGGCCAGCGTCATGAACAGCTGGCCATAGCGGGAGCCGATGGTAAGATAGGCGTTGAACAGGCACCAGTCGCCGAAGAAATAGCCCACCACGCCCGAAAACAGCAGCCATGTCCACGATTCCAGACTTGCGTGCACGGGCAGGAAATCACCCATCAGCCATGCGCTGATACAGCATGAGAAAAGGAGAGCCAGCCCCATGCGCCACACATTGAGCACCACAACCCCCATATGCTTGCTTCCTATCTCGCAGGACAATGCCGCAACGGTCCACGAAAAGGCCACGAAGAGCGATATGAATTCTCCTAAGTATTGCATAACCTATAACTTACAAGATGCAAAGATACTGATTTCTTGCGGATTTCGGGCAGCCACCGGCAAAATTTACAGCATTTTTTTCATCGCCTGCGGGAACTTTCTGAAGGGACGCGCACGCCTCATGGAAAAGCTCGGAATTCCGACTTTCAGAACACCTGAAAATCAAAAATCAGGGCCTTTTCGGCAACAGACAATCCTTCGGACACAAAACGGGGCTGAATTTTACAGTTTTATAATCCGCTATAAATCAACAAGTTAAGACAAAAAGACCGAAAAACATATCTGGAAAACAGGCTGAAAAGACCGGTTTTTGCCCTTTTTCCGCCAGTAAAAGGCCGTTAGAAGGAAGGCCGGAAGCCGTTAAGAGGAGAGCTTTTGACCGTTAAAAGCATGATAAAAGGCCGTTAGAAGGAAGACAGGAAGCGGCCTTTTACCTCCACGCCCGCCATTTTCGCCATTTCCGGAGACCGAAACCGGTCGGAAAGCATGCTTTTTCCCCACAAAAAACAGTGTTCTTTTTCGGAACCTCCAAGCCATGGGGAGCTTCACCTCCGGCCACTACCTCATTTATAATATAAAAAAGATAAAATGGCATAGCAATATCAAAATTAATTCGTAACTTTGCATCTTGTAAAAAGAAAAGTTACGACCAAGGACATGAACATATTAGAATTGAGCGAACAGGAGATAGTTCGCAGACAAAGCCTGCAGGCCCTGCGCGATATGGGAATCGACCCCTACCCTGCAGCCGAGTTCCCCACCAACGCGTTCAGCACCGACATCAAGACCGGATTCAAGGATGAGGGCGAGCCCCGCAATGTGGTCATCGCCGGCCGGGTGATGACCAAGCGTATCATGGGAAAGGCCTCCTTCGCCGAGCTGCAGGACTCAAAGGGAAGAATTCAAGTATATGTGGCCCGCGACGAAATCTGCCCGGGCGAGGACAAAACGCTATATAACACGGTATTCAAGAAACTGCTTGACATCGGCGACATCATCGGCGTGAAAGGCTTCGTGTTTCGCACGCAGACAGGCGAGGTATCGGTTCACGCCAAGGAAATCACCGTCCTGAGCAAGAGCTTGAAGCCCCTGCCCGTGGTAAAATACAAGGACGGAGTGGCCTACGACAAGTTCGACGACCCCGAGCTGCGCGCCCGTCAGAGGTATGTAGACCTCATCGTGAACGACGGCGTGAAGGAAACTTTCCAGAAACGGGCCACCGTGCTGCGCGCCATGCGCCGCTTCTTCGACGAGGCCGGCTACACCGAGGTGGAGACGCCGACCCTGCAGAGCATCGCCGGAGGAGCCAGCGCACGCCCGTTTATCACCCACTTCAACGCGCTCAACATAGACATGTACATGCGCATCGCCACCGAGCTCTACCTGAAACGCCTCATCGTGGGCGGCTTCGAGGGTGTCTACGAGATCGGAAAGAACTTCCGCAACGAGGGCATGGACAAGTTCCACAACCCCGAGTTCACCTGCATGGAGCTCTATGTGCAGTATAAAGACTACAACTGGATGATGAGCTTCACCGAGAAACTGCTCGAAACCATCTGTCTCGAGGTAAACGGAACCACCGAGGTGAAGAGCGGCAACACCGTCATCAGCTTCAAGGCGCCCTACCGCCGGTTGCCCATTCTGGAAGCGATCAAGGAAAAAACCGGCTTCGACCTCAGCGACAAGACCGAGGAGGAGATATACAAGATTGCCACGGAAGACCTGAAACTGGAGACCGTAGACGAAACCTTCGGCAAAGGAAAGCTCATCGACGAGATATTCGGAGAATTCTGCGAGGGCACTTTCATCCAGCCCACCTTCATCATCGACTATCCCGTGGAGATGTCGCCACTGACCAAGATGCACCGCTCCAAGGCCGGGCTCACCGAGCGCTTCGAGCTGATGGTAAACGGAAAAGAGCTTGCCAACGCCTATTCGGAACTCAACGACCCCCTCGATCAGGAGCAACGCTTCATAGACCAGATGAAGCTTGCCGACAAGGGCGACGACGAGGCGATGGTCATCGACCAAGATTTCCTGAGGGCATTGCAGTATGGAATGCCGCCCACCTCGGGCATCGGCATCGGCATCGACCGGCTTACTATGCTCATGACAGGGCAGCCCAACATACAGGAAGTGATGCTCTTCCCGCAGCTGAAGCCCGAGAAGAAAATGCCGCAGAGTACCGTCGGAGAATGGGTGGAACTCGGCGTGCCGGAAGACTGGGTGTATGTACTCCGAAAGGCAGGGTTCAACCTCATCTCCGACATCAAGGACGAAAAGGCCCAGGGCCTGCAACAGAAGATAGGAGAAATCAATAAGAAGTATAAGCTGAATTACGAGAAACCCAGCGTAGACGAAATTCAATCGTGGATAGATAAGGCTCGGTAAATGTTCGGAGTTGGCAAGATAGCAATCATCGGCGGAGGCTCGTGGGCAACGGCCATAGCCAAGATTGTGGTAGACAAGACCCACCACATCGGGTGGTATATGCGTCGGGACGACCGGATAGAGGACTTCAGACGCATGGGGCATAATCCCGCCTACCTCACGAGCGTGCATTTCGATGTGAACGAGATCGATTTCTCGACGGACATCAACAAGATTGCGGAGGCCTACGACACGCTCGTGTTCGTAACGCCGTCGCCTTATCTGAAGAATCATCTTAAGAAACTCAAGACCCGCATCAAGGATAAGTTCATCATCACGGCCATCAAAGGCATCGTGCCCGACGAGAACCTCATCTGCTCGGAATACTTCCACCAGGTGTACGACATCCCTCATGACAATCTGGCTTGCATCGGCGGACCTTCCCATGCGGAAGAAGTGGCCATGCAGCGGCTAAGCTATCTCACCGTGGGCTGCAAGGACCTGGAGAAGGCACAGGCATTCACCGAAGTGCTCTCCTCGGAATTCATCAAGACAAAAGTGTCCGACGATGTCATCGGCATCGAGTATTCGTCGGTGCTGAAGAATGTATATGCCATTGCGGCGGGCATCTGCTCGGGACTCAAATACGGAGATAACTTTCAGGCGGTATTGATTTCCAATGCCGTCCAGGAGATGAAGCGCTTTCTCACGGCCATGCATCCCATCGAGCGGAATGTCTATGACAGCGTCTATCTGGGCGACCTGCTCGTAACCTCCTACTCCAATTTCAGTCGTAACCGAACTTTCGGAACAATGATCGGCAAAGGCTACTCGGTGAAAAGCGCGCAGATAGAGATGGAAATGATTGCCGAGGGCTACTTCGGCACCAAGTGCATGAAGGAAATCAACCGACACATGCATGTCAACATGCCCATCCTCGATGCTGTCTACAATATCATCTACGAACGCATCAACCCGCAGATAGAAATCAAACTGTTGACCGACAGTTTCAGATAAAAAGAACACAATAAAAAACATAAGAACGATGAAGAATATCTCATTAGACATCACGAAAGCTGCCCAGTTCCTGAATGCCGGGACAGTAGAGGCTTACGAGCCTAAGGCCAAGGCCGCACGGGAAGCTCTGGAGAACGCCACTTGCGCAGGTAACGATTTCCTCGGATGGCTTCACCTGCCATCATCCCTCACACCCGAGTTCATCGCCGAAGTGCAAGCCTGTGCCGGCACCCTGCGCGCCAAGTGTGAAGTGGTGGTCGTGGCCGGAATAGGTGGTTCCTATCTCGGAGCCCGTGCCGTGATCGACGCTTTGGGCAATGCTTTCACATGGCTTGTTAACGATGACAGAAAGAATCCCAACATCCTGTTCGCCGGAAACAATATCGGCGAAGACTATCTGGCCGAGCTTACCGACTATCTGAAAGGCAAGAAGTTCGGCGTTATCAATATCTCTAAATCAGGAACGACCACTGAAACGGCTCTTACTTTCCGCCTTTTGAAGAAACAGTGCGAAGCTCAGCGCGGCAAAGAGGAAGCCCGCGAGGTTATCGTAGCCATCACCGACGCCAAGAGAGGGGCTGCCCGCACCTGCGCGGACAAGGAAGGCTACAAGAGTTTCATCATCCCCGACAATGTGGGGGGACGCTTCTCGGTGCTCACACCGGTAGGTTTGCTGCCCATAGCATGCGCCGGCTTCGACATCAACAAGCTCGTTGAGGGTGCCCGCGACATGGAAAAGGCTACCGCACCGGATGTTCCCTTTGCAGAGAACATCGCCGCGCAGTATGCCGCCATACGACAGGCCCTGTATACCCAGACGGGGAAAAAGATAGAAATCATCGCCAACTTCCAGCCAAAACTGCACTATATCGCTGAATGGTGGAAACAGCTCTATGGCGAGAGCGAGGGCAAGGATCACAAGGGAATCTTCCCCGCGGCCTGCGACTTCACCACCGACCTGCACTCCATGGGACAGTGGATCCAGGAGGGCGAGCGTTCGATCTTCGAGACGGTCATCTCCATCGAGACGCCGAACAGCCACCTCGACTTCCCTTTCGATGAGGAAAACCTCGACGGACTGAACTTCCTCGCCGGCAAGCGCGTCGACGAAGTGAACAAGATGGCAGAGCTCGGCACCCGCCTGGCACATGTGGACGGCGGCGTTCCCAACATCCGCATCAGCCTCCCGAAGCTGAATGAATACTATATCGGGCAACTCATTTATTTCTTCGAAATTGCCTGTGGCATCAGCGGTTTGATGGAGGAAGTCAACCCTTTCAACCAGCCGGGCGTGGAAGCTTACAAGAAGAACATGTTCGCATTGCTCGACAAGCCTGGCTATGAGGCCGAGAGCAAAGCCATCAAAGAGCGTCTCGCCAACGAGAAATGATGGTTCAGAGAGAAATTCAGAAATACCTTACAGACCACGGCTTTGGGAATTTTGCTCCCAAAGTCGTGCTCTTCGATATGGACGGCGTGCTCTACGACTCCATGCCCAGCCATGCCAAAGCCTGGCGGGAAGCGATGGCAGAGTTCGGCATCCACTTCACGGTGGAAGACTCCTATGCGACGGAAGGCATGCGGGGCATCGACACCATCCGCATCTATGCCCGCAATCAACTCGGCAAAGAGCTCTCGGAGACTGAGGCACAACGGATGTATGACGAGAAGGCGAGGCTCTTTCATCAGATGCCGCAGACGCAAATCTTCGACGGGGTCATCGACCTGATGCGGCACATCAAGGCCGACGGACTGCAGATAGGGATTGTTACGGGAAGCGGACAAAAACCTCTCATCAAACGACTTACCGACGATTTTCACGACTTCGTGGCCCCTGGGCACATCGTAACGGCATATGACATCGAGCACGGCAAACCCGCCCCCGACCCCTATCTGAAAGGACTGGAACTGGCAGGAGCCCTGAAACCGTGGGAAGGAATCGTGGTGGAGAACGCCCCTATGGGCGTGCGAGCCGGCGTGGCAGCCGGCATCTTCACCGTAGGCATCAACAGCGGGCCTCTCCCCGACTTGCTCTTGGCCCGCGAAGGAGCCAACATCATCTTCCCGAGCATCCGTGAATTCAGCAACCAATGGAAAGATTTCCTGAAATAACAAGCATTTTATGAAATACTTCATCAACGAGAACAATCAGCAGGCAGGTCCTTTCTCCATCTACGAACTGAAAGACAAGGGCCTCGCTTCCGACACCCTCGTATGGGCGGAAGGCATGAAAGACTGGATGCCGGCCTGGCAGGTAGACGAACTGAAAAACTTCCTCTTTAACACCCCAAGCGGCGCCACGCCCCCACCCGTGCCGCCGACAACTGCGCAACCCACCGTGGACAGTGCGACGCAAGACGACTGGGAGGAGGACCAGGAGCCGGCAAGACGGCACACGGGACTCATCATCGGCGCCCTCGTTGTGGCGCTCCTGTTCGCCCTCATCCTCACCAATCCAGACAAGGAAGACCACAAGAGAGTTATCCAAGACCGGATTTCAGCCGCAGTCGAAGGCAAGGATAGCGACAAAGACCCTGCCTCCCAAGGATTCGATATGTTGGGAAAGATGCTTGTGCGGGAAATATCCGCCCCCATACTCAACACCATGCTGGAATACCACAACTATGGAATCTTCTCCACCACGACGGTTCGCTGGGGAAAAAAAGACTATAAGTCGTCTTACGGAATCTTAGGTCATGTCTTCACCATCGATAAAGACGACATCACGAAAATCCTTGATAAAGTATGGAACGGCCGGCAAGACGAGGACGGGGATGAAGACACGGGCGACCCCGACGACACCCATGTGCAGAACTCCACCCGCCAGACGACACCCCCGGCGGCCGGCAATCGGACGACAACTCGCCTGGCGCGCGGATCATAGACGGTGTCGGCAATCTGGCAAAAGACCCCGTGAAGGATCAGACCGACAGGCCGACAGGCCGGGAATTGACTAAAACCATCGCCGGAATCGGCGACTTTATCAAGGGAGAGGAAAATTAAACCGTATTAGTTTATCTAAAGAATTTATAAACTAAAAAATCTTAACGGAGAAGCCTGTATACACCCTTATTGCCTATCTTTGCGGCAAAACCGATTATCATGCTTAGATTCTTGCCTTTTTGCCTGGCGCTCCTGTTCGTACAGGAACTCGCCGCACAGCGGAGAATAACTGTCTACGACCTCGACTCGAAGCGCCCGCTGCGGTCGGCAAGAGTATGGACAAACACCAACTACAGCGACACCACCGACTACCTGGGGCACTGCCTGATACCCGAAAAGTTCGACACGCTCGTCGTAAGCAAGCCCGGATACATGCCCTCGCGCATACCTTTTCATATGGTGGGAGATACCATTCCCCTGCTTTCCAACTATAACCGCCTCGACGAAGTGGTGGTTTACGGCGAAGATAAGTCGAAGAAACTGAACGAGCATATCAAGAGCTGGACCTACCAGGACCCCACCGAATACGCCTTGCAGCATCCCACATATGGCTTCAACATCCTCGGGCTGGCGGCTCTTCTCGTCGAGAAAGCCAGCAAACTGCTTCCCCACAAGCACGGAAAAGCACCCGAAGTCGACACGGAAGACCCCATCCTGAAATCCTACCGGGAAACGCAGGAAGAACTGAAAGCCAAAAACCGGAAGTAACCCATCCGAAAGAAGACCTCCCACCCTGATTCCCTACAAGACGATCTCGCCGCTCCCGAAGCAGCGATGATAGGCCTCGTCGTATACCACACAGAACTGCCCGGGTGCCACTCCATGGATTTTCTCGTCGGAATGGACGATGTAGGCTCCGCCACCCAGTGGCTCAATGGTGGCCGGATGATACTCCGGCGTGTGGCGAATCTTGAAGGTTACGCGCGACGCGTCTACCTCCGTGGTCAGGACATGAAAGTCATGAATCCTGAAGTCTGCCTTGTAAGCCGCCTCCGGATCATACCCGTGGCTCACATAGAGGATGTTCCGCTCTATATCTTTCTTGACTACGAACCACGGTCCTCCTCCCATTCCGAGCCCCTTGCGCTGGCCGATGGTATGGAACCAGAGCCCCCTGTGCTCCCCGATCCGGTTGCCCGTCTCGAGCTCGATGATATCTCCGGGCTGCTCTCCGAGGTAGCGGCGGATATACTCATTGTAGTCTATCTGCCCCAGAAAGCAGATGCCCTGCGAATCCTTACGCCTTGCGTTCACCAGATGCTCACGCTCCGCAATGGCCCGAACCTCGTCTTTCATATAGTGCCCGATGGGAAACAGGGCCTTGCGGAGCTGCCAATCGTAGATCTGCGCGAGGAAATCGGTTTGGTCCTTCACGGGGTCCGGACTTGTCGTGAGCCATTTCCGACCCTCTATCCATTCGGTCTGCGCATAGTGCCCCGTAGCTATCAGGTCGTAGTCATGACCGCTTTTCTCGTCGAAAGCTCCGAACTTGATGAGCCGGTTGCACATCACATCGGGATTCGGCGTGAAGCCTGCGCGCACCTTATCCATGGTGTATCGCGTTACCTGCGACCAATATTCTTTGTGGCAATCGACCACTTGCAGCCGGCAGCCATATCTCGCCGCCACCGCCGTAGCCATCTCCAAGTCTTCCTCGGAACTGCAATCCCACTCCTCGCTCTCCTCGGGTCCTATCTTGATATAGAAACAATCGGGGTGCAGACCGAGCCTCGCGAGCTCGTAAACCACCACCGAACTGTCTACTCCACCCGACAGCAACACGGCGATACGCTTGTCTTTTATCTCCTCAGGAATCATGCCGCAAAGTTACGAAAAAATCTCAAGACTTCGGCGAAAACTGCCAAAAGATGCATGGGAAACAGCCGCGACGGAAAGCCGCGGCACAAGGCAGAACCGCGAAAGCCGGGTTCCGACTGCTCCTTATGCCGATTCGGGATATGCGCCAAATGAACGCAGGCGTGCCTCCAAACCATCAAGCATCCACCTTCCAGCCGTCAGAAGCCTGACAAAATCGGCGATTTCGTCCGACGATTTCGGCGATTTCGTGCGACAATCTCGCCGATTTTGTCAGGCTGGCAGCGGCTGCCTGTTTTATAGAAGGCATACTCCCGCACGAGGAAAGGCCGTGTGTTAAACTCCGTTAAATAATTAGCGGGGGTATTGTTTGTTTCAAAAACGAGTGCTATATTTGCGATATCAAAATGATATCAACAACCAAAAAGCATTAAAGACCTGAATTATGACAAACCAAGAGTTCACTTTCAAAGGCAAGACCCTCAACGGATTCACGATGCTGTTCCTGATAATTGCCGTCTTAGTACTGAGCCTCGTGCTCTTTGTTTCCAACTGCGAGTGCCTGAATCCGGGCATGACGGCGCTGACCATAGTCAGTGTCATGCTCTTCATCTCCGACTTGGTGATGCTCGGAGGCTTCATGATGCTCGAGCCCAACGAGGCCCGCGTGATGATGTTCTTCGGCAAATACCGGGGCACCTTCACGCAGACGGGCTTCTTCTGGGTAAACCCGTTCATTACCACCAAGAAGCTCTCGCTGCGCGCACGCAACCTCGACGCGCAGCCCATCAAGGTAAACGACAAGATCGGCAACCCCGTGATGATAGGCCAGGTGATGGTATGGCGGCTCAAGGACACCTATAAAGCCACCTTCGACATCGACGCCCAGCAGACCCAGGGCACAGGCTCACACCAGGCTTCCGGGGCCCTGATGCGCTTCTATGAGAACTTCGTGAAGATTCAGGGCGACGCTGCCCTGCGCAAGGTGGCCGGCCTCTACGCCTATGACGACGAAGACGGAAAGGCCTCGGGGACGACCCTCCGCGGAGGTGGCGACAAGCTCAACGAGGTGCTGGAACAGGAACTGAAAGAACGGCTCGACCTTGCCGGCATTGAAGTCGTCGAGGCCCGCATCAACTATCTGGCCTATGCCCCGGAGATTGCAGCCGTCATGCTGCGCCGCCAGCAGGCCTCGGCCATCATCACAGCGCGGGAGAAAATCGTGGAGGGGGCCGTCTCCATGGTCAAGATGGCCATCGACAAGCTCGCCGACGAGCAAGTAATCGAGCTGGACGACGACAAGAAGGCGGCCATGGTGAGCAACCTGATGGTAGTGCTCTGCGGTGATGACACGGCTCAGCCCGTAGTGAACACCGGCACGCTGAACATGTAATCAAGACATAAGAATCGGCTTCTTTTCTGACCCCGGAAAAGGAGCGTGCTCCTTAGATATGGCAAAGAAAGAAACCAAAAACAAGAGCTTCATCCTCCGCATAGACTCTGAGACAATGGACGCGATAGAGAAATGGGCCTCCGACGAGTTTCGCAGCACCAACGGACAGTTGCAGTGGATCATTTCCGAGGCCCTGCGCAAGAACCGCAGACTGCCTAAGCAGAGGAAGGAGAAGCCTACCGAAAAGGAAACACCAACGACAGATGAACCAACAGGAAATGGAAGAATTCAGAGTCTATAGGACACTCGAGGGCACCGTCTTTGAGATTCTAACGGGGCTTATCGTCCTCGCCGCAATCGTTTTCTGCTGCATTTCCTATGCGCGGCAGGGCGTTTTCTCCAAGGATTTAGTACAGCCGATCATCCTCGCGGCAGTCGCCGGATCGCTGCTCTGCTGCGCCTATCATCCCAATTCGTCATGGGTGAACCTGCCCAGGACAATGAAAACGGAGGCGAATGCCTATAAAAGCGCAAGGCTGCTGCGGATACTGGCCGTGGAACTCTCTCTTTCAAGTCTGGCCTACAGCTTGCTCCTGAACGGCTTTTTCAATCATGCCAAAATGACGGAAAACACACTCGATGTCCTTGCCGTCATCCTCATTGTGTCCACCTTGTCCGGTTTTTTCATCTTCGCGAGAAGGTCCTGAGGAACGGGAAATCACGACCTGCCATTACGGAAAATGCCGCCGTCGCTCTCCGCAGCCGCCGCGGCATTTTCTTTTGGCTTGCCCTTATTCTTGGATATGATCAAGATGACGCCACCCAGAATCAACAGGATGCCACAAGCCAGCCGCACGGAGAACGACTCGTGGAAGACAAACACTCCGATGACGACGGCCGTTACCGGTTCTAGGGCACCCATGATGGCCGACGGCGTGCTGCCGATGAGCTGGATGCCGATGGTCATGAAGAAGAGCGAGAGCACCGTGGGGAGCAGTCCGAGCTGGAAAACGCAGAGCCATTGCCTCGGTGTCTGCAGCAGTTGGAGCGTGTCGCCGGAGAGCCAGCTATAGGCGACTACCGACAAGAGGCAGAACACGATGACCCAGAAAGTGAACTTCAGGGGCGACATGTCGTTCTCCCACTGATTGATCGACACGATGTAAATCGCATACGAGAGCGACGATGCCATCACCAACGCAAAGCCCGCCGTACTCAGTCTGACAGCTCCATCGCCCCTGTAAAGCAGCGCCACGCCCGCCACGGCCAAAAGAATAGCCGTCGTGGTAGTCCATGTTACACGCTCGTGGAAGAACATCGTCATCAGCACGGCGGTCATGATCGGGTAGACGAAGAGAAGTGTCGACGCCACTCCGGCCTCCATATAGCGAAAGCTGAGATAAAGGCTGATTGACGAGGTGGCGAAGACGGCGCCGAGGAATGAGAACCTCACGGCATGTCCCAGCTTGATGGAGAAGCGCTCACCGCGTGCTACCATGATCACCGCGAATATCGCCAGAGCAATGGCATAACGATAGAAAAGCACCGAAGCGGGGTGAATTCCGTCGGCATACAGCGGCAGGGCACCCAGCGGATTGGTGCCATAGCACACGGCAGCCACCACGGCCGCCGTAAATCCCTTTACCTGATTGGTCATCTGAATACAAGTTTCTTTTCTCCGGGTGCAAAGTTACAAAAATACCGAGACTTGCAAATACAACATCCCGATATTTTTCGTATCTTTGCGACAAACCATAAAACTTCAGGCAATGGAACAACTCAAGAACGACGAACTATCACTTCTGATCGCGGAACATGGGGCGGAACTCCAGAGCATCAGAGACAAGAACGGGAGGGAATACTTATGGCAAGCCGACCCAAAATACTGGGGAAAGCACTCCCCGACGCTGTTCCCCATCGTGTGCGGACTATGGAATGACACCTGTCGCATAGACGGCAAGGAATACAGAATGCACCGCCACGGATTCGGGCAGACCATGGATTACAAGATCATCAGTAAGAGCGAGACACGCATAACCCTTGCCCTTACCGACTCAGAAGCAACTCTCAAAGACTATCCTTACCGCTTCAACCTCGCTGTAAGCTATCGGCTGGAGGGCAATCAGATACAGGTGGTCTGGCATGTGGAGAATACTGACGACAAAGAAATCTACTTCCAGATCGGCGCACATCCGGCTTTCAAGGTGCCGGACATGAAGGAGGGCGACCCCCTGCACGGCTACCTGAAGTTCGACAACACGCAACCCCGGCGCATTTACGGCAATACCCACGGTTGTATCACCCTGCAACACCATCCCGTCAAGATGGACGGACAGGTGTGGGAGTTCACCATGAAAGACTTCGACGACGACGCGCTCATCTTCGACGAATCGCAAATACACGAAGTGGAACTGCTCGACAAGAACAAGAAGCGCGTCCTGAAACTCGACTTCAAGGCACCCGCCCTCGGCATCTGGAGCCCTACCGGCAAGAATGCTCCTTTCATCTGCATCGAGCCGTGGTATGGAATCCACGATCTGGCAGGGTTTGAAGGGGAGTTCAAGGATAAGTATCTCGTCAACAAGCTGCTGCCCGGAGCAAGCTTCATGAGCCGCTATACCATTACCATCGGATAAGTCGCGGAGCAGGAATACAGGCTGTTCAGACTATTTCTGCCAGTCTTCCCAACGATAATCCCTGACGATGCCGTCGCCGACCGACTGTATCGAGGCGAGCCGTCCGTCGTCGCCAAAGACGGAACGGTATAGGTCGAAATGACCGTCTGGATAGCTTATCCGGTAAGGAACACCCACCGGAAACTCTCCGAAATAACCTTTCTGCAGAAACGGCAGCAGCCACCACTTGCCCCAGTAATGGGCAAACAGCTCGGCCATGACGGTCTGCGACACCGGCTTTGCCTCGTCATAGTCCACCTTCCGCTCAATCATCAGGCGGCCGTCGGGCGACTTCAGCCGGACGGCCGTCAGCCTTGCGCCCTCCCAGACATAGTCCGTCTGTCCGGCCCTGACAAGATGCCGGGCAGCGTCATATACAAAACGGGTCATGGTGCCATGGCCTAGAGGCTTTCCGGCGACAATCAGTCCCTCGCGGAGGAGATATTCGCACCGCCCCGACCGACCCTCCCGAGTGATGAAGGAACTGTCGGTATAGGTGAATCGCAGATGCTCGTCGGGGAATCCCCGCTGGCTGTAGACGGCATGGACAGGCCTCCCCGCCGTGTCGCAGTAAAACTTCTGCGAGCATATTTCCTGCCCGAACAGGGAGGCGAAGAAACCCGAAGGCCTCTCCCTGACGGTGAGAAAAGGCAGCAATCCCCGCGTGCTCATCGAGTCCGGACGACCAAGGGAATCCGTATAGGCTGGATATCGCGCCGTGTCAGGATTTCCCCCGGTCGGCAATTCTTCTTTTTTACAGGAACAAAACACCAACGAGCAAAAGACCGTGAGCCAGAAAACGCTTCGCCACATCTAAAAAGCCTCCCGATATTTGTTCTCGTCCTTATCCTGCAACATGCTCAGATAAGACTGGTAGCGGGAAGCTGCAATCTCGTGATTTTCCACTGCCCGGAGGACGGCGCACCCCGGCTCGTGGGTATGGGAACAGTTGGAGAAGCGGCAATTCTTGGAGAAACGGAAGATTTCCCGAAAGTAACTGGTGATCTCCCCGGGCTCCATGTCGAAGGTGCCAAAGCCCTTGATACCCGGCGTATCTATCACATAGCCGCCCCCGGGCACATCCAGCATCTCGCTGAAGGTGGTGGTGTGCATGCCCATATCGTGCGCGCCGGAGATCTCCCGGGTCTTCAGTTGCGCCCCGGGAATGAGGAGGTTGATCAGCGTAGACTTCCCTACGCCGCTATTGCCGCTGAGAACGCTGATCCGGTCGGTCAGCAGCGCCTTTACCTCCGGTATCCCCGTGCCCAGCTTGGCAGACACCTGAAGGCACCGATAGCCCACCGTTTCATAGAGCCCGACCATCATTTCCTGATAGCGGAGCTCGTCGGCATCGAGCAGATCGGTCTTGTTGAAGAGCAGAACCACCGGCACGCTATAGGCCTCGGCAGAAGCTAAAAAACGATCGATGAAAGTGGTTGAGGTCTGCGGATGGCTCACCGTAGCCACCAGCAGAGCCTGATCCACATTCGCCGCGATGATGTGGCTCTGCTTCGAGAGGTTCTGCGATTTGCGTATGATATAGTTGCGGCGGTCGGCAATGGCCGTAATGAAGGCCGTTCCCTCTTGGTTTTCCTCGATTTCCACATGGTCGCCCACGGCCACAGGATTGGTCGACCGGATGCCTTTCAGGCGGAAATTCCCCTTGATCTTGGAGTCAACGATCCGCCCGCCTTCGGTCTTGACGGTGTACCAACTTCCCGTATTCTTGATTATCAAACCCTTCATAGACACAATATTCCCCAGCTCTGCCCCTACGGGAGGAAGGCTGGGGAGCGATGGCTTATACCGTCATGATTTCCTTCTGCTTAGCCTCGAGGAGCGCGTCTATCTTCTTGATGAACTTGTCGTGCAGCTTCTGCAGGTCGTTCTCGGCGTCTTTCTCCAAGTCTTCAGACAGGCCGTCCTTGATGGCTTTCTTCAGCTTGTCCTTGATTTCGCCGCGCACATTGCGCACCTCTACCTTTGTTTTCTCGCCGATCTTGTTGCATTGCTTCACCAGTTCCTGGCGACGCTCGCCCGTAGGCTGCGGCAGTGTCAGGCGAATCACTTCCCCGTTGTTCTCCGGAGTGATGCCCAGGTCGCTGTCCATGATCCCCTTCTCGATGTCGCGGATGGTCTTCTTGTCCCACGGACGGATGGCGATGGTGCGAGCATCGGGCACCGACACCGTGGCTACTTGGTTCAACGGGACTACCGAACCATAAGAATTTACCTTCACGCCGTCGAGAAGCGCCACATTAGCTCGCCCCGCACGGATGTGTGCCAACGATTCTTCCAGATACATCGCCGCCATTTCCATGCGGTCTTCTGCCTCTTTCAATGTTGCTTTTACATCAATCATATTTTCGTAGTATTTGTTTATTCCTGGCCTACAAATTTAGATATTATTTCTCAAAACTCCAACTCCGCGGATAGAATTTTTGAAATATTCTCAAGACAGAGCCTGTCTACCTCGTCGAAGGCAGCCAGCTCGCGGCTGTCTACATCTATCTCCGCCACCACCTCGCCACCGTCGTTACGAATTGGGACGACAATCTCCGAGCGGCTCTCCGATGAACAGGCGATGTGGCCCGGGAAGCATTCCACATCGGGGACGACGACGGTTGAATTCAGCACCCACGCCGTGCCGCAGACGCCCTTGCCCTTGCGGATGGTCATACAAGCCACGGGGCCTTGGAAGGGACCCAGCTGCAACTCGCCGCCGCGCACGAGATAGAACCCCACCCACCAATAGACATCGGGGAAGGCGGCGCGCATTGCCGCCGACACATTCGACAGGGCACCCGTCAGGTTGTTCTCGCCGGCCACCAGGCTCTTCACCTGGGCGCAGAGCAACCGGTATTTTTCTTCCTTCGTTTCCATACGATGGACAAAAATAAGAAAAACTATTGAAAAGGCAAAAAGATTGCCCGACTTTCTATGCGGACCGCTATCTTTTCATCCGGAAACGGAGGGAGGGATTGCGAAAGGCCGTCTTCTGTCTGACAAAATCGGCGAGATTGAACGACGAAATCGGCGAAATCGTGGGACAAAATCGCCGATTTTGTCAGACAGAAGACGGCCTTCAGGTTTTCAGGAGGCATGTCGCCCGGGAAAGGTGGGCGGCCAAGGCTATTGCTGACACGGGGAGCCGGACCTCAGAGTGGCATCCGACACCTCGACCACCCGCCCCCGGGCGTCGGTGCGGACATGGATATATGCCGAGGCCATGCAGCCCCTCGGCCTGACAAGCTCATACCGGGAGTTGGGCAGCAGGGTGATGCGCCGCGTGCGGCGGACGCGGTCTTCCAGGCGAGATGCCTCCAGGCCGAACACGCCCATGCAACTGACGGTATAGTCGGCAGGGATGGAATCCAAGCGAAGCGAGGGATGGGAGGCGCGAGAATCGTCTTTCCGCTTGATGAGATAGCTGTCTTCCACGGAGTCGCAGTTGGATATATACAGGCCCAGTCCCACGGCATCCCATCCGCTGCGGCTGATGAAAGTCTGCCGCTCGAGGTCGTATTCGAACCTGCCGGAGTCGATGCAGGCTTTGTAAAAGAACTCTGCGAACAGAGCGAGCAGCAGCAAGACTATCACGAGCAGGACGATTCTCTTCCACTTCATGGCGCCCCTCGGTTGAGTTCTTTTTCAACGATGTTCGTGAGATCGACGAACTCCGCCACGGAGAGCTGCTCCGGGCGGCGCGTCATGCCGTCCTGCTGATAGAATTCGGGAGCGGGCTGCTGTCCGGCGAAGAGCTGTCGCAGCGACACGCGGAGCATCTTGCGGCGCTGGTTGAACACCGCCTTCACCACCCGCTTGAAAAGCTTCTCGTCGCAGCCGAGGTCGGTAACGCCGTTGCGCATCATGCGGATGACGGCACTCTTCACCTTGGGCGGCGGGTTGAAGACGCCCTCGTCGACGGTGAAGAGGTACTCCACATCATACCACGCCTGTATCAGCACGGAGAGGATGCCGTAGTCTCTGTTGCCCGGCGCGGAGGCCATGCGCAGGGCCACCTCACGCTGGATCATGCCCGTGCAGCAGGGAATGAGGTCCTTGAAGTCGAGCATCTTGAAGAATATCTGCGAGCTGATGTCATAGGGATAGTTGCCCGTGAGCACGAACGGGCGACCTCCGAACACATCCGCCAGGTCCATCCGGAGAAAGTCCTCGCCGATGACGCGGTCGCGAAGGGTCGGGAAATGCTCGTGCAGATAGCCAACGCTTTCTGCATCGATCTCCACTGCCTTCACCTCCTGGGGCTTCTTCACGAGATACTGGGTGAGGACTCCCATGCCCGGGCCGATCTCCAGCACGGGGATGTCGGGGCACGCGTCGACGGTATCGGCAATGCGCCGGGCTATATCCAGATCGGTCAGGAAGTGCTGGCCAAGGTTCTTCTTTGGCTTTACAGGTTTCATATTCGCTGCGATTGATGCCACAAAGATACGCATAATAATCGAGAAAAAGAAAGTGGCGAGTCGATAAAATCAACCCGCCACGCTATTTAAATTTTAAATCTTTTTCTGATTACGATGGGATGAACTATCACCCCATGTTTAAGTCGCCATTAACACGAATAGCCTGTGCTATCATGACTGATACGACGAAAAATGACATTAACAATACCATAATTTTTCCTTTCTTTTAAAATTTGTTATCCTTTATTCAAATGTGGAGCGATGAGAGATTCCCCAAAGGGACTTTAGACTCTCGGTCGTTTGTGTCAACTCCGTTATCAACTAACCCTCTTTCTTTTCGTCTGCAAAGGTAATACGGAAAACTTGTGTGCGCAAACAATTTGTGAAGGAATCGCGTTTTATCGGCCTTTTGTTGACCCAAATCAACGAGACAGGGAAATTAAAGCACCTTTTATTTTGTATTTCCGCCGATTTACATTATTTTTGCAACGAAGATGGAAATATCGAAGAACATAGGCAACAATATCCTGAAGATAGCTTTCTCGCTGCTGTTGGGAGGCGCGATCCTGTATTGGATGTATCGTGGATTCGACTTTCAGAGGATAGAGAAAGTGCTCCTGCACGAGATGGACTGGACCTGGATGCTGTTGTCTTTCCCTTTCGGCATCCTCGCGCAGATGTTCCGGGGATGGCGGTGGAGGCAAACCTTGGAGCCGCTGGGCGAGCATCCGCGTGCCGATGTGAGCGTGAACGCCGTCTTCCTGTCGTATGCGGCCAGCCTGATTATCCCCAGAATCGGAGAGTTCACCCGCTGCGGCGTGCTGAAAAGGTATGACCATGTGCCGTTTTCGAAGGCCTTGGGAACGGTGATTACCGAGCGTGCCATCGACTCGCTGCTGGTCATGCTCATCACGCTGCTGGTATTTCTTTTCCAAATCAGAGTCTTCACTCACTTCTTCAATCAGACAGGAACCTCGCTCGAGGATTTTCTCCGCAGCTTTTCCGTTGCCGGATGGCTCGTTACGGGCATATGCATGCTTGCCGTGGTGATACTCGTGGCCTATCTGATCCGCCGCCTCTCCATATATAATAAGGTAAAGGCCACACTGAACGGAGTATGGCAGGGCATCCTTTCGGTCAAGAAAGTGAGGAACGCCCCGCTGTTCATCGTCTTCACCCTGGCCATCTGGGGCAGCTATTTCCTGCACTATTACCTCACCTTCTTCTGCTTTGACGCCACTGCCAAACTTGGCCTCTCATGTGCCTTGGTAACCTTCATCGTGGGCTCGATAGCCGTCATCGTGCCGACACCCAACGGCATGGGGCCCTGGCATTTCGCGGTGAAGACCATGCTCGTCTTATACGGAGTAACCGACACCGACGCCCTCTACTTCGTGCTCATCGTGCACTCGGTGCAGACGCTGCTTGTCGTGGCGCTCGGCATCTATGCCTGGACAGCCCTTTCCTTTACCCGAAGAAGAGAAGGCGAGACCGCCGCTGAAAATACGAAAAATCAAGATAGTTACTAACCTGAGAAGCCGGAAGGGTGGATTGCCCTGCCGCTTCCCCTTAAAAGAAAAAGCTATGAACGAAATGAAAGATCTGAGTCCCGCGTGCATCTGGAAGAATTTTCACGCACTGACACAAGTTCCCCGTCCCTCGGGACATCTGGAAAAAGTACAGCAATTCCTGCTCGACTTCGCCAAGGAGGCGGGCGTAGAGGCCGTAAAAGACAGCGGCGGCAACATCATCATGCGGAAGCCCGCCACGCCGGGAATGGAGAATCGCAAGGCCGTGGTGCTGCAGGCGCACATGGACATGGTGCCCCAGAAGTCGCCGGAGAGCGCGCACAACTTCGAGACCGACCCCATCGAGACCTACATCGAGGACGGATGGGTGCACGCGAAGGGCACGACCCTCGGGGCCGACGACGGTCTCGGCGTGGCCGCAATCATGGCCGTGATGGAGGCCAAGGACCTGAAGCACGGGCCCGTAGAGGGGCTGATTACGCGCGACGAGGAGACCGGCATGTTCGGTGCCAACGACCTTCCGACCGATGTGCTGCATGGAGACATCCTCATGAACCTTGATTCCGAGACCTGGGGAAAGTTCGTCATCGGCAGTGCCGGCGGCATCGACATCAACAGCGAGCTGGGATATCAGGAAGTGGAGAACGACCAGGAGGCGGCCCTGAAAGTTACCCTGAAGGGCTTGCGGGGAGGCCACTCCGGCCTTGAGATCAACGAGGGTCGCGCCAACGCCAACAAGCAGATGGTGCGCTTCGTGCGCAAGGCCGTGGCGGAGCACGGTGCCCGTCTCGCCACCTGGCACGGCGGCAACATGCGCAACGCGATTCCATTCAAGGCCGAAGTGGTGATTGCCCTGCCCCAGAACGAGGTTGAGCCGGTCAAGAAACTCGTGGCAGACTTCAAGGCTGCCCTCGAGGACGAGTTCAAGACCATCGAGAAAGGCATCGAGTTCTTCACCGAAGAGACCGGAAAGCCCGCCACGCTCGTCCCCGTGGAGATTCAGGACAACCTCATCGATGCCATCTACGCCTGCCATGACGGCGTTGTCCGCCAGATTCCCGTTTACCCGGAGGTCGTGGAAACCTCGTCCAACCTCGCCATCATCGATATCGAGAACGGCAAGGCCGCATTCAAGATCCTGGCCCGCTCGAGCCGCGAAGACATGAAGGAATACATCGTCGAGACCATCACCAGCTGCCTCGACATGACCGGGATGAAGACCGTTACCAGCGGAAGCTATGGTGGCTGGGACCCGAATCCCGACAGCGAGATCCTGCATTTGCTGAAGAAAATCTACAAGGAGCAGAACGGCACGGAAGGCATCGTCCAGGTGGACCACGCCGGACTGGAGTGCTCGATCATCCTCGGAAAGTATCCCGGCATGGATGTCGTGAGCCTCGGCCCCACTATCCGGAGCCCTCACACGACGACGGAGCGTTGCGAGATTGCCACCGTAGAGCCCTTCTGGAACCTGCTCAAGCAAGCCCTTGAGAAGATTCCGGCAAAGTAAGGCCAGCTTAAAAAACGGAAAAGAAAGAGAATTCTATCGTGGAGAACCCGCCCCACGACCTCTTGGGGCGTTCAGAGAGGGTTGCCGGAATCGGAATCACGATTCTGGATGGTGTCGTTAGACGAAGAATAAGCCCTCCTTTTCTCCATTCTAAAGGCGCGATAAGAACGGCTTGCCTCCCTGGGAAGGCAAGCCGTTCCGACTCTTTACAACGGAATGGGGAGACGGAATGAATGCCTTGACATCCCACGAGAAGTTATTTCCAAATAAGCAACTAAAAACCGGGGGCTTTTAACAATTCGGCCCGCGAGAGTGCCCGCGGTTTCTATCAGCCAGCACCTTGGCCGCAAAACGGGGCTAAATTCACGACTTTTGCAAGGTGCTGGAAATCATTGATTTATAGACAGAAAGACAAGGAAGCATATCTGAAAGGGGACGGCCAAGTCGGCTGAAAGCGGTCTTTTACAGTACTGTTAACGGCTAAAAGGCGAATAAAAGGCGGCCAAAAGCGGTGCAGATAGCGGCCAACGACAAGGCAAAAGGCCGTCTTCTGCCTTACAGATTGCCATTTTTTAGCCTTCAAGAGCTCAAAAAAACGAAAAACGGGAACGGTCCCGCCGCTGGAATCCGATTTTTTGCCGCACTTTTCCAAAGCGTTTTTCGGGAGGGATTTAACTTAAAATATGTTATGAAGAGACTGTTTCCCGAATCTTGCGGACAGCCCCTTGCGGGTCTCGGGAAAAATCACTATCTTTGCGGACACTAAAAAATCCTCGGGAAGGAGACGCCGGACATTGCCGCAGCCCTCAAGTAGGATCGTTTGACAACCGTTATGAATTGGATGATTCTGATTATTGCCGGACTGTGCGAATGCGCCTTTACTTTCTGTCTGGGCAAGGCGAAAGACACCATCGGCACGCCTCACACGCTCTGGCTCGCCGGCTTCGGAGTGTTCACCTTGCTCAGCATGCTGCTGCTCATGAAAGCCACGCAAACCCTTCCACTGGGCACGGCCTACCCCGTTTGGACAGGCATCGGAGCCGTGGGAACGGTCATTCTGGGCATCTTCTATTTCCACGAGCCCGCCACCTTCTGGCGCCTGTTCTTCATCTGCACGCTCATTCTTTCCATCGTAGGACTTAAAACCATCTCGCCATCATGACAGAATTCAGAAGCATGCGCCGCAAACGCCAGTTGCTTCCACAAGAGGAAAGCATCAAAATATTAGAGAACGCAACGGCAGGAACGCTCGCCTTGCTGGGCGACGGGGGCTACCCTTACAGCCTGCCCATCAGCTATGTGTACCGCGACGGCAGCCTCTTTTTCCACTCGGCACTGAAAGGACATAAGGTGGATGCCATCCGCGGCTGCGAGAAAGCCAGCTTCTCGGTCATCGAGCGGGATGATGTGAAGCCGAGGGAATTCACCACTTACTTCCGGAGCGTAGTCTGCTTCGGTCGTATTCACATCATCGAGGACGACGAGGAAAAGATGGGCTGCCTTGCGCAGGCTGGCAGAACGCTACAATCCTGGCGACGAGGAGGGGTTCCGCCAGGAAGTGAAGAAAGACTTCGCGCACATGCAGATGATTCGCCTCGACATCGAACACATGACCGGAAAAGAAGCCATAGAACTCGTCAGGGCAAGGCGCGACGAGGCCAAAGGATAAGGCTCTCACTACAGATCACGGCTGCCGGCACTGCGGGAAAAGACAGGAAAGGATATCAAAATTTCATTTCGGCGGAGATTTTTACCGCAAAAAGTTCCGACTTCAAAAATATTTTATTACTTTTGCACCCGTAAACCAACACCCAACAAGCAAATGGACGATTATCACGCGGAAAACGAAAATTACCAAGCGTGAAGATTCAGCAACGCTAATCTTCATGCCATCACTTATTATTTCATGAAGATTAGCAACAATGAGAACATACTGGAACATTGACAAAAACCTGAGCGTCATCAAGGAATGGCAACCTAACTGCTGGATTCAAGTAACCTGTCCAACCGACGAAGACAAGGGCTTCCTCGAAGAGAATTTTCAAATCCCCGACTATTTCCTTTCCGACATCAGCGATACCGACGAGCGCGCACGCTACGAATACGATGACGGATGGATGCTCATCATCCTCCGCATCCCCTATGTGAAGGAGATACGATCGCGCACGCCCTATACCACCGTGCCCCTGGGAATCATCCACAAGCGCGATGTTACCATCACCGTGTGCTACTACGAGACCAACATGATGATCGACTTCGTGAGCTTCCAGCAGAAACGAGGCGAAGGATTCACTGACTATGTGGACCTCATCTTCCGCCTGTTCCTTTCGTCCGCCGTATGGTATTTGAAGAGACTGAAGCAGATCAACACGCTCATAGAGAAAGCCAAGCACAACCTCGACCATAATGTGAACAACGAGAGCCTCATCGGACTGTCGAGACTGCAGGACTCGCTCACTTACTTCATCACCTCCATCCGCGGCAACGAGACCCTGCTCCAGAAGCTGAAGTTCAAGCTGCAGGTGGACGAGCTCGACGCCGACCTCATCGAGGATGTAAACATCGAGATGACGCAGGCACGGGAAACCACCAGCATCTACTCCGACATCCTTGAGTCAACGATGGACACCTATTCAAGCATCATCAACAACAACATGAACACCACGATGCGTACACTTACCTCCGTAACCATCATCCTGATGTTTTCCACGCTCGTGGCGTCGCTCTTCGGCATGAACCTCGTCAACGGAATGGAACAAAGCCCATGGGGGTTCCTGATTGCCATCGTCATCTCCGTCGTCGTCTCGGGCATCACCTGGTGGATATTGAAGTTCAAACGGCTGCTCTAAGAGAAAATTTGAAAAAAAATAGATTTTAATTAGGAAATTTCAAACTTTTTACTTAAGTTTGCAAATAATATAACTGTCGGCACGACAACTCGTGCCGAGAACTTAAATCAGCAATGTGATGGACTCTCAAGACAAAGCCCTCGAACAGGGAACATTAGATGAAGAAAAAGCAGTAGAACAGCCTGCTGAAGTGCAAGAACCACAAGAAGAAACTCCTGTGGTAGAGAATATTACGGCAGAAGAAGTTCCTGCTCCAGAGGCTGTGGAAGAAGCTTCTGCCCCAGAGGAAAAAGCCGAACCCGAGGCAAAAGAAGAAGCACCTCGGGAAGAACCCTCTGCTCCAGTCGCTCAAGAAGAAGCCCCCGAAGAAAAGGCAACCAAGGAGGAGCCCGACCAAAAGACATATTCCACCAAACAGGAGATACTCGACCGGGTCAAAAAACTTGCCCATGGTAGTGAAAATCTGTCAAAGGCGGAAATCGACCACTTGAAGACAAGCTTCTATAAACTGCACCTCGCCCAGCGGGAAGAAGAGCAGAAAGCCTATGTCGAGGCCGGCGGCGATCCTGAAAAATACCAGGTTCTCCCAGACGAACTCGAAGAGCAATTCAAGGCCGAGATGAGTCTCATCAAGGAGAAACGTGCCAAGCTCTATCAGCAGCAGGAACAGGAAAAGAAAGAAAACCTGAAACGCAAGGAAGAAATCATCGAGAAGATAAAAGGCATGATTACATCTCCCGATGCTGTCAACAGGGCCTATCAGGAGTTTAAAGCCCTCCAGCAGGAGTGGAAAGAAATAAAATTGGTGCCCGCAGAGAAGGCCAACGAGCTCTGGCGCAACTACCAGCTTTATGTCGAGCAGTTCTATGACCTACTCAACCTGAACCGTGAGGCGCGCGAATATGACTTCAAGAAGAACCTGGAAATCAAGACCAAACTCTGCGAAGAGGCAGAGAAACTGGCCGAGGAACCTGATGTAATCAGTGCTTTCCACCAGTTGCAGGAACTCCATCAGCAATATCGCGAGACGGGTCCTGTCGCCAGAGAGCTGCGCGAAGAGGTGTGGGCCCGTTTCAAGGCTGCATCCACCATCATCAACAAAAAGCATCAGCAGCACTTCGAGCAACTGCGTGCCAAGGAAGGAGAAAACCTCGAGAGGAAGACCGCTCTCTGTGAAAAGGTGGAAGCCATCGCACAAAAAGAAAACAAAAACGCCTCTGACTGGGAAAAGCATACCAAGGAAATCATCGCCGTCCAGGCAGAATGGAAAACCATCGGGTTTGCTCCCCAGAAGATGAATGTCAAGATATTCGAGCGCTTCCGGGCAGCTTGCGACGACTTCTTCGGGCGTAAAGCCGAGTTCTTCAAGGGCTTGAAAGAACACTTCAGCGAGAATGCGGAGAAGAAAAAAGTGCTCGTGGAGAAGGCAAAAGAACTGTCAGACTCAACCGACTGGAAGTCAACTTCCGAGAAACTCATCAACCTCCAGAAAGAATGGAAGACCATCGGCATGGTTCCGAAGAAACTGGGCGACCAACTCTGGAACGAATTCATCGGAGCCTGTAACAAGTTTTTCGAAGCCCGCAACGCGGCAAATGCCGGCTCACGCAATGAAGAACACCAGAATCTCAGCAAAAAGAAGGAAATCGTCGCACAGCTCAAGGCTTTGCTGACAGATGCCAAGGAAGGTGCACAGGAAAAGGTTCAGGAACTCGCCGACCAGTATAACCAAATCGGGTATGTGCCGTTTAAGGAGAAAGACAAGATCTACAAGGAATACCACGATGTGCTCGACAGGCTCTACAAGGAGCTCAACATCTCCGTTGCCCGCCAGCGTCTCGACCGCTTCCGCAGCAATCTGAAGAACATGGCAAAGCGCGGCGAGGATGTCATCGACAATGAGCGCGGTCGCCTGATGCGTCAATACGAGCAGATGAAGTCCGAAATCATCACTTACGAAAATAATCTCGGATTTCTGAATGTATCAAGCAAGAAGGGCAACAGCCTTATCGACGAAATGAACAAGAAGGTCGGTAAACTCAAGGAAGAGCTTGAAATGGTCAAGGAGAAAATCAGGGCCATCGACAAGCAGAACCGCGAGCAGGAGGAAGAGGAGCAGCAGTAAGCTCCCTCCTTGACCGGAAATGAGCGCAATAGCAATAAGGTATGCCGAGATTCTTCTCGGCATACTATAGGGCACAGAACGAAGCGTATAAATGAAAAGGAGGACAAAAAGAGCTCAGATTATATGTATATCAGAGAGTTGCAGAGGTTGTGAAAATTTGACTCCGTAAAACGAAACGTTTACATAGGTTTAATTTTGATTTACATCGAGGGGCGTTTCGTTTACATGAGGTTGACGAAAGGTTTACGCACATAGGGCTACATGTTTACGCATGTGGCTTTTTTTGCTGGTATGCGTAGAAGTCTTTGTACACGGATATTTCAGCCGTACAGAGGCTTTATATGCGCCCTGGTTTGAACGGCGTGAGAAAGGCATAAGAACGGTCTTCAAATGCGGTTTGTGGTGAGGGATGAAAAGGGGGGGTAAAAAGGCGATATTTGGAGTTAGGATTACGGTTAGGCTTATAGTTTAGGTTTACTTTTTCAAAAACTTAGGTTTACAAAACTCTTGCCAAGCCCCCCCCTGTAGAGGGGTAGAAACCGTCCAAAAAAAGGGGGATTGGTGTAGGAAACTGACACTTTGCGAACAACTTTTAGCGGGCTGTATACCTTATTATATATAGGGATTTGCGGCGCAATGGGACAGTTCCGGGGGGGGGACATCCCCCAAGGGGGTACATTTCGTTGTACTGGAGGTACGCTTCGCGCGGTACGAGAGAGCGTCAGACGAGGCCGATGATGGTGCTGAGGGAGAACATTGAAGTGACTGAATTAAAAACTTGTACGATAAAAATGTAATATAGGTTTATTAATAACTAAAATAGGGCATTATTGGGTGATTATTACCAAGTGTCAATGATTTTATCGTCAATATGTTTATTTAAGTAAGATAAAAAGGATGACATTATATTGTAGGAGTATGCATTGCAGTTAATAAATGCCTGTGAATAAGCTTTTTTATGATCACCATTAAGATTTGACGGGAACACATCTTTAGGCGAAATCAGATTTGATTCTGCCCCATTTTTGAATAAATCAAATGCACCCAAAATGTAATGAGGTACTTTTGTTTCAAAAGTCAGAGATTCTTTATATACCTTTATTCTTATTTTTAATTCAGCATGTATAATAGTTGCATTATAAAGTCCTGTTACCTGCCCCACATTTGCCCATTTCCCTTCACCGTAGCAAATATTGTTAATCGTGTCAATGTTTATTTCTGCACCTTTTTCTAAATTAAGAATTGATTTTAAGAAGCCATCACATCTTTTCGTCATTTCCTTTATAGTCATATCAGAATTATTAGACACAGTATACTTATAATAAATATCTCCATCCAAATTAAGTGGGAATTGTTTTATAACCTCTTTTGCCCAATTCTTATTACTACTTTTTTTTATTGCATTCCATTTAGCTTGTTTAGAAACAAAATCCATACATTCAAATTTTTGTGCAATAGAATTTGTCGAAGTAATAAACATAAAAGCTAACAATAGTAATAGATACTTTTTCATTGTATAAAATTTTAATTAGTTTATAATACAGAATCTTCGGATAAAACAAGATGGCGAGAGAAAAAGAACAGAGGTTACCGAGGGAAGGCGGAAGAAAGCTATACCAAGCGGACAAGACCGATGATGGTGCTTAGTGAGCGGATATCGGACTTGGGTAGGTGGAATGGTTTGAAGCGTGGGTTCTCGGAGATACAAAGAATGGATTCGGCATCGTCTTCGGCCTCTTCCACTCTTTTGACGAGGGCGCCTTGGCTGGTGTCAAGGACATAGATGCTACCCCACTGGAAGAAGAGGATGTCGGAGATCTTTCTGCAGGCGATAATATCGCCATTGTTGTAGAGTGGAAACATGGAATCGCCTGAAACCCGGATGAGGAAGTTTGCTCCCTTTGCCTCGAACTCGGGAATGGTGTAGCGTTCGCAGTCTTCGAGATACACTCCCTCGCTGTCGGCGGCGGGGAATCCTGCCACGGCTTCAAGCGGGATGAGCGGAATTCCCTTGGGTGATTTTCTTGCCTCTTTTTCTTGCTTATTCAAGACTTTATTCGTATCTTTGGGAGAAGAAAGGCTCTCGTCCCCGGTGGGGGATGCATTAGGGGTACCCTTCGTTTTGAGCATGGGGCCGCGACCTGTAAGGAGCCAGTCTGGGTTAATGTCATCGTATGCTAATAGAATTTTTTCAATACTTGACGAACTTAGACCTTTGCCCCCGCTCTTAGCTTTGCCTAAAAGTCCGACAGACAGACCAGCAGCGATAGTCATTTGGTTATCGTTGATATCCTTATGCGACATATAACATTGAAGTCTTTCTATAAAATTTTCCATAAATATTGAAATTTATCAATAAAAATTTTGTTATATAGAAATATTTCTATATCTTTGCAACATATTCCATTTGGAACACGCGGCCAAATATACGAAAAAAGGCCGAGAAACAAGAACGGTTTAACAATTAAATGAGTGAGATTATGAAAAAGTACATTCACATTCAGAAAGCGGACCGCGAGTTTATCGCGAAGGCATTCGGCATCACGGAGAAGAGCGTGTTCAATGCCATCAACTTCGACACCCGCCGCGGAAACTCGGATCTGGCCAAGAAGATACGTACGCTGGCATTGCAGCGCGGCGGCATGGTGATGGTGGAGGTTCCTGAGGTGGAAACCCTGCACGATGCCGACGGCTATATGAGGCAGTATCTGCCCGGCGATGTGTTGATTGAAATCGACAAGCGCACGGGCAGCTGCGATGTGTATAAGAAGGGCAGGTGGGCACGCCGGTTTGAGCATGTGATGACGAGCGACATCCAGGACATTCAGGACTGGGCAGCTAAACTGTAAGGAGGCGTGCGATGGAGTACTACGGAGGCAGACTGTGCATCTCAGCCCGTGAACTAACAGACAGGGGCATCATGACCAAGGCGAACTATGCTCAAAAGGCATGGAAAGGCAAGATTGATGTAGTCCGTCAGGGAAAAGGGCTGGGCAACTATGCCCTCGTCGCCATTGACAGCCTTCCCGGCAAGTACAGGGAGAAGGTGAGGGAACTGTATCCTGACGGTGCGCAGACCCACCTTCGCTTGTGGGTGATGGAGAACTACGAGACGGATCAGGAGGCCATGAAGTTCTTCCGCGACAAGGAGAACACGGGGGTAGACCTGCAGCAATACCCCGAGAAAATCAGGGAGTATGTGACGAACGCGAGCGTGCTGAACTGCTGCATCAAGCTGTACGAACGCGCCTCAACAGCGAAGAAGCTGATGGGTGAGAAATACAACTGGGACGAGATGGCTGACGCCATCGAGGCGCTGCGCAAGGAGTTGGGACACACGCTTCCGACGAGCACGCTGCGCTTCCGGAAGAAGGTGAACGAGTATAGGCGCGAGGGCTACGGATGCCTGATCAGCGGCAAGTTCGGCAACCAGAACAAGCGTTTGGTGACGAAGGCCGTGGAGGAGGCTGTGCTGAGCCTCTCCTGCCTTGACAATAAGCCCTACAATACGACCGTGTGGGAACAGTGGAAGATGTTCCTCTGCGGCGAGCTCGACATCTTCCACCTCGACACGGGCGAGCTGCTCGACCCCGACGACTTCACCGACAAGAACGGCGAGCCGCTGGTGCTGAGCGAGAGCACCATCAGCAACATCCTGAACCAGCCGGCGAACAAGCTGCGCATCAACCAGCGGCTGCTGATGCCCGTGACGCTGATGCACGAGGAGCTGCCGCACATGCACCGCCACAACGGCCGCTACTCGTTGAGCCAGATCACGATGGACGACGTGGACCTGAGCCGCAAGCTGAAGGACACGAAGAAGTGGGTACACGCCTACTATGCCTACGACGATGTGAGCGAGTGCGTGCTTGGCGCGAGCTACGCCAGGGAGAAGGACACGCCGCTGGTGGTGGACTGTTTCAGGGACATGTTCCGTCTCCTTGCCACCAACGGCTGGGGCACGCCGAGGGGCATCGAGGTGGAGAACCACCTGATGTCACAGTGGCGCAACACCTACCTGAGCCCGGGCGTGGTATTCGAGTTCGTGCGCTTCTGCGCCCCGCAGAACTCGCAGGAGAAGCGGGCAGAGCACTACAACGGCGCGAAGAAGACCAGCATCATCCACAAGAACCACGCTGGCATCGGCCGTCCGTTCGGCAAGGGCAAGCGCAGGGTGGAACAGAAGAAGGTAAGCGATGCGAGCAACGAGCTCTACGAGGAGAAGAAGTACTACAGCTGGGACGAGTTGGTGGCCGACGACCGTCAGGACAACTGGGAGTGGAATCACTCGCTGCACAGCGACCAGAAGAGTTGGCCCGGCAAGACCCGCTGGGAGGTACTTGTGGAGAATGTGAACCCCGACCTGTGGCCGCTGGACCGCCGCATGCTGGCACGCTGGATAGGCGTGAGCGTGGAGACGAGCGTGCGCAGGAACTCGACGGTGCGCGTGAACTATGCCGACTGGTGGCTGAGCGGCCCGGAGGTGCTGGAGCGCCTTGCGCCTAACAACTACAAAGTTACGGCATGTTACCTGCCCGACGGGGAGGGACGGCCGCAGGATGTGTACCTCTATCAGGGCGAGCGGTACATCGACACGGTGGAGAAGGTGGAGACCTACAACCGTGTGATGGCGGAGCAGACAGCCGAGGACAGGAAGATGTTCGAGAAGCAGCAGAAGAAGGTGAGCCACTTCAACAAGTATCTGAAGGAGCGTGCCATCAGCAAGGTGGGTGTGATGAAGACCACGAAGGCACCAGTGATGGAGGAACCGAAGGAGCTGGCCGTTACCCCACAGGAGACAGAGGCCCCGCTGCTGCCACGAATCAGTGCCTCAAGCCACGCTTTGGCAGACATGTAAGAATAATGATTAAACGCCATTAGAATATGATTAGTGAGACTCAAAAACAGCGGATACTGGAGGCGATAGCCGCCAACCGCAGGAACTATCCGAGCGACGCGAAGCACGCGTCTGCGCTGGGCATATCGGCCAGCGTGTATAACGGCCTGAAGAGGGGCCAGACGGAGAAGGCCCTGAGCGACGCCAACTGGGTAAGCATAGCCCGGCGGCTGGACGTGAACCTGCGCGAGACGATTGAGTGGAAGGGCGCGCAGACGGAGACCTTCAAGTACATCAGCATTCAGCTGGAGGCGTGCCAGGAGCGCAGCCTCAGCGTGATACTGTGCGATCTGCCTAACATTGGCAAGACCTACACGGCACGCTGGTATGTGCATGAACACAGGAACGCCGTATATGTGGACTGCTCGCAGGTGAAGACCAAGCGCGCGCTGGTGCGGAAGATAGCCAGGGAGTTCGGCGTGGACGCTACGGGCAAGTACCAGGATACCTACGAAGACCTGGTATATTACCTGCGCTCGATGGAACGCCCGCTGGTGGTGCTCGACGAGGCCGGCGACCTGCAGTACGAGGCCTTCCTGGAACTGAAGGCGCTGTGGAACGCCACGGAAATGTGCTGTGGCTGGTACATGATGGGAGCCGACGGCCTGCGTGCGAAGATAGACCGCATGGTGGAATGCCGGAAGGTGGGCTATGCCGAGATATTCTCGCGCTACGGCGGCAAGTACAGTAAGGTAACGCCCGACGAGGCGGAAGACCGCAAGACGTTCCTGCTGGAGCAGGCCCGCGTGGTGGCCACGGTGAACGCCTCCGAGGGTATGGACATCGGTCAGATCGTGCGCAAGAGCGGCGGTGGACTGAGAAGAGTTTACACCGAGATTGAAAAATTGAAGAAAGGAGCATGATATGATGACAAAGAAAGAAGAAGAGACTTTAATGGAAAGTCTGGAACAGGATGTACTGGACTCCAATAAAGACAAGATAGACTGGGAGCAGCGCAGGTATGAGATTGCCAAAGACCTTTATATCCAAACCTGCCAACAGGCAAAATTAGAGGGCGATAATACTGCTGCAGATGTATTCCGAAGTGCGGCATGGTTATCTCGTGTGGCTGCCGATTACTTAATAGAGATTTTGAAAAAGTAGCTATGGTAAAACGAGCGTACAGTCCGAAGGAGATAGCTATGAAGACCTACAAGACGCTGCCGTGGAGTGGCCGCTGGGCGGAGTGCTTCGGCTTGCCGGAGGAAAACTCCACATGGTTCATCAGCGGAGCCAGTGCCGCCGGGAAAAGCTCGTTTGTGATGCAGCTGGCCCGTGAGCTGACGACGTACGGGCAGGTACTTTACCTGAGCTATGAGGAGGGAGTGAGCCAGAGCTTCCAGGGCAGGATAAAACTCTTTGAGATGGAGAAGTGCCAGGGCTGGTTCCGCGTGGTAACGGAGAACACGATAGAAGACCTGACCGCCAGACTGAAAAAGCGGCACAGTGCGAAGTTCATCATCGTGGACAGCTTTCAGGAAAGTGGCTGGGAATGGCCGGAGACCAAGAAACTGATTGAAACCTTTCCACGGAAAAGCTTCATCTTCATCAGTATGGAAGCCAAGGGACAGCCGCTGGGCAAGCCTGCACTCCGACTTCGCTACAAGGCGGGTGTGAAGGTGCGCGTGGTGGGGTTCAGGGCATACTGTCAGGGACGCTTCAATCCCGACGCTGGCAACAGCTTCGTGGTGTGGAAAGAAGGAATTTTAAGGACATCAAATAAAATATGATATGGCAAGCAGACGAGACAACCTGCTGTACAGGTTAAGAAAGAAAGGTGTGAGGGTACAGACACGGGAGAGGACTATATTCTTCTCGTTTGATGGAGAGTCTTTCAAGATTATACAGATAAAACGCCTGTGCAGGGAGCTTCATTTTGTGGTACAATTAGAAATATAAGAGTATGAAAATGAGCAAGGAAAGACGAATGATTGAAATCGTCCCGGGGCTGATGAGCCCTGGCGGACGAATGACTGACCGTATTGAGAGTCGCGGGCACCGCTGTCCCTACTGTCAGGGCAACGGCTACCATTGGCAGGAGGACGAGTGGCAGGAGCGGTACAAGGAGGCGTGCCCGGTATGCGGGGGTAGCGGCAGGCTCGACGCGGTGATAACCGTGGAATGGCAGGCAGGCAAAGCATAATGCACAATTTATAATTACGGCGATATGGAAAGGAACAAATACAGTAAGATAGTCCTATCGGATACGGAACGGCAATGGATGCAGGAACATTTCGGCACGACCAAGAATGCCGATGTCGCAGCCCACCTCGGGGTCTCACCCCGGACGATCATCCGGATAGCACGGGATATGGGATTGGAAAAGCATTCTGATTTTACAAAGGCAATGCAGCGGAATGCTGCTGAGCATGCAGCCAGGACCAATCGGGCCAGTGGGGGTAACGAGGGAATGAGGAACCTGCTTCTCTACGGCAAGGCTCACCGCTTCAGGTCAGGCGAGAGCAATAGGAACCGCATGGGCGAGGAGGCCTTTCGGGAAATGCACCGCCGGATTGGCAAAAGCCGGAAGGAAATCTTCAGAAAGGAGAGACGCCGGGTGCTCTTCGGGCTGGAGCAGAAGACGGGACTAAGGGTCGTGCGGTGTCCAAGGGAGAAGATCAGCCTGCGGCGCAACCTGCGCAGGCATGGCTACGAGGTAGCCCGTGCCTCCAACGAGGCATTTGTTACGCCCCGTACCCGCCGGTCCCAAGCCATGGAGGAGCGAGCCGGGAAGATGGGAATGAGATTCACATTGGCCCAATCAGCCGATACGAGACACACTAAGCCAGATAAGTTGCGCCAGCAGTATCTGTGCCTTGCTTCAAGAACCTGAGAGATTCTTGACGAATGTAGGAGGCTGTGCTACCGGCCATACGGGCGGTTTTTGATTCACGATTTACAATTCATAATTAACAATTACAGAACATGAGACATTTCTTTGAAGAGCTTAAAAAGCGAGTACAGGTATGGCACGAACGGCGTGCCCAGCGCATCGAGGCAGCCCGTCAGGCCGAGCTTGACGCGGAGGCCCGCCGCAGGGTGCAGGTAATGGAATTCAACGGCGAGTTATTCGTCAGCGTGGACGGCGTTCCCCTGTTGGACGTGAGCGACATCAACGGCATGCTGCCCGGGGCCGTGGCGAACGCCCGCCGAAACTTTAAGGACTGGAGGGAGGAGAAGCTGTTCTCCAATTCATAATGCATAATGTTTAATTTCAAAATCAATAATTATGAAAACGACAAAGATTAACGAGAAAATCGAGAATGTACTGACACCCCGATGGTGGAACCCGCTGTCATGGATTGTAACGGGGCTTGCGCCTGTATTAGGGATTGTGGTCGGCATAGTATCAGGCTGCCTTGTAGGGCTGCTCGTAGGCTTCCAGAAAGGACTGGAGCTGTCAAACAGCAACATGGAAAAAATCCTCAAAGAGCTGTCATGAGTACCATTCGCAACTACCACCACTTCTTCGCCCTGCTGAAGCAGCTGCCCGGTGCAGACAAGGAGACGCTTGTGGCGAGCTTCACGGACGGGCGGACGACCCATCTGCACGAGATGGCCGCAAGGGAGTATGACGCGATGTGCGCCTCTCTGGAGGATCAGACGGGGTGGAAGGTTCAGGTGAGGAAGAAACGCAGCCTGTGTCTGAAGCTGATGCAACAGGCGGGCATTGACACTACGGACTGGCAGCATGTCAATGAGTTCTGCCGCCACCCGAAGATTGCGGGAAAGGCATTTGCCCGTCTGTCCCTGGCAGACATGGACACCCTGCAGACGAAACTGCGGGCCATCCTGCGCAAAGGCGGGTTACGGAAAACTCCGGTAATGCCACAGCCCACCGAACAGAGAAGCAGCGCAACCGTGATAGTTTTTCCAATGCATAATCTTGCAGAAAGTTAGACAAAATGACATCAAGAGAATTTGTAAAACGCTCTATGGAGCGCATTCGGGAACTCGGTAAGGACATGAGCAATGAGGATTACAGCACCTGCCTTGAGCAACTTGCCTATGAACTTGAAACCGAACGGCAGGTGTTAACCAGTAAGGGAAAATTTATTTGACAACCTATAAAAAGAAAAGACAATGGCAACAAGAAAGAAGAAAGTGATTATTACGGGCGTGAGTAGAGAAGCCGCCGATGACGCGTTTGCAATCTATGCTAAAAGCGACGCACAGGTACAGAAAATCAATGCGGACATCGAACTGCAGTGCGCTAAGATCCGTGAGAAGTACGCTGACAAGTTGGCGACCCTCACCGAGGAGAAGGACAAGGCGTTCGATACCCTGCAGGCTTTTGCCACGGAGAACCAAGCCGAGTTGTTCTCCAAAAAGAAAAGCCTCGACATGGCCCATGGCACCATCGGCTTCCGCACCGGAACACCGAAGCTGAAGACGCTGAAAGGCTTTACCTGGGCAAGCGCATTGCAGCTGGCGAAGAAGTTCCTACCGTCCAACTACATCCGTCAGACAGAGGATATTGCGAAAGATAGGCTGCTGGCCGACCGTGACCTTGAGGAAATTGCCGTCTATGACACTCCGACGGGCGACCTCCGTATGGTCACGATGCGAGAGGCTATGTCCGTATGCGGTATCCAAGTGGTGCAGGACGAGGCATTCTATGTAGAACCCAAGAAGGAGGAGACTGCATGAAGCACCAAGTAACGAAAGCACCGAAAGTAGCCCTGTGCCACAAGTGCGTCGGCACGGGCTTCTACCGGCAGATATTGACAGACGGCACTTTCTCTGCTGAACGGTGTCCCCAGTGTGAGGGAAGCGGCAGGGTTATGGTGAGTGCCGTGATAGAGTATGACATCCGTCCATACAGGGCGGAGAAGTAAGCAGGCAAGAACAAACCAGTCAACAATGAAAGTCGATAACGAGAAAAGGAAGGGCGTGAGCTACCTGAAGCGAGTGGCGGATGTGAACAGAATCTACCAGGAATGGGCGAAGACCGGGCTGAGCAACCGGGAAATCTGGCGGCGGTACATCTACCCGGTGTACGGAATCAGCGAGCGCACGCTGTATAACATGCTGAAAGTCGATGTGACGGCGCGGAAGGACAACGCCGCCTCGCCCCGGCCGCTTTTGCTGTTCGACTTTGACGATAATGCATAACATACAATTCATAATGCACGATTCACAAATGGAGGATGGACTAAAGACGGTGATAGGCAGGATCCTGAAGGATATCAGGATAGACCTGAGTGATGAGTTTGACAAGAACTTCGAGCGGCAGGGCTTTTTCTCGGAGGATTGGGCGAGGCGTAAAAGCCCGTTGCGACCAGGCGGCTCAATCCTCATCGATACCGGAGGCCTACGGCGCAGCGTTCAGAGCAAGAGTACGGACGAAAGCATTGCCTTCTACTCATCGCACCCTGCTGCGGCCATCCATAATGAGGGTGGAGAAATCAAGGTTACCCGGAGGATGAAGGCCTACTTCTGGTACAAGTATTATGAGGCGACAGGCTCGTTCAGTCGCAAGAAGAACGGGGAACGAAGGCAGGATAAACGCACGGTACAGCTGAGCACGGAGGCTGAGTTCTGGAAACTGCTTGCCCTGATGAAAGTCGGCAGCAGTATCAAGATACCCAAGCGACAGTTCCTCGGCACTGCGCCCGAAGTGGAGAAAACGGTAACCGAAATCATAGAGGAGAATCTGATCGAGTATTTTAACCATTTAGACATCAAGCAGAAATGAGAAAGGAATTATACAACGCCATCAAGGAGAAACTGAATGCGAACGTGCCCGAAGTGGCGCACATCGACCTGTGGAACCACAACGTGGAGTTCATCGAGCAGGAGGATAACTGGGAACGCCCAGCCGTGTTCGTGGAGATAGCCCCCATCAACTGCTCACCGTTCCAAGGCAGGGGACATCGTGGCAAGGGACTGGTGCGCCTGCACATCGTTACAGACTGGATCGAGGGCGGTCAGGACGCAGCTTGGGACCTGAGCTATAAAATACATTCTACCCTCGAGGGACTGGACGGTGAGTGTTTCAATGGAATGACACTCGTCGCAATAGACACCAATCACAACCATGAGGACATATTGGAGAGCATAGACAGCTACGAGGTGCGCTACCTGATGACGGAATAAACGCCCCGTGTCGCAACAAAGAAGCCCCGACGGACAATTTGCCGTCGGGGCTTTTTCGTGCGCACAGGTTGGAAATAAACGCGATCAGACAGCCTCCTTCTTGAACAGCATCATGTCTGTGTACGAGGCGTTGTAGTTCATGTGCGCATTGAACTCAACCTTGGCGGCATTCTCAAACGGATTGCCGAGGGACCGGTTACGCCCAAGCCATTCGCACAGTTCGAGGATGGAGGACTTGTTGGAGGTAAAATAGACAAAGGAATGACCTGCAAGGACATTCAGCACGTCCAGATAACCAGACATTCTCCAGTACATATTGTAGGTGCCTACCTCCGTGGAAAGATAAGGAGGGTCCACGAGGAACACCACGCCCGGTGTGTCCTTGTATCGGTTAAATAGTTCCTTGTAGTCGCAGGAGGTTATCTCAAGCCCGTCGAGATAGTCCGGGCAGGTTGGGTAGTCACTCTTCCTGATGCTGTTGTAAAGGGTTTCCTTTCGCATTTCAGGCACACTCAACTTGTATTTCATTGAGAACATAATCGATGAGGACAGCGTAATGAAATCGACATACTCGACTGTTCTCTCCTCCTGCTCGATACGGGCGAAGATACGCTTCCTCAACTCGCCGGTGATGGGCTTGTTGCGTGGCACTTTGTCTGCCACGATGTCGCGCAGGTCGGCTATCAGCCTGTTGGTCTGTGGAATGTGCTGCAGTCGGCAGCGATAGTTGTCGAAATCATTGTAAACCACTGTCGATTCAAGTTTGGTACGCTTGGCAATGTGCGAGAGCAGTCCGGAACCTCCGAACAAATCCACGAATACGGTGTCGGCAGGAAATTGCGACAAAACCTTTATAAACTCCTTGACGAACATTCTTTTCTGTCCTACGAAAGGCAGCGGAGCGGACTTATACATACGGCTCATACATTCAAAGCGAATTTAATGTTCTCATTCCCGGCAAGGAGCTGTTCCGTCCGGCTGATGTTGTTCTCGTAAATGTGTACATTGCCGATGTTGAGGGTGATAGACTTCAGCGGCAGTTCTATCTGTCTTGCCATAAGGTAGAGGTGATAGATGTCGGCAGGCAGACCAAGGTTTGCATCGCTGCTGCGCTGGTAGGCGGTGAGCACGAGTTCCCCTCGCTCAATCTGGAACTGTACGAGGCTGAGACAGGGAGCCTGATTGCTCTCCGCATCTGTCGAGCCGAGAAATAGCACGTAGTTCTTGCTGCTGCGCTTTTCACGATTGATTTTGGCAATCAGTGGTGGAAGTTTCTCCAGATAGGTGGGATAGCTGTTCACAAGAACAGGGCCGCAGTAGTCCCACCAGTTGATACCAGCTTCCCTGTATTTCTCAACGTTTCGCTCCCCCTGCATAAAGAGGCGGAGTTCGTTCTTCAGTTTCTTTCGGGCGATGCCGTGGCTCTCGAAGATGTCGAGCAGGTCGCCGGGATTGAGTGTCAGCTGTTCATTGAGAAGGTAGCGGATGGTTCCCTTCTTGTTGTCCTGTGTCTTCCCTGACACGAGGATTCTTTGTAGAATTTGGTAATACTTGTTCATATTTTGTCTTTTTGCTTGTCGCCACAAAGATACCCATGCCGGCATAGACGAAAGAACAAAGCCGGCAAATCACACTGCAGAGGGAGTGCAGTCGGTTTGGAAATGCTTGATAAGTCCGTACACTTTCCGTTCGCTCACGGAATACTTGTCAGAAAGCACAGCCACGATATAGGATACTTTTTCGCCTTGCTCAAGCAGTGTGGTATAATCGCCATACAAGTCCACAAACTCTTCATCTTCCAAGCGTATCCCTGCCATTCTCAGCCTTTTTATCAGTTCCCTGTTAAATTTCAAGACCTCTATTATCTTCATCTTCATAAAATTTTGTATCTTTGCAATATCTCACTTACATAAACTCAAAAAAGAAGTACCGCGGCAAGGGTCTTGGCCCCCGGTCGTGCGGTACTTCGTATTGCGTTAATATGTAGGTGAGATGACTATTAACAGGCCGGGGGCTTTTCATATCCCTCCCCCGAAGGGCACATTAACAAATAGCATTCAGGTTTAGGACCAGACAAGCATGGCGAGGATACCCCCGCCTGCCATGAGCAGCCAGTCCGTCCAGTCATAGGCATTAGCGTACATCTTGTCCTTGGCTTCAAGACAGGTTGCGGCGATAATAGCCGAATAGAGTGCCGCCCATGGCGAGCAGGCGAGCAATCCGACCCCAAAACCACCAATGAGATGCTTGTAGCGGTTTGATTTTTTGAGAAATTCGATAATTTTCTTCATAATTCTTTGGATTTTAAGAAATAATGTCTATATTTGCAGTGACGATTCCGTAGCTAATGACTACCGATTCGTCGCATACGGGCAGTAACTTTCAAGTTATTGCCTGTCTTTTTTATATAGCAGCCTCAGTTTTTCTCCTTCGGCAACCCATACTTCTTTTATATCCTTTCCTTGTCTGATATGCCCATAGATACTTCTTATCATATAACCGTCAGTCAGGTCAGGACGGTCTATGATTATTCGGTTGGATTGCTTGAGACCGTGTGTTACCATATTCCTAAAAGCCCTCTTAGGATTATCCGTGGCGAAGCCTTCGTGCTCGTACCATTTGCCATCGATGAGCAGATCAGGGCACTTTCCCTCATACTTGGTTCCCATGAGCGAATGGTAGATATTCTGGTAGACGAACTTCTGCGGTCGGGACATCCTGGGCGTAAGCCTTACTTGCTTGCCCTGCCTGGCAAAGAAATCTGCCACTTGCATCAGTTTCTCATAGTCGCTATCGGCAGGATTTACCAACTGATGTACCTGCACCTTGCCTTCGTTAGGATATTGCTTCTTGGTCTGGAACCTCTGGCTCTCGCACTTGCGGACGAGCTTGCATGCTGCGCACAGCTCATTCTCAGGAATGAAGGCGAGAACCTCACCCCGTCCCTCTCCCAAGGCGAGGGTGGATTTTCCCTTTGCCAAGTCGCAGTCGTTGCACCGGCGTATGGTATAGGGATTGTAGTCAGGTACGGTTTTCTGCTGCTTCCCGGCATTGAAGCGGAAGAGTCCCTTCGTGTCGCTCTGTAGGGCTTCCTCGCCACGAGCCGTTGCCTCGTCCTGAGGCGTAACCGGATACTTGGACTTGCGTACCTGTACGACGGTGCATCGACAGCCCCATCCGTTTGGAGGATAGTAGGACTCCCAGAACGGGTCGGACATAGGCAGGGTTACGCCATTGAGGGCGGCGTGTTCCGGACGTACCTTGTCGTCGCCCGCCGTACGGTATTGCAGGTTGTAGCGGTCGCCATCCTCTGCAAAGCCCTCCCATTTGGCAGCCATTTCTGCAGATGCCTGTACGAAGTTGTACTCCGCCCGGAGATAATTGATATTGTAGGTTTCATCTATTTTCCGGACATCATTCAAAAAGCGTTCAAACGGCTTTCGATTACCGTTCTCATCGAGCAGCGAGGGGAACGCCTCGTTGAGTTCATGGAAAGTCTTGATGCCGGAGAATATGTAGTCGGACCTCTCCAGCCTACGGCGCATGCCCTCTGATATTTTTACCTGTCTGAAAGAAGTATCTAAAACGGAGGCATGTGTCTCGATGAAGTCCTGCGCCTCATCGGAGGCGAGGATATCGATATTGAGCGTGGCACCCTTCTGCCTGAAAAGGGCGGACATCATACCGTTAAAAGCCTTGGTCAGTTTGGCTTGGACCGCATCCTCGGTTCCCTTGTCAAGCGTCAGCGTGTGGTGGGCAGACTGGAGGATTTCCCCATACCGGCTGTGCAGCCCCACGTAGTCAGTGGGGCTCAGTCGAAAAAAGGGCGTACATTTTTTTGCTGCCTGCTTTTACCAGGGTCTTTGTTGCCCGGCTCAATGCCTTTCTTGTCGTCAGGGTTCCCTTGCGGTTCCATCATAGGCATGTTGTTTCGGCGTTCCCCCACAGGCATGGAGTACTTTTCCGCAAAATAAGCAGGGTCGACCTCGTAGCGGTCTGCGATCATGGTCTCGTAAGCCACCTGCTGCTCAGGCGTGTAGTCGACAGAATAGTCCCAGTCGAAACGCAGTCCGCCGAGCGGGAACCCGTGTGCCACCATGCGGGGCAGCAGCTGATTGTTGACGGTGTCGCGGAGCATGTCGGCATCCTCCTCGACGAGATTCTGGAAGACCTTCAGGTGGGTCTGGCTCTGTGAGAGACTGCTGCCGTCCTCAATGGTCATGGTCTGTCCGACGACAATCTTCGACAGTTCGGAGTTGGCCCGGTCTACGCGCTGGTCATAGACATTGTAAGCGTCGCCTCGCGTGGACTCGACAAACTCCAGTTCGGTGTCGAGCGGCATGACTGCCGTCTGCGAGGCCCCCGCCTCGACGAGCATACGGTTGAGCCGTTCTATCTCCCTGGTGTCGCGGGACGCCGTCTTGGCAATACGCATGGGCATGCCGAAAATCTCGCCGAAGGAGTCCCAGAAGGCAAGCATGTTCTTCTTGGGAATAGTATGCGGCGCGGTCTTGAGGAAGAGTCCGAGGTCGTCGGGACGACCAGCCTCAATGAGCCAGTCAGAGAATGGCGGCTCATGGTAATCCACACCTGCCCTCCAGTCGTCTCCGAGCTGGACCACTACCCGCCCGAACTCCGGAATGACATGCTTTCTCGGAATAAGGCGCACGCCACTGTAGCAACGCCTTCCGTCTCCGTCCTGCACGATGTCGCCCAACTCTATGAGGGAATGTCCCCAATAGACCGAATCCAGCACGAGGCGACAGAGCTGCTTGAACCAAGCCTGGTCGAAAAAGCACAGTGCCTCGTCGTCCTCTTTCCCCGCAGCGTCCACGAGCTTGAACGACTTGGCCATGACGAAACCCTCGCGCTGGCGGACGCATCCGGAGAGATGCCCGTCCGCTTCCGTATCACGGTAGATGTCGTAGAGTCGCTGCCGGTTCGGGTTCTCGACATTGATGGCCATTTGCCATGCCCCACGCCAATCTGCAATATCCTTGCGTGTAAGCGCGTCGGTTGTCTGCCGCAAAGCCATGACAACATGCCTCACGCGTTTTCTGTCATCCTCCTTTGCGAGATTGAAACTGCCATAGGGGGTGTGAAGTACATCCGTGTCTGAGCGTCCTGTCAGACCGCTGAAAAATCTCTTTATATCCATTACCAGTTATGTCTTAAAGGTTTCTGTGAGTGAAAGACGACCCCGATACCGGACGGCTCCCCTGCCGCATCAACAGCCACAGGCAGGTCCGGCACAATTTTCCCGGCCCGTACGCCTTCCAGCCATTTCACGGCACGCTCATAGCGTTCCTTCCGTATCTCGCTGCCCATCTTCTGGGGCATGGCCGACACCATGTGATAGAGTGCTATGTCGCAGGTATACATGACGATGAGCTTGTTGCGCTCGTCTCCCTCGGCGGCGAATACAGCCTTACAGTCGTACACTGGTCGGAGATAGCTTGAGATTTCCTCCTGTGCCTCGCTCTCAGCATGGGCACGGTTCTCGGCAGAGGTCTGTGATACGGTCTTCAGGGCTGCCTCACCGATGACCACCCTGTAATCCTCGTCTGTAATGAACATCTGGCACCTCCTTTTATACCGTTACATACAATGCGTGCTTCTCTATGTCCGATACCTTGACCCCCTTGCGAAAACGATGGGTGCGCACGAGGTGGCGAATATTCTGCTTGGGCACGATCTTGAGATTGCCTCCCATACTAAGCACATAATACTTCATTCCGAACAAGGCCGAGAGTTTTTTTGCCTTACGGACTGCACGCTTGTATTTCCAAGCGAAAATGATGTCTTTTATCAGTTTTATCATACTACCATGAATTTTTGGCGGTCGGTCTTTTTCCGAACACCGGTTGAAAACTTTCCTGTCTTGCATTGCGCTGCAGGATCCATATTGCACCCTCGTCAGCGTCCGGTGCATCGTCATGCACACGGCTGCCACGCTCGAGTGCCAGTGTCTGCTCTATTCCCACCTGCATGTCGGGCGAGTCCTTGAGCTTCTCGTTGTAGTAAACGTAGCCACGTTCCCACAGTGGACTGACAGCTTCTATACGCTGTATTTTCTCAGGCTTCTTGCGTTTGTCGGGCATAATGGGTAACTGGTATCCGCGCAGGTTACCCTCCACGGCGAACTCGTCCAGAATGACGTCCTGCATGAAGTTCGCCTCCATAAAGAAGAGTATGGCCACTTTGTCCCTCGTCCGTTCGTAGAGGTCATAGAGCCATCGTACCATACCTCCGACCGTGTCCTGCCGTACATAGCAGTCAATGAGATGAAGTTCATTGCCAATCTTGCCCCACAGCCGGGAAGCCTTGTAGTCGTTGGACGTGGTAGATTTGAAAGAAGGGTCTGTATAACACACGAGCATATCATACTTTCTGAGCGACGGCATAGGCTTGTACCTTATCCAATCAGCACGGAAGATGGTACCATCCACAATAGGGTTGTGCATCATCTCTTTTTCCCATGCGCGATAACCCACGAATTCCCTATATTCCTGCGCATCTTCTTTTGTCCATTTTTCCTTCCATACCGGCTCACCGTTCTTGTCTATAGCCTGAACCTTTGAGACAAACACGCCACGCGTGGCTGCGATATTGGCCAGTACGGAGGTCTTTGATATGAGGTTGCCCACCATAAGGAAACGTCCTCGTCCCACGTCGAGCGCACCGAATAGTGCCTCTTTCACCCAGTCGGTGAGGTCGTGTACACGCTTCTCGTTACGGCAGAGCTCGTCATCGTCAAGGTCATCGATGACGATGTAGTCGGGACGAGCCTCGCGCTCACGCAGTCCACGCGGCGACTGGCCACGGCCCACGGCGAGGAACTTCACGCCGGAGGCTGTCTTGAACTCACCTGCCGTCCACAGTCCGAGGTTCTTTTGCAGTCCGAAGTCAGCGATGATGCGCTGATTATATTCCAGTTCTGCCTGAATATCTCCGAGCAACCGGTTTGCGCTGTCCTGCGACTTGCCTACCACAACCATGAAATTGATGAGCCGTTTGGGGTGCAGCATCAACCAGAGCGGCATAAAGATGTCGAAGTGCGTGGACTTGGCATGACCGCGCGGCCACATGAAGACCGCTTTCAGGTTCGACGTTTCCATGACCTTGCGTGCAGCCTGATTGTGGAACGGAGCGTTGTGTACCGTTCGGATAACTTCACCTGTTGTCTTGTCGCGCAGGGTAAGGAAATGCGGGAAGTAATATTCGCAAAAGGCGGCATAGTTGGATAGCAGCCTTTCCTTACGCCTGTCCTTCTGTTCAGGCGTTTCGTTGGCAAGTGCCGTGGTGTCCGTGATGGACTGGATGCGCTTGCAATGCTCCTTCCACTGTTCGAATGCCAGTTTCTTTTCTGCTGCCGTTGCCATACGCTTTCTACTTTATCCCCATCTGCTCGGTGAGGTACATGTCCTGAAACTTGTTGATGGTCTTGATGAGCTCCGGCGTTACGGTCGGGTCGATGGTGGCACGGTATTCCAGCCATTTGGAGAATGCCATGAAGACCTCTATAGCATCCACGACATTTGCCTTTTTGTCGAGCTTCTCGATAACGGAGGACAGTTTGGCGAGCTTGTCGCCCAGCCCTGCTATGAGTGAGGGATCTTCCGATTCGTTCACCTCGGTAATGAGCTTGTCGATGGTGAGCAACAGTTTGTTGACCAGTTCGGGCCGTGTCACATTCTTTGCCGCCCTCGCCTCTTTCCACCCTTCCGCATTGCACCACTTGGATATGGTAACCCTTGACACATCCACTTTCTCTGCTATCTCGTTCTGCTCCATTCCTGCAAGGTAGAGAGAGCGTGCCAGTGATTTTTTCTTTTCCGTTTGCTGTCGCGAACAACTTCTGCGCTCGGAAGATCCGGAACTCGTTCCTCCCTTCTCTCGCTTATCCGTACTTTCTGCTTTGACCATTTTTCTATAGTTTGATACTGCAAAATTGGGTTATTTCCATGAAAGAAAAAAATAACCACGAAAGCGGTTCGGTATATACCGAAAGTGTTTCGCTGTTATTTGGAAATCATGGATTTATGGCGTAATATTGCAGTCGAAAAAGTAAATGCAACACGAAAATGGGAAAGCGAGTAAGAATATCAAATGACAGCCTGAACAGCTACGGGTTCAGGGTTTTGACCTCAGGCATGGATGTAAGCCAGTATGGTCGCAATCCCGTGCTGCTCTACATGCACGAACGTGGCAATGTGATAGGCTATGTGAAAGACCTGAAGGTCGAGAACAACGAGGTTACGGGTGAACTGATGTTCGACCGGGCCTCGGAAATAAGCGAGCGTTGCGAGAAGCAGTTCGAGTTCGGAAGCCTCCGGATGGTGAGTGCCGGGCTGGAGATACTGGCCACAAGCGAAGAGCCTGACCAGCTGGTGACAGGCCAGACCCGGCCAACGATTACGAGGAGCAGGCTCTTCGAGGTCAGCGTGGCCGACATAGGCGCCAACGACGATGCCCTCGTGCTACGCAAGGACGGAAAGACGATAACCCTTGGCAGGGACGGTGATTGTCCGCTGCCTTTACTGAACAATAACAACAATAAAACGACAAATGAAATGGAAAACAAGACCATTGCCCTGCAACTGGGGCTTCCGGAAACGGCGACAGACGCGGAGATCAGCGCCCGGCTCACGGAGCTGAAGACTGCGAAAGAGGAGAACGCTACCCTGCAGCAAGAGAAAGAGAAACTGACCCAGGCCGGCATCACGGAGCTCGTTGCCCGTGCCGTCGCCGAGAAGCGGCTTGATGAAAAGGACAAGGATCAGTTCGTGGAACTGGGCAAGAAGATCGGTGTGGAGGAACTGGAGAAGACACTGAAGGCGATGCATCCTGCGGTGAAGCTGTCTTCCGTGCTGGGACATCAGGGCGGCGCTCCCACCGGAGCCACGGGTACATTCACGAAACTGAGTGAGGTGCCGGCTGACCAGATTGCGACCTTGCGCTCGGACAACCCCGAGGAGTACAAGCGCCTGTACAAGGCAGAGTACGGTATTGATTGCGAGATTTGAAAGTAATAACCCTTAAAAAAGAAAAAATGAACAGAATTTTGATGATGTTTGCCGCCCTGCTTTTCAATGCGGTAGCAGGTGCGACATTAGCCCGGACCGTAGGACTATCGCCTATGGCCGGTGTCTTGGGCATGAATGTGGTGGCTGCACTTGCCGGAGCTGTCCCTGACGGCGTGCTGCATGCCGGTGTGTTTACGGAAATATGGACAGGCGAGCTGGTAAAGGCCCTGCGCAGCGGTCTTGAAGGGTCATGGCTTGACGGCGTGCCCGACCAGAGTTCCATCGCGAATAACGATGTCATTCATCTCGTGGATGTAGGCGTGGATCCGGATGTACTGGTGAACAACACGACATATCCGATTCCCCTTCAGGCATTGGAGGATAAGGATATTGCCGTAAAGTTGGATAAATTTCAAACGAAAGTGACGCCTATCACTGACGATGAGTTGTATGCCACCAGCTATGACAAGATGGCCCGTGTGAAGGAAAGCCACGGCAATTCTATAAACGATGCCAAGTTTACAAAGGCTGCCCACGCATTGTGCGCCCAGAAGAACACAGCCAAGACACCCGTACTGACAACGACCGGTGAGCGTGATGTGGAGACAGGCCGTCTGCGCCTGACTCCCAACGACCTTGTGGAGATGAAGCGTGCGCTGGATAAGATGAAGGTGCCATCTGAGAACCGCCGCCTCGTCCTCTGCCCTGACCATGTCAACGACCTGCTGCTTGCCAGCCAGAACTTCCGTGAGCAGTACAACATAGACCGCGTCACCGGCAAGGTAGGCAAGCTGTACGGCTTCGACATCTTTGAATATGCCAACACACCGCTCTATACAAAGGCCGGTGTGAAAAAAGATGTGGGTGCAACAGCTGACAAGGGTGAATTCCAGTGTTCGTTTGCATTCTACACTCCGCGTGTGTTCAAGGCAACGGGCTCGACCAAGATGTATTACAGCGAGGCGTCGACTGACCCGCAGAACCAGCGCAACCTGATTAACTTCCGCCACTACTTCATCGCCATGCCTAAGAAGGCTGATGTAGGCGTGGTAATGGCAAGCGGCTATAAGGAGAATCCATAATGAGCAAGCCGGTGAAGTATCTCGTCATCCATTGCACGGCGACCCCCGAGGGGCGCGAGGTGAGTGCGGCGGACATCCGTCGTTGGCACACCTCGCCGAAGCCAAGGGGGCGGGGCTGGAAGCAGGTCGGGTATACCGACCTCATCCACCTCGACGGCCGCGTGGAGCGCCTCGTAGACAACAACGAGGACGCCTCCGCGGATCCGTGGGAAATAACGAACGGCGCGTCGGGCTACAACGGAGTGAGCCGGCACATCGTATACGCCGGCGGCTGCGACGGGCAGATGAACCCCAAGGATACTCGGACGGCTGCACAGCGTGAGGCCTTAAAACGCTATGTGCGGGATTTCCACGACAGGTTTCCCCGAATATGCATCGTGGGACACCACGACCTGAATCCCGGCAAAGCGTGCCCGAGTTTCGATGTGCGGGCGTGGCTGCGCGAGATAGGCATAAGGCAATAATCCATAATTCATAATTCATAGTAATGGCAGAGATGATACTTCAGTACTTGATGTGGGCGATACCGAGTGGTGGCGTCGGCGCGGCGATAGCGTGGATAGCGAACCGGAAGATTCGCTCGGCAAAAGTGGCCAAGGAGGTGCACGATACCTACAAGACGATGTACGAGGACATCTCATCCCTGCTGGTTGAGACCCAGAAAAAATATGAGGATACAACAGAGAAGATCGAGGAGCTGGGCACGGAGAACGCCCGTACGCGACGCGCCCTCAACCGGCTTAGCCGTGCGATCGAAGCTATTCAGGTATGCCCTTATCGGAGCACTTGTCCTGTCAGCGGCGAGTTGTCGGTCGACGAGAACGGAGACGACGGAAGACCTCACCCTGGCAAGCGTGACGGCGGCAAGCATGACGAGCGTAACCGAGACAAGGCAAACACCCTTGAAGGTGCCGATGTCTTCCGTAAGCCTGATCCTGAACTTGGACAGTCTGCGACAGCTGCCATCCGGCGCGGGCTACACGGCCAGGCACGGCCGGGCGAGCGTGAGAGTAACACGGATCCCCCCAACGGCGACAAAGCCGGGGCATCTGTTGGTTGAAGCCGGATGCGACTCCCTGGAACTGCTCTGTGCGAGCTATGCCAGGACTGTGAGCACGCTGCGACAGCAGTTGGAAGCCGCGTCCGACGCCCACAAGAAAGCGAGTGAGGAGCATTCCCCGTTCGGGCCCCGAAAGGCATTTATCACCTTTATCGCCGGAGTGGTGGCCGGCATAGTAACAACCCTTTTAACAAGAAGAATATGGAAAAAAGTGTTTTAGACGGAACCAATCTGATCCTTAGTGTCGGCGGAAAGGCCTTAGGTTTTTCGACGGGCTGCAAGGTGAGCACGAGCACGGAGACCGGCGAGCGCGTCACGAAAGAAGCGGCGAGCGGCAAGTGGAAGGAGAAGTTCGCGAAGAGCTTCTCGGAGAACATCTCCGCGGACGGCTGCGTGCTGACCGACGGGGACAGTGATACTCCGACCTACGACCAGCTGAAAGAACTGCAGCTGGCAGGACTCCCGGTAGAGGCCTCGTACAACCTGCGCGACGGCGACAAGCGCACGGGCAAGACGACCGGCGGCTACAAGGGAAAGTATATCATCACCTCACTGGAACTTGATGCCCAGGCCGGTGATGACGCCAAGTACAGCGTACAGCTTGAGAACAGCGGCAAGGTGGAGAAGCAGACCAGCGGCCTAAGCACGGCAGCAAAACCAGGAGGATAACCCATGCTGAAAGTCGAGTTGAACGGTAAGGAATATCCCTGCGGTCTCGTGATGGGCGCCCTCCTGCGTTTCAAACGCGAGACGGGGAAAGATGTCAGTCAGATGAAACAGGATGACCTGGAGGATCTGCTGATGCTGATGTGGTGCTGCGTGAAGTGTTCGAGCCAGGCGGAGAACATTGACTTCCCCATGGACTTCGAGACCTTCTGCAACAGCATTACCCCGGCCGTGCTGAACGGCTGGAACGAAAGGATTGGCGAGGCTGCTCAAAAAAAAAGAGCGAAGGGAGCGTAGGCGACTCCGACATTGAGCAGCTGCTCGGCATAGCGACGGGGTGCATGGGGATGAGCCGGAATGACTTTTGCCGATGCACCCCCTCTGAATTCAAGGCGACATGGGACGCCTGGAACGATATGCGGCAGAACCGTGAGCGTGGGGAGTGGGAGCGTCTTCGGATGCAGTGCCTCTGCACCCTCCAGCCCTATACGAGGAAGACCCTTGCCCCGGCGGACATCATGACATTCCCATGGGAGAAGCCCTCTCCTGCGGAGAAGCTGGGAAAGGAGGAAGTCATGCGGAGATACCGCGAGGCGAAAGCCGCAGCAGGACTGGAATGAGGCTATGGTCTGTCCCTGTAGGCAAGAATCCCGATACAGAAAGCGGTGCCTACAACGAAGATGGCAAGACAAAACAGGAATGTAAGTACCGAGGCAGTGGGATGCCCGGTATAGAGGTCATAAAGCGGCTGCAGATTTACATTCATCATCATTGTGCCAATTTGGTTACGCTGCAAATATATAAAATAAAAATGAAACCATGGCAAAAGAGGTCAGTTTTTTAATAAAAATCCGTAATGACGGCGGTGCGAAGCGCGTAACGGCCGACGCGGAGGAGATGGGTCGTGTCATCCGCAGCGTCCAGGACGAGGCGGAGAAGGCAAAGCGGGATGTGCTGACCTGGTCGGAGGCAGCCCAGGCAGTAGACCTGCTCCATGACTCGATTGCAGGGCTGCAGCGCGCATTGACCGAGATGACCGCCGACTACCAGACCTCCGTCGTCGCCCAGACACAGTTGGCGACCATCATGCGGCAGCGGATGGGCAGCACGGAAGAGGAGATACAGAGCATCAGAGACCTTTGTTCCGCCCAACAGGAACTCGGTGTCGTAGAGGACGACATCGCGGCGAGCGGTGCCCAGCAGATGGCCACTTTTTTGAAAGAGAAGCAGAGCCTTGATGTCCTCATCCCCACGATGAACAACCTCATCGCCCAGCAGGACGGACTGAATGCCACGGTACAGGGCGCGGTCGGCATCGGCAACATGATGGGAAAGGCGATGCAAGGACAGACGGAGGTACTGCAGCGTGTGGGCATTACTTTCGATGAGACTCAGAAGCAAGTGCTTCAGTTCGGCACGGAGAGTGAGCGCGCTGCCATGCTTGCCGAGGTCATCACGGCCAATGTGGGCAATATGAACGAGGAACTCGGCAAGACCGACGCGGGCAAGCAGAAGCAGCTGGAGAATACGCTGGGAGATATCAAGGAACAGCTGGGCAGCATGGTGCAGGGTGCAATGCCCTTCGTTACCATTGCCGCCCAGGCAATGATCTGTGTCGTTGGTTGCGTGAGACTGGTGGCAACCCTCAAGGCCTTGTCCGCAGCCTTCAGCCTCACCACGATCAAGGCTGTCGTCCTCGGCATACAGGAGAAGATGGTGGCCGTCGGTCAGAACCTCCTTGCCGCCACCGGATACACGGCAGCGGCAGGGACGGCGGCTCTTACCGTAGCGATGACAGCCCTTGCTGCGGCGATGTCAATGGGCATATCCCTTGCCATCACGGGACTGATAAGTCTTTTCTCCTCCATGGGAGATGAGGCGGAGGACGCGGCACAGGGCGTGGATGTTCTAAAAGAGAGCACAGACGCCTTCAGCAATGCCTCGTCTAACGCGAAGGCGGAGATAGACATGGAGACAAATTCTCTCGCCTCTTTGATCAACAGCCACAAAAACACCTCTAAGAAAATAGACGAGCTTAACAGAAAGTATGGCGAGAGCTTCGGCTACCACCGTACCGCCGCCGAGTGGTACGACACTCTCGTCTCGAAAAGCAAGGCTTATTGCACCCAGATGGGATACGAGGCCCAGGCCAAGGCACTCTCCTCACAGATAGCAGCCAAGCAACTGGAGAAGGAGGGCAGACAGAGCGAGCGTCTCCAGCTCGGACAGCAGTACATGGACAACAATGGGAAGAGCCACTATAACTGGGAGAATAGCGCCGGTGGCAAAGAATACTACGACCAGCTGGGCAGTCAGATCAGCCGTCTGAACGATGACATCGCAGTCCTTCAGCGCCGGTATGATTCCGCCATCCAGCACATGGTGGAAGCCCAGAAAGAACTTGACAAGTCCCGAAAGTCCGTGCACACATCCGGAGACAGCCTGAAGGATGCGACCGCCGAGGAGCTCAAGCGCACGATAGAGCAGGACCAGCAAAGCCTGGAACGCCTTTCGGGCAGCGACGAGGCGGAGCGGCAGCGGCTGAACCGTGAGATTGGAAGGCTCCAGAAAGAAGTGGCCAGACGCGAAGGCGTGAACAAGAAGGAGCAGGGCGTCGTCTCTCCCATCAAAACCAAGGCAAAGACAGATAGACCCGTTATCAATGCCAGGACGCTTGAGGATGTCGGCAAGAACATCTCTTACTACGAGACCCAGCTGAAGAAAACGGACAAGGCCGATACCGACAAGATCAAAAGGCTTGTATCCCTCATCGGCAAATACAAGGAACTGAAAGAAGCCATCGAGAAAGAAATGGCGGCCGCCAGTCGTCCCGCGTCCCTGAACACCTTGCAGGAGATAGACACGGAAATACAGTATCAGCAACAGCTCCGCAGACAGTCTGCTAAGGAGGATCTCGGTCAGATTGATGCCGAGATCAAGCGTTTGAACGATCTTAAAACGGCGCTCGAAGACAGTTCGCACATGGCTATCGGACTTGACCAGATCGACACCTACGAGCAACTGGACGCGGAACTCGCTTTCTATGAAAAGAAGCTGAAGACCGCCTCCGCCGCCGAGCGCGTCGAGATGCAGAAACGAATCACGGCTTTGAAGAAACTGCGTGGCGAGTGGGACGACACACTGGGTGCCCTGGATGCTCCGGCAGCCATTGGCAGCCTGAACTCGATGGAGGAGCTGGACAAGGCCATCAGCTACTATGGCGCCCGCCAACGCGAGGCGACAGGAGATGAGGTAGAGAAGATTCAGCGCACGATCAGTGCCCTGCAGCAGAAGCGAGATGCCCTGACACGGACGACGGAGATTCCTACCATGCAGCAGGAGACGGCAGACCTGTCCGGTCTGCAAGGCAAGCCCCTGCTGATGGAACTGAAGCTGATAGGCCTTGAGGGTATCCGCGAGAAGATTCGCTCGCTGCAGAAGATGCTGGCAGACACACAGAACCCGTTGGGAATGGGGCAGCGCCAGGAGGTGCAGGGACTTATCGACACCTGGACCAGATACGAGAAGACATTGAAGCGGAGCCAGGCAAGCCTCGGCTATGCTTGGAACGGCATGAAAGGCATCGGAAACGGCATAGAAGGGCTTACGGAAATACTGGAAGGCAATGGAAACGCCTGGCAGGCCGTCACGGGCATCGTGGACGGCACCATCCAAATATACGACGGAATGAATGCCGTCATCGGCCTTGTCAACGCACTGACTGGAGCGACACAGATGAACACGGCCGCCACGACTGCGCAGGGAGTGGCGAAAGCGACCGAGGCGACCATCGACACGACGGCCACGGGCGTGGAAGTGGCAAACAGCGCGGCACGCGCCGCGGCCGCCGGCGTGGAGACAACGGCCGATGTTGCCGGTGCTGCCGCCAAGACCATGAAGGCACACGCGAGCATACCATGGGTAGGCATTGCCATCGGAGCTGGCATGGTGGCTGCGCTCGTCGGCATCATGACAGCCCTGCCGAAATTCGCCGACGGCGGCATAGCCTACGGCCCTACGCTCGGCATCTTCGGCGAGTATGCCGGGGCGCGATCGAACCCGGAGGTGGTCGCCCCGCTTGACAAGCTGAAATCAATCATCGGCAGCGAAGAAAACTCCGTCGGCGGAGTGTTCAGGCTGGAGGTCCAGGGGCGGAAACTCGTGGCCGTGTTAGCCAACGAGACACGCACAAACCGTAAGAGAACGAACATAAGACTGTAAAGATGTATATACATGGCCATTTCTATAACGATCCGGGCGACCGCGTCGAGGTTCACATCCTGACCCTCGGCGACCGAACGGAAGAGGTGGAAATCGGATCGGAAGGCAGCAACCTGTGCTGGACGGCCGATCCGGTGGAAATCACGAGCGAGGTGAACGATACCTTCGACCATCTCCTATGCCAGCAGGCGAGCGTGAGGTTACTGGCAAAGAACTTTGTGCCAGACTTCTTTTGCGTCTCCTGCCGCTACGCCACGGTGAACATCTATCGTGGCAAGGAGTGTCTGTTTGCCGGTTTCGTAGAACCTCAGGCCTACTCTCAGGGCTACAATGAAGAATATGACGAGATAGAACTGAGCTGCATAGACGCACTTTCGGCCTTACAATATTCGAAATACAGGAATGTGGGCAGCTTCGGAGTTCATTACGGCATCGAGAAAAGCGAGGCGGGAATGCGGACATTCCATGAGATTATGACTGGCATCCTGGCCGGCATAACAGGGGATCTTGACATCAGGGGAAATCAGACAATCCGGATACTGTACGACGGGAGCAAGGCGACAGATAACGCTGCCAGCAGCCGATACCTCATCTTTAAGCAGCTAACAATCTCAGAGCTGCTGTTCTTCGGAGACAAGGAAGATGAGATGTGGCAGCAGGACACGGTGCTTGAGGAAATGCTGAAATACCTGAACCTCCATATCGTGCAGGACGGCCTGACTTTCTATATCTTCTCATGGGAGACCGTCTGGAGCGACAGCCCGATATCGTGGCGCAACATCGTCAATGGACAGGTGGCACTCACCAGCAGGAAGAATATCACGATAGAGACGGCTATCGCGGCCGGCTGCGACACCCAGATCAGCATTGGCGAGGTGTACAACCAGATACTACTGACCTGCGAGACGAAGGAGGTGGAGAATGTCATAGAAAGCCCTCTGGACGAGGATATGCTTAAGTCTCCTTATGTGAACAAGCAGAAATACTGCACGGAATATTCGGCCGACGGCGACGGTAAGACTGCATACCGTGCATTCTATGAGATGTGCCACGATCAGACTACCGACTACGGGGCGGGGCGCATAACCACATGGTTCGTGCAGGTGATGGCAAACAAGCAGTGGAGATTCCCAAAGAGCGGCAATACGAGCATGGATCTTATCGACCTGTATTGCAGGGACGGCAGGAACCAGCAGACACTTCCGAACTGGCTGGGGTCGAATCCCGGCGCGGCAATACTGTCCATCGGCAGCGTGGAGATGAATACGGCCAAGGACGACAACAGTCCGACTTCGAAAGTGAGCATGGCGAATGTCCTCGCGGTGTCGGTCAACGGAAACGGCAAGGACGGAGAGAACGAGTGTTATCCCGGCGACAACGACCTGAAGTCCGGCATTCCCTACGCTGTATACACAGGCAGCAGCGCGGGCGGCAATTTCTCCCCCGCTGACGATGAGACCACAAACTACATCGTCCTGTCCGGAAAAGTCGCCTTGAATCCTCTGATGGAGATGACGGATGCGTTCAAACCCTTGCACGATGCGAATGAGTATACTTGGCACAAGGCCAACCTCTTCGGCCGATGGAAGGGCAAAGTCGTGCCGAGTCGCGACAACGATGACGGCCGGTACTACACGCGGAAGTACTGGTGTGCAGAGAATCCCAACGACGAAGCCGTATGGGACGAGTCCACGGGCTACGGGCTGGTGCCGTTCACCGGTAAGGGGCCGGAGCTATACGAGTTCAAGTACAGTGCCATCGGCGACAGCTCGGACACCGTCTCGAAGGTGGCCGTCCTTGCCTGCATGCTGATCATCGGTGACAAGTGCGTGGTCGAGACGGGTACGCAGGGACAGCCGGCCGATTTCAAGTGGCGGCCCTACAAGGCGAGGGAGGAATGCGGCAGCGACGACGAGTACTACCGACAGTCCTTCACCATAGGCTTCGACCCCAAGATAGGAGATAAGCTCATCGGTACGGAGTTCGACCTGCAGAACAACATCAGCTACACGATGGGCATTGACGCGGAAGGTACGGCGATACCCATCCGCAGATCCGATAGGGTGAGCGGTCAGGTACGGTTCCTGATACTCGGCCCGGTCAATACGATCTGGGATGAAATCACCCGTCGGCATCCTACCTTTTTCAGACATACGAGATGGGGTAGCAACAGCGTGCCTCTCCTGGCACATGTCAGCAATATCATGGTCAAGTCGTTTGAGGTCAAGGTTTATAGTAACAATGCCCTGACCAACAACACAGGCGACAGCGACCTTATCTATATGAGCGACACCCGAGAGGAGTTTACGAACAAAAAAGACAATCTCGAATTCAGGATATGTTCGGCACTAACATCTATAGAGTGTCGGGAGTTAGGCGTTGCCAATGTCGTGAGCCTCTCTACTCCACAGAACACCTCTACCGGCGACGGAATCCTGGATATCTATGATCATGCCCATGGTATACAGGCAAAGCCGGAGCGTCTTTATGTGGACAGCTACTACGCCGAGTACCACCTGCCCCGAATCCTGATGGAACAGAAGCTGTTAGACAGCAGTGACATCATCGGGCTTTTCAACCACTACACACACACCGCTCTGGGCAAGGCGTTCTTCGTCCAGGGAATCAGCCGTAACCTTACGGAGGGGCGTGCAGACTTAACGCTGAAGGAGATAGGGGAATGATAGATGTGAAGTTAATCAGAAAGCCCAAGGGCGGAAATAACGGAGACGGGAGCCCCCACGGTTCCGGATTTGCGGGCATGGGTAGAACCGCCGAGGAGGCAAAGCGGGCTTCCCGCGCCGATAAGTCTGATTATGCTGACCAGGCGGATTATGCTAATCGGGCGGGGCACGCTGCTCGGTCAGCTTATGCAGATCAAGCCAATGATATACCGGACGGAAGTCCTCTATACGACCGTTTCCTCCGCAAGGATTCTGACGACGAGACCCACGGCTCCCTGGGAATAGGCAAGGATCTTACGGTAAAAGGTCTCGCGTCATTCCTTGGCGGAATCATCGCGAAGGCCGAGAGCCTGTTTTCCGGAATCCGGAATACGGGGGACATTATCAATGACGGCCGCATTCAGACCAAGAACCTGACCGTAACAGGTAAAGCATCATTCTTTGAATTGGAGATAATAAAGGCCAAGGCCGCCGGAGGTCTCGTCTTTGTAAGCCCCGGCGAATTCCACGCAGACCTTGTACAAGAAACAGAAGATGGTTATATCCTCTGTCAGAACGCGGAGAAAGACGGCAAGATGCTCATGCAGACCATTGAGGAGAACGACCAGCTCTTCTGCTGCGATGTCAACATAGGAGAGGGCGCGTACACGGAAGAGTCCAACCGCTACTACTGGCGCAGGGTAATGTCCGCCCCCACGGAATATGTGATAAAGACGATAGACGACAAGCCGTGCCGTTGCCTGACGGTTACCCTCTCCAAGGAGGACAGGGACATGTCCTCGGATGACAGACCCCGTGTCGGGGATGACCTCTGCGTGTGCGGCAACCGCACCAACCCGGAACGGATGGGCGTAATCATCACATCGGCCTATCGCAGTTTTGACCCGGACTTGAAAGCTCCTTACTGGGCTCAATATGCAGGGATAAACGACTATAGCTTCCCGTCCCATCGCAGGACATTCCTTGCCAACAACAGTAATGAAATCGTCGGACGTCTGAAGGTGGTGAGCGAGACCGGAGACATCCTGCCCGTACCCTGCGACAAGGGGGCGTGGGAGAACAAGCCCCATTCCTATTACGACCGCGTGTCCCACACAGGCTCGTTGTGGCTGTGCGTCATAGAGCCGGGCAAGACCACGACCGAGGAGCCCGGTACGGGCGACGCTTGGCAAAGACAGGTCAGCAAGGGCGACGATCCGGTCATGCTGTCGATCCTCACGGACAAGGGGAATGTCATCCGGAACGGCCAGGGTCGGATAACCCTGACGGCCGTCGTAACGCAAGGCGGTGAGGACATTACCGGCAACTTCCAGCCGGAGGATTTCTCGTGGCTTCGCCAAAGCGGCAACGACGAATACGACGCGGAATGGAATAACCGTCATGTCCGCGTAGGCAGGAGCATCACCGTCTCTTCGGAGGACATCTGGAAGAGGGCGCAGTTCGAGTGCGTCCTTTATGACATTTAGAAAACGAATTTTTAAAACATAACAGAATCATGGCAACAACAGCAAGAAATCAAATCACCATCGTAGACCTCAACGACGCCAAGAGCGTACAGGTCTACTTCACCTCATCACAGGGTTTTGCGCAGAACTATAACCCCGATACCCATGTCTACGCCCCGGTGTATACCACATCCAACAATGTGATAACGCCCCATGTGTACGAGACGGGCGACGCCAACGACCATCTGGCGCGCTGCACAAATGTCAAGTACACCATCAACGGCGCGGCATATACGGCAAGCAGCAGCAACGCCTCCTATGTCGTGGGCTCTGACGGCACGCTGACGGTAAAGGTGAACCTCACCGGCAACCTCAATGTTACCTTCGAGACGGACTATACCGACGAGGACAACATCGTGAGCAAGGTGGGCGGATCGTTCGTCCTGATGCACAACGTGTCCAGCGGGGCTCTGTTCCAGGTAGTGCTGACCTGTCCCAAGGGCAATATTTTCGACAAGTCAGTATCTGGGAACCTCACCGTTACGGCACAGGCCGTGCGCGGGGGCGTGCCTGACGACAGCAATGTTACCTACACATGGACACAGTTCGACATCGGCGCGGGGACATGGAAGAATGTCGCGAGCGGCCGGGCAAGCGGAAAGACGCTGACCGTGCAGCCGGCGGATGTCCTGAACTTCCAGACATTCAAGTGCGTGGCCAAGGATGCGGGAGGTACTGATGCGACCGCGACGGCGGAAGCCATCGTTACTTTTCAGGACCTCACCGACCCCTATGTGGTAGAGCTCTACTGCCCGACCGGCGACAAGATCGTGAACGGCACGGGCTCGACCACGGTCAATGCGCGCGTCTGGCAGGGCGGCGTGAAGATTGAGGACGAGACTACGGCCGCCGCGTCGAGGAAGTTCAACTATTCGTGGACGAAGTTCGACAAGGCCGGTGCGGCGCAGAACTGGAACGGCACGACGAGCAATGTGAAGACGGGCAACCCGATAACCGTCTTGGCGGCAGAGGTGAATGTGAAGACCACCATCGTCTGCGAGATAACGAAGAAGTAAGAACCGACCCGTGGCGGGATGCAGAATTCCGCCCGGGCTTAATGACTACAGTATGTCAACGATAGCAAGATCCCAGATAACGATAACCGAGCAGCGTAAGGATTACACCTTCTTCCGCTACTCCGACGACGGGGGGAAAACCTTCACGGCTGCGGAAGCAGGAAAGCTCGCGGAGGCAAGAGCCATCCAAGGCGTCGGCAGGAACTACGCCAACCAGCCGGCTGCCGTAAACGGCGAGAAAATCATAACGCTGTATGACGGGTTCCTCGAGAACCAGCCCGCCGTGCCGTTCTACCTCTCCGCCCGGGCGAAGTACCATGTCAGCGCGAACGCCAAAAGCGGCAAGCTGCAGTCGAACATATCCCCGAAGCTGGAGGACGGAAAGACGGTCTGGTCGAACCTCCTGTTTGCCGACGGCTCGTCCACGCTGCAGGCCGACGGCACGGTAAAGGACGGAGAGGCGTCGTTCTCTAAGGTAATCAACGCAAGGATAGCCTCCCTGTCAGGGGTATGGCTGCGGTCGTTTGTCTATCTCGAGGACGGTATCACCAAGGACCCCGACTCCTACTGGTACGACATACAGATAGACTACGGCCCGCTGACCGACTACGCTCCTGCCCCGGAAGACATGGCGGTCGGGACCACCCCGGGCAAGTGGCTCGGCGTGGCGACCTGGGACAAACCCTACCCGCCCCTGGAGCCCTCCGCCTACTCGTGGAGCAAGGTCAAGGGCGAGGACGGACCACCGGGAGAGGCAGCCGAGTTCTACCGCCTCGTGCCCGTTACCGAGAGTGCCGTGGTCGGCAGGGACAAGAAGCTCACCGCCTCCTTTGTATATCGGATAGAGCATGTCGTGGGCAATGCCATCACGGCCGTGCCCGCCACGGAAGACCTGCAGGTAAGGTACAGGGGCAACGGCGGCACCCCTGCGGATATCTGCATGACCGTGGGCGACACCCCGTCCTCCACCTATACGCTCGAGGACTATCCGGCCGCCACACACCCCGACTACTTCCATGTGGAGTTGGTGAACGCTGGGGGAGACATACTCGACCGCAGGACGGTACCCGTTACCTTCTCCACCCTCGCCGCCCTCGACATCGACGGGCAAGTAGGGAAAATATCCGCCAAGGTGCAGGGCATGACCGTGGGCGGGCGGAATCTGCTCAAGGGTACGGCGTTTAGAAAAGACTACCCCGACTGGTTCCGGCTCTCGTCGGGTGCGACCATAGACCCGGCAATCAGGCACGGCGGACACAACAGCGTGGACTGTACGGCCTCGGGACAGACCGAAGACAAGTACAAGGGCGTGTTCTTCAAGACCAATGTGGAACCGGGGAAAGAGTACACGGCCTCCGTATGGGCGCACGGAGACCCCGACACGATAGACCTGGACGCCTACCTTGAGATTATCCACACCGACGCGCAGGGACAGAGGCAGCATGTCGCCTTGCAGAGCATCAAGCCGACGCAAACAGGCACATGGCAGCGTACATCCTGCACATTTACCGTTCCCACCGGTACGGAATCCATAGAGTGCAACTTCTTCGTCGTGCGCAACGGCAACCTGCATATCGCAGAGCCGATGCTTGCCTCGGGAAGCATGCTCACCGACTGGCAGCCCGCACCGGAGGACGCCGAGGCGTACCTTGCCGAGATAGAAACTACCGTCACCAAAATATCACTCTCGATAACAGACCTGAAGACGGGGCTTGAAGCTGTCGGTATACACTTGTTCGCAACGGAGAAGCCGCAGATACGCTTTGTCGGCAACAATGTCGGTTTTTATGGCGTGGACGGCAAGATGTACATCGGTCAGGGCGTGGACGAGCAGGGCAGGGTATATCTCATCATCTATGACAGAGATGGCGTTACGCCGAAGTACAATCTCGGCTACATGGGCATGCCCGAACTTATTGGGAACGCCACACCCTACAGCATGGTGCCTGTCAACGAGCTCGGTCCGATTCCGCCAGGGATTGCCCTCCTCGCTCAAGACCTCTGGAACGACATGCAGGGTACCCAGTACGCCTCGCTCAGGAGGACACTCTGGCGATATACCGAGGCCTATACTCTCGATTCCCAAGGAAACAAGATATATCAGTACGGCGGGGCTTATAACGGCGTGTACGACAGCCCCGCGATAGGTAGTGATAACAAGCCGGCTGGGAACAGGGCAACAGTAGAGCCCGGGGCGTACATCGGTGTATGGGACACTTCCGACCCGAGCGGAGATCATCGCAGTACTATCATCGTCTACAGATACAATACGGCCAGCGGTGTCCAGTCTCAGAATCTGAAGGTTAGAAGAACCACGGACCAGCAGGGGAGGGCTGTCTATCTGACAAGTCTGTCTGGCGGTGAATATACGGAAAGTCTTCTCCTTCCGGAAAGAGAAATCACCCCTTAATGTTTAAACCACGATGAAAAGTTATAGCAGGGACAGACTGATAGTCAAGGGTACGCTGAACGGCAGGGGGCATTACTTCCTGCTTGACAGCGGGGCGGTATGCGGGATTCTCAGCAGACACCTGAAAGGATTGCGCCTGTCTACGGTAAAAGTCAGGATAATGGATGCCAGCGGCGACACGCGCTCATGCTACACGAGCAACGATTTCGTAACGATAGGCGGCCGCAGGGTGGCGCAGTTCGTGGTATCGGACTTCAGCGATATCCAGCACAACATACGGGAGCAGACGGGTATCTGGATAGACGGTATCATCGGGCTTACCCAGATGCAGATGCTCGGATTAAAGATAGATTTCTCGAAAATGGAGATAACTTAAAAAAAAGAAAAGACACAGTTGGAGTTCTGACAGGAGGTATCCCAAAAAGAACATTTCGTTTTGTAAATTCAAACGCTTCGTTTTATTTTTCTGGAACATTTCGTTTTGCGGATTATAATACCTTATTGCTTACGACAGAGAAGAAAACAAAGAAAAAGCATCAAAAGGCTCAAGCACACACTTGAGAACGAAGGATTTCTGCCATATTGGCGTTCTTGTAGAAGAATAAACCTGACAATACGAGACATCAGTTTCACCATCAATTCATGTATACCCATGATGATTTTCTGTACAGGGAGCAACAGAAACCATGCCCTGCAAAACCGATACCGACATTCCGTAGCCTTTGGCATGTCGACAATTGGGTCTTCCATTGGCAACGAAAAAGGCTAAGTACCGAAATACTTAGCCTCTTGTTGGGATACCCGGATTCGAACCAGGAATGACAGGACCAGAATCTGTAGTGTTACCATTACACCATATCCCACTATTTCCGCATGGATCATCCAATTGTGTCTGCAAAGGTACTGCTTTTTTGCGACATTCCAAAAGATTTCCAAACTTTTTTCATAAAAAAGTGCAAAAACAATCTTAAAACCTGTCTTTTAAAAATAAATAGGATTATCTTTGTATCCTATAACATAAAAAAATTGAATGACAACGACACAACAGTTAGTAAAAACTATCATTAAAGGTATCCAAGAGAAGAAGGGACAGAACATCACCATTGTAGATTTTTCCGGAATCGACGGGACTATTGCCAATTACTTTGTTATCTGCCAAGGCAACTCCCCGTCGCAGGTGGAGGCCATAACCGAGTCCATTGTCGACATCGTAAGAAACGAAGAAGGCGAGAAGCCCGTAAATGTCGTGGGACTCGGAAACGACCAGTGGGTGGCCATGGACTACACCGATGTCCTCGTACACATATTCCTGCCGGAAATCAGGGAGTTCTACGATCTCGAGAATCTCTGGGAAGATGCCAAACTGACAACGGTTCCGAACCTCGATTAATGTGGCATGCTATTTGCCGGAATGTATCATATCATACATTTATTTTAATTTATGGACAATAACAGAAACCGATATAATCGGAGCAACAAGAACAGCAACCAGCCCAAGATGCCAAGGTTTAACATGACCTGGATCTATGTCATTGCCTTCGTGATGATAACTCTGGTCCTCTTCAATGGCGGTGGCGACCTCCTCGCGGGCGAAGGAGCCTCGAAGGTGGTTACATATACTAAGTTCAAGGAGTATGTAGACGGCGGCTATGCCGAGAAGGTGGTAATCAACAAAACGGGCAACACGCTGAAGATGTATGTCAAGGCGAAGAATATCCGGGATGTCTTCCAGATGCCCGCCAAGCAGGTGGGACAGAACCCTTATGTGAAAGTTCAGTTCGGTTCCGTCGACGAATTGGAGAAGTATCTGGATGAATCGCAGAAAGCCGGAAAGATAAGAGACTTCGCCTACGACAACAAGGATGAGAACGGCTTGGGGAGCTTACTCTGGGGAATAGCCCCGTTTGCCGGTATCATCCTTATCTGGTGGCTCATGATGCGCGGCTTCAGCGGAGGCGCCGGAGGAGGCGGAGGCGGCGTGTTCAATGTCGGCAAGAGCAAGGCCAGGCTCTACGAGAAAGGCAACGAGATGGGCATTACCTTCAAGGATGTGGCCGGCCAGGAAGGCGCGAAGCAGGAAGTGCAGGAAATCGTCGACTTCCTGAAGAACCCGAAGAAATATACCGACCTCGGGGGAAAGATTCCCAAGGGCGCATTACTCATCGGCCCTCCGGGAACAGGAAAGACTCTACTGGCCAAGGCTGTTGCCGGTGAGGCCGGCGTGCCTTTCTTCTCCATGTCGGGGTCTGACTTCGTTGAGATGTTCGTAGGCGTGGGCGCGAGCCGTGTGCGCGATGTCTTCCGCCAGGCCAAGGAGAAAGCACCCTGTATCATCTTCATCGATGAAATCGACGCCGTGGGCCGCGCGCGTTCCAAAAACCCGTCGATGGGCGGAAACGACGAGCGCGAGAACACCCTGAATGCCCTCCTCACGGAGATGGACGGGTTCGGAACCAACTCGGGAGTCATCGTCCTTGCTGCTACCAACCGCGTCGACATGCTCGACGGGGCCTTGCTGCGTGCCGGCCGTTTCGACCGCCAGATTCATGTAGACCTTCCCGATCTGGCAGAGCGCAAGGCCATTTTCAATGTCCACCTGCGGCCGATCAAGAAAGACGAGACCGTAGACATCGACTTCCTTGCCCGTCAGACACCTGGCTTCTCGGGTGCAGACATCGCCAATGTATGTAACGAGGCTGCCCTCATTGCTGCCCGCCACAATAGCAATCATGTAACGAAACAAGACTTCCTGGATGCCGTAGACCGCATCATCGGCGGTCTGGAGAAGAAGACAAAGGTGATGACAGCCGACGAGAAACGGGCCATCGCCATCCACGAGGCAGGCCATGCCACCATCTCTTGGTTCTGCCGGCATGCCAATCCGCTCGTCAAGGTAACCATCGTTCCGCGTGGCCAGGCCCTCGGGGCGGCATGGTATCTGCCAGAAGAGCGCGTCATCACCACCAAGGAGGAGATGCTCGACGAGATGTGCGCGCTCCTTGGCGGCCGGGCGGCAGAGGACCTGTTCGTGCACCATATATCAACGGGTGCGATGAACGACCTTGAGCGCGCCACCAAGAGCGCTTACGGAATGGTGGCCTATGCGGGCATGAGCGACAGGCTGCCGAACATCTGCTACTATAACAATCAGGAATACCAGTTCCAGCGTCCCTACTCCGAGACGACGGCGAAGGTGATGGACGACGAGGTCCTGAAGATGATCAACGAGCAGTATGAGCGTGCAAAGCAGATCCTCACGGAGCACGCCAAGGGGCACAAGGAGCTCTCCGACCTGCTCTTCCAGCGAGAAGTGATCTTCGCGGAGGATGTGGAGCGCATCTTCGGCAAGCGTCCGTGGACAAGCCGCTCGGAGGAAATCATCGAAGCCAACAAGGCCAACGCCCCCAAGCTGGAGGACATGCCCGACATCGTGAAACAGGCACAGGCCGAGCATGAGTCCGCAAAAGCGGCCGAGGCAGGCGACGAAAAGGAACCAACAGAAGAAGAATAACGATTATGAGTGACAAGATGAGGAATCTCATTGTGAGAGCCATTACCGGAGCCTTGTTTGTGGCCATCATGGTGGTCTGCTTCCTGCGACCCGTCGCCATGGTGTTTCTGTTCTCGCTCATCACGGGCCTGACCATCTGGGAATACTGCGGACTGGTAAACGCGGAGAAGGAAATCACCGTCAACCGGTTCATCTCAACCGTGGCGGGAGTCTATTTCTTCCTCGCCGTGGCAGGCATCAACAGCGGATACATCCAGACCAGCGGCGTCTTCATACCTTATCTGCTCACCATCGTCTACCTGTTTATCTCGGAGCTTTACACGAAGAACGCCAATGCCATCAACGACTGGGCATACACCATGCTCGCCCAGATGTACATCGCCCTGCCGCTCTCCATGATCAATGTGCTGGCCTTCCGCCAGTCGGCCGACGGCACCATCAGCTTCTATTACCTGCTGCCGCTCTGCGTATTCATCTTCCTGTGGGTCAACGATACGGGTGCCTACTGCAGCGGCTCGCTCTTCGGACGGCACAAACTGTTTCCCCGCATCAGCCCGGGGAAGTCCTGGGAGGGCAGCATAGGAGGAGGTCTGTTCGTGCTTCTGACGGCCGGAGCCATCGGATATTACGAGAATCAGGGCACCAATCTCTCCGGCCTGACCGTCGCACAGTGGATAGGACTGGGCCTGACCATAGTACTCTTCGGCACTTGGGGCGACCTTGTGGAAAGTCTTTTCAAGCGCACACTGGGCATCAAGGACAGCGGAAACATCCTTCCCGGCCACGGCGGCATGCTCGACCGGTTCGACTCTTCGCTCATGGCGATTCCCGCCTCCGCCATCTATCTTTACACCCTGACCCTGTTCTAACCGCAAGGGGAAAAAGACGAGAATACTACAAAAAGTCAAGCGAGAGGCCGACGGACAAGAAAACGCATGAGGCCCGTACTTTTCATAACGAATCGTACGGGCCTCATTCTTCGGGTTCTGCAACGGCAAGCCTTACTTGTTGTTCATGTCCTTAACCTCCAGGGTCTTGCAAACCAAAACCGCGGCGATGCCCAGAACCAGTGCGAATGTTCCCATTTCTAAATCTTTTAGTTGATATATTCTCGTTTAATTTCGGCGCAAAGGTAGGCTGCCCCGTGCGTCCGCACAAGGTTTTTCCATGATTTATATCACATTTCTTGATTTTATTGATCAAGGTCAATAAAAGAGGAGGTCCCGACCTGCAACCCGAAAGGCCGCTGCCAGCTTGACAAAATCGGCGAAATCGTGGGACGAAATCGGCGATTTTGTAGGACAATCTCGCCGATTTTGTCAAACCGATAGCGGCATACCGGCTTCCTTTCTGCCATGAACAAGCCTCCTGTGTGTCTCTAACGAGAACCCTGTTTGCCGTTTTCCCTAAGCAGACCGACCATTATCCGTGCCGCATTATCAGGCGCGACGGTGTCTCCAAGCCGTTCGCGGACCTCGCCGTAGGCCTTGAGCATCTCGCCGCGGAACGGACTTTCGGGAAGCAACTTGCCAAGCTCGGTCCTGATATTGGACACCGAAAAACGGTCTGCCATCAATTCCTGCACGATTTCCCGGTCGGCTATCAGATTCACGAGACTGATATATTCGCACTGGATGATATGGTTGAAGGCAAAGCGAATCAGCTTCGGCACGGGCGTCTCATAACAAACTACCTGCGGAACATCAAGGAGAGCCGTCTCGAGAGTGGCTGTCCCGCTCGTTACAAGTGCTGCCGTGGCATGGCAGAGCAAGGCATAGGTCTCGTTCTTCACCATCTTCACGCCGGTTCCGGAAATGTACTGCTCATAATATTCATCCTCTATCGAGGGAGCTCCCGCCAATACCAACTGGTAATCCGCGTATTGCCGGGCAGCCTCTATCATGGCCGGGAGGTTGTCTTTGATCTCTTGCTTGCGGCTTCCTGCCAGCAAGGCAATCACTGGCTTGCCTGCCATAACGGGATGGGGAGACAGCGTTTGCTGCCTTTCCACAAAGTCGGCAAAGGTCTCCTTATACCCCTCACGGAAGGTGCGCACTTCCTCCGCCGTGGGATTTCCCACATAGTGTATTTTGTAATGATATTTCCCCTCATAAAAAGGAACCTCAAACGGCAGGATGGAGAACATCTCGCTGACATTCCGGCGGATGCTCCTGATGCGCCATTCCTTCCATGCCCATATCTTTGGAGAGATATAATAGTAAACGGGGATGCGTGTTTTCGCGTGCACGAACTTCGCTATTTTCAGGTTGAATCCCGGATAGTCTACGAGTATTACGACATCGGGACTCCAGGCCACGATGTCCTTCTTGCACATCGCCATGTTGCGGAAGATGGTGCGCAGGTGCAGAAGCACGGGCACAAAGCCCATGTAGGCCAACTCCTTATAGTGCCTCACACGGGTTCCTCCGACGGCACTCATGAGGTCGCCTCCAAAGAAGCGGAACTCGGCCTTGCTGTCAATCTTTTTCAGCGAGCTCATCAAGTAACTTGCATGGAGGTCGCCACTCGCCTCCCCTACGATGAGATAGTATTTCATAACTGCCAACTCCTGATTCGTTCCATCGCCTCATAGGCCGTTACATCCATGGTTGTCGGCGTAATGGCCACATACCCGTGGCTGACGGCCCACTGGTCGCTGTCCTCGGCATCGGGCTCATCGTTCTCGTATCGGCCTACCACCCAGAAATAGTCGTAGCCGCGCGGATGATGCTCTTTCACGATTTCCTGCACCCAGCGGCCATAGGCCATGCGGCACACTCTGACGCCCTCGAAGGTCTTCCGGTTGGGGAAATTGACATTCAGGCAAACACCTTTCGGCAGGCCCTCAGCCAATACGCGCTCCACGATCTGTCGCACATAGTGGGTGAGGTTTCCCTGATCGGCCGTCTCGTCGTAGTTGCAATTCGAGAACGCTATCGACGGAATATACTTCATGCAGCCCTCCATCGCCACGCCCATGGTACCCGAATAATGGGCGTTCACCGTCGAGTTGTCGCCGTGGTTGATGCCGCCGAGAACGAGATCGGGCTTCCGCTCCCGGCAAAACTGGTCTATCGCGAGCTTCACGCAGTCGACGGGAGTGCCGTTGCAAGACCACACCTCTACATCTTCCCCCATGTTATGACGGCGCTTCAAGCGGAGGGAAGGGACGGCCGAAAAGGCGCACGAATAGCCCGAGCGTGCCGATTCTGGCGCACAGACAAGCACATCGGCAAAGTCTTTCACCATGTTTACGAGTGCCCGGATGCCCACCGAGTGATAACCGTCATCGTTGGAAATGAGTATTAACGGTCTTTTAATATCCATCATTTTCATTTTATTTTCCCCGCAAAAGTACGAAAAAAAGGTTAATCTTACGACTTTCTCCCGTAAAATATGTATCTTTGCAATCAAAATTAATTATAGAAAGAGGCTAAAATGGGTAAAATAATTGCAATCGCGAATCAAAAAGGCGGCGTAGGAAAGACCACTACCTCCATTAACCTTGCCGCTTCTCTGGCCACCCTGGAGAAGTCGGTGCTCATCGTAGATGCCGACCCCCAGGCCAACGCTTCCAGCGGTTTAGGCGTCGACATCACGCAGGTGGAGTGCTCTATCTATGAGTGCATCATCGACCACGCCGATGTGCGCGACTCCATCTATACCACTGACATCGAAGGACTGGACATCATTCCGAGCCACATCGACCTCGTGGGGGCGGAAATCGAGATGCTGAACCTCGACAATCGGGAAAAGATCCTGAAAGGCGTACTTGACCCCATCCGCGACGAATACGACTATATTCTCATCGACTGCTCGCCCTCGCTGGGGCTTATCACCGTGAACGCACTCACCGCGGCCGACTCCGTCATCATTCCGGTGCAGTGCGAATATTTCGCGCTGGAAGGTATCAGCAAGCTGCTCAATACCATCAAGATCATCAAGAGCCGCCTGAACCCGAAGCTCGAGATAGAGGGATTCCTGCTCACGATGTACGACAGTCGCCTCCGCCTTGCCAACCAGATATACGACGAGGTGAAGCGACACTTCCAAGAACTGGTCTTCAAGACCATCATCCAGCGCAATGTGAAACTCAGCGAGAGCCCGAGTCATGGCCTGCCGGCCATCCTGTATGACGCGGATTCTACAGGCGCCAAGAACTATATGGCACTTGCCAAGGAAATTATGAACAAGAACAACTAAGGATATGGCGGTACACAAGAAATACAACACCAGCACGAAGAACAATGCCCTGGGACGAGGACTTGACGCGCTGATTTCCACGGACAGTGTTACCACCGGCGGTTCCTCTACCATCAACGAGATTCCGATCTCGCAGATTGAGGCAAACCCTAACCAGCCACGCCACGAATTCGACGAGGAGGCGCTTCACGAACTGGCCGTAAGCATTAAGGAAATCGGTATCATCCAGCCCATCACGCTGCGGCAGGTGGCATCCAACCGGTTCCAGATTATCGCCGGGGAGCGCCGCTGGAGAGCCTCGCAGCTGGCCGGACTGAACTCCCTGCCGGCCTATATCCGCACCATCGATGATGAGAATGTCATGGAAATGGCACTCGTGGAGAACATTCAACGCGAAGACCTGAACGCCATCGAGATAGCCCTCGCCTATGAACACCTGATGGAAGGGACGGGAATGACCCAGGAAAAAGTGAGTGAACGCGTAGGCAAAAGCCGTACCGCCATCACCAACTATCTGCGATTGCTGAAACTTCCGGCACAAATCCAGATGGCACTTCAGAAGAAGGAGATCGACATGGGGCATGCCCGTGCATTGCTGTCGCTTGAGAATCCTGCCTTTCAGATTAAGCTTTACAAGGAGATTATCAAGAATACATACTCCGTGAGAAAGGTCGAAGACATGGTAAGGCTCCTCAAGAACGGGGAGGATATAGAAAGCGGAAAGCGCAAGATAACCGCCAAGGCCCAACTCTCCAAGACTTACGAGAACTACAAGAAGCAACTCTCCAGCATCCTGGACGCCAAAGTTCAGCTCTCGGCCACCGCTAAGGGGAAGGGTAAAATCATGATTCCCTTTGCCAACGAAGACGATCTGAGCCGAATCATGGATATCCTGGGGAAGATTAAAGAATAGCCGATGGTGAATACTGCGAACCATATCAAGTCGGTCATTGCCATCACCTGCATGTTGCTGATGCCATCCCCACTATTGGCGCAAGTAGAAAAAGACACGCTCAAGGCAGAGGAGCTCCTCACCACGGAGGATTCCATACTGTTAATGAAGGACGCCCCCGTCCTGCCCGCCAAACATGGGCGCGACTGGACAACATGGCGACCGAATGCCAAGAGGGCGCTCTGGCTCTCGCTGGTTCTTCCCGGTGCGGGACAGATTTACAATCGGAAATACTGGAAGTTGCCCATCGTCTATGGAGGCTTCGTCGGCTGTGTCTATGCCTTGCGGTGGAATAATATGATGTATAAAGACTATTCCCAGGCCTACATGGACCTCATGGACAACGACCCCAACACGCAGAGCTACAACCAGTTCCTGCATCTCGGCAACACCATCGACGACAGCAACAAGAGCCGCTATCAGGAAATCTTCAAGAAGCGAAAAGACAGATATCGCCGTTGGCGCGACCTCAGTCTCTTCGCGATGATAGGAGTCTACGCCCTCTCGGTCATCGACGCCTATGTCGACGCTTCCCTTTCGGAATTCGACATTTCGCGCGACCTCAGTCTGAGGGTCAAGCCCACGGTCATCAACCGCGGCGAATCACGCAATCCCATGCAATCTTCGGCATTGGGATTACAATGCAGTCTGAATTTCTAAGGATATGAAAATGAAAAGTATATATATAATTATTGCCACAATGATGCTGGGCTCTATAGCTACCAAAGCCCAGAACAACAATGAAATCATCGTAACAAACGAAGAAGGAAAACAAGAAGTCATCGACCTCCCGGAAGGCATGACCAGCGAGTTTGACTCCCTGATGTACCTGTATAACTCAAAAACTTACCTCAAGGCAGATACCAGCTGTAACCTCCCGGACATTAATCCTGTATACGACAAGGAAGTCTACAAGGAGCGTCTGAGCAGGATTCCGTCAGTGATAGAAATGCCTTACAACGAGGTTGTGCAGAAATTTATCGACAAATATAGCGGTCAGTTGCGCCGTTCCGTCAGTCTGATGCTCGGCGCACAGAACTTCTACATGCCCATCTTTGAACAAGCCTTGGAGACTTACGGCCTGCCACTGGAACTGAAATACCTGCCCATCATCGAATCAGCCCTTAATCCGAGAGCCGTTTCCCGCGTGGGCGCTACCGGCCTTTGGCAATTCATGGTGGAGACCGCAAAGAACTACGGCCTCGAAATCAACTCTCTTGTCGACGACCGCAGAGACCCCGTCAAGTCATCTTATGCCGCCGCCCGCTACCTGGGCGACCTCTACAAGATCTTCGGCGACTGGAATCTTGTGATAGCCGCCTATAACTGCGGTCCCACAAATATCAGCAAGGCCATCCACCGGGCGGGAGGAGAAAAAGACTACTGGCGCATTTACCCCTACCTTCCAAGGGAGACCCGGGGATATGTACCCGCGTTTATCGCAGCCAACTACATCATGAATTACTACTGCGACCACAACATCTGTCCGATGAGGACCACGCTCCCCGCCAAGACAGATACCGTGATGGTGAATCGTGATGTTCACTTCGAGCAGATCGTCCACTTCCTGAATGTCGACATCAACCAGCTCAAAGAGCTCAACCCCAGATATCGCCGCAACATCATAAACGGGAAAAGCGAGCTGGCATCACTCCGCCTTCCTTCCTCCCTGGTCAACCAATTTATCGACAACGAGGATGACATTTACGCCTACGACACCGAGGATTTGCTGAACAAACGCACGGAAGTAGAAGTAAACAACATCATTCCCAGCTATTCATCAGACTACAAGAGCTATAGCGGCAATAAAAGAAGAAGCCGGGGAAAGGGAACCTACAATAAGGGAAGGAACAAGAAGAGCTCTCGCGGGAAGAGCATTACCATCAAGAGCGGAGACACTCTTTCCGAGATTGCCGCACGCAACCACACTACTGTGAGCAAGCTCCGTAAACTCAACAAGATCAAAGGGAACAACATTCGAGCCGGCAAGAAAATCAAAGTGAAATAATATACCTTATTATAACAACATAATAATGGATGACCTGGAACTGACCGAGAAAGAGACTGCCGACAACAAGTTGATCGACAAAGCCTATCAACACCTTGTTGAAACCTATCTGGCATCCCGCCACAGGAAGAAGGTCGACATCATCAATAAGGCTTTCAACTTCGCCAGACATGCGCACCAAGGCGTGCGCAGACTTTCCGGCGAGCCCTATGTCATGCACCCCATCGCGGTAGCGCAGATTGCCTGCGAGGAAATGGGATTAGGCTCCACCAGCATCTGCTCGGCACTACTGCACGATGTGGTGGAGGATACCGACTACACGGTAGAAGACATCCAGAACATCTTCGGGCCGAAGATTGCCCAGATCGTAGACGGACTGACCAAGATCAGCGGCGGCATCTTCGGTGAACACGCATCGGCTCAGGCCGAGAATTTCAAGAAGCTCTTGCTCACCATGAGCGATGATATTCGTGTCATCCTCATCAAGATTTGCGATCGTCTGCACAACATGCGGACGCTTGACTCACAGCCGGCCAACAAGCAATACAAGATTGCGGGTGAGACCCTCTATATCTACGCCCCGCTCGCAAACCGGCTGGGGCTGAACAAGATAAAGACCGAACTCGAGAATCTGAGCTTCAAGTTTGAGCATCCGGAGGAGTATGCCAGCATCACCAACAAGCTGAACTTCACCAAAGAACAGCGCGATAAGCTCTTCAAGGACTTTACTCAACCCATTCGGGAAGCCCTCGACAAGATGGGACTTCAGTACGAGATCAAGGCCCGCGTCAAGAGTCCGTATTCCATTTGGAACAAGATGCAGACCAAACGGGTTACCTTTGAGGAAATCTACGACATCCTCGCTGTCAGGATTATCTATACGCCCAAGAGCCGGGAGGAAGAGGTCGGCGAGTGTTTCAACATCTATGTGGCACTGAGCAAGATATACAAGTCGCACCCAGACCGGTTCCGCGACTGGATAAACCACCCCAAGGCCAACGGATACCAGGCACTCCATGTAACGCTGATGAGCAATCAGGGACGCTGGATAGAGGTGCAGATCCGTTCCGACAGGATGAATGAGATTGCCGAACAAGGATTTGCCGCCCACTGGAAATACAAGGACGGAGCCGACATACAGGAAGACGAAGGTGAACTGAACGACTGGCTCCGCACCATCAAGGAAATCCTCGACGACCCCCAGCCGGACGCAATGGACTTCCTCGACGCCATCAAGCTAAACCTCTTCGCCTCCGAAATATTCGTCTTCACGCCAAAAGGCGACATCAAGACGATGCCCGCCGGCTGCACGGCACTCGACTTCGCCTTCGAAATCCACACATTCCTCGGCAGCCATTGCATCGGCGCAAAGGTCAACCACAAGCTCGTCCCGTTGAGCCACAGGCTTCAAAGCGGCGACCAGGTGGAGATTCTCACTTCTAAGTCGCAGCATGTGCAGCCCTCCTGGATACACTTCGTCTCCACAGCCAAGGCAAAGGGCAAGATTCAGGCCATCCTCCGCCGCAACAACCGGGAGATACAGAAGAAAGGAGAGGAAATCTTCAGCGAATGGCTGAAAAAGAACGAACTGGAAATGACAAGCTCAATCCTCGACAAGCTGTGCGACTTCCACGACTTCCATAAACATGACGATTTCTTCCTCGCAATCGGTGAGAGAACCATCCTTTTGGGGGAGAAAGACCTTGATGAAATCTATGGACGGAACGGGAAAGGGCTCAGAAACGGATGGAGAAAATATGTTCCTTTCCTCGGCCGCAACAAGGAAAAGGAGCAACAGCCACAAATCAGGCACGAACTCCTCGTCGTGGGCAAAGACTTCAACAAGAAGGTTCCATGCAGCATCACCGAAGAAAGCATCGGGATGTACATCTTCTCCAGCTGCTGCCATCCTATCCCGGGCGACGACATCCTGGGGTATATCGACAACCAGAACCATGTGGAAATCCACAAGCGCAACTGCCCCGTAGCCTCCAAACTCAAGTCAAGTTTCGGCAACAGAATCCTTGATGCCAAATGGGACATGCACAAGCTGCTCTTCTTCGACGCGACCATCGAAATCCGGGGAATCGACCGCAAGGGAATCATTCGCGATGTTGCCAGGGTCATCTCGGAGCAGATGAATGTGAACATCCATAGAGTAACCATCGGCGCCGACCAGGGAATCTTCGACGGTTCGATAGAAATCCGGGTGCACGACCGTGAAGAAGTGAAGCTCGTCATTGAGAATCTTAAGACCGTAGAGGGAATCCAGGAAGTGGTTCAGATTATCTGACGCAACCCTGACGGCCATCTTTCCCAAACCTCCGAATACTCCTCCGGCAGGCAGACTGCCATCTCCCCTTTTACGAAATCGGCGAGATTGTCCCACGAAATCGGCGAAATCGTCGGACGAAATCGCCGATTTTGTCAGCCTATGAGCGGCAAATAACATCTCCACTGACGGCTTTCCAGAAAACAAACAGCGGTTCCCCACCCCGCAGAAAGCCACCCTCAGTATATATAAACGCTGTCTATACCAGCCTCCCGAGCTGATGCTTGAGCTCCTGGAGCTGGTCGCGCAGAGAAATCATAGTATCCAGCACCTCCTTCGTATGGTCAATACCATCCCGGTTCGCAGCCAGCATCTTCTTGGCTGATGCCAGCTTGAAGCCCCTCACCTTCACGAGGTTATAGATACTCTTGATCAGGTCTATATCCTCCTGCGTATACTGTCTGATACGAGAAACGGGCTGCACTTTCGGCTTCAACTGCGGGATTTCCTTTTCCCAGAAGCGAAGAGTACTCTCGTTGACGCCTACCATCTGTGAGACCTCACGAATGGAATAGTAGATTTTGAGAGGTTTGTTCGTGTTCAAAGCCATATTTTTCGTACCTTTTTAATTCATTTATTTGCAAAAATAATGAAAACTTGGTATCTTTGCAAATGTTTTTGAAAAGAATTGAGAAATTAAGCAAAAAATATGATGACAGCCAACGAAATACGCGATTCCTACAAGAAGTTCTTCGAGTCGAAAGGGCACGCCATCGTGCCGTCGGCACCCATGGTAATCAAGGACGACCCCACCCTGATGTTCACCAACGCAGGCATGAACCAGTGGAAAGACATCATCCTTGGCACGAAAGACCCGGAACCGCGCCGCCGCACCGACTCGCAGAAATGTCTCAGGGTAAGCGGAAAGCACAACGACCTTGAGGAAGTGGGGCACGACACCTACCACCACACCATGTTTGAGATGCTCGGCAACTGGAGCTTTGGCGACTACTTCAAGGAGGGCGCGATAGACTATGCCTGGGAATATCTCGTGGATGTGCTCCGCCTCAACCCCGAGGACCTCTATGTAACGATATTCGAAGGGGCTCCCGAGGAAGGCATTGCCCGCGACGACGAGGCCGCCCGATTCTGGGCAAAGCATGTGCCCGCCAACCATATCCTTGAGGGCGACAAGCACGATAACTTCTGGGAGATGGGAGACATCGGCCCCTGTGGCCCCTGTTCGGAAATTCATGTCGACTCCCGCACCGACGAGCAGAAGGCCAAGGTGCCGGGCCGAGAACTCGTAAACAAGGACGATCCGCAAGTCATTGAAATCTGGAACATCGTCTTCATGCAGTTCAACCGCAAGTCAGACGGCACGCTCGAACCCCTTTCCATGAATGTCATCGACACGGGAATGGGCTTCGAACGACTGGTACGCATGCTTCAGGGCAAGCACTCCAACTATGACACGGATATCTTCCAGCCCATCATCAAGCAGATAGAAGCGCTTTCGGGCAAGAAATACGGATTCACCACGCCTACCGGCAAGAATGGTGAAGGGGCTAATGAACAGGAGAAAATCGATATCGCCATGCGCGTGGTGGCCGACCACTTGCGCGCCGTGGCCTTCTCCATTGCCGACGGTCAGTTGCCGGGCAATGCCAAGGCGGGCTATGTCATCCGACGAATCCTGCGCCGCGCGGTACGCTACGCTTACACCTTCCTCGGCCAGAAAGATGCTTTCATGTTCAAGCTTATGCCTGTCCTCGTACAGGAAATGGGCGAGGCATACCCCGAGCTTCCCGCCCAGCAGGAACTCATCGGCCGGGTGATGAAGGAAGAGGAAGACTCATTCCTACGCACACTGGAGAAAGGCATACAGCTACTTAACGGCGACATGGACGAGCTGCGTGCTCACGGACAGACACTACTCGACGGCATGAGCGCGTTCCGCCTCTTCGACACTTATGGCTTCCCGCTTGACCTCACGGAACTCATCTGCCGCGAAAACGGATACTCCGTCGACGAGGCAGGCTTCAACCAAGAAATGGAGAAGCAGAAGGCGCGTGCCCGCAATGCGGCCATCGTGGAAAACGGCGACTGGGAAGTGCTCATGGAAGGAGAACAGGAGTTCGTGGGATATGACTATTCCGAATACGAATGCCACATTCTCCGTTACCGTAAGGTTACACAGAAAAAGAACACTTTCTATGAACTGGTGCTTGACCATACGCCATTCTACGGTGAAATGGGAGGGCAAGTGGGCGACACCGGAGTTCTCGTCTCGGAGAACGAAACCATTGAAGTCATCGATACGAAGCGCGAAAACAACCAGAGCATCCATATCGTCAAGGAACTGCCCAAGGAGCCGAGAGCCGACTTTATGGCATGTGTAGACATCGACAAACGCAATGCCTCGGCCGCCAACCATACGGCTACGCATCTTCTGGACTATGCCTTGAAGCAGGTCCTGGGCAACCATGCAGAGCAAAAAGGCTCATATGTGAGTGCCGACACACTACGCTTCGACTTCTCTCATTTCCAAAAGGTTACCGACGAGGAGCTGCGACAGGTAGAGCGGCTGGTGAACGACATGATCCGCCAAGACCTCCCGCTCGACGAGCATAGGGAAACTCCATTGGAAGAGGCAAAGAAGCTTGGAGCCGTCGCTCTCTTCGGCGAGAAGTACGGCGAGAAAGTCCGGGTAGTGCGCTTTGGTCCTTCCTGCGAATTCTGTGGCGGCATCCATGCCAGGTCGACAGGCCGCATAGGAATGTTCAAAATCGTTTCCGAAAGCTCCGTTGCCGCCGGCATACGCCGCATAGAGGCAATGACAGGCAAGACATGCGAGGAGGCCATCTATGCCTTGGAGGACACCGTGCGTAGCTTGAAGAACCTTTTCAACAACGCGAAAGACCTTGAAGGCGTTATCCATAAGTATATCGATGAGCACGACCAGATGAAGAAGGAACTTGAGCTATTCGCCGCACAGGCCGTAGAGCGTGCCAAGAAGGCCCTTATAGAGCGCGCCGAGACCGTCAACGGAGTAACGGTTGTCAAGGCCATACTGCCTCTTGAGCCCGCCCAGGCGAAAGATCTCGTCTTCAAGGTGCGTGAGGCCGTTCCGCGGAATCTGGTCTGCGTGGTCGGCTCGAAATCGCATGACAAGCCGATGCTAAGCGTCATGCTGAGCGAAGACATGGTCAAGGAGCACGGCTTGAACGCGGGCCAAATCATCCGTGAGGCGGCTAAACTCATTCAGGGCGGAGGTGGCGGACAGCCACACTATGCGCAGGCTGGCGGCAAAAATGTCGATGGACTGAATGCCGCCGTCGACAAAGTCATTGAGTTGGCACATCTTTAATGGAACCTTACAGAGTCAGAAAGTTGGTATTCCCTATGCGGAAATACCGACTTTTTGCGTATATTTACCCTACAGAAACTTCTAAATCATGAGACAATACACGGCGGGCGCACGATTTCCTGCTACCCTTTTCCTTTCGGGGAGACCTGAATCCTCATTATGGGAAGCCATCGATTTTATTTTCGGCTAACGCTTGCAGGAATTTCGGGAAATCACTATCTTTGTAGCGAAACCATAAAATAAAAGATTATGTCAGTAGTAACAACCAAGTATTTAGGGAAGGCTCGCGTAGAGTCTGTGTATAACGCGACCGACGAGAAGATAACCACCGACGCCGGAAAAGCGGCAGGAGGATATGGCGAACATGGCAATCCGGTAGAGGTGTTGTGTACCGCACTTGCCGCATGCGCCCTCACGGTAACCGGCCTTAATGCCGAGAAGGCCGGGATAGACTTCACGGGATGCTATGCCGAGGTAACGAATTACGAGGAGGACTTCAGCAAATTCGTAGTAACCAAGATCAGTATTACTTTCCACTTGAAGGCTGAGTACGACGAGAAGCTGCGCAAAAAACTCGAGGCTTTCTCACATCGCGCCTGCTTCGTGGGCAACTCGCTGACCACGGAGAAGGACTTCACCTTCGTATATGATTTATAAGCAACTGTATCCCTGCTCACCTGAACAAGGGGTGAGGATATGCTTATAGGGAACTTTCAAGGGACAAGTCTTTGGCAAAATGCTCATAGACATCCCTTGAAACTCGCTTTGCACGAAGACTTCTTACGGCGGGAAAGTCGGAGAAATAGGGATTCGTAGTGCGCAGCCAATGGTGTTCCTTTATCTTGCGCACGAGGATGGTCTGCTCCTCCAGTTGCCGTGCGAAGCGGGGATTGACCACGGAGAGGAAGCTCTTGCCATCAGAAGTTTCCAAGGCCAGCACCAAGTAGGTTTTATTCTTGGGCACCCCACCCGCCCGTGGCACAACTTTCATGGAAGTTGTTACCGAGACCTCCCATCCGTATTTACGGTTCAGATTCTCCATCATCCCCCTGAACACCGTGCCGTGAGGCGATGTATCCTTGATTCGGGCATAGGCGATGGAATAATGAATCATCTCGTGCAGCAGGACATTCTGATACTGCCGCTCTGTCTGGTCATAATAGTTTGAGAGGCGAATCGTATAGCCGTAACACTCTGTCCGAAAGAGTCGGACACGCTTCTTGCAGGACATGGATCCGAGACGGGTCTTCGATTTCGACAAGGCAAGCCGCGGCTGTGGAAGCCCACCGCCGAAATAGTCGGTGTTAAACTTCGCGAACCAGTACGACATCCATTCCAAGGTTACCTGCATATCAAGATTTTCTCCTGCCCTATCTTAGTTTTTCAACTCTGCCACCAGATATTCCGAGCGGGTACCGATACGGAACTTACCGCCCCAGATGCCGATTCCGCTCGTAACGAAATATCGGGTATTTCCTTTCTGCAAAGGTCCGTAAGCATCCTCATAGATGGCATCCTCTATCCACGAAATCGGCCAGACCTGGCCATAGTGGGTATGCCCGCTCAACTGGAAGTCTATCGCATTCTGCTCTGCCTGCTCCAAATGATAAGGCTGATGGTCAAGAAGGATGGTATATCGGGTTGTGTCGACATGGTCCAGAATCTGTTTCAGGCTCTTACGACCGGGATTCGTGCGATCATCACGACCTATGATATTCACGCCTTTCAGCATCGTCGCAGAGTCTATGAGCAGGTGTATCCCGGCATCCTCATAGAACTTTATGGCGGCAGACTCTCCCATATAATATTCATGATTGCCAAGACAGGCCACGACGGGAGCCTTCAGATTGCGAAACGACCGTGCCATATTCTGCTCAATGAGAGGACGCATATGACCGTCGATGATATCTCCACCAATTAGGATAAGGTCTGGATGTTCTTGATTGATAAGGTTTACCCAACGATTGAATTCACCGATCTGATTGTGGTATCCTAAGTGTAGGTCAGACAACATGACGATTTTCAATGGTCGTTCGAGTTTCTTTGAGGTTGTCAGAGTCAGCGGCTGGCGCACCTTATCCCGATAATGGACATAGCCATAGGTGAACAATCCCACCATGACAAGCAGCACCGAGAGCGTCCCCTTGATGCTATGGTGCAGGAAATCAGCAGGCACCATATGCACCCATCTGCCAAGGTCGAGGAGCAGAAAGAGCATGACCAGATAGAATAATATGAATATACTGGAGTTGCCCACACTGTAAGCAACGGTGGCAACAGGCATTGGCATCTTGTCGAGAGTCCATATCCCGAAGTTCGCGAAGAAGCAGAAAATGCACAGAGCCATCACCGCAAGGACGGCTATCTTCCACGGTGCGGAGCACGGCAAGATTTGCCATGTATGCCAGAATGTATAGGCTACCCCTATCAGCGGTAACACTAAAAACAAAAGAAACCAAATTTTCATGGGTGCAAAGATAAGCAGTTTTTTCGGAAAAAAGAGGATATGTCTCTCTGATTCTTCTACCGAAGTTACTGATTTTCCCACTTTTCTTCCGTCTGTTCCTTAGGCCAGTTCACGAGGAACAGCTTCTCCGTTGTCCGGGTAAAGGCCGTATAGAGCCAGTGGATATAGTCGGGGGTAAGCATGCTGTCCGCCATGTATCCCTGGTCAAGATAGATGTGCTCCCACTGTCCGCCCTGTGCCTTATGGCAGGTTACGGCATAGGCATACTTGATCTGCAGCGCATTGAAATGGTTATCTTGCCTGATCTGCTTGATTCGGTCAACTTTCAGGGGTACATCGGCATAATCCTCCATCACCTTATTATACAGTTCCTCATTCTGTTCATGCGTCAGAGCCGGAGCCTCAGTAGTCAGACTCTCCATGACAACCGTCGCCCTGAACTCCAGATTGTCATAGTCCGGCATCTGCAACCATACATCCGCAAAGTGAAAACCATACAGCTCATGCACATTTCTGACCTTCTGCACCCTCACACGGTCGCCGTTAGCAATGAAGGAAATCGGCAGTTTCTCTTTTTCCGGCCAATAATAGTTGTTCCTCACGACCATGAGCATGTCGCCCGTCGATACTTCCTCTTCCCGGTCGAGCACCGTATTACGGATGCCGAGATTATAGATATTGGCGCGCTTATTACTCCGCGTAATCACCATTGTCTCATCCATGCCCACCTCGGCATAGCTGGAGTTCAAGGATTCGATGAGCTCGCTTCCCGGCAGCATCCGTATATCGGCAAAACCCGAAAACTTAATCCTTGGCAGGGCAGTAGCTACTCCACGGGTAATCAGCTGCCGAATCAGGGTCGCATTATAGAGGATTCCGCTCTTCGCACTCTGTCGCAGCACTTCCGTCAGGTCGCATTCAAACACCTTCATGCCATATCCCTCCATGACTTCGGTGCTCAATGCCGGCGACTCCTCCTCGCCCACGGGAGGCAGCTGGGCTCTGTCTCCGATGAGCATCATCCTGCAATTACGGCCCGAATAGACATATTTTACCAAGTCGTCGAGCAATCTGCCACTCCCGAAAGCGGACTCCGACAGTCCTTCGTTGGCAATCATCGAAGCCTCGTCGACCATAAAAAGCGTGTCGGCATGCAGGTTATCATTCAGGTTGAACGAGCCCCCGTCGCCCGCAAAGGTCTTCTGCCGGTAAATCCGGCGATGTATCGTAAAGGCAGGATAACCGCTATTGAGCGCGAACACCTTGGCCGCACGCCCTGTAGGAGCCAGCAAGACCACCTTCTGCTTCAGGCTCACCATCGTCCTGACAATGGCAGAAGCCAGGCTCGTCTTACCCGTTCCCGCCGAACCACGCAATATCATCAGGGTCTGAACATCACGATCGAAGAGGAAGGAAGCAAATGTCTGAAGTGCTTTTTCCTGGTCGCCGGTAGGACAGAAACCCAATTGTTGTCGGATTTGGCAAGTTAATTCGTCAATAATCATTGATATTCAATACTTTTTTTGTATTTTTGCACTTACAAAGATAATAAAAAGAAGGAGAAACCGTGATAACCCAGAGAAGATTTTATCGCGGATTCCCGCCGTACAGCAACCAGCAAACCGCCAAATATGCAGGAAATCGAAACCAGCACCATCATCAGGCGCCCTCGTATCACACTGCGCATCAGCAGCAAGCACCTGTCGTTTGCCGCAGTCGACAACACAATGGAGACACAGGTAGCCTATGAGCCATTCACGGCAAAAAGCGGCATTTCCACAGCCGCAAACATGAGGGAAGCGTTCAGGACAACAAGCCTCCTGAACCGCGACTACCAGCGGGCACAGGTCATGTTAGACACAAGAGTGCTGATGATTCCCGTCGAGGAGTTCGATGAGAGCACGAAGGAAGCTCTCTATCGCCACAGCTTTCCGGACTCTGACAACGACACCGTCATACAGAGCATCGTACCCGACTTGAACAGCGTAGCCGTGTTCGGCATCAATAAGGACTTGAAAATGGTCATCGAAGACCATTTCCCGGATGTAAGATACACGCCTGTCGTCCAGCCCGTGTGGAGCTACATGCACAACCGCAGCTTCACGGGAAGCAACCGAAAGCTATACGGCTACTTCCACGACGACAAGCTCGACATCTTCAGTTTTGATAAGAACCGCTTCAAATTCTGCAACAGCTATGACACGAACCGCGCCAACGATGCTGTCTATTTCCTGCTGTATGTGTGGAACCAGCTGAATCTTGATGCCGAGAAAGACGAGCTCTGCATCGCCGGAGAGATTTCCGGCAGGGAACAGATACTGGAAATGCTGAAGAAATACATCCGTCAGGCCTACTTCATCAACCCTGCCGGAGAGTTCAACCGTGCACCCATCACCCAGATCAAGGGCATCACGCTCGACCTGATCACCTTATTCTTGAAAGGGAAATGAGAATCATCACAGGCATATACAAGGGCCGTCATTTTGACATTCCACGCTCCTTCAAGGCGCGTCCGACCACGGATTTCGCCAAAGAGAACATCTTCAATGTGCTTCAAGGATACATGGACTTTGAAGGCAGTGCCGCCCTCGATCTTTTTGCCGGCACGGGAAGCATCTCGCTGGAACTGATTTCCAGAGGATGCGCGTCGGTCGTCAGCGTGGAAGCCGACCGCAACCACGCCAGCTTCATCCGGCAATGCATGGAGAAGCTGGACACCGACAAGAATATCCTCGTCCGCGGAGACGTGTTCCGCTTCCTGAAAACATGCCGCCAGAAGTTCGACCTCATCTTTGCCGACCCTCCCTACGCGTTGCCCGAACTTCCACAGATTCCCGACCTCGTCTTCAAGTATGGGCTACTCGAAGACGACGGACTCCTCGTCTTCGAGCATGGCAAGAAGAATGATTTCTCGGCACATCCGCACTACATCGACCACCGCGCCTATGGCAGCGTGAACTTCTCCATCTTCCGGCAGTCGGCTCTCCAAGAAAAGGAAAATCGCGCCGGGGAAAACGAATAGGGCGCTGAGACAAGACTTCCGTCCACACCCCCTACGACAATATCGGCGAAATCGTCGGACAATACCGGCGAGTTCGTCAGACAAAATCGCCGAGTTCGTCACGCCGACAGCGGCATATTGGCCAAGCCGAACCGCAGCCCACTCCTTTCAAAGACAAAGAATATAGCTATAAACGGGCAGAAGCGCCCTTTCCCCAATCCTACAACAACGGGGACAGCAGCCGCACCAGCGACTCCCAGAGACGCTTGACAAAGGGATATTTCCACTTGTCGAGGAACTCGGCGACCGTGATACAGTCTGCCTGATCCTTGAGAAACATCCGCTTCATGCGCAGGGCCATGCCCTCGTCATAAAAGAAGATGTTCGACTCGAAGTTGTGCTCGAAACTGCGGAAATCCACATTCGTAGAACCGCAGGACGACAGGCTGTCGTCGCAGACGAGCAGCTTGGAGTGATTGAAGGCAGCCTGATAGAAGTAGACCTTCACTCCCGCCTCGATGACCTCGCTGACATAAGAGCGGCTCGCCCACTCCATGAGCTTCGAGTCTCCACGCAACGGCACCATCAGCCGCACATCCACACCGGCTACGGCAGCCGTTCTCAAGGCGAAGAGGATCGGCTCGGTGGGCAAGAAATAGGGCGTCTCAATATAGACATAGCGCCTTGCCTGAAGCAGGATGCGCACATATCCCTGCATGATTTCCGGCCAGGGGGAAACCGGACTGCTCGTAACGACCTGGGCCAGGCAATTGTTTTCAGCGGCAGGATTGAGTTTCGGGTAATATTTGCGACTGGTAATCAGGGTGCGATCCACGAAATACCAATCGACGAGGAAGGCTCGCTGGAGCGCATAGACGGCACCACCCGTCAGCTTGAGATGGGTGTCGCGCCAGCCTTGCCGCCGCGTGCCCTTCACATAGCGGAGGGCAATGTTCATGCCGCCAATGAACCCCACCCGCCCATCTACGATGCAGAGCTTTCGGTGATTGCGGTAGTTCACCTTGCTCGTAAAAGCCGGAAATTTCACTGGCATGAAGGCATGCACATCGATTCCGGCATCGCGCATGCGTTCATAGAACGCTGTCCGCACCTTCCAATTCCCCACATCGTCGTAGATGATGCGTACTTCCACGCCCTGGCCGGCCTTGTCGATGAGGGCATCGGCTATCAGATTGCCCAGCGCGTCGTCGGCAAAGATATAGCTAAGGAGATGGATGTGATGCCTTGCCCGCCCTATCTCTTCGAGCAAGGCGGGGAAAAACTCATAGCCGGAAGTATAGATTTCCACCTCGTTATCCTTGAAGGGCAAGGCCATGTTCTGATTGGCATAGAGACGCATCAGGGCCCTGTATTCCTCGGGAAACCGCATGTTGCGCTGCTCGGCGAACTCCAGCATATTGCGCTTGGTAAGCTGATCGAGGCTCCGCTGGCTGATCAGATGCTCTTTGCGCGTGTTCTGGCCGAAGAAAAAATAAAGGATGATTCCCGCGACGGGCACGAAGCACAGCACCAGCAACCACAACAGGGTCTTGACGGGCTGACGGTTGTCCATCAGAATCTTTATCATGGTTGCGATGATTACAAACAGATAAACCAGCAATACCAGCCAATGGATGTAGATCATAGTGCTTGAATTAGCGTCTTAAACAATGATTTCGTTGCCGAGTTTCTTGGCCAGGGCATTGCGAATCTGCTGCATGTCGGTATATTCCTTCATCAAACGGAGCATTTTCCCGGCATCACCTTGCGAATCGCTGATCTGCTTCTTGAGTTCAAGAAGATGCCGCTCCACATAGTCCATGCGGAAATCGGCGATGAGATGAAGGGTCTGATTGCGGAGGTTTGATATCCGGTTTTTCTCCGAGACCTCTTTTGCCTCGGGTATTCCCGACTTGTTTCTCAGGCTTTCGAGCAACTGATATCGGTCTACGCTCATATCGGCGGCCAGCCTGCTGATGTCCTGCTCCGGATGGTTGAGGAAATACGGTTCGGCCTTAAAGTCCTCGTCGGCATTATGCTCCACAGCCTCTCTCAAGACTCGATTGAAGAGCGGATTCTGGAATTTGAGACCATCGGCGGAGAGGTCGTAGTCGATATACTGCGAGACCGACAGGTTGTAGGCCACTCCGTTCTCGTCTTCCACATTCCTGAAAATGACCTCCTCGCCATGACAGATAATCATCTGCACGAGCATCTGCTCCACTTTCGACGACTGGCGGGCGATGGGAGGGGCCTGAACGGCGGGCTGCGGGACCTGGATATTTTCCTGCCGACGGGTGTCGGGACTGCCTTTCTGCTCCCTGTTCTGGCGGATGAATCGATTCATCTGGTGGATAAGGGTCGCCTCGCTGATGCCGATGCGCTGGGCACAGTCGTGCACATAGGTGGCGCGGAGTATCTGATTCTGCACTACGGCAATGCTCTGCACGATGGAATTGATGGCCTCCGAGCGCTTCAGGGGGTCGGTCTCGCCCTTCAGGAGCAGGCTGGTCTTGAACTGGATGAAGTCGGTCTGGTTTTCCTCTATATACTTTCGGAAATCGGAAGCCGTGTTCTTCCGGGCAAAACTGTCGGGATCCTCCCCCTCGGGCAGCAGCAGCACCTTGAGGTTCATTCCCTCGGAGAGCAGCATATCGGTACCCCTGAGAGCGGCATGGATGCCCGCCGGGTCGTCGTCGTATATCAAGGTGATGTTCGAGGAGAAGCGATGCAGCATGCGGATCTGCGGGAATGTGAGTGCCGTTCCCGACCCCGCCACCACATTATGGATACCGCTCTGATACATGGAAATCACATCCGCCTGCCCTTCCACCAAGTAGACGCGGTCTTCCTTGGCGATGGTCTTGCGGGCCTGATAGATGCCGTAGAGCGCATTCGACTTGTCGAAGATGTCGGAAGAGGGAGAGTTCACATACTTCTGGCTGACTCCCTTGGTGCGCGCATCCAGCACGCGGGCGGTGAATCCGAGCACTTTGCCGTTCAGGCCAATCCACGGAAAGACCACTCGCCCCGCATAGCGGTCGAGCAATTCGCCCTGCTCGGTCCTGACGCAGATGCCCGTCTTGACCAGGAACTCCTCTTGATAGCCCTTGCCCAAGGCCGTCCGGGCAAGAGCGCGGCGGTCTTGAAGGTCGTAGCCTAACCGAAAAGCCTTGATGGTATCATCGCGAAAGCCGCGGCTGCGGAAATACTGCATGCCAAGTGCAAGCCCGTCTACATGATTATGCAGGGTATCTTCAAAATAAGAAGCAGCCCATTCGTTGACGATAAACATCGACTCGCGCTCGCTCTCCTCCTTCTTCTCCTCGGCCGAAAGCTCACGCTCCTGTATCTCGATATGATACTTATTGGCCAGCCAGCGCAAGGCTTCAGGATAGTTCATCTGCTCGTGCTCCATGATGAAAGACACGGGATCGCCGCCCTTGCCACAGCCGAAGCAGTGGCAGGTGCCGCGTGAAGGAGTAACGATGAACGACGGCGTCTTCTCGTTATGAAACGGGCAGAGCCCCTTATAGTTGGCTCCGCTCTTCTTCAATGTAACGAAATCCGACACCACATCTACGATATCGGCAGCATCCTTGATTTTCTCTATCGTCTGGCGATCTATCATATCTATTGGGACAAAGGCAGTGCAAGCGAGCGCAATGGGAACCTGTTCTCAGATTGCCGAGTGCAGCCTGACTTATGCAAAGGCAGTGCAAGCGAGCGCAATGCGAACTTGTTCTCAGATTGCCGAGCGCAGCCTGACTTATGCAAAGGCAGTGCAAGCGAGCGCAATGCGAACTTGTTCTCAGATTGCCGAGCGCAGCCTGACTTATGCAAAGATACTGCAATTTCAAGAGATCACAAAGCATTTCGGCAATTTTAATATCAACCCGAAGACCAAAAGGCCGTCTCCGGCAGGATTACAAGCCGTTTGTAACAGGATTACAAGCTGTGTGTAACCCGATTACAAGCCGCTTGTAACTTCTCCTTCCACCACCTTTAACGGGAATGGCGACTGTCAAAACCGGTACAGGAGGGGACGGCGAAACCGGCAGAAAACCATTGCACAAAACTCGATTTCTGTGCACAAAAACTGCAAAACTGTGCATTTCCCGGTGATTTATTTGTCAGAAAGGCAAAAAAATAGTAATTTTGCACCCGGTAAAAAGAATTATATACATTATTAATATATTCTATGAGTTTGAAAATTGTTGTACTTGCCAAGCAGGTACCAGACACAAGAAATGTGGGAAAAGACGCCATGACCGCCGAAGGGACGGTGAACCGGGCGGCCCTTCCCGCCATCTTCAATCCTGAAGACTTGAATGCCCTGGAGCAAGCCCTTCGCCTGAAGGAGCAGTATCCGGGGTCTACAGTTGGCCTATTGACGATGGGTCCTCCCCGTGCGGGCGAAATCATCCGCCAAGGTCTTTACCGCGGTGCCGACACGGGATGGCTCCTGACCGACCGTCTCTTTGCCGGAGCCGACACGCTCGCTACCTCTTACGCCTTGGCTACGGCCATCAAGAAAATCGGCAATGTCGACATCGTGCTCGGCGGCCGACAGGCTATCGACGGCGACACGGCACAGGTGGGTCCGCAAGTTGCCCAGAAACTGGGACTCAACCAGGTTACTTATGCCGAGGAAATCCTGAAAGTTGAAGATGGAAAAGCCACCATCCGCCGCCATATCGACGGTGGAGTGGAAACCGTAGAGGCACCTCTGCCGGTGGTTATCACCGTCAATGGCAGCGCGGCTCCCTGCCGCCCCTGCAATGCCAAGCTGGTAATGAAGTATAAGTATGCCACCTGCCCCATGGAGCGCAAGGGCGACGAGCCGTGGAAAGAGCTTTACGAAGAGCGTCCATATCTCACCCTGAACCAGTGGAGCGTGGCTGATGTAGACGGCGACCCACAGCAGTGCGGACTGGCCGGATCGCCCACTAAGGTGAAGGCTGTTCAGAATATCGTGTTCCAAGCCAAAGAAAGCAAAACTCTCACGGCATCGGATGCGGATGTGGAAAGCCTTGTCAAAGAATTGTTAGAAGAAAAGATTATCGGTTAACAAAGTAGTGCTTTATGAATAATGTATTTGTATATTGCGAGATAGAAGGCACTACCGTGGCCGAAGTATCTCAGGAATTGCTCACCAAAGGGCGCAAGCTGGCCAACCAACTGGGTGTGGAACTCCATGCCGTAGTTGCCGGAACCGGCATCAAGGGCAAGGTGGAAGACCAGATTCTGCCGTATGGTGTAGATAAATTGTTTGTTTTCGACGGTGAGGGATTATTCCCTTACACATCGGCTCCACATACGGATATCCTCGTAAACCTCTTCAAAGAGGAGAAGCCACAGATAGCCCTGATGGGGGCAACGGTCATCGGCCGCGACCTCGGACCACGCGTATCGTCGTCGCTGACCAGTGGTCTTACGGCCGATTGTACGCAGCTCGAGATAGGCGACTACGACGAGAAGAAGACCGGGCAGCATTATGACAACCTACTCTATCAGATCCGCCCTGCTTTCGGAGGTAACATCGTTGCCACCATCGTGAACCCCGACCATCGCCCACAGATGGCTACCGTGCGCTCAGGTGTCATGCAAAAGGCACTTTACGACGGCAAGGAGAAGCATGAAGTGGTGTATCCGGAGGTAGCGAAGTATGTTCCGGAGTTTGACTATGTAGTGAAAGTGTTCGACCGCCATGTGGAGGCAGCCCAGAACAACTTGAAGGCTGCGCCTATCGTCGTGGCCGGAGGCTATGGCATGGGCAGCAAGGAAGGCTTCGACATGTTGTTCCAGCTCGCGAAGGAGCTGCATGGCGAAGTAGGCGCAAGCCGTGCCGCGGTAGACGCGGGATGGGTAGCCAGCGACCGTCAGGTTGGCCAGACGGGCGTTACCGTGCATCCGAAAGTATATATCGCATGCGGCATCAGCGGTCAGATTCAGCACATCGCGGGCATGCAGGACGCAGGTATCATCATCTCGGTAAACAGTGATCCCGATGCTCCCATCAACCAGATTGCCGACTATGTGATTACGGGCAGTGTGGAGGAAGTGGTTCCAAAACTGATAAAATACTATAAGAGTAATACTAAATAGGAAAGGGAGTAAGGAAAGACATGTATTATAAGACATCCGATCTATTCTACTTACTTCTTTATTCCTTACTCCTAACTCCTAAAAAATAATGTTATGTCAAATTATTATACAGACCATCCAGAGATCGGGTTCCACCTGAACCACCCTCTGATGAAGCGCATCGTTGACCTCAAGGAGCGCAACTATGCAGACAAAGACCAGTTTGAAGATGCTCCGGTAAACTATGAGGATGCCATCGAGAACTACAAGCGATTGCTTGAAATCACGGGCGATGTGGCTGCCAACATCATCGAGCCGAACTCGGAAAGCGTAGACCTGGAAGGGCCGCATCTGGAAAACGGACGCATGATTTATGCCAGCAAGACCTACGAGAACCTCGACGCCACCCGCAAGGCCGGCCTCTGGGGACTCTCCATGCCCCGCCGCTATGGCGGGTTGAACCTTCCCAATGTGATATTCTCCATGGCTTCAGAGGTGATTGCCGCCGCCGATGCCGGCTTCCAAAACATCTGGAGCCTGCAGAGCTGCATAGACACTCTCTACGAATTCGGCAATGAAGAGCAACGCCAGAAGTATATCCCACGCGTCTGCCAAGGCGAGACCATGAGCATGGACCTCACCGAACCGGACGCGGGATCTGACCTGCAGCGCGTGATGCTGAAGGCCTCGCAGGATGCCGACGGCACCTGGAGACTCAACGGCGTAAAGCGTTTCATCACCAACGGCGACTCTGACATTCACCTCGTACTGGCCCGTTCGGAAGAAGGAACCCGCGACGGCCGCGGTCTCTCGATGTTCATCTACGACAAGAAGGATGGCGGCGTTACCGTGCGCCATATCGAGCACAAGCTCGGCATACACGGAAGTCCCACCTGTGAGCTGGTTTTCAAAAACGCGAAATGTGAACTTTGCGGCAACACCCGACTGGGACTTATCAAATATGTGATGGCCTTGATGAACGGTGCCCGCCTCGGAATCGCCGCACAGAGCGTAGGTGTTGAGCAGGAAGCTTATAACGAAGGTCTCGCCTATGCCAAGGAGCGTGCGCAGTTTGGTAAGAAAATCATCACCTTCCCGGCTGTCTACGGCATGATCAGCCGCATGAAGGCCAAGCTCGACGCAGGCCGATCGCTGCTCTATATGACCGCACGCTATGTGGACATCTACAAGGCGCTGGAAGACATCGCGCGAGATGGGAAGCTCACGCCGGAGGAGCGTCAGGAAATGAAGAAGTACACCCGACTGGCAGACGCGTTCACGCCACTGTCAAAGGGCACCAACTCTGAATACGCCAACCAGAACGCCTATGATGCCATCAGCATACACGGCGGCTCGGGATTCATCATGGAATACAAGAGTCAGCGCCTTTATCGCGACGCCCGCATCTTCTCCATCTATGAGGGAACAACGCAGTTGCAGGTGGTTGCGGCCATCCGCTACATCACCAACGGCACCTATCTCGACATCATGAAGGAGATGCTGCAGAGTGAGGTGAGCGACGACCTGAAGCCGCTGAAGGCACGCGTGGAGAAGCTCATCGCTCTCTACGAGGAGTCTATCGACAAGGTGAAAGCCGACGAGAACGCAGATGAGCACGACTTCCTGGGGCGCCGTCTCTACGACATGACCGCCAACATCATTGAGTCGCTGCTGATTCTGGACGACGCGACAAAGGCTCCCGAACTTTTCGCAAAGAGCGCGAATGTGTTCGTGCGCATGGCGGAAGAGAGCGTCGTAGGCGCTGCTACCTATGTGAAGGCATTCAATGCCGACGACCTGAAGAACTTTGTGGCAGAGTAGAAGGGCAAACTTCAACCTGACAACATCGGGGCTGAAATCAAGTAACAATTAAAATCCCGCCAAACATTGACATTTGGCGGGATTTCTTTATATCACAGCTTCTGGCCTAAAGCCAAACTGCAAGCTTCGCTAATCTACTCTTCTTCCGGTATCTCATACCCATAGAACTCAAGCTCTTGGATAGCTGAGCCGTTGCGACGAGAGTTGAAAATCACAATGGCCATGTATCGGACACTGAAATATCCACCCAATGCGCGATTCCAGTTGGAGGTTCCGTTCCAGAAGATCGTACTTGAATTATACAATGCGTGGGTGAATGTTGGATCTGTGGTGGTGCGGTCAGAAGCGAATGTAGCACTCATATTGAACGGCTTGTTACTCAAGTATGCCGAGACATTGTTTAGCGTTCGCAGGACCAAACTATTGTCCCTGTTCTGCCAAAGTCTGAAGCGATTGACCATGTATTCCTTCTGCAGGTCAATTTGTACTATCTTAGGATAGACATTATTCCTACCCCACCATCCATTGCCGGTATGGTTACCAGTACCAATCACTCCATCGAAGATTTTGTTCGGGTCGGTAGCATTGGTAGTATTGGTGGTAACAGTCCATTCGCTTTTCGGTGAGATGAAGCCTGCAATAGGCAAAGCGGCCGTACGCCATTCGTTCCAAACTGTATCGATGCCATTGCTCGGGCAATATGACGAATGGAACTGGAAGCGGGTTCCAACGGCTGCGTTAGGCAAGATGATGCTCGCTGTGGAAAGGCCTTGCTTCTCTGGAAGGACGACTGTATCGCCTTCGGTATTGACATAACGATACTCCGTCTCTATCATTTCATCGGTTCCAAAGCCGGTATTTACCACTGCATCAGTACCATTCATCTCCGCTCCATTAATCTGACGCTCGGCATGAGTGGCAAGCCAAATGCCTGCATAGGGCGATACGATTTCCTCTGATGGAACAGAGATGTTGCCTTCTTTGTCATAGTTTACAACCTCAAATCCATAAGATTGCTCTCTCAAATTGGGAACATAGACTTTAATACTGTCTTGCCCCACATATAAAGAATAATCTATGTTTATGCTGTCAGTGCGACTGCTCCAATAAAGTGTGCCATGTGTTACAGCCGGATCTTTGGGATAAGCCCACTTTATCAAAGCCCGATTATAGCCAGAGTTTGATGTCAGCCCTGTGGCCCTCTCCGGATATACATAACCTCCGGGCTTCACCCATTCTTGGTAGATGTCCTTCTGGTCCTTGCATGATCCTAAAATCAATACAAACACAAACACAGAAACAAATATATATATAATCCTTTTCATATCAGTTATTCATTAAGACATTTAATTAATGATGCTTCCATAAGGAGTAAGCTCTCCAAGCTGATAGGTGCTGGTAGTTACATTTGTACCATATGTGCCGAAAGTGTCAGTGAACACAACACGCAGATAGCGAATGGCGTCAAAGGCGTGAGGATTTACCGTATTGTCGAATTCACACTCTGCCTCATTCACATAATATTCCCTGTCATCAGTGGTAATAGTGCCCACCGCACCATTAGGTAGATAGCCTGAAGGCTTTTTATACTCGAATTGTCCGAGCAAAACCCAGCCTTCCTCGAAGTTACCAGGGTAAGTGCCTGTAAGACTAGATACCGGCGTATTGGGTATACCTTCGCCTATCCAGCCCCAGAAGTCAAGACATCTTACATTGGCACCACTCCATGGCAGATAATCTCCACGTGGTGTTACGCCTATACGGCTAAGTTGTACCGTCTGACCCAAATCGATTGTAATCCATGCAGGACGCGGCGAACCTGAAGCCGCATCAAATAACGCAGAATTGTTTACGCCGTATGAGCCGTCTTTAGGACGATAGTTCTTGCAGTCCCAAAGGTTTGAAATACGGTATGTACTCGACGATGCATGGGTATTATCTATTTTTGCAAAGTCCTCCGGATAGTTGAACTTATTCTTGTCCAATATATCTTCGGCCATTGGTGTGAGCATGGTATCTACAGGTTCGCTAAGGTTGCCCCAGTGATCGCGAAGCACGGTACGGAACAATGTCTTTCCTGCTGGCATGCCGCGACGGGTAAGATAGATTTCCTTCGCAGCCGTAAACAGTGTGGTAACCTCCACCCAATGACGATCATTAGGAGCCACATTGATGTCGGTAGTGTTGCGGTCGGCATAGAGAATGATACCCATGTCGGCGCGGTCAACATTATTCTCAACATGAATCTTAACGCCACCGAATGTCTCTTTGAGACTTATTTTCACAGTCTTTATTGCAGGAGTGAGAGGGGTGAACTTTACAACAACCGGATCAGAAGTAGCCTCGTTGGTATTGAAGGCGTAAACCTTGACCTCATGTTCTTTGTCATCGGCATAACCTTCCACCAACAATGTGTCAATATAACGCGATACTCGCTGGTTGACAATCGTACCATTACGCTCGAAAACAGCTTCCACGCCTTTGAGATTCGCATCGTTTGGAATCTTGATGGTAAGTACCGCTCCACCAGGAATAGGTTTTACATTGGTTACCTTAACAGGCTGTGGAGCAGGGATGCTGTTGTCTATTTGATCCACACGATCGCCATCACCGCAACTTATCAAGCCAACGACCATGAGCGCAAAGCAACCGAATGCTAATATTAATTTCTTCATTTTATATATACTAAATATGTTTTTTGTCAATAACATAACCCATTTACCAGCCTAAGTTCTGCACAAGATTGGGGTTGTGCTCCAAGTTGGTAATCGCAATAGGCCAGAAGTAGTCTTTCAGAGTGAAGTCGGTTTCATAGAGGAGGGTTCTCCTATAATAGTCTTCCTCCGTAGAAGCCGTTACATTAAAGCCGTAAGCGTTCTTAGAATACTCCCTTGGAGCTTCCTTCCAACGACGCAAATCCCAGAAACGTTTGCTTTCAAAGCAAAGCTCTATCATGCGCTCCTGATGTATTATCTGGCGCATACCAGCCTGTGTATTGTAGAACCCAGGATTGGTACTGTATTTGTCCCAAGCCTCCTTAACACCAGGAATGTGAGCCCTTATGCGCACAGAGTCGATATAAGCGAATAGCTCGTTGCTGTGAGCGCCATTAGGGCCTTCAGCCTCGTTGATACACTCCGAATAGAGTAGATACAAGTCGGCAAGGCGCATCTCCGGCCAAGGATAGTAATAAGTCGACATCTGTGAGTTGTTTCCAGCCAAGCGGTTCTGATACGGATAAGTCTTCTTCGGCATATAGCCAGTTACCGGCCCAGTCTCTGTAGTGTTACCTGAGCGACCTTGGCTCTGGCCAAGCTTACTTTCAACATCATATACATCGTCAGATTTCAAGTCGTTATACCTCTGCAAACCACCAAGCCATTTGCCACCATCAAAACCAAGGAAAGCATAGAAGCGCGGCTCACGATCAGTATTGAGCTTAATGGTCTTGTAGTTGGGCTGTAGCCTCCATTTGTCCGTCGAGTCCGTAGTGAATATTCTCAATTCATTTTGTCCTTGACGTGAAGCGTCATAACGAATTGGAATACCATTCTTTGTGTAGAATTCCTCAGCCACCTTCAATGGCACGCCAATTAAGTTGTAACAACTCAAAGAAGCAACATATGTAGCGCGTATTTCATCTGTAGCTGAGAACTGAATATTAGGCGGAGATATTTGCTGCCAATTCAAGTTGCCCGCAGAATGCTGTGTATTGCCCCAAATAATCTCAGAGTTCCAGCGCGTGCACATCATTCCGCGAAGAGCAAGGTCGAGCTTCAAGGTGTCGTTCATACGGAAGGTTATGTCATTACCTTTATATAAAGTAATGTTGGCCTTTTCGCAAACCTCTATGGCATGCTTGCATGCATTCATAGCCTCCTGCCAACGCTGCTGCTTCTCCTCATCAGTTTTTGCAGGAAAAAGCCTTACGCCACGCTTGTCAACCAGCATTGCCTCATCATCATTGCCATTGAAAAGCGGCGAAGCGGCGAATGTTGCCACGCGGGCTTTGAACGCTGCGCATATAGGTTGGGTGATACGTCCGTATTCAGTAATATCCACTGACAGCGGCAGGTTAGGCTCCACCTCATCAAGCAGTTTCATCACATAGTTGAAGCAAGAGTCAATCGGGTCGCGATAGACACGGACATCCTCTATGTTGGCATCCATCGGAAGCGACTTCTTCACTACTGGTATCGGCCCCCACTTACGTATAAGCTCAAAGTGGAAGAGAGCCTTGAGGAACTTCGCCTCAGCACGCCACTGGTTCTTCTCTGTCTCATCCATATCTGGCACATTACCTATCTTTTCAAGGAATATGTCGCAGTCGCGGATGCCAATATACATCGAGTTCCAATTGTCGGCATATATCCTGCTCGAGTTCATATATCCACGCGCGATGTATGTCATTGCGTTCGACACACGCCCAGAGCTGGCGGTTACCTTTCTTCCCCACAGGTCGCACAACTCATCACTACCAAGTAAAGCGGGGTCATACGCAGGATGTCCAGTGCCTGGCATGCTTGAATATAGTGTTCCAAGGAATCGTATTGCTGTGGAGCGAAGGTTGAACGCATTATCAATGGTGGGATTACCATCATCCGGCACCACATCAAGATAACCATTGCAGGCTGTGAGTGAGGTCATGGCAGCCAACAATGCAACAGCTATTGTTTTAAGATTTCTGATTTTCATATTATCACTCCTAATTTATTTGAATGTTATGTTAACACCTATATTTATAACACGCTGCAGTGGATAGTTGAGGGCAGAGCGTCCTTGCTCGGGATCCCACATCTTGAAATTGCTCCAGCATATCAGGTTGGTGCCGCTAAGATATAAGCGGAGATTCTCCATGTGCAGCTTCGATGTCAACTTCCTCGGCAGAGAGTAACCCAGCTCGGCACTCTTAAGACGGATGAATGAGCCGTCACGCATCCACCATGTGCTGGGCTGCGTGTTGTTATAGTTCACGGTGTAACTCAAGCGTGGCCAGAAAGCATACATGTCGCGGTTGTCCTCCGACCAGTAGCTGTCGGCAATTGCCTTGATGACTTGCGTGCTGGCATAGAACGGATACAGGCCTCCCTTAGTATCAGAATTCTTACTGCTGTACGGCGAAGCGTTGATGAAGAACGACTCATTTCCGATACCCTCAAAGAACACAGACGCGTCGAAGCCCTTATAACCTACAGAGAAACCAAATCCATAGTTTATCTCAGGGGTGGTCGGATTGCCGATGGGCACCATGTCCGCACTATTGATAACTCCGTCGCCATTGACATCGGTGTATTTGATATCACCACCGCCGTATGGCGAACCAAAGGCTGCCTGTGATGGAGAGTTGGCCGCTTCCTTATCGTCAATAAAGAGGCGCTCTGCTATGTATCCCCATGTCTGTGCCAGCGAGCGCCCAGCGTGCTGACGGTAAGACTCTGCATAGGTGGGTTCCTCATACACCTTGTATGTTCCATGGGCGTATGTAAAGTTAGCTCGAGCCGATGTCCACAAGTTCTTGTTCCAGTTCTTGCGGAACTCCATCTGTATGTCCCAACCGCTGGCTTGCGTCTTGCCAATGTTGGCTCCTATTGAGGATTGCAGTCCCATGGTCGATGGAATGTCGGCACGGGTCATATAGATGTTGTCGCGATGCTCAGTGTAGTACTCCACCGTAAGGTCAAGAGCGTTGAATAAGTTAAGTTCTACGCCGAAGTTGGCCTTCTTTGCGGTCTCCCATGATATCGCGGGGTTGGGATAACGGTACACCGCTATACCGTTTTCCGATACTCCATTCATGATAGGACTCGATCCTGTCTCTCCAAAATGAGAAGCATAAGCGTTACTGTTCATGTTTATATTTGACAGATAGAAGAATCGATCTTCCTCATTTCCAATCTTGTCATTACCAACGAGTCCATAAGAAACGCGGAACTTCAGTTTATTGACATACTTGCGCAGAGGCTCAAAGAATTTCTCCTCACTCAGCATCCATCCTGCCGCAACTGATGGGAAGAAGCCCCAGCGGTGTCCCTTTGCGAAGCGCTCAGAGCCGTTATAACCGAAGTTGAACTCCGTGAAGTAACGATCATCGTATGCATAAGTGAAACGGCCTGACAGCATGACATTGCGTGCCGGCATCGACTTAAGCAGGCTTCCGGCATTGCCCGCACGCTTCTCTCTCACAGTAAAAACACCCAGCGCACTCAAAGTGTTCCTTCCAAAGGTGTTGTTCCACCACAATCGGCTCTCCGAATACATGGTGCTCCTCACATCTTTCTTGCCTTCTGAGTAAGTTAGATAGTCTGTTCCGTCCTCTTTGATACGTTTGATGTGATATTCACCAGTATACGAGTCATACGAGTTGAGTGCGTACAAATAAGGCCGATAGGCACGGCTTACATCCCAATAAGAATACCTTGTCAGGTTGAAGAGTGTGGAGAACTTCAGCCCTTTGGTGATGAAGCTCAAGTCTTGGTTAAACTCCACGGCCGCAATCATCTGCGAGCGGTGGTAGTCCTTGTAGCCACGCACCATTTCCGAGTACGGGTTGATGTAAGAGCCGTCTTGATAGTTACCGAACATGATGTGCTTAATGCCTTTATGCTCTTTGTCCATGGGATAATAAGCCGGGAACAAGACGGGGTCAGAGTGCATCACATTGACATACATGTCAGTACCACTAGTCAGCGGGCCGGTATAGTCGTCGAAGTTTCCCGACAAGCGAATAGCAAGCTTTGTGGTCTTTGTTACATTGATGTCGACATTCGAACGCAGGGTGTAACGCTTCAAGTCAATGTTGCTGTTGAAGCTGTTGCGATGATCCACCTTCAAAATACCGTTGTCTTGGGTGAACGCTGCCGACACATAATAAGTGGCAATCTTACCGCCGCCCCTTACACTGAAGTCGGCACGAGTGCTCGTCGAATGATTCTTAAAAAGCATGTCGTACCAATCGTTTGCCGGATATATTATGCGGTTTGCGTTTGGTTTGCCGGTCTGCTCAATCTTATCGCGCGAGAACATCAGCTCTCCCAGCGGGTCTCGAGTTGATATTGCCTCGTTGTACATCTTCATATAAGTAATGGGGTCGGCCAACTTCACATCCTTTACTGAGCCCGTCATAGATGCCTCAACGCGCGCAAAGAATGTGGCTGGACCTTCCTGACCGCGCTTTGTCTGAACAAGGATGACACCGTTGGCACCGCGTGCACCATAAAGGGCGGCAGCCGACGCATCCTTCAGAATCGAGAAGCTCTCTATATCGTCTTGACGAACGCGGGCAAGGTCATCCTTTGTGAGCTCTATGCCATCAATAAGAATCAGAGGGTCGTTACCGCCTTGTCCGAAGGTAGTGATGCCTCGGATGAAGAAGTCGGCGTTGTCTTCGCCAGGCTCACCGGTACGCTGGAAGCCGATAAGTCCTGCCACATTTCCTGCCAAAGACGATGTGAAGTTGCTCGAAGGCACACGAAGGTCGTTGACATTCACCGTCGTAATGGAACTCACCACACTCTCCTTCTTCTGCTTACCGAAAGCGACAACGGTAACACTTTCAAGTTCATTACCTTGATCGGTCAAGGCAACATCAATCTTTGTCCGTCCGCCAACGGCAATAGTTTGAGTCTGCTTACCGATAAAACTATAGACAAGTTTATCTGCTGCCCTTACCTTGATCTCATACGAACCGTCCAAGTCCGAGATGACTCCTTTTGTGCTTTTCTCGACAACGATACTAACACCTGGCAAAGGATCTCCCGTTTCTTTCTCGATTACCTTACCTTTAACCGTAATCTCTTGCCCGGATGCAACCATCGGGAAAAAGAATAGGATTAGCAGCAACGATAACGCTAAACTACATTTCTTGTTCATTTTCATTATATTATTAAGGATATATTTATCTTCGTTATTTTCCTTTCAGAAAGGATTTCAGCCTTTAGGTATTAGGAATCTCGACTCCAAAAATAAAGAAAATATTAGATAATTCAAAGTATTTTAACAAGAAATATTGTTTATCCGCCACGAAAAGAGAACAAAAAGTTGTGCAGTATTGCGCAAAAGACATTCAAGGGAAGAGATTGGCGGCGACGCACGGGATTCCGGTTTCTGAAGGAATTGGCAACAAAGATGGCCATTAGCGCATATCATCAAGAAAATAAAAACCGACCTCTGGCATCAGGAATTGGTAAAAACAAGAACAGAAATTGCTGCCTTTCAACCTCGATGAGGCCGTATTCTATCTGCTATGGCATGCAAAGGGCCTCGCACACCCGGTCTTGGAATGCACGGGCGTTCTTGCCGTGCATGACACCCTGATTAATAATAGAGAAGCAAATCTCGTGCCCGTTGGAGGCCGTCAGGTAGCCCGCAAGGCTGAACACACCGGTTACGCTTCCTGTCTTGGCCTTCACATTGTCTCGAGTGAAAGAGTTATCCATGCGGTTACGCAGCGTTCCGTCCATGCCCGCCTTCGGCAATGAGGGCAGCAGATGCAGATAGATGTTCTGATTTTGATGGGCATAGCGCAACAGGCGCACCTCCAGTTCGGCCGACACATAATTATATAAGGAGAGCCCCGACCCGTCGGCTATCTTATAGTCAGAGCCTTTCAGCCCGATCTTGTCGATGAGACGCCGCACGAGTTTACGGCCGTCGGCGGCCGTGGCCGGACGCTCGTCCGTGGAGGCGGCTATCTGATAGAACATCGACTCGGCGTAAAGGTTGTCGCTCTCTTTCATCATCTTCATCAGTATCTGGTCCATGGTATGAAACCGGGTGCAGATGCAATAGGCGGAATCAGGCTTTGTGCCCACGACACTATAGGCCTGCACGACGATACCCGCCTCGCGCAGCTCGCGCTCAAAACGCTCCATGAACCTGTCCTTGCGCCCGTAAGGCAGGGCCGAAAGCTCGGGATTGTCGTCGTCCCAGCACCATCCCTCGCCCAGCAGACTCGACTCCTTGAAGCTCTTGTCGGCATAAAGACGCCCGCGAATGGTGTCCACCCCCATCTTTCTCAGACTCTCCACGAAGGCATTCATGTCGTCGCTGTTGAAGCGGGGGTCCATGTGTCCCACGCAATAGATGTCGCCCGTGAGGGTACCGCCCTCCACCTTTCCCGTATAGCAGAGGTCGGTCTTGAACTGATAGCTGCCGCCGAGGCGGTCGAGAGCCGCAATGGCCGTAACGATCTTCATCGTCGAGGCCGGACGCATCATCTGCCGTTCATTGTGGCGGTAGATGGCGGAGTCAGCCGTGAGGTCATACACCATCAGTCCGAGCTGCGAGGTCTTGAACATATCGCTCCCTATCAGCCGGTCGAGCTGCCGCTGCACCGACTGCGGCCAAGGCAGGTTCACGCTGTCCTTGCGGAGCGTGTCTATCAGGGCCGCATCTGCCGGGTTGCCGTTGTCTTCGTCCTCAAAGTTCTTTCCATTCACCTGCGCCCGTGCCGTCAGCACCACCATTAGCATGAGCCCGCAAATGATTTCTCTCGTATATCTCGTCATAACCTCTCCTGTCGTTTCTTGAGTTCACGCATGAAAGCGGCTTCTTCCGAGAGTTGCACCGTCGTCAGCCTACCGGCTCCATACTCAATGAGCAGATAACGCGAAAGCCCGAAAACACCCGTCATCGGCGTGCACCTCACGATGTCGCAGAGGCGTATTTCACGGCGTCGGGCAAACCTGCCTCGGTCGATGAACAGCCATTCGTCGGTGAGCGTATAACTGCTGTGCAGCACGCGCTCCATCATCAGCACCACGACCACAACCACCATGAGCGCCACAACAGGCATCCGCTGCCAAAACAGCCAGAAAGCCAATACCGCAAGCAAGGCTATCGAGCACTTCGCGGGCAGCGTAAACTGATGATGGAAAGTCCTATCCATATTATTATCCGCCTGCAAAATTACAAAAAAATGTTCTATTCTGCCCCGTTAAGACAGATTTTAAGTCTTTTTATATACCTTATTTAATTATTGGAAAGTTGAATCCCCAAGATGCCCGCGGCCGCCCACGAAAAAGCTTAAGGCCGCCTCCGATCTGACGAAATCGGCGAAATCGTGGGACGAAATCGGCGAAATTGTGGGACAAAATCGGCGATTTTGTCCTGAGAAACATATGGGATTGCCGGACAAGACCATGCTTTTCATTTTCCAACCCGTAACTTTCAGCCCCGCGGCAGGCCGTTGCCGCCCCGCCCTATCGCGTAAGACTGAACTTCAGACTGAGGCCGAAGTCGCGGGTGGTGGTGGGATAGCTGTTGCTGGCCAGCAGCGGACGGTTGGTCTGCCGGTCGTAATAGAAACTCATGGTAAGCAGCCGCGAAAGGGTATAGTCTGCGCTGAAGCTAAACTTCAGGGCGGTATTCCCGCTGCTTGCGGCGCTCGTCATCGAAGCAATGTCGCGACTGATGCTTGCCTGTTGGCGATAGCTGAAGTCGAGGCGGAGGTTCAGGTCGTGGTTGGCCTGTACCCTTCCCGTAGTCGGGGGGGCGCTCTGTTGCGAGCTTGCCTTCTTGTTCTTCACCTTTCGAGCATCTCTGTCGCCGAAGAGCCTGAGGTTGTTAATGCGGTAGCCCATGCCTATCACCCAGTCATGACTGGTGGCCTCGTTGATCTGGATGCTCGTCATGCTCAGACTCAAGACCCTTGTCGTGCGGTACTCCAGCTTTGCCGTGAGGTTGTTTTCAAAGGTCATGTCAATGCCCAGCAGCGGCGAGAAGGCCTCGTTGATGCTGACGGTGGAGACATTATACATGCTGCTCGGCACGGGATTTCCCGTCGTGGCATCGCTGATGAAGCCGATGCCGTTCATGTATTCCATATAGGTGCTGAAGCTACTGTACGATCCCACGGCGTAGATGCTCTTATAACCGTGGTTGACATTGAAGCTCTTGAACACTTCGCGGAACCACGGCAGCCTGGTCAGACCGCTGTAGCGTACAGTCCAGTTGGGCAACAGGCGCGAGAGCGCAGGGAAAATATCCAGCGAAGTACTGCCGCCGCTGGTATAGGTGGCAAGGAACGCGGGAATCATCACATCGGCACTATAGCGATCGACTCCGCCGTTGGCAGCGTCGAAGGTCTGCCCCGCGAGGGACGACGAAAGCGGATAGGGCACGCCCGCATACTGCGCCTCCACCCTGTTGCGGAAGCCGTCGAGTGAGCCGCAGAACCGGTCGAAGCTCTTGGAACGGAATCCCGAGGCGGCATTGCCGACACCTTCGAAAGCGCTGCGGAGCGAAATCGTGGTCATGGTGAAGGTGCCGCTCTGCGTGGTCGGGTTCCCCTCATACATATACTGCACACTCTTTGCCCGGGTCTGCGTGCGGGCGGCATTGAGGTCGATCTTCAGATTCTTCACGGGCTCGAGCATCACGCGGAGCTGCAGGTCGGAAGTCTGATTGGAGGTAGCCGGCGTCGCATAGGAACTGTTCATCAGCAGCCAGTCGTTCTCACGGGCCCGCTCGATGTAAGAGTCGCCGGTAAGTCCGAAAGCGAAATCAAGTCCCGGCGAAAGCGCACCCGTGCCACGGGTCTGGCCGAAGGCGTCGCCCACGGTCGGCATGAAGCCCGGCAGCGACATCGAATACTGGTTGCGATAGCTCACGCTCACATTCCTCACCATCATCATCAGCCGTGCGGCGGCCTGGGCGCTCTTATACCAGGTCTGGTCATCGAGCGGCGGCTTGGGCGTAACGGTAATCTTCAGCCTCAGCGCGGAATCCACCTTGTTGGTTATCTTGATCTGGTTATCGCCTATTTTTCGGAACTTCAACGGATAAGACTTTCCGTCCTCCAGTTTCGCCGTGAGCGTGAAGCGGCGCGTCTTCTTGCCATGGTTCACGCTGATGATGGTATCGGGCAGAAGGGTTATCTCCTTCTCGAAGCTGCGCTGATTCTTGGGCAAAGCCCTCTGTTGCCGTTCTGCCGCCCGGTCCTGGGCATCCTTGCCCTGGGACCTCCGGGCCTCCTCGCGCCTCCTCCGGCGTTCCTGCCGCTCCCTGTCTATCTGCGAACGGCTCGATTCCTTGTTGAATCTCTCATTGGCTTTCTTCAGGAACGGGATATGGTTATACAGCCGCTCCATGCTGAAAGTGGCATTCATGTTGAAGTTGCGGTTATTGGTGATGGTGTTTCCAAGCGAGGTTCCGTCCTCAAGAGCCGTTCCGCGCACCCAGCTATAGGTGGCGCTATAGGTGGCATTGGCATTGATCCAGTCGAACAGAGGCACCAGATTGAGCGGCAACTGGTAAGAGAGCTGGAAACTCTGGTTGTAGTCCAAGGGCGTGCCAAAGTGCTTGATAGATGTCCAGACCGAGTCTTTCCAGGCCGAATAGCGGTCGGGATAGAGATCTTTGTTCACCGGCGTGTAGGGCTCTTCTATCTCCGCATGGGTCGCACTCTGAAAGTTCATGTGCAGATTCTTGGTCAAATCCCATCTCAAGGCAAAGTCCCTGTTCCACAGAAACTGCTCGCTGAAGGTGAGCGGACGCCTCGTGTCGAGCAGGTTCTCCATGTCGCGTTCCTGCAACTCATAATAGTTGCGAGTGAGCTCGGTGTTGAAAGCCACATTCTGGGGGAGCCAGTTAAGTCCGAAACGCCGCAGGATCTCCAGCCATTTAGACTTGTTCTTGATCTTCCTAAACGGTTCCCAGGCCTTATAGACCGGTGTCCAGCTATAGTTGAGGGCGCCGCGCCAATTGTCTTCCTTTTCATATACAGTGGTTTTTCCCGTCGTATAGCGATGGGAATGGCTGTAGGAAAGCGAGAAATTGGCGGGATCGTAGGGCATCGGGTGGCGCTTGTTCCCGATTCCCACACGCACATTCGAGAGCGAGAAGTTGGAGTTCGTGGTCTTCGTAACGGCAATGCTCTCGATAGAGTCGCGCTCGTGCCGGTTGGCAGCAGCGTCAAGCGCGTCGTCGAGCATCATGTCGGTGTCCAGGGGATTATATTTCGGACGGGTCTCCTCTTTGGTCAGGCTATAATAGAGAGGCGCCGTAACCTTCGCCTTGTCCGGGAAGAACTTGCCCAATTCGAGGCTCGTCGTAACGCTGTAGGTCTTATAGTCGTCGGTGGAACGCTGCATCACGCCCTCCTCCAAGCCCCCGAAGCCCTCCGAGATATAGCGTCCCTGGAGGTTGACGACGCCAAAGTCCGAGAGCTGCACATTCAGATTGCCGTTCGCGGCCCAGCCTCCTTCGTTGTTAGACTCCTTCATGCGCAGCTCGTTAACCCACACCTCGCCCGACTTCTGGCTGCCCGCAAGGTTGCGCACACCTATCATCATGGTCTTCACCTCACCCAATGTGGGGTTACCCTTGATACTGATTTTGTTGTTGGGATGCTCCTCGTCGTAGGCCGAGAAGACGCGATTATACGATGCCGTGCCCGCTGCCTTGGCAATATTGCGCTCCTTCTTGAGCTTGGTAAAGATGCCCAGGGGCACATCCAGCATGTTCTCTTCCGGCCATACTGCTTGACAATCGGCCAGGGAATACTTGTCATAGACCTTAGGGGGCGTAAGCTTCAAAGGTATCTCGTACTCATAATAATTGCTTTTATAGTCGCTTCCGAGACGGATGAACACGGCCAGCTGATTGTCCGTGAGGTCGGTAGAATTCTGCTCCATGGCATTCGCATGGACAAACATCTGTATGCGCTTGTATTGCCGGAGGTCAAGAGCCGTATTCTTATAGACCGCCTTTGCCTCATTAGAACCCAGGTTCGAGACCACGAAATTCAATGCCTGCTCATTAGCCTCCACAAGCTGCGGCTGCGTGGGATCCTGCTCGCGGCGGATGCCGGGAGGAAGGACATAGTTCACGGGAGTCTTGTCGTTGTTCTCTTCTATATTCACCGAGCTCACCGCCATCACGCCGCCAGAGGAGCTGGAATTGTCGAGCACCTGCTCATAAACCCGCCAGTCGCCGCGCACGAGGTCGAGACTTCCGAAGCGCATCACGATGGGACGCTGGAAATTCGTGAGGAACATGCGCATGAAACGGATGCTCGTGAAGTCGGAGATAGCCCCCACCTTGCTTTCATACTCTTTCAATGGGACGCGGAACAGGTACCAGTTCACCTCCTCGGAAGTGTTGTTTCGCAGCGGTGCCACCGCCGTCCGCTTGTCCACGATGTAGTTTTTCCCCACCACCATGTCCTGCGGACGGATAGACACTTTATACTGATAATACTTTTCATACTCGTTCAGCGTGTAGTCTTGATTGATGTCCTCCACATCAGGTGTTGTCTTATAGGATGTGTCGTAGCTCTCCGCACGGCTCTCGGTATCAGGCGAATTGCCCTGCGGCATATTGATTCTCTTATACCGCTGGAGGATGGAAGCCTGCACCTGGTCGTAGTCCGTGCCACGGAAATAATGGTAGTCATCGTTTGCGGGGTCGTCCATAATGGCCCTGAAGACATCTGGGCTCACCTTTCCCTGCGCCTGCGACAAGAAGGTCTGGTAGGCAGCAAACGCCTTCTCCTCATCATCCGTGAGGCCATTGAATCCCACATCCTGAAGGGCACGGTTACCGGCACCCGTGGCAAAGGCATAGGTTACGGTGGCCTGGGTCGGTATCTTGCCCCACTGCGTATAGACGAAACTGCTCGAGCCATCGACCGGCATACCGCTTTCATAGAACTTCTTGCCGTCGCGGAGCACATCCTCGCTCACCTCGCCAAGGTTGATATAGAAGTCGCCGCCATAGGCATTGGCGTCCGGTTGCTTGTCCGTATAGATGAAGGGATCCATCATCCAGAACTCTATATACTCGATATTGGCCGTCTCGAAGTCGTTGGTGTCCAGCTTGCGCATCATTCCCCCCCAGTGGCGAGCGGGGTTTGCGAGTGTCCCGTCATAGTTAAGTTCGGCGGAATTGAAGTTATACGGCCCGCGCTCATTGGGATAATAGGCCAGGTTAAGTATCGGCAACGTGGATATGGCACCGTTATAGCTGCTCTGATCTCTGTTTGGATACAGCTCACTCACATACACCTCGCGCACATAATGATTGGAAAGCTGCTCCAGATCGCTCTTGATATGAGCCGGCGTAAGCGAACTGCTGCGGCGCGTGAACAAAGGATCGATGTTGTACCATGCCAGCAGCGAACGGTCGTAACCGCTCCGCAAGGTTGTCTTGTCGTTGTAATCCGGAAACATGACGGGCACGCTCGAGATTATCCAGGACGACGGTGTGGACACATCCATCTTGCTCGTGGTATTCTCGAAGTCGTCCAGATACGAGGCATTATCCTGCGTTCCGGAGCTCTGCCCGGCAATCAACTGCGCAAACTCGGCATTCAGCGAGATGTTCGACGGCTGCGTTACATGCAGGAAAGGAATCTTGTCGAGCATGTTGGTAAGCCACTGACTCTCCTTCTTCCAGTTCACATTGAGCCCCCAAAGGGTGTTGTTCAGGGGTTCCGAGCCCATGTTTACCTTCGTGGTGAGCGCCTGTTCGGAAAGATGCTGTATGGTGCCGCTCAACTGGAAGTTCTTCGTGAAGTCGTATTCCCAGTTCAATCCGAACATCGTCTTGCGCATCTGACCGTAGTCGGTATTGCTCTCCAGCGACACTTTCACCGGTGTCCCGGCATCGAGAATGCTCTGATTGAGGATGGTAACTTCACCCGCACTGTAGTCCACGGAGTAGTCGGAGCCTTCGGCAAGGGTGATTCCTCCCGCCGTTACCACCACCGATCCATGCGGCACATTGTAGGCTCCGAGGGAGATGACATTGGCCAAGGTGCCCCGGAACTGCCCCGAGAGCACATACTTGTCTTTCTCGGCTATCTGCCGCGCAACGGTCTTCGTGGAGTCGTAGAGCTCGGTAAAGGCGTAAGACACGGCCCTCTCGGCAGGCACGCCCTTGCCGACGAGGTAACTATACATATAAGACCCGAACGGCTCCACCTTCGGGAAGAACACGCGCCCGTTGCTCACGGTGTAGCCCGCCACATAGTCGAAGTAGCCGTTGGGATGCGCATTGTTGTTATTGTCCAGCCGGTCGGCACCGAGGACACGGATAATCGGCGTGTCCTTCACCTGCTGTTCGGGAATGTAGGTGAGGTAGACGCCGGCCGTATCGCTCTGGAACTTGACATCCAGCCGAAACTTATCCCGCTCCACGGAGGCCGCCAGATTATAGACATTCTTCATCATCAGGTCCCAGTTTCCTTGCGTGGGATTGTTCGAAGTGTTCTTCAGCGACTTCACGAAGAGGGCTTGCCCGACATCCGTTACATCCGAAGCAAACTCCCCCACCTGGTAAGTGCGACCTCCATAGGTGTATTCGTAGGCAATGGCCAGCACCTGGTCGGTCTGGATGCCGGTGCGAAGGGAGATATAGCCAAGAGCCTCGTTCACCGTGTATTCCGACGAGTTGAGCAGACGGGCGCTCTCAATCTTCTCATAGTCGACGCCTCCCACGAGCCCTCCAGCATCCAAAACGGTCGAGGTCTGGTCGATGTCCCGTGAGGCCGCATAGGCTCCCACCATCTCCGAATACTCCGAATTGGCACCATTCGAGGGCACCGGCTGTCCTGTCAGCGCCCACCTCGGCCTCGACACTTTCTGGTTCTCGCCAAGGTCGGTGAGGGCTATGATGCTGCGCGTGTTGGCAGTAGTACCGGTCTTGTTGGTGGTCCATACCTCCACGCGGTTTATCTTCACGCCGGTGGTGAGATTGGGCAAGGTCTGCATTCCGGCGTCATACTTGTCGCGGAAATACTGCGAGAGGAAGAAGTGCATGTTCTCCTCATAGTTCGCGACATCGATCTCAAACGGCGTCAGCTGCACCCCGCCCCGGGAGGAGACGCTCGTCGAAGAGCTCTTTTTCTGCGATGCCACCAGCTGCAGCTTCAGCTTGCCGAACTGCATGTCGGTGCGGATGCCGAAGAGCGAGCTGGCTCCCGTGATGAGCGAGGAGTTAGAGGGGAACGACACATTGCCGGCCTCCACGAGCTTGATGATCTCATCCTCCTTGCCGTCATACTTCAGTTTGAGGTTCTGGGTGTCGAAGTCGAAGGTGGCATCGGTGTTGTAATTGAGGTTCATGTTCACCTTGTCGCCCACCTTTCCGTTCACATTCAGGTTGATTTTCTCGTCAAAGTCGAGGGTCGTCGTCTTCCGGTTGCGGATGGGGAGGCTGGGATTGTCGATGTTCTTAAGGGTCGCCCCGAACTTCAACTCTGCCGTTCCCTGCGTCTTGATGCGTACTCCGCCCGGGCCGAATATCTTCTCCGCGGGGCCCAGGTCGAAGTGCATGTCGGTGAAATCGAACTTCTCCTTGCCCTTCGCCTGATAGATTGCGTCGTTCTTCGAGCGGTAAAACTGGTTGCGAGCCAGCCTTTCACTCCACTTCCGATACTCCTCCGGAGTCATTATCACGGGAGCAGCCACCCAGGTATTGCCGATTTTCGATCCGATGATATACCGGTCGAGCGTGTCGTTATAGACCACTTCCTGCCTCAGATTGTCGGGGCGCTGAAGGTCGGCGGCATTCTGCCCGAGGTCGTCGAGGGTAACGGGAGTGGTCTTCTGGATCTTCCACCGGGGGTGGAGCAGCGAGTCGGGAATCTCCTCATCGGCGTCGACGGCGGGCTGCGCCTTCATCTTCACGGTGTCTTTTCGCGGCTTCTGCCGGGTGCGCACATCCTGATGAAAAGGTATTGACATGGCATATCCCGCCATGCTCAACATGAACATGGCCGCCACAAGCCAGACTATCGAATCCCTAAACTTCATCGTCAGCATTCACCGCCCTTTTCTCAAGAGGAGGGCAGGAAGGTCTCTTCTTTATTTTATCTGTTTCAACGCCAGCTTCACCACTTGCTCCACAGGCAGTTCGGGCTGCTCCTTGAGTATCGAGACAACCACCTTTGCCGACGGCGCGGGGGGGAATCCGAGCATGGTGAGGGCACTCACTGCCTCATCCCTCACGGCTGCATCGACGGCCGACGACGGCTCCGTGCTTACATGCAGTTCCTGGGCGATGCCGCTGGCCACGATTTTATCCCTTAAGTCGACGATGATGCGCTGCGCCGTCTTCAGTCCGATGCCCTTCACGCCCTTAAGCATCTTCTCGTCGCCGTTGGCAATGATGTTGCAGAGTTCAGACGGCGAGGAGGCCGAAAGAATCATGCGGGCGGTGTTGGCACCCACTCCCGACACGGTGATGAGCATGCGGTAGAGCTCGCGCTCCTGCCTGGAAGCGAAGCCGTAGAGCGAGAACGAGTCGTCGCGGCCTCCCGTAACGAGCGACTCGTGGACATGAAGCTTCACCTCTTTCCTGCCCTGAAGAGCCGTGTAAGTATTCAGCGAGATGTTCAGCGCATAGCCCACTCCGGCGGCCTCGACGACTGCCAGCGCGGGAGTAAGCTCTGTCAGTTCGCCCCTGATGTATTCTATCATTTTATTTCAAGTTTTGTATATATACGATAAGAATAACGCCCGCTCGGCCTGATTTATTGCACAGAAACCTCTTCAGTCATCCGGAATTTTCGCCGGAAGCCGCCTCCGGTGTTACAAAATCGGCGATTTCGTGGGACAATATCGGCGAAATCGTCGGACAATATCGACGATTTTGTCATTCTCCCCGCTGCCTCCCGTCCCACCGGCTGCCAAATCCGGAAATGCAAAAGCCCGTTAAAAGGATTTCCAAAATCAAAAAAAAAGGGGGAAATGAATGGTTTCTCGTGGGAATGATGTACTTTTGCGGCAGACAAAAGATAGTTTCACATCATAAAAAAACATAGTTATGAAGAAAATCAGAGCGGCCGTAGTGGGCTACGGCAACATCGGGCAATATACCGTTCAGGCGCTCGAGGCCTCCAGCGACTTTGAGATTGCGGGCATCGTGCGCCGCAACGGCAGTGAGGACAGGCCGTCCGAACTAGCCGCATACCCTGTGGTAAGGAATATCCTCGAACTCGAGCGTGTGGATGTGGCCATCCTCGCAACTCCCACAAGAAGCTGCCCGGAATATGCCAAGGACATTATTCCGCTCGGCATCAACACCGTCGACAGCTTCGACATTCACACCGGCATCCTCGACTATCGCACAGAGATGATGCCCATCTGCAAGGCCAACGGCCGCGTCTCCGTCATCTCGGCGGGCTGGGACCCGGGGTCTGACTCCATTGTCCGAGTGCTCCTCGAGAGCCTTGCTCCCAAGGGATTGAGCTATACCAACTTCGGTCCGGGCATGTCGATGGGCCACTCGGTCTGCGCCCGCGGCAAGAAGGGAGTAAGAAACGCGCTCTCGGTTACCATTCCGCTGGGTGAAGGCATCCACCGCCGCATGGTCTATGTGGAGCTCGAAGAGGGAGCCACCCTCGAGGCCGTAACCGCGGAAATCAAGGCCGACCCCTACTTTGCCCACGACGAAACCCATGTGTTTGCCGTGCCGTCGGTAGACGATGTGCGCGATATGGGCCACGGCGTGCACCTCGTGCGCAAAGGTGTGAGCGGCAAGACCCCTAACCAGCGCTTCGAATTCAACATGAGCATCAACAACCCGGCACTGACGGCGCAGGTGCTCGTGAATGTTGCCCGTGCCTCGATGCGCCTGCAACCGGGCTGCTACACCCTGCCCGAGATTCCCGTAATCGACCTGCTTCCGGGCAGTCGTGAGGACATCATCGGAAGGCTGGTATAGTCGCCGGGCAAGCCCAAGGGGGCGGTTCCGGAATGTTGCGGAATCTTAACGATATGCTAAAAAAAACTATATTCTTCCCGAAAAATGAATATCTGTCGGGAAAATGGATTATATTTGCACCCGAATTCAAAACTTTAAGATAGGAAAAAATGGATAAGAGAACATATGGGATGATAGCCGCCGTGCTGGCCATCGTGGTAGTGGCTTTCCTCATCAGCGCCAAACCGGCCGACGATATCATGACCCAAGAGGGCAAGACCACCGTAGTCAACACGCAGCAGCTAGGCCAGAAGGTCAAGGGCTACATGGGAGCGACGCCCGTCAAGATATACATTCAAAAGAACAAAATTGAGAAAATAGAGCCCTTGGCAAACCGTGAGACCCCGAAATACTTCGCCAAAGCCAAGACTCTGCTGAAACAATATGAGGGCAAAAGCGTAACCAAGGCCACGAAAACAGAGGTCGACGGCGTGAGCGGAGCCACCCTCTCATCGGATGCCTTGAAGAAGAATGTCCAACTGGGACTGGAATATTACAAGGAGCATAAGTAAGTCCGGTGGTCTGCCGGACGACAGCTATACAGGGAGAATCTTTTTGAAAGATTCTCCTTTTTTTATTTGCTTCTTTGAAGATCTTTACCTATATTTGTGGAGAACTATAAATCTCTTACACCATGCGCATGCCCTTACTACCTTTCCTCCTTGCTCTTCTCCCGGCAACAAGCCTCCCGGCCCGCGCCCAACAGAGCCTGAACGCGGACACGGCCTCCGCCGTCCCACGGCTCGGATCGGTCGACAGAATCACCGAGGAGCGCATGAACAAAGGCCTCGTAACCAATCCGCTGGAAGCCCTCAACGGTCAGGCGGCGGGCGTGAATGTATCGTCGAGCGGATCCGACAGGATGGCGATGCTCAGCTCCGTGCGCGTCCGGGGCACCACCTCGCTGACCGGAGGCAACGATCCACTGGTCATCATCGACGGCGTTTCATCCGATCTGGCCACCCTTTCCACGATTTATCCTGCCGACATAGAGAGCTTCACCATCCTCAAGAACGCCTCGGAGACCGCACAGTATGGAACACGGGGAGCCTCGGGCGTGATTCAAGTGGCCACGAAGCGCGGCCATGAGGGTCAGTTCCACATCTCCTACGACGGCAACATAGGGTTTGAGACGGTCTGCAAAACCATCGACATGCTAAGGCGGAGCGGCTATATAGGCACGGCGAAGCAGCTCGGGCTCGACTATAACGACGGCGGATACGACACCGATTTCCAAAAGCAAATCACCCGCACAGGCTTCGTCCAGAACCACCATATAGCCTTCAGCGGAGGAACGGAACAGTCAAACTATCGCGCGTCCGTGGGTTTCATGAGCCACAATAGGGTCGTAAAAGTCAACAAACACCAGAATTTCGTGGCGAAAATAGACCTCACGCAGGCGGCTTTCGACGACTTCCTCAAGATCGATCTGGGAGTGTTCGGCTCGTCGCAGAAGGCCTGGAACATCTTCGACAAGCAGAAACTCTTCTACTCAGCGGCGACGCAGAACCCTACTTTTCCTTTCGGAAGGGACGCCGACGGCAACTGGAACAAGAACTCCACGGCATCGCAGATCTGCCCTCCGGCAGCCCTGCTGGAAGAGAAGAACGACGAGAAGAGCCTCAATTTCAATACCCACATGAAACTGCTCTTCGCCCTGGCGAAGAACTTAAGCCTCTCGCTCTTCGGCTCCTACTCATATAACTCCCTGGAGAATGCCATGTTCTGCCCCACTTGGGTCTGGGCACAGGGACAGGCTTATCGGGGAGAACAGAAGACGGAATCCCTTCTGGGCAACATCATGCTCGACTATCAATATGCCGCCGGGCCACACGCCCTCGGCCTCACCCTGCTCGGCGAGTATCAGCGACAGAACCTCTCCGGGTTCTGGACCTTGGTGAAAGGATTTACAAACAATACCTTCGGCTATGACAATCTCGGCGCAGGCTCCATCCTCCCGTATGGAGGAACGGGCAGCAAGTTCGAGAATCCCGCGCTGGCTTCCGGCATGGGAAGCATTGGCTACACGCTCATGGGGCGATACAAGTTGAACCTGACCCTGCGTGCCGACGGCAGTTCCATGGTAGGAAAGAACAACCGATGGGGCTTTTTCCCTTCTGTTTCGGCAGAATGGGATGCCCGCAAAGAACCATTCCTCTCCTCCATCCCGCTCCGGGTAGTATCCCAACTCAAGCTGCGCACCGGCTACGGGGAGTCGGGAAACTTAGGAGGAATCAGCCCCTATAACTCCCTTCAGCTGCTCAGTCCTAACGGCGTGGTACCTTACAACGGGTCTTCCACAATTACGATGGGATTCCTGCGCAATGTAAACCCCGACCTAAAGTGGGAGACGAGAGGCACTTTCAACATCGGGGCAGACCTCGGCTTTTGGAACAATCGCATCGTAATGACTGCGGAATATTACTATTCAAAGACACGAGACATGCTCTATATGTATGATGTTCCCGTCCCCCCGTTCGCCTACGACAAGCTGCTGGCCAACATCGGAAGCATGAGCAACAGCGGAATAGAACTGGGTATGGGCATCACGCCGATACTGAAACGGGACATGGAACTGAATGTCAATGTGAACATCGCTTTCCAGAAGAACAAGATTCTCTCGTTGAGCGGCGAGTACAACGGCACTCAGATGAGCGCTCCCGACATCACCAGCATCGGCCAATTGAATGGAGCGGGATTCCACGGAGGCAACAACAACATCGTCTACCAAATCGTCGGACAGCCCTTAGGAGTGTTTTATCTGCCACACTGCACGGGTCTCGGGAAAAACGCCGACGGCTCCTACAACTACCAGATAGAAGACCTTGACCACAGTAGGGGAATAAACATCGAGGACGGCGGCGACCGCTACATCGCCGGACAGGCCACCCCGAAGATGACGCTGGGCTCTAATATCAGCTTCAGATATAAGGACTTTGGTATCAGCATGCAGCTGAACGGAGCCTTCGGACACAAAATCTACAACGGCACCGCGCTCACCTATATGAACATGACCAGCTTCCCCGACTACAATGTCATGGCCGAAGCGCCCCGGCAGAACATCAAAGACCAGACCGCTACCGACTATTGGCTGGAGAGGGGAGACTATCTGAACCTCGATTATCTAACCATTGGATGGAATATTCCCGTGAAATCGCGCTATGTAAGCATGCTCAGACTCTCTTGCTCGGTAAACAACCTGCTTACCATCACCGGCTACAGCGGTCTCTCGCCGATGATAAACAGCTATATCGCAGACAGCACGCTCGGCATTGACGACAAGCGTTCCTATCCGCCCTACCGCTCTTTCAGTTTCGCGCTAAGCATTCAATTCTAAGACTTCACTCATGAGAAAATATGCCATATACCTATTGCCGCTCCTCTTCCTGAACTCCTGCCTGAGTGAAAACCCGAAGAGCCAGCTCCCAGAAGAGGAGGCCTACACATCGGCTTCGGAACTATACATCAACGCCGTGGCCACTTTATACAATTACATCGGCGGCAACAGCGAGAGCCAAGGACTGCAGGGTACCTACCGGGGAGTATACGATTACAACACTTTCAGCACCGATGAGGCCATGCTTCCCACAAGGGGCGGCGACTGGTATGACGGCGGTTTCTGGCAAAACCTGTATCTGCACGCCTGGACGCCGACCGACAACTCGCTCTACAACACATGGAACTACCTCTATAAAGTCATCGTGCTCTGCAACCGGTCGCTGGCCACCATCAACAGCCATGCCGACCTCCTCGACGCCTCCGGTAAGCAGGCTTACACAGCCGAGGTAAGGGCTCTCCGCGCCATGTATTATTATTACCTGCAAGACCTGTTCGGAAATGTGCCGCTGGTAACATCGGCCGACACGCCTCTCGACCAGATCGGGCAAGGCGGGAGGAGCAGCGTGTTCGACTTCTGCGTAAGGGAACTGCAGGAAGCGGCGCCCTTCCTGCCCGAGGGACACAGCAATTATAAGGGCGGCAATTATGGCAGGATAACCCGTTCCGTGGCCTATTTCCTGCTGGCCAAGCTGGCATTGAACGCCGAGATATACTCCGATGACGACTGGACGGATGCCCAAAAGCCCTCGGGCAACAACTTGTTCTTCAATGTCGACGGGCAGAAACAGAACGCCTGGCAGACCGTCGTGGCCTATTGCGACAAGATCAAGGCCGAAGGCTTCTCATTAAGCGAAGACTATGCCGCCAATTTCTCCATCCACAACGAGACCTCTCCGGAGAACATCTTTACGATTCCCATGGACAAGAACCTCTATGCCAACGAGTTCCAATACCTCTTCCGAAGCCGGCACTACAATCATGGAGGTGCCCTCGGGATGGATGCCGAGAACGGCACCTGCGCCACGCTGTCCACCCTCCAGACCTACGGATATGGCACCCCGGCGACAGACAGCCGCTACGCCGTCAACTTCTATTCCGACACCTTGCGGGTGGACGGACGCGTCGTGCGCCTCGACAACGGCGAGGCTCTGGTCTATAAGCCCCTCGAGGTGAGGCTCGACCTCTCGGGAACGGCCTACGAGAAGACTGCCGGAGCCCGCATGGCGAAGTATGAGATAGACCGTACGGCATACGCGGACGGTAAATTACAGGACAACGATATCGTCTTGTTCCGCTATGCGGATGTGCTGCTCATGAAAGCGGAGGCCAAGACCAGAAACGGACAGGACGGCTCCACGGAACTGAATCAGGTGCGCCGGCGCGCGGGAATGGCGGCCAGAAGCGCCACGCTGGATAACATTCTCGACGAGCGCTTGCTGGAACTGATGTGGGAGGGATGGCGAAGACAAGACCTGATACGCTTCGGAAGGTTCTGCCAAGCCTACGACCTGCGCCCTCAGCTACAGTCGGAGAATGACGGGCACACCGTCGTCTTTCCCATTCCCGACAAGGCATTGAAGCAGAACAAGCAACTGCGGCCGAACCCGGGATATTGATCCTGCCGCAAAAGCGATCACAGTTCATAAGGAATACAGTTTCATCCAAAAGTAGGCAGACCCTTTCCAAGGCCAGCGGGGAAGAACATTACCATCTTCCAATGCGCTGCAGAAGGTCTTCCTGCGCCGACTTCATCTTCTGCCGGACATAGTTCCACGCATCCTTCTTGAAGACGATGCTTCCCCTGATTCCGCGCAGTCGCTGCTCCTTCTGGACATAGCCCTCGTCGGTAAGAAGCAGCTTCAGGAACACCGGTACATCTCCTTTCTTCGCCATATAGACGCCTATGCCATGGGTATAGCGCATCCCGAAGGCGGTGGTTATCGGGAAATCGACCACATAAACCGAGCCAGCATTGCCCCAGAAGGCTGCCTCCTTGCCGCCAAACTTGGTGCTTCGCTCCACCCATGACGGGTCGAACAAAACACTGGCATATAGCCGCAAGGGGCAAGGAGCATGCCCTTAGTCGTCCACGGAGAAGAGAGGATCCTCGGGCATCACCATGATTGGTTTCTGCTCATACTGCTCGAGCATTTTCGCGGGCACATATTCCTTGTTGACCACAAGGCGGAACATATACTCCTCAAACCATCGGTGGGTCATGATGAGATAGCCGTTTACGCCGCTGTCGGCGCCCCAGCTGTTCTCCACCTTCCACTTCAAGGGCTTGCCCTGGGCGTCGAGGTCTACGGCCGTAAGCGTCATGGCATGGGTGGAACCGCTGTCGAAGGTCTCTATGCGCTGTGCCTTGTCCATGCCGAAAGTGGCTCCGAAGAGGCTTCCATAGTCGAAGTTGTCCAGGTCGAGATAGCCCCGCTTGCGGTCGAGCTGCTTGCCCACATCGTAGGAGGAATACATTTTTCTGCCGTCCTTCAGGCTGGCAATGGCGAGGCTGGCAATATCCTCCATCGGCAGGTTCAGGTATTTCCAGTTATGGCCGTCGTAGGTGTGGCGGTCATACTCCACCTCGTAGGTCTTGTAATACGGCCGGCGGGGGTCGTTCATCACCATGATGAAAGTGCCGTTAATGGCTCCGCCCACGGTTTCCCTGTAAAATTCCTTCGGAGTATAGCGCTTTGCTTCGGTTACGGTGTTGCCGTTCTTGTCGGTAAACGCATACGAGAACTCCCGCACGGGTTCGCCGAGCGTGAGCACGAGCATGCGGTATACGGCACCGAGCATTTCTGTTTTCCGGGCCTTTATGGCCTTTGCGCTCTTGCCGCCGTTCACCATTCCGCGAAGCTCAAGGCCGAACTCACGCAGCTTGGACGACACCAGGCGCGCCATCCGGCTGGTATTGTCCGAGGAATAGGTCTCCGGCATCACGCTCATGGGTACGAGCCCGTATTTCTCGGCAAGGTCGGAGACACCGCAGAAAGTGCCCCCGTCGTTGATGGGATGATGGAAGAAGAACTGCACGCGGATGTCGTCGATGGGCTTCTTGGCATTGTCTATCACGCCCTGGAGCATCAGGTTGGCCTTCTCCAGCTGGTCGTAGAAGAAAAGGTAAGCCTGTGAGAATTCCACCCTGAGCGAATCATGATGAGCCTTGGCAAAGTTGGAACGGAGCACATTGAGGCCCGAGAACATCCAGCAGCGACCCGAACTCTTCTGGTTGTGAATGCTCTGCTTCGGAGTCTCCACGCTGAAGTGCGTGTCGAAAGGCATTCTGCTGGCATAGCTCTTGGCAAGATCGTCAATGGAATTAGATGCCACGGCATTTGCGATAGCCTTGTTAGTCTGAGCGTCGCTGTTGCCTTTCGCAATCTCGGAGAGCATCTTCTCCGAGATTCCTCCTTCTTTTGTCTGGGCCTGAATGCCGCCCACCATGACGAGCAGGGCAGCCATCAGCAAGATTCTTTTATTCATTATTTTATGTTTTAGATGATGATAGTATGTGGCAAAGTTAGCAAAAAGAATTTATCCCCGCAACTTCTCTGATGAAAAATAAATATCGGCGCCAAGATTTGGAATGCTTGTAAATAAATGGTATATTTGCATTCAGAACCGCGGAGAGCCCCGACCGGCAGCGAACGAAACGGCAGACGGGGACTGAGGAAGCCGCCGCAAGAGAAGTAACATCTCAGATTTTAGTGTATAAAATCTCAGATTTCAGTAAGTAAAATCTTAAGTTTTACTGCTCGGAAGACGGCAGGCAGCAGCGACGGAAACGACAGACAGGAATACCAAAAACATCATATCATGGCAATATTCATCAAGTTATACCAGAACAAATACAACCGGCAGCACGACTACGGGAAGTGGTTTGCCCGGGTGGTACGCACCGGCGAGACCGACATCGACCGCTTGGCAGAGCACATCGAGCAGAACACCACCTTCAAGAAAGGCGAGGTAAAGGGGCTCATCATCGAACTTGTGGAGGAGATGAGACAGGAGCTCCAGGCGGGCAGGACGGTGAACCTGAACGGCTTTGGCCGGTTCCACCTCAGCGTAACGAGCCTCTCGGTGGACAAGCCCGACGACTTCAGCATCGCCCGCCACATCACCGGGGTGAAATGTAAGTTTACCCCGGCCGGAAAGCGCGACCCCAAAACATGGCGCATCAGCCAGGTGTTCAGCGAGGGAGCGGAGATCAGGCGGCAGGAGTAGGCGGCGGCTCCACCCTCCCGGAGCCAGGCCGAAGTCTCCCTCCTGCGAGCAGAAAAAACAGGTCTTTTGGTTGTTTATCTCTAAAAAAATAGTATCTTTGCAAGGTTATCAGATGTTTTAATAGCGTGGACAAGCAAAAATTCGGACTTCTGAGTCAAATCAAATACCCCGCGGACCTAAGGAAACTGAGCGTCGACGACCTGCCGGAGGTGTGCAGGGAGCTTCGTCAGGACATCATCGACGAGGTTTCCATCAATCCCGGACACTTCGCGTCGAGCCTCGGCGTGGTGGAGATTACGGTGGCATTGCACTATGTCTTCAACACGCCCTACGACCGGCTGGTGTGGGATGTGGGGCATCAGGCCTACGGCCACAAGATATTGACGGGACGCAGAGACCAGTTCTGCACCAACCGCAGGCTGCACGGCGTGCGCCCGTTTCCCACGCCCGCAGAAAGCGAATACGACACCTTCACCTGCGGACACGCGTCGAACTCCATCTCGGCAGCCCTCGGCATGGCCGTGGCCGCCAAGAAGACAGGGCATGAAAAGCGGCATGTCGTGGCCGTCATCGGCGACGGAGCCATGAGCGGAGGCCTTGCCTTCGAGGGCCTGAACAATGTCTCCAACAGCGACAACGACCTGCTCATCATCCTCAACGACAACGACATGAGCATCGACCGGGCCGTGGGAGGCATGGAGCAGTATCTCCTGAACCTCGACACCAACGCCACCTACAACCGCCTGCGGTTCAAGGCCTCGCGATGGCTGCACGCCAAAGGCCATCTGAACGACGAGCGCCGCAAGGGCATCATAAGGCTCAACAACGCCATCAAGTCGGCCCTGAGCCATCAGCAGAACATCTTCGAGGGCATGAACATCCGCTATTTCGGGCCGTTCGACGGGCACGATGTGAAGGAGATCGTGCGCCTCCTGAACCAGCTCAAGGACATGAAAGGCCCCAGGCTGCTCCACCTGCGCACCACCAAGGGCAAGGGCTACGAGCCCGCCGAAAAGCAAGCCACCCTGTGGCATGCCCCGGGCAAGTTCGACGCGGAGACCGGCGAGCGCATCGTGAAGGATTGCTCGCACGAGCCGCCAAGATTTCAGGATGTGTTCGGAGAGACCCTCCTGGAACTCGCAAGGCAGAATCCGGACATCGTGGGGGTAACCCCCGCCATGCCCACGGGCTGCTCCATGAACATCATGATGCGGGAGATGCCTTGCCGCACCTTCGATGTGGGCATCGCCGAAGGGCACGCCGTAACCTTCTCGGGAGGCATGGCGAAAGACGGGCTGCAGCCTTTCTGCAACATCTACAGTTCTTTCTCGCAGCGTGCCTACGACAATATCATCCACGACCTGGCCATCCTGAGCCTGCCGGTGGTGCTCTGCCTGGACAGGGCAGGACTGGTGGGAGAAGACGGACCTACGCATCACGGTGCCTTCGATCTCGCCTTCCTGCGCCCGGTCCCGAACCTCACCATTGCTTCGCCCATGAACGAGCACGAGCTCCGGAAGCTCATGTATACCGCCCAACTGCCGGGAAAAGGCACATTCGTCATCAGGTATCCCCGCGGCAGAGGCGTGCTCACCGACTGGCACTGCCCGTTGGAAGAAATCCCCGTGGGCAAGGGACGCAAGATTCATGAGGGCGACGAGGTGGCCATCCTGAGTCTCGGCCCCATAGGAAACGAGGTCGGGAAGGCCATCGCGCAGGTCTCCGGTGAACTGAGCGTGGCACATTACGACATGCGATTCCTTAAACCTCTTGACAATGAAATCCTCGAAGAGGTAGGCCGCAAGTTCACACGCATCATCACCATAGAGGACGGCGTGAGGAACGGAGGCCTCGGCTCGGCCGTCCTCGAGTGGATGGCCGACCATGGATACCTTCCTCATATGGAGAGGATGGGCCTCCCTGACAAGTTCGTGGAGCATGGAACCGTCGATGAGCTCCGCAAGATCGCGGGCATCGACACCGACTCTATTGTCAGAGCCTTGAAAGGTATCGGCTAACGCAAAACAGCAAAAAGGAAAAAAGGAAATCAGATATGAAGATAGTCATTGCGGGCGCGCACGCCATCGGGCGCCATCTGGCACGCCTCCTCTCACGCAACAAGGAAGATATCACGCTGATAGACGAAGACCCGGAACGCCTCGCGCGAATAGGCTCAGACTACGACCTCCTCACCATGGAGGCCGCTCCCAACAGCGTGAAAACCCTCAAGAACGCGAATGTAGATGACGCAGACCTGTTCATCGCGGTAACCCTCGACCAGAGCCGCAACCTCAACTGCTGCATCTTAGCCAAGGCGTTGGGCGCAAGGAAGACGGTGGCCAAAATCGACAGCGACGAGCTCTCGGAGACCGGCATGCAGGAGTTTTTCGCCAAATTGGGCGTCGATTCGCTCATCTATCCTGAGGCCTTGGCCGCCAAGGAGATAAACAACGGCCTGAAGATGTCGTGGGTCCGCCAGCGCTGGGATGTCCACGACGGCGCCCTGATCATGTTGGGCGTCAAGCTCAGGGAGACCTGCGAAATCCTGAATCAGCCCCTCAAGGACCTCTGCGGCCCCGAAGACCCCTATCATGTGGTGGCCATCAAGCGAGGCAGAGAGACCATTATCCCCGGTGGAAACGATGAACTGAAGCTCTATGACTTGGCTTATTTCATGACGACAAAGCAATATATCCCCTATATTCGCAAGATTTCGGGCAAGGAACACTATGTTGATGTAAAGAATGTGATGATTATGGGCGGCGGAAACACTACCGTGCGGACGGTGGACACGATGCCCGAATACATGGACGCGAAGATCATCGAACTCAGCCTGGAGCGCTGCGAACAGCTCAACGAACTGCTCGAAGGCGACAAGACGCTCGTCATCAACGGAGACGGGCGCGATGTCGGCCTACTCAACGAAGAAGGAATCAAGAACACGCAGGCCTTTGTGGCCCTAACCGGTAATGCCGAGACCAACATCCTCGCATGCCTCACAGCCAAGCGAATGGGGGTGAGGAAGACCGTGGCCATGGTCGATAACCTCAACTATATGAGCATGGCAGAGAGCCTAGATATCGGTACGATCATCAACAAACGCATCATCGCGGCGGGCAAGATCTATCAGATGATGCTTGATGCAGACGTCATGAACGTAACTTTCCTTACCAATGCCGATGCCGATGTGGCAGAGTTCATCCCCAAGGAAGGCTGCAAGATCACCCGAAAAGTGGTAAAGGATCTCGGCTTGCCACCAGGAGTAACCATCGGTGGACTGGTGAGAAACGGAGAGGGAATGCTCGTTTCGGGTAACACGCAGATACAGGCCGGCGACTCGGTGATGGTATTCTGCAGCGACATTAACATCAAGAGGGTAGAGAAACTATTTATATGATCAATTGGAAAATCATCTACAAGGTACTCGGCTCGCTGCTGTTCATCGAAGCCCTGCTGCTGTTCTGTTGCTCGCTGATGGCCTTCTTCTATGAGGAAGACGACTTTCTAGCGTTTGCGATATCGCTCGTGGTAACGGTGTTCTTCGGTTTCATGCTCCGACTGGTGGGCAGGGAGGCCGACAACAACCTGTCGCGCAGGGAGGCTTATCTTGTTGTTACACTCTCTTGGATCATCTTCAGCCTCTTCGGGACGCTGCCTTTCCTGATCAGCGGATATATCTCCGACTTCACGGATGCTTACTTCGAGACCATGTCGGGGTTCACTACCACAGGGGCAACGATCCTCGACGACGTGGAGATCCTGCCTCACGGATTGCTCTTCTGGCGGTCGCTGACCCAGTGGATAGGTGGCCTAGGTATCGTTTTCTTTACCATCGCGTTGCTCCCTTCGATGGTGGGAGGATCGGTAAAGGTATTCGCCGCCGAAGCTACAGGTCCCATTAAGTCGAAGCTGCACCCACGTCTTTCTGTCAGCGCAAAGTGGATTTGGTTGGTCTATCTAGTGCTTACAATAGCGTGTGCAGGGAGCTATATACTCTTCGGAATGGACTGGTTTGACGGCATCAACTATGCCATGACAAGCACGGCAACGGGCGGTTTCTCTACTCACAACAGCAGTACGGAGTTCTTCAACTCGCCCGCATTGGAGTACATTTGCACCCTTTTCTGCTTTCTCTCTGGCATTAACTTCATGCTGCTCTACTTCTCCGTAACCAAACTGAAGATAGGAAGCCTCTTCAAAAACCCCGAATTCAAGTTCTATCTCTTGTGCATAGCAGGCTTCACAGCCTTTATCATGGCAGAACTCATCATTCGCAAGGACTACGATATGGAACATGCGTTCCGTAGCGGAGTGTTCCAAGTGGTCTCGTTCATCACCACTACCGGGCTCTTCAACGACGACGCGGGCCGATGGCCTCATGTAACTTGGGTGATCCTGGCCGCCTGCATGTTCTTTGGCGGCTGCTCCGGGTCCACGGCCGGAGGTCTCAAGGCCGTGAGAGGGGTGATGCTCCTGAAGACCGTAAAGAACGAATTCCGACAGATGCTGCACCCCAACGCCGTGTTGCCGATGAAGATCAACGGCACGAATGTTTCCCAGCAGAAACGAGTAACGCTACTTGCCTACCTGACAAGCTACCTTGCGCTGTTCCTTGTGATTTCGTTTACGATGATTGCCGTGGGCATTGACAACACCAATGCCATAACGATTACGCTGAGTTGCCTCGGTAATGTGGGACCCACACTCGGTCTGGAGATAGGCCCGACGATGTCGTGGAGCATGCTGCCTGCCGCCGCCAAGTGGATGTGCTCCGCCATGATGCTCATCGGAAGGTTGGAAATCTTCACCGTGCTCGTCATCTTCACGCCACAGTTCTGGAACAAGAATTAAAATCACAAACAACATACGACATGGAACCTATTAAATTCAAGGCTCTGCTGAAGCAGACAATCTGGGGCGGAGACAAGATCATCCCCTTCAAGCATCTCAACGAAAAGCTCGACAATGTGGGAGAGAGTTGGGAGATCTCAGGCGTTAAGGACAACGAGACCATCGTCAGCAACGGCCGCTACGAGGGACGAAACCTCAACTCGGTGGTGAGGGAATTGAAGGGCGACCTTGTCGGTATAGAGAACTACAAGCGGTTCGGCGACGAGTTTCCCCTGCTCATCAAGTTCATCGACGCCCGCAGCGACCTCTCCATACAGGTGCATCCCACCGACGAGATAGCCCGCAAACAGGGCAAGGAACGCGGCAAGACGGAGATGTGGTACATCATGGACTCCGACAAGGATGCCAAGCTCTACAGCGGGCTCAAGCAGCAAATCACCCCCGAACAGTACAAGACCATGGTGGAAAACGACACCATCTGCGACGCTCTCGCCCAGTATAAGGTCAAGGAAGGGGATGTATTCTTCCTCCCGGCAGGGCGCATCCACGCCATCGGCACAGGCTGCTTTCTCGCCGAGATACAGCAGACGAGCGATGTAACCTACCGCATCTACGACTACAAACGCAAGGACAAGGACGGCAACTACCGCCAGCTGCACACCAAGGAGGCAGCCGAGTGCATCAACTACAAGGTGGAGAAAGACTACCGCACGGAGTATCTTCCCGTCAAGAACCAAGGCGTAGCTCTCGTACAATGTCCCTACTTCACCACCTCGGTCTATGATCTCGACGAGCCGATGACCATCGACTACAGCGAGCTCGACAGCTTCGTCATCCTCATCGGCATGAAAGGCGAGGGCCGAATCACCGACAACGAGGGCAACGAGACCACGCTCAATGAGGGAGAGACGCTGCTCCTGCCTGCCACGACGCGTACCGTCAAGGTGGAAGGCTGCATCAAGTTCCTCGAGACCTATGTATAATATAAGGTGCTGCCGCTCCCTTCCCTAAAGGGGCGGAGCGGCAGTTCGTTCAAAAACACGCCTCCATCTAAACGGAAAGACATGGTAAACCTGGAAATCAAAGACTTGACATTCCATTACAGGAAGTCGCATTACACCGTGTTCAAGGACTTTAACCTCACACTTTCTCCCGGCCACATCTACGGCCTGCTGGGGGCTAACGGCACACCCCGACTGGCGGGCGACAGGCTCGATAGACATACACAACGGGGATGACATCGACCAACTTCTGCTGGAGCCGGACCCTAAAAAGACGGAAGGCATCGACATCACCTGCTATTCCGTCAAGAGTCGGCGGCTGCTGAAATAGCCTTTACGAAGGCCTCCACATCCCGCTGTATCTGCCGAAACTGGTCGGAGGCCATGCCTCCGGCGTTTTTCCTGAGCATGGCAGCCACATCCTCCAGACTGTTGGAGTAGCAGCTCAGCTCGTTGCAGCGCTGCGTGGTGTGCACGCTCTGCCTGTCTATCTCCGCTTCACGCTCTCTCACGAGGCGGCCGCAGACATTCTCAAGCATGGGCACCACCACTTTGTCGAAGAGGTGATGGCCCTGTATATAGAGATAGGTGTTGTCAGCCGTAACGCCGAGCCTGCTCAAATCGTCCTTCACCTGCTGATAGCTCTGTCGCGCATTGGGGTTTTCGCGCTGCAGCCACTTGATTTTCTGTCCCACCTTATGCCGCAGCCGCTGCAGGATTTCGTCCGCCTGATGAAGCCTGAAGTTGCCTGTCTCAATGACGCGGAGGAAATCCGTAATCGTGAAGCGCCCGTAATTGGAGGTGCGATAATACCAGATATTCCACACGAAGAGTGGATAAATGGCCTGCGAATACTGACGCAGGAATTCCTCGAAGTCGAAGATGCGGTGGTCGTTGAGCGTTACCGCCACGCAGACAGCATGCAGCGACGGCGCAAAACACTGCAGATTCTCGATGGCATAGGAGTAGGTATGGAACACATAGGGATTGGAAAGGACACTTCGCGAGGTGGGCGTGATTCCCTGAATGAGGTAATCGTAGTCGGCATCGACGCAGGCAATCATGTCGCGCCCTACCTTTCCTCCGAGAAACTCCATCAATACGGCTTTCTTGCCACGCTCCAGGCGCCTGCTGCGGGTGGGCAGCATGATCTGGAAATACAATTCGTCGGTCTCGAACTTATCCAAGACCGTACGCCAGAAAAACACATCGTCGTAGCTCTCCACATAGGCAATGATCCTGTGGCGGGCATTCTTTGAGCTCAGCCTGTTGGCCGCCTCGAAGTATTGCGACGACAACCCCTCCCTCAACCGCTTGCTCATGGTTCCACCGTAATATCCGATACCTCGGTTACCTTGTCCATCCAGCCGTTCATGATGACGGCCGGGCTATGGGTGGTAAGGATGATCTGTATGTTGGGATTGAGTTCCAGGATGAGCTCAATGAGCTGCTGCTGCCAGTCGATGTGCAGGCTCACCTCGGGCTCATCCATAAAGAGCACATAGTTCTGGCTGTCTTCCACGAGCACCGTGAGCAGTATGGCCAGAATCTGCTTCTCACCGCTGGAGAGCTGATAGGGCACGAGCGTCTCTCCGATTTGCGAGAAACGGATTTCGTTTTCACTGCGCACGATCTTTTTCCCCGTATCGGCAAAGAGCTTGTCTATAATGTCCTGAAACTTCTTCTTCGGCTCACTGATGCGCTGCGCCTCGGCAGCCGCTTCGGCTCCACCGGCCTGCAGCGTCTGGATGATACGGTTTCCGATGTTCACCTGATAGTCCAGATACTTTCGCTGAAGTTGGAAAAGCTGCCAGTCGAGCTCCGTGGCAAGGCTCAAGTCCATCTTCGTTACCATGTCGGAATTTATCAGCGGACGGTCGAAAGAGCGTATGATGTCGTAGCGGATCCACTTCGCGTCCGCAGGACTGACCTTCAGCCGCACACCCTTGATCATGTGGCTGGGAAACTCGCCACCGGCAGAAAGCCCCTTCACCACCTTGTTCAGGATGGTGCTCTTGCCCACTCCGTTCACCCCGCTGAGGATGTTTACCCTGCGGTCAAGGTCCCATACGATGTGCTTCACCCCGCTCCAGAGCGACTCTATCTCAATTTGCTCAATGTAATCTGCGTATTTCTGCATGATGATATACCGATTTAATCTATCGCAAATATAATGATTTTTTCCGACACTCGCACACTTTCCGTCCCGAAATTGCGATTTCGCCGATCCAAACATGCCAACCCTGGCGACAAAGAGAACGGCGACCCAGCCACGGGGAAACGACCGCAAGGCGAGAAGTGTCTGCCTTTCCTGCTTTCAGGAAGCGGTCAGAAGGCTGACAAAATCGGCGATTTCGTCGCACAATCTCGGCGATTTCGTCGGACGATTTCGCCGAGATTGTCCCACAGAATGCCAATGCCGTGAGCATCAGCTGCCGCAAGCCCTTGCGTATTACGAATTTATTGCGTAACTTTACACACGCAAAAACAAATACCGGAAGATGGACATAGAAAACGCACGAGCCACACAAGCCCGCGACATAGCCCGCCTCATCATGGAGGCGATGAACCATGAGTGTTGCCAATACTTTGCCGGCGAGCGGCATACCCTGCAGGATTTTGAGGACCTGATGACACGACTGGTGGAACGGGACGACAGCCAATACAGCTACCGCAACACCCTCGTGGCCGTCAACGAACGGCAGAAGGTGATTGGCATCTGCGTGGCCTACGACGGCAGAGACCTCCACCGATTGCGCAAGGCATTCGTGGCAGGAGCCTTGGAAGCCTTCGATCGCGACTTCTCTGACATGGACGACGAGACCCAAGAGGGAGAGTTCTACATCGACAGCCTGGCTGTCAGCGAGGCCTTTCGCCACCGGAGCATCGCCACCCAACTGCTCAAGGCCACCGTGGAGAAGGCTCGCAAGAGGGGCGCTGAGGCCGTGGGGCTGCTCGTGGATCAAGGAAACCCGAAGGCGGAAGCCCTCTATCAGCGCATAGGATTTATTTATCAGAACGATGCCTCATGGGGCGGACACCCCATGCGACACCTGCAAATCAAACTTTGAAGATGCAAAACGAAGAGAGAAAAGGATGCCTGAGCGGTATCATACCTACACTCGGCTACCTCTGCATGCTAGGTATAACGCTCCTCATAGGAATTTGGTGGAAGGACGACTTCATCGCCATGCTCATCACGGGGCTCTTCTTCTGGATATGGATACCGCTAGGGGTCGGAGCCGTCATCACCTTTGGACTGTCGATGAGCCTCAAGACGCGGCATCACAAAATATTGCTCGGACTGGGAATCTTCAACCTTCTCTTCCTTGCTGCCTACTTCTTGTATAAATCGCCACAGCAAGACTGCTCTGCCGACATCATGGCCGAGCACTACGAACGCACCAAGCAGGGTTTGCGGGAGCTAGAAGACTATGCACGCGAGGCACTCGACACGGGAGCCTACATCCATCTGGAGTTCGATGGGAAACATATCTCCATCTTCCATGTGAAGGCTCATAACGACTCCATCGGCTCCTCCAACTGGGATGCCGACCATCAGAAAGATTCTCTGCAAGCCGTGGTGGGACTCACAACCGACGAGCTGAACAGCCTGCGAAAGCGGTTATCCGACCTCGGATGTATCTCCGTTGAGCTGCAACAGGATGCTCCCGGCATCACCATCGGGTTTCGCCGAGTGGGATTAGGCATGTACTTCTTCCGCCTTTACGACCATCCTCTGTCCACCCAGCAGTGGCAGTCGGCCATGGACGACGAGGCCCTCGTGCCCTACGATCACTACACGGTATTCGGATACGGGGCAGGAGCCATCGGCTCAACGACCTTCCCAGGAAAGGACGACTATCTGCAAAGAAAAGGGAAAGGACCTCGGTAGCATTCGTCCGAAGTCCTTTCCCCATAATTCTAATATTCCCTTTGGGGATCTAGAGAGGCGTTACAATGAGGTAGGTGCGTATAACCCAATAGCTCAAAATGCCAGCTACATAACCCAAGAAGGCTATCCAACTGATGTGCTTCATATACCATCCGAAGGTGATTTTCTCAAGTCCCATAACCACAACACCCGCTGCCGACCCGATAATCAGTATCGAGCCTCCCACGCCGGCACAGTAAGCCAAGAGCTGCCAGAAGATTCCGTCGACGGCCATCTCTCCCATTTCGGCCACGGGATACATGCCCATGCAACCGGCCACAAGGGGCACATTGTCGACAATACTCGACAAGACGCCGATGATACCGGTAACAGCATAGTGGTTGCCGTTGAATGTCTCGTTGAGTCCTTGTCCCAAAGCGGTCAGCACGCCGACCTCCTCAAGACAGGCCACGGCCATCAGGATGCCGAGGAAGAAGAGTATCGTGGCCATGTCGATGCGACGAAGCAGGTTGGTTACACGCCTTTGCGTGCCCTCTCGCTCCGTCCCCCGGCGCAATCGGCGATAGAACACTTCCGTAACCGTCCATAGCACCCCAAGCACCAACAGTATTCCCACGAACGGAGGCAGGTGGGTGATGCTCTTGAAGACGGGCACGAACATCAGTCCGCCTACGCCCAGAAAGAATATCGCCTTGCGCTGCTTGCTCGTGAAATCAAGCACCTCATAGTCTGATTTCAGGTGCAGCTCCTCGCCCGTCTCAAGCTCTCCCTTGAGCATAAACTGAAGCACGAAAGCCGGAACCACCATCGAAACGACGGAGGGAATGAGGATTTCGGAAATGACGCCGGCTGCCGTTATCACGCCCTTGTTCCACAGCATGATGGTGGTAACATCGCCGATAGGAGAAAAGGCACCGCCCGAATTGGCTGCGATAATCACCAGCGAGGCATAGATGATGCGGTCTTTATGCTCGTGGACAAGCTTGCGCAGAATCATGATCATCACGATACTGGTGGTGAGGTTGTCGAGAATGGCGCTGAGAATGAATGTCAAGCACGCTATCCTCCACAGCAGGCTGCGCTTGCTCTTGGTCTTCATCACATCGCGAACCCAGTTGAATCCGCCGTTCTGATCTACTATCTCAACGATCGTCATGGCACCCATCAGGAAGAAAAGGGTGGTCGATGTGCTCCCCAAATGATGCTCTATGATCGCCGAAACCTGGTTAAGCAACTCCTGACCGCTGAATCCCGTGATGTAACTTGACGGGTTGAGCATGAACAAAGTCCAGCAGAAAACAAACATCAAAAGGGCCACGGCCGCCTTGTTCACCTTCGTAACGCTCTCCAATGCGATGAAAAGATAGCCTAACACGAATACCACTACAATTGCGATAGTTAAAGAACTCATAGATTTATAGTTGTTTGGTTGATTCTTATTTGTGTCTGCAAAGTTAGCAAAAATCTCAAAATTTATGTCATCTTTCCTGTAAAATATAAATTAATTTTGTATCTTTGCAATATGAACTCACAAGGGACAATCCCCTCCAAATGGACTGAAAATGTCATCATCGCTGATGCCGACTATGTGGATCGGGTAGCTTTTGATCTCATCGTGAACTTTGAAAGAATGATCGGCCGCAAGATTCCCCGGGCCGACATGAGCCAGTGGGCAGTCTGCACAGCCCTCGACGGAGGACTTCGAGAAGGCAGCCATCAGACCTTGCTGGTACTGATTCACGAGAAAAAGCGCGCCGGAATGGAGAATTTTTCCCCCTCTGAGTTCGACAAGGAGCTGAATGGGCAGGCTTTCAGAGACGCCCGGCTGGGTGAGTTTCTCATCTCCTCCTATCCCGTGGAAGAACTTATCGGGAAAAACGAGTTCATGCTCGAGACTCTCAAAGCCGTGCTCGCACAGGAAGAAGTGAGGCGTATCATGGTAGTTCCGAACGCCGAAGAAGGCAACCTCTACCATGAGATTCGCTCATTGCTGCATTCTCATGACGACGAGGAGAAGCACATTACCATCTTCACCATGCAGCCCCTGCCGGGCGGAAAGTTTCGTCAGGAACTGCTGGGATACTCCCTGATGAGTGCCTTGGGAATCAAATCAAACGAAATCAAATCGCAAGAAAAATATGAGTAGAATACTGATGATTGGTGCTGGTGGCGTTGCCACAGTGGCCGCATACAAGATTGTGCAGAACCAGGATGTGTTTACCGAGTTCACGATAGCCTCCCGCCGCAAAGCCAAATGCGACAAACTGGTGGACGACATCCATGCCAAAGGCTACAAGATGAACATCAAAACCGCCGAGGTGGACGCTGACGATGTGGAGCAACTCAAGGCTTTGTTCTCCGAATACAAGCCAGACCTCGTGCTAAACCTTGCCCTCCCTTATCAGGATCTTACCATTATGGACGCCTGTCTGGCATGTGGATGCAACTATCTCGACACAGCCAACTACGAGCCTAAGGACAAGGCGCACTTCGAATACTCATGGCAGTGGGCTTACAAAGACAGGTTTGAGCGGGCAGGACTTACCGCCATACTCGGCTGCGGGTTCGATCCGGGCGTGTCGGGCATCTTCACCGCCTATGCTGCCAAGCACCATTTCGACGAGATACAGTATCTCGACATCGTGGACTGCAATGCCGGAAACCATCATAAAGCCTTCGCCACGAACTTCAATCCGGAAATAAACATCCGCGAGATCACGCAGAAAGGGCTCTACTATGACAACGGTAAGTGGATTGAAACCGAGCCCTTGGAAATACACAAGGCCCTCACCTACCCCAACATCGGGCCCCGCGAAAGCTACTTGATGCACCACGAGGAACTTGAAAGCTTGGTGAAGAACTACCCGACCATCAAGCGCGGCCGCTTCTGGATGACTTTCGGACAGCAGTACCTGAACTATCTCGACTGCATCCAGAACCTCGGCATGAGCCGCATTGACGAGATAACCTACGAAGCCCTACTGGCAGAAGACCCCACGAAGAGCGTCAAGGTGAAAATCGTTCCTTTGCAATTCCTCAAGGCCGTGCTGCCCAACCCTCAAGACCTGGGCGAGAACTACGACGGCGAAACCAGCATCGGCTGCCGCATCCGGGGACTGAAAGACGGCAAGGAACATACCTATTATATATATAACAACTGCAAACACCAGGAAGCTTACAAGGAAACCGGCATGCAGGGAGTAAGCTATACCACCGGCGTACCGGCCATGATCGGAGCCATGATGTTCTGCAAGGGCATCTGGAAGAAGCCCGGAGTATGGAATGTAGAGGAGTTTGATCCCGATCCTTTCATGCAACAGCTCAACAAGCAGGGACTGCCCTGGCACGAGGTGTTTGACGAAGACATTGAATTATAGAAAACATCAAAAGCAAAGAGATAAATGGCAAAGAAAGAAGAAAGCGCTGCCACACAGCAGAATAACCAAGAGGGCAAGCTCAAAGCCCTTCAAGCCGCCATGTCGAAGATAGAGAAAGACTTCGGAAAAGGCTCCATCATGCGCATGGGCGACGAGCAAGTTGAGAATGTAGAAGTCATCCCCACGGGCAGTCTTGCCTTGGATGCAGCCCTCGGAGTGGGCGGTTATCCCCGGGGTCGCATCATCGAAATCTATGGTCCGGAGTCGTCCGGTAAGACCACGCTTGCCATTCATGCCATCGCCGAAGCCCAGAAATTGGGCGGCATCGCGGCATTCATCGATGCCGAGCATGCCTTCGACCGCTTCTATGCCGCCAAGCTCGGAGTGGATGTAGACAACCTCTGGATAGCGCAGCCGGATAATGGCGAGCAGGCTCTTGAGATTGCCGACCAGCTCATCCGGTCGAGTGCCATCGACATCGTAGTCATCGATTCCGTGGCCGCTCTTACCCCGAAGGCTGAAATAGAGGGAGACATGGGCGACAACAAGGTGGGGCTCCAGGCCCGCCTGATGAGCCAGGCGCTCCGCAAGTTGACAGCCACCATCTCCAAGACCAATACCACCTGCATCTTCATCAACCAGTTGCGCGAGAAGATCGGGGTCATGTTCGGCAGTCCGGAGACCACTACCGGCGGCAATGCCCTGAAGTTCTATGCCTCCGTCAGGCTAGATATCCGCCGCGTTACGAGCATCAAGGACGGCGACCAAGTGCTCGGAAACCAAGTCCGGGTAAAAGTGGTAAAGAACAAGGTGGCTCCTCCTTTCCGCAAGGCTGAGTTTGAAATCACCTTCGGAGAGGGAATCAACCGCCTCGGAGAAATCGTCGACCTCGGCGTTGAGAACGACATCGTCAAGAAGAGCGGAAGCTGGTTCTCTTATGGGGAGACCAAACTCGCCCAGGGTCGCGAAGGCACGAAGGAACTCCTGCGAGACAATCCGGAGCTCTGCGATGAAATCGAAGCAAAGATTAAACAGGCTCTCGCAGACAAGAAAGAATAAGCCTCAAATAAAAAGAAAGCCGTTAGCGCATCAACCGCTAACGGCTTTTTTGTGCACGAAAAGGATGTCCGGGCACAGCAGGAAACACCACCCAACCGACGAAAAGCCGTCCGCAACCTGACAAAATCGGCGAAATTGATGGACGAAATCGGCGAAATCGTCGGACAAAATCGCCGATTTTGTCAAACTTAGGACGGCTATCAGGAATGCCGGGAATGACAAGTATGTTTGCCGGAAACGGCAAAGAGCCCTCCCGGCCACCGCCCTGCATACACCTTCTGCCGGTTTTCGAGAATACTTCTGCCGGCCTTTCGGCCAGCAGCGGAAGCCATTAGTAGCTGTGGGTAATAGTGGTCCAGGAGGTGTCGAACGAGAGGGTGAAGGTTACATCGCCGTTTCCGCCTCCCTGTCCACCGCCCGGAGTGTCTCCGAAGAAGTTGCCGCTATACTGCGTGATGACATTGCACTTGATGGGGACCGCCGTGAAGACATGCTCCACAACGGTCTCATTGTTGGCATTGAGGGCCGTCACCGTAATCTTGAGCTTGTCCTCCACGGCGTGAGGGAAGGTGAAAACCTCGAACTGGCTGCCCGCACCGTGCATATCGGCGGGCACCTCGCGATACTCCGTCTGCCGTGAGTTCACACACCCGAAGCCCGTGATAGGGTCGAAGGTAGAACTCCCGCCCGTGTAGTAGAACTTCATTCTCGTAACACTCCGGGGGATGGCATCGCCGACGACAAGGCGAAACTTCGACACCGCCCGCTTGAGTTCAAGCTCGTAGGAGCCCCCCTCAGCAACCTTAATGTCCTTTACACAGTAAAAAGTATCCGACACTTTGTTGTCCTTGAACTTTACTCTCTCCCACGACTCAAATGTGGGAATGCCCAGTCCGCTATGCGCAAGCACGATGATCCGGTAATTTCCGGCAGGAAGTGAGGTCGTCAGCGTGCCGAATCCCGGGTCCGCAGACTGCTGATGTTTGGCATCATAGACTGTGCCGTCGGGCTGATAGATGACAAAGCTGATTCGTGTGCAGGCAGCGGAGAGACCACTCTCCACCTCCGGTGCCTTATCCTCGCCCTCAAACGAAATCCGCGTGAGATCCGTAATCGAGAACCTCACCTTGATGCCGTCTTTCACCTCCGGCCGACCTTCCGGTTCCTCAAGGTTCACCTTCTCGCAGGACACCGGCAACAAAATCGCCAGCAGCAACAGACTGGAAAGTATAGAAGCCTTTCTCATCATCCCAATGTCTTATTTCAGAGGAATGGCCTTTTCGGTCTTTCCCTCCGTGTTTTTAAAGTCCAGATCAAGAAGTTCCGCAATGGTAAAAGCCACCTGTTTGTTATAGAGCTGTTCCCCGCCGCTGACCTCTCCTTTAGGCTTTACGCCATTGCCAAAGGCCATAAACCAGGTTTCATCCGACCCCGGCAGCTTGTCGCCGTGATGTTCCCAGTTCTCAGAGCCCCTTCCATGGTCGACGGTAACGACGAATGTGGTCTTGTCGCGATAGAAAGGATCGCTCTGGCAGTAGTCCCAGAGACCCTTGAGAAAGAAGTCGAAACGCTGGGCAGAGTCCAGATAGCGGCCATAACGGCCCTCGTGGGCAAAATTGTCAGTTTCTCCGAATCCCACGAAAATGAGCCGGGGATGTACGGTTTTCATGCACTCCAAGGCATAGCGATAGGTGAACGCGTCATAGCGGACATCTCCCCAGGGGTGTGGGATTTCCTGTTCCATGAGGTCGTAGTATTCTTCCGCCTGGGTTTTCGCAGGGTTCTTCGACACATCCCACCCCGCATTCACGGGAATTCCGCTACGCTGCATGTTGAAAATCTCGTGAAACCGATCCCAGGTTCCAAAGCAATACACCGAGTTATGATACCAGGCAGCGCGGTTGGCAGCCTCGAAAACCGTAACATTCGGGTTGGGGAAGGCGTCGTTGCTGTACACGCGGGCGTCGTCGGGATAGCCCGCCAGGGTCTCGTTGTATCCCGGATAGGAGAAGTGCATGCCATTGGCTACATTCATCCGGCTTTCCTTCGTACGGTTACCATAGATGATGCCGTGCTCCGCCACATAGTTCCAGACGAAAGGAAGCAGCGCCGCACGCCGCTCCTCTGAGGTCGCACGCCAGAACCTTTCGTTGTTCAACTTGATATCCGAGACGAACTTCTTGTTGTTGAGCAATGCCGAGTCGGCCCCCATGAAGATTTCTTGCCAACGGAGTCCGTCGACCATGACCACCACAACTTGGTTCGTGCCCTTGCGCTTAGCTATGCCAGGCAGGCAAAGGGCAATGAACAGGAATGCTAAAAAGTATTTTTTCATGTCGTATGAATGATTATAAATGGTATTATGATTCGTCTTTAAGCAGCCTACGGGCATATTCGATGAGGGTGTCCCGGCCTCGCCGGAAGTCCTCTTGGGTGAGGCTGACCTTGTAGTCGGGGTTGATTCCGAACTCGGTGCTCTGCTGTTGCCTGTCGTACATCGGACACGCGGAGAAGCGGATGCCCCAACCGTTCGGCAGCTCACTTGAGAACGGCATGCCTGCCCCGCCGCCGGTCTTATCGCCCACGACCTTTACTTGTGGACAGCATTTCATGTATTTCACGAACTCATTGGCGGCACTGTAGACCGAGCGATTGGTGAGCAGCACCACCCGCTTCTGCCATCTCACTCCCTTGGATGGCTTGAGAATCTGCTCCCTCATTGCCGAGAAATCACTATGCCCTTTTCCCGTCTTATGCTGCATATAGCCCACGAGAATCTCCTCGTTAGTAAACCTTGCCGCCAGTTTCTCCGCGCTGGAGATCATGCCGCCCGTATTATTACGGAGGTCGATGATGAGGCCGTTGCAAGGCGCGAGATAGAGGAGAATCTCGTCCATGTTGCCGCTCCCGATGGCATTCACAAAGGTTTCGCAGCGCAGATAGCCTATATTGTCGTCGAGTACGCGATATTTCATCCCCGACGCAATGCGGTAATCCGTACCGATATACTTGTTGAAAAGCGTGTCGGAGAAGTTGCTCGGATAGTCTTCATGCCAGCTCCAGTTGCGCGCCACATCAAAACTTGAATAGATGTTCACATGCCCGTCCCGAAGTTCGGACAGCATATCGCACAACACTTCGAAGACTTGCGACTCCGTCATACCGGCATTCATCATCTTGGAATAACGCTGGTAGACTTCCGCCCAGTCCAGTCCGTACTCCTTGGCCTTATAGTCAAGGAAGCAATAACGCTGGTCGATAATGTTCCAGAGAGCCTCGAAGTTGCCCTGGGGAGTGTCGGCATGGTTCTCCTCGTCTACACATCCCGCAAGGCCCAGCAACATCGGGAGCAACATGAGGTATAAAAGACTTTTCTTCATGGCCGCATCTTGATGAGTTGGAATCGTTTGGTTACGCCGACGACGAGGCTGTTGGTATAGACATGGCTACGCAGACCGTTCACCTTAGCCTGCTGGAAGTCGCCCAGATAGCCCACCCGGAAGGTGGTGCCCCAAAGCGTAAAGTCGAAAGTGAGCAGCTGCCGCAACGACGGTGCATTGCCCATCCAAGTGGGAACGACATTATGGTCGTAGTTGCCTTGCGAGAATATCTCGTAATACGACTGGCCGTAGTTAGGTGAAAACATCACTCCCAGCAGAGGCACACTCAGTTCATAGCGCAAGGTGTGAGGGCTGTTTTTGATATAAAACCTGTAAGCGGCTTCTATCACCGGGGTGATGTTAAGGTATAGACGGGCCTGCGCGGGGTTGTTGGAGTTACGAGTGTTATAGATGAACCCAAGGTTTGCGTCTATGTTTCCTCCCACTCCAAGGGTCAGCCTGTCGGCTTCCAGCGACAGCACCCTATAGTGCCAGCCATACTGGAAGTTGTACATGCCCGCCATCTCGCTGCCATTGCCCGCCCTGTTGTCGGCATATGCCACATTTCCCTGATGGATGATTTCGCGATAAAGGCGTTTCCCCTCGTGCTCGCGAAGGGTATGCGAGATATAGCGAAGCTCCGTTCCGTTATACTTCTCAGGAGAAAGATAAGTGTCAAGAATATTCGTAGCTCCCACTCCCAGAAGCTTGGAATTGGTGATGATCCGGCCCTCCTGCGCCACGGCGGACACCGTCATCAGCACAAGAGCTGCCAGAATACAGACATATCTCTTATTGTTCTTCATCTTCGGGGAATAAGCTTAATTGTCCCGTCATCTCATCTATGATCTGCTGCCGGCTCTTCCCGGCGTCAGGATCGAGGTTTTCCTCCGCGTCATCAGCCGGATCCTCTTCCTCCGGAGACGCCTCCGGCTCGGGGAAACGAAGAGGCTCAAGCTCTTCCACGGACTTCACTTCCCATTGGGCGAGCCGCTTGCCGTGAGCCTTCACGCTCTTCAGGGCGATGAACTCATCGGCATCTATCTCCAAATCGGGCCGCCCGCTGTCTGCCCCTCCGAAGTGGACAAGGAGCCTCGGATAGGCCTGATCCGTAAGCAGAATCGGCCTGCTGTCCGGATTCTCGCCAAGATAGTTCTGGGGCTTACGCGCATATTCCATACAGAATCGCTTCACATACACACGGTTCTGGTTGTCGGCATCGCGCAAGACGGCCGTCCATATCTTATGTTCATCCCACTTCTCAAGAATCCTGATATCGCCCTCATAGTGGTTGTTCGGGTCGAAATTGGTGAAGTAGAACTCTCCGCCGGCGAGTACTACGAGGATGTGTTCTCCGTCGTTGAACTCTCCGAGGAAACGGCCATGCTCCTCATAGTTGATGCGGCGCACATCAGGATCGAACCAAACCTTGCGTCCCCCGAGGGTGGAATGGCCGTGGCTCTTCAGCGAGATGCGGTGCACGGGCTTCTTAGAGAGGATGTTTCCCTTGGAGGCACGCCCCTTGATCATCACCTCCGAGAAGTCTTTCTCGATAAAGATGTTCTGTTTCTTCTTCGCGGCATCTGCCTCCAGCGTAACCTTGATGACCTCGGCCTCGCCGTTGGGATTGGCCGTCAAGTACATGACCTTCGACCCATCCCTGCCCTGCGTGAGGTCATACTCGCGGTCGCGGATAAGCGTGGGCACATTGAATCGCTTGATATAGTAAAAGCCCTTGCGGCCATCGCGGTACACGGCATTGTATATCGTGCGCTTGTCGTTGCGCTTGAAAACCTGAGCCCAGATGACTCCCTTGCCCACAAAAAGCTTCTCGGCCACCTTCACCACCTTGTATTTCCCATCCCGATAAAAGAGGATGATGTCATCAATATCCGAACAGTTGCATACGAATTCGTCCTTCTTCAGGCCTGTTCCGATGAATCCTTCCTGTCGGTTGATATAGAGTTTCTCGTTGGCCTCGACCACTTTCGTAACCTCAATGGTATCGAAACTGCGAATCTCCGTCTTGCGCAAGTGGTCTCCGCCGTATTTCTGCTTCAGGTATTTAAACCAGTCGATGGTAACCTTCACCATCTGCCCGAGATCCTTATCGATGTCGGCGATTTCCGCCTTTATCTTCGCAAGCAACTCGTCGGCCTTGTCTTTGTTGAACTTCAGGATGCGCTGCATCTTTATTTCAAGCAACTTCAGGATATCGTCGCGCGTTATCTCGCGGATAAAGTCTTTCTTGAAAGGCTCCAGTTTTGTGTCGATAAACTCCACCACGGCATCCTGATTGGGGGCGGTCTCGAACTTCTTTTCCTTATAGATACGCTCCTCTATGAAGATGCGCTCCAGCGAATTGTAGAAGAGCTGCTCCTCTAATTCCCCCTTGCGGATAAGGAGCTCCTTGCGCAGCAGCCCCATCGTGCGGTCGGTGCTGTGGCGGAGCACATCTGAGACGGCAAGGAACTGCGGCTTGTTATCTTCTATCACGCAGCAGTTGGGCGAGATGTTGGTCTCACAGTCGGTAAAGGCATAGAGCGCGTCCATCGTCTTGTCGCTCGACACGCCGGGAGCCAGATGGAGCTGGATTTCCACCTCCGAGGCCGTCATGTCTTCCACCTTGCGAATCTTCAGCTTGCCTTTCTCCACTGCCTTCGTGATGCTTTCCTGTAACGAGATGGCCGTTTTGCCGAACGGGATCTCGCGGATGACGAGCGTCTTGGAGTCTAATTTCTCAATCTTTGCACGCACCTTGAGCACGCCGCCACGCTGTCCGTCGTTGTACTTCGAGACATCAATCGCGCCTCCCGTGGGGAAATCGGGGTAAAGCTGGAACTTCTCACCCTTAAGATAACTGATGGCGGCATCGCAAATCTCGTTCATGTTATGCGGCAGTATCTTACTGCTCAGCCCCACGGCGATGCCCTCCGCACCCTGCGCAAGCAACAGGGGGAACTTCACCGGGAGCGTAATGGGCTCCTTGTTTCGTCCGTCGTAGGAGAGCTGCCACTCCGTGGTCTTGGGGTTGAACACCGTCTCCAATGCAAACTTCGACAGCCTTGCCTCGATGTATCGGGGAGCGGCCGCACGGTCGCCGGTCAGGATATTGCCCCAGTTACCCTGCGTGTCTACGAGCAGATCCTTCTGTCCCATCTGCACCAGGGCGTCTCCGATGGAAGCGTCGCCGTGCGGATGAAACTGCATGGTATGGCCCACGATATTGGCCACCTTGTTGTATCGCCCGTCGTCCATGCGCTTCATGGAGTGCAGGATGCGGCGTTGCACGGGCTTCAGACCGTCCTCTATGTGGGGCACCGCCCGCTCCAGGATGACATAACTGGCATAGTCGAGGAACCAGTTCTTGTACATTCCGCTCAGATGATGCACCGCCGAGGCATCAAACCGATCGGCAGGCCTGTAGTCGGAATGCTGGTCTACCTCCAGTTCCTCTTCTTGCGTATTGTCGTCAAAAGTCTTCTCGTCGTCCATATATGAAGTAGGTTTGTCGGGCAAAGATAAGCATTTTTTCACAGAATGGCAAGAAAACCCGACAAGAATCCATAAAAATAGGTAGCCCACAAGGTCTACGCAGGAGATCTTTAAAGAATCCGCCCCGGGTAGAGATATCGTTCTGGGCACTTGTTTCTGTTATTGAAATGCCGAGTTTCGGCTGCAGAGACTGATCCGGAAAGCCGTCGACATAATTCCGAGAGACCGCTAAAAGGGGCATAAGAGCTACCCGGAGCAGGGAGAGAAAACGAAAAGGGCCGGCCATTCTCTTGACGACGGCCGGTCCTCTATGGCACAATTGTACTTACCAGTTTGGGTTCTGGCCAAGTTTTTTGTTCAGCGTAAGTTCCTGCGTAGGTATGGGAAGCAACCAACGGCGGTCTTTGTCAGACCACTTACGGCCGGCATCATCGAGCGACTTGGAAGCCTTATATTGATATAGGTACTTTGCTCCTTGATAGTCGATGGTAGGCCGCGCATTCTCACCTGTAAATGTATTGGCGGGATACTGGCTTATGACCGTAGGCGTAATCTTTATTCCGAACATGGTTTTGGGATTCTCCATCACCTTCATTCCGTTCCAGCGCTTCAGGTCGTCCATGCGAAAACCCTCGGCTATGAGCTCAATGCGGCGTTCACGGCGAATCTCATAGAGGAGGTTGGAGAGCGTATACCCATAGTCTATAGGCCGTGCGTCGGCAACGGGAGAAGTGGTAAGGTGGACCATCTCCACACGGTCGCGCAGCTTGTTGACCGTCTTGTCGAGCACCTCTTGCGTGCAAGTGCCAAGTTCGGCGTTGGCTTCGGCATTAATCAGAAGAACTTCCGCATAACGATAGACAAACCAGTCGTAGGTGGAGTTGTTTGCCTCCTGCTGTGTGGTGTTGGCCGCATGGAACTTCGCGCACTGGTAGCCGGTAACGCCCTTGCTGGATCCCACGGCGTTGGCCAGTTCATTCTGTATCCTTTCCCCATTGCGCACATAATAAGGGCGATGGTTGTTATCTATAATCTGATACATACGAGGGTCGCGATCGGCAAGCTCCGCGTCCATATCCTCGTCGCCATGATAGCCAGAGCCAGTATTATAGATGGGTGTCCCATCCTTCATCAAGAACGACTCCGCGAAATCTTTGCTCAAACCGAGCCCATGCTCCTGCACCTGCCGACCCAGCTGATGCGTAAGGACATTGGCCTTGTAGAAGCGTGCCAAGATACATTCCTTGTTCGAAGAAAGATCTTCCTGCGTGAAGAGATTGGAATAATAGAGAGGATAACCGGCGTAGGCAAGTTGGTCGCAACCGCTGTCCTCTCCCTTCACGATATCATAGTTACCGGAGCTGATGATGGTATTGGTCAGCGTCACGGCCTTCTCAAGCAGGGTCTGGGAGGTCAGGCTGCCCGTCCCGGCCTCATGATGATACTTCTTATAGGTGCCGAAGTAAAGGCATATCCGAGCCAACTGTGTCCGTGCTGCATCCTTGTTCAGGCGGCCGCTCTCCGCCAGCGACTTTTCCGGCAGGTGCTCGATGGCATACTCGAAGTCCTCAATCACATGCCCCAAGACCTCGTCCTTGTTATCACGAACCTTGTACAGTTCTTCCCGATCGGTAGTCTGGAGGTCCTTGTCATACCATGGCACATCGCCATAAGCTTTGATGAGGTCAAAATAAACCAGGCCTCTGAAGAACCTTACTTCTGCTACATACCGGTTGATTTCCGCCTCCGATCCCGTTGCGCGGCTATAACGCTTGAGGAAATAGTTACAGCTCCGCACATCTCCCCAATACCATTTGTTATAGGATGTAACGGCAGGCGTTGCGCCCGGAGCCTCTTCCGGAATCGTAAGTTCATTGAAAAGATAGGAGCTGTAATTGGTGGTAACGAAGTTATCACTCTCTCCGTCGAGGCTGGGATTCGGACTGCTTAGCAAGCCATACAGCCCGTTTGCATAGAGTTTCAGGTCGTTTGGCGTGTTCCAATAGGTTTCATCCGTGAAGGAATCCATAGGAGCCAGGTCGGTATAGTCCTTGCAAGCCCAGAGCGTCCCTGCCATAAGGAACAAATAAATATAATGTTTGAATTTCATAGGAAATATCTTTTTAGAAGTTGTCAGAATGTCAGATTAAGACCAATAGCAATCTTCTTGTTGATCGGATAGGTCATAGTTCCCAGAGTTTCAGGATCGAAACCGTCCATAAGGTCGGTTATCGTAAAGAGGTTCTCACCCTCGACATAGAGTCGCAGACGGCTGATGCCCCACTTGCCAGTTATCTTTTTGGGCAGTGTATAGCCAAGAGTGATGTTCTTCAGGCGGCAATAACTTGCATCTTGCAGATAGCGCGTGGATGTCTGCCGGTTGCCTTCGTTCGCCCATCCCAGCCGCGGGAAGTAGGCGCCGGGATTGTCTTCCGTCCAGTAATCAAGGTTATTGGTCAACGGCGTTTCCCACTCATCGGTGAATCCCCAGAAGGCAGGACCGCCCAACATGTAGTCTCGCTTGCCGACACCTTGCAGGAAGACATTGAGGTCGAAGCCCTTGTATTCTGCACCCAGCGTAACGCCGAAGGCAAAGCGCGGCGTATCGTTGCCGATAATCTTGCGGTCGCCGGGCTTGCTTAAAGTATTGTCTCCGATGTTGATTTTATCGTTGCCGTCAAGATCCTCATACCTCACATCGCCTGCCGTCCAGTGTCCCCCGTAGAGATAAGACTGGTCGATGGTCTGAGCCTCGGCGTCTGTCTGGAACAGTCCATTTGACACATAGCCCCATATCTCACCGATTTTCCGCCCTACATAGTATTGGGAAATCAACCCCGTAGGGTTGCTGTATTTGGTAATGGTAGACTGATAATCGGAAAGAACACCCCTCGCATGATAGGAAAGGCCATTGGCAAGCCGGTCGTTCCATTCCAAGGAGAGCTCCCATCCCACGGTTTTCAGATTAGCGGCATTCTCTAATGGCACCTTCGTTCCAAGCACGGAGGGAAGCACTTCGCCCGAAGTCAGCATGTCTTTCGTATCCCGACGGTACCAGTCAAACGACATATTCAACCGGCTTCTCAGGAAAGAAGCGTCGAAACCGAAGTCTATCTGGTGCACGCTTTCCCATGTGAAAGACGGGCTCACGAGGCCCGGCACCGTGATGGCCACCGGCAACGAGCCGCCCAGAAGTGCGTTATAGCGGGTGTTGATACCATAGGTAGCGAGATAGGGGAAGTTGCTCGTTACGGCCTGATTGCCCAACGATCCATAGGAGACGCGTATCTTCATGTTGTCCCACCAACTTTTCAAGGGACTCCAGAAGCTTTCCTCCGAGATTCTCCATGCCGCTGAAGCGGAGGGGAAGAAGTCGTAGCGCTCGCCTTTCTTGAACTTAGAAGACCCGTCATACCGGCCGTCTAACTCGAAAAGATACCTGTCTTTAAAGTTATAGTTGATGCGGGCAAAGACACCATTCACCGCCCACTGGCTCTCATTGCCATCGGTAAGGATGTCGCCCGTAGCCTGGTTTATGGCGGGATTTTCCGGATTAATAAGATTCTTCCTGCCCACATAGTGATAGGCCGTATGCTCTTTCTCCTGGTTGTAGCCTACCATAACCTTGAAGTTATGACTTTTCCGCGCGAGAGAGAATGAATATTCCGCAAACGCGTTGAACGACTGATAATAATTATCCTGATTAGTCAAGGTTACGCTGCTGGGGTTCGTCCAGGGATAGAAGTTCTCCGTTCCGGGCACCGCCGTATAGTCATAGAAGTTCCTGACATGCTGCTTGGAATGAGCTCCGAAATGATTCCAGGTATAATCCGCATTGACCACGAGGCCCTCGATGGGAGTAAGCCTCACGGCAGCGGTCATCCAAAGGTCGTTCTGCTTATAGCGCGCATTGCCACCCTGAGCCTGCAACGCCACAGGATTGGTAAAGCTACCCTGCCCGGCATAGTACCCGTCGGGGTGCTTCACCGGCATGAGAGGACTCAAGTCGGCCTTCATCATGCCGCTGTAGGCAGAGATGCCGGAATAAGCAGTGGCGTTCATGGGAGTCGTGCCGCCCGTAGGATGGAGCTCCGTGGTGTAAGTATTGGTAATCTTGGCAGAGACATTCAGCCATTTAGCGACATCCGTAGCGATGTTGATGTTGGCATTATACTTCTTATAGGAGTCGTCCGCGGCTCTCAGGATGCCCCCTTGGCTGTTGGCAGCAAGCGAGGCGTAGTAGGTGGTGCGTTCGTTGCCTCCGCTCACGCTCGCATTATAAATCTGCGAGAACGAGGTCTTGTAAAGTTCGTTCCACCAGTCTGTATTGCCGCAGTAGCCATACTTGAACGAGCTATAGGCCGGATCGAAGAACACGGGGGAGTCATAGGTGCCGTCCATGTAAGCCTTTGCGTGGTCATATACCAGTTGGTTAAAGTAATGACCGCTGCCGCCGCTGTTCTGGTAGGCCTTGTCTATCATGGTAAGGTAATCGATAGAACCCACATTATGAGCCTCCACCGCCGGCCGCTGCCAATATCCCGTGGCATTGAAGCTGACCACCGGCCTCGTATTGTTCCTGCCTTTCTTCGTCGTGATGAGAATCACGCCGTAGGCAGCCCTTGCTCCATAGATGGCTGCCGAGGCCGCGTCCTTCAGCACGGAGATGGACTCTATGTCGTCAGGATTCACGAGATTTGCGTCCATCTGCACATTATCCACCAAGATCAACGGACTGCCGCCATTGAGGGAGGTGGTTCCCCGGATGTTGAATTTAGACCCCGCGCCGGGTGCCCCACCCGATGACATCGTAATGTTCAGGTTAGGTATGACGCCTTGAAGTCCCTGCCCGATATCACTGATAGGGCGGTTCTCCAAGACCTCGCCGCCGACTTGCGCCACCGCACCAGTAAGGTTTGCCTTCCTCTGTGTGCCGTAACCGACCACGACGACCTCCTGCAATGACTCGCTGTTTTCTTCCAAAACCACCGACATGCGGGCAGATGCCTTCACTTCTTTGGTCTTATAACCGACATAGGAAAATTCCAAAATAGATTCAGCAGGGGCACTAATGGTGAATTCTCCATTAATGTCCGTAACAGTACGGGCAGAGGTTCCCTTTGCCGTAACCGTTACTCCAATAAGAGGTTCGCTCCGATTATCGGTAACCAAACCTTTCACTTCATTGCTCTGTTGAGCAACATTTACTGCAGCGTTCACGGCATCCGCATGGGCTGACAGCGGCATCGCAAGGAGGGCCAGCAGCCCTAATCCTGCAAAAAACTTGCTCCAGGCACAGAGACTCGTGAACACATTGCGAGATTGTACTTTGTTAGGCATAATAGTACGGTTTTAAATTCATAAACTTTACAAGGTCTAAACTTTGTCTGTTATTGAGTCAAATATATGAAAATTTTTTCTTACGGCAAGTCCGGCCAATCGCTCGTTAACAAAAAAAAACGATTTTTATTATTAAGAAACCATCCTACAACTTTATTAAAACACAGCTGCCGCTCTTCGTAAAAATTTCAATACAATTTCGCATTATTATACTTTTTTACGCTAATTTTTCAAAAACAGCCTGCCGAGAAACAGAATGAAAACAGGCTATAGAAGAAGAATTCAGAAGCAGAAATCACTTTTCTTCGCATCCAAAAACCGATGAAAACATTTTACTCTTTTAGCTTTCACGGTACAAATAGAAGGAAAGGCAGCCAGCGTCTGCCCGAAGCCACGACGGCATATCCGGCAGACCGGCCGACGGACAGCGAGAAACCCGAAGGCCGGACATGGCCAACAGCGGGACAATATCGGCGAGATAGTCCGACGAAATCGGCGATTTTGTTCCACGATTTCGCCGATTTCGTCAGCCTCCTGACGGCTATCAGAAAAAAGTGTGGCGGAGAGCCGGCGGGCGGAAAGCGGCAAGCAGCCATCAGACCGGCCTATCCGAGGATAACATCAAGCAGCATCATGAGGACAAAGCCGATGGCAAAACCTATCGTGGAATGATTGGAATGCTCGCCCTCCGACGCCTCGGGGATGAGCTCCTCGATAACCACATAGAACATGGCACCGGCCGCAAAAGCCAACAGATAAGGCAAGGCCGGCTGCACGAGCGATGCCAGAAGGATGACGAGGACGCCCCCCAACGGCTCTACGGCTCCGGAAAGCGTCCCCATGAGGAATGATTTCATCCGGCTGCCGCCTGCCGCCTTCATCGGCATGGAGATGATGGCGCCCTCCGGAATGTTCTGGATGGCAATACCGACCGACATTGCCATCGCTCCCGCGGCAGATATCCATTCGCCGCCCTGCAAGGCTCCGGCAATGACCACGCCGACCGCCATCCCCTCTGGGAAATTGTGAATGGTAACGGCAAGGGTGAGCATGGCCGTCTTGGAGATGTGGGCCTTCAGACCCTCCGGATGGGAATTGCCTATATGGAGGTGGGGCGTGAGCGTGTCGATAAGGAGCAGGAAGCCCATGCCCGACAGGATTCCAACGGCAGCAGGGATGACGCGCAGCTTGCCCATGTCGGCCGACATCTCCATTGCCGGGATGATGAGCGACCATATGGAAGCGGCCACCATCACGCCCGAGGCAAAGCCCAGAAGGGATTTCTGCAAGCGCGGGGACATCTCGTCCTTCATGAAAAACACAAACGCGGCACCAAGCGTCGTGCCGAGGAAGGGTATCAGCAGAGTAAGAAAAACTCCAGACATGCGGCAAAGGTAAGCAAAATTCCAGAAAGGAGGAAGAAATACAGGGAAAAAATAGCAGGAAGAAAGAGAAAAGGAAGATAGCCCAAGCCCTGCTTCCGTCTTTTTTTTCTTTTTTTTGCCGGAATCCTGTTGCATATCTCAAGCGGTTTTCGTACCTTTGCGGCAAAACCAAACATATCATGAAAAAGAACATTATTTTGTATATTGCGATTACCTTTGCGATTACCCTTGTCGGCACACAGGCAAAGGCAGGAAAGCCTCTCGGCGAGAAAGCACTTTATGCCCAGTTTCAGAATCCCGGCAACCGATACAAGCCTTTCGTAAGATGGTGGTGGAACGGAGACGCCGTCGAGGCCCAAGAACTTATCAGGGAGCTCCGCCTACTGAAAGACGCGGGCATCGGGGGAGTGGAGATCAACCCCATCTCAATGCCCTATGGAGCCGACCGCCACGGGCATAAAACCCTCGAATGGCTTAGCGACGAGTGGACAGACATGCTGAAAATCGTGTTCGACGAGGCCGATCGCCTCGGCATGACTTGCGACCTCATCGTGGGCTCCGGATGGCCTTTTGGCGCGGAGAATCTTCCCAGAGAGGAGAGAGCCTCAGTACTTCTTACAGCTGCCATACCTGTTAACGGGGGTCAGAAAAACGAGATTTCGGAATACGAAATATTCAGGCAAATAGACCCTACAGTAACTGTGGCAAACCCATGCCGCAACCCACGCCTCGTCTCTGCATACATCGTGCCTGACCCGATAAACAGTCTTAGCGATGCCATCGATGTAACAGACAAGGTGGAGAAAGGAGTGCTTAGAATAGATGTGCCGAAAGGTAAACACCTGCTTTACGCTCTCGTTCACTACGAATCGTTTGCGTCGGTCATTAATGGAGCTCCCGGCGCAGCCGGTTCCATCCTGAATCACATGGACGCTAAAGCAGTGAAGAGCTACCTTGACAACATGTCAAACACCATCCAAAAGCGCCTCGGTCCACTTTCAAAGCACTTGCGTGCCTTTTTCGTAGACGGCAAGGAATTGGAAGGATGCAATTGGACGCACAACTTCCAAGAAGAATTCCTGAAGCGCAGAGGCTATGATGTAAAGCCCTGGTTGCCGTTCCTGATGTTTAAAGTGGGCAGGCTTGGCGATGTGTTGGACTATAATTTTGGGGCCAAAAAAGGAAAGGAATTCAAGGAAATCACCAACCGCGTACGCTTCGACTTCGAACTGACCAAGGCTGAACTCCTGCGAGAAAACTATTCCCTAACCTTCAGCCAATGGTGCCGCGACCTCGGTGTCAAGTCAAGGGAAGAAGCCTATGGCCGGGGAATGTTCATCGAAGAAGGGTCTTTAGAGGTCGACATCCCGGAAGGGGAATCGTGGACCACCAACTATCTGAGGCACCGCGTCGGCGAGGAAATGCCCGATTCCGACTATCGGCGAGGGCGCGCCTACACGATGATCAATAAATATGTATCGTCGGCGGCACACCTGCAGGGCAAGCGCCTCATCAGTGCAGAGGAGATGACAAATACCTACAGGGTGTTCGAGACTTCTCTGGAGCTGCTCAAGGTGGGGTCGGACATGAACGCCATGTCGGGCATCACGCACTCCATCTGGCACGGTTTCAACTATTCCCCCTTAGATGTTGAGTTCCCCGGATGGGTGCAATACGGCAGCTACTACAACGAGCATAACACATGGTTTCCCTATTGGAAGAACCTGAACCTCTACAGGGCTCGCACCTCGAGCCTGCTGCAGAACGCCGACATGCAGACCGACATCGCCATACTGCCCGCCAACGGCGACCTGTGGAGTGAGCTGGGGGTGCAGACAGAACCCTTTCCGCACAACCTGAATGTAGAATACACTTCCCTGATCTGGGAGGCTATACACAAGACAGGAGGAGGTGCCGACTATCTCTCGGAACTCATTCTGAAAGACTGCAGCGTCAAAGACGGGAACCTCTGCTATGGCAACAAGGCGTACAAGGTGCTTATCCTGCCCGAGGTGAAGGGCACCACGCAGGAGGCCCTCGATAAAATCATGGAGTTTGTAAAGGGTGGCGGAAGGGTCTTCTGCATTGGCTGCTATCCCGACCGCTCATTGGGACTGCACGACTATAAGGCTCGCGACCGCAAAATCCACACTACCGTCGAGGAACTGAAGCAATATCCCGACCGCTTTATCCTGCTCGAAAAGCCGCAAGACGGCCGCTATCTGGAGTGGTACGAACAGGTGATGAGGCAATACGGCCTGCCCCATGCCATCACCATCAAGAGCCCGGACCGCTTCCTCTTGCAAAATCATTATAAGGCAGATGACGGTTCCGACATCTTTTTCCTCATGAATGCCAACATCAACGAGCAGCGCACGACAGACATTGTGTTTCCCTCCGAACTTGTCAACGGCAGAAACCTGTGGCGATACGACGCTACGGACGGCAAGCGGTACCGCGTAAGACTCAACGGAAACAGCCTCCATCTGCTACTGCGTCCGTCGGAGAGCGTACTCTTGGTATTCAACCACGCGAGGGGCGGCAACGAACAGAAGCCTCTCCCCCTGCAAGGCACCGACACACAGGAAATCATCGGATGGCACCTCGTACTGCACCATGCCCTGACAGACTCTATCTCCGAGATGGATATGGAGCAGCCGCAGGACCTGCTCGAGACAGAACATAAATCCTTCATGGGCGACATCACCTACACGGCAAGGTTCATTGCCGACGGCATCCAGATGCCCCGCTTCCTGAATCTCGGAAAGGTTTGCGAGACTGCCGAAGTATATATCAACGGAAAATATGCGGGGCTCCGCTGGTATGGCGACAAGGTCTTTGACATCTCGAAGTTCGTGCGCAAGGGCGAGAACACCATCCAAGTGAAGGTAACCACGCTGATGGACAACTACATGCAGACCCTGAAGGACAACAAGGTTGCCCAGCGCTTCGTCATCAAGCGAAACCACAAGCCCAAGCCAATGGGCATCCTGGGAGGCGTGAAGATATACAGATAAGAAAGTTCTCCTCTCTGAAAGGGAAACGAAAGGACGCTCGTGCGTGTAATAATAAAGATTAAATCTTATGATTTTATTTTGCCGTCTCTCCATTTTATAGTACCTTTGCGGGCAAATTCGGATTTTAAGACATTATTATGGCACAAGAAGATGTATTCAGGAAGATAGTAAGCCATTGTAAGGAATATGGCTTCGTCTTCCCCAGTTCGGACATTTACGACGGACTGGGCGCCGTATATGACTACGGTCAGAATGGCGTTGAGCTGAAAAACAATATCAAGCAATACTGGTGGCAGAGCATGGTGCTCCTGCATAGTAACATCGTGGGCATCGACGCAGCCATCTTCATGCACCCCACGACATGGAAAGCCAGCGGACATGTAGACGCCTTCAACGACCCTCTCATCGACAACCGCGACTCCAAGAAACGCTATCGTGCCGATGTGCTGATTGAAGACCAGATTGCCAAGTACGAGGAGAAAATAGACAAGGAGGTGCAGAAGGCTGCCAAGCGATTCGGCGACGCCTTTGACGAGGACAAGTTTCGTGAGACCAATCCTCGTGTTCTGGAACATCAAAAGAAGCGCGACGCCCTGCACGAGCGTTATACCAAGGCCATGCAGGGGCCCGATCTCGATGAGCTGAAGCAGATTATCCTCGACGAGGAAATCGCAGACCCCATCAGTGGCACGAAGAACTGGACCGATGTACGACAGTTTAACTTGATGTTCTCTACGGAAATGGGGTCTACGGCCGACGGTGCCATGAAAATCTATCTGCGCCCCGAGACTGCGCAAGGCATCTTCGTCAACTATCTGAATGTGCAGAAAACCGGTCGCATGAAGCTGCCTTTCGGCATCGCTCAGATTGGCAAAGCTTTCCGCAATGAGATTGTTGCGCGCCAGTTCGTGTTCCGCATGCGCGAGTTCGAACAGATGGAAATGCAGTTCTTCTGCAAGCCCGGTACGGAGATGGAATGGTTCAACTATTGGAAAGGGCATCGGCTGGCATGGCACCAGGCACTCGGCATGGGCAACGAGAACTACCGCTTCCATGACCATGAGAAGCTTGCCCACTATGCCAATGCGGCTACCGACATCGAGTTCAGGATGCCATTCGGCTTCAAGGAGGTAGAGGGCATCCACTCCCGCACCGACTTCGATCTTTCGCAACACGAAAAATACAGCGGCAAGCAGATCAAGTATTTCGACCCGGAAACCAACGAAAGCTATACCCCCTATGATGTAGAGACATCCATCGGAGTAGACCGCATGTTCCTTTCCGTGATGTGCCATGCCTACACGGAGGAGCTGCTTGAGAACGGAAGCACACGCATCGTGTTGAAATTGCCCGAGCCACTGGCTCCCGTGAAGTGTGCCGTGCTCCCTTTGGTAAACAAGGACGGGCTGCCGGAAAAGGCACAGGAAATAGTAGACAGGCTGAAATTCCACTTCAATACACACATCGAAGCGAAAGACTCCATCGGCAAGCGTTATCGCCGTCAGGATGCTATCGGCACTCCTTTCTGCGTAACTGTTGACGGAGACACCCTGAACGACAACGCCGTAACACTACGCCATCGCGACTCCATGATGCAGGAGCGTGTGCCCATCGACCGGCTCTGCACCATCATCGAGGACCGCGTAAGCATCACAAGTCTGTTAAAGAAACTACAATAAATGAAGCATCTATTCTATCCATTACTCATGCTCGCCGGCTTATTAAGCCTCGCGGCGTGCTCGGAAACCGATACAAGCCAGGAAGAGTTTGCCGACTGGCAACAGAAGAATGAGACCTATTTCAAGAATCTCTATCAGACGGCACAGGGCAACACGGCCAAGTATAAGATTTTCAAGAACTGGTCATTCACGGCCGACAAAGCTACCAAGCCCGAAGACCATATTGTCGTGGAAGTACTGAAAAGCGGTACGGGGTCGGGCTGCCCCCTTTATACCGACTCTGTAGCCGTGCACTACGAAGGCCGGCTCATCCCCTCTGCCACCTATTCGGGAGGATATACCTTCAACAAGACATGGGCAGGAGACTACAATCTCCAGACTATGAAGACCGTTACGCTGTCGCCATCGAAGTCTGTAGACGGCTTTACCACTGCAGTGATGAACATGCACATCGGCGACCGCTGGAAGGTTTACATTCCCTATCAACTGGGTTATGGCACCTCAACACCGTCGAATTCCACCATTCCAGCCTATTCAACGCTCATCTTCGACATCACGCTCGTTGCCTACAGCCGCGCCGGAACCCACATTCCCACCATTCAGGCAAAGCCCTCTTTTGTATGGATTGATGAGTAGGAAGCCTACTCTCTTTGACATATATCAAAAAAGCATCCTCTTTCACAAAGAACCTGGGTGCCTTTTTTGTTTGTATCCGTAAACAATCGTACCTTTGCATTGCATTCAATGAAGAAACCAGGCTTCTTTAGGATAAAAGATTAAAGGATACGAAAAAATCGTTTTTTAAGTTAAGAAATATTAGGTTAGTGAATTGTTAGGTTTAGCTATTGAAAGGTAAGAGATTGTACAGGACGGATAACAAGGCTATTTGAAAGGAAGAAGAATTTGAGAGAGAGTATGGAAATTCAAGTATTTCGAGCGATTCCACATCAAGGAATCGCTTTTTTCATGATTATTTTCGTAACTTTGCACCACATTTAGGCATATGACCAAGAGAAGCGACGCACTGCTGGAGAAGATCCGTATGGGTCAGGAAATGAGGAAGATGGAGAAGTTCAATCTGATTGTCGGATTGAGCATTCCCTCTATTCTGGCCCAGATTACCACCGTGATGATGTTCTTTATCGATGCCTCCATGGTGGGACATCTGGGAGCGGAAGCATCGGCAAGCATCGGCCTGATAGAAAGCACCACCTGGCTCATGGGCTCGGTCATGAGTGCCATGTCGATGGGATTCAGCGTCCAAGTGGCCCATTTCATCGGCGCCAACGACTTCCGACAGGCACGGCAGGTATTCCAGCACGCGCTCATCTGCGGGGGCATATTCAGCCTTCTCATGTGCTTGGTGGGTGTAGTCATTCACCATCCCCTGCCCTTATGGTTAGGTGGCGGTGCCGACATTACCGCCGATGCCTCGCTCTATTTCCTCGTCTATGCCCTCACACTTCCGCTGATATTCCTCTTCCACCTCTCGAGTTCCATGCTCAAGAGCTCAGGCGACATGCACACGCCAAGCGGACTGAGCATCCTGCTCTGCATTCTGGATGTCGTCTTCAACTACCTCTTTATATATATCATTCACCTGGGAGTGCTCGGAGCCGCACTCGGCACCGCCTCGGCCTACCTTGTAACCTCTGTCCCGATGCTGTGGATGGCCGTTTTCAAAAACAAGATCCTGGCCCTGCAGCCCAGCAAGGAGCCGTTCACATGGCTATGGGACTATGTAACGAAGGCCCTGAAAATCAGTCTGCCGATGGCCGTGCAGTCGATACTCATGAGCGGAGCACAGGTGGTAAGCACGCTCATCGTGGCCCCTTTAGGAAACATTGCCATTGCCGCCAATTCCTTTGCCATCACTGCCGAGAGCCTCTGCTACATGCCCGGATACGGCATCGGAGAAGCCGCGACGACCCTCGTGGGCCAGACCCACGGAGCCGGAAGGTTCGATCTTTGCAAAAACTTTGCCCATATGACGGTGGGAATGGGCATGGCCATCATGGCCGTGATGGGCCTCATCATGTATATCTTCGCGCCCGAGATGATAGGAATCCTCTCCCCGGTAGAGGAAATCCGCGCCCTCGGCACCCAGGTACTCCGCATCGAGGCCTTCGCCGAACCGTTCTTCGCGGCTGCTATCGTTACCTACAGCGTCTGCGTAGGTGCCGGCGACACCTTGAAACCCGCCATCATGAACCTTGTGTCGATGTGGTGCGTGCGCCTGACAATGGCCGCCATGCTCGCTCCCCACTATGGGCTGAAGGGCGTGTGGATAGCCATGGCCGTGGAGCTGACCTTCCGCGGCTCGATGTTCCTCGTCCGGCTCTTCCGCGGAAAATGGCTGCTGGCTATGAAATAAACCAAGACAAACGCCGTTATATAACCATCAAAACCGTATAAATATGAAAAAACTATTCGCTATTCTGATTCTTACGGGCGTGTTCACCATGGGCGCAGACGCGCAACTGCTCTACAAGGTATCGGGCAACGGGCTCGACAAAGACTCTTATATCGTAGGCATCCACAAGCTCGTCAATCCTCAGGGCATAGTGCAGCGGATACCCGGCATCAAGGAAGCCATGATTGCCACCGACCAGATGTATTTCGAATTGACACCCGACTCCGCGTCGTTTATCAAGGCCGCACGCACCCTCGCCGGCGGCAAGAACCTGAAAGAGGTGCTCACGCCCGGGCAATACGACAAGCTGAATGCCTTTCTGAAGAAATATGAGAGCGTGGGACTGGAAAGCCCGCATGTGCAGAAGCGCTACGGAAACCTGACTCCCATAGCTATGAAAGACGAACTGGAGAAACTGCTCTTCGTGGCCAACCACATGAGCGAATATGATCCCACGCACACTTTCAATGAGTATTTCGAAGCACAGGCCAAGGTAAACAAGGAGCCAAGGTGTGGTTTGAACAGTACAGACGAGCAGATTGCCCACCTGAAAAAGCTTCCTATGCAGCGTCAGGCTGAAATCCTGATGGACTTCATCGAGCACGAGGACGCGCAGCTCGGCACAATGGATAAGATTGTCGCGGCTTTCGAAAAGCAAGATGTTGATGCCATTGCAAAGGTACAGAAGATGAACCCGGAGATTGCCCGCACCATTACCATATGGAGCACTATGATGCCAGGCATCATGAAAACCCCCACCCTCTTCGTTGTCGATGCCGCTAAGCTGGGAGGCGAGGAAGGACTCCTCAGTCGGCTGAAGAAAGGCGGGTACACCGTGGAGGGAGTAAAATAATCACCCCAAAAGAAAATAATGAAAAGGCGATTCACCTTCCTGCTCCTGATGGGCGCATGCATTTTCGGAGCCAACGCACAACTGCTGTACAAGATTTCGGGCAAAGGCCTTGCAAAGCCCTCCTACATTATCGGCACCTATCACTTCTGCCCTGACACTTTCGTGGACTCCATTCCCGGACTGCGAGATGCCATGCATGCCACCGAGGCCGTGTATGGCGAGCTCGTAAACGACTCCATGATGCAATCCGCAGTCCTGCAGGAGATGCGGAAAGCCCTGTCCATGCCGGAGGGAAAGACCTTCACGAGTCTCTACACCGACGAGGAGATGGGGCGCATCAACGCGTTCCTCACCAAGCACATGGGAGCCGACTTCACCAACCCCATGGTCGCCCAGCAACTGGGCACGCTCACTCCTGCCGCCCTCTCCACCACCATGACGGCCCTCCTCTGCATGCAGAAGCAGGGCGGCCAACTGGATGCCACGCGCACCATCGACATGTTTTTCCAGAACTGGGGCAAGGAAAACGGCAGGAAGATAGGCGGACTGGAGACCCTTGCGTTCCAAGTCAAAATGCTCTTCACGAGACCTCTCGACCGCCAGGCACAGGTGTTTCTCTGCATGGTAGACAACGAAGACTTCAACGACAAGCTGCTCGACCTGATGCTCGGAGGCTATTTCAAACAGGATATCACGAAAATCGAGGAGTCTATCAACCTGAAACTCAACAACTCCTGCGATGATACGCCCGAAGAAAGAGCCGATCTCATAGACAATCGCAACGCCGACTGGCTCACCAAGATGCCCGCCATCATGAAAGCGCAACCCACCCTCTTCGCCGTCGGAGCAGGCCATCTGGTAGGCGAGAAAGGCGTGCTCGCCCTGCTCCGGAAGGCTGGCTACGCTGTAGAAAGCGTAAGGTAACGGTGTCAACTGCCGTTGACAGAAAAGTGAAACAGGCTGTTTCAGTGACTAAAACAGGCTATTTTACTCAGTAAAACAGGCTGTTTTACTCTACAAGGAACATCTAAAGACGAAAAAAGAAGCCATCCCCCATAACAAGGGAGATGGCTTCTTTCGTATGAATCACAACCTCCGGCCTCACTTCGAATAGTAGTGAGCATAGTTATAGAACGGCTCCGTAACCACATTGGCCGTCGTCTCACGGTAGGTATTGCCATATCCATCCGTGGCCTCAACGGTGATCTCCGCGTCAGGATCCGTCGGAATATAATAATAGAGGTGATTCATAATCAGATAGGCATTCTTCTTACTGAAGAAGCTATAACCGTTCGATTTGGCATACTTGTGGTGATAGCCCACGGCAAAGGCATCCTGCCCCTGACTGTTGCAGCGCGTCATCTCGGTCTTCTTTCCGTTCTCGACGGCATAGACCTTCCATTTTGAGTCGGCATTGAATACATTTGCCACGACGGCTCCTTTCCCGCCCGTGATGCTCCAGTCGGCAGCATAGGTCTCGGCATTGAAATCCGTGTCGGCCCTGAAGAGCGTCATCTGCCTGGAGGAATCCCAGAAGGTGCCCTTATAGTAGCAGTCCTGCGTGGCGGTTCCGTCGAATGTATAGACATAATATCCGTTCGGAGTGCCGCAGATGTTGATGTTCGACTGCCAGATATCCCCGCATGCCGCCGCATGACAGTGTTCCAGGATGTGCTGTCCGCCAAAGTCAATCTCGTGGTTGATGGCAAAATGGGTATGTCCGCAGAAGAGTTCGTAACCACCGCTGAACTGACTGAGCAGACTCATGAACTTCGTCAAGCGGGAAGAAGAATAATGAGCGCGCTCCGTGGAGAGGTTCAGCGATGCCGCTCCTTCCTTCGGCCGTGTCCCGAATGTCAACGGGATATGATAGTTGAGCACCACTTTCTTCGACTTATCGACAAAGCTGAGGTCCTGCTCCAACCATGCCATCTGCTCGTCGGTCAGCTCGCCGGGCTGGTAATAGCTTGCCCCGCGATAGAACCAGCAGTTGTTGAAGCAGACATAGTGGACATCGCCCCGATCGAAAGAATAGTCCGTCGGACCGAAATTCTCCTCCCACTTGCTCTTATAGATAGCATTGCCATCCTGATCGTGATTGCCAATCACGGAGAATAGAATCATCGAAGAAGAACCCAGCGCCGCACGAATCTGGCTCTCGAGGGCTGCGTTGTATCCGCCATAATATTGGACATCGTCCCCCATGGAGAGGCCATAGACCGGAGTTCCGGCGGGCAGACTCGCTATTGTCTTCTTGATATCGGCCATCGTCTCATGGGTAAAGCGATAGACATCGCTCACATTTACCTGGTTGTCATCGGCACTGGTATAATACGGATTGTAGGCATTCGTTACCTGCGGATCGCCTATCACGATCATCTTATAGTTGCTCTCCTTACCTCCGGCAAGCCTTTTCAACTTGAAGTCGTACCGGGAGACACCCTCCTCGAGAGGCAGATAAACATAAGCGGTACGGTCGGTCTCTGAATGCGTGGGGATCGCGCAGTCTGCCGGAACGGTGTAATAGACGAACTTGGCATTGGCATTACAGTTAAACGCATAATGTCCCTTGGCGTCGGTCTGGACACAGGTGTAACTGTCGCTGACAACGACGCCCGGCATCGGCTTTCCCTCTGTATCGGTTACGATGCCCTCTACATCATAGGCGCTCTTCACAAACTTGTCGCTTGGCACTTCTATGGTCTTGAACTCACCGGCACCGACCGTGATATTGCCAGCGGCAACGCTATACTTCGTTCCCCCTATGGTAATCGGTATACTGACGGAAGAAAGCTCCCCCGGATAGACTGCCACATAGAACAAAGCTTTTCCATCCAACATCTTTATGCCTGGAGCATCTATGCTGATACTCCCTTGGACACCCTCTCGAAGGGATGCGTCCCGAATGTTCAGCGACACCTTATTATATAGGTTGGCGCCAACAACCTTACAAGCCGTTACGGCAGTATTGGCAATATCAGAAGGCAACGCGAGCACAAACTTGATAATTGCCATCCTGCGGCTGAAGGTCATCTTGACTGACTGCGTGGAATTAGGGTCGTAAATCGCAGTAGCATACAAGACATCGTGCGTGGTTGCACTGCCGTCGCCCGTCAACTCGCCAGTCTGGAAATGAAGGTCGTTCATGATGCCATCGCTGGTGTTATAGACATTGGGGTATTGGGCATAGGCATAGATCTGGGTGATGCCGGAGACATCCTTATCCAAATGGCCCATAAAGTTTGCCCTCGTCTTATCGCCGGCATCAGGGAAGTTCACAAACTTCAGGGTTCCCCGGTTCACCATTGCCCCATCCAAGGAGAAGAGTGAGATAGCGTCGGTCTCCTCCCAGACAGCAGCAACATCAGCTTCCGTCTCGGAATAGCCTACGCGCGTAGAAGCAATCTTACAGGCCGTAATATTTACCGGCTGCGATTCCTCTGTACTCCTTAACTTGTCTTCTGCGTTTGAACAACTGGCCACCAAGACCATTATCATTGCCGAATATAAAATTTTCTTCATTTGTGTCATTATTAAAGCCTTGATTTGATTAGTTATCGCCACCTATCGTAATTTCCTTATATCCGTCGGCCGTGCGCTTCATCACGATGTCTCCCTGATAAGTGATGGCATAGGCGCCCCAGTTGGCCTTCGGCGATCCAAGGTTCTCCGGCTCGCGGATGATATAATTCGCACTTGGAACCGTACCCGTATATCTCATTACCTGCAGCCCCACCACTCGCAGATTTCCGCTGAGATTCTGGTAACCATTGACTCTATTGGCATACCAAGAGACCTTCGTGGTATGTCCTACGACAGTTACATCACCCCGATACCACCAATATCCAGAGCCTCCAGTCCACGCATATTGGAAATCCCAATGCGTTGAAGTAGTTGTGTTATAGAACTCCGGCATCAGATTGGCATACTGTCCCGCATATGTTCCCGTATAAAGACGCTGGTTTTTACTATTACTCTGGTTCGTATCTATAAAGAAATATACATTAGCAGACTTCCTCGAATAATCAACCTCCGCACTACCTTTAGTCCTTAGATTCTCATAAAGTCCCCGCATGGAAAGGTTTTGCCTGTGGGTACCTGCCTGATAAATACCGGTTATACTACTGCCGCCAGATTGATATGCAATCTCCATTTCCTGCTTATTCCCATAGTCAACGCCCTCTTTCACGATGTTGTCCGCAGCGCCATCGCCGGGAGTCGTACCGATGGCAGACCATGTATTGTCATGAATACCGGTACCCACTCCTGTAATTGTAGCATCCCCCGTTGTATAGAACGCCTTGAACGCCGTCATGTCCCATGTGCCGGCGAAATCCTTGTCCTCCATCTGGGTGATGTCTACCTTCGTTGTACTGCTTCCATTGGTAAAACTTAAGGTTGCCTGACGGGGAGCGCCCGTGGTATTTGCAGTCGCCGAGATAGTTACACGAGTTCCATCGGAACTTACATTCAACCAATCAGAGCCTTTCTCGGGTTCTCTCATAACATCGGCAATCTTATAGTTCTTGCAATCAATGACCTTACTCCAAGCCGCATCGGGAATCCACAAAGTCATATCTTCAATGGACGAAGCATTGCGGGAGACGGTATACAACTTACCCGCCTCAAGAGTTGCACTATGCGTAACCAGCAGGTTGCTATAGGTTGTGCCACCAACAATAACATCGGCGCAGAGCTCTCTCACCGTACCCGGATAGAGCGCGGCATAAACCGTAACCTCCGTCCCACTGACCGGAGCAGCCGTCAGCGTGATGTTGCCCGTTTTCAGATCAGCAAAAGTATTTGTGTTCCCGCTCCATACGACCGAGGTCGGAAGCCCCGTTCCTTTCAATGTAACAGTAGCTGTATGAGCCGCGACTGCCACAGGCAAGGTTACCGTTGCCTTGAGGAAACTCATATAATGGTTAAAATGCATATGAATGGGGGATGTTCCGGAAGGTTCATAGCCGCCGTTACCTGTAAGAATATCATACTTCCCGAGGTCGGAAGCTACACCCGTCTGGACAGACCAGTCAAAAGTCATATTGGTTCCGGAAACCGTCGAGCTGGCCGTCTTCACGCAAGCATTCACCTCGGAGCTCTGTGTCGGCGCCGTGCCGAAAGCCCCCGTGAAATTGGCCTTATGGGCATCACTCTGTATTTGGGAGACTGTAAAGTTACCTGTATTCGCAGATCCTGCAACTACCGCAAAGAGGGCATCTGTCGATTCCCAAGCAACTTTCAATCTCTCCACGCCCTCTGTATCGGTCGTAAATGATACACGAGTCCCTTCGTCAACACCAGCTGCTATCGTAACACTCGCTGACTGGGAGTTTCCCCCCGCATGGATAGGCTCATCGGAAGAGCAACCTGCCAAAAGACTCGCGAAGCACGCGCCGAGAAAAATATTCCTTAATACCATACTCCGCCCTCCTCAAGTCCTCCTTCCTCAGCAAACAGACTGATATCCATTTCCTTGGACTCGTAGCTACCACCATCGATATCGCCACCATTGCCGACATCGCTAATGGATCCATGGCACAGCTCTTCATCATCCAAGATGTTGAGAATCTTACATCTCGGGTAAACATATTCCCTGCGCCCATGCTGTGGTGTTATCATGATTTTCCTCTCCACAATATATATTATATCTAAATTAATTATCCAATACAGGACGGGCTGTCATCGGCATCACCTCTATGTCCTTCATCGTGGGCGACGGCATTCTGTAAGCCTTGGCGCCAGCGGCATTTGCATAAGAAGAAATACGGCTGTCGACATGACAGAAGACATCCTGATCGAAAGGCAGTCCACACGCCTCGTAGACGCGCTTCATGATAAGATATCTGGACCAGGCATTGAAATAAGACCGATTATCAATCATGCAACTCAACGGCTCTGGCCGCCATACTCCTTTCTCGTAGGTGCTTCCACCTTCGTAAAGGCCTTCGCCCGTATAGCCCTTGCCCTGCATCCAATCCCAGCCATAGCTGCTCTGACTGGTCGTAACATTGAGCGCAAAGGGCGCACTGTAGCGATGGCTCGCATTTAAAGAAAAGGCCTGCCACATATTGATACTCGTATCCAAAGTATAATACTCATCATCCAGACGGCCGATGCCATGGCCGCCAAGCTCGTGGACAACAATGCTCGTCCAGGTTCCCGTATTCTTCGGTGCTCCCACATGATTACTCCAGGCGCGCGTCTTGGGGAATGTGGGCACCATGGCATAGCTCTGCCCATCCTGTCTGTAATGGCATATACCCGCATAGCGTGTATCGTTGATCAGCATGAGAATGGCCGTATTGGTGATACTCCCCACAAACGAGCCCTTACCATTCAGGTCTGGACAATACCGCTTCACAAAGTCATAGACCTTACTTTCTTCCTTCACGCCCATATAGGAGTAGCTCTTATCGCCCGGTCCCCAGCCTGCGCCAAAGTAGGTATCACGCTCGGTAGCCACGGTCGTACTGTTGTTATCGGTATAGATATCAGCCCCGGCATCCTTTGAAGCAGCCGCAATGAAATAGACATTAAAATAGTCTTTCAGGTGATTATACGGCTCAACGGTGAAAAGTTTGTCCATCGCGGCCTTGGCATCGGCATAGAACTGACCGCCCGACTTCTTCATGTCGGTCAACTGATAGCCCTCTGGAATCACGACCAAGGTAAAAGCCTTGCCCGTCGTTGCCGCATGATAGGTTATCACATCGCCGTCAGTATAGAACTCCGACGCATCCCTTACCCAGCTGGCGGGAGCTTCTTCCGGTCCCTGTATGGTCTTCATCTCTCCTGCTGCCAACGCCGGCAACGCAGAGTTCAAGGTATATCTGTAACCATCCTTATACTTCAAGATAATCTTTCCGTCATCAGGAAGAATGCCATAGCAATAGGCCGACTTGTCGGAAATATCATAAATATAGGACGGCGTGGCATCTGTCTCGTCCCAAGTGAGGTCTTTGAGAGAGGTCAACTTGGTAAAGCTGGTCTTCATATTCTCCACATAGGCCTCGCTGCTGCAACCTGTAATCTTAACCAGAGAGGTCTTGCGCTGGTCGAGGCGCAGGGTGATTGTGATGGTCTTGTCGGCCTTCGCATAACTTCCCGATCGGGTATAGACCACATCGCCTTTCGTCGCACCCTGCAGCTTGCCGTTGGCAAGAGCCAGGGAGCCGGCCGACGCATAGAGCCCCGTTACTGTTCCGCTCGCCGCAAAGCCGGCAGAGCTCGGCCCCACGGCCTCAATGGAAAACTGTTTATCGGAAGCAGAATAGGTCAACTGGTAGGCATTAGTCTCTTCGTTGTCAAGGATGATATAGATTTTATCGCCGTTTTGCCATGCTCCGGTTTCAGGAAACATACGGGAGGCCACGCCAACTGTTGCATTCACGACCACCCGATAGCCACTCAAATCACTCGTACGCTCCACCAGGATCTCGCTGACGGTCTCCTCACTTTCAGAGCATGCCGCAAGAAGCAGCAGGCACAGCAATAATGGCGCACTATGGAATATTAGTTTTTTCATGTATTCAGTCATTGGGACTCTTGATAGATTCTGAGATATTTGTTATCGTAATTGTTGCAAAGATAACCTTTTTCCATCCAAATTCAAAAACAAACTCTCCTTTTTTCTTCAAACAAAAGAGGTTTGCGCAACGATATTGCGCAAACTGTATTGCAAAGGAAAGGGGAGAAAGCCGACGCCTCCTCCCCCTTCGATTGGATATATCTGTTACTACTTTATCGTATAACCTGCTGCCGTAATGCCATTGGCATTCGTCTTTGCGCCAGAGGCATTACCTGTCCGCATGAAATAACTACCCACCTTTCCTTTCGCGTTTACCTGATAAACCTGAGCATAACCAGATACTGTCGCATGGGTAAACACATCTGTGGAAGAAAGAACGACATCTATTCCAGCTATCTGGTTCATCGTGTTTGAGGAATACTGAGGAACCGAGGAAAACTCCACATTATTATTGGTCCTATTGTAATAAATAATCTGCGACAGGTCCTTCGTTACAGTATACCAGGCCCAAGTATAGTCGGGGTCGCCAAGCTCTGTCTCGTAAAACATCCACGGCTTACCCCAATCCTTTGCTTTCCGGGTAACTAAAGCAGGTACGAATGCCACATATTTCCCATTTACCTGCTGATTTTGGCCGTCACGAGCATCCAAGAACACTCCAAACTTCGCAGAGCAATTCTCATAATCAATCTCAAGACATGCGTCTAAAACAGCCGTACCATATAATCCCGTGATACCGATATTGTTCGTATGCTTCGTTCCGTTGGCGTCCGTCAGTTCAGCAGAAGTTCTTGGCTCTCCAAATATAAGGCCTTCAAATGTATAGGGATCCGACGCTCCAGTTATAGCACCTGTTCCCGCAAAGACTTTTGTCGTATAAGAATATGTCCCCTTGAAGTCATTAGGCTCAAGCTGGGTGATAACATATTTCAATATTATTCCACCTGCCTTCAAGTCTATTTCGCCCGTTCGGGGAGCCCCCGTCGCGTTGGCCGCGACATGAATCCGTCCGCCTTCGAAAGTCAGCCAGGTAGCCTCAGAGGATTCGAGTGTGGCTCCCGCAACCTCTATACTGCTCTCCCCATCTTTCATCCATTGGGTAATCGTCTTACTTCCTGCCAGCGTAATGGGCATGGTATAAAGCTTCGCTCCCTTCAGGGTGGAGACATCTTCTTCCCCACTCATCGTTACATGTTCTACCGTATATTCACCTGTATAGTCGACATCACCTATCTTGGAGTTAACATTCAATAGCTCTAAAGGTTTTGCCGTGGTGGGCCAGAAGCAGACATAGGCGATGGCCGTCTTCGTTCCATCCGCATTTTCCTGCACTTCGGCAACCTTCGCCTTTGTAAAAGGCACGGTTCCGTTTGTAATGGTAGCTCCGCTTGCCTTACCCCAACCACATGTATATTTACTATATGCATTCTCCCCATACAGGTCTATCGGTGTTTCACCCTTCACCAGTTCCGTACCAGCGGGGAACACAGCTTTTACCTTCAGAATAGAGGTGCACAGTTCGGGATTCGAGTTGAAATTCACATTCTTCACGGTCAACCGGGCGTTTGCGTCATCCCACTCATAGTTCTCCGCCTTGGTCATGTCGTGGTTGGTAACCCGTTGCATGTGAGCCGTGGCATCTTCCAGCGTACCGTCCTGCACGCTCAGATCATTATTAAACTTTTCGTAGAAGTCTGGCTTACTCTTCGCACTTGCCAGGATCATGTGCAAATCGGTCAGTTCGCCGCCGGTCATGATGTGTTTCAGCACCTCAGCCGTCAGCTCACCCGAGTTGGAAGTGAATGTGCCACCCATGGAAGAAACGCCCGTACAGGTCAGCTTGTACTTTCCCAGAGGTGATGTACCTTTACGAAAGAATACCGTGATATAATCGACATCCTTCTCGAAGGTGGCCTTCAAGTTGGTGCCATTATCGGTATAGACGGCGCGAGACTCCGGCTTCAAGGCTACAGTGATAGAGACACCCTTGCCCGCTACCGCCTGATTCGAGTCAACACCCTCTATCTCGTCAGAAGAGCAGGATGCCAGCGACAGAACCGATGCCAGCATGGCAACAAACATAAACAACTTATTCTTCATGGCTCAATCCTCCCATACATTATAGTCGTGATACTTATAACCTCCTTCGTTTTCCTTCGAGAGGTTACCGTCGCCCGGGATTTCCGGACTGGGGACTGCGGTACTTCCGTCACAAAAGGATTCCATGGCATCGAGGCCCATCACCTTGATTCGCGGTTGCTGATAGTTTTTTCTCGTATCCTGCAGACTTTCCATGCAGGAATCGAATACAAGATTTTTCATTGGCATTTAATTTATTGTTTTATACATTTTAGGTTCTGATTATTAGGATATGACAGGAAAAAGCATCCTTTTCGCCTGCTATACTTTGCAAATATAGCCTTTAAAAATTATTTTTCAAACAATACCCCGATGATTTCAAGTATTTTTTCACACCTTTTTGCGCTAATTTGCGCAGAAAAAGGACAGTATCTCTGCGCCCCTAATCAATTCCCCTGAAAGTAGCTAAGAGCCTCCCTTCCCCTTACTAACGGCGTGTAATCATGTTACAAGCGGTGTGTAATCATGTTACAAACAGCGTGTAACACCTTCACGGAGTACGAATCTTGCAACCCCAACAAGCATACAGCATCACCGCAAGAAAGCATGGCACGCATATCCAATAGGCATTGGGGCTAATCTTGCTAATGCACTTTCTTCCTCAAATATATTCCATGTTGATTATCAATGATTTATACTTGTATGGTACAAAAATGTTTCCTCAATTTGAGTAGTATCGATTAGTAAACATCTTGGATGTTGTCACCCTAAATATGATAAACATATTTTCCTAAAAAGAATGAAAACATTTTGAATTATACATAATTATTTATATCTTTGCATTGTACAAGGACTAGTCAGGGTGGTCTAAAAGAAAAATTTATTCCATCCAAGGTTTTTACCAGATATTAGATGAGGTGCACCTCATCTAATATTGTTTTTATTATGTGTCTTTTTCCCAGAACTCTTCAAAACGGTGATAAGATTGCTGGTCACCAAATCTTCCTAAATTATCTGAGAAATCAATTATATTGCAGGTTTCTGTTCCTCCAAACTTTGGGCCTCTTAAACCACGACCAACAATTTGTTCATAAAGAATATCGCTAAATATAGGTCTGCAAATTACAATGTTATTTGTTTTAGGAGCATCAAAACCAGTTGTTAGTACACTGTGATTCACTAACATTTGAAGTTCCCCTTTCCTAAATTTATCAATATAAACTAATCGCTTATGTCTTGGGGTTTCTGCTGTAATAGCAGCAGCTTGAATTCCTTTTACAATTAGTGCTGCTGTTAAAAGGTTAGCATGTTCAACATTACAAGAATAAACTATAGTCTGTTTCTCTTTAACAGATATTAGGACGTCTAGTATCTTTTTGTTCCTTTTTACACTTTTTGCTAACATTTTACAGCCTCTATTTTCCATTTCTTTTTCAAGAAATTCTAATGAAGGATTAGCTTCTCCACCCTCAAATGTAATTATATACGTTTCTCCTGTAGTAATAATTTTATGAATAGGACGTGCTAAATAACCTTTATCTCTAAAATAATCTATGGGTGTTTGTTGGTATTTCATTGGCAAACAAGGTGTTATTAGTTTGAAAATAAAGAATTTAGTAAGTTTATTTATGTCATCGTTTCTTCCTGGTGTAGCAGTTAAGCCACATATAGGGAAAATCTTTTCACCTCTAATTTTCTGGCTATATTTATAAAATGTTTCATACATCTGAGTTACTGCGCGATGAGCCTCGTCAATAATACAAGCACCACAATTCTCTATTATTAGATTTACATTGACATTTTCTCCTTTCTTTATTGCATAATAAATTTTAGAAATACTACATACGACAATACCACCAATCAATGTGTTTTCATTTAATTCATGTTTACCATAATAACGATATATTCTAAGACTTTCTGTAAATTCTTTATGTTGCCATATTTGCTGAAATGTGGCAATCGCTTGTTCGCATAATTCTTCACTTTGAGCAATCCAAATTAGAAATTTGCCTTCATAAAATCTTGGGCGCAAATATTCTGTATATGCCTCTACTGCAATTCTTGTTTTTCCAGCTCCTGTTGGAAGGCTTATTAAGCATTTTGCATCATCACCACTTTCTGCTAAAGCTTGTTTTAGTTCATCTTTTAAGTTCTCTTGATATATCTTCAATTCTGGTAGTTTCTTATAAGGTTCTACATCCTCATAGTCTTCATAGTTTATAGGAATTGTCTTTTTGCCACTGAAAGCAGTATCTATACCAGAATTGATCATAAAATCTTTAGCCCATTGTCCACCGCGATGCCAATTTAAAGCAGAGAGTTTTCTTGATTTATGATACTCACTTTTCCCATTTGAATTACAGCGTATATTAAATGCCATATCCCTATCTACAACGTCCCATTTTTCTATTATTTTTTGTCGTAATTCTTTAGTTGTAGGCTTACTTCCTGCAAAGAAATCACCTCCTTCCATCCTCAATATTAGTTCCAACTTTTCATATTTAGACAGGTTTATATTGAGGATAGAAATTAAATCGGATATTTGACGCTCTTCGGCAAGCTTATTTATAAATCTAGTTGATAATTGAAAATGATTAATGAGTCTTTCTGCCGTTTCTTTGTAAAGAGATTGTTCCATAGGTTATTTAGGATTAAATTTATTGAAGTTTTCTTTTTCCAAAACTTGGAGTTTTTTTAGAATTTCTGAATTAATTTGTTCTAATTCTATGACTCTTCTTTTATACATTAAGATTTCTTTTTCTAAGTCATCTATAAATTTATTCCTAAATTCATCCATTTCTTTATAACTGCGTGTATGTAACCGTTCTATCAAAGGAATACGGCTTTGCAATTTAGAAATCTTTTCCCTTTGAAATTCATTTGTTGCTTTCAAACTACGGATTTCATATGAACTTTCATATTTTCTCACTTTATTTTCCAACTCTTCCAACTTATCGAGATCTTTTGTCATTAATAGAATTGTCTCTTTTTGTCCTTTTGCTAATGCAATACTTTCATCTAATTGTTTAGTCAAATCTAAAATTTGATTTTTAGACGAATAGAGTTCTTCTATCTCTTGTGCTATTTCTACTCTATACTCTGTTTGGGTTTTTGTTAATTTACTTTCCAACTTAGAAATATAGGTTTTTAGATTGTTTATTTCTTCTATTTGTTTAAAAAATTGCTTATTGATAGAAGGAATAAGTTTTACGAGAAATTTATTTATCCATGCCATAAGTAAAGAGATCTAGTGATTAGAATTTATTATATCCTCCACAATAATGCCTCTCCTCAATCCTTTTGAAGATTACTTCCCTAGTTGTGAGTACAGGTCGTTGAGAGGGGATTAAGTTTTAAGTTATCTATATTCAACGAATTAATCATTCTGCTCATAATAATACGAATAATCAATACCTTTCATAAACATTTCTCGGTCATCAATCTTGGTGGTGAGTGCAGGCAGTACCAAAGCCTTGATGTGTGTACTATCAGAAATGCTCTCACGCATGGCTGACAAATATTCGTTCTTGTCTATCTGGCTCCAATCCACGCACCGTTTGAGAGAACGCTTTAGCATGAGGTCAAGCCAAATGCGAGTGCTACGACCGTTGCCTTCCATAAATGGATGGGCTACGTTCATCTCTACATACTTATCCATAATCTCATTAAAGGTTGTTTCGGGCATTCGTTCTATTGTTTGCAGAGTTTCGGGGAAGTGCATACAATTAGCAAAGGTAAAACCTCCTTTTGAAATATTCTTCGTACGGATTTGTCCTGCAAAGTCATACAATCCTCCAAAGAGATAAGCGTGTATCTGTTGCAGACACTTGATACTGCCAGGTTCTGCCGTTTGCAAGATGCCACTTTCAAAGAGTTGATATGCTTTCTTCTTGCTCTGTCCATCAATGGTGTTGTCGCTGTAGGTAAACCAATCAAGAAATCCCATTGCCTTGACATTGGGTATTGCTTTTGCCAGTAGAACAACCCCTTCTCCATCTAACATATCTGTCAATCGTTGTTTCCCATCTGGGGCTTGCAACTTCAACTGGTTAGTAGCACTAACCAGTTCATTATTCTCCTTCTTCAACTTAGTTTTGAGATATTTCCAATAGTTCCTTGTCTTTTGATAATCGTCTTGCTCGTTAATTGCAGCAATGATGTCCAGCACAGAGAACCACCACTTATTGCGTTCGTCATCCCACACCGCCCTAACTTCACGGTCGTTGAAAAAACGAATAGATTTTTTATGCTCTACCATAATAAAGTTACTCATCTGGGGTGTTAATCAATTCCTTTGGATTGACTTGTAAAATCTCTGCTATCTGAAATAGCAATTCTAGGCTTGGCTGTCGACGATTGCAAACATATGAGTTCACAATAGTGAAACTCTTACCGAGTTTCTCTGCAAGCCATGTTTGCTTAATCCCTTTCTCGATAAGCACCTCTTTAATTCTATTAGTTGGACTTTCCATAAATATCATCTGATTGTTTGCAAATATAGTAAATATTCTTGTATAAAGAATAAAAAAGAGGAGATATTTTCTCCTCCTTCAAAAGTCTTATATCTACAATTCTATTTGCCTTTCTTATTTTGTAGATTATTCTGCATTAGACTATCTGCTTTTGCTTTCAGTCCCACATTATAATCATCTGTATGCTTTTTGATTCTTTTAATTATTGCAGCATTACGATGAATGTCAAACACATCGTTAAGCCATAGGATTTCCTTTGGGCTACATCCTCTCCATACTCTGATGATACGGAATTTCAAGGCATCATCCTTGTATTGCTGTTTACTTTGCCACAAGAAGTAATTGCCGACCAAAGAAACAAAACAAAGGACAGATACTGCTACCATATAAGTAAAGACTTTCGAGGACTTGAGGTCAAAGCTGTGTCTGTGAATATGTTCCTGCGGTATTGGATGCTCTTTCTTCTCCTGCCATTCGTGCAACATGGTCAAGACGCTTGCCACCAATTTGTCCATAGATTTAGCCTCCTCGTCCTTGATGCGCACTTGCACACCAAGATACTTGTTAATCACTTCTTTTGTTCGCTGTTCATACTGATTGAGCAATTCCTGTTCCATCTGTTCGTCACGTTGTACAGGTGGAGATGGAACAGGAAGAAAAACAGAACCGTTCTCCTTTTCTTTCAGTTCCTTTAGTTCCCTGTAAATTGTCTCCAGTTTGTTTTTGATTTCCTCAAATAGAGCAAATGTATTATTATCAGCCATAGTTATAAATGTATTTTACGTTTTTTCTTTTTCTTCTTTTTGTCGAGTGTGTTGTAAACCTCCGCAGGGACAGTACCATGAGTTTGAAATAAATCCAATCCTCCTTCGATGAGCTCGTTGGCTATTTCGCTCGTAACACTTGCAACATTGGAGATGAGGTTTACCATTCCTTGCATCTGTTGTTCGTGTTCCCGGTTATTCTGGTGCAAGGCAAAGTCTATCTTGGAATAACTGAAACCCCTATCCACTTTAGAGCCATTGAAATGATAACCGTTCTTTTCAAAGATGATACCTTGAACTTCCTGTGAGTTGCCTTTGTACTTGAAACGGACACCAATATCCTGCTTTCCCAAATGACTAAGGAGAGTTGTCCAATTCCTGCACCGAGCAATCTCTGCTTTCAACGTCTGATAGATTTCATACTTGGTCTTGTCAGGTTCTTTCAGTCGGTGTTCTTTGACATTCTCCTTACCACCAGCGAAGTACAAGCTATATTTAGCGGTCAGTTCCTTGCAAATTTTCTCACTTCTGAATCTGTCGTTACGGTCAGAAATAGTCTTGCCATTATTGTCTATCCGATTGAAAGCTATATGAATGTGTGGATGTTCCTTGTCGAAATGGCGACCGATAATGTACTGCGTATCTTTTATTCCCATCTTCTCCATGTATTCACGAGCGATCTGCGCCATCCATTCATTGCTGAGCTTGGAAGAATCCTGTGCCGAGAAACTCAGAGAGATATGCCCCACAACCTTGCTTACTCTTGGATTCAGTTCTGTCTGGTCGATGAGACTTTGGACAATATGGTTGATGCTCTCCGTTCTCACTCCGGAACTATCAATGAGTTCCGTTCCTTTCTTCGGGTCAAGGATGTAATTAATAACTCCCTTGAAGCCCGAACCTTTCATTATCTTGGCTATCATCTTCGTATCAGATTTAATATTTCATCTATCTTGCCAATGACGATTTTATGGAAAGGGACAACGGCATGAAAACCTTCTGCATTGGCGCGATGCGCCAACTGATTGAGATTGTTTGCCATTCCGCACAGTTTACGAATGAAGTCTGCCTGCTCAACCGTAAGGCGTTCAATGACGTTTCCTTTATCAAGAAGTTTTCTTATAAACTCACTCATGGTTACTCCTGCGCCTTTGGCTTTACCTTTAAGCGTATAATAATCCTGCGTATTCAGTTTTACCGTGATACGGTATTTCTTCTTTTCGGCTGCGCCCTTGGTTGGGCGACCACTTTTTTTATATTCTGTTTTTATCATACTTGTTTCTTTAATTTGATTTGATGGAGACCAACGGGATAATCCTCTGCACCGAGTGTCAGGAGGTGGAGCAAGTGGTTTTGGTATGCCCAAAACATAAACTTGCTCCCCCAGTAAACAGATTATGCCAAACTATTCCTGTAATCATAGCTTAATCCCTTTGGATTTCTTTATTTCAGCTTTCTCTGGATGCTTGGATTCAGCACATAAATACTCATTTAGGTCTTTATAATTCTGGAAGACGGAAGAGCAGTCTTGGACAGTAAAACCATCTCTTTTAAGTTGTTCTAAAGTTCGCTTTCCTCCTTCATCATTATCTAAATATGAACAGATGAGCTTGTGCTTTGAAAGAAAAAATCTTGACTTTTTGATATTATTAATCGAGTTCAGTATCAGTGTAGCTTTCTTCTCTTCATCTGGACTCATCGTAAGTAGACTAAGATAATCCATAAAACCTTCAAACAGATTGATTTGTTCTGAAGGATTGGGAACATACGACACATCGGAAGGAGGCAAACACCCTTTGAAGTATGGATTGCGCAACGCATACCCATAAGAATTGTTTGGAAAGCCTATTGCGTAAAAACTCCTATCACCAATTCTATAATGGATTTCCCTACAATATTTTTTCGCAATGTTCAGATTGATTCCTCTATGTGTGAAATATTCTATGAGATTTGGATGACATAAGTTGGTAGAACCGATAACCTCTATACGTAATTGGCTTGGAGAAGTTGTTTTGCTATTAGCTATGAATAATTTCGGCAGGATATTTTGTTTGCCATTAAACAACTCTATACCTTGTACTAAACTGCAATTATGTAATTTCATAACTAAATCTATAAGACTCCCACCTTCATCAAGTGCAAAGTCATACCATAGATTTTGATTATAATCAACTTTGAAACTTGGAGTATGTTCATTTCGGAATGGACTTTTATACATTCCGTAATAGCCATAATTCTTTATAGGGTATATAGACATACTACCTAAGTAATCTTTAATTGATATTGCTTTAATTTCATCTATTGTCATACTTGTAACTTTTAAGTTTATTACTTACTACAATGTGATATTCTTGTAAGTCATTGACAATGAAAGAAAAACATGTAGTACTAACTATCTTTGTAGTAATCATTGCATGTGTATATGGTAGGCTGGTAGTAATGAGGTAGTAACACCCTATCTAATAGTTTACTACGGTCTAACTTTTTCCCTTTCAATGCCTTATCCCTCTTTGTAGTAAAGTAGTATTAATAATTAGTATTGTAACTTTGAATAAAAGGATTGGGAACAATCTTGCGTATATGATAGACATACATTGGATTGCCACCTATCCTTTTGGATTTCCGCAAGAAACCAGCCTTTTTCAAGGCTTCTCCCATTCTCCTTTCACTTAGGTTAAGCGTTGTATATCCACGCAAATAGTTTAAGATTTCAGAAGTGGTCATATAACTCTCTTCAGTTGCTGCAGGCTTTTCCATGCCTTTAAGAAGCATTTCATACTCAACAGTCTGCACTTGAAACCCTTCGCTCTCTTGATGCAGTTCAGCTATTTCCTCTTCATTGAACCAGTAATGATAGTCAACTCTCCACAATTCAACTGCCTCGGAGTACACCTTGTTGATATTAATCTCTTTAGCTGTGTCAATATCAATATGTTCAACCTCAAAAGGTAGAAAGCGACGACTGCCTGTCGGATCTGTTAGAAAGTCATTGCCATTAACTGATGCCATAAAGCTTGCTAAGTGAGGATACTCCTCAATGTAAGTGTCGTATGGTCTACGATATTTTACTCTTGGTGTCGTTATCAGATTCTTCAATTCATTTTCATCTCTCTTATTGAGAGCCTTTAGCTGGTCGTCAATATTGATAAAAAGGTATTCTGCGATCAGTGTTTGTACATCTTTTCCTTGTGGGTCAATCTTTCCTGTGAAAAGATAACTCTTCAGTTCTTCTGGACAGAGTAAATCAAGGAAAGTTGTTTTGAATTTTCCTTGTTCACCTGTAAGAACTAAACATGTATGATTACGACACTGTAAATCATCCATAGCATTGGCTACGACAGCAACCAACCATTTTACAAAATAATGCTGCCATTTGTCTGGATTCTTTACAGATACACAGTTCGCTAACTTGATGATTTCAGAATCATCTTCACCTTTAGGCTTTGGAAGATTCAACAAATACTCACGAATTGGGTTAACTTTATTGCAAAAGTCGCTCTCCAATATTGCTCGAATATTATCTGCTGGAGTATATATTCCCAAAGTCCCATCTACCAGCCGACGCATAGAATTAATATCATACTTAGTAAGAGGACGGAATGAAGTATTAGAATCTTGTTCTCGAAACTCTGTTCTACTTTTTACTGTATTAAAACGAAAAGCATAATGCTCTTTCAAGAATTGCTCTATGCGTTCATTCTTAGATTGCTTGGCTCGCCCTTCAGCTCTTTCCTTTTCCATAATACATATATTTATAAAAGGGAAGAATCAGAATGTTTCTCAGAGATAAAAGTTTTTGCCTCCTCGTTGATTTCGGCAACAGTCTTTTTCTTACCTCCTTCAATCCATGCCAACAACTCATCTTCAAAAAAATAGAGATGCTTACCATTCTTATAACAAGGTAGTAAGCGTTTTCGTACTAAGGTGTAAACTGTGGGCTTGGCTTTCCCTATTAGTTTACACGCATCATCTATTCCAATAGGAATACGTTTGGGAGGGACAATAGGTTTTTGTCCTTTACATACTAAATTCTTGATTTCAGCAACTTCGCTGACTAAGTGAGCAACTGCCTTTGGCAAGTTCTCAAAAGTGATTTCATTTTGTACCATAATACTTGTTATTGATTTTTACGGTGCAAATGAAAAAAGTGTTTCCTCTGTGTCCTAAGACACAGAGGAAACACTATAAAAACACAATAGGTTTGTGTGTTATTCTGTTATTTGGTGGTCTGAAAGGCTTTGTACAATAGGTATAGTGCCTTTCTTCTCATCATCACGGAGATGGCTTTTTATGCTTCCAACTTCCACATCTTTGAATGTGATGGCAAAAACCTGCTTAAGGAACTGCGAAATTTCATCTTGTTTGCCAACTCTAAAATGGTTCCATATATTCCAACCAAAATGAAACAGGTCTAAGGCAACTAAACCTTTAATATTAATTGGTTCAACGTGTGATAAGGGAAGCTTAGCGGAGTACAACTCTATATATTCACAAAGCTTGAGCAAATCTTTATCTGAAACATAAGGTGCGAATTGCTGTTGAGTATATTTAATAGCTATAGTACGTTTATCTTGTACTTTCTGGTCCATTAACTTTTGTTGCTGTTGCCGAATTGAGTCAAAGTCCATTGATTGTTGCTGTTGTGCGGAAGATGGACTGCCAACACCGTCTACTACTTGTCCAGCCCCAGCGTCGGATGCTTTATCATTTGTTTTCTCTTCTTGTTTCTTTGGAAAGAAAAACTTGACTAATGCCGTAAATAGTCCCTCAACCAAAATAGACAATATAGAATAAATGATGATGCCTATGGCAACAACACTCCAAAAGACTATTTGTGCAGTAAATTCATCAACCCCTAAACGTAAGGCAACCACTCTTGCAAACAACGCAATGATGACACAAACAACAAGAACGGACAGATATACTACAATATGTTCAAAATATTTGGTATTCATATTATGTTGTCGAATTAAGTTTTATCATTTTCAATGTCTATTTGAATTGCGTTGGCAGCTTTATTTTTCTTTTCATCGACAACCTTTGCATATACTTGAGTTGTTTTGACATTTGTGTGCCCAAGCATTTTGCTTACAGTATAGATGTCTGTGCCGTTTGCAAGTTGAAGGGTAGCAAATGTGTGCCTAAAGCAATGAAAGCTGAGGTGTTTCTGAATACCAGCTTTTTCAATCCATGCCCTTAATGGACGAGAAATCCAAGAAGGATTTGGTAACCCTTCAAAAACGAGTTGTTCTGGTTGTCTTGGCTCTCCGCAAAGCTTAAACGCCTGTTCTGAGATAGGCATATACTCTACCCTTTTTGTCCTTTTCTGAGTAAAGAGAAGTTTGGCTTGGTTTCCTTCTATAGCTATTTCATTCCATTTTAGTTTTTGAATGTCGCAATGTCTTAATCCTGTTAGAGCTGAGAATAGTGCAGCTCGTTTAAGTACATCCCGTTCACAAGGAGTATTAGCTAACTTATTCAGTTCATCAAGAGTTAAGTATTCCCTTCGGGATTCTTGTTCCTGTATGCCTTTGATTTTTGCAGATAAATCTATAGTCAAATATCCGTCTATGAATGCTTGTTTGAGTGCAGCCTTAAAAATAGAAAAATACGTGGAAGCTGTGTTTCGTGATATTGTCCCTTTTTTACTTCCACCACAAGGAGCGGATAACAAGAAAAACTTGAAATCTTCTGCTAATCTATTATCTATCTGTGAAAAAAGTAGCGTATCTCCAGCAAACATTCTCAACAAAACATGTACTCGTTCCCAGTTTGTTTGAATTGAAAGGGAACTATTACGGTGTCGCTTATCTGCCACCTTATCAAAGTACTTAATGAAATTTTGTTGTAATCGTTCTTTCTGTTCTGCTTGTGCTGTTTCTGTGTCACTATACAAGCTTGCATTATCATATTCACGCTGCCGTAGTTTTCTAACACTATCTGCATAAATACAGGCCTCTTGGTCTATCTCACTTTTGCACAAGATAATTCCGTTCAAATCTCGTTTAGGTTTGAATGTTTGGGTCGCTTCGGTAGTACGGGCTGTTCTACTTTTATCCCAGACAGGAGTAGTGATTGTTCTGTTTAGATACTCACGCACTCTCTGTGGAGAATCTTTTCCAGCTACTCTCACAGGATAGCTTTCTATATACAGGTACCATTCTTTTCGATAGGCACTCTTTCGCAATCGTACTGTTGCCTTTGTATTATCAAGTTCCTTTCTCATTGTATGTCGTGGGTTAGTGTTTATACAAATTGTCTATCTCTGATTTTGGCGCATAGACGTAATTACCAATCTGCCTTGTTGGAATAGAATATTTGCGAATATGCAGATATACAGTACTATCATGGATGCCAAACTTCTTAGCTATTTCCCCAATCGTATAGCAATCTTCAGGCTCAAGCCGATAGGTTTTCACCTCCGGTTGTTTATCTATCCTTCTTTCATCGTAAGGACGTAGATTAAAGCGTTCTTGTAAATCAGCTTTGCAAATACGTATCATCCTTAGCCCAAGGTTATAAGAACGAACTTGCTTATTCCTGATTAGGCGATAAAGGGAATCTCGTCCAATATCAAATAATGCAGTTGCATCAGCTATTGAGAGATAGGGCTGGTTCTTCGGAACTCTTGCAGCCTTTTCTCTTTTCAATGCATCTAACAGTTCTTCCTTTTTTCTTTGTTTGTATGCAGCTTGAGAACAGTTCTTAGAGCAATATCTAGAGGTAAGCGTCTTTGCAATAAAAGATTTACCACAAATTTCGCATTTCCGCTCTATTTGAAATTTTGCACTTGCCATACTATTTGTATCTATTTGATTATCAATCTATCTTCTAAATTAAGTCGCACTTTATCTCCCATTAAGTCGCGGCACAAATATGGTACAAATATAAGCACAAAAACGATTAAAAACGATAAGATTTAATTATTATTAAGAAACAAAAATCCCAGTAACTCATTATATTACTGGGATTTACTTATTTTTGATTAGCGTTTGTTAGCACTTTTACTTCACTTCCTCAAAGTCGGCATCTTGGACGGTGTCATCGGAGGATTGCGACTGGTTGTCGGAGGTGCCTTGGAAGCCTTGACCGGCGTCGGCACCAGGCTGGGGGCCAGCGGAACTTTGATACATCTGGGCACTGGCAGCCTGAACGGCCTGATTGAGAGCTGCCGTAGCTGTATCGATGGCCGTAACATCACCAGCCTTATGGGCGTCCCTGAGCTGCTGGAGTGCCTGCTCGATGCCGGGTTTTTGGTCAGCCGGAATCTTGTCGGCATTGTCCTTCAGGAAGTTCTCGGTCGTAAAGATCATAGAGTCAGCCTGATTGAGTTTATCAATCTTCTCACGCTCTGCCTTGTCAGAAGCCGCATTCTGTTCAGCCTCAGCCTTCATACGATCGATCTCCTCCTTGCTCAAACCACTTGAAGCCTCTATGCGGATGGTCTGTTCCTTACCAGTGTTCTTGTCCTTGGCACTCACATTCAGGATTCCGTTCGCATCAATATCGAAAGTAACCTCTATCTGAGGAACACCGCGACGAGCCGGAGCGATACCTTCCAGATTAAACTGACCGATACTCTTGTTCTGTGCCGCCATCGGACGCTCACCCTGCAGGACATGAATTGTTACCGCAGTCTGATTGTCTACTGCTGTAGAGAACACCTCGCTCTTCTTGCAGGGAATGGTCGAGTTGGCATCAATCAGCTTGGTCATCACGCCACCCATGGTCTCGATACCGAGTGTCAGGGGGGTTACATCAAGCAATACGATATCGCCCACACCCTCTTCCTTGTTCAGGATGGCACCCTGGATTGCTGCTCCAACGGCAACAACCTCATCCGGGTTGACACCCTTTGAGGGCTCCTTGCCGAAATAGTTCTTCACCAATGTCTGCACGGCAGGGATACGAGAAGAGCCGCCTACGAGGATAACCTCATCGATATCTGATGTGGAAAGCTTGGCATCGCGCATCGCATTCTGGCAAGGAACGAGACAAGCCTGGATCAGCGCATGTGCCAATTGCTCAAACTGAGCGCGTGTAAGCGTCTTGACCAAGTGCTTCGGAACACCGCCTTCCGCACTGATATAAGGCAGGTTGATCTCTGTGGTCGTAGAACTTGAAAGTTCAATCTTGGCTTTCTCCGCAGCTTCCTTCAGGCGCTGCATGGCCATAGGATCCTTACTCAGGTCGATACCTTCGGCCGACTTGAAGTCATTCACCAGCCAATCAATGATCACTTGGTCGAAGTCATCACCGCCAAGATGAGTATCACCGTTGGTGGAAAGCACTTCGAATACGCCTCCGCCAAACTCAAGGATTGAGATATCGAATGTTCCTCCACCCAAATCGAACACGGCGATCTTCATATCTTTATTGGCCTTGTCCACCCCATAGGCAAGAGCAGCCGCCGTAGGCTCGTTGACGATACGGAGGACATTCAGTCCAGCTATCTGTCCAGCCTCCTTAGTAGCCTGACGCTGGGAATCAGAGAAATAAGCCGGAACCGTGATAACGGCATCCTTGACCTCCTGACCCAGATAGTCTTCAGCGGTCTTCTTCATCTTCTGAAGAATCATCGCACTGATTTCCTGTGGGGTATATTTCTTACCCTCGATGTTTACACGAGGATAGCCATTCTCATTATCCACTTCAAAAGGTACGCGCTCAGCCTCTTTCCTAGACTGATCGTAGGTCTCACCCATGAAGCGCTTGATAGAGTAAACCGTATTCTTCGGGTTGGTGATGGCCTGACGCTTTGCAGGATCACCCACCTTACGGTCGTCTTTCGTAAAGCCGACAACAGAAGGCGTTGTACGCTTACCCTCTGAATTGGCAATTACCACTGGTTCGTTACCCTCAAAAACTGCTACGCAGCTGTTGGTAGTACCTAAGTCGATTCCAATAATCTTTCCCATTGTTGTATATTTCTTTATTTGTTATAATTCGAACATTTAAAATCACACTCTACATAACAAAAGGTGTGCCAAAGGCTGCATCACCCATCGGAAATGTGCCAATGTGTCAGGGATGTCAGCACGCCTTCCTATTTTTTCCAGCAAAACTTTGCCCGTCTGAATTTAAAATCGTATCTTTGCACCCGCATTGGCGCCTGTGGCGGAATTGGTAGACGCGCTAGACTTAGGATCTAGTGGTGAATGCCGTGCAGGTTCGAGTCCTGTCAGGCGCACTAATCGAAAGAGGAAAGCTCGGCATGAAGTGAACCCCGAAAGTTTTTTGTCTAACTTTCGGGGTTCACTTTTGTTCTTCTCTTTTTTGTATTACTTCGGAATCTTATTACTATTTGGAGCCTCGCACCCACAACTGAAAGGCAAACCGCCACGGTGTTTCTCATAACTCTAAACACCGCGGAGATTTTGCACTTCTAATTGGAAAGAGCCATCAAACACCTCTTTCATCCTGCTTTGCGCCAAATTAAACCTGCTATACTCCAATCCTTATTCCGAACCGGGGTATAATATCCACGCTCTCCCACTCTATCTATCAATAACGAATTCTATTTCTTGTCGGCATGTTTCTTCCAATACTTGGCACCTTTCGCTTTCAAGCGGGCTGTAAACTCGGCGCTGACCTTGTCTGCCGCAGCCTCTTCTTCCGGAGTGGCAAAGGCATGCCGATAAGATTTCTGCTCGTTCCAGTGCCCCCGGGTGAAGTCGGGCACTTCCACCGGCATACAGCCATGGTTCATCGAGAGACTGCCCAGCTCTGCAAGACAGCACCACTCTGCCAGATCGTAGACATCCATGTCGAGCGGCAGCCCGTGCTGCAGACAGTAGACCAGTCGGCTGTCCATGATGAAGTCCATACCGCCGTGTCCACCCACCTCCTTGGCCTCAGAAGCATACTTCTTGAGCAACGGACTCTCATACTTGGCTTCCAGCGCCTTGCGGTCTGCCGGTTTCATGTAGGAATGGCCCGAGAGGTCGTCGGCAGAGGGCGTTACGCCCACATTCTTCATTTCCTTGCCGGAAAGGGCATAGCCCTCCACGGGATACTTGTTGGCAAATCCTCGCGTACCCACGAGCTGATACATGCGGTTATAGGGCTGCGGGGTCATTGTGTTGTGCTGTACTTCTATCACTCGCCCCCGCTCCGTTCGGATGAGCGTAGTGGTATGGTCGCCGTTGGCGAAGTCGGCACAGGACTGGCCTGACATTTTCTCTACCCACGCCTTACCGTTAACTGACTTAGTGTCCATGGCAACGAGTGTCCTCATACGGTCGCCCCTATGGATATTCAGCACTTGGGCGATGGGACCCAGCCCATGCGTGGCGTAGACATCGCCGCGAAACTTCCGGTTATAGTCGAGACGCCAGCCGAGCTTGTCGTTCGCGTCTTTCTTCCAGTAAGCATCCCAGAATGGGGAGAGGTCGTGGCGATAAGCCCCCGACACATAGAGCACCTCACCGAACACGCCGTGCTGCGCCATGTTTAGAGAGTTGAGCTCGAAGAAATCGTAGCAGCAGTTCTCGAGCATCATGCAATGCAGCCGCTTGCTCTCGGAGAGGTTGATGAGTTCCCATATCTCTGTAAGGCTCATGGCAGAGGGAACCTCTATCGCCACATGCTTGCCGTGCTCAAGCGCATACTTGGCCACGACGAAATGGTGGAGCCAGTCAGTAGCAATGTAGACCAAGTCTATATCCTTGCGTTCGCAGAGCTGCTTGTAGCCATCCTCGCCGGCATACACATCGGCGGCAGGAAAGGACGCCCCCCTCAGGATCTCGTTGCACTTCTCAGCCCGCTCCCGCTCATGATCGCAGAGAGCCTTCACCTCCGTGCCATTGATATAAGTCCACCGTCTGACGGCGTCAGGGCCTCGCATGCCCAGACCCACGAAACCCACGCGGACTACGGACATCTTTGGCACGGTCAGACCGAGAGCTGTCCGCTGACCTGTCGGACGGGCAGGAGTCTCCGTAACAATGGTGCCGTCTACAACCTTATACGGCCAATTGAAAGCCACTTCTTGTCCTGCAGCCAACATGGAGAAGCCCAAGAACAAGACAGTAAGTAAGAATAACTTTTTCATATTGATTTGGTTTTAGATCTTTCGATATGGCAAAGATACAAAATATCCCACAAAAGGAGAACCCCGAAATAAGAAAAAAATAAAAAAATCTCGTCTACCGTTCTCACTGCTCACAATCAATAAGGACTGGACCGGTTACCCGTTCCAAACCGTTAAGTGGTTCCCGACTTGACAAAATCGGCGAGATTGAACGACGAAATCGGCGAAATCGTGGGACAAAATCGGCGATTTTGTCCATCAGAAAGCGGCTTCCTACAAGACGGCGGGCATCCTCTCAAGAGAAAAGGCATAAGAAGGATGCCATGCCCCGCGGCTCAACCGCTCGTAAAAACAAGTTTTATGTCAGACAATCACTTGCCTAAAGTGGGAATGTTGAACTCATTTACCTTCGAGATAATCTTATTCCTACCTTCCAAAACCGATACACAGATCTTTGCATTCCCTTTCTTCAAGCGGTTATCAGCCTTCACCAAAGCTGTGTAGCGAATACCCTTGCCAGGCTCAATCTTCTCTATATGGATGCCCGGAGAGATAAAGAGATGCCTGTTGCCACTGGCCTCCACAACCGCAGGTTGCACATCGTAGAGGGTACGGGAGCTCTTGTTGACAATTTCAAAGATCACCTTGCAGAGTTCACCGCGGGAGATGGCGTTGTCCTCATCGTCGTCTACAAAACGGGCATTGCGAATCTCGATATCAGGGCTATAGGTGAAGCCCGCCCTCAACTCTTCAACGCTTGAAGATGCGGGAGTTGTGGCTACCGGTTGCTGAGCCGTGTAGTTGCCGGTATAGTCGCTGCTGTTGAAATCATAGATGCGGTCGTCGCCACTGTTCGACTCGTCAAATCCACTGCCATAGGCGGGGTCGGACTCAGGAACCGTATATGGCTCAACCGCGCCCTGCCGCTGCCTGTCAGCACGGGTTGCTGCCCGCTCCGTCTGGCCCTGCCGATACGGATCCAGATCGGCAGGGCGTTTCTGGTCCTGCGCATTACCGATGGCAGCTCCCACCACGGCGCCTCCCGCCATGCCGACAATTGTGCCCAGATCCGACCCACGGGGGCCGTCGCTAAGGCCGCCGATTGCGCTGCCGAGAATCGATCCCAGCCCCGCGCCTGCATAGGCGCCGGTGCCGGCATAGGTACCGCAACTGCTTACCAGCAGCGTCGCACCTATTACCATGATAAATCCTTTCTTCGTTTTCATGTTCGAACTATTAATCTATTTACAAAGATAGTTTAAATAGATGACGAAACGAGGTCTTTTCCCCTAAATCAAGATAGGGATTTCCCTAAATCATATCGCCGCTAAGTCAAGAAAAAAGCGCTTTCCTTTTTCGGGAAAGCGCTCTATAGATGCATGATTGAAAAACCTGAATCATTCTGCCTGTGCCTCTTCGGCCTTAGGGGCTTCTTCTGTGGGAGCCTCCGCAATCGGAGCCTCTGCTACAGGAGCCTCCTCTGCTTTCTTGGTGGAACGACGACTACGACGAGTCTTCTTCTCAGCCTTAGGAGTCTTGGCCATGTTTTCATCGAAGTCTACCAACTCGATGAAAGCAATCTCTGCAGCATCACCCTGACGGGTTCCAAGCTTTATGACACGGGTATAACCACCCGGACGCTCAGCCACCTTTGCAGCGACCTCACCAAACAATACCTTGATTGCCTCTTTATTTTGCAGATAACGGAAAACAACACGGCGGCTGTTGGTGTCATCCTTCTTAGAGCGTGTGATGAGGGGCTCTACATACTTCTTCAAGGCCTTAGCCTTGGCGAGAGTCGTAGTGATTCTTTTGTGCAGGATCAAGCTGATAGCCATGTTAGCAAGCATGGCTGCACGATGGTCTGCAGTACGACTCAGGTGGTTGAATTTCTTATTATGTCTCATTTTTGTTTTTTACTTTTGCGGACTTATTCCTTGTCCAGTTTATACTTTGAAATGTCGGTTCCGAACGACAGATTCAGACTCTCGAGCAAATCATCAAGCTCTGAGAGCGATTTCTTACCAAAGTTGCGGAACTTCAAGAGGTCGGTCTTGTTATACTGAACGAGATCGCCAAGGGTCTCTACATCAGCGGCCTTCAGACAATTGAGGGCACGAACACTGAGATTCATGTCAACCAACTTGGTCTTCAGGAGCTGGCGCATGTGCAGTACTTCTTCGTCAAACTCCTTATTGCCATCCTGATCCGGATTTTCAAGAGTAATCTCCTCGTCAGAGAACAACATGAAGTGATAGATAAGAATCTTAGCGGCCTCTTTCAGCGCGTCCTTTGGAGCGATGGAACCATCCGTCGTAACTTCAAGAACCAGCTTGTCATAGTCAGTCTTCTGCTCGACACGATATGGCTCAACTGAATACTTCACATTACGAATCGGGGTGTAGATTGAATCGATGGGGAGCACATTGACATCAGTGCAGAACTCACGATTCTCATCTGCCGGTACATATCCGCGACCTTTGTTGATGGTGAGATCTATCTGCATTGAAGCCTTTGCATCTAAATGACAAATCACCAAATCAGGGTTTAACACTTCAAATCCAGTCAAATACTTTCCAATATCACCCGCCTTGAACTCTGTTGTGTTCTCCACGGTGATACTAACTTTCTCATTCTCGAATTCTTCTACTACTTGCTTGAATCGAATTTGCTTGAGATTCAAGATGATATTAGTAACATCCTCCTTTACACCAGGCACTGACGAGAACTCATGCTCAACACCACCAATGCGGATGGTGTTGATGGCAAAGCCCTCGAGTGATGAGAGGAGAATGCGGCGGAGAGCGTTGCCAATGGTCACGCCGAAGCCCGGCTCAAGAGGGCGGAATTCGAACTTGCCGAAATGGTCGTTAGCCTCCAGCATCACTACTTTATCGGGTTTTTGAAATGCTAATATTGCCATTAATTTAATAATTTAAGCTTTAGAGTACAACTCAACGATTAACTGCTCCTTTATATTCTCAGGGATATCGGCACGCTCTGGCTTATGCAAGAACTTGCCGCTCTTAGAATTCTCATCCCACTCGATCCAAGGATACTTGCTGTGGTTGAAACCCGCAAGGGATGCCTCAATGACCTCAAGAGACTTAGCTTTCTCACGAACGCCTACAATCTGACCAGGCTTAACAGCAAAAGAAGGAATACTTACGACCTTCCCGTCAACAACAATGTGCTTGTGTCCCACAAGCTGACGAGCTGCTGCACGAGTAGGGGCAATACCCATACGGAACACAACATTGTCGAGACGACATTCAAGATTCTGAAGGAGAATCTCGCCCGTGATACCGCTGGCCTTAGCTGCCTTTTCAAACATATTACGGAACTGGCGTTCAAGCACACCATAAGTGTACTTGGCCTTCTGCTTCTCTGCCAACATGACACCGTACTCAGACATCTTTCTGCGACGGTTGTTGCCATGCTGTCCAGGAGGGAAGTTTCTCTTGGACAAAACTTTGTCAGCACCAAAGATGGGTTCTCCAAATCGGCGTGCAATTTTAGATTTCGGACCTATATACTTAGCCATAATATTATAAAATGTTCTTTTTAAATTCTAAATTCTGCAAGAGCTAATCTGTAACTCTTAACAATCAACTCTATACTGAATTATACGCGACGACGCTTCGGAGGACGGCATCCGTTGTGAGGTAATGGTGTTACATCAATGATTTCAATAACCTCGATACCTGCGCCATGCACGGCGCGGATAGCACTTTCGCGACCGTTGCCCGGCCCCTTGACATAGGCCTTAACCTTGCGGAGACCAAGATCGTAGGCTACCTTCGCACAATCCTCTGCTGCCATCTGGGCTGCATAAGGAGTATTCTTCTTAGAACCACGGAATCCCATCTTACCGGCAGAAGACCAAGAAATGACCTGACCTTCCGAATTGGCAAGGGACACAATAATGTTGTTAAAAGAACTATGTACATGGAGCTGACCCATTGCGTCGACTCTTACATTTTTTTTCTTAGATGTTGCTTTCTGATTTTTTGCCATAATTAATTTCCTCCTTCAGAATTACTTAGTAGCCTTCTTCTTGTTAGCAACTGTCTTCTTCTTACCCTTACGAGTACGGGCATTATTCTTTGTGCTCTGTCCGCGAACAGGAAGACCATTACGATGTCTAACTCCACGATAGCAACCGATATCCATCAGGCGCTTAATACTCATCTGAATCTCCGAGCGGAGATCACCTTCTACTTTGAATTCAGCACTGATTATTTCACGGATCTTGGCTGCCTGATCGTCAGACCACTCACTGACCTTCAGATCGCGGCTTACACCGGCCTTATCCAATATCTTTGCTGAACTACTTCGACCAATACCATAGATATAGGTCAATGCGATTTCGCCACGCTTATTTTGGGGCAAATCTACTCCAACAATTCTTATTGCCATTTGTTAAATAAATAATAAAAAATTTGTTCTGAATTTTGCTAAAAGTATGCAAAGATACCCATAATTCTGCAATTATGAGCACATTTACGGTTCTTTAACATTAACCCTGACGCATCTTGTACTTAGGGTTCTTCTTGTTGATAACGAACAGACGACCCTTGCGACGAACAATCTTGCAGTCGGGTGTACGCTTCTTTAATGATGCTCTAGTCTTCATTTCTTTAATATTGTTACTTGTATCTGAAAACGATTCTGCCCTTTGTCAAGTCATATGGACTCATTTCCACTTTCACCTTATCGCCAGGAAGAATTTTTATATAATGCATTCTCATCTTGCCCGAGATGTGCGCAATAATCTGTACACCATTCTCAAGTTCTACTCTGAACATCGCATTAGACAAGCTTTCAACGATGATCCCATCTTGCTCTATCGCAGACTGTTTTGCCATATTTTAATAAATATCTCCTTCTAACTTTTCTATTTCCTCAAATGTGGACAAAATCTCAGCCTTGCCCTCACGAATCGCGATCGTATGCTCAAAATGAGCAGCAGGTTTTCCGTCGCGGGTTATAATTCCCCATTTATCCGGCAGCAACCAAATTTGTCGATCGCCCATCGTAATCATGGGCTCAATGGCAATACACATGCCAGCTTTTAGCGACATACCATTACCACGATGCCCATAGTTTGGAACCTGTGGCTTTTCGTGCATTTCCTTACCAATTCCATGCCCTGCGAGTTCGCGGATTACGCCGTAGCCCTCATTCTCACAGTGTTCCTGAACAGCTGCGCCTATGTCGCCAAGATGCTTTCCAGCTACCGCCTGCTCTATACCGAGATATAAAGACTCCTTGGTGGTTTTCAGCAAATGCTTCACTTCGGGAGCAACCTCTCCTACGCAAAAGGTATAGCAACTGTCGCCATTATAACCATCGAGAAGTGTTCCGCAATCGATTGAGATAATATCTCCGTCTTTGAGGATAGTTTTCTCATCTGGTACTCCATGTACAACAATATTGTTCACCGAAGTGCAAATGCTGCCTGGAAACGGCTCTCCAAAAGGATTAGGGAAGCCCTTAAAAGTAGGGATAGCCCCATGGTCTCTAATGAACTCCTCTGCAATCGTGTCCAATTGGAGAGTCGAAATACCTGGCTTAATATGCTTACCCAATTCTGCAAGAGTCGCCCCAACAAGTTGGTTTGCCCTGCGCATCAGGTTGATTTCATCTTCCGTCTTCAGAAATACCTCCATTACGATATCCCTGATCAATAGGCTGATACAGCTCCTTGGCGAGTATGGCCGGAATTCAACAATCCGTCATAATGACGCATCAGGAGATGGCTCTCAACTTGCTGGAGCGTGTCAATAACAACACCAACAAGGATCAAGAGAGAAGTTCCTCCGAAGAACTGTGAGAACTCCTGCTGAACATTAAGGAAGCTTGTAAGCGCAGGCATGATAGCCACAAAGGCGATAAGCAAAGAGCCTGGCAAAGTAATACGAGACATGATGGTATCGATATACTCTGCAGTATCCTTGCCCGGCTTAATACCGGGAATAAAGCCATTATTGCGCTTCATGTCTTCAGCCATCTGAGTTGGATTCAGGGTGATTGCCGTATAGAAATAGGTAAAGGCGATAACCAAGATCACATAGATCACATTATACAGCAGACTGCGTGTATTCATCAGATTCTGAACCAGCCAGCTGGCATTCTCGCTCTGATACTGTACGACTGCCAAAGGAATAAACATCAAAGCCTGAGCAAAGATGATAGGCATCACATTAGCAGCAAACAACTTCAAAGGAATATACTGACGAGCTCCGCCAAACTGCTTGTTACCAACAAGTCGCTTTGCGTATTGTACAGGTATCTTACGAGTTCCTTGTACCAACAGAATTGACAGGCAAACAACCACATAAAGAATCAGAATCTCAACGATGAACATAACAAGGCCACCACCACTAATCGCCGTAAAGCGAGAGCCTACCTCTTGGACAAAAGCCTGAGGAAGACGGGCGATAATGCCAATTGCAATAATCAAGGAGATTCCATTCCCAACTCCCTTATCTGTAATGCGCTCACCCAACCATAGGATAAACATACTTCCTGCCGCAAGAATAATGGTTGCCGGAATCATAAACACCGACCATGAAATGCCAGAGGCCAAAGCCTGACCGGCCTGCATTCGTAGGTTGATGAGATAACTCGGAGCCTGGAATACCAAGATAATCACAGTCAAGATACGAGTATACCAATTGATTTTCTTGCGACCACTCTCACCTTCACGCTGCATCTTTTGGAAATAAGGAACAGCGACAGCAAGAAGCTGCATCACGATAGAAGCTGAGATGTAAGGCATGATTCCGAGTGCAAAGATTGACGCATTCGAAAATGCACCACCAGAGAACATGTCCAATAGCGACATAAGGCCACCAGAGGTTTGCGACTGAAGTTTCTGTAACATGCCCGGATTAATACCTGGAAGTACTACAAACGAGCCAAAACGGTAAATAGCCGTAAACAGAAGAGTTATGAGGAGACGCTGACGCAAATCCTCTATCTTCCAACAGTTCTTTAGTGTCTCAATAAACTTTTTCATTTACTTAGATAATAGTTGCGGTTCCACCAACAGCCTTGAGAGCTTCTTCGGCCGTCTTAGAGAACGCATTTGCTTCTACTTCAATTTTTGCCTTTAATTCACCATTGCCAAGAATCTTCACAAGCTCTTTGCCATTGGTAAGACCTGCCTGCTTGAGCTCTGCAATACCAATCTTTGTGAGGTTTCTTGTCTCAGCAAGGGACTGGAGGGTTGACAGGTTGACAGCAAGGTATTCCTTATGGTTGATATTCTTGAAACCAAATTTCGGGACACGACGCTGCAGCGGCATCTGACCTCCCTCAAAACCAACCTTCCTCTTATAGCCAGAGCGAGATTTTGCACCCTTATGACCGCGTGTTGAAGTTCCGCCCAGACCTGAACCTGGACCACGACCGATACGACGGCGAGAATGTGTTGAGCCTGCAGCTGGCTTTAAATTATTTAATTTCATATTAGCTTCTGAATTTAAAAATTATTTAACTACTTCTACCAGGTGATGAACCTTGCGAACCATACCGCGGTTGCTCGGAGTATCTTCTACCTCAACAACCTGAGAAATCTTATGGAGGCCCAGAGAAAGAAGAGTTCTCTTCTGATCTATCGGAGCTCCGATACGACTCTTAATCTGCTTGATTTTAATTGTTGCCATAGTTTATATCTCCTAATTAACCATTAAATACTCTATTCATCGCTATACCACGATCACCAGCTACAGTGTAGGCATCACGCATCTCGCTGAGGGCGAGAATCGTAGCCTTCACCAAATTGTGGGCATTCGAAGAGCCCTTGGATTTAGCGATGACATCCGTAATGCCGACGCTGTCCAAGACTGCACGCATAGCACCTCCTGCTTTCAGACCCGTACCTGTAGCAGCGGGCTTGAGAAGTACCCGGGCTCCAGCAAACTTAGCTTCAACCTCATGAGGAACAGTTCCATTGATGACTGGAACTTTAACAAGATTCTTCTTGGCAGACTCTGTACCTTTCTGGATAGCAGCAGTAACTTCACCTGCTTTGCCGAGCCCCCATCCAATAACTCCGTTTCCGTCACCTACAACGACGATGGCAGCGAAACGCATCGTACGACCACCCTTTGTAACCTTTGTTACACGGTTGATAGCAACCAAACGATCTTTTAGTTCGATATCGCTATTTACTTTTACTCTATTCATTGCCATAATCGTTTAGAAATTAAGACCTCCTTCACGAGCCCCTTCAGCCAACGCCTGCACACGACCGTGATACAAATAACCATTACGATCAAAAACCACTGCCTCAATCCCAGCGGTCTTTGCCTTTTCCGCCACAAGAGCGCCAACTTTCTTTGCTTGTTCAATCTTTGGCAACTTTTCAAGTCCTAGAGAAGATGCGGAGGCTAGGGTTCTACCTGTCAAATCATTAATAACCTGAGCATAAATCTGCTTGTTTGAGCGGAAAACGCTAAGACGAGGACGCTCGGCTGTCCCTTTTACACTCTTACGAATACGGAACTTTATCTTAATTCGTCTTTCAACTTTCTTTATTGTCATAATCGTAAAATCAATTAAAATTACTTAGCTGCAGCTGTCTTACCTGACTTTCTGCGAATAACCTCACCCTGGAATAAGATACCCTTTCCTTTGTAAGGCTCAGGCTTGCGGAAAGAACGAATTTTTGCACAAATGAGTCCCAGCAATTGTTTGTCGAAAGACTCCAGAGTTATGATAGGGTTCTGATTTCTTTCAGACTTTGTCTCGACCTTAACCTCCTTAGGGAGTTGAATGAATATCGGATGGGTATAACCTAGGGAAAACTCTACCAGATTGCCCTGATTGGAAACGCGATAACCTACACCGACAAGCTCCATTGTTTTCTTGTAGCCTTCACTCACTCCGACAACCATATTGTTTACAAGGGAACGATACAAACCATGGAATGCCTGCTTCTGCTTGATATCCACCGAACTCTTCTCGTCAATTTCAAAGGTAATTTCACCATTCTCGTTCTTAAACTTGATAGATGGGTCGATTTTCTGGGACAATTCCCCCCTTGGGCCTTTGACTGTAACTACATTCGACTTCTCATCGAAATTAACCGTAACTCCTGATGGAATACTAATTGGTAATTTTCCTATTCTTGACATATTCAATCCTCCAATTAATAAATGTAGCAAAGAACCTCACCGCCAATCTTCTGCTCGGCAGCTTCTTTGTTAGTCATAACACCCTGAGATGTAGATATAATTGCAATACCTAATCCATTAATAACTCTTGGCATATCTTTGTAACCAGTATACTTACGAAGACCTGGTGTAGATACGCGCTTCAAACTCTTAATTGCGTTTTGCTTTGTTTGCGGGTCATACTTCAAGGCAACCTTGATAGTTCCCTGAGGGCCATCTTCTATGAACTTATAGTTCAAGATATAGCCTTTTTCGAAGAGAATCTTTGTAATAGACTTCTTCATGTTAGACGCAGGAACCTCAACAACACGGTGATGAGCCATGATTGCATTTCTGAGTCTTGTCAGATAATCTGCTATTGGATCTGTCATAAAAATAAATGTTTAATTAATCGGGCCTACCCCGACAATATTAAATAATAAAAATTCTCCTCGCTTACCAGCTTGCTTTCTTCACTCCAGGAATAAGACCCGCAGAAGCCATTTCACGAAATTGGATACGAGAAAGACCGAACTGACGAATATATCCCTTTGGGCGGCCTGTTATCTTGCAACGGTTGTGAAGACGGATTGGGTTCGCATTCTTTGGAATAGCCTGAAGTTTACGAGCTGCCTCGTAAGCTTCTGCAGGATCCTGAGCCGTAGCGACGATCTTTTTCAAAGCAGCACGCTTTTCAGCATACTGAGCAACAAGCTTTGCACGCTTAACCTCACGGGCTTTCATTGATTCTTTTGCCATATTTCTTAATCGTTTTTAGCGTTCTTGAAAGGAAGACCAAATGCTTTGAGCAGAGCATACCCTTCTTCGTCTGTCTTAGCAGATGTTACGAAAGTAATGTTCATACCCTGAATACGATCTACCTGATCAATATTAATCTCTGGAAAGATAATTTGCTCGGTAACACCGAGAGTATAGTTGCCGCGACCGTCAAACTTGCTTTCAATACCCTTGAAGTCGCGGATACGAGGCAAAGCGACGCGTATGAGTTTCTCCAAGAACTCATACATACGCTCACGGCGTAATGTTACCATAACGCCGATTGGCATCTTCTTACGAAGCTTGAAATTCGCTATATCTTTCTTTGAATATGTCGCAACAGCTTTCTGGCCTGTGATAGCCGTAATCTCATTGATTGCGACATCTACGATCTTCTTGTCCTGCGTTGCATCACCCAGCCCCTGATTGATAACTATCTTCTTCAGGACGGGAATCTGCATAGTAGAAGTATAGTTGAACTGTTTTTGAAGCTCCGGAGCTATTGTCTCCTTGTAGACTTTCTTTAACTCTGCTGTATTCATTACTTAATTTCCTCCCCTGATTTTTTAGCTATACGAGTAACTTTCTTTCCCTCACGCTTGATTGCGATACGGGTAGGCTCGCCAGTCTTTGGATCTACCAAACTCAGATTTGAAATATGAATGGAAGCTTCCTGCTTAATAATGCCTCCCTGAGGATTTTTAGCTGAAGGTTTTGTGCTCTTAGATACGATATTAACGCCTTCCACTATTGCGCGCTCTTTATCAACAAGCACTTTCAGTACTTTGTGGGGTGCAGGGTACTTGCCATTAGACTTTCTGACATCCTTGTCTTTTCCTGCAAGGACGAGAACCATGTCCCCTTTTTTAATATGTAATTTACCCATTACTCTTTCTTTTAATTATTTAAAGAACTTCAGGTGCCAAAGAAACGACTTTCATATTAACCGCACGCAACTCACGAGCCACAGGACCGAAGATACGGCTACCACGAAGCTCGCCGGCATTGTTCAGCAATACACAAGCATTATCGTCAAAGCGGATGTAAGAACCATCTGCACGACGAATTTCTTTCTTTGTGCGAACAATCAAAGCCTTAGATACTGCACCTTTTTTCAATTCACTTGCCGGGATGACATTCTTTACAGCAACGACTATAATATCACCGACACTTGCATAACGACGGCGCGTACCACCAAGTACACGGATGCAAAGAGCCTCGCGTGCACCGCTGTTATCACATACTGTAAGTCTTGATTCTGCTTGTATCATAATTACTTAGCTTTTTCAACAATTTGTACTAATCTCCATCTCTTTGTCTTAGATAGAGGACGAGTCTCCATGATCTGCACAGTATCACCTACATTTGCCTCATTTTTCTCGTCATGCACATGGTACTTCTTTGTTTTCTGGACAAACTTACCATAAATAGGGTGCTTCTCCTTGAACTTAGCTGCAATAACAATGGTTTTGTCCATTTTGTTACTGATAACGACACCCTGTCTTACTTTTCTTAAATTTCTTGTTTCCATCTGGACCACTGTTATTTATTAAGTTCTCTTTGATGAAGTTCTGTCTTCATGCGTGCTATGTCGCGACGAGCGAGCTTAATCTGTGATGGATTCTCAAGAGGAGTAATGCTATGATTCAGCTTCTTCTGATGCAAATCAGCCACAGCAATCTCCAGTTTCTCACGCAGTTCCTTGTCGGTGAGTTCTCTTATTTCTTTAATCTTCATAGTTTAAGCGTTTTTATCGTAATCGCGTCTAACAACAAATTTTGTCTTAACAGGCAGTTTCTGTGCAGCAAGACGAAGAGCCTCCTTAGCCACATCAAAAGAAACGCCTTCTACTTCAAAGAGGATGCGACCTGGTGTAACAGGCGCTACCCATCCTGCTGGATCACCTTTACCTTTACCCATTCGAACATCAGCAGGCTTACGGGTGATTGGTTTGTCTGGGAAAATACGGATCCATACCTGGCCTTCGCGGTTCATGTAGCGGTTTACGGCTACACGAGCTGCCTCTATCTGGCGACTGTCAATCCATTTGGCTTCAAGGGTCTTGATTCCAAATGAACCAAATGCCAGCTGTGTCCCTCTGTGGGCGTTTCCTTTATTGCCACGACCATCTTGGGGCCTTCTATATTTTACTCTTTTTGGCTGTAACATGATAGCTTCTACTTTTAACGATTGTTATTGTTTCTTCTACGATTACCACGACCACGGCCGCTGTTGTTAGGACGGCCAGCACTCTGCTTCTCCTGAGTAAAATTAGGCGTAAGGTCTTGCTTTCCGTAAACCTCACCACGACAAATCCATACTTTAATACCCAGCAAGCCCACCTTTGTCAAGGCTTCTGCGTGACAGTAATCAATATCTGCACGGAATGTGTGAAGAGGTGTGCGCCCCTCCTTGTACATCTCGCTGCGTGCAATCTCAGCACCATTCAGACGACCTGAAATTTGAATCTTGATACCTTCTGCTCCTGCACGCATCGTATTCTGAATTGCCATCTTGATGGCACGGCGGTAAGCAATCTTACCCTCAATCTGACGAGCGACATTGTTTGCTACAATTGTTGCGTCAAGCTCAGGCTTCTTTACTTCAAATATATTAATCTGAATGTCTTTCTTGTAGAGCTTCTTCAGCTCTTCTTTCAGTTTATCGACATCAGCACCACCTTTACCTATAACGATGCCCGGACGGGCTGTACAAATAGTAATGGTAACGAGTTTCAATGTACGCTCGATGACAATCCTTGAAACGCTGGCCTTGGCCAAACGCTCATTAAGATACTTACGAATTTTCTGATCTTCTACCAGATTATCTCCAAAGTCTTTGCCACCAAACCAATTAGATTCCCAACCACGAATAATACCAAGTCGGTTGCTTATTGGATTAACTTTCTGTCCCATGCTATTTCTTATTTTTCGTCATTAGTTTTGGCATCAACAAACAAAGTAACATGGTTCGAACGCTTACGGATTCTGTAACCACGACCCTGAGGTGCAGGTCTCATTCGTTTCATTGTAACGCCCTCATCAACGAAGACCTTGCTTACATAAAGTTCGCCGTCTTCTGCCTTACGATCATTCTTAGTCTCCCAGTTTGCAATAGCCGAGCGCAGCAGTTTCTCAACATCTGCGGCAGCATGCTTTTTAGAGAACTTCAGTACTCCGAGAGCACGGTTTACCTCCATACCACGAATCATGTCGACTACATAGCGCATCTTGCGTGGAGAAGAAGGAATGCCATTGAGCTTTGCGAAGTACAAATTCTTGCGAGCTTCCTTTATTTTCTCAGCTGCTATATGTTTTCTTGCTCCCATTATTATTTTTACTTTTTAAATGGTTTGCCCTATCACTTCCTATTACCAGAGTGCCCACCGAAACGACGAGTTGGAGAGAACTCTCCGAGCTTGTGTCCTACCATGTTCTCTGTAATATAAACAGGGATAAATTTATTTCCGTTATGAACTGCAACAGTATGTCCCACGAATTCCGGGGAAATCATTGATGCTCTGGCCCATGTCTTAACGACACTCTTCTTACCACTCTCGTTCATAGCGAGAATCTTCTTCTCGAGTGATACATTGATATATGGACCTTTTTTAAGTGAACGACTCATAATTTACTCTTTATTTTTTATTAGCTCTTTCAATAATATACTTGTTAGAAAGCTTCTTCGGTGCACGAGTCTTGAGACCCTTAGCGTACAGACCCTTACGAGATCTTGGATGACCTCCGGACTGACGACCCTCACCGCCACCCATCGGGTGATCAACAGGGTTCATAACAACACCACGGTTGTGAGGACGACGACCCAGCCAACGAGAGCGACCTGCCTTACCAGACTGCTCAAGAGCGTGATCCGAATTACCCACACTACCTACGGTAGCCTTACAAGCAGAGAGTATCTTACGAGTCTCTCCAGAAGGGAGCTTAATTACACAATAACTGCCCTCACGAGAAGTCAACTGAGCAAAATTACCAGCCGAACGAACAAGCAATGCACCCTGGCCCGGACGCAATTCAATGTTATGAATCACCGTACCAACAGGAATATTTGCCAAAGGCAGAGCGTTACCAATTTCAGGAGCTGCTTCTGCGCCCGACATCAGCCTCGCACCTACCTGCAGTCCGTTAGGAGCAATAATATAGCGTTTTTCACCATCCACATAATAAAGCAATGCGATACGCGCCGAACGGTTCGGATCGTATTCGATTGACTTTACTACGGCTGGAACACCATCTTTCTCACGCTTGAAATCGATAAGACGATATCTTCTCTTATGACCACCGCCCATATAGCGGACTGTCATCTTTCCGGTATTATTACGACCACCGGTAGAATGCTTACCGTAAACGAGAGACTTCTCTGGCACTGATGCAGTGATTTCCTCGAAAGTGCCAATAACTTTGTGTCTTTGACCCGGTGTAACGGGTTTTAATTTACGTACTGCCATTTTTTATTAAATATTGCTATAAAAATCAATTGTATCACCCTCCTTGAGAGTAACGACAGCCTTCTTGAACGCCGCCTTCTGACCTTTCACAAGACCAGCCTTAGTATAGCGAGCGGAACGCTTGCCGGCATAGGAAGCTGTATTCACATCAACTACTGTAACATTATACAGACTTTCGACCTCTGACTTAATCTGGAGTTTGTTAGCCTCTGGACGGACAACGAAACCAAAACGGTTTGGCTGCTTGTCTGTAATCTTGGTCATCTTCTCAGTAACCAATGGTTTGATAATAAATGCCATAATCTACTTTCTCCTTCATTACTTTGTTAAGACACCGTCGATAAGCTTCAGCGAATTCTCCGTAATCACAAGAACATCAGCATTCAAAACTTTATACGAATTGAGTGCAGATGCAGTCATAACTTCGGCCTGCTGTAAGTTACGAGCTGACAAATATACATTTTTATTTACTTCTGGCAAAAGCAAAAGGGTTTTCTTCTCGTCGACTTTAAGATTTTTAGTGATATTTATAAAATCTTTAGTCTTCGGGGCGTCCATTGTAAAGTCTTCGACAACAACAATGGCGTTTTCCTGTGCCTTATAAGACAAGGCAGACTTACGAGCAAGAACTTTTACCTTTTTATTCAATTTAAAGCTATAATCACGAGGCTTTGGACCAAACACACGACCACCGCCCTTCAACAATGGAGAATTGATATCACCGCGACGAGCGCCACCACCGCCTTTCTGGCGACCCAGCTTACGAGTGGAACCGCTGTGCTCACTTCTTTCCTTTGACTTAGCGGTACCCTGACGCTGATTAGCGAGATACTGCTTCACATCGAGATAAAGAACATGATCGTTAGGCTCAATTCCGAAGATGCTCTCATTGAGAGTTACCTTCCTTCCGGTCTCCTGACCGTTGATATTTAATACGCTAACTTCCATTATTTCTCAATTAAAACGGTTGAACCTTTGCATCCAGCGAAAGAGCCCTTTACGATAAGGAGGTTCTGCTCTGGAATTACCTTTAACACTTGAAGGTTCTGAGTAGTAACCCTGTCCCCTCCCATTTGGCCAGCCATACGCATTCCTTTGAACACTTTAGCTGGATAAGAACAAGCACCGATTGAACCCGGCTTACGCAGACGGTCATCCTGACCGTGAGTAGCCTGCCCTACACCGCCAAATCCGTGGCGCTTTACAACACCTTGGAAGCCTTTTCCCTTAGATGTACCAATGACATCAACGAACTGAGCGTCGTTAAACAACTCAACCGTGATGGTATCACCAAGGTTGTACTCCTCATCAAACTTGAACTCGGCCAAGTGCCTTTTAGGCGTTGTGCCGGCTTTCTTAAAGTGTCCCATCATAGGCTTGGTAGTGTTCTTCTCCTTAGCCTCCGAGAAACCTAACTGAACAGCCTTGTAACCATCATTCTCTACGGTTTTAACCTGGGTTACAACACAAGGACCTGCTTCGATAACAGTGCACGGTATATTCTTACCGTCGGCACTGAAAACGGATGTCATTCCGATTTTTCTTCCAATTAATCCTGGCATTTCAATTAAATATTAACAATTAAACTATACTTTGATTTCTACTTCTACACCACTCGGCAACTCGAGCTTCATCAAGGCGTCAACGGTCTTAGCAGTTGAGCTATAGATATCGATAAGACGCTTGTAGTCTGAAAGCTGGAACTGCTCACGAGACTTCTTGTTAACGAAAGTACTGCGGTTCACAGTAAAAATACGCTTGTGTGTCGGCAATGGAATAGGGCCGCTAACAATAGCGCCCGTAGCCTTGACAGCCTTCACGATCTTCTCTGCTGATTTGTCTACCAACTGATGGTCGTAACTCTTCAGCTTGATTCTGATTTTCTGACTCATTGTGATTTTTTAAATTTGTATTTATAATTTAGAAAGAAAGGAACGCTCCTTAAGAGTCATTCGCTAAGCAGCGCCTCTCCACTCTATCTGTTAATTCTTAGAGAAGTTCCGAATGACCACCAGCCTCGTCGAGTACTGCTTTGGCAATCGTCGTGGATACAGGTGCGTGATGATCATACTCCATAGAACTTGTTGCACGACCAGAAGTGATGGTACGTAATGCTGTTACATAACCGAACATCTCTGCCAGTGGAACCATGGCTTTCACGATACGGGCACCACTGCGAGCCTCCTCCATACCCTGAACCATACCACGGCGCTTATTCAAGTCGCCGATTACATCACCCATATTCTCCTCTGGAGTAACAACCTCAACACGCATGATCGGCTCCATCAAGACAGGCTTTGCCTTAGGAGCAAGCACCTTGAATGCCTGATGGGCAACAAGCTCAAACGAAAGCTGGTCAGAGTCCACGGGGTGGAAGCTACCATCAGTAAGGGTTACTTTTAGACCAGTCATTGGGAATCCTCCGAGAACACCATTTGAGAGGCAATCCTTGAATCCCTTTTCTACAGACGGGATGAATTCCTTAGGAATATTACCACCTTTCACCTCATTGATAAATTGCAAGTCGCTTTCTGTGTAATCCTCGTCCTTAGGGCCAATGGTTACATCAATACAAGCAAACTTACCACGACCACCTGACTGCTTCTTATAAGTCTCACGACTCTGGGCAGTTCCGACAATCGCTTCCTTATAGTTAACCTGAGGCTTACCCTGATTACATTCCACCTTGAACTCACGCTTCAGACGATCGATGATGATATCGAGGTGAAGCTCGCCCATACCTGAGATAATGGTCTGACCACTCTGCTCATCGGTACGGACAGTGAAAGTCGGATCCTCTTCTGCAAGCTTGGCAAGTCCGTTATCGAGTTTTGCCACATCAGCCTGGCTCTTTGGTTCCACAGCAATAGATATCACAGTATCAGGGAACGACATAGACTCGAGTACGATCGGATGTCCCTCGTCGCAAAGAGTATCACCCGTACGGATATCCTTGAAACCCACACCCGCACCAATATCGCCTGCGTCGATAGACTCCATCGGAATTTCCTTGTTGGAGTTCATCTGGAAGAGACGACTGATGCGCTCCTTCTTACCAGAACGGGGGTTGTAGACATACGATCCTGCCTGCACCTTACCGGAATAGACACGGAAGAATACCAAACGCCCCATAAACGGGTCAGTAGCAATCTTGAACGCCAAGGCTGATGTAGGTTCGTCCTCTGACGGCTTACGGTCCTCTTCTTCATCTGTGTCGGGATTCGTACCAACAATGTTTTCCGTATCCAGAGGTGAAGGAAGGAAGGCGCAAGTATAATCCAACAGAGGCTGAACACCCTTGTTCTTATAAGAGGAACCAAGTGTCATCGGGGTAATCTCCATTGAGATACAGCCCTTGCGGATGGCAGCAATAATCTGCTCTTCCGAAATATCTTTACCCTCAAGGAAATTCTCCATCAGGTCCTCATCAAAGTCAGCAGCAGCCTCGAGCAACTTCTCGCGCCACTCCTGAGCCTCATCCAAAAGCTCTGCGGGAATCTCCTCAACATCATATTCTGCACCCATGGTCTCATCGTGCCAAAGGATTGCCTTCATCTTAATGAGATCTACTACACCCTTGAAGTTCTCCTCTGCCCCAATAGGAATTTGTACAGGCACAGGGCGTGCACCCAGGATATCCTTCATCTGCCGAACGGTCTCGAAGAAGTCAGCGCCTGAACGGTCCATCTTGTTTACATACCCGATACGGGGAACATTATACTTGTCTGCCTGGCGCCATACTGTCTCTGATTGTGGTTGCACACCATCGGCCGCGGAATAGGTAGCCACAGCACCGTCCAGCACACGGAGTGAACGCTCCACCTCTGCGGTGAAATCCACATGTCCCGGAGTATCAATCAGGTTTATTTTGTAAGTATTGCCTCCATAGTTCCAGTTACAGGTTGTTGCAGCTGATGTGATAGTGATACCACGCTCCTGCTCTTGCGCCATCCAGTCCATTGTGGCTGCGCCATCATGCACCTCACCTATCTTGTGAGTCTTACCTGTATAGAACAAGATACGCTCCGATGTAGTGGTCTTACCCGCATCGATGTGCGCCATGATACCGATGTTCCGAGTCAAATGTAAATCGCGGTTTGCCATTGTTTCTTTTTACCTTTAAAGTTTTGATTAGAATCTGAAATGAGCAAACGCGCGGTTAGCCTCGGCCATACGGTGCATATCCTCCTTGCGCTTGAATGCGCCCCCCTGATTATTAAAAGCATCCATGATTTCCGCAGCCAGCTTCTCGGCCATCGACTTGCCGCTACGCTTGCGGGCGAAAGTGATAAGATTCTTCATAGAGATACTCTCCTTACGCTCGGGGCGGATCTCCGTAGGCACCTGAAAAGTAGCACCACCGATACGGCGGCTCTTCACCTCTACCATCGGGGTGATGTTATCGAGAGCCTGTTTCCAAATCTCCAACGGTGGCTTTTCATCGTTAGCCACCTTCTCCTTGACAATATCAAGGGCATTGTAGAAAATTTTATAAGATGTATTCTTTTTACCGTCATACATCAAATGATTCACGAACTTCGAGACCTTCTGGTCGTTGAAGACGGGATCCGGCAAGATCACGCGCTTCTTTGGTTTTGCTTTTCTCATTGTTGTTTTTACTTTATTTGCGGAGGTTGTATCTTCTGTTCTTCAACGCCTGCACTCAGACATTTACTCAACCTTATGACTTTCTCCAGCAAAACGGTTGATAGTTTTTCTTTAGTTCCCAGGTCCTCAAGCATCTCCGCCTGTGGACTTTGGGTATAGCGCCTTATTACTTCTTAGCCTTTGGACGCTTCGCGCCGTACTTAGAACGACGCTGTGTGCGGTTTGCGACACCGGCAGTATCAAGTGTACCGCGAACGATGTGATAACGAACACCCGGGAGATCTTTCACACGACCGCCACGAACCAGCACGATGCTGTGTTCCTGCAAGTTGTGCCCCTCGCCCGGGATGTAGGAGTTCACCTCTTTGGAGTTTGTCAAACGAACACGGGCAACCTTTCTCATTGCCGAATTAGGCTTCTTAGGAGTCGTGGTATAGACACGGACGCAAACTCCACGACGCTGCGGACAGTTGTCCAAAGCCGGAGACTTGCTCTTGTCTTCCATGACCTTTCTGCCTTTTCTTACCAATTGTTGAATTGTAGGCATAATTTTACTCTTTTATTATTATATATTTAATTTTATATTTTCTCGACAGTTCGTGGCACGACATAACATGCCGTTTCGGGCTGCAAAGGTACACACTTTTCCTTAAACCACCTAATTAATAGAAAACGAAAAAGTCCTCGTCCTGTCGTTTTTAGCAAAATATAAAACCTATTAACATATTTTATACCACCCAAACTTTTCGTTTAGGCCTCAGGGGTTCCTTTTCCAAAGGGCAAAACCACACCAGGCTGTCCCTCTCCAAGGTCAATCTCCCCGAATTCCCGCTCATATTTATAGATATTCTCCTGAAGAGCTCCCAACAGGCGTTTTACATGTTCAGGAGCCATAATCACGCGTGCCTCAACCTCTGGCTTGGGAAGTCCGGGAAGGACAGCGGAAAAATCCAGCACGAAGTCGCTGTGTGAATGGCTGATCAATACCAGGTTGGAATAAATGCCTGAAGCCACCTCGGGCTTCAGGTTCAGTTGCAGCTGCATCTGCTGCTCATTATTTTCATTGTCCATAATCGCTATATATAATATAATAATGTATATGCAAAAATAGTGAATAAATTCGAGAAAACATCATTTCCCGGCATTATACTCCACACGCCTGCCCACTTCCGACCCTGCCAATAGCTGTTTAGGGTGTAGCAGAAGACGGGCGCATAGACTGGCGGAGCATATCACTTTGAAAGCGGGAGGTAGCATTGGGACACGGGTTTTCCGCTCTTTTCCCGCACCACATCAAAATAGCGCACATAGAGCCGACCGATGTCATGCGCCCGGAGGAAGGCCGTATCCACCTCCAGCATCGTGCTCCAGTAGTAGGCACTGCATCTCTCCGCTTCCGTCTTCGCCTCCTGGCAGGAGGAAAGGAACGGGGAAAGCACAATGCCACAAAGGCTGAAGAATAATATAATATATCGTTTCATACGCCCAGAATGCTACTGCCAATGTCTCACACAACCTAAACACATAAAGGAAAAGCTTAGAAGCAATACCCCGGAAGTTTGTCATAGGGCTACAGCAACACATCCAAGGACATCCGCTCCTGCGCCATATTGTATTGGCGGATCAAAGAGTCGTAGGAAAGAAACTCCACCCGAGAGACTATAGGCTCAAACGCAAATGCCTTTATCTTCTTGTCAAACTCCGCCTTTCTCCTTTTATCCGCCACAATAATCATTCGCGCGGAGAAGTCGCAGAGGTCGTCATACTTGAGAAGAGAGTTCTGGAAATCCGTCGAATGCTCCACCTCGAAGAACGAGTCGGGCAAGTCTCTTTTGTTGAACCAGATAACATCTATCGTGGAACTTCGCCGCATCACCTTATCCGTACTGAAGTGCGGAAGGGACTTCAGCGTACACACCTCGCCCAGTTCCCGATTGGAATATCTCCGATGAAAGTCCTGCCGGGGAACATAGGTGCCCATTTGCTTCATGTTGCCATACTCCACCAGCAACCCCTGATAGTAATAATGGTTAAACTCCCGCATCGCTTCCGTATCCCTGTTCGCCGGCGTTTCCTCTATCATGCCGTTCGCCTCAAGCTGCCTCCTGAAAGTCTCCAGCCCATACAATCCCGGCTTTATCCGATAGATTCCGACCTTGTTATGCCTCACGATGCGACGAATTGAGGCATAGGGTGTCTTCGTCTTCCACTGGCAATCGCCGATCTTGAAGACATTCTGGTTTATCTGTGCCAAGGTGGCCACGCCTCCCAGCATCTCTATGGTTTGTCTTACTGCTTCAACTTGATTCATAATAAGCACAAAGATAGGAAGTTTCTTGTTGAAACGCAAGGAATCTTCCTGTTTTTTGGTAACGCTCCCTGAAAAAACTTAAAACTTAAAACGAAGATATACCCTACGGCCAGCCGCCTTCCCACTCAATGGCAGTCCCAGTTATAGAGCACATCGGAGAAGCCGCGGCGGCGCAGTGCCTTACGGTTGATAAAGAAGTTGCCGACGCCCGCGTCGCCCCAGACGATGTTGCTTTCGTCGTCAGACACCGACTGCAGGAGCAGTCGCCCACCCTGCCTCCTGCCACCCGGGCGACAAACGGAGGCGGCTCCCGGGAATGTTACAGACGGCGTGTAACAGCATTACAAGCAGCGTGTAATCAGGTTACACGCCGTGTGTAATCCTATGGTTTGCCGTTCGCAATGCCGTCAATTGGCCATCTCAGAGAGGAACTTGATACGCACCAGTCGGATTTCTTCTTCCGAATAGTCCTCCCCCAGTTCGTCGAGAGCAGCTTCAATATCATCGGTTTCACTCTCGCGGAAATACTCATAGATGTCGTCTATCTGGTCTTCATCCATCACATCCTCAAGGAAGTAGTCGATGTTTAGTTTCGTTCCGCTGTAGACAATGGCCTCTATCTCGTCAAGGAGTTCATCGAAATCTTTCCCGAGAACGCTCGCTATATCATCGAGGGCTATCTTCCGGTCGATGTTCTGGATGATCTTCACTTTCAGCATGCTCTCCTTGGCCACCGTCCGCACCCGCAGTTCCTCGGGGCGTTGGATGCCTTTTTCCTCACAATGTCGCTTGATGAGTTCGCAAAACTCCTTGCCGTAGCGCTTGGCCTTGCCAGCTCCCACACCCTGAATGTTCTGCAGTTCCTCCAGCGTCACGGGATACATCGTGGCCATCTGCTCAAGCGAAACATCCTGAAATATCACATACGGAGGCAGTTCCAGCCGCACGGCCACTTTCTTACGGAAGTCGACGAGCATCTGATAAAGCTCCGGGTCAAGGACGCTCGTCCCCCCCTGTGCCTCTTCCTCGTCATAATCACTGAAGACGGTATCGAGCACCACCTTGAACGACTTCGGCTTCTTGATGAAGCGTTTGCCCGCCGGCGTGAGCTTAAGAAGCCCATAATTCTCAACATCCTTCTTCAGATAGCCGGCTATCAGAGCCTGGCGGACAACGGGACTCCATATCTTTTCGTCCTCGTCTTCTCCTGCGCCGAACTCCTCAAGGCCGTCGTGCTTGTGAGAGGCTATGTCATCGGTGGTTCTTCCCTTTATAAAATCTATTATATATTCCTGTCGGAAATTCTCCTTGAGCGCACTCACGGCCTTCAGGACGATCACGAGCTGATTCTTTGCCTCTATGTGTTCTTTCGGATGCAGACAATTGTCGCAGTTGCCGCAGTTGTCCTTCGGATATTCTTCGCCGAAATAGTGCAGCAGCATCTTGCGCCGACACACGGACGACTCGGCATAGGCTGCCGTCTCTTGAAGCAACTGCCGGCCAATGTCCTGCTCGGAAACCGGCTTCCCCTCCATGAACTTCTCCAGTTTCCGGAGGTCTTTACTCGAGTAAAAAACTATACATTTCCCCTCGCCGCCATCACGCCCTGCACGCCCGGTTTCCTGATAATAGCCCTCCAGGCTCTTAGGAATGTCATAATGAATGACAAAACGCACATCGGGCTTGTCTATGCCCATGCCAAATGCGATGGTGGCCACGATGACATCAATGCGCTCCATCAGGAAATCATCCTGCGTCTGCGAGCGGGTCTGCGTATCCAGTCCTGCATGATAGGGGGCCGCCTTGATGTCATTGGCTTTCAATACCTCGGCCAATTCCTCTACTTTCTTGCGCGAAAGGCAGTAGATGATGCCGCTCTTGCCGGCATGCTGCTTGATGAACATAATGATCTGCCGTTCGATGTCGCGGCTCTTCTGGCGCACCTCATAATACAAGTTCGGGCGATTGAAAGAACTCTTGAACTCCTTCGCGTCCTGTATGCCAAGACTCTTCTTGATGTCGGTGCGCACCTTGTCGGTGGCCGTTGCCGTCAGGGCGATGACCGGAGCATTGCCGATCTTGTTGATGGTAGGCCGAATGTTGCGGTATTCCGGGCGGAAGTCGTGCCCCCATTCCGAAATGCAGTGAGCCTCATCAATCGCATAGAAAGAAATCTTGAACGAGCGGAAAAACTCCAGGTTCTCCTCCTTGTTCAATGACTCCGGAGCCACATAGAGCAACTTAGTCCTGCCCGTCCTGACATCGTCCATGACCTGTTGGATGGCCGACTTGTTCAACGACGAGTTCAGATAATGGGCCACCCCATCCTCGTCGCTCATCCCGTTAATGACATCCACCTGGTTTTTCATCAACGCTATGAGTGGCGAAATGACAACGGCCGTACCTTCCATGATCAATGAAGGCAACTGGTAACACAAGCTCTTTCCGCCTCCGGTGGGCATCAGCACAAAGGTATCGTTGCCTGCCATCAGATTCCTGATTATCGCCTCTTGATCCCCCTTGAAGGTATCAAAGCCGAAATAGTGTTTCAGTTTTTCAGTTAGATTTACTTCTTTCGTCATATCAACAAGCAGATTCGGTCTACTTAGGTCAGATGGTATTTTCTGGTATGGTCTGCATTCCCGGAGTCTTCCATGCCTCCGCACGGAAGACCCCTAAGAATTCTATGCCGACTCCAACTTTTGCAAATGAGCTTTGTCTAACTGCTGCTTTGCATAGTTGAGAGTTACATTGAGGCTCTTCGTCCTCTTAGAAGGGATTTCAAACATGGCATCCATCATCACCGACTCAACGATTGAGCGCAGTCCGCGGGCACCAAGCTTATATTCAAGAGCCTTGTCGACGATAAAGTCGAGGGCTTTCTCATCAAATGTCAACTTCACCCCATCGATGGCAAACAGCTTCTCATACTGCTTGATGATGGAATTCTTCGGTTCAACCAGTATTCTTTTCAATGCTGCCCTGTCCAGTGGGTTCAGATAAGTGAGAACCGGCAGTCGCCCGATAATCTCCGGAATCAGGCCGAACGACTTCAAGTCTTGAGGAACGACATACTTCATCAGGTCGTTCTTGTCTATCTTTGCCACATTCTGCACGGAGTTATAACCCACGACATGGGTATTCATGCGCTGGGCAATCTTGGCCTCGATGCCGTCGAAGGCACCCCCGCAGACGAAGAGTATATTGCTCGTATTCACATGGATATACTCCTGATCCGGATGCTTGCGACCGCCCTGAGGAGGTACATTCACCATGGTTCCCTCAAGGAGTTTCAGCAGTCCCTGCTGAACGCCCTCACCGCTTACATCTCGGGTGATACTTGGATTATCACTCTTGCGGGCAATCTTGTCTATCTCATCGATGAACACGATGCCCCGCTCCGCAGCCTTCACATCGTAGTCGGCCACCTGCAGAAGGCGCGAAAGAATGCTCTCCACATCCTCGCCAACATAGCCTGCCTCCGTGAACACTGTCGCGTCTACAATCGTGAAAGGTACATCCAGCAACTTGGCAATGGTGCGGGCCAGAAGGGTTTTCCCCGTTCCCGTGCTCCCCACCATGATAATATTGCTCTTCTCTATCTCTACGCCGTTGTCGTCCCTTGGCTGCTCCAGTCGCTTATAATGGTTATAGACCGACACGGAGAGATAGCGCTTGGCCTCGTCCTGACCGATTATATACTGGTCGAGATATTTCTTGATTTCCTTGGGCTTCGGCACCCTCTTCAGCGAGAACTTGCTTTCGGTCTCGTTCTTTGCCTTGGCCTGCGCATCGGTAAGCCCCATCGACTGGACGATGGAATAGGCCTGCTGGGCGCAATCCTCACAGATAAAGCCGTCCAGGCCGCTGATCATCAGCTTCACCTGGTCCTCGGCTCTTCCGCAGAAGCTGCATACTTTCTTTTTCGTAGCCATTACTTCTTGCGTGTTAAGACCTGATCTATCATGCCATATTCCTGAGCTTCCTGAGCCGTCATCCAATAGTTGCGGTCGCTGTCCTGCCAAACTTTCTCGAAAGGAGTATGGGAATGGTCTGAGATGATAGTGTAGAGTTCCTTTTTAAACTTTTGGATTTCCCTTGCCTCGATTTCTATATCCGACGCCTGCCCTTGCACTCCGCCCAACGGCTGGTGAATCATCACCCGAGCATGAGTAAGTGCCGAGCGTTTGCCTTCCGTACCGGAAACAAGCAAGACGGCAGCCATCGAGGCGGCCATTCCCGTGCAGATGGTCGCAACATCACTGCTGATGAACTGCATGGTGTCATAAATGCCCAAACCTGCCGTTACGCTACCGCCGGGACTGTTGATATAGATTGAAATATCCTTGGCGGGATCAACGCTGTCCAGATACAGTAGCTGAGCCTGCAAGGTATTGGCGGTATAATCGTCGATTTCCGTTCCGAGGAAGATGATACGGTCCATCATCAGGCGCGAGAACACATCCATCTGAGTAACATTCAACTGGCGCTCTTCCAGGATATACGGGTTCAGATACTGCGCCTGTGCCTTCACGACATCATCCAGCATCATCCCGTCCACACCTAAATGCTTCGTGGCATAATTTCTAAAATCTCTATTCATTTCGTTCCTTCTAATTATTTATTCTATAATATATAAAGAGGAGTTATCCACTTTTTCTGTATATGTTGAGGCAACAAAGTTACTACAAAAAAGTGAAATGCGGAAAGATATAGTGATAGAATTGAGTTACAAGGGTTTTAGTTGAAGTGGCGATAATTCGTGAAGCCATTACAATCCCTGCCGAAGCCAAATCCTGACGCCGCAACGTTACTTGTTCGTAACCATGCCCGAAAATGCGACAAACGGGCACGGAGGGCGAAACAAGACACTAAGGAATAGTGAGTTACCGACAACTCACGCGAAAAATCCGGTTACGGAAAAAGATTGCGCCGTTCCTCTCCGTTTTGCGTACCGACACCGGACTCTTCACCAACTAATTTTGAAACCAAAAAATTAAGGACAATGAAGAGTACATTTTCAGTAATCTACTACCTCAAGCGTCAGGTAGTGAAAAAGGACGGGACAGTTCCCGTCATGGGACGCATCACAGTTGACGGCAGCCAAACGCAGTTCAGCTGCAAGCTGACTGTCGATCCGAAATTGTGGGACACCAAAGGTGGACGTGTCACGGGCAGAAGCACGGCGGCACTCGAAACGAACCGTATGCTTGACAAGATGCGGGTACGCATCAACAGGCACTATCAGGAAATCATGGAGCGTGATAATTTCGTCACAGCGGAGAAAGTCAAGAACGCATTTCTTGGACTGGAACACCGCCATCATACACTTATGCAGGTGTTCCGCCAGCACAACGAGGACTACGAGAAACAGGTGGAGGCAGGCATGAAAGCCAAAGGCACGCTGTTGAAGTACCGCACCGTTTACAAGCACCTGCAAGAGTTCCTCGACATCCGCTACCATGTGAAGGACATCGCCCTGAAAGAGCTTACCCCGGCTTTCATCTCCGATTTCGAGATGTTCCTGCGCACGGACAAGCACTGCTGCACCAATACCGTGTGGCTGTATGTCTGCCCGCTACGGACGATGGTTTTCATCGCCATCAACAACGAGTGGCTGACACGCGACCCGTTCCGCGAGTATGAAATCAAGAAGGAGGAAACGACACGCAGTTTCCTGACCAAAGAGGAAATACGCCTGCTGATGGACGGGAAACTGAAAAACGCCAAACAAGAACTGTACCGTGACCTCTACCTGTTCTGCGCCTTCACCGGGTTATCGTTTTCGGATATGCGCAGCCTCACAGAAGAGAATATCCGCACCTACTTCGACGAACACGAGTGGATAAACATCAACCGCCAGAAAACGGGCGTGGTGTCCAACATCCGCCTGCTCGACATCGCCAACCGCATAATCGGCAAATACCGGGGGCTGTGCGAGGACGGCAGGATATTCCCCGTACCGCATTATAACACGTGCCTTGCCGGTATCCGTGCCGTCGCCAAGCGTTGCGGCATCACCAAGCATATCACGTGGCATCAGAGCCGCCACACGGCAGCCACGACGGTATTCCTCTCCAACGGCGTACCCATCGAAACCGTCAGTTCCATGCTCGGACACAAGAGCATAAAGACGACGCAGATTTACGCTAAGATAACGAAAGAGAAACTCAATCAGGACATGGAGAACCTTGTGGCAAGATTGAGCGGCATTGAGGAATTTGCAGGTTGCACCATCTAAAAAAGAGGAGCCATGAAACGTGACATAATCATCATAGATAACAAGGCGGTCAGCGTAACCGGTAACGACGTATGGATGGCCGCCACCGAAATCGCCGGACTGTTCCATACGACCGTCCCGGCAGTGAACGCCGCCATCAAAGCTGTCCGCAAGTCGGACGTGCTGAACGACTACAAGGTATGCCGTTACATGCAACTTGAAAACGGGCTGTACGCGGACGTGTACGCGCTTGAAATCATCATACCCGTCGCCTTCCGGCTGAACACCTACAACACCCACCTGTTTCGCACATGGCTGGTGGGAAAGGCACTCTCACAAGAGAAACGGCAGGCATACGTGATGTTCATACAGAACGGAAAAACTGGGTATTGCTGATTGCGCATACCCCATAAGACAAGAAACGGGCAGCACCACAAAAGGTGTCGCCCGTTTCCTTTTTCATGCCAGCGTCACTCCAGCGGCTTGCGGTAGTTCGCTTCCAGTACCTCGCGCAACCCCGTTTCCGGGTAAAGCACCTTCCCTCCCAAAAGTATGAAGGGCAACACGCGGTTGTTGCGGTATTCCTGCAAGGTGCGTCGGCTTACACGGAGCAGTTCCGCCACCTCGCCGTCCGTCAGGTAACGCTCCCCGTCCAGCGGAGGACGGTAATTCTCCAGAAATGCGGACAGCCATTTTGAGCCTTTGCGCATATCCTGCATCACAGAGGCTATCGGCTCGTCTTCCATCGTAAAAACATCGTTGTTCTCGTTTATCATAACTTCGGATTCAGTGGGTAAATAAATCAAATCATCTGCCGTGCGGATAGAGTGTACCGATAAGCGGTATCAACCGCTTTACCTCCTCCGGCTTGTAATAAAACCTGCGGTTTATCTGCGAGTAGCCGATAAGCCGCCTGTCACGCAGCGTCTGCAACGTACGCGGGCTTATTCTCAACTGCCCGCAGACCTCCTCGCCCGTGAGCCATCTTTCCATGCGCCCCGTGTCGCTTTTGCGCCTCAGTGCGGCGACCTTCTCCGAGAGTGCGCCGAATGTCGCCACCATCATCTCGAAAGTCTTTTTCTCAATTGATACTATTTCCATATTCATGCAATTATCGGTTTGCCCGCAAAGGTAACGATACACTCCCGGACACGTGCCGTTTTCCACTGAAAGGCTGCCTGTTGCGCCGTTTGACCGGGTTACGGAGCCATCTTCCGTAAAAATCTTACGTGAGTCACGTAGTGAGTTGTTAAAGCCCCTTTTGTTTATTGCCGAATTTTGCCGCAGATACAAAAAGAAAGGACTGAATATGAAAGTGATAACAATGGAAAGTTCCGTCTTCCGGTCATTGACGGAACAGATAGCGGAGATTGCGGCACACGTCCGTGCCGTCTCCGGTGACAAGAGAGCGGCATCGCCCGACAGGTTGCTCACCACACGCGAGGCGGCGCACCTGCTTAACGTGAGTACCCGCACCCTCCAGCGTATGCGCAGCGAGCAACGCATCGGCTATGTCGTGCTTCGCGGCAAATGCCGCTACCGGCAGTCGGAAATCGACCGCCTGCTTGATGAGAGTACCGTCAACGAGGACGCGGCGACACCGCAGGAACTGAAACGCAACCACACGTTGCGCACGGGCGGCAACCCCAAAGGAAGGAGGACATAGGTCATGGAACTGCTCACACGAAACAACTTCGAAGGCTGGATGCAGAAGTTGATGGAACGGCTCGACCGTCAGGACGAACTGCTGCTGGCGATGAAGGCTGAGGGGAAACAGCCTACTATCACGGAAAGCATCCGCCTTTTCGACAATCAGGACTTGTGCATGCTGCTTCAGATAAGCAAGCGCACCCTGCAACGCTACCGCAGTGTCGGCGCATTGCCCTACAAGACACTGGGCAAGAAAACCTATTACAGCGAGGAGGACGTGCTGACATTCCTTTCCAACCATATCAAGGACTTCAAAAAGGAAGATATAGCCTTCTACAAGGCTCGTATCCATAATTTCTTTCATAAATAACCCATTAAAACATTTTTCAGATGGCAAAGAAAAAAGACGAAAAGGACGTGCTGGTGGTCCGTGACGAGAAGACGGGCGAGATCAGCGTGGTTGCCGGGCTGAACGCGGACGGCACACCCAAGCGCACCCCCGCGAAAGCGGAAAACGCGCAGAGTTTCCTGCAATTCGACCGACACGGCGACGTGCTGGACAACTTCTTCAAGAACTTCTTCCGGCAGTGCAAGGAACCCAGCCGCTTCGGTTTTTACCGCATCGCGGCAGACCAAGCCGAAAATCTCTTGGAGGTGATGAAGCAACTGCTGAAAGACCCCGAAGCGAACAAGGAGCTGCTTGCCCCTCACAAGGTGGACACCTCCGACTACGAGAAAAAGGTGCAGGAAGAACTGGCAACCGAAAAACAAGAACCTCAAAAACAGGAAAACATGGAGCAACAAAAAGAACAACAGGAAGATCCCGAACAGACGCAGGGCAAACGGGGCTACCAGCCCATCGACGAGAGCAAAATCAACTGGCAGGAGCTGGAGGACAGATGGGGCGTGAAGCGTGACGACCTTGAAAAGTCCGGCGACCTTACGAAGATGCTCCACTACGGCAAGTCCGACTTGGTGAAGGTCAAGCCCACCTTCGGCGGCGAAGCATTCGAGCTGGACGCCCGCCTTTCCTTCAAGAAGGACGGCGAGGGAAACATCAGCCTCGTGCCGCACTTCATCCGCAAGGAGCAGAAACTGGATGAATACAAGGAACACAAATTCTCCGACGACGACCGGAAGAACCTGCGCGAGACGGGCAACCTCGGCAGGGTCGTGGACATCGTGGAGAAGGAAACGGGCGAGATTATCCCCTCCTACATCAGCATCGACCGCAAGACGAATGAGATCACGGACATTCCGGCGAGCAAGGTACGCATCCCGGAGCGCATCGGCAAGACGGAAATCACCAAGCAGGAGCAGGATATGCTCCGCGCCGGACTGCCCGTGCGCGACAAGCTCATCGAGCGCAACGACGGCAGGAAGTTCGTCACCACTCTGCAAGTGAACGTGGAGCAGCGCGGCGTGGAGTTCGTGCCGGGAACCGGAAGGTCGCCCCGTACCGTACAGACGCAGGAAACCAAAGGCGACACGTCGAAAAGTCAGGCGCAAGGCGGGGAAAATGCCACACAGACCAAGAAGGAGCAACGCCGCAACACGTGGACGAACGAGGACGGCAGCATCCGCCCCATCAGCAAATGGAGCGACGTGAACTTCACCGAACAGCAGAAAGCCGACTATGTGGCGGGCAAAGCCGTGAAACTGGAGAACGTGACCGACAAGCAGGGCTTCCATGCCACGATGTATATCAAGTTCAACCCGGAGAAGGGTCGCCCGTACCGCTACGAAACAAATCCCGACATCGGGCAGCAGGTCGCCCCGTCCAACGAGAGCCGCACGCAGGTGGCGGTGAACAACGAGGGCAAGACCAACGAGGCGACAAAGAACCTGAAAGAGCCTTTGCAGAAAGGTCAGACCACTCCGAAGGACGCCCGCCAGCAACAGCAGCAGGACAAGCCGCAGAAGAAAACGGGCAAGGGCATGAAAGTATAGACCGATGTCCGCCACTGAATCCAAAATAAAATCCAAAGTATCAACAAAAAAGAAGAAGACATGAAGACAATCATTGCAGAAAAGCCCTCCGTGGCACGTGAAATCGCCCGCATCGTGGGCGCGACAAAGAGAGAGGAAGGATATTTCGAGGGAGGCGGCTATGCCGTGACATGGGCATTCGGACACCTTGTCCAGCTCGCCATGCCCGATGGCTACGGCGTGCGCGGTTTCGTCCGTGACAACCTCCCGATTATCCCCGACACCTTCACGCTCGTCCCCCGTCAGGTCAGGACGGAGAAAGGCTACAAGCCCGATAGCGGCGTGGTGTCGCAGATAAAAACAATCAAAAGGCTGTTCGGCACCAGCGACCAAATCATCGTGGCAACCGATGCCGGACGCGAGGGTGAACTTATCTTCCGCTACCTCTACCACTACACGGGCAGTACCACTCCTTTCGTGCGCCTGTGGATAAGCTCGCTCACCGACAAGGCTATCCGCGAGGGATTGCGCAACCTCGAAGACGGCGGCAAGTATGACAACCTATACCTCGCCGCCAAAGCGCGAAGCGAATCCGACTGGCTCGTGGGCATCAACGGCACGCAGGCTCTCTCCATCGCCGCCGGACACGGCACATACTCCGTGGGGCGGGTGCAGACACCAACGTTGGCTATGGTATGTGAACGCTACTGGGAGAACCGCCGCTTCACGCCCGAAGCCTTCTGGCAACTCCATATCGCAACGGACGGTTGCGACGGCAAGGTCGTGAAATTCTCATCCTCTGAAAAATGGAAGTCGAAAGAACCGGCAACGGAGCTATATAATAAGGTAAAGGCGGCAGGCTTCGCAACGGTAACGAAAGCCGAGCGCAAGGAGAAAACGGAGGATACCCCGTTGCTGTACGACCTGACCACGCTTCAGAAAGAAGCCAACGCCAAGCACGGCTTCACGGCGGAGCAGACGCTTGAAATCGCGCAGAAGCTCTACGAGAAGAAGCTGATAACCTATCCGAGAACGGGTAGCCGCTACATCCCCGAAGACGTGTTTGCCGAAATTCCCAAACTGCTCGCTTTCATCGGCACACAGCACGAATGGAAAGACAAGGTGCGGGCAAAAGCCATCCCGACACGCCGCAGCGTAGACGGCGGCAAGGTGACAGACCACCATGCCCTACTCGTCACGGGTGAGAAACCGCTCTTCCTCTCCAAAGAGGACAATACCATCTATCAGATGATTGCCGGGCGCATGGTCGAGGCATTCTCTGAAAAATGCGTCAAGGACGTGACCGCTGTCATGGCGGAATGTGCCGGAGTGGAGTTTACCGTGAAAGGCAGCGTCATCAGGCAAGCCGGATGGCGTGCTGTCTATGGCGAGGAAAACAAGGAGGAAACCACCATTCCCGGCTGGCAGGAAGGCGACACGCTGACACTGAAAGCCTCTTCCATCACAGAAGGGAAGACCAAGCCCAAGCCGCTACATACCGAAGCCACCCTGCTGTCCGCAATGGAAACGGCGGGCAAGGAAATCGAGGATGACGCACTGCGGCAGGCGATGAAGGACTGCGGCATCGGTACTCCCGCCACACGCGCCTCCATCATCGAAACGCTCTTCAAGCGCGGTTACATGGAACGCTGCAAGAAATTGCTTGTCCCCACCGAAAAGGGGCTTGCACTCAATTCCGTGGTGAAGACGATGCGCATCGCCGATGTCGCCATGACAGGCGAATGGGAGAAGGAACTGGCACGCATCGAGCGTGGGGAGCTGTCCGCCGATACCTTCCGCAAAAAGATAGAGGCGTACACGCGGGAGATTACCTCCGAACTGCTCTCATGCGACAAACTCTTCGGCAGCCGCGATTCCGGTTGCGCGTGTCCCAAGTGCGGCACGGGCAGGATGCGGTTCTACGGCAAGGTGGTACGCTGCGACAACACGGAGTGCGGGCTTCCCGTGTTCCGGCTGAAAGCGGGACGCACCCTGTCCGACGATGAAATCAAAGACCTGCTCACCGAAGGGCATACCCAGCTGCTCAAAGGCTTCAAGAGCAAACAGGGCAAGAGCTTCGATGCCGTCGTCGCCTTTGACGGGGAATATAACACGACGTTCGTGTTCCCGGAGGCTAAAAAGGGCAAGAAATTTTCAGGACGGAAGAAATAGTATTAACTTTGCCACTTGTTCAGAGTAATGAATTGTTCTTCGATACCGGATTACACTCATACTTTGGATTTAGTGGCGGCACTCGGAGGGATACCGAGTGCCTTTTTCTTCCTTTTTTCCAACCGATTATCCCGTTAAATATCAATCCACTAAACTCCAAAGTAATGAACAACAAGAAGAACAACGAAGGGCAGTCCGACTTTTCCTATTACGGTCTGTACCTGATGGACTACCTCCGCACGAACAAGTTTGAACAGGCTACCGACACCGCTTTCATACGGGAACGCGCCGATCGTGCCGCCGAAACGTATGAAAAGGCGCGGATTGAAGGCTATCCCACCGACGGTGCGCAGGAACTGGCGATGGAAACACTGCTGCGCGGGTTGCACTATTCCCGGTACGCCATGCTCCACGAAGTCGTGGAGAACGAGTTTGCCAACGAAGTGCCGGAAGAGAAACAAGAAGCCTTTATCCATAAACTCCTGCCGCTTGTCGGCAACGTGTTCTCCGTCTATGACCTTTCGGACGACAACTTCGCCCTGTCTTCCGATTACGACCTGCTCTATACGGAGCTGACGGGGGCAACCGTCCTTTACATCGGGGAATATGGCGTTTAACCGCAAACAGAAACTACGGGACAACATCGAGGCGATACGGACGGCATTCATCCTTGACAGGGAACAGAGAGCGGCGACAACCGAAGAGCGTGCCATACTTCAAAGGTACTGCGGTTTCGGCGGTCTGAAATGTATCCTGAACCCTGCCAAGGAACTGACGGATGCCGTCCGGTGGGCGAAATCCGACCTCGAACTGTTCGCCCCGACGGTGGAGTTGCACAGGCTCATCCGTGAGAACAGCAAGGACGAAACGGAATACAAGCGGTTTGTGGATTCGCTGAAAGCATCCGTGCTGACCGCTTTCTACACCCCAAAAGAGATAACTGACACCCTCGCGGACATGCTGGCGGATTACAGCGTCCGCCCCGCCCGTATGCTCGAACCGTCGGCAGGTGTAGGCGTGTTCGTGGATTCCGTGCTGCGGCACAGCCCCGATGCGGATGTGATGGCTTTCGAGAAGGATCTGCTCACGGGGACAATCCTGCGGCATCTATATCCAGACCATAAAATGCGCACCTGCGGTTTTGAGAAAATTGAAAAGCCTTTCAACAATTATTTCGACTTGGCGGTATCTAACATCCCGTTCGGTGACATCGCCGTGTTCGACGCGGAGTTTCAGCGTAGCGATTCCTTCGGCAGACGCTCCGCCCAGAACGCCATACACAACTATTTTTTCCTCAAAGGGCTTGATACCGTGCGTGACGGCGGTATCGTGGCGTTTATCACCTCGCAGGGGGTATTGAACAGCACCAAGACCTCCGTGCGTAACGAACTTTTCCGGCAGGCTAATCTGGTATCCGCGGTACGCCTGCCCAACAACCTGTTCACGGACAACGCGGGCACGGAGGTGGGCAGCGACCTGATTGTCCTGCAAAAGCACCTGAACAAGAAGGAAATGTCGCAGGACGAACGGCTGATGACCGTGATACAGACGGATACGAAAACCGACCTGACGGACAACGCCTATTTCATCCACCACCCGGAACGCATCGTGCATACGACGGCGAAACTTGACACCGACCCCTACGGGAAACCCGCTATGGTCTATCTGCACGAGGGCAAGACCGCAGGCATATCCGGGGACTTGCGCCGTATGCTTGACGAGGATTTCCATTACAGGCTCGCCATGCGTCTGTATTCGGGAACAATCCGGCAGTCGGGAACGGAAGAAAAAGTTACCGTTCAAAAGGAGGTAGAGCGTCCTGCTATAAAATTGGAAACGGTATCTTCGGCGCAGACGGTGGAAACTCCGACAGAAAAACCGCAACCCGTTGAGGAAAAACCGGAGATAGAGCCACGTCCGAAATATTCTGACGGTGTGCAGCTATCCTTGCTCGACCTCTGGGGGATGACGGAAGAAGTCAGTCAACAACCGAAAACCGCCAAAAAGAAAAAGGCGGCGAAAAAGGAAAGCCCGACAAGGCGCATTCCGTCCAAGCCGCAGACCACACAGAATGTTACGGAAAACAAGGAGGCGAAAACGGACAATGCCGCCAAGCCTGCCGACCCTGACGACATCTATGCCACGTTGGACTGGGATACCAATCCTCCCATCAACGGCTTCTATGAAATGATGATGGGTTTGACGCCGGAACGCAGGAAGGAACTTCGGGAGCTGGCAAGACAGCATAACGAGAAACAAGTGGCGGCGGAAAAGACGGAAGTGAAAGCTGTGCCGGAAACTTCCCGAGAGCAACCACGACAGGAGGAAACACAGCCGAAAGTTGCCGCCACGCCTGCTGCTACCGATGCTCAAGTGGAAGCGGTGGCGACTTCACTTTTCCCCGACATCGAAGCGGAAAAGCCGAAGGAGGAAGTCGTGGACCTTTCTCCGCGTGCCTACCACCGCACGCCGGAGATGCACCTGCGCGAAGGCTCGCTGGTGGCTGACAGGGCGCGCCGCAACATCGGCTATCTGAAGGACATCACGCCTTACGGGGCCACATTCCAGCCGCTCGACCTGAAAGGCTACCAGAAGGAGAAGGCGTTACAGTATGTTTTACTCCGTGACGCCTACGAGCGGCTGTACCGCTATGAATCGAACCTACACGAAGCAAATGTCCAGTGGCGTGAGCATCTGAACACCTGTTACGATGAGTTCGTCATGCGTTACGGCAACCTCAACGCCAAGCAGAACGTGAAGCTGGTGATGATGGACGCGGGAGGGCGTGACATCCTTTCGCTGGAACGGGCGGAGAACGGGAAGTTTGTCAAGGCGGACATCTTCGATCGTCCTGTTTCCTTCTCCGTGGAGAGCCATGCCAACGTAGGCTCTCCCGAAGAAGCCTTGTCCGCGTCGCTCAACAAATATGGCACGGTCAATCTCGACTATATGCGGGAGATAACCGACAGCACGGCGGAGGAGTTGCTCACAGCCCTGCAAGAACGTATCTATTACAATCCGCTCGTAACCGGTTACGAGATTAAGGACCGCTTTATTGCCGGAAACGTGATAGAGAAGGCGGAACGCATAGAGGCTTGGATGGGCGAAAACCCCGAAAGTGAACGTATGCCGGAGGTGAAGCAGGCGTTGGAGGCTCTGAAAGAAGCCGAACCGCCGCGCATCGCCTTCGAGGATCTGGACTTCAATTTCGGGGAACGCTGGATTCCGACGGGTGTCTATGCCGCCTACATGAGCCGGCTGTTTGACACAGAGGTGAAAATCGCCTACTCCGCCAGCATGGACGAGTTTTCGGTGGCGTGCGGCTACCGCACCATGAAAATCACGGACGAGTTTCTGGTGAAGGGGTATTACCGGAACTATGACGGTATGCACCTTCTGAAACACGCCCTGCACAACACCTGCCCCGACATGATGAAGTCCATCGGCAAGGACGAGCATGGCAACGACATCAAGGTGCGCGACAGCGAGGGAATACAGCTCGCCAACGCCAAGATTGACGAGATACGAAACGGATTCTCCGAATGGCTCGAAGAGCAGTCGCCACAGTTCAAGGAGCGGCTGACGACGATGTATAACCGCAAGTTCAACTGTTTCGTGCGCCCGAAGTATGACGGCTCGCACCAGACTTTCCCCGACCTCAATCTGAAAGGCTTGGCAAGCCGGGGCATCAGGAGCGTCTATCCCTCGCAGATGGATTGTGTCTGGATGCTGAAACAGAACGGCGGCGGAATTTGTGACCATGAGGTGGGAACCGGCAAGACGCTGATTATGTGTATCGCCGCACATGAAATGAAGCGTCTGAATCTGGCGCACAAGCCGATGATTATCGGGCTGAAAGCCAATGTCGCGGAGATTGCCGCCACCTATCAGGCGGCATATCCCAACGCACGTATTCTGTACGCTTCGGAAAAGGACTTTTCGACCGCCAACCGCGTGCGTTTCTTCAACAATATCAAGAACAACGACTACGATTGTGTCATCATGTCGCACGACCAGTTCGGCAAGATACCGCAGTCGCCGGAGTTGCAGCAGCGCATCCTGCAAGCGGAGCTTGACACGGTGGAGGAAAACCTCGAAGTGCTGCGCCAGCAGGGAAAGAACGTGTCGCGGGCGATGCTGAAAGGATTGGAGAAGCGCAAGCACAACCTTGAAGCGAAGCTGGAGAAGGTGGAACACGCCATAAAGTCACGCACGGACGACGTGGTGGATTTCAAGCAGATGGGCATCGACCACATCTTCATAGATGAGAGCCACCAGTTCAAAAATCTGACTTTCAATACACGACACGACCGTGTGGCGGGGCTGGGAAACAGCGAGGGAAGCCAGAAGGCGTTGAACATGCTCTTTGCCATACGCACCATACAGGAGCGCACGGGCAAAGATTTGGGAGCTACGTTCCTCTCCGGCACGACCATCAGCAACTCGCTGACTGAATTGTATCTGCTGTTCAAGTACCTGCGCCCGAAGGAGCTGGAACGGCAGGATATCCGGTGTTTCGACGCTTGGGCGGCGATATTCGCCAAGAAGACGACGGATTTTGAGTTCAACGTGACGAACAACGTGGTGCAGAAGGAGCGTTTCCGATACTTCATCAAAGTGCCGGAGCTTGCCGCCTTCTATAATGAGATTACGGACTACCGAACGGCGGAGGATGTGGGCGTTGACCGCCCCGCCAAGAACGAGATACTGCACCACATACCGCCCACGCCGGAGCAGGAGGACTTCATTCAGAAGCTGATGCAGTTCGCCAAGACGGGCGATGCCACCCTGTTGGGCAGGCTGCCGCTTTCGGAAACGGAAGAAAAGGCGAAGATGCTTATCGCCACGGACTATGCCCGGAAAATGGCACTCGACATGCGCATGATAGACCCGAATTATGAAGACCATCCCGACAACAAGGCGAGCCACTGTGCCAAGATGATCGCGGAATATTACCAAAAATACGACGCGCAAAAGGGAACGCAGTTCGTTTTCTCGGACTTGGGGACATATCAGCCGGGCGATGGGTGGAACGTCTATTCGGAAATCAAGCGCAAGCTGACGGAGGACTACGGCATACCGCCAAGCGAGGTGCGCTTCATTCAGGAGTGCAAGACCGACAAGGCGCGGAAGGCGGTGATAGACGCCATGAATGCCGGAACGGTGCGTGTGCTGTTCGGCTCCACCTCCATGCTCGGAACGGGTGTGAATGCGCAGAAAAGGTGTGTGGCAATCCATCATTTGGACACACCGTGGGTGCGACATGAAGTCGCATAGATAATTGTTAGAATGATACTTACGAGTATCAGCTTTAACCCGCTGTTCCGTCAGCGGTAGCCTACCGACCAATGCACCTTAATGTTGTATTAAGCGGTTGGGACAAAGTACACTTTCCGAAAGGACAAGACAGAACCGTGAGGGAAAGTCAAGTGCGGTTAGTATCATACCGCAGAGTGGCGAGGCTGGATAGTATGGTTAGCGTAAGCGAACTGTTAGTAAACTTCGTAATGTCGTAAATGAGTGTAAGATACTGGTACACTCTTCCCAAAAGGGAAGCGGTCAGTTAATCCTCTCCATGGTAGGATTACACGGATATAAGCACCGCCGGAGGATGAGACAGAACCTAACCTATCCGTTAGTTATCTATGTGGAACATGGTAAGCCTGTATATCTCCTGTCATGTCAAAGTGGCAGGTAAGCTGACAGCAATGGAAGCTGAACGGTGTGCAGGTATAAGATAACAGAAAAAGCGAATGCCGTTCTGTAATGGAACGGATACGGATTGAGCCGACATCACGAGTTGATTTGGGCGACATCACCCGACACGAAAGTGGGCAGACTTCTGTGACAATATTCGGGAGGCAAGATACCCGACTGTTGTCTAATGGTAATTCTTTACAATTAACTTTTAGAACTTTCAAAAGAAGGAATGCAAATGAACGAAAACAAAACATCGTGTGCACCTGCTGACAATCAGCTGACACTTTGGGACAGCATAGACTGGACCAAGGCAGAGTTGGCTGTCAGAAAGCTACAAGCACGTATTGTAAAGGCTCAAAAGGACGGCAGACACAATAAGGTGAAAGCCTTACAGTGGACGCTGACCCACTCTTTTTACGCAAAAGCCTTAGCCGTAAAGAGAGTAACTTCTAACGGAGGTGGCAACACCCCTGGGGTTGACATGGAGACATGGGATAAACCCGAAACAAAAATGCAAGCAATAAACGACCTCAGACGCAGAGGCTATCAGCCGAAGCCCCTGAGAAGAGTTCACATCAAAAAGAGCAATGGCAAACTGCGCCCATTGGGAATACCGACAATGAAAGACAGAGCCATGCAAGCACTCTACCTCATGGCATTGGAACCAGTGTCCGAAACTACAGCCGATACTCGTTCATACGGGTTCCGCAAGGAACGCCGCTGTATGGACGCTGTAATGCAATGCCATAATATTCTCCGAAAAGGCTATTCTCCCGAATGGATTTTGGAGGGTGACATCAAAGGATGCTTCGACCATATCAGCCACGAATGGCTACTCGCCAACATCCCTATGGACAAGGCGATGCTCCGCAAATGGTTGAAATGCGGCTATATCTTCAACAAACAGATGTTCCCGACGGAGGAGGGTACACCACAAGGAGGTATAATCTCCCCGACGCTTGCCAATATGGCATTGGATGGATTGCAGAAAGTTCTCGCAGAGAGGTATAAAAGAAGAACCATAAAAGGGAAACATTATTCCCCCATGGTGAATTTGGTACGCTATGCCGATGATTTTATCATCACCTGCGAGAACAGGGAAACGCTTGAGAACGAAATCAAACCATTGGTTGCCGAATTCATGGCTGAAAGAGGTTTAACCTTATCAGAAGAAAAGACTGTGATAACCAATGTCCGTGACGGGTTCGATTTTCTCGGTTTCAACATCCGCAAATACGGTAATGAAATATTGACCAAGCCGACCAAGAAAGCCGAAAAACGCTTTATGGAGAATATTCGTAAGGTGATAAAAGGCAACAAGGGTTGCAGGCAGGAGTCCTTAATCAGAATGTTGAATGCTAAAATCCGAGGATGGGGAGCATACTATCAGCATGGCGCAACGCGTGATTCCTTTCACAGAATTGACCATCAGATATTCCTCTCCCTATGGCAATGGGCTAAACGTCGCCACTCCAAGAAAGGAAAGCGATGGATTAAAGACCGCTATTGGCATAATATCCGAGGTAACAGTTGGACTTTTGCAGCCAAGTTCAAGAAATCAAATGGAAAGGAAGACCAACTAGCACTGTTGACTTTGACTTCCTCGTTCCCCTTTCTGCAATATACGCAGATAAAAGGAGATATGAATCCGTTTGACGTGGACTGTCGTTTATACTTCAACCAAAGAATGAAGTCGAAAATGCTTGTTTCACTGAAAGGGCGTAAGTCTTTGCTTCACCTATGGGAAAAGCAGGGTAGAAAATGTCCAATATGTGGTGAGCCGATAAACACGCACAAGGCATGGAATGTGATGCCTACCGTCCAAAACGGACGAAAATGCAACCTATTGGTTCATGACGAATGTTTCAAATTATCCCGCAAATCCAATGACAACAACAAGAAGTAATATGAGCCGGTCTCTATATAAGAATAGGGATTTAGAAAAGCTTGAGCCGTATGAGGGGAAACTCTCAAGTACGGTTCTTAGGGGGGAAGAGGGCAGTAATGCCCTTGACCTACCCGATCGGCCATCCGACCTGCAACAGCGTGACGGACGCGGAGTTAGGGCAGGAAATGAGATTGCCAAGCATTTCGCCGGGAACAACGTGGATGTAATCATCTACGCGGTGGAGAAGTCACTGGACAGCTACAAGTTCAACCTCCTGCACTGCAAGCAAACTTTCATCTCGCAGCTCAAAAGCGGTGCTATGGGGGCGCGTACCATCGACGAGGGGGCAATGGACGAGAAATCGGGCATGAACTTCTCGGAGTACATGGCGTTGTTATCCGGCAACACCGACCTTTTGGATAAGGCGAAACTGGAGAAGCGGATCGCATCGCTCGAAGGGGAACGCAAGTCGTTCAACAAGGGCAAGCGTGATTCGGAGTTCAAGCTGGAGTCAAAGACCGGCGAGTTGCGCAACAACACGGCTTTCATAGATGCCATGACGGAGGACTGGAACCGCTTCCTGTCGGTGGTGCAGACCGACAAGGAGGGCAACCGCCTTAATATAATTAAGGTGGACGGTGTGGATTCCGCCGATGAGAAGGTTATCGGAAAGCGTTTGCAGGAGATAGCGAAAAACGCCACTACGGGCGGGCTTTACACGCAGGTCGGAGAGCTTTACGGTTTTCCGATAAAGGTGGTGAGCGAAAGGATACTCAAAGAGGGATTGGAGTTTACCGACAACCGTTTCGTGATAGAGGGAAACTACAAGTACACCTACAACAACGGGCATCTGGCGCTGGCTGACCCGTTGGCTGCCGCCCGCAATTTCCTCAACGCGATTGAGAGGATACCCTCAATCATCGACCAGTATAAGGCGAAGAACGAGGTACTGAAAAGGGAGATACCGCAGTTGCAGGAGATAGCTGGCAAGGTGTGGAAGAAGGAGGACGAGTTGAAGCAGTTGAAGTCCGAACTTGCCGCCCTTGACCGCAAGATACAGCTGGAGCTTGCGCCGCCCACGCCCGAAGTCGCCGAAAAGGAGAACGAGGGGCAACAGGTCAAACCGGAAGCGGAAGATGTGCGGAACAGGCAGGTGCAATATCCCGAAAATGCACCGCCGCAGATACGCAGTCCGGCGGATAGTATCGTTGCCAACCATGTCATAATCGGGCGTCCAGGACTGTATGCCAAGGAGGAAACCCGGTCCAAAGGATTGAAAATATAACCTTAGGAATTTTATCTGAAGTATTAATAAGGGCTATCCCAAAAGGTCTAAAAGTAAATTTTATCCTTTCTGCAAGTATCTGTAGGATGGCAACTGCATTTTTTTCTTTTTGGGCAGCCCTTATTAAAATTTATTCTTATTTTAGGTTATATACATTCATGTTCATTTATGTAAAAAATCCTGCTGACCTTGTTTATGTCTTGTCAGTCACCATTTGCAAAACCATATTTGACCCTCAAAGAGGCTGAATTTGATAAGCAACTTGCTACATACTCATAATAAGGAGCTAAATAGAACACGAATGGGAAATACTCAAATGCCAAACTAAAGAAGATATTGGCCAAAATAAACGTTATACCGAGAGAGAAACTTGATTTTTCAACTTCCTAAAACGGTGTTGTTCAAACATTTCTACTTATTTGTACTTGCCAGTTGAACCTACGCTTCCCTAATAAAATGTCTATGGTAAAAAGTTAAAAAATCCTCCCACTTTTGTTAGATATATTTTTTTGTGTAATTTTGTAATCGTTATGCGGCAGTAATAATATACATATTAATACGAGTTAGTAATCCTGTAGTTCTCACATGCTACGAGGAGGTATTAAAAGGTGCATTTCGACAATGCATCTATTGTAGTATATTATTGCTTAATCCAAATGAATATTATAAATTTAGGAATTCTTGCTCACATTGATGCAGGAAAAACTTCCGTAACCGAGAATCTGCTGTTTGCCAGTGGAGCAACGGAAAAGTGCGGCCGTGTGGATAATGGTGACACCATAACAGACTCTATGGATATAGAGAAACGTAGAGGAATTACTGTTCGGGCTTCTACGACATCTATTATCAGGAATGGTGTGAAATGCAATATCATTGACACTCCGGGACACATGGATTTTATTGCGGAAGTGGAGCGGACATTCAAAATGCTTGATGGAGCAGTCCTCATCTTATCCGCAAAGGAAGGCATACAAGCGCAAACAAAGTTGCTGTTCAATACTTTACAAAAACTGCAAATCCCGACAATTATATTTATCAATAAAATTGACCGTGACGGTGTGAATTTAGAGCGTTTGTATCTGGATATAAAAACAAATCTGTCTCAAGATGTCCTGTTTATGCAAACTATTGTCGATGGATTGGTTTATCCGATTTGCTCCCAAACATATATAAAGGAAGAATACAAAGAATTTGTATGCAACCATGACGACAATATATTAGAACGATATTTGGCGGATAGCGAAATTTCACCGGCTGATTATTGGAATACGATAATCGATCTTGTGGCAAAAGCCAAAGTCTATCCGGTACTACATGGATCAGCAATGTTCAATATCGGTATCAATGAGTTGTTGGACGCCATCTCTTCTTTTATACTTCCTCCAGAATCAGTCTCAAACAGACTTTCAGCTTATCTCTATAAGATAGAGCATGACCCCAAAGGACATAAAAGAAGTTTTCTAAAAATAATTGACGGAAGTCTGAGACTTCGAGACATTGTAAGAATCAACGATTCGGAAAAATTCATCAAGATTAAAAATCTAAAGACTATTTATCAGGGCAGAGAGATAAATGTTGATGAAGTGGGGGCCAATGATATCGCGATTGTAGAAGATATGGAAGATTTTCGAATCGGAGATTATTTAGGTGCTAAACCTTGTTTGATTCAAGGGTTATCTCGTCAGCATCCCGCTCTCAAATCCTCCGTCCGGCCAGACAGGCCCGAAGAGAGAAGCAAGGTGATATCCGCTCTGAATACATTGTGGATTGAAGACCCGTCTTTGTCCTTTTCCATAAACTCATATAGTGATGAATTGGAAATCTCGTTATATGGTTTGACACAAAAGGAAATCATACAGACATTGCTGGAAGAACGATTTTCCGTCAAGGTCCATTTTGATGAGATCAAGACTATCTACAAAGAACGACCTATAAAAAAGGTGAATAAGATTATTCAGATCGAAGTGCCGCCCAACCCTTATTGGGCCACAATAGGGCTGACTATTGAACCCTTACCGTTAGGGACAGGGTTGCAAATCGAAAGTGACATCTCCTATGGTTATCTGAACCATTCTTTTCAAAATGCCGTTTTTGAAGGGATTCGTATGTCTTGCCAATCTGGTTTACATGGATGGGAAGTGACTGATCTGAAAGTAACTTTTACTCAAGCCGAGTATTATAGCCCGGTAAGTACACCTGCTGATTTCAGACAGCTGACCCCTTATGTCTTCAGGCTGGCCTTGCAACAGTCAGGTGTGGACATCCTCGAACCGATGCTCTATTTTGAGTTGCAGATACCCCAATCGGCAAGTTCCAAAGCTATTACAGATTTGCAAAAAATGATGTCTGAGATTGAAGACATCAGTTGCAATAATGAGTGGTGTCATATTAAAGGGAAAGTTCCATTAAATACAAGTAAAGACTACGCCTCAGAAGTAAGTTCATACACTAAGGGCTTAGGCGTTTTTATGGTTAAGCCATGCGGGTATCAAATAACAAAAGGCGATTATTCTGATAATATCCGTATGAACGAAAAAGATAAACTTTTATTCATGTTTCAAAAATCAATGTCATCAAAATAATGGAGCGGTCAGGAAATTTCTATAAGGCAATACGGTTGGGATATATACTTATCTCCATTCTTATCGGATGTATGGCATATAATAGCCTCTATGAATGGCAGGAGATAGAAGCATTAGAACTTGGCAATAAAAAAATAGACGAGCTCCGAAAAGAAATAAACAATATCAATATTCAAATGATAAAATTTTCTCTATTGGGTGAAACAATACTGGAATGGAACGATAAAGATATCGAGCATTACCATGCACGGCGTATGGCAATGGACAGTATGCTCTGCCGTTTCAAGGCCACCTATCCAGCAGAGCGCATCGATAGTGTGCGCAGTCTTTTAGAGGATAAGGAACGACAGATGTTCCAGATAGTCCGGTTAATGGATGAACAACAATCTATTAACAAGAAGATAGCCAATCAAATTCCGGTTATTGTGCAGAAAAGTGTGCAGGAACAGTCCAAAAAGCCAAAACGAAAAGGTTTCTTGAGCATCTTCGGCAAAAAAGAGGGAACGAAGCCAACGACAACAACGACTACGCTCCGTTCATCCAATAGAAACATGGTCAACGAACAGAAAGCGCAGAGCCGTCGATTGTCAGAACAAGCCGATAGTCTTGCTGCCCGTAATGCAGAACTTAACAGACAACTGCAAGGATTGATTTGCCAAATCGAAAAGAAGGTACAATCTGATTTACAAAATAGAGAAAGCGAGATAACAGCCATGCGTAAAAAATCATTTATGCAGATAGGCGGCTTGATGGGATTTGTTCTTTTGCTGTTGGTCATTTCCGATATCATCATACACCGTGATGCAAAGAACATTAAACGATACAAACGCAAGACAACGGATTTGATCGAGCAATTGGAACAGTCCGTGCAACAAAATGAGGTACTCATAACCTCCCGAAAGAAAGCGGTACATACTATTACCCATGAGTTGCGTACACCACTGACGGCAATAACCGGCTATACCGAACTTTTGCGGAAAGAATGCAATAGCGGTAATAATGGGCAATATATCCAAAATATACTGCAATCCTCCGACCGTATGCGGGATATGCTCAACACTTTGCTTGACTTCTTCCGCCTGGACAACGGCAAGGAACAGCCCCGTCTGTCACCCTGCCGGATTTCTGCAATCACGCACACACTTGAAACGGAGTTCATGCCTGTTGCCGTGAACAAAGGGTTGTCCTTGTCCGTGAAGACTGGACACGATGCCATTGTATTGACCGACAAAGAGCGAATAATACAAATCGGGAATAACCTGCTGTCAAACGCTGTCAAGTTCACAGAAGAAGGCGGTGTTTCTTTGATTACTGAATATGACAATGGAGTTCTGACACTGGTCGTTGAAGATACAGGTACAGGCATGACAGAAGAGGAACAGAAACAAGCGTTCGGTGCGTTTGAACGTCTATCAAATGCCGCCGCAAAGGAGGGTTTCGGGCTTGGGCTTGCCATAATGCGTAATATTGTGTCGATGCTTGGCGGAACAATCCGTTTGGACAGCAAGAAAGGGAAAGGCAGTCGTTTCACAGTTGAAATTTCTATGCAGGAAGCTGAAGAACAGCTTGGATATACAAGCAATACACCTGTTTATCATAACAATAAATTCCATGATGTTGTCGCCATTGACAATGATGAGGTATTACTTCTGATGCTGAAAGAGATGTATTCCCAAGAAGGAATACACTGCGACACTTGCACCGATGCTGCGGCACTGATGGAAATGATACGCCAGAAAGAATACAGCCTGTTGCTGACAGACTTGAATATGTCCGGTATAAACGGTTTCGAATTGCTGGAACTATTGCGTTCGTCCAACGTGGGCAATTCACCAACAATCCCGGTGGTTGTGGCAACCGCTTCGGGCAGTTGTAACAAAGGGGAACTATTGGCAAAAGGCTTTGCCGGATGCCTGTTCAAGCCGTTCTCCATATCGGAGTTGATGGAGGTTTCCGACAGGTGTGCCATAAAAGAAACACCGGACGGGAAACCGGATTTTTCAGCCTTGTTGTCCTACGGCAATGAAGCCGTTATGCTGGAAAAGTTGATGACGGAAACCGAAAAGGAGATGCAGACAATACGGGAAGCGGCAACAGAAAAAGACCTGCGAAAGTTAGATTCCCTGACACACCACCTGCGTAGCTCATGGGAGATACTCCGTGCTGACCAACCGTTGAGGGAACTTTACAGATTGCTTCATAGCGATGTAATCCCAGATGAAGAAGTGTTAAGCCATGCCGTGATCGCCGTGTTGAACAAGGGAGCGGAAATAATCCGGTTGGCAGAAGAGGAAAGGAGAAAATACGAAAATGGATAAGACAAAAATAATTGTGGTGGAAGACAACATCGTGTACTGCGAGTTTGTCTGCAACATGCTGTCACGGGAGGGCTACCGTACCGTGAAGGCTTACCACCTGTCAACAGCGAAGAAACATCTGCAACAGGCGACGGATAATGACATCGTGGTTGCCGACCTGCGCCTGCCTGACGGTAACGGCATAGACCTCTTGCGCTGGATGCGAAAGGAGGGAAAGATGCAACCTTTCATTATCATGACAGACTATGCCGAAGTGCATACCGCAGTGGAAAGCATGAAGCTCGGTTCGATAGACTATATCCCCAAACAACTTGTGGAGGATAAACTTGTCCCTCTTCTCCGTTCCATACAGAAAGAACGGCAGGCGGGACAATCCCGTATGCCCGTGTTCGCCCGTGAAGGTTCCGCCTTTCAGAAAATCATGCACCGCATAAGGCTGGTAGCAGCAACCGACATGAGCGTGATGATATTCGGAGAGAACGGCACGGGCAAGGAACATATCGCCCACCACCTGCACGACAAGAGCAAACGTACGGGCAAACCCTTCGTGGCGGTTGACTGCGGTTCACTCTCAAAAGAACTTGCGCCGTCGGCATTCTTCGGACACGTCAAGGGAGCGTTTACAGGTGCGGACAGCACCAAGAAAGGGTATTTCCATGAAGCGGAAGGCGGCACGTTGTTTCTGGACGAGGTGGGAAACCTCGCGTTGGAAACCCAACAGATGTTGCTCCGTGCCATACAAGAGAGGCGGTATCGCCCGGTTGGTGACAAATCGGACAGGAGTTTCAATGTCCGCATCATCGCCGCCACCAACGAGGATTTGGAAGTAGCGGTGAATGAAAAGCGTTTCCGACAGGATTTACTCTACCGCTTGCATGACTTCGTGATAACCGTGCCGCCTTTGCGTGACTGTAAGGAGGACATCATGCCGCTTGCGGAGTTCTTCCGCGAGATAGCCAACAAGGAACTGGAGTGTAATGTGAGCGGTTTCAGTTCCGAAGCCCGAAAAGCGTTACTGACCCACACATGGCCGGGCAACGTGCGGGAACTTCGGCAGAAAGTTATGGGTGCTGTATTGCAGGCGCAGGAAGGTGTTGTCATGAAAGAGCATCTGGAACTTGCCGTGACGAAACCGACCTCTACTGTCAGCTTCGCCTTGCGCAATGACGCGGAGGATAAGGAGCGGATATTGCGTGCGTTGAAACAGGCAAACGGCAACCGGAGTGTCGCCGCCGAACTGCTCGGAATAGGCAGGACAACACTATACAGCAAACTTGAAGAGTATGGACTTAAATATAAATTCAAGCAATCATAGCCTGTAATTCACTGAATTTGGCTATCTTTGCATAACATTTGAGAAAAACGGCGATTGGCAGGAGCTTTTCGCCGCCAACATATAGGATAAGACCGCAAGGCGTTTCAAGCGAAAATCTGGTAAATTGGAACTACGGAGACGATTGCGTGATGCTTATGCTATGCTTACGCATAGCGTGCATTCACGTACTCTCCGTAAAGGCTTTACCAGAGCCATCGCTTGAAGGTAGTGTGAATTGCACGCTACTTTTTTACCCTTGCCTAACGAAAAGAAACGATTATGGGTAAAGTTCAGATTCTCGCTGTACTGACGATGGACGGATGTCTTTCTTCAGAGTTATATGATAAAACACATCAGGATTTGTGCCTTGACCGTTGCGGTCTTGATGAAATCAGGAAGAAAGCCCTTTACCGTGTGACACCGGACTATTCCATTTCAATGCTGCACGAATGGAGAAAAGACGGCACAAACATCCGTTACCTCGCGGAAGCCACACCGGATACGGCAGATTATATAAACGGACTACTGCGTATGCACGCTGTGGATGAAATCATACTATACAACGTTCCTTTCATTTTAGGAAGTGGGCGGCATTTTTTCAAATCGGCTCTGCCAAAGCAACACTGGACGCTTTCCTCTGTGAAAAGCTATCCTAACGGTGTATGCCGAAGTATCTACACCCTTGACAAATAAGCAAGACAGCCAAAATGTACGGCAGTCATACAATTTTGTTTTCGGAAATAGAAGAAATGTTCTGATTATGAACAATTTAATCCCGTATAAATTCATTCCTTTGGAAAAATATTGAATTTTATACCACTGAATTCCAGCACCTTGAAAAAGCCGGTGCCGGATTTTTTGCTTTCTGACACATGTTTTGCCAATTATATTTATGTGCGCACGCAGAAAACAAAGTGTAATTTTCAAAATTGACAGAACCATGAATTATTTCTTGCTGGCGGAAACCGACTTCTTCCGCCTGATAAACGAAGCCGGTGACTGCAATATGGAAACGGCATATACGGCTTTCGCCACCCAAGTGATTGAACTGTGTAACGGCGGCATGGATGCGAACCTTACCATTATCGCGCTTGCTTACATCGAAATCGAGTTGCAGCACCATCCCGTGCGCAATCTATCAGAAGAAAGAAAAGAGATTGCCGCCTACATCAGCAAGGCCCTGTCTTTCATCAGGAAGATGCAAAAATTCCTTGCCACGCCCCAAGTGCCGCCACTAATATCCGCCAACAACGCAACTGAAAACACCGCCAGCCTCCTGCAATGGACGGGCAACGCCATAGACCTCGTGGAGCTTATCTACGGCATCGACGAGATGGGTTGTATCAACAACGGCAATATGCCGCTCAAACAGCTTGCCCCGCTTCTTTACAAGATATTCGGGGTTGAGTCGAAGGACTGCTACCGCTTCTACACCGATATCAAACGCCGGAAGAACGAAAGCCGCACCTACTTCCTTGACAGGATGCAGGAGAAACTGAATGAGAGGATGATGCGCGATGAGGAACTGGAAATAAAAAGACGGTAAGTATTTCTATACCTTTTCATCGTTTGAATGAAAAATCGGCTTATTTTTTGTCGTTACATAAAAAAGTCTTATCTTTGCATCTACAATTAAGAAGACATGCGGTTCTGACCGTGTTCAACGATAACAGTACCCGTTTGGCATACCGTAAGATCTGCCGGCGGGTCATTCTTTTTTATAACGGTATGGCAAATAAGGAATCACGTTCCATTGATGAACAAATAGAACTGCTCAAACAAAGAGGAATGCTTGTCGGCGATGAAGGTTTCGCTGCCCGACATTTGGCTCATATCAGCTACTATCGTTTGAAGGGATATTGGTGGGACATGCAGTCCGATAGAGCCAATCATCTGTTTCAGCCGGATTCCAAACTGGAAGATGTAATCACACGCTATTATTTCGACAAGGAACTGCGCCTTATTTTATTTGATGCCATCGAAACAATAGAAATCACGCTACGCACAAAGATGATTTATCATCTTTCACAATCCTACGGAGGGCTGTGGTATCGTGACCCGAGATTGTTTGCTGATGTCGCTTTTCACACACAGCACCTCAAAGAACTGATAGAAGAATTCTTACGGAGCAATGAGATTTTTGTGAAAGACTACAGGCGCAAGCACCTTGTGACTGATGCAAGCGGTGAAAAGACGCTTGACGAACACCCGGATGCGTGGATTATATTTGAAGTGGCCACATTCGGCACACTTTCCAAGATATACAAGAACCTTAACCACCAACTGCCCGAAAAATCAGCAATAGCCAATGATATGGGGCTGAATCTACACAATGAACTTTCGGGATGGCTTGAAGCCATTTCATATATGCGCAACATAATCGCGCACCATTCCAGAATATGGAGTCGGAACATGGTCAAACGGCCTTGTGAAATTCATAATCCGCGAATGACATGGCTTTCCCGTCCATTGACCGAGGTACAGCAGAAAAAACCGTTCTATGTGATTACGGCAATGTTATATCTCTGCAATGCCATAGACGAGGGGCATACGTTCAAAGAGAAACTGCTGGCATTGTTTGAGGAGTATGCGGATGTGCCCATCTACAAGATAGGCTTCTTCAACCGCTGGAAAGAAGAGCCGATTTGGAAATGAAAAAAGTGCCTGTTTACAGGTGCGGAAAAACAAAAAGAGAAGCAATACAATAAACCTCCTGGGCGCATCGTAAGACAGCATACTTGGGAGGCGTTCTTCATTTTAAGAGGTGACGGAGATATTTTCCGCCACCTCTGTTTTTTTATTTCTACTGCAACAGGTGCTTCAGGTTGTCATCGCCTGCGATGCGTTCCAGTTCATCCTGCACAATCTGCTTCACCTCTTCCTTGATGCGCCGGTAGTTCGCCTGCACCGTATCCTTCATGCGGTCGTTTCCGTCCTCGTCCGTGAAATCGGTAATGACAGGTATTTTCTTGTAGGCACTTTCCTCCCGCTTCACCTTCTCGGCATCCACCACAATCTCGCAGTGGAAAATCTTCTGCTCGATGCGCTCGTTGAAGTTGTCGGACACCGAACCGACAAACATACCCTGCGTAAGCCCGGAAATCTTGCTCGGCGGGATAAGCGCGTCCATCTGCGTGTTGATGGAGGTGGAAACATCCTGCCGGTTGATGGAGATAGACTGCCGTTTCTGCAACACCTTCCCGAACCGCTCCGATAGTGTCTTTGCCGTTTCTCCTACCACCTGCCCGGAGAAAATGTTACCGACCGTATTCATCACGACTTTTGCTTCCTTATCGCCGTAGTCGCGCACTAACTGGCTGAAATCCTGAAAGCCCAGACACACGGCAACCTTGTTGCTTCGGGCGGTAGCTATAAGATTGTCCAACCCTTTGAAGTATATCGTGGGCAGCTCGTCGATGATGACCGACGACTTCAGCATCCCCTTCTTGTTGATGAGTTTCACGATACGGGAGTTATACAGACCGAGAGCCGCCCCGTAAATGTTCTGACGGTCGGGATTGTTGCCCACGCATAGGATTTTCGGCTCTTCGGGATTGTTGATGTCCAGCGTAAATTCGCTGTCCGACATCACCCAGTAGAGCTGCGGGGAAATCATCCTCGAAAGCGGAATTTTTGCCGACGCTATCTGCCCCATGAGCTGCTCCGCAGCCCCTCCGAGCCAAGCATCCATGAACGGGGAAAGGTAATTCTCCAGTTCGGGATAGGAAGTCAGTATCGGAAAAATATCCTCGTAACGGCGGTTCAAAAACTCGATGGCATGGGGAAACGTGCAGTATTTCCCGTTCTGATAGATTTTGAGATACCAGATAATACTGGCAAACAGAATGATAGGTGACTCCACGAAGAAGTCGCCCTGCTTTTGCACCCACGTTTTATTGAGGTTGAGCATTATCGTGTAGGCACTCTCGTAAGCGTCCGTAATATCCTCCATGAAATCCGGGTGTATGGGATTGCAACGGTGTGAGCGTCGCGGGTCGTCGAAATTGATCACATAGAATTTCGGCTTCACCTTGTAGCCCTCCGGGTGGTTCAGCAAATGGTTGTAGGCTATGGTGGACAAGTCACTGAATTTGAAGTCGTACACATACATTGAGAAGCCCTTTTCAATCTGTTGCTTGATAAAGCTGTTCACCACTGCGTAGGATTTGCCGCTGCCCGGCGTACCCAACACGATGGACGCACGGAAGGGATTCACCACATTGATCCAGCCGTTGTTCCAACGCTTTTTGTAATAGAAGCGTGTGGGCAGATTGACCGAATACTCGCTTTCGATGAGCCTTGTTTCCTGCATGAAACTCTCGTTCTCATTGTTGAAAACATCCTCCATCAGATTGTGTTTCAACAGACGGCTCATCCACAGACCGCCCATCAAAAGGCAGACATAGCCTGTACCGATGGTAATGATATACAGCCCCGTCACCGCTTCGACCGGCAACGGCAGAGCCAGTATCCACCAGTTCAGGAAAAACAGCACGGACCCGATGGCGAGTGCCGTCCATATTTTTCTCCAAGTGATTTTCTCTCCCTTGACACCCTTCGTACCCAGACAGGACAGGGCAAGCAGCAGGACGGCAAACAGCTTCGTGTACAGTATGGAATGGAACAGCCCCGCCGTGCGGTCGAAGTTCATCAGGATTTTGTCCACCACACCGATGTTCACGCCCCACAGCCGGATGGCTTCGTAGCAGAACCAGTACACGTTCATGACCACTAAAATGATACTCACGGCACGCAGAAAATCCATGATTTTCGCCAATGCCCTCAAATCGTCTTCTTGTTGTGACATACATTGATTTTTTAATTGTTGATACTCCGATTACATACCCAAGCCCTTGCGCTTTTTCTTCTTTTTGCGCTTCATCGCCCGGATGAAAGCCTCTTCCTCGGCATCTACCGCCGGACCTTCGGGAGTGAGCAAGCCCATTCCGCCCGATACGTCTTCACGGTCGTATGCGGTCTGCCCGTGCGCCTTGTCCGCAGCATCCACAGGGATGGATAGCGGTATCGGCGGCTGTCCTGCGTATGGCAGGGTAAAATGTTCCTGCAAGGCATTCGCCGAAAGCTCCTTGCCCATGCGTGAGCCGTTCAGCACGCACCCCGTGCGGTGGTCGATGAAAGTAGCCCCGTAGATGCGCCCTTCCTCCGTATGGCGCAACACGGTGTCGATGCCTTTCTCTTTGAGCAGGGACACAAACCTGTCCTTGTCATAAGTGCCTTGCAGCACGGAAAGGACGGTGCGTTTCGTCATGTCGGCGAGTTTCCTGTCCTTAATCTCAAGCTTGGAACGGGCAAACTTATTCTGCACGGCTTCATAGCCTGCGGACTTCCCGAAAAGCGAGGACTTGAACGGGTTGCCGACCTTGTTGCCCTTGTCGTCCGTGACGGAATAGACCAGCCCGTGATATTCCCGTCCGCGCACGTTACCCCTCGCTTCCTCCACCGTCATATTATATAAGGAAAGGAGCGCACGGTATTCGCCCATCGTCTGGAAACGGTACTGCCCGTTCAGAGCCTTCAGGGTATTGCCTACCTGCTTCTTCACATCGCCTGCCGATACGTCCACTTTACATAGCGGCGTGTCAAGACGGCGGTTCCTGCGCTCCGCATCGTGCAGCCCGTATTTCCTTTCAAGCTCACGAGTAATCTGCTTGCTGCGGTAGTAGTTGTTCTTGTCGCTGATACATTTCCCGTTCTCATCCACCCGCACCGTCACAATGTGCAGATGGTGACGGTCGATGTCCTCGTGCTTGAATACAAGATAAGGCTGGTTGCCAAAACCGAGCTTTTCCAGATACTCGCGGGCGATGTCCTGCAATTCCGCATCGGTCAGCACATCCTCCGGGTGCGGGTTGAGCGAGATATGCACCACCGGTTTCTCCACTTTCATCTGCGGTGGCAGGAAGGTGTGGAAGCCCTCCATCGCCTTGCCGATGTCCACCTTCCCCGAACCGTCATTATAGATGCGGTTGGTGGTGAGAAGCCGCCCCTGTGCCTCGTTAATCTTCTCCCCGTTGTAGGCAATCGCGCCGTACAACGAGCTGCCTACACTGATTTTTGCGACCATTTCGCCTCCATTTGAGTTTCACTCTTCTTCAAACGCGACTCGGCAGAGTCCAAACAAGTTTGGCTCTGCTCTCGCTGCTCTTTCAGCTCCCTTGACAGTTCCACAATCTGACGGCTCAGTTTCACGAGTTCGACGGTGTGTTGCTCCAATTTATAGAGCAACGCCATCGCCTTTTTCTCTGAAAAATGCAGCCTCAGTTCCTTCACGACTTGGTTGTAATTCGTACCTACGGCGCGGAACTGCGCATGAAAATCCGACAGCTTGGTGTAATAGTCCACCAACGTCTTGTCCACCTTCAGCACCTTGAACGGCTGTCCGAAGAAGTGCGCTTTGAGGAAAACCGACCGCGCATAGACACCCGATTTTCCGAACATGGCGAGGAAACGGTTGTGTTCCTCCTCGTTGAAACGGACGGTGTACCGGTACACCGCCGGATCAAGTTTGGGATTTCTCCCTGCTTTGCTTTTCCTTTTCTCTTTCATATTACTTTGGATTTAGCGGATTGACGGCATAAGCCGCCGCTTCGGGTCACGGCACCGCAGTTCTGAAAGGCTTCCCGACTTCGGAGGGAAAGCCCGCCCCCTGCAAGGGCAAGGCGTTTTCCGGGATGCTCAAAATATTTTGAGCGGCTGAAAACATACCTTGCTATGTTCAGGTGAACATAAAAATCCGTCAGGGGACGGATTGGGAAAATACCTTTCAGGACTCCGGGCCGCGCGCCATCGGCGAACCCTGCCGTCCGGGTGCAAAGTTACGCTCTTAAAGCGGTAACGAACAGATACTTGACCCGGCCAATGGCTGCCAACCGGCGCAACATGCCGCCACTTGCTTGGGAAGTGATACAAGTTCAAAAATATACTTGTTTATTTGCAGCATGATTCAAGAAACTAACGGTTTGAAGATATGAGGAAAGGAATATTCAAATACCCGGACAACCGCTTCGGCGGACACTTGCCGAAACGGATACCCGAACCGTCGGAAACCCGGTTGTCCGACAATTCGGTGACGCATGGATTCAATGACTTCATGACGCAGTGTCGTCATTCATCACTTGTCCGCCGCACCGCTTCACCGCAGAACCGGATACGCGGTGACCCGCCCGTGTGCCTGTTCACGGAAACGGATAATGCGGTAATTCAATTCGCATGTAAACAGAAAACAAAATCATCAACAATTAAACTGAATAGAACCATGAGTAAGGAAATCTTCGTTGCATTCGCAACACAGAAAGGTGGCATCGGCAAATCCACCGTCACGGCACTCGCCGCCAGCTACCTGCACAACGTGAAAGGCTACAATGTCGCCGTCGTGGACTGCGACGACCCGCAGCACAGCATCCACGGCCTGCGCGAACATGAGACGGCACTCATCGGCAGGAGCATCTACTTCAAGGCTCTCGCGTGCGACCATTTCCGCAAGATAAAGAAGAACGCCTATCCGGTCATCAAGAGCAACGCGGTGAACGCCCTCGACGATGCGGAAAGGATGATCGCCGCCGAGGTCGTGAAGCCCGACGTGGTTTTCTTCGACATGCCGGGGACACTCCGGAGCAACGGCGTGATAAAGACGCTCTCGCAGATGGACTACATCTTCACGCCCCTGAGTGCCGACCGCTTTGTCGTGGAAAGTACCCTGAAATTCGTCACGATGTTCCGCGACAGGCTGATGACAACCGGGCAAGCGAAAACAAAGGGGCTGCATCTGTTCTGGACGATGGTGGACGGCAGGGAGAGGAACGACCTGTACGGCATCTACGAGGAAGTGATAGCCGAAATGGGCTTCCCGGTGCTTTCCACCCGCCTGCCCGACAGCAAGAAGTTCCGCCGCGACCTTTCGGAAGAGCGCAAGAGCGTTTTCCGCTCCACCATCTTCCCGATGGACACGGCACTGCTGAAAGGGAGCGGCATCCGTGAGTTTTCCGAAGAGATAAGCGACATCATCAGACCGCAGTGAGCATGGGCAGCAGGAAAGTAAACACGGAAGGCATCGACGAGGAACTGCTGTTGGCATCTATCGGGCGGCGCACACAGGACGGGACACTACGCCCGGCGCAGGAAGACCCCGCAGCCGTACCGACCGGAGAGGACACCGCCGCACCGGAGCCGCCACCGGCTCAACCCGTGACACGGGAGAGAGCGCAGAGGGAAGGCGGCCGCCGGAAAAGGCAGGACGAGGACTATAACGAGCTGTTCCTGCGCCGCAACGAGATAAAGACCCGCCAGTGTGTCTATATCAGCCGCGACGTACACGGCAAGATCCTCAAAATCGTGAACGACATCGCCGGAGGGGAAATCTCTGTGGGCGGCTATGTGGATACCGTGCTGCGCCAGCATCTGGAACAGCACAAGGAGAGAATCAACGAACTGTACAAGAAACAACGTGAAGATCTGATTTGAAAATGGAAAAAGAAATGACACCGAATGAAAAAAGACCGCAGCAGGACTGCGGAGGCATGCTTGCCCAAGTGCAGGCGAGCGTGGAAATACTGTCGCCCGTCCCGGTGAGCGGCAAATGCTGCGAGAAGGACTATGAACGTCTATTCATCCGCGACCCGGAAGTAAAGGCGCGGGAGGGCAAGATGGCGTATGTGCGTCCGGAGTACCACGAGCGTATCATGCGCATCACCCGTGTAATCGGGCATGATAGGCTTACACTGTCCGCCTACATCGACCATGTGCTGACGCACCACTTCAACCAGTGCGAGGACGCTATAAAGAGCCTTTACGCCCGGAATTACAATTCAGTATTCTAACTAAAACCGGAAGTATATGAATGAAACAATCAGCATGACAGACATTCTGCTGGCGGTATCGGTCGGCTGCAACCTATGGTTCCTGTTCCTGCTCCTTTACGAGCGCATCATGGACATGCGGCTTGTCCGCTTCTTCAAGGGCATCGCCGGATTATGGCGGTCGTTGGACAGGAATGGGCCAAAGAGCGTAGCGGCACATGAGGAAGTTTCCACGGCAAAGGGGGACATCATCGGCAAGAGCCGTTTCAAAATGGCATCCACCCGGACAATCGCTGCCATACCGGCGCAAGAAGCCGCCACTTTGGAAAAAGGCATTGAGCTGTCGGAGGAAGAGGCTACTTTTGACGACGGAAACACGGAAACCGCGTCCCGCCCGGCGCAAGTCCCGGAGGAAAAGCTCGATGAGACCTTCACGAGCATGCCGCCGGAGGAACTGGGATACGGGGAGGACGAACCGGATGAAGACGCTTCGGACACGCCACGGGCTTCGGGCAGCAGCTTTGACGAGATTGACGACGCCTGCAAGACCGCCATGAACCCGGACGCGACACAGGCGGAACGTGAAAAGGCGGCGAAGGTGTTCACCGACATGGAAGGCACGGAGCTGTACGAGAAAATGATGGAAGGCTCTTCGGAGATAGGCATCCGCATCAAGGGGCTTATCGAGATCCGGCTGAAGAAACCCGAAAAGGAGTTCATCGTGCCGGACAACATCGAGGATTTCGACATCCGAAACTATGTATGACAACTGAAAAAGGAATGGACATGAAATAGTGACATCAACCCACGCGGCAAGGAAACGCAAGGCGTATCCCGTCCGCAACGGACACGCCCACGTCTGTGGAAACAAACGGGCATCCACTAAAACCAAAGTAAAGTAACAGAGTAACAACCGCCCGACAAAGGACTATCCACCCTTTCGACGGCAAAAAACAAGGACAATTCATGAACAAGAACATCTTGAAAAACAGAAAAGCAATCCTATCCGCGGCACTTTTCATCGCCGCAACCGCCTCCGCTTTCGCGCAAGGAAACGGCATCGCGGGCATCAACGAAGCCACCTCTATGGTGAGTTCGTATTTCGACCCCGGAACTAAACTGATATACGCCATCGGCGCGGTCGTCGGGCTTATCGGGGGCGTGAAAGTGTACGGAAAATTCTCATCGGGTGACCCCGACACCTCAAAAACAGCAGCAAGCTGGTTCGGCGCGTGTATCTTCCTGATTGTAGCCGCCACCATCCTGCGCTCATTCTTCCTTTAATGTAATAATGTATGGCTGAATACCCGGTAAACAAGGGTATCGGCCGTCCGGTAGAGTTCAAGGGCTTGAAGGCACAGTACCTCTTCATTTTCTGCGGAGGTCTGCTGGCTCTCTTCGTCCTGTTCGTCATCCTCTACATGGTCGGTATCGACCAGTGGATATGTATCGGCTTCGGCGCGGCATCGTCCTCCCTCCTTGTGTGGCAGACCTTCGCGCTGAACGCCCGGTACGGCGAACACGGGCTGATGAAATTGGGAGCGTCACGGAGCCATCCCCGATACCTTATCAACCGGCGGCGGATAACCCGTCTGTTCAAACGACAACGAAAGGAAGAAACGACATGAGGAATACATCAAAAATGACAACACTGGAAAACAAGTTTCCCCTGCTTGCGGTGGAGCATGGCTGCATCATCTCAAAGGACGCCGACATCACGGTGGCTTTCGAGGTGGAGCTGCCGGAGCTTTACACCGTGACGGGCGCGGAGTACGAGGCGATACACGGCTGCTGGTGCAAGGCAATCAAGGTGCTGCCGGACTACTCCGTCGTTCACAAGCAGGACTGGTTTATCAAGGAACGCTACAAGCCGGAGCTTCAGAAGGACGACATGAGTTTCCTCTCACGGAGCTTCGAGCGTCACTTCAACGAGCGTCCGTACCTGAAACACACCTGCTACCTCTACCTGACCAAGACGACGAAGGAGCGTAGCCGGATGCAGAGCAACTTCAGCACGCTGTGCCGAGGGCACATCATCCCGAAAGAGCTGGACAGGGAAACCACGACCAAGTTCATGGAAGCCTGCGAACAGTTCGAGCGTATCATGAACGACAGCGGGCTTGTCAGGTTGCGCCGCCTCTCCACCGACGAGATTGTGGGGACGGAGGGTAAGGCGGGGCTGGTAGAACGCTACTTCTCGCTCATGCCGGAAGGTGACATCACCTTGCAGGACATCGAACTTTCGGCAAGGGAGATGCGCATCGGCGACAACCGCCTGTGTCTGCACACCCTCTCCGACGCGGAAGACCTGCCGGGCAAGGTGGCTACCGACACCCGTTACGAGAAGCTCTCCACCGACCGGAGCGACTGCCGCCTCTCCTTCGCCTCCCCGGTGGGGCTGCTGCTCTCCTGCAACCATATCTACAACCAGTATGTGCTGATAAATAACAGCGAGGAAGCCTTGCAGAAGTTCGAGAAGTCCGCCCGTAACATGCAGTCGCTCTCACGCTATTCAAGGAGCAACAGCATCAACCGCGAGTGGATAGACCAATACCTGAACGAAGCCCGGTCCTACGGGCTGACCTCGGTACGGGCGCACTTCAACGTCATGGCGTGGAGCGACGACGCGGAGGAACTGAAGCACATAAGGAACGACGTGGGCAGCCAGCTGGCAAGCATGGAGTGCGTGCCGCGCCACAACACCATCGACTGCCCTACACTCTACTGGGCGGCGATACCCGGCAATGCGGCGGACTTCCCGGCGGAAGAGAGTTTCCACACTTTCATCGAACAGGCGGTGTGCCTGTTCACGGAGGAAACCAACTACCGCAGCTCGCTCTCGCCCTTCGGCATCAAGATGGTGGACAGGCTCACAGGGAAACCGCTGCACCTCGACATCAGCGACCTTCCGATGAAGCGGGGTATCACGACCAACCGCAACAAGTTCGTGCTGGGTCCTTCGGGCAGCGGCAAGTCGTTCTTCATGAACCACCTCGTGCGCCAATATTATGAGCAAGGCGCACATGTGGTATTGGTGGACACGGGAAACTCCTATCAGGGCTTGTGCGGCATGATCCGGCGCAAGACAGGCGGAGTGGACGGCGTGTATTTCACCTACACGGAAGAGAAGCCCATATCATTCAACCCGTTCTACACCGATGATTACATCTTCGATGTGGAGAAGAAGGACAGCATCAAGACCCTGCTTCTTACGCTCTGGAAATCGGAGGACGACAAGGTGACGAAGACGGAGAGCGGCGAACTGGGCAGTGCCGTGAGTGCCTACATCGAGCGTATCCAATCCGACCGTAGCATCGTGCCGTCGTTCAACACTTTCTACGAGTATATGCGCGACGACTACCGCACGGAACTGGCGCAGCGCGACATCAAGGTGGAGAAGTCCGACTTCAACATCGACAACATGCTCACCACCATGCGGCAGTATTACCGGGGCGGACGTTACGACTTCCTGCTCAACTCCACGGAGAACATCGATCTGCTCGGCAAGCGGTTCATCGTCTTCGAGATTGACAGTATAAAAGAGAACCGCGAACTGTTCCCCGTCGTGACTATCATCATCATGGAAGCCTTCATCAACAAGATGCGGCGGCTGAAAGGGGTGCGGAAACAGCTTATCGTGGAGGAGGCTTGGAAGGCCCTCTCTTCGGCAAACATGGCTGAATACCTACGTTATATGTACAAGACGGTCAGAAAATATTACGGCGAGGCAATCGTGGTGACGCAGGAGGTGGACGACATCATCAGTTCTCCGGTGGTCAAGGAGAGCATCATCAACAACTCCGACTGCAAGATACTTCTCGACCAGCGCAAGTATATGAACAAGTTCGACCAGATACAGGCGTTGCTCGGACTGACGGAAAAGGAGAAGTCGCAGATACTCTCCATCAACATGGCGAACAACCCTTCACGGCTCTACAAGGAGGTGTGGATAGGCTTGGGTGGCACACAATCGGCGGTCTATGCCACCGAGGTCAGTGCAGAAGAGTATCTGGCGTACACTACCGAAGAAACGGAAAAAGTGGAGGTTTACCGTCTGGCGGAGAAGCTGGGCGGTGACATCGAAGCCGCCATCCGGCAGCTTGCCGAAAGGCGGAGGAACAAGGAATAACTAAAACAGAATGTATCAACAAAAAAAGGAAAACGCATATGAATTTACCAAAAGTGAAAATGCTGCAAGTCAGCAAGTGTCTGATCGGATTGGCGGTCATGATGCTGCAATCCTGCGACGTGGCCGACAACCGCCGTGATATGCTGTGCGGGAACTGGGAGAGCGTGGAGGGGAAGCCCGACGTGCTTATCTACAAGGAGGGCGAAGCCTACAAGGTGACGGTGTTCCGCCGGAGCGGTCTGCGCCGCAAGCTGAAACCGGAAACCTATCTCTTGCAGGAGAAAACCGGCAACCTGTTCATGAACACCGGCTTCCGCATCGACGTGTCCTATAACGAGGCCACGGACGTGCTGACCTTCTCGCCGGGCGGCGACTATGTGCGGGTGAAACCGCAGCCGGGACACCCGACAGAAGAATAACAACCACTAAAATCCAAAGTAACATGAGAACAAGAATAACAATGATTATCTGCCTGTGCCTGCTTTTCGCAGGCAGGGCAAGCGCACAGTGGGTCGTAAGCGATCCGGGCAATCTGGCGCAGGGTATCATCAATGCCTCCAAAAACATCATCCATACCTCCAAGACTGCCACGAACATGGTGAGCAACTTTCAGGAAACGGTGAAAATCTATCAGCAGGGCAAAAAGTATTACGATGCTCTCAAATCGGTGAACAATCTCGTCAAGGACGCCCGCAAGGTGCAGCAGACCATCCTGATGGTAGGCGACATCACCGACATTTATGTAAACAGTTTCCAAAGGATGCTCCGTGATGGAAATTTCAGACCAGAAGAGCTGTCGGCAATCGCTTTCGGTTACACGAAACTGCTGGAAGAGAGCAACGAAGTATTGACGGAACTGAAGAATGTGGTGAACATCACCACGCTCTCCATGACCGACAAGGAGCGCATGGACGTGGTGGAACGCTGCCACTCGAAGATGAAGCGTTACCGCAACCTCGTAAGTTACTACACGAACAAGAACATCTCCGTGAGCTACCTGCGTGCGAAAAAGAAGAACGACCTCGACCGCATCATGGGGCTGTACGGAAACATGAACGAAAGATACTGGTAGCCTATGAATTTCGACAACCTTCACCAGATTCTACGTTCGCTTTACGAGCAGATGATGCCGTTGTGCGGAGACATGGCGGGTGTGGCGAAAGGCATCGCCGGACTGGGTGCGCTGTTCTACGTCGCCTACCGGGTATGGCAGTCGCTGGCGAGAGCCGAACCGATAGACGTATTCCCGATGCTCCGTCCTTTTGCCATCGGTCTGTGCATCATGTTCTTCCCGACTGTGGTGCTGGGCACGATAAACAGCATCCTCTCACCCGTCGTACAGGGCACGGCAAAGATGCTGGAGGCGGAAACGCTGGACATGAACACCTACCGCCAGCAGAAGGACAAATTGGAATACGAGGCGATGATGCGCAACCCCGAAACCGCCTACCTCGTGTCCAACGAGGAGTTTGACAAGCAGCTGGAGGAACTCGGCTGGTCGCCCTCCGACATGGTGACGATGGCGGGGATGTATATCGACCGGGGAATGTACAACATGAAGAAAAACATCCGCGACTTCTTCCGCGAGATACTGGAATTGCTGTTCCAAGCCGCCGCCCTCGTGATAGACACCGTCCGAACCTTCTTCCTCGTGGTGCTGGCGATACTCGGTCCGATAGCCTTCGCCATATCGGTGTGGGACGGTTTCCAAAGCACGCTCACGCAGTGGATATGCCGCTACATACAGGTATATCTGTGGCTGCCGGTGTCGGACATGTTCAGCACCATACTGGCGAAGATACAGGTGCTGATGCTGCAAAGCGACATCGAGCGGATGCAGGCAGACCCGAACTTCTCGCTGGATTCGAGCGACGGGGTGTACATCGTGTTCCTCTGCATCGGCATCATCGGCTACTTCACCATTCCCACCGTTGCCGGCTGGATTATCCAAGCCGGAGGCATGGGCGGTTACGGTCGCAACGTGAACCAGATGGCGGGACGTGCCGGAGGAATGGCGGGCAGTGTTGCCGGAGCTGCGACAGGCAATATGATGGGACGTGCCGGCAAATTGCTGAAATAACAATCATGTAGAATCATTGAAACAGAATTAAGAATGGAATTTAAGTCACTCAGAAACATCGAATCATCGTTCAGGCAGCTACGCCTGTTCGGTATCGTCTTCCTCTCGCTGTGCGCTGTGGTGACGGTGTGGAGCGTGTGGAACTCCTACCGTTTCGCAGAGAAGCAACGGGAGAAAATCTATGTGCTGGACAACGGCAAGTCGCTGATGCTGGCTCTCTCTCAGGATTTATCGCAGAACCGCCCGGCGGAAGCACGGGAGCATGTGCGCCGCTTCCACGAGCTTTTCTTCACGCTGTCACCTGAAAAAAGCGCGATTGAACACAACGTAAAACGTGCCCTGCTGCTGGCGGACAAGAGCGTGTACCACTATTATTCGGACTTCGCGGAGAAGGGGTACTACAACCGCATCATCGCCGGGAACATCAACCAAGTGCTGAAAGTGGACAGCGTGGTGTGCGACTTCAACGCCTATCCCTACCGTGCCGTGACCTACGCCACGCAGAAAATCATCCGGCAAAGCAACGTCACCGAGCGCAGCCTCGTGACCACCTGCCGCCTGCTGAACGCATCGCGGTCGGACGACAACCCAAACGGTTTCACCATCGAGGGGTTCACCATCATCGAGAACAAGGATTTACAGACAATCAAACGGTAACAGGACATGAAAAGTATCAGAAAATCAATGTGGGGCATGTATTGGAAACTCCACGACAAACGGAAACGGCTGGTGGCAAGGCTCAAAGGGTATCTGGACGGTTTGCCGCCGGAAACACGCCGCCGCATCGTGCTGGGGATGCTCGCCGCCTTCGCGATGCTTGCCCTCTACACCTTCGGCAGAGCCGTCTATGACATCGGCAGAAACGACGGCTCACGTATGGATACGGGACATGCCGGACGGGTGGAACTACCGACCCCGGTGGAAACTGACAATCACTTAACACCTTATTTATATGGAACAGACGAAGAATGAATCAACGAAAGAGAACAAAGCCGCTCCCGACGCGGGAAAGCCGAAAAAGGAGCGCGAACCGCTGACAGAGGCGCAGCGGCTGAAACGGCAGAAGATGATAGTCCTGCCTGCTATGGTGCTGGTCTTCATCGGGGCGATGTGGTTGATATTCGCCCCTTCCTCCGGCAAGGAACAACCGCCGGGAACGGACGGCTACAACACCGAGATGCCAGACGCGGACAAGGCGAACCGGCAGATTATCGGCGACAAGCTGAAAGCCTACGAGCATGGGGAGATGGAAGAGCGGCTGGAGAGCCGCAACCGTGCCATCGGGCAGCTGGGCGACATGTTCGACCGCGAGATAGCGGGAACGGAGGACGGTACGGACTTCGACCTCGCCAATCCGGGCGGCAAGGAAGAAAGGGCAAAGCCTGCCACGCCGCAAACCATCCAATCCTCCGCAGCCGCCTACCGTGACCTGAACGCCACCCTCGGCAACTTTTACGAACAGCCGAAGAATGACAATGCGGAGATGGATGTGCTATTGGAGCGCATCGCCTCGTTGGAATCGGAACTGGAAAGTGAAAAAGGCAGGACTTCATCTATAGACGAACAGGTGGCACTTATGGAGAAGTCCTATGAGCTGGCGGCAAAGTACATGGGCGGTCAGAACGGTGGGAAGCCGGAACAGGCGGCAGAGCCTGCCACCGTGCAGAAGGGAAAGAAGAACACGGCGACACCCGTAAGGCAAGTGACCCGCCAAGTCGTTTCCTCCCTTGCACAGCCCATGAGCAACGCGGAGTTTGTCGCCACTTTCTCACAGGAACGCAACCGGGGTTTCAACACGGCTGTCGGCACGGCGGAGGTATCGGACAGGAACACCATCCCGGCGTGTGTGCATGAGGCGCAGAGCGTGACGGACGGGCAGACGGTAAGGCTTCGCCTGCTGGAGCCTATGGCGGTGGCGGGCAGGACAATCCCACGGGGTGCGGTGGTGGTCGGCACGGGCAAGATACAGGGTGAACGACTCGACATCGGGATCACCTCGCTGGAATACGACGGCACGATTATCCCCGTGGAGCTTGCGGTCTATGACACGGACGGACAGCCCGGCATCTTCATCCCGAACTCGATGGAGATGAACGCCGTCCGAGAGGTCGCCGCCAACATGGGAGGTTCGTTGGGTAGCAGCATCAATATCTCCACCAATGCCGGGGCGCAGCTCGCCTCCGACTTGGGCAAGGGGCTGATACAAGGAACGAGCCAGTACATCGCGGGGAAGATGCGCACCGTCAAGGTGCATCTGAAAGCCGGGTACAGGGTCATGCTTTACCAAGAAAAAGATTGAAATCAATAAAAAAATTACCACTAAAATCCAAAAGTAATGAGAAAAGTAATCATCATGTTTGCCCTCGCTATGGGCATCGCAACTGCCAACGCGCAGGAGAATGTAACCGTTGAAACGACCAACGGAAGTGAACAGCCGACCTTGACGAAGGAGGTCTATCCGCAGAAGGAGGCGGACGGAGACCTGTATCACGGTCTGTCGCGCAAGCTGACCTTCGACCGCATGATACCGCCGCACGGTCTGGAAGTGACCTACGACAAGACCGTCCACGTCATTTTTCCGGCGGAGGTGCGCTATGTCGATTTAGGCTCGCCCGACCTGATTGCCGGGAAAGCCGACGGAGCGGAGAACGTCATCCGCGTGAAGGCTACCGTAAGGAATTTTCCCAACGAAACGAATATGTCCGTCATCACGGAGGACGGCAGTTTCTACACCTTCAACGTGAAGTACGCCGCCGAACCGCTGTTGCTCAATGTGGAGATGTGCGACTTCATCCATGACGGCAGCACGGTGAACCGCCCGAATAACGCACAGGAAATCTATCTGAAAGAGCTGGGCAGCGAAAGCCCGATGCTGGTGCGACTTATCATGAAGTCCATCCACAAACAGAACAAGCGCGAGGTGAAGCATATCGGCTGCAAGCGTTTCGGCATCCAGTATCTTCTCAAAGGCATCTACACGCACAACGGATTGCTCTATTTCCACACGGAGATAAAGAACCAGAGCAACGTGCCTTTCGATGTGGACTACATCACTTGGAAAATCGTGGACAAGAAGGTGGCGAAGCGTACCGCCGTGCAGGAGCAGATCATCCTGCCGCTCCGCGCGCAGAACTACGCCACCCTCGTGCCGGGCAAAAAGAGCGAGCGCACGGTCTTCACGATGGCGAAGTTCACCATCCCCGATGACAAGTGCCTCGTGGTGGAGCTGAACGAGAAGAACGGCGGCCGTCACCAGTCCTTCGTGATTGAGAACGAGGATTTGGTACGTGCGGGTACCATCAACGAACTTCAAGTGCGCTGACCATGAGAAAGTACATCGCAATAATCATCGCGTCGCTTGCCCTTTTTACAGGGCAGGCGCACGCCCAGCGGTGTCTGCCGAAGATGCAGGGCATCGAGGTGAGGGCGGACATGGCGGACGGCTTCAATCCCGGCGGCAAGGACGGCGGGTACAGTTTCGGGGCGGCTCTCTCCACTTACACGAAGAGGGGGAACAAGTGGGTGTTCGGTGGCGAATACCTCCTGAAAAACAATCCCTACAAGGATACCAAGATACCCGTGGCGCAGTTCACGGCGGAGGGCGGATATTACTTCAAGATACTGTCGGACGCCCGAAAAATCGTGTTCGTCTATGCCGGGGCTTCGGCTCTCGCCGGATATGAATCGGTGAATTGGGGGAATAAGGTGCTGCATGACGGCTCCACGCTGCACGACCGGGACGCCTTCATCTACGGCGGTGCGCTGACGCTCGATGTGGAGTGCTACGTGACAGACCGTATCGCCCTGCTTGCCAACCTGCGTGAGCGTTGCCTGTGGGGTGGCGACACGCGGAAGTTCCACACGCAGTTCGGGGTCGGCGTCAAGTTCATCATCAACTGACACGGGCATGGAACGGACGGAAATAGATGCTATCAGAAGGATGCCGCTTGCGGATTTTCTCGCACGGTTGGGGCATGAGCCTGTCAGAAGGAGCGGTAACGAGCTGTGGTATATCGCCCCGTACAGGGGCGAGCGCACCCCCTCTTTCCGTGTGAACGTGGCGAAACAGCTTTGGTACGACTTCGGTTTGGGCAAGGGCGGTGACATCTTCACGCTTGCCGGGGAGTTTCTGCAAAGCGATGACTTCATGAAGCAAGCGAAGTTCATAGCGGAAGCCGCCAATATGACGGTTGCCGGATGGGAAAAGCCCGCCTATCTCCCGAAGCCGACCGAACCTGTCTTTGAGGATGTGGAGGTCGCTCCGCTGTTTCGTTCACCGCTGACGGAGTATTTAGAGGAACGAGGCATACCAATCGGAGTAGCATCCCGCCACTGTTGCCGCCTGAACTACAGTGTGCGTGGAAAACGGTATTTCGCTGTCGGTTTCCTGAATATGGCAGGTGGATATGAAGTCCGAAGCCGATATTTCAAGGGGTGCATCCCGCCAAAAGATGTGTCTTTGGCAAGGACGAAGGAAATCCCGGCTGACGAGTGCCTCGTGTTTGAGGGCTTCATGGACTTTCTCTCCGCCGTGACGCTTGGCGTAACCGGTAACGCTGACTGCCTTGTACTGAACTCTGTCGCCAACGTGGAGAAGGCGGCGGGATTGCTGGACGGCTACGGGCGCATCGGATGCTTCCTTGACCGTGACGAAGCCGGACGGCGGACGCTTGACGCTCTTGCCAAACGGTATGGGGCGCATGTCGCCGACCGTTCCTCCCTCTATGGCGGTTGCAAGGACTTGAACGAGTATCTGCAACAGACAACGAAAAAACAGAAAAACAACCATCTAAAAATCGAAGAAAAATGAACATACTGAACAACAGAAACAAGAGAACAAATATCTTTAAGGTGGTGGCGTTATGCCTGATAGCCGCTGTGTCATTCACCATCGTGTCGTGCGATGACGACATGGACATCCAGCAGTCCTATCCCTTCACGGTGGAGGTCATGCCCGTGCCGAACAAGGTGACGAAGGGGCAGACGGTGGAAATCCGCTGTGAGCTGAAAAAGGAGGGCGACTTCGCTAACACGCTTTACACCATCCGCTATTTTCAGTTTGAGGGAGAAGGAAAGTTGAAAATGGATAACGGCATCACCTTCCTGCCTAACGACCGCTACCTGCTGGAGAACGAAAAGTTCCGCCTGTACTACACGGCGGAGGGCGAAGAGGCGCACAACTTTATTGTGGTGGTGGAGGACAACTTCGGCAACTCTTTCGAGTTGGAATTTGACTTCAACAACCGGAATGCAAAGGATGACGGTTTGACCATCGTTCCCATCGGCAACTTCAGCCCCTTGCTAAAATGATGCGTGTATTCATGACAATGCTCTGTTCGCTTCTGACGGTCTGTTTTGTGTCCGCACAGATCAGCCGCCAAGAGGGAACGGACGGGCAGGCGGCAATCTACCGGCTGTCTCTATTCGAGAGGGCGGTACGATGCACGAAGTATTTTGAGGGATGGCACTCGGAAAAGCACCACCCATACGTGGGTTGGGGTCACAAGATTTTGCCGGGCGAAAGGTACTCGGCACGAACCATGACGAAGCGGCAGGCGGACGCGCTCCTGCGGAAAGACCTGCGGAAGTTCTGCGCGATGTTCCGGCAGTTCGGGAAGGATAGTCTTTTACTTGCCACGCTTGCTTACAACGTGGGTCCATACCGGCTTTTGGGTAGCAAGACAATCCCTAAAAGCACCTTGATAAAGAAGCTGGAGGCTGGCGACAGGAACATCTACCGGGAGTATGTAGCCTTCTGCAACTACAAAGGAAAACGCCACGCCATGCTGCTCAAACGGAGAAAGGCGGAGTTTGCACTGCTGTATATCCCGTGACTGTAAATGAAAATCCGATGAAGCCGCCAACTTCATCGGATTTTCCGCTTTTCATACATTCGGGATTGTACCCGTATCTATCACGTCACCATCCCTGCAAAATTCGATGCTTCCGGGTGTAAATCCCATGCTCCCGATTGCGATGTGACGGATATAGTCCGCATACTCCCTACCTTGAAAATTCTTTCCCGTAAGGTTTTTGAAAATCATCTTTATGCTTATGCCGTCGTTGCCGTGCAAGATGATTTTTCCGTCCTGCCTGATTGTTTCCATAATAAAAACTTGTTTTTGTGAATAATATCGCAGATTGGCACAGAGGTTTCTTTGCTACTTTCTTTGTCCGCCATCATGCTCACCGAAAGAAAGTAGGGCGGCTCTCGCCGCCGCAACTCAAAAGCGTGTGTAAAGTCCCGTCACCATCGTGAATATTTCTTCCAGCATATCAAAATAGATGCCCTCGTGTACGGCAATGTACTTTTCCTTGCACTCGAAAGTCTTTTTGCTGAATGTCCTGCGGTAGAACCGCATATTGTAGAGGTCTGCCCCCGCATCATAGATGATGTCAAGGCGGTTGGCACTTGTCTTGTTCCGTGTAAGGCTCATCCGTAAGCCGTTGCCCATGTCGATGAAATCACGGCTACCCGTCATGGCGGTAAATCTTCTTCCGCCTATCTGCTGTAATATCGTCTGTGCTATCATTAACCGTTGTTTTTAGGGTTTTAAGTGTTGGCGGTGTCCGCACCGCCAACTTGTTCAAAATTCTCGCATCTCGGCAATGGGTGTCTGCCGTTGCAGCCACTCTTTCACACATTCCATATTATACTCGCTCGTGATGACTGCCGTATGGCTGTCGGTGGCGGTGAAACGTGTGCTTTCGTAATCATCTATCCACCCTTTGAGGGTGTCAGTTCCCCACGCTTGGGCATCGTCAAAGATACCGTCCAATGCCGTGATAGGTTCGCTGAATTTGACTATCAGCGTTTGATAGGTCGTGTTCATCGGTTGCCCTCCTTTCCCTGCTTTGCGTTCAGCCACTTGTCCCTTGCGGTTCGGCACTCGTCCAATGTGGTTTTTACACAAGCGAACAATTCTCCGTCCGTGTGGCGGTAGTCGTATTGCACAAGTGTCCGCCTGCGTCTGCCGATACCCGATTGGAAACGCTCGTATTTCTCCGTACCTGCTTCCGTGCAGGTACTTACTCCGTTGATGGTCATTCGTGTTGCCATAATGTTGCTTTTTAGATGGTTAAAAATGTACTGACAGAACTCTGTTCTTCATCACCATTTCGGGGTTGCTCGTGTAGCGTTGGTGCAGGTAGAAATGGTGTGAGCCGAAGCCGTAAAGGAAGAACTTGTCAAGTTCGTGCTTCTCGGCAAACTCCTTTACGCTCTTTCTCAATTCCCCCTCACTCGTTGTGAGAGTGAGGAGGTTTACAAATTCAAGGAACAATGCAGGGATTTTATCGTCCCACACACAAATCATGCTTTCAATTCTTACTTCCATATCAATGTTGTTTTAGGGTTGATGCTATGCCACTTTCATCCGCTCACGGATAAGGTTGGCGTTCTTATTCACAAGGTCTATGATGCGCTCGTGGTATTCGGTGTCTTGGTTGTACTTGCCGTGGCACTGCACCACCTTGAGTGTCCGCAAATCCACCTCTACGGTTTCAATTATCTCACCGCCAATCCTTGCCGAGAGTATGAGGGTGTCGGCTTTCTTGTAGTATTCACTGCCGAACACGCAGATGTTCTGTGCCTTGCCCTCGCTGTAATACTCGTCTATACTTTCAAGCACCTTGATGATTATTTCCTCGTCCGTGATTACCAATCCGAAGAATTTGGATTTGTTGGCGATGAAATCCTCCGCATCTTTTTCCCTTTGCAGTTGCCGCTGTTGCTCACGCTCACGCCTTTCAATCTCCCAGCGGCGGCGTTGCTCGGCTCGTTCCTTCTCGTGTATGGTTTCAATCTTTCGGGTTGCGTTGTCGTGTGCCGCCATGAAATCTTCGGGGCAGATGTTCTTCGGGTTGCGGAGGTCTTGACCGAGTTTGTTGAGCATACGCAGATAGTCGCACCACATGGAGAAGTTGTCTATCAGATACTTGTGACGCTTGGCAATCAGATATGATGCCCAGCATTCATCGGCAGTACGGGCATTGAAAAGAAAGTGTTTCATAACCTCAATCTCACCGCCTTTCATAAGGGTTTCAATTCTTGGGTCTGAAAGCAAGGCTTTGAAAAGACGCACGGGGGAAATGCCGTGGAAATCGCCCTTGAAGCCGTTGCGTCTGAGTTGGGGTAATACCCTCATTTTGGGATATGCACAGCTTCTTGCCACAACATCATCGTATAGGCTGTTGTGCGGTCTTATCTCCATCGCGCTGCACAATGCCCATACATCGCAGTAACAGAATGTGAAGCCACGGAGCAACGCCATGTCCGTAACCTTACCGTCGGGTGAAATCCAACGCTGCACAACCTCGTGGCAATAGAAGTGCATCGGCTCGCCTTTCCTGCTCTCGCATCTGACCTGCGCCACACGGATTACCTGATAGCCTTTGCAGGTGGTTATCACGCTGAAATACTGCGTTTCCTTGTAGATACGTTTGCGTGTGTCCTGCACTTTGAGTTCGGCATGGCATTTGGGGCAGGTGCAACCTTCAAGGGTGTCGCACAGTACGCTGTCGCTGTGCCACTCGTGACCGCAGTCGGAGCAGGTGATGTTCCCTTTCTTGGTGCGGTAGCCTATATGTTCAATGCAGTGGCGGTATGCCCATTCAATTTGTGTCGTTGATATGGGGCGGAGGTTGGCTGAAAGTCTTGCCACCTCTTTCTGTATCTTGGTCTTCGGTTTCATAAGCCTAAATCAAATAATGAGGGTTGGGGGTGGGTTTCTTTTCTCGCTGACGGTCTGTTGCGGTTCTGCAACTTGCGGAGTTCCTCCTCTTGGTATCTGCGGACTGCATTCTGACGTGCCTCCGCCTTTTCCTCTTCCGTGAGTTCCACAACATGGTTCACCACCACTTGGCAGTTCATAGGTTTGCCCACCTCTATCTCGTTTTCCTCATAGTAGTGGATGACTTGCCCGAATATCTCTCCGTCCGTGAAGCCGCTGCAACCGCTTTTCTGCACATAGTTCAGAATGTGGGTCACACACTCGTCTATGTTTTTGGCAGGGTTGCGGTACTTCTTCGCAAAGAGCGTATCTTCCTCCGCCCGCTGTTCCAGATACATTTGTATCGTTCTTTTGAAATGGTCTGTTCCTTTCATATCGCTGTCGTTTTTAGATTGTCTGTTTAAGTATCTCTCTCCAATAGGTCGGCTCTACCTCGCTGAGAAGGAAGTCCATGAAGTCCCTCCGTGCGTCCTTGTTCAGTTCGTGGTACAATCTTCGGAAAGTGCTAAAATTGCCGTTGATGTACGTTTCCACCATATACACGAAGATGTTGTCCACCTCGTAATATTTGCACTGCTGCGCTACCGTCTTGCAGTTTCTCTTTGCCATGTCGGTAAGGGTTAAAGGGTGAATAACCAAAGGATGAAGCCGAAGAAGGCAATGGTGAAAAGGATAGCCACGATTACACCTATCGCCACTCGGAACACTCCGTTTACAATCTCTCTGATGATGCCCCAAAGGATGCCGAACACCCCGAAGGCGGTGCGCATCATCAAGCCGCATATCGCCAACCCGATGTATTGCGCCACTTGTCTGAAATTTGCCGTTGCTGTCATATCTTCGCTGTTTTTGATTTTTTTGTTTTTTATGCGGATTCAAGAGCTGAGGGAGTTGAGTTTCAAACTATCTTATCTGCCTCTCGTTTATCCGACATTTTTTTTATGCGTCTTTCTGTCGCATCGGTCGTTTTCGTTTCGGGTGCTTGAAAAGGTAGGGATTAGGGAATGCAAGGTTTTTCGGTCAAAATACTACCCGCAGGGCTGGAGATTTTTACCGAAAACAGGAGGCTTGACCTTGCTTTCCCGTCCAATCCCGGAATTACCTTTGCGCCCAGAACGGAAATGACTGCCTGATGCGGCTCACTGAAAGGCGCAAAAATGGAGGTAAACGAAAACAGAGGCTGATTGGGTAGAAAAAACTTCAGGGAAAAATCCGTAAAAAAGGAATCACCAAAAGGAAAAAGACATCACCGGAAGCGTGAAAAGGGCAAACCACTACAAAGGAAGTATGATTGTTTTCCGATCCGACAGGACTTGTCCAGCCGGGCGACAACAATCATTCTTCCCGGATTGCCCGCTGTGTGTGGCTACCTGTTTCATTCATGGGGCAGGCGGACACACTCTGCATTCACTTTCCGCTTCCGGCAAAAGGGACAGCGAAAAAAAAAAATCATCTGAAAACCCGTAAAAGCACCTCTTGGCATAGGCGCAAAAGAAAGGGGCATTGCTTCATCTGTCTAAACATCGTTTAGGCGTGAGGCAATGCCCTTTTCTCCGGCTATGCGGTAGTTGGCACACGTTTGTTCCAAACTCGTTTTGGGCAATGGTGTGCCGACGGATAATACCGCTTTTACGGAAAAATCTTATGAATGAGGGGATAAAAATCTGGGAGTTTATATCAAAATCTCGGATTAAATAGCTACTTTTGCATACGAAGAGTTCTTTGAAGGTTACGCAACGCGCAGAAGGATAATGCAGTAGATAACTAACTAAATCGTAACCTATTACTATCAAGAGCGATTAACCAACGCTCATTTCCAATAAATTACACTCTTTTCGTAACTTCAGGCAACAAATATACGAAATAATCAGGAATCTTGCAAGAAACAAGGAAGAGAATCCTCTCTTTTGGCAGAAATTCGGAGAAAGCTGGCTCTGGCTTATCCTTTCAGGAGAAACGATATATGAAAATGGGCGGACTTTGAGAGTCCGCCCATTGGGAAACATATCTTCCTTCGCAGAGGAAAGTTCCTTCTTTTTGTTATGAAAACCTATTGAGTTATATAGCTTTTATTTCTCCTGACCTACCACATCGGCGCGGCGAGCCTTCACGCTGAGGGCATCGCGGCCACTGAGCGATAAGTCCTTACCCTTGCCTTCCACGCTCTTGATGCGGTCGAGACTGATACCCTGCTCGGCCAGATAGTCGCGCAAGTTCTCGGCGCGCTGCTGGGTAAGGGCAGCATTGATGGCTTCTCCGCCCGTGTGGTCGGCCCATCCGGTAATCTCTACCTCCATGTCGGGGTTGTCTTTCAAGAAGCGGACTATCGTTTCCAGCTGCAGCGCATACTTCGTCTGGTCGATGTCGGCATGACCGCGGCGGAAGCCGATGCTGGGCAGCGTAGCCACGCGCTTTATCACTTCACGCACCACTTCTTTCTCCACGATGCGGTCTACATATATCGTGTCGTGCATCACATTGCATGACTTGTCGCAATGGCCGTTGAGGTTCATCTCGGGTACATAGGCCGGGGTAGCCGCATAGAGGATGTTGTCGCGTTTAGTCTTGCCGTTGAGTTTGAAGATGATGCCGGCCTGCATATAGGCCAGGATGTTCTTCGTGTTGTCGCCGGCGATGCCATCAAACTTCTTGTTGAAGCCATAGACGCCTCCACCCTTGAGCTGAAGGTCGACGATGCGGCCAGTGCGGAAGCGCAGAGCCAGTTCAGCGCCTACGCCGTTGTTCACCTGATAGAACAGGTTGCGCGAGGTGTAGCGGGCGTCGTTGCTCTTGCGGTAGACCCTCGGCCGATAATACTGGAAGTAATAGGAGGGAGAGAAAAGGAGCGTTACCTTGCGCATCCTTTCTCCTCGGTTGCCGCCGAACATGTTGCTCAAGTTCAGGTCAAGTCCCAGTCGACCCTGCCACAGCGTAACCTTGCTGTAGAGCTCGCCGTACTTCAGGAACTGGTCGCCCGTCAATGGGTCGGTCGGGCCGTCGGCCTTGAAGCCGTTGGTATTCAGATACTCGTCCTTGTTGCTCGACAGCGCGCCCAGCTGGTTATGGCTGTAGTAGCCCTCGAGGGTGAAGCCCACGGTGGGGTTCATCTGATAGCCCACCGACACGCTTCCGATGGGAGCGGGATAGAACTTCTCGTCGGAGAAAGTGGAGAAATCTCCAAACATGGCCGATAGGCCGCCGTTGAGGCCGATGGTCCAGTGCCCATAGTTGTTGTAATACTGCTGGCGTGCCTCGTTCTTCTGTTCATTGGTCTGCGCCATGGCGGCAATAGGCAATGCCAGCATGAGGGCAGCGATAATCATGTTTTTTGTTTTCATATCTTTGTTTAATACGAATAATGTTATTAGCTATAATATAGTTTCTTTATTACGGTTGGAATTACCATGACACCGAAGGCGTCGAGCCTCCCCAGGCATGCGGGTAGGCATCGGACTGTTCCTGGAGTTTCGCGTTCATGTCATCGGCCAGCTGCTGCCCGATAGAATCTATCGCCCCGACGGTCTCTGAATGATCGACTACTTCCAGATTACTTATTTCATTGTTGATTTCCTCCGCAAGATCTCCTGCCTCTTGCACTTTATCGTCAACCTCCTGGACTGCATCCTGAATTTCGTCTATGAAATTCTGAAAATCATCAGCCCAAGTGTTGATGTCGTCCACCTTGCCGTCGTAACCATCGTAGTTGTTGAAAACCTCCTCTACGGCATCCAGATCTATAGAAGCCAACTCTGAAGCCAGCGTCTCCAAGTCTGAGCATTCGCTTTCGGCTTTCATTTCCCAATCGTTCAGGTCTCCATCGATAGTTTCATATTGCTGATAGACATTTTTGTAGAGGTTGTTGATGCGATTGATAAGCCCGTTGATAGATTCCAAGTCGTCGTGCGTGAGTGTCTCATACTGCGAGATGGAGAGTGCCTTGAGCATGGCTTGCATGTTCTGGTAACGCTTCTCCATGTCGATGTCGTTGAGTGCTTCGATACGCTTTTTGTATGCGGCGTAGGTGGCAGTATAGTCCTTGGCGGCTATAGAGTTGAGCTGTCCCTGCCATTTATCCACCTTCTGGTTGAGGGCATCCATGCTCTCATCGGCTTCTTTGAGTCGGTTTTTCAGCTCCTCGAGCTTGGCAAGAGTGGCTGCGTCTCCTTGCTCCTTGGCCTTGCGGATGTCTTCCTCCAGCTGGGCCATCTGCTTGTTGTTATGCTGCTCGAAGGCTGCAATCTTTCCCTCAATGGTCGTTACCTGCGCATTGAGTTTCTGCGTCTGCTTCTGGATTTCCTCGTCAGTGAGGGTTTCCATACGCTTCACCATCGCGTCCATGTTCTTTGTCCATTCTGCCACCTTAGCCTTGATGGCTGCCCGCTTTTCTTTTTCTGTCTCGTTGAGTGCGGCCGTGATTTGCTCGTTGAGCGTAGCTATCCCGGTTTGGATGAGTTTTCTCAGCTCTATATCGGCCTGTTTCAGGTCGGCGACATTCTTGTCTGAGGTTGCTATTTCGTCGGCATAGTCCTTGGCGCATGAGCCCGTGAGGAGCATCATGGCACACAGGAGCGAGAGCTGTATTATCTTTTTATAGTTCATAGTCTTCTATCTTTTATGGGTTATACATTTACATTGCCGGCCATGTCTTCTGCTTCGCTCACGCATTCTTCCATGTAGTTATTAAGGTTGGAGATTTCCTCAACAACGCTATCCGCTTTATCTTTGATTTCCTGAATCTTCGCAAGTTCGTTTTCTACGACATTCAGGTTTTCTTTCACCTTGTCTTTAGCATCCTCGTAGACAGACTCCGCATCCTGATGCAGCGCTTCCATCTCATCATAAACGGTGTTGAAATTATCCAATGCCGTTGCAGCGTCGTCCATGGCGACGACGAGATCGTTAGCCTTATTGATGGCATCCTGAACATTGTCAGTCAGTTCGGCTACATCTGATGAGAGGTTCTCAAGCTCGGAGGTATAATCGCTTAAATTGTCATAGTATGACAGCTTGGCGTTGTAGTCGGCGAGCGTCTTCTTGATCTTGGCGAGGTTGCTGCTGCGGAAGGTCTGTATCTTCGAGTCTATCAGGGCTTTCATCCTGTCCTCGAAGTCCTGTGCCTGCTTCAGTAACCTTACCTTTTCAGCTTCCTTCTTTTCAATTTCCGTACGCATGTCAGCCAGTCGGGTTTCCAAAGCGAGCAGCCGGTTGATTCGTTCCTCATAGCCTTGCCCGGCTTCCTTCACTTCTTTTTCCGTCTTGGCAATGAGTTCGATGGCGTCCTGCGCCTTTTTGATATTGGCCTCATCGCCGTCCTTGATGGCTTTCTCCAGTTCTTGCCGCGCCAGCGACAGAGCCTGGTCGAAAAGTTCCTGCTTGGCATTGATGGCATTCGTGAGGGTGGTGCCCAGCTCTTCTATCTTCACGCCGGCCTGTTGGGCACGGGTTTCGATGACGCTTTTCAGTTCGTTTTCGGCAGCCGTGAAGCGTGCTACCACCTCCTTGTCCTTCTCGCTGAGCTTATCATCTACCGTCTGCTCCATTGTTTTGATGTTCTGCATCAGTTCCGTGTGCAGGGCTTGTATGGAGGCAATAATCTCAGCCTTTATCTTCTCGTCCTCGGCTTTCAGTCGTGCCTCTTCCTTGAAACGGTTGTTCATCTCTTCGTCGTAGTCGTAGGAGGTGCATGCACCGAGCAGTCCGCTCAGCAGCAAGAAACCTATGACCGGCACGAACGCATTTTTGATATTGAATTTTCTCATAATCGTGTTTTGTTAATGTGGTTATTCAAATATTTCATCCCTAATCTGATTGTATTCTGAAATCAGATCTTCGAGCTTTATCAACAACTCCGCACAGTCCTGCGCCCAGCCCTCCAATAACTCTATCATATCGTCGGCTGCGTCAGGATCAACTGTAATCAGCTGCGTAAGCTCATCTTCAGACCATGTTGGCATGTCGTCGAGTGGGGCACTAATGTCGTCGAGGTTGAAATCGCCCGCCGTGGGTACGTTTTCAAAGTCGCTCATGAGGTTCTCTATGTCAGAGAACTTACTTTCCAGTTCCTCCACTTTCTGTGGTAGTTCAGTGGCTTCGTTGTTGTTCAGGGCTTCATCGTATTTGCTCTTGATGGCCTCTATTCTGTCTGAAAGTTCCTCAAAATCGCTCAGCTTTTCTACCATCTCATCCGTGAGGGCTTTAGCTTTCACCAACTGGTCATTATAGGTGTTGAGCTGTTGGCCGGTCAGATTGTCGATGGTCTCATTCACCATCTGGCGTATCTGCCCGTTGAACTTCTCAAACAGGGCAGCCTGCCCCTTGTATTTCTCCTGCAACTGGCTCACGCTCTGCTCGATTTCGAGGATGGCGGCATTGTTCTTTTCGAGTTGGGCAATCTGCGTCTCGAAGGTCTCCATGCGTGTCTTTGTCGCGGCCATCTTGGCCTGCAGGGCGCCTATCTTGGCGATTTCTGCCTGGATGAGCGCCTCGTTCTGCTTGTCTCCTTCTGCGATGGCGGTGGCGAGCTGCCCTTTCCTCGTGCTAAGAATGCCGTCCAGCTTGTTGCCCGACTGCTCCAGCTTGCCCATCAGTACGGGTAGTTTGGCGTCTACATTGTCTTCAAATCCGTCAAACTTCTCGTTGATGAGATTCTTGGTTTGCGACATCTTCGTTGCCAGTTGGTCGTAAATGCTCTGCCCCTCGTCGTCGATGAGTTTCTTGAGCGTCGTTTCGAGGGTGTTGATTTTCTGGTTGAGCTCTGTGCGCGTAAGTTCTATCTGCTTCTTGAGCTCTGCCCGGATGGCCGCGTCTTCCTTATTGAGGTCTGACAGTTCCTTATCATTCCGACTCAGGAAATCGTCGTTGTCGTCGGCGCAGGAACTGAATAGGCTTCCTCCCATGAGGGTAGCCAGCGCGGCAATGATGAATAGTTTGATCGTTTTCATATTTATATAAATAGGTTTATATGTTTTTGTTTCTTGTTTTTCAGGCAGCCTTGTGTGCCACATGGTTTTTGGTTCAAGGCGGTTGGTCGCCGTCTTCCGGGTTTTGCGATTCAGCCGGAGACTTCTCTTTTTTTATTCCGAGCTGCTTTTTCACTTCTTTTTCCACCATGGCTTTTATCGTGTCCAGAAGCCCCATCCGTTCGTTGATAGGGTCTGGGTTTTTATCGGACAGCAGAGGAGTTCTTTTTTTCTTATATCCCATGGCATCTTTGTTTCCCTTTGATTTTTGTGCAAAGTTAGGCATGAAAGTATTGAAAGCTCTATTCAATTCTTGCCAAAAAGCATTCAATTCCTGACAAAAAGAAGTTGGCGAAATGGTCAATTCTTGCCATCACGAAAACTGGAAGCATTGATTATCAGCGCTTCCAGTCGTTTTGTTAAGTTATTTTAATGATTTGGGTTCTTTCCTTTTCGGTGCGGTTTTCGGGGCCATCGTTCCCTATAGATGGATGCTCATGCCCGCCATGATCCAGCGTCCCGGCTGCTTCAGGCGGCCGAAGTCGGCATATCGGTGCCCTGTGAGGTTGTTGGCCTCGAGATAGAGGGTGTAGCGGGGGGCTGTCCATGTGAGCTTGGCATCGAGCACGCTGTAGGGCGAATAGCGGTTCAGGATATTCTTCCGGGTGGTCTCGTCGAAATCTATGGCATATTGTCCGTTGCGCTTCTGGAAACGATAGTTGAAGTTCAGGCCGAGGGCGCGCCACACCTGCGTCTGTAAGTTGGCCACGAATTTGTGGCGCAGATACTCCAGCACATATTGGCTCGTGATGCCCTCATAGCGCTTCTGGTCCTGATTCAGGTAGGTATAGGCCATGTTCAGGGATTTCAGGAAGCGTTGCGAGGGCAGCCGCCGACTGAGGTCGAGGCGCACATCGGCCTGCAGGCCCACGGCGTTTATCTGCCCGAAGTTGGTCGTCGTGAGTTCCTGCGACACCGCTTTCTCGTTGATGATCCAGTCGATGAGGTTGCGGTAGTGGTTGAAGAAGGCGTTTACCTGTGTCCTGATGCCCGGCGCGCCATGTACGATGCCGATTTCTACGGCTGCGAGTTCTTCGGGTCTGAGGTGCTTGTTGGCGTTGTATCCCTTGGAATTATAATAGAGTTCGGTAACCGACGGCATGCGGAGCGACGCATTGTATGAGGCGTACACCTTCCACCGCTCGCTGAGGCGATAGCTGGCGTCGATGCCAGGATAGAAGCGCGTCCCTGCGTCCGACCAGCTGTTCTTCACCGCCGTAAGGCCCATGGAGATCGTGAAAGCCTTGAGGAGAATATTGTGTTCGAGCGTCAGCTGGATGTTTGTGCGGTTGATGCCGTGGGTATAGGCGCGTTCGGTGCCGTGTATGGGTTTCGGGTGGTCGAGCGGCTCACCGAGGTTTCCGCTCACGAGGTCTTCCTCGCGTATCTCTGCCGACAAGGCCGTGCGGTGTTGGCTCGACCAGTCGTACCAGCTGTTGATGCCCGCCCCGAACACATTTGTGCGGTGATAGTTGAAGGGATAGGCGTCGGGGTTGTCATGGAAGAGCTCAAACCGGTCGGTATAGTGGTTCCAGTAGAGCTGTGGCCGCAGGTGCAGCCGCCCGTGCTTGTTGCTGCCTTGCAGGGCGGCGTAGGTCTTGGTGGTGCGCTCATACTGCTCGTCGGAGTAGCTGCTGTAGAAGGTGTTGCTGCCGAAGCTTCTCGTGCTGATGCCTGCCTGCCAACGGATGTTGAAGTCGGCATGATCGTAGCGTCCCTGATAAAAAGCCTTCCCGCCATTGTAGTCCATGTTCAGGTGCCCTTTCTGGCTGCGGCTGTAGCCGTCGCTGCGGGTATAGGTGCCCGAGAGGGAGTGGCTCCATCGGTGGCGGTCGGCATACTTGGCGCGTGCCGTGGCCGAGAGATAGCCGTAGCTTCCCCCCTCCACGCCGGCCTGCAGCCCCGTGTTGTCGTAGCCCCGGGTGATGATGTTTACCGCCCCGAGCATCGACGAGGTGCCGTAGACGCGCGCGGCCGGACCTTCCAGCACTTCTATGCGCTGGATGTCGGAAAGGCTGCAAGGGAAGTCGAAGGCGTTATGCCCAGTCTGCGGGTCGTTGATGTTGACTCCGTTCAGAAGGATTGTGATTTGCTCGTAGTTGCCGCCGCGGATGCCGATGTCGGTCTGTGCTCCCACGGGACCTCGCTGCCTGACATCCACTCCGGCTATATACTTGAGCAAATCGTTGATACTTTGCGCTGGCGCAGCGGCAATTTCCTTCTGCGACAGCACGGTTACCATTCTCGCTTGCCGGGTAGAGCCCAGCGGCGCTCGTGAAGCCGTAATGCTTACCTCGTCCAATTCGTGCTCCTGATGCAGCAGGGTGCTGTCTGCATCGGCCTTCTCCATCCGGGTGCTGATGCCCTCGGCCTTGGCGTGGGAGAGCGTGGAGACGCTCAGGATGCCGATCAGCACTTCCCTGCCAAGGGCAGCGAAGAGCGAATAGCCTTTGTTGGAGAAGCGCTTGAAGACGATGGTCGAGCGCTTGTTAAACCGTACTTTGTTCATAACGGGTGCAAAGGTACGAAAAAAATATGAATCCGCAAGGGGATGACTCTTATCGGATGCTCACATTGTCGACGAGGTAGAGCGACGGCCTCATCGGTTCGTCGCATCCCGGGAGTGGGGGAGCCGGGTCTTGGTTGGGGGTCTGCCGGTTGGGCAACTCCCGATATTCGCCCGTGCGGAGGCTAAGTCGTTCCACCTCTTTCACGGCATGCAGGATAGGATAGGTCCTGCCTTCGAAGCGCAGCAGGCCGTTGTCGAAGGTGAAGGCAAGGTGCCTCACGATGCCCGGTTGATAGTGGCCGATGACCTCGCCGCAGGAGCGTATCTCGCCATTCTGCAGCCGGAGGCTCACGGCACGGGTGCCGTGGCGGTCGGTGAGGTCGATTTCAAAGGGATCGGCATTCTCTTTTTCCACCTTCAGGTCGAGGTTTACGGCAACCTTTTTTGCCGTCTCGAAGACACGGATGGCACGCGCGTAGTCGTAGCGGTCGGAATCGGAAAGGCAGAGCCGGTGTGCCTTGTCTATCCGCACTTGGCACCAGGTGGGGCGGTAGATGTTCCAGTGAGGGATGGTGGCGTCCGGTTTTATGTCGTCGAAATTGTCCTTCACCGGGCCTTGCCAAGTGGTCTTCACGGGCACGGGCACACGGCTCACCCAGATATCCTCCTTGTTCACGCTGTAAGTGAGCCACATGTCCTGTCCCTCGGGTTGCTGTTCGCCCTCGGTGATGCCGCGCACATAGCAGGGACCGAAATCTTTGTTCTCGCCCATGAAACGGCGCGGGGGCACCTCGCCGTGCACCACGCCGAGAGAGTCGAAGATGATGCCGTCGTCGCCGGTAATGACGATGAGCGGATAGCGGTAGGGCTGCGTTTCGATGGGGTTGTAGCAGAGGGCATAACGGCCGTCGCCCGTGCGTTGCCCCCACTGTTTCCCTCCGGCCATGATGAGCGACGGGCAGCGCACGGGCGCGGTCCAGCTACGCCCCTCATCGTCCGACAATGCGGCATACGACCATTTCCAGAGTGCCACCACTTGGCCGTCGCGGCGGTGGTAATATGAGGTGGCCTGCACGGTGTTGATGGAGTCCTTGAGGCTGTAGAAGCCGTCGAGACCCCGGTCTTCGTCAATCCATTGCAGGGTCTTGAGCCTGTCGGCGAGGAGCGATTCCACGGCCTCGCGGAATCCCTTGTCCTTCGACCGGGTGTAGAAGGGATACGCCGTGTTGCCCTCGTTCCAGCCGGCATGCGACGAATAGCGAACGAAGTAGATGGGGCCGAGCGTACCGTCCTTGTGCACCTCGCGTGCCATCCTCCCGATGCCGCCCTCCTTGAAAGGGTCGTAGGCATGTCCCTGGAAGGCCAGGATGAGCAGTCGGCCGTTGGGGGCGGTATAGAATCCCATGCGCTGATGCTGGATGTAGCCGTAGTAGGGCTTGGGAATCGTTACTCCCTCGGGGGCCTTGTATTGCGGAAAGGCTATGCGGGGCTTGTTCCAGTGGCGGCCATCCTTCGACATGACATAATAGGTCTGCCCGGGAGGTTGCTGCTCGTCGACGGGATTGGAGAGATATTCGAGGAAGAACGAGCCGTTCCAGTAGGTCAGGTTGGGGGCATGGTTGTAGGTCCATCCGTAGCCGTCGGCCCTCTCGGGGTGCGTGCGGTTGGCGCGCATTACCTGTATGTTTTCCGTGCCGATGGCATAGCGGAAGCCGCCTTCGTGAAGGCGTGGGTTGCAGATTTCGCCTCCCACATAGGCCACGGGCTCCTGTCCCGTGCCCGTTTGGGCGTGCCCGTTACCTGCGGCGAGCAGGGCGAGCGAGAGTGTCAGCATCTTTTTCATGTCGGTTGGGGTGTTAGGTTTCTGCCGCAAAGATAGCAAAAAGAATTGAGAAAGCGGCACACCTGTGAGCAGAAGATTTCAGAAGGTGGACTTGCGGGCGGCATGTCGTTGGGTTACAAGCGGCTTGTAATCGTGTTACACACAGCTTGTAATCGGATTACACACGGCTTGTAACATGACTCCTGACGAATTCCGATTGGAGGGGGAGCGGCGCCCCGTGGGGCTATGGGGTGCCGCGACGGGACATTTCCGCTTCCCGCCCGAGCATCATCCCACGCCACTTGAGGTAGCCCGCCACGGCGATGACCACATAGAGGGCGTAGAGCGAGGCTTTGAAGGGGATGTCTTTGTAGAAGTAGAGGGCGCTGGTTACGATGTCCACGACGATCCAGATGAGCCATTGCTCCAGGTATTTGCGTGCCAGCGCCCAGATGCCCACGAAGCTCAGGGCCGTGGTGAAGGCGTCGGCCATGGGCACCGTGGAGCCTATCTGCGTGAGCCAGTACCACAGGAGACCCCAAGCTGCCATGGTGAAGAGTGCCCATGGCAGGATGAGGCGCGGCTTGAAGTGGCTCACGGGCAGTTCCTCCCCCTCCTCTTGGGCGTGCTTCCGCCCGAATTTCCAGGTGGCGAAGCCGTACACGGTCATGGCGATGTAATAGAATTCCATGGCGCAGTCGGCGTAGAGCCCGTGCTGGTAATAGAGCACGATGTCCATCGCCTGCATCACGAAGCCCACCAGCCAGAGCCATATCGAGGCCTTGTATTCCAGCAGGATGTAGGCCAGGCCGAGCAGGGTGGTCGTGATGTCGAGCCAGTGGAGGGAGAGGAATTCCGTCATGAAAGGCTTAGAATTTCAGCGTGAGGTTTGTCATGCAGGTGAATCCCGCCATGGGGATGAAACCTATCTGATAGTAACGGTTGTCGGGGGTGTAGTTGTTTTTCGCGCTGACGGCGCTGTACACCCATCCGCTGGCGGCATAGCGCCGGCCGAAGAGGTTGTTCAGGTCCAGTCCCAGCGCCACCTCCTTGATGCCGAGCGTGCGGCGCGTGCTCTTGGCGGTGTAGCCCAAGTGGAGGTTGCTCTGCGAGAAGCTGGGCAGCGAGCGCAGCTTGTCGGCGGTGTTGTCGAGATACTGCCGGCTCACGAAATTGGTGTGCCACACGGCCTGGAAGCCCTTGTGGTGGAGGTCGATCACGCCATTGAGGAGAGTCGATGGCGAGAAGGCGAGGGTGGAGTTGTCGTAGTGCGCCTTGACGGGGGCTCCGTCCCAGTTTTCAATATATTCCGTGAAGTCTCTCACCTTGTTGCGGCTCAAGGCCGCGTTGCCTTCCAGCGTGAGCCACGCGGCCGGACTCCAGCCTGCTGAGAGCTCCACTCCCATGCGGAAGCTCCTGTCGATGTTGGTGGTCAGGTTCTCGCCGATGTCGCTCTTCATGCCCGTCTGCACGAACTGGTCCCGATACTTCATATAGTACAGGTTGAGGCCTACGGTCCAGTTGCTGCCCGTGTAGTCGTAGCCCAACTCAAAGTCGAGCAGGTGCTCGGCGCCGGGGGCGGGATAGTTGCCGTTGTCGGTGAAGTTGTTGCGCTCCGGCTCGCGGCTGGCATAGGCGGCAGAGGCATAGGCCTTGTGGGCGCCACTGTGGAAGGTGATTCCGGCCTTGGGGTTGAGGAAGTGGTAGTGGGCATTGATGTCGAGGGCTTGGTTGCGGTAGGTTCCGTCGGATTGATTGATGAACTTATCGTTGATGCCCCAGGTCTTGTAGGCCACATATCGGTATTGTACATCGGCGAAGAGGTCGAGGAGTTCTCCTGCGTGGAGCGTGCCCTTGACGAAGGCTGAATAGTCATCCTTGCGCGCATCGGAATCGTAGTATTGTTTTCCGGTGAAGTTCTGTGTCTGCCCCTTGTCCTTCACATAGGTGAGATAGCCGAAGTGGCTGCCGCGGAACTGCTGGAGGTTGACGCCACCGAGCACTTCCATGAGCTTGTCGCTGTAGTTGAGGTTGTAGACCAGCCCGTAGGTGTGCTGCGCCAATCCTTTCCTGCGCACGAAGTCGCCGCGCTTGATTTTGTTACCGGCGGCGTCGGTGGCCGTAAGTCCGAACTTGGAGAACTTGTTGTTGGGGCGGAACTCGTTGTAGTAGCCGTAGCCGTAGGTGTAGTGCAGGGCGGCGTTGTGCGTCCAGTGGGTGCCTGGTCGCCAGACGACGGAGAGGATGTTGTGGTTCTGATAGAAGTTGTCGGTGGTCTTCTTCCAGAGCGACCCGTCCTGCATGGCGTAGCGATGGGTGATGAAGTTTCCCCTTGCGTCCTGCGAGAAGCGCCAATGGCTTTCGTCGAAGACGATGCCCTCGTAGAGCGGGTTGAAGCGTCCCAGTCCGTGGTGATACATATCCTGATAGGTGCGGATGGCGTCGCCCATGAGCGTGGCGTCGTCGTTGCCCGCCGTTACTCCGTTCCATGCCTGGCCGGTCTTCTCGAAGTTGCCGATGTTTTTGTAGGCCAGCGTGAGGCGGTCGGCATAGTAGGTGAGGCCGCCGAAATAAGAGCCCGAGCGACCGTCGGTGCCGTGCAGGAATCCGTCGGTGGCCGTCTCGTGGTAGGCACCGTTGAGAATCCAGTGGCTGCCGAGCATGCCCGACGAGAAGTTGAATCCGATGTTATAGGTGTTGTAGGAGCCGTAGGAACCGGTAAGTTCGAGGCTCGGCACCTGCGAGGGAGCCGCCGTGGCGAGGGAGATGGAACCTCCGAAGGCTCCGTCGCCATTGGTGGAAGCCCCCACGCCACGCTGGATCTGGACGCTGCCGAGCAGGGCGGCGTAGGAGTTCATGTTGGCCCAGAACACGGTCTGGTCTTCCGGCGAGTTGAGGGCCACGCCGTCGAGGGTAACATTGACGCGCGAGCCCGCCGCCCCACGGATGCGCATATAGGTGGTTCCCGTGCCCATGCCGTTCTCGCTCCATGCCAGGATACCCGGCGTGCGGGCGAAGAGGAAGGGCAGCTCCTGTCCCGACTTACCGAACTGCCGCAGTTCGGCTTTCTTGATGTTGGCCACCGCGAAGGGCGCGTTTTTCTGCACGCGCACGCCCTTGACCACTACTTCCTGAATCTCCTCATGCAGCAGAGAGTCTTTCGGAGCCTGTGCACTTGTTGTTGCCACGCCTACCAGCGCGGTCGCCAAGATAAAAAGTTTCTTCATCTTTGAATCTTATAAATTAAGTAATTAATGTATAAGGGATGTTTCATAGACCTACCTACGCCAGCATTACCTGGATCAGGTTATCGGGTATATTCTCAGCTCCGCCAATCGTGCGGGCACCCCTTAACAGGCCATTTGCCTGTCGACTGCAAAGGTACGAATAAAAAAGAGAACCTGCAAGGGTTATGGGGTGAAAACTTTCCCTCGCCCTTCTTTTCGGAGGACGAGGGAAGTCTGTGGTTCCGGATTTTCCGTTGTTCTTCTTCTCGGGGGAAAGTTTCTGGTGTGTCTTATTTCTTTCCGTAGAGTATGCCCAGGCCTGTGAGCATGCCGGGCATCCGCATGAGTTGTGGCAGGGGGATTGTTTTTTCCGTGTTCGCCACAAAATATATCTTGCTGATTCCGTCAGCCTTCAGGCGTTCTACGATTCCATTGAAATCTTTGTAGATGTGTTTGTTTGAGAAGAGGTCGTGCAGGGCAAACGCGCCGCCTTTCTTCAATACGCGCAGGGTTTCTCGGATGAGGGCTTCCTTGTTGGGATTGTTGCGCACCTCGTGGTAGACGAAGTTGCTCACCACGGCGTCAAAGGTCTCGTCTCCGAATTCCAGCCGACTGGCATCTCCCTTCCTGAACGAGCATCTGTCGCTCACTCCCTTTATCTCGGCATTGCGCACGCACATCTTCTGATCGTAGTCCCATAGGGCTCCCCAGTAGTCGATGCCTGTGCATTCGGCCTCCGTGAAGGCCTTTGCGCAGCGGATGGTGAGCGCACCGGATCCACATCCCACATCTAGCAACTTACCTTTGCCGTCCCATGCCAGACAGTCTAAGACATACTGATGCACCTTGCCCATGAGTCCGCCGTGTTTGAAGCTGAAGGCGCGGCGCACATAGGTCATGTAACCGAAGAAAAAGGTAATGACAAGAAAGAGAAGGGTGGTGAGTGCCTTCAGCAGGTTGCTCTCGCTATAGAGCATCGTGAGGATGAAGATGATAAAGGCGACGATGGTTAGCGAGAGGAGGATGCCTACCAACTTTACGGGTATCCAGTTGCCGTATTCTGGCTCGCATCCGTTTCTTTTCTGAATGATTGATTCTGTCATACTGTAAATTGATCTGTTGTTTATGACAAAAGTAGCAAAAAGGCAGATGGTCCGCAATACTCAATAGTTGGTATTTTCAGTGTTTTTCGAGCAATTTCTCCACGAGACGGGGCAGCGCATAGTCGGCAAGGTCGGAGAAGTCTATCCACTGATAACCTTCGGGCAGGTCGCTGTCTACGGCTTTTACCGCCATCATCCGGGCATAGATGGTCTGATGGGTAAGGATGTGCTTGACTTCGGTTTCCTCCTTGGGAAAAGGTTCTTCTTTCAGGATGGGTTCCCAAAGGCCTTGCCATATGTCATTGGAACCCCGACGACGAATGGCTGTTTGGCCGTTGTTTTGCAGTAGGAAATAGGTGAAGAAACGCTCGCGCCGCTTCAGCTTTTTCTCTTTCACGGGTAACTCTTCTATCTTTCCTGTGCGCAGGGCATAGCAGCTTTCCTGCAACGGACAGAGGAGACAGCGCGGCGACTGTGGCGTGCACTGCAGGGCTCCGAAATCCATCATGGCCTGATTCCATGTCCCCGCCTTGTCGTGGGGCAGCAGTTCGTCGTCCAGTTGCTGAAATTCTTTCTTGCCACCCGTGCTGTTGATGGGTGTAGAAATGCCAAAATACCGACTCAGCACACGGTAGACATTGCCGTCTACGGCAGCATGCGACAGGCCGAAAGCTATCGAGGCGATGGCCGAGGCAGTATAGTCGCCCACACCTTTCAGGGCACGGATGCCCTCATAAGTACGGGGAAAGCCCCCATTGGCAACTATCTGCCGGGCGGCGGCATGCAGGTTTCGGGCTCGTGAGTAGTAGCCCAGTCCCTGCCATTCCTTCAGGACTTCATCTTCGGTAGCGGCAGCCAGCAACTCCACGGTTGGCCATCGGCGCATGAAGCGGTGCCAGTAGTCGGTGCCCTGTGCGATGCGCGTCTGCTGGAGGATGACCTCCGAGAGCCAGATGGCATATGGATCGCGGGTCTCCCGCCAAGGGAGGCTGCGCCCATTCTCCTCATACCAGCGAAGAATTGCCAATTGGAAATTGCCGTTTGCCATGTCGGGAAGATGGGACCTCACGCCTGTTTGCTTACCATAGTGCCTGCTCCAGCTCGTCGGGATGAATCACGGTCTCTATCCTCCGACCGCTCTCGCTTCCCTTGATGGTGAAGGCAATGTCGATGTGATTGTCCAAGGCCTCGTCTATGACATCCTTCTCGTTATTGCTTGCGGATCCTATATTCTGTATGAACTGGTTCTTCAGGTAGTCGGCTACTTGGTTCATGTCCACGCTCCTGCCTTTCTCCTCGACGGTGAGGTGATACGATATCTTATGGGAGCGGTAGTCCACGCGCGTCAGCGTGAGATCGTCGTAGACCTGTCGGGGCAGGTTCTGGTTTATCTTCTTGACCTCTGACTTCAGCTTCCAGTCGGTTACTTGTGAACAACCTGCCAGCAGTAGCGTGCCCAGCAGTAGCATTAAGGCAGCCATTCGATTCAGTTTGCGATACATGTCTTTTGTTGTGGTTTCTATGATTCTCATTGCAAAGATACGAAAAAAAACAGGAAACGCGACGGGATGGCAAACAAATTTTCAAGGCTGCGAATACTCCTCTCTCGGCAGTGGCTTGCTATGGGAAGGGGTGGTTTCCCTGTCGTCAGCCCTTGCTCCTTACCATTATTGATGCGAGTCTACCCATTCAGTCTTTATACGGGCGTGTGTGCTCTCTTCCTCCGTAGGCAGAGCCAGACTACGAGGAGGCCGATGGCCAACACATTTGCAAATAGCAGCCACCCCAGTCGGTCGACCTGATGGAGGGCGTAATCATGGAGGGTGGGTCCTGCCGGCTGTGCGCTTTTGAAGGTCTTGATGCCGAGGCGTGCGGTGTCCCAGATGTAGTAGTCGGTCATCATCAAGCCGTGGAAGGCCACCAGAAGTCCTACTTTCTGCCAATTCTTCATCTTTATTCTTTTATTCTTTCTTTCCTTCTTTCCCCCACAGGCAGATGAAGAGGAAGATGCACAAGGCTATGCTGATGCCTAATGCCACCGAAAGGTTGGTTACAACGAAATAGTATTCCCGCACCAAAGCCCAGAGGTTATCATCCATGCCTGCATGTGGCTCTACCATATACTTCATGTCGATGAAGGCGTTGAGCCATGTCATAAGTCCTTCTATCGATAAGCCTGCCAGCACTATGATTCCTAAGATTTTCTGCCAAAGCTTCATGATGGGTCTTGATTCTTAGGGTTGTCTTTCAGAGACTTGCCTGCCCAGGGCAGCGCGCTGTCTTGCGTTTCGATGGGCAGCGCCTCGTCCTTTACGGTGATATGCCACTCGTTGGGCATGTTTCCATTCTGTCTCTGTCATGTCGGCCGATCTGAAGGGGAAGTGTTGCCTCGGTTAGTATTTGATTCCCATGTTGTGGAAGATAAAGCTGTAGATGTCGGCCGTCTCCTCCAGTTGCTTGCTCAGAGGCTTGCCGCCGCCGTGTCCGGCCTTGGTGTCGATGCGGATGAGCACGGGCTGGTTGCCCGCGTTGGCCTCCTGCAGAGCTGCCGCGAACTTGAAGCTATGAGCCGGCACCACACGGTCGTCGTGGTCGGCGGTGGTGATGAGCGTGGCGGGATAGGCCACGCCCTTGTGGATGTTGTGGAGGGGGGAGTAGCCTTTCAGGTAAGAGAACATCTCCTTGGAGTCGTCGCTCGTGCCATAGTCGCTCGCCCAGTTCCACCCGATGGTGAACTTGTGGTAGCGCAGCATGTCCATCACGCCCACGCGGGGGATGCATACCTTGTAGAGGTCGGGGCGTTGCGTCATGCATGCTCCCACGAGCAGCCCGCCGTTGCTGCCGCCGGCGATGGCGAGGTAATCGCTGCTGGTGTATTTCTCGTGGATGAGGTATTCGGCCGCGGCGATGAAGTCGTCGAACACATTCTGCTTCTGCATCTTCGTACCCGCCTGATGCCACTCCTCGCCATACTCGCTGCCGCCTCGTATGCTGGGCTGGGCGTAGACGCCTCCCCGCTCCATGAAGGCCAGGAGCGAGGAGCTGAAACCGGGTGTCATGGGGATGTTGAAGCCTCCGTAGGAATAGAGGAAGGTGGGATTTCTGCCATTGAGCTTAAGTCCTTTCTTATGGGTGATGAACATGGGCACGCGGGTGCCGTCTTTGCTCTCGTAGAATACTTCCTTCGTCTCATAGTCTGCGAGGTTCGCCTTGATGGCGGGCATCGCGTAGGGGGTGGAAGAATCGCTCTCGTAGTCGTAGCGGTAGACCACATTGGGCTGGGTGAACGAGGTGAAGCTGAAGAACACCTCCTCGCGGTCTTTCTTTCCCTCCACGGCCACGGAGCCCGGCCCGGGCAGGCTCATCTCGCGGAGGAGCTTGCCGTCGAGGCTGTATATGCGCACCCTGTCGCAGGCATCCACCATGTAGGTGAGGTAGAGTTTGCCGTCGATGATGCTGGCGCTCTCCAGCACATCGTTGCCCTCCGGTATCAGGGTCTTCCAGTCGCCGATGCCCGGTTGCCGGATATCGGCCACCATCAGCTTATACTTTGGCGCTCTGTCGTTGGTGAGGATATAGATCTTGTCGCCGATGAACTCTACGGGCGAGTAGATGTTGTCCATGTTCGCCGTCATCTGCACGAACTGCGTGTCGGGCTCCTTGAGGGAGCGCACATAGAGATTAGAGCCCGCTCCCGCTCCGCTCTCAAAGAGCATCTGGAGGGTCTCGTCCTCGTTGACGAAGGTGGAGAAGAACTCCATCGGCTTCGCGGGGTTCTGATAGAAGAGGCGGTCGCTCGTCTGGGGCGTGCCGATCTTGTGGTAATATATCTTGTGGGTGGAGTTCTTGCCGGAGAAGGCGCGGCCCTCCTCGGGCTTGTCGTAGGCACTGTAGAAGAAGCCGTCCTTATACCAGGCGGCTCCGGAGAACTTTGCCCATTGGATGTGGTCGTCCAGCAGCTGGCGGGTCCGCAGGTCGATGACATAGAACTCCTGCCAGTCGCTGCCGCTGCGGGAGATAGAATAGGCGCAGTAGCGGCCGTCGTTGGAGATGTAGCTGCCTTTGAGGGCCACCGTGCCGTCGGCCGAGAGCCGGTTGGGATCGAGGAACACGCGGGCGTCGCGCTCGTCGCCGAGACGGTCCATCTCGTAGATGACGCTCTGGTTCTGCAGTCCGTCGTTCTTGGAGAAATACCATTTGCCGGTCTTCTTGCTGAACGATGGTGCCGACACCTTGCCGTAGTTGGCCAGCTCCTTGAGCCGCTTCAGGATCTTGCCGCGGAACGGAATCTTCCGCAAGTATGCCTGCGTGAGTCGGTTCTCGGCCTCCACCCAGGCTTTCGTGGCCTCCGAGTTGTCGTCCTCGAGCGGGCGGAAGGGATCGGGCACCTGCTCGCCGAAGTAAGTGTCCACGGTGTTGTCGCGCGGCGCTACTGGATACTGAACTCTCTGTGCCATCACAGTTGCGGGCGCAAGCATGACAATGGCCGATAGGATATATTTCTTCATCATGTGGCAAATATAGATATTTTTTGCGGTTCCGCCAAACGAAAGTGCTGATAATTTGCGTCGCTTCCCGTGCCCGGCCGTCCTGTCGGCATCCCTTCCTGTTTCCGAAAAGTAAAAATCTTTCCGAAAGAGGCTGCCTTGCCGGCCTCTTTCTTTTTTCTTTTTCTTTTTCTTTTTCATCTTCTTCTTCATCTATCGCGGACGCGATAAATAATGTTCGGGCCCGAGTGAGCTGATGTCGTTGCCACTACCCTGACACCTGGTGGCATCCTTGTGATAACTCCAACGCGGGGAGGCTGCGGATGGCTGTCGGATAAAAGGCCGTCGGAAGGCAGGCTTTTAACCGTTAGGAGCAAAGCTTTTAGCCGTTAAAAGGAGGAGAAAAGGCCGCTGAAAGGAATGTCCGTCTTCATTCATTACCTTCCTCGCCGGCCTGTCTCACCGGCCGCGACTGCTCGTTCGATGACCGATGGTTTCCCCGCGGAGAGGGGATTTCCCCTCTGTGGGAGGCCGTAAAAGTAGAAAAACGGGGTGTTGAGTTTTGGAAATCGGGCGTTCATGTTGTATCTTTGCAGCGTGTTAATAGGATTTCTGAAAACATGTTCTTTTCCGTTCTGGTTTTTTGTACAGGCATCCTCCCCTCCCTGTGCCCAGCGGTTGGGGCGGATGGTCAGGCCTTCGGGCAGTCGTTCTTTGACATTTGGGTTGTTCTCTTCGTGCGAGGGGAAAGAGAGAAGGGGGCTGTGCAGAGGCTTGGGCATGATTTTTCTGATTGCGTCCGACAGTCATAGGGGCGTGATTCATCATGCCCCGTCCATTCCGGCGAGTCCATAAAGAAGTAAGGGCATGATGAATTACGCCCCTACGGTTTTGGCACAGTCTTCCCTGTGAATGAATCAGAGACTTGCCCGTTTACTTCCGGCACGCCTGACAGGGCGCCCACGGCTTGAGCTGCTTGAAGAAGTCGTTGCCCTTGTCGTCGACGAGGATGAAAGCCGGGAAGTCTTCCACGGTAATCTTCCAGATTGCCTCCATGCCCAGTTCGGGATATTCCACGCAGTCGATGCTCTTGATGGAGCTTTGCGAGAGTACGGCCGCTACGCCTCCGATGGTGCCCAGATAGAAGCCTCCGTGTTTCCGGCATGCATCGGTAACCACCTGTGTGCGGTTGCCCTTGGCTATCATCACGAGACTGGCTCCGTGGTCCTGGAACTCATCCACATAAGGATCCATGCGGTTGGCCGTGGTCGGACCCATGCTTCCGCAGGGGTAGCCTTCCGGTGTCTTGGCCGGTCCGGCATAGAGGATGGGGTGGTCCTTGAAGTAGGCTGGCATCTCCTCGCCAGCATCCAGCCTCGCCTTGAGCTTGGCATGGGCGATGTCGCGTGCCACGATGATGGTTCCCTTGAGGTTGACGCGGGTGGAGACGGGATACTTTGTGAGCTCGGCCCGCACGGCGTCGATGCCCTTGTCGAGGTCGATCACGATGCCCTTGCCTCCCTCTCCCGGCCGGCGATATTCCTCGGGGATAAGTTCTGCGGGATATTCGTCCATCTGCTCGATCCAGATGCCGTCCTTGTTGATTTTTGCCTTGATGTTGCGGTCGGCCGAGCAGCTCACTCCCATGCCGATGGGACACGATGCTCCGTGGCGTGGCAGGCGGATGACGCGGATGTCGTGGGCGAGGTATTTGCCTCCGAACTGTGCGCCGAGGCCTATCTTGTGCGCTTCGTTGAGGAGCTTTTCCTCAAGGTCGGTGTCTCGGAAGGCGCGTCCTGTCTCATCGCCCGTGGTGGGCAGGTTGTCGTAATACTTGATGCTGCCGAGCTTTACGGTGAGCAGGTTTTTTTCTGCCGAGGTGCCTCCGATGACGAAGCAGATGTGGTAAGGCGGACAGGCTGCCGTGCCGAGGCTCTTCATCTTTTCCACGAGGAACGGGAGCAGGGTGCCCTCGTTCTGGATGGTGGCTTTCGTCATGGGGTAGAAATAGGTCTTGTTGGCTGAACCGCCGCCCTTGGCCACCATCACGAAGCGGTATTCATCGCCCTCCACGGCCTCGATGTCGATTTGTGCGGGCAGGTTACAGCGGGTGTTCACTTCGTCGTACATGTTGAGCGGGGCGTTCTGCGAATAGCGCAGGTTGTCCTGCGTGAAGGTATCGAAGACGCCACGGCTCAATGCCTCCTCGTCTTCGAAGTCGGTCCACACGCGCTGCCCTTTCTCGCCGTGGATGATGGCCGTGCCGGTGTCTTGACAGAAGGGGAGGATGCCCTTGGCCGCCGTCTCGGCGTTGCGCAGGAACTGCAGGGCCACATACTTGTCGTTCTCGGATGCTTCCGGGTCTTTCAAGATGCGGGCTACTTGCTCGTTGTGCTCGCGACGGAGCATGAACTCCACATCGTGGAAGGCTTGCCGTGCGAGCAGCGTCAGGGCTTCGGGGGAGACCTTCAGGATAGTTTTGCCCTCGAACTCGGCCGTGCTCACGCCCTCCTGGGACAGGAGTCGGTACTCGGTGGTGTCGGTGCCCAGCTGGAACATCGGCGCATACTTGAAATCAGGTGTTTTACTCATATTCTTCCTCACCATTACCCTCCCGTGGGGGAGGGAACGCCGTGTGAGGTGTCGCGTTAAAGTTTATAATGTTATTGTATTGGATGCCTCTTGGTTGTTAGTAGCCGAATATCTCCTCGGTGGTGAGGCGTCGCACGGGGCCTATCTTCTCGAGGGCTTTCATGTCGAGGTTTTTCTCGTCGCCGAGGATGAGATACTTGTAGGTCTTGCCTTGGATGTTTTGGCGGGCGAAGTCCATCAGGTCTTTTAAGGTGAGGCTTGGCAGCCTCTCGAACTCTTTCTTGTAGGGGTCGTAGTCGATGCCGAGACGCCGGGCGTTCATGTAGGCATTGAGGATGTCGAACTTGGTGGTGCGTGCCGAGGCCAGGTTCTTCAGCAGTCCCTGCTTGGCAAGGTTGAAACCAGCCTCTCGCTCGGGAGTGTTGTTCAGCAGTTTGTTGAATTCTTTGACGCAGTCCATCATCTTGTCGTTTTGGGTGATAATGTTGGTATAGAAGAATTCCTTGTCTTGCTTGCGACCCGGCCGGCTGTAGCGGGCGGAGGCGCTGTAGGCCAGTCCGCGTGCCTCGCGCAGCTCCTGGAAGACGATGGCGTTCATGCCGCCGCCGAAGTATTCGTTGAAGAGGTCGATGATCGCCCTGCGCTCGGGCGTATATTCCTGGTTTTCATTGTGCAGTTGCACCATGTAGATGTTCTTGGCATCATAGGGGGCTATCCATACCTCATTGCGGGGGGTGGGCTGCACGACATAGGGGCGTGTGCCGACATCGGCCTTGAGGAGCGTCTTAGGCGTGGGATGCTCCTTGGTGATGAGTGCGGACAGGTCTTTCAGGGTCGACGGGCCGTAGTAGAGCACGGTCTGGCTGTGGTTGCGCAGGTTCTTCATGAGTGCGGTCAGCTCCTCGGGGCTGCCCTCACGCAGTTTCTGTCCGCTCGGTATGTTGCGGGTGGCATTGTATGCTCCGTCCAGTCCGTAGTCCATGAGCGCCAGGAAATTGCTTCTCTGGTTGGCCTTGTTGTCGGCTCTCCCTTTCAACACGAGGTCTACATACTGGGCGTAGGCCTGCCCGTCGGCCTTGGCCTCCTGCATCAGGTGCTCCAGAAGTCGCAGCGCCTCGGGCAGGTTCTCGTTCAGGCCGGAGAGCGAGACGATGAATTGGTCGGCATATTGGTTGAAGCTGTAGTCGCAAGCCAGTCGGTAGAACTTCTGCTTGATCTGCTCGTTGCTGAACCTGTCGGTGCCCAGATATTCGAGATAGCTGGCGGCATAGCCCACGAGGGGATTGGTCTCCGTGCCCAGCGGATAGCGGAACTGCAGGGTGAAGAGGTCGTCGGTCGTGTTTTGTTTATAGACGACGGGAAGGCCTCTTTTGGTGGTGCCCTTCGTCAGGTCTTTGCTGAAATCGAGGAACTGGGGCTGGATGGGTGCCGGCTTGCTGCCCAGCACTTCCTGCAGGAAGGCTGAGTGCTTGTCGTTGTTGGTGGGAATGGGGGTGATGGCGGGCTTCTCCACCTTTTTGAGGGTGGTGTCATTGCCTTGCCGCTTATAGACGCAGACGAAGTTGTCGTTCAGGTATTTGTTGGCAAAGGCCATGATTTCAGCCTTGGTCATCCGGGAGATACGGTCGAGCTTGCCCGTGTGCTGTTCCCAGTCCTCGCCGTTGATGAAGGCGTTGACGAACTGGCGGGCTCGCTTCTGGTTGCTGTCGAGCCCTTTATAGAAGTCGCGCTTGTAGTTGTTTACGACGGAGGGCAGCAGCTCATCGGAGAATTCTCCCCGCTTCAACTTTCCTATTTCATCAAGCAGCAGTGTGCGCACTTCCTCCAGTGTCTGTCCCTGTTTCGGCATGCCGCCCACGAGGAAGATGGAGTAGTCGCACATCTCCTCGGCCCAGGCGAATGCCCCCTGCACTTTCATCTTCTGGCTGAGGTCGAGATCCATCAGCCCGGCACGGTCGTTGTTGAGCAGCGAGCCGATAATGTCGAGCGTGTCGGAGGTGAGTTCCCTTCCCGCGGGAAAGCGCCATGCCATGTATACGCTCTCTGCCTCCTGTCCGACGACGCTGGTATCCTGTGGAGCAGTGATGGGTGCGAGCGGCGCATACTCGGGCCGGGAGAGCGTCTCGCTCTTCTTCCACGAGCCGAAATATCGGTCGATGGTGGCGATTACCTCGTCTGGGTTCAGGTCGCCGGCCATGCATATGGCCACATTGTTGGGCACATAGTAGCGGCGGAAGTAGTTCTTGATATTGGTGATGGAGGGATTCTTCAAGTGGTCGCCCAGGCCGATGGTGCTTTGCGTGCCGTAGGGGTGGGTGGGGAAGAGCTTCGCGAGTAGGGCCTGATACATCTTGCGGCTGTCTTGCGCCAGTCCGATATTGTATTCCTCATAGACGGCTTCAAGCTCGGTGTGGAATCCGCGAATCACCATGTTCTGGAAACGGTCGGCCTGAACCTTTGCCCAGTTGTCTACCTCGTTGGCTGGAATATTCTCTACATAGCAGGTAACGTCGTTGCTGGTGTAAGCATTGGTACCCTCAGAACCGATGCCCGACATGAGTTTGTCGTATTCATTGGGGATGTTGTATCGTGCGGCGAGCCCGCTCACGGAGTCAATCTCGTGGTATGCCTGCTTGCGGGCCTGCGGGTCGGTGAGCTTGCGATAGACCTCGTATCGCTGTTCTATATCGTTGAGATAGGGCTGTTCGGCCTGATAGTCGGAGGTGCCGAACCGGCGCGTGCCCTTGAACATGAGGTGCTCCAGATAATGAGCCAGCCCCGTGGTCTCGGCCGGATCGTTGCGAGAGCCTGTGCGCACGGCGATATAGGTCTGGACGCGCGGCTTCTCCTTGTTCACGGAGAGATAGACCTTGAGTCCGTTGTCGAGGGTGTAGATGCGGGTTTGCATCGGGTCGCCCTTCACGGTGATGTACTTGTAGTCCTTTGCCTGCGTGGCAGTCAGTCCGAATGCCAGCAGCAGAGAGGCCAGGAAAAACTTTGATTTCATAGTTCTTTATTCTTAAAAGGTTTATGCATTCAATTCTCAAAATCCACCTCGTGGTCGAGTTGCTCGATGAAGTTGTCGAGCACGCTGCGTTCCACATCTCCCATGTGGAATTCCTTTTCGGCGTCTTTGCGTATCTCGGCAATCCATGTGCGGCGTGCAACGACATAGTCGTCGTGTATGCGCTGGAGGTCGGTGGAGGTGAGACAGTCAAGGTGATAGTAGTCGAGTATCAGCCGATAGGTCCATGCCCACTGGTATTCTCGGTATCGGGCGTCGATCTCGGCAAATCTGCGGATGATTTCCGGGATGCTGTCCAGATAGCCCGACTTGATGTCGTCGAGCATGCGCAGTTCTTCCGATGCCGGCAGCAGCAGCCCGGAGAGGTCGTTCCATTCACCCTCGCCGACAGTGGTTGCCGGAGGCTCTACGGCTCCGAGCCGCTTGATGACCCGCTTCAATACGGCACCCATGTAGATGCGCAGGGCGATGTCGTAGTATTTGATGCCCTTCTTCAGCGACGAGGCGCGGATGACATATTCGTGATAGTTGTAGGTCGACACTTCCTCGCCCGAGGCCTCGCGGAGCTTTTCCAGAATCTGCTTGCCCTGGATGATTTCGCCGACGCTGAACGGCGAGAGCCAGTCGAAGTTGACGATGCTCTTCTGCGAGCCTTGGGGGCGGACATCCCTCTTGGGCCACTTGCGGATGTCGCGATACAAGCCCACGGTGGTGATGTTGCGGCCGGGCGAGAGATACATGGTGTCGCCGTAGGCCACGAGATAGGAGAAAGGCAGCCGTCGGGTGTCGGGATGATACATCAGCTTGCCGAAGCACACAGAGAATGTTCCGATATGGGCGGGCATGAGCACATAGGCTCCGCTGGCCGTCTTCGTGCCTCGCTCGAGGATTCCGAAGTGCATGGGCCCCATCTTGTAGGCGTGGTTGCTGAAGTTGGTGGCCGAGCCAGCATTGTAGAACGAGAATTCGCCGCCGATGAGCAGGCTGCTCTTGTGATGGGATGCCGTGAAGGGACCGCAGAAGGCGGCACAGGCCTCGCCGTTGCTCATGTAGCTGTTGGCGAAGAATACGCTCTGCGACGCCGTGAATCCGTTGGAAATCTGGCAGGCCTCGCCCACGAAACAGTCTTGCATCTTCACGGAGTTGAAGAGCGATGAGCCGTCGGAGATGATGGAGTTCTCGCAGATGACGCCCGTGCCGATAAACACGCTGGCACTCTGCGAGCTCAGGATGGTGCAGTCGCTGAGCCTTGCCGCTCCCGAAATCTCGCACTCGTCGTTGATGACGGTATTGGTAATCTCCTTGGCGTTGACGATTTTCACGCCGTTTCCCACGGTGCCTCGTGCGGGTTGCCAGAGTCTCACTTCCTCGCTGATAAGCCGGCGCAGGTTGTCGCGTAGCACCGTGTCGTCGGCATGCCTGAGCATGAGGGCGGCCAACTGGCTGTTGAGACTGTTGAAGAGCACCACATTGCCTTCGCCCACCTCGTTCAATACCGAGATGAGGTTGCCGTTGCCGTAGGTGGCTCCCTCGGTGGTCTCCATGGTGCATATGTTCGAGATGTAACAGTCGTCGCCGATGGTGTAGTTGTTGATGAAGTTTCCGATGTTTTCGATCAGGCAGTTGTCGCCCACCGTTACATTGCGCAGGGTGGCGTTGTTGATGCCCGAGTGCTTCAGGAATCCCGGGCTTACCTCCACATTTTTCTCGAAGATGCCGATGCAGATCTCACCATAGAGCATCACCCGATGCATGTAGTTGGGCCTGAAGTCTTCGGCCACGCTCACGGCCGTCCAGTCTTCTGCCCAGCAGTTGTTGTTCTCGAGGATGCTGATTTCCTGTTCCGTCAGCGGTCTGTATTCATTCATTCTTCCGTGGGATATAGAAAGTCGTTGTAGGGATATTTCTGCACATGCAGTTCGCGTACCTTGCGGTAGAGCACTTCGCGCAGTTCGTCGATGTTCTCCCTCTTCTTTGCCGAGATGAAGAGGCAGTTGTCGTCAAGGCGCGCCATCCATGTCTTTCGGAGGTCGTCGAGGGTGATGTTCTCCTTCGTCGGTGGCGTCAGGTCGTCGGGCTCTTTGTCAGTCCATGAGTAGTTGTCTATCTTGTTGAAGATGATCAGCGAGGGCTTCTCGGCGCATCCGAGCTCTTTCAAGGTTTGGCTGACCACTCCTATCTGTTCTTCGAAATCGGGATGTGAGATGTCTACCACATGTACCAGCAGGTCGGCTTCCCTCACCTCGTCGAGGGTGGACTTGAAGGAGTCCACCAAGTCGGTGGGCAGTTTGCGGATGAAGCCCACGGTGTCGGCCAGCAGGAAAGGCAGGTTGTCGATGACCACCTTGCGTACGGTGGTGTCGAGGGTGGCGAAGAGCTTGTTCTCGGCAAACACCTCGCTTTTGGCGAGCAGGTTCATGAGGGTCGACTTGCCCACATTGGTGTATCCCACGAGTGCCGCACGCACCATGCGCCCTCGGTTTTTGCGCTGGGTGGTCTTCTGCTTGTCGATTTCCACGAGGCGCTGCTTCAGGAGCGTGATGCGCTGGAGGATGATGCGGCGGTCCATCTCGAGCTGCGTCTCGCCGGGGCCGCGCAGTCCCACGGATCCTTTGCCGCCTCCGCTTCCGGATCCTCCTCCCTGTCGTTCCAGATGGGTCCAGAGGCGTTGCAGCCGTGGGAGCATGTAGCGATATTGAGCCAGCTCCACCTGCGTCTTGGCATTTGCGGTCTGAGCACGCATGGCGAAGATGTCGAGGATGAGGCTGGTGCGGTCGAGGATTTTCACCTGCAGTTCCTTTTCTATATTGCGGATCTGGCGGGCGGAGAGCTCATCGTCGAAGATGACCATTCCCACCTCGCGCTCCGCCTCTTCCTCATCCTTGATATATTGCCTGATTTCCTCGAGCTTGCCGCTTCCCACATAGGTGGTCAGGCTGGGTCCGTTCATCTTCTGGGTGAAGCGCCTGAGTGTTACCACGCCCGCCGTGTCGGCCAGAAACTCCAGCTCGTCGAGGTATTCCCGGGTCTTGTCCTCGTCCTGGTCCTTGGTGATGAGCCCCACGAGGACCGCGGTTTCGGTCTTGGCCTCAGAGATTACGAATTCTTTCATTACATCTTTTATTATTCAGATGCAAAGATACAAAATATTGTAGAAACATGGCATTCTGCCCGCTTTTTTTTCTTCTCGTCCGCCGGGCGTGAAAGTCTCTGTTTGCAAAAGGCCGTTAGAAGGTCGTCTTCTAACGGCTAAAAGGCGGGCTTCTAACGGTCTTTTGCTTTCCTTTTAACGGCCTTTTACTTGCCTTCCGACGGCCTTTCGCCCACGGAAGCCTAAAAGGCTTCTTCCGTGGATATGACAATTACTTGTATATCAATGAGTTGGAGAAGTATTTGCCGATGAGCCTCCGGGAGACATCCACGGGGTCTTGCGGGGCGGGATAGCTGATTCGGCCTTCGCCGTTGGCAAACTTCTCCTCCCATGCAAAGCATTCCCGGGCGTAGGCGTCCTCGTCGAATTCACGCCCTTCTTCCACGGCCTTGAGCGTGGCTTTCAGGAACATCTGCCAGCGGGGCAGGTAGAAGCAGCTCACGAGTCCGGCCCATGCACGCTCCGAATAATCGTTGATGCTCGACAGGTTGTTGTTCCAGGTGGTTATGATGGTGCGTGCGTCGCGCTCATAGTAGTCTTTTTCCTCCGCCGTTCCTCCCCAGCCGCGCGCGCTGTCTATCCATGGCCGCATGGAGAAGGTGGGGTGGCAGCCCAGCAGTTCGTCGTAGTCGCCGAGCAGTCCGGTCATTTCGTCGGCAAGTTGCTGCATCTGCGCGAGATCGTGCAGCTCATAGGCGAGCTTGTATTTCATCCACAGGGTGCAGAAGAGATCTGCCAAGGCTTGCCGCCCGATGTTCACAAGGTCGAGGCGATAGGCATCCCTGTCGGCGTTCAGGGCCGTCATCTTGCGCCATAGTTTGACGAGATCGAAGAATGTCGGCTCCACGGTCTTTTCCGTGGCTCCATACTTAGGCAGCTGATTGCGCATCGAGGGTCGGCTCTCGATGAAGGTGCGTATGTAGGGCGCGAAGTTCACATCGAGCACCTTGAAATAGTCGGCATAGGCTTCCCTCGCGGCAGTCGAGACGGTGCCCACATGCCTGTCGGCCAGTCGGTCGCGCCATTCCGGGAGGGTCAGGGGCAGGTCCCACGCCTTCTCAAGCGTCAGTTCATAGGCAAACTGATTGGGGTCGAAGGCCTCGAGCGTGGCTCCCACGCCCTTGAAATTGCTGCCTCCGCTCCGGCATACCGTGTCGATGCGGTTGAAGATGCGCTCGGTGGGGGCCACGAGCCGGTGGCGTCCGCCGAAGTTGCCGAGGTAGTTCCACATATAGTCCTGCCCGAAAAAGGCCTGGTTGCGCTTCCATAGTTCCTTGTTCTCGCAGAAATAGTCGAGCAGGATCATGCGGCCCTGCGGGGCTCCATGGTACAGGGCCCGTTGCCGCTCGTCGTTCCAGTATTTCTTGTAGTAATAGGTCCACGCCATCTGGAGCCACACGGCCTGCTTGTCGGCGGCCTCGAGACTCTGGTAGATGTGCTTGGAAATCATGCCGATGGAGTCGGCGTTGAGGGTGGGTGGGTCCACCTCGTTGAAGGGGTCGAGGCCGTAGATGTGGTCGGTGCCGAACTGCCGGGCCTGTTCTTGCAGGAAGTCCTTTTGTATTTGGGCGAACATGGGATCCATGGAGTTGAGGAAAGTGCATCCGTAGAGCTCCGGATTCTTGAAGTCGCCCCATCCGTGTTGGTTGTCGTCCACCCTTGTTGCCATGAGGTTGGGGCGTCGCTTGAGCAGCGCGGCGGGAATGTGGCCCGCGAAGGCGGGCAGCACGGGCTTCATGTTCAGTTCCCGCTCGCGCCTCACGATCTTCTTTTGCAGCGCTTCCTGACTGTCCAGCCACGCCTTGGGCAGCGGACCGTGCCAGGCGTCGATGTTGCACATGCGGTGCCAGCCGAGGAAGGCGGGTCCGGTGAAATAGGAGCGGATCTCCTCGTCGCTGAGCCCGTATTTCCGCCATACTCTGTACCAGATGCTTTCCGTTCCCGTGATGGAGAGGGGCAGGTTGACGCCGTTGAGGGCCATCCAGTCGATGAAGTGCTCCCAGTCGGCCCATTTCCACCACGGCATGGTGTAGCCGTAAGTGCAGTAGTTGAGGAAAAAGCGCATGGGCATGCGGGCCTTGATCCTCAGGGTGCCTGCCACCTTCGGCAGCACCTCCGGCATCTCGACGGGGTCGTCCTTGTACCACGAGATGGTGGTGAGGCAGAAGTATTTCAGGTAATAGTTCAGCCCCACGGCCATGGAGTTGGCGTTGTTTCCGCCGATGACCACTTTGTTTCCCTCGCTGCGCAGGGTGAAGAGGTCTTGTTCCTCGTTGATTTTCTCGAAGACGAACGACGAGGCTTGTCTCGGCAGCAGTCGCCGGGTGAGGGCACTGGCGTTCCTGACATCGTCGCCGGCCATTGCCGCAACGGCGCTGAACAGCAGCAGGAACAGGGGAAGGATGATTCTTTTCATTTTTCAGTTTTTTGTGTTTTGATGGAATGATTGGTGCAAAATTACTATTTTTATTTGAATAACATGCGTCGCGGAGCATCGTTTTTGTAAGAAATTTCCCGGATGCAATCAAATTGATAGGTTGCAGACAGATAGGGCGGGAGCGGAAGCCGGCCGGAACCGGCGCCCATTCCAACAAGAAGTGCAAACCCTCAGAGGATGCTTCTTCGTTTTAATAAACCTAAAAAAAAATGCCATCCTGCCGTTTTCTTACTTTATTTTGTTATCTTTGCAATCTAATAAGGTAATTCTAAATAAATCAAAGAACTATGAGATTAATTATTGAGTCCGATTATGAAAAATTGTCTCAGTGGGCGGCAAACCATGTCGTGGAGCGCATCAATGCTGCCGGGCCTACTGCCGGGCATCCGTTTGTGTTGGGGCTTCCTACGGGTTCTTCCCCGGAGGGAATGTATCGCCGCCTGGTCGAGGCCTATAAGACGGGCAAGGTGAGCTTCAGGCATGTGATCACTTTCAACATGGATGAGTATGTAGGACTTCCCGAGGAGCATCCCGAAAGCTATCATTCCTTCATGCGCCGCAATCTCTTTGATCACATCGACTGCCCCAAGGAGAACATATATATACTGAACGGCAACGCGCCAGACCTTGAGGCCGAATGCGCCCGCTATGAGCAGATGATGGCCGAGGCAGGAGGCGTCGACCTCTTCCTGGGCGGTATCGGGCCCGACGGGCACATCGCTTTCAACGAGCCTTTCTCGTCGCTGACTTCGAGAACCCGTGTCAAGACGCTCACCACCGACACCATCATTGCCAACAGTCGTTTCTTCGACAACGATGTAAACAAGGTTCCGAAGCATGCGCTCACCGTCGGCGTGGGCACCGTGATGTCGGCACGCGAGGTGATGATCCTCGTCAACGGCCACCATAAGGCCCGCGCCCTGCAGGCTGCGGTGGAAGGCCCCGTAACGCAGGCTTGGACCATCAGCGCCCTCCAGCAGCATCCTCATGCGGTGATCGTGGCCGACGAGGCTGCCACCGAGGAGCTCAAGGTGGGCACCTACAAGTATTTTAAGGATATCGAGAAAGACAACCTATAATATTCAGACGATATGAGACTCCATTTAAGTTCAGAGATAGTATTGAACACGATTCCCGAAGAATTCTATGCTCCCAAGAACGCCGTAGAGCGTTCGGAGATAACCCGGCAGGAGAAGATACCCACGGATATATTTCCAAAGGTGGACGACGCGGCCCGGAATATAGCCGATGCCATCGTGGCCGAGATCAAGGCCAAGGAAGTGCTGGGCAAGTATTGCGTGCTTTGCGTGGGCACCGGACAGTCGCTTACCCCCGTTTTCAACGAGCTGATTCATCGCTACGAGAAGAAGCAGGTCTCGTTCAAGAATGTCGTGCTCTTCAATGCCTATGAGTATTTTCCTCTTCAGGCCGACTCCCAGCACAGCGCCATCTTCCAGCTCAGGGAGCGTTTGTTGAACCACATTGATATTCCCGAGCAGAATGTCTACTCGCTCGACGGCACCATCGCGCAGGAGGATGTGCAGAAGCAGTGCCGCCTCTACCAGCAGCGCATACAGACTTTCGGCGGAATCGATGTAGCCCTGCTCGGCATCGGCCGTGCCGGCAACATCGCCACCAACGAGCCCGGATCGGGGCTTACATCAAGCACTCGCCTGATTCTGATTGATGCCATCTCGCGCGAGGAGATGACGATGAGCTTCGGAACCAACGAGCCCGTCCCTCCATGCTCCATTACGCTGGGCGTGGGAGATATCCTCGGAGCCCGCAAGATTTACCTTACCGCATGGGGGGAAGAGAAGGCCGACATCATCCGCAAGGCCGTCGAGGAACAGATTACCGAGGCCATACCGGCCAGTTTCCTGCAGACGCATAACGACGCGCATGTGGTCATCGACCTCTCCGCCGCCAGCAAGCTCACGCGAATCATACATCCTTGGCTGGTGGCCAGCTGCAAGTGGACCGACAAGCTTACCCGTGCGGCCCTCGTATGGCTGTGCGGCGTAACCAAGAAGCCCATCCTGAAACTTACCAACAAGGACTACAACGAGAATGGCCTCTCGGAGCTGTTGGCTCTCTACGGATCGGCCTATAATGCCAATATCAAGATATTCAATGATTTGCAGCATACCATTACGGGATGGCCAGGCGGTAAGCCCAACGCCGACGACACCTATCGCCCGGAGCGGGCCAAGCCTTTCCCCAAGCGGGTGGTGGTATTCTCGCCGCATCCTGACGACGATGTTATCTCCATGGGCGGAACCATCCAGCGGCTCGTGAAGCAGGGACACGATCTCCATGTGGCCTATGAGACTTCCGGAAACATTGCCGTGGGCGACGAGGAGGTAACGCGCTTCATGCACTTCGTCAACGGTTTCAACCAGCTCTTCCTCGACAGCAAGGACGAGAAGATAACCAAGATGTACAAGGAAATCAAGAAATTCCTCGCCAACAAGAAGGAAGGCGATATCGACCTGCCTGATGTGCGCACCATCAAGGGCCTCATCCGACGGGGCGAGGCGCGTACGGCCTGCACCTACAATAATATTCCGCTCGACCATGTGCACTTCCTCGACCTGCCGTTCTATGAGAGCGGGAAGATTGAGAAGCTGCCCATGACGGAGAAGGATGTCGAGATTGTGCGTGCCTTGCTCCAGAAGGTGCAGCCGCACGAGATATTCGTGGCCGGCGACCTTGCCGACCCTCACGGCACTCACCGCAAGTGTACCGACGCCGTTTTTGCTGCCATCGACCTCGAGAAAGAGGCCGGTGCGGCCTGGCTTAAGGACTGCAAGATATGGATGTATCGTGGTGCGTGGGCAGAGTGGGAGATTGAGAACATCGAGATGTGCGTGCCGATGTCGCCCGAAGAGCTGCTTGCGAAGCGCAACTCCATCCTGAAGCACAGCTCGCAGATGGAGAGTGCTCCGTTCCTCGGCAACGACGAGCGCCTGTTCTGGCAACGCGCCGAAGACCGCAACCGTGGCACGGCCAAGCTCTACGACGACCTCGGACTGGCCAGCTACGAGGCTATGGAGGCATTCGTAGAATATAAGCCTCTATGACGGAACTTGCCTGAATCTTCCTCGTAATGAGGTGTTTAGGTCTTAGGATTATCGAGTGGCATCCGCATCGGGTGCCACTCTTTTTCATGTCCGTATCCGGTCGTTTTGTCGGAAGCCGTTAAAAGGTGAGTAAAAGGCCGTTAGAAGCTTGCCTTTTAGCCGTTAAAAGGCGAGCTTTTAGCCGTTAAAAGGAAAACAGCGAGCGGCTTCCTGCCGACAGGTGCTACGCCTTGTGCCTTTTCAGGTGTTTCCACCAGGCGTAATGACGGCGGCGGAGCAGATAGTCCGGGTCGTTCATGTGCTCGTAGGCCTCCCGCTCCAGGGAGATGTTCGTGTAGGCCCGCCCTTTCATCGGGAGGCGTACGAGCCATTCAAGAAGATACCAGAGATAGAATCCCACGAAGCCCATCTCCCGCATCTGGGCGGTGTGGATGCGCTCGTGCTGTATCAGGTCGGCCGTCAGGGTGGTGCCTTTCCTGCACAGCAGCAGTCCCAGGATGTTGACGGCGTCATACCTCCGGGGCGGCAGGAGGGGGTTGTGGATAATCTTCATACGGGTGCAAATATAGCCCGACTTTCGTGAAAGACCAAATTTATTCTGATTTTTTGCTCTCCTGCCTCTTGCGGCCTGCCCATCGATTTTCTATTATTGTTTCAGTTCGATGTCGCCGTTGTCAAACCCTTCTGCGGCCTTGCGCTCGCGGAACTGTTTTCCAAAGTTCCATGTAATGTTTAGTTGTAAATCGTTGTAATGCGTCTTTTGCAGCGATGTTTGGTGCATATTGGCAAAGTGGGTTGTGGTGCGGCTTGTGGTGAAGTAGCGCAACGAGTTCATTGCCACGATGCTAATGCCAAGCCTGTCATGAAAGAAGTTCTTTGAGACGCTTGCCCGAAAGAGGGGATGCCGGTGCGAAAGCGTGTTGAAGCCGTAGTTCTTCGGATGATATGTGCCCCATAACGAGTACATCCAGCTGTGCTTCGTGCGGTAGTTGAAGTTTAACATGCCGTAGCATCCGAAGCCTTGTGAGGGGAGCATAAGCGTCCTGTCGGCGAACGCCGATGCTATGTCGTAGTTCATGTAGTCGCCCGTGAGTATGAACGATAGATTCATCCTGCCTTTGCAGAGCCTCTGCGTCCAGTTCAGCGACAGCGATGCGTAGTCGCTTCGGCCGAGGTTTGAGTAAGTGGTGGTATTGAAATCGGTGGGCGAGAGGTAGGCCCGTGCTATCATGTCGCTGCTGCACCGGTAGCCCATTGTCGCGGAGAGGTAGGCCGTCTTTATTTGCTTGCTGTATGATAGGCTCAGCGCGTCATTGTGCTGAACGCCGAGAGCCGTGTTGCCCACAAGTGTTTCATTCTCGCTGATCATGAGCGTGTCCTCGTTCATATAGTCGATGCTCGGGCGCACAATGGTGCGTTGGTAGTTTGCGGAGAGCGATCCGTATTTCCCCATGCTGTAATTTATCCTCGCCGACGGCAGGAAATAGTAGCTCTGCTTGCGACGCAGGTTGTCGGTCTCACCCTTCAGGATGAAGTAGAACGAGAAATGTTTGCCTATCGGGCGCGAATGGTCGATGTACAATTGATGAACGGAATGTGTGCTCCAATCGGTTGACTGTGTACCATTCTGCCGCCAGGTACTCTTCCAGCCAAGACCTACATTGCCGCCGCCAAGCCAGTCTATCTTCTCATTCTCCGACTTCAGGCTGACCCCATATTCACGCATGTCTGACTCGTAGCGTGTTCTCGTGCCCAGCTTGTCTCGATATGAGTAGGAATATTCCATGTAGTTTGCTTTCAGAAGCAGGAGGTTGGTATTGGTTATGTTATAGAATGTGTTGAGCAATGTGCCATAGTTCTCTATCTTGTCTTTGCTTCTCAGCTCGACGAAGTGGTTGTCAAAGCCGGTGATATGTTGTTTTATATTCGTGGCGTTGAGGCTGTACACACCCCTTAATATTACCGACAACTTCTCTGAAGGATAAAAGCCCAGCTTCAGCATTCCGCCGCCCTGTGGACTCTCGAAGCATCTGTCTTCGTGCATTGTTTCTTTCGTGCTGCCGTCGGAATAGCTTCTTGTTACATCGTTGGTAAGTTTCGGCTTGTTGTAAATTAATCCGGCGGTGGCGTTCAACTCCCATTTAGGACTTTGATAGTTTATGCTGTTGTAGGTCATCAACGATGTGTAAACCAGGTTGAGGGTGTTCCGTGAGCTTCCGTAGAACTTGGGGCGTTCTCTCTTCCTGCGTATGATGTTTATAACGCCCGAGCTGTTGGCATTGTCATTGGCGTCGGTTTCCTTGACTTCCACCCGTTCAATGTCGGTGGCGTTGAGCGAGCGCAGCTCGTCGAGGCCCGCATCCACGCCGTCGACTTGCAGACGGGCGTTGGCGTGCTTGCCGAGAATCTTGAATGTGGTGCCGTCAGATTCTGTTCTGGGCAGGAATCTCAAGGCTTCGTTGGCTTTGCTGTCTTTCAGAAAACTTCGTACATCGACGGTATAGACTGTCTTTTCGGCGTTTCCCTTGGCGATAGGGCGGAAAGCCTTCACCTCAACATCTCTCAAATAGTATGTCTTTGGTATGAGTGTTATTCTTATATCTTTGACTGTCGTTTTTATAGTTGTGTCTTTGTCTTGATAGAGTTTACTGCTGATGTGCAAGCGTGCTTCCGCGCAGTTGCCGATGTCTGCTTCGGCCACGCCGTGCTCGTTCGTAATTGCCCGCACTCTCTTGCCGCATGCGTCTATGCGCAAGTTGATGCTTGGTAATGGTGTTCCATTACTGTCGGATAAGGTTAAATATATAATCTGTGCATTGGCCTTAGTTGACAGAGTGAGCAACAATATGACCCATGCACTTTTGCAAAAGGCGCAGAATGGTTGCTTTTTCTTCGATGTTCCCATTTCTTTGAGTTGAATTGTCAGTAGTCTCTGCAAAACTAATAATAATAATTGATTTTTGCAAATGAATTTATATTTTTGGGGTTGCAAGCGTTATTTTAACAATAAAACATTAATTTTGCAGTAAAACAACAAAGACAAGAATGGAAGTGTTACTATATGGAAAAAAGAAAGATGGCATTGTTTAGTTTCGTCCATTATTATAAGGTGAAAGACAAAAAATGGAAATTCGAGTCGTTAGCTCATATACGAGAACAATGAACCATGTGCCATCTTAGTAATGATAGTTTTAGAATATTAAAAACAAAAATAATGGTGGAATCATGAAAAGGTATAGCGAGTGGACTCCCGACGCCAGCCAGCAGCGAGTGATAGACGCCCATGGCGGGTATCATCTCGTGCTCGCACCTCCCGGATGCGGCAAGACCCAGATTCTTACGGAGCGTGTGAAACGGGCTCATGAGCAGGGTGTGGACTACGAAGACATGCTCTGTCTCACCTTTACCAACCGTGCCGCCCGTGGCATGCAGGAACGCATCCACGGACAGATCAGCGACAGCGACATCGCTCAGCTTTACATCGGCAACATTCATCGGTTCTGTTCCAAGTTCCTTTACGACAACGCCCTCATCGAGGCAGGCTCCTCCATCATCGACGACGAGGATGCTTTGAGCATCCTTACCCGTTATCTGGACGAGCAGGAAGACGAGGTGAAGGAGGATTATCGGCGCCGCCGTGGCTATGAGGAGATCATCCAGTTCTCGCATTTCATGTACCAGATAGCGCACGGCCACCCGAAGGAGTTGCGCCTGCATGCCGACTGTCTCTCGGCGGACGATGTGGAGGTCATGCGCCGGATCTGTCAAGTGGAGCGACGACCTTTCGATGCGGCGGCGATGATCGACATCTATGAGCACACCGATTATTACTCTGATGCCGTGAAGACCGAAGCCTACGACTACGCCCTTCAGCAACTCGCTCTGCGCCTGTTGCGCAAGATGCGCTATGCCCATGCCTTCAACGCCTATCAGCGACAAAACCACTTAGTGGACTTCGAAGACTTGCTCTTGCTCACTTATGATGCCTTGCGCAGCGGCGGCGATTATCGGCGCTATCCGTGGATACAGGTAGACGAGGTGCAGGACCTCAACCCCCTGCAGTTGGCCATTATCGATCTGCTCTCCACGCTCACGCCGCAAGCTCCCGATGCAACGGCTGGCGAGGTGCTCTATCTGGGCGACGAGCAGCAAGCCATCTTCTCTTTCATGGGGGCCAAGATGGATACGCTCACGCTGTTGAAGACCCGTTGCAGCGGCCGCATCCATCACCTGGGCGTCAACCATCGTTCGCCCCGCTATCTGCTCGAAGTGTTCAATGAGTATGCCAAGAGCCAGTTGGGCATCGACGAAGAGCTGTTGCCCGAGACAGCCGACGACCGGAAGGGCACGGGGCGCGAACTGAAACTGCTCTATTCCGATACGCTCGAGGGCGAATACGAGGATGTGGCTCGTTTCACGGGCGGTCTCTTCGAAGAGCATCCGCAAGACACAACCGCCATCATCGTCAGTTCCAACAAGGATGCCGATGAGGTGAGTGCGTGTCTTCATCGGTTGCGGCTGCCTCATTTCAAGGTGTCGGGGCAGGATTTGTTCTCCACGCCGGAGGTGAAGATGCTGCTTGCCCACTTGAATGTGCTCACGAGCGAGAATAACTTCATCTGCTGGTCGCGCTTGCTGAAGGGGCTGGGGGTATTTCAGACCAATGCCGCCGCCCGTGAATTCATGCGCAAGCTCTTCAACCGGGCCATGCTTCCGAGCGACTTCCTCCTTTACGACGACTCCACTTATGTGCAGGAGTTCGTGGCGCTCTGTGAGCAGGAAGAGGTGGTTGTCTTTGATACCGAGACCACCGGACTGAATGTCTTCGAGGACGATATCTTGCAGATAGCCGCCGTCAAGGTAAGGGACGGCCGGAAGGTGCCCGGCTCCGAGTTTTCCGTCCATATAGAGACGGAGCGTGAGATACCGCCGATGTTGGGCCGGACAGTAAATCCCATCATCGAGGAGCGTCGCCGCCACACCTTGTTGTCGCACCGTGAAGCCCTCATGCAGTTTATGGCCTATGTGGGGAATGATGTCCTGATAGGCCACAATGTGGAGTTCGACTATCATATTCTCGACTTTAACCTGAGGCGATATGTTCCCCGGAGCGACCTCCGTGTGAGCTGTCCGCGCTACTACGACACGCTGAAACTGCTCCGTATGCTCGTTCCCGATCTGCACAGCTATCGCCTCGACGACTTCAGGAAGCAGCATCTGTTCGGGATAGAAGAGGATGAAGCCCATCTGGCCGATGTGGATGTAGACGACACGCTCAAGGTCTTGCGGCACTGTTATCAGCAGGGCAGGGGGATGATAGTCTCTCAAATGGAGTTTCTCAGTCAACAGAATGTGCAGAATCGGATAGAGGTCTTCCGCAAGGCCTATATGGAAATCTATTTCCACTCCCGCGAGTTGCTCCACGAACGCAGCTTCAAGTCTTCGGAACCCGTGCTCGTGAGCGAGATGCGGAGCGTCTACCAGCATCTGCTGGAGGCCGACAGGATGATACCGATAGAGAAGTTACACTACATCTTCGAGTATCTTTCTCACGACATCCTGTGCCCCGAGGAGGAACCGTCGCTCATCGAACAGTTGCAAAGACACATCATGGAGATCAACACTTTGAAAGAAGCCGACCTCTGTAACTCGTCTACCATCAGAGACAGGATATTCGTTACCACCGTCCATAAGGCCAAGGGACTGGAATTCGACAATGTGATCGTCTTCGACGCGGTCGACGGGCGTTATCCCAATTACTATCATCAGAACAATCAGCGGCTGCTCGAAGAAGACAGGCGGAAGTTCTATGTGGCCATTTCGAGAGCCAGGAAGCGGCTCTTCGTGTCGCAGAGCCTTACGCGGATAGACTATCAAGGGCAGCCTCACCGCAAGCTCCTTACGCCGTTCATGCATTCCATAGCGCGCTTCTTCAGTTGAGTTTGCCGGTAGGCAGGGGGATCAGAAGAAAGGAGCCCCCCCGTGGGAGCCCCCTTTCCGTGAGTTTTATGAGTGGTTAATCTTGAGTGTCTGTCTCCTCTGCCTTGGGTCTTGTGGCGATGATGAAGTAGGTGATGAGCAGCAGGTAGGCCGCCAGAGAGAGCAGTTCCGAGAGGTGGTTTGCCCACCAGGCCTCGTAGTTGAACTCCAGTCCACCAAACTTCAGCAGCGCACTCACCACTCCCATCAAGGCACCGCCCGCAATAAAGCCGCTGGCAATCAGCGTTCCCCTTTCGCCGCGGGCCTTGTTCAGCTTCTCGTCCTTGCTGCGGGTGGTTACGAGCCAGTTGACCGCACCGCCGATAACCAGTGGTATATTCAGCTGGATGGGGATAAACATACCTAGTGCGAAGGCCAGCGCGCTGATCTTGCAGCGGTCGAGAATCAGGGCGATGACGGCGCCTATCGCATAGAGCAGCCACGGCGCGCCTTGCCCGTTCATCAGGGGGGCGATGACGGCAGCCATGGCGTGTGCCTGGGGAGCGGCCAGCGCGTCGCCCTTGAAGCCGTAGGTTTTGTCGAGCAGAATCATCACTCCGGCTACGGTCGCCGCCGCGATGATGGTGCCCAGGAATTTAAAGCTCTCCTGCTTCTTCGGGGTCGTCCCGAGCCAGTATCCTATCTTCAGGTCGGTGATAAAACTGCCGGCCATGCTCAAGGCGGTGCACACCACGGCTCCCATCAGCAGGGCCGCCAGCATGCCGGCCTCACCTTTCAGCCCCACTGCGACCATGACCACTGAAGCCAGAATCAAGGTCATCAGGGTCATGCCCGATACGGGATTACTGCCGACAATGGCGATTGCGTTGGCAGCAACCGTGGTGAAGAGGAATGCGATGACGGCTACGAGCAGGATGGCAACCACCGCGTGCAGCAGGTTGAAGTCCATTACGCCCATGTAGAAGAAGACGAAGATAACGAGAATGGTGAGGATGGAGCCAATGGCGATGATCTTGAACGAGATGTCGCGCTGTGTGCGCATCACCTTTTCCGGTCCTGCGCCCTTGCCTTTCATCTCCCGGGCAGCCAGTCCCACGGCACTCTTGATGATGCCCCAGCTCTTGATGATGCCGATGATGCCGGCCATGGCGATGCCTCCGATGCCTATGCTGCGGGCGTAACTGGAGAAAATCTGTTCAGGACTCATGGCTCCCACCGCGGTCGAGATGGCCGGGTCCCACTGGTTGAGCACGGTGTCGGGGAAGAGCAGGGCCATTCCCGGCACGATGAGCCACCACACGGCGAGCGACCCAAAGGTGATGATGGCCGCGTAGCGAAGCCCGATGATATAGCCCAGCCCCAGCACCGCGGCCCCCGTGTTCACCTTGAACACCAGCTTGGCGTGGTCGGCCAGCTGTTGGCCCCATCCTAACACGCGCGAGGTGAAGTTCTCGTTCCACAGTCCGAAGGTAGCCACGACGAAGTCATAAAGACCTCCGATGAGACCGGCAAACAGCAGTGGCTTGGCCTGGCTGCCACCCTTTTCGCCCGAAACGAGCACCTGCGTGGTGGCGGTAGCCTCGGGAAATGGATATTTTCCGTGCATGTCCTTCACGAAATACTTGCGGAAGGGGATGAGGAAGAGAATGCCCAGCACGCCTCCCAGCGAAGAAGCGATGAATATCTTGAGGAAACTGGCCTCCAGATCGAGCATGTAGATGGCGGGCAGAACGAAGATCGCGCCGGCCACGACGGCACCCGAACAGGCGCCGATGCTCTGTATGATGACATTTTCTCCCAGCGCATTCCTGCGCCTGGCGGCAGAGGAAACGCCGATGGCGATGATGGCAATGGGAATGGCAGCCTCGAAAACCTGGCCCACCTTGAGGCCCAGGTATGCGGCCGCGGCCGAGAAGAGCACCACCATGAGCACACCCCAGGTTACCGACCAGCCGTTCACTTCGGGATAGGTCTTGCCCGCGCCCATCACGGGCTGGTATTCTTCACCGTCCTTCAGTTCGCGAAACGCGTTCTCGGGCAGTCTTACTGCCTCTCTTTCTTTATCTTCCATTGATCTCAAAGTTATGCTATTGGCTGCAAAGATAGAAATTTCCGGATAGACTCCCAAATATATCCTTGCGTTTTTTAGCCTCCTGTTCGCACATTTAACTAAATAAATTTGTCCTGTAGGAAGTAAAAGGTTAACTTTGCGTTTGTATTTTTGAAATTGAGAATGGAAGCTAACTGACTTAAAATGAAAAAGTTTTTCTTACTGCTCTTGCTGCTGTCCGTCGTGCAGGCCATTCACGGCATACCTGCCCGCAGAGGGCTGTGGAGCAATATCACCCTGGCCGACGGAACCGTTGTAAGGGTCGAACTGGTGGGTAACGAGCATTTCCACTATCTGCGTGCGGCCGACGGAAGATGCTTTCGTCAAGACTCCACGGGCGGCTATCGGCAAGTGTCCGACCTCGCGGCCTTGAGCCTGAAGGCCTCCGGGCGGCGGGCTGCCGTGCGCAAGGTGTGCTACGCCTCCACCGACGACGGGCTTGGCCAATTCGGAAAGAGCGGCCTAGGTGCCGTCAATAGCATAGGAAATTACACTTTCCCTGTCATCATGGTGCAGTTTCAAGACCTGTCGTTCAAGCCGACAACGACCGTAGAGAAGATGAGGCGATACTACAATGCAGAGGGCTATTCGGAGGAGAGAGGCTGCGTAGGCTCCGTGAAAGACTATTTCAAGGCACAGAGCCAAGGCGTATTCGTGCCGTCGTTCGACGTCGTGGGAATCGTTACCCTGCCCAACGGATATAAGCATTATGGCGCTAACGACGCACAGGGCAGCGACAAAAACGTAAACGGACTGGTGGCGGATGCCATTGCCGCAGCCAAGACCCAGCTCGGCACAGACTTCTCGCAGTATGATACCGGTGCCGGTGTGCCCCTCGTCTGCATCCTCTATGCCGGTAAGGGAGAGGCCACAGAGGCACAGACCGCGCAAAATGCAGACCTTGTGTGGCCCTGCGAATACGACTGCGAGAAAACCATGAGCGGCACTTATTTCAAGTCTTATTTTGTTGGAAACGAACTGTATACCGGCGGCCGGACCTTGATGGGCATGGGAGTGTTCTGCCATGAGTTCGGCCATGCGCTGGGACTTCCCGACTTCTATGTAACCGACCAAAGCTATTCCGAGGACGATCCGTTTAGCAATTGGTCGATCATGGATTGCGGAGCCTATGTGAACGACACGCGGGCGCCTGTAGGTTATACGGCATACGAAAAGAGTTACTTAGGCTGGCTCGACATCCCCGAGCTGTCGACCGTGGTTTCGGAGCCCGACAGCGTCGTAACGCTGGGCAACCCCAACGAGGCAAACACGGTGTCGGCCGTGAGAATCAAGATCAGCGGCACGGAGACCTGCATCTTGGAAAGCCGATACCCGGGAACATGGTATCCCGAGACTTATTCCGACGACTATGGCACCTATTCCATGGGAAGCGGCCTGATGCTGAGCCGCATCGCCTACAGCCAGGCACGCTGGAACGACAACACCCTGAATAACACGCGGGACAAGAAGCGGGCCTGCATCCTCACGGCCGACAAGGCGAAGCTGAACTATTCGAGCAGCAATACCAATCTGTATGGCAACGGCCTGGACAGCATCGTTTCCCTGCGGACCTACGGCGGGGCATCCCGGGCGGTATCGCTGAGGAAGATTACGAAACGGGCCGACGGCTCCATCACCTTAGTCAGCAAGTCGGCGGCCAATGGAGGAACAGGAACCGACACGGGAAACTACTATTTCCATGAGACCTTCGACAACTGCGCGGGCACCGGTGGGAACGACAATCGGTGGAGCGGGAGCATCGCCAATGGCAGCTTCAGTCCGGACAACGAGGGCTGGACGCATTCCCTGGCCTTCGCCGGCAGCCAGTGCGCGAGGTTCGGCTCGGTAAGTGCTGCCGGGACGGCCACGACGCCCGTCTTCACCATCGACGAGGGTGCGACGACCTTGACCTTCAAGGCCGCGGCATGGAATGCGGCCGGAGACGGTACGAGCCTTACCCTCTCGGCCACGGACAACCTGAAAATCGGCACGCCCGTCTTCACCATGAAGAAGGGTGAATGGACCGAATGCTCCACCACGATATCGGGCAGCGGCGAGGTGCGGATAACCTTCACGACCACCCGGCGCATGTTCCTCGACGAGATTTCCATACCTAAACCGGTGGTGTCGGCCATTCAGGGCGTGAAGCTCACGCCGGCCAGTATGCCCGACAACCGAATCTACAACCTCAACGGGCAGTATCTGGGCACGGAGCTGGATGCCCTGCCCCGTGGCGTCTACATCCGTAACGGGAGGAAAATCATGAGATAGAGCCTGTCCGCAATCATCAAGAGGAGCCTTTACGGCATCCTTCGGGCACATCCGCAGTCGTTACCGATGGAATTACACGCTGCTTGTAATGCGATTACACGCCGTTTGTAACACTGTTACACGCTGTCTGTAACTTGCCTGAAGGGTGCCGTAAAGGCTCCTCTTGACAAAAGGCAAGGCTCCCCTCGCCAGCTTTTCGGGTCGAGGGGAGCGGCTGCTGATTAGTTGCGGAACTGCAGTCCGGCCGCGTTGGCGTCGACGACGATGGGCTTTTCGCGCAACACCTGTTCGGCCAGAAGCTTCCTGGAGAGCTCGTTCAGCACATGGTCTTGGATGGCACGCTTCACTGGTCGGGCGCCGAACTCCGGGTCGTAGCCCACCTGCGCCAGATAGTCGATGGCGGCAGGAGTCCACCGGAGCGTGAAGCCCTGCGACTCGAGCATCTGCCTTACGCGGTTCATCTGGAGCTCCACCACCTTTGCGATCTCCTGCTTGGACAGCGGCAGGAACATGATGGTGTCGTCGATGCGGTTCAGGAACTCCGGCCGGATGGTCTGCTTCAGCATCCCGAAGAGCTGCTGGCTGAGGCTTTGCAGCTCGCTTTTGCCGAGTACGCCGCCCGCCTCTTCCAGCCGTTCGCGGATGAGCTGGCTGCCGAGGTTGGAGGTCATGATGATGATGGTGTTCTTGAAATTCACCACACGGCCCTTGTTGTCGGTAAGTCTGCCGTCGTCGAGCACCTGCAGCAGGATGTTGAAAACATCGGGATGCGCCTTCTCGATCTCGTCGAAGAGCACCACGGAGTAGGGCTTCCGGCGGACGGCCTCCGTCAGCTGGCCGCCCTCATCGTAGCCCACATAGCCCGGAGGGGCGCCGATCAGGCGCGATACGCTGAACTTCTCCTGATACTCGCTCATGTCGATACGGGTCATCATGTTCTCGTCGTTGAAGAGATATTCTGCCAAGGCCTTGGCCAGTTCGGTCTTGCCGACGCCCGTGGTGCCCATGAAGATGAACGACGCGATGGGTCGCTTGGGGTCTTGCAGGCCGGCCCGTGAGCGGCGCACGGCGTCTGCCACGGCCCGAATGGCTTCCTCCTGTCCGACGACGCGCTTGTGGAGTTCTTCCTCCAGATGGAGCAGCTTCTCGCGCTCGCTCTGCATCATGCGGGCAACGGGGATGCCTGTCCAGCGGCTCACCACCTCGGCGATGTCGTCGGCCGTTACCTCCTCGCGCACCATTCCCTCGCCCCCTTGCGTGGCCTTGAGCTGTATCTGGATGTTGTCTATATCGTCCTGAAGGGCCTTGAGCTTGCCATAGCGGATCTCGGCCACGCGCTCATAGTTGCCTTCGCGCTCCGCGCGCTCCGCCTCGAACTTCAGGTTTTCCATCTCCTGCTTGTCTTGCTGGATCTTGTTTACCAAGCCCTTCTCCGACTCCCACTTGGCGCGGAAGTCCTTGTCCTTGTCTTGCAGCTCGGCTATTTCCTTGTCGAGCTGCCGGATTTTGTCGGTGTCGTTCTCACGCTTGATGGCCTCGCGCTCGATCTCGAGCTGCTTGAGCCTGCGTTCCAGCTCGTCGAGCTCCTCGGGAACGGAGTCTCTCTCCATGCGGAGCTTTGCCGCCGCCTCGTCCATCAGGTCGATGGCCTTGTCGGGAAGGAACCGGTCTGAGATGTATCGCTCCGACAGTTTGACGGCCGCGATGCATGCGTCGTCTTGTATGCGCACCTTGTGGTGGTTCTCGTAACGCTCCTTCAGGCCCCGCAGGATGGAGATGGCGTCGGCCTCGGAAGGCTCGTCCACCATCACGGTCTGGAACCTGCGCTCGAGGGCCTTGTCCTTCTCGAAGTACTTCTGATACTCGTTGAGCGTCGTGGCGCCTATCGCCCGCAGCTCTCCGCGTGCCAAGGCCGGCTTGAGGATGTTGGCCGCGTCCATGGCTCCCTCGCCTCCGCCGGCTCCTACGAGCGTGTGAATCTCGTCGATGAATAGGATGATGTTGCCGTCGGCATGGGTAACCTCCTTGATGACCGACTTCAGCCGTTCCTCAAACTCGCCCTTGTACTTGGCGCCCGCAACCAGCGCGCCCATGTCGAGCGAGTAGAGCTGCTTGTTCTTCAGGTTCTCCGGTACATCGCCGCGAACGATTCTCTGGGCGAGTCCTTCTGCAATAGCGGTCTTCCCGGTGCCGGGTTCACCAATCAGGATCGGGTTGTTCTTGGTGCGCCGCGACAATATCTGCAGCACACGGCGAATCTCCTCGTCGCGGCCGATGACGGGGTCGAGCTTGCCCGACTGCGCGTCCTGCACGAGATTCTTGGCATATTTGTCGAGGGCCTGATAGTTCTCGTCGCCCGACGCCGACTGCACTTTCTGTCCCTGACGGAGTTCTGCCACGGCCTTCCTGAGCCCTTCTTTTGTGCACCCCGCGTCTCTCAAGATGCGTGCGGCGGTGCTGTCTACCTCGAGCAGGGCCATCAGCATGGGTTCTACGGACACGAATTCATCGCCCAATTTCTGGGAGATGTCCTGCGTGCGGGTGAGCACCTGGTTCGCCGTATTCGAGAAATAGGGCTGTCCGCCCTGTACTTTAGGCAGGTGGGCGATTTCCCCCTGCACAAGCGTCTCTATCTGCGGGGCGTTGATTCCGAGTTTCTGGAAGATGTAGTTCACTACATCCTTGCCTTTGGCAACGACTCCCTGAAGCAGGTGTATAGGTTCTATGGCCTGGTTCTGGGCCAGTTGCGCGGTGTTGACTGCTTCTTGCACGGCCTCCTGCGCCTTGATGGTGAATTTGTCTAATGTCATTACTTTTTTCTCCTTTCTTTTATTTTATCGGAGCTTGCTGCCGCCTTTTCCCGTAAGCAAAAGGCCGGAAGACTCCGCTTGTCTTATCTGATGATTTACTCGACAATCACCTATCAAAGAGCATTCCGATCTTTGGATTATGACATTTTGTCATTTTCTGTCGACGGAATGGCAGTGATGCGATGTTGTCTCAGCGTGAATGTTTCCATTTCCTACAGACCAGCAGGACGGCTAAGAGCATGATGAGGGCGGTAAGAAGGAATGCCCACAGGTTCTTGACCCTTACATACGGGTCGATGATATACTCTCCGGCGAGGAGGCGGGAGCCGGTGAGGCGGTACTGGAAGAATGCTCCTCCGCTGGCTTTTCCCTCTTCTCCGTCGCTGCCGGGCATGAGAATCTGATAGTCGACGGTGGTATGGACGAGGGCGTCAAATGCCGAGAAGGTCCGTTCCAAGGCGGCAGTCTTGCTGTCGTCGTTCAATATTCTGTCGTAGGCGGTCGACCGGAAAACCTTGTGGAAGATGTCGCCGACGGCCTGCTCGTCCACTTTTTCGATGATGGAGCGGCTGCGCCTGCAGGCCTCCTGAATCAGGATCTGCCTTTTGGCGGTAAACTCCTGTCTGCCTACGGGCGCGTTCTTGATGGAGGAGTAGTTGTCTTCAATGATGCCGCAGAGCCCCTCCACCCAGTTGGCCACGAGCCATTTGCCGTATTTCTCCTTGATGCCGTCCATCAGGTCGTCGGTCTCCATCCCCGACAGACCTTGTCCGAGATTGGGCTCACCGCCGAACCAATAGCCGATTTCGGCCGTTGAGAGATACTTCTCCAGCGGAATCTTGAACGGCAAACTCACCTTCGGATAAGTCTCTTGATAGGTATAATCGGTATAGAACCACTTGAAGGAGCGCCTGAACTCGGCCTTGGGCGTGATGGTTTTGGAGCCTGGCACGAAAAGGGTGTGCCGTGCCATATCTTCCACCTTGTCCCATTCAGAGGAGGCGATGATGACGATGCTGTCCGTCCGGGCATGCCTCACGGGGAACGGGCGCCTGTCTTTTGAACCCTTGTCGGTCCAGTTCAGGGTCCAGTTTTGGTCAAATTGAAAGGCTATCATGTCGAAGTCCGGCCAGCCATTCGCCAACAGGGCCGTGTCGAGTTGTATCTCGATGGTCCGGGTGCAGGAGCCGTCGGGTCTGACGATGGTGCGCATGGTGCTGTCCTGCTTTCCACAGGAGCCGGCCAATATGCTTGTCGCGAGGAGCGCGAGGAGTTTAATTCTCGTTTTCATGGAGCTTTTGTTTTAAGACTGAATAGATGGTTTTGCCACCTATCTTCTTCTGTAGGTAGCTTTTGAATAAGTCCTTTTCCGTCGGCGCGGGCTTCTTTTTGCGAGCCTGTTCCTGATAGGCGAGAATGGCGGGGTCGGTCTTGGGGCAGACCGTGGCCGTCGACTGGAGCCAGGCGAAGCCGAGGATAGCGATTACGGAGGCCGCGACCGACAGTCGGCGCAGTGCCCCGATAAGGGTCTCTTTGCGGTTGGAGGTGCGCACTCTGTGCATGATGAGGTCGGTCATCAGCCCGGGTTCTTCCAGCATCGGGTCGTGTCGCCGCAGGTTTTCGATCAGCTTGTTGAGTGTATTGTCATTCTTTTCCATAGCCTAAGAGCTTTAGTTGTTTCTTGATTTTCTGCCTGGCGACATACAGGTTGCTTTTGATTTTCTCGGCTGTCAGCCCCGTAATCCGCCCGATTTCCTCGTTGTCTAAACCTTCGAGCATGCTCAGCGTGAAGACGATTTGCTGCTTCCTGCCCAGGTGGGAGGATAGCACCCTGACGACGCTCGCCCATTCCCGGTTCTCCAGATGGCGTTCTTCGTCGTTGTCGATGAGTTGCCGGAGCAACCGTTCTTCCTCCGGAAAGGCCACCCGTCGGCGTCTGTGTTTCATCCTGTCGAGGCAGACGCGGGTGGCGATGGCATATATCCAGGTGGCGAATTTGGCTTTCTCGGACGAGTAGTTGCCGATGCTCCTCCATACGCGCAGGAGCGTTTCCTGTACGGCGTCCTTGGCTTCGTCCTCATCGCAGAGCATCTTCAGGCTGACAGAGAATACCATTTCCTGATAGTCGCGGACCAGTGTCCGGAAGGCTTTTGTGTCGCCTTTTCGGCATGCTCCTATGATTTGTGCCAGCTCTACTTGATTCATTCTCGCTTGGTTTCCTCTATTTAATGATACGACGGACGGTCGGGAAAGTCGAAAATCGGGCTCTCATTTCAAGGCGTGAGATACTGCCGCCGGATGTTGCAAAGATAATAAAAAATAGGAGAAGGCGATGCCCCCGCACCCTTAAACATCGGAAACTTTGCCCCATCGCCGCAATTTTTTTTGCTCAAAAGGGTATCTCGTTTCAGAATATTTTGTATTTTTGCGGAAACAATGAGGCTAATTTATAAACAATGAAGCGCAGTTCAGTGGAAGTTTCCAGGGCTTGTGATGTATGGAATGTGATGTTTCTGCTCGTCGGAGCGGTCAGCCTGCTGCTTGACCGGTATATGACCGACATCGTAAACCTTACTCATGGCGGCGCAATGTCGCTCCTCTTGGCAAAGGTCTACTATCTCGGAGTCTTCGGAATCCTCTTCGCCGTTTGTGAGGCGGCGCTTGCTTTTAATCTTGCCCGCCACCTGAGGAAATGCGGGGAGTCTGTCTACTGGCTGCTCTATGTGTGGATTGTCGTGAGGATAGGACTCTTCGCGTTAGGCAACATACCTTCTTTCGACCCCACGCTCAACATCGTCCGCCAAGTGGTGGGCGTGGTCTACACCCTCGTCATGCTGGCCGTCGGCATCGTCTTCTGCGTTCGCTACCGGGGCTGGCTCCGCTGGCTGGGCATCCTGCCGCTTGTCCTTTTCTCCCTGGGTATTGTTTCCGGGCTTGTCAACCTTGTCATCGGGGATACTGCGGAATGGATGATGGCGAAGACGGCGGTGTTTCTCCTCGTGCTCGCAACCCTGTTCGTCCTGCAGCGCACGATGGTGGTGAAGCGGCAGCCTGCCGCGCCTTGCCCTCCGGCTCCCGACACGGCGCATGACTTGAAATAAACGAAAACCTAAACAATAACAGTTTTATGGAAAATCCCAAACTACAGATGTGCCCCAACAGGGTGGTCGCTTTCCTGCGGAAAGAGCCTCGCGAGTTCACTAAGGACGACATTATCAGCTTTATCCAGGCCAACGACATTCGCATGGTCAACTTCATGTATCCGGGCGGAGACGGGAAGTTGAAGACCCTGAACTTCGTGATCAATGATCTTGATTACCTCAGTACGATCCTCTCCTGCGGAGAGCGTGTGGACGGGTCGAGCCTCTTCGACTTCATAGAAGCCGCCAGCAGCGACCTCTATGTGGTGCCTCGCTACTCCACGGCATTCGTCGACCCCTTTGCCGAAATCCCCACTTTAGACTTGCTCTGTGAGTTTTATGACCGCAACGGGAAGCCCTTGGCCAATTCTCCTGAAAAGACCCTGAAGAAAGCGCAGCAACTCCTTCTGGAAAAGACAGGCATTGAGTTTGACGCCATGGGCGAATTGGAATACTATGTCATACGGCCCGCCGAAGCGGTCTATCCCGCCCTTGACCAGCACGGCTATCATGAGTCGATGCCCTATGCGAAGACCAACGACTTCCGTGCACGCTGCATGGACATCGTGGCGCGGTGCGGCGGGCAGATTAAGTATGGGCATTCCGAGGTGGGCAACTTCACTCTGGACGGCCTTACCTATGAGCAGAACGAGATAGAGTTTCTGCCCGTGCCTTGCCTGGAGGCGGCCGACCAGTTGCTCATAGCCAAGTGGGTGATTCGCAATGAGGCCTATCGTGAGGGGCTGGATGTAACCTTTGCTCCCAAGATCACCGTGGGCGAGGCCGGCTCGGGCCTGCATATCCACATGCGACTGATGAAGGACGGCCGCAGCGTGATGACCCGTCCCGATGGCAGCCTCACCGACGAGGCCCGCCGGGGAATAGCCGGGCTGATGGATCTTGCCCCGTCTATCACGGCTTTCGGCAACAAGAATCCTACTTCCTATTTCCGTCTGGTTCCTCACCAGGAGGCTCCCACGAATGTCTGCTGGGGCGTGAGCAACCGCTCGGCACTGGTGCGCGTGCCGCTGGGGTGGACGGCCGGCGTGAACATGAGTGCCGAGGCCAATCCGCAGGACCCCTTGTCGGGTGCTGACCTTGACATCTCCGGCAAGCAGACTTTCGAGATTCGCAGCGGCGACGGAAGTGCCGATGTCTATCAGTTCATCGCGAGCCTCTGCGTCGCCATCCGTCATGGATTCGAGATGCCGGATGCCCTCGAGGTGGCGGAGCGGACTTTCGTCGACGGAAATATCCACGACGAGCGGCTTTCTGAGAAGTTTTCCAGACTCGCGTCGCTGCCCGACAGTTGCTGGGCTTCTGCCGAATGTCTTGAGAAACAGCGTACTATCTATGAGGAATATGGTGTCTTCAGCAAGTCGATGATTGATGCTATTGGGCGCCAACTCAAGTCTTTCGGAGACAGAACCCTAAGGGCTGAGATTGCGAACGACAAGGAGAAGGTGGGACAACTTGTGGCTCGCTTCTTCCAATGTGGATAGGATGAAGGATGCGGGAGACGGCCTCCCGTCTGACGAAATCGGCGATTTTGTCCTACAATTTCGCCGATTTCGTCGTACAATCTCGCCGATTTCGTCAGGCTGCCAGCCATCAGTTGGGGAGTGAAAAAAGTCTAAAAGCATGACTTTTTATCCGGAGCCCGTTTCAGATTCATTGTTTTTTTGTTATCTTTGCGTAATAATCGCTTCTCCAGAAGCAAGTTTTTGCCTGGGTCGGCGTTTAAGAATTAAATCTTAAAAAGATAGAGATATGAAACATATAGTCGGTTTAATGGCCATGCTGCTATGCATGTTGCCCTTGTCAATGAACGCGGATAACTATACTCAGTTGTGGAAACAGTTTGAGCAGACACGAGAGAAAGACCTGCCGAAGACCGGACTTCAGGTGCTGGAGAAAATTTCCCGGATGGCAACGCGAGAGAAAGCCTACGGTCATCTGGTGAAAGCCCAGCTGCTCACCGTCAGCCTTCAGGCTGCCATTTCGGGAGATTCCCTCCAGCCGGCGAGGGCCCGTCTGGAGGCTCTGGAGCAGAAGACGACCGACAAGGCGCTGAAGGCGGTCTACGATGTGGCCATCGGGAAGATGTATGAGGACGACTACGAGAATGAGGAGCGGGAAGTCCGGCGCGATGAATACTATGCCCGTGCCATGGAGAATCCCGACGCGCTGGCGGCCATTCAGGACCTGGCCTATTCGCCGCTGGTGGAGGTGGGCGTAGACAGCAAGATCTTCCATCACGACTTGCTGCATGTCATCGGTTTCGAGACCGAGGCCTATGCCGTGCTCCATAAGTACTATGAGGCCAAGGGCAATCGCCCCGCGGCCTGTTATACGGCCCTGAAACTCGACGAGCGGGAGGCCAAGACCGACAAGCGGAGGATGGCTTCTCTCGACTCTCTCCTCCGTCTTTACGGCGACTTGCCGATAGCCTGCGAGGTGGCAATCGCTCGTTACGACCTCATGGCGGACGGCAGCACGGCAGCCAACAAGGCGCGCTTCGACTATCTCAACGAGGCCATCAGGAAATGGAAGGACTATCCCCGCGCGAATATCTTGCGGAACAACCTGAGCCAGCTCACGCAGCCGGAGTTCTCCGTCAATGTCAGGAAGACGCTCTTGCTGCCGGGCCGGGAACAGCAGTTGGAAATCGATCTCGCCCGCAACATCCGTGAACTCACCATGAAGGTGTATCGCGTGAATGCGAAATCCGTAACTCCCGGCAATATCGTTGATGAGAAAGTGTTGGCCCGCTTGGCGGCGGAAGGCAAGCTTGTGGCCGATGCCGTACAGACGAAGAGTTTTGCCGGGCACCCTGCCTATGAAGAGATGAAGGACTCCATCACGCTCAAGGGACTGCCTTTAGGTGCCTATATCCTTGAGTTTCAGGTCGACAACAAGAGCGTGAAGCCCGACAGAATGCTCGTCAGGGTAAGCAATTTGTTGCCTGTCTGGACCCGGTTGCCTGACCAGTCAGTGCGCGTAGCCGTGCTGAATGCCACTACCGGAGAGCCTGTTCCTCATGCCCAGTTGACATTGAACAATCCGCGAGCAAAGACGAGGATGGATGTTACGACCGACGCAAACGGCGAATATCTCTTCCAGAAACCGGATTATCCTTATATCCGTGCTTTCAAGGACGAAGACCGATATGGCCCGAGGCAGTCGTTTCGTTCAACCTTCAACTACTTTGATGCCACAGGCTCATCGAATTTTGCTAAACTCTATTCCGACCGTGCGCTGTATCGGCCCGGACAGACGGTGCATGTGGCCATGGTGGCCTATAACAGGTCGGGACATGCGGAGCTGAATGTGCTTCGGCATAAGCCATACACCCTGACCCTCTACGATGCCAATCATAAGGAGGTGGAGCGGAAAGAAGTTACCACCGATGAGTTTGGCTCGGCCTCTGCCGACTTCATCCTGCCCGCCGGCAGACTGACGGGACGGTTCTCGGTGCGGACGGAGAATGGAGCCGTATACTTTAGCGTGGAGGAGTATAAGCGTCCCACCTTCGAGGTGGAGTTTGACGCCTATAAAGAGAAATATGAAGCCGGCGACACCATCACGCTGAAGGGAAAGGCGCGAAGCTATGCGGGCATGCCCGTGCAGGGTGCCAAGGTGGCCTATCAGATATCGCGAACCCACTCGTTCTGGTGGCGCTATTGGCGTGAAAACGACGGGGATTTCGGGGTGCTCAAGCGGGATACCGCGGTTACCGACGACAAGGGGGAATTCAAGATTCGCGTCCCTATGGTATTGCCGCAACGACACGATGGAACGCCGATCTTCTGCAATATATCCGTAGAAGCTACCGTAACCGATCTCACCGGGGAGTCGCATGACGGCGTGGCAAGGCTGCCGCTCGGCTCAAGAGCTACTGCCTTCAGCGCCAATCTGCCAGTCCGTGAACTCAAGGACAGCCTGCGCACCCTCACCTTCAGCTATCTTAACAATGCCGGGAAGGAAATTCCCGGGACGGTGGCTTACACCATCGACAACCGGACATATACCGCCAAGGCCAATGAGGAAGTGGATGTCAGCCGGCAGGTGGCGGCCCTGCAATCGGGCAAGCACCATCTGCGTGCCGTGTGCGGGAATGATACGATCGAGCGAGACTTTGTCATCTTCTCCCTGCAAGACAAGAAGGCCGTGGAGGAAACGCATGACTGGTTCTATCAAACGGCCGAGGAGTTTCCCCGCGACGGCAGCCCCGTATACATCCAGCTGGGCTCTTCCGACGCGGTGCAGCATGTGGTCTACACAATCTTTTGTGGCAAGAAGGTCCTCGAAAACGGAGCGCTCGACCTGCACGGAGAGCTCTATACCCGCTCGTTCACTTATAAGCCTGAGTATGAAAACGGGCTCACGCTCAACTACGCATGGGTGAAAGAGGGCGTTGTCTACCGCCATCATGTGCAGATTCGCAAGCCGCTGCCCGACAGGCGGCTCCTCTTGAAGTGGACCACCTTCCGCGACAAGCTCGTGCCCGGGCAGCAGGAAGAGTGGGCGCTGAATATCACCCGTCCGGGCGCCAAGGCCGCCAAGGCCCAGCTTTATGCCACGCTCTTCGACAAATCGCTTGATCAAATCCGCAAGCATAACTGGAGTTTCTATCCCTCTATCTTCTTCACTTATCCCCAGGAGGCATGGCGGATGGGCTACAGAAGCCCCGTCTCTGTCGGTTCGGCGTTACCGCTGAACTGGCTGGCGGCCACAGAACTGAGGTTCTCACATCTTCAGGAACTTTCTTATCTATGTGGTGAGGCCTCATTTGCGGTGCGTAATGATGTGGCTTTGGCAGGTCTGAACCAGGAGGTTCTCATGGCGCCCATGGCCAAGAAGACCCACACTGGGGCTATTCGGGCAGATGTTGTGGTCCGTGGCTTGGGAGCTTCTTCCGCAGAGACCGCTTTGAACGAAAGTCCCGTCGCCGGCTATGGCACGCAGGACAAGGAGCGTAACGGCGTGGACGGGAAAGCCTCGGAGCAGACCGTAGGCCAAGTGCGCGAGAACCTGAACGAGACGGCATTCTTCTATCCGAATCTTGAGACCGACGCCCAGGGCAATGTGAAAATCAAGTTCACGCTGCCCGAGAGCATCACCACATGGCGCTTTATCGGCTTTGCCCACGACAGCCGGATGAACTATGGATTCCTCGAGGGGGAGGCCGTGGCCAAGAAGACGGTGATGGTGCAGCCCAATCTGCCGCGCTTCCTGCGGGTAGGCGACAAGGCGACCATCAGCAGCAGGATATTCAACACGACCTCCGAGGCTGTCTCAGGGACGGCAACGGTGCAGCTCCTTGACGCCGAGACGCAGAAGGTGGTCTATGAGGAGACTGCCAAATACCGCATTCCCGCCAACGGAACGACGAGCGTGAGGTTCGGCTATAAGCCCGAATCGGCCGACAGGATGCTTGTTTGCAGGATCATGGCAAGCGGGAAGAACTACAGCGACGGCGAGCAGCACTACCTACCGATACTGCCGGACATGGAACTCGTAACGAATACCGTGCCCTTTACGCAGAACGGCGCGGGCACCAAGACGATAGACCTCGGCAAGCTCTTCCCCGTGAAACGCGACGACAACAGGCTCATCGTGGAGTATGCCGACAACCCCGCATGGCTGATGGTGCAGGCTTTGCCCTATGTGGGAGATGTCGATGAGCGCAACGCCATCTCGCTGACGGCAGCCTACTATGCCAACTCCATAGCCTCAAACCTGCTCCACCAGAGCCCTGTCATCAAGCGGACGATCGACCCTTGGCGGCAGGAAAAAGGCAAGGAGACCGCCCTGATGAGCAGTCTGGAGAAGAATCAGGATCTCAAGTCGATGCTCCTCGAGGAGACTCCGTGGGTCATGGATGCCGAGAAGGAGGACGAACAGAAGCGGCAACTCATCAATTTCTTCGACGAGAACACGATTTCCATGCGTCTGAACAAAATACTCGACGACCTCAAGAAGCTGCAGCGACTCGACGGATCATTCTCTTGGTGGCCGGGCATGCAGGGCTCCCCATACATGACAATGGCAGTTACGAAGATGCTCACGCGCCTTGACAGGATGATCGGCAAGCAGGAGCAGACCCGCCGGATGCAGGCTCGGGCTTTCGGATTCTTGGACAAGAGAATGAGCGCCTATGTCGCCGAGCTGAAAAGACAGGAGAAGAAAGGGGCGAAAAACCTTGTTCCCAGTGAGTTGGCCTGCGACTATCTCTATTGCAACGCGCTGGCCGGGAGGGAGAAGACGGCCGACATCGACTATCTGCTGAACCTCTTCGTGAAGCAGCCGGCAGAGCATACCATCTACGGAAAGGCCAACGGTGCCGTCATCCTAAGCCTCTACGGCAAGTCCTCCAAGGCGCTGGAATACCTGCAAAGTCTGAGGGAATACACCGTTTACAAGGAGGAGATGGGCCGCTATTTCGATACTCCGAAGGCGCAATACAGCTGGTTCGACTACCGCATTCCTTCCCAGGTGGCGGCCATCGAGGCAATGAAGCAGCTTCAGCCGACCGAGAGGCAGACCATCGAGGAGATGCAGCGGTGGCTCTTGCAGGAAAAGCGCACGCAGAGTTGGGATACTCCTCTCAACAGCGTCAACGCCGTCTATGCCTTCCTGGACGGACAGACAGATAAGCTCACGCCGGCAAACGACGCTCCGGCCGTATTGGAAGTGGATGGCAAGGAATTGTCGGCCGACCACCGAAGTGCTGCCATCGGCTATGTGAAAGGCAGTTATCAGGGAGCCGACCTGCGGCAGTTTACGGCCCGAAAAACCACCGGCCATACCAGTTGGGGCGCCGTCTATGCCCAGTTCATGCAAAAGGCCGCCGAGGTGCGGAATGTTTCCGCCGGCCTGACCGTCAGGCGTGAGCTTCTCAACGAGGGGCGGCAAATCAAGGTGGGAGACAAGGTGAAGGTGCGCATCACTATCACCGCCGACCGAGACTATGACTTCGTGCAGGTGCAGGACAAGCGTGCGGCATGTATGGAACCCGTCGGACAGATCAGCGGCTATCATTGGGGCTACTACTGCGCGCCGAAGGATAATGCCACGAACTATTACTTCGACCGTCTTGCCAAGGGTAAGCATGTGGTGGAGACCGAGTATTATATCGACCGTGAGGGGAACTACCAGACCGGCACTTGCACCGTGCAGTGTGCCTACAGTCCGGAGTTCATGGCCCGGGAGGCTGCCAAGAACATGAATGTGAAATAGAATATGCGAAAACAGATTATATTAGGAGTTTTGTTGCTGCTGTCTTCCCTAGGGGCTCCGGCACAGAAAGTGGAGACTAAGCAAAGTGTGATAGACTGCGGGCAGATACTCTTCCAGCGACCTGTAAGCGTGGAGTTTGAACTGCAAAACAAAGGTGGCAGGCCGCTTTACATCCGCGATGTGAAGACCAGTTGCGGTTGTGCCACGGCCTCTTACCCGCGAAACGCCATCCCGCAGGGTGAGAGCTTCAAGGTGAGTGCCACCTACGACGCCCAGCAGTTGGGGCATTTCGAAAAGATCATAGCCGTTTACAGCAATGCGGGCAGCAAGCCGTTGCTGCTCACCTTGCGCGGTCATGTCGTAACCGAGGTTGTCGACTATGCGGGCGACTATCCCTTCAAGCTCGGGCAGTTGAGCACGGATGTCAACGATATCGAGTTCGATGATGTCAACCGCGGCGATCGTCCGATCAAGCGGATACATGTGTTCAATTCGTCGTCGCAAACCGCCGAGCCGCAGGTGATGCACATGCCGCCCTATCTGAAGGCAGAGGTGTCGCCGTCGCGGATTGCCGCGGGGCATGCCGGTGTCATCACCCTTTACCTCGATTCGCACCATATCCGTAACCTGGGATTGAATAAGACCTCTGTCTATTTAGGTGCCTATCCGGGCGATAAGGTCTCTGAAGACAAGGAGATCACGCTCTCGGCCGTACTGCTTCCCAGCTTTGAGAATTTCAATGAGTCGACGCGGGAATTCATGCCGAGGCTCGCTCTGTCGGCCCGCGAGCTCAGCCTTGCCTTGAACGGGAAGGCTAAGAGGAGAGGGGAGATAGAGATTGAGAACAAGGGTCGTACCACTCTGGAGATCCGCAGCCTGCAAATGTTCACCGAGGGACTTGAAGTTTCGTTGAGTGATAAGAAGATTGAGCCGGGTGAAACAGCGAAATTGAAGGTTACGGCCATTGCCAGCCATCTGAAAAAGGCCCGCTCAAAGCCCCGCATCCTGATAATAACCAACGACCCCGACAATGCCAAGGTGGTGATAACCATTCATGTGGAATGATCCAGATAGAGATAGACAGCGGCAGTGGATTCTGCTTTGGGGTAACCACGGCCATCAAGAAAGCCGAGGAAGAACTTGCTGCGGGAAAAACCCTTTATTGTCTCGGCGACATCGTGCACAATAGTATGGAGGTGGAGCGGCTGCACTCCAAGGGACTGGTAACCATCAACCATGACCAGATGCGGGAGCTGCACGATGTGAAGGTGTTGCTCCGAGCCCACGGCGAACCGCCCGAAACCTACGAGCTGGCTCGCAGGAACAACATCGAAATCATAGACGCCACCTGCCCCGTAGTGCTTCAGTTGCAGCGGCGCATCAAGCGTCAGAACGACAATAGCCAGCCGGCGCAGATCGTGATCTTCGGCAAAACGGGACATGCCGAGGTGCTGGGGCTGGTGGGACAGACGCATGGGCGCGCCATCGTGGTGGAAAACCTTGAGGATGTGAAGGGCCTCGACTTCTCCCGCGACATCTATCTCTATTCACAGACCACAAAGTCGCTCGACGAGTTTCACCGCATCATCGAGTATATCCAGACGCATATCCGCGGGGGGGCTACCTTCCGGAGTTTCGACACCATCTGCCGACAGGTGGCCAATAGGATGCCTAACATCGCCTCGTTTGCCGCAAGACACGATCTGGTATTGTTCGTCAGCGGGCGGAAAAGCTCCAACGGGAAGGTGCTTTTTCATGAGTGTCGTAGCGTAAACCCTAATTCCTATCAGATAGAAAGCCCCGGAGAGATTGACATGCGGTGGCTCGACGGCGTGCGGACCATCGGCATTTGTGGGGCCACGAGCACCCCGAAATGGCTCATGGAGCAGTGCCGGGACTATATTCTGGCCCGTGTGGAGACTTGATTTTGCCGGGGGCGACGCATGGGCGGGCTAAGTTGTCCGGTCTTGCCGTCGGCTCCTTCTTCTCTGGTTCTTGAGGCCGGGTATGGACAAACCGACCTTCCAGAAGCCATAGAGCGCGCCGAAAGTCAGCAAAAGGCATAGTATTCCCGCCGTGATATAGGCATACTTGCGGGTCTGCCAATAGAAGTCTTCATTGCTGATGAGATTAGGTTTTGCCGGTGAAAGGTTCTTTGAGAGTTCGGAGAGGTTGTCGAACCGGCGTATATTCCCAGTTTTCAGGTTGAAAATGAAATATCTTCCATCCTTCCCGGTCCATCTACTGCCTATCAGGGAATCATCTCTCAACTCCACTCTTTCTATGCCGTCCAGGACGATCTCTCCGTCTTCCTTTGTAACGGATGCCGATTCCGGTAGGTCGACGGAGCTCAGTTCATAGCCATATCTGAGTGGGGCCACCCAGCTGTCGCCTATGCCCGGGTCTATATGGAGCACCATCGCTATGACCGACATGCAGATTAGGCTGCAGGCGGCATAGCTGAAAATCGCCACGCCGGGTGAGCAGAAGGCAAGGAGCAGCTTCCTTCCCTTGTTCGCTCCCTGGGCGACAAGGACCGCGATGAGCAGCGCGACGAGCCCTGCCAGCAAGGCGATGCCGGAGAGGATAATTATCCAGAAGAGTAAGACAAACAGTATACCCATGTCCTTAGTTCCTTGTCTTGTTAGGCGGATTTACCTGTCGATAAGGGTCAGGGGAAAGAGATCGTGGCGCTTTCGGTCTCCCCGTTTAGCGAGCGCAGCAGTTTCATCTTGACGATGCCGCCGTGAAAATAGCTTCCCGCGGGGAATACCGGCTCGGAACCGAAGTGCATCTTCGGGTCATAGGCCTTCAGGTCGGCAATCGCGCAGTCCCATGCCGCATAGCCTAATCTCGGACCGCTGGCCGTGGTGCTGCTGTTCCCGTTGAGTGTATAGACCCAAGTGGTGCGTGGCTGGGGTGTCTTCTGGTGCGACGGATAATAGGGAATGTCGTCCTTGGTAGCCACTTTCATGCGCAGGTCAAGGTCGCTTTCGAGCGATGTGTAGATAGACGGAACCAGCGTTGCCATCCGCCCTTTGAGGGTATAGAGGTTGTCTCCGGCATGCCGCAGGGTGTAGGCAAGGTTCTCTTCCGATAGCTTGACGGTCCATTCCGCGTCCGCGGCAGTGAGTTGTTTGTTGCCCGTATGGATGACGATGCCCATTGAATAATGGTTTGTGGTGATGGTTCCCTTCTCTCTGTCTATCATGGGAGCCGTGTTGCGGAAATACTTTTCCAGATACTCTTTCTGCAAGTTGGGGTTGCCTTCCGCCGCAAGATAGAGGTCGCAGGCAAACACCTTGTTCAGCTGGTCGATCATGTCCGTGTAAGTGCGGGCCAGTACCGTTTCGGGTTGCGGGGCAGATTCTCCTCGGTTTTCACTTTCTTCGGAGCATGATATCGACGCGGACGCTATCACGAGGGATAGCAGGATGTTGGGCAGCGTGTTCTTTCTCATTGGTGATGTCTTTGGTTGATGGAGTGCTGTTTGTTTATAATCACGCCCCCGTTTTCTGCTACGGGGTTCTGTCCGTGATGCTGCAAATATACGATAATCTGACGACAATGGCAAGAAACGAGGACGAAAAGTGATAAAACAAACCATCTTCGCAGGACCTGCTGACATCTCGCCGACTGGGCGGTAGTGGCTTTCGGGAGGATTACACGCTGTTTGTAATGGGATTACACGCTGCTTGTAACATCGTTACACGCCGCTTGTAATTTTAGCGCAAACTGCCTGTCCTCCTGCCAAGGGTCGCTTTCTGTCTGGCCGGATGCCGCGCGCCGTCTTTCCGGAAACTTGCCAGGGGCGTGATCAAGGTGGGAACAACGAAAAAGGACGGCATCTCACGATGGCGCCCCTCATAAAAAAAACAGTAATTAACTCAAAATTTATAATCTATATTTTGTCTGATATTTCAGTCTCTTTTACGATTTCTTATCTTGTTGCTACTTAAATTCTATTTCTATAAAACTAATAGGAATAAAAACTTAATAGTTCCTATTTCCTGCTGCAAAGATACAAATAATTTTGATTCGACCAAAATTTATTCGATAAATTTACAGTTTTTTTTAGTATGCGGGGTGATTATTCCCGCATTTTCTCCTGATATTGTTCCATTAGCCAGGCCTTTTGCTCTGCGATGGTCATGTGGCTGTTATCGAGCTCGATGGCGTCTCCGGCTTTCCTGAGAGGTGAAATCTCACGATGGGAATCTATATAGTCGCGTTCCTCCACATTCTTCAGGATGTCGTCAAAGTCGGCCGGCATGCCCTTGGCATTCAGCTCGTCGAAGCGGCGTCGGGCACGGACCTCGGCACTCGCTGTTACGAAAACCTTGAGTTCTGCGTCTGGAAAGACGGTGGTGCCGATGTCTCTTCCATCCATTACGATGCCTTTTTCCCTGCCCATTTGCTGTTGCCGGGCAACGAGCGCCTTGCGGACGAAGGGGAGTGCGGCTATCGGACTTACATGGTTGCTTACTTTGAGGGAGCGGATTTCCTGCTCTACAGGCTCATTATTTAAATAGGTATCGGGGCGTCCGGTTTGCTGATTAAACTTGAAACTGATATTGATCCGGGGCATCTGCTTCTCCAATTCGCGGGCCCGGATCGTGCCATCGGAATCGAAGAGGCCGTTGCGGAGGGCATAGAGCGTTACCGCACGATACATGGCACCTGTGTCTACATAGATATAGCCGATTTCCTTGGCCAGGTCTTTGGCCATCGTGCTCTTGCCGCACGATGAGAAACCGTCGATGGCGATGATGATTTTCCTCATGATTCTAAAGTGTATATGCTAAGTTTACGATGAAGGAATTGCTCGATACATGATATTTGGCATAGGCCAGGTTGATCTTGAAACGGTCGAGATTGATGCCCGCTCCGCAAGAGAGACCTGCCCCGTGGCTGCTCTTGGTGCTGTCGCTGCCGAGGATTTTCATCTCGTTGGCGCGGCGGAAATTATATCCCCCGCCTACCCAGATGTTGTCGCTGAGGAGGAGGTCCACGCCCGCCACGAGGTGATAGAGGAACTGATAGTCCCAATGGTTGAGGTCGATGAGCGAGGCCGAAACGCGGAAGGGAGTGTGCAGGAGGCGCTTGCTCACACCGGCCTGGACATCGATGGGCATCTTCTCAAACCGGTCGTTATAGGCCTTGAGCTGGCCTCCGAGGTTCTTCGCGACCAGCGACAGCGACCATTCCCGATCCGGGTCGTAGTAGTTCAGGCCGAGATCTATGCCCATGGCGATGGAGTTGTAGCTGCCGATATATGAGGTGATGAACTTGGCCGCGATACCTCCGGCTACACGATCGCCAAGCATATAACTGAAATATCCTGCTATCGAGATGTCCTTTGCGCTGAATTCACCACTCTGCACATTGTTCTCGTCAACTTCTTTCATGGTTCCGTAGTTGATATACTGTGCCGAAACGGCCACGGTGGCACGGTCGCGAATAGTCTTGTTGAATGCCGCACTGGCCGTATTCGCACCTTTCATATAGTTCATATAATTCAGGTTGACGGTCTTGTCGCTTACCGACGACAGCAGGGCGGGATTGTTGAAGATCAGGGCCTCGTCGTCCTCGATGACCGTTATATTGTCCCCTCCCAGCGCCGCGGCATGCGCACTCACGGGCAGACGCAGGAAGTTATACTCCGTCTGACTCTCCTGGGCTGCCGCAAAAGTGGCAAAAAGGGTTAACAGGAGGGCAAAAACGCTTTTTTTCATTTAATTTTCCTAATTATTCGGCAAAGTTACACCTTTTTTCAAATATCTGCGTTATTTTTGTAATTGAATTCGTTTTCATAACGCGGAATCTATCTTTTTAGTGTGGCAGAACTGAAGAAATCAAACAAGGCGAATCTGGAGAACAAGAGGTGGCAGGGCTTCCTCTTGGGCTTGATAGTTGCCTGTTCGCTGTTCTTTATGGCTATGGAATACACCACTCGTCCCAAACAGGCAGATGCCGAGATGGAAGTAGACGAAGACTTCATAGAGGATTTGGAGCTTAAACTGAAGAAAGACAAGGACGACATGATATCCGTGGCCTCGCCGAAGCCGCCTCCCCCCGCGGTAACGGAGAAGGTGAAGGAGGCTGAAATGAGGCTGGCCGAGGCAGAAAAGATTTCTCCCAACACGAGCGATATCGAGGCGGGGGAGGGTGATGCGCTGAAAAAAGAGGCTACGGTGAAGGAAGCCGTGCCTGCGGTTCCATTGGTGGAGAACGACGATCCCTTGAGTTTCCGTGTCGTGCAGCAGATTCCCGAGTTCCCGGGAGGTATGGCCGCCTTCACCCAATGGCTCACCCAAAACCTGAAATATCCGCCCATGGCCCAGCAAAAGCATATAGAGGGGAAGGTTGTCGTCTCCTTTGTCATCAACAAGAACGGGTCGGTGTCTGACTTGAAGATTGAGCAGTCGGCCAATGATTCTCATCTCGACCAGGAGGCCTTGCGCGTGATGATGCGCATGCCGAAATGGAAACCGGGCCTGGAAAACGACAGGCCTTGTCGCACGATGATGGCCGTTCCGATTATTTTCGCAATTTAAAAACACTTTCATACTATGTTTACGCCAGAAGAATTATTGAATCGCTTCAATGAATACTTGGACAATTTGCCTTACGACCGCAAGCCCGAGTCGCTCTATGAGCCTGTCCGTTATGTCCTTTCCATGGGCGGAAAGCGCATCCGGCCTGTCTTGATGCTGTTGGCCTACAATCTTTTCAAGGACGATCCGGATACCATTCTTTCCTCGGCCTGTGCCTTGGAGACCTACCATAACTATACGCTCCTGCACGACGACCTGATGGACAATGCGCCGATGCGCCGCGGACATGAGACCGTGCACATGAAGTGGAATGCCGACACAGCCATCCTGAGCGGTGATTCGATGCTCGTCCTGGCCTATCAGCGCATGGCGGCATGTCGCCAAGACAAGCTCAAGGCCGTCATCGACTGCTTCACGGAGACAGCCCTTGAGATAGGCGAGGGGCAGCAATACGACATGGATTTCGAGGCTCGTACCGATGTCCGGGAAGAAGAATACATCGAGATGATTCGCCTGAAGACCAGCGTCCTCCTGGCCTGCGCACTCAAGATCGGCGCCCTTCTGGCAGATGCGCCAGAAGCGGATGCCGAGAACCTCTATCGCTTTGGCGAGCAAATTGGCCTGGCTTTCCAGCTGCAAGACGACTATCTGGATGTATACGGCGATCCTGCCGTCTTCGGGAAGGCTATCGGCGGAGACATTCTTTGTAACAAGAAGACCTATATGTTGATCAATGCCTTCAATCGTTCGGATGCCGCGCGGCATGAGGAACTGGAGCGTTGGGTGTCGGCCAAGGACTTCGATGCCCGGGAAAAGATCGCCGCGGTAACGCATCTGTATAACGAGATGGGCATTGATCAGGTTGCCCGCGACAAGATACAGTCTTATTTCGAGCGGAGCAAGAAGTATCTCGATGCCGTCAATCTCCCTGCCGAGCGCAAGAAGCTGCTTGCTGGCTATGCCGAACAAATGATGCACAGAGAAAGGTAGACCCTCTCCTCCAGCTTCCCTTAGATGGGTCGGATGCGTGTAAAACATTGAATCCCAAAAATAAATTATTTCACAATAAGTGCCCTACAGAAGATTACCCAAGAGTGATGCAGCCCGTCTGAAAGCCTTGAAGACGCTGCTTGACAACAACGATATCTATACCGCCCGCAACAGGTTTATCGACTGGAAAACGCTCAATATGGCCCAGCCGCTGTACGACCGGCTGCTGACGGCCACCGAACAGCTTCGCCTAAGTAAGCTGGCACTGAAGCGCTATAATACGCGCATGGGCAAACTACACCATAACGCGTGGATCTATGTGAGCCACTTCGTACAGGTGCTGATCATGAGCATGGAGCGTGGAGAAATCAGGCGCGGCCTTCTGGAGCTGTACGGTCTTCCGCAGGATGCCACAGCCGTGCCCGACATCACGACCTCCGGCAAGCTCATGGAGTGGGGAAAGAAGATTATCGAAGGCGAGAGGGCGCGCGTCAGGAAAGGTGGCCGGCCTATCTATAACCCCTCGCTGGGTATGCTGAATACCCATTACGATATCTTTGTCGATGCCGTGCGGCAGCAACAGGCTTTGCTGGAGCGCACGCAAAGAGATTCCGGCGACATTCAGGAACTCCGCCCCCAGGTAGACGAGGTGATACTCAACTTGTGGAATCAGATAGAGAAGCATTATGAGGGCGAGCCTCCCGAGACGCGTTTCGAGGCGTGTCGGAAGTTCGGGGTAATTTATTATTACCGCCGGCATGAGGAACATAATTATTAGGATTAAACTTTTAAGACATTGAATTTCATAGATACACACGCTCACTTAGACGCTGAGGAGTTTCGCGAGGACTTGCCGGAAGTCATCGCAAGGGCACGGGAAGCTGGTGTCAGCAAGGTCTTCCTGCCCTGCGTCAACCTGTCATCCATTCCGACAATGGAGGAGGCATGCCGCTCTTTTCCCGGCTATCTGTACCCCATGGTGGGGCTGCAACCCGAGGAAGTGGGTGCCGACTGGCAGGAAGTCTTGGGCCAGATGAAGCGCTATCTCGCCTCTAAGGAGGAACACCCCATGCTGGGTGGGGCTGAAATCCTTGCTGTCGGCGAGGTGGGACTCGACTTCTATTGGACGCGGGAGTTTGAGAAAGAACAGCTGGCAGCCTTCGAAGAACAGGTGAAGTGGGCCGTTGAGTACCGGCTCCCGTTGATGATACATTGCCGAAAGGCGCAGAACGAGCTCCTCCGCATTCTCAAGCTATATAGGAAAAACCTGGTGGGCGGCGTGTTCCATTGCTTCACCGGTAACGGCAGGGAGGCTCTCGAGCTGCTTTCGTTGGATGGCTTCATGCTCGGCATAGGCGGCGTGTCTACATTCAAGAGCAGTCATCTGCGGGAAGATCTGCCCGCCCATGTCCCTTTGAGTCGCATCGTTTTGGAGACCGACAGCCCCTATATGGCCCCGGTTCCCCATCGGGGCAGTCGTAACGAGAGCGGCTTTCTTGTTTCCGTCGTGCGTCAACTGGCCGAAAGCTACGGCGTAAGCGAGGAAGAAGTGGCCCGCCAGACGAATGAGAATGTGCGGCGAGTGTTTCATTTGGAAGAATAGGAAATGAATATAGAAGAAGTCCGGGCCTACGCCTTGTCCCTGAAAGGAGTAACAGAGGACATGCCTTTTGGGGAAGACTGCCTCACCTTCCGCGTCGGGCAGAAGATATTCATGTGTATTAACCTGGGCGCCCTTGGGTCTGTCATAGCTCTCAAGCTATTGCCCGAGACCAATGAGGAACTGCGGGAAGAGTTTGTGGGGATTACCCCTGCCTATCATTGGAACAAGAAACATTGGAGCGATGTCTCTCTCCAAAGTGATGTCCCGGACAAGTGCATCCATAGCCTGATTGATCAGTCTTATCACTTGGTAGTGAGCAAATTACCTAAGAATTTACGCCTGAGATGCGGACTTTGAATGTTTAAAGAAATTTAAATAGATGACCAAAAGCTTCTGATTCTCGAATAAAAACTATACTTTTGTAACCGATTTGGAGAGATGCTCGAGTGGCTGAAGAGGCACGCCTGGAAAGCGTGTAACCGTCTAAAGCGGTTCCGGGGTTCGAATCCCCGTCTCTCCGCGTTCGCAGACAGGCCGGCCGCTTATTTCCCGTAAATAAGCGGCCGGTTGTTGTTTTTCTCCCGAGAACTTAGGTTCTTGTATCCTCGAAATTGTCTACGGCGGTATTACATTATAAGATGATTTCTAAAACGTATCTAATTGAGAAAGAAGAAGTTACCTCGCTGTAAAAACTAAACAGGTAACGATTTGGAAACGAGCGAAGTACTTTCTATCGCATATTTCTACATCAACAAAGAACGCTTGTTATTCTATTTGCAAAGATAATCATTTGCTTTGAATAACAAGCGTTTTTGATAAGATTTTCACTCTTTTGCGTCATCTGTTGTTTGGAAAGATTGAAAAATGAGGAGAATGGTTATATTCCTCTTCCTCGTTTCTTCTTTTTCTTGGCTTGGTTTCTGAGTTTTCGTTGCCATACCGTCTCAGCATAATCATCGCCATGTGTCTGTGGATTGATAAGTCCACCTGCTCCCGAAATTATTTCTTCAGCAGCATTCAAGACAGTGCTTGCTACATTTCCTACGGCTTGTGCAATAGGTGAAGTTTCGTTTGCTTTTGTAGGCGGTGTGTACGAACGGCTGGGAGGAACAAGTTGATAGGCTGTATCCGGTTGGGGTTTGCTCTTTTCCTGCTTGTGCGCCATTATTTGAGCTTTTGTCATTATCTCCTTTGTTTCGGCTTTATTGCCTGCTTCAAAGTTCTTTTGCAAAGAACGGTAGCCGAACTCCCTGCCGATTTCGGAAGCCTTGAAGCTTTGTCCATTGAAGGAGAACTTCAAACCATATACTTTGCCCTGCTTGTTCTTCATGCGCTCTATGGCGATGTCGTTCTTATTTAGGTCGTAAAGAAACATTGAATGCCCTGTGATGCCTGTTCCTTTATACTTTTCAAGCAAGGTGTAGCAAATCTTTTGTACCTGCTGCTTCGTTTGCTCTCTCGTAGGATTGGATTTTGCTTTCTGATGCATCCTTTCAGCCTTTACTTCCTTTGCAATGGTCAAGCCTTTCGAGCGACTTATTTCCTCCGCCACTCTTGCTGCCCTGTTGCTTACAAAAGTGGTGTCATAGACCTCCCCATACAGGCTGATGCGGTTGGCAATGATATGGATATGCCTGTTATCGGTGTCCTTGTGCGTTACTGCTACCCATTGGTGGTTGTTAAGTCCCATTTGTTTGGCAAACAGATGGGCTATCCGCATGAGTTCAGATACGGGTAGTTTCTTCTCATCCTGAGGTGCTATACCGATTTCAATGCGGAGGAACTTGTTTCTGCAACGACTGTTATAATCGCTGACCACTTTCATTTCCTCATAGATTGCTTTCGGTTCTCTGCTGCAAAGATTGTGGAAGGCAAGCCGATTACCGAGCTTTCCCTCTCTGAAAATATAATCCAAAGCCGTGCTGCCATGCGCTATCGCCTTACATTTTCCTATCATCTCTCGACATATTTAAGACCTTATATATTTCGTCGTCCACACGAAAATGCGGGTCGTAAAATCGCTTAAATGCTTCTTTGGCACATAGCGAAAGGTTCTGTGTGATATGTACCCATCTCTCATCCTTGACTTTAATAAGGTTGGAAATCTGCCCATAGAACCTGCCCGTATGCTGGAGAATGGCAATGGCTTCTCTCTCATTGTCCGTCATCTTAGGAATGGCAACCACTTCTCCATTAAGGAGTATTTCACGGCAGTAGTCTGAGAACTTCCGTCTTGTGCTTTCCGCCTTTGACTTGATGCGCTGCTTTTCCTCTAAGGTGCATCTTACCTTGATGAACTCCGTCTTGTTCATCCTCGCTTCTTCTTTACCTCGTTGCTGCCATTTGGCAGTTCTGCTATCATATCTGTTCATATAAAAGTCCTCTTTTCTTTGTTTTCAATCTTGCTTAATTTCTGAACACTGACCGATGAGAACGGAGTGATTACGGTCTAATCTCCCCGACAATTAAACGAGGGGAGCAAGCGCAGTTTGTGGGTACAAACTGACGTCTTGCAATGTCAGCTAACGAAACGTTTACGCATAAAGCGTTTTGTCGTCCAAAAATGAATGCTATGCATTCAGAAGATTAACTGTGTTCGTGGCATTCCCACCATTCAATGTGTTCAGTAAAAATCTATTGTTGGTACTACCCTAAAACGGTCGAGGATTTTGAGTGAAAGGGACGTTCCTTTTTCTGAAAACCCTCGACCTTTTTCTTACGGCTTACAGTCTTCTCCATTTCTCTATGTCCTCATCATATTCCTCTAGATGTTGGCGGATAATGTTTTCTACGAAACTTGAAAGGTTGCTGCCCCTATCGCCTAATCTGCGTACAATGAAGTCCGCACGTTCCTGTGTCTCCCTGCTCAGATAGACCGCTTTTCTCTCACTTAGCTTTGTCGGAACAAGGAACGCTTGCTTGTATGCTTCGAATGTCTCCTTTCTCATCTTGGCACTGATGCGTCGTTGAATAGTTGCATGCTCTGTATGCAGTACAGGCTCGGATGGCGTGGCATGCTCTATGGTATGTTTTGTTTCTTGTTGTTTTTGCTCTTGAATATTTTTCATTCCCTCTGCCCGGAATTCAGCGACAGTTTGTTCACTTGAATTTTCAGCTTGGCTCATACCAAAAGTTTTTCCTATGAAACGATCTATTTCTTCCATATTTCTTCTTTCCTTTTTCATCACTCTATCTTATTTTAAGTTTGACTTGTTTTATTTTGTTGCTTGTATTTGGAGTTTTCTCCAACTTTTTCTGTTGCTCACGGACACGGCTGGCGTGAAAATCGTTGAGGTCTTTGAAGTCTCTATAATACACTGCCATATCTTCTACCTTAAAACCTGTGTTTACAAATTCCTGCACTGCCTTTCGCCCAGCATCGTCATTATCAAGAAAAGCACGAATGGAGGTTATACTTCTCTCGTTTAGGTAGCGAATACTTCTGGCCACATTGCTTACAGAGTTCATCACAAGGCATTGGTTGGTTACTTTCTCTTTCATTGAAAGAAAAGAGAGAAAGTCCATAAAACCCTCGAACAGACAAACGGGCTGTTCCATGTCCTCAAATATCGGAGTGATGCCCTTCGGGGCCGTTCCCTTGAACGTATTGTTGTCCCGAAGTTCATAGCCACCCGAAGAGTTGGCAAAGCCGATGGCTTCATATCTTCTTCCTCTTACCTCGTAACTGATACATTTGAGAAAGGGTGTTGCCTTTTCCAAATTAATACAGCGTTCCTTTTTGAAATACTCCTGTAAGTGCGGCGACAAGGTGTCTGATAGGCATATCTGTCTCCTTGTACCGCTTGCCGTTACATTTTCTCTTTGATTTGGACTGATGGATATTCCTCTATTTGTAAAACTGTAGCTGTGCGTTGTATTATCGGGAGCGTTCTGTCCCAAACGGCAGATGGCTTCCGAGAGCGTGCAGCCCTCCAAACGCATGCAAAGGTCGATGATGCTTCCACCCCTGCCTTCGGCATAGTCTATCCAAAGGTTCTTTTCCGTGTCCACCTTGAAACTCGGATGTGTTTCCTCCCTGAGCGGTGAGTGGTACATGGCATAGGTCGGTGTCTTGCGGACAGGCTTGATGCCTTTACTTTCGAGATATTCCACGATGGAATATCGCTTGATAGCTGATAAATCTTCTTCTTTCATTGTTTTTGATGTTTTAATGGATTGAATGATAATTATTTATGCTTGTCTGTTTTATGGTTTTACCGTTTCCAAAGTTTTCCTCTCCAAACTTTTTCATCTTTCTTCTTACTACATACTATTTTGTGATTAAGTGATTGATAATCAATATTATTTTGTAGTATCAGGCCATACTACAAACCTACTACATGTGCCTACTACATTTGGCTACTACAACTATTGAGCAAAGGACATGGGAGTATTTTCCTTACCTTATACACATAGATAGGGCTACCGCCCTCCCGTCGCTTACTTACTTTTTCAAAGCCTGCCTTTCTTAGAGCCTCACCCATGTGCTTCAAGGATAAGGGATGGTGCGTATAAAGTCCCAAGTAGGTGATTATCTCGGTGGTGGTCATATAAGAGCTATGAGGATTAGCCTCCGTTGGCTTTTCAAAACAACGTAACAAAAGTTCCATTTCTGCAGTCTGTACTTGAAAGTCTTCACTCTCCCTATATAGCTCGGCTATCTCATCATCGTCAAACCAATAGCGGAAACCTGACTTTAACAGGGCTTTGGCTTCAGCATAGACATTATCCATTGAAATACGCTTGGCTTTCTCTATGTCTATGGAAAGAACTTCAAAAGGAAGAAACCGTCTGCTGCCTGTCGGGTCGGTAAGAAAGTCGTTGCCGTTCACTGATGCCACAAAGCTTGCCAAGTGGGGATGCTCCTCAACATATTTGTCATACGGCATACGGTACTTGACCATCGGACAGGTGATAAGGTTTTTCAGCTCATTCTCGTCCCGCTTATTGAGGGCTTTGAGCTGGTCATCTATATTTACGATAAGGTTCTGCCCGATATAGGTAAGTGTATCTTTCTCCTGCGGATATATCTTTCCTGTGTAACTATAACCATATAGTGCCGGCGGACAGAGCAGGTCAAGGAACGTGGTCTTGAACTTTCCCTGCTCGCCTGTCAACACGAGGCAGGTATGGTTACGGCACTCGCGGTCGTCGATTGCGTTGCCGACCACCGCCACAAGCCATTTGGTAAGATACGGCAACCATTTGTTAGAATTACGGACAACAACACAGCTTGCCAAATCGGGAATTGCTTTTGGTGAAAAGAAAGTAAGAACACTACTACCACTGTAACTACCACCATTGCTACAACCATCACCTATATCTATCAATGGTAACCCTTTTAAATACTCCTGCACAGGATTGATACGGGGAGAAAAGCTGCTTTCAATGATGGAATAAAGGTTCTCGGCAGAAGTCGCTATGTTTTTATCGCAATCAAGTTCCCTGCGAAGCGTATTGATTTCATAACGACCGACTTTTGTAAATATGCCGCTGTTCCTACTTCGGTATTCGGTTCTACCCAATACTGTATTGTATCTAAAATCGTAGTGTGTGGAGAGGTAGTTTTCTATCTCTACGTTCTTGGATGAACTACCCCTTCGATGAGGATTTCTCCTGCTGTCTGTATTGCCTGCATCTGTGTTCTTTTTCATTATTCCCTTGAATTGGTTTCCAAGAGTGAAGTTAGGGTGAGAATGTGTAACTTCCAAGCATTCAGAGCCTTCTTGCATAATGTTGCGCTCGTCTGCTGCAAAATTCTTAGGGGAATAGGCAGGCAAGAAGAGCATTTATCGTCTCATTAAGCAAAAAACAGATGATAGGAAAGATCGGTTAGCTGAAATACGGATGTCGTTGTTTGCTCTCAGATGTACTCTTTTGCTTTGATTACCTTATTAGCCTCAGTTGTGCAGTGGCAAGAACATCAATCTGTCTCTTTTGTCCTTGTTATAGCGCCACAAGCTGCCACTTGAATGAAATGTGATGGAATAAGAAATATCCAATATTAATTTTGCATAAGACAAACTGCGCTCGACAAAGGATAAGTGAACTTTCCTCTGCACTCGCTTGGATTGTCTTTGCAATGAAAGAAAAAAGACGGGGCAGGAAAACGCAAATGTGAACCGATGAAACGGATTGCTCTTTTCCCGATTGTTCCCGATACTTCCCTGCTGTTCCCCACGGCTTTGAGAGGCGTACGTACGCCATTACCTTTGCCAGCAGAAACAGGAAAGAACTGAAACAACAAACAATAACAAAATATGATTATGAACTATTACGTCATTACGGAAACCAATTGGGCAAAGCTTCGAGATGAAATCTTGAGCCTTGCGGAATGCTGCCACAAGGCATTCGGAGAGAAAAGCAAGCAAACGGACTGGCTGCACAACGGTGATGTGTGCCAGCTGCTGAATATCAGCAAACGCACCTTGCAGCATTATCGTGATACGGGCGTGCTGCCGTTTACGCAAATCGGACACAAGTGCTATTACAAGTGCGAGGATGTGGAAGCACTGCTTCTTATGAAGTCGAACAAACCTAAAAACAAAATGATATGATGGAAACAGCAAGAGACTTGAACATGGAGACGGACGAGATGCAGCTGGTCGTCTCGGCCTTGAGAGGTGTAGGCAAACGGATTGTGGAAGTGGCGCAGACGCACAAGCCACTCTTTGCTGGCGAACTTTTCCTCACGGGCAAGGAAGTGTGCGAGCGTCTGTATATCAGTCCCCGCACTTTACAGGACTACCGCGACAGGAGAATCATTCCCTACACGCAGTTTGCAGGGAAGATACTCTACCGACTCTCCGACATAAACCAACTATTGCAAAAGAACTATCGAAGATAAAGCCTTCGCAAGGGACGTTTCCTGCTGACTTATTCGTCTTTCTCGTTAAGAATGAGTAACTTTGTGGCAAATTCAATAATATACAACTTATGAGACAGAAATTCACTTTGATTACATTGGGAGTAAAGGACTTTCAAAAGGCATTGGCTTTCTATGAGGGATTGGGCTGGAAGAAGTCGGAACAGAGCCAGGAAACTTACGCCTTGTTCCCTTTGGGTGGGATAGTCTTGGGGATATACCCACTGCAAGAATTGGAAAAAGATACGACGTTATACCATCAACAGACTGCCTTTTCGGGCATGACAATCAGTTATAACGCCATATCGGAAGAGGAAGTCAATGCCGTGATGCAGGAAGCACAACGGCTCGGAGCAACCATTGTGAAACCTGCACAGAAAGTGTATTGGGGAGGATACAGCGGCTATTTCAAGGATTTGGACGGCTATGTGTTCGAGGTAGCCTACAACCCTTTTTGGCAGATTGACAGAGACGGAAATCTTGTCTTGTAGTTTGTCAAGTGCAATGACCAAAGAGCAGACAATTAAGGAACTGACGGTGATTCCCGGAATAGGGAAATCGCTTGCAACCGATTTGTGGAATATCGGGATAACCTCCGTTGCAGACTTGAAAGGCAAAGCCCCCGAAATACTCTTTGCTTTGTCCAACGACTATGCTGGAGTGGTGCAGGACCGTTGCGTACTGTATGCTTTCAGATGTGCCGTTTACTTCGCGCAGACACCGCCAGAGCATAGGGAAAAGGAAAAGCTGAACTGGTGGTTCTGGAAAGACTGAGCCGATCGTACTCCTAAGATTGACATGGTCTTGATCGTATCAAAGGATCTGTGTTTTAAATTTGTCTTGAATTGTTAAAGCACGAAGCCTATCAAGCCCGAATGTTGGCAACAACGGTATAGGGGCACGATTAACACCAGAAAATAATAATACACTTTTTTTGAAAGCGCAAGTAAGCACAGATAGAAATTAACGTGTGCAGGACAAGGATTATAAGTGAAATTAGGGAATAATCGGCATTCTCTTAGCAGAATGTTCAGATATTCTGCTGGCTTCATCGTAAAATTTAGTATCTTTGTGGCATTACTAACCCTTTAATTCTAAGCGATATGATAAAGTAGGTAATTCAAGCGAAGAAGAATCCGCTGAAGAAAGAAGAAGTGGAGTTTTATCCGCAGGCTGCACCGACCACGCCGGTAACGTTGGCGCAAATCGTAAAGCGGATAGAGAAACGCTCCACCGTGTCGAGTGCTGACGTGAAGGCTGTGTTGGACGCCTTACAATACGAAGTTATCGAGGCCTTGGAGAATGGCAACACCGTGCGACTGGGCGACATCGGTTCGTTCCGTCTCACTATCAAGGCGGAGGGCGCAGCAACGGCCGTCGAAGCCAAGGCAAAGGGCGCGAAACTCATAAAGCAGGTGAACGTGCAGTTTACCAAGAGTACGGCCATGCGTGATTCTTTCGACATCCGAAGTCTCGACTTCGCCCCGCAGGAAGATATCGTAAACGCAAAATAGCATGATGGCAGCATCGTAATGCCTTAACGAAAAACGTGTTTCCGGCATACGAAAAGGATATTTTCCATATGTGTCGGGAACACCGTTTTCAAGGTTTAAAAATACAATTTTGCAACTCGCTGATAATCAATACTTAGCAAAAGGCAAAAATTGTCTTATAAGAGAATTTTGAGAATGTACTTCGTACTTCTAAGGGAATTAGGAAATTTGATATTAGCTAAGGCTATAAAGAAAAGAGTGATTATTATACAAAAAAAGAAGAACATGGTAAATATAGTAAAAAAAACAACGACAGAAATAATTCTTCCTGCTGAAAAAGTTGAATACTTACAAAGAGAACTAACTAATGTAAGAGAAGAACTTATAGGGAATAAATATATTGAAGAAGCAAGACTAGTTTTGAAGGCTGGTGGATTAAGAAGTGCTATTGGATGCTATTGGAATGCAGTAAGTGATGATCTAAGAAGAAAAATAATACATAGAAGTTTGGACTTGTTTAATAAGGAAATGAATAAATCTGCAAAGACTTACGAAGACTTCCAAAATAACATTACTGATTATGATTTAATAGAAGGTGCGTATAAAATAGGTGTTCTTAGTTGGGAAGCAAAAAAAGTCATACATCAAGCAAGAGAAACCCGTAATATATTTGACGGACATCCAGACAGTTCCGATCCAAACCTTTTTAAGGTTCTAAACATGATTGCAGATTGCAACAAATATGTGTTATCACAAGAGTTTCCGATTCCAATAATCAACGTAAACGATTATATCGTTAAAATGGATACGGATACTTATGACAAGCATGAATTAGCTGTTGAACAAGCTTTCATTGATTTACCAGAAGTTTATAAGAAAGAAATGTGTAACAAATTGTTTACATACTACATTGGGGATACAATCTCAACGCGTTTTCGTTCTAACATTGAATTAAGTTTTCCTATTTTGTGGAAAGTAACGCCAAAAGAAATACGACAACAAATAGGACAACGTTTTGATAAAATGTACCTTGAAGGTGATGCAATGAAGAATAAGAAGGGGGTTGATTTATTTAGCTTAATTGACGGCTTAAGATACTTGTCTACGGCAACCAGAAAGTTAATCTATGCCCCCCATATACAAAATCTAGAAAAGAACTTAGATAACTGGGCACAAGAAGCCTTGTCTGTAAGAGAACTTGAATCGTTTGGTTCTGTTATCCCAGACGAATATGTTGAAAGATTAGTAGCAGCTTTAACTCTGACATATGTAGGATATAAAGGTGCAAGTTATAGTTTCAGCAGAACTTCGTTTTATTCTGATGCGGCAGCACCAAGAATTTCAAGGATGTTTGAAAAATTTGACAACAAGTCAGCAGAAGAGTTTGTAAAAACAATAAAGACAAACTCAATCTTGAAATCAAGAATATGTCATGTCGGGCAACTTAGTAGACTTAGAACACTTGGCAATATTCTTCTAAACAAACCAGAAATCACTAGCGACACTAAAATCTTTCTTGAATTACTAGTTGATGAATCTAGAACAAAAGAATTATACAATGAAATAAATAAGTAGAAAGAACTCCTACCAATAAGAGCCTTCAATCAAATGGATTGGTGTGGGAGCATGATTTCGGTAACAGAAGCGACTTAGGTATTGGTATCAGAATCCTTCAAGACTATGGGATAAGGTAAAGGCTCTCTGATATGTGGCACTTGGACAGAGATGCCTCTCTTTCAAGTGCCATTCTTTATCGGATAAATTGATTTGCAGTTTTTTAAAACTGCTCTGTTGTATTGAGTTAGATAAACTCGGAATTACCTGTATCTCTTCATAATGTATTTCAGCCTTGGAGTCTCAATTACTTCATTGATTTCAAACCCAAGTTTCTCATAAATTCTCTTTGCTTTTTGGTTGAAATCAAAGACCGTTAGGGAAATACTTTTAATATTATCATCCTCAAGAATGAAATCTACAAATCTTTTTAGGGCCTCAGTCCCAAAGCCCAATCCTGTTTTTCGGGGATCTATTACAAATCTACCTATGTGTATGTTATCCTTACCAATTCGTACTTCTTGTATCATTCCGATAAATTCCCCTTGGTTGAATATCGAAAATACATTTCCCAAGTCCTTTATTTTATCATAGTCCAGCGGGTAAGAAATTTCGGAACCCATCCATTGCTCCTGAAACTCTTTTCCTTGTTCGTTGGACCATTCACATAAAAGCAAAGCATTGCCTTTATTGATTCCCTTTTCAATTCTAATATCCCTCATCTCGTTAAAAGTCTCGGTTGTATTTTGCAAAGATATATAAATTGCTTGAAATATAGAACAAGTACCACCTTGCTTTTCGCCGTAACTTTGCAAACTGTAGTTTGTTGTAGTAATAGCAATCTCTCCTTCCTGACTACACGCCAACCCTTTTTCTTTCACCGTATTACCTTTCCTTGTAGTTATGTAGTAAGATAATATCGGTGAAAGGGAAAAGTATATCAATTGATACTGGCATTGCCGTGTAGGTATATCTGCTCTATCACAAGTGCAGAGCGTTGCAGCTTTTGGCAAACGTATTTTCTGAACAAGTGCGCTTCCGTGCTGTCCAATTGATAAGACAAAGCGATGATGATTGAAAGCGGATAAAGCGGGGCATATCCTTTTAACAGTCCGTTCACGTAGACTTCCACCTCCCCTGCGGCCCTTTCTTCGGATTGTAGGGTATATGTTTTCAGAAGCAGTTGCAATCGATAATTGAGTTTCCTCCATGTTACACCGAAGAAATCTACCAATTCGCTCTCTGTCATTGCTATTTCGCCTTTGCCTTTGCGAATAATTTGCATACTGTCGCCCCACTCGAAATAACTGCGGTCTCTTTTTGTTTGATGGTGATTGACATTCATACGGTTTCCTCCCTCGTTTCTTTTGTCTGATGTTTCCTTATCAACCTGTCCATGTCCTCCGAAATCTTATTGTCTGTCACCTGTGCGTAGATTTGAGTGCTTGAGATAGAAGCGTGTCCCATCATCTTGGCAATGCTTTCGATAGGTATTCCTGCACTTAAACTCATCGTGCCGAACGTGTGCCTTGCCATGTGGTAGGACAACCGTTCTCTGATACCGCAAGCCTTGCCCACGATGCTCAGCTTTGCACTCATCACGCTACGGCTGCAAGCACAGTGAAAGATAAAGTCGTCACCTTTTTCTTTCACCGTCTGCATTTCTTTCGTGCTGGGTTGTTCTTCCTTACATTGATTGATGATGGCCTCCGCTATCGGGTGCAGTGGCACAATAAACTCTACCTTTGTCTTCTGCCGTTCCTTGCGGATATATTTCTGTCCGTCTGCTGCCGTTTGAATGTGTCCAAATTGCAAATGTTCCATATCAGCAATAGCCAAGCCCGTGAAACAGGCAAAGATAAACATGCGTCTTGCTTGTTCTGCTTCCTTATCAAGTACTCTCAATACCATGAGTTTGGCAACATCGCTCTTTTGCAAGAAGTGTATCTTCTGTTCCGTTTTCTCGTACTTGGCATTCTCAAAAGGATTGCAACGAATGAGCCTTTGACTGACCGCACGATACATCAGCCTACTCAACCAACAAAGGTAGCGGTTGATGGTTGCTGTTGCCAAGTCTCGTTTTTTCAGATAGAAACGGTATTCTTCAAACAAGTCTTCCGTTATAGTGGCTATGACTATATCCGTCATTCCCTTATCCTTTACAAACTCTGTAAGTAACTTGTCTGAATGGAGAAGATTCTGATAAGTCCCCTCTGCCCTTGATTTGCCCACGCACTCTTTAACGGATTGCAGTTCTGCTTTGCTAATGGCAAGAAGTGTTGTCGGCATGGTGGCTATCCCCTGCAAACGGTTCTTGAGCAGTTCCACGCTTACCACTCCGTCCTTTATCAATATCTCCTGATAGGTCTTTTCTACAAGTTCTTTGAACTCGCCAATTCTTTGATTGGTTCTCTTGTCGGTTGTCAGTCCTTTCCTGCTGTTCCACTCGGAGGATTTGCACTGCTCGCCTGTGGTAATGGCGGTACTTTTTCCGTCTATGGTGATACGGCAGAGAATGGTGGTCTTGCCGTCTGCCTTTGTTTTCTGTCTGTTGATATAGAATAGTGTCTTGAATGTACTTCTCATTGTCTTGTTGTTTTAATTTCTGAAATGAATGCATAAGAATATACAAAGTATAGAGATTAGATAGTCAAATGCATATCTTCGGTGAAAGAAAGGAAACGGTCGAATTCCTCAAAGAGTTTCTGTGGTGTTACCTTTGCATAACGTTCGGTCATACTTACGTTCGTATGTCCGAGCATCTTGCTGACTGTTTCAATAGGAACGCCCTGCTCTAAGGTGATAAGTGTGGCAAAGGTATGCCTTGCCGTGTGCGAGGTAAAGGGAAAAGAAATACCTGCCCGTAGTCGCAAGGCTTTGAGACAGGACTGATAAGTGGGATATTTGATGCAAGGCAGCAGTGTTTCCCTTTCATCGCTGTGCATTTTCTCAATTAAGCGAACTGCTTCCGGCAACAACTTGATACGACAAAGCACACCCGTCTTCTGTCGGTTGAACTTCAACCACAAACTACCTGCATCATCACGAACAAGATGCTTCTTGCTTAGCTCCATCAAATCACAATAAGCTGCACCGGTATAGCAAGCGAAGAGAAACACATCGCGAGCGGTTTCCATTTCCTCTTCCAACTCATCAAAGCAGATTGCCTTCAACTTGTCCAATGCTTCTTGGTCAAGAGCTTTAGGTGCTTTCTTGTCTCCTCGTTCTATATGTACTTTATCAAACAGAAGCGTATCAGCCAGCCTCTCACGATAAGCCAGCCTGCAGACAGTCTTCAAATCTGCTGCAGCTCTGAAAAATGTGCTTTGCTGATGCCCGAGTTCACTAAGACAGAATGCTTGCAATTCGTAGATGAAGTTTTCTGTCAACTGCGAGAATGCCAAATCCGAAACATGATACTTCTTCTGTATAAACTCCTGCAATCGTTTTCGAGTGGAATGATAGGCAGACATAGAGTCCCTCTTGATGTCTATACCGATATGGCTTTCTTTCTCCTTAATGAGCATATCCAATCTCTCGATGAGCATACATCGTGCCTGCACACAGCCTTGAAACTGTTCCTTTACATCGGTTGCATCAAATGGCTGTCCTTTGGCAATCAACGACTGATAGGCAGATTGAATGGAAAGCAGAAGATTTTCCAACCAGCCGTTAACCTCCACCGCCTCATGGCTCTTGCCGTCCATCCTGCTCTCACGTGAATTCCACAAGTCGGGGTTGCAGGAAAGTTTACAACTAAACTGGGCAATGGAACGCCCAATGGTAATACGTCCCATAATCGGAGCTTTCCCCGATTTGTCAAGCCCGCTCTTTTTAAGGTAGAGCAGCACCTTCATTTTCTCTGTTTTCATACGCTTTAATATTTGTGGGCAAAATTACCCGAATTAAAGCGTTCCTCACTTACGCAGAAAACTGCCGACCGAAGCAACAGCCACACGAACGAAAATAATTCAGTTACCGAATACTGCACCATCGTTACCTACATCAAAATAGGGTAACACTCTGGTAACTGAACTTCTGCCTAAATCTGCATATTTCTGCCCTTTACAAACAGAGCAGTATTATGCCAATTCGTGTATTTCCTCCTCATTATCAGTTAGTTTACATCAATTTCGATATTTCTTCATTTTCATTGATTAGTTACATTATACTTGTAACATGATTACAAGCCGTTTGTAACAGGATTACAAACGGCTGGTAATATCAAGAAAGGCCCCCAGAGAGAGTCCGGGGGATTATCTTTAGAGCTTCCCGACCAAGTCAATACCCGGGCGAAGAGTTTTCCCACCCTTCTTCCAGCGTGCCGGACAAACCTCGCCGTCGTGGCTGGCCACGAACTGGGCAGCCTCTACCTTGCGCACCAATTCTTCGGCATTACGCCCTATACTGTTATCCTGTATCTCGGCAATTTTAATCTGGCCTTCCGGATTCACAAGGAAAGTACCCCTGTAGGCCACGCCCTCGTCTTCCTTATACACTCCGAATCCCCGGCTTAACACCGCCAAGGGGTCGGCGAGCATGGTGTAAGGCAACTTCTTGATGGTCTCCGACGCGTCATGCCATGCTTTGTGCACGAAATGGGAATCGGTGCTGACGGAGAAGACCTCCACGCCCATCGACTTGAGTTGCTCATAGTAATCGGCCAGGTCTTCCAGCTCCGTAGGGCAGACGAATGTAAAGTCAGCTGGATAGAAGAAGAACAAGGCCCACTTTCCCTTGATGTCTTCGCTGGAGACGGTCTTAAAACTGTCGTTCTGAAATCCTTGTACCTTGAACTGCGGTACCTGTGCATTGATAATTGGTTCCATTGTCATTGTTGTTTTATTGAGTTATTTCATTCTGCTCTCTACGACCTCCCAGTCGATCAGTTCCCACACGGCTTCCACATGGTCTGCCCTGCGATTCTGATAGTCGAGGTAATAGGCATGCTCCCACACATCGATTCCCATCAGCGGATTCAGTCCGCTACGCGACGGATTTCCGCCATTGGGCTCCTTGGTAATGACGAGCTTGCCGCTCCCATCCTGCGACAACCAAGCCCATCCTGAGCCGAACAGCGAGATGGCCGCCTGGGCAAACTGCTCCTTGAAAGCCTCGAAACTACCGAAATTGGCATCGATGGTAGCCGCAATCCGCCCCATAGGTGCATTGTCCTTGCGCGGCGAGCGGAACTGCAAGAAGTAGAGCTTGTGGTTGAGAGCCTGTCCCGCATTGTTGTACATCGGTCCCTCCGGAACTGTCCGAACCAGCTCCTCAAGGCTCTTGCCCGCAAACTCTGTACCCTCCACAAGCTTGTTGATGGTATTCACATAACCCTGCAGATGCTTGCCGTAATGGAAACTAATGGTCTGTTCACTGATAACTGGCTCCAGCGCGTTGGGCGCATAAGGGAGTACTGGCATTGGTATATTCATCATTGTCTCATTTTTTGAAAAATTATCACGCATCGTCATATTCGTTTGCAAAAGCAAGGGGAAAAGAGCCCCCAAAAGAATTGTACTCATAATCGTGATGTTTTTAAAAAGTTATTATTATGTCGTTTATTTGTTGCAAAGGTAAGAAGAAAGACGATATGCGCAAAAAGATAATTTCTATCAGCACATAGAAATTGTCTATCAGGGACAGGCAAAGTTCCTATTCATAGGCATTAGCAGTAATCATAATTTTTATTCTCCGGTCGGCAAAGTGATAGGAGAATTGAATCGCCAGTATGTATTATCCGCAGAAATCAGTCGCTATTTGATGACTGCTCATTGTTTTTTTGCCCTAAAATAATCGTTTTTTCACCCCGGAATGAACCGCTATCAGAAAAAAAGGAGTAACTTTGCCCGAAAAGGATCTATTCTTATGACACTACAACAATTAGAATACATCATCGCCGTATATCGGCACAAGCACTTTGCCAAAGCGGCAGAGCATTGCAATGTAACCCAGCCCACTCTAAGTTCCATGATACAGAAACTGGAGGAAGAACTGGGGGTGAAGATCTTCGACCGTAAGGCACAGCCCGTCAAACCCACGCCAATCGGCCTAACCATTATAGAACAAGCCTGGAAAGTAATCGTGAGAGCACGCAAGATAAGGGAATTCGTGGAAGAGGACAAGCAGTCGTTGCTGGGAACTTTCAACATCGGCATCCTGCCTACCATTGCCCCCTATCTCATTCCTCGCTTCTTCCCACAGCTCATGAAGCAATATCCCGACATGGACATCCGAATCAACGAGATGCAAACCGAGAGTATCAAGAAAGCCCTGCGCCACGGAGATATCGACGCGGGAATCCTCGCCATGCTCGACGGACTGGACGACTTTCACTGCGAGCCGCTTTTCTATGAACAATTCTTTGCCTATGTGGCGAAGGACGACCCCTTATATAATAATAAGGTAATACGCACGGCCGACCTGACAGGAGAATATCTATGGCTTCTGGACGAGGGGCACTGCTTCCGCGACCAGCTCGTGAAATACTGCCAGCTCAAGGCCGCCCGTCGCAGCAAGAAGGCCTACAGCCTCGGAAGTATAGAAACCTTCATGCGTATCGTGGAGAACGGCAAGGGGCTAACCTTCATTCCGGAGCTCGCCTTGTCGCAGCTCAACGAAGAACAGACCCGACTTGTGAGGCCTTTTGCCATTCCCGCCCCTACACGCAAGATCGTAATGATGACCAGCAAAAATTTCATTCGAAAGACCTTGCGCCAGCTGCTTGTGGAAGAAATCAGAAAGGCCGTGCCCACCGCTATGCTTAAACTGGGGCAGGCACAGCAGCAAGTGTAATCCTGACAGGCATCTAAAAGCCTCTGCCACAAAGGTTGACTTGTGTTAATACATACAAAGCCGATTCCTCTCTACAAGGGCTTTCAGACTGCTGGAATAAAGAGAAATCGGCCATAAGCGGAGAATCGTCATCTTCTATAGATACTGGCTACTCCGGCAGCCAAATCAATGAGCGTGCCAGGAGATAGCAATCTCCCTTTTCTGCTTTTTGTATTGCCGGTTGATTTTATTCCCTCTCGCGGTAGATGAATTACCTTGCCGCCGCGCTCCCAGAACGGTCGCTTACCTCAAGGAAGGCAATCCTTACAGACGCTCCATAAGAAATTGCGCTTCTATCTTGAATGTTTATAAAATAAATGAGGGGCCGGAAATCCGACCCCTCTTCTTCGTTAGTATGTTATGAAAAATTTGAGAGAATTTGAAGCTTCACAGCCTCGTTTGCTTGTTTTACTAAACATTATAGAGAAAGCATAGAAATTTGTCTATTTCAATAAAGGGTGCGCTTGCACTTGCACGGACTCGATACGACTCTGCTTGAGCGTATCCATCGTCGCGCTGTCTCCCATCGCAACCGATGTACCGTGCTTAATAACCTGATAACTATCACCAGTAGCGCCTATCTTATTGGCCTGATCGTTGGTCATTGATAGATGCATAGCATTGCCCAGCGTAAGCACAATGGCTACCACGGCTGCGGCCTTGAAGAGCGGCATCAACCGCTGCTGCATAGTGATAACGCGCGCCTTGACAGGAACAGGTTCCTTTATCATTTTGAGCACACGCTCATCAAAGTCATCAGATAATACATCGTTTCGCACCTCGGCCTGCTCGTAAGCAAACAGGTCTTTATAGCGCAGAAGCCCAACAGGAACCTCCTTCTGAGAGAAGAATGCACGAAGAATCTCCTCTTCTTCAAGAGTGGTCTCGCACATCCAGTAGCGCTCGAGTAGTTGTTGAATGTATTTATAGTCCATAATTATCAAATTCTTTAAATCTTGTCTTTATCGCCTGCCGTGCCCTGAATATATTCACCTTTACCTGTTCTTCAGTGATAGCAAGGATTTCGGCAATTTCCCGATAGGACTTTCCTTCGAAATCTCGCAACTGCATGCAGGAGCGCTGCTTCTCTGGAAGAGAGTCTACGAGCCTCCTCACCAGTTCGACCCTGTCTTTCTGAATCATTTGCTCGTAGGGGTCAGATGCTGCATCTGGCGTTTCAAATGGAACGGCGTCGAGTGAGCCATTCTGGTTGTCGGCCTTCTTGATGCGGTCGAGGGCAAGGTTTCTGCATATTGTCATGCTGAATGCTTCTATGGATTCTATATCATCCCAACCTTCGCGCTTGTCCCAGACCTTAATCAGCGTGTCCTGTACGATGTCCTCTGCCTCTGCAGTATTGAGAGTTATGCGGAGAGCTAACCGATAAAGGGTATTCTTCAGCGGCAACACATCGTTACGGAAACTGATTTTTTTCATCTGCCTCTCTATTTGAATTGACGACTAAGACTGGTGAAAGTTACAGGAAAAATAAAATTTAACACTTTTCCTCGAACGGCATTCTGCCCGAAGCACCATTCTTTCACTTTCTCCATATTTATTATATCTTTTTAAATGCCTGGTAAACGAAATCCCATTTTCATTTCTCGATGATTGTCCCATGAAGACCATTCATCGCTTCGGCCTTAGTAATTATGACGCGACTCACACCGGCATCTATAGCTGAAAGGGCATTCTCTATTTTGGGAATCATGCCATCAGTAATGGTGCCATCAGCTATATATTTATCAAAATCGGCACGCATAATAACAGGAATAACGCTCTCTGCATCCTCGGGATTACGGAGCACCCCGTTTTTCTCAAATGTAAATACAAGTGTTACATCGAAGTGGGCAGCAAGTGCCTTTGCCGTCTCTGAGGCGATGGTATCCGCATTCGTGTTGAGGAGCTGCCCTCTGCCGTCATGGGTTAACGGTGCCATGACTGGTGTAACTCCCATCTCAACGAGTCGACTCAGATATTCTCCATTCACCTCATCAATATCCCCAACGAGACCAAAGTCGATACCATCCTTAACGGGGCGTTTGTGAGAACGGATGACATTCATGTCTGCACCTGTAAGTCCGAGGGCATTGATCCCGCTTTCTTGAAGATATGCCACGACATTTTTGTTGATGAGTCCGCCATATACCATAGTTACAATCTCAAGCATAGCGTCATCCGTGATACGGCGACCATTCATCATCTTGCTCTCAATGCCAAGGGCTGCAGCAATCTTTGTTGCCTTGCGACCACCTCCATGCACCAGTATTTTCCGACCCGGAATGGACGCAAAGTTATCAAGCAGCAACTTCAGGCGACGCTCGTCCTCTACGACAGCACCTCCCACCTTAACAACAGTAAAAGGTTCTCTATGTATTTCTTTTAGAGATCCCTGATTATTGATATGATCCGTTAGCATTCCATCCACGCTTAATTATTCCAGATAAGTGTATCCATACAGCCCACTACGATAGTTGCTAAGGAACTCCTTACCCTCCTCTAATGAAATCTTGCCCTGTTTCACGCTTTTGCTTACCCAGATTTCCAGCTGACGGACCAGTTTCTTTGGATTATACTGGACATAGTCAAGCACTTCCTCTACCGTCTCTCCATCAAAAATCTGATCAATATGATATGCCCCATCCTTGACACTGATGTGTGCAGCCGTAGTATCACCAAACAAATTGTGCATGTCTCCTAAAATCTCCTGATAAGCACCCACGAGAAACACGCCCAGGTAATAAGGCTCGTTCTTCAAGAGTCGGTGCAGCGGCAGCACATGCCTGATGTGCCCGTTCGTTACAAAGTTGGCAATCTTTCCATCTGAATCACAGGTGATATCCTGAATCGTCGCATTACGCGTGGGCCGTTCATCGAGCCGTTGAAGCGGCATGATAGGAAATATCTGGTCAATAGCCCATGCATCAGGCAGACTTTGAAAAAGTGAGAAATTGCAGAAATACTTGTCAGCAAGCAACTTGTCCAAACCTCTAAGCTCTTCCGGCACATGTTTAAGCGACTTGGCAAGGCTGTTTATCTCATGACATACGCTCCAATACATGCTCTCGATTTCTGCACGCGTCTTCAAATCGACGATGCCGTGAGCAAAAAGTTCAAGGGCTTCATCCCGAATCTGCTCTGCATCGTGCCAGTCCTCAAGCATAGAGCGGGGACTCAGATTATCCCAGATTTCATAAAGGTCTTTTACCAACTGGTGATCAGTTTCCTTAGCCTCAAACTCCTCTGGCATTTCCGGAAGGCTCGCAGTTTCCAGAACATCGATGACGAGCACCGAATGGTGGGCGGCCAGAGAGCGGCCGCTTTCGGTAATGATATTAGGATGCTGAATGTCATTCTTATTAGCCGCGTCGACAAAGGTGTAAATACAGTCGTTGATATACTCCTGGATAGAGTAGTTCACGGAACTCTCGCTGGAAGAAGAGCGAGTTCCGTCATAGTCTACTCCAAGTCCGCCTCCACAATCCACGAAGTCCACATTATAGCCCATCTTGTGAAGGTTGATATAAAACTGAGCCGCTTCACGCAGGGCTGTCTGTATACGGCGAATCTTGGTAATCTGGCTGCCTATGTGGAAGTGGATGAGACGCAGACAGTCGTGCATGCCCTTTTCGTCCAATATCTGAAGGGCTTTAAGGAGTTCCGAACTCGTCAGCCCGAACTTAGAGGCATCGCCACCACTTTCGGCCCACTTGCCAGAACCACTCGACGCAAGCTTGATACGGATACCAAGATTTGGCATTACATTCAACTTCTTGGCAGCCTTGGCAATAATATCTATCTCATTGAGTTTCTCGACGACAATAAAAATGCGTTTTCCCATCTTCTGGGCAAGAAGGGCAAGCTCTATGTAGCTCTGATCCTTATACCCATTACATATAATAAGAGAATCGCTTTGGCATTGCACGGCAATCACCGCATGAAGTTCCGGCTTAGAACCAGCTTCCAAACCAAGATTGAATTTACGACCATGCGTTATCATTTCCTCTACCACAGGCTGCATCTGATTCACCTTAACAGGATAGATGATGAAGCTCTCGCCCTTGTAACCATATTCCTTGGCGGCTTTCTCAAAACAGCTGGCATTCTTTTCTATACGGTTATCGAGGATGTCGGGGAAGCGCAACAGAACCGGGGGTGTAACATCGCGAAGAATTAGTTCATCCATGACCTCCTTAAGGTCTATCTGAACTTCATCCTTGGAGGGTGTTACATAGACATCACCTTTCTCGTTAATACCAAAATACGAGGTGCCCCATCCACAGATATTATACAGCTCCTTCGCATCATCGATTGTCCATTTCTTCATATATTCAACAGTTCTCTAAGTTTGGTTACCGTAATACTTATTTTATCAAAGTTGTCCATTAGGTTCACATCCAATGTATAGCGCGCCTTTGAGTAATACTGTTCGCGCAGTGCGAGTTGTTCCTGTATATAGGCTTTCATCTCCTGAGGGGACTTATTGAGAAGTAGCGGTCGCACCGACTTACCCATTTTCAAGTGTTCGTAAAGCACTTCGGGGCAGGCTTTGAGATATACCGTCTGTCCCTTTTCGTTCATGTAGTCGACATTATCAAAGAAACACGGGGCTCCACCGCCACAGCTGAGGATAACATCCTCAAACTCCGCAACTTCATGGAGCATATTACGCTCTATCTTCCGGAATCCTTCCTCACCCCGCTCATCAAAGATTTGCTTCACCGTACGATGCATACGCGTCTCGATATACCAATCGAGATCATAGAAGGGAACCTTAAGCTCCTTCGAAAGTGCCTTCCCGAGAGTTGTCTTTCCGGCACCCATATATCCGATGAGAATAATGCGTATCATGGGCAACAGGAACTGGAGAACCCTCCGAAAATGATCTTCCAGAGGAATCTAACAGTTCTTCCGAAGTTTTATCTCCTCTTATGTGCCTTGGGCTCCGGAGCTTTCTCCACGATTTCCTTGCACTCCGCGTAAGTAAGCTCTGCCGCTTTCTCATGCAATGCCTTAGGCATCCGATAGTTCCTGCCAGCATAAGCGATGTAAGGACCGAATCGACCGTTCAGGACCTCCATGCTTGAATCTTCCTCGAAACTCTTGATATGGCGCTGTTTTTCCTGTTCATTCCTTGCCTCTATGAGCTTGACCGCATCTTCGAGTGTAATAGTTAGCGGATCTTGATCTTTCGGAATTGACACATATTTCTTGTTGTGAAGAATATAGGGACCGAATCGACCGGCACCGATCGTAACGGTCTTGCCCTCATATTTACCAATCTCACGCGGCAACTTGAAAAGCACGAGTGCCTCATCGAGCGTGATGGTCTCAATGCTTTTGTCAGCAGGCAGCTGTGAGAAGCGCGGTTTTTCCTTGTCATCGGCAGAGCCTATCTGTGCAACAGGGCCAAATCGACCGATCTTCACGAATACCGGCTTGCCGCTCTTGGGATCTATACCAAGCTCGCGTTCTCCGGTCTTATGTTCCGAGCGAGACTCCATCACCTCTTTAACAGCAGGCTCAAAACCTTTATCGAAAGTCTTCATCATCTTGCTCCATTCCTCTTTTCCTTCGGCAATCTTGTCGAACTGCGCTTCCACTTTGGCCGTAAAGTTATAATCCATAATTTCCGGAAAGTTGTGCATGAGAAAGTCGTTGACCACAATACCTATATCAGTAGGAAGCAGCTTGCCGGTTTCCTTACCGACAGTTTCCTTTTTGTTTTTTGTACTTATCTTGATGCCCTTAAGGGTATCTACGATGTAGATGTGCTCCTCGCCTTTCTTATTGCCCTTCTGTACATATTCACGCTGCTGAATAGTTGAGATTGTTGGAGCGTAGGTAGACGGACGGCCGATACCAAGTTCCTCGAGTTTCTTGACGAGCGAAGCTTCCGTATAGCGCTGCGGAGCCATCGAGAATCTCTCGGTGGAAGTAATCTCACGACGCTCCAGAACATCACCCACTTTTAAAGCCGGCAATGTGTTGCCCGGTTCCTCAGAACCATTTTCCTCATCATCGGTAGACTCACGATACACCTTGAGGAACCCGTCAAAGGTTATGACCTCTCCGTTGGCCACGAACTTTTCTTCTTCTCCTTCGATATCAATCGCTATCGTAGTCTTCTCTATTTCAGCCTCAGCCATCTGCGATGCAGCGGTGCGTTTCCAGATCAGGTCGTAAAGCCGGCGCTCCTGGGCGTTTCCCTCAATGACCGTATTAGCCATAAAGGTAGGCCGGATGGCCTCGTGGGCCTCCTGGGCACCCTTTGAATGGGTCTGAAAGTTGCGAGGACGGCTATACTCCGCCCCGAAAAGCCTGATAATTTCTTCCTTGCTTGTTCCGATGGCGAGCTTGGAAAGGTTCACGCTATCAGTACGCATATAGGTAATCAAACCGTTCTCGTAGAGGTGCTGAGCCACCATCATGGTCTGGGTAACGGTGAAGCCGAGCTTGCGAGCAGCCTCCTGCTGCAAGGTGGAGGTCGTGAAAGGAGGAGCCGGCATGCGCTTCAGCGGTTTCTGCACGATACTGCCGACTGTGAAGTCAGCACCCTTGCATCTATCGAGGAAGGCCACGGCCTCTTCATGAGTGCCGAAACGGCGGTCGAGTTCAGCCTTCACTTCTGATTTGGAGCCATCAGGATTCTCTACCCCGAAAATGGCATTGATGCGATAGTAAGGCTCACTCTTGAAACCTTGAATCTCACGCTCACGCTCCACAATCAGACGAACGGCCACACTCTGTACACGACCGGCAGACAGTGCCGGCTTGACCTTGCGCCACAATACGGGTGATAACTTGAACCCAACGATGCGGTCGAGCACCCTGCGGGCTTGTTGCGCATTCACCAGATTCATGTCCAGACGACGGGGATGCTCGATAGCCTCCACGATAGCAGGCTTCGTTATTTCATGGAAAACAATACGACTGGTTTTATCTTCGTCCAATCCAAGCACCTCGCACAGATGCCATGAGATGGCCTCTCCCTCGCGATCTTCATCGGAAGCGAGCCAAACTTTCTTGGCTTGCTTCACATTCTTCCTCAGTTCACTCACGAGTTTCTTCTTCTCCTCGGGAATCTCGTAGTGAGGCTCCATTGTCTTTTCGTCAATGCTCAACTCTTTCTTCTTCAGGTCGCGGATATGTCCGAAACTTGACATTACCTTAAAGTCCTTTCCAAGGAATTTCTCTATGGTTCTTGCCTTGGCAGGACTCTCTACTATAACTAAATTCTCTTGCATGGTCGCGAATAACTTATATTTGGAGCGCAAATGTAAGCAAAGTTTTAGTTTATACCTTATTATATAGGGATTTTTTTTATTTTTTTAAGGAAAATAGATGCCGTTTCAGTTCCCGAATATTACAAGATGCGCTTTTTTGCTCCCTTTATCTCCCCGAAACTTTCATTCCGGAAAACCCAAAAGGGAGCTTCCCTGTATTCTGTCTGCCCGTTGCCAGCACCACAGAAACCCATATCCCGACCCGTTTCTTATCGGTTTCTATATTCCTGCCTTATATTTTTCCATGAACAGACGGAGCCCATTGCGTATGGAGCGCAGGCCAAACAGCTCGGTACGGATGTCTCCGACAGGCATCCAGAGGAGCTCTGCCGCATCGTCGGCTGCCTTGAGCGGGGAGAAATCATCCACCTTGCAGAGAAAGAACTGGTCGAGGGTGGGAATGTCGACGCCACTATAACAATACTTGTTCGGACAACTGAAGAGATACTTCGCCTCCTTTACCTGAAGACCGGTCTCCTCCATAACTTCCCGCGCCACTCCCTCCTCCGGGGTCTCATCCTCGTTGGCGAAACCACCGGGAAGGTCATAGGTTCCCTTGGCCGGCTCTTTCTTGCGAAGGGCAATGAGCAGTTCACCTCTCCCATTCACGATAAACGCAGCGTTGGCGGAACTCGGATTCACGAAATACTCGAACCCGCAATTCCCGCAAAACAGGCTTTTCTCCGAGTTCGGGGTAAAATGCCTGCTGCCACAAACCGGACAATACTTGAACTTCTCTAATATCTTCATCTCTTTAAAAACTATCACGCAAGGATTCAGAACATGTCTTACCAGATAGTAGATAATACAATCGAAGACGCAGCCCGATACCTTGTCATGCAGTTCCTCGTCTCCCGCAGAGGAGACGAGGAGCATTCTCTATTTTTTCACCTGCAGTCTCACCGGCCCCACCAAGCCGGCAGGAATCAGCGGGCTCTTAGCATCATAGAACTTAAACGAGGTGTAGGTATAATGATGTTTGCAATCGGGTTGTCGGTCGCCGATGATGCGGTTTCGCCACAAACTCGTTACTTTGACCTCCAACTGATTATCACCCTTCTTCAGGGCGTCTGTAATATCCACGGAATAAGGCGATTTCCACTGCCAACCGAAGTCTTGTCCATTCACCTTAACCCCAGCAAGATAATACACCGTGCCCAGATTCAGAAGTATCCGTCCTTGCTTAAGCTCTTTCTTCGAAAGCTTGAAATGATTGGTATAGACGGCCGTCCCTCCGAAATACTTGATTCCGGCGTCGCTTGATTCCGTGTAAGACTTCAGACTGTCCGTGGTTATCTGCTCCGGTGCACCGAGGTTTTCCTGGAAATGAATGGTCCAGGTACCATCAATGGCTCTTAAGTCCGAGAGCGTTGTCTTCGGCAGATTCTGAATAGCATGGCGGTCTACTTCTCCCTGGAAAACCACAAACACGGCATCGCCCGGCATCATGTCCAGTTCTACGATTGAGCTTTCATCGGTAATACGGTAGTTCACCTCTTCGGCCTCACCTGTCTCCGGACGCCAGACCATCGGTTTCAAGCCGCGCACATTGAAGGTCGCATTCATCTTGCGGCCGTGAAAAGAGCGGTTGTTTATCCAATATATCTCGGCGTCAGGCGTCCTACGGTGCACAAACCGCAGGCTGTCCATGTCATCGGTTTCAAAGTCGGGAGCCACGCCAAGGGCCTTGAGTGCATCGCCGACCGACATACCCGTATAGACATTCTTGCGCACTTTGCCCCAAATATCGTCCACAAGACGGCTCCACTCTTCCTTCGAATCACTCAAAGAGGGGCATACGGAAGGCCTCTCCCCACAGACAGGAGCTCCTTTCCTCACCATTTCATCGAGTTTCCTGAGAGCCTGCACGGTCATCCTCGTTGTATTCTTGTCGAGCATGAGCAACTTGTATTTCATGCCCGATGGAGCCACGAAGTCATGACCATCATACGAAAGCAGGTCAACGAGTGCCGTGGTGTTCACATAGTCATAGCTGTAAGCAGGCGGAACGGCCGGCAAGTCGTTGTTAAAACAAGCCGTTACATTGGTGTCCTCGCCATAATAGCAAGCCACATCTGCCACATACTGACCCTGCGAGAGCATATAACTGGTGCGCGCGAGGTAATCGGTCCACGGCTTTGCCTGCTCTGCCCATGTCTCAAAACGATGAAACCACTGACCATAAACCTCCAAGCCCTGTCCCGGAATCTTGTCATCCACGGGCTGATGGGCACTCTCATGGATGACCACGCGATTCAAGCCGCTGGCAAACTCGAGATCGATGACGCGCTTCAGGATGCTTGGATAGAGTGAATAAGCCAGACCGATGCCGTCATTCCCATTGGCGGTCAGCGACTCGGCAGCCACGAGGTTTTGTCCCCAGAGATGTGCCACGGAAGCCGACTCGTGAATGTCGGCCTGTTTGCCGTTCTCGGTCTTGTCCTTGAAATCCATCAGTCTGGCACTCGACCACATGGCCCCCATCGGTATGTCGGCATTCTTCTTCACATCCATTCCGTCCGCAAGGAAGGGGCGCGAAGACTCGTGGCTTTCCATATAGGTTTTTATTCCACGCTGATGGAGCAGCTCCCTTGCCTTTCCGTATTGGTTTTCCTGAATGAGCTCGCAGAGGGTCTTGCGCCAGTCGAAGAGGAAGCGGTCGGTCGTCTCGGCACTCTCCAGAATCTGTCCTGCCAGTGCCGGCATCCAGGGTGCCAGCTCATAGCCTCTCCGACGCTTGAATTCCTCCTTTATTTTCGGAGTCCAAGTGTAGATTCCGGCCTCATAGCTGTCGAACATCATATACTCGATGCCCCCTTTGCCCATCCTGTTTCCCGAAGCCTCCTGATAGATATCTACGAGATGGTCGAGATAACGGCCGACAGCATCGGCATCCAGCTTGTCCACTTCAAGGCCTGTCGCCTCGGGTGAAGCCGGATGATTCTGCTTCCCGGTAAGGGAATAACCGAAGCGGTAGATGCGCCATCTGCCCTTGGGCGCCTTCCAGACAAGCCGGCCGTTGGCATCCACCTTGTCGGTCAAATCTACGATTTCGGACAACCGCGGCTCGTCGTCGCTGCTCACGGTAGGGCATACCGCCACATTCGAGGGCGTTCCGAACCCAGCCTTGTCGGCCGCGCGATTCACCTTGTTGACGGTGTAGAGACACAGTTCGCTTACCGCAATCGGCCTCTTCTGATTCTCAAAGCAGACACGGAAGTATTTTGCGGTCGTCGAGGGAATGTTCACCGTCTGGAGCATGGCTCCGCCGATGGGTATCTTACAGATGTCCCGGAATGTCTTGCCGTCATCGCTGGCCTGCAAGAACTTTGTCGCGGCAGGCTCGTTGGTCGTCCAGACACGCCAGGTACGGCCGTCCGCGACGCTCAGAGCCTTGATGGTGTAGGGCCTGTCGAACTCCACTTGAATCCATTTGTATCCCTTTGCGGTATCACCCGGAAGCTTGGATGCCTCGACCAGATCCTCATCTGTCAGTTGCTGAAGGGTGAAAGTGCCGTCGCTCGAGGTAATCTTAGCCCCCATTTGCCGCATGCTCAAATCCGTTGGAGAAAGGGGTACGGCAAGCACGCTAATGTCTTTATAGTAAGTCTGCAAATGGGTTTTGTCGCTGGCAGGAACATTCTGGAAGGGGCCGCTCGTCCTGAAAGGCTCCGGCAACTGCACCTTCAAAGTAGAGCCGCCCTGCACCACCATCTCTCGCCATACCAGCTTTTTCATGGCATCCTCGGGGCTCACCCAGGGTCCTCCGGTATTGCTCCATCCCGGAGCACTGGTTACCGTAGTAGCAAGTCCTAATGAGTCGGCCAGGTCGACGGCATACTTGAAGCAGTCTTTCCATTCCGGCGTCATAAAGGTGATGCGCTTCGGAACTACCCGCGGGGTCTTCAGTCCGGCGTCGAAGATATGCAAACCTCCGATGCCCACGCGCCGCATCCACAAGAGATCCTTGCGGATGCCATCCTTCGAGATGTTTCCGTTCATCCAATGCCACCACACCTGGGGGCGAGCCTCCTGCGGGGGATTCACGAAACCGGCCTTCAATGCGCTCTCCTGAGCTTGCATGCCTGAAGCCGCAAAGGCATAAACTGCCAAAGCAAAAATTCTGAAATGTTTCATCGTATGTTATTAAGTTTATCGTTTTCAATGGACAAAGATACTAAAAAATCTGCTATCAACCGCAATTCAGCCTATTATTTTTCTCACCTGCAGCAAACCGTAAAGTCTTGGTTTCCCTGCAAATCAAAGTCTTTTTATCTACAATTTCCGTCCATTCCATCGATAAAAAACGCATGGAGAAACGAGAACATGAGAAACAAGAGACTAATTTCCGAAAGACAAAATCGGCGAGATTGAACGACAAAATCGGCGAAATCGTGGGACAAAATCGTCGATTTTGTCAGACGGAAGACCGCCTTTTACAAATTCTTCAGCCGTGTGCGGCACGATTCCAAGATGGTCATAAGTTCTTCTTCGGTCGTGGCCCGCAGCATGGCAATGCGTGTCTGCCGGAAATCGGGAATACCCTTGAATATCGGACTTGCCGCCAAATGGCGACGAGTGTGCAGGATGCCGCGATACTCGTCGATGCGCGCGACATTGATTCGGAGCTGTTCTTCCAGCACATCTATCTTCGTGTCGAGGTCGAGCGAACTGCCAGAATCGCCCATTCCATCGACGGCATTCCTCATTTCACGGAATATCCACGGGCAGCCGAAAGTGGCCCTGCCCACCATGACGGCATCCACCCCGTAGGCTTCAAACGCTTGCCGGGCCTGCTCGGGAGTGGCGATGTCGCCGTTTCCTATAATCGGGATGTGGATGCGGGGATTCCGTTTCACCTCGCCGATGGGAGTCCAGTCGGCCTTGCCGGTATACATCTGGCTACGGGTACGCCCGTGAATGGTGAGTGCCAGAATGCCGCAGTCCTGCAACTGCTCGGCCAGATCGGCAATAATCAGATGGTCCATATCCCATCCAAGGCGTGTCTTTGCGGTAACGGGAGTCTTTACGGCCTCCACCACCGCCCGCGTAATCTCGAGCATCAGGGGTATATTCCTCAGCAGTCCGCTGCCTGCGCCCTTGGCGGCAACCTTCTTTACCGGGCAGCCGAAGTTCAGGTCGATGACATCAGGACGAACCTGCTCCACGATTCTGGCGGCCTCGACCATGGAATCCACATCCTTGCCGTAAATCTGAATGCCGACGGGGCGCTCCGCTTCGTCGATGACCATCTTGGAAAGCGTGGATTTGATAGAGCGGATAATGGCGTCGGCCGACACGAACTCGGTGTAGACCATGGCGGCTCCATACCGCTTGCAAAGCATGCGGAAGCCGATATCCGTAACATCTTCCATCGGGGCGAGGAAGAGAGGGCGCGGTCCGAATTCTATGTTGCCAATCTTCATTACGGGTGTAAAGATAGGAAAAAATCCTCAGTTGAGCAAATGATACATGCCTCCGGCAAAAGTTTTTACCACGCCTTTCATCTCCAAAGAGAAGAGCAAGGCCGAGAGCCGGGGAACCGGAATGCCTGTCTTGAGGGTGAGGATGTTGACTTGAAGGTCATTCTGACGCGAGAGGGCATGCACGATTTTCTGCTCATCCTCTGACAGATTCGGGAATAATTCGCGCTCGATGCCTTGCTGCCTGGCTTCGGAGAGATGCTGCTCCGTCTCCCAGCCCATGGCCTTGACGAAGTCCTCGGCATTCGAAATGAGGGCTGCCCCGTTGTCGCGGATCAGGTTGTTGCATCCCTTGCTGAACTCCGAGCCTACGGGGCCGGGAAACGCAAAGACATCACGCCCATAGCTCTGGGCGATTCCACAAGTGATAAGACCTCCTCCCTTAGGGCCGCTCTCCACGAGAATCGTCGCGTCGGAGACGCCCGCCACGATCCGGTTGCGCCGCACGAAGTTCATCTTGTCGGCATTCGTACAGGTGAGGAACTCTGTCAGCAACCCGCCATTTTCCGCCATTTCATCGGCAATCTGCCGATGCTGGCGAGGATAGAGGTCATCCAGTCCATGGGCGAGGACACCCACCGTGGGGAATCCATTCTGCAATGCCTGTCGATGGGCGTTGACATCCACCCCGTAAGCAAGCCCGCTCACGATGAGCACCTGCGGACAGAGCTGCTTCAGGTCGGCGCAAAAACGGCGGATGATATCCACCCCGTAGAGCGTGCAGTGCCGTGTTCCGACAATGTCTATCACCCTTGCCTGATTGAGATCGGCCGTCCCTTTATAGAACAACAGCAGCGGGGCGTCGGCACATTCCTTGAGACGCTGGGGATAACGGTCGTCGAGCATGCAGATCGGAACTACTCCGTTCGCCCTGTCCCACTGCAACTCGGCCTCCGCACGGCGCATAGGCTCACTGACATCCTTGAACGCCTCGGCCAACCGGAGCGATGCATCGGGGACTACCTCACGGATATCCTTGCGGTGCTCCATCACTGCCGTTGCCGAGCCCAACCGACGATAGAGCTCGAGCATGCCGGCCAGCGAGAAGTAATTGATGCGGGTGAGGGCTATGGAATAGAGTATTTCCTGCTCGTCCATCTATTCCGTCTCCAGATATTTAGCAAAGGCACGGTCGTATTCCTCACTGTTCCCAAGCCTCCCGTTGATGAGAACCACGAGTTCCACGATGCCCCGGAAGCACAATTTCCCATCCTTTTCACGGAAAAGATCCTGACTGAAAACATAACGGAGGCCTTCTTTTCGCAGTCCCAGCCGCGAGATGAAGACATCGTCGCAGCAGAGAGGGGTCTTATACTGAAGGTTCATCCGCGCCACTACGGCATCTATTCCGCGCCGGTGCATCTCGGCAAAGCTCAGGCCGGTGCTGAGCAGGAAGAGGTGGCGCGTATGCTCCATGTAGTGCAGATAGTTGGCATTGTTGACGATGCCCTGAATATCACACTCGTAATCTCGCACCTCCATGCGGGTCTCATAAATATATTTGCTCATCTTGTCTTTAAGTATTCGTATCCAATCCGGCAACGAAGGCAGTCCTTCCTGTCGCAATATTCTTTCTTCAACTGTATCAATGCCTGCGAGTCGCCGGCGCTCCCGACCGTCAGGCCGCACTGCCTCCACATCTTGACTACATGGTTATTCTCCGCCTTTAGCTGCTCCAGAAAGTCGAAGGCACGGTCGCAGAGCTTGTCCGACGACTTGTGTCGCCCATAGGCGAAGAGCATCGGGATGGCAGTGTTTATCATGAGGAGGTTGAGGGAGAACGGAGAAAGGTGCTTCTCGTTCTTGCTGCTCTCGGAGCCGAAGATGTAGTGCGTCTCCCAATAAGGCGTTACCCGGGTCTCCAGAATACCCTCCATCTGCTCCACGGTGGTGCAGTCCATGAGCTGGCTAAGGCTCGCTTTCCGCCCGAAATACAGGTTTGCGAGCTGCGATATGCGGATATGGGGAAAGTTCTGGGGGCGCAGCCGCAGGAATCGCCATAGCCCATGGTCCATGGGATGCAAGCCGAACTTATGCGCCAGGTAAAGGTATTCATTCCTCAACCTTGCAAAATACTCGTCTCGAGACGTTTCTTCCCGATACCGTTCCGGAACTCCATTAAGCTCGAGAAGCCCCGCCTGTCCCATAAAGATGGCCTCTATCTGGAAAAGATTGTCGCGGTGATGGTCCACGGCATGCAAGGGAATCGTCTTTGCCCATGTCTCGAAGGCCTCGCCGTTGATGCCGAAGCCATAGTTACGGGCCAGGGTTACGAAGTAGGCTGCCTCCCAACTGCCGCCGCAGTCGTCGGCTCTTTGCCTGATGGCCTCGGTCTTCTGCTCCAGTCGCTCTGTCTGCAAGGCACTCATCCAGCTGTGAAGCATCAACTTGCTGAGGTCGGGAATGATCTGGTAGCATGGCGGATACTGATCAATGGTGAGCAGTTCCTTGTAATGGTTCCTTACTTCTTGCGGCACTTCAAGCTTCAGTTGCGGAAGCATCATGCCACGGGCAGTCGTGGCCTCGGCATCGGCCCTCCCCACCACATGCAGAATCACATTGTCGTAATGGGCGTCATGGTCGTGCCCGTGAGCAAACCAATCGCTTGCCTTGTCATGTATTTCAACATTCCCAACCCACAAAGTACCGTCGATCTTGACCTTCGCATTGAAGAAGTCTGGCCCCGAATTAAGATTATGGAGGCCCGGGTCGATGACCTCGACGACCTTTCCTTCGGTGGTTTTCAAACCGCCTAAGGGAAGCAACTTGTGCTTCCAACAATAGTGAATCAGCTCCTCCATGCTTGTCGGTAATATTTCTTTCTAAAATGCAAAACTACTAAAATTTTCGTAATAGATAAAGGAATGAGTAAAAAAATGACTACCTTTGTTGTGTAATTAGTAATTGCAATTATGAAAATAGCATTGATCGGCTATGGCAAGATGGGGCACATGATTGAGCAGATCGCCCTTGCCCGTGGCCACGAAATCGTGAGTATTATCGACATAGGCAATCCTCAAGACTTCGATTCTCCTGCTTTTGCATCGGCTGATGTTGCCATCGAATTCACTAATCCGACCGCTGCTTATGCCAATTACCTAAAGGCCTTCGAACATAATGTCAAGGTTGTGTCGGGCTCCACGGGGTGGATGAAAGACCACAAGGCGGATGTGGAGAGCCTGACAAAGGACGGAAAGCAAACCCTTTTCTGGGCTTCCAACTTCTCGATTGGCGTTGCCATCTTCTCTGCGGTCAACAGATATCTGGCAAAAATCATGAATCAGTTCCCGCAATACGAGGTAGAGATGGAGGAGGTGCACCATGTCCACAAACTTGACGCACCGTCGGGAACGGCCATCACGCTGGCAGAAGACATCGTCGACAACATTGACCGCAAGAGCAACTGGAAGGCAGGAACCACTACATGGGATGACGGACGCATAGACGGGGACGACTGCCACAAACCCGAAGAGCTGCTGATCAACAGCGTGCGACATGCCGAAGTGCCGGGCATACACACCGTTTCCTACGACTCGGAAGCCGACAAGATCACCATCACCCACGACGCCCACAGCCGCAAAGGATTTGCCCTCGGTGCCGTGCTGGCCGCAGAATACACCCTGAACCACACCGGTCTGCTGACGACAAGCGACCTGTTTAAATTCTAAAAAACATCTTGAACCATGATAGATAAAGAAAAAGCAAAGCTCAATATGACGCACCAATGGATTAAGTTCATCATCGTATCGGTGCTTTATCTCATCTTCCTATACTGGGTGAAAAGCTGGTGGGGACTGCTCGTAGTGCCCTTCATCTTCGACATTTATATCACGAAGAAAATCCGCTGGCAATGGTGGAAAGATTCGGAAGGCCCCGTGCGATGGGTCATGAGCTGGGTAGACGCCCTCGTCTTTGCCCTCGTGGCGGTCTATTTCATCAACCTCTTTTTCTTCCAGAACTATGTCATTCCCTCCAGTTCACTGGAGAAATCACTGCTCACGGGCGATTATCTCTTCGTCAGCAAGATGAGTTACGGGCCGCGCATACCACAGACTCCTCTTACCATGCCGCTCACCCAGCACACGCTCCCCATCATCAACACCAAGAGCTACATACCCTGGCCGCAGTGGGACTACCGCCGCGTGAAGGGTTTGGGCAATGTGAAGCTCAACGACATCGTAGTGTTCAACTATCCCGCAGGTGATTCTATCTGCACGGAACCACAGTATCAAAACGACTACTACTCAATGGTATACTCCTTCGGGGAATACTATTACAACCAACGATACCCCGACCATGTAGATGTGAGTACGCTCAACAAACAGGAACAATATGACTATTTCGCCGAGATATACAATATCGGCCGCAGCTATATCAAGGCCAACCCCAACCAGTTCGGAGACATCGGCTGGCGCCCCACCGACCGCCGGGAGAACTATGTGAAGCGATGCGTAGGACTGCCGGGGCAGACTCTCCAGATCAAGAACCGCATCGTGTATCTTAACGGGAAGCCCAACAAAGAGCCGGAAAATGTGCAGTACACCTACTATGTCAAGTTCAAGGCTGATCTTCCGGATGAGCTGATGAAACAACTCGGCATTTCCATGGAAGACCTGACGAGCCTTAACCAGAACGGTTACATGCCCCTGACAAAGGCTGCAATCAAGGCGTTGAGTGCCCGGAGAGACCTCGTGGAGAGCATCAAGCTGAATACCGGACCCTACCCGGGCAATCTCTACCCTTGGAATACCGTTACGGGCTGGACCTGCGACAACTACGGTCCGGTCTGGATACCCAAGAAGGGGGCAACCATCGCCCTCAACATGGACAACATCACTATCTACGAGCGCCCCATCAAGGTGTATGAGAACAACGAGCTCGAGGTGAAAAACAACCAGATTTACATCAACGGCAAGCTCGCGCACAGCTATACCTTCAAGCTTGATTATTACTGGATGATGGGCGACAACCGCCACAACAGCGCCGACTCACGCTATTGGGGGTTTGTTCCGGAAGACCACATCGTCGGAAAACCTATTTTCATCTGGTGGAGTTCAGACCCCGACCGCCATGGAATCGGCGGTATCCGGTGGAGCCGGCTTTTCCGTTGGGTGGACGATATCAAGTAAACCACAGACATGAGGAATGCCGTCAAGTTCCTGATCTCACTGGGGGCAGCATTCTTCGTGCTGCTGCTCGTCAGAGCCTTGGCGCTGACCGTCTACATCATACCCGACAGAACCTTGGAGCCCACATTGCTCCAGGGCGACAGGGTCATCGTAAACCGATGGAGCTATGGCCTCAGAACCGGTGGCGACTCCCTGTTCCGATATGCGCGAATCATGAAATCACCCGTCAGAAAAGGCGATTTCATCGCTTTTTATTTGCCTACGGACACCCCGGGGAGCGCGTCTTCCCGCAAAGTGCTCATCGGTAAGGTGAACGCCTTGCCGGGAGACACGATCAGCGTTTATGGCAAGAGCTTCGCGCTCCCCAAGGACTGCCAAGCCTGCTCATGGCCCTATCAGGCTCCTTACGCCATAGGCTCCGCAAAGGACGACTGCCTGCTCTTGGTGCCCGGGAAGGACATCATCGGGCGCGCCTGTCTCGTCATCTATAACTTCCACAACGGCAGACTGGACAAAAACCGCTGGCTAAAGTCCATCCCATGACGACCGCCCTTCTCACTTCCACCTATTTCGGCCCGGTGCAGTGGTATCAGAAGCTAAACCGATATGATGCCTGCCGGATAGAATGCCACGACAACTATCAGAAACAGACTTTCCGAAACCGCTGCCTCATAGCCACCACCAACGGTCTGCAAGCCCTTTCCATCCCGATAGAAAAATATGAAGGCGCAAAGTGCGAGATGAAGGATATCCGCATCAGCGACCACGGCAACTGGCGCCACTTGCACTGGAATGCCCTGCTCTCGGCCTACGGCGAGAGCCCTTTCTTCGAGTTCTATGCCGATGACATAGCCCCTTTCTTCGAGCGAAAATGGGATTTTCTATTGGACTTTAACATGGAAACCACACTAAAAATATGCGATTTCATCGATATAAGACCTCATATTTCTCTCACCACGAAATATCAAAAAGATATTCCGGAAGCCACCGCCGACTTCCGGGAAGCCATCCACCCCAAGCATCCGCAACCCGACAACGAGTTTGAAAGCAAGCCTTATTACCAAGTATACCAACAAAAATTTGGATTCCAAGGCAACCTAAGCATCCTCGACCTCTTGTTCAACGAGGGCAACGAAGCCATCTTCTATTTATAGGGAAACCGCTTTCCGCGAACGAGGATGTCGCCTGCCGGAGGATTACAAGCCGTTTGTAATCGGAGTTTCAGCAGCTGAAACCCGGCGTTTCAGTCATTGAAACTAAGAGTTTCAACCATTGAAACACATACAGGAAGTCGCTTCTAACGATAAATAAGGGTAGTGATACGGTCGCTACTGAATATTTCTAGGGCCACTTGTCGCAGTTGTCCGGGAGTAATGGCGTCAATTCGGGCATAGAGAGAAGTGATGTCCTGCTCCCGACCATAGTGCAGGAAGCTCTTGCCAAAGTCGATGGCAAAATTCTCACGATTGTCGCACGCCACGCCTATCTGACCCTTTATCTGCTTCTTTGCCTTGTTCAGTTTGGGTGCGGAGAACTCTTTTTTGCCCATTTCATCGAGTTCTTTTCGCACGAGCCGCAGGCACCGGCCGATGTCTTCGGCATCACACCCGAAGTAGGTGCACCACAGTCCGGTGTCGCCATAGCTCACCATGCTGCTGTCTACGGTATAGACCAGCCCGTGGCGTTCCCTCAAGGCGAGGTTCAGTCTGGCGTTCATACCCGGCCCCCCGAGCATATTGTTGAGCAGATAGAGTGCCATGCGCCGTTCATCGTGGATATCATAGCCGCGCGTTCCCAGCATCACATGTGCCTGGTGGGTATGGCGATCGCGGACGACGGTCTGCCCTAAGCGCCCCCACGAGGAGGCCTTCGCAGACTCCGTAACGGTAGCTCTCCGGCTTTCAGGAATGTCGGCGGTATATTTTTCCAGCAACCTCAGCAATTTCTGGAAGTCGATGTCGCCATAGGCAAAGAATATCGAGTTGGAAGGCGTGTAGAAGCGATTCACGAAGCGCAGGGCATCGGCCGTGGTGTATGAGCGCACCCGTTCGGCCGTACCCAGTATGTTATGGCCCAGCGGATGACCGTCGAAAATCAGGTTTTCGAAATCATCGTAGATGAGTTCTGAGGGTGAATCGTTGTAACTCTCGATTTCATCGCAGATAACCTCTATCTCCTTCTCTACCTCGGCTTGTGGATAGACGGAGTGGAAAACGATGTCGGAGAGCAGGTCGACCGCCCGCTCCAGATGGTCCTTAAGTATCGCCGCATAGTAGACGGTGTCCTCCTTGTTGGTGAAAGCATTAAGGTCGCCTCCCACACTTTCCAGATAATTGATGATCTGGAAAGGCCTGCGGCGGGCAGTGCCCTTGAAGGTTACATGTTCGCAGAAATGCGCCAGTCCCTCTTCACCGGATTTTTCGTCGCGTGTGCCGGCATTTATCCCGTATCCACAATACAGTACGGGGGACTCCGACGGAAGGTGTATGACACGGAGCCCGTTTCCCAATTTGTGGGTATTATATTTCATATCAGATGCAAAAATACGGAATTTTACTTTGTTTTCTGCTCTTTTTTTCAGATATTTGCATATCAATTCATACCAACATCATGCGCAAAGTCATCGGAATCGGAGAAACTATTCTCGACATCATATTCAGAGATGGGCAGCCCATAGGAGCCTACCCTGGCGGCTCGACATTCAACTCGCTCATTTCGTTGGGCAGGGCAGGTGCAGCGACTTGCTTCATTTCAGAAACCGGAAACGACCGCGTGGGCGATAAGATTATCACCTTTCTCAACGAAAACGGCGTGAACGCAGACCATGTGAACCGGCATCCCGACAGAAAGTCGCCCATCTCGCTGGCATTCCTCAACGAGCACAACGACGCAGAATACCTGTTCTATAAAGACCAGACGAACAACCTGTCGGACTTCACTTACCCCTGCATACAGACTGACGACATCGTTATCCTCGGGTCGTACTATGCCGTGAGCCCAGCCACCCGACCTCAGGTGGTGGGCCTATTGGACTATGCGCGAAACCGGGGAGCCATCATCTATTATGATGTGAACTTCCGGCCGGCCCATAAGAACGAAGTGATGCGGATCACGCCGAATCTGCTGGAGAATCTGGAATATGCCGACATCGTGCGCGGAAGCAGCGAGGACTTCGAAACGCTGTATAAAAAAGATGATCCGGACAAGGTGTATAACTCCGAGATATCCTTCTACTGCAAGAGATTCATCCATACGCAAGGAGCCGGAGCCGTGGAGGTCAGGGCGGAGAACGCATTTAAGAAGAGATACCCCGTAAGCTCTACGGAGACCGTGAGCACCATCGGAGCCGGCGACAACTTCAATGCGGGATTCATCTACGGACTGCTGCGGCTGGGCATCACGCGAGAGAAAATAGAGCAAGGCCTCAGCGAGGAACAGTGGGACGGGCTGATGCGCTATGCCCAGCTTTTCGCCTGTGAATGCTGCAAGAGCCCCTATAACTATGTCCCCAAAGAATTCGGGGAACGGATGAAAACAGAACTCAACCAATAAAGAAAATAAAGAAAGAAGCAATGAAAGAAATCAAGAACAAGGTCTTTTATGTGGGTGTAAACGACCGCAACAAGGCGTTATTCGAAGGACTATGGCCTCTGCCCTATGGAGTTTCCTACAATTCGTACCTCATCGATGACGAGAAAGTGTGTCTGATCGATACCGTAGAGGTGGACTTCTTCCCCCAATTCCTGGAGAATATACATGAAGTCATCGGCGACAGACCGATAGACTATCTGGTCATCAACCATATGGAGCCTGACCACAGCGGCTCGCTGCCCCTCCTCCTGAAGTATTACCCGGACATAAAGATCATCGGCAACAAGAAGACTTTCGACATGATGGGGGGCTTCTATCACATCAAAGAGAACGAAGCAGAGGTGAAAAACGCCGACACACTCAGCCTCGGATATCACACGCTCAACTTCTACATGACCCCGATGGTGCACTGGCCGGAGACCATGATGACCCTCGACACCACCGACGGCATCCTTTTCTCGGGCGACGGATTCGGATGCTTCGGCGCGCTGAATGGCGGCATCCTGGACGAAGCCATCGACACCGACTGGTGCTGGCTGGAAATGATTCGCTACTACTCCAACATCGTGGGGAAATATGGTACCCCCGTGCAGAACGCATTGAAGAAGTTGGCCGAGATAAAGTTCGACTATATCTGCTCCACGCATGGCCCCGTATGGCATCAATATGTAAAAGAGGTGGTAAAAATGTACGACCGCATGAGCCGTTACGAGACTGAACCGGGACTCCTCATCTGCTATGGCACAATGTACGGAAACACCGAAAGAATGGCGGAAGTCATCGCCAAGGCGGCCTCGGAGGCAGGCGTAAAGAACATTGGGATGTTTAATGTCTCAAAGACCCACCACTCGTATATCCTCCGCGACCTATTCCGTTTCAAGGGACTTATCGTCGGCGCGCCGACCTACAACAACGGCCTGTATCACGAAATGGAAACCCTGCTGTCGGAAATCGCCAACAAGGATATCAAGAACCACTACATCGGCTGGTTCGGAAGCTTTGCCTGGGCAGGGAAAGCCGTACAGAAAATCAGCGACTGGAACGAGAACAAGATTCACTTCGAACCCGTGGGCGAACCCGTGGAGATGAAACAGGCTCTCACGCCGGAAGTCAAGGCACAGTGCGAGGCGCTGGGCAAGGCGATGGCAGAGAAGCTCTTAGGCGAATAGACTGGCCATGGGCGAGAATAAGAACAAGGACTGAAGAGGCTTTCGTGGCAAGGGCAATCTCACAAGGAAAAACCTCTGCCGGAAAGCCTTTTCCCTTTCCCACATAACCGGAAAGGAAACTTGTCTTTTTGGAAAAACACCTTTCTCAAGATTTTAATACTATCACGACATGAAGAAAAACAAGCTCGGACTGCTTCCCCGCATCATCCTGGCCATTATTCTGGGCATCCTCTGTGGCAACTTCTTCCCTTTGCCGTTCGTAAGGGTATTCGAGACCTTCAACAGCATTTTCAGCCAGTTTCTCGGATTCATGGTTCCTCTCATCATCGTGGGGCTGGTGGTTCCGGCTATCGCCGACATCGGCAAGGGAGCCGGACGGCTGCTGCTCGTAACGGTGATACTGGCTTATCTCGACACGATTTGTGCCGGATTCCTCTCATATGGGACAGGGTCGTGGCTGTTCCCGGACATGATAGCCAACTCCCATTTCAGCAGGACAGCGGAAGAAAGCGTGAAGATAATGCCTTACTTCATGCTCAACATCCCGCCATTGCTCGATGTCATGAGCGGATTGATATTCTCCTTTGTCGTGGGACTGTGCATCACGATGGCCAACCTCGGCAGCCTCAGGGAGGTATTCAATGACTTCAAGAAAGTGATTACCATTACGATCAGCAAGGTGCTCATCCCTTTGCTGCCGCTCTACATCTTTGGTGTATTCCTGAATATGACGCACTCCGGACAAGCCTACCGCATCATGCTGGTGTTCGCACAGATTATCATTGTCATCTTCGTGATGCATGTATTCATCCTTCTTTACCAATACTTCATCGCCGGCGCCTTTGTAGGAAAGAACCCCCTGAAGCTTTTAGCAACAATGATTCCTGCCTATCTGACAGCCTTGGGCACCTCTTCGTCGGCCGCAACCATACCGGTTACCCTGAAGCAAACGATTAAAAACGGGGTGAAAGAAGAGATTGCGGGCTTCGTCATACCGCTGAACGCAACGATTCACTTGTCGGGCTCGGCCATGAAAATTACTGCCTGCGCGCTCGCTATCTGCCTGTTGGAAGGACTGCCCCACGACCTGTTGCTCTTCGTGAATTTCATCCTGATGCTAAGCATCATGATGGTGGCCGCACCAGGCGTGCCGGGGGGAGCCGTCATGGCAGCCCTGGCACCTCTGGCGAGCATTCTCGGTTTCGGCAGCGACCAACAAGCACTGATGATAGCCCTTTACATCGCCATGGATTCCTTCGGCACGGCATGTAATGTAACGGGAGACGGAGCCATCGCCATCATCATCAACAAATTCTTCAAACGCGAACCTAAGTAAGCAGCTTAGCCAGTTCCTCAAGGTTGTCAGCCACGGCTATGACCTCGTGGTAGTCGCCGCGAATGAAACCGCGAGCCTGCAAATCGTCGAGCATCTCTATGGTCTTATTCCAGAAGCCTTTCATGTTATAGAGGACAACGGGCTTATGATGGTATCCTATCGTGTGGGAAGACGCCATGGTAAAGATCTCATCGAGCGTACCGATGCCACCGGGAAGGGCTATGGCTGCGTCGCTGTGCCGCAACATGAGCTCCTTGCGGTCGGAAAGATTATCGCAGAAAATCTCTACATCTACATAGTCTGAGATTTCACCGTGTTCTTCTACTAGGCGAGGAATCACGCCGACAGTCTGTCCACCCGCCTCCTTCACCGACCTCGCAATACACTCCATAAGTCCCAGATTACAGCCTCCGAACACGACGGAATGGCCGTGCAGCACGAGCCATTGCCCCAATTCCTCGGTCATAGCGAAGAAATCCGGATCTATCACGCTATTTGCAGAACAAAAAACAGAAACCTTCATTGCATGATTTTTCAACAAAGATAATGCTTTTCCATAATATATACAAGCTTAGGAGACAAAAGTATCGGGGACGGAAAACAAGAGTGGCGGTGAATTTTCACCGCCACTCCGAGAACTGATTGTTAAAATAAGGATATTAATAGCCTGGATTCTGCGGATACTCCGCACCCGTATTAGAGTCTATTACCTGTGTAGGAATAGGATACTGATACATCCATGGCTTGATACCCGATACATAACGGGGCACACCGGGAGTGCTGCCCACCTGGCCTTCCACATGTCCGCTATTGTCTATCGTACGACCGTAGCTGGCATTCTGTTCTGCTGTTATATTAGTATAGCTGATACTATACTTGCGGGTACGCTCATAAAGGGTATTAGAAGTGGTAGCGTCTTGAGTGGGATACTTAGAAGTTACATAAGTTCCACAGTTGGGATTGCAGGACAGACGGTTCAGAGTTATCAAACGATGCTCCTCGCCCAGAAGCTCACGGGTACGCTCATCAAGGATATAATCGATATCCATATCAGCGGCAGAGCAGTGAGGCGCTCCTACACGATCACGCAAGACATTGATGTCGTCAGCCGCTTTCTGAGCATCCCCCTTGGCGAGATAAGCCTCGGCACGAAGCAAATAGGTCTCGGCTACACGAGCAAGATAAAGCTCATTGGCATACTCTTGAGTGTTTCCATGAGAATGCCGGTCTTCGGAAAGTTTCCATAAGCGAGGCTGTAAAACTGTCAAGGTATCACTACCGAGAACCTCTAAATTAGGCTCGTTGGGGTTGTCTTTATGACGCTGGAGAATCACCCTGTAGAGGTCGCGGATGCCCTTTCCGCCCGGTCCATACCAGTTACGCTGCATCATTGCCTCCGAACCGCGGAAATCCCTGATATTCTTATATTCATCCGAACCGCGCGGAATACCCCAGATATCCCAAAGGGTGTGCTCTGAAAGCATCCACATGCCACCGACATAGCTATAACCGCCTCCTAAGGAGTCTTTTGGAGTCGTGGTCATGCGATAACGGGAGGCAACAGCAGGATCGGTAATTCCATCTTGCGAAGCCAAGCGATTAGATCCCTTCACACCTGCAGGATAGCAAGCGCCGTCGGCAGTCCAGGTATAGACCTTAGACCCGTTACTCAATGTCTTGGTGCCAGCATTATCACGGGTAAGTGCATTGGGATTCCACTGGGATTCCCAACCATTATAACCACGAACACGCCACCAAGCCATACCAGAACCACCAGTAGAATAAGTACCATAATTAAACTGCGCTGTCCAAAGAGCTTCCTTATTGCCATTCACACCATAATCTTGATTTGTGTTACCATTTGCGTCGGCACGGAACAAATCCCAATAAGCATTAACAGGATGACCATAGCGGTCTTTAGTCTCTGAGGCGCGAACACCAAAGCGGTTTGTCATGAGCTGATAATCACCATCGGTCTTATTGATAACACGCGAAGCTGCCGCAATAGCGCCATCAAAATCGCCTAACGCAAGGTCTACTTCCGCAAGATAATGGTCGGCGGTAGCACGACTTGGGCAACCTATCTCACGAGGAGAGGTGGGCATGTTCTCGGCGGCGAAAGTGAAATCTTTCTGCGCAAACTCCCAAACCTGCTGACGCTCACTCACCTTATAGCCCGTTTCTATTTGTGTGGTATGATGCTCAAGGAGAGGAACCCTGCCGAAGAAACCGGCCAAACAGCGATAGCACCACCCCCGTATGAACCGTGCTTCACCCAGAAGTTCATTTTTCTTGGTATCGGTTGTATAGGTAATCTTGCGCTCATTGATCATGTCAATTACGGTGTTGGCATAATTGATGATGTTGTACAGGCCGTCAAACCAGTGGCGTCCATTTCCATTATTTGTTGCTCCGAACGAGGCTGGATTGTTCCAGAAGTTATTGGCACTTGTAGAGCCGAACTGGTCAAGGCCTGGCCCATGCAACATATAGTTATGACCTCCATTAGGACCGTAGAACAGATATTGGATTCCTCCATTCGTGCTGGCGGTTCCTGACTGATAGCAGGCATTCAGGGCCATCTCAATCTCGTTCTGCGTATTGTAAAGGGTTTTTCCATTCAAACTGTAGGAATGCTCTTCCAGGAAGTCGTTGTCGCTTTGGCAGCCAGCAATTCCCAGTGCCAAAGCCCCCACAGCAAAGCTTAATAATATTTTATTGAATTTCATAAAAATCTCCTTTCTTGTTTAGAATGTAAAGTTAAGACCGAATGTAATCGTACGGTAAGTTCCGATGGAACCATAGCGGCCAGATGACACGCCGGCTGCAATTGTACCGCCATCCTCTGGATCAAGCCCTCTCCATTTAGTAATGGTGAACAAGTCAGTACCTGCTATATAAACACGCAAGCCTTGCATACCGATCTTACTGATGAGCTTTTTATCAAAGTTATAAGAAAACACGAGGTCTTTGAGCTTCAAGAAACCACGACCCTGCCAGTAAAGGTAATGCAGATTGTTTTCGTAGGCGTAGCGTGGATATACATTACTGTGGTTGGTCTCTGTCCAAGGATTCACATCATCAAGCTGTGCTCCGCTCGCACCGATAGCATACGCGTTCGGGTTAAGGCCCAAGAAGTGAGTATCGCTACTTGGCATCCAACGGAAGTTAAAGTACAAACTGAAGTTCTTGTAAGACACCGTATTACCGAAATTCAAGGTAAACAACGGGTCGGAATCGCCTATCACATGCTGGTCGTCGACAGTAATCTTACCATCATGATTGGTATCCTCAAACTTCAGGTCTCCAGGCTTAGCACTTGGTTGAATCTTGTTGCCTTTGTCATCTACATAGTTATCTATCTCCTCCTGGCTTTGGAAGACGCCGAGCATCTTATAGTCATAAGCAGCGCTGATAGGAGAACCTTTCACGAGTGCATAGTAGCTTTCCGGACCATAAGCCGTATAATTAGCTATATCCTTGCTGTTCTCCTTGCCCGCATAGTTTTTCCCATAGAGCGTCATCACCTTATTGCGGGCAAGATTGAATACAACCTGGGACTCCCAACGGAAATGATCATTGCCGTCGCCATTGATGTTGACTGAATTCAAGGTTATCTCTACACCCTTGTTCGATACCTTGCCGAGATTGGTCCATGCTGTGCTGAAGCCAGAAGGATAAGGCACTGAACGGGGCAACAGCATGTTGGTGGTGCGGCCCGTGTAGAGATCTATAGTACCGCTCAGACGATTCTTCAGTACGGAGAAATCGATACCCAGATTATACTTGGTAATGGTCGCCCACTGCAGGTCAGGATTACCAATCGAAGTCGGATAGTAAGTCAGATGAGACTCGTTACCCAACCATGTATAGCGAGTACCTACACCGGCAATGGTCTGATAAGCACTTACCGATCGACTGCCGTTCTGGCCCCAGGAGAGGCGCAGCTTCAGATGGTCAAGCCAGCTGACATTATTCTTTACGAAGCTTTCATTAGAGAGCACCCACGCACCACTCACTCCGTAGAAGTTACCCCACTTATTGTTCTGACCGAAAGCAGAGTAACCGTCTCGACGGAAGTTAAAGGTGAGATAATAGGTACTTGCATAGTTATAGTTCAAGCGAGCCAGATAGGCTATCGACTGCCAACGGCTACGGGTGCGTTTAACGGTGCGTGTGTTGGCTCCATCTGCGCCATAGAAGCCCAGAGAGGTAGAACCCGAAAAGTCGCTGTAGTCTATCTCCAGTCCATCGTTGTTGTAAGCCTCCCGAGTATAACCCAGTGTGGCATCCACATGGTGCTTTCCGAAGTCCTGATAATAGCTCAGGATGTTATCCACATTCCAAGTATAGGAGCGCGATGTTTCATCGTGTCCCTGGGCTTTATTGTTATATTGCGACGGGTTGTCCATGGCGCTCGTACTGTTGGTATCCACGAAATACTCTGGCCGTCCAAACCAATCGTAACCACTATAGTTACGGCGTGCATTCAAATTAAACCGATAAGACAGGCCTGGAAGGAACGGGAAGTCTATTTGGGTATAGAAAACACCATTCACATTCTGATTATCACGCTGTAAATCCGTCCACAGGAAAGAATGGCTCACATCAGTACCCCAGTAAGGGCTGACATAAGAGTTGCCTGCTCCCGACGGATCATGATTATACCAACTGTCATATTGGTCGTGAATCACATTGCCGTTGGCATCTGTACGATGCAGGCGCACATAGGAAAGAGGTGATGTCCATGTAGCCAGATTCATACTTGCAGGAACGCCCCACTGTCGGGCACTGAGGTAATTGGCCTTCAAACCCATGCGCAACCAAGCGTTGAGCGTAACATCTATCTTAGAAAGAATGTTGAACTTTTCATAGTCATCGCCACGCCGGACACCTTTTGTGCGGGTATAATCAGCTGACAGATAATAATGCACATACTTGGAGCCGCCACTCACATTGATATCATATTTCTGCCCCAGGCCCGTACGCGTCATCTCGTCTATCCAGTTGGTCCATGTACCGTCGTTCCAAGCTTCCTGCTCTGTAGCGGTCAACAAGGTGCTAAGTATCGTCTTGTTGCTCGGATCGAAGTCCAGATTGGCCACTGCCAGGTTGCCTGTCGCCTTCGCCAAGTTGAAACGATTGCGCAAGAGCTTTACCTTGTCATTCACCATCTTGGGAGCATTTGCCCAATCCGAGAAGCTCCATTGAGTGCTGAAGCGTACAGCTGGCTTCTCCGAAACACCACGCTTGGTCGTGATGATAATCACGCCATTGGCGGCACGGGAACCATAGATGGCTGCCGAGGACGCATCTTTCAACACATCAATGGTTTCGATATCACTGGTATTGATCTCGTTGATGGATCCGGAGAAAATTACCCCGTCCACAACAAGCAATGGCTGGTTAACACCTTGGTCTTTTAAAACCTTGCTGTTAGGGATAGAGTTCATACCCCGGATATTCATCGTCGACATATTATCACCTGCCGCACTGTTGGTAGGACGATAACTTATACCTGCCACCTGACTTGACAGAGCAGTCATGGCATTAGGGTTAGGCAGGTTGGCAATGGTGCTATTGGCAAAGCGAACACTAGAGATGGCGCCGGAGACATCCTTTCTTTTGGCAGTACCATATCCCACTACGACTACCTCTTCCAGCCCTTCCGTGTCTTCCACAAGACTGACCGAGACCTTGCCGCTTCCCACAGCCACATCCTGCGACTTGTAGCCCACATAGCTCACGGAGATCTTGGATCCCTGATTGATCTGCAATGTGAACATTCCGTCAACATCGGTAATGGTTCCGTTCGAGGGATTTCCCTTCTCCACCACCGTAGCTCCCATTACGGGCTGACCAGTCTCGTCGAGGACCGTACCCGTAACTGTCTTTTTCGCCTGTTGCTGAATGGCAACAGTTTTTTCATTAGCATTGCTTTCCACTGCCGACATACATATTGGAGCCAGCAGGAACAAAGAGGCAGCGAACAGGTTTTTCCACTGTCTCCTCTCCGGCAAACCGAATGAACGATTCTTTAATTTCTCATCCATAAATTATTGTTTTAGGTTAAACTTATATATTGATTTCACGATATCACCTCCATAGCAGCATACTACCATAGATTCGGTTTTATATAGATTGTCTTTTCCTTCTATGTTCTCCTATTGCCATATATATTAAGACTCTATTTTGTTGTCCTGATGGTATTTCCTAACAGGAATTCAGGGTATATTTATCATGGCATCATTCCGCGAATCACTCCCCTTCCTATTCAACATCATCATGCAAATATACAGAAAATTTTGTTTTTTTACTAGGATTTTATCTTTTTTCAATTTGACTCCCTTGAAAATTAGTTAAAAAGTGCGCAACTTATTGCGCAACCTGTAATCTTTCCACGCAATAGCACTTGCTGCTGTTATTGTATTCAATAAGACTCCCGGGATATCCGGTTGACAGAAAGCATCGACGGGCGTCATTCGGAACGAAAGCGGAAGACAGGGTTTTCCATAGATGACTATACTTCATGTAAGTCTCTTGTTTTGAGTATTTTACCCATAAAATGTTAAAATAATGGCACAAATTCAACTTTTCTCATGAATAATGATTACCTTTGCACCCGTTTTATAAGACATTCTATATTGAAGACATTTGAAGAATTAGGCGTTAACGAAGATATTCGCCGCGCCATCACGGAACTGGGATTCGAACATCCCATGCCCGTTCAAGAAGAAGTAATCCCCTATTTACTTGGTAATGGAAATGATGTAATCGCTCTGGCACAGACCGGAACAGGCAAGACCGCCGCCTTTGGAATCCCTCTTTTGCAGAAGATTGATCCCGAGAAGAAGGAAACCCAGGCCCTGATCCTCAGCCCTACCCGCGAGCTATGCCTGCAGATTGCCGACGACCTGACCGATTTTTCCAAATACATGAAGGGCGTGCATGTCGTTCCCGTGTATGGCGGAGCCTCCATCGAGACCCAGATACGCACCCTTCGCCATGGCGTGGAGATTATCGTGGCGACGCCCGGACGACTGATAGACCTGATGAAGCGCGGCGTGGCCAAGCTCGACCATGTGAACAATGTGGTGCTCGACGAGGCCGACGAGATGCTGAACATGGGTTTCCAGGAGAGCATCAACGCCATTCTGGAGAATGTTCCGGACGACCGCAACACGCTGCTCTTTTCCGCTACGATGAGCCGCGACATCGAGAGAATCGCCAAGTCTTACCTCCACGACTATAAAGAAATCGTGGTCGGCTCAAGGAACGAGGGTGCCGAGAATGTGAACCACATCTATTATATGGTGCACTCCAAGGACAAATATCTTGCCTTGAAGCGCATCGTGGACTTCCATCCGCGCATCTTCGCCATCATCTTCTGCCGCACAAAGATAGAGACCCAGGAGATTGCCGACAAGCTCATCAAGGACGGCTACAATGCCGAAGCCCTGCACGGCGACCTGAGCCAGCAGCAGCGCGACCTCACCATGCAGAAGTTCCGCCAGCACACCGTGCAATTGCTCGTGGCCACCGATGTGGCTGCCCGCGGACTGGATGTGAACGACCTGACGCATGTCATCAACTACGGGCTGCCTGACGATATCGAAAACTATACCCACCGCAGCGGCCGAACAGGGCGTGCGGGGAAGAAGGGAACCTCCATCTCCATCATCCACACGAGGGAGAAGTCGAAGGTTCGCGCCATCGAGAAGGAGATAGGCAAAGATTTCGTAGACGGAGTCCTTCCTGCCCCTGAGGAGATCTGCAAGAAACAGCTCTACAAAGTGATGGATGACATCATGAAGACAGATGTCGATGAAGAACTCATCGCTCCGTATATGGACGAAATCAACCGCCAGTTCGAGTACATAGACAAGGAGGACATCATCAAGAAGATGGTAACCGTAACCTTCGGGCGGTTCCTCAACTACTATAAGAACGCTCCTGAAATCGTGAAGCCCACTTCTTCCCGCGGCGACAAGAAGAGCAGCCGCAGCGAGCGTAAGAGCCAGGGCAGAGGTCCACGCAGGGCCGAAGCCGGTTATCAGCGTCTCTTCATCAATCTCGGAAAGGCCGACGGATTCTATCCCGGAGAGGTCATGCAGTTCCTCAATAAGAACATGCACGGCCATCAAGAGGTTGGGCACATCGACCTGCTGAGCAAATTCTCTTATATCGAAGTTCCCAAGGGGGATGCCCGCAAGGTGATGAAAGCCCTCAACGGAGCCTTCTACAAGAGCCGTGAAGTGCGCTGCAACGATGCCGATGACACAGGACACGGCAGGTCGTCGAGAGGCGGGAGCCGCGACGACAAAGGCGCCTCCCGTGGCCGTAAGGAGCGTGAGAACAGCCGTAAGGCGCGCTCCGAGCGCACCAACCCAAAAGAAGACTGGCGCGACTTGATGAACGGAGCTCCCTTTAAATTCAAGGGCGAGGAGCCCGACTTCAGCGAAGAGGGCTGGGCACGGCGCCGTCCGAAGAAGAAGAAATAAGTCCGTTGCGGTCGGGCTCGCCTCCTGAGAAGCTCGCCGCGACCGCCATTCAACATAAATCCCCATGCAAGTCCTTATGATACTTGCATGGGGATTTTCCCTTGCCTATGGCCAAAGAAAAAGCAGGATATTGCCTAATGGCCGGGCGGCGGAATGACGGGGCCGCGACCATGCTTGCCCGTAGTGGCCTTTTCCACGACCGTACGGATGAGTCCTCCCAAGGGAAGCTCGACCCTTACCTTTTTCGAGATATTGAATTTCGGTGTAACGATGGGTGCCATTATCCACCTACGCCCAAAAGAATCATAATAACGCTGAGCTCCCATGTCGATGGCGAATCCCCGCGCAGACCATGTCATGTATCCCCCATAGTGGGAAGTGGATACGAACGGGAGGGCCGCCAGCGAGAAATAAGGTTGCAGATTGTAATACTGTCCGAAGAGCGTAGCGCTCAAGTGGTCGGCAAACCGATAGGTCAACTGTCCCCGCAGCCCATACTGGGTAGCCATGCGACGGGCGAAATAGCGAGTAGCCGTGGCGTCTATTCGCAGATGCAGAGATCCGAAATCGCGGCCGAGACCCAGCGAGGCCGACTGCACTACGAGTAGGTTCGGATATTCCAGATGGTAGCTCTGTCCGTAAACCGAGAAGTTTTTGTTTTCCGCTATCGTGCCGGATGATAAGAAGTCATGCTGGTGAGGAAGGTTTCCAAGCGGCAGGCCGGGCGCGGGATAAGGCGACAGGAGAAGCCCGTCCCACTCTTCTTTGCCCCGGCTGATCTTCCTATAGAGCGTCGTATCCATCATCAGGTGCCTCATCTCCGACGAAGCCCGCAGGTCTCTCATCCACGGTTTCATCTCCAACGAGGGTGCCAACAGAGCCGTTTCCGGTATCGGCACTTCGTCCGCCTGCCGAAAAGATCCCTGCTTCCGGAATACCGTTTCTTGTGCATATACGACCTGAACCAGGCATATCAGCAGGAAAAACACAATCATTCTTCTCTTCATTTGCAGCTTTTTAAGAATCATCCCACGACAGAAGCGACTCCCCCTTGCGGCTTATCGCCGGATTACACGCCGTGTGTAATGTGGTTACAAGCAATGTGTAAGGTCGTTACACGCAGTGTGTAATCCTTTGGGAGATTGCCAGGCACTTTGCCCTTGGCAACCTATTGCGGATTGATTTCCCGCAAGAGGCGGTCGGCATGGCCCCACTTGTCCATCAAGTAGAGCACATAACGGATGTCCACTCCTATACAGCGAGCCAGCCGGGCATCGAAGTTGATGTCGCTGGAAAGGCTGTCCCAGTTGCCGTCGAAAGCCAGTCCGATGAGCCGCCCCCTGCCGTCGAACATCGGGGAGCCGCTGTTTCCGCCCGTGATGTCGTTGTTGGTGAGGAAGCAGAGCTGCATCCTACCGCTCGTCTTGTCCTGATAGCGGCCGAAGTCTTTGGCCGACATGAGCTCTTTCATCACCGGCTCGGCCTGATATTCAAAGTTGGTGTCGCCATGGTTCATCTTCTCCACGATGCTTTCGGCCGTCGTATAGTAGCCCGAAGGCCTGCCGCCCAACTCGAAGCCGCCCACCTGTCCATAGCTCAGTCGCATGGTGAAGTTGGCGTCGGAATAGTGGGGCTTATCCTCCTCCATGCGAATCTTGGCATCGCAGAGATAGCGTTCCTGCTCGTCAATCTCGTCGATGGTGGAGCTCATGTCGCCCCTTATCTCAGCGAGAACTTCCAGCAAGTCGAGCCCATACTGCAATCCGGGATCCTTCTGGTAACTCTTCTTGTTCACATAGATTTTCTCGCCGCTCCTCATGAGGAACGACTTTTTATAGAGAAAGTCGACATAAGCGGTGTAGTCGCCGCCGAATTGGGTGTCGATGGTCTTGTAGAAAGCCGGCAGATACTTGCCACTCACCTTGTCGCGATAGTTCTTCAGGAGCGTGGCAAACACCTCCTTATCGAGGTCGGCATCCCAAGTTTCGCTATTATCCTTAAACTCTACATACTGCTTTTTGGGCTTATTCCTCGGTCCCTGCACCTCGATATAGTTCAGACGCATGGCCCGGTTGCTGAACTCCGATGTCCCACGGAAAGTCTCCGAGAAATAGGTCATGGTCTTTCCCGCCTCGAAACGCTTGTCGTAGAGCTTCTTCATCTTCTGGAAATCAAGCTTTCCTCGCAGATATCCGGTGCTGTCCTGCCAGTGGGCAATCTGCTCCTCAAACTGACACTTTTGGTCGATCAGGCCAATCGAGTCGATGCACTTGTTCATGCCGATGGAGTTTTTCCAGTAGTTGGAGCTCTGCGCATACCTGGAGTCATACTTGATTCTGACAGCTTCATCTGCCCGCATGTGCTTCAGCATCACCTCCTGCTTCACGCCGCGAACCTGCGCACGGGGGGCGTTCATCGCGTCGCGACGCTCACGGATACCATAAGAGGAGAGATAACGGGAGGTAGATCCCGGATAACCCACCGTCATCGCGAAGTCGCCCTCTTTGTATCCTTGGAGTGAAACCGGCGCCCAACTCTTCGGGTGATAGGGCACATTGCCCTTGCTGTACTTGGCCGGACCATTGGTCTTAGGGTCTGCATAGATACGGAAGACGCTGAAATCGCAGGTCTGGCGCGGCCACATCCAGTTGTCGGTCTCACCGCCGTACTTGCCCATCGACTTCGGCACGGTGAAGACCAGCCGCAGATCGGTGAAGTCCTGATAGGTGGTGGCGTAGAACTTGTTGCCCTCATAGAAGGGATCGATATCTACATGCAGGGTGGAATCCTGCTTCCTGGCCTCCTGGGTATAGGCGTTGGTGAGCGAGTCGATGAGCATCTCCTGCTCTTCGGGCGTCTTATAATAGAATCCTCGGGCAAGCATCTCGTCGGTGATATCTTTCTGGCTCACCATGAAAGATACAAACATGTTCTCATTGGGCAGCTCCTCCTCATACGATTTGGCATAGAACCCGTTCAACATATAGTCGTGCTCTACGGTAGAATGCGAGCGGATGGCCTCAAAGCCGCAGTGGTGATTGGTGAAGACAAGGCCGTTGAGACTGACGACTACGCCCGAGCAATAGCCCGAGAAGTTGACCACGACATTCTTGATGGCGTTCTCTCCCGAGTAGAGAGCGGAGTAAGGCAGCTGGAATCCCTCGGCCCGCATGGTCTGATAAACGGGTTGCGGAAGGTTGTAGAGCGTCCACATTCCCTCGTCGGCCCTTGCCATGTTCATGGCGAGCAGTCCCGTCAGAATGATTATTGATTTCTTCATATCTGATTATTTTCTAAAATGTTTTCCAATGATAGGCAGTCCCGACAATGGGAAGTCTTTCTTCACGATGTAGGCAATGAAAAGAATGCCCAGCAAGGTGTTCACTGCCACAGCCGGCAGAGTCGGCAAGTTGCGATTGGAGGCCGTCATTGCAACGAACAGCAATGCGGCCAGCACCACATAGAGGGCCATCTCCTTCAACGGATAGCTGATGGGATAATATTTCTGTCCGACGAAATAAGACAAAATCATGGCCGTTCCGTATCCGGCAAAACCTCCCCATGCACACGCCATATAACCATATTTCGGCACGAAGACGACATTGATGACAATGAGCACGGCACATCCTATGCCCGAGAACATGGCCCCCCAGATGGTCTTGTCGATGAGCTTATACCAGAACGAGAGGTTGAAATAGACTCCCATCATGATTTCCGCCGCCATGACAATCGGCACGACCTTCAGGCCTTCCCAGTAATCTTTCCCGATGATGTGGCGGAGAATGTCCATATACCCTATTACCACAAGGAACGCCAGCAGCGTGAAAATCAGGAAATATTTCATGGCCTTTGCGTAGGTCGCACGGTCGTCCTTGCTCTTGGCCTGCCCGAAAACGAAAGGCTCGTAGGCAAAGCGGAAGGCCTGGGTGATCATCGCCATGATCATGGCAATCTTCGAACAGGCTCCATAGATACCCAGCTGACTGTGCACATCACTGGCCTTGTAGATAAACGGGAAAAGTATCTTGTCGGCCGTCTGGTTCAGGATGCCGGCAATGCCCAGGATGAGAATCGGCCAGGCATAGGCCAGCATGCGTTTCAGAAGATTCACATCGAAACCATAGGAAAAACCTTTCATCTCCTTCAGAAGGAAAAGCACCTGGACGGAAGAGCAGAAGAGGTTGATATAAAAGATGTAGACCACATCGGTAACTCCCACTATGAGGAAATAAAACAGGTTCAGCCCGATCAGCATGGCGATGTTCAGCAGTTTGATGCCCGCGAACTTCAAGGCTTTGTTCTGGTAGCGGAGATAGTCGAAGGGAATACACAAGAAGGCATCGACACCCACAGTAACGGCCATGATTCCTATATACTCGGGATGCTCCGCATAGCCTTCGAAAGAGGCGATGGGCCGCAGAAAGGCAATGACCAGCAGCACAAAAGCCAGCGACAACAGGCCTACCGCCCACAAAGTGGTACCGTATACCTTATTAGCATTCTCCTCCCGCTTGTTGGCAAAACGAAAAAATGTGGTCTCCATACCGAAGGTCAGCAAGACGAGCAGCAGTGCCGTGTAGGCATATACATTCGTAACGACGCCATAGCCTCCCGACGCAGCCGAAATCTTTATCGTGTAGAGCGGCACCAGAAGATAATTCAGAAACCGTCCAACAATGCTGCTTAGACCATAGATGACGGTATCCTTTGCCAATGATTTTAAGTTTGCCATTTTCCTAAAAGAACAAATAACATATTGAGATTGCCGCAATCACTCCCGCCAGATCGGCAAGAAGTCCACAGGCAACGGCATGCCGGGTGTACTTGACACTCACGCTGCCGAAATAGACGGCCAATATATAGAAGGTGGTATCCGTGGAACCTTGGAACAGACAGGAAAGGCGGCCGGCAAAGGAGTCGGCTCCAAAGGTCTTCATCGTATCAACCATAAGTCCGCGTGCGCCGCTACCCGACAATGGTTTCATGAGAGCCGTGGGAAGGGCGTCTACAAAACCCGTATCGAAACCACAGGTCTCTATGCACCACTTGATGCCTCCGATGAGCATGTCCATGGCCCCCGAAGCCCGGAACACGCCTATACCCACGAGGATGGCGACCAAATAAGGAATGATGCGCACGGCCGTCTGAAATCCTTCTTTCGCTCCCTCGATGAAGGCATCATAGACATTGACGCGCTTGAAGAGGCCCATAAGGATAAATCCCGTAATGATTGCCATCAGAAGAATGGTGGCAACACTCGTACTCACCGCATTCATCGTTGCTCCGTCCAACTGCGAGAATCCCCAGATGATGCCTGCCACAGCGACGCAAGCCCCGCCCAGCGTGAGCAGAAGGGTGCGATTCAAGAGATTAATGCGCTGATATAAGGAAGTGATCACGATGCCCGCCAAAGTGGCAAAAAAAGTGGCAAGGAGGATGGGGATGAATACATCCGTGGGCTGGGAAGCCCCCATCTGAGCCCGATAGGTCATGATGGAAACCGGTATCAGGGTAAGGCCGCTGGTGTTCAGGACGAGAAACATGATCATAGGATTGGTCGCCGTGTCCTTCTTGGGATTCAATTCTTGCATTTGTTCCATGGCCTTCAGGCCCAAGGGTGTTGCCGCATTGTCAAGCCCGAGCATGTTAGCAGCGATATTCATGAAGATGCTGCCCATTGCCGGATGGTTTTTCGGAATATCGGGAAAGAGCCTGACAAAGACCGGGGAAAGGAAGCGTGCCAAGGCATTCACCAATCCTCCACGCTCCCCTATCTTCATGATACCTAACCATAAGGACAGCACTCCCGTCAGTCCGAGGGAGATTTCAAATGCCGTCTTCGAAGAATCGAAGGTGCTGTTCATCATCGCCGGGAACACTTCCAGGTCGCCCAAGAAGAGAAGCCTGACGAGAGCCACCACGAAAGCAACGGCAAAGAACGCTATCCAAATATAGTTCAGTACCATTTCCGAATATCTTTACTTAACGGTAGTACGGCGCTCCTTAATCAGCTTGATCTGCTGGAGCAGTTCGTCATAGTGCAGCTTGTTGATGCCCATAGCAGACGCAGACCGGCTCTTGCAGTAGCTCTCCACCTTGTTCAGGTGCTGAAGCACATAGAGGGTAGCATCAGAACTGATAGCATTCGAGGAACTGCCGACCTTGAGAAGTCGCACAAGGGGAGTGGCCACATTTTTCGCCTCATCCTTCTTTTCCGGATTCAGGATGGAATTGATACAACTCAGATAATTACGCTCCTGCGTACGGCGTATCTTGTTCTGCAGCTCACTCTTGTTGTTCAGGGGTTTCCACACATACTTGAACACGGTATTCAGATAGGTGTCAAGCTTCAGAATATCAGCACCTTCGGTAAATGAATCGTTATAAATCTTATTGAGAACCGACACGCTGAGCAAAGCGGAAAGCGCCGTGCTCTGTCTGCTCTCTATATCCTTCTGGGCATCCATGCCTATTAAGTCTGTTATTTTCTTCGGATAAAGCCACATTGGGGTCTCAAGGACATTTGTACCAATCCAGCTGACCGCAGAGAGCTGTTTCGACGCAGGAGCCACTTCTACGGGCTTCTTACCGGGAAGATTGCTCAGATAGTGGCCTCCTATGTTCTTCTGTACATGACGAGTATAACGGTTGAACTGGTCGCGAACGGCAGCATACATCTCCGTAAGGTCGTCGTATTGATAGTTGTCTTGCTTCGTCCATGTCGGCAATCCCGCGATTACACGCTTCAGATTTTTTATACCATAAGTGCTGGCTTTCATGTTATCGTCGCCCACACTCTCTGTCTGAGACCGTGGATCCTCATCCCGACCTTCACCCGAGAACCAGAGTTCAGGATGCTGCTTGAGCATATTCGTCGTCTCCGTCATCAAGGCTTTCTTCTCTTCAAACTCATCCTTGAACTCCGGCCGCCACTGATAACCCCACTTGATGGCCCACTTATCATAGTCGCCAATGCGTGGGAAGAGTCCCTTCTCGGAGATATTGTCTTCCGGCTGTGCGACATAGTTAAAGCGTGCATAGTCCATAATACTTACAGTGTGGCCATGGGATTCTACCCAAGCCTTGTCTCGGAGTTTCTCAACGGGAGTAGCATAGCTTGCCCCCATGTTATGACGAAGTCCGAGGGTATGGCCCACCTCGTGGGAACTTACGAAGCGAATAAGCTCACCCATCAGATTGTCATCAAACTTCATGGTCTGGGCACGCTTGTCGAGCGGCCCACACTGGATCATATACCATTTGGTAAGAAGGTTCATTACATTATGATACCAACAGATATGACTCTCGATGATTTCACCGCTTCGAGGGTCGGAAACATGGGGGCCATAGGCATTCTCGATTTCTGAAGGAAGATAGCGGAGCACACAATAACGAGCATCATCGACGCTCATATTCGGGTCGTTCGGCCATTCCTTTGCCTGAATAGCATTCTTGAAGCCAGCAGCTTCGAAAGCAACATTCCAATCCTCGATACCCTTTATCAGAAAAGGAACCCACTTCTTGGGAGTCGCAGGATCGATATAATAGACAATCGGCTTTATTGGTTCTACCAGTTTTCCTTTCAAGTAGGCTTGCTTATCCTTCGGTTCGAGACGATAGCGGGCTATGAACGACTCGCGGTCGGTCTTGTGTTGTTCGTCGCTAAAGACGGTAAAGTTGTTCACAAAATAACCTACTCGCTTATCCCAAAGGCGTTTGCGCATGGGCTGCTCGGGAAGCATCACGATAGAAGTGTTCATCCCAAGTGTGGCGCTCCCCGTAGAAGCGGCCGCCAATCGCCCGCCCGTAAGGGCATAGGTGCGGGTAGTACCTACTTCTATATTTATTGGAAACACCTTCACGGTGTCGATAAAGGTGCGATCTGCAGAGAGAGCTCCGAGCTTAGGAGCCCCGGGTCTGCCCCCCGAGATAGAAGTCATCAGCTTGTTATCTTTCAAGAAAAGGTCGGTAACCTCTATCAGGTTCAAGTGCTCGTCCTTGTTCTTGCCGATAATTTTGAACGCCCCCACGATGGGATCAGTCGTCGAGGCTTGCAAGGTTTTGGATATATTATCCTTTTCATCGGCAATTTGCGAGAGTACATAAGCGCGCAGGAGCATAGTCTTGTAGTCGCGCTTCTCGAAATATACGGTGGCCTCGTTAACCTCTTCTCCAGAGAACTTGCCGAAGCCCTGTGGCACGGAGGTATAGCGGGTAACGCAAAGCAGGTATCGTCCAAGCAATGAATCCGGCACCTCAAAGTACCATTTATTTTCGATATGACGAACCGTGAAAAGCCCCTTGTGCACGGTACCTTTCTTCTTCATCAGTTCTTCATACTCGTTCTTCTTTTCCGGTTTTTTCTCGGCATCAGCTTTCTTGTCTTTGGAAGACGACTTCTTGTCAAGTTTAAGGCTGTCTTTTACAGCTACAGAAGTTTTCTCCTGAAAGGTAAGAGACGGCAAATTGAATGCTTGCAGATTCAGACAGAAAGCTACTGCGGCAATACACAGTAGTAAAGGTTTCTTGTTTCTCATTTGTTATAACTAATTATTTCGAACTGCAAATTTAATTATTAATTCGGAATTATCGAAATAATATATTTGAAAATGATGGTTTTTTCTGGATATTTTATATCTTTGCAATGGAGAATTTTAAACCTAACGATATTCTTTCTATGGGCAGACAATACTTATTGGGCTTTGATGTTGGCAGCAGTTCTGTCAAGGCTTCGCTCGTAAATGTAGAGACCGGGGCCTGTGTGGCAACGGCTTTCTTCCCCGAACATGAGGCTCCCATCAAGGCCGTGAAGGCAGGGTGGGCAGAACAGAACCCTGAGTCCTGGTGGATATATGCCAAGCAGAGCCTTGCCAAGATTATGGCCGACAGCACCGTGGAGGGCGAGGACATCAAGGCTATTGGCATTTCTTATCAGATGCACGGCCTCGTTTGCGTCGACAAGGAATGCCGACCATTACGCGATGCCATCATCTGGTGCGACTCGCGTGCCGTTCCCTATGGCGAGGAAGCCTTTGAAAGCATCGGGGCGGAGCTGTGTCTCGGACACTTGCTGAACTCTCCGGGAAACTTCACAGCCGCCAAGCTGGCATGGGTGAAGACGCAGGAGCCTCAGCTTTATGACCGCATCCATAAGGTAATGCTTCCCGGCGACTATATCGCCATGAAGCTGAGCGGAGAGATTAATACTACTATCTCCGGACTTTCCGAGGGCGTTTTCTGGGATTTCAAACAAAGACAGGTCGCTGATTTCCTAATGAAACATTATGGCTTCCGGCAAGACATAATAGCCGACATCGTGCCTACATTCAGCATTCAGGGAGAGGTTTCAAAGGCCGCAGCACAGGAAACAGGACTGAAGGAAGGCACTCCCATCAGCTATCGCGCCGGCGATCAGCCCAACAATGCCTTGTCTCTGAATGTGTTCAACCCTGGTGAAATAGCCTCCACTGCCGGCACATCAGGCGTCGTCTATGGAGTCCTCGGAGAGATCAACTACGACAAGAAAAGCAGAGTGAACACCTTTGCGCATGTCAATTACACCGACAACCTCACCCGTTTGGGCGTCCTGCTCTGCATCAACGGAACGGGAATCCTCAATGCCTGGGTCCGCCGCAATATTGCTCCGGAAGGCATCTCCTATGGTGAGATGAACGACCTTGCCGCAAGCGTTGCCATCGGCTCTGAAGGCTTGAAGGTCATCCCGTTCGGCAACGGGGCGGAACGCGTGTTGGAAAACCGCGAGGTGGGATGCTCCATTCACGGCATCGACTTCAACAACACCACCCGTGCGCATATTGCACGGAGCGCTCAGGAAGGCATCGTGTTCAGTTTCTGTTACGGCATGGAAATCATGAGGCACATGGGAATGAGCATCCGGAGAATACACGCCGGAAAGGCAAACATGTTCCTCAGCAAGCTCTTCCGCGACACACTGGCCTCCACCAGCGGCGCCACCATCGAACTCTACGAGACCGACGGAAGCCAGGGAGCGGCCAAGGGAGCCGGAATGGGAGCCGGAATCTATAAAGACCACGACGAGGCCTTCGCCACCCTGAAGAGACTTGAGATCATAGAACCTGACCATGCACGCCAGAGCGAGTATCTCAACGCCTATGCGGAATGGAAGGAAACCTTGAAGAAGGTCATAGGCTAAGGCAAGAAAATAAAAAGACAGCAAACATGAACCCAGAAGTTCTCGCCTCTCTTTTACCAAACAGGATTAGGCAAAACTTTAGAACGAATATTTTAATGATTATGGCAAAAGAGTATTTTCCACAGATCGGCAAGATTCCTTTCGAAGGAACCGAGTCAAAGAATCCTCTCGCATTTCACTATTACGATGCGGAGAAAGTAGTTTTAGGCAAAAAGATGAAAGACTGGCTGAAGTTCGCCATGGCTTGGTGGCACACCCTCGGCCAGGCTTCCGGCGACCAGTTTGGAGGCCAGACCCGCGCCTATGAATGGGACAAGGCTGCCGGCCCCATACAGCGCGCCAAGGACAAGGTCGATGCCGGTTTTGAAATCATGACCAAGCTCGGAATCGAATATTTCTGCTTCCACGATGTAGACCTCATCGAAGAGGGCAAGGACATTGAGGAATACGAAGCGCGCATGGCGGCCATTACCGACTATCTGAAAGCAAAGATGACAGCCGACCCGAGCAAGAAACTGCTCTGGGGAACGGCAAATGTATTCGGGCATCAGCGTTATATGAACGGAGCCAGCACCAATCCCGACTTCAATGTCGTGGCACGAGCCTGCGTCCAGATCAAGAACGCCATCGACGCAACCATCAAGCTCGGAGGCACCAACTATGTATTCTGGGGCGGAAGAGAGGGGTATATGAGCCTTCTGAACACCGACCAGAAGCGCGAGAAGGAGCACATGGCCACAATGCTGGGAGCCGCGCGCGACTATGCCCGCGGCAAGGGTTTCACGGGAACATTCCTAATCGAACCCAAACCGATGGAGCCCACGAAGCACCAGTATGATGTGGATGTAGAGACCGTATTGGGATTCCTCCGTGCACACGGACTGGACAAGGACTTCAAGATTAACATCGAGGTGAATCACGCCACACTGGCAGGCCACACCTTCGAGCACGAACTCGCGGTGGCCGTGGACAATGGAATGCTCGGCTCCATCGACGCCAACCGCGGCGACGCCCAGAACGGTTGGGACACCGATCAGTTCCCGATTGACAACTTCGAGCTCACGCAGGCCATGATGGAAATCATCCGCAATGGCGGACTGGGCAATGGAGGCTCTAACTTTGATGCCAAGCTCCGTCGCAACTCCACCGACCCGGAGGATATCTTCATCGCGCATATCAGCGGTATGGACGCAATGGCACGCGCCCTGGAAAACGCGGCCGCCATCCTCGAGGAGAGCCAGCTGCCCGCCATGAAGAAGGCACGCTATGCCAGCTTCGACAGCGGCAAGGGCAAGGAGTTTGAAGAAGGAAAGCTCTCGCTTGAAGATATCGTCGACTATGCAAAGGCTCACGGCGAGCCCGCACAGACCTCGGGAAAGCAAGAGCTCTATGAAACCATCGTAGCACTCTACTGCAAATAACTGGATCCAGGCTCACAGCCAGACCCTGGTTCAAGGAAAGAGGAGAGGACCGTTTGGCACCCTCTCCTCTTTCTCATTTTGCCCCGGAGCCGACCCGCAGCTGCCTTGGGCCTGACAAAATCGGCGAGATAGAACCACAAAATCGGCGATTTCGTCAGACGAAATCGCCGAAATCGCAAGTCAGTTCGCCGTCAGCAGACTTTTATTTCTGCACCTTCGCGATATCATCCTTCAGCCTGAAGCTGTGTGACTGAAGCATGTTGTCCGGATCAAGAGCCTTGTCCAGCTCCTCCTGCGTCATCAAGCCTTTCTCAAGCACGATGTCATAGACCGAACGGTTGGTCTCCAGTGCCTCCTTGGCCACCTTCGTGCTGTTCTTGTAGCCGATGATGGGATTGAGCGCCGTAACGATACCGATGCTGTTCTTCACCATCTCCTTGCAGTGCTCCTGATTGACCGTAATACCGAGGATGCACTTCTCCGTGAGCGTGTCGAGGGCGTTGTGCAGCCACAAGAGGCTCTCGAAGAGACACTCGGTGATGACAGGCTCCATCACATTCAGCTCCAGCTGGCCGGCCTCTGCGGCAAAGCAGACGGTGGTATCGTTACCGATAACCTTAAAGCAGGTCTGGTTTACCACCTCGGGAATGACCGGATTCACCTTTCCCGGCATGATGCTCGAACCCGGAGCCATGGCGGGCAGGTTGATCTCATGCAGTCCGCATCGCGGACCGGAAGCCATCAAGCGGAGATCGCTGCAAATCTTCGACAGCTTGACCGCCAAGCGCTTCAGCGCACCCGAATAGCTGACATAGGCGCCCGTGTCGGGGGTTGCCTCGACAAGGTCGGGCGAGGAGATAAAGTTCTCACCGGTGAGCTTGCTCAGGTTGGCCGCGCAGAGTTTCGCGAAACCGGGCACGGCATTCAGTCCGGTGCCGATGGCCGTGCCACCCATATTGATCTCGTGAAGCAGCTGCACATTGCGGTCGAGGTTCAGGATTTCCTCCTCGAGGTTGTCAGCATAGGCGTTGAACTCCTGTCCGAAGGTCATGGGGACAGCGTCCTGAAGCTGCGTGCGCCCCATCTTGATGTCCTTCTTATAATCCTCTGCCTTGTAGCGGAAGGCACTGATGAGGCCGGTGAGGCTGGCCACAAGGGTCTTGTTCATGCGAACCAGCGCCAGGCGGATAGTCGTCGGGTAGACATCGTTGGTCGACTGGCCGCAGTTGCAGTGGTCGTTAGGCGAGCAATACATGAACTCCCCGCGCTTGTGCCCCATGATTTCAAGAGCCCGGTTGGCGATTACCTCATTGGCATTCATGTTGACCGAGGTGCCCGCACCGCCCTGCATCATGTCGATGGGGAAGTCTTCGTGCATCTTTCCCTCGATAAGTTCCCGGCAAGCCTGCTCGATGGCAGCTGAAATCTCGTCGTTGATAACGCCCAGAGCGTGGTTGGTCTGAATGGCTGCCAACTTCACATAGGCTATCGCGATGATATAGTCGGGATAGTCGCGCATCTTCTTGCGCGAGATGTGATAGTTGTTGATGGCCCGCTGCGTCTGTACACCGTAGTAAGCTTCAGCAGGCACTTTCAGTTCTCCCAAGAGGTCAGACTCTACACGGAATTTTTCTTCACTCATAACTTAATCTGTTTTAAAGTTTTATTAATGTTTCTGTTTAGAAAGCCTTGATACGATACATAAACCCGAGTTCTATGCGGTTGGTGTTGTAGTCCGCCAAAGCAACCTTGTCGCTATAGTCGAATTTACGACCGCAATAAGCCAGGAAAACACGGAAGTCCTGAGACTTTACAGGGTAGTATTCCACACTGGCCATATACATATACGACTTGCGGAAGTTCTTCAGTTCGTCAACTTTCTCTACGCTTGCCGTCTCATAGGTGCCCTTCAGCATGAGATTCCATTGTGGGGCAAACTGCCAGTTGGCCTTCGTGATGAACGAATTGTAGTGCACATCGGCAAACCGGGTGGCGCCGTTCAGATAGTCAGAAGCCTCGCCCGTGGCAATGCCCAGGCGGTCCATGCCATCAAAAGCACCCATATAGTCAAGATACCATTGGAATGTGGGGAGATTCAGCTTTTGTCCTAAGACGACCATCCGGCTGTATTTGTGCTTGGCCTGCGTCTGTATCCCATAAGACCAACGCGTCTGCAGCTTGTCGCCAAACAGGCTGCCCGCCCAGAGGCCGATAAAGGTGAGTGGGTGGTTCGCATTCTCAAGGGTCTTCACATCGCCCCCTTTCTCAAGCGTTCGTACAACGCTGCCATACTCATCCGCAAAGGTTCCGTTGTTGGCATCCGTAATATTGAGGTCGAACTCTTGTGTCGGAACAGGTCTGTAGGAGAAGTTCACGCCGGCCATAAAATTATCCATGTTATCTACCATGTCAGAGTATTGGTAGATATACATAGGGTTTTCGTCGAACTCAAACCCTCCCCAGTTCTGGCACATCTTACCCGCCTGGATGCCGAACTGGTCAGAGAGCTGATAGCCCACCATCAAGATGTCGGTGGCCTTGGCGAAGTTGTCTTGGCTCTGGGCAGTATTGTTCTTGTTCAGCCGATGCCGGAAACGATAGCTTAACTTGTCGGTGATGTTACCCTTGATTTCTATACGAGCCTGCTTGTTCCTGAAGGAGGAAAGCCACTTATCGCCGTTGTCGAACTCTTGAAAAGAGGCTGCATAGTTAAAATATACATTGAAAGCGTCGGTCTTCTTCTCAAGTTTGAGCACGCGTTCGGCCAGACTTTCATAGTTTCCGTCATTTCCGCCCATTCCCGTGTTGTTGCCTTGGGCATAAACAGCTAAAGTTACAGTCAAAGTTGCTGTAAACACAATAAATCGCTTCATAATTTCTTGGGTTAAGGTCGTTGTTTAATACTCTTTGAAATACTGCTGGATCTTCTGCCAGTCATGAGTCTTCGTCAAGGCCAGCATCAGCAGGATACGAGCCTTCTGTGGATTCAGGTTGAGGGAGGCCACAAAGTGATACTTGGCATCATCGACTTCAGCATCCTGATTGGTAGCCCCCGTCGGGACACGGCTGGAGCGTACGATCTGTATGCCCTGCTGCTGTGCCTTCACGGCAACATCAAACACATCCTTATAGAAATTTCCATCACCCACTCCAGCCAATACGATTCCATCATATTTAGCGTCAACGAATGCCTGCATAGGCAGTGGAGAAGCGTTGGCGTAACCATAGACGATGCCCACCTTAGGCAGCTTGGTCTCGGCCGTAACATTAAATTCCGAGGCCATGCCATTCTTGCAAGTAGAGAAATTGTCTACATAGATAGGCTTGCCGTTATAGATATAGCCCACGGGGCCATAGATGCCGCCCTTGAAGGTGTCAAGATCGGTGGTGTGTCCCTTGTACACCGACTTTGCGGAAAAGAGCGAGTTGTTCATGCTTACCATGACACCGCGCCCCTTGGAAGACGGGTCTACGAGCGTCGCGATACCATTATAGAGGTTAGCCGGGCCATCGGCGGAAATTGCCGTCGAGGGACGCATCGCACCTGCCAACACCACAGGTTTGTCGCTGTGAACCGTCAGGGAAAGGAAATAAGCTGTTTCCTCCATCGTGTCGGTTCCATGCGTAACGAGCACGCCGTCGTAACCTTCATTGTTGAGTAGCTGATTAATGCGTACGGCCAGCTTGAGCCATACGGCATCGTTCATGTCCTGGCTGCCGATGTTACAAAGCTGCTCTCCGCTCACATCAGCGATATCCTTTATCTGAGGTACGGCATCGATCAGCGTCTGGATACCCACCTGGCCGGCAGTATAGGCAGAGGAGGTTGCCGCGCTACTAACGCCGGCAATGGTTCCGCCCGTAGCAATAATACGGATTCGTGGCTTTGCAAACGAGAAAGAGGCTGCTACCGTGCAAAGCAAAAACAGAATTACAAATCTTTTTTTCATAAGACAAAAATTTAAGTTAATAGTAAGTTAGCTATATCTGGTTAGTTAAAGGTTCATAAGAATAATGTAATCACATAAGCCACGGTAATCGACACAATAGTCGTTACGAAGCCTGGGATCTGGAAAGAATGGTTAACCACATACTTGCCCACATGAGTAGTTCCCGTACGGTCGAAGCCTAATGCTGCCACCTCGGTAGGATAGTTAGGCAAGAAGAAATAACCGTTCACGGCAGGAAACATGGCTACGAGCAACAGAGGATTGATGCCCAACGCAATGCCCACAGGATAAAGCGTCATGACAGTTGCCGCCTGCGAAAAGAGCATGATGCTCATCGCAAAAAGGGCAACTACAAAGAGGAACGGCACAGCGTCCACCATCCCCGAGAGGGCATTATTGATGGCTTCGGCATTGCCGGTATAGAATGTAGAGCCCATCCATGCTATGCCAAAGATGGCTATAACTGCATTGATGCCCGCACTAAAGATGCTTCCCTTGGGAACATCTGCAAGCTTCGCCCTGCCTACCGCTACGATGAGAATCGCAATGCTCATCATCACCATTTCAATGGTCTCCGACATGGAAACCCCTTCCGGGCGGAGACTTGGAACAAAGCCAAAAAGGACGATTACGGCAACACCGAACAAAAACGCCCATACGGAATACTTGGCATGCGGATCGGGATTATCCTCAGCCACCTGAAGGTTCTTCAGGTCCTCCTCTGGATTGATCATGCCTTTCTCCACACGGCGGCGATATTCAGGATCGTCTTCCAGTTCTTTCCCTAAATGGTTCTGGATGAAAGCCGAAACCATAATTGCTATGAATCCGGCCGGAATACATACCATGAGAATCGTACCGAGTTCTATACCCTGTCCACCCAAAAAGTCCTGTGAAATAATGGCTGCCGTAGCCGCAGAAACAGGGCTACCCGTAATGCCAAGTGAGGCTGATACCGTGGCAAGACTCACGGGGCGCTCCGGACGAATCTTGTTGGCCTGTGCGATCTCTGAAATAATGGGAAGCAAGGAATAACAGGTGTGAGCCGTTCCCGCAACAAGACAAAAAAGCCAGGTGCAAAGCGGGCCGTAATAGGTAATATGATCGGGATGCCTTTTCAGAAACTTTGCTGCCTGTCCTACCAACCATTCCAAACCGCCGGATGCCTGTAATGCCGCCGAGGCCACTATCACCGCCAGAATAATCATCATCACATCGATTGGGGCTTTGCCTGGGGCCAGCCCGAACCCATATACAAGGACAAAAACGCCAAGCATACCATAGACACCAAGCCCAATACCGCCCACTCTTGCGCCGATAAAGATAAACAAAAGCACTAAGGCCAGCTCAATTAAGATAATAGTAGTAGCCATAACATTAATTTTTAATTAGACTTAATTATCTATAGTAGCACCCTATGCAAAGATAGGTAATCTTTTTGAATATCTTACTCAAATGACCAATATTTTTTCAAAGACTGTTTCTGTTTTAATCCCCGCATAGAGTCAACTTGCAGGTGCAAAGTCAGGCAAGCACTACGGATTATACGAAAAATAAGCAGAAAGTTATAAATTATCAGCGGCAAATCTTGCCACATTGAAACTTTTGACGTAATTTTGAAGCAAATATCAACAATCTAACCAAATGAAAAATCAATTCAGATTACTGTCCATGTTATGCTGGGTGATGTTTTCCCCACATACCAACGCACAAAAAAACATAGCTTATCAAGACTCGCAAGTCCGCATCTCCATGATTACGGATGGTGTTGTAAGATTAGAGTATGTACCCGATGGAAAGTTCATGGATGCCCACTCGTTCATTGCGGTTAATCGCGACTATCCCCATGTAGACTATAAGGTCAACAATCGCGGCAAGCAGGTGGAAATCAGAACGGCCAAAATGGTGCTCAGATACTTAAAAGGTAGTGGAAGATTCACGCCCTCCAACCTTACTATCACCTCTGCAAAGGGAGCCCAAAAACCTTTCAGCTGGAAACCGGGACAGAAAGACGACAAGAACCTCTCAGGCACTTATCGCACCCTTGATGGCTATGACGGCAACTACCAGACTTCAGAAAAGCGCACAATGCCCATTGAGGACGGGCTGCTCTCACGCAATGGATGGACCCTTATCGACGATTCCGAGGGCTATATATACGACCATTCCGACTGGCCATGGATAGCCAAACGCCACGAGGAAGGCAACACGCAGGACTGGTATTTCATGGCCTACGGGCACGACTACAAGAAAGCGCTGAAAGATTTCACCGTCTTCTCGGGCAAAGTACCATTGCCTCCACGCTACGCTTTCGGCTACTGGTGGAGCCGCTACTGGTCATATTCCGACGCGGAACTGCGCGACCTCGTGCGTAAGTTCCATCAATATCAGATTCCGCTCGATGTGCTTGTCATCGACATGGACTGGCACTACACCGAGAAAGGCAAGGGTGGCTGGACCGGCTACACATTCAACAGGCGCCTGTTTCCAGACCCCGCCAAGTTCTTGAAATGGCTCAAGGGAAATGATCTGCAGATTACATTCAACCTACACCCTGCCGACGGCATCAAATCCTACGAGGAGCACTACCCCGAAATGGCCAGGTGGATGGGCATAGACCCTGCCACCAAGCGGGATATTCCATGGCAGGCATCCAGTAAACAGTTTATGACGGGATGGCTTAACACCCAGCTCCGTTCCATGGAAAAGATGGGGGTAGACTTCTGGTGGCTCGACTGGCAGCAACGGAGCAACGACGAAGAATTCCCGAAACTCAGCAACACATGGTGGCTCAACTATTGCGTATTCACCGATATGGAGCGTAACCGAGACACTCGTCCCATGCTTTACCACCGTTGGGGCGGACTGGGCAACCACCGCTACCAAATAGGCTTCTCGGGAGACTCACATATCAGTTGGAATTCTCTTGACTTTCAGCCTTACTTCAACTCCACCGCCTCCAATGTGCTCTATGGTTTCTGGAGCCACGATATCGGTGGACATTATGGCGCACCGGGCATCGACCCCGAGCTCTATGTGCGCTGGATGCAGTTCGGTAGCTTCAGTCCCATCCTGCGCACGCACTCCACCAAGCAGGCCGCGCTCAAGAAAGAACCCTGGCTTTTTGACAATGAGCACTTCGAAATACTGCGCAATATCGTGCTGCAACGCTATCGCATAGCACCTTATGTGTACACCATGGCCCGCAAGACCCATGACGAGGGACTCTCGCTCTGCCGCCCAATGTACTACGACTACCCTGAAAATCAGGAAGCTTACGACTACAAAGACGAGTATATGTTCGGCGACCAGATGCTGGTCTCTCCCATTACAGCTCCCGCCAGGGATGGCATCTCGGAGAAACAGATATGGCTTCCTGCCGGCAGCGATTGGTTTGAGACCGCTACAGGCACCCTCCTCAAGGGCGGGCAGGCCGTTACTCGAACCTTCCTGTTGGACGAGACGCCTGTTTATGTCAAGGCCGGTTCCGTGATACCCGAATATGAAGAGGTGAAAAACCTGCGGAGCAACGACAATTCCATCACCGTAAGCGTGTTCCCCGGTCAGCGGGGGGAATTCTGCATGTATGAAGACAACGGCAACGACAAGGACTACGAGGACAACTATGCCACGACCTTACTCTCCTCGGAGCGTTCCGGCAACATGCTGACCGTGAGGATAGGAGCCCGCAAAGGCAGCTACAAGGACATGCCGGCACAACGACGATTCAAAGTAAAAGTGCTGGCTTCAGCCATTCCCGAGCAAGTTAGCGTGAACGGAACAGAAGCCAAAAAATATGAGTACGACGGCGAGAACTTAGCACTCATCATCGATGTGCCGCAAACCGACTGTGCCATGGAAAAGACCATTGCCATTACCTATCCCAAGGATGCCGTCGATGTAACCGACGGCCTGCAGGCACAGATGAGACATGTACGCAAAGGCATCGTCAAGCTGAAATATAGCAATGCTGGTATCGTACTCAACGAGGAACTGGGCACCATGGGGTCTCTCGGTGAAGCCTTGCAGTACTACCCCGATCGCTTCAACGAGTTGGTGAAAGCCTTCAAGACCAACTACCGCAATCTGCCCGAGATTCTCAAGGCCAACAAGGTCGGCGATGCGGCAGCAGCCAAGTTCCTGCGCATGAAGTAAAGTGTGCCCTCTGCCAGAAGTATGCAGGCATCTCATACCGCAAGACGGGCAAAGCGGAGAGACCGTGTTTTCTCTCTCCGTTTTGCCCATGTTGCGGACAGACGATTATTTTCTCCAAAGCCGGGTCATGTCTTCCAGAGTCTTGCCCTTCGTCTCCGGGACAAGCCTCCACACGAAGAGAGCGGCCACGACGCAGATGCAGCCATATAGGCCGTAGGTGAACCAGTGCCCGAAATCGTCGCCCGGCGTGAGGTGCATATTGAACATCGGCACGAAGGTAGAACTCACGATGAAGTTGAAAATCCACTGGAAAGCCACGGCGATGGCCACGGCGGCGCCGCGGATGGTATTCGGGAAGATCTCGGCAATGAGCACCCAGGTGATAGGTCCCCATGAGAACATGAAGCTTGCGCTGTAGACCATGATGGAAATCATACACACCATCGACAGGGCTGGATTACCGAAAGTGATCGCCACGCCGAAGGCACCGACAGCCATACCAATGGAACCACAGATGAGCAGCGGCTTGCGGCCCAGCTTCTCTACCGTGAAGATGGCGATGAGCGTAAAGGTAAGGTTGATGACACCCATGATCACCGTCTGCACCATGGGGCTGTCCATACCCATGTCGCCGAAGATGCGGGGCGCATAATAGAGCACGGCATTGATGCCGATGGCCTGCTGGAAGACACTCAGCATGATACCGATGAAGATGCACATGAATCCGTAGGAGAACAGTTTCTCGGTCTTCACGCTGATGGTTTCCTTGATTTCGGCGAGAATTTCCCGTGCCACGACCGTCCCGTTGATACGGGAGAGGATGCCGAGCGCCTTCTCGTCCTGCCCGCTCATCACGAGGTAGCGAGGCGTCTCAGGAACGAAACAAATGAGAATGGCAAACAGGCCGGCGGGCACCATCTCACTTCCGAACATATAGCGCCACCCCGCAGAAATGGTCCAAGGGTCGCTGCCCGGCATCACCCGCGCCACACCCTGCCCTATCGACTCGATGACGGGATTGGTGTGTTCGCCCAGAATGAGGAAGTTGACGAAATAGACAATGAGCTGACCGCCGATGATGGCAAACTGGTTCCAGCTCACCAGCATGCCACGGATGTTCGAGGGAGCCACCTCGCCGATATACATCGGGCAGATGGCAGATGCCATACCGACGCCGATGCCTCCAAGAATACGATACAGGTTGAACACCAGAAGCAACTGGAAAGTGGCCTCGCCCTCGGGCAGGACATAGCTTTCGGGCATCATGGACCCCCATGCGGAGAAGAAGAAACACAGACCGGCGAATATGAGCGATCGCTTGCGACCGAACTTTCCGGCGAAGAGACCCGACAGAGCACTTCCAATAATGCAGCCGATGAGAGCACTTGAAGAAGTGAAACCATGAATGAACTCTGAATACCGGAAATCTCCGGCTCCCAAGAAGAAAGCCTGAAGCCCCTTCTCCGCGCCCGAGATAACGGCCGTGTCATAGCCGAAAAGCAAGCCTCCGAGTACGGCGACCAGCACAATAGAAAACAGGTAAGCCTTGCTACCGTTCCGTGTTTGTTCCATATTTATTGATTTGTTTAAGTTTATAATCGTTAGGTCCTTATGTCTTTTATAGACGGTGCAAAGATAATAAAAAACGACAAAAACAAGAAGGATTTCCGAAAATAAAAGCCAAAAGAAGGCGAAGAGACTGGCCCGTTCCCTGCCATGGGCGGTCTCCGGCTTCCCGGGAACAGTATTCCGCCCGGATGAAAACCATCATTATGAGATCTGGAAAAGACATTCTCATTCAGAGAAAGTTGTTGTAGGGAAAAGTTTCAGCCGTTGAAACTTCAAGTTTCAGTCATTGAAACACGGAGTTTCAGCTATTGAAACTTCTTGTTTCAGTAGCTGAAACTATTCCGAGAAACCGTTTGTATTTTCTCGGGAGTCCACTTCCATGGCGACAGACAGCCGTCAGCATGGGAACAAAAGGCCGTTTCCACGACCACAGGATGCCACTTCCACGACGAGCGGGGGCCATGGGTGGCAGGCAACAAAAAGGCGAAGAGGCCCGTTTCTCCCGGTGTCTCTTCGCCTTCGGCATTGTTGTCCTCCTCACAGGAGATACTCCGTTACCGCCTCTTGGTTTTCCTTGCCGCATTCCGCAGCGTCTTCGTGAACGAGTAGGGCGCGCTCCCGGCAGCCGTACCGCGCTGCTTATTAGGCTCTGCGGAAAGGCTGTAACGAATGTCAGCACCTTTGAGCAGGTCTGCGTGCAAGAGGAAGTTCTTGTCAGAGGGCATGCCATCTACCGTCATCTGGTGGATATAGCGGTTAACCGGCGATAGATTCTCCGCGTCGATGTTCACCTTGTTTCCGTTCTCCAGATTGAGCGTTACATGACGGAAATAGGGAGTCCCGAGCACATATTCATTGCTGCCCGGACACACGGGATAGAATCCCATGGCCGAGAACACATACCATGCCGAGGTCTGGCCGTTGTCCTCGTCGCCGCAATAGCCATCAGGAGTCGCGCTGTAGAGTCTGTCCATCACCTCCCGGATCCAGTATTGCGCCTTCCAGGGCTGCCCGCTGTAGTCATAAAGATATATCATGTGCTGGATGGGCTGATTGCCGTGGGCATAGTTGCCCATGTTCATGATCTGCATCTCGCGTATCTCGTGAATGACCCCTCCATAATAGCTGTCGTCGAAAAGAGGGGGCACCACGAAGACGGAATCCATCATGCGGTTAAAGATGTCGTTGCCTCCCATGAGATCGATGAGCCCCCGCGGATCGTGGAAAACGCACCATGTCCAGTGCCAGCTGTTGCCCTCGGTGAAAGCATCGCCCCACTTGTAGGGGCTGAACGGGCTCTGGAACTCGCCGTTTTTCAGGCGGCCACGCATCATGTTGACGCGCTTGTCGAACACATTCTGATAATTCAGGGCGCGCTTGGCGAAAGGCCTGAGCTCCTTGTCCGACTTGCCGAGCGCCTTTCCGAACTCGTAGATACACCAGTCGTCGTAGGCATACTCGAGGGTGCGAGCCACATTTTCCTTGATATTCACATCATAGGGTACATAGCCGAGCTTGTTGTAGTAGTCCACACCGGCACGTCCTGTAGACATAATCTGCGGATGGGCGGCATTGGCTCCGTGCACCACGGCCTCCCAAAGAGTCTCCACGTCCGCCTTGCTGCGCACCCCTTTCAGGTAGGCATCCGCTACCACAGAGGCCGAGTTATTCCCCACCATACAGTCGCGGTGTCCTGGCGAAGCCCACTCGGGCAGGAATCCGCTCTCACGATAAGCATTCGCAAGACCATTCTGCATCTTCTCCCCCATGGAGGGATAGACCAAGTTTATGAGCGGGAAAAGACTTCGGAAGGTGTCCCAGAATCCCGTATCGGTGAACATATAGCCCGGAAGCACCTTTCCGTTGTAAGGGCTGTAGTGGACGGCCTTTCCCTCGGCGGTAATCTCATAAAAGCTGCGAGGAAAGAGCACAGAGCGATACAGGCAGCTATAGAAGGTGCGCAAGTGATCGATGTTATCGTCTTCCACTTTCACACGACCCAATGTCTCATTCCAACACTTCCGTCCCTGATCTTTCACCTCGTCAAAAGTCAGGTTGCCCAATTCCTTTAGGTTCTGCTCCGCCTGCTCATAGCTGATGAACGAAGAGGCCACGCGCACATGCACCTGCTCGCCTCGACGGGTCTTAAATCCTACAATTCCACCGGCATGCTCGTTGCCCGTTTCCAGACTTCGGGGGTTGATGACGCTGTCATCGACGGTTGCCATATAGGTAAACGGCTTGTCGAAGACGAGCACGAAGTAGTTCTTGAAATTGTCGGGCACGCCTCCATGGTTGAAAGTCGTGTATCCGACGATCTTGTTCTCTTCGGGAATGATCTTCACATAGGATCCATGATGATAAGCATCGAGCACGAGATAGGATTGCTCGCTCTCGGGATAGGTAATCCGGAAGATAGCCGCCCGGTCGGTAGGAGCCACCTCGGTAACCACATCATAGTCGGCGAGGTAGACCTTATAATAATAAGGTGTGGCCACTTCCGCCTTATGCGAGAACCAGCTCTCGCGCTTATCTTCGTCGAAGACAGGCGCGCCCGTCTCTGGCATCAGCGAGAACACGCCGTAGTCGTTAATCCAAGGGCTCGGCTGATGGGTCTGCTTGAAGCCTCGTATCTTATTGGCCGAATAGGTGTATTGCCAGCCGTCTCCGTTCTTTCCGGTTTGCGGAACCCAGAAGTTCATGCCCCACGGCATGGCAATGGCGGGATAGGTGTTGCCCGTGGACAGGGCAAACTTGGAATCTGAGCCTACCAATGTACTCACATAGTCGACAGGGTCGCTGGCTGCCTTTGCCCCCAGCGCAAGAAACAGCAACGATGCTGCTAATATTTTTTTCATATTTACCGGTATTTATTCTTTGACAATTCACGATCCATGAGCACTTTCATCCAGTAACCACCGACCACCGAACGGGCCTTGAAGCCCACCCACCGGCCGCTGGTGGTATAGCTCCAATCGCTCAACGGGACGCGCGAGGGGGTCTCGTTGACATAGTTGTATACGGGCTCCATGAGGCCAAGGAAGTCGTCGTGGTTCTTTGCCATGGCCGCCACCCACATTACCCAGTCGGTCTTGGTGTAGTCTTTACGACTGTCGAGGGGCACTCCATAGCGGTTCAAGTGATTCAGGTAGAAGGGGATTTCGCGCTTCATCACGCTGCCGGAGAACACTTTTGTCCCCCATAGCTTATCCCACACCATATTATATTTCAAGCTCCAGGTATTCTTGCGGTCGAAGGCCAGCCGGTAATGATCTCCCTCGCGAGCGTCTTTCTCCCATTTCGAGGCCATCTCCCTGGCCTTAGAAAAATACTTATTATAAGCCTTCAGGTCGCCTCTTAGTCTGCACATCTCGGCGTATCCTACAATTCCCATGATGGCTTTCACGGAGAGATTGCAGTTGTGCGCCCAATGACCGGCGAAGTCGTCGGTGCAGAGCTGGTTGGTTGGGTCCTGTCCGTTCTCGGCGAGATAGTCGGCCCAAGTAGTAACAATATCCCAGTAAGGATCCACATATCGGGTGTTGCCCTCCATCCGGCAGAGTTCAGCGGCGAGTATAACCATGTTGCCGCTCTCCTCTAAGGGCATGTCGCCTCCATAGACCTGGCCGTTGGCAATGGGATAGGTTCCGAGGTCGTGGGCAGCAAATGGCTTGTTCCAGCGGCCGCTCTTCGAATATTCGAAGATGCTCGTCATCATCCCTTTCAGTAAGTCTGGGTTATAAAGCAGGAAAAGAGGAGCCGAAGGGTAGGTCAGATCCACGGTATTCACGCAGCCGTTGGAGTTGTTCTCCTTGCAGAAATAGAGCAGGTTTCCCTCCTTGTCCTTAAAAAGCTTATGCGCTGCCAGCACCTGTCTGTAAGAGCCGGAGAGTATCTCGGCATAGTGTGCATTGCCCGCCTTCAGTGCGTCGTCATAGATTCGTTTGTCAAGAACTTTGGCCTTGGCCATCATCTCTGCATATTGCGTCTTGAACTTATCGAAAGCATCGAAGATGGAAACCTTGCCTCCATGCGTCCAATAGGCTTTGTAACGCTCGAACATATATTCCATGTCGTAGACCTCATCGTAGCCTACCATCGTGTAGCTCGATGCCCGGACGGTCGTCCCGAAGTCGTGCTCATAGGCCAGCACTGACATCGTAGAAGCCTTGTAGTTGCGAATCAGGCGGCTTCCGTCGGCATATTTAGCCCCCACTATAAGATTATTTCTTATTTCCGTCTGGCTGCCAAGCGTCAATTTTCCATTGATTCCACAGAGGTAAAAGTACCCCCAGTCGCAGGAAATGTTGTCTCCGGCCTTCGCAAGATAAGGCTGCTCAATGGTTCCTGTCTTGAGATACTGTACTCCATGCTTTGTGATAAGGCTGCTCTCGGTGGGCTGGTCGTTCTTATTAAGTGCCATCTGTGGGGTCGTGGTGATAAAGAGCCTCGCCTGGTGAGCCTTTCCGTCGTTCGACCGGACTTGATAGGAAATATAGTTAATGGGGGTAGAAAGCATATCGAGGTCGTCAATGAGCATCGGAGCCGTAAATACAAGGTCGAGATCCAGACCACCACAGCGGAAGGTGTAATAAGTGCTCGTAGCCATCACATTACAGCTCAACTGGCGGGCTTTCTGCTCCTGATACCCCTTCGGGGCAATATCCTTGGAGAAGCCCACATCTGCCATGGCACCGCCTTTACCGTTATGGCAATGGAAGGCTATGATATTCTCGCCCGGTTTCAGGAGCGATTTCTGGCCGTCATTGAGTTTCAGGCTCACCCCCATGCCATAAGAAGAGGGCGACTTTACAAGCAATTTCCCATTGGCATAAACCTCCATGTCATCGTCGAAAGAAAGTACGAGATAAAGGTTTTGCCTGAAATCTTCCTCCTTGAAACTCACGACACGACGAATCCAGATATCAGAATCATAGTCTTTCCAAAGGGTACGAACCCCGGTATTGCCCTCGCTGCCAAAAGCACCTTTCCCCTGCTGCCAACCCTTGGCATCGAAGTCTACAGAGGTCCAGTTGCTATCTGGCTTCTCGCGGGTATAGAGCGCGTCATAACCTTCTTCGTCGCCAGCGGGAATAATGGTCTCGAGAATTTCACGCGGCTCCGCTCCCATGAAGCGATAATTTACCCCGTCTACGCGCAGGATACCATTCAACGGTTTCTTATAGCGTGCCCAGTGTTGCGTAAAGCCATCGTAAAGATGGTCGAACGGCGACCAGACAGACCAGTAAGGGTCATTCATGAGAATCGGATTCGAAGGTAAACGCAGGTTCGACTCCTTGTAAGGCTTGAAAATATCATGATCCTGAGCATCTGCCGTAAAGACAAAAGCCAAAGCAATTAATAATATTGCAAGTTTCCTCATTGCATTAATTATTAAAATCCGGGCTTATCTCAAGTTGAATTTCAATCGTCTGCCCTTTACAAATTCATCGTGTGAGATGCGATATCTGGTCAGCTTTTTTCCGCCAAGCTGCATACTCTGGATAAGATGCGAGTCTTTCTCTGGATGCACAGCCTCAATCACAACATCTCCCTCTGGATAATAACGCTTGTCAAGATGCAAGGTAACCTTTTCGAAAACCGGAGCCGTAAGCGAATAGTAAGGACTTCCGGGACAGTCGGGATAAAAGCCCATCATGGTGAAGAGTGCCCACGCCGACATCGTCCCGCAGTCGTCATTGCCGGGAATTCCATCAGGCTTATCCGTAAAGTATTTATTCAGTAGCCTGTAGGTTTCTTTCTGTGTGCGCCATTCCTCATCCTTGAAATAGTCGAAGAGATAGGGATAGGCAATGTCTGGCTCATTGGCCGGATCATATAACCCCTTGTCAAAAACCATCTGTAGCTTATCGACAAAAGCCTTTTTCCCTCCCATCAAATTGGAAAGACCATAGACATCGTGCGGCACATAGAAAGTATAGTTCCATGCCGATCCCTCATGAAATCCTGGTGCATTGCTAAAGTCAGCCCCGTCTTCCGGATTAAAAGGCGACAGCCAAGAGCCATCGACCTTCTTCGGGCGCAGCGTTCCATCGGCCTTTGAATAATAGTTCTTGTATCCTAGGCTGCGTTGGCGGAAAAGCCTTGCATCCTCCTTATGCCCCAAAGCCAGAGCCAAGTCTGCCAAGGCATGGTCGGCGATATAGTACTCCAAGGCATGGGAAACACTATTGTCGCCGGAATTATCCTGTGCATAGACACCCATGGGGACATATCCTTTCTGGATATAACCGTCGATATCAGGGCGCATCAGGTTGTCTTTTCCTGGGAGGGTGGCACTCTTTCGGAAGGCCTCATAGGCCGTGTGGATATCAAAATCGCGCAGTCCTTTCAGATAGGTGTCGGTGATAACGGGAATGGCAGGGTCTCCCTCCATCGTCCACGTTTCCCTTCCATAAAGTTCCCACTTGGGCATCCAGCCCCACTCCTTGTACATGTCGATCATGGAGCGCACCATGTCAAGTTGCTTTTCCGGATAGAGAAGCGTCTCCAACTGATGTACATTGCGATAGGTGTCCCATAACGAATAGACCGTATAGCGGTTACCAGAGGTAATGCCATTCTCCGCACTCTCCATCTTGGGATACTCGCCGTTTACATCCTGAAGCACATTGGGATGTATCTGTGTATGATAGAGTGCTGTATAGAAAATCTTCTTCTGCGCCTCGCTGCCACCTTCGACAGTAACCACACCTAGGGTTTTCTCCCAGGCCTGACGAGCCTCCCGACAGACTTTCTCAAAGTCGAAGCCCTGTTGTTCTTTTTCCAGATTCTCTCGAGCATTGGCCGTAGAAACGAAGCTCACACCGACCTGTACCTCCAACTGCTCTCCCTCCTCAGCATCATAGCTGAAGTAGTAGCCGATTTCATTGCCGGATAGTTCACGCCCATAATTTTTATAAATCTTGTACTTTCCGCTGTCGTGATCCCATTCGGCGGCGGCTCCCGCCAATTGCGGCTGCTTCTTCCAGAATCCCGCCTCCTTAGGAGCCTTACTTACACGCATCACGAAATACAGAGGGAAAACCGCCTGTGAGTTATAGCAAAAGGTACCCACCAAACGCGTTCCCTCTATCTCTGTAGGTGAAACGCGCCGAATGCTTCCCCCCACCTCGTTGGTCAGTCCGTTTCCGACATTCATCAACAGGTGAGCCTCTCCTTTGCGAAAGGTGAAGCGCTCTATGCTCGATCGCATCGTAGACGTTACCTCGCAGCGAATGCCATACTTTGTAAGCTCGTTGGAGTAATATCCCGGCGTGGCTTTCTCGTGCTTATATTCCGAGCCATAACGACGATAATCCACCTCCAACTTTCCGCTCGTAGGCATCAGCAGGAGCGTGCCCAACTCCGGACAGCCCACCCCGCTCAAGGTTACATGGGCAAAACCCGTGAAATATCTATTCTCGTAGAGATAGGGAGTAGACCACCAACGGGAATCCTTGTCGTAGACATTCAGATCGGAGCCCATCACATTGAACGGTACCACCGACATCATCGAGTGGGGGCGGAGAGCCCCAGGGTTACAAACGCTGAAATTGGTAGTTCCAATAAACGGATCCACATAATCTACTGGGGACTTCTGAGCACCTGCGCCACATGCAGAGGACAATAGGATAGCCATTGCCAAGACTTGTTTCAGTTTCATGATTGCGGTTTGTTTAATTTGCCACAAATTTACAATAAAATTCCAAGACCGCAAAATAGCAAGGGGGAAACCTCTCTCCCTTCTCACTCTCCTCACAGGAATAGAGGGAAAAGGCGCAAGCCCTGTTTCTCAACAAGCCTTGCGCCACAGAATTAGAGAGTGATTTAAAAAAAAATGTAGTCGCTTACCAGAAACGGATATGGATTTCGGCCGCGCGGGGGTGCTCTCCTTTTCTCGGAGCGCGGGGGCTTTTGTTTTACGCGGAGCGCGGGGCGCTCTCCTTTTCTCGCGCGAAGCGGAGGGATTTTTCTCGCGCAACTCAATCTTTCTCGGAGCGAGTCCTTCCCTTTCTCGGCGTGCGCGGAGCGGGACTATCCCCTTTTTCCGCGTGCGGGATTCAATCCTCCTTACGGCGAGATATCCTCGCACGATTACGGCTCCGTGCTCGCGCTCTCACGCCTCCGCGGTGGCGATGTTGGGATCGCCGCTATCGGCCGGCTTATTTCCTCCGCCTGCAGGTTTGCCTCCGCCTGCAGGTTTGCCTCCGCCCGCGGGCTTATTGCCGCTGCCCGTTCCGCTGCCGGGATCAGAGCTGCCCGACTGGCCGGGCTTATGGGTTTGGTGGAGGTAGAGCGAGCCGCTCTTGTTGCGACCCACCCAGAGCGTGCGGGGCTGGCCGTCGGGGCCGGTCTGGTCCTTGACGGCCAACTGGTAGTGGCGCTGGGCGCCGGTGCCCTCGGTCTTGCCCGTAAAGGAGAGGCTGCCGGCGGGCAGGCCGAGCTGCTGTTCGAGGGCGGGGAAGGCGGGTTTGAGGAGGGCGTCGTACTCGGCGCGGCGCTTGTCGCGGGCGGTCTGGGTGGTGGCGGCGCGGTGGGCGAGCGTGGTGCGGCGCTTCTCGACGAGGGCGTTGTAGTGGGCGATGAGTTCGGGCAGTTTGGCGAGCGTGGGCTGCAGGGCTTTGTCGGTGGCGGCTCGGAGGGCCTTGATGTCGTAGGTGCCGGTGGGGATGGCGGATTTGAGTCGCGAGCGGTAACGCTGGTCGAAGGCTTTGTTGGCCTTCTCGAGTCGGTCGAGGTAGGGCGCGGCGGAAACCTTCGTGAGATGGGCGGCCATGGCGGGCGCCTTGAGGTCGGTGAGGAGGTTTTTGATCATGCCGCTCTCCTTGTCGTATTCCGACTGGATCACTTTCGGATAACGCGAGAGCACTTCACTGATGCGCTGTGCGGCGGCTTGCGTGGCGCTGTCGTCGGCTTGCAGGTGGAGTTCGGTGAGCAGTTGCAGGGCTCGGTAGGCTTGGTCGCGCGTGCGGTCGAGCTGTTCGAGCTCCTTGGTTCCCTCCTCCTGACGGGGCAGATTGAGCGCCTTGTCCTCCTGCTCAATGGCCTGTTTGAGAGGTTCGAGCACGGCGTTCACGAGTTCGATGTTGGCTTCGTCGCAGAGGGCGGCCACGTGGCTGGCAAACTGGAAGTGCTCCATGTGCTGGAGCGATGCTTTGTGAATTCCTTTAATTTCCATAGTGATAAAATTGATTAGGTTATTAAATAAGCTTTCTCTCTAGAGAGAAATGCAGTTTTCGCTGTTTTGAAGCTTTCATCCGTGGATGATGAATCATTTTTGGTATTTTCTTATTTTCATCCACGGATGACGAGCTATCTACAGTCCAAAGGGTCGGTACTGATCTTCATAATTCTTGTCTAACAGCATGTAGCCGCGGTAGCGTTCGGTGGCGCCGCCTGCCTGTATGATGAGGCCTTTGCTGAAGACCAGGTACCACGAGAGTTTCTTGGTTATCGACGAGGAAGGCGAACTCGACCAGTAGAAGCCGTCTTCGCCAACACTGTACAACGTACCGTTTTGGTACCAGCCAAGCGCGGGGAGATAGAAGTAATCGTTTATGTTGCTGGGCTTACCCTGGGTGATGTTGGTGTTGGGGAAGTTGGTATATGTGAGGCGGTAATCGGTACCGTAATAATTGATGTCGGTAAAGCCCGGGATCTTATCCTTTTTCTTAAGCCACATGCCGCCCTTGTAGAGGTGTCCCATGGTGGCCCAAAGTTCGTTGTCCCAATGGGGGTCGCCATGCTTGACATACCAAATCAATTCGTTGGCATTGGGGCAATCCTTGGCGCTGCGGTTGGCGGGGGGACATGGCCAAGAAGCATCTTCTCTATACCAGCGAGAGTCGGTGTTGTTTAGAGGATAATTCCCGTCGGGTTTACCGTCAGAATCAAGGTGGCCGTACCAATAGTATTGACCCTCAGCAGCATCCCACATATAGAAGTTGTCTTGACCATAAACCGGTACTTGCAAGTCTGTGTTTACCTTTTTATTTCGGCCGGCCATGAAAGTTACACTGGGATAAGTCTTGGTGATCGTGCCGGTAACGTGGGTTACAGGGTCATGGACAGTGTATTCTATGCTGACGTTGTTGTATGTACCGGGATTGACGACCATTGTGGCACCGTTGGTGGCGTAAGGTTCTATGATGGGCTTCACGCGCGTCGTAGCGCCGTTGGTAGCGTAAATTCCTGTGGTGGGGATGGAGAAATTGGGGACGGTGAGCTCTACGCTGTTTGACGTGGATGCGGGGTTGCTCAAAGTTCCATCATCCGCCAGATCGAATGTGCCGGCAAGGGCGTCGGACGGGTTGCCTGTGAAGACGCGAATCTTCTGAAGCTTAGCACCGGCAACTACGCCTTGGTCGGTATAGGGCATAAAAGTAATGTAAGCGGCCTTGTGATCGAGCGTGAAATGATATTGGGCAACGCCCGCGGGCTTGGTAGCTGTGGCTACTCCGAAGTCGCCGTCTTCACCGATGTGGCTCGCGTCATTAGGGATGGTCTGCGTCTGGTTTGCCTTGATCGTTACTTTATCTGCTACTCCGTTTTTGCCGGTGTAGCGCACGGGGTAAGAGCTGGCCGTGAAAGTGCCGTTGAACCAGAACTTGGCCTTGGCTGCGCGCTTTACGGCAGAGGAGTTTGCCGGATTGTTTTCGAGCTTCGAGCCGATATTATTATACGCATCTTGCGTCAATGTTCCGCCGTTGTTCACCCACAGGCGGTCGCCGGCAGTCCAATAGAAGTCCAGGCCCGTGCCGTCGTATTCGGCCGTGGTACGCGTCGCAGGGACTTCTTCTACGAAGCCGATCAGTCCCTCGGTGCTCGGCTCTTGGTCGTTATTGTTATTCGCTGTGTCGTCGCTTGCGCAGCCGGCAAAAGATATGAGGCCGGCGAGGGCGAGCAATGATAAAATCTTTGTTTTCATCTTTTGTCTGTTCTTGTTTTTACTTGTTTATTAATTCTCCCATTGCTGTGGGGCGTCATCGTCCTCGTCAAACCAACCTTGCTTGGCATTCAGATCGTCGCCGTCGTCGCCGGCCTTGTTGTGTCCGCCACTGTTGGGGAACGAAGTCTGCATCAGATAGCTCGTCCCCACGGGTACCAGCTGGCACTCCGGAGCACGATAATCTTTCACTTGTTTTTTTTCTTTCATCTTTTTACGAATTAAATTTGCTATTAAAATGGGTCTTATAGGGCTCTTTGCCTGCTGGGCAAAAGGGCATGAAAAAGCGAACAAAGGGAACTCGGTTGAGCCCTTTGTTTATTGGGTTTGCGCGGCCTGCCTCGCGCGCGTATGCGATTAAGAAAAAGGAGAAGTGGCTGTAAGCCTGTATTCCTAGAGAGAGAGAGAGAGAGAGAGAGAGTAGCAAATTATTTGGAACTACCAAATAATCCTGCAACTTTTTTACCTCTGAAATAAAGATTTCTTGTTTTGCTCTCATAACTGTGATGTCTTTAAACGACTCTCTTAACGCCGGCAAAGATACGACTTTCTTTCGGAACAGCCAAATAATTGGGGAAGAAAAGTTAGGATTGACCTCCAGTTGGAAAGTAGAAGTACAGGGCGGATCGACCCTCCGAAATCGCTCCCTATAGGCAAAGAAAACGGGCTATGCCCTGCAACGCTTTTATCTAACCCACACTTTCCGGATGCTTCCATCAGAATACCGCACGATGTTAAGTCCTTTCTGTAAATGCTGTTGCTCCACGCCATGGACGGAATAAACCGACACCACGGTCGGCGAAGCTCCTTTTTCTGGATGCTGAATGCCTGCACCCGCTTCCTCATCGCTCGGATTCGGTGCGAGCCATCCTGCATCGAGAAACAAAAGGCGGGCTTTAATATAGTTATACAGGGATTCTTTTTGGCTGCTCAAGACTTCAAAATGATTACTCCATGCCTGGTTATCGCGGGCAACAGCCCCGTTTGCAATAAGCACCGCTTGCAAAGAGTCGAGCTTGCTAGAAATGAATGCCTCGGAATAACGAGTGGTTCGAAGCTCCATCCAGCGCATTTTTAATTGCTTGACATAAGCCTCATCTTTCATGAGCTTATACCAGAAAAACGGGACGAGCTGGTTGTCTCTGTGATACATCACATCGTTGGCCGTATAGCGCCAGATGCCATTTGCCTGCGGCGAATAGTATCCCTCGTTGCCATAGGCGATGTTAAAGTCCCAAAGGGCTGTCTTCCACTTTGCGTTATCACCCAGTTTGGCAGCGTGGGTGGCACTGTATTTGTAAAGGGGTGAGCTTAGGCGATACCCGTCGATGTTGTTGGAAACTTCCACAGCTATCTCATGGTCTATAAAGGATGGCACATCGATATATTGACGATAGCCCGTTGTGGGATTCTTATAGTTCTCCGAAGCAAACGCATCTTCCATGGCGTTGATAGCCGCTTGGATAGAGTCTTCGGTATGTGGGGGGAGATCGGCAAAGTCCTCATACTTCGGCTCCTTATACTGATAAGTGATCCTCTTTCCGTAAATCTTCGTCCCGTCGCTCTTTAAGGGGGTGTATTTCGACTGATAGTAGTGATCCTCGTCATCGCGATCTATCTCCACATGAAAGTCTCCCGACATGTCTTTCGCCTTCACATCGTTCAGATTCAAGCGGCCAGAGCCCTTGGTAGCTCGCTCTGACATGATGTAGATACCATAATAGATGCCGTCTACTATCACCTCACAATACTTCATGTGTGGCGCAAAGGTATGCCCTCCACGCGCCATGATCATCGTGAGAACATCACGCATATAACTCTTGTCCTGCCAAGGCGCAAGGAGTGCCCAGTCGTTATCCTTCGCCATGCCCATGATCTTTACCTTCTCTTTCTTCGCATTCACACCCTTGGAAGCCACATCGCTCGCCTTCAGGGGGCGAACAGAAAAGGGTTTCTTCCTAGAACTATAGAACGAGGAATTGCCACGATACTTCAGGGATACATACCCCTCGTAATCCACCTTCTGGCCAGGATGAGCAAGGGTGTCGCGATAGTTATGCCCATCACCATTATCGATAATCTTCATCGTGGCTAGTATCTTGTTGTCATGATGGATAATCTGACCTTTTACATGGATGAATACCAGGGGGAGATTGGTTTGTGTAAAGGTTACCTTTTTAGAAGGCGCGAAGTTATCGGCAGCCCACTTACGACTATCCCATTGCGCAAAAGAAGATACTGCGAAGAGACATCCCGCAAACATCAAGAGTAAACGTTTGGACATTGATTAATTTAAATTTATCAGGTCTTAATCATCATAACACTTCGGAACAGAAGCTCTCCCCCTCTCTCTTCGCCATTTTTCGCGGCAAGGGAAGCAAAGAGCTGCAAGATTTAAAGTTGGTTCCTTAGCCTTTTCTCCCTACAAAAATAGAGATATTTTATCACCTCCACAAACATTTCCTGCAGAAACTTGAAAAACCGCTGATTTCCAACCATTTCCATCACACCCACAAACAGAAAAGTAAAAGATGGCCTTTTACGCTCCTTTTAGCCGTTAAAAACTCCCCTTTTAGCCGTTAAAAGGAGAGTTTCTAGCGGCCTTTTACAAAACAGTTTATAGCTATCTTTAAAACTGCGAACAAAAGGAGCTTTTTATAGGCATGGCTTCGACTCCTAAGAGCAGGCCCGCTTACTCGTAGACAAACACCCTTTGCCCACTTGCTCGGAACCCATATCCATCGCTTGCCTGCACTTCTATGCGGTGAGCACCGCTACGGGCAGACTCTGGGAGGGGGAATGTCCACAGCTGTGGCGAGGGTGTCCTGCGCATCGGATTCACGCGGTTATAGCGCGTGGGATAAACCTTCTGTAGATTCATCTCGCGCATCCGCGCCACATTCGGATCAATGGCATCCGTCTTTCTGGCCATCATCCACGCCCCTCCATCCACACGGCATTTCACCTCGGTAGAGTCGCAGCCTCCCCAGATGGTGAGCAACGCTTGATAAGGCGCCGTGCCCTCCATGTCGCGGAGATGGGTGTCGAGCGTATCAATGCCCGTTACATGAATGCTCATCTGCCTGTGCGCATCAAGCCCCACGCCTTTGCAACGCAGGCTGTAAGAATTTCCCGTAAAGTCGAGCACGAAATAGTTGCGTGGCGTACCGCCCTGCTGAAGAGCCGTGGGAACGCCCTCCCAGTCTTTCTCTCCTACCCACCAGAATCCACAGGTGGCACCAGCGCCTAACTCATGGACATGCACTCCTGGTCTTCCATAGAAGAAGCGCATGACCCGATGGAGATGTCCTGTAATGGCAAGCACCTCTTTCCGATCTTTCAAAATATCGAGCAGCGCATTGCGATTCTTCGTCATCGCCAGAGGAATGTGCATGCTGAGACAGATAAGATAGTCTTGGGGTACCAGGCGAATGTCATTTTTCACAAACTCAAGCGCTTCTTCCGGTAACTCTCCGTGATACCCTTTAGCACCATCGCCATACACATTGTTGAGGACGATGAAATGCACCTTTCCTTCATTGAAGGCATAGACATCCGACCCAAAGATCGTGCTATAGGTCTTGGTCTGCCCTCGGCGGATGCTATCAGCATCTCGGTCGTGGTTCCCAATGACTGTCCACGTCTGCGAAGGCAGCAACTCCATCATCTCTTTCAACTTAGAGTGAAGGGAGAGATTATTGTTTACCAAGTCGCCAAGGAAGAGGTTCACGTCCGTCGAATCTGTATTGAGCAGCTCAGGCCACAGCGTCTTTGCAGCATAGTCTAACTCCTGATAGTTGCCCACCTGCACGTCACCGATGGCATTCAAACGGAATTGCTGCTTCACGGCCTTGCGCCTCAACCCGAAATCTGGGCTGCCTTCCCCTTTCTTAAAACTGACCCGGAAATGGCTGTTTACCACCTTCCCTGTAGACAGCGTATAGTCGGATGGAAGAATAGGGAACACACTGAAGCCCTCGGCGAGGCGAAGCTTGTATTTTCCCTTATCATTCGTCAGCACGACATCCTTGCCGTTTGAGACCGGAATGCCGGCAATTCCCGCCTCCTGGCGGTCTCTTCGACCATTCCGATTTACATCCGAATACACATAGCCTTCGATCGTCTGCTGAGCCTCGGAGGGAGCAATCGAGAGCCCGAGAAACAGCACCAAGAGGAAGATCCTACTCATACTTGAAGATATGCACTTTGTTTCCACTATCGGTAAAAGCCACATAGCCCACGCCCGTCTTTGCAAAGTCGATATTCAAACCCGTTGCGGGAATGTCGGCTATCTTCACGGGAGCACTCCATTGCCCCGTCTCTTGGTCAAGGTACATGAAGTAAGGATAGTTCTGATCGGACAAATTGTTATAAACAATATAGGGCGTTTCATCAGTAGCCACAGCAAGAGCCACTTCGGTATGGCGGTCTGGCACAAATCCTAGCGGAAGCACATTCCCACCAAGCTCTTTCCAAGTGGCATCCTGGGCGTCGTAGTATTTCATGCGCATGGCTGTTGCCCCAGACGCATTGTCTAGTGTCCAAATATATGGAACTTCATCTGGCGCAACATAGGCTCCTATCGTATAGATGTTATTAAAGGTGTTACCCGGCTCTAGATAGTTGAGGACCATGGCCTTCCATTCGCCGTTTTCATACTTCAATACATTGTATCCGTAGTTGATACCACTCACAGCACCACGATTGATACTGATGACATAAGCAGCTTCCTTGCCTCCTGCCATGTTCGACATGTATACCTGATTGGTGAGCATGGAAGGCGTTTGGCTGCGCCAGATGCCATCCTTATAATTGGAAACCACGAGGGTGCGACGTGCAAAGTCGGAATGGGTTGCATTGTTCACCTGGGCTCCTACCACCTCGCCATTGCCGAGGACGGTGATGCCAAGATATGTAGACTGAGCCTTCAAAACACCTGACGAGCCACCTGTAAACTCCCAGTTCCCATTCGTAAAGCTCTGAACGGTAAGCGCACCCTTGACAGAAGCCGTATTGTCAGCATATCCAACAAATGGGATCCCATCTGCACTTAAGTCCATGTCAAAGTAAGAACTGCTGATTTCGTTGCCAAAAGAAGTGCCTCCCACATACTCCCATTCACTTCCATTCAGCTTGATGACCACCGGATGGTTATTGTTGTTACTGCGAATCTTAAACCCTACATAAGGCTCGTGGGTCTTCGGGTTAATCTTCATAACGGGAGAGCCAAACACGGTAAGGTCTTCGAATGTCGCCACCTCATGCCATTTCAAACCTGTAGCCTTGGTTACGCTTATGGCATAACGCACATTGAAGCTGCCCTTTGTAACGATATAATCGACGGGCACCTTGAAGTTATTAGCTGTAGACTTGCTGGTTTGATCTACACCATTTACCTTGACCGTTGTCCCGTCTGAGGTCGTGAAGCGGGCCACGAGCCTTGACTTGTCGATCGTAGAAGGCATGGGGAGGCTTATGGACACCGTAGATGTGCCGGCAACCGACTGCCCGGATAGGTCGATGACATAATCGCTTGACAGATAATCGGGGTTGTCTTCTGCGTAAAACCCAAAGGACAACATCCTCGGAGCATCTATATCTTGATAAAGAAAATTCGTATTGTCAGAGCAGGCCGCTAGGAATAAAACCACTAGGGCAAGCACAACGGAATGATAGGATAATTTCTTCGTCTTCATGTTAATTCTTCTTTTCTATTACTAATGACTTTCCTTTCCCGGACTTGCCTGGCAGTCCAAGGGTGAAATCCTGACTGTTTGCCGTCAGCGTGATGGTCAGCTTGTTGTTCTTACCCTCGTCTACAGGATGCGATATCCAGCGAATGCGGATTGGCATATCATAAACTCCTGGCTCAAACACGAGTGAATTACCCGTTGTTACCAGCTCGTAGTCTACCCCCTCTGTAAGTCCGTCTCCAACGTTAATCTCATAATTAACGGTCAAAGGTTTCGTAAAAGGTCGAGAGCTGACCGATACAATATAGGTATTGAGATTGTTTACCTTCGACAATACCGTTATGGAAGAGGCTCCTGTCTCCGTTGTAATGCAGATGAACGGATGGTCGTAGCCGTCAAATTCTTTCTTGTTGCAACCGACCAAAGTGATAAGTGCTATGAATAAAAATCGTTTCATTTCCATTAGTTGTTATTGGGGTTAGGAAGCATGTTCTCGTTGGCATTCAACTCATACCGTGGAATAGGGAGAATAAAGAGGTTGCTCGGATAGGCAATCTTTTGAACCATGGAAGGGGTGTTCCTTTCACGAACGAGATCCTGTTTCCATCTGGTGATATCGAAGAAATTATGTCCTTCGAAACAAAGCTCCTTTACTCGCTCGGTGCGAATGAGGCTGATAAGGTCGGCATCTGAACATCCGGAAAGTACGGCCTGCGCCTTCAAACTTCCGACTGCTCTCTCCACGATAGCCCGAATATAAGAACGGGCATCGTTATAGCGACCAAGATTCCAGGCTGCCTCCGCAGCGTTCAAATACATCTCTGAAAGACGGAAGATGATAGGATCCTCATGCTTATCCTGCCTGTCGGGAACGACTGTTGCCGCATACTTAATACATTTGTTCGTTCCGCTTTGCTGCAAGAGCGGCAAACGGATATCATCTGAGTCATAAAGACTGATAAGCGTATCCGCAGGGAAGCACTCTAATGTGTAGAATTCCTTGAGCTTGCCACTCATATCGTGTCCATTCAAGCGGAAAATCGCCTCACCCGACATATTCAGATCCATATACATATTGATATAATCGGCACCTTGGGCAAGCGACTTGTTTGCGATTGCTCGCTCTGCATAGTCAAATGCATTCTGCCAATCCTCCATGTAAAGATATACTCGAGAGAACATGGCATTTACCGCCTGAAGAGAACCATAGAAGCGATCGGCGGCTACCTCATCGGTGAGCAGTCCTGCTGCCTGACTCAGATCGGAAAGCACCTGAGAGTACACGCTCTTCACCGTAGCACGCGCAGGATTATCGTTCGGGCCTGGCGTCTTCGTCAATACGGGAACTCCTAAATGGGAGGCATCAGCAGTATAATTATAGGGCTGTGCATAGACTCTTACGAGATCAAAATGACAAAGGGCTCGGAGAAGCAATGCCTGTCCGAGAATCTTCTTGCATTTGTCTGCTGCTGCAGGGTAAGCCGCCTCTACGATCGGTGCATATTGAATGATGTTATTGGCATTCGCCTGCGCCTCATTGATGCGATACCATATATAATAAGCCGTAGTGGCATTCTCTGGATTCAGAGTGAAGTTATACTGATCAAGCACAGAAGACCCTGAAGACCGATTTACATAACACATGTTCCCAGCAACTTCTGAGTACTTGGAGAACTCTCCGTCATAATAAGTATAGAATTTATTGTAGGCTCCTATAAGGCCTGCCTGCAATCCTCTAGGGTCTGACAGGAATGAGGGAATGGTGGTCTTACCCTTCTGCTCAACGGTAAGGAAATCGCTACATCCCGTCAAAGGAATCATTAGCAAGGCCAGCAAACTATATTTCATTGTATTTCTTTTCATTTTTCAGCATCTTTTTTAGAATCCAACATTCAATGATAACGTAAAGGTGCGCTCCAAGGGATAGCCGCTCATCACGGTCTTATAAGAATTACGCTTGCTGCTTGCATAAGGAGAATAGGCAAAAAGATTATCCGCTATCAGCGACACATCGGCACTCGTAAGTCCCCATTTCCGAATCCAGTCTCTGGGAATCTCATAACCCAATACTATATTTTGCAGACGCACCAGATCCTTCTTATAGAGGAAACGGGTAGACTGTCGGGAAGAGCCCGTACTCACACCTGCCATAGGCTTGGGATTCAAGGCTATATCACCAGGGAACTTCCAATAATCTTGTTGCTCAATAGCTTGATTATTACTGATGATATTATAACCATCGCTGTTGCCTATTGAAGCAAAGCTGCTATAGGTATATCCTCCGAACTGATAGTTAAGAAGGAAGCGTAAGGAGAAACCTTTATAAGTTAAAGTATTGGTAAGACCGCCTGTAATGATAGAGTTCGACTTCTTACCCCTAACCCGATTATTGGTACTATCGTATGTCTTCGTGATATCCCCATTAGCATCATACCACAACGGACTCCCATCATAGGGATTCACACCGGCCCATCGAACAAGGTAATATGTACGGGTATCTTCGCCTTCTATCCAAGAGATGCCGTCGGTAAAGTTCACCTGTGTACCACGATACGACTTTTTCAACTTATTGGAATTACGAGCAAGATTGATATCTGTTGTCCATGTAAAGTCTCCTTCTTTCTTGGCAATGAAATTACGGGTTGTTATGTTGATTTCAAAACCTCGATTCTGGATCTCTCCTACATTGCGATATACACGAGTATCACCCGTAGTAAGAGATACCGGAAGCTGACTCAGAAGGTTCTTTGTAAGGTTATTATACCATTCAAACTCAAAGTCGATTCGGTTAAAGGCCGCTATGCGGAAACCAAGATTCGTCATATAGGTTGTCTCCCAACTAAGCTTGCTATTAGGCGATTGGCCCTGTGTACCTCCGCTCTCACCATTATAAGAATGGCTGTCGCCATAGGAATAAGTGCCGAGAGCTTCTTGAGAGCCTATGCGGGAGTTGCCATTGGCACCATAGCTGGCCTTCAACTTTAAGACTTTCATCCATGGAATACGAAACCATTTCTCATTATGGACATTCCATGAAGCACCCACCGATGCGAAGTTTGCCCATCTCACATCGGTGCCGAACTGGGAGTTTCCGTCCTTACGACCGTTCATCGTCAGATAATATCGGTGGTCGAATGAATAGCTCAACTGGCCGATGAAAGAAACCTTACGGCTCTTGCTGCTTGAGTTATACCCTTGTCGGAGGGAGGCTTGGCTCACATCTTGAATATGATCGTTAATAAAGCCAGAGCCAGTTACATACATAGTCGTATAATCGCGGGAATCCGCTTCAAAGCCGAACACACCGCCCACAGTATGCTTCCCAAAAGTATTGTTATAGTTCAGACGGTGAATGGTTGCCCAGTTCACAATGTCTGCCGAAGAGCGACGGGCATATCCGACAGGAATCCCTGCCGTATTCATACCCGTCCAGTTTCTTTGAGAGCTATAAGTTTGCTCCAGCGTACTTTGATAGTCATAGGCAAACTGCCCCGTATACTTCAGTCCTTTCATGATATCATAAGACAGTTGGAAATTCGTTCGGAAATACCAAGTCTTCTGGTTATTGATATTCTGATCGCGTTCCAATATGGAATTTGAGATAAATCTCTGAATTGCATAGATAGGATCGCCATTGTTGTCGACGCCTGTTACTATCTTATTATAAAGGCGATAAGTTCCATCTAAATTATAAGGAGAATAAATTGGCAACAGCTCATAATACTCTCTTCCAAGCGCGAACAGGTCGTTGTCATTGTAGGAAGCAAAAAGTCCAACCGTTAGTTTCAACTTCTCCAAAAGTTGAAAGTTAAGATTCGAGCGCAGAGACAAGCGCTGCTGCTCGTTGCCCTTGACGGTTCTCTCGTTTTGATAATATTGTCCGGAAACATAATAATCCACTTTGTCTGACCCTCCGTTTAGCGACACATTGGTGAGAAATGTTGTTCCAGTATCATAAAAGACATCCCTCCAGTTCGTGTCAGTAGTAGAATAAGAGTTCATGTCATTATCTTGATAAGGGAAAGTGCGCATATCAAGACCCGCATTCTTATAGGCTTGCTTTGCCAAAGCCATCCATTGTGCAGCGTTCATCACCTTTGGAGCAGTGCTCTCATCGATATTCGCAACTCCATACTGCACATTGGCATGAATGTTGGTTTTGCCTTTCTTGCCTTTCTTCAAGGTAACGAGAATCACGCCATTGGCTCCATCGGCTCCATAGATGGAGGTTGCGGTCGCATCTTTTAATACGGTGATTGACTCGATATCATCAGGGTTCAAGTAAGAGAGGGGACTTACCGTATAGCTCGTTCCAGGCATCATATTCGTGCGGTCGCCGGTGTACATCGGCGTTCCATCGACCACCCAGAGCGGTTCATTGGATGCATTCAAGGAGGCTTCGCCGCGTATACGGACATTAAGGCGAGTACGCGGAGAGCCTGGATCTTCTGTATTTGGACTAATCTTTACACCTGGAATCAAACCATCCAACAGGACATCCACTCGCTGTTGAGGAAGACCTTTCAACTGATCAGAATTTACCTGATAGGCACTACCGACCAAGTCTGAACGCTTCTGGGCTGTACCGTAGGCTCCTACTACAACGACATCCTGAAGCTGATTGGCATCTTCCTGAAGGGTTGCGTTTACAATATTCCCACTAACCTGAATGGTCTGAGATTTCATTCCGATATAAGTAATTACCAAAGTTCGCACTCTCCCTGGCTTCAAATGCAGGACATAATGCCCATCAATATCAGTAATCGACTTGTTTTCCGTTCCTTTTTGTTGAACGGTAGCACCAATAAGAGGCTCTCCTTTTGCGTCTGTAACAATTCCGGTAACGACATCTTCTTGAGATTGCCTCACTGCTTTTGAATCATTCACAACAGCTATATCAGCCGGGTAGGCATAAGTTGTCATAAATGTAAAAGCCAACATTAGACTAAATAGAATTCTCATAAATGCGAATAATTAATAGTGCAAAGATATTAAAATTCTATTAAAAAATACTATTAGAATTACAAATTAGCATATACTTTGATCTTATAATCGCTAATCTTGATTTGAGTCAATCATACAGAGGGAGTCTACTTTAGTCTTGCTTTAAAATATTTGCATGTTATAGAGAAAAGATGTATCTTTGCAAAGGATTAAAAAATATTTGAATGTCCGACGAATTTGACATAAGAGACGAACAGCTTTCCAAGGCCGAGAAGGAATTTGAAAACGCCCTGCGCCCATTGAAATTCAGCGATTTCAGCGGCCAGAAAAAGGTGGTGGAGAATCTGGAAGTCTTTGTGGAAGCTGCCAAATACCGTGGCGAACCGCTCGACCACACCCTCTTGCACGGCCCTCCGGGGCTGGGGAAAACCACGCTGAGCAATATCATTGCCAATGAACTGGGCGTGGGCATCAAGATTACAAGTGGTCCGGTACTGGATAAACCAGGCGACCTTGCTGGCATCCTCACCTCGCTGGAACCCGATGATGTGCTTTTCATCGATGAGATTCACCGCCTCTCACCCGTCGTCGAGGAATACCTTTATTCGGCGATGGAAGACTATCGCATCGACATCATGATAGACAAGGGGCCTTCAGCTCGTTCCATACAGATAGACCTGAATCCGTTCACCCTTGTCGGAGCTACCACCCGAGGCGGATTGCTGACAGCCCCCTTACGGGCACGCTTCGGCATCAACCTTCATCTGGAATACTATGAACCTAACACCCTGCAGCGCATCATCAGGCGAAGTGCAGGCATCCTGCAAGTACCTATCGACGATGATGCCGCCGTGGAGATCTCCCGCCGGTCGCGCGGAACGCCTCGTATCGCGAACGCCTTGCTTCGCCGGGTTCGCGATTTTGCGCAGGTGAAGGGCAACGGGCGCATCACCAACGATATTGCCAAGGTTGCCCTTAAAGCTTTGAATATCGACCAATACGGCCTTGACGAAATCGACAATAAGATTCTGCTCACCATCATTGATAAGTTCCGGGGAGGCCCGGTGGGACTTTCCACCATCGCGACCGCCATCGGCGAGGACACCGGAACCGTCGAAGAAGTCTACGAACCGTTCCTCATCATGGAAGGATTTATCAAGCGGACGCCTCGCGGACGCATGGCCACAAAGCTCGCCTACGACCATCTTGGACGCAATCCTTACAATGGCAACATTTTGGAACCACAGCTTTTCTAAATCACAAAATCAAAGAAAACAAGAAATGAAAACAGGTATTTTCGTAGGAAGTTTCAACCCCTTCACCGTGGGACATGACGACATCGCCCGGCGTGCCCTGACTCTCTGCGACCGACTGGTCATAGGCGTGGCAGCCGACAATGTTCATAAGCCGGACCTCAAGTCTTCCGAAGAACGCATCAAGGCAATACAAAAACTCTATGCCGACGAGCCTCGTATCGAGGTAAAACCATTTTCCGGACTTGCCGTTGATTTTGCAAAGGCGGAAAACGCTCATTTCATCATTAAGGGGGCACGCAACTCCCGCGACTTTGAATACGAGCAGGAACAGGCCTTTGCCAACCGTTGTCTCTCGGGAATCGAGACGATCCTGCTTTTTGCCGACCCTCAGTTTTCCACCGTTTCATCGACCATGATTCGTGAAATGGAGCACTTCGGCGCAGACATAAGCAAGTTTATTCCCCACAGAAAGTAACAGAATGATTACCTATAACACCGACGGCGCCAGGATGCCGAAGATAAAGAAGCGTGAAATCACAAGGTGGATCAAGGGCGTAGCCGCGTCTTATGGCCGCAAGGTGGGAGAGATAGGCTATCTGTTTGTCAGCGACGAGAAAATCCTGGAGTGCAATCGCGAGTATCTCGGACACGACTATTATACCGACATCATCACCTTCGACTACGACGAGGGCGACCGGATAAACGGCGACATCGTGATAAGCCTCGACACCGTGCGCACCAATTCCGAGAAGTTCGGCAAGCCCTACGACGAAGAACTGCACCGCGTCATCATCCACGGCATCCTCCATCTTTGCGGCATCAACGACAAGGGACCCGGCGAAAGGGAAATCATGGAGGCTAACGAAGACAGGGCCCTTGCGCTCTTAGACGAAATACAAGACTGATTCTTTGCGGTGTCCAAACCGTACACTGAAAGCGGCAGACAGCAATAGCACCTACAGCCGGGTACTATTCTATGAGCATCCCTCAGATTTTTATAAGCTGTTGACACTCCATGTTGCAGTCGTTGAAACCCGCAAGGCTGTCTACTCTACCTTATCGGATTAACTGCACGGCCTTCTGGACGATGCGGTTTTCCTCATTCATGATGGAGAAATATTCCGACATATCCCACAAGTCGCGGGCTATCAAAGCCTTCAGCTGCAATCGTAGATAAGGCAGCGTGCGCTGCAATTCAGCCTTGTCTTTCGGCTTAATCCCTTGCTTCTCACCCTCACGCAGCACCTCGTCGATGAGACTCTGGGGGACCTCGAATCTCGCCTTGAAATCTGAAAAAGCCGGAGTTTGTGCCCGCAGCGAGCGGCGGTGCTTGTCCACATACTTGAGGTTGGCGTTGAGCACGATGCCCTTGGCCACCAATTGACGGTGAAGGGGGGTAAACTGCGCGGTGTCAAGCGGCACGAAGAAGTCGGGCATGATGCCGCCTCCGCCATACACGGCACGGTGGCGGCGCAGGGTATAATACCGCAGGCTGTCGGCAAAATGAATGCTGTCGGCACTGTACAACTCGCCATGCTTATAGCGTTGATCCAGTTCAAGGGCGTAGTCTTTCATGTCGCCCTTCACATAAGGCTTCTGGATGCAGCGGCCGGAAGGCGTGAAATAGTGGGCTACGGTGAGACGCATCATCGAGCCATCCTTAAACTCAATGGGGCGCTGCACGAGTCCCTTGCCGAACGAGCGGCGGCCTACGACCTGCCCGCGGTCTTGATCTTGAATGGCTCCCGTTACGATTTCGGCAGCCGAAGCGCTGAATTCATTGATCAACACCATCACCTTGCCCTGGAGCAAATGACCGTTGCCCTGAGCCCGGGATTCCTGCTTCGGCACGGAGCGTCCCTGCGTATAGACGATCAGGTCGCCCTTGTGGAGAAACTCGTTGGCCACCTGTACGGCAGCCTGGAGATAGCCGCCTCCATTCTCCTGAAGGTCGAGGATGAGATCTTGCATGCCCTCCCTCTTCAAAGCCTTCACCGCCTCCATGAACTCATCGTAGGTGGTAAGCCCGAAACTGCCGATGCGGATGTAGCCCACCTGCGGCCGAATCATATAATAGCCGTCAACGGTCTTCACGGGAATCTTGTCTCGCACGACCTGGAAAATAAGCCTCTCGCCGATGCCGCGGCGCACCACGCCCAGCTTCACCCGTGTCCCCTTGGGGCCGCGGAGCCGCCTCATGATTTCCTCCTTGCTCATCTTGACGCCTGCAATCAGCGTGTCGTCGACCGTGATGATACGATCGCCGGCCATGATGCCGACCTTCTCGGAAGGGCCTTTCAAGACGGGTTGAATGACGAGCAGCGTATCCTCCACGAGATTGAACTGAACGCCGATGCCGTCGAAGGAGCCGTTCAGGGACTCCGTCATTTCCTTGGTCTCCTTCTCGGTGGAATAAGAGGAGTGGGGATCGAGCTTCTCGAGCATTCCCCGGATGGCATCCTCCACGAGCTTGTTCTCGTCGACGGAGTCAACATAGAGGTTGTTCACGGCCATCTCCGCTATCTGCAACTTGTGGATTGGACTGTTGGAATTGAAGTCCAGGCGCATCTGGGCATTCAAAGGCAAAAGGGTGAAGAGGCTAAAAGGCAGAAAGAATATGGCCCTTTTCAGCCCCCGGCTATTTGTTTCTCTCATTCTCGATCGTATTATTACACCATAAATCCTTGTCATTCCAGAGGTCTGCTGTCTTCCTCCGGGATGTCTTCCTCGATGACGAGGTTATCAATGATAAAGTTCTGCCGCTCCATTGTATTCTTGCCCATGTAGTATTCCAACAGCTTTGCTACCTGATCGTTCTTGTGCAGCGTTACCTGCTCGAGACGCATGTCGGGGCTGATGAAATGGGCAAATTCCTCCGGACTAATCTCCCCCAGTCCCTTGAATCGGGTGATTTCAGGTTCGGGAGCAAGGTCGCGGATGGCATCCTGCCGCTCCTCCTCACTGTAGCAATAGCGGGTGATGAAGTCGGTCTTCCTCTCATGTTTGCCTAAACGGCCGTCGGCCTCTGCTATCACGCGCTTGTCCTTGATCTTCGTGCGACGGTTGCGGACACGGAAAAGCGGTGTCTGGAGCACATAGACATGTCCTTTTTTAATGAGCTCCGGGAAGAACTGGAGGAAGAAGGTGATGGTGAGCAGACGGATGTGCATGCCGTCGACATCGGCATCGGTGGCCACGATCACCTTATTATAACGCAGGTTGTCGAGTCCATCCTCTATGTCGAGAGCCGCCTGAAGGAGATTGAACTCCTCGTTCTCGTAGACCACCTTCTTGGTCAGACCGAAACTGTTGAGGGGCTTTCCGCGAAGTGAGAACACGGCCTGCGTGTTCACATCGCGGCTCTTGGTAATGCTTCCGCTCGCCGAGTCTCCCTCGGTGATGAAGATGGAAGATTCCTCCTTGCGATCGTTCTTCGAATCGCAGTAGTGAATACGGCAGTCGCGTAGTTTGCGATTGTGCAGATTGGCCTTCTTGGCCCGCTCACGGGCAAGCTTCGTAACGCCCGCCATCGCCTTGCGCTCGTGCTCACTCTCCTTGATTTTGTTCTCTATGATCTCGGCTATGTCGCTGTTGATATGCAGATAATTGTCCACCTCCTTCTTGATGAAGTCGCCCACATACTTGTTGATGGAGTCGCCGCCCGGGGCCATTTGGGTGGAGCCCAGCTTGATCTTGGTCTGGCTTTCGAAGACGGGTTCCTCCACATTCACGGCTATAGCTGCTACGATTCCGTTCCGGATGTCGGTGTATTCGTAGTTTTTATTAAAGAATTCCTTGATGGTTCGAGCAATATGTTCCTTGAAAGCGCTCTGATGGGTGCCGCCCTGTGTGGTGTGCTGGCCGTTCACGAAGGAGTGGTATTCCTCTCCATACTGGTTGGTATGAGTAAAGGCAATCTCGATGTCCTCGCCCTTCATGTGGATAATCGGATAGAGGCCGTCCACCGTCATATTGTCGGTGAGCAGGTCTTCCAGTCCGTTACGGCTGCGGATGCGACGGCCGTTATACATGATGGTGAGACCTGAATTCAAGTAGGTATAGTTGCGGAGCATGGTTTCCACGATATCATCGTGGAACTCATAGTTCTTGAACAGCGTACCGTCTGGTTCGAAAAAGATGTATGTACCGTTCTCATCGGTCGACTTGGTGGTGGTGTCTCCTTTCTCGATACCTCGCTCGAAAACGAGCCCGCGAACCTTTCCCTCTCGAAAAGACTTCACCTCGAAACGGGAGCTCAGGGCATTCACGGCCTTCACGCCGACGCCATTCAGCCCGACACTCTTCTTGAAAGCCTTGGAGTCGTACTTACCTCCAGTATTCAATACGCTCACGGCCTCGACAAGCTTACCCTGCGGAATGCCGCGCCCATAATCGCGGACACTGACACGGAGGTTGTCGATGATGTCGACCTCGATGCGGTCGCCGGAATTCATCTTGAACTCGTCAATGGAATTGTCTATGACCTCCTTGAGGAGCACATAGATGCCGTCTTCGGGCAGATTGCCGTCGCCGAGACGGCCGATGTACATACCCGGCCGGGTGCGTACATGCTCCATATCCGAGAGATGACGGATGTTGTCGTCGGTATAAGAAACCGCTCCATCCTGCGTCTGTCCCCCGACGGGATTCTTTACTTCTTGACTATTTAAAACTTCAGGCATATCTCATATTCTGTTTTCTTCCGGGTTAAACACATCTCGTGAGCATCAAAGACTATAGCGACTTTTTGTAGCACTTTCTGCGCTTATGGAGCTGAGTTTCCAAAGCACCCCACATATTCTTCACATTCTCGTTGGTCTCCATCTCGACCTGCGTCTCTCCCCATTCGATGCCATAATGAATGTAACGGGGAATCAGATCGCTGAAGAGAAGCGCATTGGCTCCCTTGGCCCGGTAATCCGGGTCGACCCCTATCAAAAGACAGTCTACGATATTGGTCTTATGGAACTTGATGGCCCTGACGAGATGCCACCAGCCGAACGGAAGCAGGCGCCCCTTGCGACACTTCTGCAAGGCGTGAGAGAGCGAGGGAACCGTAATCCCGACTCCTACAAGCTTGTTGTCGGCGCTCGCATCCTCGACAAGCGTGATAAAGTCAAGGTCGGCAAAGGCCAGATACATGTCGACATACTGGTCTATCTGCCTGTCCGTAAGCTCGGAATACCCATAAAGGTCTTTATAAGTCAGATTGATGAGGCTGAAAATCTTCTTCCCATAACCATCCTTGCCATACACCTCACTCTTCTTGAGCTTCTTGATACGCAGATTGTAACGGTTCTGAATCATCTCGGCTATCTTGGCATACTTCTCCGGAACGCTTTTCGGCACAATAAGCTTGTATTCCACATATGTATTGTCGACCGTGAATCCATCGAGAGCCTCTATGTGCTCGGGATAATACGGGTAGTTATAGATAGTAGCCATCGTTCCCAATTGGTCGAAACCTTCTGTAAGCATGCCCTCCGGATCCATATCCGTAAAACCTAAAGGACCCACCATATCCATCATTCCTTTTGAACGGCCATAGGCTTCCACCGCACTCAAAAGGGCTTTTGACACCTCTCGGTCGTCGATGAAGTCTATCCAGCCGAAACGCACATCTTTGCGGTTCCAATGCTCATTGGCCTTATGGTTGATGATGGCGGCCACGCGCCCTACCAGCCTGCCATCCCTGTAAGCCAGATAATACTCGGCCTCGCAGAAATCAAAAGCCGCGTTGTAATCCTTGCTCAGGGTGTTGAAATCGTCACTGAACAAAGCTGGCGTATCATATTGGTCGCCCTTATACAACTCGTAATGGAAATCAATGAAAGTGGTCAGGTCTTTCTTTGTCTCTATCTTCTTAATCTCGATTGATGACATTGTCTTCTCTTTTAGTGAAGGGGCATTTCCCCCAAGTAGCTTGGTGGCTAAAGTCTTCTCGTTACCTCCATAAAACACGCAAAAATACGAAGAAAAACGGAGACTTCCAAATTTAGTGTGCTTTTTTGCATATAATTAAGGTGTGGCCGCCATCTTGCAGCGTTGTTCCAAAAAGAAAGATGTCTCCGCCATCACCCATCCTAAGCCGCCGGCGCAGCGCGGCCGCAGTCATAGGAAAGTTTCTGACGGTTATATTGGCTTTGGAAACAGATTTCAGGTGCTGACGGACGGATTTCTTATTGAGCGATGAAATCGACTGAATTTGAAATACACGACCGATGGAATCGTCGATTTTCTCTTCTGACACGAAGAGATGGGAGTCGCGGGCCAACATCTTCAATCCCTTGGCTTCGGAGAGGGCTCCGAAACAGCCTGCTTTCTGGATGGACGCGTTGGGCTCACAGAGATACATTCCCACTCTTAAATCTCCCTCCAAATAAGCAACAGGCACAGATTCTGCCCCACAGCGGAATCTCGCGCCATCGTTCACGCAGGTGAGTGTCAGAAGCCCGGCTTGCTCACGGGAAAGCACGAGCAGGAGTTCCTTGCACTCATTAGAGACCGACAGAATATGAATTTCCCTTACATATTGAAGTTCCTTTACCGCTTCATGCCAATCAAACATCGGCGAGAGCTTGACCATCACATACCGGGCTTTCTCCACCAACATTTTTTTCAGGCCCGAGACATCGGGCCGGCAGTCTTTGACGGCATAGGTTTTGCCCCCGTGCTCATCCCTGCGGGCAGGGTCTATATAAATAAGGTCTACGGGCCGCATCTGCTCCAAATAGTCTACTCCGTCCTGACAGTATACTCCAAACCCGTCCGCCCGAAGAACCGTAAAGTTGTGTCTGGCTATTTCGCACAGGTCAGGCTGTCGCTCCACATAATCAACAGTCTTGAATTGTCGACCTATATAATAGCAATCGACGCCAAAGCCGCCCGTGAGGTCTGTCATGCTACCCAGTTCGGGGACCAGCCGACGGGCCAGCCGCGCCTTATAGACCGCCGTGGTCTCGGAACTGCACTGCTCCATCGAGAGATGGGGAGGATAGTAGATGGCGGGGTTCCGTGCCAAGGAAGGGAGCTTTCGGCAGGCTTGCTGCCAGCCCCTGATCTGGTCGAGGGCCACTCGGAAATCCACTTCGGGGAACTTGTCTCCAAGGAAAGCCAGGCGGCGCACATCTTCCATGCGGTGCTGCCTGATGAATTCGAGCGTAGCCTCGTCAAGCCGCATCAGTCGGCAGACACTGGAGTTGCGCCGGCCGCCTTCAGCGTGAGCATACAGGCAACTGGCTCGTCAGTGGTGATATAGTCAACACCCAGCTTACACATTTCCTCCATGGCAGAGGTCTTATTGACAGTCCAGACATTCACGGTCATGCCCAGCCATTTGGCTTCCGCAAGCCAATGCCGCGTAGCCGGGCGGCGAAAGACATTCTTCTCAAAGTCTACGCCTGTACACCCCTCCGAAAAAAGACGGCACGGCGTATATTCCCAACCCAGATAAGCCACCTTTGCCCGAGGGTCGGACTGGACGACGGCAGTACATGCGTCCAGATCAAAGGAGATATATTCTACCTTGTCTTCTACGCCATACCGCCTTACTTCCGCTACCGCTTGGCGGGCAGCCTCACGGTTGCGCTCGGGGGTGGAATGGCGCTTGATCTCAATGATGAGCTTCGTGCTCCCCTGATGCTGCCGCAGAATCTGCAGGAAGTCTTTCAGCTCGGGCATCTTCTCACCATTCTTCAGGGTGAGATGCTTGCACTGTTCATAGGTGGCTTTCTCAATTTCCACCCCGTCGAAAACGGCATCATGATTCACCATGATATGCCCATCGGCCGTCAGCCACACATCGGTTTCAGAACCGTAAACATTCAAGTCGAGGGCATACTGCAGGGAGGCGCGCGAATTCTGGGTGGCACCCTCATGTTTCCAATAGCCGCGATGGGCAATCACCTGCTGTGCACAAAGCGTATGAACGGCTATCAAAGGCAAGAGAAAAGTGAGGAATGTTCGTTTCATGATCTTCATTATTAATTCCTTGCAAAGATAAGAAAAAAGATTGATTACGGCATGATTTTCCGAATAAAATGAAAGGGACGCACACGATTCACAACATTTACAGTTCAATGCATCAGCTCTCGAAGAACGAAGAAATGTTATATTTTTTCACCATTTGCGATTTATACGGTTTTCTGGCATCGCCGCATAATATGCAAAAAACAGACCTCCAATCTGCAAAAGGCGGTCTTTCGTCTCAGTCCTAACGGTCTTTTAGCGTGTAAAAGACGGCTAAAAGGAAGATAAAAAGCCGCCTCCCGCTTTACGAAACAGCATATTCCCCCCTAAAATCAGCAAGAGAAATTCCTAACAAATGTTAAAAGATGGCTTTAAACGGTTCACAAGCGCATAAATCCAGCGAGCCCTATAATTTTCCATCCAGACACCGCAACGCCGCCCGAAAGGAAATGAATATTTATGCATTTAACCATGTATGATTCGTAAGAAAAATATCAATTACTCATCTAAAGGAAAAGGCCATACTGACCTATCGTCATCAACACGAAAGATCCCGCCAACCGCTCTCTCTGTGAAAGAGGGCGGTCGCGGGATCAAGATATCACGCTGATGCCGAAAAACAGGCATCAATCGGCGAGCTTCGCCTTCAGATACTCGCGATTCAGGCGGGCAATATTGGCGATGGACTCGCTCTTGGGGCATACAGCCTCACAGGCACGGGTGTTGGTACAGTTACCAAATCCCAGCTCCTCCATCTTGTCAATCATGGCCTTGGCACGCTTGGCCGCCTCCGGGCGACCCTGCGGAAGCAAGGCAAGCTGACTCACCTTAGAGCTCAGGAAGAGCATGGCCGAGCCATTCTTGCACGCTGCCACACAAGCTCCGCAACCGATACAGGTGGCGCAGTCCATAGCCTCGTCGGCGTTCTCCTTAGGAATGAGAATGGCATTGGCATCCTGCGACTGCCCCGTGCGAATGGTGTTGTAACCACCGGCGGCGATAATCTTGTCGAATGCCGAGCGGTCAACCATGCAGTCCTTGATGACAGGGAACGCGGCCGAACGCCAAGGCTCCACGGTAATGGTGTCGCCGTCGCTGAAGCGGCGCATATAGAGCTGACAGGTCGTGGCCCCTCGCTCGGTCTTGCCATGTGGGGTACCGTTGATGTAGAGAGAGCACATACCGCAGATGCCCTCACGACAATCGTGATCGAAAACGAAAGGTTCTTCGCCTGCCGCGATGAGTTCCTCGTTGAGGATATCGAGCATCTCGAGGAAGGATGTGTCGTCTGGAATATCCTTCATCTCGTGTGTATCAAAGTGGCCTTTGTCCTTCGGCCCGTTCTGACGCCAATATTTGATTGTGAAACTAATATTCTTTGCCATAGTCGTTAATTCTTATAATTTCGTGTTTGTACCTTGATTGCCTCATACTCGAGAGGCTCCTTGATGAGCTCGGGAGCGGTAACATCATCGCCCTGATACTTCCAGCAGCCTACATAGAAGTAGTTCTCATCATCACGGGCAGCCTCGCCCTCGGGAGTCTGGTGCTCCTCGCGGAAGTGTCCGCCGCAGCTCTCGTTGCGAGAGAGGGCATCGTAAGCGACCAATTCGCCCATCAGCAAGAAATCGCGCAGATGGATAGCCTTGTCGAGCTCTACATTCAGCCCTTCCTTCTTGCCCGGCACGAAGAGATTGGCATCGAATTCCTTGCGCAACTTGGCAATGAGCCTCAGGCCTTCCTCAAGGCCTTCCTTAGTACGCCCCATGCCCACACGCTCCCACATGATATGGCCAAGCTCCTTGTGGATAGAGTCTACAGAGCGCTTGCCCTGAATGCCCATCAAGCGATCGATTTCTGCCTGTACGGCTTTCTCTGCTTCCTCAAACTCGGGAGCATCGGTAGGAATCTTCGGCCAGACAGCCTGGTCGGCCAGATAATTCTGAATGGTATAGGGCAACACGAAATAGCCATCGGCCAGGCCCTGCATGAGCGCAGAAGCTCCCAGGCGGTTGGCGCCATGATCTGAGAAATTGCATTCACCGATGGCGAAGAGACCGGTGATGGAAGTCATCAGCTCGTAGTCAACCCAAATGCCACCCATCGTATAGTGAATGGCCGGGAAAATCATCATGGGCTTATAATACTTCACGCCGTTAATCTCATTGGCAAGATCACCCGGGAACACATCCGTAATCTCCTCATACATCTCGAAGAGGTTGCCATAACGCTGCATAATCTCGTCAAGACCGAGGCGATTGATAGACTCGGAGAAGTCGAGGAACACGGCAAGACCGGTGTTGTTTACACCAAAACCTTTGTCGCAGCGCTCCTTGGCGGCACGAGAAGCAACATCACGGGGAACAAGGTTTCCGAAGGCTGGATAGCGACGCTCCAAATAATAGTCGCGGTCTTCCTCGGGAATCTCCCATCCCTGAAGTGTTCCTGCTTGGAGTTTCTTAGCGTCCTCAAGCTTCTTAGGAACCCAGATACGACCATCATTACGAAGCGACTCTGACATCAAAGTCAACTTAGACTGCTTGTCGCCGTGGACGGGGATGCAGGTTGGATGAATCTGCACATAGCAGGGATTCGCGAAGTAGGCACCTTTGCGATAAGCCTGGATTGCGGCCGTACAGTTACAACCCATGGCATTGGTGGAAAGGAAATAGGCGTTGCCATAACCACCGGTAGCGAGAACCACCGCGTTGGCAGAGAAACGCTCAAGCTCTCCGGTAACGAGATTCTTGGCTATGATGCCGCGAGCGCGGCCTTCAACAATGACAACATCTTCCATCTCATAGCGGGTATAGAGCTTCACCTTGCCGGCATTCACCTGGCACATCAACGAAGAATAAGCTCCGAGCAGCAGCTGCTGGCCCGTCTGCCCCTTGGCATAGAATGTGCGGGAAACCTGCGCGCCGCCGAAAGAGCGGTTGGCCAGCATTCCGCCATACTCGCGAGCGAAAGGAACGCCCTGGGCAACACACTGGTCGATGATATTATTACTTACCTCGGCAAGGCGATATACATTAGCCTCACGAGCACGATAGTCGCCGCCCTTCACCGTATCATAGAACAAACGATATACGGAGTCGCCGTCGTTCTGGTAGTTCTTGGCTGCATTGATACCACCCTGCGCCGCAATAGAGTGAGCACGACGGGGAGAATCCTGAATGCAGAAGTTAAGGACATTGAAACCCATCTCGCCAAGCGTGGAAGCAGCACTCGCACCTGCAAGGCCTGTACCCACGACGATGACATCGAGCTTCAGCTTGTTCTTCGGGTTCACCAAACGCTGGTGAGCTTTATAGTTTGTCCATTTCTCGGCCACCGGCCCTTCAGGAATCTTAGAATCTATTTTTGACATAATGTTCTGAATTGTAAATGATGAATTGAATTACGAATTAAGCACAGCACATACTTGGTGCCAAGCCCAGCCAAAATGCGAGCACGAGGATTGCAAAAACACCCATCAGAAGTGATACATAGGCAATTCCGATAACCTGCCAACGCTTGAACCAGACCTTTCCGTTGACACCCAATGTCTGTATGGCACTCCAGAATCCATGTGAGAGATGAAACCAAATAGCTACAATCCAAAGAAGATAGAGGATTGAGAATACCGGATTGGAGAATGTGTCCTGAATCCAGGCAAAACCATCAGACGGGTCGTGTGCGACCTGGATTTCCGCAAGCTCCGCAAACATCATATGCCCCCAGAAATTGTAGAGGTGCAAAATGAGACCAATCAGAATAATCAGCCCAAGCACCAGCATGTTCTGTGAGGCCCAACTCACTTTCTCATAAGTAGCCGTAACCGCATAACGGGAATTACCACGGGCACGGCGGTTCTGGGCTGTCAAAATGAATGCATACACAATGTGGCACACGGCCAAGAAAGCAAGACCGAGCGTGCCTGCCACTGCATACCAGTTTGAACCCAAAAACTTGCAAATCACATTGTAAGCATCTCCCGAAAAAAATGCCACAACATTCATGCAACAGTGGAATGTCAGGAAGAGAATGAGGCAGATGCCAGTTACTGACATTACCACTTTCCTACCAATAGGTGAATTTAATAACCACATAAATGATTGATTTTTAATTATTTAATTGTTAGAATTAATTTCTATTTTATCTTACAAAATCATAGTCTCGCAAACCCGATTCATAGGCCAGCATCCCCATTCTTAGGTATATACATGGGGAATCCTGTGGTGCAAAAATACTATATTTTAATGATAAATCAAAGCAAAAAGCACAAAAATCAATTTTTATTTCTTACTTTTGCATAAAATACAGCTTAGGATGAATCTCAAATATGATGTCATAGTGATTGGTGGCGGCCATGCCGGCTGTGAAGCAGCAACAGCCTCAGCAAACATGGGGGCTAAGACCTGTCTCATCACAATGGACATGAACAAGATAGGGCAAATGAGTTGCAACCCCGCAGTAGGCGGCATAGCAAAAGGTCAGATTGTAAGGGAAATCGATGCATTAGGAGGACAAATGGGATTGGTGGCCGACGCTACGGCCATCCAATTCCGCATGCTAAACCGCGGAAAGGGTCCGGCGGTTTGGTCTCCTCGCGCACAATGCGACCGTGAAAAATTCATTTGGAAATGGCGACAAGTGCTCGACGCCACCTCAAACCTTGACATCTGGCAAGACCAGGCAGAGGAGCTGCTTGTTGAAAATGGAGAGGCCGTAGGTGTAAGAACGATATGGGGAGCTGAGTTCCATGCAAAAAGCGTTGTTGTTACAGCAGGAACATTCCTCAACGGACTGATGCATGTTGGCCGACATCAATATTCCGGCGGACGATGCGCAGAACCCACTGTCTTACACTTCAGCGAAAGTATTTCTCGCTGGGGGATTCATTCTTACAGGATGAAAACAGGTACTCCTGTGCGCATTGACAAACGCTCTGTGCACTTTGAGGACATGGAAGAGCAACCGGGAGAAAACGACTTCCATCAGTTCAGCTATATAGGAAAGCACCGAAGCCTGAAACAATTGCCTTGCTGGACATGCTATACAAACGCTGAAGTTCACGAAACATTACGAAGCGGGCTTGCGGACTCCCCACTCTTCAACGGACAGATCCAAAGCACAGGACCAAGATATTGTCCATCCATAGAGACTAAACTTGTTACATTTCCAGACAAAGATCAACATCCTTTGTTCTTAGAGCCCGAAGGCGAAGACACCAATGAAATGTACCTGAACGGTTTTTCTTCCAGCATGCCCATGGATATCCAGCTGGCCGCCATCCACAAAATTCCCGCACTCAGAGATGCAAAAATATACCGACCAGGCTACGCCATCGAATATGATTATTTCGATCCAACCCTGCTCAAGCAATCATTGGAATCTAAAATTCTAAAAGGTTTGTTCCTTGCTGGCCAAGTAAATGGAACTACGGGTTACGAAGAAGCGGGCGGACAAGGACTGGTAGCAGGCGTCAATGCGGCCATCCACTGTGCAGGAGGTACCCCTTTTATCATGCGAAGAGACCAAAGTTACATAGGTGTTCTCATTGATGACCTTACGACAAAGGGAGTAGATGAACCTTACCGAATGTTTACATCAAGGGCAGAATACCGAATTTTACTCCGTCAAGACGACGCAGACGCACGGCTTACCGAAAAGGCCTATGAATTAGGCATTGTCAAACGCGACCGCTACGACTGGTGGATACAAAAGAAAGAAGCCATTAACAGATTACTATATTACTGCGAGAACACATCGGTAAAGCCAACGGAAATCAATGCCGCACTTCAGGCTCTGGGGACTACACCTATAAGAATGGGCTGCAAACTATCAGATTTAATTGGGAGACCTCAGCTCTCTATTAACGCATTAAAGTCCATCTTCCCTGACTTAAAAAGCCTAATAGAGAGTTTCCCCAACCGCAACGATGAAGTTGCCGAAGCCGTAGAAATAAGAATCAAATATAAAGGATACATTGAACGCGAAAAGATTATTGCCAGCAAGATGCATCGCCTTGAGAATATAAAGATCAAGGGCAGATTCCATTATAATGATCTTCATGAAATCTCGACGGAAGGACGCCAGAAGCTTCAGAGGATTGACCCGGAGACTCTTGCTCAAGCAAGCCGCATTCCAGGCGTGTCCCCCAGCGATATCAATGTTCTTCTAATACTATTAGGAAGATAATGTTTCATGTGAAACACAGCAGAAAGTGCAATATAAAAACATATAGAACATGAACAAAAAGATTTTGTTAGACAACCTACGCAGCATAAAGGATTGGCCTATTAAGGGAGTAAATTTCAGGGATGTTACCACAATGTTCAAAAGCCCCGAATGCCTAAAAGAAATCTGCGACGAAATGTATGAGCTCTACAAAGACAAAGGCATCACGAAAATTGTTGGTATTGAGAGCCGCGGATTCGTAATGTCTTCTGCACTTGCGATTCGACTGGGCGCAGGTGTCGTTCTTTGCAGAAAACCCGGCAAGTTACCGTGTGAAACCGTACAAGAAAGCTATGCAAAAGAATACGGCATCGACACGATTGAGATACACAAAGATGCCATCGATGAAAACGATGTAATTTTGCTTCATGATGATTTGCTCGCAACAGGGGGAACCATGAAAGCGGCGTGTGATCTCGTAAAGAAATTCCATCCCAAAAAGATCTACGCAAACTTCTTAATAGAGTTAGATTCGGAATTCCCAGAAGCAAGAAATACATTTGATAAGGATGTAGAGATAACCTCCCTGTTACAATTCTAAACACAAGAAAGAGAAAAAGGAAGAACTGGGAAACATCCGACACGACATGCTTTGCCATTAACACGAACGGCCGAGACTTCCCCAAAGCACGCTCTTGATAGTTTCACATGAAACATTCCAAACTAAAAGATCTTTAAATAGAGGGATTTACGAAGATGACAAGAGAAGAAAACGAGCAGCGTTTAGAGCATTGCAAGAACAAAGTACTTGCTATGCCTGAGACTCCTGGCTGCTATAAGTTCCATGACAAAGAAGGTACGATCATCTATGTAGGGAAGGCTAAGAACTTGAAGCGCCGCGTTTCTTCCTATTTTCACAAAGAGGTTGACCGATACAAGACAAAGATCCTTGTATCGAAAATCTGGGATATAAGCTATAGCTACGCAAATACAGAAGAGGATGCATTGCTCATGGAGAATAGCATGATCAAACAATACAATCCTCGATACAATGTTTTATTGAAAGATGGGAAAACCTATCCTTCCATTTGCATTACCAAAGAGTTATACCCAAGGATATTCCAGACTCGTACGATCAATAAAAAACACGGAACCTTTTATGGTCCCTACAGTAAGATTTCGAGTATGTACAATATCTTGGAAATCATCAGAAAGGTTTTCAAACCCAGGACTTGCAGACTTCCCTTGACGCCAGAGGGCATTAAAGGAGGCAACTTCAAACCTTGTTTAGAATATCACATCGGCAATTGTCTGGGTCCCTGCATCGGTCGGCAGAGCTATGATGATTATCAGGAAAACATCCGACAGGCCCGTGAAGTATTGAAAGGCAACACCCGCGACATGCTGAAATACCTCACCAAAAAGATGATGGAGAAGGCGGAGGATTTGAAATTTGAGGAGGCTGAAATACTGAAACAACGCCATATCATGCTCGAAAACTTCGTTGCTAAGAGCGAAGTGGTAAGCTATACCATTAAAGATGTAGATGTATTCTGCATTGAAGACGATGATTTAGAGAAGAATGCTTTCATCAACTACATGCATGTCAGAAATGGGGCTATCAATCAAAGCTTCACCTACGAATACAAGCGCAAGCTCAAAGAGAGCGACGAGGAGCTCCTGATGCTGGCAATCCCCGAAATCAGAAATCGTTTCGAGAGCACCTGTAAGGAAGTAATTGTCCCCTTTGATATGAACTGGAACCTTAAGGACGCAGAGTTTTTCGTGCCGGAAAGAGGCGATAAGAAACACCTTCTCGAACTCTCCCAAATGAACGCCAAGCAGTATAAATTCGATCGTCTGAAGCAAGCCGAGAAGCTCAATCCTGAGCAGAAGCAAACACGGTTAATGAAAGAACTCAAGGAAAAGCTAAAGCTTCCCAAGCTACCTTATCATATCGAGTGCTTCGACAATTCAAATATCGGCGGCACAGACGCCGTAGCAGGATGTGTTGTCTACAAAGGAATGAAACCCTCAAGGAAAGATTACCGCAGATATATCATCAAGACCGTTAAGGGTCCGGACGATTACGCCTCCATGCAGGAAGTCGTACGCCGCAGGTATTCAAGGATGATCGAGGAAGGAACAAGCCTTCCCGACCTCATCATTACCGATGGCGGAAAGGGACAGATGGAGGTCGTCAGAGAGGTCGTAGAAGGCGAACTTCAGTTGGAAATACCCATAGCAGGCCTCGCAAAGGACGACCGCCACCGCACCAATGAGTTGCTTTACGGATCGCCTCCACAGGTAATAGGCCTGAAAACAGACTCTGAACTCTTCCATGTCCTCACCCGCATTCAGGACGATGTACACAACTATGCCATTGAATATCATCGGGATAAGCGGTCGAAGCATGCCCTGCATAGCGAATTGGACGATATTAAGGGGATAGGCCCGAAAACCCAAGCTCTACTAATGAGGAGGCTAAAGAGCGTAAAAAGAATAAAACTATCTGATTATCAAACGCTTACGGAAGTATTAGGGGTCGTAAAAGGAAAAATTGTCTACGAGCATTTCCATCCCGACAAACTGCCAATTGAAAAATCCTGATAAACAGACTATTCTACCCGTCATAACCGACAGAACATCGGAATTTCGCTTTTTTAAAAGCTAAATTTGGATTTATTAGAAATAATCAATATCTTTGCAATATGAGAGTTGTTATCCAAAGAGTCAAACACGCCTCCGTATCCATTGATGAAAAGATCAAGTCGAGCATCAAGGGAGGCCTTTTGATACTCATAGGAATAGAGGACTCCGACACACCAGAGGATGCAGACTGGCTTGCCAGAAAGGTTGCCGGTCTCCGTATCTTTGACGACTCGAACGGCGTAATGAACCATTCTGTCATAGACACGAATGGTGAAGTTCTCGTTATAAGCCAGTTCACGCTCTTCGCAAGCTACAGGAAAGGGAATCGTCCCTCATGGCTTCGCGCGGCCTCCCACAAGCATTCAATCCCCCTTTACGAATATTTTTGCAGCAAATTGAGCACCGTTTTGGGAAAGGAAGTCGGCCGGGGTGAGTTCGGTGCATACATGCAGGTAGAGCTCCTAAACGACGGCCCGGTAACAATTTGCATGGATACCCATCAGAAAGAATAAGGAACAGAAGATGAGCAATGAATGCCTAATCCTTCAAACAGGAAAAAACATGACGATCAAAGAGGCACAGGATGCCGTAGACAAGTGGGTGAAGACCTATGGCGTAAGATATTTTTCGGAACTCACCAACATGGCCTGCCTCACCGAAGAAGTGGGCGAACTGGCGCGCGTGATAGCCCGCAGGTATGGAGACCAGAGCTTCAAGAAGGGCGAGAAGTCCAATCTCGGAGAAGAGATGGCAGATATCTTGTGGGTACTGGTGTGCTTAGCCAACCAGACAGGAGTAGATCTTACGGAAGAACTCAACAAGAGCTTTGAGAAGAAAACCTGCCGTGACGCGCACCGCCATTTAGAGAATCCCAAACTGAAAGCATAATTAAGAGCAATAAAACACAAGTAGAAATGAGCAACATTAAAGACACCATTCTCAACGACATCGAGAAACAGAAACAGAACAAACCACTGGAATCCAGCAAAGTAGAACAGGCGCTCAAGCTCTACGACTTCAATGTCAGCGACGAAGAGGTAAAGGCCACAGTACAGAAAATCATCAACGAGAAAGTTTCTGCCAATGAGACTCCTGAAGTGAAGAAGTTCCTCCTGGGCAGCGTGGAGCTTACCTCGCTGAATACGACCGATACCGAGGAAAAGATTCTCGGCATGGTAGAGAAAGTGAACAAGTATGCACACGAGTTCGCGGAGCTCCCCCATGTGGCGGCCGTGGTCTGCTATCCTAACTTCACCAAGCTCGTCAGCCAGAGTCTGGAAGTCGACGGAGTTGAAATCACCAATGTCAGCGGCAGTTTTCCCTCGTCGCAGACCTTCATGGAGGTAAAGGTGGCAGAGACCGCCCTTGCCTTGAGAGACGGGGCAACGGAAATAGACATCGTCCTCCCCGTAGGCAAGTTCTTCTCCGAAGACTATGAAGGCATTGCCGACGACATAGCAGAACTGGAGCAGGTGTGTGGCGACCACTCCATGAAAGTAATCCTCGAGACCGGCGATCTGGGCTCTTGCGCCAACATCAAGAAGGCCGCCATTCTCTCTATGTATTCGGGTGCAGACTATGTAAAGACATCCACGGGCAAAGAAAAGGTAAGCGCCACCCCGGAAGCTGTATATGTCATGTGCCAGGCCATCAAGGAATACTATGACCGCACAGGCATAGTAATCGGGCTGAAACCTGCCGGCGGCATCAACACGGTGAAAGACGCCGTAACCTATTATACCATCGTTCAGGAGGTATTGGGCGAAAAATGGCTCACCAACAGACTGTTCCGTCTGGGCACATCACGCCTCACCAACATGCTCATGAGCGAGATTCTGGGCAAAGAAATCAAGTTTTTCTAAGTTGTAAGAACAGACAAGAAGAGGGGACAACACATCCGTTGCTCCCACTTCTTGTTATCTTTATCCCGACAATCTCGGCGATTTTGTCCGACGATTTCGGCGATTTCGTGAGACAATTTCGGCGATTTTGTCGGACAAAATCGCCGAAGTCGTAACTTTGTCAGCCACTTTTCAAATGCTGTTTTGTACTTTTGTAGAGTTTATGCTACAGCATTCCCCTGCCCGATATCAGTTATTCCGCTCAATCACAAAATCCAGATAGGCCTCAAGGGCACGCTTGATGGCGGGGTCGGTAACCTTCGTGTCAAGAAACTGCCGGCACTCTCCGTGGAAATCCCACATGCGTTTATCGGCATATTCTATGCCCCCGTTTTCCTTGGTGAAAGCCACCAAACGGGCGATTTCATCGCTCTTTATCTCCCTGCTCTTCACCTTTTGAGCAAGGCGGAACATCTCCTTGTTGCCCGTAGAGTTAAGAGCATAGATGACAGGCAGGGTCAGTTTGCCTTCCGCCATATCGTTTCCCGTGGGCTTTCCGATTTCCTTAGAGTCGTAATAGTCGAAGATATCGTCGCGAATCTGAAAGATAATTCCCAGGTTCTGACCGAATTTCTTAGCCTGTTCCACATCTGCTCCCGACGCTCCCGACGCCTCTGCGCCAATGGCGGAGCAAGCCTCGAAGAGCGCGGCGGTCTTTCCCTTGATAATGTTGTAATACACCTCTTCTGATATCTCCTGGTTTTGAATATTAGAGAGCTGCAGGATTTCACCGTCCGAAAGCGTCCTGCCCAGTTGGGCAAGGTAGCGTACGATACGCTCCCTATGGGTGTAAGACACATACAGCAGTGCCGTTGAGAGGATGTAATCGCCTACCAGAACGCTCACTTTGTTGTCATATACGGCGTTCACCGAGGCCTGGCCGCGGCGTTCCTCACTTTCGTCCACCACATCATCATGCACCAGACTGGCCGTATGAAGCAGCTCCAGACCTACTGCCGCATACTGGGTAACCTCGGTAACCTCACCGAAATTCTTCGCCATCAGCAGGATCAGCATAGGGCGCATGCGCTTTCCACCCCGCTCGCGGATATGGTCAAGCGCCTGGGCAAGCATTCCGTCGCCATGGTCGAGAGAGTGGTTGAAAAGCTCGATGAAATCGGTTAATTCTGAAGAGATCGGTTGTTTGATGAGTGGTAAATAATCCATCTGGCACTGAATTTTGATACAAATTTAGTGATTTTATCGAAAAATGTGGCGAAAAAATTGTAATTTTACACGAGAAATACTTATTATTATGGAGAAACTTTTTCTTTTGGATGCCTACGCATTGATATATCGGTCGTATTACGCCTTCATCAAAAACCCCCGCATCAACTCCAAGGGGAAGAACACATCGGCCGTGATGGGATTCCTGAACACGCTCAATGAGGTGATAAACAAGGAGAAGCCCACTTACATAGGAGTGGCATTCGACCACGGAAAAACTTTCCGCAATGATGTTTTCCCCGCCTATAAGGCACAACGGGAGGAAACGCCGGAGGATATCAAGGCCAGTGTTCCCATCATCAAGGATATCCTCGAGGCCTACCATATCCCCATCTTACAGGTCGACGGATTCGAGGCTGACGATGTAATCGGCACCCTCGCCACCCAGGCTGGCAAACAAGGCGTGGAGACTTACATGCTCACGCCCGATAAGGACTATGGCCAGCTCGTGACCGAGAATGTCTATATGTTCCGCCCAAGGCATGGCGGCGGCTACGATAAAATCGGCAAAGCCGAAATCAGCGATAAGTATGGCATCAACTCACCCGCACAAGTCATCGACCTGCTGGCGCTCATGGGCGACTCGGCGGATAATTTCCCGGGGTGTCCCGGGATCGGCGAGAAGACTGCGGTGAAACTCATCAACGAGTTCGGAAGCGTAGACGGTCTTCTCAACCATACCGACCGGTTGAAGGGAAAGATGCGTGAAAAAGTGGAGGCAGCCGTCGACGACATCAAGATGTCTTATTTCCTGGCCACCATCCGCACCGATGTACCCGTCAGTCTGAATCTCAAAGAACTGGAACTCGTAGCACCCGACGAGGAGAAACTCGACTCCATCTTCACCGAACTGGAGTTCAAGAGCCTGAAAAACAAGATTCTTAATAAAACAGAAAATAAGTCAAAAACCGATAATTTACAACTCGATTTATTTGCGAAAATCACGCCCGAGGGGTCAGCCAAACCTGAAAACGGGCAAAAAAACAGCCTTAAATCCATTAAAACGGAATATCATTTGATTGAAAATGAGGCGTTTATGCTCGAAATCTGTGATTTTTTCAGGACAAAAAAAATATTAAGTTTAGACACGGAAACGACCTCTACCAATCCCGTCGACGCCGAATTGGTTGGTTTGAGCTTCTCCGTTGAGGAAAACAAGGCTTTCTATGTCCCAATTCCGAGCAATCGTGAAGAAGCGCAAAGAATTGTAAATATATTCAAAAACATCTATGAAGATGAGACAATCCTCAAGATCGGGCAAAACATCAAGTACGATTATGAGGTGCTGATGAACTACGGTGTGCGCCTCCGTGGCAAGATGTTCGACACCATGCTGGCACATTATGTGCTCCAGCCGGAACTCCATCACAACATGGACTATATGGCCGAAACCCTTCTCAACTATCAGACGGTACACATCGAAGAACTTATCGGGCCCAAGGGTAAGAACCAGAAGAACATGCGCGACCTGCCGCCGACCGAAATCTGCGACTATGCCTGCGAGGACGCCGATATCACCCTGAAGCTGAAGAATGTGCTCGAGCCTCAGCTGAAAGAGGTAGGAGCCGAAGATCTGTTCTGGAAGATAGAGATGCCGTTGGTGCCCGTACTGGCCGAGATGGAGATGAACGGCGTAAGAATAGACACCGATTCGCTGAAGGAAACTTCAAGAATTTTCACAGAGCGAATGAATCGCTACGAAGAAGACATATATCAGGAGGCAGGCGAGAGGTTCAACATCTCCAGCCCCAAGCAAGTGGGCGACATCCTTTTCGACAAGATGAAGATCGTGGAGAAGCCGAAGAAGACCAAGACGGGACAATATGTTACCTCAGAAGAAGTGCTCCAACAGCTCAAGTCGAAGGCACCCATCGTAGAGCAAATACTGAATTACAGGGGCATGAAGAAGCTCTTGAGCACTTATGTAGATGCCCTCCCGAAGCTCATCAACCCACGAACCGGACACATACACACCAGTTTCAATCAGGCACTCACCGCCACCGGACGCCTGAGCTCGTCGGATCCCAACTTGCAGAATATACCTGTTCGCACCGAAGACGGCAAGGAAATCCGACGCTGCTTCATACCCGAAGAAGGGTGTAAATTCTTTTCGGCAGATTATTCCCAGATTGAACTACGCATCATGGCACATCTCTCCGAAGACGAAAACATGATGGAGGCCTTCCGTTCAGGCTTCGACATCCACCGCGCGACGGCGGCCAAAATCTGGCACGAGGACATGGCAAGCGTCTCCGACAGCCAGCGCAAGAAGGCCAAGCAGGCCAATTTCGGCATCATATACGGCATCACCACCTATGGCCTCGCCCAGCGCATGGAGATTCCGAACGGAGAAGCCCGCCAGCTCATAGCCGACTACTTCAAGACCTTCCCCAAGGTGCAGGACTACATGGAACAGGCTAAGGAGACGGCGAGGGAAAAGGGCTATGCCGAAACCATCTTCGGACGGCGACGCTATCTGCCCGACATCAACTCACAAAACGCCACCGTACGCGGATTTGCCGAGCGCAACGCCATCAACGCGCCGATACAAGGCTCCGAGGCCGACATCATCAAGGTGGCCATGATCCGCATCCACCAGCGTTTTCAAAAAGAAGGCATCCGCTCGAAGATGATACTTCAGGTGCACGACGAACTCAACTTCTCGGTCTATCCCGAGGAGCAGGAACAGGTGGAACGCATCGTGCTCGAGGAGATGCAGAACGCCTGCAAGCTGCGCGTGCCGTTGGTGGCAGAGGCCGGATGGGGCACCAACTGGCTGGAGGCACACTAAGCATGCCCCCTCTCCTGCCCCCTCCCATCAGTAGAAAGGGAGGCGACCGTCTGATTCCATACCCCCTGAAAAAGAAATTGGAAACACCCCTATAAAACCCTAAAGACATGAAGCTCTACACCCTGATCGTAAATTTCATTTACGGAAACCGAACCTATCAGATTTCCGCGAACAGCATCCGCGAGGCCCTGCACCAACTTTTCGACACCCGAGAGATGGAAGGCGTGGGCAAGAAAGCCCTCCGACAGCTGCACGAGGACATAGACTCCGAACTGTGGAAACCCGCGCCCTTCATGGAGATGACCAACTCTTGGGTCTGCCAATACCGGGTGAACAATGAAAACATGTATGTGAACATCGTCAAGACCGACGAGCAACAAGACCCCGACGAGCCGTCAGACCCCCTCAAATACACCGACGGCCTTTACATGGCCGAGCAGGGACACCGCATCTTGAATCACTTTGCCCGGCTGGAGGAAAAGGCCGACTGGAAAGCCCTCAAGCGCTACGCCCTGAAGATATGCAAGCTCTACCCTAAGGAATTCTACCCCATGATCAAGGTCGTCGAGAGTTGCTACTTCCTCGAAGAGCCGGAGGAAATGCTGCTGTGGGCACGCAAGGCCTACGAGGAATGGAGCGACGACCCCTATACCTCATTCTGGTTGGCCCTCGCGCTCTACGAGAACGGCCGCTGGCAGGAGGCCATCCGACACAGCGACACGATACTCTACTGGGACTTCCGGAACCTCGCCTACGGCCAATATGGCAGCGGCGCAGACTACGCCTGGCAACTTATTGACGACTGCAAGGCCATCAAGGGGCTCTCGCTCTTGGCACTAAACCAGGCGGGCGGAACGGCCTTGCTGCGCGAATACCTCGCCCACGCAAAGGCCGCAACATCTTATTTCAAGAAGTCATGGGTAAGATCCATACTCAAGGAAGCAAGCCTGAAGGAAAACTAAAGGAGATCGGGAGAAAAGTAAAACAGGCTGTTTTAGTGACTAAAATAGGCTGTTTCAGTGACTAAAATAGGCTGTTTCACTGACTAAAACAGGCTGTTTTACTCCACGGGAGACCGCTAAAAGGCGTGCCAAAGGATGCATGGAGGAATACAGGGAGCCATTGACAGGGGTGCTGCCGACGGACTCGCGCGTCAGGCGGGGTCCACCTGAATCTTCACTTGCGCATGCTCACCGAGCTCTGCCTTCAACCTTTGCTCGATACGCTGCATGTGCACATAGGTCTCGGCAAGCGTCAGTCCGGACGGCATGGCTATGCGCAGGTCTATCACGATGTCGTTGCCCACCTTGCGAGTCTGCAGTTGCAGCATGCGTGCCACCTGCTCCTCGTCCTCCACTACCCTTCTCACGATCTCTTTCTGCGCCTCCGGTATCGCGTGCTCCGTCAGCTCTCCCACGGCCTGACTGACAAGCTTGTAAGCCATGCGAATGACGATGAGCCCCATGATAATGGCCGCTATCGGATCGAGAACGGCCCATCTCGGTCCTAAGAGAATGGCCCCCGCAATGCCGAGCGTGGTGCAAATGGACGACAAGGCGTCGCTGCGGTGGTGCCACGCGTTGGCTATCACGGCGTCGGAATTCCACTCTTCCCCCACCCTGTGCATAAAGCGGAATACCCACTCCTTCATCAGCACACTCATGATCGCTACGATGAGGGCTATCAGACGGGGCTGTCCGAGAGAACGACCTGCTATGGCGGCGAGCACTTTCTCCATGGCTTCGTAGCAGATGGCGATACCCACTCCAAGAAGAATCAAGCCTATGATTCCTGTGGCCAGCGTCTCGTATTTACCATATCCATAGTCGTGGTTCCTGTCTTTGGGACGGCTTCCAAGCTTGACAAACAAGATGACGATGAGATCGCTCAGGCAGTCGGCCAGAGAATGCACGGCATCGGCTATCATCGCCGACGACTTGCCGAAGAATCCGGCGGCAAACTTCAGCAACATGAGCAGCACATTCACGCCACTCCCCGCTATAGAAACCTTGTAAATATCGGTTTTTCTATTTCTTACCATAATCGTTTCCCTTAGGATGAAGGATTCTTGATTAGAGAGTACAAAATTAATAAATTACTTTGAAACAAAATGCTCCCTTGGGGCATTTTATCATTTTCAGGCACCCTGTTTCTCAAAATATTTCACTATCTTTGCAACCGTATATACAAAATTCAGATTCCAAATGGCATTAAAATGTGGTATCGTAGGACTCCCGAATGTGGGGAAATCCACACTTTTCAACTGTCTTTCGAGTGCCAAGGCACAGGCAGCCAACTTTCCATTCTGCACGATAGAGCCTAATCTGGGCGTCATCACCGTGCCCGACGACCGCCTGACGAAGCTCGCCGAGATAGTGCACCCGGGCCGTATCGTGCCCGCCACCTGCGAGATCGTCGACATCGCGGGGCTCGTGAAGGGAGCTTCCAAAGGCGAGGGACTGGGCAACAAGTTTCTCGGGAACATCCGCGAGTGCGACGCCATCATCCATGTCATCCGCTGTTTCGACGACGACAATGTGGTGCGTGAAGGCGGTGCAGCCGTCAACCCCTTGTCAGACAAGGAAATCATAGATACCGAGCTGCAGCTGAAAGACCTCGAGACCATTGAGGGACAGCTGGCCAAGCAGCAGAAAATGGCCGCCGCCGGCAACAAGGAAGCTAAGGTCGCGGTCGGCGTTCTGGAAGCTTTCAAGGGGGCGCTGGAACAAGGGCGAAACGCCCGAAGCGTGGAATTTGAGAGCAAGGAGGAACAACAGGCTGCCCACGACCTGTTCCTGCTGACCACAAAACCCGTGCTCTATGTCTGCAATGTGGATGAGGCGAGTGCCCGGACAGGTAATGAGTATAGCCGCAGAATCGAGCAGATAGCCGCCGAAGAGGGAGCTGAGGCCATGGTGATAGCCGCCAAGACCGAGGAAGACATCGCCTCGCTGGAGACCTATGAGGACAAGAAGATGTTTCTTGACGAACTCGAACTGGAGGAAAGCGGCGTCAACCGCCTCATCAAGAAGGCCTACCACCTGCTTAACCTGCAGACTTTCATCACTGCCGGAGAGATGGAAGTGAAAGCCTGGACCTGCCACAAGGGCTGGAAGGCACCGCAGTGCGCCGGCGTCATCCACACCGATTTCGAGAAAGGATTCATCCGCGCCGAAGTCATCAAGTATGCCGATTACCTGCAATATGGGTCCGAGACCGCCGTGCGCGAGGCCGGAAAGCTCCATGTGGAAGGCAAGGACTATGTGGTGGAAGACGGCGACATCATGCACTTCAGGTTTAATGTTTAACTACATTGGATGAAGGATTAGGGATTAAGGGATAGAGACTGATAGCTATATATGACGCTATGGATGCTCGATATTTTCGTAAACCAGAGGTTTATCAAGACTCCAAAAACTTGGTAAAGGAAGTCTATTTGCTTCTCAAGAAATTTCCCCTTGATGAGAAATTCGGGCTTTGTTCCCAAGTACGAAGGGCCATAACCTCAATTCCCATCAATATTACAGAAGGATTCGGAAGGCTTTCCGCACGCGAAAAAGCCCATTTTCTGGAAATTGCATCTGGCTCCCTGACAGGAGTTTCGTGTGAATTGGAACTGCCAATGGAGCCATCTTATATAACAGAAGAGGAATTTAACTACATAGAAAACAAACTTACACACAGCTCACGGCAGCTCTCCGCCCTGCACGCCTCGGTCATTCAAAATGAGGGCTATCACCAAGAGAACCGTTAAACCTTATTTTATATTCCCTCATCATCAATCACATAAATATGCACAATACATTATCTTTCATCCTTTGGAACCCGGATCCCGTCATCGGACACCTCGGATTCATCACCCTCAGGTGGTATGCCACCTGCTGGATTATCGGCCTCTTGCTCGGCGCGGTACTCATGCACAGGCTCTACAAGCAACAGAACATCCCTGAAGAAAAGTTCGAACCGCTCTTCTTCTACATATTTTTCGGAGTGCTCATAGGGGCAAGACTGGGGCATTGCATCTTCTATGATCCTGCTTATTTCCTCGGTTCCTGGGACCATTTCATCGAAATGCTCATCCCCTTCCACCACATGCCCGACGGCAGCTGGAAACTCACTGGCTACGAGGGACTGGCCAGCCATGGCGGCGTCATCGGCATGCTCGTGGCCATATGGATGTATTGCCGGTCGACAAAGGTGTCGGGCTGGGTGGTTCTCGACAACATGGGCATCTGCTCGGGCATAACTGCCGCCTTCATCCGGTTAGGCAATCTGATGAATTCCGAGATTATCGGCAAGGTTACCGAGGTGCCTTGGGCATTCATATTCGAGCATGTAGACCAGCATCCGCGCCACCCCGGACAACTCTATGAGTCGATCGCCTACCTCTGCTTTTTTCTCCTCATCCTCTTCATCTATAAGAAGAAAGGGCCGAAAAGCGTGGGAACAGGCTTCTATTTCGGGCTCTGCCTGACCCTCATCTTCACCTTCCGGTTCTTCATCGAATACACAAAGGAGATCCAGGTGGCCTTTGAGGCCGGACTGCCCATGGACATGGGGCAGATCTTGAGCCTACCGCTGATTGTCATTGGCGTGGCCTGCCTCGTGGGTGGAAAATGGATGCAGAAACTCGGGGCAAAACCTCGAGGCTAAATCAAAACAAATGCTGAAGGGACTCCTGGCTATGGGACATTCCCCTAAATGAAATCCCTGCCTATTTACCCTTCAGTATTTTCTTAATGTCATTCAACTTGTTGAGCGCCTCAACAGGTGTCAGATTGTTGACATCAAGGCTCAATATCTCGTCGCGAATCTGGCTCAAGACAGGATCGTCAAGCTGGAAAAAGCTCAGTTGCATGCCCTCCCGGCTCTCCTCGAGATGCTTGATGTTCGGCTTACCGGCGCTTCCCACGCTCGCATTATCGGCCTCAAGCTGCTTCAGAATCACATTCGCACGCTTCACGATGCTCTTCGGCATACCCGCAATATCGGCTACATGAATCCCGAAAGAATGCTCCGAGCCGCCGCGCTCCAGCTTGCGGAGGAAGATGACCTTGCCGTCTACCTCCTTCACACTTACATTATAGTTCTTGATGCGTGAGAAATTCTTCTCCATTTCGTTCAGCTCATGGTAGTGAGTGGCAAAGAGCGTGCGCGCCCGAGCTTTCGGTTGCTCATGCAGATACTCAACGATGGCCCAAGCAATACTGATTCCGTCGTAGGTGGAAGTTCCCCTGCCCAACTCATCGAAGAGAACCAACGATTTCGGGGTAACATTGTTCAGTATGTTAGAAGCTTCCGTCATTTCGACCATGAAAGTAGACTCGCCAAGTGAAATGTTATCTGACGCCCCTACACGCGTGAATATCTTGTCCACCAAACCGATTCTCGAGCTCTCTGCGGGCACAAAGCATCCTATCTGGGCAAGCAGTACGATGAGTGCCGTCTGGCGTAGCAGCGCGCTTTTTCCGGCCATGTTCGGACCGGTAATCATCATGATCTGCTGCTTCTCCGCGTCGAGATGGATATCGTTGGGAACATACCTCTCCCCTATCGGGAGCTGCGTTTCAATGACCGGGTGGCGCCCCTGCCTGATGTCGATGACCTCGTCGTCTCCTTCTACCACCGGTCGTACATAACCATTTTCCTCGGCCGTCTTCGCAAAGGAAAGCAGGCAATCGAGACGCGCAATCAGGTTTGCGTTGACCTGAATGAGAGGAATAAACTCCTGCATGGCCACGATGAGCTCGCCGAAGAGCTGCGCCTCGAGTGCCAGAATTTTCTCGTCGGCACCCAGAATCTTCTCTTCATATTCCTTCAACTCTTGCGTAATGTAGCGCTCGGCCTGTGCCAAAGTCTGCTTGCGAACCCACTCCTGCGGCACTTTATCCTTGAAAGTGTTGCGCACTTCGAGGTAATAACCGAAGACATTATTGTATCCCACCTTCAGGCTTGATATGCCCGTGGTCTCGATTTCGCGCTCCTGGATCTCAAGCAAATAGTCTTTTCCGTTGCGCGAAATACGCCGCAGATCGTCCAGCTCCTTACTGTAGCCGTCGGCAATCACATCTCCCTTGTTCACCAACTGCGGCGGATCGGGCTGGATTTCCTTCTCTATACACTCCTTCAGCGACTTACAAAGGTTCATCTGCTCCCCTATCTGCTTCAGCGTTTCATTCTTTGCGGACAGACAGGAGCTCTTGATCGGCTCAATGGCAGCCAAGGCATTCTTGAGCTGAACCACCTCCCGGGGCGACACCCTGCCGACGGCCACCTTAGAGATGATGCGCTCCAGATCGCCGATACGGTGTAGCTGGCCATCGATGAGCTGGCGGAATTCCGGCTCCTTAAAGAAGTATTCCACCACATCCAGCCGCTGGTTGATGGGCTTCTCGTCCTTTAAAGGAAACACAATCCAGCGTTTCAGCAGGCGTCCACCCATCGGCGTTGTGGTCCGGTCTATGACATTGAGCAGCGAAGCACCTTCTTCCTGCATGGGGGAGATCAGCTCCAGTGAGCGTATGGTAAAGTTGTCAAGACGCACATAATGCTCTTCCTCAATACGGGAGAGCGTGGTAATGTGGTTGATATTGGTGTGCTGAGTAATCTCCAGATACTGCATGATGGCACCCGAAGCGATAATTCCACTTCTCAGATGCTCCACGCCGAAGCCCTTCAGGTTCTTCGTGGCGAAGTGCTTGAGCAGCTTTTGGCGGGCTGTCTGCTCCGTAAATACCCAGTCGTCGAGCTCAAAGACACAATAACGGGTACCGAAAAACTTCTCGAACTCCGCTTTTCTGGCACGGTCATAGAGCACCTCCTTAGGTCCAAAGTTACCCAACAGCTTCCCTACATAATCGTAAGTGCCCTCTCCCGTGAGGAATTCGCCCGTCGAAATGTCAAGGAATGACACGCCGCAGCCCCCTTTTCCGAAGTGTACGGCTGCCAGGAAGTTGTTTTCCTTATAATTGAGCACATTGTCGCTCATGGCCACACCGGGCGTAACGAGTTCCGTGATGCCCCGCTTCACCATCTTGTCTATCTCCGTGAGACCCTTCTTCCCTTTGATCATCTCACGCTTTTTCTTCGGGTCTTCAAGCTGGTCGCAGATGGCCACACGCTTTCCCGCCCGGATAAGCTTGGGCAGATAGGTGTCGAGGGCATGATGGGGGAATCCCGCCATCTCGGTTCCCGAGGCGGCTCCATTGTTCCTTCTCGTGAGCGTGATGCCGAGTATCTTGGAGGCTTCTACCGCATCTTCACAATAGGTCTCATAGAAATCCCCGCAACGGAAGAGCAGCAAAGCTTCAGGATGCTTGTTCTTGAAGCTGAAGAACTGCTTCATCATAGGAGTCATTCCCTTGTCTTCTTTTGCCATCAAACCAATCTTTTAGAGCTACAAAGATACTGAATTCCGATGGAAACACCAAATGCCCCGTATGATTTTATTCCTGATAGGCCGCAAGCTTTTTCAGGTAATAGTCCCTGAAATCCTGCCAATGATAATAAGGGGCACAGTCGGTGGGGAAGGGGAGTGTTACCTCGTTCTCATTTTCAAGCACCTTCACGAGGATGTCGTTGCGGTCGGCCTTGTTGCGATAGAAGATGAACTGCAGGTTTGCGGCCATCGGTACGATCTTGTAGTCGCGGAATCCCGAGTTCTCGAGGGCCTCCAGATTGTCGACCGGCGTGTCCAGTCCATTGACGCCCAAGAGGCAGGTAAGCGGATAGACCATACTGTCGTGTCCGTATCGGAGCGTCGCTCCCGGGTGGTCGAAGGCCAGGCAAGAGTCAGCTTCCTCGATGATTCTCCGCAGGAGGTTACGCTGCTTGTAGGGGCGCTTGCCGTCCGTCAGCTTGTTTGGACCGCCATAGAGATACCATTCCGCATTATCCTGCAGCCAGTGATGATAGATTTCGTCCTCGTCGAAGAGGTCGAAGAGATCTATGTCCTTGCGCAGCTCCAGACTCTGCATGTTGGAAGCAATGGCAAAGAGCCGGTTCGAAAGTTTCGTTGCATCCAGCTCCTTCTGCCAGTAGGCCTTGTCGTTGAAGAGCAGTTCCATGGTGTGCTCATGCCGGTCGTGTCTCTTGCAGAACGCCTTGTAGGCCTTTTCGGCCCCCCTGCTCTTGGAAAGCGAGTCGAGCTTCTTGTCTTTCATGTTCATGTAATACATGTCGGCATAGCTCGCGTCGTGGCTGATCTGTAGTTCGGGATTCAGCTTCAGGAGTGCCTGAAGGGCGTTCTCCATGCTCAGGATGCAACGGATGACGATGGTGCTGTTGGCTTTGATGGAGGTCTTTCCCTCAAATACCTCCGGGAAATTGCGATACATGCGCGTGGCAATCTGCTGGTGCTGCTGTGCTCCGAGCAGGCTCAGCTCGCCGTCACGGCCGTTGGCAGCCTTCGTAACGAGGGCTACCTTGGCGAGCGTCTCCTTGCCCTTGGCAGTCAGCTTACCGGCCTTGTCGGCTTTCTCAAGCGTGGCGAGGGCACCGGTATAGGCCTGCTTGCCAATCAGCCAGCGTGAGCCGTGCCGGCCGTAGTGGCTGATATAGAAGGGCGCATAGCCTTCCGGGGTGGGGGAGTAGACCTGCTGCTCGGGGCCAGGATAGGCCAGATAACAACCTGCAGAGCGCAACATGTTCTCCTTGATTTCCTTTTTCGCTTCCTGGGCCTGTGCCTCACAAGCCACAAATAATGTGGTCAATAAGATGATAAGATTCTTCATGTCAGAAAGATTAATAGTTTCCGACAAAAGTAATCAAAATATTTGGAATGGGCAAGGATTGCCGGTCGAAAAGCAAGAAGCCGCCTCCCACACGACAATATCGGCGAAATCGTCGTTCAATATCGGCGAAATCGTGGGACAAAATCGCCGATATTGTCGCGCAGGATACGGCCTTCCGGAAAATAAAGGGCGACGCATAAAGGAGGAACAATGCGCCACTCGCGCCACACGATGTATTCTCCACAACGAACCATAAAGCACGCACCATCCACAACCGGCGTAAGCGCATGCCGCGAATTACGGGTTATGGATCGTGCGTCAAGGGCAAAGAGCCTGACAGCGGGCTACTTCAGGCGGTCCAGATATTCCCTGGGTATCTCGGGCATGGCCCCTTTCTGGGTGCAGACGAAGGCCGAAACCTCCACGGCTAGCTTGTGAGCCTCCGCCATGGGCTGACCCGCAAGGATGGCAGAAGCAAAGGTTGCGGTGAACGAATCGCCCGCCCCCACGGTGTCGGCCACCTCCACCTTAGGTGTGGCCTGATAGCTCATTTCTCCCGGAGCAAACACATACGAGCCGTTGACTCCACAGGTCAGGACGAGCATCTTGAGGTTATACTTGCCCAAGATGAGCCAGCATTTGTTCTCTATATCAAGTCCCGGATAGCCAAACATGCGGCCGATGGCCACCAGTTCCTCATCGTTTATCTTCAGGACATTACACTTGCGAAACGACTCCCGGAGCACCTCTTTCGTGTAGAAGTTCTGCCGGAGGTTGATGTCGAATATCTTCAAGGCATGGCGGGGAGTAGCCTCGAGAAACCGCTGAATCGTGTCGTGCGACACCTCACTCCGCTGGGCAAGCGATCCCCAGCAAACGGCACGCGTATTCCGGGCTACCTCCTCTATCTCGGGAGTAAAGGGAATGTTGTCCCAGGCCACGCCCTCCTTGATGTCATAGGTGGGCACGCCCTCGGCATCAAGCGCCACCTGAACGGTGCCGGTGGGATAGGCCACGCGTGGCATCACATACTTCAGGCCCTTTGCCTCCAGTTCCCTGAGGGTCTGGTCGCCCAGTTCATCCTTGCCCACCGCGCTCACGGCAAGGGTGTCATAACCAAACTGGCCGCAATGATAAGCGAAATTAGCGGGTGCGCCCCCCAACTTTCTGCCTTCGGGGAAGCAGTCCCATAATGCCTCACCGAGGCCCACTATCATGTTTTCCATCATCATTAATGTTTTACTTTAGGAATATAACTTAACAGATAAATCACTCCGACCGTCATGACGAGCACCGCTCCCATCTGGCCTATGGCATCGCTGGCAACACCCATGAGCAGCGGAAACACCGTACCGCCAAACAAGCCCATGATCATGAGTCCGCTCACCTCATTCTTCTTCTCGGGCAATTCGAGCAGAGCCTGCGTAAGCACGATGGAGAAGACATTAGAGTTGCCGTAGCCCACAAGGGCGATGGCCGCATAGAGCACCGACTGGCTGGTGCCAAAGAGTAAACCCACCATGCCCAGGCCTATCATCATGACCGACACGATGAAGAACACCTTGCTGCTCATCACACGCAAGAAATAGCTGCCGGTAAGGCATCCTATGGTGCGGAATATGAAGTAGAGCGAGGTGGCAAAGGCTGCGTCATTGAGTGTCATACCAAGCTTCTCGATGAGAATCTTCGGCGCCGTGGTGTTCGTGCCCACATCAATGCCCACATGGCACATGATGCCGAAGAAGGAAAGTAGCACGATGGGTTTTTCCAAAAGCTTGAAGCTGTTGAGGAACTGCGTAGCCACACTCTGCCCCGCAAGCATCTCCGGGTCTATCTTCTCCTGCTCGATAGGGGCGGTCATAAGCAGGAGCGAGGCTATGATACCTATGAGCATGTAGATCGGGAAGAGAACTCTCCACTCAAGACCGAACGAGGGAATGGAGGCCGAAGCCCCCCACATGGCGATATAGGGAGCCATAAACGAGGCTATGGCCTTTACGAACTGTCCAAAAGTGAGCGTCGAGGCAAGATGCCCGCCCTTGATAACCTCCGACACCAGAGGATTCAGGGAGGTCTGCATGAGCGTGTTTCCGATGCCCAGCAGGGAGAACGAAATCAGCATGACGGTGAAGTTCTCCGTGAAGATTGGCAACAAAAGCGACACGAGCGTTACGCCAAGAGAGAGGAGCACCGTGTTCTTTCTCCCGATTTTATTCATCAAAACCCCCGTAGGAACAGAGAAGATGAGGAACCAGAAAAACACCAGTGAGGGCAGGATATTAGCCGTCGTATCGTTCAGATCCAGGTCGGCTTTCAGGAAATTGGACGCTATTCCCACGAGATCCACAAACCCCATGGCGAAAAAGCAGAGCATTACGGGGATGAGGGAAAGCTTATTTGTCTTACTCATAACTTAGTAGATAGAATAAATGGTTGTATTTACTTTGTTCTTACTTCTTACGATGAGCCGGTTGTAAGGCTCCGAGGGGAAGACCAGATTGCTCATGGCCATCTTCCCGTCAGCATCGAAAGCCTCGACGCTACAGCGGTCTATGAAGAGCCTGAGCGTAGTCAGTCTGCCATGGGTGGGCGCAACGGTTACGGCCGTAAAATTACTACTGAAGTCCGTTTGACCACTTCTCGTGCGATCCATGGAGAATGTCTGCGCCCCCGCATCATATTTCATCACCACCTCCTCGCCTCTGGCATTCCGGAGCGTAAGCGTAGCGTCGGTCTTCAAATTCATCACCACCTCGCACGAAGGGGTGATATTCCTGACCTTGGCACCCCTTACCCCCAACATCTCCGGTGAAGGAGTGGAGGCCAGCCAAGTCTCAGCGCCGTCGGTAAAGAGTGTCAGGTCGCGCGGAATAGAGTTTGCGGAGCGGAACTGGAGGGTGGGAACCTGGTTGGCATATTGCCAGTTACTCATCCAGGCAAGTGCCACATGGCGACCGTCAGGCGCATTGCTGAATGATACCGCGGCATAATGATCCTTGCCATAGTCCATCCACTTGGTTACCTGAGGTTCGGAATCACAGACGAATCTATGACCGTCGAAGTTGCCCACAAAGTATTGCGTGGCACTTCCCCCGAACGGTCCGCCCGGATTGATATTGCAGATCAGCACCCATTTCTGCTCATTAGTACCGTCAACCGGCAACCTCATGAGATCCGGACACTCCCAAACTCCGTCGTGGTTGCCGTATCCATGACCGAAAGAACTCTCATACTTCCAGTCCTTCAGATTCTTCGAGGAGTAAATCTTCATCTCCTGACCGGCTGCCAACAGAAGGTTCCATGCGCCTATCTCATCGTTCCAGAACATATTGGGGTCGCGGAAATCGGGTATCTCGTCGGTCAGGATAGGGTTGGCTTCATACTTCGTGAAGGTCTTGCCGTCATCGGTAGAGTAGGCGAGGCTCTGCGTCTGGCTGGCGCCGGCCGTCGTATAGAGAGCCACGATGGCGTTTTTCCCGAAGCCGGCAGTATTGTTCTTGTCGACCACGCACGACCCGCTGAAGATCGTACCCAACCCGTCGGGCACGATGGCATTGCCCTCGAAAGTCCAATGGACAAGGTCTCGGGAGATTGAATGCCCCCATGTCATGTTCTCCCACTGACTTCCATAGGGATTATGCTGAAAGTAAAGGTGCCACACACCATCCTTATAGAACATCCCGTTGGGGTCGTTCATCCAGCCCCATACAGGCGTATGATGATAAACAGGACGGAATTTCTCCCGATTGGCGGTGTCGAATGTGTCTGAATAGTTGATGTTCTGCCAGCAGGCAAAGTTCTTGATGGCATCGCCCCGGCTGCGCTCACCGTTGAAGAAGATATCGAGCAGGATGGGCTTCCCCGAGAAATCAGCCAGGTCGAGAGGCACATAATAATCTACATTGTTTACTGCCAGCCGACAGTTGAGTTGCTTCACGACCTGATTATCCCGCAAGATGCTGATATGGGCATTGTCCTGACTCTCCTCTATGGGCAAGAGCAGAAAACGGCTGGCAGTATTCACTTGTTGCATGGCATGCTTCTCCCCGAGGAATGCGGGCGATTTTTCCAGCCGCTGTGCAAAGGAAACAGTTGTCTGAAACAACAGCAGAAACAATGTTGAGAGTAGTTTCATCATCTTGAAGAGTTTGTTTTCGGTTTGCGTACAAAGATACGGAAAAAACCGTATCTTTGTACTACATACTGTTTAAAAATCGCCATACCCAGGATTCTGGGTATAAGATCCGTTTGAAAGATTATACTGCGTGGCCGAAATCGGGAAGTATTCGTCGCGCCCCGCGGTAAAGCTGGCATTGGAATAATATACCCTCGTACCTTTCTCGCGGGAGAAATAAGCATTCATGGTCTCGGCTGCGACACCCCAGCGAACAAGGTCAAAGAAGCGCTCACCCTCCATGGCCGTCTCCAGCCGGGTCTCATAGCGGAGTGCCTTTCGGGCATAATCCTGTGTCCAACCAGCCGCAGGATACTCGGCAATCTTATAGTTGGCGGCATACTTATTGTTGTCGTTAAAGTCCTTTACCCAATAGTCGGCATTGGCTGCCCGCCGACGAATCTGGTTGATGAGCTGACGAGCCATGTCAAGATTCTGGTTCATCTCTATGAGAGCTTCTGCTTTCCACAGCAACACATCGCTGTAGCGGATGATGTTCCAGTTTAGCGCGCTCGCGCCCCAAGGCCAACCTTGAAACATCTCGGAGCTTTCAGGACTCACGAAAAAGCGCTTGCAGCAATGCTGTCCATAGGTGCCCTGGTCGCGCACCCAGGTGTTCCGGCAGGGTGAGATGGTATAAGTCTTCCATGTTACTCCCGGCCGACCTACAATGAAGTCGAGGCGAGGGTCTACATTGGCAGTTGTATGGATGCTCTTGGTTCCATCCCACACATCGAAGTGGTGCTGGTAATAGGAGTCGAAGAGAGGGAGCCCTTCGTCGTCTGTCTGATAGGCATCGATGAGATCCTGACTGGGAAGGAAGAAACCATCACCCGAATAAGGTCCTTGCGGAGAGTTCAGCAGATTGCTCCAATTGATGCGCCCCGCACTGTTACTGCCATCATTCATAGAATATTGCACTTGGAATACACCCTCCCTGCAGTTGTCGCCGGTAGAGACTTTATCCAAATCCTGGAAATTATCGAGCAAGGCATACTTGCCGCTGTTAATCACTTGGTCGCAATCAGAAACCACCCTTTGCAAGAGCGCATTATCGATGGTTGTAACCTTATGGGTTGTCTCGTCCTGCTTATAGGCACGATAGAGATTTACCTTAGCGGCATAGGCATAAGCCTCATACTTGTTGATACGACCTATCTCCTGTTGCTCTGCCGGCAGTACCTGAGCCGCGTTTTCCAAATCGGCGACAATCTTCTCCAAAATCCCATCTCGTGAATACTCTGTATTGGAGAGAGCAGAAATATTCCCCTCGTAGTCTTCCTCAAAATAAGGAATACGATTGAAGAAACGCGAGAGTTCAAAATAGAAGTGAGCGCGAAGAACCTTCATCTCGGCAATCCGTGTCGAATAATCAGTTCCTCCCTTTGCACTTAGTGAGTTAAGCATGCGAAGGGCGGCGTTGCAACGCTGCACACTCGTATAAAGATGATACCATTTGGTGTCTATATTGCCGTTACTGGCATCTACATCCATGATCTCCATGCGATGAATATCACTAATGTCGCCCGTTCCGCCGCCACCTTTATAGGCGTCGTCGGCACGCACGCTGCCATAACTCCAATTGGTAACGGGGGTCGTCCAAACACTCCAGTCCTGCGGGTTCGGCCCCATCAAGGCCGCATATGCCGAATTCACCAGCAAGTCCACTTGACCTCCGCTCTGAATAGACTCATCGCTCAACACACCCTGCGGCTTGTTGTCGAGGAAACTGTCTTCGTTGCAACTTGCCGTCAGCAGGGTTGCAGCTGCAATCAATGCTATATTCTTGAGTTTCATATTGATTTCGTTTTTAGTTGTTTCGTTAATGTAAATTCTCAAAAGCCAACTGACAAACCAAAGGTGAAAGTGCGTGGCAATGGGTAGGTATATCCCAAACCCTCAGGGTCTGCACCGTTATAGCCAGTAATGGTAAAGATGTTCTGTGCCTGCACATAAAGCCTTGCCTTGCGGAGATGCAGCTTGTCAAGCAGACTTTGGGGCAGGGAATAGCCCAGTGTGGCGGTCTTCAGTTTGATGAAGGAGCCGCTCTCGATGTAGAAATCCGAGGCCTGACCCTCGTTGTTGCTATCCACCGAGACGAGTGCAGGAACGCTACTTCCGTAAACGCCAGTCTGCTCATATACAGTCCAAGCATTGAGCGCGTCGAGCAATCGGGTAGAGTGGTTGCCGGTCCAGCACTGGAAAAGGTCGGTATAATACTTGGAATTGTTCCATGCGTCGCGAATCATCCCGTTAAAGAAAAGGCTTAGGTCAAAGCCTTTATATGATGCCGAGAGGTTTAGACCCGTTACAAACTTGGGCTGATCAGAGCCCAGCCATGTGCGGTCAGCCGTATTGATGATGTTGTCGCCGTTGGTGTCTACATAGCGCAGACGGCCTATTCCGGGAGCTCCATACTGCACATCATACTGGTTTTTGTAGGCATCCACTTCCTCTTGTGTACGGAAGAGGCCTTCGGTCTTGAATCCCATCCATGACCCGAAAGGCTGACCTACAATGGATTTCCCCACAATTCCACCGCCAAAAGTATAATAGATAGACTCTGGAAGACTAACAATCTCATTCTTGTAAATTGAGCCATTGAAAGAGATGTCATAATTAAAACCACTCTTAAAATGATCGCGCCAACCGGCAACGAATTCAAATCCCTTGTTGTTCATCGAGATACAGTTCTGCCAAGAATAGCCGCCTTCGCCAATCACACCTGCAAACGGAGGCTCGTAGAGCATATCCGTGGTGCGCTTGTCGAAGTAATCCACCGTCAGGGTGAGGCGTTGGTTCAGGAGTGTAGCGTCAAATCCCACATTAAATTGCTTGGTCTGCTCCCATTTCAGGTTAGCGTTACCCGTATGGATCTTTGCCGCCCCTGAGACCATAGTCTGGTTGTCGCCCGCAAGATTGTAGCCACTATTAGAGAGCGAAACCAGATACTTGGTGTAAGTAGCCTCGTTATCAATCTCGTCATTACCGTTGATACCCCAGCTCATGCGGAATTTCAGGTCGTCGAGCCATGATTTCGCATGCTCCATGAACTTCTCGGAAGAGATGCGCCAGCCGGCACTCACCGACGGGAAAACACCCGCATTGTGATTGCTACCGAAGCGGGAGGAAGCGTCTCGGCGCACCGTTGCGGCCAACAAATACTTACCCTGATAGGAATAATTCGCCTTCGCAAAATAGGATACCATCGAATAATTGCTGCCGATTCCGCGTACAGCCGCCAAACTCGTAACAGTATTCAGATAACGATAATCCAGCGACTCGGAAGTAAGTCCCTGGCCATAGCCGCCCAAATCTTCCACTTTGTTCTTCTTCGCCTCCATACCCAAAAGAAAAGAGGCGTGGTGGTCGCCAAGATCAAGACTATAGTTCGCCGTATTGGTCCACACCCAGCTGAATGCCTCGTAATGATAGGTGTCGAGCTCGTTCACATTCACCGTGCGGGCCCCCTCCTGCCACTTGGGCACAAAGGTCTTGCTGAACTCATTGTAATAGTTCACGCCAAAGTTGGTCTTCAGCGTAAGGTTTTTCACGGGCTCCATCTCTATATACATATTACCAAACACGCGCCAGTAGCGATGCTTGTTGTCTTTCTGATTGTTCTGGAGGCGCACAGGGTTCGGCTTATCTCCCAGAATGTCCACATAGCCGCCACCGTAACTACCCAGACTGCCATATACCGGCTCGGCGGGATGCTGCGCCACGAGTTGCTCCTCGATGCCGCTTTGGGCCACACGCTGCGTCCAGCGGTTCACGGAGATACTTTCTCCGATACGCAACCGATTTTTGAAGAATCCATAATCTGAGGTCAGACGGGTATTGAAACGCTGATAATCGGTATTCTTCAACATACCGTCTTGATCTATCCAGTTTATTGAGAGTGAGCTTGACCCATTCTCAGATCCTTTGCTCAGGGTGAGCGAATAGTTTTGCATGAGAGCTGTCTTATACATCAAATCGAGCCAATCGGTGTTCGTTGCTGTATAAGTCTCGCCCGTAATTGGATTTGTATAATAAGGGACAGAGGTCTGGAGTACTGCGTTATCGCCGTTTCCGTAGACCAGAGAATTAGGATGGTTGCCACCGTTGGAGTTCTTGTAGGCCTGCCAGTAAACATCGCCCCACTGCTGGGCATCCAGCAAATCGTAGTTCGTCGTGAAAGTTTGAGCGGTGAGGGAAACATCGAAATCCACTCTCGCCTCGCCCTTCTTGGCTCGCTTGGTGGTGATGATGATTACACCATTGGCCGCCTGTGCACCGTAAATGGCCGCCGAGGAAGCGTCCTTCAGTACCTGAATGCTCTCCACATCGTTGGCTGATATGATGCTTCCCACATTATCACGGGTCATGATTCCATCAATGACATAGAGCGGAGAAGAGTTGTTGATGGTTGTAGTACCACGCACGAGCGTCGAGGTATTAGCACCTCCTGGAGTACCGTCGGTAGTGATATTCACGCCGGCCACCCTGCCATTGAGGCTGGAGAGCACATTGCCCGTTGGCACATCGGCTATATCTTTCATCTTGATCACCGATACGGAGCCCGTGAGATCGGCCTTTTTCTCCGAGGTATAACCCGTTACCACCACCTCGTCTATCATCTTCGTGTCGCTCGATAAGGTGATTTTCATATCTTTGGCGGCTACTTGCTCTTGATCCTGCATGCCAATATAGGAGAACACGAGCACCGCACCTTGCTTCACCTGAATGGTGAAATTTCCGTTCAAATCGGTTGCCACAGCGTTCTGCGTGCCCTTCTCGGTTACCGTAGCACCAATAATTCCCAGGTTGTCATCAGCAGAGACGACCGTACCCGTTGCCTTGAAGCCCTGCGCATAAATCCATGTGCAAGAGAAGATGAGCACCATGCTCATCAGGAGTCGTTTCGGTTTTTTCATCTGTCTTTCCTTTTTGGTTAGTAATTTTGATTGCTGGGACAAAGATACGCAAGGATTTAGAATCACCGCTTAATAAATGTTTCAAGTGTTAACAAGAATGTTTCATGCAACAAATTTGGCATTATTTGAAACAATTCCACAAGTTTCCGCTACCCGAAATGACCGTTTTTAACATTTATACTATCCGCCTTCACTGCTCGCACACACCATCGCAACATCTGTACACACATCATCCGGACAATCCATTAGACCGTCTCCCTGAACCCAGGAGACGGTCTAATGGATTACGAAAGATGCCTGAATGTCTTGCGGAAGAAAATTCCCCCGCAGGCCGAAAGCTGTATGCAACTGACTTCCTAACGGACTTTCAACTCTCCCGGTGGCATGCCATACTCATCGTGGAAGCACTTTGTAAAGTAACCGGGAGAAGAAAAACCTACCTCGTAGGCTATCTCCGAAACATTCTTATCGGTTGACTCCAGAAGTTGCCTACCCTTGGCAAGACGCATCTTACGAATCAATTCCACCGGTGTCAATCCCGTCAGTGATTTTACCTTGCGGTAGAGTTGTACCCTGCCAAGTCCTATTTCTGCCCCGATACCTTCCACACTAAGGCCACTATCACTCATCTGCGCACTAATGATATTGTGTAACCGCCCGATAAAAGCCTCGTCGCGCGTAATCACTTTCTCTACTTGAGCCGCATTCACGACCATTCCCCCGTTTCCCCTTACCGACTGCTCGGCGTAGAAAGCTTGCAGTCGGCGCTTGGTAAGCATGATATTCTCGATGCGAGCCAACAACACCTTCGAACTGAAAGGCTTGGTGAGGTAGGAGTCTGCACCAGCCCTGAATCCCTCGGCCACCTGCTCTTCTTGACTCTTTGCGGTAAGCATGACTACGGGAATGTGGCTTGTGGCCATGTCCGCCTTGATGCTCCGGCACATCTCAAGACCGTCCATCACAGGCATCATGATGTCTGACACAATCAGGTCGGGCATCTCCTCTCGTGCCATCTGAAGGCCTTGGCTACCGTCTGGCGCATCGATCACCCTATAGTCATCCTGCAAGATGGAGCGCACATAGTTGCGGATATCGGCATTGTCGTCTACAACGAGGATCGTATCAAGATCGCTATCCCCATCGCCCCTGCAGTCTGTGGAGACAACCGCCGTCCCCGGCGAAGAATCGGCCGACGCCACCTTAGGCACATTGTCGTCGGAAATCCTGTCGGTGTTATTGATTCGACGCCCAGACACATCAAACTTCGCATCCCTGAAATCGAGGATATTATTGACTAACAACATAAGTTGCCGGGCATTACGGTCCGTAGATTCCAGCACCCCGAAATCGCTCTCTTTCAGATGACCACGCTCTACGATGTGGTGGATAGGGTCTGAAATCAGCGTCAGGGGAGTGCGAATCTGATGGCTCACATTCGTGAAGAAATTAATCTGGGCATCCTTCATCCTCGCCCGCTCACGGTTCATCCTCGCATGGCTTACAGTTATCCGGTAGCCCAATATCAATACTGTGATGAGCAAGACGATGACAAGCAAAGTGAGAGCAAGCCCTATGCTCTGGTTGTTCAGCTGTCTCAAATAGCTGTCAGCCTTGCTGTGGAGGGCATCCAAATAGTCCGCTTGGCGAGCCATATCATTTGCTTGCATATCCAGTATTTCGGCATTCTCTTTGGTAACAATGCTCGAAATAAGATGGTTATCCCGCTGATAAGGCCGTTTCTGAAGAATATCGAGTGCCAGGTTCACTACTTGATCACCCTCAGTAGGATAGATATAGGTAGCCGTTAGACGGCCCTGTCTCACCATGTCAATACCGTTTCCCTTGCCAGAGAGCCCGTCGACACCGGTTATTCGTACATCTTTATAACGACTCCCTGCCGCAGATTCCCTGGCATCGCACGCCCCCTTGGCCATGCGGTCGTTCTGGACAAAGATAAAGTCTATCTTTCCTTCCGGATGTTCCCGCATCAGTTCGAACATCACTCGCCGACCTCCCGCCTCGTTCCAGTCAGCCCATTTCACGGCCACTATCTCTATTTCTGGATACTTCCTCAACTCATCAGAGAAACCGTCATGGCGATCCTGGGCCGGCGATGACCCTTTTAGGCCACAGATTTCCATAACCCGCCCTCGCCCATTAAGCTTCGAAGAGATAAAAGCACCCATATTCTTACCGATGAGATAGTTGTCGCCGCCGATAAAGGCCGTGTACTTTTGAGAGTTAATCTTTCGGTCGAATAGAATCACGGGGATGCCCCGGTCGTAGGCTTTCTCTATGACTGGGGTAATTGTGCCCAACTGATTGGGCGACACAATGAGCAAGTCTACACCTTTATTAATATAACTGTCTATCTGCTCTATCTGCTCCTTGTCGTTATCGTGGGTATAGGCGAACTCCAAGTGCACATTCTCATGGAAGTATTCCGATGTCTTAAGCTCTTTGATAAGCTTGTTGCGCCAGATATCCATACTGCACTGAGAAACGCCTATCGTATACTGTCTCTCCTTTTTCCCGCACGATACAAGGGTCAGTATCAGCAGTAAAGACAGAATTCTAAAACCGTACTTCATGCGACTAAGGTAAATGTTCTATGCTGCAAATATAGTGTTTTTTCCATAAAACCTCGTACAGGAAACAAAATTATTATCATCCGCAACATGATTTACAGCGCATAGCGACTTTCCTTGCTATCTTTGTACGCATTAAGACAAATATATGAAACGATTACTACTTCTCGGCATATTTACGGCAGCCACCCTGCTCGCACATGCCCAAATGCGCACCAACGGCTATTCCACATGGCTATCCCGTAAAATAGATGGTCGCTTTTCGTCAGTTTCCGGCTGGTTCGCCCTTGAGTCGTTACCCACCGATACGGCAGCCTTCATCGGTGTCAAGGACACAAGAGGAAGATATGTTACCGTGAGCGTAGACCTGCACGGACACCTTCTCCTCGGTCTTTCGGGAAAATACGAAAGGTTGAACGAAGAAGTTGAAGCCTTCAGGTGGTACCATATCCTCATTGATCTGAAATGTCATGACATCTATATCAATGGCAGAAATATCGCCCATGATTACCAAGCCGGCCTCTCGTACAACGGACAGCTGACGCTATGGGCAGGCAAAGACTTTACCAACCGACATGATTGGGACACCGATCTGAATGTTATCAACGGGCTTATAGATGAAGTGAAAGCATCGTCAGAACCTGTCGAGGCCATCTTCCTTAAGGCGAACATTGGCTGGAGAATGAACCAAAAACCAGACCTGAGCATTCCTGACAACCATTTTCAATATGCGTTCAGTCGACCGAGATATCACCTGTTGCCGGCGGCCAACTGGACCAACGAGACCCATGGCCTCCTCTATTTCAATGGAACATATCATATCTTCAACCAAAAGAACGCCTCTAACATCCTCCTCCGGCAGATCAATTGGGGACACTTCTCTTCGCCTGACTTGATTCATTGGACCGAGGAAAGGCCGGCATTGCGCCCGTCGGAGCCTTACGACAATGCGGGAATATGGTCAGGACATGCTATGATAGACGACAATGGTGTGCCTGTGATTTTCTATACCGGAGGCTCGGAGCCGCATTCCGTCAATGCGGCATTTCCTCTGGACTCCACGCTCATCCACTGGCAGAAATACGCCGGGAACCCCATTATCAAGGATCGACCCTCCGAATACTCAAGAACCGACATGCGCGATCCCTATGTTTTCCGTGCAGACAGCATTTGGTATATGGTCGTCGGTTTTGGTATCGACCGCACTAAGGAATCTCACGGGGCACTTCTACTCTACAAGTCAACCGACTTGAAGACCTGGGAATACCGCCACTTGCTTTTCGAGGGGAATCCACGAAAAGACCACTCGGGCAAATTCTGGGAGATGCCCGTCTTCAAGAAGATGGGTAGGAAATGGATTCTTAGTATCAACCGGATACCGGAGCGAGGCATTCCGGCCCGCACCCAATACTGGATTGGGGAATTCAAGCATGAGAAGTTCGTGCCCGACAAGGCCGTTCCCCAAAACTTAGAGGTCGTCAACCGACTGCTCTCGCCATCAGTCTGGGATACTCCTGACGGTAGAACGATTGCCCTTGCCATCATCCCTGACGAGATAAACGCCATATCCAATGCAGAAAACGGATGGGCACATCTTTACTCCATACCTCGGGAATGGTCGTTCAATGGCAAGAAAATACTCCAAAAACCTTATAAAGGATTAGAAGTCCTGCGTGCGGAAAAGAGCATTCTTGAAGAAAGATGCTTAGGATCTGCACCCTTAATCATCAATAAGCAGGGGCTGCAGAAAGAAATTTTACTAACTTTTAAAACCACGGGAAAGAAGCCCTTCGGCATCACGCTTCACAAAAATCCGGACGGAACAGAATACTCCAGGATATACTTCAATCCTGAAAAAGACGAGCTCGTTGTCGATCAAACCCACTCCTCTCTTCGGACGGGAATTCCCAACCTTCTCCGAAAAGATCATTACAAGATAGACACGAAGAAACCCATAGAACTGCATCTCTTCATCGACGGCTCTGTAGTGGAAGGTTTCATCAACGGCGAAGATGCCTTCACCACCCGTATCTTCCCATCTACCGCCAAGAGTGCACAAATAGAGATTTTCTCCGAAAACGCACAGACTCGGGTCAAAGCCGTGGTCTATGACCTGAGACCTGCCAACATCCATACAAACTTCTAATATTTCTAAGAATGAGAAAAATATTGTTTCTGATTATGTTCGTCTTGTCTGCACTGACCATAGAAGCGGCAAAAGGGTCGTCTTATGACGAACCTTATCGTCCCCAATACCACTTTAGCCCGGAGAAAGGATGGATAGGCGACCCGAGCGGACTCACCTATTATCTGGGGAAATACCACCTTTTCTGGTGGGGAAAAGCCGTTTCCACCGACCTTGTACATTATGAACAGATCACTCCAAATGTGATGAGAAACACCCCTGCGGGCATGTCTAACTTCACCGGCTCCATGGTGATTGACAAGCATAATACCGCAGGATGGGGAACTAATGCATGGATTGCCGTCATGACCGTATATGAGCAAGACTCCAAGAAGCAGGCCCAGGGCATAGCCTTCAGCCACGACGGTGAGAACTTCTATCACTATGACCAGAACCCTGTACTGGACTTATGGAGCACCGAGTTTCGCGACCCCACCGTCTTTTGGCATGAGCCTACGCGGAAATGGATTATGGTGGTAGCCAAGGCTCGCGAGAAAAAAGTGCAGTTCTATTCATCAACCAATCTGAAGGAATGGATCTGGGAGAGCGATTTCGGTCCTTCAGGCAATCAAGAGAAAGCATGGGAATGTCCTGATCTTTTCCTCGTTCCCGTGAATGGTGATTGGAATGACAGGAAATGGGTACTGCTAACTTCCATAAACTGGGCACAAGAACAATATTTTATCGGCGACTTCGACGGACATAAATTCACCCTGATGGACAACCACCCTGCGGAGCCCTTTCTCGTGGACAGAGGACTTGACTATTACGCCTCACGGGTTTTTCGCGACTACGATGGCACACTTCGCAACGCTATTTCCATGGGATGGCTCGCCACATGGGACTATGCGCCACTGGCTCCTTCGGCTTGGGGGAAGGGATTCTGGTCTGTTCCGCGCATATACAACCTCAAATCCTTCAAGGAAGGAATGCGTCTGACCCAGCAACCCATAGAAGAACTTAAGACTTTACGCGGAAAGCCTTTCAGACTGGCAGGAAAGATTCCCGTAGGAGCAAAGCCTTTAAAGGGATTCTCTCCTAAGAGTAATGCCTATGAACTGGATGCCGTTTTTGATGCGAGGGTCGAGAATACCTACGGATTCTATCTCTGCAAAGGGCAAGGCCATCAGACTATTATTTCCTACGACACCAGAAGCCACACCCTTCTCATTGACCGCACCAACTCCTCGGATGTGGAAATCCCGAAATTCAAACGCATTGCCCAAACCGAAGTTTATCCTGAAAACGGAAAGCTGAGGCTACATATCTATGTGGACAAATCAAGCATCGAGATTTTCACCAACCAAGGGAAGGAGGTTTTCTCGCTGCTTACCTATGCCGGCGATGCACAAACGGGCATAGAGACCTTTGCTCTCCGGCCGGGTACTTGGATGCAACTAAACGCATGGACTTTGGATTCTATTTGGAAATAGAACTGCCTATCGCAGCACTTCCCGACTCATGAAGGCGGCAATGGTCTTCTTCCTCACATAGTTGAAAGACAGGTACATGAATCCGTGATACGGATTACCAGTACCCCAGGAGTTCTTTGCGATGAAGTATTTATTGCCCTCCCTGTCATGGGCTATTCCCACCAAGGCCATCGCATGGTCGTCAGTGGTCTGGAGATGATCGAAAGCCGCCTGGCGTTCCTCTTGTGTGCACGGCGTCCTCTCGTTGTCCAGCCGAGCCAATCCCTTGGCAAACGAGAATCCTTCCTCCGAAATATCGCCCTCCCAGCAGACGGCGTGCCCGCTGCGTAAGGCTTTCTCCATATAGCCCATCAGGTCGTCGATGGGAATATTGAGATAAGTGTCATACATCTTGTTGTCGGGTGTCTCCAGTACAAAAGATTCTCCAAAGCGATGATGCAGGAAGCTCGTTAGTGCCTCATACTCGAGTTCACGACACACGCTATGCGCAAATTCAAACGGACTATACTGTGCTCCAAACATGAAGACTGCCCTCGGCCGATAGTCTATCTCACGGTCCAACAGGTCGTTCACACCGCGACGAAAATCATCGAAGTCATGAGTAGCCACTGACAGTTGGCGCAGCTTGCGACATAAAATATTGTAGTTCACGCCCTCCCGGGCATGATAGGAGTCATACGGCATGACTCCGTAGAGGCTGATCAGACGGAGTGCCGTCGACCCCATGCCCCTCAAATCTATCTCTCGAGCCCCTCGAGAGAGATTGCTCTGACAAGCCTGATATTCCAGATATCTGCGAGCCAGGAAGTCGGTAGACAAGTTCACGGAGTCGCCCAGCTCTATATGTTCACTCTCAATGGTGGCCAACATGGCATAAATCCAACACAACGAACTGTGTCCCTGATTCTTCACGGGGGTGGTTTTGAGTCTCACCTCATCCACGAAATCAGCAATCCCGCCCGGCATCTTGTCAGGCCGCGAACATCCGGCGAGCAGCAGAATTGCCAGCAGCAACGATAAGTAGATCTGTAGTTTCTTCATAATCAACGGAACAAAGATAACAAAAAAAGAAGAAAAACAGAAAGAATAAAAAGATGAAAAGTGAACAGGTCTTCTCCTAAAAATTGGAGTTTATCTTATAAAAGATAACCTTTTAGTTTTTTATATTCCTAATTTATTCTGTTTTTTTCGTACCTTTGCAGCATGAATGAGAATATCCTGGATTTTGAGATTATGGCTCCGGTGGGCTCACGAGAGAGTCTTGCTGCAGCCATTCAGGCCGGCGCCAACTCTGTCTACTTCGGCATCGGACAGCTCAATATGCGGTCGCATTCGGCAAACCACTTTACCATCGACGACCTGCATGAGATTGCCCAGACCTGCCAAGAGCACGACATCAAGACCTATCTCACCGTTAACACGATCATTTACGACAATGATATCGAGACGATGCGGCAGATTGTCGATGCGGCCAAGACAGCCCGAATTTCAGCCGTCATTGCTTCGGATGTGGCCGTGATGACCTATTGCAACAGGGTAGGGATGGAAGTTCACCTCTCCACCCAGCTCAATATCACCAACATCGAAACACTGAAGTTCTATGCCCAGTTTGCCGATGTGGTGGTGCTTGCCCGTGAACTGAACATGAATCAGGTGGCTGATGTTTACCAACAGATACAGGAACAGCAGATAAGAGGCCCCAAGGGTAGCCTCGTGCGCATAGAGATGTTCTGCCACGGAGCCCTCTGTATGGCTGTTTCAGGCAAGTGTTACATGAGCCTTCACAATGCCAATCGCAGTGCCAATCGGGGTGAATGCGTGCAGATTTGCAGGCGTTCCTATACTGTAACCGACAACGAAACGGGTAACCAACTAGAGATAGACAACAAGTATATTATGAGCCCAAAGGATCTGAAAACTATCCGTTTCATCGACCGCATGATGCGGAGCGGAGTGCGGGTGTTTAAGATCGAGGGGCGTGCCCGCGGACCGGAGTATGTCTACACCGTGGTTTCCTGTTACAGGGAGGCCATCCGAAGCGTGCTCGACGGCACCTTTACCGAGGAGAAGAAAGACCAGTGGGATGAGCGGTTGTCCACCGTCTTCAACCGAGGATTCTGGGATGGCTATTATCAGGGACAGACCTTGGGCGAATGGAACAAGCACTACGGCTCCGCGGCAACGGAGAAAAAGGTGCTCATTGGCAAGGTTATCAAGTACTTCTCCAAGCTGGGCGTAGCAGAGATTGCCGTCGAGGCCGCCCCCTTCAGCAAGGGCGATAAGTTGCTCATCACAGGAAACACCACGGGCGTTATGTATCTTAACGCCGGCGAAATACGCTATGAGCTCCATCCTGTGGACAAGGCTGAACAGGGATGGCGGGTCTCCATCCCCGTAAACGACAAGGTGAGACCCAACGATAAATTGTTTAAGTTAGTAAAACAGGCCCATGAAGACGATTAATGAACTACAAGATGAGGTCATCGAGGAGTTCGCTGATTTCGACGACTGGATGGATAAATACCAGATGCTCATCGATCTCGGCAACAATCTTAATGTACTCGACGACAAGTATAAGACCGAACAAAACCTTATAGACGGCTGCCAGAGCCGCGTATGGATACAGTGCGACTGCGAGGATGGGCGGCTCAGGTTCACCGCAGATAGCGACGCCCTCATCGTGAAGGGCATCATCGCCTTGCTCATACTGGTGCTCAGCGACCATACGCCGACGGAGATTCTTGAGGCCAACCTTTACTTCATAGACCGAATAGGACTACGGGAACACCTGAGTCCGATCCGCTCTAACGGACTCCTTGCCATGGTGAAGCGTATCAAGAGTTATGCCCTGGCCTACCAAAGCAAGGAAAACAACTAAGACTAAGAGGATGAGAAAGTTATTTAGCATCCTCATTGTGCTGGCATTGGCCATGCCCGCACAGGCACAGGAAGCCGACAGCCTTGCTGCCGTGTGTCTCAACCAGAGCGACTGGTTTCGCCTGCAAGAGATATATCGTACTGACAGTACCCGGATTTCCCCTTTCCTCAGACTGTTCTCGAAGACTATGCTCAACCATTTCTTTGGCCGCCCGGAAGACGCCATAAACGATATCCGGAAGGTATTGAGAGACTATCAAGGTGAGCTGGGAAGCTCTAACTTCATCTCCCTGGTGATTATGCTGGGTCAGAACTACAGCCTGCTGGGACATAACAAGCAGGCTGCGGCCGTCCTGCAGAATTTCATCAGCACATGGAAAGACAGAATCGACTCTATATCGCTGGCACCCTATGTGGCACGCGAACGCAACTACCGCAGCCTCAGCAAATACGATCTCTATCAAGTCAGGCAACCGAAAGCCACCTATCAGATATCTTTCAAGATTCAGGAAGTGGGCGACTCGGCCCAATCGCTATTCTTTGTTGAGGGAGGATTGAACGGGCACAAGAGCAGTTTCGTCCTCGACACGGGAGCCGCCTACAATGTGATTACGCCCGATCTGGCCACTGCTTACGGACTGAAAATCATCGGCAGAGGCACCCAGGTGAGAGGCATCAAGCCGTTGGAAGGCCAAACTGCCATCGCCGAGAGCCTGCAGTTAGGCGACCTGATGCTGCGGAATGTGCCTTTTGTAGTACTTGATATCCAGAAAGGAAGCAAGATTCCGACACAGAAAACTGCCTTTCTGAAAATGATTATCGGACAGTCTCTATTCCGCCGGTTCTCCTCTTGTGCCTTCAATTTCACCCGCAGCACGCTTACGCTGCATGCCGACAGCACCAACTCAAACAATTTGGCTGACTTACGCCCCAATCTCTGTTTCTCTCAGGGGGGCGTACTGCAAGTAAATGTCAGCGACGGTCGACACCACTATCCTCTCATCTTAGATAGCGGCTCGACCACCAGTTGGATGGGACCCGACTATTACAAAGAGCATACAGCCGATGTGGCAAGAGAGGGAAAATGGGCTATCAAGAGCGGCGCAGGGTATGGAGGAGTAAGCTATACGAGCCAGTTTATCATGCCGCAGATAACCCTCACCATCGGCGAGAGTACTTTCAGCATGAAGAAAATGCCCATCACCACCATGTCGAGCCAGCAGAACAACATCGACAGCGGAGCCGGCCGACTGGGAAACGAGTTCTTCCGCCGGTGGCAGCAACTGACCATCGACTATGCCAAGATGACCCTACAACTGAAATAAAACATGCGCAAACTGCGTACCATAGAAATGAAGCGACTTTCCGTAGACGAGTTCAGGGAAGCCCGCAAGTTGCCCCTCGTTGCCGTGCTCGACGATGTGAGGAGCCTCTATAATGTCGGTTCTGTGTTCCGCTCGTGCGACGCCTTCCGCGTAGAGGCCGTCTATCTGTGCGGCATCACCGCTTGTCCACCCAATGCAGAGATACACAAGACTGCCCTCGGAGGCGAAAACAGCGTAGAGTGGAAATACTTCAAGCAAACGGAAGAGGCCGTGCGAGAACTTCAACGAAACGGCTATTTCGTCTACTGCATCGAGCAAGTGGAAGGCTCCACGAAGCTGCAAGATCTTAACCTCACCTGTGGGGCCCGGCACGAAGAGCGCTATGCCGTCGTTTTTGGCAATGAAGTGAGGGGGGTGAAACAGACCGTGGTAGACCTAAGCGATGGCTGCCTCGAGATTCCGCAGTTCGGTACCAAGCATTCCCTGAATGTGAGCGTCGCAGCGGGCATCGTCATCTGGGAATTCGCCAAAGGACTGAAACTAGAATAAGTTATTCTCGGAAGTTGGTTGGAGATACGCCAAGATGTTTCTGCACAAAGCGACTGAAATAGGCGGGCGAGGAGAACTCGAAAAGGTCGGAGATCTCAGTAAATGTCATTTCGCGCTCTTTCAGCAGCCGGCGTATGTGGATGATGACAAAGCGCGTAATCCAGTAATTGGCTGTTCTGCCGCTTACGCCCTTGCACACCTCCGAGAGATATTTCGGCGTTACGCACAGCTTGTCGGCATAATAGCTCACTTCACGGTTCTTCACATAATCGCCGCGTTCGAGCATTTGCATGAAGCGGGCAATGATGTCGGTGTCTTGGAACGAGATGTTGGTCAGTCCGTTTTGTGCGGCGTGGATGTCGAAAAAGTCGAGAAACATCATCTGCGTGGCACATATCAGTATGTCTTCTTGAAAGGGATTCTCGGTGTTCAGCAACCTTTGTTCTATCTGTACAAAGTCTTGCCGCAGCTGTTCGAACCGCCGGGCATCCATCTGCATGACGGGATAAGCATAAAGAGCCAACGCGCCTTTGATTCCATAGTTGCTGCGGGGCGTACAAAGTTCCAGAAAATCAGACTTCATGTAGACGCACATCACATCCAAATCGGCAGAGGGCCGCAAATGCTCCAACAACTGTTGAACCCCAACAATCATTGCTTCTCCCGATTTTAATAAAAACGGATTCCCATCAAACATAAAGTCGAACCGGCCACGCATACAGATAATGTGTACCACATAATCTTTCAGTTCGGCCGTACCGAGACGTTTGAGATCACGCTCCACGATCAGGTTACTTTTGTTAAACGACATAAGATTCCTATGATTGGTCTTGCGGTAACAAAGATAATCTTTTTATCTTATATCACAAAGCGCCGTGGCAAGAAATCTTACCATGGCACTTCTGTTTCCTTTTTTCTGATTAAGGCTTGAGAGATTAAACTCAAACATATATAAACCCACTTTTGCACCAGTAGAATAAAAACGGGTGGTCTATACTATTTATACATCAGTTCGGAATAAGTTTTTCTAAAATCTGCAGTGTTCAATGCTTGATTGCCAAGGCGGAACGTCTCGGCAAATGACGGCGGTCTTGCCCTACTTGGGCAAACACCAAAACAAAACAGATGTTAAATGCCGGAGTTCAGAAAACGCCAAGGTATAACAAATGTTAAATGCCCAACCTGGGCAAATGCCAAGGTATAACGGATGTTAAATGCTCAACCTGGGCAAACGCCAAGGCAAATGACGGGAGACTTCTCCGATAATGCAGATGCTCAAAACGCGGTAATTGTGTGTGGAATTGCAATATGGACTTTTGAGTCAATAAGTTGTGCGTTGCATAGTAAATAGGAGATACCCGTGGTCCTATCGCCATCAAGATTTACGATCTGCGTTCATAACCGTTACATTTTCAATTAAGTTCCCTATAAAAAGCCTTAATGCAAAGGCAGATTATAAGATGGGTAGCGGCACGCATATCTTGTAAAACAACAAGAGGCCGCTCACATGTGAGCAGAGTTCTCCTATTGATTTGCCGAGAAAAGGATTGCGCCCCGGGTTCTTTTCTTCTTCAGGGTATATAATCACGCAAGGAACTACGGGCGGTTCAGACATTTCTTCCTTGATGTTTTTATATCCCAAGTGTTTCAAGATGCGCAAGTCGCGACTATACCCGCTTAGCTGCCAAATGACATTCTTGTCTAAACTTTTATCTTCATACTTCGGAATATACTTGGCATCTAAGATAGCTCTGTAATCATCCGACTTATACAAGAAGTCGGGCTTGCCCGTCTTGCTTTCAAACTGATAAGTAATCTTCCCCGGATAGGCTTCGTGAAGCAGTCCATACACATAATGCTCGTAGAGCAGCGACATGTCGAGCCAAAAAGGAACAACTTTCCCTTTCATGTTATCCACTTTACTGATGTTGTAGTCGAACATCCGCAGAATGAGTTTAGCCAGTCGAATTGCCTCATTATAATCCGTGAACAGTTTGTGAGCATGCATCTGCTTCACTTGTCTGATTTCAACCTCGTCGCTCACGCAGCTAAACCGTGCAAGAGTCTGTGAAATCAGCATCTTTGCGGCAGCAGAGGATTGCGCATTCAGGCGTTGAAGGATACGTTGCGAAAACAAGAGCGCTTTCTTTATCAATCTGTTCTCCGGAATATCGACAGAATATTCGTCATACTCACAGAACACTCTGTCGTAGCGTTTCGTTGCGATGTTGACTCTTTCATTCTTCAGGATTTTGATGCGCCCTTTCACCTTCTTGATATTCTCACTCCGATGAACATAACCTTTCTTCAATTCCTTGATGCGGCTCACAACGCCAAGAAAATGCAGCACGATGAGCGGACTCGCCACGCTTTGAAGGGCAGGCGCCTCTATGGCAGGCTTATCAACATCGATGCTGTAGATTTTGGAGAACGCCTCTAATGCCAAGTCCGACGAGAAGCAGGTCATAAACATGCCCACAAAGTCGATCCGCTCCATCTTGCTTTTTGTCGTCACAACCAGACTCTCTTGTTCGTCAATCCATTCCGCCCCGATTTTGAATGAAGCATAATACCCCCATGAAACTTGATCTCCGGACTTGCTCCATTTAATAAGTTTCAAACCGTTGTACCTTTTATTATACTCTTTTCCAACTGGAAGGAGGGCGTGCTCTTGGAGTTGTATCACTGTTCTTCCTCCTGCGCCTCAACATCATCCTTTTTATCCTGCGAAATGGGCATCAAGTTGCGCCAAGCATCAAACGCTTTCTTCTTCTCTTCGACCTTCACATTCAATATCCCATCGTTAATATACTCGGCAATGAGCGGCAGTATCTCATACTCCACCTTATCTTCCAGTTCCTCTTCCGAGTCGGCCATAAAGTAGCTGTGCCCAACCATCAAATCTTCTATGCCCAAGTCGCCACACAGGTGTTCGGGCTTTTCGATAAACGATTTTATATCATTAAACAAAGCGAGCGCCATCTCTTTCAGCCCCACCTGCGAAGGCTCGCTGTAATGCTTCTCGATGACAGAAGCATCCGCCTGCAAGGTAACGAATGCAAAACGCCGACGCAGTGCATAGTCAATCGTGCCCGTGCTGCGGTCGGTAGTGTTCATGGTTCCGATGATATACAAGTTCTTGGGCACCCCGAACAGCTCCTTGGAATAAGGCAACGTAACCCGTATGGGGTGCTCGCTGCACTCCCGCTTATCAGCTTCCAAAAGCGTTATCAACTCGCCGAACACCTTGGAAACATTCCCTCTGTTTATCTCGTCGATGATAAGCACAACGGGGTTGTCGCCCTTTATGCTGTATTCCTTTTTCACGGCCTCGATGAAAGCTTGAGCATATTGAGGCCAATTGTTCTCCACTCCCTCACCCAATGCTTGGAGCTTTACTTTCTCTATATTGATGGGCGATGGGCTGTGTCGTTCTTCACGCGTACTTGCAGAATACTTACTTCTGGTGCTAATCGTAGTATTGCCTTCACTCCACCATACATACAACGATGATTTGCCCGTAATCGTAGGAATCTCTCTCTTGTTCTCAAATCCTTTAATCTTCTGCAAATAATCGTCGATACATTGGATAATGTCCTTCTTTTCGTCCGTTGTCACTGCCCTGCAGGCCCGCTTAAAAATCCCGTCTTCCGCCTCATAGGCAACTCCGATGTTCTCCCCCTCGTCATTCTTCTGAACTTGCGGTTTCAGTCCCTCCACAAAGTCTTCATAGTCTAACGATTGATGGAATGTGGTAAAGAAGATACGCTTGCCCGTCAGCTCCTCATATCGTTCCATCACGGCCTTGTGGTCTGTCAGATCCACATCCTTAACTCCTAAAACGCTCAATGCAATGGCAGCCGTGCTGAAAGTCTTGCCGGTGCCGGGCGCACCCTGAAGAATAATATTACGCTTGCGCTCCAATAAGTGCGCACAATTGCCTGTAAAAGTTATCTTATCCATATGTTCTAACCATCCATTTATATAATCAAATTGTCTCGTTCCACGCTTACACGAAGAGAATGTTCCTTGAGAAAAAGGACTGGGACGAGGCTGCTTATAATCTTTTGCCCATGCCAGTATCTTGACCTTTCTGAAATTCCGATGCAAATACTTTTGTTTTAACCCCTCATCGTGAAAGTTGTCACTAATGATTTGGCATAAAGCTATTGCATCATTTCCTTTTCTAACAAGTACGATATTACCATTTTCGATGTTCTTAAAGTCTTTACATTGGTAATTATCCCATTCACCGATACCAATAACAGGCTCTGGTTCTTTTAGCATTTCAACAGGATCGATTTCTTCTCCTCCATCTCTTCCCCAAGGCATATGCATCTGGATATGCCAATACTTATCAAACTTGGTATTCATTATTTTGTATATGTTTGTTGTTTCTGCATGCCTTCTTAAAATCTCTTCAATATCTACTCCCTTGGGAATCCAATATCTCTTATGCCCGAACGAAATGCCATAAGGCAGCAAAGCCTCTTTGAACAAGGCGTCCAGCCTGTCATCTTCTACTTTGGTATAAAGTTTCCTGAGCGCCGGGTCAGTCTCCCTCATTCCGTCCCCTCGGTCTTTATCATACTTCTCTTTTGTATTCTTCACATACCCCACAATCCTGCTTGGCGCACAGCACACATGCCCATCGACCACCTCTACCGCATAGTTCTTGCCTTGAGACATTCGGTCGATAGCCCACAACCTGTGGTTTTCGCCTTTCTCCCCACGCAGGTATCCGTAAAGCGTCTTGATGTTCTCGACAACTTCCTCTCTCGATTCTATAAGTTTCATATTCTTTTGTTTAATGAGTTATTCGAACGATTCTCTCATAAAGTCCACGGCTGCCCCGCCATGTTGCTCTCGGCCGTCGCCAGACCGACGAGAAGCCTACCGTTCAGCCACAAAGATACAAAATTCTTTCCAATCCTTCAAACATTGGAAAGAATTTTAATGCAGCGTCGCCCCGTCCGTTCCACCCGTCCCGCATGCCCTTCCTGTGTGCTTCTTCTATCTAAACTGCCCGCTCACTTCGTCTTAACTGCTCGCTCTTTCCATCTAAACCGCATTCTCTTTTAATTTTAAGCGCATCGGCTATTGTTCTTCTACTGGAATTGTATTATCTTTGTACCGAGAGAGTAATAGTCTCTGTATACAGGGACTATTGCGAAGATAGGACAAAATGAATTATAGAAACGCAGGAAATTGAATGCGGATACGCTTGAAAGTCCAGGACGACGCGCTTGGAAATGGAAGCGGACGCGTTTCTGTTGGACAGCAGATGATTACGGTGGGCGAGCTGCAGAGTACGCTCGGGCTGTCGAAGTCGTACGCCTACAAACTGACTACGCGGCTCGAGTCTGAGGGCAAGTTGTGCGATATGGGCTATCGCTATCGCAAGCTCTTTGTCAAGGGCGAGGGGGGACCTTAATAGGCGAATGAAAGAAGACAAAGAGGGCATATTGCCGTGAAGAGAATGTTGTGTGCTGCAAAGTATGGTGAAAAGAGCATAAGATGATAAATATTCCTTTAATCAGGCTGCTTAACCAACAGCTTGTTTCACCCATTTTCGGTAGTCCGCTTGAGGTGGTGGATTGGATGGGAGCTGTTCAGGCGCAAGACCCGAGGGCTGCCCGCTGGGCTATAGGGCTGCGGATGAAGCTGCCGGCTCTTAGTACTGTGGAACAGGCTCTTGACGAAGGGTTAATCGTTCGGACACATGTCATGCGTCCTACATGGCATATCGTTGCTGCACAGGATTTGCGATGGATGCTCATGCTTTGCCGGGAGAGTAATGAGCGCATCTTTCGGTCGTATTTCAAGAGTATGAGCGAGGAGCTTTCGCAGGAGCAATGCGGCAGGGCGTTTGATGTGTTGGGGGATGCGCTCTCGGGCGGACGGTCGCTCACGGTTGCTGAACTGGAGCCTTATTTCGCTGAACGCAATCTGCCTCATGCGGCTCGCCAACTGCATGCTTATGTGCTGATGGCCGAAAACAGCGGGCTTGTGTGTAGCGGCAGGTTGCGCGGAACGCAAAACACTTATGCGCTCATCGATGAGCGCATAGCTCCGCAACCTGAACTTTCGCGCGAGGAGGCTTTGGCGCGTTTGGCATGTAAGTATTTCCGCAGTCATGCGCCTGCCATGTTGGAGGATTTTGTTTGGTGGTCAGGGCTTTCTGTTACCGAGGCGCGACGGGCTGTTGCGTTAATCGCCGACGAGCTGACTGTGGAGCGCTTCAAGGGGGCTGTTTATTATCTACATGATGCTTGTCGCATTCGTGGGCGAATGGCCGGGACGGTGGCGTTGCTTCCGCCTTTCGACGAATATTTGCTGGGATATAAAGACCGCACGGCCGTGCTTCCTGTCTCGTTTCAGACGCATGCTTTCACGAATTACGGCATCTTCTTTCCTGTGATTATGCACCGTGGGCAGCTTGTGGGCAACTGGAAACGTACTTCCGTTCGACCCGCGTCTTCATCTTTTCCGCCGCCGACTGTTTCTTTCTTTCGCACCGACCTGCAACCTTCCGAGGATGCACTTGCGAAAGCCGTAGCGTCTCATGGCGCCTATCTGTGTCGTTGAGGCTGGAGAATAAAAAGAGCAGGGACGGGGCCCGTCCCTGCTCTTTGTGTGAGGCTTTGTCAATGGTTGTTCCTCCACGCCTTGGTGATTCGCCCGATATACTCGTGGTGAATGCCGTCGCGGAAGAGGCTGTAGAAGCCGGTTACGAGCGGGTCCTTGATGTTTTCGGCCTTAAACTGCGCGGCGTACATCACGCGGCACTCGATCACCATGTCGGCCTCTGCGTAGTAAGGCGTGCCCTTGTCGGTGTATTTCACATGCAGCCCCAGGGCTTTGGCCTTGTCGCCGTCGCGTCCGCTGTGGCGGCCCATGTACTCGAGCACGGTGTCGTTCTTGAATGTCATCACCGTGAAGTAGTCGTTGTTGTCCATAAAGGGACGGGTGTGGCGCTTGTCGGCCACATAGACCGTGAGTGAGGGATTAAGCCAATGGATGCCGAGACTTATCCAGCCGATGGTCATAGCGTTGCTCCCGTCTTTGTTACCGGCGCAAAGCAGCAGGGGATTGTCGAAAAGCCCGGCCGTCGTCTGCAACAGGCTGTCGTGGATGTCTATCTCGGTTGCGCCCTCGGGGATACGGCCGCCGTCTTGCGGATTTCGCAATTGCTGTGCGTCCACATCGGTAACAAACGCCGACAGGAGCACGGACAGCATCAAAACTTGAAGTTTTCCCATACAGATTCTCTTTTCTCTTTATTTCAGTTTCTCTTTAAAAAACGCGCATGCCTTCGCTGCGATGGGGTCCACATACTCCTTCACGTAATAGGTCTTGATGTGGGTTGCGCCGGGAATGATGAACAGTTCCTTGTCTACCGTGCCCGTAGCCTTGGCGAAGGCCTCTTCGGACATGTAGCGGCTGTCGGCCTTTGAGCCAGCCATGACGAGCAAAGGCTGAGTAATGAGGTCGGCATGGTCGGTGGCGTCCCATGCCATCGTCTCCATGAGCGAGCTCTTGAGGTAGGTGCCCGGCGCGTTGGGTGTCTTGTGTGTTACGGCGTAATAGAAATAGCCCTCACGGTAAAGGTCTACGGGCAGTTTGCGCGCCTCGTCGGGCGACATGCTGGCAAAGCCTGCCACTTCGGGCGTCGCGCCTGCCGCCTCTTTCTGCCTTGCCTGCGAAGCCTCGGCTTGGCGTTGGGCAATGGTAGCCCGTTGTGTGCGCATATAACCATTCCGGCGCACATCGCCCGTGTTGAACAGGCTCAGCGTGGCCACGGCCTTGATGCGCTTGTCGGCTTGGGCAGCCGCAAATGTGTAGCCGCCGCCTCCGCAGATGCCCAGTGCACCGATGCGTCCGCGGTCTACACCGGGATAGTTCTGTATGAAATCCACCGCCCCATAGATGTAGCCCATGCGATAGGCAGGCTTGTCGGTGCGGCGCGGTTCACCGCCGCTCTCGCCTTGGAAACGGGTGTCGAAGGCGATGGCAACAAAGCCTGCCTCGGCCAGACGCTGGGCATAAAGTCCTGCCACCTGATCCTTGCTGCCCCCATTGGGATGTGCCACCACCACGGACGCATACTTGCCCGCGGGCGTATAACCTGCCGGGGTGTACATGTTGGCTACGGCGTCGATGCCGTCTACCTTGTAATTCACTCGATGAATATTCACCTTTCCCCGTTCGTTCTTCTCGATGGCACCCTCGTAAACCAACCCCAGGGCGTTGGGCGTGAGCGTCGGACCCTCGTCTCCGTAGGTCTGCGCCTGCATGCTTGTTGTTGTTGTCATCACCGCTAAAACCAATGTTATGATTGCTTTTGTTCTCATATTCGATATCTTTTATCCGCGTGGCGCGAAACCCATGAACATCTTGGTGATTTCCGGATCGTGGTGGCTGGGCATGATGACGGGCTGTGTGGTGTCGAGCTTTAGTATCTCGGTCATCTCGGCATAGGTGAGCGTGAAGTCGAACAGTTGCAGGTTCTGCGCCATGCGTTCCTTGTGCACCGACTTGGGAATGACGATCACGCCGCGCTGCAACAGATAGCGTAGCGCCACCTGCGGTCCTGTCTTACCGTGCTTCGCGCCGATGGTAGCTAGCGTCTCGTTGGTGAAGAAGCCGTTCTTTCCCTCTGCCAGCGGTCCCCACGACATGTGGCGCACGTCCAATTCGTCCATATACTTGCGGGCTTCCACCTGCTGGAAGAACACGTGCGTCTCCACCTGGTTCACCGCCGGGACAATGTCCATGAAGTGACAGAGGTCGATGAGGTGGTCGGGATAGAAGTTGCTCACGCCGATGGCTCGCACTTTCCCTGCCTTCAGCGCGCTTTCGAGTGCGCGATAGGCGTTGTAGCGGGGTGTAGCAGCATGAGGTCGATGTAGTCGGTGCCCAGCTTGCGCAGGCTCTCGTCGATGCTCCGTGCGGGGGCATAGCCCTCGTAGTTGGACATCCATATCTTGTCTACCACGAAAATCTCTTCTCTCGGCACGCCGCTTTTGCGTATGGCGTGTCCCACGCCCTCCTCGTTCTGGTAGGCTTGTGCCGTGTCTATCATCCGGTAACCCACGCTCAGCGCGTCGACCACGCAGCGTTCGGCCTCATCGGGGGCCACCTGAAACACGCCGTAGCCCAGTTGCGGCATTTCCACTCCATTGTTCAGTTTCATCGTATCCATGATTCTCTTTTTGTTTGTGAATGATTTATGATTGCAAAGATAAGCAAAAAAGCAGTGTCGGCTTTACACAAAAGTCGGCTTTCTTTTCACTTTTCAGCGAAAAAGGCGGTTATCATTGCCAAAACTTGAGGGCTTGGTTTTGCAGAGACTTTACACCAAGTGTAATCCTTTCAGCAACCTCCTATAGAGTAAAACAGCCTGTTTTAGTCAGTGAAACAGCCTATTTTAGTCACTAAAACAGCCTGTTTTACTTTTCCGTGGATTGTCTTTTAAATTCAGGGAAACTGTTTCCCGCGTTCTTGGCCATCGGTTCCGACCGTCTTCCCTGTAAATGAGTATTCGAAGACCCGTCTTTTTTATTCAAAGAAACGATATGTTCTCGGCATTTTTTCCATGGCTACCCTATTTCTCTGATGCCGTTTCGACTCTATGGAGATAACGGCGGAATGCTTCTCGTGAGGAATGTCGTAGAGCAGCCGCAGGGGCTTCTCGGCCGTTCCCATGAGGCTCAAGGTAGCTTCTTTCGTGGAAAAATAAGCCACCAGCCGCTTCTTGGAGTTTGTCAATAATTTATCATAGCTCGAACGACTCTCATAATATTTATACGACACATACGACGGATAATAGGCCTCACCCCGCCGCTCAAATCGGATGCTGGTGTCTATCGTCCAATCCTCATAGCGCAAGCCGACAGCGGCCCTGACCACAGAAAGGACAAGGGAGTTCATCTTCTCGTCAAGGTTACACCGCAAGCCTGTGGAGCGCGAGACTTCGAGGACGGCGCAGCGAGCGGTGTCCATCGTCAGCGTTCCACGATCGTCGCCGTACTTCGGCGACCAGAAGACCAACTGTACGATATTTCTGTCTGCACCTCCGTAGGTCTCGTTCACCCTAAAGACATGCCGCCGAACAAACTTCCGGTCGATGGATGCCGCCGCATTCTCATAGAGCATCAGCTGCATGTCATAGAAATCCACGCCCGCGGTAGTGTCTTTATAGGACACCACATTGCTCTCCGGACACACCTGATACATGCTGTCCCTGTCTAAATTACGGAGCGAAGGCACATACATGATTCCCCTGCTTCGAAAGGCATAGGCCGCGGAGTCGCCGATGTTGCGCTTGTCATAGTCGTAGGCGGCATAGCTGTCTGCCGGCTGATACAGTCGCGATCGGACTTTCAGGAAACGCATAAGCTTTTCCTTTATCCATTCGGGCTCCTCATCCCTTACCGTAACCTCCGACAGAAACTGAACCTTAGGCTCCAGGAAAACGGTGTCCGTAAGGCTTCGCAGCACCACGGAACGATAGCTCAGATGGGATATCGTCAGCCGCTTGAAGGGAAACCGCACCACGGCCACGCCGTTGCTGTCCGACGAAGTGGCAAGAACGCCTTTCCCGTTGATCGTGTAAAGGCTCGCATGAGATACCGGAGTGCCGTTCACCTTGTCCCACACCACGCACCTCTCCTGTGCCGCGCACGAAACCGTGAAAAACAAACAGACCGACAGAATTCGGAAAAAACGCATTTAAATTATTTCTTTGAATACAAAGATAGCACATTCACGGCGATTTTGAAAATTATGAGCCTTATTTTAAAATTTTATCGTGAAATTAATGTATCTTTGCACCTAATTAATAAATAGTGTACAGAAAATCATGGGACAGACTTTGCTTATCTATAATACCCTTACCCGCCAGAAGGAGGTTTTCAAGCCCTTGCACGCACCGAATGTGGGCATGTATGTCTGCGGGCCTACCGTCTATGGCGACCCGCACTTGGGACATGCCCGGCCGGCCATCACCTTCGACATCCTCTTCCGCTACCTGAAGCATCTGGGATACAAGGTGCGCTATGTGCGCAACATCACCGATGTGGGCCATCTGGAGCACGATGCCGATGAGGGCGACGACAAGATAGAGAAGAAGGCGCGGCTGGAACAGCTCGAGCCAATGGAGATCGCGCAGTATTATACCAACCGCTACCACAAGGCGATGGAGCTGCTGAATGTGTTGCCGCCTTCTATCGAGCCACAGGCCACGGGTCATATCATCGAGCAGGAACAACTGGTGAAGCAGATTCTTGCCAACGGCTATGCCTATGAGAGCAACGGCAGCATCTACTTCGATGTGGAGAAGTATAACCGAGACCATACATATGGCATCCTCTCCGGCCGCAACCTGACTGACATCATCAATCATTCACGCAACCTCGCGGGAACGGAAGAAAAGCATAACCAGGCCGATTTCGCCCTCTGGAAAAAGGCGCGGCCGGAGCATATCATGCGCTGGCCCTCGCCCTGGAGCGACGGATTTCCCGGTTGGCACTGCGAATGCACGGCCATGGGAAAGAAATATCTCGGCAGCCATTTCGACATCCACGGCGGTGGCATGGACCTCGTTTTCCCGCATCATGAATGCGAGATAGCCCAGGCCGTGGCCTCACAGGGCGACCAGATGGTGCGCTACTGGATGCACAACAACATGATTACCATCAACGGACAGAAGATGGGAAAGAGTCTCGGCAACTTTATTACGCTGGAACAGTTCTTCACCGGCAACCACGAGAGCCTCGACCAGGCCTATTCGCCGATGACCATACGCTTTTTCATCCTGAGTGCCCACTATCGAGGAACCGTCGATTTCTCCAACGATGCGCTGAAGGCAGCGGAGAAAGGACTTGAGCGCCTGATGAACGGCATCGGCGACATGGAGCGCATACAGCCATCCAAAGAGAGCGATGCGACAACCCAGGCGCTCGTAAAAGACTTCGCCCGGAAATGCTACGAGGCCATGAACGATGACTTGATGACCCCGCTCGTCATCAGTAATCTATTCGAAGCCTGCAAGCTTATCAATACGATCATCGACCACAAGGCCTCGATCAGCGCCGAAGACCTCGACAAATTAAAGTCCACTCTGAATCTCTTCGCCTTCGACCTGCTCGGTTTGAAAAGTGAAAAGGGCGACAACAACGACGCCCGAGAAGAAGCTTTCGGCAAGGTGGTGGACATGGTATTGGAGCTTCGCGATAAGGCCAAGGCCGACAAAGACTGGACGACAAGCGACAAGATACGCGACGAACTCGCTGCCGACGGCTTCGAAGTGAAGGATACCAAGGATGGCGTTACCTGGAAATTGAACAAGTAATCTTATCAAGCTGATAATACGGAACAGAAATGGAATATAACTTCAGAGAAATAGAAAAGAAGTGGCAGAGGAAATGGGAGGAACAGCACACCTATCAAGTAACGGAGGATAAGCAAAAACAGAAATACTATGTGCTCAACATGTTTCCATATCCTTCAGGGGCAGGACTGCATGTTGGTCATCCGTTAGGCTATATCGCCTCGGACATCTACGCACGCTACAAGCGGCTCCAAGGCTTCAATGTGCTCAACCCGATGGGCTATGATGCCTATGGACTGCCCGCCGAGCAGTATGCCATACAAACAGGACAACACCCTGCCATCACCACCGAGCAGAACATCAACCGCTATCGTGAGCAGCTGGACAAAATCGGATTCTCATTCGACTGGAGCCGCGAGGTGCGCACCTGCGACCCTGTCTATTATAAATGGACACAATGGGCATTCCGGAAAATGTTCAATTCCTATTACGACAACGACCTGAAGAAAGCCCAGCCCATAGAAAACCTCATCCATCACTTTGAGGACAACGGCACGCTCGGCATGAATGTGTCGTGCTCTGAAGAACTTGTCTTCTCTGCTCAAGACTGGAGAAGCATGAACGAACACGAGCAGCAAAAGACCCTGATGAACTATCGCATAGCCTATTTGGGCGAGACTATGGTGAACTGGTGTCCAGGTCTTGGAACGGTGCTTGCCAATGATGAGGTCATCGATGGCGTTTCCGAGCGCGGCGGCTATCCGGTAATCCAGAAGAAGATGCGCCAGTGGTGCCTGCGTGTGAGTGCCTATGCGCAGCGCCTGCTCGATGGTCTGGACGAAATAGACTGGACTGATTCCCTGAAAGAGACACAGCGTAACTGGATAGGGCGGTCAGAAGGTACGGAAGTGGAATTTGCGGTAAAGGACAGCAATGTCAAGTTCACCATCTTCACCACCCGTGCAGACACCATGTTCGGCGTAACCTTTATGGTGCTGGCTCCAGAGAGCGAATATGTCGGAAAGGTAACAACGCCGGAGAAAAAGGAAGATGTCGACAAATATCTGGAGTATGTAAAGAAGCGCACCGAACTGGAGCGCATGTCAGACCGAAAGGTTACCGGTGTCTTTACAGGTTCCTATGCCATCAACCCATTTACGGGTGATGCCATCCCCATATATATATCAGAGTATGTGCTTTCAGGCTATGGAACAGGTGCCATCATGGCTGTTCCTGCCCACGATAGCCGCGACTATGCTTTTGCCAAGCATTTCAAGCTTCCCATCCTTCCATTGATTGAGGGGGCTGATGTGTCGGAGGAGAGCTACGATGCGAAAGAAGGCATTGTGATAAACAGTCCCGTTATGGGCAAGCAGACACCGTTCTCACTAAACGGACTTACCGTTCAAGAGGCCATTGCCGCTACCAAAAAGTATGTAACCGAGACCGGTCTTGGTCGTGTGAAGGTGAACTACCGTCTTCGTGACGCCATCTTCTCGCGCCAGCGTTACTGGGGTGAACCGTTCCCAGTATATTACAAAGAAGACATGCCCTACATGATTCCGGAGCAGTGCCTGCCGCTGGAACTACCGGAGATAGACAAGTATGAGCCCACGGAAACCGGAGAACCGCCATTGGGAAGAGCCAAGAAATGGGCATGGGACACCGTCAATAACAAGATTGTAGAGAAGAGCCTCATCAACAACGAGACGATATTTCCGATCGAACTCTACACCATGCCTGGTTTCGCGGGTTCTTCGGCTTATTATCTGCGATACATGGATCCAAAAGACGAGCATGCTCTCGTTGCCAAGAACATCGATGAATACTGGCAGAATGTAGACCTCTATGTAGGTGGAACGGAACATGCCACGGGCCACCTGATTTATTCTCGATTCTGGAATAAGTTCCTCCATGACTACGGCGTAAGCTGTAAGGAAGAACCATTCCAGAAACTCATCAATCAGGGTATGATACAAGGTCGTTCCAACTTCGTGTATCGTGTTAACAGCAATGATCACGATGCAGCTCCTGTATTCGTGTCTCTCGGCCTGAAAGATAAATATGAAACCACCCCCATCCATGTAGATGTCAACATCGTACATGCCGACATCCTCGACATCGAGGCTTTCAAGACATGGCGCCCTGAATACGAAAATGCGGAGTTTATCCTTGAAGATGGCAAGTATATATGCGGATGGGCCGTAGAGAAAATGTCGAAATCGATGTTCAATGTCGTTAATCCCGACATGATTGTAGAACAGTATGGGGCTGATACGCTGCGTCTCTACGAAATGTTTCTCGGCCCTGTAGAGCAGAGCAAACCTTGGGATACCAACGGTATTGACGGTTGCCATCGCTTCCTGCGGAAACTTTGGAACCTCTTTTATGACAACCGCACCGGCGCATTCCTCGTCAAGGAAGAGAATGCTTCGCCGCAAAGCCTGAAGAGCATGCACAGGCTTATCAAGAAAGTTACGGGTGATATTGAGAACTTCTCGTACAATACCGCCATCTCAGCATTTATGATTTGCGTAAATGAAATGGGTCAGCAGAAATGGCATAATCGTGAACTGCTCACCGATTTGATCATCCTCATTGCCCCTTTTGCACCACACATTGCCGAGGAACTCTGGGAAACCTTGAATATGAAAGGCAGCATATGCGATGCCCAGTGGCCTGCATGGAACGAGCAATACCTTGTGGAAGACAAGGTGCAACTTACCATTTCCTTCAACGGAAAGGCCCGGTTTCAGATGAAATTCCCAGCAAATACTTCTCATGAAGACATTCAGAAGGCTGTACTTACTGATGAAAAATCACAGAAGTATATGGACGGAAAGAATGTCGTTAAGGTAATTATTGTTCCTAAGAAAATCGTAAACATCGTGCTTAAATGACATTAGAGAGACAATATCTGTGGAGAGAAGCCAAGGATTATATTTTTATTACCTTGGGATTAATCCTCTATACTTTTGCCTGGACGGTATTTCTCCTACCCTACGAGATTGTAACGGGCGGTGTAACGGGAATGTCGGCCATCATCTTCTATGCTACCGGATTCCCCATTGAGAATACCTATCTCTTCATCAATATCGCCCTGTTGGGCGTAGCCTTGAAAATATTAGGTTTCCGATTTATGATGAAAACCATCTATGCCATCATCGCACTCTATTTCATGCTGATGTTTGCACAGATGCTGATGCCGAAAGACGCAGCGGGACACTTCATCAGAATACTCGGCGAAAATCAAAACTTCATGTCGCTCATCATAGGATGCTGCCTGACCGGAACTGCACTTGCCATTGTCTTCCTGAATAACGGAAGTACCGGAGGGACGGATATCATCGCGGCCTGCGTGAACAAATATCACAACTTCTCAATAGGACAGGTTCTGATTCTCGTGGATTTCCTCATTATTGGAAGCTGTTTCTTTTTCCCACAATTCGGAGAGATATTCGACCGGGCGCATAAAGTGGTGTTCGGCTTCTGCACCATGGTCATCGAGAATTTTATGCTCGATTATGTGATGAACCGCCGTCGCGAGTCTGTCCAATTCATGATTTTCTCAAAGAAATATCAGGAAATAGCCAATGCAATCGGTACTGAAATGGATCACGGAGTTACCATTCTTGACGGACACGGATGGTATACAGGACAAGAGATGAAGGTGCTCTGTATACTTGCCAAGAAAAACGAGAGCGTAAATATCTTTCGCCTCATCAAAATGATAGACCCAAATGCTTTCGTATCACAGAGTTCCGTCATCGGCGTATATGGTGAGGGATTCGATGAAATGAAAGTAAAAGTTCCGAAGCAATATGAAAATAGTTTTCGCGACGAACAACAAGAATAAGCTTCACGAGATTCGTGAGATATTGGGAAACAATTTTGAAATTGTATCCCTAAACGACATTGGATGCCACGAAGATATTCCCGAAACAGGCAATACACTCGAGGAAAATGCTCTTCAGAAGGCCAGATATGTCTATGACAAATATCATATTGACTGCTTTGCTGATGATACGGGACTCGAAGTGGAGGCTCTCGGCGGAGCACCGGGTGTACATAGTGCCCGCTATGCAGAAGGAACCGACCATGATAGTGAGGCCAACATGCGGAAACTACTATATGAACTGCGTTACGATAAAAATCGAAAGGCACAGTTCCGAACAGTTATCGCATTGATACTTCATGGTGAATTACACGAATTTGAAGGCTTGGTAAGAGGAAAAATCGGAACTGAGAAGCATGGCACGGAAGGCTTCGGATACGACCCGCTCTTCATTCCCGAGGGATATGACGAAAGCTTTGCCGAACTGGGAGATGATGTGAAGAATAAAATCTCTCATCGGGCAAGAGCCGTAAGGAAGTTGGCCGACTATCTTGTAAAAAGCCACCTTAAAACATAAAAACCGCAACGCTGAATATGAAGAAAATTATCCTGTCAATAATCCTGACAATCAATGCATCGCTTGCAGGTGCAACCGCCATCGGAACATGGAAGGCTTACATGGCCTATCATGATGTTACGGAGATTGAAAAAGGTGGGAATACGCTATATGTGCTTGCCTCAGGTAATTTATATTCATATAATGAAAACGACCAGAGCGTTCGGACTTATGACAAAATAAACCTCCTTTCCGACTGTGATATTGCGCACATTGCATGGTGTCAAGGTGCCAAACGGCTCGTCATCGCCTATCAGAATCAGAATATTGACTTGCTGGAACAGCAGGATAAAATTATCAATGTATCTGAATTCCATAGTAAAGCGATGACTGAAGATAAAACCATCCACAGCATAGACATTGACGGAGAGTATGCTTATATCAGCACGGGATTCGGAATTCTCAAGCTCAATGTCAGTAATGGTGAAATTTCAGATACCTATAACCTTGGTTTCCGGACAGATTATAGCTATACAGATGGTGGATACCTTTATGCGGCATCATCTACCAATGGTCTTTATCGTGGTAATCAAAGCTCTAATCTACTAGACAGAAACAATTGGAGCAGGGTAGGGGATTACATGGCAAAAAACAAAAATATCGATGCCAAGATGCTCAAGATGGTACAAAGCTTGAAACCCGGAGGCCCTAAATATAACTACTTCGGATTCATGAAATTCACCAATAACCGACTCTATACCTGTGGCGGAGGATATTATGTAACGAGCGATCTTATGCGGCCAGGATGCATTCAGGTGCTTTCAGACAATGACGAATGGACTGTTTATGAAGATGAACTAAAACAGAAGACAGGCGTTTCCTATGTTGACCTTTCCTGTTTAGACATTGATCCGAATGATAACAACCATGTCTTCGCAAGTGGAAGAACCGGACTCTATGAATTCATGAATGGAAAATTCGTAAAGTTCTGGAATAATGAAAATAGCCTTCTTGAATCTGCCATCTCAGCTTCCGATAAGGAATACATTCTTGTTTTGGGACTTGGATTTGACAAATCAGGCAGTCTCTGGTGTCTCAATAGTCAGGCTCCGCACCAGTCGTTACTAGAGTATACGAACGAAGAGAAGTGGATCTCCCACAGCAAGGAGGACCTGATGAAACTAAACGAGAAAAGCCTTGGAAAACTTACAAATATCTTTCAGGATAGTCGGGGGCTCATATGGTTTGGAAACGATCACTGGATAGTACCATCACTCTATGCCTACGAGTCTCTAAGTGATGATCTTAACGCTTTTACCTCTTTTAAAAATCAAGACGGAGAAACTGTCGGTGTAGCTTCCGTTCAATGTATTACTGAAGATAAAGAGCAGAACATATGGATAGGAACAAGTCTCGGTCCTCTCGTATTACAATCTTCCGAAATCACTGCCAAAAACTATATATTTCAACAAGTAAAGGTTCCTCGTAATGATGGAACGAACTTTGCAGACTATCTTCTGGATGGTGTCAACATCTCCGCAATCGTTATTGATAAAGTTGGAAGAAAGTGGTTTGGCACCAAAGGCGACGGCATTTATCTCATCAGTACCGATAATATGGTGCAACTGCAACACTTTACCACCGAAAACAGCAGGATCCTATCTAATAACATAGAGTCGATGGCCATCAATCCAACGACAGGAGAACTGTTTATAGGTACTGATAAAGGACTTTGCTCCTATATGAGCGACGCATCGGTAATGAATGAAATTATGACTACGGAAAATGTCTATGCATATCCTAATCCTGTAAGACCTGAATATACAGGTCCAATTACAATCGTAGGACTCAGTTATGATGCTGATGTAAAGATAGTAACTTCAAATGGAGTACTTATAAATGAAGGCAGGAGTAACGGCGGAACTTATATTTGGAATGGATGCGATCAAAAGGGAAGAAGGGTGGCCAGCGGTGTCTATATGGTTCAGACTGCAACACAAACAGGAGCAAAAGGAACTGTATGCAAAGTAGCTATCGTAAACTAACCATATTGTTTTTCCTATTCCTGGTTGCCATCCTGGCGATTTTCGGATATACTCCAACAAACGATGGTGCTGGATATATAGAATACGCAGAAACCTGTATTGAAACCGGAGAACCTTATCCATGTACCAATCTTATTAAAGGATATCCATTTATCTGGAATATTGGCGTGGTTAACCTTACGGCTTTATTCCTTTGGATATATCATTCCGTGTATCCTATCCTTCTGTTTTTCTGCCTCTTGAAAGCGCTAACAGGTCTTTTGATAGCCAAAATTGCAGAATCTATCTTCAATTCAAAAGTCGCATTAACTGCGTTTATCCTATATATTCTCTATCCGAACAACTGGGGCGAAGTTACTATGTTAAATTCAGAAACCCCGATGATATTCCTTGCCTTATTCGCATTTTATATCATATTGAGGAATTCAGAGAACACTCGATGGCTATTCCTTGGAGGAATGCTCATGGCACTGGCCAATTGGTTTCGTCCCATTGCTCTTATTTTCTTAGGATCAATAATCCTATATTATATTTTTCTTGAAAGAAAGAATATCATCCGAAAGACCACAGGAATCTTATCGGGATATATCCTCATCATTTTCCTTTTCGGTATAGAAAGTTATTCCAGGACCGGGTATTTCATCTACCAGGCAGAGTCATTATGGTTTAACATGGCTGAAGCTACTTATGAAACAAGCGTAAAACCACATTATAATACAGAGATGTATCCTGCGGGAACGGCACGATATATTGATAATATGAAGAACAAGACAGCCATAGAATGCGATAAGATTTGGAAAAAGAGAAGCCTTGATTGGCTTGAAAACAATAAGCTTAACTATCTGAGCAAAGTGCCGGGAAGGCTGGTCTATATGTATTTTAACGACATAGACAACATGACTTTCCTAATAAAGGATAAGTCAAAAGCAGAAAATAACTATATCACCCTGCCTTATAGAAATATTGTTTCTCAAATGAATAAGTTGAATGGTACACAAATAGCAGCGCTTATATGCATGCTTTTATATTACATCATCTTGCTTTTTGCTATATCAGGTACTATTACGCTATTAAGGAAAAAACATCTTAAGGACGCTTTTCTGCCACTTATCATCATTATAGGTGGGTCATTGGCCATTGTACTGGCTATTCATGGAGAGACTCGCTTCAAGGCTCCTTTTATGCCATTTATCTTTATGCTTGCCGCAATAGCTTTGTCGGAAAAAACAAAATTATCATAAAATGAATGCGATAAGATATAGAGATTCGAATATGGAACTGCTCAGAATCACGGCAATGCTTCTCGTGGTTCTCTTCCATATAGACTTTATTAACTTCAATTTTCCGGAAAACCAGCTGGATATCTTCAATCAGCCCCTCTCTGCCTACTTGAAGATATGGGGAGTTTGTGCTACTTATACCTGTGTTGATATCTTCATATTATTGTCCGGATGGTATGGAATACACCCTAAGAAGAGCCGTTTTCTGGAGTTTATCTTTCAGGTTTTATTCTATTCCTCAATATCTTATGCGCTGTTTCTGATATTCGATGAGGATGTAAAGTTTTCCTGGAATTTCTTAATACACATACTCATCACCGACGACTACTGGTTTATACCTATTTATATTATACTGTATTGCTTTGCCCCAGTACTCAATTATTTTGCGGAAAATGCCTCCAAACAGCAATTCGCCATTACGATCATCGCATGTCTTATCCTCCAATCCCTGTATGGATGGATAAGTCCTAAGGAAATGGGATTCTTAGAAGGCAGAAGTCCTTTCTCTTTCTTTATCCTCTATCTCCTTGCCCGTTATATACACCTGCATGCTGAACACCTGCGAAATTTGAACAAAAAACGATGCTCTGTGTTCTTTGTCCTTACTGTGTCAATTACGGCCGCAATCGCCTTCGTCGGCTATTTCAAAGGCATACCCTATATCATTGATACGATATTCAAGTTTTCCTCGCTCCTTACCATTGCCGCATCGGTTCTTGTCGTAGTGTTTTTCTACCAATGGAAAATAAGGTATAGCAAGCTTATCAACTGGATTGGCAGATCCTGTTTTGCGGTATTCCTCATCCATTGTTTCCCGTATTTCAGCGACAACATATTCCATTCCACCATCATGAATCTGTATAATCAGTTCACAGGAATTACATTTGCAGTCTTGGTCGTCCTTTTCGTCATATCCATTTATATACTGTCTATACTGATGGATCAGCTTAGGATTCTGATATGGAATAGCATTTATAGGCCAGATTTGAAGAAACAGGTCGGATAAGCAGCAATATATCACTAAAGTCTGACAGCATTTTTATAAACTTTCTAGTTTTCAATAGCACATCATCTATATATTTTTTATTTTTCTTTTTAAAAAAAAAGATGGATATGATGATAATGCGTGGAAAAGTGCAAAACTTTCTTTTAAAATATTTGGTGTTTCAGTTATTAGACTCTTTTGTGGTTTTATTGACCGGTTCCTCTCATTCTATAGTATTGATAATAACGAATTAAGAGCGGTTATCAACAATTTTTATTATTATGGATAGAGTCGATAATGGAGTTTTATTTTGTTTCTTTGAAACTGTGGAAAATATAAGAACAGCGTGTGGAAATCTCTTTGGATATTCACATTTGAATTTTCTTATCTTACATATTGTGGATATATAAGCAGTTTTCAACCGTGTTTTTCAGAGTTATCAACATAGTTTTTCACAGGTCGATGCCGTCATCCTATATGTTACAAACGGTGTGTAATGTGATTACAAGTTGCGTGTAATGCCATTACACGCTGCTTGTAATTTGTCAGTTTATCTCTTTTCTATGAATCCGGAATAAAAGACTTGGAAGTAGGAAACCATTTATTGGTTTAAGACAGATATCACTCTGTCGCAGATTTGCTTGGGGGGAATATCATTCATGCAGGCATAGTCTCCTCGCATACATGGCTTATTTCCATAGATGGAGCAGGGACGGCATTCCATATCTACCTGCACCGCGTTTTCACTTTTCTGATTCCAACCCATGAATCCGGCATAAGGATGAGTGGCTCCCCAGATGCTAATGACGGGTGTATTCACCAAAGAAGCCAGGTGCATATTGGCGCTGTCCATGGAAATCATGGCATCGAGATGGCTCATCAGCCGTAATTCATTTTCCAATCCCCCAAGCATGGCAGATGCATTCATACATTGCTCATACTTTTCTGCCAATGAGTCGAGTATTTGTTTTTCCTCCTTTCCGCCTCCGAAGAGGAAGATTTTGCAGTTAGGCTGTTTCTTGATGATTAGCTGAATGGCCTCTTCCATCCGGCTGATGGGATATATCTTCCCCTTATGTGCGGCGAACGGGGCGATTCCTAACCACTTGTAACCCTCTTTCTTGCAACCTGTGATATTGTATAAATCGTCTATTTGCGCATATCCTTGCGGATAGATGGATATAAAGTCGGGCTCTACCGGATAGCCGAGTTTCTCTATTACATCGATATAATTTTGGAATGAGGTGGGTTGCTGAACGCATACCTTATTATATTTACGCGCGAGGAGATGCTTTCCACGACGATGCTTATTGATATGGGTAACCTTGTAACCTCCTAAGACAAATCTCAATCGCAGGTATTTCGTTCGCAATACATCATGGCAGTCGGCGACAGCGGTAAAACGCTTGGATACCAGTCGGCGGTAGAGCACATTGAGTCCGTGCAAACCCTTATATTCTTTCTTTAGGTCAGCTTCCATGAATCCTACATTTGGAGCCAGGTTTTCGAAGAAGCAGCGGGCAAACGGACGGCTCAGCACGGTGATGTGCATATCAGGATATTGCCGTGCCAGCGATGCAACCACGGGAACAGTCATGGCCACATCACCCATTGCCGAGAACCGGATGATGAGTAAATGCTCTGTCTTCACCTGAAGTTTTTACTTTTTTCCGTAAAGAATTGGATTTGTAGACGGGTCGTTATACATCTTCATTTGGCGGTAAACCTTCATGTATTTGCGACCCGCCTCAATATCTTCCAACAGCTGGTCGATGGCCGTACTCAAGTCTACTTGCTGTTCCAAGAGTACATTGAGCTTGTTCTGACATTTCTCACGATGCTCTTCAGATGCGTCTTTGCGCTCAACCTGTTCATTCATGTGATAGATTTTAAGGGCAAGTATGCTCAGGCGGTCAATGGCCCATGCGGGACTCTCTGTATTGATTCGAGCGTCTGGAAGAATACTTACCTCGCTGTATTTTTGGCGGAAGAAAGAGTCAATCTGCTCCACAAGGTCGGTGCGGTCTTGGTTAGAGCGGTCAATTCGGCGTTTTAAAGCCAGTGCTTCCACGGGGTCGATATGCGGATCTCGTATGAGATCCTCGAGATGCCACTGTACAGTGTCAATCCAGCATTTTAGGTAAAGCCGATTATCAATGGAGTCCCGATCGTAAGGATTGCTAATGGGTGTGTCCACATCGTTTTTGATGTGATAATCACGAATTACCTGATTGAAAATCTGATTGCATTGTTCTGTGAAAGTCATAATGTATGATTTGTTTTTAAAATGTTTTCAGAGCAAAGATAATTTAAATAATAGAAAAAGCAAAATAAAACTCAACGATTTTTCAATTTGTCTTCAAATAATGGGCAAAAAGGCTATATTTTTAGTTTAATCAGAACTTTAAAAAATGCACAGTTGCAGTGGTTTGTGCAACCAAAAACGCTTTTTTTATTAAAAAATTTGTGCATTTGGTAATTTTTTCGTTCCTTTGCATCCAGATTTTTAATTTGATTCCAATTTAGAAACTATTTATAAACATTTTAAAAGTTACAATTATGTCAGAAATTGAAAGCAAAGTAAAGGCTATTATCGTAGACAAACTTGGTGTTGATGAGGCTGAAGTTAAGCCAGAAGCAAGCTTCACAAACGATCTTGGCGCAGACTCTCTGGATACCGTAGAGCTCATTATGGAGTTTGAAAAGGAATTCGGCATTTCTATCCCAGACGATAAGGCTGAGACCATCCAGACTGTTGGAGACGCTATCAACTATATTGCGGAGAACGCTAAATAAATGGAGTTGAAGAGAGTAGTTGTAACAGGGCTTGGCGCCGTAACGCCATTAGGAAATTCACCGGAGGAAACATGGGAGTCCATGTTGGCTGGTAAGAGCGGCGCTGCTCCTATTACACAATTCGACGCTTCCAAGTTCAAGACACAATTTGCCTGCGAGGTCAAGGATCTTAATGTAAACGATTGGATCGATCGCAAAGAGGCTCGCAAGCTCGATCGTTACACCCAGTTGGCCATGATCAGTGCCATTCAGGGTGTGAAAGATAGTGGTATTGATTTGGAGTCGGAAGACAAGAACCGCATTGGAGTAATCTATGGTGTAGGTATTGGCGGCATTCGTACATTCGAGGATGAGGTAACCTATTATGGGCAGCATATCGATGACGGACCTAAGTTCAGTCCGTTCTTCATTCCCAAAATGATTGCTGACATTGCCTCCGGACATATCTCAATCTATTTCGGATTCCGCGGACCTAACTTTACCACGACCAGTGCCTGCGCATCTTCAAGCAATGCACTCGCCGATGCTTTCAATCTGTTGAGGTTGGGCAAGGCGAATATCATCGTTGCAGGTGGTGCCGAGAGTGCGATCTGTGCTTGCGGCGTAGGTGGTTTCAATGCAATGAAGGCTCTGTCTACCCGTAATGATGATCCCGAGCATGCTTCTCGTCCATTCAGTGCAAGTCGCGACGGCTTTATCATGGCTGAAGGAGCAGGTTGTCTCATTCTCGAGGAACTTGAGCATGCCAAGGCTCGCGGAGCTAAGATCTATGCGGAGATGGTAGGCGAGGGCGAGAGTGCCGACGCATATCATATCACGGCATCTCATCCGGAAGGCCTGGGAGCCAAGCTCGTTATGGAGGCTGCGCTTGAGGATGCAGGCTTGAAGCCAGAGGATATCGACTATATCAATGTGCACGGCACTTCCACTCATGTGGGTGATATCAGCGAGGCCAAGGCTATTAAGGATGTATTCGGTGATGCAGCTTATAAACTGAATATCAGTTCTACAAAGTCAATGACTGGTCATCTTCTCGGTGCGGCTGGTGCCATTGAGGCCATGGCTTGCGTATTGAGCGTAAAGAACGACATCATTCCTCCAACCATCAATCACGAGGAAGGCGATGACGACCCAGAGATTGACTATAACTTGAACTTCACATTCAATAAGGCACAAAAGCGCGAAGTTCGTGCCGCCCTCAGCAATACCTTTGGTTTTGGTGGGCACAACGCATGCGTAGTATTTAAGAAATATGCTGAGTAATATGATTGACAGAATAAGGCTCCCTTTCCGCAAGGATAAGGAGCTTTATTTGTCTTTGTACCCCATTATTGGTTTCTATCCGCACGACATCAGCTACTATAAACTGGCGCTGATGCATAAGAGTGTCATGCATCGTAACAAGAAGGGAAAACCCGTAAACAACGAGCGGCTTGAATTTCTTGGAGATGCCATTCTCGACGCTGCTGTAGGAGACATTGTTTATCATCATTTCCCCGGTAAGAGGGAGGGATTCCTCACTAATACCCGCTCAAAGCTCGTACAGCGTGATACGCTCAATAAGCTTGCACAGGAGTTGGGTCTCAACCAACTCATCCTTTCAAGCGGACGCAATTCCTCTCATAACAGCTATATGGGAGGAAATGCTTTAGAGGCATTGGTAGGAGCCATTTATCTTGACCGTGGATATAATGCATGCATGCGGTTTCTTAAAAACCGTATCCTGGCACAAATGATCAATATTGACAAGGTGGCTTATAAGGAAGTAAACTTCAAGAGCAAACTTATTGAATGGAGCCAGAAGAATCGTGTGAAACTGGAATTCCGCATGCTTGATCAAAAATCTGATAAAGGTGGGTCGCCGGTGTTTAATTTCCAAGTGGTTCTCGAAGGTGTAGAGGGTTGTTCTTCAAGTGGATACAGCAAGAAGGAGGCACAGCAGCAAGCCTGTAAGCTTACGCTTGAGAAACTGAAGAAAAAGCCCCAATACATTGATGCGGTCTTTGCTGCTAAGGCCGACCGTACCAAGATGGAGGAGGAGCCTGTAGAGCAGGTGCCTGATACGGAACTTAAAAATGACTTCATTATTGCACAGAGTGAAAAGAAACCAGTTGTGAAAAAGCATGAAACGCTATTTCATGAGAATGTGTTCGATGAGCATCAGAGTGCCATAAGTGAGTGCCATGAAGACATTATAAGTAATGAAGCCGCCCTCAAAGAGGATGATAATGAGTTCGACCTTAGTGATATCAGTGCCAAGGCACAAAGTCGTGAGGAAATCATCGCTGCCGCTGAAGCTGCTGCCTTCACCGAAGCGCAATGAGGATATTTTTTTTGAATGAGATTAAGGCAGTCTTGATAAGAGACTGCCTTTTGCGTTATCAGGAATAGATGCTTAAGGGAAAAGTGGATGCGGTTGCTGTCTGATGGTTTGCAAACAGCTGCGGGACAGGATGCGGGAGGCAGGATTATCGGGTCAGATGCCAATGAAAGACATTCAGCTTATAGAAGGAAAACAGGTCAAGCTCCTTTTTCAATTGCGCTATAGGTTTAAAGTTTCTTCCCGTGTTGTGCATAAGCCTCGGATAGGGTATAGCCGATATAGTAAACAACAGCCATAAGCATGGTTATATCCGACATTTATTCATTTCGCTTTTCATATTTTTCTTCATATCAACTGGTTGTTTAACTATAAACGAATACTCCCCTTTAATTTTATGTTTTCTGATGAAGAACCTACTAGTATATCAAAATTACCCGGTTCCAAAACCCATTTGTGCAAGGACGCGTCATAATACTCGAAAGCTTCTTTGCTCAAGTGCATCTCGATGGATTTCGTTTCACCGGATTTTAGATATACCTTTTCAAAATCCTTCAATTCTTTATAGGGTCTTTCTACTTTACTTTTAGTGTCATGTACATACAGTTCCACTACTTCGGCACCATCCCTCTGGCCTGTATTGGTAATGTCCATGGTTACCTTTACACATCCGTTTTTCTTATCAATAACTTGAACTTTCAAGTTGGAATAGTCGAAATTAGTGTATGAAAGACCATGCCCAAATGGGAATAAAGGCTTTATCCCCTGATGCTCATAACCCCTATAGCCGACAAATATTCCTTCACGATAGTAAACTTTCCGCTCCTTTCGTGTTTCATCATAATTGCCATAGGCAGGAGAGTCTTTCCATTCCTTCTCTATGGTAAATGGCAGTTTGGCCGAGGGATTTACCTTGCCAGACAAAATGTCGCCGAATGCAGTTCCGCCTTCCTGCCCGGGATAGAGCAAATGAATAACCGCCGCCACATGGCCTATCCAGGGCGTCATTCTAAGACTTCCACCACCATGAAGGGCGACGATTATGTTGGGGTTGACTTTAGCCAGGGAATTAATCAATTCATCCTGCCCATAGGGAAGCTCAAATTGACGATCTGTTCCTTCGAATTCCAGGCTGGCATCGAGGCCGCCACAAAATATGACATAGTCGGCCTTGGAAGCTATCCTGAGTGCTTCGGAGGTGTCTACTGAGGAAGCATAGTCCCATGCGAAACGAATCTCTGCAGGATTGGAATTCTGGTTCCAGTATTCCAGTCTGACAGATATTCTCTCATTTCTTTTAGAAGCAACCCTTACATATTTGTTGGCAAACGACTGCGAGTTCCTCTCGTCGATGACAATCCTGCCGTCGACGGTCAGTCGGTAGCCGCCTTGAGCATCCACGAAGAATATAATGGAATCGTCTTTTTCCGGAGCGATACACCCATCCCACTGTATCTTGTAATTCTTTCCCAAGGCCTTGACCTCGTTAGAGCCCTCTGCCCAATTGAAGTCAATGGCAGCATCCACTCTTTGAATGCTTGGCTTAAGCACCTTTTCAGGACTCTGTTCGTCCAGCATGTAGTAAGATCCCGTAAGTCCACGACGACCTTCTTGTGTCTGGAAAGAAGAGTGTTTGAACAAATTACGCTTATAGGCATTTGAGATACCTTCGTGATATAGGATTCTTGTATTCGGGAAAGCACGGCGAATACCTTCCATGTCATTGACTACATACCAGGGGTTTACCTTAGAGCTTCCCCCTCCGCCATAAGATACTCCTTTTACATCGTATACATTATCATCGGCAATATTCGGATTGGCGTTAGGGCCGATGACGGCAATTGTATTTGGTGAAGCCAAAGGAAGTATATTTCGGTCGTTTTTGAGGAGAATGATTCCCTCGCACGCTTCTTGGTAAGCAGCTTTGTTTGCCTCTTCGTTAAATGTGGGAATCGATGTGTCCTTTATGGTCTTTCGGTCGAAGATACCCAGCTCAAAGCAGGGTCGGAAGATATGAGTTACCATAGAGTCAATCAGGCTTTCTTTTATTTTCCCGGCTTTTATGAGTGGCAGGAGTTTTCCCTTGTTTAAGTAATCAAATGTCCCTAGCTCCATGTCCAATCCCGCTTCGACGGATTCGTATGCAGCATGAGTAGCTCCCCAGTCTGAAATAATCGTTCCTTTGAAGCCCCAGGAATCTCTAAGAATGTCTTTCATCAGATATCTGTTTTGGGCACAATAAATGCCATTCACAAGGTTATATCCCATCATAACAGCCTTTACATCCGCTCTTTGAACAGCTGCCTTAAAGGGAGGGAAATAGATTTCATGCAAAGTCCGTTCATCTACTTCACTGCTCACTTTATACCGATCAAACTCCTGATCATTAGCAGCGAAATGCTTGACGGTTGCGATGACTCCCCCCTGTTGTATGCCTTTAATAAGCGGTACTGCCATTTCTGAGGCAAGATAAGGGTCTTCTCCCATGTACTCAAAATTCCTGGAGTCTTTTGACGATCGGTAGATGTTCACTCCCGGGCCATAGAACACATTGATGCCTCTGGCGCGCCATTCCTTTGCATACAGATTCCCGATATGACGAGCCAGGTTGCGATTCCATGAGGCGGCCAGGGCTAATTGGCATGGAAATGCCGTAGCTCGGCCTTTAAGTCCCCATGACGCAACTCCGGAAGGGCCGTCGGCAGTCTCAATGCGGGGGATTCCCAGTCGTTCGCATCCCCTATAGAAGAAATCACTTTCGAGCATATAAATTTTCTCTTCCAGTGTCATCTGTTTAAGCAAGTCATAGACACGATCCTTAGGACATAAAGTGGCATTATATACCTGGGCTTTCGTGGATATGGGCATAATCGCCAGAAACAAGAAGGGGAGGATTCTCTTTAATCTCTTCATACTGATATCTAAATTATTTAGTTAAAGTTGTAGCGATTACATCATCTACCATATCTATATAGTTACCACTCGCTTCCGTAGGGTAAGCGTCGGTCTCCAAAGCCCATTTCCGTTCCATGGCGAAAAAGTCTACATTCTCTACTTTATCAGACGACAATCTTGACTGAAGGTTCTCGAAGAAAGCTTTCCAGCGTGGAGCATAATAATCTTTCAGAAGCCCCGCCCATTCTTTATTTGCATAGTCATGAACACGGGTAGTACTGTCGTTGGGTCCCCAATAGGTTATCTGCATTCGTGCATTGAGAAGAGATTGCTTTTTGTCAGTATCTGTGTTGCCATATGATGCAGCTTGCTTGAGCCAATTTCCTAAGAGAAAATGACAGTCTGTCTGTAGAAGACGGTCTTGTAGAAGGATAAGGTTAATGAATCTTCTTGATTGAACGGACAATTCTTTTTTATTTTTATCGTTGTAGGCGTCTATTACCTTCCTATAAGCTATGCGACCATAGTTTGCCATGACTTGTCTGGTCAAGTCTACGAGGTCGTATTTATAGGTTTCTGATTCTAGAAAACCATTCGCGGCCTTCCTGAAAAGCAACAGGGCCCGCTCCAGCATCTTAGGGTCGTATTGCATTCTTTTAGGTCCCCATGTCGAAACGCTCGTAACATGAAGGCTTGGTCGAGCACAATAAATGGATTCAAAGGTGCCTTCTCCTTTTATCTTGAATTCTCCGAAGACGGAACTATATAATAATTTCCATGCCTCGTATAAGTCTTTATTCCACTTGCCATACCGATAGAGTATGTAGTTGTGGATAAGCATGTCCAGATTTGGGGTATCTTTATACCATGCTGTTTTTAAAGCAAGGTCATACACGACCGGGTTAGTGAGGATGCCTTCCGGAAGGATTCCTATTCCCTGAAGTAGATGCCCGACGGATTTTTTATAAGCCCGGTGAGGCTCGTTTATTAAAACGGGCAGCTGTCCCCCCATATCAGTTTTGCCTCCGAAATGATTCACGCTGCCCCAAATCCATGGAGTCTTACCGAACTCATCTGAGTTTTCCCAAGACATGGAAATCTCTCCTGACAGGTTGATGAGGAGTACATGCCTCTTGTCAAGTCTGGAGAGAAGAGAGGGTTTAGGATTGTTGTTCCATCCTTGAAGAACCCATTTGGCCTGTGGGAAGAACTCCAGCATCTTCTGCTGGATAAGCTGGGCGGTCTTTGCCAGATCCACACCTTCGGAATTTCCTCCCTCATGAAATAAGTCTCCACCAAAGAACTGGAAATTCTCTCCGTAGAATTTCTTCATGCATCCGTAGTATTCTTTAGCTACCTTATCGAAGATTTCATTTCCAGGAAGTAGTATATGAGGGCGTTGGAATGCACCCCAGAGTCCTTGCGAGACAACTTGTGCAGATGGATATTTGTCCCTGAAGAACGATGGAACGATGCCGGGGAATCCTTGTAAGACAGGTTTAATGCCCAGTTCCTTCATTCTCTGGAGGATTTTCAGTTGCAGTTGGTATCGGTCTTCTATCATTTCTTGGCTCATCGGGCCGCCCCATCCTTCTAGGTTTCCCATCAGCCACCATGCCGTATAGGCGGGTCCTGGGATGAAATTGGCCACCTCTTCTTTGCTAAAGCCTAGCTTCAGTAAGGTTTCTTGCCACACAATCTCTGTGCCAACGGGTGCCAACATGAGGTTGATTCCGTTGAGCGACATCCAGTCTAGTTCTTTTTCGAAGTCTTCCCAGTTATAAAACGGGTAGCTATAGCTATAGGTGCAATAGTTCAGAGCATACCTATATTTGAATGGTGTGGAGACTTTAATGGGCTTCCGGAGCCTTGTAATTTTCTTCAAGGCTCTGATGTTATTGCCACAATGTGAGAGACTCATGTGGCAATAGCGGTTTAGGTAGTAGGTTACGGCCTCTGATGCTGCCGATGGCGAGTTGGCTTGAACTACGACCTTGTCTCCTTTGGTGGAGAGAATAAAGGTTTCGTTGCTTTCGCCTTTTAGCGTTTGGAAAACGATGTGCTCCTTCAGAGCGGGCAACCTTCTGGCCACGAGTTCTTTTATTCCGTTGAGGTCTTGGGCAATACAGCCATAAGGCAGCCCTATCATAGCTACCAAAATCAAGGTTTTAAGCAACTGAGTCATGTCGTCGGAGTTTTATTTTATCTTCATGTCTACATAAACGGGGTAATGATCAGAGATGGTGGAGATGTTCTTTGCCTCTCCGTCTATGAAGAGTCTCTTTACTACATGGGTTTCTGATACGGCCACCTTGTCCTTATGCGCGGTGCTGAGGAGGATGTAGTCGATGGTTGTTCCCGGCTGTTCGGGCAAGCTTCCTTCCGTGGCGCTGATGATGGTGAATGCTTGGGCAAGCTGTGGGAATGCTGATTGCGTGGCCTGCCATGCGGGCGAATCGTTCAGATCTCCGGCGAGGAAGACGGGTACGGTACTTCCGTTCATCTTGTTTTTGATGATTTCTGCGGCATCTTTGCGTTTCTGGTTGTTTAGGTCTAGGTGCGTGGCGAAGAAGGAGAATTTGGGGAAGGTTACCTTAATCAGTTTCCTGCTTTCGTCGCCTGGGAGTTCTACAAACTTCACTTTTACCGTGTTCATGTTTCTTTTCGTCATCACGCCGCATCCAATCGTGCCTCCGTCATATTTGGCTGCTCCCTCGAAGAATATATCGTAGTCTAGTCCGGTAGCGTTCTTTATTTCTTGCAACAGGTATCTATTGCCCCTTCCGATGCAGTTGCTATCCAGTTCTTGAATGGCGATGACATCGGGATTCAGAGACTTTATGACGCTTGCGAAAGCCTTGATGTGTTCATCTGAGAAGGATGGGGTGCCAGTGTTGCTCTTGCAATAGAATGCATTATAGGTCATCAGCCGGATGTCTCCAGCGGCCTTGGTGTACTTATACTCGTTTACTGCGATTGGTGGAGTCCCTCCTCCGTTGCCGTTTCCGGAGCCTCCTCCGCTTCCTCGGTTGTCCTCTTGGCCGCATGTGGTCAGGGTTACCATTGATAGTCCAGCTATGAGGAGCAGGTGGGTAAGTCTATGTTTCATGTTGTTGGATGTTTTAACTTGACGATGCGTCAGCGGTGTCCCCAGAGTCAGCATATAGCTGTTGATGTTGTTACAAACGGCTTGTAACATCGTTACACAGCGTCTGTAATGCTGTTACTCGCCGTTTGTAATATCTCGGGAGGCCGCTTAACGCATCGTCATAGATGAGTTATGAAGTTCTTACCAGTTAGGATTCTGTGTCAAGACACCGCCGTAAAGGGTGATCTGATCTTGTGGAATGGGGTAGAGATAATCTCTGTTCTCGTTCCAGCTTCTTGCCTTAGTCCTAATATCATGTACGATGACGTTGCCTCCTGCGGCTCCATTCTCTAGCGAAAGGTTGTCGTTCAGTTTCAAGAAGACATTAACTCCCGCCAACTCAGGATAGGTGGCAGCATTCGGCGCGGTGTTTCCAGAATAGATGCAGACATCCTTGGAGTCGTTCACGCCATTGCCGTTCAAGTCTAATACGACAAAGTTCTTAACTGGATCTAGCGCCGGAACATACATTCCCTTGAACTGCTTCTCGAAGGTCTTGCCCTCTTTCCATCTCATTAAGTCGTCATAGCGGAAACCTTCATCGAACAATTCGATGGTGCGCTCACGGCGTATCTCGAGGATAACACCCTTGTTTGTGCCGTTCACATTGGGGTATCCGGTCTCCGAACTCATGAGATATGGGTCTGGATTTGCATTTGCCTGTGCCATGTTAAGCGCTGGCATGCCTACACGGGCGCGGATTTTCGTGATCGATTTATCCAAGTCGTTTTGCGTCAAAGTTCCCAATTCGGCCTTAGCCTCTGCAAAGTTGAGGTATACTTCGGCGGTGCGGAATAGGGAGATGTCATTGTCTGATTTATGCCATCCATCTGCATCCTTTCCTTCTAGACCCTTGATGATCTGGTAGCCAGTGGTTGTTGAGGAGAAGTCTGGGGACAGCACTTCAGATGAGCCGATTCTCTTATATCCGGGAGTAACGATTGTTTGGGCGAGTCGTGGGTCTCGGTTCTGCATCTCATCATAGTATCCCAAAGTCTTGTAATTCGGGTTATCCGTGAAGCGAGAACCGTCGTTCATGAGATAACTGTCAACAATCTTCTTATTCATGCCAGGTTTTGTTCCTGCAGTAAGGAAGTATTGGTTCCTGTTATGTATGATGTTGAGGCTTATCTTATGGTTAAGGGCTAGGATTACCTCGCTGTCAATGGCTGATTCCGATGCGAAGAGGTTCAGATAGGGTTCGCTGCCCGTTGCATAGATGCTATATGGAGCAGTGTCTATAAAGGTCTGACTTGCATCTACAGCCTGTTGCAGATAGGTTTCATAACCGGCTATCCCGTGGTATTTCCGATACACTCCCTCAAACAGGAAAATTCTCGACTTGAGAGCCAAAGCCGTCCATTTATTAACCTTGTAGACGCTCTTTGTCGCTGGAAGGTTCTGGATAGCATCGTCTATATCAGCAAGGATGTTTGCCATTAGGGTGTTCCTGTCTGTGCGGGCCTTATACAATAGTCCGTCGGTTGAAGAAAGGGGATGGTCGAACCATGGCACTTCGCCGAAGCGCTTGACCTTGTTGAAGTAGAAATAGGCTCTAAAGAAGTGGGCCAACGCATCGTATTCCTTTCGTGCACTTTCGTCTTTGCACTGTGCGGAATATGTTAGGTATGTATTAATCTCGGACAGAGCGGTCCAAGACCATCCCCCGCCACTCGTGGGAACGGTGCGTATACCTAGGACCTCATCGGTTAGCGAGGTAGGGATAATGATATCCGATGTTTCTCCGTAGAGCTCTTCGGCCTTGGGAAATAGGGAATAGAACTTATTGGTAGCAGTTGCTAATTCCTCTCTGGATCCATAGAAGTTCTCTGGCGCAATAGCGTCTAAAGGAAACCTGTCGAGGTCGCAGGAAGATAGCAATAATATGGGTAGAGCTATATAAATTAACTTTTTCATAATCTATCTTAATCTAATTAAAATGTAACATCGAGTCCAAATGCAAAGGTTTTAGAGTAAGGATACACATTACCGCTTCCTCTTTTTCCAGAGACTTGCTCAGGATCAAGATAGTTGCTATCTAGCTTAGAAGTGGTAAGTAGATTCTCTCCACTAAAATAGATGCGAGCCTTTTCAATCTTCACCTTGTTGGTTAAGAAGCGAGGCAGCGTGTAGCCTATGGTAAGATTCTTAAGGCGGCAATAGGCAAGATTCTGCAAATAGCGGTCGTTAACCTTCGTCAAGACTCCGCCATTTCTAGCAATCTCGCCCGCTGCCCGTGGGAAATACGAATTTGGATTGTCTGTAGACCACACCTTGTTTCCAAAGTCTGCTGGAATAAATGATGTGTAGACTCTAGAGAAGGGACCCCAGAATGCAAAGTTCTCAGTGCTCGGATAGAAGTTTTGCTTGCCAATTCCTTGTAGGAAAATAGAGAAGTCGAATCCATTCCAAGCTGCATTTGCAGAGAGGCCATAGTGGTATCTTGGCAGGCTATTGCCTATTTTTACCAAGTCTCCATGGTCGTCTAATGTTCCTTTTCCATTATTAATTTTCTTATTTCCATCGATATCAGCGAAAATCAGATCACCTGCTGCATTCGTAAAACGAGAACTGATGAAGCTCTGGTCAACGCCGCGATTGGTAACTTCTTGATTGCTTTGATAGATTCCCTCAATGTGGTATCCCCAGATTTCGCCCCATTCCATGCCTTCATAATTGCTTCCAAGAACCTTGGTTTCATTGCCGGCGAATTTTATAAGCTTAGATTTACTGTCGGCCAAAGAGACAGAGACGCCATAGTTGAATGGTTTTCCTTTCAGCATAAACCGGTCGTTCCATGTCAAGGCTATTTCATATCCTCTGGTTCTAAGTTGTCCATTGTTCTCCAGGGGTGCAGCATAGCCGTATACATTTGGCAATGTGAGAGATGCTGCGAGCATATCTTTTGTATTGCGCTGGTATAAGTCAAGGGTAGCGATAAGTTTATTATTGAAGAAACCAAAGTCCAATCCGATGTTTTTGGTTACAACGGTTTCCCATGTGAGGCTTCCTGAAACAGGTGCATTCAGCTGTGCGTAATAGAAATAATTATTATCCATGATATAATTAATCAGGTTAGACTGCTTAATGTCTGCTGTACGAATATATGGATAATAAGGGTTAGAATAACCATCGGTAACCTGATTTCCTAATGAACCGACGGACATTCTTAACTTCAAGTTGCTTATCACAGGCTTGATGGGGTCAAAGAATTTCTCGTCGCTAACTCTCCATCCCAATGCAAGAGACGGGAAGAATCCCCAGCGATTGCTAGAGGGGAAGCGAGAGGTGCCATCGTAACGCATATTGACTTCGGCCAGATATTTGCCTAAGTAATCATAGCTGATACGTCCAAAGTAGCCTAGCAGGGCAAACTCATGCTGTCCTCCTTTCACGCCTCGGTTTCCTGTTCCTAAAGCTAAATCATTTAGAGACATGGTTGGCAGGTCTTTCACATTTCCTTCTACATTCTTGTATAGTTCAGTTTCGTGATTTATACCAGCCACAATATTTAGGTTGTGAGCGTCCAGGAAGGTTTTCTGATAGTTGGCATATAGGTCATATACCCAATATTCATCGGTCGTCCTTATTTCTTTTAATCTATTTTGGAAGAAAATAGTAGTAGCTTTCTGGAAGACATTAGGCTTTTCTGAGTAAGTCATATTAGCCTGACGCGTCATCTTTTCTTTAATATAATAACGGTAGCTAACATTTCCTATAATATCTAGACCGTCCATTATATGAAGACTAGCGTTAACGGAATATGTTGTTTGAGTCTTCTTATACTGTCCCAAACCATTTCCTTCGCGCAGCATGGCTATAAATCCATTAGTGGGGGCATGAGATGATGGCGCATAAGTATATACGTTGCTGCCGTCTGGATTGTAAGGCAATACATAAGGCATGGCGTGCTGCCATAGGTTATCGAAGTTACCTCCGTCCTCATAATCATAGCCAGGGCAGGTATAGTCTGACTTAAACAGCATGGCCGAAGCACCTAATTTAAACCAAGGCTTTACCTGAGTCGTGATCTTCGCTGTAAAGTTTCCTTTCTTATATTTATCAGGATTTACGGCAAAAATACCTGTTCTCTGGTTATAGTTTGTGCTTACAACATAGTTGAGCTTCTCTGTTCCGCCGATGATGCTGAGGTTATGATCCCAGGTTGGTTGCTTCAAATCGTAGATATAATTGTACCAGTCGAAGTTGCCATAGTAACGGTATTTGCCATCGCTCCCAGTGGTAACCCAAGGGCGACTAGGGTCTTCCACAGCATCGTTCCTGCGCGCTTTTAGTTCTGCATAGTCTGCTTGAGAGAAGTTGGTATAGCTACTGTTGTTCATTGCCATATTGAAAGAATCCACCAGTCGTGCTGCTTCGTAGCCATTCGTGATAAAGTCGGTGTTTGTGGTAGAGGCTGACCAACTGAAGCGGCCATTATAATTAATGTGTGTTTCGCCGTCTTTATTGTTCTTTGTAGTTACCAGAATCACTCCAAATCCGGCACGAGCACCATAGATGGCAGCGGAAGCCGCGTCCTTCAGAACGGAGATAGACTCGATGTCGTTGGGGTTAACGAGGTCGATATTACCTTCTACGCCGTCGATCAACACTAGTGGTGCGCCACTATTAACGATAGAGGTTGCACCGCGGATGTTTAATTTCGTGGATTCACCTGGTGTGCCTGATGCGAAGGTGATGTTCAAGTTAGGAACCTGTCCTTGCAGCATCTGTCCGACACTACTTACTGGTCGGTCTTTTATTTCATTAGCTGTTACCATACTCACGGCACCGATTAGGTTAGCCTTTCTCTTGGTTCCATAGCCAATCACGACGACTTCATCCAGAGCTTCCGTGTCTTCGATTAAGTTCACGGAAACTTGCTTGCCGGGCGACTTGACGACTTGCGTCTGAAAGCCCACATAAGATATTTCAAGGTCGGACCTGTCGGGCACATCCATGGAGAAGTTTCCGTCAAGATCCGTTACCGTTCCGAGGGTTGTGCCTCTAACCTTTACGGATGCTCCGATGATGGGTTCTCCGTTTTTGTCGGTGATTTTCCCGACCACGGTATGCTCTTTACCATTAGAAGCGGAAGGGCTTTTCGAGGCTTTATGAGATACTATGATATTCTTTCCTTGTATTCTGTAGTCCACATTTTGCCCTGCCAGAATTTGTTCTATAGCCTTTTCCAAGCTGGTCGCGTTAACGGTTACTTCCCTGGATGTATTAAGATCGGCGGCTTCATAGACAAAAGAGTATCCCGTCTTTTGATACAATTCCGTCATGGCTTTCTTAACCGAAACATTCTTCAGGTTCAGATGAAGGCTTTGGCCTAATGACACCATGCCATAGCTAAAGACGACAGCCAATAGAATGATTTTCTTTAGATTCATGTTAAAACTGTAATTAATGTTATTAATTTAAGATTAAGTTGTGCCTATCAAAGAAAAACATTAATTTTGTAGAAATTCTCAATAGACAATACTGTACACGGTTGTTTAGGGAGATTACTACGGCAGAAAGAACTTCTACTTCTTTCTGCTTTTTTCATCTCCGGATCAGGTTACTGCTCTTATCAGTTTCATATCTGCGGTTTTAAGATTAACATAATGATAGAGTTATTAATAGATTTAGTAGAGGATTACATTTTTCCCGTTTATCTTGTAATGGAGTTTCCCTGTTCCTTTCAGGGCCTCAAGGATATCGGTGAGTGATTGTTCCTGCCGGATAAAGTCGCCATAGAAATGGTATTGTTCCAGTGTCTTCGAAGAAACCGTAACCTTTACGCCGTAGAATCTTTCCAGTTTCTTGGCAATGGTATAGATGGATTCCCCGTCCAGAATCAAGAATCCTTGTGTCCACATGCGCGATTTCCTGGCATCGTATTCGTCAAGTTCAAATTTTCCGGTCTTTTTGTTGAGCACTGCTCGTTGCCCGGGAATCAAGGTTTTGGACTCGTGGTTGCCTGCCATCAGGCTCTTCAGGAATACGAAGCCTTCCGATAAGACAACCTCAGCTTCGGAATCGTCCGGGTAGTCGCGGAAGTTGAACTTAGTTCCCAATACATTTACCTGCAGGATTCCCGATTTGACCGAGAAGGGGAGGTTCTTGTTCTTGGTAACTTCAAAGAACCCCTCGCCCTCCAAGGATACTTGCCTGTCTGTCAGGCCGAACCCTTGTGAGTAAGTGAGCTTTGAGCCGGAGTTGAGCCAGACGGATGTCCCGTCGGGCAATATGGCTTTTGTCCTTGACCCGAGGGCGGGTTCGATTACGATTTCGGCAAACTCCTCGCTTAGCTGCCTTTGTCCATGTTGGTATGCAAAGAATGAAACCAGGCCGACAGCTGCGATCATTGCCGCATAGCGGAGCAGACGGTGAATCCTGTTGGAGAACTTCTCCTGCTTGTCGGCCCGCGCTTCAGCTATGTGGCTAAGGAAAGATTCAAATGCTTTGGAGGCGTCATATTTCGCAAGTTCCCCTTTGTTTATGGAAGAAAACCAGATTTCTTCCTGGGCTTGGACATAGTTTCTGTTCTTGTCAGAAATCGCAATCCAGTTACGAAGTTCTTCTTGTCCTTCGTGGTCCAACTCGCCGCAAAGCGACAGAATGATCAGGTCGTCGATGTGGTTAATAGTCTCTTTCATATAAGATTTCTTCCCGTAAGACGAAAAAAAAACTCCTTGGGGTAGTCGCAGGAGCTTGTTTTTTCTTAGTTTTGAATAAATGTGAAGAATAATATCACTAGGTATTTTTGCAGATTGGAGCGCAGAAGTGCTAGTGCATGCTTGATATGATACTTCACGGTATTGATGGAAATGCCTAGCTCGGAGGCAATCTCTTCGTTCTTCTTGCCTTCGAATCGGCTGAGCCAGAACACCTTGCGACATTCATTCGGGAGCCGGTTGATGGCATTCATGATCTGTTCTTCTAGCTCTTTCTCTAGCAGTTTGCCTAGAGGATAGTCGTCGTGGCTGATATATTGAACAAAGGGTAATTGGGAAATTCCCACTTCTCCGGTAACCTTTTCTTTCTGCGACAACTGCGATTTCAGGTAGTCAAGGCATCTGTTCCTAATGCTTTTGACAAGATAGCTTCGCAGCGAGGTCGTAATTTGGAGGTTGGAGCGAATCTCCCAAAGGTGGAATATGACATCGTTGACGATCGTTTCTGCAAGGAAATCGTCTTTTACATATTGGTTGGCAATGTGGCAGAGGACGGCATAATGCTTTTCATACAGCATCCTGTATGCCTTTTCGTTGCCCTCCATGAGTTGCTGAATGATTAATTCCTCTGTCCGTTCCACAACCAATGACTATTTGGATTTTATACTGAGTAGGTTTTTAATGGTTTTCTGCAATCGTTTGCCTTGAAGAAGGCGTTGGCTCTTGTTCTCTGGCACTCTTGTCTTTTTTTAACCATATATATTACAAAGATATTAAAAAATAGTGCTCTCTCCATTCCTTTTAAAGGATTTTAACACGCAGACGCTTTGAATATCAGTTGGATTCCTGTACTTTTATGCTGAATGATCATCTTCCTGCAGGAACATTCTTACATGCGAATGGAGGAAGAGTAAGAATTGGATAGAGTGGCAAATTCTGTGGTCTGACCATAGCGTCGACCTCTTTCTAGGAAGCTTTGAGCTAGAGGAGCGAGAAGTGGAGTGGGCCTAATAAAAAGGCAGCAGCCATCTTTCGTCGCATTACACGCCGTTTGTAATCACATTACACACCGTGTGTAATGCCGTTACACGCCGTTTGTAACAAGACTGGATGATGACTGCCGCCTTTCTGTTGGCAGTAGCAGGCTTTCCTGTTTTATAGGTTTCCGATCTTTGGGAGCTTCTTTAGTGCGTCAGCAATGGCCTCGTCGCTAGGCGTAATGTCGGCCATTGTGCCTTCGTTGTACTGTTCGTAGGCTTTCAGATCGAAGTATCCGGTACCGGTGAGGTTGAAGACGATGGTCTTCTCTTCTCCACTAAGCTTGCACTTCAGAGCCTCGTCGATGGCTACGCGAATTGCGTGGCTCGATTCAGGAGCGGGCAGGATGCCCTCGGTGCGGGCAAATTGCTGAGCCGCTTCAAAGACCGGTGTCTGTTCTACGGTGCAGGCTTCGAAGAGTCCGTCGTGATAGAGTTGTGCGAGGACTGGGCTGATTCCATGGAAGCGGAGTCCTCCGGCATGGTTGGCCGAGGGGATGAACTGGCTTCCCAGGGTGTACATCTTGGCGAGGGGGCAGATCATGCCTGTGTCGCAGAAATCGTAGGCAAACTTACCACGAGTGAAACTCGGACATGATGCAGGCTCCACGCCGATGATGCGATAGTCAGCCTCTCCGCGGAGCATTTCACCAAGGAATGGGGCTGCGAAGCCTCCGAGGTTAGAGCCTCCACCTGCACAGCCGATGAGGATATCGGGCTTTATGTCGTATTTCTTCAGCGCTGCTTGTGTCTCTAGACCAATGATGCTCTGGTGGAGCACCACTTGGTTGAGTACTGAGCCGAGCACATAGCGGTAGCCGGGAGTCTTCAAGGCCGTTTCCACAGCCTCTGAGATGGCACAGCCGAGCGACCCGCTGGTTCCTGGGTGATCGGCAAGAATCTTGCGCCCCACCTCTGTGCTTAGGCTTGGAGACGGCGTTACGGTGGCTCCGTAGGTGCGCATCACCTCGCGGCGAAAGGGTTTCTGCTCATACGACACCTTCACCATGAACACCTTGCAGTCGAGTCCGAAGTAGGCGCAGGCCATACTTAGGGCGGTGCCCCACTGTCCGGCACCCGTCTCGGTGGTTACTCCCTTCAATCCTTGAGCCTTTGCGTAGTAGGCCTGAGCAATGGAGGAGTTGAGCTTATGGGAACCACTGGTGTTGTTTCCCTCAAACTTATAGTATATTTTTGCTGGCGTACCGAGAGCTCTTTCGAGGAAATAAGCTCTGACCAGAGGCGACGGACGATACATTTTATAGAACTCCTGTACCGGCTCTGGAATGTCAAACCAAGCGGTGTCGTTGTCCAATTCCTGACGGTTGAGCTCTTCGCAGAAGATGGGGTTCATGTCTTCCGCGGTAAGAGGATGGCCGTCGGATGGACTGATGAGTGGTGCCGGCTTGGTCTTCATGTCGGCTCTTACATTATACCATTGCGTCGGAATCTCATCCTCGTGCAGGTAAATCTTGTAGGGAATTTTCTTTTCCATGATTCTTGCTTCTATATTCTTTTATGGTTAAGGTATGTCGGTCGCGCGGTTTGCGTGGCTTGCTTATATCTTTTTCAGGGCTTGTTCGAGGTCCTCGATGATGTCGTCTACGTTCTCAATACCTATCGACAGGCGTATGAGATCGGCTGCGATGCCTGCCTCGCGGAGTTGTTCTTCGCTCAATTGCCGATGGGTATGGCTGGCTGGATGCAGCACGCAGGTGCGGGCATCGGCCACATGAGTGGCGATAGAGATGAACTCCAGGCCGTCCATGAAGCGGTTGGCTTCTTCTCGAGTGCCCTTCAGACCAAAGGCGATGACGCCGCACGAGCCGTCAGGCAGGTATTTCTGTCCAAGCAGGTAGTATTTGTTGGAGGGTAGTCCGCAGTAGTTCACCCATTCCACCTTGGGGTTTTTCTCAAGCCATTCGGCCACTTTCTGGGCGTTCGCACAATGTTGCCTCATGCGCAGGGCGAGCGTTTCAAGGCCTAGGTTGAGGATATAGGCGTTCATCGGAGCTGACATGCTGCCGAGGTCGCGCATCAGTTGGCTCACAAGCTTAGTGCTGTAGGCCAACTTCCCGAACGCCTTGGTATAGGTGAGTCCGTGGTAGCTAGCATCGGGAGTGGTGAGTCCTGGGAACTTTTCTGCATGGGTATCCCAATCAAAATTGCCGGAATCTACAATCACGCCACCTACCTGCGCGGAGTGTCCATCCATATATTTTGTGGTGGAATGGGTAACGATGTCGCATCCCCATTCAAATGGGCGACAGTTGATAGGAGTAGCAAAGGTGTTGTCAACAATTAGCGGAACGCCGTGCTTATGGGCCATCTTGGCAAACCGTTCGATGTCGAGGACTTGGCAACCGGGGTTTGAAATCGTCTCACCAAAGAAGCATTTTGTGTTGGGGCGGAAGGCTGCTTCTATTTGATCGTCGTCCCATTCTGGGTCTATGAACGTGCATTCGATGCCCAACTTCTTCATGGTTACACCGAAGAGGTTGAAGGTTCCGCCATAGATATTGTTGGAAGTGATGAAGTGGTCGCCGGCTTCGCAGATGTTGAATACGGCATAGAAATTGGCAGCCTGTCCGCTCGAAGTAAGCAATCCACCGATTCCGCCTTCAAGGGCGGCGATCTTTTTAGCTACGTTATCACAGGAGGGATTGGCCAAGCGGGTGTAGAAGTAGCCGCTATCTTGTAAGTCGAAGAGGCGTGCCATTTGCTCGCTGGTATCGTATTTGAACGTGGTGCTTTGGATGATGGGCATCTGCTGTGGCTCTCCCTTTTGCGGCTTATAACCTCCGTGGATGCATAGAGTCTCGAGATTCTTTTTCATTTATTTTCCTGTTTGTTGATACGTTCTTGATGACAAAGGTGTTCTAGAATCCATCGTTGTAGTATGACGGCATGGTTGCAGACAGGGCTCTTGGCACCAAAGACGAGGGTTACGTTGCCCTCTTTCAGCAACTCGCCTATATGTTGGGCAAAGAGCGGGGCTGCGGGATTGGCATCCAGCTCCCTTGTATAGCCTTCGGAAAATCTACTGAAGTTTTCTTCCTTGTGCCCAAACCATTTTCGGAGATCCGATGTTGGGGCGATTTCTCTGTGCCATTCGTCTACTGCAGCCTTGTCTTTGCTGAGACCTCGCGGCCAAAGCCGGTCTATGAGGATGCGATATCCATCGGTATTCCCAGCGGCAGAGTAAGCTCGTTTGATAAGTAATTGATTCATCTAAAATACATGCGTCTACCTGTCGAATTCATGCAAAAGTACATAGATTAATTGAAATGGGCAATTTTTGGGGAGGGAATATGTGTCTCAGATCTTGTCCTTTCCTGTTTTTATTTATTTATGAGGAGACTTCCCTTTGCTAGGAACTCATCATCTCATTGGTCTTTGAAGTGAAAACGGGCTGAAATTGGGCTCTCATTGTAGGCTTTGCCAGAGGTTATACTTGTGCCTTGTCGTCAATGTTGTCTGCGGCAATCTCTTCTACGCCTCGCTTGACATCTCCCTCATAAGTAACGAAATAAAATCCTTTGCGAGGTGTCCATTCCATGCAGAACAGGTCAGCGGGACTCTCGAAGCCGTTGCGTTTGATCGTACGTAGCACCCATGCTTGCGATCGGTTGCATTGGGCGAGGCTGCTCTCTATGATTTCACCATTGTTTACAAGCAGGAAAGAGTTCGTCGCTTCTCCAGGTGAAAGTACCGTAACGGCTCCGTTCGCCTCAAACAGAACATCTTCTACATCAAACATGGAGAATACCCCTTTCTGCCTTAGAAGCAACCGAAACTGCTCCATTTCAAGGCTGTTTCGCTTGAAGTTATTGAAGTTAATGACACCGCCTTTTACAAGGAATACGCTCTCTCCCTTGATAAGATGGCGCAGTCGGGCAGATCGCATGGCAAAGCGTACAAGCATATTGAAGGCTGTCCAAACTGCCAAAGCAAAAAGAAGGTGTCCTGTGGACATGTCCGGATTATAAAGCACGCCACCGACCAAAGCACCAATCACGAACGCGCTTACGGTGTCGAGCGGCGAAATCTGCCCCATTTGTGCCTTACCTGTTATGCGCAGGAAGGCCAGGATGCCAATCATACCCGTGATAAGTTTCAGGGCAATGCCGAAATAAGGCTCTAATGAAGCTATTACCATCTTTATCAAAGATTTATATTCTGTGCTGCAAAAATAGTGCTTTTTTCTGATATATACTAAGGTTTAAACAGAAAATAACTATTGATCTGTTATCTTTCATTCGCTAAGAATCCTTTTTCGAAATAGATAAAAAAAGAATGAAGTTTCTTTGCTCTTTATAAAATAATGTATAAATTTGCAGCGGATTATCGTTTGAACGAAGACGGAAGAGTCCATTTTCTAGGTACGGGCTCGCGGTTTCCGCTGAAGTGCAAAACTTGTTTGGTAGGAGGAAGAGCCCTTGGTGTGAATCTTGAAAAAAAGAATTGCTCGTATTATAGAAAAAGATTGTATATATTTTCATTATTAATTAAATTAGTAGAAGTATGAAAAGATTGTTCTTAATTGGAATGATGGTATTATCGGCCGCTGCTGCTTTCTCTCAGAATGCAGCTACGGTTAGCAACCTGAAGGAACGGCAGAAGGCGCTGGCCTTAGCCTCTAAGTTGAATAAACTGCAGCTCGATTATGAGAAAAAGAAAGCAGAACACAATGCACTCATTGAAAAAGTTGCCGCTCTCAACGCTGAGGCAGACATAACCGCGACGAATTTCAACACATCGGATGCGGCCGGAACGGTGAAAGATGTGAAGAGTACTGTTAAGAAGCTAAAGGCTGCTAAGGCTGCCAATAAGAAGCTGGCTAAGAGTCAGAAGACTCTGAACAAGATGGAAAAGGGCATCGTTAAGCTTCAGGATCAGATCGGTGATTTAGACAAGAAAGTTCGCTTCGTTGACCAATAATACTCAATAGACAGCTTAAAAAATATCGGGGGCATATCATCGTATGCCCCCGATATTTTAGCAATTCTTTATCTAAGCGTGCTTCATATACCTTTTAAGAAATCGAAATACAATGGCAAAGAAGATACTTTTTTTATTATTAGCCTTTTCGTTTCATCTCTCGATACATTCGCAAATGCTTTTTTCTGAGAATCTTACGATGGATATAGACAGTACGAAAACGATACAAGGATCTCTGCTGCCCGTATTAGATTTCAAGACAGAGAAGGAGAATATACTCACGCTTAAGAATACAACCAATCTAAATTTGTTGATTAAACGCAGAAGGGTTATCAACCTAATTAACAAATTGGAGTTCTCTACCTATGGCAAGAAGATAACTGTGAGTGGAGGATATGTACATGCCGAATACCGATACTTGTTGCATCAGGTCTTTGAAATTTACCCTTATGCAGAGTCGCAATGGGCAGAGAGTCGAGGCATGGAGTATAAGATTTCTGCCGGATTGCAATCGCGTTATCGGATCATAAACAAAGAAAAGCTCCTCATGTTTGCGGCAGTTGGATTGTTCTATGAATTTGAGAAGTGGGAAGATCCCACACCCAGCCCGGTTGATTTACATGCTTATAGTCGTAGTATCAAGAGTCATTTTTCGGTTAGTATGAAGCATCACATCGGCGATCATTGGGCATTAACAACGACCGCCATTCATCAAGCGAAGCCCGACAGCTACTTTAAGAAGGCGCGATTCGGGGGCGCTGTCGACCTAAAATATAACATCACGCCTACAATTGGTGTAAATGGAGCCTATCGTCTAGTCTATGATACCGATCCAATAGTTCCCATAAGGAAAACATATACCACGATCGAAGCAGGTCTTGCAGTCTCTTTTTAAATAGCTCTAGGCCTTCTCGCGTAGCTAGGAATATATATGCAGGCCAGACCTTCGAGCTAACTTTTTATCGGCATTTTTACTGCATCGACCGGCGAGATATAAGAGTTGAGTCTCTTGAAAGTTTTTTAATGGATTGCATTGAGTTTCGGAAAGGAATTCTGTCAGCGATCCCCTCAAAGTAAGAAGGTATTAGAGCGATTGAATGTGAGGATGTCTAGGAGAAGATGCGTGCTGCCAATAGGTTTATGGCAAACGATTTCTCCAGTATTTGTAAATGTGATCATATAGAGACAAGCACATCATCCGTCTGCCTTTGTGCTTCTTGCTCTCTTTTAATTCTATTAAAATTAGTAAATTTCCCCTTTTTGTTGAAAGATTAGGTTACCTTTGCAATCTGAAGTGATAGACTGATAAAATGAGTTTGACAAGCATAGCGGGCAGGTTTTTCCGGCCCAGGCAGAAAGAGTTGGAACGACATATCGACCATGCAGAGGAAATGCAAGGGGAGGTGTTGAGATACCTTCTTAACAGAGCCGAGGGAACGGAATACGGGCGAAACCATCTTTTCGGAGCGATGAAAGGATATGAGGATTTCGTGCGCAACGTGCCCGTGAACACCTACGAGGAGCTAAAGAGCGACATCGATCGCATGCGCCATGGCGAGCGTGATGTGCTTTGGCCAGGACAGGTAACCTGGTTTGCTAAGAGCTCGGGCACTACCAACGACAAGTCGAAGTTCATCCCCGTATCGCGCGAGGGGCTTCAGAACATCCATTATCAGGGCGGAAAGGATGTAGTAGCCCTGTATTTGAGAAACCACCCAGCAAGTCGTATCTTCGACGGAAAGAGCCTCATTTTAGGCGGAAGCCATTCGCCGAACTACAACCTGCATGGCTCGTTGGTGGGAGACTTGAGTGCCATTCTCATCGAGAACATCAATCCGCTGGCCAACTTGGCCCGTGTCCCCAAGAAGTCGACGGCCCTGCTTTCCGACTTTGAGGTGAAGCGCGACCGCATCGCACAAGAGACGATGGGCAAAAATGTTACCACCCTGTCGGGCGTTCCTTCGTGGATGCTCAGCGTGCTGGTGCGTGTGCTGGAGCTTTCCGGCAAGCAGCGTCTGGAGGAAGTGTGGCCCAACCTGGAGGTGTTCTGGCACGGCGGCATCGCTTTCACGCCCTACCGCCGGCAGTATGAGCAGCTCATCACCTCGCCACACATGCACTATATGGAGACCTACAATGCCTCGGAGGGATTCTTCGGCATACAAAGCGACCCGGCGGACAAGAGTATGCTCTTGATGCTTGACTATGGCGTCTTCTATGAATTCATCCCGATGGACGAATACGGGACGGATAACCCCACTGTCATTCCTATCTCTGGCGTGGAAATAGGGAGGAATTACGCCATGCTCATATCCACCTCTTGTGGTCTCTGGCGCTATCTGATCGGCGACACAGTGCAGTTCACTTCCGTCAATCCTTATAAGTTCATCATTACGGGTCGTACCAAATACTTCATCAATGCCTTTGGAGAAGAGCTGATCATGGACAATGCCGAGAAGGCGCTGGCCTATGCCTGTGAGCAAACAGGAGCAGAGGTGAGGGAATACACGGCCGCTCCCGTGTATATGGATGCCGATGCTAAGTGCCGCCACCAATGGCTCGTGGAGTTTGCCAAGGAACCTGCCGACCTGCAGGAATTCTCTGATCTGCTCGACCGGAAGCTGCAGGAAATCAACAGCGACTATGAGGCCAAGCGATCGCACGACATCACTCTGCAGCCTCTGGAACTCATCAAGGCGCGGCCAGGACTCTTCGACGACTGGCTCAAATCGAAAGGAAAGCTTGGCGGACAGCATAAGGTTCCGCGCCTCGGCAACTCTCGGAAGAATATCGAAGAGCTGTTGGCAATGAACAAATAATGCCTTTCACAAGAACAAGATGCTCATGAAAAGAAAGAAAACGATATGTGCAGCCCTGTGGAGTCTCTGCCAAAACATTCTTCCAGGAATGTTAATTCTCTGTCTGACAGTCACCTCCTGTGCCCGTATGGGCCAGCCCGATGGCGGTTGGTATGATGAGACACCGCCACGAGTGATCAGTGCTTCGCCCGCAGAGCGCTCTGTTCAGGTGAAGAGCAAGAAGATCTATATCAATTTCAATGAGTATATCAAGATAGAAAACGCGACCGAGAATGTGGTGGTCTCACCTACCCAACTTGAAGAACCGGAGATCAAAAGTCAGGGAAAGCGTATCGTTGTAGAGTTAAAAGACTCGTTGAAGCCGAATACTACCTATACCGTCGATTTCTCAGATGCCATCACCGATAACAACGAGGGCAACCCTCTGGGAAACTATACCTACACGTTCTCCACCGGCGAGGTCATCGATACCATGGAGGTTTCAGGCTATGTGCTCGAAAGTGAGAATCTAGAACCTGTGAAAGGAATCCATGTGGGCCTCTATGCCAATCTCTCAGATTCCGTCTTTAAGAAAGAAGCCTTGCTGCGAGTGTCGAAGACCGACTCCCGTGGACGCTTCGTCATCAAGGGCGTGGCACCGGGAAAATATCGGGTCTATGCCCTTCAAGATGCTGATGGAAACTTCTTCTACTCGCAGAAAAGCGAGAAGATAGCCTTTCAGCACGATATCATCGTGCCCTCGTCGAAGCCCGATATCCGACAGGATACTGTGTGGAGAGACTCGTTGCACATCGACTCCATAGCACGCGTTCCTTACACCCACTTCCTCCCAGACGATATTATGCTGCGAGCTTTCACCGCTACGCTCACCGATCGCTACCTCGTGAAGAACGATCGCAGAGAAGCTGAGCGATTCACGCTCTATTTCAGTTATGGCAGCGACAGGCTCCCGGAGATACGCGGACTGAACTTTAATGCCGCGGGCGCATTCCTCGTCGAGCCATCGGAAAGGAAAGATACCATCACCTATTGGCTCCGAGACACGGCACTGGTGAACCAGGATACGCTCCGCATGGAGGTCAGATACGAGATGACGGACTCGCTGGGAAAGCTGCAGCCGCAGACAGATACCCTCGAGATTCTCTCCAAACAGCCTTACGAAAAACGGCAGAAGGCTCTGGCCAAGAGGCTAAAGGACTGGCAGAAGAAACAGGAAAAGCGGAAAGATAAGGGTGAGCCTTACGACAGCGTCATGCCCCGTGAGACCTTGATGCCTAAGTTAAGCGTAACCTCACAGCTGGATCCCGACCGGAATGTGCGGCTTTCCTTCGATACTCCCCTTGACCGTGCGGACACCGCGATGATACATCTCTACTCGAAGATAGACACCCTCTGGTATCAGGCTTCCTGTGAAGTGAGGAAAGCGGAGAAGGTTCCCCGCACCTATGAGATTGCTGCCGAATGGCGTCCCGGCGTAGAATACAGCCTCGAAATAGACTCTGTCGCCTTCCGGGATATATACGGGAAGGTTTCCGGGAAGCTCAAACAGGGCTTCAAGGTGCGCTCGCTTGATGATTACAGCTCACTCTTCATTACCTTGCAGGGCATGTCCGGTCGGCCTGTCGTATGCCAGTTGCTCAACGGACAGGATCATCCGGTAAAGGAGGTGAGGACCACGAGCGGAACGGCAGAGTTCTTCTATGTGAGTCCGCAGACCTATTATCTTCGCATGTTTGTTGATGAGAATGAGAATGGAAAGTGGGATACGGGCGACTATGACAAGGATTTACAGCCGGAGCCGGTGTATTATTTCTCGGAGGAAATAGAATGCAAGGCCAAGTGGGATGTGTCGAAAACATGGAATCCGACGGCAAGACCTCTCAACGAACAGAAGCCTGCGAAGATCATGAAGCAGAAGGCCGACCGGAAAAAGACCGTTACCCGCCGCAATGCGGAGCGTGCAAAGCAGTTAGGAATACCCTATAATCTACAAAGATGATGAAGCGATTAAGATATTTTATGGCAGCTGCCATGTTCACCATAGGCCTCAATGCCACGGCTCAATGCTCGTTCCACAACGACGCGTTCAAGTCGGGAGAGTTTCTTTCCTACAACCTTTATTACAACTGGCAGTTTGTTTGGGTGAAAGCCGGAACGGCTTCCATGTACACCGTGCAAAGCAACTATAAGGGCAAGCAGGCCTATCGGGCAAGCCTGACCACAAGAGGCAACAGCAAGGTGGATAACATGTTCGTGCTCCGCGACACGCTGCTGTGCTATTCCTCACTCGACATGGAGCCTCTTTATTTCCGCAAGGGAGCCCGTGAAGGCAAGCGGTATACGGTGGATGAAGTGTTCTATAGCTATTCAGGAGGCAAGAGCAACATCAGCCAGCATCGGATAAACAACGACGGGGAGCATAGCTGGGAAAAGCACAGTTTCAGCTATTGTGTCTACGATATGCTGAATATCTTCCTCCGCGCGCGCTCTTTCAACCCGGAAGGATGGAAGAACGGATACGACATCGACATTCCTATCGCCGACGGAAACAGCGTGAATCCTGCCAAGCTTCGTTACCTGGGCAAGGAGAAAATCAAGGCAGATAACGGAAAGAAGTATCGTTGCTTGAGGCTTGCTTATATGGAGAAGGATGGAAACAGGTATAAGCATATCGTCGATTTCTATGTGAGCGATGACCAGAATCACATTCCCGTGCGCCTGGATATGTTCCTGAAATTCGGCTCGGCAAAGGCCTTTCTCGTAGGGATGAAAGGCATCCGGAACCCCATTACGGCGCTGGTAAACTGAAGTCTTCCGCTATCTTTCCGTGCGGGAAGATAGCGGAAGGATGATTCCTATTCGGCGATTTCCTTGATTTCCTTTAGCGTCAGGCTGCCAAGAATATTCACGATGGTGAGCTCGTCCTTCTCGGTAGTGAGGATTACGAACTCGTTCTGCTTGCCTCGCTGCTTCTGATAGATATAGGTAACCTCGCCGTCGTCGGTGGTGCGCATAATCTGTTCATACTTGTCTTTCTTGAAAATGCCCAGCGCATAGTCGCGGATAGCCGGCATGAGAGAAGGCCGCTCGCATTCCAGCACCTGTATCCGGTCTATCTTCTTGGCAACTTTGCTCACATTCAGGTCGCCTATGTCGGCCACTCCCGCCATAGAGAGCAGGCTTTTCGAGATGTATACGGTCTCTACGCCTTTCGTGTTCTCGTACTTTTTAAACAGCTCGTCCTGCGCACGGAGCGCACCGCAAGCCGCGAGGATCATCGTTAATAATATCAGTCGTTTCATTGTTTTATTTCTTTTCTTTACGGTTTAATGTGTTTAATCCTTTGTTCAGGTTCTCCGAGAAGAGCATGAGCACCTTGCGCGTTTTCTTGTAGGCATCCTCCGGATTGGTATAGGTGTCCTCCTGGAGGGCGAAAGAATTGGCATCTTCCTGCTGATTCAGGAACACTCCGAGGGATAAGATGAGAAGCAGCGAGGCGGCAATGCCCACGGCCCAGCGCAGCGACTTGCCGACCGCCTTTCTGGCGGAACTCTTCTCCACGATGTTCCATGCGTCGATTCGCGACTCCAGTCCGAGGGCACGGGGCATGGCTTCGTCGAGGCGGAAGTATTGCGTGAAGAAGTCTTTCTCTTCCTGCAGGCTCTCGGGGATGTCGCTCCCGGAGAAGAAGTCCATCAGCCGGAGTTCTTCTTCCTCGGTCGCCTTGCCGTCGTAGAATTTATCGATGAGCGTTTGAATGTCCATTTCCTTTATGTTTTATGATTTTCCGAATTGCGCCCGGATGGTCTTTCGGGCTCTGCTCAGGATGACCCTGATGTTTGCTTCTGAGAGGTTCGTGAGCCGTGCTATCTCGTCGAACGGCCGGTCTTCCACATCCCGCAGCGTGATGATGAGACGCTGACTCTCAGGAAGTTGCTTGATTCTCTCCCTCACTTTGTCCGACAATCGTGAGGTGTCTATGCGTCTCACGATGTCTTCCTGCGAGGCGATGGGAAGCTCTTCCGCCGCGATGCTTACCGTTTTGAGATGTCTGGCACGATACTTGTCGTAGTAGAGACGCCTCACGAGGGTAACGCAATAGGCTTCTGCCGACTCCATCTTGGGGAGTTCCGAGCGGCGGGTCCACAGTTTCAGGAAAGCCTCCTGCACCATGTCTTCCGCCTCCTCGGCGTTTCCCGAGAGCCTCCATGCCGTCCAGTACATGGGTCGCTGGAGGGGCAGGAACCGTTGCTTGAATTCAGCGGCGTCCATATACCTTATTCTATTAGTGGTTTCCCTCTATGAGTTCTTTCAGTTCTTTCTTCTTGATGGAGCCCTTGAATTGCACCAAGGCACAGTCGTTGTCCTCCTTGTCGAACCCGTAGATGAGCACCTCCACGATGTTATCACCCTCCGCACGACTTAGGATCAGGGCGCGGGAATCCTTCTCTATTGTCGAGACGAGCGTCTCGTAGCCTTGGTCTTTCAGGCTGTTGGCACGGTTAAAGACAGCCCTCTGCACTTTCTTGCTACATTTTTCGAGGTTAAGTGCCTTAATCGAGGAGATGTTTTTAAAAATATCTCCGCCCAGCTGAATTTTACCGTCCATGATATTCAGGCCTTTTTCCTGACCGGCATTGAGAATGCTCTGGTCTACAAGGATATATTCTGCGGACTTGGCGGACTTGAACTTGTTGAAAATGAAATCCGACTGCTGTGCCTGCGTGGTGAGGCATGCGATGATGGCGATCATCGCCAGGATGAGTTTCTTCATTGTCATATTGTTTTAAAAGTTATAGTTTCCTTGAGCATTTATGAGCTTGCTGAGATCGCTGGTTCGTATTTTTCCCTTGATCTCCACGATAGTACAGTCGTCATTGCCACCGTTCAGAATGAGCAGTTCGCATATTGTTTCGCCTTTCATCTTGGTGAGAATCCTCGTCTTCTCACCGTTGTCGTTCACACGGACAAGTTCTTCGTATCCTTTGGTATTGAGGTTTCCGAGCGCGCTCTGGAAGCGTTGCTTGGTATCGGGAGAGCAGCATCCGAGGTCAAGCATGCGCATGCTGCTTATCTTTTTTATGATGTCGTTGCCCGTCGGATCATCCTTGTCGTAGATTCCGCTCTTGGGAGTTATCTTGCCCATAGCCATCATGAGGCGCGGAATATGTACGAATTCTGCCTTAGGCTCGTTCTTGAATTGGTCTATCAGGTTGTCTGCAGTCTGTGCGAATGCCGTGTGGGCCACGATGACCAGACACATTGTGAGAAATAGTTTCTTCATAATCGTTGGGTTTTGATGGGTTATGTTTCGAAGCGCTTACAATAGTTCAGACGCAATTCGGCTACATTCTGTTACAAGTTTTTTTCCTTTTCTCGGAAATGCGAGTTGCAAGTCGCATCGCAAGATAATTATAAAAATATATCTGTCTGAAAATAAAGAAGTTACCTTGTTTGTACAACTAAACTGGTAACGATTTGGAAACGAGCGAACTACTTGGCTTCGCTGTTTTCTGCCTAACAAAGAACGCTTGTTATTCTGTTTGCAAAGATAATACTTTGTTACCGAATAGCAAGCGTTTTTGATGAGATATTCTTTATTATGCACTTTTTGTATGCTATGTTTATATTCCCCTTCCACGTTTCTTCTTTCTGTTAGCTTGGTATCTGAGTTTGCGCTGCCATGCAGCTTCGGTTAAGTCATTGCCTTGTGTACTTGGTGTAATTAAATCGCCTAACCCTTCCACCACTTCATCGGCTGCGCTAACGATGGTGTCTGCCACTGCACCAATGGGATTCTGCACTTGTGAGGTATCATTGTCTCGTGAGATAGAGGAGCGGCTTGGAGGTACAAGTTGGTAGCCTGTATCAGATTGTTCTTTCTTTTCTGTAGGCTCTTGTACTGTTAGATGTGGTTTCCTTGATTCTTCCTTGTTGGTTGTTTCAAAGTTCTTCTGCAAGGAATGGTAGCCGAACTCCCTGCCGATTTCGGAAGCCTTGAAGGATTGCCCTGCGTATGAGAACTTCAAGCCATATACCTTGCCCTGCTTGTTCTTCATACGCTTTATGGTAATGCCGTTTTTGTTCAATTCATAAAGGAACATGGAATGCCCCGTGACGCCTGTTCCTTTGTACTTGTCAAGCAAGGTGTAGCAAATCTTCTGCACCTGCTGCTTTGTTTGCTCTCTTGTAGGGCTGGCTTTTTCCTTTTGGTGTTTCCTTTCTGCCTTGACCTCTTTTGCAATGGTCAAGCCTTTCTCCCTGCTGATTTCCTCTGCCACCCTTGCAGCCCTATTGCTCACAAAGGTGGTATCATAGACTTCTCCATACAGACTGATACGGTTAGCAATTATGTGAATGTGTCTATTATCGGTGTCCTTGTGCGTTACTGCCACCCATTGGTGGTTGTCAAGTCCCATTTGCTTGGCAAACAAATGTGCTATCCACATATATTCGGACACAGACAGCTTTTTCTCGTCCTGCGGTGCGATGCCAATTTCGATACGGAGAAACTTGTTCCTGCAACGGCTGTTGTAGTTACTGACCACTTTCATTTCCTCATAGATAGTCTTTGGATCTCTGCTGCAAAGATTGTGGAATGCAAGCCGACTACCGAGTTTGCCTTCCCTGAAAATATAGTCCAAAGCTGTGCTTCCGTGCGCTATCGCCTTGCATTTACCTATCATTTCTTGTTAGATTTAAGACCTTATATATTTCATCATCCACCCGAAAATGCGGGTCGTAAAACCGCTTAAATGCCTCTTTGGCACATAGCGAAAGGTTCTTGGTGATATGTAGCCAATCCTCGTCCTTGAGCTTGATGAGATTGGAAATCTGCCCATAGAACCTTCCTGTATGTTGGAGAATGGCAATGGCTTCCCTCTCATTGTCTGTCATCTTGGGAACGGCTGTTACTTCTCCGTTAAGGAGTATTTCCCGACAATAATCGGAGAATTTCCGTCCCGTGCTTTCCGCCCTTGATTTGATACGTTTCTTCTCTTCACTGGTACATCTTACCTTGATGAACTCCGTTTTGTTCATCCGCTGTTCTTCTTTATCCTGTTGCTGCCATCGGGCAGCTTTTCCTTTATATCTGTTCATATAAGTTTCCTTGAAAGTTTATCATTGTAGATGATTTATTACCTTAATTCCTAAATACTGACCGATGAGAACGGAGTGATTACGGTCTTATCTCCCCGATAGTCTGACGAGGGGAGCAAGGGCAGTTTGTGGGTACAAACTGACGTCTTGCAATATCAGCTAACGAAACGTTTACGCACAAGGCGTTTTGCTGCTTGAAAGTGAATGCTGTGCATTCCGTGTTTAACTGTGTTCGTGGTGTTCTCATCATTCAGTATGTTTGACAAATTTCTGTTGCTATGTTCTCTAAAAAAGGGTTGAGAGTTTTGAGTGGAATAATAGCCCCTTTTCCCAAAAGTCCTCGACCCTTTTCCTGTGATTTATAATCTCCTCCATTTATCTATGTCCTCACCGTACTCTTCCAAATGGAGACGCACGATGTTCTCCACGAAACTTGAAAGGTTGCTGCCCCTGTCGCCTAACCTGCGCACGATGAAGTCGGCATGCTCCTGCGTTTCTCGGCTCAGATAGACCGCCTTTCGGTTGCACAGTTTGGTTGGCACAAGATAGGCTTGCTTGTAGGCTTCGAGTGTTTTCTTCCTCATTTTGGAGCTGATGCGTTTTTGAACGGTTGCATGCTCTGTATGCTGTGCAGGCTCGGCTGGCGTAACATACTTTATGACATGTTCTGTTCCTTGTTGTTTTTGCTCTTGAATATTTTTCATTCCCTTTGCTCGAAATTCAGCGACGGTTTGTTCACTTGAACTTTCAGCTTGGCTCATACTAAAAGATTTCCTGATGGTATTTTCCATTTCCTCTTTGCTGACTGTTTTCTTTTCCATACCTCTATCTTATTTTAAGTTTGACTTGTTTTCTTTTGTTGCTTGTATTGGGAGTTTTCTCCAACTTTTTCTGTTGCTCACGGACACGACTGACATGAAAATCGTTGAGATCCTTGAAGTCTTTGTAATGTATGTTCATGTCCTCAACATGGAAGCCTGCCTTTATGAAATCTTGAACAGCCCTCCGCCCAGCATCGTCATTATCAAGGAAGGTACGAATGGAAGATATTCCCTGCGCATTCATATACCGAATTGCTTTGGCGGTATTGCTCACGGAGTTTAGCACAAGGCAGGCACTTGTTACTTCTTCTTTCATTGAAAGAAAAGAAAGAAAATCCATAAATCCCTCGAACACACAAGTTGGCTGTATTTGGTTTATTATCTTGTCGGTGAATATAGGAGTAATGTCCTTCGGAGCTATCGTTCCCTTGAACGTGCCATTGTCCCGAAGTTCATGCCCTCCTGATTGATTGGCAAAGCCGATGGATTGATAGCGCCTGCCCCTTACCTCATAGCTGATACATTTAAGGAAAGGCTTTGCCTTTTCCAAATCAATGCAGCGTACCTTTGTAAGATACTCCTGCAAATGTGGCGGTAGGGTGTCTGATATACTTATCAGTTTCCTTGTCTCGTTTGCAGCCATCGTTGGTTGGAGATTGTTTTGTGAGAAGTCTTTGTGAGAACTATATACTGTATTATCGGGAGCGTTCTGCCCCAAGTGGTGGATGGCTTCCGATAGCGTGCAGCCCTCCAAACGCATACAGAGGTCGATGATACTTCCGCCCCTGCATTCGGCATAGTCTATCCAAAGGTTCTTCTCTGTGTCCACTTTGAAACTCGGATGTGTTTCTGCACGCAGCGGTGAGCGGTACAACGCATAGACTGATGTTCTGCGTACAGGCTTGATGCCTTTACTTTCAAGATACTCCACGATGGGGTATTGCTTGATGCGTGATAAATCTTCTTCTTTCATTGTGATATGTTTTAATTGAATGGATTGAATAATTTGTGTTTGAATGACAATGGTGTATTTGAATGATATTTGAATGGTAGGTGAATGCTTATTGAAAGAAAATCTTTTTTCAGAAGTTTTTCCCCTCCAAACTTTTTCATCTTTCTTCTTACTACATACTATTTTGACATAAGTAGTTGATTTCCAATATTATTTTTTAGTCCCAAGTTATACTACCAACCTACTACATGTGCCTACTACATCTGATAGTTGCAACTGCCTAATAAAGGACAAGGCAATATCTTCTTTACCTTATATACATAGATGGGACTGCCACCCTCTCGCCTCTTGCTCACTTTCTCAAAGCCTGCCCTTTTCAGGGCTTCGCCCATGTGCTTTAAGGACAAGGGATGATGCGTGTAAAGTCCCAAGTAGGTGATTATCTCTGTGGTAGTCATATAGGTACAGTTGGGACTATCCTCCGTAGGTTTCTCAAAACAGCGCAACAGTAGTTCCATTTCTGCCGTCTGTACTTGGAAATCCTCACTCTCCCTGTATAGTTCCGTTATCTCTTCATCGTCAAACCAATAGCGGAAACCTATGCTCAGCAAGGCTTTCGCTTCCGCATAGACATTATCCATAGAAACAGCCTTTGCTCTCTCAATATCTATGGAAAGCACTTCAAAGGGCAGAAACCGTCTGCTGCCTGTGGGGTCGGTAAGGAAATCGTTACCATTTACCGATGCAACGAAACTCGCCAAGTGTGGGTGTTCCTCCACATACTTGTCGTAAGGCATACGGTACTTGACCATCGGACAGGTGATGAGGTTTTTCAGTTCGTTCTCGTCACGCTTGTTGAGGGCTTTGAGCTGGTCGTCAATGTTTACGATGAGGTTTTGCCCTATATAGGTAAGCGTGTCCTTCTCTTGCGGATATATCTTTCCCGTGTAGCTGTAACCATGCAGGGCAGGTGGGCAGAGCAAGTCAAGGAAAGTTGTCTTGAACTTGCCCTGCTCGCCTGTCAGTACAAGACAGGTATGGTTACGGCATTCACGGTCGTCCATGGCGTTGGCGACCACTGCCACGAGCCATTTGGTAAGGTATGGCAGCCACTTGTCAGAGTTGCGCACAACTACGCAACTTGCCAATTCGGGAATGGCTTTCAGTGAAAGGGAAGAAATATCACAATGGTTATTGTGTTCATTATTACCATTACCACTACTGCCATGACTACAACTATCGCTATTGCCACTATAATTACCTCTGCTATTACCAATATCCACCAAGGGCAATCCATTGAAATACTCCTGTATGGGATTGACACGTGGAGAGAAGCTGCTCTCTATAATGGAATAGAGGTTGTCGGAAGATGTGATAATCCCCACATCGTTGTCAAGTTCCCTGCGGAGCGTGTTGCTTTCATAGCGACCCACTTTTGAGAAGTGAGCATCTTCCTTACTTCGGTATTCGGTTCGCCCCAACACCGTGTTGTACCTAAACTCATAATAAGAGGAGAGATAGGTTTCTATCTCACCATTTTTGGAGGAAGTCTTCCTTTGCTTGGGCGTATTATTTTCGTCCACTGAATTGCCTTTATCTGCATTCCTTTTCATTATATGCTTGGTTTGGTTTCCGAGAGTGAAGTTATGAAGAGAACTGGAAAGTTCCAAGCATTCGGAGAGTGCTTGCATAATGTTGCGTTCATTCGCAATAAAGTTCGCACGGATTTTTGAAGAGACAGGAAAAGAAATAACTGATTTAAGCCCGAATTAAATCAAAACAGGGGATAAAATAGCAAGGAAAGATAGAGGTAGAAGTGTACCCTTTTGCACACGTTTGCGGTATTCTGCACCGATATTGCAAACAATAAGAATCAGCACAGAAATAGGGTAGCTTTTGTCCACACCAAGAGTGCTACAAGGTGCCACTTAAAAGAAGTATGATAGAATAGGACATGCACCGCCCTATCTTTGCGCCAAACAGACGGCGAAAGAAGAAAACAGGGAAAGAATGCGCAAACGGCTGCCGATAAAATGCGTTAGTTTTTCCTTGAAGTTCCCGATATTTCCCTGCTGTTCCCTGCTGCTTTGAAGTGTGACAAACTCATCATACCTTTGCAGGCATAAACGTGCAGTGAAACGTAGAACAGACAAAGGTGTTGTCAATACCAATAAGACAGAATTACAAACAAAATAACAATAAAACTATGGGATATTTTATCATTACGGATTCAAATTGGGCAAGGTTGAGAAACGAGATACTCAGTCTTGCCGAGACCTGCCACAAGGCATTCGGAGAACAGAGCAGACACACCGATTGGCTGCACAACGGCGATGTATGCAGGTTGCTTAATATCAGCAAGCGTACATTGCAGCACTATCGGGATACAGGTGTGCTGCCGTTTACGCAAATAGGGCATAAGTGCTATTACAGGCGTGAGGACGTGGACCGATTATTGGAAACCAAATCCGTGAAATCAAACACAAACAAATCCAAGAACAACAAATAAGACAAGAGAACTATGGAACAGGTAAGAGATTTGAACATGGAGGCTGACGATATGCAGGTGGTGCTGTCCGCTATCAGCAGTGTAAGTAGAAGGATAAAGGAAGTAGCACAGACCCACAAACCGCTGTTTGGCGGTGAGCATTTCCTGACAGGCAAGGAAGTATGCGAACGGCTGTATATCAGCCCTCGTACCTTGCAGGACTATCGGGACAGGAAAGTTATCCCCTACACGCAATTCGCAGGGAAAATACTATACAAGGCTTCGGATTTGGAGAAGTTATTAGAAGAAAATTCCATTGCGTAGATGTTATGAAATATTTAAGGGAAAGATACAGCCTTAATTATAGAAATATTTTGTAACATAATGTTTGGGTCAGGAGGTATTTCTCCTTGACCTTTTCTTTTTTTTATAGGAATGAAACACAGTGCCATCAAACGCATTAACAAACTTCTTTCTTCGTAATTCTGTTTATATGTACCTAAAACGCAGTATTTTTCTCAGAAATCATACTAAAAACTTGAAAATGTCACACAAATTCCCTAAATTTACACCGTCTAATTTAGTATAAACCCTTTTAATAAAGAACTTATGAAAAAAGGTATTACTACATTGTTAATTTTATTTGCAACAACAGTTGCTGCTTTCTCACAAAGTGTGGAGAGCATTAGTTATTACGAGAAGAATCCAAGCTTAGGTGGCGATGTGAAGATTCTCAAGTGTACAAAATCAATTACAGAGGCTCAGACTTTCACCACCTTTGAAGTCGAAGCTCCAGTTTCGGGGCTTCATTATGCCAACTTCTGGGTGTTAGGGACGAAGAAAGCAGATGGCACACTATCTGTTTACAAAGTAATGGTAAACAACGAGTTGCAAGATGATGTCTTAGCCCCTGTGTCAAACGACTGGCAGGCGATAGGCTTGAAGAAGTCTTCAAAGGTGTTCCTGAGAAAAGGCAAGAACACCATCTCTATTGTTGGGACTGCTCCTGACGTTCCAGAGGTTGAATTTGTCAGACTTTCTAAGGATTTGGGAAATTCTACCATTTCGTCTCAAAATTACAATGACTATAAGGTAGAACTTAAGACCTTATCTCATGAGAATGCACTCAGTAATGCAGAACCGTCTTTGAATTTCTGTGGCAGAGACACATTGGCTATACCTTTGTTTGCAAAAGCAAGAAGTGTTTCCTACGACTCTCCTTTGTATGATTTTGAATACATTAGAAATTGCAAAATAAAGTACTCTTTTTTCAAGACAGTTTCTTTCCAGAGAGGACAGCAAATATTTATAGCGACAAACGGAATTGACAACTATGACCATGTTCTTGAGTTGTTCAGTGCAAACAATCCTGAGCGATACACATGGAATGCACATTCCAACAATCAATGCCTTGCTTCCTTGAATGTCAACATTCCTGAGACGGGACTTTACTACGTCAGAGTACGTTCATGGCTCAATGCCACAAGCGGACTTGCTAATGTCAATATCAACGGAGAAAATTATTACAGCAATGTCCCTTTGTTTAGTTTGGGAATAGTATGTAATCAAGGAACAGATCAAGTATATAACACTTTTGTATGCTCCAAGGGAGGTGATCCGATGGTTTGGATAGAATCTTACGGAAATCCATCTGGAATTATCGCTTACAATGATGATTATCAAGGGAATGGAGACTTTGATTGGGGAAGATGGGCGCGAATTAACAAAAAGTACTCAGTAGCAGGCAATGCCGTTTTGTTGTCGCAGTACAGCTCTTATCAGCCAGAAGTTCTTTGCAATGTTTACATAAAATGTAAAAAAAGCAGCGTAAATAACGTTACATATGCTGGCTCTTTTCCTTACTTGAAGGAAGACGATGCGATTATGTCCGCTCCCGAGTCTCGAACCTATAACTGTATAAGCTGGTCTGGAGGAATAACATCCTATTGGGAATGGCCTCCTTCGACGCATTCTAACTTCTACGACCCTGACCCGTTGAGGGCTTTTGACAAATTCTATGCGTCAAGAGGACTTACAAGGGTTGGTGCAAATGCTGAAAACGGGACAGTTGCTTTATGGGCTATCGTGCGGAATGGAAAAAGAGAATATACACATGCTTCTGTTCGGGATGGGGCTGATGGCAATTTGCATGGATATGACTGGGAAAGTAAGCCTGGTGCTTTGGCACGAACTTTCCATCCTAGAAACGGAGTGAGAGGTAATTCCTATGGGGAAATCGTAGAATATTACCGTAAAGACACTTCGTTGGGAACAAAACCACAGTTAAGTGCCGATGCAAAAGTAGCACAGGTTTCGTTTACCGATTTGGAGCAAGGTCTCATTGAAAGCAGAATTGCCTTGCTGCCTGCTGGAACAGAAAGCAAGTTCAAGAGTTTAGTTGCACTTTGGGATAAGGATATAAACCAATCTCCTTATAGCAGTTTTGAACAATTAGGAGAATATGACAGTTATCGTCAGCTTAAATCTTATTGCGCATCTGTTCCGTCCAGTCAATTCTTGGTATATAAGGAACTGGGAGAAGGCAACATCTTTATGACTAAACTGTTGGAAGATTTGGTACCACAAATTCCAACAATCAAAAAAGAGACAAAATTTGGGGCTAAGCCTGTGCTGACCGCTCCTGTGGTCATTACGGAAAGCGAGCTGGTTTCTCCTTATGCAAACACGATGCTATATGTGAAAGGATTGCTCAGCGGTATGGATTTAACTCCTGTGGTTCAAGAGGATTCAGCCAATCCTACAAAAAATGGCAGCAGCTTTGGTGTAGAAGTCTCAGGGAACACTCTTAGCATAAGCTACACCCTTGAGAATGATTGTCAATTCTCGATGACTATAACAGATGTTTATGGGCATGTTGTTACCTCTTATAAACAGAATAAGTACAAGGGTTCTTATTCATACAAGGCGACATTGCCTCATAGCGGTACATACGTTATAAGTTATAGTGAAAATAACAAGACAAAACAGCAAAAGATAATCGTTGAATAATTCTTTTTCTCCGCATACCAAGTTAACTTGGTATGCGGAGAATACTATAAACATAATCAATGTATAACGTTTTAGACTATCTCGTAACTGGAGGTGCATTTGTAAAAAACATAACAGTACCTACAGATAAGACTTTATCATCCTTGATGATTTATTCCACATCACTTTGTCAGTCACGGTGTAAACATTGCTCTATTTGGAAAAAGCCAATAGAGCATTTGTCATTATCGGACATCATTCGGATAATGTCGAGCAAGTGCGTAACAAAACGGACAACCGTCGGTCTGGAGGGGGGGGAATTTATTTTACATCCTGAAGCTGATGCAATACTGAACTGGTTTCACAACAACCATACAAACTACACCCTGCTATCAAATTGCCTTGCACCCTCTAAAGTTATCGAAGCTGTAAAGAAATACAAGCCCAAACATCTGTATGTTTCCTTAGATGGGAACAAGGAAACATATAAAACTCTAAGAGGGCGTGACGGATATGACAAGGTCATTCAGGTGGTGGAAAGCTGTAAGGACTTTGTTCCCATATCGTTCATGTTCTGCCTTACTCCATGGAACACGTTTGAGGACATGGACTATGTTATTCAGCTTGCCAAACACTATAACATTGATGTCAGAATAGGCATTTACAATACGATGGATTTCTTTGATACCACCGAGGACCTAATGGAGGTCGGAAATGACTACATAAAAAAGATTCCGCAATCTATCCATAAAACACAGGAAAATTTTGACTTTGTGGCTCTGTACGATGAATGGAAAAAAGGAAATCTGCGCCTAAGATGCCACAGTATATACAATGAACTGGTAATCCATTCCAATGGGAATGTTCCCCTGTGCCAAAATCTGGATGTGATTCTCGGCAATGTTCACAACAATACTCTTGACGAAATCTTCAATTCACAAAGGACTGCTAAGATTCAATGTGAGTATTCCCATGACTGCAACAAATGCTGGATTAACTACCATCGTAAATTTGACATAATACTTCTCCGTGCAGCCGAGAGGTTTTTCCCTAAAAAACTTATCGAAGCGTTTTACGGGAAATATCAGTGGACTGCTGATGAAAAATGCACGTACCGCAAATATTTCAAAGGATTAATATAGCCTAAATGACAGACATTCAGAAAATCATCAGACTTTACAAGCGCAGAAGGGATAATAAATATCTCTCCGACTGTTATGAGAAGAACTATGCTATAATTGGTTTTGGAAACCACACCATCCACAACCTTTTCCCCGTCATCCAATTTCTACAAGTCAACGTGAAGTATGTGTGCTGTTCTTCCACGAAAAAGGCAGAACTGATAGGGAAAAAATTCAAGGGCATAATAGGGACAACATCTATAAAGGATATTCTCAATGACGAGACAGTCGCAGGAGTGTTTGTGTCAGCCACACCTGCGTCACATTTTGAAATTGCATCAGAAGTTATAAAATCGGGGAAATCTCTTTTTATAGAAAAACCTCCCTGTATGTGTTTAAAGGAACTAAACAGCCTTATTGACAAGCAAAGGTTATTTGGATTTAATACCACAGTTGTCGGAATGCAAAAAAGACATTCTCCGCTTGTTTCCAGATTGAGAAAGGAAATAAAAGGCAGGGAATTAAATAGTTACAGCCTACGTTACCAAACGGGATTGTACCCCGAAGGCAATGAGATATACGATTTGTTTATACACCCTATCGACTTGGTCGTTTTTCTTTTTGGAGGGGCTAAGATACTGGCGATGCATAAAGTCAAAAGTACAAAAAAAGGTGGTGTGACCTACCTGCTGATGCTGGAACATGACAATATTATTGGTACTTTGGAATTATCCACACTTTATTCTTGGAAAGATGCTAGTGAAAATGTCAGAGTGAACACGCAGGACGGAACGTATGAAATAGACCAGATGGAGCGACTGTCATTTGTGCCATCAGTATGTACCATAGGTGGAGTACCAATCGAAAAAGTGCTCCCCACCAAATTATCCAACGAGTGTCTTTTATCAAGAAACAACTTCAATCCCATTTTGGCAAACAATCAGATTTACACACAGGGATATTTTAACGAGATAAAGATGTTCGTGGAAATGACGGAAATGAAAAATGGTACAGCAGAAGAATATACGGATTTCATGACGCTGCGTTCCACATACGCTATATTAGAAGAATTAAACAATATAAGATAAAAAGATGAGACATTTATTTACATCGGAGTCCGTTTCAGAAGGACATCCCGATAAGATTTCAGACCAGATTTCAGATGCGTTGCTTGACTATTTCCTTGCTTATGACAGAAATGCTCACTGTGCAATAGAAACATTCGTAACGACGGGGCAGGTGGTCATTATGGGTGAAGTGCGTTCCAGTACATACATCGACCTTCAGAATGTTGCCCGCGAAACAATAAACAAGGCTGGTTACACAAAAGCTGAATATCAGTTTGACGGTGATTCATGCGGTATCCTCACGGCTATTCACGAGCAGAGCGATGATATAAACAGAGGCGTTTCCAATAAAGATACGGACGAACAGGGTGCAGGAGACCAAGGTATGATGTTCGGCTATGCTACCAATGAAACCGAAAATTATATGCCAGTTTCTCTTGATTTGGCACATCTCATTATGAGAACACTCTCCGACATACGCAAGGAGGGCAAGGAAATGACTTATTTACGCCCCGATGCAAAAAGTCAGGTAACAATAGAATACACCGAGAACAAAAAACCTCTGCGCATTGACACAATAGTGGTAAGTACTCAGCATGACGATTTTGACGTGGACGACAAGAAGATGCTGGACAAGATTAAGAACGATGTGATTAACATTCTTATGCCTCGTGTCATTTCCCAATGTGATTCCAAAATACAAAAGCTGTTCAACAGTAACATAAAGTATCTTGTAAATCCAACAGGAAAATTTGTTATAGGAGGTCCGCATGGGGATACGGGGCTTACTGGGCGAAAAATAATTGTGGATACATATGGGGGACGAGGAGCACATGGCGGAGGTGCTTTCTCTGGAAAGGATCCAAGCAAGGTAGATCGCAGTGCTGCTTATATGGCACGATATATTGCCAAAAATATGGTAGCAGCAGGGGTTGCGGACGAAATTCTTGTGCAGCTGGCTTATGCCATCGGTGTGGCTGCTCCTGTCAGCGTATCGGTTGATACATATGGACACAATAATGTCGGAATGTCGGACGGAGAAATTGCACAGAAGATTTTTGAAATGTTCGACCTGCGCCCTAAAGCCATTGAAAGGCAGCTTAAACTAAACCAGCCGATGTACACGGAAACGGCAGCCTATGGTCACATGGGACGGAAAAATGAAGTTGTGAACAAAACATTTACAAGCAGGTATCATGGAACAAAAAACATTCAGGTGGAATTGTTTACATGGGAGAAATTAGACATGGTGGATACGATAAAAGATAGTTTCCGCATAAAATAATTAGGGACGATGATAAGGACTAAGGGACTCTCTGTCATGTTGCTTATTTTGGAATTGCTTTTGGGACTCGTGGAATTTCTTTGTCTCTCCGGGTGTGGAAACGACAGGGAAGAATATGAGTACATCTATTACCCTGAAGGCACTTCATGGAAAGAAATAGTGACAGACCCTTTCCGTCCTTTTTTCTATCAGATTTATCTATATACTGTCAGGGAAGACACCATCATTAAGGGAGACGAATACAGGAAAGTTTATGTAAATGGCAAGAAAAATGCCGTTTTCTACCTCCACGAGCAGGGAAAACAAATTTTTTATTACGACAAGTTCATTCCCAAACCCTTACTTGTCTATGATTTTGAATGGAAAATAGGCAAGCCTGTTTCAGCATTTTTGGTTGATGACAGAAGTTTCCATATAATTGATACCATCAGGCAAATCAGCAGAGAAAAGTTGTCGCTTCATCAGGAATACAAATACATAGACACTCCGCTGGGCAGATATGTAAACTCTATAGGATTTGTTGACCAATCTCTCTTTCCGTATTCGATGTCCAAAGCAAGGGAAGGTTTCATTATTAAGACAATATATTTTGAGCGAGGGGAAAATGAGATGTTTAGTAACCATAATTACGACTATTTGTGGCAATAGAATTGTTGCCTTCAAGGAATATGCACGACAGCTAAGAAAAACCTTCTTGTATTTGTCAATCTTATCTACATAGCCATATCCGAAAGTTCACAATCCTCTCTGACCGCATTCCACGGCTAAAAAACATATCCTTTCCGTTCATGGATTGGTAGTATGTAGTCATACCGTAGTTGCACATATAGTCATCTACCAACTACAACGTAATACCTTCTCTTTCACTGTGTTACCTTGTTTTGTAGTAATGTAGTAAGATAACAGTGAAAGAAAAAGGATTGGTACATATTCAGCTATTGACACCCCTGTCATATATGATGATAGGAATGACAGAACTCCTTGGATGCATCAACTCACTGCACACATGCTTTCTGAACAGGTGGGCTTCTACGCTGTCAAGCAAGAAGGAAAGGGCGATAATTGTAGGTAATGGGTAGAGCGGTGCGTAGCCCCTTACCTCCTTATCCGTGACTATTTTCCTTTCGTCTGCGTCCCTTTCTTCTGGATGCAGGACGGATTCTTCGGTTATCGTCCGAAGTCTGCCATTGACTTTTCTCCATGTAACTCCGAAGAACCTTGCAAGCTCGCCCTCGGTCATGGCTACTTCGCCTTTTCCCCTGCGGATAACCTGCATACCATTTCCCCACTCGAAGTAGCTGCGCCCCGTGTCCAGACGGATTGCAGCCTTGGTCTTTATTCCATCTTCCGTATTCATGCCGTTTCCTCCATGCTTTTGTTTCTGCCTGTGTTGGCAATAGCCATTGTACCTATGGTAATAGTTTCCTTTACCGTTACCTTATCATCCTCTTTGTTCTTTTCCTGATGTTTGGCGATGAGTCTGTCCATATCCTCTGATATCTTTTTGTCCGTCACCTGCGCATAAACTTGAGTGCTTGATATGGAGGCATGCCCCATCATCTTGGCTATGCTCTCAATGGGAATACCTGCGCTTAGGCTCATCGTGCCGAATGTATGTCTTGCCATGTGGAAGGAAAGTCTTTGGCAGATACCGCAAGCCTTTCCCACAATACTCAGTTTGGCATCCATGACACTGCGGCTGCAATCACGGTGAAAGACAAGGTGATCCCCTTTTTCTTTCACCAGCAGATATTCTTCACTTCTTTCCTGCTCTTTCTGGCAATGACTGATGATGGCTTCCGCTATGGGATGTAACGGCACGATGAACTCAACCTTGGTCTTCTGACGTTCCTTTCTTATATACATCTGTTCGTCCGCTGTCGTTTGGATATGCTTGTTTTCTAAATTCTCCATGTCTGAGATAGCCAAGCCTGTGAAGCATGAAAAGACAAACATCAGTCTTGCCAGCTCCGCTTCCTTGTCGTTCATCTTCATTGCCATAAGTTTCATCACATCGCTCTTTTGCAGAAAGCGTATCTTCTTTTCCTCTTTCTCATACTTGGTATTCTCAAACGGATTGCAGCGGATAATCCTCTTGCTGACCGCACGGAACATCAGTCGGCTCAGCCAGCAGAGGTTGCTGTTGATGGTGGATGCTTTCAGTCCACGCTTTTTGAGAAAGAAACGGTATTCCTCGAACAAGTCCTCTGTAATTGTTCCGATGGATATGTCTTGTACTCCTTTGTTTTCTACAAATTCACGGAGATTTCTGTCAGAATAAAACAAATTCAGGTAAGTTCCCTCTGCCCTTGATCTGCCAACACTTTCCTTGACTGTTTGGAGTTCCGCCCAGCTCATGGCAAGGAGCGTGGTCGGATTGGTGGCAATACCCTGTAAGCGGTTCTTGATAAGCTCCACACTTACCACTCCATCCTTTACAAGAATGTCCCGATAGGTCTTTTCCACCAAATCCCTGAATTCTTTGATTCTTTGGTTTGTCTTCTTGTTGGTTGTCAAACCCTGCTTGGTGTTCCACTCGACAGGATGGCACTCTTCGCCTGTGGTAATGGCTGTGTTCTTTCCGTCGATGGTGATACGGCAGAGAATGGCGGTATTGCCGTCTGCCTTTGTTTTCTGTCTGTTAATATAGAACAGTATCTTGAATGTACTTCTCATAATGGTCTTGATTGAATTGTTCATGTTTTATTTAACGATAAAACAATGTTGAATGAAAGAAATGGTCAGATAGCCAACTGCATATCTTCAGTGAAAGAAAGGAAACGGTCAAATTCCTCAAAGAGTTTCCGCGGTGTTACCTTTGCATAACGCTCGGTCATGCTCACGTTGGAATGCCCCAGCATCTTGCTTACCGTTTCAATAGGCACACCCTGTTCAAGCGTGATGAGCGTGGCAAATGTGTGCCTTGCCGTATGTGTGGTAAAAGGAAACGAGATGCCAGCACGAAGCCGCAGGGCTTTCAAATAAGATTGGTAAGTGGCATATCCCATGAAAGGGAGCAATGTTTCCCTTTCATCGCTGTGGAGCTTCTCCATCAGCCTTATGGCTTCGGGCAGCAGTTTGACACGACAAGGCACACCTGTCTTCTGACGGTTGAACTTCAGCCAAAGGCAACCCTCATCATCACGCACAAGATGGGACTTGTTCAGTTCCATCAAATCGCAATATGCAGCACCTGTATAACAGGCAAAGAGGAAAATATCCCTTGCCGTTTCCATTTCCTCCTCCAATTCCTCAAAGCGGAGTACTTTTAACTTGTCCAATGCTTCCCTGTCCAATGCTTTGGGCAGTCTCTTATCGCCCTTGCTGATTTTGGCTTTGTCAAATAGAAGAACATCAACCAATCCCTCACGGTAAGCCAATCTGCATACCGTCTTCAAGTGCGTGGCTGCATTATAGAATGTGCTTTCTTGAAAACCGCACTCACCTAAGAAATACTGCCCAAACTCATAGATAAAGTTCTCTGTGAGCTGTGAGAAAGCCAAGTCTGCTACCTTGTACTTCCGTTGAATAAACTTCTGCAAATGAATTCGGGTAGAGTGATAGCCGTGTATGGCTCCTTCCTTGATGTCTATACCAACATGGCTTTCCTTCTCCTTGATAAGCATATCCAGCCTTTCGATGAGCATGCACCGTGTCTGTACGCTCCCTTGGAACAGCTCTTTCACATCGGCTGCATCAAATGGGCAACCTTTGGATAGCAGAGATTGATAAGCTGACTGAACAGACAACAGCAGATTTTCCAATTTACCGTTTATCTCCACCGCCTCACGACTCTTGCCATCCATTCTGCTCTCTCGTGGATTCCACAAGTCGGGGTTGCAGGAGAGTTTACAGCTGAACTGCGCAATGGAACGCCCAATGGTAATGCGTCCCATAATCGGGGCTTTTCCAGACTTGTCAAGACCGCTCTTTTTAAGGTAGAGCAACACCTTCATTTTCTCTGTTTTCATACGCTTCGATGTGTTGTGGCAAAATTACCAATTTCAAAGCGTTTCTCTCTTATGCAGAAAACTGCCGACCGCAGCAACAGCCACACGAGAGAAAATAATTCAGTTACCGAATATTACTCCATTGTTACCTATGGTAAAATCGGGTAACGCTCTGGTAACTGAACTTCTGCCTAAATCTGCATATTATAACTCTTTTTGAAAAGAGCACTTCTATGCAAATTATTTCGTTTCCTGCTCATTATCAGTCAGTTTACACCAACTTCGATATTTCTTCATTTTCGTTGATTAGTTGCCACAGAAAAGGCCGTTGGCAGCTTGACAAAATCGGCGAGATTGTCGGACGAAATCGCCGATTTTGTGCTTCAATTTCGCCGATTTCGTCAGCCTTATGACGGCTGTCGAGCGGACGGCCAGCGGTGGGCGGCCAGCTTCCGGGTGGTCAGTGGAAACACCTGAAGCCAATCATCCCTCTACTCGGAGCGCACGCACGCACTTCAGGTCGTCATCCAGCCGGGCCACGGAGCTTGTCTCCACGAGCGCGCTCGTAATGCCCCGCCGGTTCAATATCCGGGCAAGAGTCGTTTCGACAAGCGCCTTCCCCCGTTCTCCCGCTTTCCCGCATCGTCATGGCGGCACGCCGAAGCCACCTATTTCTCTTTCAGGTCCGTAGGCTTTCTTTCTCTTTCCGAATCAACGCCAATAGATGTTCCACAGCCTCTTCCTCGGGGATGTTGTGCTCTACGCATACCTGTTTGCGGTAGAGCGACACCCTTCCGGGGCCCGCGCCCACATATCCGTAGTCTGCGTCGGCCATCTCTCCCGGGCCGTTTACGATACAGCCCATGATGCCGATCTTGAGTCCCTTCATATCGCTGGTGGCAGCCTTGATCTTTGCGATGGTCTCGCGGAGGTCGTAGAGTGTGCGCCCGCATCCCGGGCAGGAGATGTATTCGGTCTTGGAAGTGCGCAAGCGGGCTGCCTGAAGGATGCCGAAGGCGGTCTCCTCGATGGTCTCGGGGCATAGCTTTCCGTCGTTCATCAGCCATATTCCGTCGGCCAGCCCGTCTGTCAGCAACGCCCCCAAGTCAGCCGCGGCGTCAAGCAGAAAGTCGCTCTTGTTGTCAGTCTGGTACATTTCCGAGAAGATGACGGGGTTTTTCAAGCCGGCGTTCATCATCTCGTGGACCAATGCCCGCTGCTCTCCCGTACGGTTGGCATGATTGCTCATGCAGACCACCACGACTTCGGGATTCGCCTCCAGACATGAGATATACTCCTCTGCGGGGGTACCGAACTGCAGGACGAGAAACTTTCTCTCGGCCTTGACCATGCCTACAAACGGCATGGCGTTTATGGGGAAAATGGGGTAGACGGCCCTGTCCTTCAGTTCCTCTCGGTGCTCGACATAGACATTGAAGTCGAGAATGTACTGTTTGTCGGCATCCCAATGGGACGGGAGTTGTCCTCCCAGATAAAGATAGTCGGACTTGGAGGTTGTCGCGAAGGGTTCCTCAAACGGTTTACGAATGGACGAGATGACGACGGGAACATGCTCGCCGCCTATGTTTCCGACGGCTGCCGTCGGCCTCCTCGTGGGGCAAGTCCAACAGAAAGCCTCGCTCGGCGTCCCGGGAATCAGCACATGGTGCGCCCTGCGGTTGAAGTGATTGACGAGATGACGGGCCACGGGAATCTCCTCCTCGGGTTCCTCCGAGAGCGATACACGCACCGTGTCGCCGATGCCGTCGGCCAGCAAGGCCCCTATCCCCACGGCACTCTTGATGCGGCCGTCCTCGCCCTCGCCGGCTTCCGTAACGCCGAGATGCAGCGGATAGCACATGTTTTCCTTCTCCATCTCTTCGACGAGAAGGCGCACCGAGCGCACCATTACCATGGTGTTCGACGACTTGATGCTGATGACCACATCGTGGAAGTCCTCTTTCTCGCAGATGCGCAGGAACTCCATGCAGCTCTCCACGATGCCCTCGGGCGTGTCGCCGTAGCGGTTGCGTATCCTGTCTGACAGCGAGCCGTGGTTCACGCCGATGCGAATGGCGGTGTGATGGGCCTTGCAGATGTCGAGAAAGGGCACGAACCGCTCCTCTATCTTCCGCAATTCGGCGGCATATTCCTCGTCGGTATAGTCTATCTTGATGAACTTCCGCGCCGGGTCTACATAGTTGCCGGGGTTGACGCGCACCTTTTCTATATGCCGGGCGGCGATGTCCGCCACATTGGGATTGAAGTGTACATCGGCCACGAGCGGCGTTTTATAGCCCTTAAGGCGGAGTCCGTCCCGGATGTTCTTCATGTTCTCGGCCTCGCGGCGGCCTTGCGTGGTGAGCCTCACCAGCTCTCCGCCAGCCTTGATGATGCGTTCTGCCTGATCTATGCAAGCCTGTGTGTCGTTGGTATCCGTTGTTGTCATCGACTGGATGCGGATGGGGTTCTCTCCGCCCATGTCGAGTGCTCCGACATGGACTATCGAGGACTTACGGCGTTGGTAATTAAACAAATCGATCATAGCTTCTCCCCTATCCTCTCCCAAGGAGAGGACGCTTTAGTTACACTTATATTCGTAGTCATGAATAGCGGCCAAGTCTTCATTGGCTTTCTCTATTTTCGCCCCCAGACCCGCCTTCCAGGCTTCCACTTTCCCGGCCACTTCGTCATCGCCAAGCGCTATCATCTCGGCCGCGAGGATGGCCGCGTTCTGTGCGGCGTTCACTCCCACGGTGGCGACAGGTATGCCCGGGGGCATCTGAATGATGCTGAGCATGGCATCGAGGCCATCGAGCATGCCTTTGATGGGTACGCCGATGACGGGCAGGGAAGTGCTTGCGGCGATGACGCCGGGCAATGCGGCGGCCATTCCGGCTGCCGCAATGATGACCTTGATGCCGCGTCCCTTGGCGCCTTTGGCAAACGCTTCTACGGCGTGTGGTGTGCGATGGGCCGACAGGGCGTTGACCTCAAAGGGTATCTGGTTGTCGTTGAGCCACTTGCAGGCTTTCTCCATGACGGGCAAGTCGCTGGTGCTGCCCATGATAATACTAACTAACGGTTTCATATTTGATGGTTTAAATAATCGTGAAAAACCCCAAGACGAGCCCCACGAGAAACCCCGTGAGAACCTGTGCAAGGCTATGCTGGCGGAGGATAATGCGGCTGGAGCCCACCATGCCGGCGATGATGAGTACCACGCAGAGCCACCAGTTGGGGTTGAAGGAGAAAAGAAAAGAGAAAGCCACGATGGCTCCCGCGACTCCTCCGATGGCTGCCGAGTGGGTGGAAATCTTCCACCATACATTGATGACGGCACACAGGATCTGTATCAAGAGTGCCGCAAGCAGTATCCGGGCCATAAAGCTCGGGATGTGGAGCATGGTCATCAGATAGTAACAACCAAAGTAGCAGAGTATGGAAATGACATAGGGTACCATGCGGCGCTCCCTTGTTCCCAGCTCGATCAGGTCCCATCCCTGATAGCGACGGTAAAGGTGGATAAAGATGGAGGGAAGCAGAATGGTGAAGATATATACCAGGCCCAGCACCATGAGCTTGTATTGCCATGGAAGCAGGCTCATATAACTGAAGATGAACAACGCCATGAGCCCCACTAAAGGGAGGTAGAACGGCGTAAACACCATGCTCAACACTCTTGCTGTCAATATGATATTCTTCTCTTTCATACTCTTCTTAACCGGGCTACGGGTATTCCCAGTTGCTGCCGGTATTTGGCAATCGTGCGACGGGCAATGGGGAATCCCTTGTCTTTCATCATCTCAGCCAGGGCATCGTCGCTCAGAGGACGGCCCTTGTCTTCCTTTTCCACGATTTCCTTCAGCGTGAGACGGAGCTTTCGGGTGGACGCTTCCTCGCCGTCGGCGGCTACATAGCCGTCGCTGAAGAAGAACTTGAGGGGGAAGGTGCCCCACTTGGTTTGTGCGTATTTGGCGTTCGCCACACGCGACACGGTTGATATATCGAGGCCCGTCTTATCAGCAATGTCTTTCAGGATCATGGGTTTGAGGTCGGCTTCATCTCCATCGAGAAAGAAGGTGCGCTGGTATTCTATGATGGCCTTCATGGTCAGGTAAAGCGTGTGTCGTCGTTGCTTGATGGCATCGATGAAGCCCTGGGCCTTGTCCACTTTCTCCTTGGCGTAGAGCAGGGCTTCCTTCTCTTGCCGGTTCATGCCCTGCTTGTTATTGCGATAGGTGTGCACCATGTCGGTGAATGATGGAGAAACCGTGAGTTCGGGAATATTGCCGTGGTTGAGAGAAAAGCTGATCGAATTCTCGTCTTCATCTGTTTCGACGATGAAATCGGGTGTTATCTGCTGCAAGTTGCGGCCTTCGGTCTCGCCAAGCGACGCTCCCGGCTTCGGATTTAGTTTGAGAATTTCGTTGCGGAGCGTTTCCTTTTGAAGGTCGGTGAGGTTCATTTCACTCTGAATCTTGTCCCAATGCTTCTTGAGAAACGCGTCGTAGTGGTTGTCGATGACTTCTCGCATGAGTTCCTTCAGGCGCCCTTCCGGCTTCCGGGCTATTTGCAGAAGCAGGCATTCCTGCAGCGACCGGGCACCGATTCCGGCAGGGTCGAAGCCCTGTAATACCTTCAGCAGCCGTTCAATTTCCTGTTCTGGCACATCGATGCTATGGTAGATGGCAAGTTCGTCAGTGATGGCATCGAGTGATTTTCGCAGGATGCCATCGTCGTCGAGAGAACCTATCAGGTATTCCATAATATCTCTCTGTGTCTCCGTAAGGTCCTCCATCCCCATCTGTTCCTTGAGTTTGTCGTAGAAGGAGGTAGTATCGCCATAGACGATTTCTTCATAGTCGGCGTTGTCTTGCATCTGATGCCCACTCGAAACAGGAGGAAGCTCGTCGTCGCTGCCCAGTCCTTCGAGGGCGGAATCCAAGGCCTCCTCGCGCTCTTCGCGTTCGGTCTTTTCCATGAAAGCCTCTTCCGTGTCGGCAGCGGGGTCTCCTTCCGAGGAAGGGGTGTCGTCGATCGGCTCCTTGTCGCCGACCTCAAGGGCCGGATTATCGTCCAGTTCGGTGAGCACGCTTTCCTCCAGTTCGTTGAGGGGCATCTCCACCATCTTCACGAAGAGCATTTGCTGCTGGGTCAGGCGCTGCTGTTGAGCAAGCTTCTGGGTTTGTTCCTGTATGAGTCTTTGTGGCATTTATTTCTTGAAATATTCCTTGAGTTGGGCCGCAAAGGCCGACAGCTTCTCGGGATTGTGGTTGCCATAGCGCTGCCATATCTCCTTGCAGGGAGCGAGCAGCGGGCTTATCATCATGTCGGATCGATTCAGATAAGGGTCGTAAATCTGATAGATTTCCATGATATCGCATATTTTTCGTCCGGGCACTTTGATGAGTTTGGCGAGTTCTTCAATTTCGGGAGTCTCGGGAACCATGGTGATGGGCGTGAGGCGGAAGTACTGGTCGAGAATCAGGATGAGCTTAGCAGGGGTGATATCGGAGCCTTCTTCGACGGGTTTGAAGTCTTTTTCCCACGACTCCTGTATCTCCACGCCGTCGTAGAAGTTGGATGCCAGTCCGAAGCCGTGCATCTGGCGCAGGAGCTTCACGCCGCGGGAAAGTTTCTTGGGGCTCTTGGCATAGGTGTTCCACAGCTTCTCGATGCGTGGCGTATCAAGCCTGCGCAGACGAAATACCTGCTTGTAAAGGAACTCCGGCTGTATGTGAAGTTCGAGCGCGAGGTCAATCAGAGGGCGTGAATAGAGCGCTTTCACACCTACGGGCTTCTTTAAATAAAGTTGCATGAGCAAGAGCCAGTATTCGTCCGACCAGTTTTTGGGTTTTGCCATAACACGATTCTTTTTGCAAAAATAGCATTTTTTGGCGTTATCGCAAAATAAATAAGGTGATAAAAATGTGAAATAGGGTTTATTCTCCAGAAATGGATCCAAGGTCCGATTTTTGCGAGCGGGCAAGTGGGAGGCTTCACTCGTTGATGTTGAGGCGCAGTCCCACATTGAGGTTGAACTTCAGCGGTTTGTCGGTGTAGTAGGTTTCCAGGTCGCTTCCGTTCTTGAAGTAATAGCTTGCACCCGGCTCCGCATAGATACTGAGGTGATTGGTCAGGTTATATTCAATCCCTGCCGCGGCATTGGCCGACATCTGCAGGCGATTCATCTTTACCTTCTCGGTGGTTGTTTCGACAGCCTTGCCCTGCATGGGAGCTTTCACTTCCGCCTTCCCGCTCACCATTTTCTGTGCCTCGACCCCTGCCGTGAGATACATATTGAGCCGCTTGGCGCGGTAAACGGTGTAGCTCGCGCTTATGGGAATTCCGATGAAGTGCATCTGGCGGTGCATGGATTCTTCCCTCGGAGGCGTGTAGCGATAGAAGTCGGAAGAAAGGTAAGTATAGGATACGCCCGTCTGGACGCTCCATCGCTGGCTGATGCCATAATGAATCTGGAAACCTATCTTCACGGGCAGGTGATGGTGGCTCTTCTCCTCACGAAAGTTGGTGGCCATCATCGAGATGTCGCGGAGGGGGGCATCATACTGTACGCCACGGAATGAAGGGGCGCTCGCCGAACTGGTTCCGGCGCCCGTTCCGGCGTAATAGATTCCCAGTCGTATTTCCGCATTACGGCCGCCGGCGGTATGGTATGCCTGCCGCTGGGGCGACAGAGCCTTGCGATTGTCCTGCGGCGAGCTTTGTGCGGGATGGTGAGTCTTAGGCCGCGCTTTCTCTTTTTCTTGCTCCTGATGATCGGCGGTAGGGGTCTCCTTGAGTGTTTTGGAGGTTTCGTCGGGGAGCGCGGTCTCATGGTTTTCAGGCTCGGTCTTGGTCTCTCCGGCCTTGGCAAGCAATAGGGTCTTGGAGTTTTCGTTGCCGTGTCGGAGAACGGCGGCTATCTTGTTGAATAGGGAAGACGGCTTTTCGTCTGACGAATTCGCCGATTTTGTCTGACGAATTCGCCGATTTTGTCTGACGAATTCGCCGATTTTGTCATTCGAAAGGTTATCTCCATTCTCGCTTCCTGCCAGTTCCCGTCCGGCTTCCTGTGGATTCTGTTGTTTCCAGGCGACGCGGGAAGTGTCGGGGGTGTCGGCCAACTTCGTTCCTATGAGCAGGATCACGGCAAGCAAGGCGGCAATACCGGCAGCGCGCCATGCCCATAACGGCACGGTGCGGGCGTTCGGTTTCTTTGCAGGCACAGGATTGAAGCCTCGCCGACGCATCTCCTTTTTGATGTCGTCGAGCAGGCCTTCGGGCGCCTTGCGCTGGTAGTCGCCCATCTGGTTGCGCATTTGTTTCATCCAGTCTTGTTTCATAGCGCGTCTGCTGAGGTTCGTTGTTCTTTGATCATTCGTGCGAGCAAGTTTTTCGCCCGATGGAATTGTGAGGCCGAGGAATCGGGCTTGATGCCAAGCTTGGAGGCTATCTCCTTGTGGCTGAGGCCTTCGATGGCGAAGAGATTGAATATCTCGCGGTAACCTGCCGGCAGTTGGCGGATGAACCGCGCGAGGTCGGTGCTGTCCATGTGGTCGGTATCGGGTTCCTCCTCGGGTATGTCGGGTGGGTCGGCCAGGAGTTTCTCAGGGGCCCGCAGGCGTTTTTTGCGGAGGAAGAGGAGCGACTCGTTGACCACGATTCTCGACATCCAGGCTTTCAGCGAGCCTTTGCCGCGATAGCTGAAACTGCCTATGCCCATGAATATCTTGATGAAACTTTCCTGAAGCACATCTTTCAGATCGTCGTCAGCGGTGATGTATCGTGTGCATACGCCCGTCAGATAGTCGGCATAGCGGTCGTACAACTCATCCATGGCCGAGGAGTCTCCCCGGTTGAATAACCGTATGATTTGTAGTTCGATATTGTTTCCTGCTATCTTCATCCTATACCAGCGGACAGTAACTTGTAAGTTCCCGTTCTGTTTTCTGACTGCAAAGATAGAAAACCTAATCCTGAAATGCTGTGGTTTTTATCATATTAACATTTTGTCCAGACAGGTTTTCTATCTTGCTTTTTACACTTGCAGCCAATCACTTGGATGCCGGTGTCGCTATTATCAGAAAAAAGTTACATAATCATTTGGTTCCGCTGAAAACGAGAGGCGTGGGGTTCTTTAGGTAATTAGTCTGCCCTTTGTCCACGGAGATGTTTCCAATCAGAAGCTGGATCTGGAGCTCTTTTTTCGAAGCATCATAGATTCCAACAGAAGCGGCACTGTTTATATAGAACAGAACCTGTACTTGGTGTGCTGCTCCGCCATAGTTGAGGGACAGCTCTATGGGAGCGGTGTTGGCGAGGAATACCACCGGCGAGACACGGGTGAAATAGAGGTTGCACTTGAGTTCTTTGTTCTCCGCGCTCTCCAAGGCGGTCTTGAGCGTGTTGTCTTCCACGAATTTGGCCAACAGGCTTGCGGGGAACTGCTTCACGGTTATCGTGGTGTCCATGTCGGCACTCCACTGGATGTCGAGGGAATCGGTTTTGTCGTTGGAGTTGTTCGGGTTTTGGCTGGGATAGATCAGCTTGCCGGTATAGTTGCCTTTTACGGCATTTAGGCAGGCAGCAATTTCTTCCTTGGTGAGCGTGTATCCATTGTCGTCCGTGTTACAGGAGGTCAGAAACATGGCTGCCATACAGCATAACATTACTGAAAAGAATTTTAATTTTTTCATTTTTCTTGTTTTTAAATTGATGAATGAATATCTATCATTATTTTATTTATTAAATGCAAAGATGAAGAAAATCTTGCATAGAATGGAAAAATATTATAAAAAAAGTTGATTTTTGTACCGGGCAGAGAATTATTTTGGCGTTTTGGCACCTTTCCTTTATCTTTGCATGTATCATGACCCGCGGCATGGACACGACTCTTTTCTCAATGAGAAGGCGCAGGTAGGTAGCAAGTCTGCCGAATATTAAAAATCATCAGAAACATGAAGCGAATCCTATTTTATATGATGTTGTTGCTGTGGCTCGCATTTCCTGTGGGCGCACAGACCAAGGGAAAGATTGAGGCGAAGCGCGGGGTTATCTCAGGAGGCTACAATTTCTTGCTCTTCACGCCCGACGAATATGAGGTCGACCGGCATCCGTTGCCACTCGTCGTCTTCCTTCATGGGGCAAGCCTTTGTGGGAATAACCTTGACCGGGTGCGCCGATACGGTACGCTTGATGCCATAGAGAAGGGTCGTGTCATCCCCACTTTTGTCGTAGCGCCGCAGAATCCGGGAGGAGCATGGAGCCCCAAGAAGCTTAACGACATCCTGGAATGGATGGAGGAACACTACGAGGTGGATCGCTCGCGCGTCTATGTGCTTGGCATGAGTCTGGGCGGATACGGCACGCTCGACTTCGCGGGCACCTATCCCGAGAAGATAGCAGCCGCCATGGCTCTCTGTGGGGGATGCAGTCTGGAGGATATGCAGGGGCTTGGCAGGCTGCCTCTCTGGATCATGCACGGCACCGCCGACCGTGCGGTATCCGTGGAACAGAGCAAACGGGTGGTCAAGGCCCTTCAGGATAAGGCCGCCGACAAGCTTCTGCGTTATGACTGGGTGCAAGGAGGGTCGCATGGATATCTTGCCCGAGTGTTCTATCTTCAGAAGACCTATGACTGGCTTTTCTCGCATTCGCTGAACGACAAGCCACGCATGGTAGATCGTTCTTTCGACATCGACAGGCAAGATATTCAGACTACTTATCAGGATTTGAGGAAAATGGATCTGTATGAAAAGGACTGATGCCTCCTGGAAATGCGGAACAGATGTTCTCGATGTCAGTTTCCGGACGCAAACAGTGAGTAGAGAAAGATCATGAGATTATTGCGCGTACTCTCTGAAATCCTCTTGATGGGGAAGTCTACTTTCAGTCCGATATTGAAAGCCGTGCGGATGTTATTGTTGACATGATGGCTCACTCGTCCGGCCATTGGTCCGTCTATGTATCTCACGATGTAGCGGTTATGTCCCCACAAGCCGAACCGGAGGTCGCCGTCAAGGCATAACGAGACGGAACTGAACAGGCGGATGTCGACACCGAGCTTAGGAGCGGCCGTCAGCGCGGGGCACTGCACCTCGTAGTCCATCTGGAAATAAACCCCGGGATAAGCCTGTTTTGCTATGTGGGTTTCTGATCCTTTCTTGTTTCCTAAGTTCAGGAAATTGGTCATGAGCGAGGCTCCCACATAAGGCTGAACTACCCATTTGGTGGGGAAGAAATAGAATTTTGCGCCGGCTAATATACCTGCCATGTTGACTTTCTTCATCCCGATGCCGTCTGAGGCATCGGTCATTATTCCGTCTTGCTCCCAGTAGATTCCACCCGTGAGGGCCAGTCGACGGGTCAGGAAGTAGTCGGCCGTGAGATGGAAGGTGTTGCCCTGGTCTTCATTCAGATAGAAATCCTGCCCGTTGGGAGAGTCGTCGGAGAGTGTTATGCCGCCAAATCCTGCCTGAATAGCCCATTGGCGGGTTTTCCCGTCTTGGTTTTGGGCAGGAAGGGAGGTTGCCAGAAGACACAAAAAACAGCATGAAAAGAGATATTTCATGTTTTTTGTCAGATTACTTTTCATTTTTTGTTGCGAAAATAATCATATTTTTCCAAGCATGCAAATAATCTCTTAATTTTTTAAGGAGAGGGCCATGATCCTTTCAGACGCTTATGTCATCTTCTGATCTTTACGGAATCCCGGACAGTAAGCGTCGGTGTCATGAGCATCTTGGAGTGGAGTACCCGGTGCTCGCGAATACAGGTAATGAGCAGCTTGATGGCCGCAATGCCCATGCTTTGGATAGGTTGCGCAACACGCGTGATGGCTGGCTTCATGAAGTCGAGGGCAAGGTTGTTGTCAAAGGTAATGACGGAAACATCGTCGGGGATGCTCAATCCCTGTTCTTCGAGGGCTTTGTAGGTGCCGAGAAAAATGGTGTTGCTGAGCGTGAAGATGGCTGTCGGCGGCGTGTCTCTCTGTAGGGAAAGCTTGGTTTCTATATATCCGTTTTGGATGGAGAACTCATTGCCGAGCACCTGCATGCGGGCCCCTTCTCCGAAGTCGTCCATGGCCTTGCGGCATCCCATGATTCTTTCCTGCGTGGTAACGGATACGGTAGGCCCCCCGATGACGAGTATTTCCTTATGTCCGCTTGTGAGGAGTAGCTTCATTGCCTGATAGGCACCTTCGAGATTGTTGGTGGAAATATAAGGTAGGAATGAGTTGCGGAAGTAACGGTCGACAAGGATGACGGGAGTATTCTTGCTGATTTCCTCGAGTCGCTTCGGGCTTTCGCCACAAGGAACGATGATGATTCCGTCTACATGGTAGTCGACCATGGCGTCAATGGCGTTACTTTCGAGCTGGGGATCTTCCTGAGTGTCGAAGAGCATCACCATAAAATCATTCTTTTTTGCTTCTATAGAGATGTTGCTAGCAATGCTCGCGAAGAACGGGTTACTCAAGTGAGGAACAGCAAGAGCGATGGTGTTGCCGGATTTCTTGCGCAATGTTTGTGCAAGAAGATTAGGTCTGTAATTGATTTCCCGGGCAGCATGCAAGACTTTCTCTATGGTGTCGAGACTGATTCTGAACTCTTCTCCTTTGCCGTTCAGCACTCGCGAAATAGTAGTTTTTGAAAAGCCCGTGATTCTTACGATATCTTCTAAGGTTTCTTTCTTCATGGTTTCAGGGGATTCGATTTACGGCCCAAAGATATAAAAAAAACGACTTTATGCCAAAAAATTAAGAAATATTTTGGAGTTTTCATGCTTATTCTTTATCTTCGCACAATCGATTGAGCAGAAATATTTAACCATTTGTACCATGATAATGAACGAGAAAAACAAAATTTTGGTTATAGGGAGTGCCAATACGGATATGGTCATATCGGCGGGGCACTTTCCTAAACCCGGTGAAACTCTGATTGGGTATGACTTTATGACGAATCATGGAGGAAAAGGTGCGAATCAGGCAGTGGCCGCTGCACGCCTCGGAGGAGATACAGCGTTCATATGTAAGTTAGGAGATGATAGTTTTGGACATTCCATAATGGAGATGCTGAGAAAAGAAGGTATCGATGTCTCATATTCATCTGTCTCTGATCAGGCCTCTTCCGGAGTAGCTCTGATCTGTACGATTCCAAGTGGGGAGAATAGTATTATCATAGATTCGGGAACTAATGGGCTCTTGTCGCCAGACGATGTGATGGCGGCCGAGCCTCTTTTTGCCGAAGCTGCTGTTATGCTTATGCAGTTGGAAACTCCGATTGATACCGTTATCAAGGCTGCCGAGCTTGGGAAAAAGCACGGAGCCTGCGTAATCCTGAATCCGGCTCCGGCTCCGACAGGTCCTCTTCCAGAGGCGTTGTTGAGGAATGTAGACTTGCTCATTCCAAATGAGACAGAGGCAGAATCTATTTCGGGTGTTAATATCCAGACTGACGAAGATGTTGCAAAGGCAATGGATGAGATTCAGAAACTGGGTGTAAAGAATGTTATCATTACCGTGGGGTGTAAGGGTGTCTATGCCCGCATCAATGGTAAGCTGGTAAAAGTTCCAGCCTTTAAGGTCAAGGCTGTGGACACTACGGCGGCCGGCGATACATTTTGCGGAGCTCTTTGTGTATCGCTCTGCAAAGGAAATAACTTAGAGGAAGCCATCCTTTTTGCCAATAAGGCATCTTCTATCTCTGTTACCCGTCGTGGTGCCCAGATGTCTATGCCATATCTGAATGAAGTGAATGTATAAGTGATAATAACCAAAAAATGAATTGATATGTTTATAGTAAACAGTTATACGCTGGCCATTGTGCTTTGCGTGGTTACGATGCTTTGTTGGGGTTCTTGGGGTAATACGCAGAAGCTGGCAGGAAAGACATGGCGTTATGAACTTTTTTATTGGGACTATGTGATTGGTATCCTGGTCTTCTCGTTGCTGATAGGCTTCACATTGGGCAGCTTTGGCGAGAAGGGTGTTCCTTTTCTTGAGAATATTAAGCAGGTTGCACCTGCTGCTTTCGGGTCTGCTATCATAGGAGGTATCGTATTCAATCTTTCCAACATCTTGCTATCGGCATCAATATCATTGGCAGGTCTTGCCGTTGCTTTTCCATTGGGTGTGGGGCTGGCACTGGTGTTGGGCGTATTCAATACCTATTTCTTTTCCGGATCTGATAATCAGGGTAATCCCGTGCTTATCTTCTGTGGGGTAGCTCTCATCGTGATAGCCCTTATCCTAAACGGTATTGCGTCGGGCAAGAAAGGTTCTGACGATACCAATAGGGCAAATAACAAGAAAGGCGTTATCCTCGCTGTTGTCTCTGGAATCTTGATGTCCACCTTCTACGCTTTCGTAGCCCGTGCTATGGATCTTGACAACTTTGAGTCTCCGGCAGCAGGTAAGGCTACTCCCTATGTCGTTTTCTTCATCTTTGCCTTGGGCATCTTCATGAGCAATTTTGTGTTTAATACCATCGTTATGAAGAAGCCTTTTGCGGGAGATCCCGTAAGCTATGACACTTATTTCAAAGGAAAGATGTCCACACATCTTGTTGGCGTGCTTGGTGGTTTTGTCTGGGGACTCGGTACTGTATTGAGCTATGTGGCATCAGGTAAGGCAGGTGCCTCAATCTCCTATGCTTTAGGGCAGGGCGCTCCGATGATTTCTGCTTTCTGGGGACTCTTTATCTGGAAAGAGTTCAAAGGCAGCAACAAGTCGGTCTATGCATTGCTAACTCTCATGTTTGTATTTTTTATCGTAGGCCTTGGAATGATTGTGGCCGCAAGATAATAACCTGAAGTAAATCAATCACCTAAAATAATTCAAATAAAAAAGAATGAAAAACTTAAAGTTTCCAATACTTCTAAGCATGGCCTTACTTCTCGCTTCGGCCGGCTTTGGTAAAAGTGTAACCATTTCCAAGGCAACCTTACTGGATAAAATTAAGGGAGGATGGGCTGGAAAAGTGATAGGTTGCACCTATGGAGGCCCCACGGAGTTTAAGTATAAGGATCGGATGATTCCTGATGATGTGGAAATCAAATGGCCAGACCATCAAATCAAGTGGTATTATGATCATTCTCCTGGATTGTATGATGATGTATATATGGATCTTACTTTCGTTGACATCTTTGAGAAGAAAGGGCTGGATGCTCCCATCAATGACTTTGCCAATGCTTTTGCCCATGCCGGTTATCCATTGTGGCATGCAAATCAAAGCGCGCGATACAACATTCTGGTAGACAAGCTAATGCCCCCTCAGTCTGGCTATTGGAAGCACAATCCCCATGCAGACGATATCGATTTCCAGATAGAAGCTGACTATGCGGGCTTGATGAGTCCAGGTATGATCAATACGGCAGTAAGCTATACCGATCAGATTGGCCACATCATGAGCTATGGTGATGGATGGTATGGAGGAGTATATGTGGCTGCCATGTTCTCGTTGGCCTTTGTTTCAAAGGATGTAAACTACATTGTGAATGAAGCTTTGAAGACGATTCCTGCACAATCTACCTTCTATCAGTGTATTGCCGACGTCATTAAGTGGTACAAACAGAATCCTACAGACTGGAAAAAGACCTGGCAATTGGTACAGGACAAGTACGGCAAGGAGATTGGATGCCCTGATGGCGTGATGAGCGACTTTAATATTGACGCCAAAATCAATAGCGCTTATTGTGTGATGGGATTGCTCTATGGTGAAGGCGACTACTCTAAGAGTCTGGAAATCTCGACTCGCTGTGGGCAAGACTCTGACTGCAATCCCTCTACGGTGGGAGGTATCTTGGGAACTATGATGGGCTATAGCCAAATACCTGAGTATTGGATGAAGCCCCTAAAGGAAGTAGAGGAGCGACCTTTCGCCTATACCGATATTTCTTTGAGCAAGGCTTACCAGATGAGTTACAACCAAGCGCTGAAGGTAATAGCCAAGAATAGCGGGAAGGTTACTCCCAAGGCTGTGTCTATAAAGACACAAACTCCCAAGACGGTGCGCTTTGAGCAATCGTTTGAGGGACTTGCGCTGGTTGGGAAAGTGGGCTTAAAGAACAAACCGCTTGACTCATTGGGCGAAGTAAAGTTCACGGGTTGCGGAGTCGTACTTCGTGGAAAACTAGAGGCGGATGATAAAGCTTATGTCGGATTGCTAGATGTCTACATCGACGGAAAGAAGATGAAGACTGTTCATTTGCCAGCTTCTAATCACAGCAGGTCTAATGATATCTACTGGAATTATGATTTGGAGCAGGGCGATCATGTGCTTACCGTGAAGCGGCTGAATCCCAAGGATAATGTCAAGACAACAGCTTGGAGCATAATCGTTTACAAGAAGGCGGAAAACTAAATACTTTGAATTTATGTCAAGACGAAAGATAGCCCTATCTCTCTTCTTCGTGTTAGGCATCCTTCCTGCTTTGGCAGGGGGGATGCTTTCGGCTTACAAGATGAGCAAGGGCGCCCTTTTAAATAAGGTAGAAGGAGGATGGGCCGGACGACAGACCATGGGGGTTGCCTATGGAGGCCCCACGGAGTTCAAGTACACCGATATATCCTTGCGTAAGGCTTACGGCACGAGCTACGACCAGGCCTTGCAAATCATCGGGCGGTTTGATGTCAACATGAGGCTCGACACCGTCAAGTTCTTGAATCCGCACGACAGCGTGAAGACCGACTCATGGAGCATGCTCGCGCATAAACATAAGAAAACGGGTACTGAAGTCTTCACCACGGCTCGTGATGCCGAAGTGCCTTATCGCATTCCGGCCATTGCGCAGACCAGGGCCGGCGACCTGATATATTTCACCGACTATCGTCCCTGTAAACAGGATATTGGTTTCGGGCGGGTAGATCAGCATTACCGCATCTCCCGAGATGGTGGAAAAACCTGGGGAGCAGAGCAGGTCCTTGTAGAGGGAACGGGCACAAAGGGCGCCATGGATTGTGCCTACGGCGACCCGGTGATTGCCGCCGACCGCGAGAGCGACGAACTCTATCTGAGCACGGGATGTGGCGACCGTCCTTATCCGGCAGCCACCACCACCCGCCAGAATCCTTTCCCGATGGTGGACTGGCGCAGCAAGGACGGAGGCAAGACATGGAGCAGGCCGCGGGAGATAACGGAAAAGATTTACCGGTTGCTCGACAAGGGTAGCCTGGGGCCTGCCCAGAGCCTTTTCTTCAGCAGCGGAAAGATGACTCAGAGCCGCATGGTGAAGAAAGACAGATACTACAGGCTCTATGTGGCCATTCTCGTCCGTGGACAAGGCAACTATCTACTCTATTCCGATGACTTTGGAAACGGCTGGAAAATCCTTGGCGGAAATCAGGTGCAGCCCTGCCTTGAGGGCGACGAGGCGAAGTGCGAAGAACTGCCCGACGGCTCTGTGCTGCTAAGTTCACGCAAGAACGGAGGACGCTTCTTCAATGTCTTCAACTATACGGATGTGAGGAAGGGCAGGGGCGTATGGCAGCAGTGTGCCGCCTCACAGGATGATAACCACGGATGTCGTGCGACGGACAATTCCACCAACGGCGAGATTCTGTCAGTGAAGGCTGTACGGCAGGAAGACCAGAAAGAGCTGACCCTGTTACTGCAGAGCGTGCCGCTGGGGCCGGGTCGCTCACATGTGGGCATCTGGTATAAGGCTCTCGAGAGCAAGGCCGACTATTCGTCGCCAGCCGTCATTGCGCGGAATTGGGAGGATTTCTTTCAGGTTACGGCGCTCAACTCTGCTTATAGCACCATGGTTCAGCTGCACGATGGCAGTATAGCCTTTGCCTGGGAAGAGGCCACTTACGGCCAGGCCTACACCCAAATGTTCCGCAGGCTCACCGTGGAGGAAATTACCTGTGGAAAATATAGATCATGCACATCCCGCTGAAATGGGCAATATGGAGACGGGGTATCGGCCTTGGGCGGCTGATACCCCGTGTGTTTAATAGCGCAGGACGCGCCCTTCCTTGATCTTCTTGGGTGCGGGATCTTTGGCGGGATAACCCAGGATGCAGCAGCCTATGCCCTGATAGTCTTCCAGTCCGAGTGCTTTCATGATCGCCTGTCCCTCCGGAAGCTCAAGCATTTCTTTGCAGCGGTTGATCCAGCAAGAGCCTGCGCCGACGGCAAAAGCCGCCGTCTGCATGGCCCCGATGACCAGTGAGCCGTCTTTCACGGGATTCAGGTCATACTTCGGACTGCCATCGTATCCCGGATCTACGGGGGCCACGATGAGGCAGACTGTGGGTGCGCCATAGAAAGGGTCGCCCTTCGTGTCCATGATGGCGGCGTTCAGGTCGGAGAGAAGCCGTATCTTCTCGGGCTCTTGAACCACGATGATTTTCGTTGATTGCTTGTTACTGCCGCTCGGGGCGTTGAGTGCGCACTCGAGTATGGTGTTCAGGTCTTCATCAGAGATTTGCCGCCCGGTATACGCACGGCAGCTCCTTCGGGTCTTCAGTGCTTCTATTGCCTCCATTTTCTATTGTTTTGCGTTCATATGTATTTTATCGGTTTCAAAGTTAGTCATTTTCCTTTAGATTCCGAAAAATTATCGCTACCAAAATAGAAAACCGCCAGCAGCTCATCTCCATCCCATGAACATCTTCACGGTTTCCGGATCGAGATGGTCGAAAAACGGGCTTTTCTTTAGGTCGAATGCCAGTATTTGCTCCATCTCGGCGTCGGTAAGGGTGGAGTCATAGATGTTGAAATTCTTTGTCATACGCTCCTTGTGCGTGGATTTCGGAATGATGATGACATCGCGCTGGGTGAGGTAGCGTAGCGCCACAGCTGCTGCGCTCACGCCGTGCGCCTTTCCGATCTCGGTGAGGACAGGGATTGGCGAAGAGCCCGTTTCGCCCCTCCGCGGGAATGCGGGGCAGAGCGTGGTCAACCTTGTCAACCGCTATACCGTTCCCATTCTTCGCGAATACCTGAACGGCGAGCGGCTCTCACTCATCCAGATAGCGGAAACAATGAATTTCGACTCGCCTTCTTACTTCAGCCGCTATTGCACAAAGCATCTCGGCATGTCGCCAATCAACTACCGGAAGGGCCTCCGGCCCGGCAAAGGAATAAATAAAGTTAAAAACCCGGGATAACTCATCGGAATTGCCGGTGTTAGGATAGGAATTGAGTAACTTTGCAGCGATAACCATAGAGAAAGGTGTATGATACACGGACATGAAGTGCTCCGGATGATGGAGGGTAACAGCTATGCTACACGAGAGGAACTCGTCGACGCAATTATCGCGAGATTCGGTGCGGGGGAACGCTTCTGCACCTGTTCCGCGGAGGACATGACGGCCGAGCAGCTCGTAGATTTCCTGGAGGCTCGGGGGAAGTTTATGCCTTCGCGGCAGGATGGATTCACCGTCGACACGACTAAGATTTGCGACCACCATTGATACGGCAATACATATGATTAAGATTTATGGCATGAGGAGTTGTCCGGATTGTGCCTTCATGGAAGCGCAGGTGAAGGGGGATGATCGCTACGAGGTCATCGACATCGGCGGGCACATACGCCATCTGAAGGAATTCCTGCGCCTGCGGGACAACCATCCTGTCTTCTCCGAGGTCAGGCAGATGGGCTACGCCGGCATCCCCTGCTTTGTGCTGGAGGACGGCACCATAACCCTGAACCCGGAAGAAGCCGGCCTGAAAGGACGGGATTCTGAAGGGGCTTCCTGTCGCCTCGACGGCACCGGTTGCTAATCGGCGGGAAAGGCGGAACGGATATCCGCCGATTCATTTGACCGCCTCCTAAAGAGTAAAACAGCCTGTTTTAGTTAGTGAAACAGCCTATTTTAGTCACTAAAACAGCCTGTTTTACTCAGCAGATTCATGTCTCTTGCTTTGCGATACCCGTGCTTTTGTCTTTCCGCCGGTAACCGGCAATTGTGCCAAAAGCAATCTCGCCTTTTTGAAAATACCGAAAAGTGCACTCTGGTCTTTTATTTTGTGAGACGATGGCGAGAGATTCCATCCCTCTGTTTGGTGTAAGCGCACACAGTTTTCCGTTAACTATGATTTAACTAAGTTTAACCTACTTTTCACGGGTTTGATACTTCAACTTTGCGATTTGATTGCTATATTTGCTACAAAATATAAATAAGAGAAAATTTCGGAATGAGCTGGTTTTGTGTTTTGTAGGCCCTTCCTTCCTGTCGATTGTGGTTTATGATTCCTGCAAACATACAGATTATATTAACAGTTTAAAATGCGAATGGTATGAAAAAGTATTTAGTATTGGCGACGGCAGCAGCCCTCTTTCTGGGTTTTTCCTTGCAGTCGTGCCGTCCGGGCAAGTCAGGGCCGGCAGTTGACGCGGATGCTGCTCAGAAAGTTTATGTTGCTCCAGGATCGTATGATGAATTCTATGATTTCGTATCTGGCGGTTTCAGCGGACAGGTGGCTGTCTATGGCATCCCGTCGGGTCGGTTGTTGAAAGTGATTCCCGTTTTCTCTCAGAATGGTGAGAACGGTTATGGCTATGACGAAGAAACCAAGCCCCTGCTTGAAACCTCTTTCGGATTTGTGCCTTGGGATGACTCCCACCACATGCAGCTCTCTCTTACGGATGCCATGTATGATGGTAAGTGGGCATTCATCAACGCTAACAATACCCCGCGCGTGGCCCGTATCGACCTGAAGACCTTCAGAACCTCAGAGATCATCGAGCTGCCTAACTCCGCGGGTAACCACGCCTCTCCTTTCCTGACCTCTAATTCAGAGTATCTGGTTGCCGGTACCCGCTTCGGCGTTCCTGCCGACTATGAGAATGGCGATGTGCCTATCTCGGAATACAAGGATAAGTTTCGCGGGCATATCAGTTATGTGAAGATTGACAAGGAGAGCGGAAACATGAGCCTGGACTTCCAGCTTGCGCTGCCTCCGTTCAACTATGATCTGAGCCACAGCGGCAAAGGCGCGTCTTCTGACTGGTCTTTCTTCACCTGTTATAACTCTGAGGAAGCCCATACCTTACTCGAAATCAACTCCGCGAAGAACGACAAGGACTATATCCTGGCCGTTAACTGGAAGAAAGCTGCCGAGCATGTTGCCAAAGGCGACTGCAAGATCCAGACAGCTAAGTATGCGCACAATTTGCTCGATGAGAAGTCTGGCATCGCTAAGTCGGAGATTCTTGACAAGGTGAAGGTCATCGAGACTCGTGAGGTGAGCGACTTCTTGTATTTCATCCCATGCCCCAAGTCGCCTCACGGATGTGATGTTGATCCTACGGGTGAGTATATTGTGGGTAACGGCAAGCTGTCTACCAATCTCCCGGTATTCAGTTTCAGCAAGATTCAGAAGGCCATTGAGGACAAGGCTTTCGATGGTAAGGTCGACGGTATCAATGTCATCAAGTATGAGGCTGCGCTTCACGGAGAGGTCCAGGCACCGGGTATCGGTTCGCTCCACACGGAGTTTGACGCAGACGGCAATGCCTACACCAGCTTCTTCGTAAGCTCGGAGATCGTCAAATGGAAGATAAAGAGCCTCGAAATACTTGACCGCATCCCCACTTATTATTCAATCGGACACCTCTCCGTGTTCGGTGGAGACACCCGGAAGCCTTATGGAAAGTATATGATAGCATACAATAAGATTACCAAGGACCGCTTCTTGCCCACTGGCCCGGAGCTCTGTCAGGCGGCGCAGCTCTATGATATCACGGGGGATAAGATGAAACTGATCCTGGAATTCCCGACTATCGGCGAACCGCACTATGCCGTAGCTTGCGAGGCAAAGCTGCTGACTCCGAATATACTGAAGTTCACTCAATTGGCAGACAATACGAATCCTTATAAGATAAGCAGCATGAAAGAAGCCCGTGTAGAGCGCAAAGGCAATCGGGTGGATGTATATATTGGCGCGATTCGTTCTCGTCTTGTTCCTGATAACATAGAAGGAATCAAGATGGGCGATGAGGTTTATGTTCATGTAACCAATCTTGAGCAAGAGTGGGATATTCCTCATGGCTTTGCCATTAAGGGGAACAATAACGCCGAGGTGCTGGTTATGCCGGGTGAGACAAACACCCTGAAGTGGGTTCCTAATCGTGTGGGCATCATCCCGTTCTATTGTACAGACTTCTGCTCAGCCCTCCATCAGGAGATGCAGGGATACTTCCGTGTGTCGCCGGCAGGAAGTGCCACGCCTTTGAAATTCTCTATTGATGACAAGGATGTTAAGGATTTGAAATAGAATTTTTAAAATGAGGAAAGAATAAAATGAACAAATTATCGAAATGTGGAATGTGGCTGATGATCGCGGCAGGCGTGCTCACGTTCATCACGGCTTTCGTTTCTCTTTGGGTTATCGACCTGGATGCTCCTCAGTACCCAGAAGGACTGAAGCTGGTTATTGGCGGTTTTGCCGGTCTTACCGGCAACCTGGATTCGGTGAACGACCTGAATCACTATGTAGGTATGGCTAAACTGAACCCGGAAGACTTCTGGGAGTTCAAGGCATTGCCATGGATTCTGATGGCTTATGGAGTACTTTTCCTGATTACTGGCTTCCTCAGAAGTAAGAAGATGACAATCGTAGACCTGTTTCTGTTTGCTATCTTCGGTGTCCTTGGCTTTGTCGATTTCTATCGATGGGAGTATAATTATGGACATAATCTTTCTTCCGACGCGCCTATCAAGATTCCGGGCGGCGATTTCCAGCCCCCATTGATCGGCTACAAGAAGCTTGCGAACTTTGAGGTATTCTCTCAGCCGGGTGTCGGCGGATGGTTACTGATTGTTGCGGGAATTCTGGTTTTTGTCGTCGTCTGCTATGAGTTTGGTATCTTCAGGAGATTCTCAGGCAAGACCAATAAAGCTGTTTGATAGATGAGGCGACCTACGAATAACTATATAAAATCAGCGCCAGCCTTCTTGTTGGTGCTGATTTTCTGTGTATTCTTCCTTTCATGCGGCGTAGATGACAGGCCACAACCGATAAAGCTTGGGACGGATGACTGCATAGCGTGCCAGATGACCATCGTGAAGGGACAGTTTGCCTGTGAGTTTATCACGGACAAAGGCAAGTGCCTTAAGTTCGACGATCTCTCGTGCCTATTCAATTATATGGCGAGGAACGAAATCGCGGAGGAGACTATCCTTAAGATTTATGTGGGAGACTATCAGCACCCGGAGAATCTCATTGACCTGAAAACCGCCACTTTAGTACTCGGTGTAGGCATTCAAAGCCCGATGGGTGGCGGAGTGGCTGCTTTTTCAGATCGTGCGGCAGGCATCAAATTCGCGGAAGCGACCAAGTCGACGGTGCTCGCCTCGTGGACTTTCCTGAGAAAATCAGGCCGCCTGGAAGATAATGGCGGTCATGACATGAAGGAAATGCAGGGCGCGAATGCCGTAGAGAAGAGGCAGTAGTCCGAAACTTTGTGCAATAGGAACACGGGATAGGAAGCGTGCCTTTGTGTTAACGGTATTCTTGAATCAGAGTTATGTATAAAACCAGATTATTCGTTTTATTACTTATATCGGGAATGACATCGATGGTCATGGCGGCTACGCTGAAGGTTGGCAAAGGTCAGGCTTATGCCACCATTGCCGGTGCCTTGAGTAAAGCCAGGGCGGGTGATGTCGTTCTCGTTACCAAAGGCATCTACAAGGAGCGCTTTGTCATCCGTAAGCCAATCGTCTTGAGAGGCGAAGGAGCTCCTGTCGTGGATGGCGAACAGAAGGGGACAGTAATTGATGTGAGAAGTGATCATGTCGTCGTAGAGGGGTTTCAGATTATTAATTCGGCCCGCTCTTCCTTGCGCGACTATTGCGGCATCCATGTCGAAGATGTGAGCCATGTTGTGATCCATGGCAATAAGATGAGGTCCAACCAATTTAGCATCATGTTCCAAAACTGTAGGGACAGTAAGGTTGTTGGGAATGATGTGGAAAGTGATATCTATGAAATGCAGGTAATGGGCAATGCCGTCCATTGCTGGAAATGCGAACGGATGTATATCTATGATAATAGGGTGGGGCACAATCGTGATGGCATCTATCTCGAATTCGTATATAATTCAGACATCGGACACAACTTCGTCGCAGCTTGTGAGCGTTATGGCCTTCATTTTATGTTCTCGCATTACAATAAATATCATGACAATCATTTCGTGGGTAGCAAGGCGGGAGTAGCCGTGATGTATACCCACGATGTCGAGATGTATAACAATATATTCGAGCAAAGTCGTGGAGGAGCCTCTTATGGACTTCTCCTGAAGGAAATACAACGAGGCTATATCCATAATAATCAGTTCCGCGACAATACCGTTGGCATCCTTATGGACGGCGGTGTGGAGCTCAATTTGCAGCATAATCTCTTCCATAAAAACGGTTGGGGGATGCGCGTGGTGGCAAGTTCCACGAACGATACCATCACTCACAATAACTTTATCGGGAACACCTTTGATGTATCGACAAATGGTTCTTTCAATGGTAATGTCTTTGACAATAACTATTGGGACAAGAACAGCGGCTATGACTTAGACAAAGATGGAATCGGCGATGTACCCTACCATATGCTCAGCCTGTTCTCCATGCTTGCCGAGAAGAATCAGACTTTGCTTCTGTTCTTCCGTAGCTTTTTGATGACATTGATGGAACAAAGTGAGAAACTGCTTCCGTCAATCACGCCGGACAGTTATGTCGACAACGAGCCGAGCCTCAAACCTTTCAATGTATGATTTCTATTCAGAATCTAAATAAGTATTACGGGCGTTTGCATGTACTGCAAGATGTGAATCTCGAACTTAACGACGGAGAGTGTATAGCTTTCATCGGTCCTAATGGATGTGGCAAGACCACGCTCATGAAATGTATACTCGGCCTCGTTACCCCTACATCGGGACATGTGGTTGTCAATGGACAGGATGTGCAGGATAATCCTCAGAGCCGTTCCGAAATCGGTTTTATGCCTCAGAAAAGCAGTTTTCCTGAAAACATGACAGTAGGACAGACCATCGAAACCCTATGCACCGTGCGAGGATATAAAGGCAGATTAGATGAGGAACTCTATCACAGGTTTGCAATTCCTTCGATTGCCGGCAAGCGTATGAATACCCTTTCAGGAGGTACGGGCCAGAAGGTGAATGCCTCCGTGGCATTTCTGTTCGATCCCATGATACTTATTCTCGACGAACCTGCTGCTTCGTTAGACCCCTTGGCGGCAGAGATATTAAAGGAAAAGATACGCAAGGAAAAGCAAAAAGGCAAACTTATCTTCATCACATCCCATATTCTTAGCGAACTTGAGGACCTCGCCACGCACATCGTCTTCATGGAGGAAGGAAGGATTATACTGTATAAGTCGGTCGAGGAACTCCAAAAAGAGACAGGAGAAAGCACTGTTACCCAATCCATTATGAGAATTCTGAATGACAATGAAATCAATTGTTAAGATCCTATTCCTTGATAACATTAAGAGCAAAGTCGTCATTATCTACTTCGTGATGCTGGCACTTATGGCATGGACATCACTCCTTCTTGAGGACAGCGAGAGCAAGGGAACTCTCACGATGCTCAATATCGTCCTTTTTGTGATCCCGCTGATGTCATTGCTCTACAGCACGATATATCTTTATAATTCACGGGACTTCGTGGTATTGCTGCTCAGCCAGCCGCTCAAGCGCGGTCAGATATGGCACTCGCTCTATGGTGGAGTAGCAGGAAGCCTTACCATCGCGTTCCTCTTGGGGGCAGGGATACCGGTTGTGTTGTATACAAAGCCAGGTACGGCGTTCATAATGATTATGACAGGCGTCGCCATCACGCTCATTTTCGTGGCACTGGCTTTCCTCACTACGGTTCTCTCTTCAGACAAGGCTCGTGGCATCGGGGCAGCTATCCTGCTGTGGTTATTCCTCACGATGATCTACGATGCGGTGATGATGTATGTCATCATGGTATTCTCAGACTATCCCATAGAAAAACCTACGGCTGCCTTGCTCATGCTTAATCCGTTGGACCTGGCCCGCTTCCAGGTAATTCTGAAGACGGAGGCATCGGCTATGATGGGATACTCTGGTGCGGTATTCAAAGATCTTTTGGGAAAAACAACGGGTATTATGGTTTCATCCCTGCTACTCATTGCATGGGTGGCAGTGCCTTATTTGCTGTCCTTGAGGCTGTTTAAGCGAAAGGATTTATAGATATTCTCGCGTTTCGGATCAACCACAAGGAGATGGGTGAAAGGCCTGCTTAGCGTTCTTTGCAATGCCGTTAACATGGGTAATTCTTGCAATTGTTGTCCGCTATTGTTAGTTCAAGGAATAAATCGTAATTTCAAAAACAGGAGAATGTAAGGTTTCCAACCACTCCTGCCTTCGAAAACCGGCCCATCAAAGAGTATAAAGATGTAGTTATCAGTGAGCCCATGATGGGTGTCAATACCCCGAAAGACTTGTTTGCGAATGGCGAGAACTTTATAGGAGGGCTTTCATCGTCGGTTCTTCTTGTAACTGGCTACAGCCCATAGGTCCATCAGGAGCGCAATGAGGGCGAGTGCCTCGACTTCGTGGGCGATACTTTGAAGGTTGCCTCCTCTGACAAATACCGTCCGGATCCCGTCGATGAAGTAATGTATAGGGTTGATGACGGTGGTCATTTGCGCCCACTCGGGCATGGATCGCACAGGAGTAAAGAGACCGCTCATCAGCAGGAATATCATCACGAAGAACCACAGTACGAACATAGCTTGCTGCATGGTGTCGTTATAGTTGGAGATGACGAGGCCGAACCCACTAATGACGAAGGCCAGCAGCAGGGCCAGCAGATAAATCAGGACCAGACTTCCAGCACTCGTGATGCCATAGACGAGCCATGAAAGTAGGAAGCAGATGGTCATCACGATGACCACGATGAGCCAGTAGGGGATGAGCTTCGCAAGGATAAACGAAAGCTTGCTTACCGGCGTTACATTAATGGCCTCTATGGTTCCGGCTTCCTTTTCAGTCACGATGTTGAGGGCCGGAAGAGTTCCGCAGATGAGCATGACGAGGATGGCCATGAGGGCAGGTATCATGAAAAGCTTGTAGTTGAGGTGCTTATTATAGAGATAGAGCACGCTCACCGCATCTTCCGACTTGATAAAGGCGGGAATAGCAAGGTGTTGCGCCACGATTTGCGACATGTATCTGCTGCCCATCATGCCCTTGGTGCCGTTCACGGCATTGACTGCAATGAGAATCTGCGCATTGCGTCCGTTTTGTCTGTCGCGACTGAAGCCCGCGGGAATCTCCACGATAAGGTCGGCTTCCGACCGTTCCACATCTTTCAAGGCGGCCTTGTAGTTGGGCTTTTGGCCGTGGAAGATGAAGTAGCGACTGGCCTCGATGCGATGTACTAACTGCTGTGAGAAGGGCGAACGGTCGTTGTCCACCACATCCACGACGATGTTTTTCACCTCCATGTTCATTACCCACGGCATCACGCACATAATGACGACGGGGAATATGACGATGAATTTCGGCAAAAATGGATTGCGCCGGATCTGCAGAAATTCCTTCCGAATGAGATGTTTGATGGTCGACATAGTTACTCGAGTCTTGTGTTAAACTTCTTGAGGGCCACGAGCAGGAAGATGGCTGTCATGCCTGCGAGCACGAGAACCTCCTGTATCGCGTTCTCCACGGAAACTCCCATGATCATCAGTTTGCGCATGGCGGCAATGTAATAAGTGGGCGGCATGATGGCCGAGAGGCATTGTAGTATCTTCGGCATGCTCTCCACGGGAAACATCATGCCGCTGAGCAAAGCGCTGGGCATTAGCAATATCACGGCCGAAACGATGAGAGCTGCGAGCTGGGTCTTGGCCATCGTGCTGATGAGTAGTCCCAGCGAGAGGGCCAGCAGGATATAAAGCGAGGATATGAGAATGATGGCCAGCAAGCTTCCTGCCAGTGGGACATTGAGCACGAAGTGCGACATGAGCAGGATGCAGATGAGCACAGTGAAGGCCAGGAGCAAGTAGGGAACGGCCTTTGCGATGATAATCAGGAGTGGTCTTACGGGCGACACAAGCAGTATCTCCATCGTTCCGCGCTCCTTCTCCTTGACGATACTGATGCTCGTCATCATGGCGCAGATGAGCATCAGCAGCATCCCCATGATGCCGGGCACGAAATTGTAGCTGCTCTTCATTTGCGGATTATAGAGCAACTGCATGGTTATCGGGTTGTGCAAGGGGGCGTTTTGAAGGACGAGTGAGGCATAGTTGGCATACTGCTGGGCCATGTTGGGGTCGGCTCCGTCGGTAATCAGTTGTATGCTTCCCTGTCTACTGTCAAATTCGTTGCTGAAAACAATAGCCATATCTGCTTTCTGGCTTCGGATGAGTTGCTCTGCCTCGGCAGGCGTATGTACATGGCGGATTATGCTGAAATACTCCGATTGGCTGAGCTGTAGCACTTTCTGTTGGGTCAGATAGCTCATTTTCGAGGTAACGACGACGGTCCGCACATTCCTCACATCGGTACTGATAGCAAAGCCGAAGAGCAGCATCAGCACGATGGGCATGGCGAAGAGTATCAGCATCGTGCGCTTGTCGCGCAGGATGTGGCGGCCTTCCTTGATGACGAATGCGATAAATTCCTTCATGGGTCAGTCTGATTTACGGGTTGCCTGGCGGGCTAAATGGGTGAATACGGCATTCATGTCGGGCAGGTCGAACTGTCTCTTGAGCTCCTCGGGGCTGCCCATGGCGCTTATCTTCCCATCCACCATGATAGAGATTCGATCGCAGTATTCCGCCTCGTCCATATAGTGGGTGGTTACGAAAACCGTGATGCCCCGATCAGCGGCATCGTAGATGAGTTGCCAGAACTGCTTCCGCGTGGCGGGGTCCACGCCTCCCGTGGGCTCATCGAGGAATACGATGCCGGGCTCGTGGAAGATGCTTACCGAGAAGGCAAGCTTCTGCTTCCATCCCAAGGGGAGCGACTTGACGATGCTGTCGTGCTGTCCGTCCATGCCTAAATAGGTCAGCATCGAATCGGTCTTCATCCTGATATCCTGATCGCTCATACCGTAGATTCCCCCGAAAAGGCGTATGTTCTCGGCTACGGTCAAGTCTTCATAGAGCGAGAATCTCTGGCTCATGTAGCCGATGTGCCTCTTTATCTGCTCATGCTCCCGCGAGATGTCGAAGCCCATGACGCTACCCTTGCCGCTGGTAGGCCGGTTCAGTCCCGTAAGCATGTGCATGGCGGTAGTCTTACCGGCCCCGTTTGCGCCGAGGAAGCCGAAGATCTCGCCCCTCTTTACCGTAAACGAGATGTCGTCCACGGCATGGAAGCTCCCGAAAGCCTTTACGAGATGGGAGACCTCGATGACTGTTTTCGCTTCTTGCTTCATGGAATTGGAGGGCACCTCGTCCCTTATAGGGGGCTCGGGATTGAATATTTCCTTGAAGTGGGTAAGTATTTCGTCGGGAACTCCGATGCCCGCAACGGACCCTCTGTTAAGGAATGCCACGTGTTCGCACATCCTCACCTCGTCCAGATAAGGTGTTGCGGCAACGATCGTGATGCCCTTTTCTTTAAGTCCCATGAGCATATCCCATAGCTCCTTGCGGCTGACGGGGTCGACTCCGGTGGTGGGCTCGTCGAGGAAAAGCACGCTCGGTTGGTGCACGAGGGCGCACGAGAGGGCAAGCTTTTGCTTCATGCCGCCCGACAGCGCGCCGGCCCTGCGGTTCCTGAAAGGCTCTATCTGCGAGTAGATGGGCCTGATGAGGTTGTAGCCCTCGTCGACGGTAGTGCCGAACAAGGTGGCGAAAAACTCAAGGTTTTCCTGTACCGAGAGATCCTGATAGAGCGAAAACTTGCCCGGCATATATCCCACCCGACTGCGTATCTGCGACATCTGTCGCATCACATCGTAGCCGTCGACCGTAGCTATGCCCGCATCCGGCAGGATAAGCGTTGCCAGGATGCGGAAAAGCGTGGTCTTGCCCGCTCCGTCGGGACCGATAAGCCCAAAGACTTCTCCTTCGTCTATGGAGAGCGAGACATCTTTCAGAGCCTGTATCCTTCCATAGTTTTTCGATAAGTTCGTTATCTCTATGGCATGTACCATGTTCACACCTTCATCTTTGATCTTTACTCCTTGCTCTTAGTATTCTAGCCTCACCGAGCCATACATGCCAATTTTGATGTAGCCATCGTTCTTTACAGCCACCTTCATGGCATACACCAAGTCGGCCCGCTCGTCGTCGGTGAGGATGGTTTTGGGTGTAAACTCGCTCTTCGCGGATATCCATGTTACCGTGCCCTGATAGTCCTTGAGGTGGTCGTTGCCGTAGTCGGCGAGCACTTTTACCCTCTGCCCGAGCTTGACTTGCTTTAGCTGTGCGGTCGTGATGTAGGCGCGAAGATACATGTGGTCGATATCCGCCATCTTGAAGAGCGGTTTTCCTATAGTGGCAAACTCCCCCTCCTCGGCATATTTCTCAAGCACGAGGCCTGTAATGGGCGCATAGAGATGGCACTTCCGGAGCTGGTCGGCTATCTGGAGGCTTTGTATGTCCGCCGTTCCCATTTGCGCGTTGAGGCTTTTGGTGGAAGTGTTGAGGGTCGAGGTCTGGGCCTCAAGCTGCTTCTGTAGCACCCGCAGCTGGCTGCTCGCGTCGTCGAGCAGCTTGTGGTTAGCCGCCCCGTCCTTTACGAGTTGCGCATAGCGGTTCACATCTTCTTGGGCTTTTTGGATTTGCTGGGTGGTGGCCGCTATCTGCTTCTGCGTCTCCGGCTTTTGGCTTTCATAGACGAATTTCGTCGCGCCGATCTGCCGCGCCTTCAGGTAGAGCTGCACGGTGTCTACAAGCCCCACTTGAGTTCCGCCCTTCACCCTGTCTCCCTCGGTGATGTCAAACTGCAGCAGCTTGCCCGTTTGCTCGGCCGAGACGGTGATTTCGGTAGCCTCGAAGATTCCGGAAGCAAAGTTTTCTTCCTCCTTGTTGCCGCAAGAGGCGGGAATGATCGCCGCGGCTAAAACGACGATGGTACTCTTCAAAGTCTTCATATTTCTGTTGTTTTTATTTTGGAGTCTCACTTTCATTCTCCCTTGATGGTATTCAGGGCATAGAGTTCCCTTAGCAATTCAATCTCGTGGAGCGCTTTCTGCTGGCGCGCCTGGGCGACGGCGTTGATGTCGCGGAGCATCTCGTTGACGCTCTCCGTGCCCAGCCTTACCTTGCTCTCGCTCTTTGAGCGGATGTTTTCCCGTAGTCTGACGATTTCTTCATCTTGCTCGATCTGTCTCCGCAGGATGTCGATGTTTCCGCTGCCATTTTCTTCCTGAAGCGAGTTATTGAAGAGGAAGGTCTCCCGCTGGCTGTCTATCTGTCGGCTTTGGGCCTCCAGCAGTCGGATGTCATTCCTGCGCGTGTAGAGCGAGCCGATGTTCCAGTTTAGAGTCAGACCGCCCGCCAGTAGGCTATTTTTCATCATGTCGGTTACCTTCGTGTGATAAGTGCCCATCCCGAAAACTTTCAAGGTGGGCATAAGCCTCGTGTTCAACAGCCTCCGCTGTGCCTCGATAAGCCTGCCTTGGGCGGTATAGTATTGAAGTTCTGGTCGTGTATTCTCCCGTTGGGCGTCCTTGACAGGAGGAATGGCAAGCAGGGTTTTTTCCCCAAGCTGCCGCCCGACAAAGATGCCGAGCATTTTCAGATAGGCTGTCCTCGAGGCTTGCTGGGCATCGAAGGCCTGCCGTGCCTTGACCTCTTCCACCCTTACGGCGTCCCAATCGCTTTGGTTGGCCACTCCTCCTCGCATCATGCTCTCGATGCCTTTGCGGGCTATGTCGAGGTCGCTTTGCAGCAACAGGGTCTGCTTGAGCCGCTCGTCGAGCATGAGCACGCCAAAGTAAAGCTGTTCGACACGCTGGTTGAGCTCGTAGAGCGACACCCTGAGTTGTTGGTTCCGCACATTCGCTTCTGCACTTGCCACCTCCTTCCGCGACTTGATTTGTCCGCCATCGTAGAGGTTCTGGCTGATGACCACCGAGCCGGAGGCCATCCAGTTCTTCATATTCAATCCCATCTGCCGCATCGCAGGGCTTGCGTCAAGTACATTGGTAAATGCCATTGCGTTGGCCGACACGCTGATTTGCGGCAGCCAGGCTTTCTGCGCATTCTCGAGGGTGTAGTCGCGCGACAGCTCGATGAGGTCATACTGCTTCACGGCGGGATAGTTGTCGTGAGCCATCTGCTTGCATTCCTCGAGCGTGAGAGACTGTGCCTGTGCCAGCATCGGCAGCATACATATTATAATATAGATACTCTTTCTCATTGTATTGGGGTTTATTCTGTGTTGCAAATCTGTCTGCAAAGATACGCTCTAATTCCTTATATGCCGTTATCTACAAGTAGAAGAAGATGCTCTTTTTGTATATTATATGTCGAAAAAGGGTGCAATTTTTGGGATTTTTGTTATCTTTGCGTCATATTAGTATAGGAAAATGAAGACAAAAAAACCAGAGACGCTCACCTTCGAGCGCATGACCGAATTGTTCTACAACGACTCTGCCGGTCAGTCCGAGAAAGTGTTGTTGGGCAAGGAAATGTCGATTATCTTCGATGTCGGAGTGGGTGTGCGGCGTGTGTTGCAAGAAGGCATGCTGCTGCAGATGCTCGACTATCGCTGCGGATTCATCAGACGGGGTTGGGTGCGGGCGAAAATCAATCTCGTGGAATATACCATCGGTATTGGGACCCTGGCCTTTCTTACCCCCGGGAGCATCGTGGAGCCTCTTGAATACAGTGCTGACTTCGCCTTAGAGGGCATGGCCGTGTCGGCCGAGTTGGTGCATCTGTCTCTCAACAACCATCTGCCGAGAATCTTCAACGGACACAAGACCGACGGGCGGATGCGGGTGTCCGAGGAGACCTGCGACATAGTCGACCGTATGTTGCGCCTGCTTTTCGATGTCTCCCACAAGGCCCGCCACGACAATCAGGTGGTACTGAACCTCGTTGCGGCCTATCTTAACTTCTTCGACCAGCAATTTGCCGAAGGCACGGAGATGTCGGTCGGCCGCAATGCCAACGAGCGGTTCCTCTTCGAACGGTTTATCTATCTGGTCAACAACTATAGCGGCCGGGAGCATCACCTCGACTTCTATGCCGGTAAAATGTGCATTACAGTGCGCTATCTGAGCACGATGATTCGCAAGGCGAGTGGTGTTACCGCGAAGGAATGGCTCGACCGGGCCCTGGTTACACAAGCCAAGGTGATGCTTAGCTACAGCAGTAGGAATGTGGCGCAGATAGCCGACGAGCTCAATTTTCCGAACGCCAGCTTCTTCTGCAAATACTTTAAACGCCTGGCCGGATGCACCCCGCAGCAATACAGGGCTGCGAGATAGCCCCTCACGCATATTCTTCTTCCTTCCCATAGGTTATCGATGCAGTTTCCCGATGTTGCCCGGGGAGCAATTACCAGCTGTTAGTAATGATGTTACTAACAGCTGGTAATGATGTTACTAACAGCTGGTAATTTTCTGGTAAGTTACTTTGAGGACGGTGGGGGCTGCTTCCTGCTCATCGAGTGGCAGGCTGGAAACCGTACAGAATATGGGCGACGGGCGTAAGGCTCTCAACCCTTTTCTTCTTTCGTGGCAGAGGACTCCGGAGTGTTACGAGGTTTAGGTGTTTCCTTTTCATATTCCGGAGTTGATGCTGAAGAAGGCCATAGTGAGCAAGGTGGTTATGGGCGACCTGGCATGGAATGACAAAGGCACTGATATAAATGCGTGGGAAAAGTCTCTGGAAACAGCATCTCGTTTTCAAGTCGGCCATCCTACCGATAAGATTTCCGGTCGAGCTTTCCGTTGAAGGTGCGTCTGACGGAGGGCACTTGTTCATAGTATACGGGCACTTTGTACGCTTCCAGTCGGCTGCCGATGTGTTTTGCCACGGCTTTTTTATCAAGTTCGCATCCCTCCTTCATCACCGAGAGGAGCTTAGGCACCGTGCCGAGCACAGGATGCGGGGAGGCAATGCAAATGCAGTCAGCGATGTCGGGCAGGTCGGAAGCTGCGTCCTCCACCTCAGAGGGATCCACTTTATAGCCGGCGCTATTGATGACATCGTCTTCTCGGCCCAGCAGGCGGAGCATGCCCTCGTCGTCGATTTGGCCGCGGTCGGCTGTGTAGAGTATCCCGTCGCGCAGCACCTGTCGGGTGAGTTTGTCGTTCCCTGCATACCCGCTCATCAGCGTCTTTCCTTCACAGGCTATCCTTCCTTGTCGGGTAATATGGAAATTAGAGTTTTTCATGGGGTGTCCGAGACATTTCTCGAGGCATCGGCCATCGTTGAAGTTATAGGTGGCGATGATGCCCGTTTCGGTTGACGCATAGGTGTTATAGAGCCGTGTGCGGGGCAGGAGGCGGCAGAGTTGCCGCATATCGCTATGCGTCATGGGAGCCGCACCTGTCTCGATGAAGTCTATCTTGTCGGCATATAGCGCAAGCCGTTTACCGCTGAAGGCAAGTAGGATGCGAATGTTGGCGGGCACGAGGAAGGTGGCGAGCCGGCCTTCCGGATAGTCGAGGGCATGGAAGAAAGCGTTCAGGTCTTTCATGCCTTTGAGGATAAGGAGTGTGCCCCCCTGCATGATGACAGGATAGAGTTTAGAGAGACTTCCGATGTGGTTCATCGGTCCGCAGACTACGAATGTCGTTTCGTGGCAGAATCCCTGTGCCTCGGTGAGGTTTTCGCCGTTGGCAATGATGGCCGACTGGCTGATCATGACCCCTTTGGAGCGTCCCGTGGTACCCGTGGTATAAAGCACATCGGCTACTGCTGACGGAAAGTCTGCCTCAGCGAGTTCGGCTCCTACCGCCTGCATCGTAGCCTCCGGCGTGCCGGCCTCCATTGGAACGGCAATTGCACCAGCTCTGTGAAGGGCAAGATAGGTAATCAGGAAATCGGCTCCCTGTGTGTTTCTGAATACCACCGCACGGCCTTTACGGTCATCGAACTCCATGGCTTTCCGTACGACGGACTCGTAGAGGCGGGCATAGCTCAGGCTCTGTCCGTCGGGGTCTACGATAGCCGTCTTCTCGGGATAGAGCCGGGCGTTACGCTTCAGATAGTCTTCGAGGGTGGTCATGGTTATTTTTCGGCGAGCTTCTTATCTACGAGGACAGCCAGACTATCGATAGAGCGAAGATTCTTAGGGGTCGCGTCTTGTGATTCGAGTTCGATGCCATACTCATTGGAAAGCACCATCAGGACGGTGGTAACTCCCAGTGAGTCGAGCTCGCTGAAGAGAAAGTCGGAGTCCAGGTCTACGAGTGGTAGGGCTTCGGCAAGCAGTTCGCGTATTCTTTCTTTCTTGTCCATAGTTCTCGAAATGATTGCGTGCAAAGATAATGGTTTTTCTTTAATCCGCCAATGGTTTCCTCCAGTTTTTGTTTCGACTGCTGAAACCTTGCCTGCAGACGATTCACGCAAAAACAGGAAACCGCTTTCCGCAAAACGGAAAGCGGTTAATGTTTCCCTTGGAGATGATATCCGGGATGGGTGCGGGGAGCGGGAGCCACGGCAGGCGACTGCTCTCAACCGCGGCTTATAGGGAGAATCCGATGCCGATACCAAACGGATGGCAGGAGAGACCGTCCTTGAACAACTTCGTGAGGGCATAGTGCGCATAGAGCGTAAACCCTCCGAAACCGATATATCCTTCGAGGTTGAGTCCCAGAGTGTTCATGTTCAGATCATCGCTCACTGTATGCTTATCGTGGCGGATGCGGTATTTCGACTTCTCGGAGCCCCTTATCTCTCCCGACAGGCCTAATGCGGCATAACCCTCGTTGCGGCCGAATTTGCGCTTCCACTCTACCATCACGGGAAGTCTGGCATACGCATATTTCAGGAAGCTGGTCCTCACATTCTCGGCATCGTTGGCTCGCGGGATTGTCTGCCCATCCACATTGTCGAGCACATAGCCCGTGTTGAAGTGGTTGTGGATATATCCCGCCTGCAAGGCAGATACCAGCCCGAAGGTGTTGCCACGGCTGAGTGAGATGCCCATCTTGAAAGTGGATACTCCCCATTCCGACGAACGCGTGTCGCGACTGTGAGCGCCGCTCCCGCCGTTGATGAGGTTTGTGCCGATAAACACACCGGGAAGGTGTGAATAGAAGGTGTTCCCTTTCTTCTTTCTGATGGGTACGAAAGGCGACGAGACGAACACTTGCTCCACCTCCTGTCCGTCCACGAAGCTTGTCTCACGAGTCTTTACCAGTTGGTTTCCTACGGAATCATAGATCTGTACATGGGTTTCCATACCACTCTCGCTCACTACGATCCGCTTGTTTCCCATGCGCAGGGTGGTGTCGTTGGCTTCGCCGGCCCATGCCGAAATTGCTGGCAGAAGGGCTAAGGAGAGTATCAGCTTTTTCATTTTTCTGTTGTTTTAAGTTGTTTTCGGTTTTACTGTCCGTTTTGTTTATCGCTTGCCATAGCAGAGCTTCAGGATGTCGTCGGATTCCAGGGTGCCTTCAATGTAGATGAGAGCACCGCTTTGGTCGGTCTCGTTGGCGAAGAGTATATACCGGTTGATGCCTTTTTGCGACGACGGCATCTGATAATAGCCGCTCGTGATGCGGCCCTCAGCTACCACTTCCCGTATCTTCCGGGCCTTCTTGCGGTCGGCTTTCAGGTATTCGGAGACCTCGCCCGACAGTCTTTTATAGGTCAGCGCCTTGTACACCCGCAACCTGTAACCCTTGAGCTCGGCATCGTTGAGCACCACCAGCTTGCACCCCTTGGACCTGCCGAAGCGCTCGAAGGCCTGGCCTATCTGAAGATCCTTCTGGGCAAACGACGGCATCGTCCACCACAGGAATAATGTCGCGATGGTCATGACAGTCTTCATTCTATTCCTCACTTTTGTTTCCTCCCATTTGTAAGAGTGCCCCAAAGTCCTCCTCCTTGTCGCTTCCTACGAGAGTGAGGGCGGCCAGAGCTTCTTGTTCTATGATTTCCTGATTGGTGGTCTTTTTGCCTTCGATGATGGCGTAGTCGGCGTTCCTGCCCTGAAAGTGTACTACCGCCCCTATGAGAAGGACTGCCGCGGCGGCCACGGAAACTGCTGCCGCAAGTCGTCGACGCAGCCTGCGAGATGTCTTTGTGCGGGCATCCTGCCCTGCCGGCTTGTTTCCCTGGTTTTCTCGCTCAACCGCTTCCCACCTGAAGAGTGCCCTCAAAGGCTTCCACTCGGCAGGAACTACGGTATCATCCCTGCCCAGCAACTCTCTCAGTTGACGCTCCTCGGCAGTCGTGGTCGTGCCGTCGAGATAACGGTCTATCAGTTTCTGGACATCTTCTTTTCTCATCTTTGCTTCCTTTCTTTCGTGATTCTGATGAATTCTGCCTGTATACGCTTTCTGGCACGGGAAAGATTTTGCCGTAAGGCATCGGCCGAACATCCGCAGATTTGCATGATTTCTCCGCTTTCGAGACCCTCGATTTCCTTCATTCGAAATATCTGCCGTTGCAGTGGAGGCAGCCTGTCTACAATCGAGGTGATGATTTCCAATTCGTCCCTGACCTCTGTCCCCTCCTCGCTGGCTACCCTCTCCTGTCGCTGGCGCGGTTGTTCGAGCTCGTGCTGCCGGTGTCGCCAATGGTCGAGGGCGATGCCGCGAAGCGTCTTCAACGCCAAGGCCTCTACATTCGGATGGTCGTCCAGACGGTCGCGTATCGTCCAGAGCCGGAGAAAAGTCTCCTGCACGAGGTCCTCGGCATCGGCATCCCCGCTTCTGAAACTCATGGCTTTCCGAAGCAGCTGCTCTCGCAGGCTCACGACCTGATGGCTAAATCGTTCTACATTCATCGTTGTTCATAGGGTAAACGGCCAAGAGACGGAAATGTGACATCCGTTTCCCGCTTTTTTGAAAGCTCTGTGCAGGAAAGGTTCCCATCGCCGCCTACAGGTTTCCCAGGTACACCTTTCGGATGCTTTCACCGCGGGCGATGTCGCGGGCGTCAAACAGCGTCTTCCCGGGTGTTGGCAGGGTGTTGCGCATCTTGTACTGCGGAAAGAAGCGACTGAAGTGGAGTGGGCAGTCTCCAAGCTTGTTTTCGACGAGCCACCGGCACATTCCGCGTACTAATTCCATGTCGTCGTTGACCCCAGGAATCAGCAGATTGGTAATCTCAAGATGGACCCCTGCTCCATGAAGGCTAAGCAGCGTGTCGAGGACAGGTTGCAGCCGGGCCCCGCACACCTTTCGGTAGATGTCATCGGAAAAGGCTTTCAGATCGATGTTTGCCGCGTCGATATAGGGAATGAGTTTGTCTAAAGGATCGGGGTTGATGAATCCCGCCGAGACAAGGATGTTCCATAAGCCTTTCTCGTGGGCCAATGTGGCGGTGTCATAGGTGTACTCATACCATGTAAGCGGTTCGGTATAGGTATAGGCAATGCCGGGAGTATGGTGCTTGAGAGCAAGGTCGACGGCCTGTTCGGGCGTCAGTTCGTAACAGTCCGTCTTGCCTGGGTGGGCTTGTGAGATATCGTGGTTCTGGCAGTTCAGGCATTGGAGGTTGCACCCCGTGCAGGCCAGCGAGAGACATTTCGTGCCCGGATGGAATTCAGCGAGCGGCTTCTTTTCCACCGGGTCGACGGCGACAGCGCACGGATGGGCATACACCTCCGAAACGAGCGTGCCTTCGAGATTGCGCCGACTGCCGCACCGGCCCCGCTCTCCCTCGGCCAGCAGACAACCGTGAGGACAGAGCGTGCAGCGTAAGCGGCCATCGCCGTATTTATGATAATAAAGACATTCCTTCATCGTCAGAACACGATGGCCTCGTAGACATAGAGTTCCGCGGTCTTCCAGCCCTCCCAGCCCAGCCCGGCCTTGTCGTGGCTGCAGTGGCTTACGAATTCCTCTTTGGTCCAGTTCACTTCCTCTGCCACTTGCGGGAGATAGGTTCCCGAGCGGTGGCCTTTACGGATATAGATGCCATGCTTGCCCAGCGTGAACTCGTTGAGGTCGTAGATGCGCCGCATCGGGGTGAGCACGGAGATTTCGATATCCAGTTTCGGAAGCTCCTGCCGGCTGACTTTCGGGAACCTTGGGTCTTCGAATGCGGCGGCCTTAGCCATCTTTTCAACGATCTTGAAGAGAGGGTAATCTTCGCCGAAATGCCCGATGCAGCCACGCAGTCGGCCGTGTTCGTGGAGTGAGACGAAGGCCCCGCACCGCTGACGGAGCGTCTCGCTCAGGCTGTCGGGTTGGTATCGCCTACCTGTGAAGATCGTGAGGATGCTTTCGCGGGCTATCTTTTTGAGTTCGGCCTTATCTGCGTCGGTGAGCCGGAAGCTCTTCTCACGGCTGAAGGCGAAGGAGTGGTAGCCCACGACCCCATGTTTTCCGCCATATGGAGAGTCGCCTGAATTGCGATATTCCAGGTGCCGGATGCGGATGTCCTCGTCGCCTTCGGTCATCATCAGGAGCGTCGTGATGGCGGCTTCGCCACAGGCACTGGTGGCGAGGGAGTCGATGCCCATCCGCTCGTTGGCCGCAAGTCGGCTGATGAAAGCTTGTGTCTTGCCCGTGAGGATGGCCTCGGCAGTAAGTCCGTCCACCCTCTTTGCGTCCTGATAAGACGGGTAGTGGGAGAAATCACTGCTGATGACAAATAGGTTTTTGGCATTCAGATAAGGTTTCAGAGCCTTGGCTATCTGCTGTAGCCGCTCGTAGTTTTGGGTGGCGACGATAATAGGTACGATTGGCGGTACCTGTTTCAAGTGATACTGGAGAAAAGGTAGTTGTACCTCCAGGCAGTGCTCCTGCCGATGGGCCCGTTCATCGAAGCAGAAAGTCTGGCTGTCCTCTATGAGGTGGGCGCACAGTGCCGTGTCCACCTTCAGGTTTCCTAAAGGCGTGGCATAATAGTCGTAGCCGCTTGCCACGGAGGCTTTGTCGAGATAGATATGGTGGCTCGGGCCCAGTAGGAAGATGTGTTCATAGTCGGCATCGGGGGCTATCTGCGCGAAGGCTGATGCTGCTACGCCTGCAGAAAAGACATAGCCCGCGTGAGGCACAATGACGGCCTGTATCGTACGAGAACCTTTCACGGCCGCATACTTACCGAAGTAAGCCTGTAAATCCTTGCGGAGTTGTGCGGCATTAACTTCATAGAACTGTCCTGCGACAGCTGCTTTCCTGATTTTTGCATCCATTTTTCCAACCGTTAAAATGAGTAGCACGACGAGCACGGAAAGCCTCGTCTGCCGATACCCAATTACTTTTTCTATCGTTGAGAATACCTTCATTGCATGAAATGAACATTCAAGGCAAAGATAGAAAAAAATCCGCAATACAACAATAGTTGGCAAAAAGGTTTGTCAACGAGTTCCTTTTAGAGTGCAGTCTGTCGACACTGCCAGGGTTTGAGAAGACCTGCCGAGTGCGGCGAAAACAATCTTTTCCCCTGCATGGAGGGGTCTCCGTTCTCTTCGGAGCCCTATTTCACAACCTTGTCTTCCAGTTTCCATCCCATGATATGGGATATCTGCGGGATGAGCTTCATGGCTATCTTCTGTTGTCCTTGCGTGTTCGGATGCCAATCGGCACCGAGGTCAGCGGGGTTGTTGATGACTTCCAGCATCGGTTCGGCTATGTAGACATGCTTGTCGGGCGCCATCCTGCGAGCCAAATCCTTGAAGGCAGTCTGTAGATAAGCACCTGCCGAATAGGGCAGGATGCACAGTATGGGGATATCCCCATAGGCCTTTCGCAGGTTTTGGATGAACTTCTGATAGTTGCCGCAATACTGGTCTACAGTGGGGGTGTTGTTTTTTGAGAAGTCGTTGGTGCCCAACTGGATGCACACCAATTGCGGCTTGTAGGCCTGGAAATCATAGCGGAGGGTGTCGAAGTCGTCGAAGATGTGCCCTTGCCGTTCAAGCATGGTATACTGTGAGGTCTGCTTCTTGTCGCCGTAATTGCGCACCATGCCCATCCCGGAGTGGGCAATGGCAGCATAGTCGGCATCGAAGTATCGGGCTATCAGGCAGGCATAGGAGTGGTTGAAGTCTTCGGTCTCGTAAGTGAATCTCACTTTTGGTCCGGCAGCCTCCGTGCCGTAGCCGCAGGTATAGCTGTCGCCGTAGAACTCTATGAAGCGTTTCCGGGGAGCCACCTTTTCTAACTTGCCGCCTTTGACGAGGTAGAAGCCATGGACGGTGGTACATCCACCGCTGCCTTCGGTTACCCTCTGCAAACACAGGCGGTGGGGCTGGTCGGTCAGATTGTCGGCCAGCACGATGAGGTGTGGTTTCTGTCCCTCGATGGTGATGCGACGAATCAGCAGTCCGTCGATATAGAGGTTATGATAGGTCTTCTTCGTATCGCTCACCTCGATGGCAATGCTGCCGCCCGTGAAGTCGGTTTGCAGATAGGTGCCTGTCCAGTCGTATCTCACGCTGCCGTCGCCCAAGACGAGCGTCCGACCCGTATAGGATACGCCTTGTTGCAGCCGTCTGGAATAGTCAATCTGGGCGGTGGACATCTGAAAGGTCGCCATGAGCATGATTAGGAATGCAAGTATTCTTTTCATATGGTTGTTTTTTGGTTTTTAGATGATGGTGCAAAATTAGTGTTTTTTCATGAGATATTCAAATCCGAAATTGATTTTCATGAAAATAAAAGCGCGGGGGAGCTACTGCTCGGACCGTATGGGAAATCAGGTGAAACCAACTCTTGCATGACGAACCTATAAATTTAGTAAAATCTTTACACGCAGTTACAAAATAAATTCCTATATTTGCGAAAAAAGGATGGAGGACACGAATTATGATGGATGTACTGAAAGACACCTTGCACGACGAGGATTATTCCTTGGTGGTGTTGCATGAAGGGAACATCTCGACTTTCAAGGGACGCGGAGTCCGTACCTTATATAATATATTAGATGATGAGCCGGAGTTGCTGCACGGTGCCAAACTTGCCGACAAAGCTATCGGAAGGACGGCTGCCAAGGCAATGGTAGAAGGCGGAGTAGTGGAGGTTTATGCCGACTTGATTAGCGAGCAGGCCTACGATATGCTCCACGATGCCGGCGTCAAGGTTACCTATGAGAAACGGGTGGATCATCCCACTTTTCTCCGCATCTGGGAGAAGATGGGCGAGGTAGTCTGAAAAAGGGAAAGAGGAACCAAGGTCAAAACACATGCCCCCTTGGTTCCTCTTTCTCGTTTTATGTCTCTTAGTTCAGATTCCGGGCCTGAATGTGAAGGCATTTTAAGCCCCTACTTGCTTGATGCCCAGGCGAGCTTCGACGACATTAACCACATAGTCGCCCAGTTTTTCACACTCTTGCACGATATCCATGTATATGGTGCCCACAGCGTAGGTGTAGAGATGGTTGTCGACATCATTGATATTCTGGTTGCGCAACTGGTTGCGATAGTTGTTGATTTCGTTCTCGATATTGAACGAACGGTTCGGATCGTAGCCTGTTTTCTGACCTTTCATCATCAGGTTCATCTGGGTTAGAGCCTCGTCGGTCAGTTCCATCATTTGGTGGAGTCGTTCATACTGCTGTTCGGTGAAGTCCTCTTTCTCATTCATTTTGCGGTTGAGGGTCCGGGCGATGTTGTAGCAGCTGTCGCCGATAGACTCGATCTCGCTGATCTCCCGCAGCATGGCACGAATCTTACCCTTGGTGTCGTCGCTCAGGTGAGCGTCGGAAACCTGGTCGAGATATTTGGCAATCTCTATCTCCATGTTGTCGGAGATGGTCTCATATTTCTCTATTCTCGTGAATATCTTCACAAAATTTTCCGGCTTCTTCTCATTTAAAAGCTCGAGAACCATGCCGAACATGCGCTGGATACGCTCCGAGAAACTCTGTATTTCTTTCTGAGCCTCGTAGACGCTGAGCTCCGGCGTCTTCATGAGGCCACCCTGAATGAAGCGCAGACGGAATTCTTCCTCGTCCTGATTTGCCTTTGGCCTGATGATCCAGCACACCAGTTTCTCAAGTTGGGGGATAAACCAGATGAGGATGGCGGTATTCACCACATTGAAGCAGGTATGGAAAGCGGCCAGCACGATGGGCAGTCTGACGGCCATCTCGGTGGCCGAGAGCGAGACCGGGCTTTCTGGGTCATATCCCGCGAGGTTGCAGACGAAGTTGAGGAATGGATAGAACAGACACATGACCCATATCACGCCGAAGACATTGAAGACCAGATGGGCGAGGGCGGCGCGCCTTGCCTGCGTGTTGGCTCCTAACGCCGCGAGGTTCGCGGTGGCAGTTGTACCGATGTTCTCACCCATTACGAGCGCGACGCCCATATATATCGGGAGCACTCCGGTGGAGCAGAGCAGGATGGTGATGGCCATGACGGCTGCCGAACTTTGTACGATGCAAGTGATGACGGTGCCGATGGCGAGGAAAATCAGGATGGTCCAATGGCTGTTCACATTGAACGAAGAGAAGAACTCGATGGCGCCAGGGTTATGAGCTAAGTCCAGATCCTTGCCAGCCGTGCTCAGCAAGACGAGGGAGAAGAAGAGGAAGGCGATGCCGAAGAGAAAGTCTCCGATATAGCGCCGTTTCTTGCTATAAATGAGCATGATGCCGACGAAGAAAGCCGGAAAGACCACCATCGTGAGGTCCACATTATATCCCAGCGACATAATCCAGGCCGTGAGCGTGGTACCGATGTTGGCACCCATGATGACCGAGATGGCCTGAGCCAGGGTGAGCAGGCCGGCATTGACGAACGAGACAGTCATGACGGTGGTGGCCGAAGACGACTGCACGGCGCAGGTGATGAAGGTTCCGGTAAGCATGCCGGTAAACCGGTTGGTGGTCATGGCGCCCAGAATGTGGCGCAGCTGCGAGCCTGCCATCTTCTGGAGTGCTTCGCTCATTACTTTCATGCCATAGATAAGCAGTGCAAGAGAACCGAAGATCTTGCTGAAAATAAGGATGTATTCGCCTGTTGTCATAGGATAATGTTTTCTCTTTCCGTTAGGGAGACGGCTTCGCCAAGCATCGTCTTTCTTTCCGGACGTTTTATTTCTGTTGCAAAGATAATAAAAAAAAGTTCCCATGTGGCTTCTTCCATGAATTTATTTTAGAAAAAAATGGTCGTAGCGGGAAGTGTTCTGTGCTTTATGGGAAGGGAAGAAGTTTAATTTAGCTTAATTGTTATTCTTCTGTCGATAAATATGATTATCTTTACCGACAAATCTAAAAACTACGGAATAGAATATGGAACGACTCACTATCAGGTGTAAGAACAACAATCAGATGATTGAGGTCGAACGGGGGAGCAGGCTCGATGAAGTCTACAGGAAACTGGGGCTGCAGATGCGCTACGGGCCTATTGCTGCCAAAGTGAACAACTCGACGGAAGGCATGCACTACTCTCTCTACCACTGCAAGGATGTGGAGTTTCTCGACATGTATAATGCTTCGGCCTCACGGGTTTATACCCGCACATTGTTTCTGGTATGCTGCAAGGCCATACACGACCTCTACCCGGGTTCTAAGGTGCTGATAGACATCCCGGTTTCGAAGGGATATTATGTGAGCGTGAAGTGTTGTCCGGAACTTACCGGAGAGGATGTAGCCCGCATCAAGGCACGCATGCGGCAGATTATCGAGGCCAAGATGCCCATTCGCCGCTTTGAAGTGCCTACGGAAGATGCTGTCGACATGTTCCGCCGCAAGGGCGACGAGGCCAAGGTAAAGTTGTTGGAGAGCAGCGGAAGGCTCTACACCGTCTATTATCAGCTCGACGATTTCGTGGACTATTTCTATGGCACGCTGCTCACGGATACCGGCGGCCTCTATCTCTTCGACCTCGAGAAGTATATCGACGGGATGCTTCTCCGCATTCCGGCAGTGGAAGACCCCTCGAGGCTAAGTCCGAAGCCGCGTCAGGAAAAAATGTTCAGCATCTTTAAGGAGCATCACAATCTGCAGCATCTCCTCGGCCTCCGTACTGTGGGCGACTTCAACGAAGCCGTCAAGAACGGTCATGCCACCGAGATGATCAATGTCAGCGAGGCCCTCCAGGAGAAGCTGATTTCGCGTATCGCCGACGAGATCAAGGCGCGTCAGACCATTCAGCTTGTGTTGCTGGCGGGGCCGTCTTCTTCGGGAAAGACCACTACCTGCAAGCGGTTGAGCATCCAATTGCTAGCCAATGGGATAAGGCCCCTCCAGATATCTCTTGACGATTACTTCATCAATCGGGAGCTTACGCCCAAGGATGAGAACGGAGAATACGACTATGAGAGCCTCTATGCCCTCAACATCCCGCTCATCAACGAGCAGTTTAAGGCCCTTTTTCGGGGAGAGGAAGTTGTCCTTCCGAAGTATAATTTCCAGTCGGGCAGGAGCGAGAAGGGCGACAAACGACTGAAGATGGATGACAATAATGTGCTCGTGGTGGAGGGAATTCACGCCCTGAACCCCGAGCTTACGGCGCAGATTCCCGAGGAACAGAAGTATAGAGTGTATGTCTCGGCACTGACAACCATCCTCCTCGACGACCATAACTATATCCCTACGACCGACAACCGACTCCTTCGGCGCATTGTCCGAGATAATAAGTATCGCGGCGTTACGGCTCAGGAAACCATCCGCCGCTGGCCCTCGGTGCGGGCGGGAGAGGAAAAATGGATATTCCCTTATCAGGAGAATGCCGACGCGATGTTCAACAGTGCGATGCTCTATGAACTTTCCGTGCTCAAGCAGCAGGCCGAACCGCTGCTCGAACAGGTGCCTGAGAACTGTGAGGAGTTCGGTGAAGCTCATCGCTTGCTCAAGTTCCTGCGCTACTTCCGGGATATCCCGTATCGCCAGCTTCCGCCTACGAGCCTGCTCCGGGAATTCCTTGGAGGCAGCTCTTTCAAGTATTGAAAAACCGGGGCAGCAACCTGCCTTTCCGGCGCCGGTGGCAGCCCGCAAAGTAAAAGGCCGTTAGAAGCCCGCCTTTTAGCCGTTAGGAGGAGAGCTTTTAGCCGTTAGAAGGCAGGCTTTTAGCCGCCTTTTGCAAACCGATTCATAACTTACGGATAATCAAGGAATTAAGAATATGAAAATTTCAAATGATGTAGAACTCCGCCTTTGGATGGGAAAGGCTGTGGCAATGGTTTCCTTTTGTTTGCTTTCTCTCGGCTCACAGGCTCAGGAAAAGCTTGCTCCGCCCATGGGGTGGATGTCTTGGAATCTCTTTGGTGAGCACATCAACGAGCAGTTGCTGCGTGAGATGGCCGATGCCATGGTGGCAGGGGGCTACCGTGACGCAGGTTACGAGTATGTGTTCATAGACGACTGTTGGCAGGGCGGGCGCGACAACCGCAACAACTTGATACCCGATCCGGAGAAGTTTCCGGGCGGTATCAAGGAACTTGCCGACTATGTACATGCCAGAGGCTTGAAGCTGGGCATCTACTCCGATGCCGCGCAGCTCACTTGTGCCGGCCGCACGGCGAGCTACGGCTTTGAGGAGCAAGACGCACGGACCTTTGCCTCCTGGGGGATAGACTACCTGAAATATGACTATTGCAATGCTCCCTCAGACAGTGCGGAGGCGCATCGCCGCTATAAGATCATGGGCGACGCGCTGGCCAAGAGTGGTCGCCGGATAGCCCTTGGCGTGTGTGAGTGGGGGCAGCTTCATCCCGAGTTGTGGGCCGCGGAGGCTGGCGGAATGGTTTGGCGCACCACTTACGATGTCCGGGATATGTGGGTCGACAAGGTCCATCAGGGCGGTATGGGCATTCTTGACATCGTAAATGTTACCGCCCCCTTGTATTCCTACGCCCGTCCGGGGCATTGGAACGACATGGACATGCTCGTCGTGGGCTTGGAGGGCAGGGGCGGTCCGTCGAGCGACCTGGGAGGAAAAGGTTGCAGCTATACGGAGTATCAGTCGCAAATGAGCCTCTGGTGCATGGAAGCGTCGCCGCTGGCCATGACCCACGATTTGCGTAGCGAGAACGAAGAGACGCGCCGTATCCTGCTCAACAAAGAGATGATAGCCATCAATCAGGATGCCCTCGGCAAGGCCGCGGAACGCAAGGTGCTCACGGAAACCTATCAGGTCTTTGTGCGACCGCTCTCTGGAGGCCGGTGGGCGGTGGCCATTCTGAACACGGGCGAGAAGCCGCGGGTAATCGGGATAGATTTCCCCTCGCTGGGTATAGGCGGCCGCCGCTCCGTGCGTGATGTGTGGGCACATCGGCAGATAGCAAGGAAGACCACCCTTTGGAAAGGCAAGGTGGAGGCTCACGAGACAAAAGTATTTGTAATAGAGTAGGATGTGTCCTCACTTTTGAGACAAGAGCCTGTTGGTGGAGGGTGGACCGGGATATCGCTGTGTGTAAGAAATTCCGTGTTACAAGGAGACTTATGTGCATGTCCGGAGAGGGGAAAATCAGCCATGTTATTTCCCTAAAAAGGGAAAATAGGGCGTAAAACCTTCCTTCAGAGAGAAAGAAGATAGGAAAAAACTTTTATTTTTCACTTTTTATTTTGCCGTATCAATAAAAATTATCATCTTTGCAATTGCGAACTTGAACAAATGAAAAATATAATGGCAGAAGATTTAGAGGTCAAGGAACTGGACCAAGTTGTTGTCCGGTTCTCTGGAGATTCCGGCGATGGAATGCAGCTTGCCGGAAACATTTTCTCAACTGTGTCTGCAACTGTAGGTAATGGTATCTCGACTTTTCCGGACTATCCGGCCGACATCCGGGCGCCGCAAGGCTCGCTGACAGGTGTTTCGGGCTTTCAGGTTCACATCGGGTCGGGCAAGGTCTATACGCCGGGCGACCAGTGTGATGTGCTCGTCGCAATGAACGCGGCGGCCCTGAAGACCCAGTATAAGTATGCTAAACCACAGGCAACTGTTATCATCGACACCGATAGCTTCGGTCCTAACGACCTGAAGAAGGCGGAGTTCTGCACCACGGACTATCTCTGTGAGCTGGGAATCGACTCCGACCGCGTGGTAGCCTGTCCCATCACCACTATGGTGAAGGCATGTCTGAAAGAATCGGGCATGGATAATCGCGCCATTCTGAAGTGCCGCAACATGTTTGCGCTGGGATTGGTCTGCTGGCTGTTCAACCGCGACTTGTCGCTCGTGGAGAACTTCCTGAAGGACAAGTTTGCGAAAAAACCGGAGATAGCGGAGAATAATATCAAGGTGGTGAATGCCGGTTTTGACTACGGGCACAATGTGCACGCCGGTGTCCCTGCCACTTATCGTATCGACTCTAAAGTCAAGAATCCTGGCCGATATATGGATATCACCGGCAACAAGGCCACGGCCTACGGGCTGATGGCCGCCGCCGAGAAGTCGGGGCTGAAGCTTTATCTGGGTTCTTATCCCATCACTCCGGCCACGGATATCCTCCATGAGCTGGCCAAGCACAAATCGCTGGGCGTAATGACGGTGCAGTGCGAAGACGAGATCTCGGCTTGCGCGAGTGCCGTGGGAGCCTCGTTTGCCGGTGCGCTGGCCGCTACCAGCACCTCCGGGCCCGGCATCGCGCTGAAGTCGGAGGCTATCAACCTTGCCGTGATGGACGAGCTTCCACTCGTGATCATCGATGTGCAGCGAGGTGGCCCATCGACGGGACTGCCCACGAAGAGTGAACAGACCGACCTCCTTCAAGTGCTCTACGGGCGTAACGGAGAAAGCCCGATGCCCGTGGTCGCCGCTATGAGTCCCACCGATTGCTTCGATGCGGCCTTCCAGGCAGCCAGGATAGCCCTCGAGCACATGACTCCCGTGGTGCTGCTTACCGATGCTTTCATCGCCAACGGTTCTGCGGCATGGAAGTTGCCGGACATGGAAGAGTTGCCCGAGATAAAGCCTCATTATGTAACGGAGGACCAGAAGTATAAGTATACGCCGTATCGCCGAGATCCGGAGACCTTTGCCCGCTATTGGGCGGTTCCCGGTCAGGAGGGCTATACGCACATTCTCGGTGGTCTGGAGAAGGACGGCGAGACCGGCGCAATCTCTACCGAACCCGAAAATCACGACATGATGGACCACCTGCGCTTTGAGAAAGTAGCGAAGATAAAGGTTTCTGATGTCGAAGTCCTTGGCGATGCCGACGACGCGGAACTACTCATCGTGGGTTTCGGGTCTACCTATGGACACCTCTATACTGCCATGAACGAGCTTCGGAAGAAGGGGCACAAGGTGGCGCTTGCCCAGTTCAAGTATATAAATCCACTGCCCAAGAACACCGCCGATGTGCTTCTGAAGTATAAGAAGGTGGTCGTGGCCGAGCAGAATCTTGGTCAGTTTGCGGCCTTGTTGCGCATCCGTGTCAACAATTTTGCTCCTTATCAATATAATCAGGTAAAGGGACAGCCCTTCGTCGTGAGGGAGTTGGTGAATGGATTTGAACGGATTATCCTCTCGAATGGCTTGCCTAACCACACCAAAACCTTTGAAGAAAACATCATTGAGATTTAAATCAGAAAGGAAAAAGGAAATGAGCGAATATACAGCACAAGATTTCAAGAAAGGCCAGCCACGGTGGTGCCCGGGATGCGGAGATCATTTTTTCCTGGCAAGTCTGCACAAGGCGATGGCCGAACTGGGCGTCGCGCCTTACGAGACGGCGGTCATCAGCGGCATCGGATGTTCCAGTCGTCTGCCTTACTATGTGAATACCTATGCCATGCAGACCATTCACGGTCGTGCGGCGGCCATAGCCACGGGAACCAAGGTGGTTAACCCTGCCCTCACGGTGTGGCAGATAAGCGGCGACGGCGATGCCCTTGCCATCGGCGGCAATCACTTCATCCATGCCATGCGCAGGAATATCAACCTCAACATAATTCTCCTGAACAACCGCATCTACGGCCTTACGAAAGGGCAGTACAGTCCCACTTCTCCCCGTGGATTCGTTTCCAAGTCGAGTCCTTACGGCACGGTGGAGGATCCCTTCCGCCCCGCGGAGCTTTGCTTCGGCGCCCGCGGTAGGTTCTTTGCCCGTTCCGTGGCCAACGACGGCCCGCATACCATTGGGATTCTGAAGAGAGCCCATGAGCATAAAGGAGCCTCGGTGTGCGAGATTATGCAGAATTGCGTCATCTTCAACAATGGTGCTTACGACGCTATCTACACCAAGGATGGCCGCAGCAAGAATGCCATCTATGTAGAGGATGGGAAGCCCCTGGTGTTCGGCGAGAACCATGAGTACGGGCTGATGCAGGAGGGATTCGGTCTGAAGGTGGTTAAGATTGGCGAGAACGGCATCACGCTGTCCGATATTTTGGTGCACGACAGCCATTGTCAGGACAACACTCTGCAACTGAAGCTGGCCATGATGGACAACGAGCACGGATTCCCCGTGGCTCTCGGAGTGATCCGTGATGTTGAGGCTCCTACCTACGACGAGGCCGTCAATGTCCAGATAGAGGAAGTGAAGGCAAAAAAGCCTTATCATAACTTTGCCGAACTTCTTGAGACCAACGACATCTGGGAGGTAAAAGAGGGGTAAGTTCTCTTTCTGGAAACCACAATTCATGCTCATCCTACGGGTTTCTTTTGTGAATACCCGTAGGATGTTGTTTTATGGAGCGTGGTTCAGGAAGTGTGTGCAGAAAGTTTGTACATCTTTCAGCAATCGCCAGGGGAAAGGATAGTCGTATTTCTTTATTTCACCGATGGCGGCAAGTCGCAATCGAAATCGTGAGTGGAGTTATTGGTATCTATCAGCCATCCGCTGGCATCTCGCTTTCGGCGTATTACCTTATCGTATCGGTTAATGTCCATATTCACCGTTCCGCAATGTGCCCACCCCATGTCTATGGAGGGGTCTACGATAATCCACCTGAAGAGAGACTTTATGCTCAGGTTCACTGCATCTATAATCCATGAGTTTGGAATCTGATAGGCAGCCCACTGCATCTCGATTCCCATGTTTCGATAATTGCACAAATAGAAATAGTCCTTGAGGAAAGTCTTCTTATCAGCATTCATCTTCACGATGGCATAAGTTTTGAATCCACGATTGTGGAAGTTGAATACTGTATGTGTATAGCAGTACCATTTGTCGAGGTTAGGCACTTCCAGGTTGTCGATGTCGCTCCATGTGGCTCCAGAGTTGTCGTCGAAGAACTCGAAATCAGCATGCGAGAGATCGACGGCATTGCTGCATGCCTCTTTATGATTTTTGGCATCTATGGCAATGAGCAGCGACTTGTGGGGTGCCACGGCATGGGTATGACCGTCGCCCGGAATCATGTAAATGGCGTCTACGGTCATAGCCTTGTCCATGATATCGGGTTCGTAATTGAACTTTTGTACCGTGGTAAAGGTCGACTCTACTATGGCAATGCTGTCGGCATAAAGGGTTTTTGCCGAGTTGTTGGTAATGATGATGTACTGGTCGTCTATGTATTGCTCGCCCTCAGGACTCATGGATCCAGTGAAGAAAAACTCGTCTATTACAAACCCCCGCTTCGAGTTGTAGAGGTTCATGGTAAGGATGATGTTGCCGGGGCGGGTTTTCGTCAGGATAATATTACTACTCGATGCGTGCAGAGAAGAAGTACTTGTATGTCCGGCAATCGTATTGGTGGTTTCTCCCTCTGCCACCAAGTTGTACTCTCCTTCGGGAAGAGTGGCGGTAAAGATATAGGATGCTTTTCCGGCATCATATGAAAAATCTTCCACCGTATAGTTTCTTAGGGTTCTGATGTTGGTGAATACTACCCTTGCCTTATCCAGCATCAAGGGCTTTTCGCTAAGAGGCATCTGCAAGGTAACCTTGCAGATGATATCTGTCTCTTTTCCCGCAGGCTCTTCACTGTTACATGCTGCAAGCAGAAAGATGAGGAGTAGTAGAATCAAGTTTGGTCTTGGGCGATATTTAGTGTTCATATCCGTCGGGTTGTTTAGAAGGTTGTGCCCAGAGTGAGGTCGAGTAGGGTTTGGTGTCGGTCGGCAGAAGTGAAGAGTTTTCCTCCCCCGGCTTGTATGAAAAGACTGCGTAGAGCTTTGTCAATCAGGTAGTCTGCTCGAGCCGTAAGCTGTAGATGTGTCTGGTCAGCCTTGAGAAAAGCATAGTTTTCTCTAGCCATTTCTCTGAATTCTTCAGGCATGTTGGCATAGGGAAGGTCGATAGAAGAGGTTATGCCTTTTTTGTATAAGACATCCATCCGTGTCGTCAGGCTCCATCGCTTGCCGACTCTGGTACCGAGAATACCGCTGAGCTTTCCATATGCATGGCGTGTACGGAGGTTGCGCCCGGGGTAGGCATAATTCATTTTCAGGCATTCCATACCGCCTTGTCCCGACATTTGCCAATAGCTCAAGCCCTTTTTCCCATACAGAGCTTGTAAAAAGATATTGGCATAATGCTCCTTATACATGGCAAGCGTGTGGATAACGGGATAGCCGGCATTTTCTGCCCCGCCGGCAACATGTTCCTTGCCTATACGGCGGTAGCCGTTGAAAACCATCCTGAAAGCTGTAAATTGTGCGCTGGTTTGCCGCCATCCGGCCTCCAGTTTACCACTTTCTATGGTTTGGGTGGTCAGGGGTAAGTGGTTCAGGCTTACGATAGTCTGCCTATATTTTTCGCGTTTCAGGTCCAGGTTGGTAAACCATCCTGTTTCGCTTATTGGTATCAGGTTCAACAAAATTTGGTGGGCGTGCCCTTTGTAGTTTAGGTTACGGTTATCGCCGGAGAACCTTTGATAGCAGCTGGCAAGGCCTGTCATGAGATATTCGGGCACGACGCCGGCTTCTTTATAGAAATCCACGGAACAGCTCTGCTTGTAGATATTGAGCAGGGTGGCGGCTCCCAGCTGATAGTTTCCGATTCTGTAGCTTGCGCCAAGCTTGGCGTTGAGATCGGAAACGATGCTTCGCATACGGGGGTCTATGTCTCTGTATTCTTGCGAGGCACGATAATGAATGCCGGCTCCGAGTTTCCATCTGCCTGCTCTTTGGGCATATCCGCCATAGAAAGAGTATCTCTCGGTGCGCGTATCGCCGCCCAAGGTATCCGCCAAGACATAGGGGCGTAGTCGCTGATAGTCGGATATGCTGTTCCAGAGGATATTCCTGTTCAGACCATTGAGATAACTCGCGCCGCCCCATGTGCTCCATGCCTTTCCCGTGTTGACAAAGGTGGTAACCTCCACTTGTGGATGAAAAATGCCATTACCCTGCTGCTGGAGAAAGGCGCGGTTCATTTTCTGGTAGGTCATTTGTGCTTTCAGTTCCGTGAACGACTGCATGTAGGCTTCTCCATAGAGAGCGGGATTCTGCCATTCTGCCTGTCGGAGTTCATTGGTAAGGCCCAGTCTGAGAAACGAGAGCGTGTCAGGTTGCGTTGCGCTTGCCGTCAGTGTGGACCCCGTGAGGAGCAATAGGTATATGCCTTTCTTCATCTCAGTGTTATTTTTAGTTTTACATGGTTGCCGCTTTTATGGCTGAAGTCGGCATAGTCGGTATAGCAGATGAAGTTTTTAATAGATGTCTCCTCGTCCTCATCCATGTATTTTATTCTGCCTTCTATGGTGATTTGGTAGGCTCCTCGTAGCAATTGGAAGTGATAGATGCCACCCTGATCCTGTGCTGAGGTATATTCTTGCAGGGTGTTTATATTCCTCAGTTTGGCCGTTCCTTGAATTTCCAGGATATTCAGGTCGGCCAGGTCCATCTCTATCGTTGCCTCTGTAAAGAGCTCTTCGTGGTCTTCCCCGCATCCGGAAAGGAGCAACAGCAGGAACGCCAATAATGCTATAGGGAGTCTTTTTTTCATAGGTTCACATTGATTTCCATTCCGAAATAAGGATCCACATGCCGTCTGACGAGGGCTTCTCCTACCATATAATCAGGTGTATAGTCGAGTATACGGTTACAGTAGAGGGCTATGTTGAGCCTGTCTTTTATCAGTTTCTTTGTTACCTTTAGGTTCAGGTTCATGCTCATGGGCACTCTGTATTTCTCATAGAGCGACTCCGTATAGTTGCGGATGAGCCATCTCAGCAGGATATCGTTCTTGTCTGCCTCCGTGTAAGGCAGTATTTCGCCTTTCTCATTCATGTATTCCGAGGGAACATTACTCAGAGGAAGTCTTTGGCGGAGGTTGTACCACAAGAACTGAGCCGACAAGGAGAAGCCCAGTTTGAAGCGTGGGATATCGGTGTCGAAGGTGAAATTGGTGTTGGCAGTCTCATATTGGTTCCCATCGTTGTCGTGGTAGATGCCCACGCGCTGTATTGCCTTGTTGTCAATGATTGTCGACGGCTTCACCATCTCGGCTTGCGAGTTACGATAGACGGTTCTAAACCATGCCCCTGTAATGGTGAGGCGTGTGTACAATTGTTGCATGCGCACGGTGGATAAGGTGAATTCCAAGCCCGTTTTTCGTGTCTGCGATCCGTTGCCATATCGTGAATAGCCCAGCAGTTCGGTGAGTGTTTCGTAGGGTAAGCCATCGAGAGAGGGCGGGCCTGTAAGTTCTTGTGGCTTTATTCCCGATACATCATACTTCTTATATATATAAGGATGGTAGTTTGTTTCCGACCTGAAGCCTGTGGTCATGTTCTCCTTGAAGTAGGTCAAGTTAAGCCTGTTACCCCTGATGTTGACATCCAGTCCCACCTCCCATTTCAGATTACGGGCCGGTTTCAGGTTGGGATTGGCAGGCTCGATGACATAAGTCATAAGGTTCATGCGTCGCAGTTCCGGCCTGTTGTGGTAATAATACATCTGCACGAGGTCTTGGTAGATAAGGTCCGGGTACGTCTGCTCCACCGTGGGGAACTTGGTATGCCAGCCGATGCCGGCCGTCAGCTTTACGAACGACTCCTTTCCAGATACCATGAAGGCTGGGAGGCGCCAGCCGATGTTGCCCCTTGGATCCCAATAAGTGTGATGGCTCATGGCTCCTTGGTTCTTAAGACGAAGTAGTTGCGTGCCTCTGATACCGAGGAGGAGTTCTATCTTACTGCCCCCGAGTGGTATTTTCAGGTTTTCCTCGGCATAGAAAGCGAGTTGATCGGTTGCCGGAATATCCGACAATTTGCGGGGTCGCACCGTGCTGCCGGGATTTAACGGCCGCGTAACATCATATACTTGCCCCTGTCCGTAGTTCTTGTCAAAGCTCCAGTCCGTGCCTATTTTCAGGCTGTTATATAGAATATTGGACGGTGCGGAGAAAGTGGCGAAGGCTTTCAGGAAAATGTTTAAAGGCTTGCCATCGGCCTTCTGCCACCCCATATACCTGAACGGCAGGAATATGGCATCGCTCTCGCCCTCTTCCTGGATAAGGGGCTGTGGAGAGTCTCGCTGCAGTTGTATCACCCGAGTCCGGCTGAGCACATCATGTTCGTAGCTTCCGGATGCCATGGCATACAAGGAGCGAAACAGCGTTTTCTTCTTGCTTTCGAGGTGGAATGTAGCTGCAAGGGCATAGCGGTTGAATGTCGAGCTGTATTTGTCTTCGGTGTGGAAGTTCACATCAGGGTCTTCCTTGTCGTTGTCGAACGAGCCTCCGTAGTCTCCCTGCAAGGAAAGCGAGGCCGCATAGGAGGGAGAGGCCCACCGGCAGTTGTATCTTGCGGATGCGGTAATCCGCTTATAGTTTTCCAATCGGTTGCGCGGATCATCCTTGGCGTCGAGGTAGTCGAGGCTTAGATTCAGGCTCTGCCTCTCCCATTCCATGCCTTTTCCGATGTAGAAAAGCTTGCTGCTCATGTCGGCCTTTAACCGCGCCGACCAGTCGTGTCCGCCCTGCTTCCGACTGATTTTCACCAATCCGCTCGTAAGGTCTCCGTATTCCACCGACGGGATGCCTCTCACGATTTCCACATGGTCTATGTCGTCCGTGGAAATCGTCCGCAAATCGACGCCCGCATTCATGAATTTCCGGGCTGTGGTCTTTGAGTCGAGTGCTCCTCCCAGATACTGCATGTTGGCATTCGTGCTTATGGGGGCGCCGTCGATCAGGAAGTGAGTGCCCAGCGAAGAGGTGTCATACTGCGGCGAGCTGTTGGGATTCGCCTCACGCAACCTTATCTTATTGGGTGTGGTAAGGGCCGGATCCTTGGCTCTTCCGCCGGGCAGAAGCTCCAGCAAGTCGGCAAAGCTTGACGGTTGCAGGTGTTCCATGGCTTTCCTCCCGATACGTGAGGTGCTGGTAAGCCCGTTGGTTTCTTCAGCCGTTACCACCACTTCCCCGATAGTTTTGGTAGCAGGCTTCATCTTGTAGACGGCTCCGTCTCGTGGGCGGAAGATGAGCGAATCATATCCGAGGTAAGTTATCTTGAGGACTTTTGCCTGCGTTTCTTTCAGATAGAATCGCCCGTTCACATCACTGATGGCTACAACCTTACGACTTTCGGGCAGCCGTACCAAGGCTCCCTGTATGGGTTCGAGGGTCTCCCAGTCTATGACGGTACAGGTAAAGGAGGCCTGGGCGTTGAGCCCAAGCACTGCCATTACCTGGAAAAGCATAAGCAGAATGGTCTTTCTCATGTCTGTTTTTATCTCACGATGACCTTTCTTGTCGTTCCGTCAGAATATTTCACGATATTGATTCCTTGTACGGGGGTACTGATACGGGCGCCATCTATGGTATAGCGAGCCACTTCATGCACAGCCTGAGTCGGGTTGACGATAGCCGTTACCACATTCTCAAGATCTTCCACGATGGTAAAGTCTTTCCACCCCGTGGCTTTCTTGTAATCCTTCCTGCAACCTTTCACCACATGAATCGTAACATCCGAGAAGCCGTCGAGGTTATTGAAGGTGGCTTTTGTTATGGCAGGAGGAGCCAGCGCATAGCAGTTAAGCTTAAAGGATCCATCTTCTGCAAGCTGTCCGTCCATGCAGAAGACATCGTCTCCCAGCTTCTGTAGGGTGGAGGGCAGCGTCAGCTCTTTCAGGAAATAGATGTATGCAAAGGCGCCTTCGGGCAGTTCCGTTACTCCCTCGGGCACGGTGAGGCTTTCCTCGAAACCGGTGGCCATGAAGGCCCTGATGCCGATTTTCCTGACACTCTTGGGAATGGAAGCCTTTTCGAGAGAGCTATTGTCAAAGGCATGGTCGCCGATAACTTCCAGTCCTTCGGGTAGTTCTACGGCCTTCAGCTTGCTTTGCGCGAAAGCTGCCGCAGCTATCTCGGTTACGGTAGGCTCTATCTTGTAAGGCTTAGGATTCACCTTCGTGGTGGGAGCACGATAGACGATGGTCCTTTCCTTATTGTATAGTACCCCGTCTATGGTTTCAAAGGCGGGATTATCGGCAGCTACCGTGATTTCTTCATTTTGGAACATGCCGTCAAAGACCTCGTATCCCAGCTCTTTCAGCGATGCCGGAAGTTCCAGCTTCTTCACAAAATAGGCACTTTGCAGAGCACAGTCGCCCAGCCGCTGAATGCCTTCTGGAATGGTCAGCACCTTGTCGTCGGTGTCCTGATAGTCTATATCGGGGTTGCAGGCAAGCACGGTTTGGGTGTTCTTGTTTATCAGCAGGCCGTCGTCAAAGCTGAACACGGGATTGCCTTCCTCTACAGAGAACTTACGCATTCCTACATGATTCTTACCATACCAGGTGCAAAATGCCCCCTCGCCGATTTCCGTTACTGACTTTGGAATTACCAGTTCGTCTATCTGTCCGGCCTTGCAATAGGCATATTTCCCGATTTTCACCGTATTCTTGGTTACGGGCAGGTTGCCGATGGCATTGCACCAGTAGAAGGCGGAGTCGCCGATTTCTGTAACTTCATCGGGAAGATTCACCTCGAATAATGCGGTTCCGCTGTGGAAGCAGCTCTTGGGAACGCTCTTGAAGCTTGACTTCGACAAGTCAAGATAGTGCAACTGGTAGGGATAACGCCCCAGTGTCCCCAAAAAGCGGAGATCTTTATCGTTCAGGGGACCTTCCACCGTGAGTCGGTTGACATCCTTGTCGCTGGGATCGGAGAAATAAGACTCCAGCGTGCCGGCCTCGGTAACCGTAATGGTCCTGGCCTTTTCCTGATACTGGCCGCCCTGTGCGGAAACGGTGATAGTGCCCCCCATCAGGGCCATGAATAAGGATAAAAGAATAAAAACTGTTCTCATAAGCGATAATTTGTTATTTAATAATGTAATGAATTACAAAGATACGGAATACTCATGAATGGCGAAATACCTAAAAATTGTGATTTGGGAAGAGAAAAACAGGTTCTTGCTCCTAATAAGAAGGTAGGCATGCCTTTCTGGTTCGCTTGATGATTTCCAATATAAGACGGGTCTATCCGGATCCCATTGGTAGGATTTTTCCTTATGGAAAGGGTCTGCGGAGCATTTAGCCCGGCAGACCCTTTCTTCTTGATGACTTTATCTCGCGATCAATTCAGCCTATGATTTCCTTGATAAGTTTTATCAGTTCATCCGTTCCTAATCCCGAGCGTTCGCCTGCCATCTTTACGGTAGCTTTCTGCAACATGATTTTTGCCAGTGGCGTATTGAGCATCTTGAAGGGGGGATAGCATGCCGCGAGCTTTTTCTTCAAGTCCGGATAGAGCGCAAAGAGATCTTTCAGCTTGGTATCGGCATTGATTTCCAGTTCAGTGCCTGTGGCTGACTCTGCATTTGTCTCTGCCTGTTCTTTGGGCTTATGCTCCTCCTCTTCGGGCTTTTCCCCTGCCCATGTGAGCAAGGTTTGCGATCCTTCAAGGGCGCGGATGTGAGTGCAGTCCTGCATTACCTCAAGCACCCCGCGGAACTTTCCCTCTTTGTCTCTCACCGCGAAGTAAACGATATAGATGAACAGATCCGGCTTGTTAATCCAAAACTCTGCCTTGCTCTCATCCCCATTCTTAAATCTGTCTACGATTTCCCTTACGATGTGCACGCTGCGACGCGGATGACAGTTCATCACCTCGCGTCCTATCACATTCTTGGATCGTGGAAATATGCGATGGTCAGTGTCTGAATAGAACTTCACGAGTTCGTTCTCATCCACAAAGGAGATGTCTATGGGCAGGTGCTGATAGATGAGATTGATCTGCTCGAGAGTAAGTTTTCCGGTCGTAACATCCAGTTCCTGCCGTGGTCCGGCACTATATCCATATTTGCTGAGCAGGTTCTGCAGGTCTTGGACAAAGTCGCCGGCAGGTTGCGCAGCCGCCGTTTGCCGTGTTTTCTCTGGCTCTACAGTAAAGAAAGCAAAGCCAATCTCCTGGTCGCCGGATTTCATTTCCTCGAATTCCTCTTTCGAAATGAGCGCAAGGGCAGTGGGATAAAGAATGGTTTCCTCCTTTTCCATCAAGTCCCGGGCATTCTCTATGAGCTCCTGCTGCTTGGCGATAAACTCCTCGTCCTTGCCCTCCTCCAGAAGTCTTTGTCCGTCGCGGATGTTATCGCGGATGATGTCGTCGAAGTTCCACATCGTTGTCGTTGGGCGGTCGAAGCCTTTCTGCTCCAGAAGCGGATAGAGTTGGTTCTGCTTACGGGCATAGTGCACGGGATACTGTCTCAGCTTGTCATATAGTTCCTGCCACTGAGTCTTGATGACGGGATATTGAATCAGGTCCTCTATGGCAAGCAGAAGTTTGCGCAGTTCATCGTTTTCTTTATAATAGTGAGCAATCGGATGCTCTGCTGGGAGTTCCGGACGAGAGTTGTCCATGAATCCGTCGAGTAGTTCCAAAACCTTTCGCATGTTCACGCGAATACATTCATCGTCGTCTCCACTCTTGAGGTTTTGCTCCATATATGCTATATGGTATGGGCGTATGGGCCCTACATGCTCTGCCATGAAGCGATGGGCTTTCTCGAGGGAGATTTGCCCCATCTCGTATTTTTCTTCTATTTCGTAGAGCCGCTGCATTTTTTCCATCTCTATTTCAGGTAGGAATTCTTTCATCTTATTTGCCATATGCGTATCTTTTTAATGGCTACAAAGATACGGTTTAATTTGCAAAAGAAAAAGAGTTGGTCAATTAAAGATAGCATTTTTTCTTTTGTTTTTAATAAAGTTCAGTTTTATTTGGACATGGCAAATAAAGTCTTTGCCTTATCCGGCAACGAATACCATTCCGCGAGATGGGTGTTTGGTCTGAAGGCTCCAGTCTCCTATTGCTTTCTATGGTATTCCGGTTTGTTCGATCATGAGTGTTTGGTCCATCTTTTCCGGCTTATCTACCTTGGCCTTTGGCAAAGTTTCCGACAGGTCGCGCAGCCGTCGTTCGCCATATTCCTTTTGTCTCTGCGGTGAAGGAAACGAAGAAACCTTATCACAATTTTGCGGGATTCCTTGAGACCACCGGTAACCGGGAGATGAGAATGGAATAAGTTACCACGGAATTACCAGCAAGTGCTAATAATGTTACCAGCCGTTTGTAATGCTGTTACTCACAAGTAGTAATGTCATTACAAACGGCTGGTAATTGCCCCGGAAGATACCTCGTTTGTTAAGCCTGAAAACGAATTGGTATCCTCCGGGTTGTTTAGAGGATTTGGCGATACAGCTGCACGATGTCGTCGCGGGTTACTTCGCGCGGGTTACCGGGCGTGCATACATCGGCAATGGCTTGTTCGGCAAGTGCGTCGATATCTTTCTCGTAGATGCCCAGGTCTGACAGGTGCTGCGGGATTCCTACCCTGCGGCTGAGAGCCTCTATTTCATTGCAGGCTGCCTCGGCAGCTTCCTCTTTGCTCATTCCTTCCTTGTAGACACCCACGGCCTTGGCTATTTCCACATATTTGTCGAGCGCCGCGGGGGCATTGAACCGCATGACGGTGGGCAACAGGATGGCGCAGGCCACACCGTGAGGAATGTCGTGGAGCGCGCTCATCGGATGTGCCATGCCGTGGTCGACGCCAAGGCCGACATTCGAGAAGGCCATTCCCGCCACATACTGGGCCACGGCCATGCCGTCGCGGCCGATAGGATTGGTGGGCTCGTCTACCGCGATGGGCAGGTATCGGTGTATCATCTCGATGGCTTTGATTTCAAACATGTCGCTCAATTCCCACGCCGCCTTGGTGATGAGTCCCTCGATGGCGTGTGTCATGGCGTCCATACCCGTGGCGGCGGTAAGGTTCTTGGGCAGCGAATACATCAGCTCTGCGTCCACGATGGCCACGGCGGGAATGTCATTAGGGTCTACGCACACCATCTTCTTCTGCTTGCTCTCGTCGATGATCACATAGTTTATCGTGGTCTCGGCGGCGGTTCCCGCAGTGGTGGGCAACGCAATGATGGGCACGGTCTTCTTCTTGGTGTTGGCCACGCCCTCCAGGCTTACTACATCCGCGAACTCCGGGTTGTTGCTCACGATGCCGATGCCCTTGGCAGTATCCATAGAGCTGCCGCCTCCGAGGGCCACGATGAAGTCGGCCTGAGCGTTCTTCAGGGCTTTCACGCCGTCCTTCACATTGGTAACGGTCGGGTTCGGCTTCACCTCGTCGTAGATTTCGTAGGGGATATGGGCCTCGTCGAGCACATCGGTTACCTGCTTGGCCACGCCGAATTTCATCAGTCCCTTATCGGTAACGACCAGTGCCTTCTTGTATCCAAGCCGTGCCACTACTCCCGGCAGCTCCTTGCGAGCACCCGGTCCGAAGTAAGAAACTTCGTTCAAAATAAATCTGTTAATCATAAGTGTTTTTGAAATTATAAAGGTATTAATAAAGTGAATATTTCATGGTAGGGGTGTTTCTCCCTGCCTCGGGGCGAGATCTCGGGGCAGGGAAGTGAGGCTCTATTGCAGGCCAAAGGCCAGTTTCCAGAGCTTGTAGTTCTCATGTTCCAACGGATGTGTATGTCCGTCGGCATTCATCACTTTGGTAATGAAGCTCCTAATGCCTTTGAGAATCGATAAGCGCTCCACTTCATGGAATCCGTCGAGCAGGTTGCGGGTATCGGAGATAATCTCGTTAAGCGTGAATTTCCGGTCCAGCGTCTCGTAGATTTCTCCCTTCAGTTCCGGCGTGATGTCGCCGATTTGCTCAATCCCCGATACATAGTCGTTGATGTATTGCTGTTCCCGTTCCTGGTAGATGCCGTCGACGCTGGCAAAGAACAAGCCCGTCTTGGCCATCAGCTTTACTACTTGTATGATTTTCTCCATAGCTCATTCCTCCTCGGTTTCTGTTATTCCTCCTTCTGCAGCAGTCTCTTCGACACTCTCTTCTTCCTCGACTTCGTCGTCTTTACCTTTCACCGACTTACCCGCAAGCCCGATTACGCTAATCACACTCTTAGCCATCTGGCCAAGATCAGCACTTTTGATATCGATGCCGAACTTGCTAAGGGTTTGTCCAATTTTCCCATCTTTGAGCTTCGTCTTGGCTCGTTCACGGACAGGACCTGTGATGTCGCTGTCCAATATGTTCTCAAAAAAGCTTCCCATAGGCGTCATTCGTTTAGTTAAAAATAGAGTTGTCTCATCGTGTAGACGGCAGTGCAGAGTCTCAGGAGAGAGGGTTCTTGCATGACTGGGCCCTACCTATCTTCTGCAAATATAGGAATTTTTTCGAATGTTCAAAGCTTTTCTGGTATTTTTTTGTGTTTTTGATTTTTGTGGGAGGTACTCGTTCGTTTATCCATCTCGGTGATTTTGTTAAACGAAATCGCCGAGATGGAAGGAGAAAACAGACGGTTTTACTTTGCCGGAGACGACAAAAGACTTTATGGCTTGTAGATTTCTTTCATGATATATCGGCCTACCTTTACCCTGAAGTGCGCCCAGTCGTAGAAGTTATGGTAGTCGGATAGGGTGCTGTCGGCACTAAAGTCGTAGACATTCCGCGCTCCCAGCACCTGCTTCAGCCGCTTGATATCGTGCGGATTGATCCGTTGTCGCTCAATGTTCGGTATGAGTACGAACTTCAGGTGAGTGTGGCGGCGCCGGCAGAAGTCGGCCACCTCCTTCAGTTTTTCCATGTGTGGGCGGTGAATTACGCGGGGAGCCGTGCTGGGGCTGATGGTCGCCAGCTTCCGCAGCTCTATCCTGCTCTGCCAGAAGCGTTCGCCTTCGTGGCGGATGCTGTCTTCCAGGAAGGGTACATAGTCATTGGTGTAGAGTTCGTGCGAGGCAGGCCCTTCCGCTATGACACCTTGCATCGACTTTTCGAAAGTGCCCGTAAGCTGATATTTCAGATAGGGAATGAGAAATTTCGGAGTGAGGAATCCCTGCAGGAACGCTGATTGATAGTTTATCCAGCTCTTGCCCGTAACATCGGGGGGCATGATGTGCATGAGGCCTCCGCGCGGCGTATAGTTTTCCAGGGTGCTGAGGTCGGCTACGATGAGAAGGTTGGCCACCGGCTGGGCCGGCTGCTTCCCGAGGGCTTCCAGCTTCACGCAGATGTCTCCGAGGCCCTCCGCATTGGAGAAGAAGCGGAAGGGACTGCCCTGAATATATTGTTTCCAGTCGGAGCAAAGGAAACTTCGGGTGCATGAGTTGCCCATAATGAAAGAGTCGTAATGCCGCTCGGAGCGCAGCATCTTGTATTTGGTCCATGCCGTAGCACCTTCGCTCAGGCACACACGACTGTGGTCGTAGTCGGTATATTTGCGTAAAACCATGAAAGGGTCGTCGACCACATAGATGCCCAGAATCAGCAGGAATGGAGATGCCAGCAACAGGCTTTTCAGATAAAATCTATGAAGAGGTATGAGTTTCATCGGCTTGCGTTTAGAATTGAATGTAGATAAAGTTCTCTACTCCGAAAGCTCCGAAAAGGAAGATAATCATTATCATGCCTATATAGGTAGTCCATCGAAGCGCAGGAGGCAATTTCTCGCTGCGCGCGAAAAGGTCGCCACGGGCATGGAAAAACTCAAAGAGGAACATGAGCAGCACGGCTGCGCCGAAGGAAATCCAGTCGCGGTCGCTCATTCCCAGCCGCAATTCCTTGACCGAAGACTGCAGGCCGTCGAACAAATGAGCGTAGGTATAAAACACATCGCCCACTTCCTTCACACGGAAAAACAGTAGTGAGAGGGCGAAGAGCAGGTAGGTGCGTGCCATCATGAGCCCCGTCCATACCTTGGAGCTTATTTTTTGCCGAACCCATTCCCGCTGGCGGGAGAATAAGGTTTCATAGATAACCGCTACGCCTTGGAACAATCCATAGAGGGCGAATGTCCATCCTGCTCCGTGCCATACGCCGATGGTAACGAAAGTGGCCAGCAGGGCGAGGCAGACTCCTGCCTTTCCCCAATGGCGGAGGGAAGCGTTGAGCGGGGTAAATACATAATCGCGCATCCAAAAAGAGAGCGTCATGTGCCACCGCCGCCACAATTCGCCGGTAGACAGGGCGGTAAACGGGCGGTCGAAGTTGGGCTTCAGGTTGAATCCCAACATCCGGCCTAATCCCAGTGCCATACAGGTATAGCCTGCGAAATCGGCATATAGCTGTAAGGGATATAGCAGCATGGCCACCAGGAGCTGCATGCCGGAGGAACTGCGCACATGGTCGAGTACGAGATCGAGCGATGGCGAGATGCGGTCGGCGATGACGAGCTTGAGGAATATCCCCCATGCCACGAGCTTCAGTCCGCGGGTTACGGCCCGATAGTCGAATTCCTTTGCCGACTTCAGTTGTGGCAACAGATCGAAGGAGCGTTCGATAGGACCAGAGAGGAATTTCACGAACAGCATCATGTAGAGCGAGAAATCCCAGAAATCCTCTTCAGGATCTTCTTCCCAATAAACCTCTATGAGGTAAGCTAAAGCCTGAAAGGTGTAGAAGGAAATGCCGAGCGGAAAGAGGCTGAACCAGTATCTTGCCGCGAGCCAGAAGCCTACGAGGGCCGCGATGCTTGCCCATAGGAGCAGCGTGGCCCGGGAGGTATTAATCCAGCGGTGAATCCATTGGCCGGCAATGAAGGTAAATATCGTTATCGCTGCCGCCGTGAGGAAATAGACAGGGTGATAATACCCTATAAAGACACAACTGGCCGCGAGCAACACGATGTGTTGCCAGCGACGGGATGTGCGGGCATAATAAAACACGAAAGTGAGCACCATGCATGCCACAAACGGGATTGAGATGAATTCCATGATGTTGCGGACTTACTTGCTTTCGACCTTTTTCAGGATGATGTCGCATAAGTCGCCGATGCTGTGCAGCTTGATGATGTCCCGAAGTTTGAAGTGAATGTCGTATCGTTTTTCTATCTCGCTGATAATCGTCATGTGGGCCAGGGAGTCCCAACCGTCTACATCGTCGGCCGAGGTTGTATACTCAAGTTTCAGATCCTGATGGCTAAGTACGGTTTGGAAGATGCCGTTGAGTTTTTTCAAAATCTCTTCTTTTTCCATTTCTCGTTATTGTTCTATGAGTTGTTTGATGGTTTTCCTGTCTATTTTGTTGTTTGCGTTCTGGGGGAATTGCGGCATGCACATCACGGAGGAGGGTACCATGTAGGAGGGCAGATACTGCTTGAGCATGTTAATGAGCTGGTCGTTGCTGGTGTCGTCTTCCGTTTCTACGGCAAGGGCTATCACCGTATTGTCGTATGCATCCTTGACGGGAACGGCTACCACGGCCACCTTGTCTTTATAGAAACGGCGCGCCACATATTCTATCTCACAGAGTTCTATGCGGTAGCCTTGTATCTTCACCTGTGAGTCCTTGCGTCCATAATAGAGGAGGTCGCCGTCTTCGTCCTGGGCGCAGATGTCTCCCGTGAGATACCATTGTTCCCCGTTGTATCGGAAGAAGGCCTCTTCGTTCTTGGCGTCGTTGTTCCAATAGCCGGGCGTAAGCTGTCGCCCTGCAAGGCAAAGTTCTCCTTTCTCGCCTTTGGGGGTCTCTTTCAAGCCAGGAGTAACGATGAGCGTATGTACTTCCTGCATCGGTTTTCCGATACTAACGATGCCATTACATTCCTTTATTCCCGTCTGAGGTACGCGATAGGCTGTGCAGTAGATGGTGTCTTCGGTAGGCCCGTAAACATTCCAGACCTCTGCATTGGGCACGGCTTGCTGCCACAGGGCGGTCTCCTTGGCGTCAAGAGCCTCGCCGCAGAAGAGCGAATAGCGTAGCTGGGAGGCTTCGAGTTCGTCAAGATAGGGGACGAGATAATGGATGACGGAGGGTACCATGAGTACGGAAGTGAGCTGATACTCATCCAGCAGGCGAAATGCCTCCTGCCATTTCACTTTTCCTGGTTTCACCGTATACAGACAGCTTCCGTGAAGGAGGGGCAGGAGATAACTGCCCACAGAGAGGTCGAAAGTGAGGTCGAACATCTGGAGGCATCGGTCGTCTTCGCCTAACTGGAAGCCGAGGGTATGAAAAGAATGTATGAAAGCTTTCAAGTTTCCGAAAGAGATGGGGACCCCCTTGGGTCTTCCCGTGCTTCCCGAAGTGAAGAGGATGTAGGCCAAGGCCTCTTTGTCAAGGTTTCCCGTGGGTGGGGCGAGAGCTCCCGTTTCTGGCAAAGAGGCCGTATGAATCACTTTCTGATGATCGTAGCGGGTGTTTTTGCTTGAGTCGAGAATGACGGTAATGCCTACTTGCTCAATAATATCGACGCATCTTGCCAGGGGTTGAAGGGGGTGGAGCGGCACATAGCACTTCCCTTCCATCCACAAGGCGAGAATGGAAGCGTAGGTGTCGATGTCGTCATTGGCTACAAGGCCTATGTTTTTTTCTGGTTCCTTGCAGATAACGCTACGGATAGCAGCTACTCGGGCTGCCAGTTGTTCATAGGTATAAAAAGTGTCATCTACGCAAAAAGCTTGGCTTTCCTTATGGCGTAGGCATGATTCGTAGATCTGATAAACGAATTCCTTGCCGGATTCTATATTTGTCATTGTATACTGTTTCCTTCTTTTCCTATTGTTTATATCCTGCGGGACTTTACCCTTATTTGTTACTATAACTTCAAAAAAACGAAATCCCCTATTCATTTTGTTTTTTTAACAGCAGCAAGGACTTTTGAGAGTCCTGTTTTTTTATGTTGCCGAAAACAAGCCCCTATTTTCATCAACGATAACAGGGGACTGTTTCATAGATGTTTTTCTAAATCTTTATAGCCACTCCACCGCCTGGAGCAAGGTGCACCTGAAGCTTCCCGTCGGCTGGAATCAGGACTTCTCTCTTCGCCCAGTCTTCGGCGAAAATGTAGGCATTGGGACCGTCCTCATAAACGGTGGCTGTCTTTCCGGCTACTTTCAGCGGACCGAGATCGAGCGTCAAGTCGCGCGGTGTCCAGTTGGTGATGGCTCCGACATACCATTTCTGGCCGCTTCTTCGTGCCACTGCGACATACTCCCCGATCTCGCTCTTCAGTGGAATGGTCTCGTCCCATATCACCGGTATCCGCGCGATGAACTCCGTGCACTCAGGATTCTCCTCGTAGTGGGTAGGGCTGTCGCAAAGCATATTCAGCGGCGAGAAGAACACCACATATTCTGCAAGCTGGTGGCAACGGGTTCCCTGGCTCATCGGACGATAGTTATTGGGGGCATAGGTCTGCCTGGTCGCGTTGATCATGGCTCCCTGCGTATAGTCCATTTGCCCCGCGAACATGCGAGCAAAAGGCACGGTTACATCATACTGAACCTGGTTATATTCCTTTATCGTGGCCCATTTGTTCTGCTCCTGACCGTTCACGCCCTCAAAGTTGATGACATTCGGGTAGGTGCGGTTGAGTCCCGTGGGGGCGAAAGTGCCATGGAAATCGCAGAGGAGGTGGTATTTAGCCGCCAGCTGAGCCGCCCTGTAGTGGAAGTCCACGCACTCCGCGTCGTTGCGATTCATAAAGTCTATCTTGAAACCCTTCACTCCCATCTCCGAGAAATACTTGCAAGCCTTTTCCATATCTCGGTCGAAAGCCTTGTAGCCGGCCCACAGAATGATGCCCACTCCTTTGCCGTTGGCGTAACGGACGATTTCCGGAAGGTCTATTTCCGGGAGAATCTGGAAAAGATCGGCTTTTTTGTTGACGGCCCATCCCTCGTCGAGGATGACATATTCTATTCCCTGTCGCGCGGCGAAGTCTATGTAATACTTATAGGTCCGGGTGTTGATGCCGGCCTTGAAGTCCACTTTGTAGAGCCCCCAGTGGTTCCACCATTCCCAGGCCACTTTGCCAGGCTTGATCCAAGAGGTATCGGTGAGTCGGGAGGGCGATGCCAGTCGATAGACCATGTCGTTGTTCAGGATATCCCCGTCATTGTCCGAAACGCCGATGATTCGCCATGGAAAAGTGCGCATGCCCTTTGATTTCGCAATGTAGTTCTCGGCTTTTGTTACGAACTGCTCGAGCTGATTATGGCCGCCCTGCCTCACCTCTTTTGGGTAGGGAGCAAATAACGATTTGAAACCTGTTGGCTGGTTGCCGCTCTTCAGGAACATGCAGGGATAGTCTTCCACATCCGATTCGGCGATGATAAGCCTTACCCCGTTGTCGGCTTTCACGATGAGCGGGAGGAATGCTAACCGCTTTTTGTCGAACTGCGAAATGCTGATTTCATCGTAGCAATTCTCAAAAGAGTTATGCAACATGTCCTTTAGCGACTTGTTGTCGCGCACATAGGGAGTCCATGTTCCAAAGTCTTTGGCGAAATTGAACTCGGCAAGTTCGTCCTCCACATTGAATTCCTTTTGTCTCGTCGACACGAACCGGTAGGCCAGTCCCTCGTCGTAAGCGCGGAAGACGAGGTTGAATTCCCCGAACTCCAGCGACAGTTGACGATAGTTGTCGCTGATGACATTCTTCTTATAGAAGAGCGGTCGGATGGCGCCTTTGTGCTGCGAGACCTTGCCCCTCTTGAATTTAGAGTTCACGCCCCATGTTGCCCTGTCTGCTATCTTGAGCGAAACCTGCGAGGGTTGCAGGATGACTTGCCCGTCGTAGGTGAGTGTGTAGCTCATGGTTTGTGCTACTTTTACGGTAGCCTTGAGTCTTCCGTCGGGCGAGGAAAGGTTGAAGTCCTTGGCTTGAGTGCCCCAGGATGCCAGCAAGAAGCTAAAGAGAATGGTGAGAGTTTTCTTCATGTGCAGGTTGATTTGATTTTTGTGCAAAGGTATTTTTTTTTCCGAAGAAAACCAAGAGATATTGTTTTTTTTCTTATATTTGCACCAAATACTACACGGCTCATAAAGGGAGCCGGACACAAAAGTTAGTTCTTACCAGCGATTTGGCAAAATGAAAGACATTAAAAACTTTGAGCAACTTATAGGAAACCTCTCCGCACGAGGGGTAAGGAAGCGTATTGCCGTAGTCTGTCCACGGGATAAGTCCACTCGGAAAGCGGTGGAGAAAGCCGCGGAAGTTGGTTTCGTAGACCCCGTGTTTTTTGAGGAGGCCGATCCGCTGGAGGCTGCCCGCAAGGCCATTGGCCTTATTCGCGAGGGCGGAGCGGACATTCTGATGAAGGGACTCATCAACTCGGATATTCTGCTCCGTGCCATTTTGGATAAGGAAGAGGGGCTCTTGGAGCCGGGGCGTGTGCTCACCCATGTCGGGTGCGCCAGCATTCCCGACTACCCCAAGCTGCTCTTCTATACCGACGCTGCCGTCATTCCTTATCCCACTCAGGAGCAACGGGTTGAACAGGTGCGGTATCTGGCCGCGCTTTGCCGGGCTTTCGGCATCGGGAGACCGAGAATCTCGCTCATCCACTGCAGTGAGAAAGTAGACGGCAGGCACTTTCCCTTCACGGCGGGATATGCCGATATCATCCGGGAAGCCGAACAGGGCGAGTTCGGGGAATGTCTCGTCGACGGGCCCCTTGACCTGAAAACCTCCTGTTCGCACGAGAGCCTGGCCGTCAAGGAACTCTCCTCGCCCATCGGGGGAGAGGCCGATGGCCTCGTATTCCCCGACATCGAGGCAGCAAATTTGTTCCATAAAGCCATCACGCTCTTTGCCCGTTCTTCGGTGGCCTGTATGCTTCAGGGAACCCTGGTGCCGGTGGTCATGCCCTCGCGGGCCGACTGTCCGGATGCCAAATTCTATAGTATTGCGCTGGCAGCCATGAGGGCTGACGCTCCGAAAATTTAACCTTTATCTCACAAGACCATGTATATACTCGTTATAAATCCAGGTTCCACTTCCACCAAAATTGCCGTCTATGAGGATGTGAAGCCGGTGATGCTCCGCACGATACGCCACTCCGTCGAGGAACTGAGCCACTTCAAGGAAGCCACCGATCAGTATGAGTTCCGTCGAGACCTCGTCATCAATGAGCTCAAGCGCTTGGAGATTCCTTTCACTTTCGATGCCGTTATCGGCAGGGGAGGACTTGCCAAGCCCGTTGCCGGCGGCGTCTACACCATCAACGACAAAATGCTTGACGACACCCGGCACGCCGTGCACAAGCATGTCTGCGACCTCGGCTGCATCATAGCCTACGACATAGCTCGGAATATCCCCAACTGCAAGGCCTTCATTGCCGACCCCGGCGTGGTTGACGAACTGTCGCCTCTGGCGCGGATATCGGGCTCTCCGCTCATGAACCGCATCTGCATCTGGCACGCCCTGAACCAGCGGGCCATCGCGCGGAGGTTCGCCAACGAGATAGGCCGCCGCTACGAAGACTTGAATCTCATCATCTGTCATCTCGGGGGAGGCATCTCCATCGCCGCCCACGACCATGGACGGGCCGTGGATGCCAATAACGCGCTCGACGGCGAAGGGCCTTTCTCTCCTGAAAGGGCAGGCTCGCTTCCTGCTGCCGACCTCGTGCGCCTCTGCTATAGTGGAAAATACACGGAGCAGGAACTTCTGAAGCGCATCTCCGGACAGGCCGGACTCATCGCCCATCTGGGCACTAACGACATGAAGGAAATAGAGCGCCGCATCGCCGGAGGCGACAAGCATGCCGAGCTCATCGTGGATGCCATGATCTATCACACCGCCAAATGTATCTGTGCCGAGGCCGCTGTGCTATACGGGAAGATAGATGCCATCCTGCTCACGGGCGGCATGGCTCGAGAGGAATATGTCGTTTCCAGACTGCGGCAGCGCATCGGGTTCCTCGCTCCCACCTATTGCTATCCCGGCGAGGACGAGCTTTCGGCCCTCGCCCATAATGCCCTTGCCGTGCTGCGGGGCGAGCGTGAGGCCAAGGAATACACCTGACGGTCGTGCCGGCAGCAACCTTTTCTCTGGTGGTCAGCGGGTTTTGAGCAGGCCATTTATGGCTGTCGGTGTGGCCGTCAGCGGCAAATAGTCTGACAAAATCGGCGATTTCGTACTACGATTTCGCCGATTTTGTCGTTCAATCTCGCCGATTTTGTCAGACCGATTATTGCTTTTGTGAAAGGCGGGGGTCGCCTGCTATGTTTCCGGAGATGATCTCTGCTTCCTGCGAGAGGGTCTTGCGGGCAGAAAAAAGGGTGGGAGCCCGCTGCGAGAAGGCACCCATGGGGATTCTTGGACACCTGTCGCTCCGGCAGGGAAGCTACTTCATCTCCTTGAGAATGCCGCAAAGCTCTCTCATGCCTTCGCTGGCCCCTCTCTTAATGTGCGTGATGTCGCGATAGCCTCCGCTGCCCACATCGTCGGGGTCGATGAGGAATATGGGGCAGCCGGGCCGTACATATCTCACCAGTCCGGCGGCGGGATACACATTGAGCGAGGTTCCGATGATGACGAAGACATCGGCTTTCCCGGCCTCCAAGGCTGCAGGTTCTATCATCGGCACGCTCTCGCCGAAGAAGACGATGAACGGGCGGAGCAGCGAACCGTCGCCGGCCTTGCTGCCCGCGGCGATGTCGGAGTCGTCGGGGCCGAGCTCCCGTATGTATTTCGGATTATAGGGGTCGCGGCTGGAGCACACCTTGGCGAGCTCCCCGTGCAGATGGATAACCTTTGTGGAGCCGGCCTTCTCGTGCAGGTTGTCCACATTCTGCGTTACGACCGTTACCTCGAAGTCGGCTTCCAGCTGGCTGATGAGCCTGTGCCCCTCGTTGGGTTGTGCCGCCCAGAGCTTCTTGCGCAGCATGTTATAGAAGTTGGTTACCAGAGTTGGGTCGGCTTCCCATCCCTCATGCGATGCCACTTGCTCCACGGGAAAGTCCTCCCAGAGCCCATCGTTGCCGCGGAAAGTCTTGAATCCGCTCTCCACCGACATGCCGGCACCTGTCAGAAATACGATTTTCTTCATGATTCCAGTAGTTAGGTTTCTTGTGCAAAGATAGGCAATAATTCTTAAAAAACTTATTTTTTTCCCATTTGTGTATGGGTAGTCGGATAAAAGTATTACCTTTGCATATTATTTGTAAAGCATAGAAACATCTTCAGAAATGGACAAAGTAAGTTACGCTTTAGGCCTTGGCATTGGCAGGCAGTTGCTTGATATGGGTGCCCAGAAGCTGGACATCGATGATTTCGCCCAGGCCATCAAGGACATGATCGCCGGCAAGAAACCGGAGATTGGCGATCAGGAAGCGCAGACATTGGTACAGACTTTTTTTCAGGAGCAGGAGAAGCAGCAGCGCGCAGCCGCGGCCAAGCGCTTCGAGGCCAACCGTGAGCAGGGCGAGAGCTACCTTGCGGAGAACCGTAAGAAGGAGGGCGTGGTTACTCTACCCAGCGGATTACAATACCAAGTGCTGAAGGAAGGGAACGGCAAGAAGCCGAAGGCTGCCGACCAAGTGCGTTGCCACTACGAGGGAATGCTCATAGACGGCACTCTCTTCGACAGCAGCGTGCAGCGTGGCGAGCCAGCCGTGTTCGGTCTCAATCAGGTTATCAAGGGATGGACCGAGGGCGTGCAGCTGATGCAGGAAGGTGCCAAGTACCGCTTCTTCATCCCCTATCAGTTGGGATACGGTGAGCAGGGAGCCGGCCAGCAGATACCCCCTTATTCCGCCCTCGTGTTCGATGTGGAATTGATAGAGGTGCTGTAGTCGGCTCGGAAGCGGAGGAGAGAGACTCAAGGAAGATAGACGAAGGCATGTCCGTGGCTGGCGATGGCCCGCGGAGCATTGCCGGAAAACAAAGAATCAAGAATCAAACAAAAACAATAAACAGAAAATGAAAAAGTTGACAATTGTAGCCGTTCTGGCTATTGCGACCGCAACATTTACCGGTTGCGGTAATTCAACCCCAAAGGCAAGCTTGAAGACCGATGTAGATACTTTGAGCTATACCATGGGGATGGTACAGTCTCAGGGCCTGAAGGATTACCTCGTAGGCCGTATGGGCATTGACACCACTTATATGGACCAGTTCATCAAGGGTCTGAACGACGGTGCGGCAGCCGGCGATGACAAGGGTAAGGCTGCCTACTATGCCGGTATCCAGATTGGTCAGCAGGTGGCAAACCAGATGGTGAAGGGCATCAACCATGAGATCTTCGGCGAGGATAGCACGAAGACCATCTCCATGAAGAACCTTCTGGCTGGTTTCATTACAGGCACAACGGGTCAGAAAGGTCTCTACAGCATGATGGACGCACAGCAGATAGCCCAGGCTAAGATGGCCGCCCTCAAGACCAAGAACATGCTTAAGCAGTATGGCGCCAACAAGGAAGAAGGCGAGAAGTTCATGGCCATGAACAAGAAGAAGGATGGCGTGAAGGTGCTCCCTTCAGGTGTTCAGTATAAAGTCATCAAGGAGGGAACGGGCGCTATGCCTAAGGACACCTCTTTGGTAACGGTAAACTATGAAGGCAAAACGCTCGACGGCAAGGTGTTTGACAGCACCTACAAGCGCAATGAGCCTGTGGAGCTTCGTGCAAATCAGGTTATCAAGGGCTGGACAGAGGCCCTCGTCCACATGCCGGAAGGCTCTGTATGGGAAGTATATATCCCTCAGAACCTTGCTTACGGCGAGCGCGAGAGCGGCCAGATCAAGCCTTTCTCTGCCTTGATTTTCAAGATAGAGCTTGTCAAGGTTGGCAGGGTCAACAAGAAATAACCGACTGAATTCGTAAGAATCAATGAAACGGATGATCATCATGGCACTCGTCGTAATGGCGGGTGCTTCTTTGAATATAGGAACGGCGACGGCCGGAAAGCCTAAGAAAAAGAAGGGAGAGCCCGTTGCGCAGCAGCAGGTGAGGCTCGCTACATCGTCAGACTCCATCAGTTATGCCGCCGGAAAGGCCTCTACGCTCGGCCTGATGGAATATCTGCAGCAGCAGTATCAGGTAGACACGGCCTATATGGCCGATGTGATAGACGGCTTCAAGGAGGCAATGGAGCAGGGTGCCGACCCTCATTTCACGGCTCACAATGCCGGGGTGCAGATTGCGAAGATGGCCATGGAGCGCATCCTTCCAGGCACACAGAAGCAGTTTGAGGGTACCGGCGACAGCATCACCATCGATCTCTTCAATGCAGGATTCCTCTCTGAGCTGACCAATGACTCGTCTGTCTATACGATGGAGGCAGCCCGCAAGTTTTTCGATGACCGTCTGAAAACGGCTCGTGAGGCTTCCCAAAAAGATTATATAGAGAAAAATACGAGGTGGCTTGCCGAGAACAAGGTGAAGGCTGGGGTGAAGACCACCGCCAGCGGACTCCAGTATAAGGTGCTTCGCGCAGGCAATGGTCCCATTCCCACCAAGGACGACAAGGTTACCGTGAAGTATGAGGGAAGGATGATTGACGGTACGGTGTTCGACAGCAGCTACAAGCGCAACCCCCAGACGAGCACCTTCGGGGTAAGTCAGGTTATCAAGGGATGGACCGAAGCCCTCTGCATGATGCCCGTAGGCAGTAAGTGGGAACTGTATATTCCACAGGAGTTGGCTTATGGGAGTCGTCAGGCTGGTAACATCAATCCCTATTCCACCCTGATTTTCACGGTGGAGCTGGAAGCTGTAGAAGTCGCCAAGGCAAAGCAGTAGAATTTATATAGATATTGACACGATGCACGGATTTTATAAAGAATTCGTGCATTTTGTTTGTCCATATCATTTAATTTATCTATTTTTGCCATCGTCATAGTAACTAAACTTAAACAGAGCGATGGAGAAAATTGATAAGCTTGACAAAAAAATATTGAGTATACTGGCTGGTAATGCCCGTATTCCTTTTAAGGATGTAGCAGCGGAATGCGGCGTTTCGCGCGCCGCCATCCATCAGAGGGTGCAGCATCTGGTTGAGAACGGTGTCATCACGGGCAGCGGCTTTGATGTGAATCCGAAGGCCCTGGGGTATACCACCTGTACTTATGTAGGGCTGAATCTGGAGCGTGGCAGCATGTATAAGGAAGTGGTGCAGCGCCTCGTGAACATCCCGGAGGTCGTGGAGTGCCATTTCACCACCGGCCCTTATACCATGCTGATAAAGCTTTATTCCCGCGACAATGAGCAGCTGATGGACTTGCTGAACAATCAGTTGCAGACAATTCCAGGCGTAGTTTCCACGGAAACGCTCATCTCCCTTGAGCAGAGCATCAAGCGGGAGATAGCGGTCAAGACCGGTGTTTGAGGCTTAGTAGAGAAGTTTTCGATACGGAGAAATGAACAAATTCAGTTTAGAAGCACATCTGGAAGAGGTCTATGCAACCTTTCCCGAGGCTCGCCGACGACCCGTTATAGGGATAACGGCCAACTATGTGGACGGCGATGCCACCCTGCGTGACCGCTATTATAAACAGGTTGTGGCAGCAGGAGGTATGCCGATGCTGATTCCGCCTGTCGCTGACAAGGAGGTCATCGTCAACACCTTGGAGCTTATCGATGGGCTGCTGCTGACGGGCGGCGGAGACTATAACCCCCTATGGGCAGGCGAGGAGCCGCAGAGAGGGCTTCATGCCATCAATGCGGAACGCGACCTTCCAGAGCTTTTGATTACCCGGCTGGCCTATAACCGGCAGATTCCGATGCTGGGCATCTGCCGCGGCATCCAGACTTTGTCCATGGCCTTGGGAGGAACGGTAATCCAAGACATCGATGCGAGGATTAAGCATTCACAGGATGCCGACCGCTCATTGCCTACCCACAGGATAAAGATAATCCCCGATTCCACCTTATATAATATATATGGCGAGGAGGAAATCTATGTAAACACCTTCCATCACCAGGCAGTTGGCGAGCCGGGCAACCGTTTCCGCGTTACCGCTCTCTCAGAAGACGGAATCGTGGAGGCCATCGAGGGCGTGGAATATAAACCGATCATGGGGGTGCAGTGGCATCCGGAATGGCTGGAGGAAGAGGGGCTGAAACTCTTCCAATGGCTCGTCGGCCGTGCCGGGGAGTTTGCCCGTGCCAAGGCTCTGCACGATAAGATCCTTACATTAGATACCCATTGCGACACCCCGATGTTCTTCCCGCAAGGCATCCGCTTTGCCACTCGTGATTCCCGCATCCTTGTCGACCTCCACAAAATGACGGAGGGAAGGCAGGATGCCGTTACCATGGTCGCCTACCTGGAGCAGCCTAAGGAGGGCAGGAGTTTCTGCGAGATTGCGCCGTTTGAGGTGGAGGGGCCGAGAGCCTACGCCGACCTCATCTTCGACAAGATAGGAACCATATTGGGGGAGAATGCTCCCTATATAGCCCAGGCTTGCACACCGGAAGAACTCTATGCGCACAAAAGAGCAGGAAAGAAGTCAATCATGTTGGGCATTGAGAACGGTTTGGCCATCGAGAACGACCTTGCCAATATCCGGCACTTTGCCGAGCGCGGCATCGTATATATCACTCTGTGCCATAACGGCGACAATGCTATCTGCGACTCGGCACGCGGCAGTCATACGCATAACGGCGTGAGCGAGTTCGGCGAACAGGTAATCCACGAGATGAACCGGTTGGGCGTGATGGTAGACCTTAGCCATGGAGGCGAGAAAAGCTTCTATGACGCCCTCGAGATTAGTACGATGCCTATCGTCTGCAGCCATAGCAACTGCAAGGCTTTGTGCGATGTGCCCCGCAATCTTACCGACGATCAGTTGCGTGCCCTTGCCCGAAAGGGAGGTGTGGCGCATGTTACGCTCTATCATGGGTTTCTTCGCAAGGATAGCGAGGCCAGCATCCTGGATGTCATGCAGCATCTGGAGCACGCCATTCAGGTGATGGGCATAGATCATGTGGGTCTTGGTACCGACTTCGACGGAGACGGGGGGGTGAGAGGAATGGCCGACTCCTCGGAGATGATTAACTTCACCCTCCAGTTGCTGCGACGAAAATTCAGCGAGGAAGACATAGCCAAGGTTTGGGGTGGCAACTGGCTCAGGGTCATGCGTCAGGTACAGTCAGTAAAATAAAATATGCGAAAATAAAGATGACAAAACGAATGAAGATAATTCTGGGATGTGTAGCTGCTGCCGTTATCGGCATTGTCGTTTATGGATGGAGTGATTTCAAAAAAGACTGGAGCGGGGATGGTGCTACCGCTTGGAGCGAGGAGGAAGAGGAAGGGACGGCTCGGATAGGCTTGGAGTTCAATGCCGATTCAGCCTATGCCTTTACCAAGGCGCAGTGCGACTTCGGCCCCCGTCCGATGAATACTTATGCTCACGGCACCTGCACCGAATGGATTATAAGGAAATTCGAGCAGTATGGATGTAAGGTAACCACGCAGAAGGCCGACCTGAAAGGCTATGATGGCACGGTGCTGCATGCCTGCAATATCATGGCACAATATCGCCCGGAGCTCACTACGAGAATACTCCTCTGCGCCCATTACGATACCCGCCCTTGGGCAGACAATGATCCTGACCCCGCCAATTGGCGCAAGCCCATCATTGCGGCGAACGACGGAGCCAGTGGCGTGGGCGTGATGATAGAGGTGGCGCGGATGCTGCAGGAGGTTGCGTCGGGGGCTCACAATACTGTGGCTCTCGACCTTGGAGTCGACTTTGTGTGTTTTGATGCCGAGGACTGGGGCACCCCCCGGTGGGCTGATGTAGAGGACAAGGCCGACAGCTGGGCCTTGGGTGCCCAGTATTTCGCCGCCCATCTACCCGAAGGCTACGAGGCCCGTTATGGCATTTTGCTTGATATGGTAGGCGGGCAAGGGGCAAAATTCTATCAGGAGGCAATGTCGCAGCAGTTTGCGGGACAGATTGTCAAGAAAGTGTGGAAAGCCGCTCGCAGGGCAGGGTATGGCAGTTACTTCCCCAAGGCTACGGGAGGAGCCATTACCGACGACCACATTCCCATGAACGAAGTGGCAAAGATACCCACCATAGACATCATCCCCTATTATCCCGACTGCCGGCAGAGCAGTTTCGGCCCCACATGGCATACCCTTTCCGACGATATGGAACACATCGACAAGGCAACCTTGAAAGCAGTGGGTCAGACATTGGTGGAAGTGCTTTTCACGGAACTACAATGAATGAAAGAATATCGCTTTTAATAATATAAAGACATCATAAACAAACCATGAGGGACGGCAAAGAATTTGACAGGATATTTCAGGAGTGGTATCCATCATTCTTTTACTTTGCATTCCATTATGTAAGAGATGAAGAGGCATGCAAGGATATAGTCAGCGAGACTTTTGAGTTCCTATGGAAAAACTATGAGAAAATTGATAAGAATAGAGCCAAGGCATACCTCTTGACCACCGTGAAATCCAAATGCATCGACTATTTGCGCCGACGGAGCACGCATAAAAACTATATTAAATACATCACGGAGGTTAACGACACATATTTCAGGGAAGAAGAGCTGCCGGAAATAGAGCTGCGTGTGGCATGTGTGCGTGAGAGCATGAAAAAGCTTACGCCTTATAATCGCCATATTTTAGAGCAGTGCTACATCCATCGCAAGAAATATAAGGAGGTGGCCGAAGAGCTGGGAGTGAGCGTCTCCGCCGTGCATAAGAATATCGTGAAGGCTCTGCGCATTTTGCGAAAAGAGGTAGGGACGAGGTAACCAAAAGGAGGCGTAATCCGTAATTTAGATAATAATGTGCGAGGATAATATTAGCCAATCGGAACAGAAAGCCTTGGACGGTGCTGAGAATCCGGCCGCCGTTTCCAGCGAGCAACTCCGGCAATTGCTGGAGGATGAAGAGGGTCTTGCCGTTTGCCGTCTCTTGATGGAGGTGAGCGATACAGGGGCAAGCATACCCGACGCGGGCGAGGAACTGGCTCTGTTCCATCGGAGACACCGCCATCGCAAGAGCCTGCGGGTGGCCTTGGTGGCAGCGACGGTCGTTGCCGCTTCGGTTGTTTTCCTGTTCTTGTTGCACTCGAGGCAGAATGAGGTTCTGCGGAAGGAGGTTGAGCCACTGCTCGTATTCAAGGCAGAGAAGCAGCCGCAGAGATATGCCTCCCTGCAGATCCCCTCTGAGAAGCGCGAGGTGAGCCCGGGCAAAAAGGATGCCGGCATGCCCGGGTCCATTTTCCGAATGACTTCGCACGAAATCGTCTATGTCCCCTCCGTGAGCCTATCGGACCTCATGCGGACTGGCGTAATTGCCACGCATCGTATGGTAGTGCCTTATGGTGAGACCTTCAGGCTTGTATTGTCTGATGGTACGGAAGTCCACCTCAATGCCGATAGCCGGCTTACCTATCCCGAAAGGTTCGAGGGGGGCGAGCGCACGGTCTATTTGGAGGGCGAGGCTTACTTCAAGGTATCCAGAGACACGCGACGCCCATTCACGGTAATGACCCATGACATGGGGGTCAGAGTTCTGGGAACGGAGTTCAATATGAGGGTCTATCAGGGCGAGAACGCTCAAGTGGCGTTGCTTGAAGGTTCGGTGGAGGTACGCAAAGCCTCGTCAGGGCAATCCATTAGGCTTGTTCCCGGACAGCGTGTCGAAGTGTCGGACGACGGAAGCATGCATGTAGAGAGTGTGGATGTGGATCAATATCGCTATTGGAAAGACGGTTATTTCTATTTTGATGGTTGCTCGTTAGAAGAGATCATGAAAGAAATCGGGCGGTGGTATAATGTGGATGTGGAATTCCGTATGCGTCAAGTACCCCAATCCCATCTTCATTTTGTGGGCGATAGGCGTAAGACTTTGTCCTATACGATGGGGTTGCTTAATCGAATGGAAAAAGTGAAAGTGAGCTACGAGAACGGAAAGCTGGTGGTGGACCAGTGTAAATAGATTTTTCTGCAGGCGGTGCTTAAGAGAGAGGAAGATAGGTATTATAAATAGAAAACCATCATTTTATCATGTAGAAACACTTATTTTACTTTACAATCTCGGCGATGTTGTCAGGCCGCTTACCGTCGATGGGAAGACAGGAGCCCGTTTTTGGCCAAGACGCTTGCTTGAGGTGGATGAGAAAGGGGTTACCCCAATACATTCTCCCTTTATTATTTCACAAAAACAAATGGGGTGTGGATTTTTTTTCGCAGCAGGGTAACCATATAACTTCAGTATTCGTATACTTCATATACTTTAAACCGAAAAACATTTTTTAGATTATGATGCCAAACAAGCGGGTATGGTTTTTAGGTCTGTTTCTTTACTTCCTGGCGGGAGTGTCGGGAATGGTTTCCGCGCAGGAAAATAGGGATAGGATTACCTTAGAGGCCAAGAACGAGCAGCTGCCTTCTGTCTTCAAGAAGATAGAGAAGCTCTCCAGGTATAAGTTTATCTTCGATTATGAGGAGGTGAGCAAGTTTAGAACCACGGTGAAGCTTAGCAACGCCTCCATTGGCGAGGCTTTGCGCAAGATCATCGGTCAGCATCCGCTGCGATACACCATTAACGACTACTTCATCAACATCGTAGTCGGAAAATCGGAGGGGCTGTTGGCTGAGGTGAAGGGAAAAGTGCTCTTCCAGGACGACGGCACTCCCGTACTGGGCGCTTCGGTGAAGCTGGATGGGCGGCTCGTGGCTACCACCGACGCCGGGGGCTGCTTCACCCTGCGCAATGTGTCGTCGGGCTCCTATCTCGACATTTCCTATATCGGTATGCAGGATGAGCACCTGAAGGTCTCGCCGCTGGTCAACGCTTACCTGAAGACCGCCGTGGAAGCGCTCGACAATGTGGTAGTAACCGGTATCTTCCGCAAAAACAAGGAGAGTTTCACGGGAGCCGTCTCTACCATCGACAGCAAGCAGTTGAAGTCTTTCAAGGGAAGAAGCCTGATATCTACGCTCAAGAATATAGATCCCACATTCAATGTGCTGGAGAATAACCAGTTCGGGGGCGACCCGAACCATCTCGCTTCGGTGCAGATTCGTGGCACTTCGAGCCTGCCGACGGTGGAGGACCTAAAGAATGAGACAAGGGTCGACATCAATACTCCCCTCATAATACTCGATGGTTTTGAGATTTCCCTCTCCCGAATGCAGGACATGAATGACGAGGATATAGAGTCTATAACTATCCTGAAGGATGGTTCTGCCACGGCCATCTATGGCTCCCGGGGTGCAAACGGCGTCATTGTAATCCAGTCTAAACGACCAGAGATAGGCAAGCTGAGGGTTTCTTATCGTGGTGCACTCCAGTTGGAGGTGCCAGACCTGACAGGATATGATGTGCTGAATGCTCGTGAGAAACTTCAGTTGGAGCTTGATGGAGGGCTCTACAAGAGCAACTTTGCCAATATGGAGATGAGACTTAGGGAGCGTTATAACTCCATGTTGGAGAATGTGGAGCGAGGAGTGGACACTTATTGGTTATCTAAACCTTTGCGCACGGGTGTCGGCCATCGCCATAACCTACGCCTCGAAGGTGGAGGATCTGAGGGTTTTCGTTATGCGGCAGCCATGCAGTATAACGATGTGAAAGGTGTGATGAAAGGGTCGGGTCGCAATACATTCAGTGCCAATATCGATTTGATGTATGAGCAGAACAAGCTTCTATTTAGCAATAATTTGGAAATACTCCACTCTTCCGCCGACGAATCGCCCTATGGCTCGTTCAGCCAATATGTGCAGCTCAACCCTTATTGGACGGAAAGAGACGCCAATGGGAACATCTTGAAGGAGTTCGAGAACCGAAATGACACATTCTTCAATCCTGCTCCGGAGAATCCCTTGTATAACGCTACGCTCGATGTGGTGAACAAGCAGAGGAGCACCGCCATCTCTAATAACTTCAATGTGGAGTGGCGCCCGTTTGAGGATTTCACGCTGCGCTCGCGCTTTAGCTTGGCGAAGAGGTTCAACAGTCGCGACCTTTTCAAGCCCGCGGCTCACACGGATTTCAAGGATTACTCTGAAGACCAGATTTTCAGGAAGGGCAAATACCAGTATTCTACAGGAAACGGAATGAACTATGACCTGAGCATAACGGCAAATTATGCCCATACTTTCAACCAAAAGCATAGTCTTTATGCAGGTTTGAACTTTAATGTGGCGGAGTCGTCATCGGAGTTGTACACCTTTGTGATGGAGGGATTTCCACAATCCAACTACAAACAGCTGTCCATGGCGCTGCAGTATGAGGATAAAGGCAAACCTACGGGCAATGAGGCACTCGACCGAAGAGTAGGTATCACGGGTAATGTGAACTATATCTACGATAACAGATATTTTGCCGATTTTGCCTATCGTGTGGATGGCGCGTCGCAGTTTGGAAAGAATAGACGCTTTGCTCCGTTCTATTCTGCAGGATTGGGATGGAATATCCACAAGGAGAAAATCATGCAAGGTGTGAAATGGATTAATCGCCTCAAGTTGCGCGGGTCGTATGCCGTAACGGGCGCGGTGAATTTCAGTCCTTATCAAGCATTGGGTACTTACGAGTTCTACACGGCAGACAGGTATAGATACTGGTTTGGCACGCGCTTGATGGGCCTTGCCAACGAGGACTTGGAATGGCAGCGTACAGATAAGTTTGATGTCGGCATAGAGATGGATGTACTTGATAGTCGTCTGAGAATGGTAGTCGACCTGTATCGGAATACAACAGATAACCTGCTCTCGGAGATGAATTTGCCTTTAGCAAACGGATTTCCGAGCTATACGGCCAATATCGGAAAGGTGCGTAATCAAGGTATGGAACTTTCGCTTACAGCGAATATCTTCCGCAGGAATGACCTGAACTGGTCGCTTTCGGCAAGCATGATACATGAAACCAATAAGATTCTGAAAATCTCGGAGGCCCTCAAGCAGGCTAACAGAGAACTTGAGAAACGAGGCGGCTCAAATCCAAATTTCCTATATAGGGAGGGTGGCTCGCTGCGCACGATTTATGTAGTACCTTCCTATGGCATAGATCCGAGTAACGGTATGGAGCTCTATCGCGACAAGGATGGTAATGCCACTTATATATGGAATGCATCCGATCGGGTGGCCTGCGGCGTGGAAGACCCTAAGTTCAGAGGCAATATCAACTCCATGCTGAGCTATAAGAATTGGAGTATGAATGTTTCTTTCAGTTATCGCCTCGGTGGGGATATTTATAATTCCACATTGGTAAACCGCGTGGAGAACGCCGACTTGCACTATAATGTAGATCGCCGGGTCTATGAAGAACGCTGGAGAAAGCCGGGAGACCATACCTTTTTTAAGAATATCCTTGATCGGAGGCAAACCCAGATGTCGTCCCGTTTCGTGCAACGAGAGTACACCCTTGAATGCCAAAGCCTTATGCTGAAGTATGATCTGCCCAAGCAATGGATTGCGCATCTGCATGCACAGTATGTATCTTTGGCTTTTAGCACGGATAATCTGTTCCGCTTGTCTTCGATTAAGCAGGAGCGGGGAACATCCTATCCATTCTCTCACAGATATTCTTTTTCTTTGTCCGTAATCTTCTAAATATATAAAATATGAAACATACCTTATATTATATATTGTTTTTGAGTATGATGCTCTGTTCTTCGTGTAGCGACTGGTTGGATGTAAGACCCGAAAAATATACCGAGGAAAATGAGATGTTCTCTACTATCACCGGATTCCAAAACTCGCTTACGGGTGTCTATATCCAGCTGAAAAGCAAGACCTTGTATGGCCAGAACCTCTCTATGGGCATGATGGAATATCTGGCACAGCATTGGGTGACAAATTCTTCCGAGGCTGTGGGTAAGCTTTCTAACTTTGAATATGATGATGCAGATGTAGAGACGATGATCAATGGCGTATACGCGGATCTCTATAACACCATCTTGAGTATCAACAACTTATTGAGGTTTGTGGATAATGGAGTGCTGAGAGGCAAGTCTTATAATATGATAAAAGGTGAGGCGTTGGCTTTGAGAGCTTTCTGTCATCTTGATCTTCTCCGCCTTTACGGGCCGGTGCCAGGCAGACAGACAGACAAGAAAATGTTATCCTATGCTCAGGTTGTATCCAGGGAACCGATGAAAGTGAATACTTGGAAAGAGTATACGGAATTCTTGCTCAAAGATCTGAATGATGCCGAGACCTTATTAAAGGAAGTAGATTTAGGAGAGCCGATAATAGACGACTATGCTCTTTTCCGTCAGAACCGCATGAACTATTGGGCGGTAAAGGCCCTGAAAGCTCGTTTTTATCTTTGGATCTTGGATAAGGATCAGGCCAAGAAGTATGCTCTGGAGGTGATTAATGGCAACTGGAAATCGCTTTGCACCCCAGAGGATATCAGCACAAATAAAGACTATGTGGCCAGTAAGGAGCACCTTTTCTCGCTGCATGAGTTCGACCTGGAGACTAATACCGAGCAATTCATCTATCGTGCGGGGGGTGTCTACATGCCGGAGGAGTATATACGAAAGAGGCTTTTTGCGTCGGATATCACCGATGTACGTATCAATACCTTGTGGAAACAGTTTACTGAGGCGTCGAGCGTACGGTTTAAGTTGATGAAATACAAGCAGGGCTCAGAGGTCGCTAAAAACTCCGTTGAGCAAATTCCGCTACTTAGGCTCTACGAGATGTATCTCATAGCCATAGAATGTAGCGACAATGCTGCCGAGTATAAGCCATGGGTAAAGGAATTGACGAAAGCGAGGAATGTGTCCAACGAGCCTAATGTCGAATCTCCAGAAGCCAAGGATGCCTATGTCCTTTTGGAGTATAACAAGGAATTCTATGGTGAAGGACAGCTCTTTTTCCAATATAAGCGTCGTGGAGAAGAAACGATCTTGTGGGCTGATAAGGCGGGTACTAATAGCGTCTATATGCTTCCATTGCCGAAGAGTGAAATCAAGTATAATGAATAAAGAGAGGATAATCTATGAAAATAAGATTTTCATTTTGGGCGCTCGTGGCTTCCATAGCCCTTACGAGTTGTACTGCCGACCTGATGCATTATGAAGGATCCAACATGGTGCGGTTCTCGGGTGATGCAGAAGTTGTGTATTCTTTTGCCTATTACTCGGAAAATAAGGTAGAGGATGTGATAGATATCAATGTGAGGACAGTGGGAGAAGTGGTAGATTATCCGCGTACTGTGAGATTCGAGCAGCTAAGGAAGGAGTGGAAGTATACCTACGACCCACAAGACGCTAACAAGGTGATAGACTCCACCTATGTAGATATGGAATTCCCCGCCGAGGAAGGTGAGCATTTCCAGATTCAAAATGCCGAAAGAAACCAGTTCGTTATTCCTGCAGGTGCCAGTGGTTATGTGCTCAAGATCTTGCTGAGGCGTTCAGATGAGGGATTAAAGAAGACTGCAAGGAAACTCCATCTAAAACTTGTGCCTAATGAAGACTTCGGCATCATGTCAGATGTGGCTTCCTTGAAGAAGATCACGATCTCGGATAAACTTGAAAAACCTCGCCGGTGGAGAGGCTATTATTGTAATTATTATTTGGGAAATTGGTCTGAGGTAAAACATCGTTTTATGATCAATGTAACAGGTCAGAAATGGGATGACGATTTTATTCTGCATTACATAAACAGCCGTGACGGGGCTGCCTTGCGCGATTTCTATCTCTCGAAGATCAAGAAAGCGTTGGAGGAATATAATGCAAATCCAAGCAATAATCCCCCGCTGAAAGATGAAAATGGTAAAGAAGTAGTGTTCCCTTGAAATATCAAGAGCTATGAAAAGAAAGAATAAGATATTAATGATAGTTTCTTTGTTGGTTCCTTCGTTGGTTTTGGTCTCGTGCTATGAGGATAAAGGAAACTATGACTATGTGGACTTACCACAGGCAGAGGTAAAAGGTATTGCGGAGACTTATGTGAGCAATCTGTTGGATGTGCTTGATATAGACCCGCAGATAACTGCTTTGGCCAACGGGCAGGAGTATGAGTACATGTGGATGTGCTATGACAAGCATGACTTCAAGAAAGAAATTGATACGCTTTCTACCGATCGGCACCTGTCTTATAAGATGAATCTGCCGCTGTCGACCTATCAGCTTATCTTTGCTTACAAGGATAAGAAAACCAATGTTACAAAGTATGTGAACTCCACCCTTACCGTTCAGTCGGCTTATTCTAGTGGTTGGTATGTGCTGAAGGAGAAAGGGGGGAATACGGATCTTGATCTTTTCGTCGATAACACGAAGAAAGAAGACATCTTGTTCCAATCATTGGGAGCTGCTGTGCCTGGTGCTCCTCGCTACTTGGGATATACTCTTTATGCATATTTGGATAAGGAGACGGATTCTTTCATAAAAGAAAACCAAGGCTTTGTCGTCATGTCAGACCAGGATATGCGTATCATTCGGGTTGCAGATATGAAAGAAATGGCTCGCTTTGGAGAGCTTTTCTTTGAAGATTCTCCCTCTTGTAAGCCTCAATTCTGGTATGTCGGATCCGAAGAGAATGGTTTTGTTAGTGATGGAAAACTTTATGCTTATACGGAGCGCAACGGGCAGTTGGGTATATCAAAGTTCTCGTATCCAAAGGGAGGTGATTACCAACTCAGTTCTGTCTTTACTAAAAATGCAACCATGTCGCCACTTTTGTTTGATTTGAAGCATGGAAAGTTCTGTTCTTCGGATAAATCTATAGGTAATATCGTAGTGCTTGAGGACGACGCGGCATCTACCATTAAAAATGAATTTGACGGCTATGAGCCTTTATATTTTGGATTTTTGTTCGATGACATGTGGACTGGTGGGAAAATGTATGCTGTCATGGAGAAGGAATCAGATCAGTCTCGCTATATTGTATATATAGACTCGGAAAACCTAGTATACTTTGGAGAGTATTATCTTAAGAATCGGATTACAAAGATAAAGGCCCTAGATGCATCCTCAAAATTCTCCAAGGCAACTTGCTTTGCGCAGAATCGGAAGTTTGAAATGATGTATTTTTCCATAGGAGATAAACTCTATTCTTATGATTTGCAGAATCAAGTAGAGCGCGAAGTAGTCTGTGAAAATGGACAGAGAGCCATTCCTTCCGGTGAGAAAATTGTTATGATGCAGCATATAGTCTTCGATTGGTATGACTATATGGAACCCACTATCAAGGAACAAGTGGAGAAGCTTGTTGTGGCTACGGAAGTAGGAGACGGCTATAAGCTTTACCTCTTTGAGCCGGAGGCTAATAATTTGAAAGGCTCTCCAATCATTTACGAGGGTAAGGGAAGGCCCGTTCAGGTGTTTTATATGAGTCCTCATATGAATAATACGAGTATATGTTATTGATGAAAAGAATATTTGTATTCCTTTCGCTGGTACTCCTTGCAATGCTTGCAAATGCTCAGTCCGATGGCTTTTCCTGTATCCAGGGGAAGGTGGAAGGCGAGAATGCTCCCCGTGAAATAAAACTTCTTCGAGCGGAACACGGGGCTCCGATAATCTGTGCGACGACTCAAGTGTCGGCAGCGGGGAGTTTTGGTTTTGCCATAGAGCCATCGGCAGACTCGGCTTACTATTATTTATATGATGGAAAGAATTACTTCCGACTCTGTTTGCAACCATCAATAACCATTAAAGTAGTATGGTCTGGCGATGAATTCAATTTCATAGAGCCGGCTTGCAAGGAAAATCAGGTACTTTTGCGATGGTATTCGATGGAGCGTCCCCTGCGTTTTTTCCGTAAAAGTGATTCCTATGCGGCTTTCTTTCAACGGTTTGACTCAGTAGCGGCAGTCTCAAAAAGCTTCTTGGAAGATCTCAAACAGGCAGATTCCCCATACTTTATGCAGATGGAGGATATTGTGCGCCTGGATCTCTTAAACGATTTTGTCTCTTATATTTCGAAATACCAGCAATCGTATGAGTCCGAGGAAAGCGCCTCTGCCTATTACCGTAATCTCATGCAAAGATTTCCCGAGACTTCTGCATCCCTGCTCTGTCAGCCTTATGGATGCACCCTCATGAAAGAATACTTCAACTACAAGCAGACTTATATTTATCGACAACGGGAGTTCTCGATGGATCAACAGCTCGCTGAGATTCAGAATACAGATTTGCGCATGGAGTATATTTTAGCGAATATACCTACAGACGATTTTGCCAGATATTGTGAATATGAAGATCGCTATCTACCTTTGTTGCCTGATGAGAAAATCCGAAGTCGTATGCGTAACCATGAGCATCGCCCTCAGGGAGGGATGCGGCAAGGTGAGAAAGCGCCTAATCTGATTTTTCAGGACATTGAGGGGCGATTGCATAGCATGACCGAATTACTCGGGAAATGGGTTTATGTAGATATCTGGGCTACTTGGTGTGTGCCCTGTAAGGCCGAAATTCCGGATCTGAAAGCCCTCGAGGAGAAATATAAAAAGAGCAATGTCGTCTTTGTGAGCATATCCATCGACAAAAATCATGCGACATGGAAAAGGTTCGTAAAGGATAAGCAGTTAGGTGGTTTGCAACTTTGGGCTGGAGACTGGTCAGAACTTCCTTCGGAAATGGAACTCGGTTCCGTGCCTCGATTCTTACTCATTGATCCTCGGGGTAACTGGTTCGACAGCAATGCCCCTCGCCCGTCAAGTACTGAAATACAGCGATTCTTCCACGAAAAGTTAGATTAAGCCTTTGGGGAGGTTATATGTAGAGACAAAGCGGATGGATTTTCAAATCTGTCCGCTTTCTACTTGTCTTACCACTCTTTCTGTAAGACGGTCGATGCCGTTTGGTTCATATTGCTTCATCAGCGAGGCTCCGAAAAACCAGGCGACACCTTGATAGAGACCGGCACGGGCAGAGCCGAAGAAGGCCTGGATCAGATTATAGGATGAGGAGCCGCACTCACGGTAGACAAGTTTGATGAGCAGTTTGCCTTGCTGATAGGTGAGCTTTTTCATTCGTGGGGTATATTCCTTCATGATACTCTTCTCTACAAATTTCATGTGTTTCTTCCGGGCTTCTTCGTTGGGGAGTGTGTTGAGGTAGTCTCCGGTTTCGATGACGATGGTACTTACCTCTTTAGCTATCGGGAGCACTTTCTTCACATTGTAGACCAGACGGTTATAGCGTGTTTCTTGTGCCTCGTTCTTGAAGAGAGGGGGAGGATACACATAGATATTGTTGAGTTCCACATACTGTATGGAGTCCCCGTTGTGGAGCACCTTGCCGACTTTCACCATCGGTTCGAAACTCGGAGATTCCGTTTTCACAGACCGATCCTCCGGGTTTACATAACCCGGTTGCGTATTCTGTGCTCCTGTCTGTATTGTAAGGCAGAAGAGGAAAATGGTGGCCAAGATAGTTCTTACCTGATGCATCGCCGCAAAAGTACATATAAAATCCCGTTTCGAAAAATTTTTTAAATTTTTATTTGCTAAATTAATCTATATGTACTATTTTTGCAGTAACGGAAAATTATAATCATATACTATGAAGAAGGCCGTTTTATTCTTTATTGTCCTGGCCGTGAGCATGATGATTCATGCCCAGACTCAGAAATCATGGGAGCAGCTTTTAGGGGAACTTGGAAGTTTGGAGGATGTGGAGAGCGACGATGTGGAGTCGTCGTATGAACTGATGGCCGAGCTTGCGGCTCATCCCCTTAATATAAATAAGGTAACGCGCGAAGACCTGGAACAGCTGCCTTTCCTTACAGCCCGGCAGGTAGAGGATATTTGCGAGTATATCTATAAGTATGCGCCCTTGCAGTCGGTTCACGAACTTGCTATGGTGGAGAGCCTCGATGCCCGCAGAAGAGCTTTGTTGGCATGCTTTGTAACCGTGGTTCCGGAGACGGAGGAGGTGAGGATACCGAGCTTCAAGAAACTCCTGAAGTATGGACGACACGAGGCGGTAGGCTACATGAAGATTCCCTTCTACGACCGCAAAGGAGACAAGTCGGGCTATCTGGGATATAAATATAAGCATTGGCTGCGCTACACTTTTCAGTATGGTCAGAATGTGAAGCTCGGGCTCATAGGTTCTCAGGATGCGGGCGAACCTTTCTTCGCGAATAGGAATTCCTTAGGATACGACTATTATAGCTTCTATCTTCAGGTGAGGAATATCGGCCATCTTAAGGCCTTGGCATTAGGAAGATACCGCCTGCGGTTTGGGGCAGGACTTATCCTCAACAGCTCATACTCCTTTGGTAAATTAGCCACGCTGTCGTCTTTAGGCCGGAACTCGAATCAGATCTTTGGACATTCCTCCCGCTCCGAGGCGAACTATCTGCAAGGGGCAGCTGCTACGGTGAGTCTTGTGAAAGGCCTTGAGCTGACAGGATTTGTATCATATAGAAATATTGACGCGACCTTGAACAAGGACTCTAACAGTGTTGCAACCCTTCTGAAGACGGGATACCATCGCACGCAGAGTGAAATAAATAGGAAGCATAATACCACAGAGTTTCTTGGAGGTGGCAATCTCTCGTTTAAAAGATTGCCCTTTACGGTGGGATTAACGGCTTTTTATTCGACTTTTAACCGACTCCTGCGCCCCAATATCTCGCAGCGTTATCGTCGCTATTATCCTCAGGGAAAGGATTTCTGGAACATGAGTGTGGACTATAGCTATGTGTCTTCCCGTTTCACTTTTTCCGGGGAGACCGCCACGGGTAACTGTAAGGCTGTCGCTACGCTCAACACCATGAGCTATAAGCTTACCCATGAGCTCACACTCATGGCCCTCCAGCGATTTTATAGCTACAAATATTATTCGCTTCATGCACGAAGTTTCGGTGAGAGCAGTATGGTAAATGACGAGAGCGGTGTCTTTGTGGGAATCGACTGGCAACCATCAAGGAAGTGGAAAATATTCTTCTATAGCGACTATGCCTATTTCACATGGCCTAAATATCAGGCTGCTGCGTCGAGTTCTGCATGGGATAACCTGCTTCAGGCTACCTACAGTCATGGCAATTGGTCGTTCCTTGCCCGCTATCGTATCAAGGTTAGGGAGAAAGACAATGAAGAGAAGACCGGGCTGATGAATGAAACTACCCAGCGGGGCCGTTTGTCCGCCATGTATGGGAACGACAATTGGAGCACGAAGGCGCAGGTTGACATGGCCTGCAACCAGTATGAGAGAAGCAGTTTTGGATGGATGTTGAGTGAACATTTGTCCTTCAGACATCGTTGGTTGAGAGTCTTTGCCACCATGGGCTACTTCCATACGCAGGACTTCAGCTCACGCGTCTATATGTATGAGCATGCTCTTTTATACAATTATTCTTTTCCGGTTTTCTATGGGGAGGGAATCCGGTATATGTTTGATGCCGAGGCCCGTATTGGTAAGCATGTAGATTTGATTGCAAAGGTGGGTACGACCGACTATTTCGACCGCGACCACATCTCGAGTGGATACCAGCAAATCGACGGCAGTGCGATGACCGATCTTGAAGTGCAACTGCGCTTCAGGTTCTGAAGGCGGGATGGAAACGAGAAACAGGGGGAATGGCCTTGATATATCGTGTGTATCGATCCTGCTCCTTAGGAGCCCATGACTTCTTGATAGAACCGAAGATATTCGTTTCCGATTTTCTCCGGTGAGAATCGTTCAATCACATCCTGACGGATGGTTTTTGCGTCATAGCTCGTGGCAAGGGCGGTTCGGAGTCCTTCTTCCAATGCTTCCGGCGTAAATCCTGAACAGCGGATGCCGTTGGCTGGAGTAATCAGTTCTTCTGTTCCACTGCATGGAAAAGCTACGACGGGCAGTCCGCAAGCCATAGCCTCGATAGGGGTTTGGGCAAAGTTTTCCTTGAAACTCGGCATACAGAAATAGTCGGCAGCTGACAAGAACCATGATAATTGTTCAGCATCATTTATTCGTCCCACCTCGATTACATTATCCCATGCAGAGTTGCCACGGTTCTTCCCTATGGCGAGAATACGATAGTCAGGGGATATCCGGCCAAGGGCAGTCGAGAGTTCATTAAGCCCTTTGCGCGGTTCATTGATGTTGCAGGCGCAGAAAGCAAAGATTTTCGTCTCTGGGGCAATATTCAACCTTACTCTTGCCTCTGTCTTATCCTTAGGTTGAAAAAGGCGATGGTCTACCATATTATATATGAGGGTCTTTCGCGCATGCGCAATCATCTCGTGATCTCCGTATTGTCGGAACCCCATTTTAGAAAGGAATACCACCCCCATTCTTTGCAATAGCCTGATTTTCTCAAGTTTCATGCGATAGTATTTCTGTTCTAAAGGATGCTGCGACAGTCTTTGTTGTTCAAGATTGGCGATACCGTAAAGCAGGTTTTCGTCGTGCATGGTAAAGATGATGGGTTTTTCTTGCAGGGTATCAAAGAAAGTCCTGTAGTCGAGGAATTCGCCAACCCAGTGGATATGGATGATATCCGCTTGTTTTACCAGGGGATGCCGACTAAGGTTGATGGGTGAGGTGGGCAGGGTATAGACGGCATTATACAGTTTGGTAAGCTCCCGGCAGACATTGCGGTCGTCTTTCATGTGGAGTAACTTACGGACTTTGTGCAATATGCTATGTGTGAAGTAGGTGTAGTTGCCATAACTGTGAACGAAATTGTCGGTATGCTTACGACGGCGTACGATGAGTTGGCTGTCGACCCCCAGTTCCCTTTGCGTCTTGCAGATGCGGTAGGCGCAGAGCCCGGCTCCGTTGAAATCGTCTGTGCTGATGTGTATAATCTTCATGAGAATACGGTTTTCTTAGAAATATGGGATTATGTTTTCCGCGGGCTACCGGATAGGGTTCTTGGGAATGAACGGTCTCCAGAAATCGATTCTTGTCGGCTTATTGAATCCATGGCAGCCCATTGGAAGTTGGTTTCCATTAAGTTCATAGCAGAGTCGGGGCTTCAGGTCAAACGAGAACTTGAGAGCTGTCTCCACGCTGGGATAGTTGAACTCTTCGGGTATTAATGCCCAGAAGAGATCTTCATTGTAAAGTACATCCCCCACGGATTGTGCGATAAATCGTCGTGCCTCGGCCTGATATTTCTCGCAGGCGCTGCTGAAAGATTTTATCCTGCGTAGGCAGAGTCCCCCGTTTCCGATGCGTCCGAACATGTCCTGATGCAGAATCTTGCCTTTGGGAGCGAGCCTCCTGCGCAGTCTGAGATATTGCTTCAGGGGAAACCTGCGGTAGCGGGGCCGCATCGGCCATGGTGCTGCCACGATATCGTATCCCTGTCGGCACCACTGTTCGAGTTCGTCGCGGAAGATCCATGCGTCGGTGTGGCAGATCAGGATATATTCGCAGTCGGCAAACCTGTCGTAGAAATCTTTCGATATTGTCATCTCGTTGTACCCCCTAATGCCACGCTCCAATCCTAGCCACTGACTGCTGACACGCATTTCCTCGGCTTGCGGATAGAGCCAGAGAAGCTGTGCGATGTCTAAAGTCTCGGGAATCAAGAATACAATGGGATATGAAGCAAGTTTCCGCATCGTGTTTTCGAGCGAAGCTTCCTCTTCAGGTTTTAGTGGTAATCTGTATATAGGTATGACGACCTTTACAAGCATGGGCTATTCTCTTTTTCCTAAGCGTTCATGAATACCGTCCTGATAGGCACCCCAGAGCATCCCGAGGTCTTTCCAATGCCATGCCTTGCTGAAGGGCATGCTGAAAACGGCGGGGATGATATAGCCTACTACTCCGATGAAGCTGCGCAGGTAACGCACCCCCCAGTTGTTTCCGTAATGGTGGTTCAGGTAAGCCTCATTGCGCACCTGATAGTAACGCTTCCATTTTTTCTTTTGGTTTCGGGTGGTCCAGGTGTCGTTGCTGAAGAACTTATGCTTGTCCATCAAGGCATGGATGGCATAAATCAGCTTGAATCCAGCCAGATGAGCACGCAGACAATAGTCGGTGTCGTCGCAGAAAATAAACAGGTCCTTGTTGGGCAATCCTATTCTCTCCACGACCTCGCGTTGGATGAAAGGCCCCTCAAAGTCGCACCCCACGATGGGAATAGATGATTCTTTTGCGCGGTCGATTTCCTCATTCTTGAGTTTTTTGCCATGCATGGAGGCAAAAGGATGCGAGAAATCGTAGTGCCGAAATTCGTGAGTGAAAGTCGTTCCGTCTACTTTCCGATGAGGCGCAACGATGCCTGCACCTTTGGTTTCAGCGGCTTTGAGTAGGTTTTCGAGACATTCTTCTTGAGGAAAAACATCGTCGTCCATGCACCAGATCCAGTCATACCCTCCCTCGTAGGCTTTTTGGATTCCGGTATAGAAACCGCCGGAACCTCCTACATTCCCCTGATGTACGACCTCAAGGTCCGGCTGGTTGTCAAGCCATTCATAGGTGCCGTCAGTAGATCCATTGTCTATGACAATGATATTATCCAGCGAGCGGCTCTGCTTGCGTAGGCAATGGATGCCCCTTTCGAGCAGTTCCCTGCGGTTATAGGTTACTACGACTGCCGTAATCTTCATTTTCTCAATCTTGTTTTAAGGGTTTCCGAGGTCTCGTTGTTCTCGCGGTGCACCACCTTTCCGTCTTTCTCCACCCAGTCGCGGTCGAACTCTTCATGGGTTCGCTTCCATCGGTTATGGCTCCAGAGCCAGTTGGCGGGATCTCGATGGATGCTTTCTTCGAGCATTTTAAAATACCAGTCGGTGATTTCCCATTCCACGGTTTTCTTGGGTTCTGTGGTCATTAAGCGCATGTCGCATTGGTAATAGCCGCGTTTCACTCGGCGTATATCGCCGTAAAACACGGCCTGATTGGTATGGCGCACAATGCGTTCGGAGCCTGTAAGTACAGGTGTGTCATGATGGAGAAAGTCAATCCAGTGGTGGATGTTCCACCACAGAGGCACCTGATCAGCGATATATCCCACTACTACGGGATGTCCCTCTTGATTGAACTGGATGATTTTGCGCAGTGATTCCTGCATGGGAATACAAAGGGCGTTCTGCTTTTCTCGAGCTTTCTTAAACAGTTTGTCCATGGCCTTGTTCTCAAGTGGGTGATAAAGCTCGCAGCACTGGCAGTCTTCTGTTATCCAGAGCGGTAATGAGGTTACCCATTCCCAGTTGAAGACATGGCCGAGATAGACTGCGACAGACCGCCCGTCCTTCAGCAGCCGGTTGATTTCGTCAACCCCTGTGTAAACCATGCGGCGGCGGGACTCTGCCTTGCTGATAGTCATCAGTTTGATGGTTTCCATGAGATAGTCGCAAAATTGGCGATAGAACTGTTTCTCAATGGTGCGCAATTCAGCCTCGCTCTTTTCCGGAAACGACTCTGTGAGGTTCTTCCATATCACCTTATGGCGATATTTCACCCCATGTGCTGTCAGCAGATAGAGCCCGTCGCTGAACAGATAGAGCACCCTGAAGGGCAGCAGCGACATGAGCCACCAGAGGACATAGCATATCAAGTAGATGATTTTCATTTACCGGGCATCAGTTTATCGTTTACCATTCGTTGCATATATTGCTGTATGATGGCCTTGATTTCACGCTCCATCTGTTGCTGCCGGGGCACTTTCCCTACGAGGTTATGCTTCATGAGCCTGTCCGTGAGGGCATATAAAGCCTTGGTCTTCTGTCCGTCGAATTGTAGCACATAGCCGTATTTCACATATTGGTAAGTGCCGTTCAGATAGTTGACCGCATAGGTCTCTTCAGCCGGTGTGCTCATGAGGTCGCATCCGAAGGAAAGATACGGCTTGTCATAGCCCAGTATTCCGAGCACGGTAGGCATGATGTCTATCTGCTGGGCGATGGCATCCTGCATGCCGGGTCGTACCTCTCCGCTTGGGTCGTAGATGATGATGGGTGAGGCGAAAAGGCCGAGGTCGGTCTCGTATTCTGCATGACAGCTCTGGTTGGTGTGGTCGCTTGTCATCACGAAGAGGGTATTCTTGAACCATGGCTGCCTGCTTGCGTTCTCGAAGAACTTGCCGATGGCCATGTCGGTGTAGCGGATGCACTTATGGATGGGCACCTTGCCCTCCTTGAAAACATTCCGGTATTGTTCCGGCACCTCAAAGGGATGGTGGCTCGACACGGTGAAGAGTGCCGTCATGAAGGGTTGTCTGAGTTCCCCGATCTTGGCACACCAGTATTGCAGGAACGGCTCATCCCAGATTCCCCAGTTGCCGTCGAAATCCTTATCGCCCCCGAAGCGGCTGTCGGCATCGTAGTCCTGCCGGCCGTAGTATTCCTGGAATCCCGTCTTATTGGCAAAGGCCAGGAATCCCATGCTGCCCCGGTTGGCACCGTGGAAGAAGGCCGTCTCATAACCTTCTTTGCCGAGGATTCCCGCAATGCTGGTATACGAGTTCATGGAGGCGGGCGTGAGCACGAACGGCTCGACGAACATCGGGATTCCGCAGAGCACGGAGGGCATGCCGTCGATGCTCTTGCGCCCATTGCAGAAAGAGTATTTGTAGACGCGGCTCTTCTCTACGAGCTTGTCCACATTCGGGGTGTAGCCCTTGTATCTGCCATTTTCGAGCCAGTCGTTAAAGGCTCCGATATATTCTCTGCCAAAGCTTTCTACGATGAGAATCACCACATTTTTCTTCTGAAAGGCATGCGTGGGCCTGGGGGTATGGATGGGGGTGAATACCCGTTGCAGTTCGTCTTGGCTCTTGTAATAGTCAGGGACGACAAAGACGCTCTTGCCGATGGTTCTCAGGAGGGCGAATGGCGTGTTGAGTACCAGTCCGCACTCTATGGGTCGGTCTACATATTGGTTGGCATTGTTGATGGTGATGGGTCGGATTCCCGTTCCTAATCCTCCACGGGCACCGCCTATGCAAAGTGGAACGGCGGCGGCGAGGAAGAGCGTGTACCATCCCGCGAATTTCCATCGCTGCCTGAGAGTGGGATAGTCTTTGCGGTTGGTTCTGGGCATCACATAGAGTTTCCACATCAGCCAGACTGCCACGATGGCGAGGATGACCAGATACCAGTGGTTGATTAGTTCCGTCGCGAAGATGCCGCCGAGGTTTCCCTCGTTGTCAAATTCCTGAAAGACGCTGGTTGTGGTTCGCCTTGAGGTGTAGGGGAAGTAGACGGAGTCGCCGAGATTGATGATGAAGGCGAGCGCGTTTACCACCACGAAGAGCCATTTGCAGATTTTGTGATAGAGCGGGGTCTCTTTGATGAGCAGGGGGAAGAGCATCATCAGGATGTAGAGCATGTGGGTATAGACGATGGCGGTGCGGTCGAACATGAATCCTCCGCCGAACATCCGGCACAAATGCCCGAGGCTGAGGTCGGCAGAAAGCAGATCCCAGTTTTCCAGCAGAAATTCTACTCGGGCTATCAAGTAGTAGATGAATGCCATTGCCAGATTGACCACGAGTGCTATGGCAGGTCCCATTTGGGTATCTAAAATCGTTTTTTTCTTCATAGAAATGGCTATTCAAGTCGTCTTCTCCGTGTCTGTCTCCGGGGGGGCGGAAGCCAAAAGCGTTCCCTTGGGCAGCCAGGGGAGGCCTACTTACTGTTCTTTATATCTCCTGCATATCGTGCAGTTTCTTGTAATATCCGTTTTTCTCAATCAGTTCGTCATGTGTGCCCCGTTCCACGATTTCCCCTTCATGGAGCACGCAGATTTCGTCGGAATTCTTGATGGTTGACAGCCGGTGTGCCACGGCAATGGTGGTGCGCGTCTTCATAAGCTTGGTGAGCGCGTCCTGCACCAGCCGTTCGCTCTCGGTGTCAAGGGCCGATGTAGCCTCGTCAAGGATGAGGATGGGCGGGTTCTTGAGGATGGCGCGGGCGATGGAGATGCGCTGCCGCTGTCCACCGGAAAGTCTGCCACCCCGGTCGCCGATATTGGTTTCGAACTGGTAATCCGACTCCATGATGAAGTCGTAGGCATTGGCAATCCTTGCGGCCTTTTCCACTTCTTCCTTCGTCGCATTGTTCACGCCGAAGGTAATGTTGTTATAGTAGGTATCGTTAAATAGGATGGCTTCCTGATTCACATTCCCGATGAGCTTGCGCAGGTCGTGGATGCCAAGTTCTTTCACATTGATTCCGTCGATGAGCACCTCGCCTTCCTGCACATCATAGTAGCGGGGGATGAGGTCGAGCAGGGTCGACTTGCCGCTTCCGCTCTGCCCCACCAGGGCTACGGTCTTGCCCTTGGGGATGACGAGGTTGATGTCTTTCAGCACCCATTGCTGCTCGTATTTGAACGAAACATGGCGAAACTCTATCTGGTGATTGAAGTTTGCGATGTGTATGGGGCTTTCCGTCTCCTTGATGTCTATCTCCGCGTTCAGAATCTTGTCGATGCGTTCCATGGAGGCCAGTCCCTTCGGGATGTTGTAGCCGGCTCGCGAGAACTCTTTCAGCGGGTTGATGATGGAATAGAGGATGGTCAGGTAGTAGATGAATACCGGACCGCTGATCTGGTGGCTGCGCATGACCATGATGCCGCCGAACCACAGCACGATGACAATCATCAGCGTACCGAGGAACTCACTCATGGGGTGGGCGGCCTGCTGGCGTATCTGCACGCGCATCAAGTCGTTGCGATAGGCCGAGTTGGTGCGGTCGAAGCGGCGGTTCATCTTGCCTTCCGCCGCGAAGGCCTTGATGATGCGGAGCCCCCCGAGGGTCTCCTCCACTTGGCTCATGGTGTCGCTCCAGAGCGTCTGTGCCTTGATGGAGTTGGCCTTCAGCTTTCTGCCCACAAAGCCCATGAACCATCCGAAGACCGGCACGAAGAACAAGGTGAAGAGCGTGAGCTTCCAGGACACCAGCACGAGGGCTATGAAATAGGCCACGATGAGTATCGGGTTCTTGATGAGCATGTCGACCCATGCCATGATGGAGTTCTCTATCTCCTGCACATCACCGCTCATGCGGGCGATGATGTCGCCCTTGCGCTCGTCGGAGAAGAACCCTAAGTGCAGCGAGGTGATTTTTCGGTAGAGCAGGTTGCGGATGTCGCGCACCACGCCCGTGCGTACCGGGATGATGAATGCCGATGACAAGAAGTAGGAACCGGTCTTGAGAAAGGTCATGAAGGTGAGTGCCAGCCCGATGATAAGAATGGTCGTTACGGGATTGGTGAGCTCTATGAGCTGGCGCACATAGTAGTCGGCGTTGTTGCTCAATACATCGGTAAACTTGCCCGAACCCCACTCCATGAGATGCGTTGCAGTAGCATGTCCCGCCGTGTTGAAGAGTATCTGCAGGAGCGGGATGATGGCTGCGAACGAGAAGATGTTGAGTATCGCGGAGATCAGGTTGAAAACAATCGACCAGATCAGATATTTCTTGTAGGGCGGCACGAAGCGCCTGATGACTTGTAGGAATTCCTTCATGGCTGCAAAGATACATTTTTTATATAGGACGACCAAATTATATGCCGATTTTTTCGTTTCCGTTTTCTCGTGGAAAAAGCTCTGAATATACGATAGGAAAAGCGTAGGACTATAACCGCGATTCGTGTCCTGTCCCCGGGAAGATTGTTAGCGGTGACCCAGGAAATGACCTGAGTCCCGGACGGAGACAGGAGAAAACCGGCCGGGAGGCGGTTTTCCGGCCGGTTACAAACAGCGTGTAACAGGATTACAAACAGCGTGTAACAGGATTACAAACCGCTTGTAACACGATTCCACACGGCTTGTAATGGGGACGGGAGCGGCTTTTGTTTTTCCGCAATGCCGCCGCCGGCGGAATCGTTTGTGGGGAAAGGTGGCCGGGTCAGCGGTCTGCCTCCTCGCCGAAGAGCGTCGCGCTGGTGCTCCTCGTAATCCTCACGCGCACGGTTTCGCCGATGTGGTGGTTGCCTCGGTCGATGACCACGACCTTGTTTTGCGGCGTGCGCCCCATCAGTTGCTGGCGGCTTCGTTTCGAGAATCCCTCGATGAGGACCTCGAACTCCCTGCCCTCGTCTTTCTTGTTCTGCTCCGCGCTGACCTCGGTCTGCAGGTGGATGAGCTCGTTGAGTCGTCTCACTTTCACCTCCTCGGGCACATTGTCGGGCAGATGCTTGGCCGCATAGGTGCCCGGACGCTCGGAATACTTGAACATGAAGGCGCTGTCAAAGCCCACTTCACGGACGAGCGAGAGCGTGAGCTGCTGGTCTTCCTCCGTCTCGTCGTGATAGCCCACGAAGATGTCGGTCGTGATGCCGCAGTCGGGAATGATTCGCCGGATGGCGGCAATCTTGTTCAGGTAGTCCTCACGGGTGTATTTGCGGTTCATGAGGCGCAGCACCTTGTCGCTTCCGCTTTGTGCCGGGAAGTGGAGATGGTGGCAGAGATTGGGCTCCTCGGCTATGGCGTGGAGGATGTCTTCGGTCATATCCTCGGGATTGGAGGTGGTGAAGCGCACGCGCATGGCGGGCACGGCCTGTGCCACCTTGTGCAGGAGTTGGGCAAAGGAGGTGCCGTTCTCGGGGCGTTTGCCATTGGGAAGCAGGCCGTAGGAGTTCACATTCTGTCCTAACAGGGTAACTTCCTTGAAACCTTTCTGCTCCAGGTCCCTCACTTCTCGCAGGATGCTCTCCACATCGCGGCTGCGCTCGCGCCCCCGGGTAAACGGCACGATGCAGTAGTGGCAAAAGTTGTTGCAGCCGCGCATGATGCTCACGAAGCCGCTCACATGGCTTGCGCCGATGCGCTGCGGCACGATATCGCGGTAGGTCTCCGTGGTGGAAAGCTCGATGTTCATGGCGTTGTGCCCGTTCTCGCACTGCGCGATCATGTCGGGCAGGTTGAGGTAAGAGTCGGGGCCGCACACCAGGTTGGCATAGTGGTTTTGTATGAGATCGTCCTTCACGCGCTCGGCCATGCAGCCCAGGACACCGAGGATGACCTTGCGGCCTTTCTTCTGTTCGGCATGGAGGGTGTCCAGGCGGTGGTAAATCTTGTTTTCGGCGTTCTCTCGCACCGAGCAGGTGTTCATGAAGATGGCGTCGGCATCGGCCTCGTTCTCGCACAATTCATAGCCGGCCATGCCCATTACGGAGGCCACGACCTCGCTGTCGGCCACATTCATCTGGCATCCGTAGGTTTCTATATATAGCTTCTTCATCTCTTTTTCCTTCTTTTGCTTGGGGGTGCAAATGTACTCATTTTATTTGAAACGGCCAACAAACCGTAGAAGAATGCCGCGCCCGTGAAGAATCCTGCTATGGCATCGACGACATAATGGGCCTGAATGTAGACCGTGGCGAGGCACAGGAAAATAAAGACGGGCAGCACGATGAAGAAGAGCGACTTGCTCTCCGCCTTCAGAATGAGCAGCATGCAAACGGTGGCCACGCCCACATGCGAGCTGGGGAAGGCGGCCGTGGGGCGTTCGCCGGTTTGCTTGGCGGTCTCCACGAGCTGATAGAACACCCCGTTGGTATATCCCGGAGAGGGCAGGCAGTCGGTGTGATGGTTGAAGTAATCTCCCAAGGAGGGGAATACGCCCTTGGCAATCTGGTCGATGCCCACGGCCTTGTAATAGAAGGTGGGGCCCACCACGGGCAGCAGGTCGAAGATGACATAGAAGAGGAAAAACGAGCCCATGATGATGAACACGCACTTCTGGAACTCGTCATGGCGGCGGAAGAAATACCACAAGGCCACCAGCGCGATGATGAAATAATACATGGAGTAGCCCATATCCATCAGCTCGCTGACGAGGGGCGACGGCAATGCCTTGGCAAAAAGCAGGGCAGGCTGGAAGCCGAAGAGGGCCTGGTCGGCCTCGGCAAACCAGTGGTCGAGGTTGGGGAAGATGCGGTTGATCTCGTAAGTGTCGGGATACCATACGCTCAGGAGTGCCATCTGGGGCAGCACCCGCAGGAATTCGGTGAACCGGCAGGGCACGAGCCGGTAGACAATCCACAGGGCGGCGGTCATGGCGAGGATGCGCACGCGGCCCACGATCATCGACTCCGGGTTTTCTAACTTCGTATAGGCGAAGAAGGTGAAGGCAAGGGTGAGCAGGAGATAGGTGATGACCACCCACTCGAAAGGATAGAGCCCCTTGCGGGGATTGTGCTCTATTTTGAACAAGTTCATGCTTAAAGCCATTGGTTTTCCTTATACCACTTGATGGTGAGACGCGTCCCCTCCTTCAGGTCGAAGCGGGGTTTATAGCCAAGTTCATCCATGGCGGGTTCGATGTCGCACCGCCAGTTGCGCTGGCGCAGGATATTATACTTGTCGTTGTTGAGGGCTGAGATTTTCCCCGTGCGCCTTGCGCGGAGCTCCCCGAGATAGGTTGCGATGCGCAGCACCCATATAGGGGCCTTGACGCGGATCCACCACGGATGCCCGAGCTCCTCGCGGATGTAGTTGCTGAAGGCGGCCGACTGATAGACCTTTCCGTCGCTCAGGAAATACTTGCGGCCGTTCATGCCGCGGTCGAGGGCGAGAAACACGGCCTGCACCACATCGAGCACATAGACAAAGGTGATGTCCTGCCGCCTGAAGCCGACGCTGAAGTCGGTGTGCGCCTTGATCGACTTGGCCATGAGGAAATAGTCTTTCTCCCGCGGGCCGTATACTCCCGTGGGTCGCAGAATGATGTAGGGGAAGTTGCTGCCGATGGAGTCGAGGAACCGTTCAGCCTCCAGCTTGCTCTTCCCGTATGCCGTGTTCGGCCTCGGGAGGTCGTGCTCGGTGATTTCCTGATAGGGCTGCCGCTCCTTGATAGCCCCGAAAACGGAGAGCGAACTCAGGTAGACGAATCTTCTGACGGGCATCCGCAGGGCCAGCAGAGCCTCCGCGAGGTTCTTCGTTCCCTCGTAGTTTATCTTGTAGAAGTCGGCCGGGTTCAGGCATTTCGTGGCTCCCGCGGCATGCACGATGTAGTCGAACGCATGGCCCTCGAGCTGCTCTTCGAGCCGTTGCCGGGAAGAGAGGTCGAGCTCGATGAAGTGGATGCGTCCGTCCTGCAGGTACTGCCTGGAGGAAGTCTTCCTGACGGCGGCCCATGTCTCGAAGCCCCGCTTGAGGGCTTCCTCCACGATGAAGCTCCCGATGAAGCCGCTGGCACCCGTGATAAGTATCTTCATTCTTTCCTATTGAAATTGATTCCGGCTGCAAAGGTAATCCAAAAAAGCGGGGTTCGCAAAAATGTATGGATAATTTTATTGTTTTTTCAAGAATACCAGCCTCTTAGACCCGGCGGGACGGGCGATTCCCCCCGCTGTTCCTTTCGGCGGCCTCCTGCCTGACAATTTCGCCGAATTTGTGGGACGAAATCGCCGATTTCGTCGGTCAATCTCGCCGATTTTGTCAACAGGGAGACCGTCTCCCGCCTTCCTCCCAGCCGACTGCCGCCTCGATGATTGCCGACTTCAGCCTCTCTTCTAATCTTCTGCCATCCTCATATGCTGGAAGATCTCTTCGGGTGGAAGCTGTGATTTATTGTGAGAACAGACCTTAGGATAAACCGTAAGCGATGTCTGGGCCGCATGCCCGAGGCATCGTTTTTCGCGCGGGGCAGTCTCTCCGCTTCCCTTGTTGCTGGCCTCTCGCGGGAGAAAAAACGCTCCCAGGATGCAAATTTCCATAAATAATGCGGGGGAAATGGTCTTTTCTCAAATAATTTTAGTTAATTTGCAGCCGGACAAAAAAACATAGAATCATTATGGGAAAAGAAAAAAAAGGAGGGAAGCGCATCACGAAACGGCTGCTGGCCGAACAGCTCGAGGCGTTCTTCTCCTCGCAACCGGATAAGTCGTTCTCGTTGAAGTACATATTCAAAGCTCTCCATCTTAAGACGCATCCGGCAAAGATGCTGGCCATCGACACGATGGAGGAGATGGCGTGGGACGACTTCCTGACCAAGGTCTCGGACACTTCTTACCAGCTGAACACGAAGGGACAGGTGCAGGAGGGCAGCTTCATCCGCAAGTCGAACGGCAAGAACTCGTTTGTTCCGGATGGTGGCGGCACGCCCATCTTCGTCTCGGAGCGCAACTCGATGTCGGCCCTGACGGGCGACCGGGTAAGGGTTTCGTTCATGGCTCGCCGCGCGAAGCACATCAAGGAGGCGCAGGTGATAGAGATATTGTCGAGAAAGAAGGATACCTTCGTAGGCCGGCTGCGGGTGGATAGGGACATCGCGTTCCTCGTAACCAACGAGGCGCTCTTCACCCACGACATCCTCGTGCCGAAGAAGAAGCTGAAGGGAGGGAAGACGGACGACAAGGCCGTGGTGCGGATTACGCAATGGCCGGACGCCGGCCACAAGAACCTGGTAGGGGAGGTGGTGGACATTCTCGGACAGACGGGCGATAACGACACCGAAATGAACACCATCCTGGCGCAGTACGGGCTGCCTTACAGATATCCGAAAGCCGTGGAGAAAGCCGCTGAGAGGATTTCCGGTGAAATCACCGAGCAGGACTTGAAAGAACGGGAAGACTGTCGCGGCGTGTGGACTTGTACCATTGACCCCGCCGATGCCAAGGACTTCGACGACGCGCTGAGCATCAAGAAGATCAGGAAAGGCCTCTGGGAGGTGGGCGTCCATATTGCCGATGTGTCGCATTATGTGAAGGAGGGCGACATCATCGACCGTGAGGCACAGAAGCGCGCCACCTCGATCTATCTCGTAGACCGCACCATTCCGATGCTCCCCGAGCGTCTCTGCAACTTCGTGTGCTCGCTGCGGCCCGACGAGGACAAGCTCTGCTATAGCGTCATCTTCGACATGAACGATGAGGCCGAAGTACTCAGGTATCGCATCGTGCATACCATTATCCGTTCCAACCGTCGCTATGCCTACGAGGACGCGCAGCGTCTGCTGGAGCAGAACGGGGTGGTAGACGGTACGGGAGAACCCGCCCCGAATCCGGGGAAGGCAGGCTATAAGGGCGAGTATGCTGAGGAAATCATCACCCTCGACCGCCTTGCGAAAAGGCTGCGTGCGCTGCGGTTCAAGAACGGGAGCGTGAAGTTCGACTCCGAGGAGCTTCACTTCGATGTCGACGAGAAGGGAAAGCCCGTCCGCTGCTACTTTAAACGCTCGAAAGACGCCAACAAACTCATTGAGGAATTTATGTTGCTAGCCAATAAAACGGTGGCAGAAAGCGTAGGAAAGACCGTCAGGGGCAAGAAGGCCAAGGTCTTGCCTTATCGCATTCATGACAATCCGGATCCCCAGAAGATGGAAACCCTGCGCGAGTACATCGTCCGTTTCGGCTATAAAGTGAAGACCGACGGTACCAAGGGGGCAATTGCAAAGTCTATCAACAAGCTCATGGACGATTGCGAGGGCCGTCCCGAGCAGAAGCTGGTGCAGACGGTGGCTCTCCGGGCCATGATGAAGGCCAAGTATTCGGTGCATAATATCGGGCATTTCGGGCTGGCCTTCGACTACTACACCCATTTCACAAGCCCTATTCGCCGCTATCCCGATACGATGGTGCATCGACTGCTTACCCGCTATGCGGGGGGTGGCCGCTCCGTCAACGAGAAGCATTACGAAGAGCTCTGTGAGCATTGTTCCGACATGGAGCAGATTGCCCAGAATGCCGAACGCGACTCCATTAAGTATAAAATGGTAGAGTTTATGGGAGCGCATATAGGTGAAGAATACGACGCTCATGTCAGCGGGGTTACGGCTTATGGTATCTATGCCGAGATAGACGAGAACCATTGCGAGGGCATGATACCGATGCGAGACCTTGACGATGACTACTATGAGTTCGACGAACGCAACTTCTGCCTCGTGGGGCGCAGGCATCACAATCGCTATCAGCTGGGCGATTCCGTGCGTATCCTTGTAGCAAAGGCTGACCTTGAGAAGCGGCAGCTCGACTTCACGATAGCCGGAAGCAAGTGCATGGAGAACCGTAATCGGCAAGAGAACAGCCCGTTTTCTCCCAAGGGAGCATCGCCAAAGAAAAGCAGACGGCGCAGATAGCAGGCATTGGAGGAAATGGCGAGACAGGAGAGGAAACCATTCTTTACCCGCAGTGAGGAACGATGGAACTCGTGGAGCCATGCGGGAGGCGTTCTGTTGGGCGTGGTGTTTGGCGTCGTTTTCCTCGTGTGGTGCTTCCGGGAACATGACGGATGGGCTACGGTGGGCGTCAGCCTCTATCTTTTCGGCATGCTCTGTTCGTATCTGGCATCGACGATATACCATGCCGTAACGGATCACAGCAAGTGGAAAGAACGCCTCCGCAAGTGGGATCACGCCGCCATCTACTGGCATATAGCGGGTTCTTACTCCCCCATCACGCTTGTGGCTCTCCGGGAAAGCGGCCTGTGGGGCTGGGGATTGTTTGGTTTCGTTTGGCTTTGTGCCATTAGCGGTACGATCGTCTCTTTCCGAAAACTCAGCGACCACAGTAATTTCGAGACACTGTGCTTTGTGGGCATGGGACTTTCCGTGCTTGTGGCGTTCAAGCCTTTAATGGATGCGGTCAGCACGGAAGCCGTTGTCTGGATTATTTCCGAAGGAGTCGCATATATCACAGGGGCGGCTTTCTATAGCTTCCACAAGCGTAGATATATGCACACGGTGTTCCATTTCTTCGTACTTTTAGGCTCCGTCTGCCATATCATTGCCGTTTGGGACATCCTGCTGGAATACTTGTAGGCAAACAAGAAAGTTCTCTGTCTCCTACCTCCCTTTCATGAATTTCTTGATCTCGGGAAGCCGTCGCAGGGCGAGGTCGCGGCCGACCTGATAGGTATCCATCATCTCTTTCGGGTCATGACAGATGTGTCCGATCTTCAGTTTCTCCTCCGAGCGGAGCACGAGAGCCATACCGTCGGCCTCCTGATGCCGCACATACGCCTTCTGCTCGTTATATGCCCGGGGTCTGCGGCGCAAGGCTTCTACGAGTGCGGGATACCGGTGGAGTGTTGCTTTCATGAGTCCGAACATCCGATAGGGCGTCTTCACATACTCGCGGGGTTGCGTCTCGATGACGATGTTGCGGGCGTAGCCGATACTTTCGAAGAACTTTAGCGGAATAGAATCCGTGATTCCGCCGTCCAGCATGCGGTGCCCTTCCAGTTCCACGGGCCTTGCGGCAATCGGCATTGAGGCCGATGCCCGTATCCATTCATAGCTCTCATAGCCGCCGCTCATGATTTTCTTATAGACGGGTTTCCCCGTGTCGATGTCCGAGCAGACAACATAGAACTCCATCGGGTTGGCTTCGAACGCCTTTGCGTCAAAGATATCTAACTTCTCCGGGATGTGGTGATAACCGAATTCTGCCCCGAAAAGGTCGCCCGTCATGAGCAGTGAGCGCAGGCTGCAGTAGCGCCACTCCTTGGCAAAGCGCTGGTTGTATCGGATGACTCGCCCCGGCTGTCCCGACTTGTAGTTGCAGCCGAAGGCAGCACCTGCCGACACCCCGATCATCCCGTCGAAGCAAATGCCGTTCTCCAGCATCACATCCAGACACCCCGCAGAGAACAATCCCCGGAGGGCCCCACCTTCAAGCACGAGTCCAGTCATAGGTTCTATGGTTAAAAGACACCCTTTTTAAAACGGAATCTACAGGGAACTGATCTTACAGTTTGTCGCCGTAGCACAGGTCGCCGGCATCGCCGAATCCGGGCACGATGTACTTATGCTCGTTCATGCCGGGGTCGATGGCTGCGCACCAGATGGTGGTCTTGTCGTGGGGAAATACCTTTGCGATGTGGTCGATGCCTTCCGGCGTAGCAATGACGCAGGCCACATGGATGCGCTTCGGCGTGCCTTTGGTGAGAAAGGCCTTGTAGCCCAGTTCCATGCTGCCGCCCGTAGCGAGCATCGGATCTGCTATGATGAGGTTCTTCTCGTCGATGCTCGGCGTGGCAAGATACTCGATGTGGATGCCTACTTGATGGTGCTCGGCGTCGGTATACTCACGGTAGGCTGACACGAAAGCGTTTCCCGCATGGTCGAAAATGTTGAGGAAACCGTTGTGGAAGGGCAGTCCAGCCCGGAAGATAGTGGCCAGCACGATCTTGTCCGTAGGCACATTCACCTTGGCTATGCCTAATGGGGTGGCAATGTCCTTGGCTTCATAGCTGAGCGTCTTTGAGATTTCGAAGGCCTCATACTCGCCGATGCGCATGATGTTGTTACGAAACAGCAGACGGTTTTTCTGATATTCCTTGTCTCGAATCTCGGCCATGTACTGGTTAATGATAGAGTTTTGTTTGCTTAGATCAATAATTTCCATGTTGAATTGATAAATTTTTGCAAAAGTAGAAAATTCTATCGTATTTTGCAAAAAGCACACTTGGAAAATCATAAAACCACCTATCTTTTTGCCACATTTAACCAAAAACTAAACAATAACACCTAAGAACCTTTCGGAAAATTGGAGATTAGGACCTAAATATTTTACTCTATAAAATACAAATACATGTAACTATTAAGCCGAACTATTATTCCTTTTTGGACAGACATTTAGTTATCCGGCATCGGATAGTGGCGTAACTTGGTTTTATTCTATAATCCCGCTTACGCTTAGTCTCTGTTCTGACGGTTCAATACCCACTGAAATTTTAGACTCATATTTGTTTGTCTTCCGGAAGAAGCTCACTTTTGCGGCGCAAGAAGCGTTGAGACAGGTCATTCAACTACAGCAAACATAACCATCGAAGGTAATGTGTAGGATGGTAAGAAAAGACATATTAATCCGCAATATTCCACGGAAGCACTTTACACAGCCGATGGGAAGACATTGGTGTTGGTGATGGCAAGCGATCCGCAAATGCTTGTCGTCGCTCCAGGGACAAGGGAAGTTGCTCCCAAGGCTTTGCCGGGGCTTCAATCTACAGTGATACCTGTGCGAGTATACATACCGCATTCAATTACCAAAACTAATCATTTCCTTCCGAAAAGGGATGTTCCCGATTCCGAAGGAAATTATATTTGTTTTTGCAACTTGCACTTTGCAAAAATGTTTTCAGCAGTAGAGATTTTAAGTTCTTTAACCTAAAAAGGTAGCGCAACTTAGATTTTTACGGGTCGAAACTTTGCTATTCCATGAGAAATATATAACTTTGCATTCGGTTTTAAAGAACTTTTAAACACTCAAAAAAATACAGAAAAGAAATGGCAAAGTTTGACAAAAAGACACTTGAGCAGTACGGAATTACCGGTACTACTGAAGTTTTGTACAATCCTTCCTATGAAGTATTGTTCAACGAAGAGACAAAGGAAGGCCTCGAGGGCTACGAGGTTGGTCAGGAGACGGAGCTCGGCGCAATCAATGTGATGACGGGCATCTATACCGGTCGCTCTCCCAAAGACAAGTTCATTGTAGATGACGAGACTTCTCACGACACCGTATGGTGGACTTCCGACGAGTATAAGAACGACAACCACCGTGCTTCCAAGGAGACCTGGGCGGCTGTCAAGGAGATTGCCAAGAAAGAGCTGTCCAACAAGAGGCTTTTCGTGGTAGACGGATTCTGCGGCACCCACAAGGACACCCGCATGAAGGTGCGCTTCATCATGGAAGTGGCTTGGCAGGCTCACTTCGTTACCAATATGTTTATCCGCCCTCAGAACGAGGCCGATTTCGAGCAGGAGCCTGACTTCATAGTCTATAACGCTTCCAAGGCTAAGGTCGAGAACTACAAGGAACTGGGCCTGAACTCAGAGACAGCCGTTGTGTTCAATGTAACCAGCAAGGAGCAGGTGATCATCAATACATGGTATGGCGGTGAGATGAAGAAGGGTATGTTCTCCATGATGAACTACTTCATGCCTCTGAAGGGCATGGCTTCCATGCACTGTTCTGCCAACACCGATATGAACGGCGAGAACACCGCCATCTTCTTCGGACTGTCCGGAACGGGCAAGACCACGCTGTCTACCGATCCGAAACGCAAGCTCATCGGCGACGACGAGCACGGATGGGATGACGAAGGCGTGTTCAACTACGAGGGTGGATGCTATGCCAAGGTCATCAACCTCGACGCTGAGGCTGAACCCGATATCTACAACGCGATCCGCCGCGACGCATTGCTGGAGAATGTAACCGTAGACAAGAACGGCAAGATTGACTTCGCCGACAAGAGCGTAACGGAGAATACCCGCGTGTCTTATCCTATCTACCACATCAAGAACATCCAGCGCCCGACTTCTGAAGGACCAGCTGCAAAACAGGTGATATTCCTCAGCGCAGACGCTTTCGGCGTTCTTCCTCCAGTATCCATACTCAATGCAGAGCAGACAAAGTATTACTTCCTCTCCGGATTCACGGCTAAGCTGGCCGGCACGGAGCGTGGTATCACAGAGCCTACTCCCACCTTCTCCGCTTGCTTCGGCCAGGCATTCCTTGAGTTGCATCCCACGAAGTACGCGGAAGAGCTCGTGAAGAAGATGCAGAAGAGCGGTGCCAAGGCTTACTTGGTGAACACGGGATGGAATGGAACAGGCAAGCGCATTTCCATCCGCGACACCCGGGGTATCATCGATGCCATCCTTAACCACTCTATCGACGGTGCTCCTACGAAGACGATTCCTTACTTCAACTTCGTCGTTCCGACGCAGCTGGAAGGCGTAGATACAGGCATCCTCGACCCACGCGACACCTATGCTGACGCCGCTCAGTGGGAAGAGAAGGCCAAGGATCTCGCGGCACGCTTCATCAAGAACTTCAAGAAGTATGAAGGCAACGAGGCAGGCAAGGCACTCGTAGCGGCCGGCCCGCAGCTCTAATCTGGAAATCAGGAGATTTCAATATCATAGGCCCCGCGCTTCCGAGTGCGGGGCTTTTTGTCGCCGTAAGGTCTCCGGCGGACCGTGAAGGCCCGCATGACCCTGCTTCCTGCCGCAAGCGTCGGCGGAAGCTCCCGCTCTCGCCACGGGTGGAAAGACCGTAAAGGAAGCGTCTTGTCGTCCTTGCGCGAGGAGAGGCATGGCCTTGCCCGGGCGCGTTCGCGGTATCCCGTCTTGCGGGCGGCGGCTCATATCTCCGCTATTTTTCGCCTTTCGCAGGGCAGTCAGCGGCAAACAGGCTGACAAAATCGGCGATTTTGTAGTACGATTTCGCCGATTTCGTCAGACAATCTCGCCGATTTTGTCAAGAGGCTTGCCGTCTCTGTGAAAGCCGGAGGTTGTCTCCCGAAGTTTCAGGAGATACCCCGCCAGTCTATCTAAGAATGCCTTGAGCGTGGCGGAGCCCGTTTTGACTTATATCAATAATTATCCCTTTTTGTGGAAAAAGTGAGCAAAATGTTTGTTGTGTTCGGCCACAATATGTAATTTTGCATTGTGTTCGAGAGAATACATTTCATTTTAGGTTAGTAGATTTAAGGTTTTTAGATTTTGTTTAGGTTAGCTAAAAGAGCAGAGTGTAGAGACACTCATTGCTCTTTTTTTTATTTATGAAATCACAAACAAACTTAAAAAACTGCCTCTTTCACGCTGTTTTGCATAATAAAGTATTAAAAAAGGCCTTTATTTAAAGAATTCTGATTAAATTTGCAGACAAAATTCTGTGAAGCGTGGCTTCGTCGATGCGGGGGATGTTCTTTTCCTGCAGTAGTGGGATGCCTCCTTCACGGTAATGTCGGTTTTAAGAAAAAGAGCGTAAATGAGATTCAAATTCATTGCACTTGCTGTATCGTTTTCAGCAATATTCATGTTCTCCTCCTGTCTGAGCGACAACACGGACAACATCGTTTACTATGACGACTGTGCCCTGACGGCCTTCTCCGTCGGGACTCTGAAGATAGTCAAGGACACCGTTTCCTCGAAAGGAGAAGACAGTACCTATACCACCACGCTGAACTGCAGCCGCTATGCGTTCACCATCGACCAGGAGAAAGGGTTGATTTATAACCTCGACTCGCTGCCCCGCGGCATCGACGCGACCAAGGTGCTGGTTACCGCTGTGGCGAAGAACGGCGGCTCCGTGGCTCTCAAGAGCTTAAAGGACGACACGCAGTCTTACTACAGCAGCACCGACTCCATTGACCTCTCCCAGCCTCGCCACTTCATAGTGCGCAGCCTGAGGGGCGACTCCAACCGAGAGTACATCGTTACCCTGAATGTGCACAAGCAGAAGGCGGAGGAACTGGTATGGAACTCCTCGGCTATCAGCAACGGCGACTTAGCCTCGTTGAAGGCCATGAAGGGTGTAGCTTGCGGTGGCAAGGTCTATGTCTTCGGCCACGACGGTTCGAAGGCGAGGATATTCGCCGCCCCGGAGAGCAATGCCGCCGCATGGAGCGAGATTACCCCCGGCACGACCTTGAGCGTAGACGCCTATAAGAGCGCGGCCGCCTATGCCGGCAAGCTTTATGTCTACAGCAACGGCTCGCTGCTGGTTTCTGCCGACGCGGAGACTTGGACGGAGGTGGCGTCTCCCGCCTTGAAGCTGTTGCTTGGCGCGAGCGGAGCCCGCCTCTATGGGCTTACGGATGCCCATCAGCTGATGAGCAGCAAGGACGGCGGCGCCACATGGACGGCCGACGAGCTGGACTCTGACGCCGGGCTGCTTCCTGCTGACAACCTCAACTTCATCACTCTGCCCCTCTCGGGCAATGCGTCCGGAAGCCACCTTGTGCTTGTTGGCACCACGACCACCGAGGCCCGGGTGTGGGGAAAGATAGAGGAAAACGACCCCAATGCGCAAAACCAGCCTTGGGCTTACTATAATGTCTCCTCGGGAAACAAGTATAAGGTCCCCAACCTGAACGGCCTGCAGGCCGTCAATTACGATGGCGGCATCCTGGCGATAGGAGGCAGTGCCGTCGGCGCGGCGGCCTCCACCCCGTTTGCCGGCTTCTACAGGAGCGGGGACGCGGGCATCACTTGGAAGCCCGATACCACCTATTACTTCCCGAAAGGATTCTCCGCGCCGGGCGAAGTGCTCACCCTGGTAAAGGACAGCAAGAACTATCTGTGGATTGTCTGCGGCGGCACCGGCCAGGTGTGGCATGGAGCCAAGAACCGGCTGGTCTGGGAAACCACCAAGCGTTACTTCACCGAATAGCATGCTATGCGGAAGATAGTCGTCATAACTCTGCTTCTGACTTCGTCGCTCGCCCTGCCTGCGCAGAGCGATCCGGAGTATCTGATGGAAATCGGGGCAGGAGTGGGCATGGTCTCCTATGAGGGCGACTTCAACAACAGCATCTTGAAGGATATGCAGCCCATGGCATCTGTGGTGCTTCGCAGGAATTTCAATCCTCACATGGGGCTGCGCCTTGCGGGCTCTTTCGGTAAGCTGAAGGGCAGCTCCAGGGATGTGGAGACTTACTATCCCGACTATCAGGCGGCGCCGTATGAGTTCAACCACTCGCTGGTGGATGTCGGTCTGGTCTATGAATATAACTTCTGGCCTTATGGAACGGGGCGTGATTATCGTGGCGCAAAGCGTTTCACGCCTGTTGTCTTCGGCGGACTGGGAGCTACCTATGTGTCGGGAGGCGGCAAGAATGTGTTTACGGCCAATGTACCTCTTGGTCTTGGCGTGAGATATAAGATAGGTGAACGCCTGAATCTGGGCGTGGAATGGGCTGTCCACTTCAGCCTGAGCGACAAGCTCGACGGAGTGAAGGACCCCTATTATGTAAAGAGCAAGGGAGCATTCAAGAACACCGATTGCTACTCGGCTTTGCAAGTTACGCTCACTTATAGTTTTATGGCAAAGTGCCGAACCTGTAACAACGACGACTAATGGCAGCAGAACTCGATGCGACGCGCATTCCCGGGCACATCGCCATCATCATGGATGGCAATGGGCGATGGGCAGCCGAGCGGGACAAGCCCCGCAATTTCGGCCATCAGGCAGGGGTGGATGCCGTGCGGAGGATTACCTCCGAGTGCACTCGCCTGGGCGTGAAGTTCCTCACGCTCTATACCTTTTCCACGGAAAACTGGAATCGTCCGGCCGACGAGATATCGGCCCTGATGGGACTGGTGCTGACCTCCCTGGAAGATGAAATCTTCATGAAGAATAATGTGAGGTTTCGGGTTATCGGCGACATTGCACGCCTTCCGGGGAATGTACAGGACAAGCTCGCCCAGACCATGGAGCGCACGGCGCGGAACGACGCGATGACCATGGTGGTGGCTCTCAGCTATTCGTCGCGCTGGGAAATCATCGAGGCGATGAGGCAGACGGTGTTCCATGCGCTGGCTGACGGCTCCGCAATCCCTGACGGGCGTTCGGGCGAGGCTGTCTACGCCGAGTTGGAGGCGCGGCTTACCGAGGAAAACTTCGAAAGGAACCTTGAAACCTCGTTCATGCCCGACCCTGACTTGCTCATCCGTACGGGTGGCGAGGTGCGTCTGTCGAACTACCTGTTGTGGCAGTGTGCCTATACCGAGCTGTATTTCTGCGACACTTACTGGCCTGACTTCGGGGAGGAAGACCTTCACGAGGCCATCCGGAGCTACCAGAATCGCCAGCGGCGATATGGGAAGACGGAAGCCCAAATAGAAAAAGAAAATAATTCCAAATGATGAATAAAATAAATAAGGTGTTGACATTGCTCGCGGCCCTGCTCTTCATGGGCTGTATGAGTGTGCGGGCGCAGGATAAGATCGTGCATCCGGAAATCAGCTATGCCGGGGCACCACGCACCGTAACCATTGCCGGCCTGAATGTGTCGGGTGTCGAGGGCTATGAGGACTATGTGCTTACAGGTATTTCCGGTCTCGTGGTCGGACAGAAAGTAGAGTTGCCGGGTGCCGAGATCACGGAGGCCGTGAAGCGCTACTGGAAGCACGGGCTCTTCTCCAGAGTTCAGATATCGGTCGATTCCCTCATCGGCGACAGGGCTTGGCTGCATATCTCGCTGCGGGTACGGCCGCGCGTCTCTACCATTAACTGGATAGGTCTGAAAAAGTCGGAGCGCGAGGACATGGAGGCTAAACTGGGACTGCTGAAGGGCTCGCAGGTTACGCCGAACTCCCTGGCTCGCGCCAAGATCCTTGCCACGAAATACTTTGATGACAAGGGCTATAAGAACGCCGAGATAGAAATCAACCAGCGCGAGGATGTGGCCGGCAAGAATCAGGTGATTCTCGATGTTGTCGTAGACAAGAAAGAAAAGATGCGGGTGCATGCGATCATCATCGACGGGAACGAGCGACTCACCGACAAGAAGCTCAAGGGAAACCTGCTCTCCAAAGGCGCTTTCGCCAAGATTCACGAGGCCGGGAAACTGGGCAACTTGTTCAAGTCGAAGAAATATACCCCGGAACGCTGGAAGGAAGACCGCAAGAACCTCATAGCGAAGTATAACGAGTATGGCTACCGCGATGCCGCCATCCTGGCCGACAGCGTGTGGAACTATGATAAAAAGCATGTAAACATCTATGTGAAAGTTGACGAGGGCAAGAAGTATTACCTGCGAAATATCAGCTGGGTAGGCAACACCGTCTATTCTACCGACTATCTCAGCCGGGTGTTCGGGATGAAGACCGGCGATGTCTATAACCAGAAACTGATGGACAAGCGGTTATCAGGCGACGAGGATGCCGTGGGCAACGAATATTGGAACCACGGCTATCTGTTCTATAACCTCGACCCCACGGAGGTGAACATTGTCGGCGACAGCATTGATTTGGAGATGCGTATCACCGAGGGACCGCAGGCACATATCAACCGTGTGCGCATCAATGGTAACGACCGCTTGTATGAGAATGTGGTGCGGCGGGAGCTTCACACGAAGCCGGGCGACCTCTTTTCGAAGGACGCGCTGCAGCGTTCGGCGCGTGAGCTGGCCTCTATGGGCCACTTCGACCCAGAGAAGGTGAATCCCGATGTGAAGCCTCATGTCGAGGACGGAACGGTGGACATCAACTGGAATCTGGAACAGAAGTCCAACGACCAGGTAGAGTTCTCACTTGGTTGGGGGCAGACGGGCGTCATCGGGCGTATCGGACTGAAGCTTAACAACTTCTCCCTGCGTAACCTCTTTAATAAGAATAAGGAACACCGAGGCATCCTGCCTATCGGCGACGGCGAGGTGTTGAGCCTCGGCGCACAGACCAACGGTACCTATTACCAAAGCTACAACGCCAGCTACAGCACCAACTGGTTTGGCGGGAAGCGCCCTATCCAGTTCAGCGTCGGAGGTTTCTATTCCAAGCAGAGTGATGTCTCGTCCAACTTCTACCGCAATAACATGAGCAATTATTATGGTTATCTCTCCGGTTACGGCAGCAGCTACTATAATAACTATGAGAATTACTACGATCCGGACACCTATATCAAGCTCTACGGAGTGAATGTGGGCTGGGGCAAACGCCTGCGTTGGCCCGACGACTATTTCTCGCTGTCGCTACAGTTGTCGTATACCCGTTATTCCTTGAAGAACTGGAGCTACTTTGTGATGTCGAACGGAAATGCCAACAACTTGAACCTGAGCATCTCCTTGAGCCGTACCTCGACCGACAACCAGCTTTTCCCCCGCCGCGGTTCGGAATTCATGGCTTCCGTAACGCTCACTCCGCCATGGTCGAAATGGGACAAAAAGGACTATAAGAATCTGGCGAACAATCGTCAGTCGGCTACTTTTTCGCAGGAACAGCAGGATAAGTTCCGCTGGATAGAATATCATAAATGGAAGTTCAAGGCCCGCACCTTCACCGCTCTTTCGGGTGGGCAGAAGTGTTTCGTGCTGATGACGCGTGCCGAGTTGGGTATTCTGGGCTCCTATAACCGATATAAAAAGTCGCCCTTTGAGACCTATTATGTGGGCGGCGACGGTATGAGCGGCTATTCTTCCGGCTATGCGGAGGAGACCATCGGACTGCGCGGTTATGAGAATGGAAGCATTTCTTGGAAACCGGAAACGGGATATAACGCCTATGCCTACGACCGTTTCACCCTCGAGTTGCGCTATCCGTTCCTGCTGGGTAACACCACTATCTATGGACTGGGCTTCGTGGAGGCCGGTAATGCATGGTATGATTCCAAGAAATTCAATCCTTTCGACATGAAGCGCAGTGCCGGTATCGGCGTGCGCATCTTCCTCCCGATGGTGGGCATGATGGGTATCGACTGGGCTTACGGCTTTGACAAGGTGTATAACGGATCGTCCTATGGAAAGGGCGGAAGCCAGTTCCACTTCATCCTCGGTCAGGAGTTTTAGGGAGAAATATTAAAAATAGATAATTAAAATAACTTTCCGGATGCCTCGAGCGTCTATAAGGTTAAATGTAAAATATCAGGGTATGAAGAAATTAATGTCAATATGTCTTTTTGTCCTCGTGGCAATGACAGCAAACGCACAGAAGTTCGCGCTCCTCGACATGGAGTATATCTTGAAGAATATTCCTGCCTATGAGCGAGCTAATGAGCAACTCAATCAAGTGAGCAAGAAATGGCAGGCCGAGGTGGAGGCTCTCAACACCGAGGCTGGTACTATGTATAAGAACTACCAGAACGAGCTGGTGTTCCTCTCGCAGGAGCAGAAGAAGGTCCGTCAGGAAGAGATCATGAAGAAAGAGAAGGAAGCTTCCGAGCTGAAGAAGAAGTATTTCGGCCCCGAGGGCGAGCTCTTCAAGAAGCGTACAAGCCTCATGAGTCCTATTCAGGAGGAAGTCTATAATGTGGTAAAGGAGATCTCCGAGCTGCGTGGATACAGCCTCGTGCTCGACCGTGCGAGTGATTCCGGCATCATTTTCGGTTCTCCGAAGATCGATATCTCTAATGAGGTGCTGCAGAAATTGGGGTACGGTATTCGTTGAAAAACAGTCTTGATGAGACGAAAAACTGTTCCCTGATAACAGGAAAGTTCGTGGATTTCGGGATCAATCGGAATAAAAAGAATAAATCATTAATCAAATTATAACAAGAAAAAGATGAAAAAAGTAATCGTTATGTTGATGCTTCTGGCGCCGATGACAGCATTTGCCCAGAAGTTTGGCAAAGTAAACACGCAGACCGTGGTACAGACAATGACTGAATACGGCAAGGCTCAGGGCGAGCTCCAGGCATTGCAGAAGCAGAAGGAAACCGAGCTCAAGGGTCTGCAGGATGAGCTGCAGCGCAAGAGCGAGGAATATGACAAGACAAAGAGCACCCTGAACGCTACCAAGCAGAAGGAGACAGAAGAGGAATTGCAGAATATGTATACGAAGGTTCAGCAGGCTTATCAGGATGGTCAGCAGGAACTCCAGAAGAAGTCTCAGGAACTGATGACCCCTATCCAGGCCAAGATCATGAACGCTATTCAGGCTGTCGGCAAGGCGGGTAACTTCACTTATATCTTTGAAGAGGGTGCCGCAGTCTATACGGGTACCAATGTAGAGGATGTAACGAGCAAGGTTCAGGCCCAGCTCAAGTAAAAGAAAAGATTTTTTCCGATAATCAACATGGGGGCAGGCTGAGAGTGGCCCGCCCCCATTATATATTAATAAGGTGATGAAACAGTTAATTCTTTCTTTAGTCCTATTGGTGATGCCTCTCGTGGCTGACGCACAGAGCCAGTTGAAGTATGGCTATTTCAGTTACAAGGAGGCGTTTGAGTCCATGCCTGCCTACGCCACGGCTAAGAGCAGTCTGGAAACGCTGAGAGGAAAGTATGATGCCGAGATGAAGCGTGTGGAGGACGAGTTCAACAAGAAGTATGAGCAGTTTCTTGACGGGCAGAAGGATTTTGCTCCTTCAATTCTTAAGAAACGCCAGGCAGAACTGCAGGAATTGATGGAGAAAAACCTGGCTTTCAAGGAAGAGGCAAAGCGTCTGCTTAAACAGGCAGAGGAAGAGGCCTATGCGCCGCTTAGGTTGAAACTCTCAGAAGTGCTCCGCGGCATCGGTGACGCACGGGGCTATGCCTTTATCCTGAATACTGACAACGACGCCGTCCCTTATATCAGCTCGGTGGTCGGTGAGGATATTTCGTCACTCGTCAAGGATACATTGCGTTGACAAATCTGCTGCCTCTGGCTCCTGGGCCGATTGGAGTTTTCGATTCCGGCTATGGCGGACTGACCATCTTGGATGGCATTCGTCGGCTATTGCCCCAGTATGACTATATGTTTCTGGGCGATAATGCCCGTGCCCCTTACGGTCCTCGTTCCTTCGATGTAGTATATGAGTTTACGCGGCAGGCCGTATGGAAACTTTTTGAGAAGGGCTGCCATCTCGTCATTCTCGGGTGTAATACGGCTTCGGCAAAGGCACTCCGGACCCTCCAGCAGAGCGACCTGCCCAGGTGGGACTCCTCACGCCGCGTGCTCGGGGTCATCCGCCCTACGGCAGAAGTTATCGGCACGCTTACTCGGAACGGTCATGTGGGGCTGCTTGCCACCGAGGGTACCGTGAAGAGCCATAGTTACGACCTCGAGGTAGCCAAACTTTGGCCGAAGATTCAGATTACGGGCGTGGCCTGTCCTTTTTGGGTTCCGCTCGTGGAATACAACGAGGCTGACAGTCCGGGTGCCGACTATTTTGTAAAGAAACGCGTCGATGAGCTGATGTCTAAGGATTCGGACATTGACACCATCATTCTCGGTTGTACCCATTACCCCATCCTTCTGCCGAAAATTCAGAAATATGTCAAGGCGGGAGTGAGCATCATTTCGCAAGGTAGATTCGTTGCCGAGAGTCTGAAAGGCTATTTAGAGCGACATTCGGAAATAGAGCGCAGTTGTACCAAGAACGGCCGCGTGGAATACTATACCACGGAAAATCCAGACAAATTCAAGGAAGGCGCACGCATCTTCCTTCACGACAAGGTTAAAGTAGAACATATAGATTTAGAGTAAACACATGCAGGAAACAAGAAAAAACCGTATCTCACGCTTGCTCCAGAAAGAGCTTGCGGAAATATTCCAGTCGCAAACCCGCAAGATGCACGGTATCCTTGTGAGTGTTACCCGTGTCCGTATAAGTCCGGATTTGAGTATCTGTACGGCTTATCTGAGTATATTTCCATCGGAAAAAGGTGAGGAATTTCTGAAAAATATCACGGCAAATGAGAAGACTCTGCGCTATGAACTGGGCACTCGCGTCCGTAACCAACTCCGCATTATCCCAGAGTTACGGTTCTTCATCGATGACAGTCTTGATTATATCGACCATATTGATGAACTCCTAAAGAAGTAGAACGGTCTCATCTTTAAGGCATTCAGCGAGGAAGCGAATCATGAATTTTCCTTTTTACATAGCCCGTCGTTATCTCTTCTCAAAGAAGAGCACGCATGCTATCAATGTTATCAGCATCATTTCGGTTGTCGGAGTGGCGGTGGCAACGGTGGCATTGGTTATCGTGATGAGTGCTTTCAATGGTTTCCACGACCTCGTGGCATCGCTCTTTACCAACTTCGATCCGCAGATAGAAGTATCGCCCGCCATGGGGAAAACGGCTCCGAGCGACGATCCCATCCTCACCCGAATCCGTCAGTTGCCGGAAATTGATGTGGCGACGGAATGTGTGGAAGACAACGCGTTGGCCGTATATCAAGACAAACAGGCTATGGTTGTCATCAAAGGGGTGGACGAGAACTTTGCCGAGCTTACCCATATTACGGAGATTCTGTATGGCGACGGTGAGTTCGGATTGCGTGCCGCAAACCTGAACTACGGCACCTTGGGTATTATGCTGGCCCAGACCTTGGGGACGGGTGCCCGTTGGAGAGGTCCGCTCCGTGTCTATGCTCCAGTGAAAGAGGGGCAGATTGACCTGTCGGATCCCGCCCGGGGCTTCGTCATAGACTCTCTGGATTCTCCTGGTGTGGTTTTCCAAGTGAAACAGTCGAAGTATGATGCCCGTTATATCATCGTTCCCATTTCCTGGGCTCGTGTCCTTTTCGAGCAGCAAGGCATGCTCTCTTCGCTCGAGCTGAGGCTCAAGCCGGGTAGCGACTTAAGCGATGTAAAGGCGGAAATCAAGCAAATAGCTGGGGATAAATATAAGGTTCGCGACCGTTATGAGCAGCAGGATGACACCTTCAAGATTATGTCGATAGAGAAACTCTTCGCCTATATCTTCCTGACTTTTATCCTCGTGGTGGCATGCTTCAATATCGTCGGCTCGCTTTCGATGCTTATTCTTGATAAGAAAGAGGATGCCGTAACCCTTAGAAATCTTGGTGCTACCGACCGACAAGTTACTCAAATCTTCCTTTTCGAAGGGAGAATGATAGCCGTAATAGGCGCCGTGGCAGGAATTTTGATCGGTTTGTTGCTCTGCTGGTTACAGCAGACTTATGGGATTGTGCATCTTGGTAATAGCGACGGATCTTTCATCGTGAACGCTTATCCGATAAGTGTCCACTATACGGATATCGCTCTCATCTTCATTACGGTTATTGCTGTGGGGTGGCTTGCGGTGTGGTATCCGGTAAGGGCATTGAGCAAAAGACTGTTGAGTGTCTGAAGACAGGCCGTTTAGGGAAGCTTTTCCAGAGGGCAGACAACGATTACCCCCCCTCTTTTCTCATGTCTCATTTCTTTCTGATGAGGGTCAGGCCGTCTCTCAAGGGTAGTATGACCTTCTCCACTCTGTTGTCTTTAGCGATGAAGTTGTTGAATTCCCGGATGCCCAGCGTCTGTCGATCTTCGTCATAGGCAGGGTCGATGACATGTCCGTCCCATAGCGTATTGTCAGCAAGGATGAAACCTCCGGGTCGCATGACGGCCAGTACCGTCTCGTAGGTTTCTTTGTAAGTGCGCTTGTCGCCGTCGATAAAAGCCAAGTCAAAGATAACGCCTAATTCAGGGAGCAGTTGGTTAGCATCGCCGATGAGAAACTCAATCCTGTCTGCATAAGGTGAATTCTCTATCCATGGGCGCGTGAAATCCTCCATCTCATCGTTGATTTCCAGCGTGTAGAGCTTGCCATCCCGTGGCAGTCCTTCGGCCATGCAGAGTGCGCTATAGCCACTGAAAGTCCCCACTTCGAGTATTTTCTTGGGGCGAATCATCTCTACCATCATCTTGAGCAGGCGGCCTTGCAGGTGTCCGCTGGTCATCCTGCCGTGTACGGTCTGTATGTTCGTAGCCCTCCAGAGGTGGTGTAGGTAATCTCCTTCTGGATCTATGTGGGTGAGAATATAGTTGTCGAGAGCCTCTATTGCGGAGACTTCTGCGCCGGCAGCCGCTGCTCCTGGGCTGAGCGAGCTGTTTTGTTTACCGTTGCTCATGGTGGTACAGGGCCTTTATTTCAAGAAGGATTCCACGGCCAGTCGGTAGCTGTCGAGCCCGAATCCGGCAATCATGCCCTTGCATGCAGCCGAGATGAGAGACTGATGGCGGAATCCTTCGCGCGCGCTGACATTGCTGATGTGCACTTCTATGACCGGAGCTTTCAGGCTTCGGATACAGTCTTGCAGGGCCACGCTGGTATGCGTGTAGGCTCCCGCATTGAGGATTATGCCGTCGAAACTGAATCCCACTTCCTGCATTTTGTTGATGAGCTCGCCCTCTATATTGCTCTGATAGTAGCCGAACTGGATGTCAGGATACCGGATAATGAGCCTTGCGAGATAGGCTTCAAACGACTCTTGACCGTAGATCTCCGGTTCACGCACTCCCAAGAGGTTCAGATTTGGCCCATTTATAATTTGTATTCTCATAATTTTCTTGTATTTTTGTGGGCAAATATAGCAAATAAAATGGAAAAAGACAAATCTTCCGTAGATATTGTGAAGGCCTACCTGCGTTATCTGAAGTTAGGGAAGAACTATTCCATAAACACGGTGGAGGCTTATAGGCACGACTTGGGGCATCTGCTTGAGTTCTGCAAGACGCAGGAGAAGAGCCCCCTCGATCTACAACTTGAAGATTTGGAACAGTTTGCCGTGCTGCTGCACGAGAAGGGGATAGGCCCTTCCTCGCAAGCCCGCATCTTGAGCGGAGTGCGCTCCTTTTATCGTTTTCTGTTGCTGGACGGCTTCTTGGAGAAGGATCCTACGGAGCTTCTCGACTCCCCCCATTTGGGTGAATATCTGCCCGAGGTGCTCTCTGTGGAGGAGATTGACCGCATGGAGGCTGCCATCGACCTGTCTAAGTCCGAGGGGCAACGCAACAAAGCCATCATAGAAGTGCTCTTCTCGTGCGGTCTCCGTGTGTCGGAACTCGTCAACCTCAAGCTCTCTCAGCTTTATTTAGACGAGCGATTCGTGCGGGTCTTAGGTAAGGGAAACAAGGAACGCCTTGTTCCGATTTCACAGAAAGCCATCAGGGAGCTTCAGCTCTGGTTTTCCGACCGTGTACACCTGACGATAAAGCCTGGCGAGGAAGACTATGTATTTCTCAACCGTCGGGGGCACCATCTCACGCGCACCATGATTCTTATCATGATCAAGCGCACTGCCCGTGATGCCGGCATCCATAAGACCATCTCGCCCCATACGCTGCGCCATTCGTTCGCCACGGCTCTCCTGAAAGGCGGGGCCGACCTTAGGGCCATACAGGCCATGTTGGGCCATGAAGACATCGGCACCACTGAGATCTATACCCATATCGACACTACGACCCTGCGGGAAGAAATTCTCCTGCATCATCCGAGAAATATCAGGTCGTCTAACTTCTAAGGGCAAGGTTATCCCTTCTCTTTTCTTCGGATTGCGGTTAGGCCTGAAAGCGGGTGCCCTAAACCTCTCTCCGCCCTCTGGCTCTAAACATTCTGTTTTTTTGCAAAATAATATCAAATAATTAGGTGAGCCAAGGTTTTTTTAATATCTTTGCCATTAGAAATTGTTTAATTCAAAATTATAGTAAACATGAAACTAAGAGACCTCTTGGTATTAGTTCTGATCTTTGTGGCTGGCTCTGCCCGGGCGCAGATGGACATGACCATTCCTGCCGATACGGCAGTGCGGAAGGGCGTGCTTCCCAACGGACTTACCTATTACATTCGTTACAACAACTGGCCGGAGCATCGCGCAAATTTCTACATTGCCCAGAAAGTGGGTTCTTTGCAGGAGGAAGAGAGCCAGCGCGGCTTGGCTCACTTCTTGGAGCATATGTGCTTTAACGGCACGACTCATTTCGAGGGTAACGGCGTTATTGAGTGGTGCCGTGCTCACGGAATAGAGTTCGGATCCGACCTGAACGCCTATACCAGTATTGACCAGACCGTATATAACATCAGCAATGTGCCTACCGGCAGTCAGGGCACACTCGATTCCTGTCTGCTCATTCTTTCTGACTGGGCCGACGGTTTGACCCTCGACCCTAAGGAGATAGACAAAGAGCGTGGCGTTATTCACGAGGAGTGGCGTCTGCGGTCGAGCGCAAGTCAGCGAATGCTCGAGCGCGCGCTACCAAAACTCTATCCCGGCAGTAAGTATGGACTGCGTATGCCCATCGGACTGATGAGCGTCGTAGACAATTTCAAGCCTAAGGAGCTGCGCGATTATTACGAGAAGTGGTATCATCCGACTAATCAGGGCATCATCGTTATCGGTGATGTGGATGTAGACCATACGGAAGCCATGATCAAGAAATTCTTCGGCAGCATCAAGAATCCAGAGAATCCAGCTCCCATTGTAGATGTAGAAGTGCCAGACACGCCTACTCCCATCGTTATTGTGGAGAAGGACAAGGAGCAGCGTCAGGTCATTGCCGAGCTTATGTTCAAGCACGATGTGTTCCCAGACTCATTGAAGAGCACGATCGTTAACCTGATGCAAGGCTATACGAAAGGGGCAGCCATGTCAATGCTTAACAATCGCATGAAAGAGACGGCGCAGCAGCCGGAGTGCCCATTCGTGAGTGCCAGTGCCGGAGACGGAACCTATCTCTTCTCCAAGACCAAGGACGCCTTTACCTTAGGAGTAGCTCCTAAGAGTCCGGAAAAGATCTCCGATGCGCTTAAGGCTGCGTTTGTAGAGGCTCGTCGGGCGGCAGAGTTCGGCTTCACCCCTACGGAGTATCAGCGCTATCAGGAAGATTATCTTTCCGGGCTTGACAAGGTTTACAGCAATAAGGACAAGCGCACGAACGAGACTTTCTTCTCGCAGTGCTTGGACAATTTCCTGGAAAACGAGCCGATGCCCAGCATTGAGTATACCTATCCGCTGATGAAGCAGCTCGTTCCGAGAATTCCTGTTCAGGTAATCAACGAATATATGAAAGAGCTTGTGCCCTCAAGCGACAGCAATCTGGTGGTACTCTGTTTCAATCCGGAAAAGGAAGGAGCCGTCTATCCTACGGAATCCCAACTTCTTGGAGCCCTGCAGGGCGCCCGCGCGGAAAAGGTAGAGGCTTATGTGGACAATGTGAAGAACGAGCCCCTGATGGCTCAGCTGCCTAAGGCAGGCACCATCAAGAAAGAAGTGAAGAACGACAAGCTCGACTACACAGAACTTACGCTCTCTAATGGTATCAAGGTGGTACTGAAGAAGACCGACTATAAGAAAGACGAAGTGCGCCTCTCCGGTGAGGGCGAAGGCGGCAGCTCGCTCTATGGCGACAAGGACTTCTATAACACGAAGGTGTTTAACAGTGTCATCGGCATCAGTGGTCTGGGAAATTTCTCAAGCACCGAGCTCCAGAAAGCACTCGCGGGAAAGATTGCGAATGCCGATCTCACCATGGGCGATCGCAAGATGGGCATCAGCGGTTCGTCTACTCCAAAGGATGTGGAGACCATGCTCCAGATGGCCTATCTCTATTTCACCAAAATCAACAAGGACCAGAAGTCGTTCGACAACTTGGTGAATCAGTTGGAGCTTGCCTTGAAGAATCGCGACAAACAACCGGACGCGGCCCTCTCCGACTCGCTCACCGCCACGCTGTATGACCACAATCCGCGCATGGCGAACCTGAAGGTCGACGACTTGAAGAATATCAGCTACGACCGAATCCTCGAGATTGCCAGGGAGCGCACGGCATCGGCCAGAGGGTGGGAATTCACCATCATTGGCAACTACGACGAGGCTACCATCCGTCCGTTGCTCTGCCAGTATCTCGGCGCACTGCCTACGAAGGGCAAGGTGGTTAAGGGATATCGCATCGGCAAGCTGCATCAGGGTAAGACCGTGAACGAGTTCCGCCGCAAGATGGAGACTCCTAAGGCCAACAGCTACTTCGTATGGTATAACGAGAAGATGCCTTATACCGTTGAAGACGGTATCAAGACCGATATCGCGGGAGAAGTGCTTTCGCAGATATATCTCAAGAAAATCCGTGAGGATGCCAGCGCGGCATACTCTTGCGGGGCGTATGCGGCAGCATCGGTGGCCGACGACGGTTACCATGTCTACCAGATTGTCGGCTACTGCCCGATGAAACCGGAGAAGAAGGACATAGCCATTAAGATTATGAACGAAGAACTCCCCGCCCTGGCTAAGACCTGCGATAAGGAAATCCTCGAGAAGGTGCAGAAAGCCATGCTCAAGCAGCTGGAGACTTCCCTGAAGACCAACAGCTTCTGGCAAGGCATCATCGGTATGCAGCGCAAGTACGGCATCGATTCCAGCTACGAGGTTCGCAAGAGGGCCATCGAGGGCCAGACTCCGGAAAGCATCTCTGCCTTTGTGGCCGAATTTCTAAAGGACAACAGCGGGGTTACCGTCATTATGTTGCCGGAGGAATAATGTTTTCGGAAAGCAACCCTATACAGAAAGGCCGGAGGAATTGTCTTCCGGCCTTTTTGTTTGCCGTCAGGAGGATGACAAAATCGGCGATTTTGCAGGATTGATAAGTGTTTTCTTTTCCTTGCAGGCCTGGGAAAAGTAAACTTGTAGTTTCCCCGAAATGCGTATTTTATAAGTTTTTTTCTCCCCCCAAGTATAGGTATATTAGAAAAAAGAGTAATTTTGTGGTATTAATTGAAAACTGATAAAGATGATGAAAACTAATATTGGCTTCTCAGAACATTGTGAACTTTTGCTTCGCGAGATAAAGGCAGCCATAGAAATACAGCATTGTGATACTGTTGCTTTAGCTTATATGTTTTCTATAATTGATAAAAAAATAATAGAAGATGGCAATTTGCCTGTGGTCGATAGAGCAATGCTGTTAGGTACAAGTGCAATTGCCAAAGCCAGCTATAAATATAATTTCTTCAACAAGCATGGCAAGTCAAAGCGGAAAATGATTCATCGTTATGGAATTAGAAGAACGAGATCATTTGATATGTTGGAAGATTCTTCTTCTGTAGAGTCAAATAGTGAAGATGGTGATTTTGGTAACAACTAATGCTTGTAAGGGAAAAATGTCTGGGTTAAACTTGGTTTTTGATGATACGGATATGAATGTCTTTCTGAAAAAAAGTTGGGATATTATAAAAACTGATGCGTTCGGATTTGCTGGTAGCTTTGCGAGTTCAGGAGCTATAGAGTTTCTTGTAGAGAATACAGTCAATGTTGAGGTTGCTCTTGCAAATGGCATATTTGGTGGAATTTGTAGTAGTTATGATGCGGCAAATCCATAATTAAAGTAATAATAAACAAAAACGAAATGCAGTTAATACTTCTCTTAAACCTCATTTTTGTAGCCTGTAACTATGTCGTGATTTTCCATACCCGGTGGTGGGACACATTGGAGGAGAACTACTACGACTTGACAGGCCACGATAAATCAAGGTGTCTACTGTCGGTTTTTCTGATGGCCGGATATGTGGTTTTCATGTTTCTGTTGTTGATCAATCTCAAGAACCTTGCCTTATGGCTTGTCATTGGCCTTACGCTCATTTATATGGCGCTATGTGCATATCTCGTGTTGGCAAGGTTTTGGCTGCGGAAGATGGGGGAGAAAGTCAAGAGAGAGAGGGTGGCCTTTTTCTTCCTGGGCAGTCTGACGGTTACGGCTTGTACTTGCTTAAGCAGGCTGATCGGCCATTATTATGCATTGGATGAGGAAAAGGCAATGGGCTTGGTACTCCTGATATTGATGGTATTTGCCGGCTGTGTGTGGATTTGGCGGAAGCTCTTTGTCAAGAACAGATGAAAGCTGGAGGCCTTTAGCGTCTGGCGCAGGTACAGCATCAGCCCAATTAGTTTATACGAAATAGCCGGAGGAATTGTCTTCCGGCCTTTCTGTTTGCCGTCAGGAGGATGACAAAATCGGCGATTTTGTCCCACGATTTCGGCGATTTCGTCAGACAATCTCGCCGATTTTGTCATGCTGTCGTTGGCTTCCTGTTCTGCGGGAGGGGAAGTGCCAGACCGGCATGGGCTTTCCTTATGACTTCCGCCGATCCTCTTTTTGATGTCTCGGATTTGATAAATAGCCTCTGAATATTTGGAGAAGTCAGAAAAAAACAGTATCTTTGCTGACGATTTTAGAATATTGGTTTAACACTTGTGGAAGAATTTGGCTGCTTGCAACCACACTAAAAAATGCTAAAACTGCAAAATCCAGAAAAAGATTTTACGGTCGTTTGGTGTTTTTCCACTTAAAAAAAGTTTGGGAAAAATGAGTTATTTATTTTCATCAGAATCCGTTTCAGAAGGGCATCCAGACAAGGTTGCCGATCAGATCAGCGACGCATTGGTCGACCAGTTCTTGGCTTACGACCCCAAGGCGCATTGTGCCATCGAGAGCTTTGTTACCACTGGGCAGGTGGTTATCATGGGCGAAGTGCGGTCGGAGGCTTACATTGACCTCCAGGCCATTGCCCGCCGCACCATCAACCGGATTGGTTATACCAAGGCGGAGTATCAGTTTGACGGCGACAGTTGCGGTATCATGACTGCCATCCATGAGCAGAGCGGCGACATCAACCGTGGCGTGGAGCGTGCCGAAGAGGAGGAGCAGGGTGCCGGAGACCAGGGCATGATGTTCGGCTATGCCGTCAACGAGACCGAGAACTATATGCCCGTGTCGCTCGACCTGGCTCATCTGCTCATGACAACGCTCGCCGACATTCGCCGGGAGGGCAAGGTGATGACCTACCTCCGGCCTGACTCAAAGAGCCAGGTTACCGTGGAGTATAGCGACGACAATATCCCGCGGCGCATCGATACCATCTTGGTAAGCACGCAGCACGATGAATTCGATAGCGACGACGAGCGCATGCTGGAGAGAATCAAGAAGGATGTCGTCAACATCCTTATCCCTCGCGTGAAGGCTCAGATTCACTCCGCGAAGGTGCTTGCGCTCTTCAACGACGACATCAAGTATCTGGTCAACCCCACGGGAAAGTTCGTTATCGGCGGGCCTCACGGCGATACGGGGCTCACGGGGCGCAAGATTATCGTTGACACTTATGGGGGTAAAGGCGCCCACGGTGGCGGAGCTTTCTCAGGCAAGGACCCTTCGAAAGTGGACCGCAGCGCTGCCTACGCTGCCCGCTATATCGCTAAAAACATGGTGGCGGCCGGTGTTGCCGACGAGATGCTGGTCCAGTTCAGCTACGCCATCGGCGTCGCACAGCCTGTGAGCGTCTATGTGAACACTTACGGGCGCAGTCATGTGGGCCTCTCAGATGGAGAAATCGCAAAGAAGATAGGCACGATGTTCGATCTCCGGCCGAAAGCCATCGAGCGTGCATTGAAGCTTCGCCAGCCAATATATCTCGAAACAGCTTCGTATGGTCATATGGGGCGTAAGAACGAGGTGGTAAGGAAAACCTTTACAAGTCTCTACCATCAGGTGAGGACGATGGAAGTGGAGCTCTTTACCTGGGAGAAACTCGACAGGGTAGAGGATATCAGGAAGGCTTTCGGCTTATGATACAGCAGGCAGACTCCACCACATTGGGTCATACGGGCGAAGCCGGGCTCGGGAAAGAAGTGCCCCGGCCTGTCAAGCATCGCCGCCAGCCTACCCCCCGCGAGGTGGTAGGTTGGTTGCCGGAAAATGCGACTCCTGCCCAGATGGACTCTGCCATACAGCTGCATGTCAAGCCTTCGGAGATTCATTGGAGCCAGATGCCGGACACGCTTCATCTGCCGGGTCATCCTCGGAGTAAGAGTGTCCGCGACATTGGGCTACCCACCTATTATAAAGAGTCGTTTTTCATGAAAGACTCACTCTTTCATCCGGAACTCCCCGGGGGGCGTCTTGGTGTTTCCGGCGACCCGATTCCTTATGCCATTGCCAACGATAACTTCTTTGCGAGCCTACTGATAGGCTGTTTCGTCCTGGCATTGGTGGCCTTCTCACAGTCCAGAAAGTTCATCTCCCGGCAGGCCAAGAACTTCTTCTTCGTTCCCCATGAGCATGTAACCCAGATTCCTGAAACGGCCAATGAGATTCGCTTTCAGGTATTCCTGGTGCTGCAGACCTATCTACTTCTGGCTCTTTTCTTCTTTTTCTATAGCAACGCTTATGTGGGCGAGGCCTTCATGCTGGCTCCATATCCGGTCATAGCAATCTATACGGGCATCGGATTTGCCTATTTCCTGTTGAAGGTGTTCCTTTACTGGTTCACGGGATGGGTATTCTTCGACAGGAGAAATAATGTGCAATGGCTGAAGTCATTTTTGTTTATAGTATCGATGGAGGGGGTCGCCCTTTTTCCTATTGTCGTGCTTCAGGCTTTTTTCGGAGTATCGATGCAAACGACGGTGGTTTATGCCATTGTTCTCTTAGTTTTTGTAAAAATGCTTACCTTCTATAAGACATATATCATCTTTTTCCGTAAGAAAAGCTCTTTTTTGCAAAATATTTTGTACTTTTGTGCGCTTGAAATAATTCCAATGCTTGCATTGTGGGGAGTTGTAATTACGATAAACAGTTATTTGAAAATAAATTTTTAATACAGAAAGATGATTAAGAAGATCCTTATCTCACAGCCAAGGCCTTCTAGTGAGAAGTCGCCCTACTATGACTTGGAGAAAGAACATGGCGTTCAGTGCGTTTTCCGTCCTTTCTTTAAAGTGGAAGGATTGTCTGCAAAAGAGTTCCGCCAGCAGAAAATAAACCTGCTTGATTATACGGCCGTAGTGTTTACTTCGCGTCATGCCATCGATAACTACTTCAAAATCGCCAAGGAAATGCGTATAACGATTCCCGAGGACATGAAGTACTTCTGCGTCATCGAAACCATAGCTCTCTATATCCAGAAGTATGTGCAGTATCGTAAACGCAAGATTTTCTTCGGCAATACAGGTAAGATCGACGATCTCGTACCTATCATGGCAAAGCATAAGGCAGAGAAGTTTCTCGTCCCTATGAGTAGCGTTCACAATGATGATGTGAAAAACATGCTCGACGAGAAGAAACTGAATCATGAGGAATGCGTGATGTATCGCACCGTGAGCAATGATTTCACGGAAGAGGAGAAGAACAACTTTAACTATGACATGCTCGTGTTCTTCAGCCCCACGGGCGTTAAGGCCCTGAAGAAGAACTTCCCGGACTTCAAGCAGGGTGATATCAAGATTGCGGCTTTCGGTCCGGCCACGACAAAGACTGTCGCGGAAGAGGGGCTTCACCCTGATGTAGAGGCTCCCTCAAAGGAGTATCCTTCGATGTCGAGCGCCTTGAATGCTTATCTCAAGAAAAGGAAGAAATAAAAAATATGCCTGCGCCGGGAGCTCTCATACTGAAGAAGGAAGAGCGCATATGCAGCAAGAAGCTGATAGACGAACTCTTTACGGGAGGAGAAAGCCATGCTATGACGAGCTATCCTATAAGAGTGGTATATATGCTGAAGGAGCGGAAGACAGTGGAGGAACCATCGGCGATGATGCTTGTGAGCGTCCCGAAGCGATGTCTCAAGCATGCCGTAAAGCGCAATCGGGTAAAACGGCAGATTCGCGAGGCCTATCGCAAGAACAAGGCTCTGATAATCCAAAGGCCGGATATGGATGCGCGACAGCTTGTCATGGCGCTTGTCTGGCTCGACAATAAGGTATATCCTACAAACAGGGTAGAACAGAATGTCATAGGACTCTTGACCCGTTTAAGTGAAAAATTATGAGGAATCCGAGACTTGTTCACTGGATTTCGAGAAGTCTGACATGGCTGCTCATACTTCCAATCAGATTTTATCAGAAGTTTATCACTCCCTACACTTCTCCCTCGTGCCGATTTACGCCGACCTGCTCGGAATATGCTCGTCAGGCTTTATTGAAGCATGGTCCTGTAAAAGGGCTTGTATTGGCCGTTTGGAGAATCTTAAGATGTAATCCATGGGGTGGCTCGGGATATGACCCCGTGCCGTAAGTTTCCGGACATGCCGGGCCCCGTCAACAAGAATATAAAAATAAAAAGATCTACGATTCGATGACAAAAAACTTTGTAGAAGAACTGAAATGGCGCGGTATGCTGGCCCAAATCATGCCAGGTACGGAAGATTTGCTCCAGAAAGAACTCGTTTCAGCCTATTTAGGTACTGACCCTACCGCCGACTCATTGCATATCGGTCATTTGTGCGGTATCATGATGCTTCGTCATTTGCAGCGTTGTGGGCACAGGCCTTTCTTGCTCGTGGGCGGAGCAACAGGCATGATTGGCGATCCCTCAGGTAAGAGCCAGGAGCGCAACTTGCTGGATGCAGAAACACTTTACCATAATCAGGAAGCCATAAAGAAGCAGGTTTCGAAGTTCCTTGACTTTGAAGGAAACGGGCCGAATAAGGCCGAGATGGTGAATAACTACGACTGGATGAAAGACTTCACCTTCCTTGATTTTGCTCGTGAAGTGGGTAAGCATATCACGGTAAACTACATGATGGCAAAAGACAGTGTGCAGAAGCGACTCAACGGTGAGGCTCGCGACGGACTTTCTTTTACAGAATTCACCTATCAGCTCCTACAAGGCTACGACTTTCTCTACCTTTATCAGCATCATGGAGTAAAGCTCCAACTCGGGGGAAACGACCAATGGGGTAATATGACGACAGGTACAGAGCTCATTCGCCGAACTCTCGGCCAGGAGGCTGAGGCCTACGCGCTCACCTGTCCGCTGATAACCAAGTCTGACGGAAAAAAATTCGGAAAGACGGAAAGTGGTAATATCTGGCTCGACCGTGATCGCACAACACCTTATAGGTTCTATCAGTTCTGGTTGAATGTAAGCGATGAAGATGCAGAGCGCTACATCAAGATATTCACTTCGCTCGACAAGGAAACCATAGAAGCTCTCGTGGGCGAGCATAGCCAGGACCCAGGACGGCGTGTCTTGCAAAAAAGACTTGCAGAAGAGATTACCACCATGGTTCACTCCAAGGAAGACCTGCAGGCATCCATCGAGGCCTCTAACATTCTTTTTGGAAAGGCAACAAAAGACAGTCTGAGGCAGCTTGATGAACAAACCTTACTTGATGTGTTCGACGGAGTTCCCCGTTTCGACATCTCCAAAGAGCAGCTTGGGCGCCCGGCAGTAGACCTCTTCGCCACTGATGAAGCTAAAATATTCCAAAGCAAGGGAGAAATGCGTAAACTCGTACAAGGGGGTGGTGTGTCGCTGAATAAGGAAAAGCTTCTGTCTTTTGATCGTCTTGTTACGGCGGAAGACCTTATTGATGGTAAGTATCTATTGGTGCAGAGGGGTAAGAAAAACTATTATCTCATTACCGTTAAATAAAGAAAAAGGGTCGAAAATTTGGTAGTGGGTGAAAAATCCACTACCTTTGCACCCAGATTGTCCTATGGTGTAATGGTAGCACTACAGTTTTTGGTTCTGTCAGTGGTGGTTCGAATCCGCCTGGGACAACAGATTGGTTCCGCATTTCATTGTTCGTCAATGTTGTGTGGAACTTTCTTTTAAGAATTCTACAACATAAATCTAATAAAGGAGTGCACCTTCTTAGGTGCCAAGCGAGCAAGGTTGATCCCGGATTCTGTGGGTGGCTGTTTTCCCCTATCTGTTCTTTGCATTCTTTCCATAATGGTTCATTGTCATGAAAAAGCTCTGACTTGTTCTTTATTCATGATATAGCGATATCATGGAGGAGTATTTAAGTAATCAACATTTTGCGCAAAAAAATTGTGCCTTTTCAACTGCTTTTTTTTAGGATACAAATTAAAAAAGAGTGAAATAGTTGTAAACTATGCGAAAAAGTTTGTATGTTTGTAGCGCTAACAGAAAATGGATTAATTTATAAATAATACCATGACAGACATGTTATGATTTTTTAATTTACTAAATATGGGAATCTTGTGAAACCAATATATTTGTTTAACCTAAAGTGATAATTTATGGATGAGAATTTGAAGAATCGTTCATTCGGTTTGCCGGAGAGGAGACAGTGGAAAAACCTGTTCGCTGCCTCTTTGTTCCTGCTGGCTCCAATATGTATGTCAGCAGCGGAAAGCAATGCTAATAAAAAAACTGTTGCCATCCAGCAACAGGCGAAAAAGACAGTTACGGGTACGGTCCTCGACGAGACTGGCCAGCCCGTAATGGGAGCTACGGTGGTGGAGAAGGGAAATCCCTCGAACGGAACCGTTACCGATATAGAGGGAAAGTTCACATTGAGGATTAATCAGGAATCCAAGATCTCCGTGAGCTATGTGGGCTACAAGTCGCAGGATGTAACCGTAGTTGGGAATTCTGTGGCTGTAAGGATGGTTCAAGATGCTGAAGCTTTAGATGAAGTGGTTGTGGTAGCTTATGGTGTTCAGAAGAAGAAAGACCTGACAGGCTCCATGACATCTGTAAGGCCTGAGAACATTCAGGTTCAGAATACGACCACCGTAACTCGTGCATTGGAGGGTGCAGCCCCTGGTATTCAAGTGGCGGCAGTGGATGGTCAGCCAGGTTTCGATATGGCGGTGCGTATCCGTGGTGTAAGTTCTACGAACGGAAATAGTTCAGCAGCTCTGATTGTAATTGATGGTGTTGCCCAACAAACTAATTCAGAATGGGAAAACCCATTGTCGCAGTTAGATCCTAACGACATTGCCTCTATTTCTATTTTAAAAGATGCAGCCTCCACGGCACTATATGGTTCTCGTGGCGCTAATGGTGTTGTATTGATTACCACGAAAAAAGGGAAGAGCGGTAAGGCTAAGATTACTTTCGAGAGCCGCTGGGGCTGGAATTCCATAGGAGACTATAATGTAAACTCCATAGACAATGCGGCTACTTATTATGAATATGCCTGGAAGAGCATTTATAATTCCTATCGCTATGGTGTGAACGGAACAGGCTTGCCAGGTATTGATGCCCAAGGATTTCCTTATACTAATGTAAAGAATCCAAATCACACAGATGAAGAAGCGCGCTTATTTGCCAGCCAGCATTTATTTGATTATAATAACAGTGAAACAGCTTTCCAGATGAATGTGCTGCGTAACAATATGGCTTACGATCTACCAGGAGCGATTTATACCAATACAGGTACTGGCACACAATCAAGTTCTACAATGAGTGGTGAGTATTTGATAGACCCTGCTACGGGTAGACTGAATCCTGCGGCTAGACTGCTTTATAATGATACAGCTAAAGACCTTTTATTTAAACATGCCTTTCGACAAGAATATAACTTGTCGGCAAGCGGCGGGACAGATAAAATGCATTATTATTTCTCTCTGGGGTATCAGAATGAGCCTTCTTATTTGAAGTATAATGATTTCCGTCGTTACAATGGTCGTGCTAATATGGATGCACAATTATTCGACTGGGTGAAGGTTGGTGCCAACATCGGTTATTCTAATACAAAGACTCATGCTCAGGCTGGGCGCTGGGGTCCCCGCCAGATTGGTGCGGCTTCAGGTAATGCCATTATGTATGTAAAGGGATGGACTCCCATAGTTCCTTTATATCAGAGAGATAAAGAAGGAAGAATAATGTATGGTGCAAATGGTGATGCGATTTTGAATATTGCCAATAAATCCTATTCTCCTTTAGGGGCTGATAATGTTGCTTATTCTGCATGGACTCGTGATTTTATCTATGAAGCTAAGACGAATCAAGATCGTCAGGATATTGCCTTGTGGACGGGTCGTTTGTTTGCGGAGTTTTCTTTTTTGAAATATTTCAAGTTCAACTTGAATTTTAATATGGATGAAACCAACTGGCGTCGTACTCGTTACATGAATAGTATTGCCGGTCGTGGTGCGCCCAATGGTGGTATCGGTATTCTGACTTATAGTCGGCGTATTATCAATACACAGCAGCTGTTATCTTACTCTCAGGACTTTGGAAAGCAACACCATGTGGATGCAATGATTGGTCATGAGTATGAGGATCTCGATAGGAAGGATGTGAACTTTGGGGCTGCCTATGAAATGATTCCGGGCTATCTGATTCCAGGTAACTTTGTAAGCCGTTATTCTAATATTCCGGCTTTCCCCAATCCAGGATGGTCATTAGCTAAGTTTCGTACAGAGTCTTATCTTGGCCGTGCAAATTATACCTATGCAGATCGCTATTATGCATCAGCATCTTTCCGCCGCGACGCATCTTCTAAGTTTACAAAGGATAATCGCTGGGGTACCTTCTGGTCTTTAGGAGCAGGTTGGAGGATTTCTTCAGAGAATTTTATGGCTAACACCAAGGATTGGCTGGATAACCTTAAACTCCGCGTAAGTTATGGTGTAACGGGTAACTCTAACGGGCTGACCTCTTATTACTTGAATCACACATGGAACTATGGTGTCGCCGCCTGGCAGACCTCTACCAATGGAACTGGTATTCCTAAGACTTTCGTAGTAAATTCCGGTGAACTTGTGCGTGATGACCTTACTTGGGAAAATATTCACCAGTTTGACATAGGAGTTGATTTCTCTTTCCTTAATAGTCGCATAACTGGTGCTATTGATTACTATAATCACTTGACCACAAACTCTCTTTATAACCAGATAGTATCTCCTTTGGCAAATGCGGGGAATGAGACACTCATCAAGAATTCGGCGAAGCTTCGTAATACTGGTATTGAGTTTGAGCTGGATGCTGATATTATTCGTACAAAAGATTGGACTTGGAGCGTTGGGCTCAATGGTACCCATTATCGTACTATATTGGTAAAAGTTCCTGCAAGCCAGATTCCTTATTGGGACGAGACCATTGATCTCCCTAAAGGCTGTTGGACCGCTAACAATGAAGCGATGCTAACCGCAGGTACAGGTCTTGTTGGCGGCAGAGGTATTTTCTATTTACGTGGTGAAGGAAAGGATCTCTTTAATCTTTATATGTTTAAATATGCAGGTGTTGATCAGGAGACAGGGTTGCCAATGTATTGGCATCGCGTAACATATAGAGATGTAACTCCAGACAAAGAGACCGGGGCATATGCACATAATGGGCGTTATAAGCAATATAAACAGGGAGAAGATGTGAAGACTACTGCCTATTCTGATGCCTCTCGTTATGAGGTGGGCAGTGCTACTCCGGATTTTATGGGCGGTATAACAACTTCTGTCCGTTGGCGTAACATAGATTTGGGTATCGTAGCTGCTTATCAGATTGGAGGAAAGTTCTTCTCCACGGAATATGGAAATAATTTGTATAAGGGCTCAGACTTGGTAAGGCAAAGCATGCCTCCGTCGAATGACTTGGTAGGTAATACCTGGACTCCTGATAATACAGGCGCTTATTTTCCGATGCAATGGTTCCAAGGTAATGAGAGCAGCGTGGGATCTCTCCATTATGACGGATCTTGTTTTGGTGGATATAATTATACAGATATGGCTCTGTTTGATGCTAGCTATTTCCGCATTAAAAATGTTACCTTAGGCTATACGCTTCCCAAAAATCTTATAAGAAAAATAGGAATTAGTAAGTTGCGTGCATATGTATCTGCTGATAATGTGTTATTATTCTCTAAGAAGCAAGGACTTGATCCAACTGTTTCTACAATTGGTGGTATGGAAGTGCAGGATATGGCCTATCCACAAATGCAGACCATTACGATTGGTTTGAATATTGAGTTCTAATTAAATATAAAGAATATGAAGATATATAGGAATGTAATCGTTTTTACGGTTCTTGGATTGTCTTTTGTGGCTTGCAGTTCTCGTCTGGATGTTACGGATCCGAATAAATTCACAGACGAAGAAATAAACAAGTATAAGGAAGAATCTGATAAAAATACGGAAAGAGTATTAGGCGGCATGGTCAATGCTATGCCAAACTATGTAAATCTTTACGATGCAAAGATGAATAGGAATTATTCTAATAGCAATGCTTATGAGTCCTCATTTGAATTAAGGCGTTTCGTACAATCGGGTGATGTAATAGAAGGGCGAGAGAGTGATAAAGGTAGTTACACCTTATTCTATCAGAATCATGATAATCTGCCTTATTGGGAAAATGATCAGATTGAGCAAAACTATGGGTACTATATAGGACCGGTATTGAAGATCGCGGCAGCCACGAAACCGTTAGACTGGTTGATTAATGCTAAGACACCATTGCAAAAGGGCTATAAGGCTCGCTGCCTTACCATTAAGGCCATGGGATACATGCAGCTAATGGAGCGCTGGACAGATTTGCAAGATGTTACTTCGGATACGAAACAAGGCTGGCCCATCTATAATAAGTATGCATATAATGATCCTTTACCGCCGTTATCTGTAAAGGAAACTTGGAAATGGTTAAAAGATTCTCTGAAATTTGCAGTAGAGTGTTTTAAGGCTTCAGATATTGGAGTGGGTGGGTATACCATTGGTAATGATGCTGATAAAATCCACGATGTGGATTGTGCTGTTGCCCAATATATTCGTGCCCGTGTGGCTTTAGATATGAAAGACTGGGCTACGGTTATTGAAGCAGCCACAGACTTACTGACTCATTATCCTAATCTTATTAAGGCAGAAGATTATGGAATGAACGAATCTTTGCTTCCATCTGTGGCTGCGCGGGACAAGAATAAGGGATGGATAGGTTCTGACTACAATGCAGAAAAAAACGCCTTCTTCAATCTTGAGAAAAATCCAGAAGCTATTTTCGGGGAGGCAAGAGGTGCTTCTTCTAAGTATTGGGAGTATTTTAACACATTGAAGAGCCGTCTAAACAAGTGTTATCAAATAGACCAGAATCTTTATAATGCCATGTCTGATAATGACTGTCGTAAGGCTTGTTTCCTTTCAAAGCCATTTAAGAATTATTCTGTTTATTCTTATGAAAATGGAGATTCTACATGGTATACCTATGATATTCCCGCATACACCAACTTAAAGTGGGCCGCAACTTCTGCCATTGGCTATACCAATCATGCTAACCACTCCAGTGTCTCAGATTTTATTTACTATCGCTCATCTGCGGTTCTGTTAATGTTAGCCGAGGCATATGCGCAAAATGGACAAGAAGCCGAAGCAAAGACTGTGTTGAATAGGCTATTAGCGGCGCGTACTTTACCTCATAGACCAACCATGACCTGCGACAACACGATGAATGCTATGTCGACTTTGGATATGGTAAGGTTGCAATGGCGTATTGAAATGTGGGGAGAGGGAGATTGGGCTTTCTTCAATCAAAAGCGTTGGGGAACGGTTCCTGTTCGTGGTGCTAATCATTGGAGCATGAAGCCTATATCCCACTATACTTGGGAAATTCCACAGCAGGAGCGTCAAGGGAATCCTTATTGGAATTAGATAGCTATTAGATAAATATTCAAGTGGAAGAGGCTGTGCCCTAACATAAATGTCGAAAGCTAGATATGATTAAACTCTAAATCATGAGCCCGGTAAAATACCGGGCTCATTTCATCCAATTTCGATTTAATGCTTTTATAAATGGGATGTATGACTTAGTATAGGTTCTGGTTATTCTCTAAACTTATCACATGGGGAAAAGCATGTTAAATCTGAATTTTCTGCTTCTTTGATGCTATGGCATTATTCGAACTCCTATACATAAATTTCAGAGGTTCGTATTTATAGATGGGAATATACATAATTCCCCCCGAAAGGTAAATAATTGCCTTTCGGGGGGATATCAAAGAAAAGTTCTAAATTATTGTTGCTATTACTTAACAGCGTCAGCCAATTCAGCACCAGCCTTGAACTTAGCTACCTTCTTTGCAGCAATCTTAATTTTTGCCTTGGTAGCAGGATTGATGCCTTCACGAGAAGGACGCTTTGCTACTGCAAATGTTCCGAAACCTACGAGCTGTACCTTGTCACCAGCAACCAGGGCCTCCTTGATGGCCTCTGTTGTAGCATCCAATGCTTTCTTTGCATCTACTTTGCTTAACCCTGCAATTTCTGCAATCTTTGCAACTAATTCTGACTTGTTCATAATTTTGATTTATTAAATGATTAATTAATGATTAGATGTCATATTTCTGCACAAATATAAGTTAAAGATTTTAGAAAACAAACAAAAAATCAAGAAAAATAAAGAAATCCTCGAAAAAAAGGTGTTTGAAATCCCTTTTTATGTTGATTACGGGATATTTTTTGTAATTTTGTCGCTGTTTTTAGTGTTTGATGATTAAACGGAATTACTCTATATGCGGAATATACCTTTAGTAACAAGGAATTTGCTTATCTGCAATGTATTGATGTTTTTGGTAACATTGTTGTATGGGACGAATGCCAGTGGAGGATTCATTCTCAATGACATCCTGGGTCTGCATTTTTTCATGGCTTCCGATTTTCATATTTATCAGTTGTTCACCTATATGTTCATGCATGGTGGGTGGGGGCACCTTTTCTTTAATATGTTTGCCTTGTGGATGTTTGGCATGGTCGTAGAAAGGGTATGGGGACCTAAGAAGTTCCTTTTCTATTATATTTCCTGCGGCCTGGGAGCTGGACTAATGCAAGAGTTGGCTCAGTATGGCACCTATCTGGTAGAGAATTTTGCTGCTTATCAATATGTTGTTACTGAATATGGTCGGCGCATTGCCATGGGAGATTATCTCAATCTGTGGACTACGGTGGGGGCTTCGGGTGCGATATATGGCATTTTGCTGGCCTTTGGCATGATATTTCCGGATGAAAGAATTTTTATTTTCCCTTTGCCGGTTCCAATCAAGGGCAAATGGTTCGTACTCTTGTATGCGGGCATAGAGCTTGTGTCGGCTTTTGCCTCTCAGGGCGACGGTGTGGCTCACTTGGCTCATTTGGGAGGTATGCTTTTCGGATATCTGATGATTCTTTATTGGAAGAAGCATCCTGCGTCGGGATATGGTCGCTCGAACGGGGAGAGAATTTTTGACAGTATGCGAAACAAATGGGAGCAAAGGAATCATAAAGGCTCAAGGAATACGACTACGCGAGCCGGTTCCGATCAGGATTATAATGTGCGGAAGAAGCAAGAGCAGGAAGAAATTGACCGCATCTTGGACAAGATTCGCAAGAGTGGTTACGATAGCTTGACAAGTGAAGAGAAGCAGAAGCTTTTTGAACACAGCGACCGATAATGTTTAAGCAAATAAAGAAGTTTGCGCTGCAGATGGTGGCGGGTGCTAATATAGCCACCCTTCTGGTAATGTGGTTAATAGGATATTCGGGTCATCTGAATCCTGCCAGTCATGCTTCGTTGTCGAATCTTAATTTAGCCTTTCCGATTTTTTTGCTTCTCAATCTTGCTTTTTTAATCTTCTGGATAGTCTTCAAACTGAAATATGCGTTGATACCCCTCGTGGGATTTATCCTTTGTTATCAACCCGTCAGAGCCTATATTCCCCTGAATGTTCCGAGCGAAGTGCCAGATGATGCCATTAAAGTATTGTCGTATAATGTGTGGGGGTTTGCATATTGGGAAGAGCAGAGCCGGGGGAATCCCATCATACAGTATATTGCGGGCCAGAAGGCGGACATCGTTTGTTTGCAGGAGGCTTCGTGCCCTTCGGAGACCCGAGCCTATTTGGATAAGGTGATAGGGGGGATGTATGAGTATTCTGACACATCCTGCATGAAGAAAGGAGAAAACATACTTGCGATTTACAGTCGTTTTCCTATCGTCCAAAAGGAGAAAATCGTTTATAAGTCAGTAGGGAATCATTCTGCCGCATTCACCTTGAATGTACGCGGGGAGAATGTGGTTGTCGTCAATAACCATTTGGAAACCATGGGGCTTTCAGCTGCTGACAAGGCAAACTTCAAAATGATGATGAAAGGGAAAATGGTAGGCGACAGTGCCAGGCACGAGTCATACCGGCTCATAGACAAGCTTTCTGTTGCCGCAAAGATTCGTGCACCCCAGGCAGAGGCTGTCAGGCAGTTCATCAAGAAGCGCAACTACCAAAGTATTATCTGTGTGGGCGATTTCAACGACTCTCCGCTGTCGTATACCCACAACACGATAGCAGAAGGCCTTGTCGACTGTTATATTGCGACAGGGAATGGTCCGGGTATCAGCTATCACAACTCGGGCTTCTATGTGAGAATCGACAATATCATGTGTTCAGACGACTGGAAACCTTATTGTTGCAAAGTTGATGATAAAATTGCCACAAGCGACCATTATCCCATATATTGCTGGCTAAAAAGGCGACCTAAGCCTTAAAAAATGAAGAATAATGGCTTAAAATTTTCCCAAGTATGAAAATTTGCTTATCTTTGCATGTCTTATATACAATTGAAAAAGAGAAACAAATAAATCAAATAAATAAAACAAAAAATGCAAAACAAAGGAATTGTTATTACAACAGCCATCTTGCTGACACTTGCAAGCATTTTTTATCTGTCATTCTCAGTAGCTACACGCTATTACGACAGTCAGGCTGCAAAGCTTAAAGACCCGATAGCACAGAGGGATTACAAGGATTCCGTCAAGTATTTGGGGATTTATTCTTACCAGAAGTGCTTAGAGACTCAGATTGGTCTTGGTCTTGACTTAAAGGGTGGCATGAATGTCATTCTTGAGATCTCTGTTCCCGATGTGATAGAGACATTGGCGGAGCACAAGAGCGATGTGGCTTTCAAGAAGGCGATGGCAGAAGCTCGCAAGGCTGAGGAAACCAGCCAGAGTGATTTCATCTCCTTGTTTATTGATGCGTACAAGAAAAATGCGCCGGGACACCGCTTGGCCGAAATCTTCGCCACGCAGCGCCTTCAGGGCAAGGTGAGTCCTCAGAGTTCCGACAAGGAGGTTGAAAATGTACTCCGCGAGGAAGTGCAGTCGGCTGTCAACAACTCTTACGATGTGGTTCGTACGCGTATTGATAAGTTCGGTGTCGTTCAGCCTAACATCCAGAAACTGGAAGGTCAGGAAAGCCGTATCATGGTCGAGATGCCTGGCATCAAGGAGCCGGAGCGTATGCGCAAGCTGTTGCAGGGAAGTGCAAACCTCCAGTTCTGGGAGACCTATAATTCCGAGGAAATCATCCCTTACTTTACCCAGATAGACATGCGCCTTGCCAATGGCGCGGAGGCAAAGGATACTGCCGCCGTGGATACGGCTAAAGCCGCAAAGCCTGCCATACAGGAAAAGGATGCGAAATTCCGGCTGAAGAATCAGGAAAACAAGGCGAAGGCAGTTGCTGAAAGCACAAGCGCAGAACTTGAGGCTGCCAAAAAGCAGCATCCGTTGCTCGCTATCCTGCAACCTTCAGGCAGTGGTTCCCTAAGCCTGGTCGGTTTTTCCAATGTGCGTGATACCGCTGCTGTCGACGCAATCATCTATTCCGGGCTTGCACGGCAGATTCTGCCTTCAGATGTCAAGCTGCTCTGGAGTGCCAAGCCAACGGACTTGATCAAGGACAATAAAAATGTATATGAGCTTCATGCCATTAAGGTAACCTCTTCCACGGGTCGTCCTCCATTGGAGGGTGATGTCGTTACCGACGCCTCGGACGAGTTCAATCAGCTGTCCGGTTTCCCGGAGGTTTCCATGACGATGAATTCTGAGGGAGCGCGCCGTTGGGCTGCCCTTACGAAAGCTAATGTAGGTAAGGCGATTGCCATCGTTCTTGACGACGCCGTCTATTCTGCTCCCCGTGTAAACGGAGAGATTGACGGTGGCCGCTCTTCCATCTCTGGAAACTTCACGATAGAGGACACCAAGGACTTGGCTAACACGCTGAAATCTGGTCGTATGCCCGCTCCTGCCCGCATTGTTCAGGAAGAAGTGGTCGGCCCGACATTAGGCGCGCAGTCTATCCAGCAGGGGATCAACTCGTTTATCATTGCGTTCGTGCTGTTGATCATCTATATGCTGGTAATGTATAACATCATCCCGGGCTCCATCGCCGTGGGCGCCTTGCTCATCAATGTGTTCTTCACGCTGGGTATCCTCACCTCGTTTCAGGCCGCCCTTACCATGTCGGGTATTGCCGGTATGGTGTTGTCATTGGGTACGGCTGTGGATGCCAATGTGCTGATCTATGAGCGCATCAAGGAGGAACTCAGGGCTGGTAAGGGCATGAAGCAGGCCGTTCAGGCTGGTTACAGCAACGCGTTCTCTGCCATTTTCGACTCTAATGTTACCTCGGCCTTGACAGGTATCATCTTGCTGTTGTTCGGAACAGGGCCTATTCAGGGCTTCGCCACGACATGGCTGATAGGTATTGCCTGCTCATTCTTCTCGGCTGTGTTCCTGACTCGTCTTGTTTACGAATACAAGTTGAGTAAGGAGAAATGGCTCAACCTGAAGTTCTACACTCCGCTTTCTGAAAATATGATGCAGAATACTGACTTCAAGTTCATGTCGATGTATAAGGTTACCTTCATGGTAGCGGCCGCGGCTCTCGTCATTTTCTTGGGAAGTCTCTTCGTGCGAGGTCTTGACCAGAGCATTGACTTCACTGGCGGCCGTAACTATGTGGTGCAGTTTGAGAAGTCAACTACGCCCGAGCAGGTGCGTGCGGTGCTTGATGATGCTTTCCCGGGTTGTACGAATGGTGCGCTCTCATTGGGAACGGACAATAAGACCATCCGTATTTCCACCAATTATAAGATAGAAAGTAATAACCCGACGATTGACGACGAGGCAGAGTCAATGCTATATACGACATTGAAAAAGCATGGCATGGTGAGCCAGAAGAGCGTGGAGGACTTCAAGAACCCCGATATCCGGCAAGGCGGCTCCATTATCAGTTCTTCAAAGGTAGGTCCGTCGGTAGCCAAGGATGTTACCTATGGTGCGATCATCAGCGTCATTGTCGCCTTGGTTGCCATCTTCCTGTATATCTTGCTGCGTTTCCGCAACATCGCGTTCTCGCTCGGCTCTACGATAGCTTTGACCCTTGATGCCATTACCGTGATTGGCTTCTTCTCGCTCCTGAAGGGATGGCTGCCGTTCTCGTTGGAGGTAGACCAGACATTCATTGGTGCCGTGCTGACGGTCATTGGTTACTCCATCAACGACAAGGTGGTGGTGTTCGACCGTATCCGCGAGAACCTGAAACTGCACCCGAGGGAAGATTATCAGATTGTGTTCAACAACTCCATCAACCAGACTTTGGCTCGTACGATCAATACATCTTTTTCTACATTGATCGTGTTGCTCTGCATTCTTTTCCTTGGAGGGAAGAGCATCCAGCCGTTTGCGTTCGCAATGACACTGGGTGTCGTGTTCGGCACCATCAGTTCCATCTTCATCGCGTCTCCGATTGCTTATCTCGTGCTGGGTCGCAAGATACGCAATCGTGCGGGCGAAGTTACGGAGCGTTAATCCGGGAAGACGATTCTCGTTAAGAGAAAGAATAAGAAAACAGGCCCTGCACATGTGTGTGGGGCCTGTCTGTTGCTGTTTGCAGGAAGATTACAAGCAGTGTGTAATAGGATTACAAGCAGTGTGTAATGGGATTACACGCATCGTGTAATAATGTTTGTGTTCGCTTTCGCGTTTCCTCGAAATAGAAGATGGCGGCGGTCAAAGACATCCGGACTGAGCACATCGACGCTCAGCGGCAGCTGTCGGAGCCGTGCGCTATACATGAGAAATCTCCTGTTGGATGGAGGAATAGAACTGCTCGATCACATCCAGCATGTCGCCGGGGAGGTATTCATAGGCTTTTTCTATGAGTTCCTCGGGTATTTCGTAGAATGCTTCGGCCATGCTTCCGCAGATGGCAGCTTTCGTATCGGTGTCGCCTTTGGCAAGGACGGCGATGCGAATGGCGTCTTCGAAGTTCTGGCTTTCCAGGAAACAGCGGATGGCATAGGGGACGGTTTCCTGGCAGGTAGCGTCGAAATGGCCCTCGTCTCCTATCTTGTAGATGTCCTTGAGGGGAGGGAGCGTGTAACCGAAGTTATGCCTTACGGCACTTTCTATTTCTTCCTTGGTCATGCGCACGGTGCGAAGCCAGTAAATGACGGTGGCCACGCACTGCGCTCCCTTTACGCCCTCGCGGTGAGCATGGCTTACCATGGCCGAGCGTTCAGCCTCTCTCAGCACTTCGTGATAGTCGTCGAAGAGCCATCCTATGGGGCTTACGCGCATGGCCGAGCCGTTTCCGTAGGAGCTGGTGGGGTGCGAGTGGTCGCTGTTCAGCCAGTGATGAAACATGTTCCCATAGCCTCCCATGGGGTCTGGATAGCGGTGGCACCAGTCAAGCAGGGAGTCTTTATAGGGGCGGCTGTTCAGTATGGCGTCGGCAATGGCAATGGTGCAGACGGTGTCGTCGGTGTAGTTGCATTGGGGAGCAAACAGCTCAAATCCCTCGACAGGTTTCTCATCGAATTCGAAACGCGAACCTACGATATCTCCTATGATGGCTCCCAGCATGGTCGTAAAGATTTACAAGTTAGAACAAAAAATGGTGATCCCACCGAGAATCGAACTCGGATCAAAGGTTTAGGAAACCTCCGTTCTATCCATTTAACTATGGGACCTAACCATTTGCAAAGGTAATACTTTAACATTAAACTTCCAAAAAACTATCTGTTTTTTTCTTTCTGCGTTAAACTCTTAGGTTTCTTGTGCGTCTAATTCTTGTTATGAATCGATTTCTGATTAGCTTTTCGCTGTGGTTAGGCGTGCTCTCGGCTTCGGCGGAGGGCGTTGTCAAGGGTAAGGTTCTGGACAAGAAAACCAACGCTCCGCTTGAGTTTGTCAATGTTCAAGTATTCTTTGCCTCTGATACTACTTTGCTGGCGGGTGGCACAATTACGGATACCAATGGTTTTTTTCTGGTCTCGAAGCTTGCCGACGGCTCGTATGTTGCCAAGGTTTCGTATGTTGGCTACAAGGAGGCAACTCGCCATTTTGTCATCTCCAGCCAGAACCAGGTGGTAAATTATCCGGCAATTTATATTCGCGAGGATGCGAGGATGCTGGGAGAAGTGCAGGTTACCGGGCAGCGGTCGGCCGTGAAGCTTGAGGTAGACCGCAAGTCGTATGATGTCAGCCAGTTGGTGTCGAATGCCGGGCAGGCAGCGTCGGATGTGCTGGAGAACATTCCGTCGGTGGAGGTTGACAACGATGGAAACATCTCGTTGCGGGGAAATTCAAGCGTAGAGGTGTGGATTAATGGTAAGGCGAGCGGTCTCACGAGCGACAATCGTGCCTCCATACTGGAGCAGTTGCCTGCTGAAAGCATCGATTGCATCGAGGTTATCGACAATCCTTCAGCCAAATTCAGCGCCGAAGGGTCGGCCGGAATCATCAATATCGTATTGAAAAAGAATCGCACGGCAGGCTATTACGGGTCCGTCCAGGCAGGTGTTGACACGCGGAAAGGCGCGAATACCAGTTTCAACATCAATTATACCAGCTCAAAATGGGACGCCTATGCCAACATCGGGTTCCGCCATCGCAACGACGAGGGCTACACCGACAGCGAGCAGGAGTATCCCGGCTCCGGCCTGTATCAGAACTATCACGGTACAACCCGTAACCAGGGCAACAACCTCTTCACCCGTGCCGGACTCACATGGCATATTACCCGGAAGGACGACATCGGTATCAGCGGCATGTTTATGAAAGGTCTGCACAAGAACTGGGGCGATACGCCTTACCGCTACGGCCGCCTGAATACGGGCGAGGAGACGCGTATGATGCTCCGTCGGGCCACCGGACGCGGCGACATGGACATGCCGCATGGCGAGTTCAACTATCGACATAACTTCACCGACAAGCATTTTCTCGACATGACGGCAAGCTACAATCGCTGGAAGGCCGACAACGACAACTGGTATCAGGATTCCACCGTCTATTACGGAGCGGCCCCACAGCCCACGGAGTACGGCTACCAATATCGCCCGATGTTCGTGAACAGCCGGGGGTGGGAGTTCAAGATCGACTACGAGAACCCCCTCACCGACAAGTTTAAGATTCAGGCGGGATATCAGGGAAACCTCAATCACGAGAACACTCCTCAGGAAAGCTGGATAGACAACTCGTCGTGGACAGGCACGAATGCCGTGGAGGATCAGGCCTACTACAACCGATTTATCTACGATATGGATATCCACGCACTCTATTTCACGGCTCAGTATCAGCTCGGAAAGCTTGGCATTATGGGCGGTTTGCGAGGCGAATACTGGAAGGTGAACACCGAGAGCTACGACTGGGAGCAGGAACATGATGCCGCCAAGCGTGGAGAGCCATTCAAGAAAGACTATTTCGAACTCTTCCCGAGCATCTTCATGAGCTATCAGCTCACGCCGAACGACCAGTTCCAGCTGAACTATGCCCGCCGGCTTCGCCGCCCGTGGGGAGGACAATTGAATTCTTTCCGCGATACGAGGGATGCCACGACGGTCTCGTTTGGTAATCCGGAGCTGACCCCGGAGTTCTCCAACTCGTTCTCGCTGAACTACCTGCGCACATGGAATAAGTCTTCGCTGCTCGTCAGTGCCTATTATCGCCCTACGACGGATGTCATGCAGCGCATCAACTGGCGCGGCTCTTCCGACGGGCTGATGTATTCCACCAGCGTGAATGTGGCGCGTTCCACCAGCTCCGGACTTGAAGCTACGATGAAGAATAACCTCTTCCGCCGACTCGAGCTCACCACGAACATGAATGCCTACTACTATAAATTGAACGGCTTCAGCTATGACATCGACGGGCAGACCATCACCGGCGAGGGACGGCACAGCTTTACCTGGGACGCCCGTATGACGGCAAGCCTCATCCTGCCTTACGACATTTCCGTCCAGATGAGCGGGCGTTACAACTCCCGGCAGGCCGTCTCGCAGGGATACCGCAAAGCCAGATACAATGTGGACCTGGGGCTCCGCAAGAACTTCCTCAACAAGAAGCTCACCCTCTCTGTCAGCTGCCGCGACCTCTTCAACTCCCGCAAGTGGGAGAGCTATACCTCTTCCGACACTTTCTGGCGCCACCAGATCAACAAGCGAGGAAGCCGGAAGGTGAACTTCACGCTGACCTGGAACTTCGGAAACAACAACAAGAAGAAACATCGGGAGCAGCAGGGCGGCGAAGACGAGCTCGATCCGCAAGAGCGTTATAATGGCGGCGGGGAGATGTAAAAACATAATTTTTCCTCCATTCTTCTTTCAGGCTTTTCGCTTTTTCATTATCTTTGCACGGAAAATCTATAATAGATAATATCATGAAGAGTGTCAAGACAGTCATTTCGGCATTGCTGTTATTGTCGGCCATGTCGGTTTCCGCTCAGCCGGAGAGGGTTACGCCCTATGTCAATCCGTTTATCGGAACGGGAAAAGTAGATGCAAACAGCCTCAAGGGAGGCAATTTCCCGGGAGCCACGATGCCGTTCGGAATGGTGCAGCTGAGCCCCGAGGAGTTTGTCCGCCCCAACGGAGACGAGGCTTCCGGTTATGATTATAGTTGTAATACGATATATGGCTTTGCCCACACCCACTTGAGCGGTACGGGCTGCGTAGACCTGCTGGATGTGCTGATGCAGCCTTCGGTGAAGCCCCTCGCCGCTCTCACCGGGCAGGAAACTTTCCCCGAGACATTCAGCCATGCCCATGAACAGGCCCGTGTGGGCTACTATTCGGTGCGCTACGACGGCTCCGACATCCTCTCCGAGCTTACCGCCACCGTGCGCACGGGCATGACCCGCATCACTTTTCCTGCCGGAATGCCTCACAGCCTGATATTCGACATGGCGCACGCAGGCCAGAACCGCGGCGGCGACCGCAAGACCGTCATCATCAATTCACAGCTCCGCCTGCTCGATTCCATCACGCTCGTGGGCTACCGCAAACTCAGCGGATGGCAGAAGGAGCGGTCCGTATATTTCTATGCCAAGTTCTCCCGCCCTGTTACGGGAGCCATCTTCAAGTCGGGACAGGCAATCTTTCCAAGCGGGGATGTCGCCAACGGGCGCAACACCAAGTGCTTCCTGTCGTTCGGCAACGCCTCCGCCCCCCTGCTCGTAAAGGTGGCCCTCTCACCCGTGAGCATCGAGAATGCCCGTGCCAACATGGAGAAAGAAAACCCGTCGTGGGACTTCGACGCTGTCGCGAAGAACGCGGAAAGCGCCTGGGAACGGGAGCTCTCCAACATACGGGTAGACGGAACCGACGAGCAGAAGGCCATTTTCTATACGGGTCTCTACCATGCCTACATCCAGCCGAATACGATTTCGGATATCAACGGCGACTATGTGCGCTCTGACTATACTGTGGGAAGGCTTAAGGAGGGCGAGACCCAGTACAGCACCTTCTCTCTCTGGGACACTTTCCGGGCCTGTAACCCGCTCTACACGCTGCTCAAACCCGAGCGTGTGGGCGACTTCGTGAAGAGCATGCTGCGGCAATATGAGGTCTATGGGTATCTTCCCATCTGGCAGTTATGGGGCTCGGAGAACTACTGCATGATAGGCAACCATGCCATTCCTGTGGTCGTCGATGCCGCCTTGAAGGGGCTTCCCGGAGTAGACCGGGCCAAGGTCTACGAGGCCGTGAGGGGCAGTTCGCTTCGCGATCATCCGCAATCACCATGGTCCATGCTCGATAAATACGGCTATCTGCCGGAGCCCCGGCAGATAGAATCGGTGTCTATCACGCTTGAGAACGCCTATGACGACGCCTGCGTGGCACGGCTGGCGAAGGCGTTGGGCAAGACCGACGACTACGACTACTTCAACCGTCGCTCCCGTTTCTATCGCAATCTTTATGATGCCCGGACGGGCTTCTTCCGTGCCAAAGACGAGCAGGGCAACTGGATGGAGCCGTTCAATTCCTATTCCTATAAGCCCGTGGGCATGCACCCCTATGCCGAGGGCAATGCCTGGCAGTATCGCTTCTTTGTGCCGCAGGATGTTCCCGATCTGGTGATGCTGATGGGGGGCAAGCGCAAATTCGAGCAGGCGCTCGACGCCCTGTTTACCGACGAGACGCGTGTAGACCTCGACGGTGGCGGCAATGCTTCCGGGTTCATCGGGCAATATGCCCATGGCAATGAGCCGAGCCACCATTGCGCCTACTTGTATAACTGGTGCGGAGCCGACCGTAAGGCGCAGTATTACGCCAACAAGGTGATGACCGAGCAGTATAACGCACGGCACGACGGCTACTCCGGCAACGAGGATTGCGGTCAGATGTCGGCCTGGTATGTCTGGTCGAGCATGGGGTTCTATCCTGTGGATCCGGCTTCGGGTGTTTACAGCTTCGGCTCTCCGCAGTTCCGCAAGGTGGAGATAACCCTCCCGGAAGGTCGTAAATTCATCGTCAGGAGCAACCGCAAGGGGAAGGAAGACTGCTACATCAAGAGCGTTAAGCTCAATGGGAAGCCCTATAAGAAGAACCATATCACCCACGGAGACATCCTCCGGGGAGGCACGCTGGAGTTCGTGATGGGCAGATAAATGGGCAAAGGGGAAGCCAGACGCCGTCAGGAGGCTGACAATCTCGGCGATTTCGTTCCACGATTTCGGCGATTTCGTGGGACAAAATCGCCGAAATTGTCCGACCGTAGACTACAGATGTGAGGCAGGCTGGCCGCCGGGCCTACTCCTCGTCTTTATGGGCGCTGCCCCCTTTCGTGTCAAGACATGCCTCCACTACATTCAGAATGTAGTCGCCCACCTTCTCGCACTCGGCTATCAAGTCGACATAGTAGACGCCCAACTGATAGCTGTACTTTCCGTTCTCCACATCACGCACATTCTGGTTCTTTAGCTGATTGCGGAAGTTATTGATCTCGTGCTCGATGTTATACGACTTGTTGATGTTCTTGCGCTGTGCCGGATGCTCCACCTTGAGCACCATTTCGTCGAAGGCCTGGTCTACGAGCGACATCATCATGACGATGTGCTCGTGCTGCTGCGGCGTGAAGCTTTCCTCGCCGTGTTCCCGTTTGCGGTTCAGGGAGCGGCCTATGTTAAAGCAACTGTCGCCTATGCTTTCGAGCTCGCTTATCTGCCGGAGCATCATCTGGATTTCCATTTTCGACTCGCTCGACAGCCTTCCTTCGGACACTTGGTTCAGATAGTTGGCAATCTCGACCTCCATGCGGTCGGTGATGGCCTCGTATTTTTCAATGCGGGAGAAGAGATTCATGAAGTCTTTCTCGTTATCGGTGTCGAGCAGAGTCTTCGTAAAGCCGTACATTCGCTGGCAACGCTCGGCGAAACTGTTGATTTCCTTCTGTGCCTCCAGGATGCTGAGCTCGGCCGTAGAGAGCAGTCCGGCGGAGATATACTTAAGTCGATACTCCTCATCTTGCTCTTTCATCGGCAGAATCTTGCACACGAGTTCCTCAATCTGCTTGACAAACCAGATGAGCAGAAGCGTATTGAAGATGTTGAAAGCCGTGTGGAAGGCCGACAGTTTGAAAAGAGGATTGTTGTCTGCGCCCATCACATGGGTAACAAACCAGCTCACGCCGTCGCAGGCGGGGTAGAAAAACGGGAGGATAATGACCACGCCAAACACATTGAAGAACATGTGCGCCAGGGCGGCACGGCGGGCTTGTGTATTGGCCGTGAGCGATGCCATGAAGGCTGTAATCGTGGTTCCGATGTTCTGGCCCATGGCTAAAGCGGCAGCTTGCTCGAACCCGAACCCGGGAATATTCATGTCGAAGAGCATCAGGGTGATGGCCATGGTGGCGGCAGAAGCCTGTACGAGCATGGTTACGAGGGCTCCTACGAGCACGAAGAGGAGGATGGTCCAATAGCTGTTGCCGGATACATGAGCGAGCATGTTGGCCACCAAGGCGCCGATGTTCATGTTGTTTGCCGCCTGCTGGAGGAAGCTCAGTCCCATGAAGAGGAACGAGAAGCCGAAGATAAATTCACCTATGCTTTTCTTCTTGGAGTTGTTTGAGAAAATGAGCGGCATGCCGAAAGCCAGCAGAGGAATGGCAAAAGCCGCAATGTTAATCTTGAATCCGATGGCTGAAATGACCCATGCGGTAACGGTCGTGCCGATGTTGGCTCCCATGATGACCCCGATAGCCTGGGTGAGATTCATCAATCCGGCGTTGACAAACGAGACTATCATGACGGTCGTGGCACTCGAACTCTGGATAAGAGCCGTAACAAAGATGCCCGTAAGCACGCCCATCACGCGGTTTTTGGTCATAGAGGCGAGCACGGTTCTCAACCGGTCGCCGGCGAATTTCTCAAGTCCCTCGCTCATAATCTTCATTCCGTAGAGGAACATGGCGAGTGAGCCTAACAGAGAAAAGAGGTTCAGAATGGTATTCACAAGAATCTATAAGAAGTGTGGTAATAATTATCGCAATTACCCTGCAAAGGTAATTAAATTCAATAAAAATGCCAAATATATTCTTGCTTTTCGCCCTCCTTCCGGCTGGGGAATGCTCACTTCATGACTCAAGACAGGCGCGCGCATCTTATATAATAAGGTGAAATGTTAAAAATGATGGTTCCCATGAATGTTTTTAGCTATTAATTTGGTTTATATTATAAACTTCTTTATATTTGTGCTGTGGTTTAAAGAAAAGAAGGACGCAAAGTTCCTAACAAGAATAAACGAGTTAACGAAAAGAAAAAACCAACCCTTTAAAAATGTAGTAATATGGAAGATCAGAACAAACTGACTGCCGAGCGCAGTCTTGAGATTATCAAGGAGTCTATCGAACAGAGCCGCCGCGACATCACGAAGGGCTCCTGGAAGAGCATGCTGGTGTGGGGCGTCTTGGTCGCGGTTATCGCCCTCATCGTCGGACACCTCTGGGAGCACACCTCCTTGGGCTCCGGCGCAAACGGATTATGGGGCATTCTGGGGCTTATCTCCCTCGGGGAAGCCCGGTATAAGTCGAAGAAGCCTAGGCGGCCGATTACCTTTGTCTCGAAGACCATTACCCAGGTATGGACTTGTTTCGGTGTCATGGCCGGATCACTGGGCGTTATCTGCGGGGTGATAGCCGGCTTCGGATGGAAGATCTCCCTGCTCCACGCTCCCGTAAATGAACCGATGACTGTGATATTGCCCATCACCGCCATCATCATCTTGTTCATGGGACTGGCCGGGATGATCACGGGAAGCATCCTGAAGAGCAAGGCCATTGCCGTCTGCTGCTTCATCGCAGGTGCCTTCGGAAGCCTTCTGGCTCTCATCTTCCACGGCCCCATGGAGATGGTAGTACTGGCGGGAGTCTGCGTGGTGGGACTTGTTATCCCGGCATTGATCATCCGTAACGAAGAAAAATAAGCGCAGCTATGTTTGAGAAACTGGACCCCTTGTTGCATAGCGAGCTTCGACTGGCAGTAATGTCGCTGCTGTTGGGCGTCGACGAGGCCGACTTCCCGTTCATCAAGGAGCAGACGGGAGCCACGGCGGGAAACCTCAGCGTGCAGATAGACAAGCTACGGCAGGCCGGCTATATAGAAGTGTCGAAGGCCTTCGAGGGCAAGCGCCCGAAGACCACCTGCAAGATAACGCCGGTGGGCGTCAAGGCTTTCGAGGAGTATGTGAACGCCCTGAAGAGCTATATCGGATAGCTCTGCGGCTGCCGTGGGCAGCCGTTCCCTCTGCTAAGAATGTCAGAGGCGGCTGCAACTTTCCGCAATCTGACAGCGTCTAAAGATTATGATTATATCCCAAAAAACAATGAAAAGATTATTTCTATTATTAATATTGGCTCCATTGAGCCTCGCCCTGAGCGCCCAGACCCTGCTGAAGGGAACGCTCGTGGACTCGCTGACCCACGAGGCAGAGGCCTATTCCACCGTCCGCGTCTTCAAGGACGACAACACGGAGAGACCCGTCGCCATGTCGATTACCGACACCGACGGCAGGATCAGTATGCGCGTGGCGGGCAAAGGCAGGTATAGAATCACCTTTTCCTCGCTCGGAAAGGCTCTTGTGGAGCGCAGCCTGACTCTCTCAGGAGAGCCGGAAGTAGACCTCGGAACCATCCTCGTGCATGCCGATGCCCAATCTCTGGGCGAGGTAACGGTGAAGGCGCAGGCGCCCCTCGTCAAGATGGAGACCGACAAGATGTCGTATAATGTGCAGGACGATGTCGACTCAAGGTCGTCTACCGTGCTCGATATGCTCCGCAAAGTGCCGATGGTTACGGTGGACGGACAGGACAACATCACCGTGAACGGCAGCTCCTCGTTCAAGGTTTATGTAGAGGGGAAGCCGAATCCGATGATGAGCGCCAACCCCTCGCAAGTGTTCAAGGTGATGCCGGCGAGCATGGTCAAGACCATCGAGGTCGTTACCAATCCCGGCGCGAAGTATGACGCGGAGGGAGCCGTGGGCGTGCTGAACCTGACGATGAACCGCGAGCAGGCCACGGGAGGGCCGGCGCCTGACGGACACAACGGGAGCGTGGCTCTTTCCGCCGGCAACCGCTCCTACGGCGCACAGGGATATGTGAGTGCGCAGAAAGGCCGGTTCAGCGTGTCGGGAAACATGGCTTTCCAACACCAGACGATAAAGGGAATAGAGGTTGCGGTCGACAATTCCCAGACCGCGGACAACGGCACCTCGCTCACCCATGCGGTGTCTGAGACCGACCAGCGTTCCAATGCCGTTCTCGGAAACCTCTCCATGAGCTATGACCTCGACTCGATGTCCGTCGTCAGCGCAACCGCCGGACTCATGCACTATCGCCAGAAACAGCATACGCCCTTGCTCATATCCCTGCGGGGAGGATACTATGGCGAGGGCGCCTCTTACCGAAACGAGGAGTGGGAGCGCCCGAAATACCAGAACCTGTCGCTCGGCGCCGACTATCAGCGCTTCTTCAACAAGGAGCGCACACGCTCGCTGACGCTGAGTTACCTGTTCACCTTGAACCCTACCCACCGCGACATGACGAACTACTACGAGCTTCTCTCGGGCACACCGCTCGTCGACCTTACCGACCGGATGTCGCTCAACCACATGCTGTCGCGCGAGAACACCCTCCAGTTCGACTATATTACGCCCCTCTCGAAGGCCGTGTCGTTCTCGGCGGGCGTGAAGTATACCGGCCGCCGCAACACCTCCAACGCCGAGTATTACACGGCCACGGCCGGCGAGTTCGCCTATCGGAACGACCTGAGCATGCGCTACAAGTATCTGAACCACATTGCGGCGGCCTATGCCGAGGCTACCGCGAAATCCGGAAAGCTGGGCGCAAAGGCGGGCTTGCGATATGAGTATACCTGGCAGAATGTAACCTATGAGCTGGGCAACGGCGAGGATTTCAGGAAGCACTACGGCAATCTGGTGCCGTCGCTGAGCCTTACCTATAACATGGCTCCTACCCGCAACATCGGCCTCACCTATAATATGCGCATCTCCCGACCGGGCATTACCTATCTGAACCCCTATGTGGAGCGGACCCCGCTGTCGCAAACCTATGGCAACACGACGCTCGAAGTGGAGAAGAACCACAATGTGGGGCTGGTGCTCAACTCGTTCAGCCCGAAGCTGATGGTGAATGCCAGTCTCAGACAGAGCTTCTGCGACGACGCCATCTCGCAGTATCAGTTCTATGAGGGGAGCATCCTCAACACCACCTTCGGCAACATCGTGAGGCAGCGCGTCTCCTCTCTGAGCAGCTACCTGAACTGGGCAGCAGCACGGGAAACACGCCTCATCTTCAACGGAAGCGTCTCCTACAGCGACCTTCGCAGTACCGCCCTCACGCAGGAGACCAGCGGATGGGTCGGCAACCTGATGCTCGGCTTACAGCAGACGCTGCCCTGGAAGGTGAAGATGAGTGCCAACCTGATAGTTTCCACTAGGTCTTACAGTCTCCAGGGATGGAGCAGCGGCTTCTCGGGAGTTTTCGGCAGCTTCTCGAAAGACCTCTGCAAGGGCAGGCTGAACATAGCCCTGCAGTATTTCACGGGCCTCCACCGGCATGGGCAGCTGGCCTTCGACAATTATCACGGGGGACGAAACTTTGCCGCCATGCAGCATATCAGGGTTCCCGTGGCTCAGTTTGCGGCGAAAGTGAGCTATTCGTTCGGAAACCTGAAGAAGCAGCTTACCCAGCGCAAGTCGAAGATTCAGAGCGACTTCATCGACCGGAAGGAGGGCGGAACGCAGCTTCCCGAGGGTATGGGCATGTAAGACAGGGAGCCTTTCGGCCGTGATCGTTCGGCATGGCGGGCGCCTTTCATAAAGTTACCAGCCGTTAGTAACACGATTACAAGCGGCTGGTAATGTCGTTACAAACTGCTTGTAATCGTGTTACAAGCCGCTTGTAACAAAATGGGGGATGGGTGTTTGCCGGTCTCTTGGCCGCTGCACGACTGGCGGCTTGCCGTTCTCAGTCCTTGCAGTTCTTGTGCGTCATGATGTCGAGCACCATCTTGTCGGTGGAGCACATGGCCTCCTTGCCGATGCTGGTGAGGTTGCGGATGCTGCGGTCTACATCCTGATCGATGATTCCTTCTGCCGCCGTAACATGCTTGCCCTCGCGAGCCAGCAAGGCGGAGAGCAGGGCCGTGGAGACGCCCGAGCATATTTTGAGCGAGCAACTGGGCTTGGCGCCGTCGCAGATCATTCCCGTGAGGTTGGCTATCATGTTCTTCACGGCATGCGTGATATCGGTGTAGTCGCCGCCCATGAGGTAAGTGATGCCGCAACTGGAGCCTATGCTTGCCACGACACATCCGCAGAGGGCGCTCAAGACGCCGAGGCTCTGCTTGATGTAGATGGCTGTCAGGTGGCTCAGTGTGAGCGCGCGGATGAGTTCTTCTTCGGTGTTCTCGTTCTCGGCAGCATATACGGCCACTGGGTTTGTGGCGCAAATGCCCTGGTTTCCGGAGCCGGAGTTGCTCATCACGGGTATCATCGCGCCTCCCATTCGCGCGTCGCAGGCGAGTGCGGTCTTAGAAAGAATGTGCGAGAACATGGAGTTTCCGAAGATGCCATGGCTCAAGGGGCGGTCCATGGTCTTGCCTAAGCAGTGGCCATAGTTGCCTTTCAGCGATTCCCGGGCTGCCCGCATGTTGTATTCCTGCGTCTCGAGCATGAACCTGATTTCGTCGACGGGGGTCGTGGTGGCAAAGTCGTAGACCATCTTCAGGTCCAGACAGATGCCGCAGTCCATGCTGCCGCCGGCGGCCGTGGCCTGCTCGTCGCGCAGTACCTGCCCGTTTTTCTCCTCGCGGACGATGCTGGTATGTGAGCCAGAGATGACGGCCGTGGCCTTGTCGTCGCCCGCCTGACAGGTTACTTCCACATGTAAGATATCGCAGCAGTTTTGCTTCAGGCTGACGCAGATGCGGTTCTCGGCGATGTACTGCCGGCCTTCCTCGAGGGCTTCAGGGGTGAGGTCCTTGATAACCTCAAGCTTGTATTCCGACTTTCCGATGAGGGCTCCGAGAGCTACGGCTATGGGCAGTCCGATCATTCCCGTCCCCGGGATGCCCACGCCCATGGCATTCTTCAGGATGTTGGCGCTGAGGAGGACCGATATTCGTTCCGGCCGCTTGCCCAACAGTTCCTTGGAGCGAGCCGTGCAGAGGGCTACGGCCATCGGCTCCGTGCATCCCACGGCCGGAACCACCTGCCTGTGGATCAGGCCGATAATCTGTTCGCGAATCTTTTTGTCAAGCATAGTATTATATTGTAGGATGTTCCGGCTCTCTGCGCGGAGAGCCGGGATGAGTGTCATTTCTTGTAGTTCTCGAGTCCCCTGTTGAGGAATTCGAGGAAGGCGGGTATATCCTCCTTATAGCTGTAGGATCCTACGAGCGGGTTACCCTCGTTGTCTACGGGCACATAGAACGGCTGCGTGTTGGCGCCGAACTTGTGGCTCTGCAGGTAGCTCCATTTGTCGCCCACGGTGCGCAGCTTGCGCTGTTGTCCGTTCTCGTTGATCTCGATGGGCTCGGGGAGAGGAGTCTTGTCGTCCACAAAGAGCGAAATCAGCACATAGTCCTTGGTGAGGATGTCGGCCACGGAGGCATCTGTCCAGACGGCAGCCTCCATCTTGCGGCAGTTCACGCAGCCGAAGCCGGTGAAGTCGATGAACACCGGCTTGCCTTGCGCTTTGGCTGCTGCCATGCCGAGGTCGTAGTCGGTGTACTGGGCCTCTACCACCTTGGTGTTGAGATTAAAGTCCTGCGTGGTAATGGGCGGCGCGAAGGCACTCACGGCCTTGCAGGGAGCCCCCCACAAGCCAGGCAGCATGTAGACGGCGAACGCCAGCGAGCCCAGACCGAGCATGATGCAGGCCACGGGTTTGGGCTTGTTCAGCTCGCCTCCGATCTCGTCTATCTGGAACTTCAGCCAGCCTATAAGGTAGAAGCCGAGAGCCGCGAAGATGATGATCCACAGGGAAAGGAAGACCTCGCGGTCGAGGATATGCCATCCGTAGGCCAGATCAGCCACGGAAAGGAACTTCAAGGCGAAGGCCAGTTCGATGAATCCGAGCACCACCTTGACGGTGTTCATCCATGATCCTGACTTCGGCGCGCTCTTCAGCCAGCTGGGAAACATGGCGAAGAGGGCAAACGGAATGGCCAGTGCCAGCGCGAATCCGAGCATGCCCACGGTGGGCGCGATCCAGTTGCCGGAGGTTACCGTCTCCACCAGCAGCAGTCCAATGATCGGCGCGGTGCAGGAGAATGAGACGAGAACCAATGTAAATGCCATCAGGAAAATGGATAACATACCGGTGGTATTCGAGGCTTTTGAGTCTACGGAATTCGACCAGCTGTCGGGCAGTTTGATTTCAAACCATCCGAAAAAGGAAAAGGCAAACACCACTAACAGCAGGAAAAGGAAGATGTTGAACACGGCACTCGTCGAGAGTTCATTGAGCTTGCTCGGACCGAAAATGGCCGTAACGAGCAGTCCGACGCCAAGATAGATCACCACGATGGACACTCCGTAGATGATGGCGTCGCGTATTCCACGCTTCTTATCCTCCTTCGCACGCTTCAGGAAGAAGCTTATCGTCATCGGGATAATAGGCCAGATGCAGGGCATGACGAGGGCTAAGAGCCCGCCGATGATGCCCATCAGGAAGATGTACCACAAGGAGTGGCCCATGATGTCGTTGGTACCGCCGAAAGATTTCAGTTCCTTGACGACGGGCTTCCACCATGAATCGGTATTCGAAGGGGAAAGGGTGGCGGCGATGGCGGCGGAGTCAATCCCTGTCGTGGCATCTTCCCGGTTCTGCAAGGCAGTTGCTGCCAGCGAGTCGGCCTTAGCCTTGGCAAGGGCTGCTGCTGCGGCCGGATCCGGCTTGCTTTCCTTCTTGTTCTCCTCGGGCTTTGCCGTTGCCGTGAAAGCGGGCGACTTACCCGACTGCTTGATACTTACCTCTTGGGGAGGAAGACAGCTCTCGTCGTTGCAGGTGCCATACTCCAGATAGGCATCGATGGTATAGTTTGGCTTGGTGAACCTCACTTTCTGCACGAAGGTAACCGACCCTTCGAAATAGCGGAGGTTCATCTCGAACATCTTGTCGAATTTCGCAATCTCCTTTCCGCGTGGCGTAAGCTTGCCCACAAGTTCGATTCCGTCTTTCTTTTCTACATGAAATATGGCAGGGATAGGTCCCTCGGAGCCTAAGTCGGTGGAGTAAACATGCCATCCGGGATCTATGCTTCCGCTGAAGATTATTTCGCCTTCAGCAGTTCCATTGGTCTTCAATGTCGAAGACATATGTACCGGCTTTGCCATCTGGGCGTTGACCATCAGTGCCGCAAGGAGCATGAGAGTCAGTGTCATTAGTTTTTTCATGTGGAGATTCATTTTTTTAGATTTTGCTGCAAAGATAGCTTATTTCTCCGAAATACATTGTGTTGCCCTCATTTATTTTTAGTTGTTTAACCATATAGGAATGAATCCTGGGGGGAGAAAGGGAGTGTTCCTGTCTTTTCAGGATATGCCGGATGCAGGGAAAAACAAATCCCCCGCTCCGTCGCGGAGCAGGGGACAGTCATTTAATTAATTAGAGAGTTTATTGTTGTTAGCTTTGTTTATTCCATGAAAATGTCGTGGTGTTCAGCACACCTGACTGCCCGGTTTCACCTTGCCGAGCACCGTCGTAACGCTCAGGTCTCCGTCGAAGTTCTCCGCGGAGAGGATCATTCCCTGGCTTTCGATGCCCATGAGCTTGCGCGGGGCAAGGTTGGCGATGAAGAGAATGTCCTTGCCGACGAGGTCTTCGGGGGCATAGAACTTGGCGATTCCGCTCACGATGGTGCGCTCCGTGCCGCTGCCGTCGTCGATGGTGAACTTCAGGAGCTTGTCGGCTTTCTTCACCTTTTCGCAGTTGAGGATGTGTCCGACACGGATGTCAAGTTTCTCGAAGTCTCCGAACGGTATGTTCTGCTTGATGTCCTTGGCCTTGTAGGCAGCAGCCTCGTTGGCCTTCTTGGTGGCGGCGAGCTTGTCGAGCTGCGCCTGAATGGTCTCGTCCTCTATCTTTTCGAAGAGCAGGTGAGGCTCGGCAAGCCAATGTCCGGCCTTCAGGAGGTCGGTTTGGCCAAGCTGGCCCCATTCGAATCTCTCGATGTTGAGCATGCCTCGCAGGTCCTTGGAGGAGAAAGGCAGGAACGGCTCGAAGGCTATGGCCAGATTGGCCACCAGCTGCAAGCTGATGTTGAGGATGGTCTCCACACGCTTGGGGTCGGCCTTCCACACTTTCCACGGCTCACACTCGGTGATGTATCGGTTGCCGATGCGGGCGAGGTTCATGGCCTCGAACTGCGCGTCGCGGAACTTGAAGCTGTCGAGCAGGCTCTCTATCTTCTGCCTTGCGTCCTTGAATTCCCCGATGGTCTTGCGGTCGGTGTCGGTCAGTTCGCCGCAGGCGGGCACTATGCCGTCCCAGTATTTCCTTGTGAGCTGCAGCGCGCGGTTCACGAAGTTGCCGTAGACGGCCACGAGCTCATTATTGTTGCGTTCCTGGAAATCCTTCCAGGTGAAGTTGTTGTCCTTGGTCTCGGGAGCGTTGGCGGTGAGCACATAGCGCAGCACATCCTGCTTGCCGGGCAGCTCCCGGAGGTATTCGTGCAGCCAGACAGCCCAGTTGCGCGAGGTGGAAATCTTGTCGTTCTCAAGGTTGAGGAACTCGTTTGCCGGCACATTGTCGGGCAGGACATAGTCTCCATGCGCTTTCAGCATGGTCGGGAAGATGAGGCAGTGGAACACGATGTTGTCCTTTCCGATGAAGTGTACCAGCCGGGTTCCCTCGTCCTGCCACCATTTCTGCCACGGACCCCACTTCCGCGGCTCTCGGTCGCACAGTTCCTTGGTGTTGGAGATGTAGCCGATGGGCGCGTCGAACCATACATAGAGCACCTTGCCCTCCGCTCCCTCCACCGGCACGGGAATGCCCCAGTTGAGGTCGCGGGTCATGGCGCGCGGCTGCAGGTCTATGTCGAGCCAGCTCTTGCACTGCCCGTAGACATTGGAGCGCCACTCTTTGTGCCCGTCGAGAATCCACTGTTTCAGCCACTCCTGATAGTTGTTCAGGGGCAGATACCAGTTCTTTGTCTTCTTCACAATGGGCTTGGAGCCGGAGATGGTGGAGTGGGGATTGATGAGTTCCATCGGACTCAGGTCCGACCCGCACTTCTCGCACTGGTCGCCATAGGCGTTCTGGTTGTGGCAGTGAGGGCATTCCCCGACGATATAGCGGTCGGCAAGAAACTGACGGGCTTCCTCGTCGTAGAGCTGTTCCGTTTCCTTCTCCAGCAGCTTCCCGTCGTCGTAGAGCTTGCGGAAGAAGTCTGACGCAAACTGGTGATGCACGCTTGAGGTGGTGCGGCTGTAGATGTCGAATGAGATGCCGAACTCCTCGAACGAGTCCTTGATGAGTTTATGGTAACGGTCTACCACATCCTGGGGCGTGATGCCCTCTTCTCTCGCGCGGATGGTAATCGGCACTCCGTGCTCGTCGCTGCCGCCAATGAAAACCACTTCCTGCCTCTTCAGGCGCAGGTAGCGTACATAGATATCGGCCGGAACATAGACTCCGGCCAGATGGCCGATATGGACACCGCCGTTGGCATACGGCAGAGCGGCCGTAACGGTGGTGCGCTTGAACTTGTCTCTCATTGCTGTTTGTGAATTTGATTGCAAAAATACGAATTATTCTCGATAATCGGGAATCTCTCGTCTTTTTTTTATTAATAAGGTGGAAAATGACCGGCGGGCGGGTCTCCTCTGGTGTTTCGTCCTGCCTGTGTCGGTTTCCCGTGTGGCTGTCAGCGGCAAACAGCCTGACAAAATCGGCGATTTTGTCGCACGATCTCGCCGATTTCGTCGTACGGTTTCGCCGATTTTGTCAAACCGTCGGTCGTCTCCGAGAAAGAGGGAGGGGCTTAGTTGCGATCCACCTCCTTGCCTTTGAAGTAGGTGTGGAGCCCGTCGGTGGCATAGTCGTCGCCGCTATAGGAGAAGTGCTTGCCGCCGATGGCATTGCTGATGACGGTGCCTTTGTAGTAGCCATGCCGCCGGTCGCGGGCATAGCCGGCCTTCAGCGGTTCGAAGGACGCGGCATCGGCACCTTTGACGGCATGCCCCTCGTAGGTTACGATGCCGTCTTTCACGAGATACTCGCCCGCTTCCGACGGGCCCAGTCCGAGCCATCCCTCAATGTCCAGCCCCTTGCCCTCGCCCTGGGGGGAGGCCAAGGCAGAGGCTTTTCCCTGATTTTCCGAGTGCGCCGTGCGAGGAACGGGCGTCCGTGCGGCAGCCCCAATCTTGTGATGCCGCGTGAAACGGGCGTCCACCTTGAAGCAGGAGGGGTCTACAAACTCAAGCACCTCGCCCAGATAATACACATTATAGCGGTCTCTGGCATATCCGAAGCCGAGCTCCTCGAAGCTTTCGGCGTCGGCGTCGGGCAGATACTGTCCCTGATAGAGCACCTTGCCGTCGGCAGCGTGATAGTCGTTCCACCTTGTCTGAGCCTCCAAATGCAGGCAGGCCGTCAGTGAGAGGGCTGCCAGAAAAACTCTCATCGTTCTCATATTCGTCGGTCTTGTTGCGCTTAATTGTGCCAAAGATACGCATAATTTTTCGGAATCCCAATCCTGTTTCGTGCTTTTCTCAAATATTTCCATTATCTTTGTGGCTGATAATATCATAGAAAACAATGAAGAAACTACTTTTACTGCTCTTCGCGGCGGCCGTGGCGATGCCGATGAGAGCACAGGCTCAGACGGAGTTCAACCTACGACTCGACAATCGGATGCAGATGAATATTCAGGTCTGCACCGATGAAATCTTTCGCATACGCATCACCCCGCGCGACCAATATGCCGAGAACCTGTTGATTCGCTACGGCGTGCAGAAGGCCGACTGGCAGCGGGTGGACTGCCGGCAAAGGGATAACGGCTCGACCGTGGAGCTCTCCACGGACAAGTATGTGCTCACGGTGAGTAAGAAAGACGGTGCCGTCCGTGTGGCCGACAGGAACGGCCGCATCGTGCTTGAGCGGGTGCTCTTCCGCCCGGGGGCCGACGCCCTCACGGCAGAGCTGGGCAAGAGCGTCAACGAGCAGTTTGCCTCGTTGAAGGTGGCGAGAAACGACGGCATCATCGGCGACGACAGAAACCGGAAACAGGCGAAGGATACCGTGGAGACGGGCGACTACCGCAAGTGTAGCGTCGTGAGCCTCTCGATGAAGCCCGGAGAGCGCTTCTACGGCGGCGGCAGCACCTCGCGCGAGCACATCCAGCACCGCGGCGAACTGCTGCGCATGTGGGCAACCTATCAGCACACCGAGATTCCGCAGCCCTTTTTGATGAGCAGCGAGGGCTGGGGGGTGTTCAATAATACCACCGTGAAGAATTTCTTCGATGTAGGGCGCTATCAGAGCGACGCCCTCAACATCTTCAATACTGTCGACGAGGCCGACTTCTATCTGATGTTCGGACGGTCGATGCCCGATGTGCTCAGCGCCTTCACGCTCATCACGGGGCGTGCCTATCTGCAGCCGAAGTATGCCTACGGTCTTTGTTTCGGCCCTAATATGTATGAGAATCAGTTTGATGTGCTGAGCGACGCGGTCGCCTTCCGCCGCGACGGATGCCCCTGCGACCTCCTCTGGTTGGAGCCGCAGTGGATGGAGAAACGCTACGACTTCTCAACCAAGAAGAAGTGGAACTACAAGCTCTTCTCGCCCGAAGGCTACTGGGACTCTCTCTCCTATCCGAAGAAAGAGCACTTCCGCCTCTTCATCGGACGCCTCCACGGCATGGGATTCAGGCTCGGACTGTGGCTCTGCGAGGAATACGACCTCAGCATTACGGAAGAAGACGAGATTGCTGCGGCCGCGGGCAGGAAGACCAGCGGCAAGGAGCACTGGATGGATCACTTGACGAAATTCATCGACAATGGCGTAGACGGATTCAAGATGGACCCCGCCCGCACCATCGACGAGCATCCCACATGGAAATATTACAACGGTTATAGCGACAAGGAAATGCATAACCTGAACCAGGTGCTGCTGCCCAAGCAGATGGAGCTGATGATGCGCCGCCACACGGGACGCCGCAACTGGCATCACTATACCTCGGGATATGCCGGAACGCAGCACTGGGGCGCATCGACGAGCGGCGACAACGGGGGCGGCAAGACGGCTCTCTTCGACCAGCTGAACCTGGGAATGAGCGGGCACATGAATACCTCCTGCGACATCATGTCGGTGGATTCGCTGGCCCTGGAGATGCCGGCGCTGTACTTCGGGGTGTTTCTCCCGTGGATGCAGATCAACAGTTGGTACTCGCTGATGCAGCCGGAATACTTCGCGCCGAAACAGAAACGGATGTATATCGACTATATCCGGCTGCGCTATGCCCTGCTGCCCTATATCTACTCTACGGCCATCGAGGGATCGCAGACGGGCATGCCCATCGTCAGGGCGATGCCGCTCGAGTTTCCCGACGACCGCAATGTGGATGATGCCTGCTATCAGTATATGTTCGGAAAGAATCTGCTTGTGGGCATTTTCAGCAACTCTGTCTACCTGCCGGAGGGCGAGTGGACCGACTTCTGGACAGGAAAAAAGGTTGCGGGGGGCACTACCGTTACCCACGCATACCCCAAAAATCGTGCCGGCTTGCTCTTCGTGCGTCCCGGAGCCATCGTTCCGATGCAACGCGACATGAACTTTGTGGGCGAATATCCGCTCGATACGCTGACGGTGAGGGTGTATCCTGACGGCAAGTCAAGCTTCACGATGCTTGAAGACGACGGCATCTCGTATGACTTTGAGCAGGGAGCCATTGCCCGGACCACCTTCCAAAGCAGTCTTTCAGACCGCCTGCTGGAGTTCGAGGTGCTTCCCGTTGAGGGGCAATATAAGGGCATGTATACTCATCGAGTCTACCAGTTGGAGGTCTATCTGCCCCGACAGCCGCGGAAAGTCTTCGTGAACGGTGTGAAGACCAAGGCTTCCAGTTATGCGGACGGCATCCTCAAGGTGGCCTTGCCACAAGAAAGCATCGGTGAGAAGGCGACCTTAAAAGTGGCCTTTTAGGGCATGCAGGCTCCTGAAAGACCCTCTAAAACTCATATCCGAGGTTGATATAGAAATAGAGCCTGTCGCTGCGGTTGTTCCATCCGAGGCTTGCCCCGAGCGGGCCGAGCATGGATTTATAGTACCCGCCGACCTGAGCGCCCCAGAGCATGGTGGTGGAGAAGAGGTCGGCAAGCCGATTGGCATGCACCGCGGCATTGACCTTGGCAGTCAGGAAGACGGACTTATAGATGTTTTCCTGCGCCTTGAGCCGCAAGCCGATGAAGTGGTTGTCGGCAAGTTCCATGTGCCCCAGTCCGGCAAACGGCATCTGCTGGTCTACATAGTGGCCGAAGAAATCGCCTCCGATGGTATTGGCGACGACCATGGGGATCTCGCTTCCGAAGAGCATGCGGCCGTAAGCCATGGGCTGGAGAGTAAGCCGCTTGCTGAGGGCAAACGCCATTCGCCATGCCGCGTCAAGCACGGAGAAGCCCGTGTGGCCGTCAAATCCGGTGAAGTTATCGGTGTAATAGCCGTATCCACCATGGAAACGGGCGCCCCGGGTGGGGAAGTAAGCATCGTTCTCAGAGTCGTATAGCGTCTGGAAATGGTAGCTGTAGTAGTGGTCGTCGGTAAGTTTCTGCAGGTCGCCGGCGGCCAGATACTGCACTCCGGCCAGCAAATCGTCGTGGTGATAGTAGTCCCAGCAGGCACTCATGGTGATGTTGAAGTTGCGCAGATTGAAGTCCAGAGGCGTGAAGCTGACGGCATGGTGGTTGAAGGTATGATTGAAAGCCTTCGACCCCTTGCTGTAGATGTTCATGTCGTTGTGGGCATATTCGTATGCCAGACGCAGCTTGGTGAAGCTGACGGGGGTGTATACGATTTCAGCCCGGGCCTTCACGCGGCGTCCGAGCCGCACCGTGATGTCGAGCACGGCGGGTATCTTGGTGTGGAAGGGAACCTCTGCTCCTATCTGGATGGCTGCCATCTCTTCGGTGTCGAAGCGTGTTCCCGCCTGTATCTGGGCGGTCTCCCGTGCGCCGGCTTTAAAGGTAAGCGTATAGCCGTCATGGTTTCTTGCGAACTCATAGTCGGCCTCTTCATAGTAGAGGTCTACCCTCATGGAGGTGGCGATGAGCTCCGCGTGGGCAGCATCAATGCTGTCGCCGTCTTTCAGGCGGAACTTAGTGCGGATGAAATACTCGTCTTCAGGGGTCGTGCCGACGAAGTTGAACCGGCTTACAAGGTATTTCTTTTCCATCGACTGCGGCTGCTGACAGGCTATCGGGCTGACCTGATAGTCGGCCGGGATGCCGATTCGGGCCTTGAGTGCCATGAGTTCGTCCCAGTGCCTCATGGCTTCTTCCTCACCGCGGTGTATGAGCGTGTCGATGGCTTCACGGGTGAAGCTCGCCGCACCGTAAGGTTTGGTGTTCATGCGGATGGGCACATCGGTGATGGACAGATTCTCGTCGTACTTGTTCTTGCAGTTCACATCCACGATCTGGCCTAAGATTGCCGCCGTGTTTGTCAGGTCATCCGCCGTCTTGGGAGTTCCTTGGACGGTGGATCCGATGATGATGTCGGCCCCCATTCGGCGGGCGATGTCGGCCGGATAGTTGTTGCGCAGTCCGCCGTCTACGAGCATCATCCGCCCTTTTCTTACCGGCGAGAAGGCACCGGGGATGGCCATGCTGGCCCTCATGGCCTCGGCGAGCACGCCGCTATGGAAGTCATACTCCGTATTGGTAACGATGTCGGTGGCCACGCAGGCAAATGGCCGCGGGAGCGAATAGAAGTCGAGGCTGTCGTTATAGCCGTCGGTGAGGTTGCGGAAGAGCACCGCAAGGTTCTTTCCCCGGAGTATTCCCGCCGATGCCGACTTCTTTTCCGACTTCAGCGAGATGCCCCGTTGGAAGAGGTAGGTATTCTTCTTCTCACGCTTGCTGAGGCTCTGATTTCTGAGGTTTTCATCGTCGGACAGCACATAAGTCCAGTTCTGCGCCCGCACGAGGGAGTCAAGTTGGTCGGCGGTATAGCCTATACTGTAGAGCCCTCCCACAATGCTGCCCATCGAGGTGCCTGTTACGATGTCGACGGGAATGCCCGCTCGCTCAAGCACTTTGAGCACTCCGATGTGCGCTATGCCCTTGGCGCCGCCGCCGGAGAGCACCACGGCCACCTTCTTGCGCTGTTGCTGCTGTGCCCAGCAGGGCAGGACGGCAATTCCGGGAAGCATGAGGAGCAGGATGAAGAGCCGTTTTCGTTTCATGATGATAGGGTGTCTGTATATTGCAAATATAAGCAGTTTTTTCGTAATTTGCAATCTTTTGCCTCCCTTTTGGCGTTTGTTTTTCGTGGGCGGGCCGGTGTCGCTTCGTGTAAAAGGTCGTTATCGGCTCGACAAAATCGGCGATTTCGTCGGTCAATCTCGGCGATTTTGTCGGTCAATCTCGGCGATTTCGTTGCGCTGTCTGACAGCCTCGAAGAGAAGGATGGCCGTGCTTACCGATACATTCAATGAGTCGAGCCGACCAAGCATGGGGATGCGGATGTGGGCATCGGCGGCCGTGCGCCACAGGTTTGTGAGCCCCGTGGCCTCCGTTCCCATGACAAGGGCCGTGCCGCAGGTCATGTCGGTGTCATAGTAGAGCCGTGAGTCCTGCAGCTGGGCGGTGAGGATGCGGATGCCTTTGGCTTTCAGAAACGCGACGCACTCTTCGGAAGAGCAGGCCACGAGGGGGATGGTGAAGACGGAGCCGACGCTGCTGCGGATGAGGTTGGGGTTGTAGAGATCGGTCAGCGGGTCGCAGACGATGACGGCGTCGGCAGCCGCCGCGTCGGCGCTGCGCAGCACGGCTCCCAGGTTTCCCGGCTTCTCCACGCTCTCCAAGACCACGATGAGCGGACTTGGGGGCAGCCGGAGGTCTTGCAGGGTCTTCCCGCGAGCCTTGACGAGGGCCATGATGCCCTCGGTTGCTCCCCGATAGGCCATCTTGCCGTAGACCTCCTTGGTAACTTGATAGCTGTCAGTCTGGCGTAACAAGCCCGGCAGACGGGCTGCCTCGGGGTGGTCCTGCATGATCTCGGGGCAAAGGAAAAGGGAGTCGATCGTGAACCCGGCATTGACGCAATGGCTCACTTCCCGGACGCCCTCTACGACGAAGAGCCCCGTCTTCCTGCGCTCTGACGACTTCTGCTGCAGGGTTACAAGTTTTTTGACTCTCGTGTTCTGAGGGCTGGTTATCAGGTTTTCCGCTGTCATCTCGTTATCGTTTATGCCGCAAATTTACGAAGAAATTACGAGAAACGGCCTCTTTCCGGCCTTATAATTTCACCCTCAGAAGGTAGCCTTTCTTGTATATGACATCGATGGCGAGGCTTTCATCCGACCTGATGGCCCGTCTCAGATAGCTTATCTGTACATTCAGGGCCATGGAATTGGCATAAGAGTCGTCGCCCCAGGCCGCGAGGAGAATCTGCTCCCGCGGCACAATCTCGTTGGGGGCATCGCTCAGGAGCTTGAAGATTTCAGCCTGTCGCGAGGTGAGCATCACTCGTTCGTTGCCGCATTTCAGCTCATTGAGGTCGTAGCGGAACTCTGTGTTGCCGAGTCGGAGGAAGTTTTTGCCGGAGGAATCTTCCCTGGGTTGTTTCATCTCGAATATCATGTTCTTCATAAACTCATGCCGGATGCCGTCGATGCGCTTCTGTATGAGAATCGTTTTCACCTGATATATGAGGCAGAAAGCCAACACGCAGAGGAACAGGAGGCTTATCAGCAGCTGCCACGCCATGGTCCTGATGACGCCACTCACGGGGATGGGGATGATGAAGGAGACGCCTTCCTTGAGCATGGGGTTGCTGCAGTAGACCACTTCCAGCTCTTTGCGCCATCTGTTGAGGATGCGGTATTGCGGCTCCATCTTCACCTCTGTCTTTTTCAGAAACCTGAATTCGGCGGAGGGAGGCAGGCTCCCGGCGATGAGCAAAGAGTCGAGAACATCTTTCTGGAACGGCCTGAAGCGGGTGTTGACATAGCGGTTGTAGATGGTGGAGGCATCCTCCGTTTCCAGTCCTCGCCCGCTGAACCTGATGCGCCGCTTGCCGGGCAGGTCGTAGGTGAAGGTCGAAGTGGTCTGCGCGGGGCCGTTCCTGCGGTTGTCGATGTGTATGTTGATGTTGATTTTCAGGGTGTCTTTCTCGCCGTTTCTCGGTTTTGCCCTCGTGCGTGCGTCGCTTCTTATCCGCTCTTCGGCCTTGATGACCTTTGCGCAGACCTGCTTCATCTCGTCAGCTTTCTTGCTGCCGTTGTATTGATACTGGTTGTATAGCCAGTAGAACTGCCCTGTCAGCATGAGCAGCAGCGTGAAGATGCTCAGGTAATATACAGTCTTGATTCGTCTGTCCATAGCCGTTGTGTTTCGGAAAGCAGGTCGTTGGCTCCTGCTCTTGCAAAGATAGCATAAACTTGGCGAAACCAAAGGCTTTTGGGGCAGATGTTAATAAATTAGTAATAAAAAACGGCTCGCAAGATAAGAATATAGTAATAGAAACCGAAGGCGCGGCCGCAAGGAATTCGATAACTTTGCGTCAGGACTTTAAAATACGGAAGCATATGAAACAAAATGTCATGTTCCTGGCCTGTATGCTGCTCTCGCTGGCGGCGTGGCCGCAGGGTGTAACGGTTTATACGGCGGCAGATGCCGCTCGTGGAGACTCCATAGACCGGGTGAAATATGAAGTGGTGTATGACTTGCGGGGCATGGTTCCCGCCGTTCCCGACTCCATCGTCTACGATGAACGCATGCTGCTGCAAATCGGCGAGAGGGCCTCGGCTTTCTACAGTTACGCCGCCTATCAGGTGGATTCGATGGTCGCGGAGCAGATCAGGAGGCGCGATAACCTGAATATCCGCTACACGGCCAGGGTGAATTGGCGGCTTTACAAGAACTATCCGGCTATGGGCAGGACCATGTTTCTTGACCGCGTGGCCAACGATCGCTATGCCGTGGAGGAGGGCGAGGAGCTTCCGGAGTGGTCGTTGGTGGCCGACAGCGTAAAAGAACTGCTCGGTTACCGGTGCCATCAGGCCGTAGCGGCGTATAAGGGAAGGATCTGGAGCGCATGGTATACCGATGATGTGCCCATCGACAACGGCCCATGGAAGCTGCAAGGACTGCCCGGCCTGATTCTTCAGGCTTATGACGAGGGACGGGAATTTGTGTTCACGGCCGTCGGGATGATGAATGTCGGCACGGGGAAGGCCATTGAGTATAAGGGCAGAGGCTTCACCCCGATAGACCGCGGGTCGCTCAACAAGATTTATAAGCGTTATTATGCCGACGCCATCGGCTATACGCTGATGAGCTATCCGTCGTCATCCCGCAACTCCATCAAGATTACCGACGGCGAGGGGAACGAGCTGAAGCATTCCAAGCCAATACCCTATAACCTGATAGAGCGGTGATTCCGGGCGATGCCGGATGGTTTTAAGCCACGCAAGAATCTCTCATGAAGGAGGCTATACCGTGAAAAGGATCATAGGAATCCTTGTCTTTCTGACGACCTTTCCCAGCCTGCGGGCACAGAGCTTGCTTTTCGGCGTGGTGGAGGATACGGTTACCCGGAGCCCGATAGGTGGAGCTTCGGTTACGCTGCTGCGGCAAGGCAGGCCCTTGAAGTTTACTCGCACAAACGACCGGGGCGAGTTTCGCATCGGCATACAGGCCTTGCAGGCGGGCGACTCGCTGCAGGCCGCCAGTATAGGATATGCCAAAAAGCGTGTGAAAGTTGTCCCGGACGGGGCGACGAGAATACTGATGTCGGCCCAGACCTTTGAGCTGAGCGAGGTGAAAGTGCGTGCCGGGAGGGTCTTCGGCAGGCAAGATACGACGGTCTACGACCTCACCCGCTTTGCCAGCGAGCGCGACAACTCACTGAAGGATGTGTTGAAGAAGCTGCCCGGAGTAGAGGTCGGCGACGACGGCAGCCTGCAGGTGAACGGCAGGGAACTAAGTCGCTTCACCGTAGAGGGGCTTGACCTGACGGGCGGAAGATACAGCCAGTTGGAGGAAAGCATCAAGGCCAGGGATGTGAGAAAGGCCGAGATCATCGAGCACGACCAGCCCGTCAAGGCCTTGCGGGATAAGATTCTGACGGATGCCGTGGCCATGAATATCGTCTTGAAGGATGAGGCGCGCGACAAACTGCTGCCCACCCTGAAGCCATATGCGCTCGCCGGTGAGCCTACGCATGTGGGCGGAGCGGTTCATCTGCTGCAGATTGGCAAGAGGCGGCAATGGATGTACGACGCTGCCTATGACCGCACGGGCCGGGATCTCGCGCAGGAAACGAGAGTGCTGGCCGACTATGGCCGTGGCCTGAGCCCACGGAGTCTGCCCTCATGGTTTTCCACACCCTCGCTCGTGGCTCCGATCGATGCCAACCGACTGCGTTTCAACACTTCCCAACGGTATGGAGCCAGCAAGATTCAGAAGACAGACAGCGACGGGGAACTTCGCTTTACGGCCGACTATCTGCGCATCGTGGAACGGCAGGATACAAGGAACGAGTCGGTTTACAACCTCGGGGCGGCCTTGCCCGTGGTAACAAATCAGAAACAGCGTCTTATCCTGCGGCATGACGACTTGTCGCTGGAGCTGGAGCGTAAGGTGAACACCGAGACCGCTTATGGCAGGGAACTATTGCGGCTGTCGGCAAGAAAGGCCGACGGAAAGGCCGACCTGAACGACACGCTAAGCCAGCGTGTCCGCACGCCGGAAGTGAATGTAGAGGGCAATCTCCATCGCCTGTATACGCTTGGCAACGGACAGTTGTCGCTGCAGTCGGTCCTGGACTACCACCATTCCTCCCCCTGCTTGTATGTGGATAAGGACGAGATGCCCCTGCAGACCAATCTCTGGCATGGGGCGGCAGCTATAGGCTGGCTGAACAAGCGGCTGTATCTGACACGCCAATACACCGTGGGAGCGGATGTGCAGAGCCTGAATGTGCAGGGCGGCAACGCCCTGCTCTCACTGTATCTCGCGCCTTATTGGCAATACGAGCGGGGGAAATGGCAGGCCTCCTTCAGCCCCAAGGTGTCGTGGGAACGGTATACCCGGCAGCGGCGGTCGTTCTTTCTGTGGCATCCGAGCGTCTATGTGCGGTGGAAATCGGGCTTTCACGGCGAGTGGACCTTTGCGGGAAGCTACGATGAGAGCATCGGAAATATGGAGGAATTTGTGCTGGGGAGCTACCGGCGGGACTATCGCACCTATTATGAGAGCCGGGGGCTGATACCCCGGACGGCCGCCCTCTATTCCACCTTAGGCTATGTCTACAAGCGTCCGGTGCAGGAGTTTTTCCTCAATGCGCACATGACGGTGGGGAGAAACTGGCACAACACGATCAGCGATCTGCGCATTGCGGAAGGAAAGTATTATCTCTCCAAGGAAGAAGGCCATACCCGCAGCGACTTCTTCCGGACGGAAGGCACCCTCTCGAAAGGCATCTACGACTGGCACCTGAAGCTGCGCCTGAGCGGCAGTTTCATGTATGCGGCCGGCTGGCAGATGTCGGCCGGCAGCCTGTTGGGCTACCGTGCTAAAGTCTATGAGCTGACACCCCATATCGAGTTTGCACCCGCATGGGGAGCCTTGAGCTATCAGGGCAACTTCAAGTGGCAGTATTCCTCCGTGATGAAGACCTTGTGCGGATGGGGGCAGAGCCTCTCGCTGACCTCCACGATGGGGCCGGCAGACCTCACATGGAGCATGACCCACCATCGCAAGGAACTGCAGGAAGGGCACACGCTCAACGCCCTCATTGCCGACGCCAAGGCTGTCTGGCGGATGAAGAGGCTGCGTTTGTCGGCCATGCTGAGTAACCTCTTTAATAAGCGGGAGTATATAGTCAGCCAGTATAGTGGCGTAAGCATGTTCACGGATTATTATGTGTTGAGGGGGCGCGAGCTGCTGGTATCAATGCAGTATTCATTCTGAGAAAGAGGGGGCGGGCGCCCTTCGCCCTTCGGGACTCCACGGCCAGTCTGATAGAAAGCGGCAGAAAGCGGGACAATCTCGCCGATTTCGTCCCACGATTTCGGCGATTTTGTTCTTCAATCTCGCCGATTTTATCTTTTTAATGCTTATCTTTGTAGCGATAATTAACGGTAAGTTGTCATGAGAAAAATGAAAAGAGGCATTATTGCTAAGATGGCCTTGGGCCTATTCCTGCTGTTCGTGTCTATGCCCTTGATGGCTCAAGAATACAGGTCGGACTATCTGATAAGGGACGGACAGGTGTTCTACGACTATGTGCCGATGGAAACGGCAGACTTCAGAACCTTCCGGGTTCTGGGAAAAGGCTATGCCAAAGACCGCTATCATGTGTATTTGGACGGAAAGATACTGGCCTATGTAGACCCTCTCACTTTCCGTCTGCTCGGCGAGGGATATGCTCCGGAGTATGAAGAGGCGGAGCCCTATGGACGGAATCGTGCGGGCGAGGGCTATTTCAAGTCGAATTTTGATGTCTTTTATAACGGTCGCAAGCTGGAAGGAGCTTCCGCCAGCACCTTCCGGGAGATAGGGGCAGGCTATGCCAAGGATGCTTTCAGGGTGTATTATCGCGGACGATTGCTGGAGGATGCGACATCCAGCACATTCCGGGAAATCGGCGGAGGCTACGCCAAAGACTCCTTCCGGGTGTACTATTGCGGACGAGAACTGGCCGACGCGTCGGCAAGCACTTTCGTATATTCCGGCAAGGGCTATGGCCGCGACACCTTCAACACCTATTTCTTAGGCAGGAAAATCTCAGACTGAGACAGCCTCTGGCAATCGGAAACGACGCTGCTCGTGGCTTTTCGGCCTGCCTCCTCGCATTCAATGGCCGTGCAGGGTGTCCAGTAATTCTAATATTTTCCGATGCACGGCCTCGCTCGCCCCATGCGAGATGTGCCTCACGATGCCCTCTCTGTCTATGACAAGGTTCAGCGGATAGCCCTTGTCGCCCACCCATTTCGTGAAGTAGGTGTCTTCCGCCAGATGTGTCCAGCTAAAGCGTCCGGTTGTGATTCTCTGGATTTTGTCGGCATTCTCAAAATCAGCTGACAGGAAAACGGCATCGGGGTATTTGTCTTTCCAAAGGGAAAGGGCGGGCATCTCTTTCCGGCAAGGGCCGCATCCGGAGTACCATACATTGACGACGACGGTCTTGCCGGCGATGGAATCCTTTGTCCAGACATGCCCGTCGATGTCTTTCAGGCGGAAGTCGCCGGGTAGCTTCTCGTTGATTGCAAGGGCAGGGGTGGTCTGCCCGTTGCCGTGCGTGGCTCTCCGCATCAGCGAGTCGGTGTGGATCGCGCTCTCGAAGTCGTCTAATCCCCTTACTCGTTCTCGGGGTATGAGGAACCTTTTTGCGCTTTCCGGAAGTTGAGCGTCTGCTTTCAGGGCGATTCTGAGAATGGAGTTGCCGTCTTTGTCGCTGAAACTCCCAACCTCCTTGATGCTTTCCATAAGCGTGTTCAGGGGCAGTTCCTTGGTGTAATATTCGCCGTTGATGGTATATGCGGGAGTTATGGCCTGTGCTTTTGACTGTGCCCGGATTGCAAGGGGGGCTGCTGCCAAAAGCAGAAACGGGAGTGTTCGTAATATGCGGGGATATTTCATGTCTTTATGTTTTTATGTCTTTAAAATGTGATGGTAGGCTTCCGTCAGATGCCGCGTTCGGCCCAGTCGCCGCGATCGAGGTTCCGGTAGCTGATGGCTTCTGCCAGATGTTCGGGTCGGACGCCCTCGCTGTCGGCAAGGTCGGCGATGGTGCGGGCCACCTTCAGGATGCGATTGTAGGCCCGGGCGCTCAGGCTGAGGCGTTCCATGGCGGTCTTGAGCAGGCTGATGCCTTCCTCTGAGGGCTCGGCGAACTTGTGGATCATGCGCTCTGACATCTGCGCGTTGCAATAGATTCCCCGGTAATCCTTGAACCGCTCGTTCTGGATGGCACGCGCCTTGATTACCCGTTCCCGGATGGCAGCACTCGGTTCGCCGGGCCCGGCCTTGGAAATGTCGGAGAAGGGAACGGGCGTAATCTCTATCTGGAGGTCGATGCGGTCCATGAGCGGACCGGAGATTTTCGACATATATTTCTGTATCTGTCCCGGCGTGCACACACAGTGGTGCGTGGGGTCGCCGTAATATCCGCAGGGACAGGGATTCATCGAGGCCACGAACTGGAAGTTGCAGGGAAACTCGACGGCATATTTGGCCCGTGAAATGGTAATCTTGCGGTCTTCCAGCGGCTGGCGCAAGACTTCAAGGGTATGGCGATTGAACTCGGGAAGCTCGTCGCAATACAGGATGCCATGATGTGCCAAGCTGATCTCTCCGGGCATGGGATTGGCTCCTCCGCCTACCAATGCTACTTCGGAAATCGTGTGGTGAGGCGACCGGAAGGGTCGCTGCGCGATGAGGGAACTGCCTTTGCCGAGCTTTCCGGCTATGGAATGCACCTGTGTTGTTTCCAGACTCTCGGCCAGAGTGAGGGGAGGAAGGATGGAGGGAAGGCGCTTTGCCATCATGGACTTTCCGCTTCCGGGCGGTCCGATGAGGATGATGTTGTGCGAGCCGGCCGCTGCCACTTCCAATGCCCGCTTCACATTCTCTTGCCCGCGGACATCGGCGAAGTCGAGATCGTATTGGTATTGATGCTCGTAAAACTCCTTGCGCGTGTCGATAACGGTAGGCTCGAAAGCCTTCTGACCTGTGAGAAACTGGATGACATCCATCATGGACTCCATGCCGTAGACCTCCAGATTGTTGACCACGGCAGCCTCACGGACATTCTGTCGGGGCACGATCAGGCCCTTGAAGTGCTCCTTTCGGGCACGGATGGCGATGGGCAGGGCTCCTTTCACGGGTTGCAGTCTGCCGTCGAGGCTGAGTTCTCCTACCATCATATATTGCCCGAGCTGCTCTGATTCTATATTTCCGTTGGCGGCAAGGATGGCTATCGCAAGCGGCAGATCGAAACTGCTGCCTTCCTTTCTGAGGTCGGCGGGAGCCATATTGACGGTGATGTCGGCTGTTGGGAATCGGTATCCGGAATACTGCAAGGCGGCTGCTATGCGGTCTTTGCCCTCACGCACGGCCTCATCGCCCAGCCCCGTGAAGTGATACATGACGCCCCGGTTGAGGCTCACCTCTATGGTTATCGTCGTAACATCGAGCCCATTTACGGCCGCGCAGTATGTCTTTACCAGCATTTAGATTATATTCGTGGGTGTTAAATCAGTTCTTCGAGCCGTCTCTGCAGGTCTGTAAGCTTCAAGTCTCGCGCGATAATCTTGCCGTCTTTCAGTAGAATATTGCCGGGAATGGTATATAGGCCGAGCTTTTGCAATAGTGGCGACTCGAGCATTTGTTCGTCGCAGATTGTCGGCCAGATGGTCAGCGAGTCGTTTTTCAGGAAATCCCGGCAAGTTTTCTTATAGGGATCCACGCAAATGCTCACGGCTTTTAGCCGACCCTTGGACCGCTTGACATATCCTTTCAGCTGTCTCTGGAAAGTCTGGCTGTCGTAGTTCCATGTAGCCCAAGTGGTTATCAAGGCCACGGGGGCGTTCAGAGAAGATTTGCTGACCAGGTTGCCATTGATGTCGTATGCCGTGAAATTGGGAAGTTGCGAGCCTATTGTGAGTCCTGCGAGCGGTTTCAGCTGTGCCGACAGGCGGATAATCTCCCTGTTTTCAGGATTCTCTTCCTGCATTATTTTCAGCAATTTCTCCGCCTTTTTGTAATCAGGTTTGGCACCCGCGATGAAATATTTGCGAAGGATGTAGGTGCTGATGGAGGATGTGGGATGGTCTTTGACAAACTGTTCGGCATATTTCAATATCTCGGGGGGTGAGGCATTGGCAATCTGCTTGCGGAAGTCGTTCATCAATTCGTTTTCTTTCGTGCCCGTGATTTCAAGTTCCTTCAAGTGCGAGGCATCGGCTCTCAGCTCCACCGACTTGCCCGGTTCGGCAAATACCGGCTGTTCGGAAAAGTTCGGGAATACGAGCATTAGGGTGGTCGGCCTGGCACACGGCATTTCATAGGCCAGCTTTCCGCCATTCACCTTGATGGTGTCGATGCCGTTGACGGAGCCGTCAAGGCTGTAAATGTAAAACTCACCTTGGTTCATGTTGCGCATCCGGCCCTTCAGTTTGAAGTGGTTATTGTCGGTATTGCAGGCTCCAAGAACCAAAGTGAGCAGAAAAATATAGGTTATTTTCCTCATTTCAGACTTTTAATTCCAAGTCGTTTTCCCTCATCTCAGGCTTTCAAATTCCAGGTCGTTTTCAGCATAAGTGCTGAGGGAAGGGTCTTTTTGCAATGCCTCTTTCAGATAGGACTGTGCAGCATATTTGTTTCCCTGCCGTGCGCTGGCTACTGCATGGAGGTAGCTTGTGAGCCCGTCAGGGGTCTTGATGTTATTCAGGGTAGCCTTCGCGGCAGCGTAATTCTTATTCAGAATCTGCGCGAGGGCGGCACTGTTGTTATAGCTGTCCTTGAAGTTCTCTTCTGCCTGGGCATAGTTTCCTTTGGCGATATTCAGGTTTCCGAGGGCCTGATGGAGGTCGTTGGCGTCAGTAGCCTTGGCGATATATCGCTCTGCCTCCTCGATATTGCCGTTTTTCAGCGCGATCAGGCCGAGGTTTGCGTTAGCTTCTGGTGCACCTGGGTTTTTGCTGAAGGCGCGCTCAAGATAGCTTTTGGCCTTGGTCTCGTCCCCTTCTTTGAATGCCAGCACGGCAAGATTGTTGTAGGCGCGGTAGTCTTTGTTATAGTAATTTGCGGCAGTCATATAGACTTGCTCTTTCTCTGCATTCGTTTCTACGAGCGTGGCAAGGTAGAGAAGCTCCTCCGGAGAAAGCTTCGTGGCATCCGTCTTATACTGCTCCTTAATCTCGTCGTCGCTGCGGCCGATGGTTTCGTAATTGATGATGAGGCGGCTTCGGCGTAGTTCGGGTAGTATTCCGTCGGCTAATTCGCGGAAACCTTCACTCATATTGCGGATTTGCTGCTCGCGCTGCTCGGGATCCTTGTACATGGAAAGCACGCGCAGGATGACTTCCTTGTCCTGGATATTACTTGCCTGGACGAGGCGTTGGAAGCCGTCCCAGTCTTGTGCGGTATAGTGAGCGTCGATACCCGTCTTCAAGCCGGCGCTCTTCAGTTGCTGTTTCACATAATCCTCCGAAGTGTTCTGGCGCTTGTTAGCCAATTTGTCGTTAAATGCCACGCCACCTTCAGGAGACGCATAGGCCTGAATCTCCACATTGTTCATGTTGAGGCCTTCTCGGTCTTGGTTGATTTTCTTCAGCATTTTCACGAATTCCTGCACGCTGTTGTTCTTCAGTTCACTCTTGCGGATGTTAGCCTGATTGACAAGGAATTTGATGTTTGCCTCCTGCTTTTGTTCTTTAACTCGCTGGAAGGAATCGGGAGCGATACAGCCGCCGGCATTCAGGAGAGTCTTCCTGTACAGCTCGGAGGTAGTGATGATGCCATAGTTGACCTTCACGGCAGGGACACTGACCCTCTTGTTGCCAAGGCGCGCATCGAAAGTGAGATACATATCGCATTTCTGGAGGCCTTCCTGATAGGTGAAATTGCTCTTCATCGTGTAGTGTCCGCCCAGCCGATAGGAAATGGTCTGGTCGTTCCCCATTACTTTCTCACCCTGGAAAGTTGCAGGCGTTCCTTGTGCCACGATCTGATTGTTGGTTGTAGAACGCAATTCCGGGACAACAGTTACTACGGCATTGCGCTTCATGTATTTCTCCGGGAAAGTTCCGTTGATGGTAACGGGGACATTCCCTCCCACGGTCTCAAGCGGCTTGGGCGTTACGGTGAAGTTGTCGGCTGACAAGGCACCGAGTTTCGAACAAGAGCTGAAAATCAATAAAGAACAGGCTGCAAAAGCAAGCAATAATTTTTTGCGCATAAGGATTAAAGTTTAATAGAAGTGCCGCGAGCGGGACTTGAACCCGCACAGCCATTACTGGCCAAGGGATTTTAAGTCCCTCGTGTCTACCAATTCCACCATTGCGGCATGGTCGTTGATTTCGATACAAAGGTAGTGTTTAATCCTTAAAACTCCAAAGGATTTTTCACATTTTTAATACTTATGCGTGTATTTAATAGATGTGGAGCAGGCCGTTTGCGCCTGTTGTGGTTGCCCGATATCTGGTCAGTCCCTTTCCGGTGTTGTTGATGCAGTTGCCGCCACTATTCATGTTGTACTGCCGCCTACATTTGCCGCATGTGGCGATGCCGCTGCTGTTCATGTCAAGAGGATAGCTCTTCATGGGAATGGCGTTGTCGTCGAAGCAGTTGGGGCATTCCGCGTCGTAGGCATAGAATTGTGCCGGGTCGCTGAGGTTGCCGTATCCCACGATGACGCCGTTGTTCATACCAAGGCGGTTTTGACTCTGCAGCCTCTGGTCGATGGCATTGAAGATGGACTCGGAAGTCTGTCCCTGACAGTTCCTGAATACGAAGTAGAGCGCTCCGGAGTTGCTTTTATGTGAAATCTTGCAGAATATTCCTTTCGAATTGGGATTTAACGCGGAGTTCAGGGTCTGGTCAAGATGCTTGCTGTTGTCTATGGTGAGATTACAGTGATGGTCGCTGTAGGTGAACTCCTCGCCGCCACAGGAGGTCAGGGCGGCGGCAAGCAATATTGGTAAGAATATTCTGGATTTCTTCATTTCGTGGGTTTTATGTCTTGTCCTTATGGGGCGGAGCCATGTAAAAACTATTTCAGCAGCTCCTTCTCGGCCTTTTCCATTCTTTCAAAGTGGAACTCCCTGAGCGTCTGTTGCATCAGGGCTTCAATCCTTTCGTTACAGAGATTGCCCATGGAACCTTCGTGTGTGTGATGGATATGCTTGTCGGCCCTGAATGTGCCGGCCTCGATTTCGAGGCCCACTTTCTTGTAGGCGTCACGGAAAGGCATGCCTGCCGCGGCGAGCCGGTTCACTTCTTCTACGGAGAACATTGGGTCATACATCGGGTTTTCGGGGATATGTTCGTTCACTTCCATCTTGTTGATGATGTACGCAGCCATCTGCAGGCAGTCCTTGAGCTCGTCGAAAGCGGGCAGGAAAACTTCCTTGATAATCTGCAAATCACGAAAATAGCCCACGGGGAGGTTGTTCATGATGAGCATGATTTGCTGCGGCAGTCCCTGCAGCTTATTGCTTTTCGCCCGGATCAACTCAAACACATCGGGGTTCTTCTTATGCGGCATGATGCTTGATCCGGTGGTGCATTCCTTGGGCAATCTTATGAAATTGAAGTTCTGGCAGTTGAAGAGACAGGCGTCGAAAGCCATTTTAGCCAGCGTCCCGGCTACGGTGGCGAGCGCGAACGCCACATTGCGCTCCATCTTGCCGCGGCCCATCTGCGCGTAAACCACATTGTAGTTCATGGAGTCAAACCCCAGCAGATCGGTCGTCAGGGTGCGGTTGAGCGGAAAGGAAGAACCGTATCCTGCCGCCGACCCCAGTGGGTTGCGATTCGCCATCTTGTAGGCAGCCTGCAGAAAGAGCATGTCGTCGGCGAGAGACTCTGCGTAGGCGCCGAACCATAGGCCGAAACTTGAGGGCATGGCAACCTGCAGGTGGGTGTATCCCGGCATCAGGACCTCTTTGTATTGGTGGCTCTTGCGGAGGAGTTCGTCGAAGAGAATCTTCACCAATTCTACCGTTTCCTTCAGGGCATGGCGGGTGAAGAGCTTCAGGTCTACGAGCACTTGGTCGTTGCGTGAGCGTCCCGAATGGATTTTCTTGCCCATGTCGCCGAGTTTGCGCGTGAGCATCAGTTCCACCTGTGAGTGCACATCCTCCACGCCCTCCTCGATCTCAAACCTGCCTTCATCGGCAAGCCTGTAGATGGTTTTCAGTTCTGCGAGCAGCGCCTTGAGTTCCTCGGCCGTGAGGAGGCCAATGGTCTGCAGCATGATGATGTGCGCCATGGAGCCCAGCACATCATATTTTGCCAGGCAGAGGTCGAGCTCACGGTCTTTCCCTATCGTGAACCGCTCAATCTCCTTGCTGACCCCAAAGTTCTTTTCCCAAAGTTTATTCGTCATAATGCTGCCTTTCTAAGGTCATCTTTCACTTATTCGTATTGTATCATCTGCAACACATCAGCCACCTTTTCCAGTCCTTCTGTCAGCGGACCTGATACCATTCCCTTGATAAACGGGTTCAGTTCGGCCTTGATGGTGAGCTTCATCTTGCAGTTGCCGGCATCCATGGGCAACAGTTGGATCCAGAAATCGAAAGGCACGGGACTCTGTTCGGTCTCGAACTTGATGGTCTTCGGTTCCTCCCGGTCTATGATGCGGAGCTTGATTTCACCCACCACAGGTGCCTTGATGGCAATGTGGTCGGCGTCGAAGCTGAAGTCTTCGAGCTTGTCTTGCGGTATTCTGTCGCGCACCTTCTCAAGATTGTTCAGGTCGCTGAGTTTTTCGTAGACGCTTGTCTGCGGATACGGAATCTGCCGTATGGTGCTTTCAAAAGTGCTGCTCATATCTTTTTGTTTGATGGTTTATTGTTGCCTGTCTGACAAAACCGGCGATTTCGTCGCACGATTTCGCCGATTTTGTCCTACGATTTCGGCGATTTTACTCTCCTGTCAACGGTCTCTTACTCTGTTTCATAGTGTGCGGGATCCTGTCGCCAGCGATGCAGGGTGTCCACATCCTCGGCCTTGATGTATCCAATCTCAAGCGCCTTGTCGATCACATGCTCGTAGTCGGTGAGGGTAACAAGCCTCACCCCGGCCGCCGTGAACGCCTCTTCGGCAACCGGGAAGCCGTAAGTGTAGGAAGCCACCATGCCCACTACCTCGAACCCAGCCTGTCGCAAGGCCTCCACAGCCTTGAGTGAGGAGCCGCCGGTGGAGATGAGATCCTCTACGACCACCACCTTTGAGCCCTTGGGCAGCGTGCCCTCGATGAGGTTGCCCATGCCGTGGTCCTTGGGTTTCGACCTTACATAGCAGAAAGGCAGGCACAGCGCGTCGGCCACCAGAGCGCCTTGGGCGATGGCTCCGGTGGCTACTCCGGCCACGGCTGTTGCCTCGGGGAAGTTCTCAAGGATGGCGTGCACCAGCTCGAGCTTTACGAAGGTGCGCACTTCGGGGTAGGAGAGCGTCTTGCGGTTGTCGCAGTAGAAAGGCGATTTCCATCCGCTCGCCCAGGTGAAAGGCTCTCTTGGCTGCACCTTGATGGCTTTGATTCCAAGGAGTTTAGAGGCAAAGTCCAGTTTCAGTTTGTCCATGTCGTTCGTTTGATGAGGGTTTATTTTCCTGCAAAGATAAGGATTTTAATTCGAAATTCATAATCCATAATGCATAATTCATGATTTGCCGTGCATGTGATTCATAATTCGGGATGCACAATTCATGATTTTCCGGTATGACCGGTTGCGGGCTTTCGAGAGCTTCCCGCCCGTTTCACGACTTTGCGTAGGCAAGGGTGAGGATGCTCACCCGGGTGTCTTCAGCCTTCAGGAGCTCGGTGCCACAGGCGATGAGGGTGGCCCCCGTGGTGGCCACATCGTCTATCAGGAGCAGATGCTTGCCCCTGATGGGGCTTGCGTCTTCAAGGCGGAAGGCATCCTTCACATTCTCATTGCGCTCCCAGCGGCCTTTATGGGTTTGGCTTTCCCTGAACTGCGTGCGGCTCACGATGCGTTCGCCCACCAAGATGCCCGTAACCTCGCTGACGCCCCGGGCTATCTCCGCGCTCTGGTTGAAGCCCCGCTGGCGGAGCCGGTTTTTGCCCAAGGGCAGGGGAATGAGCAGGTCGATATCCTCGAAAAAACCGGAATCCATGAGCTCCGAGGCCATCTTGTGCCCCATTTTCCTGCCGATTTCCGGATGTCCGTGATACTTCATCTCGTAGATGATGTTGCCGGCCTCGCTGCCCGCATTATAGAAGAGGAAAGCTGCGCACCGCTCTGTCTTCATCCGCCCCCAGAACATTGTGGCCATGGCATTCTCGTATGGGTCTTCGTGATAGAGCGTGCGGGGCAGCCGGAGGTTGCATTTTGTGCAGACAATGTCCTCGCCCGGAGCCAGCCGGAGGCCGCACGATACACACCGCTGGGGCGAAATCAGGTTCAGAAGACGGCTGCAGACTCCGGTCATAGTTCTATGTCGCTGAGGTTGTCGACGCATTTCCGGATGATGTCGAGGCTGTATCCGCGCGCCATGGCCCACCTGATGAGCTTCACGGAACGCTCGTAGTCGCTCACGGCCTTGATAGTCTTCCACTTCCGTTGCGCCATCGGGCGGAGGATTTCAAGGTATTGCTCGTCTTCCACGGCATCGAAAACCGGGTCGGAAATATCCTTGCCGATGTGCTTCAGGCGTAAGGCCTGTTCTATCTTGCGCCTTCCCCATCCATTGTATTTCAGCTTGTCGTTGACAAAGAAACGGCAGTAGCGGCTGTCGTCGATGTATTTTTCCCGGGCCAGATACGCCATGATGCGTGCCTGAGCGTCGTCGGGGATGTCCCACTTGCGCATCTTCTCGAGCATTTCCCACGAGCAGTGCTCGGCTGTCGAACAGAGTGCGGCGAGCTTATAGAGCGCTTGTTGCTCGGTCATTTCCTTCATGGTCTTGTTCCTTTCATCATCCGTTGTTTGCCAAACTGGTCTTTCCTGATTTCCAAATTCCCGTATCCCGTTTTTTCCAGCATGGCTTTCAGCTCACCGGCATATAAGGGATTGATTTCAAAATAGAGTTCTCCGCCCGGTTTGAGGGCCGTCTTGCCATATTCCGCGATGGCCCGATAGAAGCGCAACGGGTCGTCGTCGGGCACGAAAAGGGCTGTTTCCGGTTCGTAGTCGAGCACATTCCGTTCCATCTTTCCGCGTTCTTTCATGCAGATATAGGGCGGATTTGAGATCATGATATCTATTTCCCCCTTGTCTTTTGCGGCCTTCTCGGAGAGGCCGGGGGCGAGTATGTCTTTCTTGAGAAACCTCACGCCGGCCTTCAGCCGTTCGTTGTTTTCCCTTGCGATGCGGAGGGCTTCCGAGGAGATATCCCATCCCTCTACCCGTGGATGAGGCAGGTTGAGGGCGAGCGTAACGGCTATGCAACCGCTTCCGGTGCCTATGTCGACGATGCGGAGGTGGTTGGAATGGGCGTGGCGGGCGGTGATCCATTCGCACAACTCTGCCGTCTCGGGCCTCGGAATGAGAACTCCGGGACGCACCGTGAAGGCTCGCCCGCAGAAGTCGGATTGTCCTAAGACATACTGCACGGGCTCGCCCTTTTGCAGTCTTCCGACAATTTCCCGCAAAACCTCTTCCTCGTCTGAGGATAATTCATTAACTTTGTCCGAGTAAAGGTCGGCGAGGCTGAAGCCGAAGACCACCTCCAGCACCATGCGGATGACGGCTTTTGCCTCGCTTTCGTCGTAGGGCGGCACAATCAGGTGCCACAGTTGGTTGTAGGTCATACAGAAAGCAAAATTATAAAATAAATTGAAATGACGCAAGAAGAGACGGATAAAAAATACATGCGACGCTGCATTCAGCTGGCCGGGAACGGCCGGCAGAGCGCCAAGCCGAATCCCATGGTGGGGGCTGTGCTTGTTGCCGGCGGGCGCATCATCGGCGAGGGCTACCATGTGCGATGCGGTGAGGGGCATGCGGAGGTGAACTGCTTTGCCTCCGTGAGTACTGAAGACGAGGTCTTGCTCTCTCGGTCGACGCTTTATGTGAGCCTGGAGCCCTGTTCGCACTTTGGCCGGACGCCACCTTGTGCCGACCTTATTATAAGGAAGGGGGTGCCCCGGGTGGTCGTCGGATGCGTCGACCCGTTTGCCAAAGTGCAGGGGCGGGGCATCCGGAAGCTGCAAGAGGCGGGCGCGGAAGTCGTCGTGGGCGTTCTCGAAGATGAGTGCCGTGAGCTCAACAGGCGGTTTATCACCTTTAATACGGCTCTTCGTCCCTACATTCTTCTCAAGTGGGCACAGACGGCCGACGGCTTTCTGGACGACCATTTCAGACCAATGCAGATCTCTACGGCCTTTACAAGGATGCTCACCCATAAGCTCCGTGCGGAGAATGACGCGATTCTGGTGGGGCGGGTAACGGCTGAGCGCGACCGTCCGCGGCTGGATGTGCGGGAGTGGAGCGGTCGGGATCCCCGCAGGTTAGTGCTTTCTTCCGCGACCTCCATAGACAAAATTCTCGACGAATGTTATCAGGAGGGGTTGCAGTCGCTGATCGTGGAGGGAGGGGGGAAGACCCTCGAGAGTTTCATGGAGCGTGATCTGTGGGATGAGATACGCGTGGAAACGGGCACGATTGCGGCAGGAGCAGGTACCCGTGCTCCCCGTTTGCCCGGCAATCTTAGGGTAGTGAGGGTTGAAAACTATGATGGAAACGAGATTATAACCTATGAGCGAAAGTCATGACAGCGAATAGATTCACCACACGGCTCAGCGACTCGGACGACTATCAGCGGGAGTTGCTGATCCGGAAGATAGAGCATGCCGTAGAACAGCTCAAGCTTTCGGAACTGGAAGCCTTGTCGTATGATATGTTTACGAAGGGATATATGAAGGAAGGGTAGGGCCGTTACTTCTTCTCATTGCGGAAAAACCTGTCGTAAAGGGCTCCCGCAAGGATGCCGGCGGTTATCGCCAGCGGGATTACGCCGGGGCTTCCGGTGATAAGGGAAAGGGCCACTCCGGTTATGGAGCCGTAGAGGACGCCCTTGAAAAGGCCGTTGTGCTTGCTGGAATTCTCGTTCTCGTCCATTATCTGGCGCCGTTCTCTTGCTCCAGACCTTTGCAGATATAGCCCACGATATACTCTATCGGGGTCTGCAGCTCCAGGTCGTTGTTGTCCTCCAAGTCTTCAATCAGCTTTCTGATGACTGGCCAATAGGGCGAGCTTTCGTATTTCTTGTAGGGATGGCACATGTCTATTTCCTCCCGAAATCGGCGGGTATCTCGCCCCATTTGGTGGTGTCCCACTTTTGGATGGGCGTTGTGATGTGGTGCGTGCGAAGCCAGGCCTCGGCCCTGGCGATGACCCGGAAGAGCGGCTCGGTCTGCGGATTATGCTCAAGCTTGGTCTTGCACTTCTTCTTGTTCACCCATAGAATGGCGTTGTAGGAGTCGCTGTAGATGATCTTGCCGCTGATGCCCTCCCTCTCCATGAGGGCAAGGGCGTGCACGATGGCAAGGAATTCGCCGATGTTATTGGTGCCGTGGACGGGGCCGAAATGGAAGACTTGTGCGCCCGTTTGCAAGTCAATGGCCTGATATTCCATAGGACCGGGGTTGCCGGAACAGGCTGCGTCGACGGCCCAGGCTGTTGCCACAACCTCCGGAGGCAGCGGCAACACGGTGTCGTTGCGGTAGTCGGGCGGGTTCAGGAGTTCCTTCTTCTTCATGGTTTTTACAGGGTTGTGGGTGTATAACCCTCTTTCTTCAGCTCTTGCAGCACTTCCCGTGCTATGCTCTGGCCTGCTTTCTGCCCCGCTTCCATCAACTCTTTGTTCAGGGTCGGTATGGTCATGGCGATTTTCTTGCCGAGGGGAGTCTCGTAGAAGGCGATGTATCCCTTGAGGTCTTCCAGCGTGAGGTATCTTTTATAGATAGGCGTATAGAGGTCGCTGATCCTTTCGAAGAAGAGGTCTCCAAACTTGTCCTCCATCTTATGAATGACTTCTTCCGGCACATCGGGCAGCATGTTCTCCATCATCTGCATCAGCAAGGGAAACTGGGCGCGGAGGGCAGTGGAAGTGCCGGAAACCAGCATGAGGCGGTCGAGCGTCTCGCGATATTCCTTGTCGTTGCCCTGCAGGGTGTCGCTTGTCTGTGCGTATCCGTAGCTAAGCGTGCACAGGAAGAAAAACAGAATGGCGGTTCTTTTCATATTTTTTGCTTACATTCTTTCCGGAACCTCTATGCCTAATAGCTCCATGCCGTTCTTGATGGTCTTGGCCACATTCTTTGCGATGACAAGACGGGTGAGTTTCTCGGTCTCCGTGCCTGCGCTCAGGATGCTGTAGTCATGGTAAAACTGGTTGAAAAGCTTCGTGAGGTCGTAGCAATAGTTGGCAATGCCGGCCGGATTGTAGTTCTCGCCGGCGTCCGCTACGGCCACTCCAAACTCATTCATCTTCTGAATGAGCTCCACCTCCTTGTCGTTGAGGGGAGCATCTGTCGCTACCGGTCCGAGATTGAGTCCCTGTTCCGCGGCCTTGCGCATGATGCTGCGGATGCGGGCATAGGTGTATTGGATGAAAGGACCTGTGTTGCCGTTGAAGTCGATACTCTCTTCCGGATTGAAGAGCATGTTCTTGCGGGCATCTACTTTCAGGATGAAGTACTTCAGCGCGCCGAGTCCCACGATACGGGCAATCTCCTGCTTCTCCGTTTCAGTCATGTCCTTGAACTTACCGAGCTCGTCGCTTGTCTTGCGGGCATCGTCTATCATGGTGGCTATCAGGTCGTCGGCATCTACCACGGTGCCCTCGCGACTCTTCATCTTACCGTTCGGAAGTTCCACCATGCCGTAGGAGAAGTGTACCAAATCCTTGCCCCATTTGAAGCCGAGGCGGTCTAAAAGAAGGGACAGAACCTGAAAATGGTAGTTCTGCTCATTGCCCACCACATAGATCATCTTGTCGATGGGGTAGTCGTTGAAGCGCATCTCGGCCGTGCCGATGTCCTGGGTCATGTAGACGCTGGTTCCGTCGGAGCGGATAAGAAGCTTCTGATCGAGGCCTTCCCGGGTGAGATCAGCCCATACGCTGCCGTCTTCCTTACGGAAGAAGAGGCCTTTTGCAAGCCCCTCCTCCACCTTCTTCTTTCCCTCAAGATAGGTGTTCGACTCGTAGTAGATCTTGTCGAAGCTTACGCCGAGTGCCTGATAGGTCTCGTCGAAGCCGGCATATACCCAGGAGTTCATCTTCTCCCAGAGGGCACGCACTTCTTTGTCGCCCTGCTCCCACTTGACAAGCATCTCGTGGGCTTCCTTGATGAGCGGGGCTTCTGACTTGGCTTTCTCCTCGGCTTTATCTTCGTCGAGGCCGTCGGTTACATATTGCGCCTTGAGGGCTGCACACTCTTCACGGTAATGCTTGTCGAAAGCCACATAGTAGTCGCCTATCAGATGGTCGCCTTTCTTGCCGCTGCTTTCGGGAGTTTCACCATCGCCCCACTTCTGCCATGCCAGCATCGACTTGCAGATATGAATGCCGCGGTCGTTCACGATGTTGGTCTTTACGACCTTATTGCCGTTGGCTTCCATGATTTTTGACAGCGACCAGCCGAGCAGATTGTTGCGCACATGTCCCAGATGGAGCGGTTTGTTGGTGTTGGGAGACGAGTATTCCACCATCACCAGTGGTGAATCGCCGGTGGATTTCTTCTCGCCGAACTTCTCGTCGGCATTGATATCGTTCAGCAGAGACAGCCATGCGCCTTTCGCGACGATAAGATTGAGGAACCCCTTGACCACATTGAACCTCTCAACGGCTTCACAGTACTGCTGCAAATACAGGCCGATGTCCTGCGCCGTGTCCTCGGGTTTCTTCCTTGAGGCTTTCAAGAAGGGGAACACAACGAGCGTGAGGTTGCCCTCGAAGGCCTCCTTGGTCTTCTGTAACTGTATCATCTTGGCTGGCACATCCTGCCCATATAATTCTTTTACGGCCTTGACGACGGCACCGCAAATTGTGCTTTCAATATCCATATCGTATTTGTTTTCCTTTTGCTTTTTGTTTTTTCTCAGACAGGGAATCCTGTTTTGTAAATACTTAGATGTGTGCAAAATTACAAAAAAATAATCGGATATAGGGGGAATCCCAAATAAAAATGTTACATTTGCCAGCAAATGTTTAATCATCTATGAAAACAAAGAGGAAATCGCGTTATCGAGACTTTCGGGATTATGTCATTATCAGCATCGCCATGCTCATGGGTTCGGTGGGTCTGGTGCTGTTTTTCCTGCCTAACGAGATTACGACTGGGGGTATCACGGGGGTCGCTTCTATTCTGTATTGGGGCTTCCAGATTCCGGTGTCGCTCACTTTCTTTGTCATGAATGCCGTTCTCATGATGTTCGCCCTGCGCATTTTGGGCTGGAAGTTTTGCGTGAAGACCATTTACGCAGTTGTTCTCTTCACGGTTATCACTTCTCTATTGCAATACTATGTGGGTGATTTGCACCTGCTGGCCGACCAGAAGTTCATGGCTCTCATCGTGGGAAGTGCTTTCTTGGGCACGAGTGTGGGGCTGGGCTTGTCGTCAGGAGGCTCCACGGGAGGCTCTGATGTGATCGCTGCCATGGTCCATAAATATAAAGATGTGTCGCTGGGGCATATCATTTTGTTCTGCGATCTCATCATCATCACTTCTTCTTATCTGGTCCTGAAGGACTGGGAGAAGGTGCTCTATGGCTATTGCTTCCTTTTCATCTGTTCTTTCTGCGTGGACCAAGTGGTGAATACCATGCGGCGGTCGGTGCAGTTCTTCATCATTTCCGATAAGTATGATGTCATCGGGAAGGCCATTAATGAGTTCGTGCCCCGTGGCTGCACGGTCTTTGACGGACATGGATTCTACTCGGGCAAGAAGATTCAGGCCCTCTTCGTCATAGCCAAGAAGAGTGAGTCGAACATGATATTCCATCTCATTGACGATATAGATCCCGACGCTTTTGTTTCCCAGAGTTCCGTAATCGGCGTGTTCGGAGAGGGCTTCGACCAGTTTCGTGCGCGTAGCAAGCAGAGGAAACAGGAGGAGAAGGAGTTCATTCGCCGGGCTTTGGAGGAGTCGGAAGCGGCAAAGGGAGAAACAGGCGGAGCAGCATGAGAAGGTCGTTTGGATTCTTATTGGCAGCAATCCTCATCGCAATTGTGGGAGTCCTGTCTGCGGCGAGTTGGTATATGCTTGACTATTCCCTCATGTCCTCCATGCGGCATAGCCACCAATTGGAGCCAAGACTGGCCGAGATGCGGCGAGGATATCCCCAGATTCGTCCGTGGGTAGACAGCCTGCAGGATGCCGGGGCACTGAGAGACACCTTTGTCCTCATGCCTACCGGAGAGCGTCATCACGCTGTCTATGTCCGTGTGGCACAGCCTTCAAATAAGGTGGCGGTGCTCATTCACGGATATAAAGACAACTGCATGGGCATGATGCATATAGGATATGTCTACAGTCGGTTGGGGTTCAATCTCCTGCTGCCCGACCTCCATGCCCATGGCAAGAGCGAGGGCGCTGACATCCGGATGGGATGGGAAGACCGCAAGGATGTCATGCGCTGGATGGCGGTTGCCGATTCGCTCTTCCGCGATTCCACGGCAACCTCGCGGATGATGGTTCACGGCATCTCTATGGGCGCTGCAACGGCCATGTGCATATCGGGAGAAGAGTTGCCGCCTTATGTGAGAGGCTTTGTGGAAGACTGCGGATATACCAGCGTTTGGGAAGAGTTCAGGGGCGAGATGAGGGCCCGGTTCGGTCTTCCGGCTTTCCCGTTGCTCCATGCGGCAAGTGTTCTTTGCAAGCTCCGCTTTGGGTGGAGCTTCCAGGAAGCCTCTCCCCTCAGGCAGGTCGGCAGGTGCAAGCTCCCGATGCTGTTCATTCATGGAGATGCCGACACTTATGTTCCTTTCTCCATGCTCGAGCCTTTGTATGAGGCCAAGCCGGGTATCAAGGAGCGGTATGTTGCGTCGAAGTCAGCCCATGCCCTCAGTTACCGCGACCATCCGCGGGAGTATGCCGGACGGGTGGCGGCCTTTGTCAGGAAGTGCGGCATCCCTTAGTCCATGGATTTTTTGCCGTCAGGACTGTCCGTGCGGCTCACTTGTTTTTAGATATGTATCTTCCGGTTTGACAAAATCGGCGAGATTGAAGGACGAAATCGCCGAAATCGTGGGACGAAATCGCCGATTTTGTCAGGCTGGGAGCGGCCTTTTAGTCGTCTGCTGTCCACTTGCCGTCTTGCCGGAGCATACTCTTGATGTCGCGTATTTTCTGTTTCCTGGACAGTGAGAACTCTTTGCTGTGGGCATCGATGTAGTCGTAGAGTCGGAAAGCTTTGTCGAGGAAGAGGTCGCGGAGCGGCTTCATCTTGCAGGTTCCCTCGGCATACCAGAGCTCGGCAAGCATCTCGAGCTTCTGTATCCGTCGGTCTTCTTCCCATTGCTGGCGGGCATAGTCGACGGCTTCCTCCATAGAACAGTTGCGCAGCAGTGAGTAGTCGCCCACATACTGTCGGTAGAGCTCCCTGAAGTCTTCGTCGGTTCGCTGGTCGATGTCTTTCTCGAGGAAGCGCTGCAAGGCTGCCATAAACTCCTCGATGATTCTGATGAAATAGTCGCGTTGTAACATACTGTTCTCTTAGATTAGTTCCATGTGAAAGTGTCTTCTAATTTAATGTCCTGCGAACTCCTGCCTATCATGACTCTGAAGGTCCCCGGTTCTACGGTGAACTTGCGTTGCAGGCCCCACAGGGCGAAATCGTGGGGATGGAGCGTAAAAGTTACGGTCTTCGTCTCACCTGGTTCCAGACAAATGCGTTCGAAGCCTCGCAGCACCTTCGTATATGCCGTTACGCTGCTCACCTCGTCGTGCAGGTAGAGTTGCGGAACCTCATCGCCGCTGCGGGTGCCCGTGTTCTTGACCTCGCAAGTTACTTTCACGCCTTCCTTCAGTCTCTGAATCTGGAGGTTGGCGTATTCGAATGTCGTATAGCTCAGTCCGTGGCCGAAGGGATAGAGAGCCCCCCAGACAGACCTGCTCGCCTTCTCGTCGGAACCTGGCTTGAACGGGAAGTGGAACGGAATCTGCCCGACGCTCTTCGGAAAGGTTACCGCAAGATGGCCTCCGGGGTTATAGTCGCCGAACAAGGCCTCGGCCACGGCCTGCCCCGTGAACTCTCCGGGATACCATCCATGTAGGATGGCGGGAATGCTTCTGGCGGCAAAGTTGATGGTACAGGCACGCCCGTCGAGCAATACGAGGACGACGGGAGTGCCCGTGTGATAGACAGCTTCGAGGAGCTCTTCCTGTCTGCCGGGCAAATTGAGGTCGGTGCGGGAAAGGCTTTCGCCCACAATCTGGTTGTTGCCTCCCAGCACGAGGATGGCCACATCGGCCTCTTTGGCGAGTGCCACGGCTTCGTCGCGGTCGGCTTTTTCTTCTTTGGAGAGCGGGAAATCCATCAGTTCGCTCTCTGGAAAATGCGTGTCGAGGAGGTCGCATCCTTTCGCGTAGCCGACCTCGGCGTAGGGAATCAGATGGCGAATGGCCTCGTATACCGTGATGATGTTTGCCCCCCGGGCTCCATAGCGGCTCACGAATTCGGCCTTTTCATTGGCATTTGGTCCGATGACGGCAATCTTTTGGAGCGACTTGCTCAAAGGAAGCAGGCCGCGTTCGTTCTTCAGGAGCACGAGCGACTGTCGTGCCGCCTCCAGCGAAACCTTCTGGGCGTCGGCGTTCCTGACGGTCTTTCCGGCTTCCCCTGCGTTGCCTCGGTAAGGATTGTCGAAAAGTCCCAGCCAGAATTTCACTCTCAAGATCTCTGCTACCCGCCGGTTCAGGGTCTCCTCGGAGATCTTTCCGTTCATGACGGCTTTCCTTAGCGGTTCGACATAAGTTTCCGGCTGGGTGAAGTTGGTGCGGATGTTCAGCCCTGCGTTCACCGCCAATGCCGCGGCATCCTCGTAGTCTGCCGCCACATGGTGCTTGTTGTAGAGGAATTCCAAAGCCTCGCTGTCGGATACCACATAGCCGCGGAAGCCGAACTCATTGCGCAGCAACTCGGTGAGGAAATAGTAGCTGCCGGATATCGGCTCACCGTTATAGTCGTTGTAAGAGCTCATGATGCCGAGCGCTCCACCTTCCTGTACGGCCATGCGGAAGGGCTTGAGATAAAGTTCGTGCAGGGCTTGCTCGGTAATATGGGGGTCGGTGCGGGTCCTGTCGTCGCGGCCTCCGACAGGACTACTGTATGCCGCATAGTGCTTGGGGGTGGACACCACGCGGCGCGCCTGAAGGCCTCTCACCATCTCAAGGCCAAGCTGCCCCACCAGATAGGCATCCTCTCCGTAAGTCTCGACGCAGCGTCCCCAACGGGGGTCGGTGGCGATGTCGAGAATGGGCGAATAGATGTTGGTGTATCCGAGGATGTCGGCCTCGGTGGCTTCGATGTCGGCTATCCTGCGAATCAGTTCCCGGTTCCAGGTAGCTCCCTGGCCGCATTGGGCAGGGAAATAGGTTGCCTGATAGTGACAAAGCCCGTGTATGCCCTCATTGCTGAAGTCTACGGGAATGCCGAGGCGTGTTTCCTCAACAAACCATCGCTGTATTTCGTGTAAGGCTTCAACATGTTTCCGTGCGTCGGTGATAAAGGGCTTGAGCGGTGTTCCTATTCCGTTGTGTTCCTCGTCGATGTTGCCGATGCCGTCTTTCCATACGCGGGTTTTCCATTCAGCTGTCGGGAGGTCGTCTTTGAGAACGCGTCCAGAACCATAGAGGGTGGTCATCTGACAGGTTTTTTCTTCCATTGTCATCTGCTGGAGAAGGTTGTTTACGCGAGCTTCAATGGGCATTTTGGGGTTTTCGAAGATGTCCATCTTTCCGTTTTTGTTGAAGTCAATCCATCCTTTATGATAGATTTTCTGGTTGCCGGCCTGTGTTCCCGTGGCCGTGAGGATGATGAGCGCAAGGGCTGCGAGTTGTTTAGGATTCTTCATGGAGCGATAGTATATGTGTATAAAGTTTTTTATAGAAGGGATGCTTGGTCAGCGTCTTGGCATCTCCGAGGATGATGAGCTTCATGCGGGCGCGGGTCATTGCCACATTCATGCGCCGCAGGTCGCGTAGGAATCCTATCTCACCCTCGGCGTTGGAGCGTACCAGCGAGATGAGGATGATGTCTCTCTCCTGTCCCTGGAAACCGTCTACGGTGTTCACGCTGATGAGTTTTCGGAAAGGCTTGAAAAACTCCCGTTGCTTGAGCAGGTGGCGCAGATACTGCACTTGGGCACGATAGGGCGAGATGACTCCTACATCAATGCGCTCGTCGAGGATGCGCTGCTTGCCGATTTTGGCGAAGTATTCTTGGAGCGCAGACAGCGTGAGCTGTGCTTCCTGCCTGTTGATTCTTCCGAAAGAATCGCCCACGAATTCTTCTCCCCATCGTTGTCCGGATGCAGGAGGGTCGCCGGCTGGAGCATCGTTGGTCGCCTGCCGCCATTCTATGGGGATGTCGTAGTCGAGTATTCCGCGGTATTTTATCTGTGGGGCACTCTCCACCTTGCCGTCGTAGAACCAGTTGCTGGAGAAGTGCATGATCTGTTCGTTCATGCGGTATTGTACCCGCAGGAGCGTTACCACTTCGGGCTTGTTCTCCACGATGCGCTCCATGAGGGTCTTGCCAAGCCCTCCTCTCAGGGCAGCGATGCTTTTCACGGTGGGTGGAAGCTGGCAGTGGTCGCCGGCAAGAATCACTCTCGACGCCCTGCGGACGGGTATCCAGCAGGCAGCCTCAAGAGCTTGGGCGGCCTCGTCGATGAAAAGCGTGCCGAACTTCTGTCCTTCCAAGAGCCGGTTGGCAGACCCGACGAGGGTAGAGGCGACCACCCTGGCCTCGCTGAAAAGCTCACTGTTGATGCGGATTTCGATCTCGGTGGCGCGGCTTTTCAGCCGGTCGAGCTTCTGGTGGAAAGCCTCACTGCGCCCTTTGCGCCGTCCTCTTAGCTCTCGTATGGCCTTTCTGATGGCCCAAAGCTGCGGATAGTCGGGGTGCGACTCGAAGCGCCTCTCATAGGTGAAGCTCAGCATTTTGTCGTTCACCCTCGTGGGATTGCCGATGCGGAGCACATGGATGCCCCGGTCGACGAGCTTTTCCGATATCCAGTCTACTGCCATATTGCTCTGCGCACAGACGAGCACTTGGCTCTCGCGCATCAGCACTTCGTTGACGGCTTCTACCAGCGTGGTGGTCTTCCCGGTGCCTGGCGGGCCGTGCACCACCATCACATCCTTTGTCCGAAGCACCTCGTTCACCGCCTTTTCCTGCGTGGGATTGAGCCACGGAAACCGCATCGGCTCGAAGTTGAGCTGCCCGGCCTGACGCGTCTTGCTATAGAAAAGGTCGCGGAGGTAGGCCAGGCGGTTGTCCTTGGCCTGCATCACCCGGTCGAGGGCATCGAACATGGTCTTATAGCTGGTCTCGTCGAAGAAGAGTTGCAGCCCTACGGAGTCTTCACAACTCTGTATGTCCACGAGGCTTCCATTGTCGGGAAGCACCACGACCATGCGGTCGCCGTCTACATAGTTTACGGTTCCCGTAAGGCGGAAATACCGCAGCTCACCGTTGCGGGAGACCTTGAAGAAAACCACGGGACGGCCAAACTCAAAGTTGTGTTCTATGTCCTGGTCGGCAGCGCGGGTTACTTCCAGCGACAGCTGGTTCAGCGAATTATAGTAACTCTTGCCGATCTTCAGCGGAAACCAGGCATCACCGCGCTTCACCTTCCGCGCCAGTCCCATTGTCTCGGTCTGCTTGCGGAAAGCCTCTTTCTCGGCGTTGTACTCCATTTGGAGCAACAATCGCTGTTGCGCCAAGGCCTGCTGTGGTGAGTTCTCTGCCATGTTCTTTGGAAATTCTGTCCAAAGATAATGCTTTTTCTCGATATCTGCAAGCATGGAGACATTTATGAATTCTCCTCTTGCTCACTTCAGGGGAGAGCGGGAGGAGTGTGGCATATTTCTATAATCAGGCCTTTAAAAAAGACACGGGAGTTGCTTTTTCTTTATAGGGATATTCTTGCCCGGTTCCACCGCAATGCTCCCAGGCCCTCATATCCTTGATGTATTGTTCTCCTTGATGGGCCTGCGCCTTTCCTCGATGATCCCGGCAAGGTGGAAACGAGGAGGCTTCCGCGGCGCATGGCCGCGGAAATGCGAAGGCCCTTTCTTCTCTCAACGCACGGCTTGAGACAGGCTTCGCAATTTGTTGATACCTTATTTTATATAGGTGGCGACAAACCGCGTGAAATCTTGAAGGTGGAGTTATCCGATGATATCGCGGATATCACTCAGGGTGCCGTGGAAGGGTCCGGAATGCTCCAGTTTCTTCGTGCACATGGCCGCGGCAAATTTTCCGGCTTCCAGGGGAGCCATTCCCTGCATGCGGCAGTAGAGATAGCCACATCCGTAGGTGTCTCCGCACCCCGTTGCGTCTATTAGAGCGTGTGGCGCATAGGCTGGAATTTCATAGAATATGCCATCTTTCAAGATGAGGGAGCCTTTGCTCCCAAAGGTCAAAATCACCTCTCTGATGCCGTATCCCGCCAGTTCCCGGGCCACGGAGCGAGGGTTGGTGAGCAGGCTGATGGTCGACATCTCGTGTTCGTTCAGCTTTACGAAATCCGTGAGGCGGAGCACTTTTTCTTTCTCAGTCCATTCCGCCGCGACCACCTCTTTCCCCTTGACTTCGCGCAGATAGCCTTGAATGTCAATGGAAACAAGTGCTTTCTCCTTCAGGGCCCTCACGACCTCCGTGGGGAAATCGTTTTTCAGGAGCGGGCCTAAATGAAATACCCGCGCCTCGAGCGATCTCACATCCTCAAGGGTGAAAGCATCGGCCTCGGCGAGCACCCTCTGTGTGCGGTGGTTGGCATTCTCCCCGTACTTGTTTTCAAAGCAAACCGTCTTGCGGCTATGGTTTGCGATGACCTCGATACCCGCCTCGCGCATTTTCTCCACTTCGCCGAGGGCATCGTCGCCAACCTTTGTAACAAGTTCAAACGATACTTTTCCGGGCAACCTGTTGATGCCGTAGGCGAAATAGAAGGCCGTCCCGCCCGCCATGTCTATCGACCTTTGCGGGGTGATGATGCGGTCGTGGGTGATGTGTCCGATGCAGCAAATATCTTTCATCTTATTTGTTTTTGGTCAATGTTGGTAAAATATTTTCAGACGGCTGAATCTTATGGGCTCCTTTGCCGTTCAGGGTTTGAAAAGCCGCTTGCGGCAAACCGGAAAGTAAAAGGCGGCTTTTTGCCTTCCTTTTAACGGCTGAAAGCCCTCCTTCTAACGGCTTTTTACTCGCCTTTTAGCCGCCTTTTACTTTTCGGTTTCTAACCATCTGATTCACAGCCGTTTAATTTCGGTACTCCTGGATGCTTATCCCCGTGATTCTCTGGAATAGGGAATGGAAACAGTCTGAGGATTTGAAGCCGAGCTTTTGTGAAATTTTTTCATCGTCATCCGTGGCCATCAACCGCTTGGCCATTTCAATTCTGCGAGACTGAAAATAGCCGTCAAACTCCTTGCCGGTGGCATGTTTGAGCAGGTCGTTCAGATAAGCCGTCGATATATTCATAGGGTCGGTGAACACCGAGGCGCCCGGCTGGCCTTCGTTTTGGATTCTTCCACTCTGCAAATATTCGTCTACGGCCTCCATGAATCGCGTCAGTATTCGCTCGGAAGCAATCTCGCGCGTGATGAACTGTCGCTGATAAAACCTTTGGCAATGGTGCAGGAGCTGCGTGATGAGGTCGCACAGGATGGATGCGGTGAGCTGGTCGATGCCCCATTCGAGTTCCCTGCTGATTCCGTCGATGCAGCATTCGGCGGCCTTCCGTTCTTTGCGGGAAATGTGGAGGGATTCATCCTGCCGGTAGCGGAAGAAGTTGAAGTCCTTGATCTGTTGTCCTAAGGGAGTGCCGCAGAACAGGTCGGGATGGAACATCAGCAGTTTCCCTTTGTGCTCGTGGAGGCTGTCTTTCTCAAGGTCGAGGGTCTTCTCGGGCGATCGGAAGAGCAGCGTGGCGTCGGAGAAGTCGCAGGCCTGACGGCCAAATCGTCTCTCGCCGTCTTCGTTGCGCCGTAGCAAGATGGCATAGCAGTCGAGCCTTATCGCCTCTTCCTTACACTCCGTGGAGAGGTTGATAACGCTCGCGAGAGGGTGTAAGGCCTTCTCGTCAAAGAGCTTGTTGCAGGCACAAATGCTGATAGAGTGTTTCATGCTTTGCGATACTGGCTTGGGCTCATGCCCATATTGCGCTTAAAATATCGGTTGAAGTGCTGGCTGTACTGGAATCCGAGCTGATAGGCGATTTCGCTGATGGTCTTCTCCGTGCCCAGCAGCGCCTCCTTGGCCAGGTCGATGATTTTAGCCTGGATGTGTTCTTGCGGGGTCATGCCCGTTTCTTTCTTTATCAGGTCGCCGAAGTAGTTGGGAGAAAGGAAACATTCTTCGGCAAAATACTTCACCGTGGGGAGCCCTTTTAGATAGGAATTAGTGTCCTCGAAATAGGTGTTGAGCAGTTCCTCAAACCTTTCGAGCACATCTTTGTTGACCGCCTTGCGGGTGATGAATTGTCGTTCATAGAAGCGCAGGCAGTAGTCGAGCAATAATTCTATGTTGCGGCAAATCAGCCTTTTGCTGTGATTGTCTATCGGATGTTCCAGCTCCTGTCGTATTTTTTGGATGCAGTCCTTGAAGATCTCCTTCTTATCCTCGTTCAGATGGAGGGCTTCCCGCGAGGAATACGAGAAGAAACTGTATTGCTTGATGTCCTTGCCCAGCGATGTTCCCTTGATGAGATCGGGATGGAAAACCAGTCCGATGGCATCAGGCTGCACATTGGGATGCAGCTTTATCGTTACCACCTGACCTGGCGCAAAGCTGGCCACGGTGCCTTCCTGATAGTCGTAAGGCTGCCGTCCGTAGGTGATGTCGCCGCACAGGGTCTGCTTCAGGAAGATAGCGTAAACCCCGTAATGATAGGTTGTCGTGGCGTTCAGGTCCACGACGGGATGCGCTTTCGCCATCTCTACGATTGACACGAGCGGGTGGCGGGTCTCTATGCCGAATGCCTTGTTATAGGCATCAATGGTGTTGATGTTGATAATCTGTTCTGCCATATGCTGATTCTATATTCTGATTCCGAGACAAAGATATATAAAATTTCTGAAACCGCAATGACCCGGATTACGGATAAAGAAAACTTCTTTATCTTTGATTCGGCGTCGCTGTGGTGGTGGGTGGGGGTATCTGGTTTTTTTGAGATTTGCTAATTTACTGTCTTTTCATGCTTCGTTTCAGAAAAATAGACTACCTTTGTACCCGGAAAAGAATGTAAGCACATGAGTAAGAGACAGATTCTTCTTATCAACGACATGGCCGGCTACGGCAAGGTGGCTACGGCGGCGATGCTCCCGATATTGTCTTACTTCGGCCATCCCACTTATAATCTGCCTACCGCCTTGGTATCGAATACGCTGGATTATGGCAAGTTCAACATCCTGGACACCACGGAATATATCAAGGGAGTCTTCCCCGTGTGGAAAGAACTGGGCTTCAGATTCGACGCGATAGCCACGGGCTTCATCGCCTCGGAGTATCAGGCCGGCATCATCTCACGCTATTGCATGGAACAGGCCGCGAGGGGGACGGTCATCTTCGTCGACCCTATCATGGGCGATGAGGGAAAACTCTATAACGGAATTACCGAGGCCGCCATCAAGAGCATGCGCGAAATGCTTTCCGTAGCGCATCTGTGCTATCCCAATTATACGGAGGCATGCTATCTCACGGGGCATCCGTTTCATGCAGAGGGAGTAACGCTCGGCGAGGCACGGAATCTTCTCGACCACCTTCGGAAGATAGGCTCGAATTCAGCGCTGATTACCAGTATCACCGTCGATGGGCAATCTTCGGTGGTGGGGTATAATCATTCTGAGGATGGATATTTCATACTTCCATATACGGAAATCCCCGTCCATTTCCCTGGAACGGGTGATATTTTCTCTGCGGTATTGATAGGTCATCTCCTCGATGGCGAGCCTCTGGAGCCGAGTACGCAGGCTGCCATGGATGCTGTGTATAGGCTCATCGACCTGAACAAGGACAATGAAGACAAGAACAGGGGAATTCCCCTTGAGAAATACTTGAATGTTTTGTAAATGGATTGGTTGAACAGTCTTTTTTCCATAGAGTCTCCGATACAGTCAATCATTGTTCTTTCGGTGATCTGCGCCTTGGGTTTGTCCCTTGGAAGGGTCAAGGTGATGGGCGTTTCGCTGGGAGTTGCCTTCGTGTTCTTCATCGGTATCCTCGCGGGACATCTGGGTCTGGAGATAAATCAGAAAGTCCTGAACTTTGCGGAGACCTTCGGGTTGGTGATCTTTGTCTACATGCTGGGGCTCTCGGTGGGGCCGAACTTCTTCAGTTCGTTGAAACATGAAGGCATGCCTCTCAACCTTTGGTCTTTGGCCGTGATATTGCTGGGCACCGTCATGGCCCTGATCATGGTTCCGCTTACGGGTATCAGCCTCCCTGACATGGTGGGTATCCTGTGCGGCGCAACTACCAATACTCCGGCGCTGGGTGCCGCGCAACAGGCATTAGGGTTGCTTGGACAGCCGGCGGGGTCGCTTGCCCTGGGTACGGCGGTTACTTATCCGTTGGGTGTCGTGGGCGTGATTTTTGCCATGGTGATATTCCGCAAGTTGATGATAACGGCCGACGACTTGAAGATTCGCGGCGAAGAGGCTGATGACCACACTTATATCGGACAATATGAGGTTTGCAATCCAGCCCTCGACGGCCGTCCGTTGTTGGAAATTGCGCAAAGCTCGCGCGATAAGTTCATCATCTCACGGGTGTGGCGGGGGCGAGAGGTGGTGGTGCCACAAGCCAGTACGGAGCTTCGTAAGGGTGATAATGTACTCGTCGTAACGAATCATGACGAAAGGAAATCAATGGAGATTCTTTTCGGAAAAGAGGTGGAAAAGGATTGGAATCAGGAACAGATAGACTGGAATCATATAGACTCGAAGGTGGCCAGTCGTAACCTTGTGATTTCCCGCCGGGTACTCAATGGCAAGAAACTGGGCACCCTGCAGCTGAGAAACATCTATGGTGTGAATGTAAGCCGGGTGCTGCGTGGCGACATGAAGCTTCTCGCGACCGACGATCTGCGCCTTCAATACGGCGATCATCTGATCGTGGTGGGACCTCCCAACGCGTTGGATGATGTTGAGAAATTCATTGGAAATGCAGTTCAGATATTGAATGAACCCCAGGTGGGAAGCATCTTCTTGGGAATTCTTCTGGGGCTGGCCCTCGGCACGATACCGATTTCCATTCCTGGCATGACGGCTCCCATCCGACTGGGCATTGCCGGCGGCCCGATTCTGATGGGCATCATCGTGGGCGCGCTCGGCCCGAAGGCTCATTTCATCAGCTATACCACACGAAGTGCCTCGCTGATGCTCCGCAAGCTCGGTCTTTCCCTCTATCTTGCATGTCTTGGCTTAGATGCGGGCAAGGACTTCTTTAATACACTTGTGCGCCCTGAGGGATTGATGTGGATAGGCGTCGGATTTGTGCTCACCATGCTGCCCATACTGATTGTAGGCATTATGATCCTAAGGACGAAAAAGTTTGATTTCGGTACGGTCTGCGGTATTCTCTGCGGCAGCATGGCAAATCCCATGGCATTGGGGTATGCCGATGATACAATCGAGGGCGACACGCCTTCTGTGGCATATGCGTCGGTCTATCCGTTGGGAATGTTTGTCCGCGTAATCATAGCCCAGATGATGATCATGTTTTTTGTGTAGGTTGCCCGACCCTTGGTCAGAAGTCGGCCTTTGCCTCGAAGTGGATTCTCTCATCGGTAGCGGGATGGGTGAATTCAAGATGTTCCGCGTGAAGATATAGGCGCTCGGCTCTCTTGCCGTAGAGCTCGTCTCCCAGAATGGGACGGGACAGTCCTTCTCGGTGTGCGCAATGGACACGCAACTGGTGGGTACGCCCGGTCTTGGGATAGAGGGCTATCCGGTTTTCGTCTAAGAACTCGTATTCGGTAATAGACATTTTCCCCTTCTTGAAGTCTATGATCTGTCGGGGCCGGTCTTCCGTGTCTGCCGTCAGGGGCAGGCTGATGGTACCTTTCACCTGAAGGGGCTTTTTAGGAGAGGGAGAGAGCAGGGCAATGTATCTTTTCTTAACAGTATGTTCCTTGAACTGCCGTTGCAGGCTCCAATAGCATTCGCGGTTTTTTGCCACTACGAGAAGTCCGCTTGTCGACATGTCTAAGCGGTGAACGATCATGGGATCGCTCTCTTTTCCGCAGTGCTCTTTTATCAGGGAGAGTACGGATTGCCGCTTACTCTTTCCGGGAATGCTCAACATGCCTGCCGGTTTGCTTACCACGATGATATCGTTGTCTTCATATAGGATAGGCAGTGGTTGACTCTGTTCTTCCTCAAGGGGATTTCCCTCCACATCCAGTCCTTTCAGCATCCAGTCTAATATCGGCTTGCACTTGCCCTGACAGGCAGGGTAGAAATGGAGATGATGCCTGATTTCCTGCCGGGGCGACTCTCCCCACCAGAACATGGCCATGCAGAGAGGTTTCATATGGTTGGCATAGGCATATTGCAGGAGCTTCGGCTCGCAGCACTCTCCCGCACCGGATGGGGGCATCTGGTTGTAGGCTTGGGAGAAAGAATCATGGAAGATGTCCGTCAGAGTCTTGTTCTCCCCACGGGCGTTGAGCATAGAGAACTGTGAGAAAAGCCATCCCTGCAGGGCGTCGCTCTTCTGTTTTCGGAGACGCTTCTTCTCTTCAATCTCCCTTATATACTTCTTCACTTTCTCTTCTTGAATGTCGATTTCAGCCGCCAGAGACCTTTTGAGTCTTCGCAGTTCGGCCTTCTGGAATTGTGATTCTTTTAAGAGAGAATCTTCGTCTGTGGCGCCGGAATTCCTGGCTTTGTCCCTTTGTTCCTTACACGCCTTCATATGTTGTCGGTAATCGGAAATCTTGTTGGAAGCTTCGGATTGTAATTTGGAAAGATGTAATTTGGCTTCTTTAAGGCAAAGACTCGTTTCCAGCTCCCTGATTTGCTGATTGAGAAAGGATATTCGGCTTTCCTCTTGCTTGAAATATCCGTCTGGCAGAAGGTAGTCGAATATCGCCGGAACAAACTCACGGTCATCCTGGGGATTTCTTTCCGTGGCTTCATCGATGGCAAGAATCTGTCCGCTATAGGCCTGGAGATAGCCAGTCTGTCCGTCGTTATCTACGATGAGCACGCCGAACATCTTGCCTCGATCGATTTCATTACGATAAGGGGCATGCCCCAACAGCGTCTTTAGCTCCTGAATAGCCAAAAGACAGAGGGGATGAGGCTCATAATAGAAAGGATTGTTGAACCTCTCGGGTGGTTTTGTTTTTATTTTTAATGAGTGAAAGATCAAGTCTTATTTCAGCTTGTTGTAGTCTTCTTCAGATACAGGCTCCAGCCATTCGTTGCTTGCGCCTTCCTGAACCTTTGTCATATAGGCAATATGCTGGAACCATGAGTATTTTGCGGCACCATGCCAGTGCTTGGCCTCCGCGGGGATGGCGATGACGGTTCCCGGAGTCATCTCTATTGCCGGCTTTCCCCATTCCTGATACCAGCCACGACCCGCCACGCAGATGAGCACTTGTACGGATTTGTGGTGAATATGCCAGTGGTTGCGGCAGCCGGGCTCGAAAGTAACATTGGACGCTACGCCTTCTAAGGGGGCGAGATAGCTGTTGCCGTCGAAGTATTGGGCATAGTTTACATTGGGTTCCCCTATCGGCCACGGACTGTTTTCTATGCCTTTCTTTACTTTGAGGTTTTCAGCCAGTTCCATGCCCAGCGCCTTGCTGATGGCCTCCCGACTTCTGGCAGCTTCAGCGCTTCCGACTTTGGTTTCCAATACGGTGGGGATATCCTGAAGCTCTTCTCTTTTCACTCCCATGTTCAAGGCTCCGTGGGCATGGGAAAGGAGCTGAGGCTCACAGCCGGGAAGACTGGCAATGGCAGATATGGTTACTATCTCACGGTCGGATTGGGAAAGTACCTTGCCGGCGAAGATGTCGCCAAACAGGTGGGCCTTCAGGTAATAGTCGGTGCGGGGAGCAAAGGTATAGTCGAAAGGCCTGCCGCTCACCTTGGTCTGGACTTCCTTACCCGTTTTCAGGGCATCAAAATCTTTGGGAAGAACCGTTGCGTCGTCCTGTCCCATGGGTGTCTCTTTGCCGGATTTCTTGCGGTAGTCTATGACCTTCTTGAGTGTTTCGAGCGCATTCAAAGACCGTGGGAAACCGGTATAGGCGTAAAGCTGGGAAAGGGCTTCCTTGATTTCCGCTACTGTCAATCCGTTGTCAAGGCTTTCGTCGATAGCCTTGCCGAGATTCTCTAAATCTCCTTTGGCCTCCAGTCCTGCAATTGCGGAGAGGCTTTGTTGTCTTGCGTCTAATGTCATATTCTGTTGCGCTTTCATTTGGGTTCCTGTGAATAGCATCGCTATTGCGAGCATGATTTTAGGGATGATCTTCATTGTTTGAATATTTGTTCTACGATGCAAATATACGATAAATTTAAATAAGATGAACAATAAATGTTACGGAATCACTTATCTTTTTTACGGATTACAGTATATCTCTTTTATGCGAGATCTATCCTAAACGGTCAAGAATCCGATTTCCCGATACCACGGCTGGATTATCCGATCCCCGTCCGTGGACCGCGGCATCTCCGCCTTACGGTCTGTTATTTTTTCTTTTTATTGCCTGTTGAATCTTTAAAATCTTTCCATATTCTTGCGTAATCCGGAAATATTCCATACCTTTGTCCTCGCTTGCACAATTTTTGCACCGGAACAATAAAAGAACAGGAGGTAAAACCATGGCAACTTACACTATCAACATCAACGAACGCACGAAGGAAGGACGCAGCATCGTGGACTACCTGCGCGAAAAGGGTTTGATATCAACAGCCAAGACAGACAACGGAAGAGAGGCTACGCGCCGTGCACTCCGCGAATTGAGCGAGGGCAAGGTAACCCATTGTAGAAATTTTGACGACTATCTGAAAAGTGTCAAGTGATGCGTGAAATCGTCTATACAGGGCAATATAAGCGCGACTTGAAGCGTGCCCGCAAACGTCGGATGCCGGAAGATGACCTTAACGAAGTCATTCGCCTACTGGCAGAAGACAAACCATTGCCCGCAGAAAGACGCGACCATGCACTTACAGGCGAATTCTCCGGGCTGCGTGAATGCCACATTCATCCCGATTGGCTGTTGGTGTACAGCAAAGAAGATATCATTTCTGCAGAAAAGGAATCAGTGGAAAAGGAATTGCATATTCTGAATCTTATACGCACCGGCACACACGCCGATTTGTTCTGACATTTCTTTTGCGGAAATCTTTTCCGTCCCACGCTTCACATCGTTTGGAGCGTGGGACGCTTGTTTTCCCACAAGCCGCCAGCCGAGATTTTTCGTTTTCCGTCGTGTGGTCAGTGCCAAATTTCGCGGTTTTTGTTTATCCGAGGGCTCGGATGAGCGGAAAATGAGAAAAATAACGCTTCGGCCACGGCCGAAATGCGGAAATTAGCAAAATCTACGTTTCGGCCATGGCCGACGAGTCAAAAAACAGCAAAAACATGGTTTCGCTCGCGGTCGAAAGCCCCAAAATGGGAAAAATAATGTTTCGCTCCGGAGCGACGAGTAGAAAATAGAAAAAACAGAGCTTCGCTCACAAGCGACGGACAAAAAACACTAAACACAAGCGGACAGCTTGTGTTTTTTTTAAAAGAAAAAACCTCCAAGGCCTTGTTATTTACAAAAAAAGACTTAACTTTGCGATATATTGTAAATCTAAGAATCCATGCAAGAAAGAGAACTACAGACCATCGTGTCGCATTTCCTGATAGAAGGAACAATTGATACCATCGAGCCATTGGGAAACGGGCTGATTAACGACACGCTCAAGATTACCACCTTGGAGAGCTGCTCGCCTGATTATGTCTTGCAACGCATTAATAATAAAATATTTACGGATGTAGATGTTTTGCAAGATAACATAGAGTCGGTAACCCGCCACATTCGCAAAAAGCTGAAGGAAAGAGGCGAGAATGACATCGACCGAAAGGTTCTCCGCTTCATAGAGACCGATACTGGAAAGACTTATTATAAGGACGAGAAGGGGCAGTATTGGCGAATCTCGGTATTCATATCCCATGCGAAGACCTATGAGACCGTGAATCCGGAGTACAGTTACTATGCGGGCAAGGCTTTCGGAGACTTTGAGGCGATGCTTGTAGATATCCCCGACCAGTTGGGTGAGACGATTCCCGACTTCCATAACATGGAGCTCCGCATGCGCCAGCTTTGTGATGCGGTAGGCTCGGATGTAAAGGGGAGGATGGAAGCCGTGAAGCCTCTCCTTGATGAACTGAACCTCGACGCCGACGAAATGTGCAAGGCCGAACGACTCTATCGTGAGGGCAAACTGCCCAAACGCATCTGCCATTGCGACACGAAGGTGAATAATATGCTTTTCGACGAGAACGGAAAGGTGCTCTGTGTGATTGATCTTGATACGGTAATGCCCAGCTTCGTCTTCTCGGACATCGGCGACTTTCTGCGCACGGCTGCTAATTTCGTGGCGGAGGACAGTCCTGAAATAACCAAGGTCGGCTTTAATATGGAAATCTTCAAGGCCTTTACGAGGGGCTATTTAGAGTCTGCAAAGGTATTTCTGACCCCCATTGAGATCGAGAACCTGCCTTATGCGGCAGCCTTGTTCCCGTATATGCAGTGTGTCAGGTTCCTTGCCGACTATATCAATGGCGACACCTATTATAAGATAAAATATCCAGAACATAACTTGGTGAGGACGAAGAATCAACTCATGCTCTACCGGAATGTGCGCAAACACGATGAGGAGATGCGGCGGTTTGTGGATTCTTGCCTTGATAATAATGGTATAGGATGAAACAATTGATCGTAAAAAGGTTGCCAAAGAATGATTATGAGGCGAGCCGTTTGCCGTCTTTGCTCGACGGGCAAGAGATGTCGTTCGAGCGGATAGACTGTGTGAATTGGGTGGAGGATTACCCCTATGCCCCGAAAGTAGAGTTCCGTATAGCCCATGCTGATGACAGAATCCTATTGCATTATCGGGTAGAAGAGGAAAGCGTGGCCTCCATGGCCGGGCATGACAACGGGCGAGTATGGGAGGACAGCTGCTGCGAGTTCTTTTTCGTGCCCGCTGCCGATGGGCTCTATTATAATGTGGAGTGCAACTGTACGGGCACGCTGCTTATCGGGGCGGGGGCCGAGCGCGAGGGGCGCGTGCTTGCCCCGGAAGCGGTCTTACAGTCTGTAGACCGTTGGTCGAGCCTCGGGAGCCGGCCTTTTGAGGAGCGTGTGGGCAAGGTGAAGTGGGAGCTGGCACTCGTCATTCCCGTGAGTGCTTATTTCAGAAGCAAGGTCGGCTCACTTTCCGGACAGGTTCTCAAGGCTAATTTCTATAAGTGTGGCGACAAGTTAGAGCGCCCACACTTCCTCTCTTGGAATCCGATCAATGTCGCAAACCCCGACTTCCATCGCCCCGATTTTTTCGGGGAGCTTCGCTTTGAGTAAGAGAATTCAGGGCAATGGGCGCCGGGGGCAATCTCTTGAAAGAATCTGCTCGTGGGAAACTCCCCATCCATAGTGAGCATTGATGCCGTTCCGTGATGTATTAATAACAATCCCTAATTTCATTTTGCCTATGAGGAAAACCACTTACTAAAGACTAATAGAACTGTTCCTTTATTTTATCCCTTGTTTAATATTAACCTAAAATTAGGTTTAATTCCTAATTTCTACCGTAATTCATGTTTTAATTCTTTATCTTATGATTTGTGTGAAAAAGAGAATCATGTTGATACTGCCGCTATTGCTGGTGGTTACTATGATGGTGTCTGGCCACTCGGTTTCTCGAGAATCAAGTTTCCCTGTAGTGGGAAAGGAGACAGGTCAGTTGCAAGAGAGTTCCAGACATTCTGTGAGTCTGCGGATAGACCAGAAAAAGAGAACTATAAGAGGTACAGTCGTTGATAATACCGGTGAGCCTTTGATAGGGGTAAGTGTCTTGGAAATGGGTACTTCAAATGGTGTCGTAACCGATATGAATGGCAATTTCTTATTGGAGGTGTCGTCTCATTCCGTGCTTCAGTTTTCGTATGTCGGCTTCGTTACGCAGAGAGTGAATATAGACCAACGAGATGAATATAGAATCGTGATGAACTCTCAGGACAAGGCTTTGGACGAAGTCGTGGTCGTTGCTTTCGGTAAGATGAAGCGCGAGGCTTTTACCGGATCCGCGGGAATCATGAAAGGCGACGACCTGGGCAAGGTGCAGGTTACGAATGCCACGCAGGCTTTGGCGGGTAGAGTGGCCGGTGTACAGCTCAATAACTCTTCGTCTCAGTTGGGCAGCTCTCCCTCAATAACCATTCGGGGTATCGGTTCTATATCTTCTGATACCCAACCGCTCATAGTCATTGACGGGATGCCTTTCGATGGAGACTTGAATACTCTAAACTCCAATGATATAGAATCCATGACGGTATTGAAGGACGCAGCCTCCAATGCTTTATATGGAGCCCGTGGCGCCAATGGTGTGATCATGATAACCACTAAGCAGGGGTCGTATGGAAAGACCCGTATCAATATAGATGCGAAATGGGGTTGGAACACCAATGGACTGAAAAACTATAAGACGCTGAATGCACGGCAGTTCTATGAGACCTATTATAAGATGCTGTATAATTATTATACCAGCGCTGATTATCCGAGTGGAGCCATGACCCCACAGGCTGCCAATGCACAGGCTAACTCGGACTTGACGAATGCCTCCTCGGGAAACGGCCCTGGATACATGGTGTATACGGTTCCAAACGGCCAGCCGTTCATTCAGCTGGATGGAACGATGAATCCTAATGCCACCCTTGGTTCCCTCTATACTTATGGGAATACACAGCTCTGGCTTCAGCCTGATGACTGGGAGAAAGAAGGGTTACAGACGGGTGCACGGCAGGAATATAATGCCACAGTATCGGGCGCTACTGATAAAATCAACTATTATACATCGCTGGGCTATCTGAATCAGGATGGCATACAGCGTGGGTCCAATGAAGACCGTATCTCCGCTCGCCTAAAACTTAGCTATCAAGCCAACAAGATTGTGCGTCTGGGCGCGAACTTTGATTATGCCCGTTATAAGTATTCCCGGACAGAAGAAGGTACCATCGGAACGGGTACGATATGGAGTACGATCAAGACGCAGGCTCCCATCTATCCCGTGTACTATCGCGGATCCGATCATAATATCTTGACGGACCAGTGGGGAGAGCCCATGTATGACTTTGCCCGTCTTTACGACCTGAGCAGGGCGGGAGGTGTAGGAGGCAACTGCATTTTCAGCAATAAGTATGTGGAAAACAAGAATACCGTATCAGACTATACGGCAAGCGGCTTAGCAGATTTCCGTATTTTCGAGGACTTGATCCTTACTTTAAACGCGCATGCCTATAATCATGACAGCCGGTATACTTACATTAAAAGTCCGTTTGTAGACCATTATACAGACTCTTCAGATAATGGCTATCTGTCGAAAAGCTCCTCTAAGATATTCAGCTATAACTTGCAGCAGTTGCTCAATTATAGCCATTTGTTCGGCAGACATACCGTAAGCGGATTGCTGGGACATGAGTATTATAATTATAAGTATGAGTATATGGGCGTGTCCGGTCGCAATTTCGGAATAGAGGGAGCTACGGAGATAGACCAGTTGCTCAACAAGGACTATCCTTCTTCCTACTCGTCGCGCTATAATAATGAGGGTTATTTCTTCAGGGGAATGTACGACTACGCTAATACCTATTATGCCTCGTTGTCTTTCCGGCGCGACGCGTCGTCCCGGTTCAATAAAAACAATCGTTGGGGAAACTTCTGGTCGGCGGGCGCGGCCTGGGTTATTTCCAAGGAAGATTGGTTCAGGATGCCTTGGATCGATAATCTGAAGCTCAAGTTTTCGGTAGGTTCACAAGGTAATGACAATATCGGAAACTTCCTTTACACGAACACCTACAACATCGTGAACAATGGCAATAGCGTGGGTTACCAGTGGCGCGGAAAAGGAACGGAGAACATCACATGGGAGACCAACACGAACTGGAATGCAGGCATAGAGTTTGAGGTCCTTGGCCATCGAATCAATGGTAGCCTTGATTTCTTCTATCGCAAGACCAGTGATATGCTTTTCTCCTTGGCTACGCCCCCTACCATCGGTTATACCAGCCGCTATGTGAACATGGGTGATATGAGAAACACGGGCGTAGAACTTGTGTTGAATGCGACTCCCATTAAGACTAAGAATTTGAATTGGGAAATCAGCTTCAATCTGTCGCATGTAAAGAACAAAGTGCTCAGTCTGCCTGCGGATGTGAAGACAACTACCGTGGAGGGATATGACGGATATGTGAATCATGACGCCTCCTTTGCGGAGAAGTATTGGTACTTCGTCGGTGAGGGATTGCCTCTCTATACTTGGCATATGCCGAAATATGCAGGAGTTGATGGGGAGACGGGCGAGGCTCTGTATTATAAGGATGTGCTGGATAGTGAGGGAAAGGTTACAGGTCAGGAAACGACGAAGAACTGGAATGAGGCCACCGACTACCTTTGCGGAGACGCCATGCCTTCTTGGTATGGCGGTATTGGGACAACGCTTACTGCTTATGGCTTTGACTTCTCTGTGAATTTCACTTACCAGCTGGGCGGAAAGGCCTACGATTATACTTATCAGACCCTGATGCATACCGGTGGATCGTCGGCGACCAACTGGCATGAGGACATCATGAATGTATGGTCGGCGGACAACAAGAACAGCAACATACCGCGATTGATGTTCAGCGAGAAGAATTCCCAGAGCGGCCGTTCCGACAGGTTCCTTGAAAGTGCCTCTTATCTGAATTGCCAGAACCTGAATGTGGGATATACTTTCCCCAAGAACTTGACGCTTAAAGCTCAGATAGAGAGTGTCCGCATCTACTTCTCGGCAGAGAACCTATTCTATCTTTCTGCCCGCCAGGGCTTTGATCCTCGATATACTATTGCAGGTTACACGAATCCAGAGTTATATTCCCCCATGCGGACTTGCTCTTTTGGGATTCAACTCGCGTTTTAAAACCATTAATTGAAAAAGATTATGAAAGGATATACGAAGATATGCGTGGCTGCAACTGCGGCCATACTTGCTCTCTCGGGTTGCATTGACGAGGTAACACCGACGCAATATGTAACAGAAGAGCAAATTTCTAACTCGGAGTCGGCATTGGATGGGATGGTTAATTCCATATATACCACGATGGTGGGATATTCTAATGACGACGGTGGTATCGAGCTGATTTCTTATGCGAGTCTGCTCGCCATGCTGGAGCATGCCACGACACCGATGGTATGCACGGGCACCAATGGATATAATACATTGGCCGCTTGGCATTATGGAAGTATCAGTTCTACGGGTTCCAACCGCGGGATTTATCCTTCTTATGTCTATTATGGGTATATTAAGACGGTGAACGACATCATCGGGATGATAGACTCGACGACGACCGATGCGGCGCAGCGGTCTTATCTGGGCATTGCCTATGCTTACAGAGCCTTGTATTACATGGAGATTACGCAGATTATGGAATACAAGAAGCCCACGGATAGCAGGTTCAGCTTTACCCAGCCGGAAAACGACCTGACGAATCTGGGAGTGCCGATCGTAACAGAGAAGACGCCTTCTGATGCAGCCACCCACAATCCGAGGGTATCGGTTGACGAGGATTTTGACCTCGTGCTGGGTGATTTGGCCAAGGCCGAGAGCTATCTGGCAGACTTTACGCGGACGGACAAGGTGCAGCCCGACATGAGTGTTGTCTATGGACTTTATGCCCGCGCCTACAATTTCCTCGCCTCCCATGCCAATATCTCTGCCAAGTATAAGGATGCGCCTGCTTATTGGCGGTTGGCGCAGCAGTATGCCGAGAGGGCCATCACCGCCTCTCATTGTACGCCTCTGACGGAGCAAGAGTGGACAGACCCGAAGAGCGGTTTCAATAACCGGACCTCCCAAAACTCTTGGATGCTGGCAACCTCCATATCGGAAAGCAACACGAATGCCGCCCATGGAGGAGCTTGGGGGTCTTTCGGCTTTGCGATGCTCTATGGCACGGAGACTAATTTCTCGGCCTATGGTTGGCGGGTAGGCCGCTCTCTGGATCGCAGGATGTATGAGCGTCTGGCAGATACCGACTTCCGAAAGAAGTCTTGGCTGGATCCCAATTTCTTCTATGAGTCTAAAAATCAGGTTGCCGGGCAACCGTATCTTGTGGAGCGGAATGCCAGCGGCAGTTTTGTTAATAACAAATGGAATCTGAAAGGGGATAACACCTTGACGACTGACTCGGCATGGAGCAAGGAGTATTCCGGCCGCTTGGCCGATGGCTATAAGTATCAGCTGACTTCGGGAAATGCCGCCTGGATTCGCTCACGCATCAATGTGTCGTATGGATTCCAGTCGTGGCCTTGGCTTTATGTGAACATTAAATTCCGTCCTCATAACGGCGACTATCAGCTGGAAGACATCGGGGGAGCTGTTGACTTCCCCGCCATGCGCGTCGAGGAAATGTATTTCATCAAGGCCGAAGCCCTTATGCACACGCAAGGTGTGAATGCGGCTAAGGCTGCGCTTGAGGAAATCGTCAGGACCCGCAATCCCCAATATTCGTGTACTGCGGCCAGCGAGGCGGATTTCATAGACGAACTGGCTTTCCAGAAGGCGATAGAATTCTGGGGCGAGGGTAGGAATTACTTCGACGCCAAGCGTCTGGAGCTCGGCATCCACCGTGGTTATAAGGGGACTAATTGTGAGAGATACCAGCAAGCGTTGGATATGAATGGTGTCTATGTGGGCTGGACTCCCGGATGGAACCAAGCCGAGCTGAACACCAACCATGTGCTCTTGCACTACAACAACCCTTACACCAATCCCACGGTATACCGCACGGCCGTGTTTAGTGATAATTCGGAGTTGCGCTCTCACTATGGGGAGCCCCTGCAATAGTCAGAATAGCAATGCCTGCCTGCGGCTTAAATGAATGGCCGCAGGCTCTTATAAAAACGATTTGATATGAGAAAGTTTCTTTTAATACTTGTTTTTTTCACGGGAGGCATCGTTTCTTCATTCTCCGCATCCGGGAGAAATGGAGATGTCGCGGCCGCCAGGGGGCTGGTCCATCGCCTGTTGCCCGGTTATGAAAAGTGGTTCGATTTCAAGTTGTTGAAGGCCGGCGAGGATGTCTTTCGCCTTGAGTCAAGAGGCGGCAAGGTGGTTATCAGCGGCAATAATGCCAATTCCATGGCCGTGGGACTGAACCATTACCTGAAGTATTACTGCCGGGTGGAGGTGGGCTGGCTGTCGCACGACAGTATCGCGATGCCCGCTGTGTTGCCGAAGGTTCGTGAGCCTAAGACCATCAGGGCACGCGTGAAGAACCGTTTCTTCCTGAACTACTGCACCTTCGGCTACACCATGCCGTGGTGGGACTGGCAGGAATGGGAGCATTTTATAGACTGGATGGCGTTAAACGGCGTGAATCTGCCGCTTGCCATCACAGGCCAGGAGTCCATTTGGTATAAGGTGTGGACGGAGCTGGGGCTTACCGACGAGGAGGTGAGGAGCTATTTCACGGGGCCGTCGCACCTGCCCTGGCACAGGATGCTGAACATCGACTCCTGGGGAGGGCCTCTCCCCAAGTCGTGGCTGGATGGGCAGTTGAAGCTTCAGCAGCAGATTACGGCCCGTGAGCGTGAGCTCAACATGCGTCCGGTGCTGCCGGCCTTCGCGGGGCATGTGCCCCATGCGCTGCTCCGTCTCTTCCCCAAGGCTCGCATTACGCGGCTTGAAGCATGGTCGGGATACCCTGATCAGTATGCCTGCAGCTTTCTCGACCCGATGGATTCGCTGTTTATCGAGGTGCAGAAAAAGTTCATCACCGTTGAGGAAGAGATGTATGGCACCGACCATATCTATGGCATCGACCTCTTCAACGAGCTCACTCCGCCGAGCTACGAGCCGTCTTATCTGAGCCGTGTGAGCCGTCAGGTCTACGAGTCCCTGCGGTCGGCCGACCCGGAGGCGGTATGGCTCCAGATGACATGGCTCTTCTGGAACGAGCGCAAGGACTGGACCAACGACCGCATCAAGCCTTACATCACCTCCTATCCCAAGGACAAGTCGCTCCTCTTGGACTACTATTGTGAGCGGCAGGAGATATGGCAGCTCACCGACAAATATTTCGGTGTGCCCTACATCTGGTGCTATCTGGGCAACTTCGGAGGCAACACGATGCTCGTGGGCGACTTCTATGAGATCAACAAGCGGCTGGAGAATACCTTTCGGAACGGCGGCGACAACTTCACGGGTATAGGCTCCACGCTTGAGGGGTTCGACTGCAATCCCTATGTCTATGAGTATGTCTTCGAGAAGGCTTGGGACTTCGGAACCCATAAGGATGTGAGGCTGTGGACCGCCGCCCTTGCCGACCAGCGCGTGGGGAAGGTTGATCACAATGCCCGGGAGGCATGGAGACTCCTTGTGGACAGCATCTATGTGGCTCCCTCCGTGCCGGGACAATGCCCGCTGATCAACATCCGGCCGACCTTCGGCAAGTATAGGACTTATTACGCGAATCCGCGTATCAGGTACGACAACCGCAACCTCCTGAAGATTGCCGAACTGCTGCTGAAGGTGCGGTCGGGCACGGCGGCCTATAAGTTTGATGTCGCGAACATCACCCGCCAGCTGCTCAGCAACTATTTCCTCACGGTGTTCAGGCAGTACGAGGAGGCCTATAACAGGCGCGACCGGCAGGTGATGGGCAGGCTGCAGACGGAGATGATGAGCCTTATCGACGATGTGGACCGCATGGTGGCCACGCAGTCTTATTTCCTCACAGGCAAGTGGATAGCCGACGCACGCAAGTGGGGAGGCGACTCGCTGCGTGAGGCACGCTACTATGAGCAGAACGCCCGCAACCTGATTACTACCTGGAGCGACAAGGATCAGCTGCTGAACGACTATGCGAGCCGCACCTGGGCGGGGCTTACCAAGACCTTCTACGGCAGGCGGTGGGGCATGTTCTTCGACGCCGTCAACGAGGCGCTCGACGAGGACAAGGCCTTCGATGAAGACCGCTTTGCCGTCTATCGCGACGCGGTTACCACCTATGAGCGGTATTGGTGGCAAGCCTGTCTCGGCCGCTTCGACGAAAGGCCTGTAGGCGACAGTCGTCAGGTGGCCGCCGAATTGGTAGCCAAGTATCGGGGGCATATCCTCAACGGTCCGCTGGCCGATTAGTCGCCCGCTGGCGGGATCATGCTGACATGACGAGGCCTCCTCTGGATTTGCCAGGGGAGGCCTCGTTTGTCTGATGCCCTAAAGTCGTTCTCGCCTGTCGGGCTTAGTCTTCCAGGCAGGAATCCAGGGCGTTTGTGATGGCTTTCTTGTCGAGGCTCTGGCCGATGAAGACCAGCTTCTGCATGCGGTCGCCGTAGCGTTCGTCCCAGTCCCGGCGGAGTCCCGGGTTCTGCTTCATGAACTGCTCCAGCTCTTTTTCAGGCATGGTGGCATACCACTGGCCGGCATTTCGCAGTCCCACCTGCTTTCCGGCCTGCTCGAACACATAGCAGGTGTCGGGCTCGTCGCGGAAGTAGCAGATGCCCTTGCACCGTATGACGGCCTTGGGCCATTTGCGGGCCACGAACTCATCGAAGCGTCCTAAGTTGAAAGCGGGGCGCCGACAGTAGACGAAGGTGTCGATGCCATACTCCAGCGCCTCGCCTTTCTCGCCGTGCGTGTGCTCATGATGGTGCCCGTGGTGATGGCCTTCGCCGCTTTCATGGTCATGCTCGTCCTCATCATCTTCTTCGTGGCCGTGCCCCTCCAGCATTTCAATCCATTTGGCGGAGGTGGCGACTTTGTTGAAGTCGAACAGTCTTGTGTTGAGAATCTTGTCGAGTTCCACATCGCCGTAGTTGCACTCCAGTATCTCTGCCTGTGGCTGCAAGGCGCGAATAATGTTCTTCAGCCCGGTCAGCTCGTCGGCGCTTACCTCCGCGGCCTTGTTCAGCAGGATGATATTGCAGAACTCCACCTGCTGGATGACGAGGCTGGCCAGGTCGTCCTCGCCCATGTTCTGTGCCGTCAGGTCGTTGCCATTGTTAAACTCGTCGCGCATGCGGAGAGCGTCTACGACGGTTACGATGGCATCGAGCTTTGCCACTCCCTTCTCCGCATAGTCGGGGTACATCTGCGGATAGGCACTAATGGTCTGTGCGATGGGTGCGGGCTCGCAGATGCCGCTGGCCTCGATGACGATGTAGTCGAACCGCTCCATCCCGATAATTTCTGACAGTTGCTGCACCAGGTCCATCTTCAGCGTGCAGCAGATGCAGCCGTTCTGTAGGGCCACGAGCGAGTCGTCCTGCTGCCCTACCACGCCGCCCTGCTCGATGAGGCTGGCATCGATGTTCACTTCTCCTATGTCGTTGACGATCACGGCGAACTTAATGCCGCGCTCATTCTTCAGGATTCTGTTCAGCAGAGTGGTCTTGCCGCTGCCTAAATAGCCCGTGAGCAGCAAGACGGGTGTTTCTTTCATCTTCATGATTTGTTGTTCCTTCATTTTTACCGGATGCAAAGATACGCTTTTCCCAGTTTCTGTGCAAATCTTTTTTTATAAACTATTGTAATGTGATTTATTGCTGTCGGCATGACGAAATCGCCGATTTCGTCGCACAATATCGCCGATTTTGTCATTCAAAATCGCCGAAGTTGTCAGACAGAAGACGGCTTCCGGGAAAAGTTCAGTCCACGACAATGAGATGTTCCTGTTTGTCCGGCCGTTTTATTTGGCTTCTGTGTCGGTTGGACAGGGCCGGTTCAGTGGCATGGGTTAATATACTTTCTCATGTTGATTCCTAAGGGATTGGAGCCACAAACCTATGGGGACTAAGGAAAAGGAAATAGGGGAACCAGCGTATAGGTTCCCCTGTGATGATGTATTGCGCCTTTCAGAGAAGGCTCTTTCTACATGATTTTACGGCGAGTGATTACTCCCCTGTTACTCTCCCCATATCGAGGAGGATGAACTGCCGTCCTCCTCGGGGGAGGAAGAGTCTTTCGACAGGGCCGGTCCCGTGGCGGGATCTTCGCTGATGGGCACGCTGATGGAGCCGGCGAGGATGCAGTTTTCTAACTCGATGAGTTTCGATTTCATTTCCGGTTTGATGTACTTTTTCATTTTCTAATTCTTTATTTTAATATGAGTTCAATGAATTATAAGTGCCTGTAAATTGGTGATCAGCGAAATTTGTTATAACTTTATAGTGTTGATGTATAAAGCATTACAAACACAAATCGCTATGATTACCGAGGACAAAGTTACGAAAATATTTTGTATTACAGATGATTTCTGCAATTTTTTTGATGCAATAATGGCAAAATACATGCTAAAAACCATTAATAAGAGGAAATACCACTGTTATTCCACGATGTCAAAGGCAGAAATCATGCTGATGATTTTTTATCATTGGGGGGCGCACCACATATTGCGCATTGCGCCCCCGATGAAAAGAGAGTTTTACTTCACTACCACCTTGCGGCCGCCCACGATATACACGCCTGCGGGCAGCTGGTGGCGTGCGTCGTCTAAGCGGTCGGCCACGCGACGGCCCTGCAGGTCATATACCGGACCGTTCTTCCCGTCGTTCGCTTCGTTCGTCACGTCGCCGATGCCGGTGGTCTCGCCGTCGAGGATGACAGAGAACTGCTTGGCACCTAACGTCTTCGGACAAGTGATATAGGCGCGATAAGCAGGAACGGTGGCTTCGGGATACTCCGTCGTTACCTTGTGGAACTTGCCGTCGTCCTGCAGGATGTAGGCGTTGGCTGCTGCAGCCGTAGCGTTGTCCACGCCGTCCACCGTGCCCACGAATCTGAAAGCTCCGGCGGGCTGCTTCAAGCCATCGGCATTGTAGGCTTTCACCTGCAGGTTATAGCCGCCGAGCTGCGGCGTGCCGCCGGCAGTGATGTAATACGGGCGGTATGCCTCGAGCTTATCTTTCGTTTCCTTGAAACTGATTGAGGTGTTGCTGCCGGCCGAGAGGTTGTAGGCTGTGAAACTTCCGTTACGAGGCAACTCGTAGGGCAGGCACACCGTGGCGTTGTTCTTGCTGCTGAAGGGGCGCTCGTAGGTAGCCTTGACGGCAAGGAAGTCGAGCCCGATGGGCAGTGGTGTGCCGTCGGTGAGGCGGAAGTCTTCGCACGTCCAGCGGCTGTTCGCCTCGTCGTAGTACACGTAGTTGGTCCTGCTCTTGTCGGGCGCGTGGTAGAGGTTGGGCATTTCGCCCAGCGTCTGTGCCCAATGGCAAACGTCGGTGCGGTTGTTCTGCAGGAGCTTGGTTACCTCGCCGCTCTTGAGCTGCTTCTCGGTTACCTGCGTGCCCTGTGGCGTATCGCCGCATTTGTTGAGGTGGTAGCAGTTGTTCAGGGTGGTGTACTTCTCGGGAGCAAAGGTTCTTAAGCTTCCGCCCATTTGGCTTACATTGCCTGCGCCGAGGTAGAGGCAGTTGTTCAGCGTAACTGGTTTTGTTGTAGGCTCGTTCTTATACTTATAATAAAGATCAAATATAAACCCGGACATCTCTGTTCGGGCCCAGTCAGACACAGGGACGAGAGATACTTTGACGAGGCAGTCGGTCATGGTAATCGAGGCGTTATATCCAGAGCAAATCATGCCGGCGCCATATCCCTTGTTGCCAACTGTGATCACGCCATTAGTAACGCATTTGGTCATGGTAAGACTACCTGCTGTCTCGCCAACCATGCCGCCAACATCGCCATCTTTAATCGTTAGACGCATATCGGTGATGCAGTTGGTGATAGTGGTATTGCCGTTCGCATTGCTAATCAATCCGCCAAAGATACCTCTATTCATTTCAGAATTTATGTTTCCTGTAACGCACAGGTTCTTGATGGTGGCGTTGTTCACCCTTTGGAAGGGGGCCACCCAGTAGACCAAGTCATAGTCATCTTTTGGATACCAGCTGACATTGAGCGTATGCCCCTGCCCGTCGAAGGTGCCAGTGTAGGGGTTGCCGAAACCGACGATGGCATAGCTGTACTCTTTATTGCCCACCATCGCGATGTCCCTGCCGAGGTTGATGTCGGCAGTCATTTTGGCATCGAGATTAGTCTGTCCGTCCTTCACGAGTTCGCAGAACTCTTTCCATTCTTCCTTCGAACCTATCATGTAACAGTTATTTATGAGTATGGTTACAATCACGGTGCGGTCGGCTGTGATGGGGGTGGAAGTCGTGAATTTGCCTGAGAAAGTGAATTTATAAGTCTCTTGAGGGTTGAAGTCGCTGCCCAACATCTCCTTCGCCGTGGGCAGCGTGCCGTAGATGCCCTTGCCCTTGTTGGCGTAGCGGGTGGTTCTCACCTGTCCTTTGTAGCTGAACTTCACTTCATACACTATCTTCAAGGGAGCGGTGGTAGGCATCGGCTGCGCGTCGCTGTCGAGGTCTTGTCCCCAAATCGTGTATTTCCTGCCGGCCTGCAGCTTATAGGCTACGTAGCCGTTCCTTAGCTGCTCGGCAGTTACCGGCGTGCCTTGTGCCTCACCGCAGGCGTTGAGGTAGTAGCAGTTTTTGATGGTGGCGTTGGCGGCGAAGGTGTTACCGCCGGTGGCGTTGTTCTCGCCAATGTAGAGGCAGTTGTTCAGAGTGCACTTACCATACTGATTTTCTACAAATCCGCTCATATATCTCCTGCCTCCCTCCGTCGTGGCGTGGAACTTGCCCTTGACGAGGCAGTCGGTGATGGTAACATTGGCATTATCCCTTACGCATTCAACCATGCCCGCTGCGTCGCATCCGCTACCGTTATAGGTGCTCGTGATGTTCACTGCGCTGACGCAGCCCGAGATGGTGGTGTTGCCATAGGCTTCGTGAACTAATCCTGACAAGATGTTCGAGCTTGACTTAATCTCTCCTTCGGTGCGCAGGTTGCGGATGGTGGCGCCGTTCACAGTTTGGAAAGGAGCTATCCATTTTCTATCGCCGCTATTCCAGTTGATCTTCAGCGTATGTCCGTTGCCGTCGAAGGTGCCGGAGTAAGATATGGAAGTACCCACCATCACAATGTCCCCTCCGAGGTTGACGTCGCCGTCAAGGCGGGCGTTGAGATTGGTCATGCCCTTTTCGTTGACGAGTTTGCAGAACAGCTTCCATTCGTCGGCGTCCTTGATGAGCATCGCGCCGTTGCGGTCCCTGCGTATCACATAGAAAGTCTGCGAGAAGGAGGCCGCCTCGTAGTAATCGTTCTGCGCCTGTTTGATGGTGATGATCGCCTCGCCAGCCTTACTGCCGCACTTGACCCTGCCGTCAAAATTGACGACATTGGAATTGCTGCTGGTAACGCTGAATCCCCCATTGTTCGTATTGTAATCTCTGTGACTGCTCGTGTTATGGTTGAACAACTCGAATATGCCGTAATTATCGCCGCAGGAAATCAGGTTGACCTCATTTTTCTTACTGAAGGTTACCTTGTCGCGCATCACGTTGATAGTAGTGCTACCCTCCGATTTGGCATATGTGCCATTGGCAAGGTAAGTGACGGTGAAGACTCCCTTTCCGGGGCGCATAATATGTAACTTACCCCCATCGAGGACTTTCGCGATAGTGCCATTATTCTCCAGAGAGTACCGGACATTGCCGGTGTGCCCATTGGAGATGATTTCGGGCGTTATCCAACCCGACATGGAGTATACATTATACTGTGAATGCTTAAATCCCACGCTGACGGCCTTTACATAATCTATCTCGTACACCGCGAACTCCACGTCTTTTAGCGCTTCTATCCTAATGTCTTGGCTGGGCGCGTCCCAGCAGCTGATATTTAGTGATTTTTCATGAGTTTCGTCACTGAATTCATAATACTTTTTCTTATAGCGATTGTCATCCACGCAGTTGATGTAGGTTGGGTTCTCCAGCTGTTCGCGGATGCTAAAACCGCGCACCCGCCAGCCATCCTTACACCTGATGGTAACGGAAGAACCTTTTTTCATCACCCAGTTGCGGTTGGCAGCCGTCAATGCCGGACCGGTCTTGCAGTCGCTCCACGTGACGGTAACAATGCCGTCCTTGGTTGTACGAGTACCCTCTACTTCGCCTCGGCTTCGGTAGCGAGCTATAGTTGTGTAGGATTTGCTCCACGCCGGCGCGGCCAGCAAGAAGACCAATAGAAAGAGGCAGAGCCTCTGAATTGTAATTGAATGTTTCATGTTAAATTGAAATTTAAATAATTAAACATTGAGTTTGAAATTAAACATTGCATTTTGAAATTAAAAAATTAGAAAATAATTATTTGTCCGATTTGTCCCGATTTGTAACGTGAGGCACACTCTTTTTCAGTCGGCTTCGCCGAGACGAGTTGATGAGCCGTCAGGCGAATAAATCTTCCAAATCTTTCCAAATCTTCCGATTCATCTTTCTTCGTTCGCGTCATCACCTGCTCCTTGTAGCGCTTGATGTCGGCGTTTGTCGTTTTCACCTTTTATATATATAGGGTTGCGGGATATCGGGGGAGCGCCCGTGGGCGGGCGCTCCCCCAGATAAGAAGAGAGACATTATTTCACGACCACCTTGCGGCCGCCCACGATGTAGACGCCGGCGGGCAACGAGTGGCGTGCGTCGTCTAAGCGGTCGGCCACGCGGCGGCCCTGCAGGTCATATACCGGACTGTTCACGCCGGCCGCGTCGTTCGTTACGCCGTCGATGCCCGTAGGCGTGGTTACGGTTACAGCCACGGTGCGGTCGCCATTGATGAGGGTGTAAGGCTGGAAGCCGCCGTCGTAAGTGAGCGTGTACGTTTTCTTGGAGTCGTATTCCGAGCCTAAGAGATCCTGCACGGTGGGCAAAGGAGCCAAGATGGGCTTGCCGCTGTTGGCGTAGCGTGTGGCCTTTACCCGGCCCTTGTAGGTGAAGGATACCTGATATACATGCTTCGCGGCTTCGGTCGTGAGCAGGGGCTGCTCATCGACTTGGATGAACTGTCCCCACACGTTTCCGGCGCGCTTGTTCTGCAACTGATAGGCCACCTCGCCGCTCTTGAGCTGCTCCTCGGTTATTTTCGTGCCCTGCGCCGTGCCGCAGGTGTTGAGGTAGTAGCAGTTCGTAATGGTGGTGCCGGAGAAAGAGTTCGTGCAGAAGGTGTAGCCGCTGGAGCTGTTGTTCTCGCCGGCGTAGAGGCAGTTGGTCAGAGTGCAGGTGCCATACTGATTATTTACAAATCCGGCCATATATCTCTTGCCATTCTCCGTCGTGGCGTGGAACTTGCCCTTGACGATGCAGTCGGTGATGGTAACCTTGGCATCTTTTCTTACACATTCAATAATGCCCGCAACGTTGCATCCGCCTTCGTTATAGCTGCTCGTGATGTTCACTGCGCTGACGCAGCCCGAGATGGTGGTGTTGCCATAGGCGTCGTAAATCAATCCTGACAAAAAGAGGGTGTTCGAATTGATCTCTCCTTCGGTGCGCAGGTTCTTGATCGTGGCGCCGTCCACAGTTTGGAAAGGAGCTATCCATTTTCTATCGCCGCTATTCCAGTTGATCTTCAGCGCGTGCCCCTGCCCGTCGAACGTGCCGGAGTAGCTTTTGCCACCGCCTGCCATCGTGATGTCCGTGCCGAGGTCGATGTCCTTCATCAGCTTGACGTTGAGGGAGGCCTTTCCGCTGTTCACGAGGTCGCAGAACTTCTTCCAGTCTTCCCTCGATGCGATGCGCATCTCGTTGTCTACGTTGACAGTAAATTTGAGCGTCGCACCTTTGTACTTGCGGGTTTGCGGGATCTTAACGGTGATGGTGGCCGACCGTCCGTAGCCCGAGCCGCCGAACTTCAGTCTGCCTCCTTCGACCACTGCCACACCGTTGTCGCTGCTCTCATACGTTATCTGACCGTCGTAGTCATTGGGCATTCCATTCAGTTTGGGTATCTGCGGATTTTCCCATGCTTTCATCGTGATGGCCGTTTGCGCCAGAGAGGGGTGAATGTCGCGCACCACGTTAATAGTTGCCGTAGCTTCAGTGAGAGCATGATCTTCGTCGGCTGCCACCTTAGCGGTGAGGGTGGTCTGGCCTACTCCCTTTCCTTTTACTTTCCCATTTTGAATTTCAGCCACATTCGTGTTACCTATGCTCCACGTGATGCTGCTTCCCGAAGGGTTGTCTATCATTTGGTCAAGCGGCGTGTCGAGTACCTGGTCCACGCCAACGGTGTAGCTTGATTTCTTGAAAGAGAGCGGACGCACTTGCACATAATCTATGGTGTACTCCGCAAACTCCACATAGTTCCCCGCGGTTATCGTAATGCTTTGTTGGGGCGCGTCGGTGTTTGCTATTGTCCCCCCCTTACTCCAATAGGTTTTGTCTGACGAGCAGTAGAGATACTCAGCATTCTTCAGCTGTTTGTTGACATAGAAAGCACGCACGCGCCAGCCTTCCTTGCAAGTGATGGTAACGGTAGAATTATATGCCATCTCCCAGTTGCGGTTGGCCGGAAGCAATGCCGGCCCGGTCTTGCAGTTGCTCCATTTGACGGTAAGAATGCCATTATCAAATGTGCGTGTGCCTTCCGCTTCGCCTTGGTTTCGGTTGCGAGCTGTAGTTGTGTATACTTTGCTCCACGCCGGCGCCGTCAGCAGCAGGGTGAAGAGAATGAGGCAAAGCCTCTGAACTGTAATTGAATGTTTCATGTTGAATTAAAATTAAAATTTGAAATTTGAAGTTTGAAATGAATCATTGAATTTGAAATGAATCATTAAGATTGAATTTGAAATTTGAAATTAAACCATAGGCTTTAGAGTTTGAAGTTTGAAATGTGAAGTTTGAAATTTGATGTTTGATGTTTAAAGTTTGAAATTTTTAATGTGAGAACGGTTGCCGTCGTTTGCCGGGACGTTTGCCGGGCTTCGGCATTTAACATCTATTATGTCTTGACGTTTGCCGAACCTCGGCATTTAACATCCGTTATACCTTAGCGTTTGCCGAACCCCGGCATTTAATATCCGTTATACCTTAACGTTTGCCGAACCCCGGCATTTAACATCCGTTATGTCTTGAAGCTTCCCGAACTCCGGCAAGGCTGTCGGCGTTTGTAGGAATGTTTTTTGAGAGGCCGGAAAGGCTGCCGCCATTTGACGGGGCCTCTTCTTGCATCTCGGAAAGGCTGCCGCCATTTGACGGGACGTCTTCTTGCACTCGGGAAAGGCTGCTGTCGGTTGTCGTTTCCACCTTATTATATATATAGGGTTGCGGGGTTATCGGGGAGCGCGCCACGGTTGGCGGGCGCGCCCCCGATGGAAGGCGTTACTTCACGACCATCTTGCGGCCGCCCACGATGTAGATGCCGGCGGGCAACGAGTTGCGTGTGGCGTCGTCTAAGCGGTCGGCCACGCGGCGCCCTTGCAGGTCATACACCGCCGTGCTCCTTGCGCCTACCCTGTCGACCGTCACGTCGTTGATGCCCGTGATGCTGCCGAGCAGCTGTGGCCAGAACTGGTCGCTGCGGCCGGCCTGCAGCAGACGGGCCACCTCGCCGTTCTTCAGCTGCGCCTCGGTGATCTGCGTGCCCTGTGGCTTGCCGCAGGCGTTGAGGTAGTAGCAGTTGTTGAGGGTGGCGTTGTTGTCGAAGGTGAAGGTGTAGTACTCTCCGTACTTGCTCGTGCCTAAGTAGAGGCAGTTGGTTATCGTGCGGGTGCCCTTGTAGCCACCTACAAACCCGCTGATTCTTTTACCCGCAAACCACGAGGCGTCGGTGATGCTGCCTTTGACGAGGCAGTCGGTGATGATAACCGAGGCACCATTCTCTACATTTGTAACCATGCCCGCTATATAGGGTGGAATGGAATGGTGGCCTCCCGTAATGTCCACGTCGGTGACGCAACGGGAGATGGTAGTGGTGCCATTGGCCTCCATAACCAATCCGGACAAATAGTCACCGCCCGTCATGATCCTCCCTTTGGTGCGCAGGTTTTGGATCGTGGCGTTCTCCACACGCTGGAAGGGGGCGATTTGGTTATCTTCGCCCGCATTCCAGTTGAACTTCAGCGTATGGTCCTGTCCGTCGAACGTGCCGGAATATTGCTGGTGGACTGTTCCCAGCATCACGATGTCCGTGCCGAGGTCTACGTCCTTTGTCAGCTTGGCGTTGAGGCCGGTCTCGCCGCCGTTCACCAAGTCGCAGAGCTCCTTCCAGTCGGCCTTCGAGGAGACGGCGAAATAGCCATTCTCGACGATGGCCATTTGCACCTTCACCGTGCGGTCTGCCGTTACGGTGGTCGTAGCGTCGAAGCCATCGGCAAAGGTGAGCGTATAAGAATTGTAGGGGTTGTAGCTTGCGCCGAGGATGTCTCGTGCTATGGGCAGGCCGCCGGCGATGGGATTGCCGTAGTTGGCGTAGCGGAAGGCCTTCTTGTCGTTGTAGGCGAAGGTTACCTGATACACGTGCTTCGCGGCGTCACTGGTGAACAGTGGCTCATCGTCCGTTCCGATCGTCTGTCCCCAGACTTGGTCGGTGCGGCCGGCCTGCAAGTGATAGGCCAAAAAGCCGTTCTTCACCTGCTCGTTGGTGATCTGCTCGCCCAAGTTGCCGTTCATGTTATTATCCTGATCAATGCCTTTAGACCTCTCGGAATAATACACGTGGCTCAGGTTGTTCTGCGAACCTTTGTCCCGGCACAGGATAGCGTTGAGTCCCGACACGTAGGTGTAGGTGGCATTCACGTAGCTGTTGCGGATAGTCAGCGTGCCGTCATCGCCCCAGGCTACGAGACCGGCGATGTTGGAAATGTAGCCATCGTCGCCTCTGATGGAACCGATGAAGGCGCAGTCTTCGATGGTGGTATTGCCCGATAAAATATGGCCTATCAAACCGCCCGAGTACTGGTCGTACCTCTTTCCAATATGTATGGCGGCTTTCACGACGCAACGCTGGAGGGTTGTGTTTTCACAGAAGCCCACCAAGCCGGCCGTGTGGTAATTGTCCGTATTGGACGGAGCGGTTACGGTGCCCGCGATGGTAAGGTTGCGGATGGTGGCGCCATTCGTGCGGTGGAAGGGGGCTGTGCCCTGCCCGGTGCCCACGATGTTGACGGTGAGCGTGTGGCCCTGGCCGTCGAACGTGCCGGCATACTTATGTTTTTCTGTGCCCACCAGCACGAAGTTTTTGTCGAGTTCGAGGTCGGCGGTCAGCTTGGCGTTGATGTTGGCATGGCCGTCCGCAACCATCGCGCTCCACCATTTCATCTGGGCGGCTGTGCCTAACTCATAGAATCCCTCGGTATTGACCGTCATGTAAGCGGGGTCGGGGCGATGGCAAATCGTGCAGTAGCCATCCACGTAGTTGTGCGCATGAATATCCTCGGCTTTCAGGGCCAGCTCGCCCATCTGGAAATACGTGCCGCCCGCCGCGCCGCTGACGGTGAAGCGATAGTACTGGTAACCGACGCTCGCCGATGTTACCTCGAAGAAGTAGGGATAGCAGTTCTTGTCCTGCATCACCGTGTTGCTGGTCTTGGTATCCAGCACGGTCCAGTTGGTCTGGTCATTGGAACCTTCCACTTTCCAGTCCTTCGGATTGCGACCGTGGTGTTCGGAATTGTCGTTGCCGGTAGTGAACTGGTAGCCCAACAGCAGGCATGGCTGGCTGGCTTTCACCACGACGTTCTGGGGGGTATTGCCCTCCCACTTCTGTCCGGTCTCGCCATCCATGGCCTTGGCATCGCCCGACGCCAAGGTCATCCCTTGCGCGGCCGGCAACAGGGCGAACTCGGAAATCTGGAACAGTCTGTCGTCATAGCCCCATGTGTTGTGCGATTCCTTGATCCAGAGCTTGAAGTACTTGTATTTCTCCTTGCTGTTGCAATACACCGTGTAGGTCTTGAAGTTCTCGTCCTCGATGAGGTTGTCGTCCTGCTGGTGATAAATGACGGTCCAGTTGGCATTGTCGTTGCTTCCGAAGATGGTGTAGTTCCTCGGAGCGCGCCCGCGGCAGGTTTTGCTGTCGTTGCCCGTGGTCATGCTGAAGCCTTCGATGTAGGTGGCCTCATTGGCTTCCACCACCAAGTAGCAGTTGTTTACGTTGTCGTTGCCTTTCTTGCACCATTTGGTGTTGATGTTTCCGTCAAACGCCAGCTTGGAGCCTTCGTCAGCGTCGAAATCGGAGCCGCCGATGGCTGTGAACGTAACTTGCCCCATGGCGCTGATGCTGACGAAGGCCAGCGCCAATAAAAAAAGAAGTTTCTGTTTCATTTTAATTTAATCATTTGATAATTTAATATGTTAATAATTGGTTGAAGTAAATATATTCATCATCATGTTTTTTATTCTCTTGTGGTTGTCCTCATTTTGCTTGTCAAATGATGGTTTATCGGGGCGCGCGCCCTGATTGGCGGACGCGCCCCCGATGAAAGCGGGCGGGAACGTTACTCGCCCCATACCGAATACGGAGCATAGCCGCGGTTGCTCTCGCTTACTTCCTCCTCGTCGTCGTCGCCAAAGAAGTTATTACCTTTCGACAGTGCTGGTCCCGTTGCGGGACCCTCGCCGATGCCCACGCTGGTGGAGCCGGCGAGGATGCAGTTTTCCATTTCAAGAGGCTTGGCCTTCATGGTCGGTTTAATATACTTTTTCATATTTTTTGTTTATAATTTATTAGTTATGTGCTATCGGGGAGCGCGTCGCTTCTTGGTGGACGCTCTCCCCGATAAGAAGAGAGACATTATTTCACGATGACCTTCCGTCCTCCTACGATGTAGATGCCTGCGGGCAGCTGGTGGCGTGCGTCGTCTAAGCGGTCGGCCACGCGGCGGCCTTGCAGGTCATATACCGGACCGTTCTTTCCGTCGGTCGCCTCGTTCGTCACGTCGCCGATGCCGGTGGTCTCGCCGTCGAGGACAACAGAGAGCTGCTTGGCGCCTAACGTCTTCGGACAAGTGATATAGGCGCGATAAGCAGGAACGGTGGCTTCGGGATACTCCGTCGTTACCTTGTGGAACATACCATCGTCCTGCAGGATGTAGGCGTGATCGGAAGCTAGCCACCTGTTCACCACCTCTTGCACCGCACCACTGAAGGCGTATTCGCCGGAATAGAGGACGATGCTGCTACGGTCGGCCTTCACCTGCAGGTTCTCGCCGTCGAGCCGTGCGGGGGCGTCGGCCACGAGCAGGTAGGGCCTGTAGGCCCCGAGCGTGCCGTTCACCTCCTTGAAGTGCACCGCGGTGCGGCTTTCCTGTCTGTCGGCAAGGGTGTAGGCCCTGAAGCCCTGCACGGGCAGCTCGTAGGGCAGGCAGAGCGTGGCCTTGCCGGCGGCGAGGGTGCGGTCGTAGGTAGCCTTCGTGGCGGTGAAGTCGAGCCCGATGGGCAGAGACTGTCCGTCGGTGAGGCGGAAGTCGTCGCACACCCAGCCTTTCTTTGCCGCGTCGTAGTACACGTAGTTCGCCTTGCTCTTGTCGGCTGCGTTGTAGAAGTCGGGCATTTCACCCAACTGCTGTGCCCAGTAGCACTTGTCGGTGCGGTCGGCCTGCAACTTCTTTGTCACCTCGCCGCTCTTGAGCTGCTCGGCGGTTATCTTCGTGCCTTGTGCCTTGCCGCAGGTGTTGAGGTAGTAGCAGTTGTTGAGGGTGGTGGTGGCCTCGTCGTCAGAGTCCGAGGCAAAGGTGTAGCCTCCGCTGGCGTTGTTCGTGCCGGCGTAGAGGCAGTTGTTCATCACGAGGGTGCCGTTCTGAACATATACAAATCCGCCCATGCCTCTCCTGCCTTTCTTGCCGGTGGCGTTGATCGAGCCCTTGACGAGGCAGTCGCTGATGGTAACGCGGCCAGTGGTGTATATATAGCAAATCAGGCCCGCCGCGTCGCATGAGGAATAGTCATAGCTGGTCGTAAGGTTCACATTGCTCACGCAGCCCGTGACGGTGTTTTCGCCGATCGCTTCGTCAATCAGTCCGCCCAGATAGTAGCTGTCCGACCGGATGGCTCCTTCGGTGCGCAGGTTTTTGATCGTGGCGCCGCTCACTCTTCTGAAGGGGGCGACGTCGTTGGCCGAGCCGGCATCCCAGTTGACGGTGAGCGTGTGGTTCTGCCCGTCGAACGTGCCGCCATAAAGGTTATTGGTAGTTCCCACCATCGCGATGTCCGTGCCGAGGTCGACATCGGCGGTCATCTTGGCGTTGATGCCGGTCTGTCCGCCGGCCACGAGGGCGCAGAACACTTTCCAGTCGTCCTTGGTGGCGATTTCGAAGGTGCCGCCCACGGTCATGCTCACGGGCACGGTCTTGTCTTCCGTTACGAGCGTTTCGGCGGTGAAGTTGCCGCCGTCGAAGATCATCGTGTACGTGTTCTGCGGGTTATAGCCCGTGCCGAGGATGTCCTTGGCCGTGGGCAGACCGCCGAAGACGGGCTGGGCGTTGTTGGCGTAGCGCGAGGCCATCTCATTGCCGTTGTAGGTGAACTTCACCCCGTACACCTGTTTTGTGGCGTCGTTGGTGAGCAGTGGAACGGTGTCGGTGCCGAGCGTCTGTCCCCACACTTGGTCGGTGCGACCGGCTTGCAGCTTGTAGGCCACCTCGCCGCTCTTGAGCTGCTCGGCCGTTACCTGCTCGCCCTGCAGCGTGCCGCTGGCGTTGAGGTAGTAGCAGTTTTCGAAGGTGCCGCCCTTGCGTAAGAAGGTGTGGCATTTTCCGTTGTCGGAGGCGTTGTTCGTGCCGAGGTAGAGGCAGTTGGTCATCGTGCAGTCGGCCCAATCGGTATAGATGAAGCCGGCCAATTGTCGCACGCTTTCCTCCGACCGGTCGGTGATGCTGCCCATGACCACGCAGTCGGTAATGGTGAGGTGGGCACTGCCTACGCCGCTAATCAGGCCCCCCGCGTTGGACGGCTCTCCGCTGTGGCCTCCCGTGATGTCGACGTCGGTGATGCAGTTGGAAATGGTAACGTTGCCATAGACTGCATAAGCCAATCCGGCCGTATTGCTTTCATCCACCGTGATTTTTCCTTTTATGCGCAGGTTCTTGATGACGGCGCCATTCTCCACGTTAAGGAAGGGAGTAGCTCCCGCTTCGCCCTGCCAGTTGATCGTGAGCGTGTGGTTCTGTCCGTCGAACGTGCCGACATACGGATGTAAATATCTGCCCACCTGCACGATCTCGGTGCCGAGGTCGATGTCCTGCGTCAGTCTGCCGTTGAGGTTGTGCTCTCCGCCGTTCACGCGCTGGCAGAACGCTTTCCAGTCAGCGGCCGTCGAGATGGCGACATCGTTGACATGGGCGGTGATCTGCACGGGCACGGTTATGTCGGCCGTTACGAGCGTGAAGACCTCGAAGCCGCCGTCGAAGATCATCGTGTAGGTTTTCGTTTCGTCGAAGTCAGCGCCCACCAGCTCCTTGGCCGTGGGCATACCGCCGACGATGTTGCCGTTGTAGTTGGTGTAGCGCGAAACCGTGTTGCCGTTGTAGGTGAAGTCTACCTTGTACACGTGCTTGCTTGCGAGGGCCGTGGGCAGCGGCTCGTTGTCGGTGAGGATCGACTGCCCCCAGATGTTGTCGGTGCGGCCGGCTTGCAGCTTGTAGGCCAAAGCGCCGTACTTCACCTGCGCTTCGCTCACCTGCGTGCCCTGTGCTTCGCCGCAGGCGTTGAGGTAGTAGCAGTCGGTGAGGGTGGTGCCGGTGCCGTTGCCCTTGGCGAAGGTGTTGCTGTTGGGATCGCCGGTGGAGTTGTTCTTGCCGACGTAGAGGCAGCGGGTCATGGTGCAGCTGCCCTCAGCCCAATAGACAAAGCCGGCCATTCCTCTCTGGCTTTCCCACGCATTGTCGGTGATGCTGCCTTTGACGAGGCAGTCGGTGATTTGAACCGAGGCACCTCTGGCTACAACGAGAACCATGCCCGCCGCTTGGGATGCCTCCCCCAAACGGCCCCCCGTGATCTCCACGTCGCTGGCGCAGCCCGTGATGGTGGTGGTGCCATTGGCCTCACGAATCAATCCGGACAAGCCGAAACCCTTCGTCGTGATCTTCCCTTGGGTGCGCAGGTTGCGGATGGTGGCGTCCTTCACACACCAGAAGGGGGCGAGGTTGCCCTTGTCGCTGCGATTCCAGTTGAACTTCAGCGTATGTCCCTGTCCGTCGAACGTGCCGGAATACATTTTTTCATATTTGCCCACCATCACGATCTCCTCGCCGAGGTCCACGTCCTTTGTCAGCTTGGCGTTGAGGGTGGTCTGTCCGCTGTTCACCCGATTGCAAAACGTTTTCCAGTCTTCTTTCGAGGCAATCGTAATGGTCTCGCTCTCGTTTCCGGAGCCGCCCTGCGCCCACGTCGGCATCGTCAGCACGAGGGCAAGCAAGAAGAGGCTGAGCCTCTCGATTAAATTTTTTGTTTTCATTTTGCTTATTATTTTGGTAAAAGTTTTGTTTTATGAATTCTCGTCCGCTGCCGTAAGCGTGTCGGCCGTGCGGGCGGTCGTCGTGTTGTCGCCACCGTACTTCTCGGGTCGGTCGTCGTCCTTTTTCTTGCCGCGCGTCATCACCTGCTCCTTGTAGCGCTTGATGTTGGCGTTGAGGTAGTTGATGAGCGGCGTGAGGCTCTTCTCGGTGCCCACCACGGCCATGGCGTTGATCAGGCGCACGGTGTCCAGATAGGCCTCGTCGCTTGCCAAGCGTGCCTTGCGCAGCGCGCCGGCTATCTGCTGCGAGCGATCGTCGGTGCGGGTGGCGAGCAGTTCTTCCACCGTGTCGTTGGCTGCCCTGAGGGCGTCGACGTAGGGTTTCAGACCAAGCAGCTGCACCTGTGGGGCCAACTTGTAGTCGAGGTCGGCCACGAGGTTCATCATCCGCGAGGTTTCGCGCTCGAGCTGCATATCGGGGTCGATGTTGTAGTCCTTCAGGTGCTGCCATAGGTCGGCAGCCGCCTTGGCCATTTCTGCCACGGGCATGCGCAGCATTCCCTTCACGGCGGTACGGTAGCCTCGGAAAATGGAGTCGCGCTCGCGGTCCTTGGCGGCAATCTGTTCGGTGTATTGACTTTTCTTGGAGAGGATGAGGCGTTCGTCTTCCTCCTTCACGGCTTCCTTGAGGGCTTTCACGGCGGTTTGTATTCTCGCCACGGTTTTTGCCCCCTCGTCTTCTTCTATCACATTCTCCACGTCCTTCATATAGATGAAGTGAGCGTCGTTGGTCAGGCTGTGCAAGTCAATGGTGCCAACCTGAGCCACTTTGCTTTCGTTTGCCATAATAAATTCTTTTTTTTTGATTAAATGATTAAAAATGATTTCTTGTTTTTTGTCTCCTCGTTTGCCGGGGCGTTTGCCGAGCTTCGGAAAGTCTGCCGTCGTTTGCCTTGACGTTTGCCGAACCTCGGCATTTAACATCCGTTATGCCTTGACATTTTCCGAACCCCGGCATTTAACATCCGTTATGTCTTGACGTTTGCCGAACTCCGGCAAGGCTGTCGGCGTTTGTCTTGACGTTTGCCGAACCTCGGCAAGGCTGTCGGCGTTTGCCTTGGCGTTTTCCGAACCTCGGCAAGGCTGCCGTCGTTTGCCTTGGCGTTTTCCGAACCTCGGCAAGGCTGCCGTCGTTTGTCGTTTTTCATCTTATTATACATATAGTTGCGTATTATCGGGCGGCCCGCCCGTTAGCGTGGGGTTCGGATGACTATTGTGAGGCACACTCCTACAGTCGGCTTCGCCGAGAAATTCCACAAATCTTTCCAAATCTTCCAAATATTTTTTATCATTATCTATTTGTTCTATTTGTTCTATTTGTCCAGATTTGTAAGATTTCTGTGCCGTGAGGCACACTCCTACAGTCGGCTTCGCCGAGACGAGTTGATGAGCCGTCAGGCGAATAAATCCTCCAAATCTTTCCAAATTCTCCAATTTTTATCATTATTAAATTAAGATTGAAAATAAATATTCTTTTGGTTATCGGGGGTATAGTTACAGCGTTTTTAGGAAAACTTCCTTGTAGATTTCTGTCTGTTCCCGATTACGTTGCACGAGAAAGTTGATCGTATCTTTGGAAAGAGAATCCAAAAGATGTTTGTGTGCCAAGCCGTCGAACGGTTTTTCAAACGGACGGAGATAATACAGCTTTTCCTTTCGCGTGGCGATTTCGGTGAACTTTTCATCCATATCGACTGAAAAGCCGATGATGATTTCTCCGGTTTCATTTCTTAAGATATATACCCAACAGTTCTTTTTCATCTTTGCTGTTTGTTGATTCTGTTGCAAAATTATTCTACGAAGCCCAACAGGGCGTTTCATATTTGCAAAAACTTGTATCATATTTGTAATTCACTAAGAATTGACGATTTATAAATGTCCGGAACACCTATGCCCTCTCTTCGGATGAGCCCTTTTGCGTTTTCTTTTTTTCTTTGGAAACAGCTTTGTATTCTGAAGGCGACATCCCGAAGAAAGTCCGGAAACAACGGTTAAATGTGGCCCGGGAATTGAATCCTGACCTATATTCCACCTCATTGATGTTCAAGTCGGGATTGTTGGTGAGCAGCGAAGCCGCGTGCCGCAGCCGGTAGCCGTTGATAAATTCGTTGACCGTGGCTCCATCGGCATACTTGCGCACGGCATTGGTGATATAGACGGCATTTGTTCCAATCCGCTTTGAGAGAATATCGCGGTTTAACTCCGTTTCTTTATAGATTTTCTCTTTCTGCATCAGCTCGCACAACCGGCGATAGATTTTCCCCTCACGGTCGAGTTCTTCCTCGGGAACGAGCCTTGCGGTGGTCTCGATGTCGCTTTCTGCCTTGCGGTATAATAGAATGGAGTCGTACAAAGCCCTGTTTTTGCGGCGCAAGCGGCGGGTGTAGATGATGTAAAGTACGACGGTGGCAAGCAGCAATACCACGATGATGAGTGAGAGATAGAGCCGTGTTGTGATGACCTCGTTCCGTAGTGTGAGCTTGTCAACCTCAAAGATGGTGCGCAGTTCGTCGAGCTGCTTGGCAAGCTCGGTGTTGCGCAGTTTGTCTTTATGTGGGATGACGAGGCTGTACAATTCTGCGGCTTCCTTGTATCGCCCGGCTTGCGTGTAGAGGTCGGCTTGCTGCATTTGCACGGTGAGCAAGCTGACGGAGTCGCCGGCGGCAGTCATGATGTCCATGTTCTCGTTGTTGCAGGCAATCGCCCGGTCGTACTGTTTTGTGGCTACATAGTAGCGGGCTTTCACTTGCAGAAGCTTGAATCGGGCGACGGCTTTACGCCCTTCGGCATATTTATCGGCGAGCTGCAGCAAATCCTTGGCGCGGTCGTAATGCCCCGTTTCCAGTTCAGCGACGGCAGTGGCCAGCGTGCAGTAGAGGTAACGCCCGTTGAGCGAGGGGGTGTAGCCTTTCTGTAGGGCTTCCTTCTTGTATTTGTCGATGACCGCTTTCCATTCTGCGCATTTCGCCCTTAGCTTTTCATATTTCCGCAGTCCGTCGAGCGTTTCGCCCAAGACATTATAGGCAGAGAGCAATTGAGAGATTTCATCGGCCTTGGAAAGGGCGGTGATGCTCTCCTCGATGGTTTTCTCGGCTTCGCGGAAACGCCCCATCGTCTGATAGATGCATGCCATGCCGTAGGTGGAAGTGCCTAATCCATAGTTGCTCTTTCTTTTTCGCGCATCGGCATACATCTTTTGCGCTTCCAGCAATGCGGTCTGCACCTTGTCTTCGTAGAGATAACTCTCAATGAGCACGTTCCACGCATTGTAGTAATAATCCCATGTGCCGTTCTTTTTCATAGCACTGAGGACTTCGGGCAAATAGTAGCTAATGCTGTCGGTCATCTCGTAGTTGTAATAGCAATACAGCTGGGTGACGCGCGCCTGGGCTTCCGCCTCCTTGTCTTTTTGGCGTAAGGATTCGGCAAGATATTCACGGATGCAGCGTAATTCATAGCCCATATTATCTTCGGCAGCTGCCAACCGGCAAAGATTATGGTAGGCCTGCAAAAGTTTTTCTCCTTTGAGGTGCTTCATCTCTTTGCGGATGGAGTCTGCCGGAGTGGCGGCATACATTTCTCCTGCGGAGAGTGTAATGACAAACAGCAGTGTGATAAAATTTTTCATTTCCGATATATATTCAGTTTTACAGCTTCATAGACATAACAGGTTTCTTGTCCTTCCTCCCCCTAAAGTATATCCCGCAGGTAGTAGCAACGACTGCTCTGCTTGAGCTGTTTTCTATCCCTGCCGTACCACCAGTATCAGGACGAAGAGGTAGGTGCTGAGCCTGATTCTCTGAATGATGCCTGTTGTTTTTCATTTGCCATAATCTCATTTTCTTTATGAATAACTCTTTTCGCTCATTATGAATTAAAAATATTTCTATGTTCTTATTTCACATTCCTGCCGGTTGAGTTTCGCATGCAGGAGACGGTTCTCTTCCAGGCTATTCTGCAAGGAATATTTCTGCGAGAACAGCAAAAGACCATACAAAAATAACAAAAAGCGAGTTGTGAATTTGAGAATTTTTAGTAAAAAGGCTATTTTAAAGGTATCATCGCACCCTAAAAACCTTAATATCCCCTTAAAAATACTTAATAAAAAGGTTGGAGAAAAGAGAATAAAAACATATCTTTGCAGTCGTTATAAAAAGTAAAACGACAACAATGATCATTCATTCTCTCACTGAAAAAGTTTCGGCCTTCTTGCAGTCGCGCGCCGAAAACACCATCGGGCGGCACCGCGTCATTGTATATTTGCTCCACTCCGTACTCGTTGTTACCGTCATCTCCTTGCAGTTCATGGGGCTTGGAGGTTCGCAGGAAGCGTTGCCACGGTCGATGAGCGGCATCCATCTGGCGACGTGTCTCTTTTCGTTGTCGCTCTATCTTACGCGGCGGCTGACGCTTTCCAAGGCTTTCTCGCTCGTGGCGCTCGTGGCACAGTGCACCATCGCCGTGCGTTTCTTTTATTTCGCCACGGTGCGGCCCGACCATTTTCTGCAACTCATCCTTATCAATCAGATAACATCGCTGCTGGCGATCTTCTTCCTTGTGATGAGCTTTGTCCGGTTCACCCCCTTCATCGTCTCCTTCATCAGCGTGACCAGCTACGGTTGTGTAGCCTCTTATCTTCACGAGCCCGCGCTTTGGCAGCTGTTTGGCTTCTTCCTCTTCGTGCAGTTTTTCCTCTGTGTACTGGGCGAACTGTTACAGCACAATGTGATGAGCGTGTCGAAGGAGAATACCGACCTGCACCACCGTGAGACGGCATTGATGCACGCCGTCAGGCTGAACAAACGGGAGATAGAGGCCTATCTGCGCATGAGCAGCAACGACCACCCGTCGCCCGAGGACACCGACCGCCTGTTTTCCATGCTCAAGCCGAAATCGCAACGCAACCTCGTCAACGCCGTGCGCCTGCATCTGAAAAAACACTTGATGGATGACTGCGACCTCGCCCAGATCTTCCCCTGTCTCACGAAATCGGAAACGGATGTGTGCCGCCTCATCCTCGCTGGGAAGAAGCGGAGCGAAATCAGCCTACTGCTCGACAAAACAGAGAACAACATCGATGTAACGCGCAACCACATCCGCAGGAAGCTCAACGTGCCGCAGAAGGAAGACCTCAAGCAACACCTCGTGGTACTGCTGGTGGAGAGACAGTAACCTAGGCGGAGAGGTCTTCGTTCACTTTAGTATCTTACCGTATATCCCTTGCCGCTGCCGTAGCAGGGGGCACAATCTATCATTTCTTTAATACTCTATTGACGGTTAAAAGAAGGTATTGGATCTTTGCCGCATCGTTAGGATTCCCGCAAAGACTTTTCGCCTTGAGCAGCAAAGCATGCGCATCGATCAGTTTTTCATAGAGAATGGGTTCTAAATCTGTCTGATGGAAGAAGTGGATATTGGTCGTAGGCCCTACTCCGGATACAGACATAACATCCTCGCCGATGAGTGCCTTCGCCTCTCCCTGCTTGTTTTTAGCTATGGCTGTCATGGTGGGGGAATATCCAATTAAATTGCCCACATATATTCCCATTTTGATAATGTCTGTGTGCTGCGGCGTCTTATTCAACCTGACGGCGTTGAAGACATGGCGCTCGATATCCGTCAAGAAATCTTTTTGTGTGTAAGGGTCATCGGAATGGTCGATACTCAGATCCATGAACTTCAGCCGCGGGAAGATGCTCCGGATGATGTATCCTTGTACCTGATAGAAATAGTTGACATTGCTGTTGGCGCCTCCCATTCTTGCGAACTCGGGGTTGGAATCATACCAAGTGATGTCTCCTAAAATTTCAAACAAGGCATCGGTGCATTGGCGTTGGAGTGTTTTAGGTACGGATACCGTGAGGGAATTGTTTCTGCCTTTCACAGGCTCGTTCTGATAGACACCACCGATGTGATACATCAGCGTATAAATAGAATTGGCGAGTTCCAGTATAGACATTTCGGGGAACAGCTCAAACGACGGTGGCAGTTCACTCATATTAAACCAAGATGGAGCATGCTGTACTAAATACTTCAGGTGATGGATTTTTGATTTCGTTGCTTCGATAGGATCATTTCCCAGATCATTGGATAAACTGCGTGGATCCATGCTGTAACGCATGTTAGGTTTTCCGTAAAGATATTCGGGATCGTTGGCATGCAGGGCAATTAGCTGTTCCATACCTCTTCGTGAATCGTTTCCATAAAGGTAGCGAAGGACGAAGGCATCAGCTTTCCCCGGCTTATTCAGTGTGAGGACTACTCCCCTTTCTTTATCTCCCGGCATTGCAACATAATTATAAATAATGTTATCCATCACCGATGCGGTAATCCCGTTCTGTTGAGTAAATTCAGGAGAGCGCAATTGCTGTGGGGAATAAGCATGTGAACCTGCTAAGTTCCGCGTAAGGCCTAAGCTGATTCCAAAGGCTTTCAGCATGTATGCTTTCAGGATCTCACAGAGTAAATCGTCCGGTAGATAATAAGTTCTGTATCGGTCGTCAACTTCGGCCATCAGGCTGATGCCATTTCTCCTAACATTGGCGGCCAAGTCTCGGGGTACGGAAATTTTCGTACTGAAGATTTCACCGGTCCTTGGATCCGTGATGTTGCGTGATGTTACATATCGACTCAAGTTGTTTGCGAAAAGAATCGTGTTGACCATCGGGTCGTTGGAACTAAAGGTCGAATCTTTCGAAAAAGGCTGTAATGTCAGTGGGCGCCCTAAGTTTAGTTTTTCAAATTCATCGTTCCAACGCTCGGCGGCCTCGTCTATGGACTTACGCCAAGAATCACTGATGAGCGTATCTACATGGAAAACAATCTTGTTTCCTGGATAAAACCTGCGGCGTGTGGCATAGTATCCCTGTTTCGTGTCAGTCAGTTTGCGATAGTCTGTATATTTTACGAATCCGCTCCCGATATGTGGGTCTGCCTCTTTGGTCTGCATCATCAATAGCCTTTCTGGTAGGACGCTGATCATCATCTGAATGGACAATGAGGTAACAGGCTTGTTGGCCAAAATACCAATCATGCTTCCAAGAGCAAGTTCAAGCGATATCGATTTGTTGACACAGACGCAGTTCTGATAGGCATTGATGCCTTCAATGAACTCTTCTCCCTTGGGGGTAGATGACTGAATTGTTATCCCCTCTTCATAGGCTTTGCCTTTGAGGTTGAAAAGATCCGTATTGTTCGTCTTCAGATAATTGGTAAGATCGATGACGACGCGCGAACTGTCTACATTATATGCTGCAATACGGAAAGAATTACAGATAGCGTCCATTTTAGACAGATCCATCGCTTTCGCCCTGGCAGTATCTTCCTGATTGACAGCATAAATGGCATGTGGTTTCTTGAAATAAACCAATGAGTCCTGCCGATCGATGATAATACATTTCGGCTGATTGGCCATGATTCCGTAAAGCGCAAGGTCCGTAGCTTGAGTGATGCTTGTCGTTAGCAGAAACTCACGGCCGAAGTTACGACGGGGAATCTCCAAATAGATTTTATCGTTGTAGAGATACAGAGACAGATCGAATGATTTGGCTGATGTTAATTTTGATGCATCTTTAAAGAGCTTGGGATATGTGCGGTCAGCCTTTACTTTTTCTATTTTCGTAGTTTTTTTCTTTTCTTTCTTTGCACTATAGGCATTGAAGCTGAATGTCGATAATACGATGAGTATGTAAATGATTTTTTTCATCTCCTGTTCCTCCGCTTTATTTTATATTTTGTTCTAAAACCTTCAGAAGGAATGCGTAATGTGCATGTGTCTTACCTTTAGAAGAAGCCAAGCGTGATTTCATCAAAGCTTGAGCCTTAAGAACATATGGGTAGAGGTCGGCCTGGGTAAGCCGTACGGATTTGGCGAACATATCGCGGTTACCGAATCCAAATCCGGAGATGGGATCGTTATCGATGTTGAGAGCAGCAACGGATTTGTCAGATTGGGGAACTTTGAAGCCGCTGTTAGTCATCATGTTGTATAGGAATGTTTTTTCCAATTCAATCTGCCCTTCATTCAGGGATTGTCCCTTGATGGTTGGGCCCCATACAAAATGATATACCATATTCATAGCCTCATCGTATTGCAGGGTATTTTTGTCGAGATCACTTGTTATTGTAATGATGAGAGGGGCAGTAATAATCTGATTGGCAATATAGGGGCGGATGGTTGCCTCAGGAGATCCCGATAGCGTAAGCTTGCGAAGCAAGGTCTTATTATCTAACCAATTTAGGTCATTGTATATGGTGAAGAGATAGCTTAAGGCTTCCTTCTGTTTGGATTTATTCAATGGAATGAAACGCTGTTGCCCGTCTCCTTCTTTTACTTCATTTGCATAATAGCCACTGACATTGCTTGCGACATGGATGGTATAGAGCCCTACTTGATTGACAATGGCAGAAAGCAATTCGTTTCGCTTTTCCATTGTGATATCTTCCTTACTGAGCCATTCGTCCATGTGGGCAACAATATATTTCAGATTTTTGATGCCATATTTTGTAGCGGCTACAGCATCATCCCCCAAATCTTCCATTTGATTGCGAGGATCTGTGAATGGGGGGCTGAACTGTTGTTTGCCATAGCGATACCAAGGATTTGCTTTCAAGGAATCGGTGATCCATTGGGACATGTATTCTGCCTCTTCTTTATCCGTTTTTCCAAATATAGGCATATATCCCCATTTTATCGAGAAATGATCGTAAACGCCAAAACGGGGCGGAGTTAGTTTTACGCCACGCTCTTTATCGCCTGGTTGGGCGATATAATTGAAGCGCGCATAGTCCATGATGCTGGGCGTAGTTCCATATTTCTGGGTGAATTCCGGATCACGAAGCTTTTCTACAGGGAAATTATGAGAGGCTCCCCAATTATGCATGAGTCCCAAGCAGTGTCCTACCTCATGTCCGATGACATAGCGGATGGCATCGCCCAAAACGGTTTCAGGGATGTTGGTCGTTCGGACCAGGGGATCAGCTGCGGCAGTCTGCACAAATAACCAATTGCTGATGAGCTTAATAAAATCATGATAAACATATACGGACGCCATGAGAATCTCGCCACTTCGGGGGTCAACCCATGACGGTCCCATTGCATTCTGAACATTGATAGGTGCATAGCGAACACAGTTGTACTTGATATTATCCGGATCGAAATCTGGGTCTTCTTCTTTCGTGGGAAAGTCTTTTGCAACGATAGCGCCTTTCAAACGGCATTCCTGTTCGAAAACTTCACTCCACATATTGACTGCCTGCTTGATATAAGGGCGCCATTGTCCAGGGAAGGTGTTGTCTATATAGAAAACGATCGGTTTGTTGACTTCTACGAGTTCTCCGTGTTGCCACGCAATTGTATCTTTAGGTTGCAAATCCCAACGATTGGTATAGTAGACTGGCAATGTCGTTGCTGAAGACGGTCCAAGTTGGTCCCTTCGGGTATAGAAATAGTTGATACGGTAGTCAGCCATGCGCGGACGATAAGGTTTCTCCTTGAGCAACATAATTGACCGGGTCATTTCCGCAGTAAAAGGCTGATCCTTGGCTATTTCTTTTCCTTGACCAGTGGTGAGAGTGAAGGTATAAGAGAGAATGCTCTTAATCATCACATTATCCGTGAAAGCTTTTATTTGTGCAAGGTATGAGAGGTTTTCCTTGTAACTTTCGGTCCGTTTGTATTTAGATGTATATTGGGAGTTATTGTCGAATGGGGACATTTTCTTATTATCACTGACGAAGAAAGAAGTCATGTCAAAAACTACAGCAGTGGAATCTTTATTCCATGCCTCGATTTTCTTGTTTTCCAATATCATGCCAATATTGTTCTTTTTCAGTGCTTGATCAATTGCCGATTCCGTGGCGATGTAGTCATAATTGACTAAGCGTAGCTGTACATGTGTCTTGTCCATGGTAAACTGTACATGTAACGGAGCTTGTGGTTTAGATCCGACAATAGCGTTTCCGTTGTCAGAAATATTGGTGACGGTAGAACCAATAAGCATGTCGTGTCCCATTAACTTGATAGGCATTTCGAAATAGAGTTTACCCTCTATCCGATGAAGAGTAAAGAGCCCTTCGGCAGTCTCGTGCTTTTTGGTGAACAACTTGTCGTAATCTGACTTCTTAGCTTCCGTTGTCTCAGCTTTCTTTTTTTTCTTCCAAAAAGGCACATTAATTGCATTCGTTTCGGTGGGGACGCAGAAAAGCATTGCCAAGAGAGTAGCAGTACCAGCTAAAAAATGTCTATTCATTACTTACTTATTATTTTGTTTTTTGTTTCTTGCCAATTTATCAAGTTTTATTCAAAACGGATTCGTCGCTTTTGGTGGATTTATCTTATTGACAATTATATGAATGTAGTATAAGATTAATGCTATTAGTATCCCGTAGCACAGAAATCAAGAATCTTTCCAAAGCCATCATATACTTTAGCTTTCGAGGAGTCTAAGTTTCCTGTACCAATTTGTTTCATTGGGATAACCACGATCTTTCCATTGTAGGTTTCGCTTTGTGTCGCTATGACGATGGCATTAGAGTTATATGGAAGTTCATCACGCTCAGGCCAAGATGTAGTATAGCAACTATAGGCGCCCTGAACAAAGAGCTTGGCCTTTGTGATTTTTTCTCCATGAGCTGGCGTGTATTTGGGAGTTGCATAGATTTCGGGAGTGTCTGTAGCAAAGTTGATTCCATAAACTCCATCTTCGGTAGCTATATATAAAATGGCTTGGTTTTGAGCAAAGAAAACGGATACAGCCTTGTCGAGCAAAGTTTTCCCTGCGTGTGGAATATCTATTCTACGCTCTGCTGAAGGAATCTGTTCGGGGATAATTATTTCGGTCCAATCATTATTCCATACAGCCTGTTGATAGGATGTAAGTGTATAGATAGAATACTCGCCGGTTGTTTTATTCTTCAGTAAGAAATCCGGGGATTTCCCATCTTCTGAAAAACCACCAGCGATAGCAGTGTAATTACTCAAATCTTTCGGATCAAAAACATTCTCCTTGGCAGCTAAGGCGTCATCATATGCAATCGTTGTGCCCATAGAGTAATTAAGCGCAACGATGTGTCCCGTATTTGAATCAAGCCAGAACACATTATAGTTATCTCCTGTCGGACTGGCAATAACCACATTATTGTTTATTTTATATTGACTGGTTGTAGCGTCATGCCATCCAAAAGTGTTGGCGCTTCCGGGCAATAGCGAATAAGTGGCTTTATCGCTGACAGCGAATAAAGTTGAGTGTCCGACGAATGTGTGGGAGAACTTGGGATTACCACCTGTATAAGTGAGAATGGCGTCGCCCTCTAATGAAGTTCCGTCAAGAGAAAAATCCTTGGTGTTATAGCGATATAAGGCACCGTCGCCAGTTACAGCCCAGATCTCGTTTTCGGTGCTTGTAGATGTAAATGTTCCCGAGAATACACTGAATGTGAGCTGAGAAAGCAAACGATCACATGCCGAGCCTGTAGCTGATTTGAGTATGTTGTGATATATTTTGTCTTCCTTATTATAATTAACAGTAATGTCTTTGTTCATGATTAACGAAAAGTCTGAGGTTCTGTCATCTAAAGTGGAAGCCACGGCAATACCGTCGATAAATGTGCTTTGTACATAGACTTCCCAGATTTTCGATGCTTTCAGATTGTCGTTTTTGGTATCTGTAACGGTAAGTCTCAATAGGTAAGGAGAGGTGGAAATCTCATTTTTGATGATTGTTTGGAGGCTCACCTCTTTACCTATTATAATATAGTTCTCAGGCTTACTGCCCGGTTCGTCTCCGATCTCCCATTGATAGACAAGGCCATCAGTATCAGCTGATGTTCCTCTTGTTACTGTCGGGATGATGGAAAGTTGGTCTAAATAGCCTACATACAGGGTGTCTCTGACATCAGAAGATGTGATATTGATAGCTTGAATTTCATCTGTTGCCAATGCGCTGTCATCGTTGATGCACGAGCTTATGCCCAAGGCCACGAAGCAGGCAATCCAGAGATATTTTGTCTTTTTCATATTCAGTTGTTATTTTCATTCATAATTGATTAATAGGTACGAGCTTGTATGGGTTGTCCCTTATAAGAACCTGCATCGTGGAGCAATGGAGAGCCATGTTCTTTCTTGTATTTCATCAGGTAATCTCCCAATTTGGCCGCATAACCTTTATAGGAATTACCTGTATAAATCCACCGATATTGTGGAAGATATTTGTAATATCCATAGGCTGGGCCATTGGCACGATTGCCATGGATATCCGTGTTGTCCCAATCATTCCAACCGGTGGCTGCAACAATGGCACGCAGGGCATTAGGACTTACAATTGCCGCACTTGTAGAAACGAAGTTCAAGGTTGAATACACTAGCATGTTATAGGAACGACGCAGGTTGTTGTGAGGAGGATATGGAATCTGATTATTCCATGTTAGTTTGGCTTTGCTGTAATTTGAAGGCCCAACCTTTAAGTCTGCTGAAGAGAGAAGCTGGATGAATAATTGATAGGTTGTATCATTCAGCTCTGTCGTATTTTTCAGAATCACACGAATATGTCCTGTATATTTCTTGGCAGGAATGAGCGCCTCCTTGATTTCATAGTCAGCAGCATTGCTTTTTGACTCCACTTTATATTTAACGATTCGGTCGTGGTCGGCAATCTTTCCTATCAAAGTTAATGGGATATCATAGGTAAAACTTTCAGAGTCGGGATATTCTATGAATGAGAAATTGCATTCGAGCAGAGAGTCAACACTCATATAGGATCCGTTCACAGAATCTGTTTCATGAGATCTTATCTGGATATTTGCCGCAAATCTTACGGCATCTTTACTCTCGTTATAAGTATTGATTTCATCTTTGCTGCAACTGAGTATGAGTGCAACAAAAGGAATGTAAAATAGTATTTTCTTCATAATGAGGACATTTTATTGTATGCGCCCTGATTGGATTTCCAAATCAGGATAAGGTAAAACATAGTCTGCATCTGTCATCGCTCCTGACTTGGCAGGGACAGTTTCTGCACCAATGCGTTTATAATAAAAATACATCATGCCTTCACTGAGGAACTCTCGTTGGTATTCTTTCCCGATTTCTTCCAATACCTGTGCTTGGTTGAGATCTATAAGCGGTTCATATAAACCTCGGGTTTCCCGGAAAGTATTCATTAGTGATAGAGCCTGGTCAAGATTTCCGCTTCTTGCATAACTCTCCGCAGCAATAAAGTAAAGCTCTGGAAGGCGAATGACATTGATTTTGTTCTTGAAATAGTTGTCAATACCAAATCCAGAATAGTATTTCTGTGGAACATATCCGGCTGGAGATGAAGTCATATTATGGTGGAGCAGTTTAACAAATCGGTAGTCCGTATTGCTATTATTGTACAACTCTTGCATCTGGCCTTCATTGAGCGACATAACATCAGTCTGGTTAGTACTATAGTTTGGATTAAAGAGAGTGAGTGTTTTATCAGATAGATTCTGTGTTTCAATGGCAAAGACAGCCTCACGGGTTAATGCCGATGTGGTTGATGTTACTTCACTGACTGGCATTAAGTGCAATGTGAATGCCGTTGTGTTGCCTATGCTCACGCTCTTGCTTGTCCCAACTGCATCGATTACCTCCTTTGCAGGGGTGAGCGCATTGGTATAATCTCCAATCCATTGATATACTTGTGCTGTGATTGCGCGGACGGCATAGTAATTAAGATGGAAGTTGCGTGATTCATAGAATCCTTCTTCGTCCACCTTACTATAATAGTTGTCGGGATGTGTACTGCTTACAGGGTCGTAGTCTTTCATCAGTGTTGCAGCATCATTCAAGTCTTTGAGAGTATTGGCAATAACTGCGGATCCTGTTGATTGGGGAGTAAGATTCTTTTCAACAGTGGTTACATAAGGAATTGTCAGCCTTGCATCTAATTCTGTTTTTCTGTTGCCCCAATTTCCATATCCGAAATAGCGTAGGAGATTAAAGTGCATGAGTGCACGGATTGCAAGTAATTCTCCTTTCAGTATATGATAATTGATGGGATCTAAGCTGCTTTCTTTTTTGTCGATATTCTTTAAAGCTTCATTTGCATTTGCTATCACACGATATGATGATGTCCATATATTATCAATAATCGGTTTTGCATGCGAAGAGTTCCATAGATGCTTTTGCAAATATGCAAGGGCAAGATATTCTATTGAGTTTGTTCCCATCGTTCTGTAAGGGTTTACGGCAACTTCGGGCAAAACATACGATGTATATTCTCCATAGAGGGAATTTTCACCCATCTGAATATAACATCCGGCAACGCTTTGCGCAAAACCTTGATCGATAGCAAAATGATATTCTTCACGAATTTCATGAGAAGAAGTAACATCAAACCAACTATTACAAGAAGTAAGAGTCAGGGATATTAGACCAAGAGTTATTATATATAGTCTTCTTTTCATTTTTTCAATATTTTATGTAGGGTTACATTTAGAATGTTGCTGTAAGAGCAAAAGAAAGGGTGCGTGCAAATGGATATGAGGTGCCGCGCTCGACTTTTATTGAAGAGAAGGTGGCAATGTTATTCAGATATACCGCAAAGCGTAGACGCTGCATGGCAAATCTCGAGTAAATGCTTCTGGGGAACTCATAATATGCACTAATAGACGATAAGTTCAATTCATTGCGATTCTGGACAAAACGGGTGGTAGCTCTTGTCTTGTCTGTAGCACTGAATCCTTTATAACGTGTTATTTGTCCAGGTTCTTTCCATCGCCCCGTGAGAACCCGGCGGTCTACATTGTATTGAATGTCGGCATCCTCTACACGATTAATAAGAGTGGAATTATACATCTGTCCACCAGCTAAGTAGGTAAGAGTTGCCGTAAGTCCGATTCCTTTATATTCAGCCGTGAATCCTGCTGTTCCCCGATGCTTTGGCGTAGCATCACCTGCAGCAATCATGTCACTTGAATCATAGGTGTAAGTTAGCGCCCCGTTTTTCTTAATATAGATTTCCTTACCTGTTTGAGGGTCAATGCCTACCGATTGTACAGCCCATATTGTATTCATAGACAAACCATCCTGATACATTAGCACGGGAGCGGTCTGATTTGTTGATTCTGCCAGTTTCAGCATACGGTCGTTATATTCGCGCATACTCTCTGACAGTTCTACAATTTTGTTCTTGGTATAAACAAATGTCCCGTAGACATTGACGAATCCTTCTTTGTTTTGCCAGGGAGTGATGCTTATCTTGAGTTCGATGCCACTATTTCGAACCAATCCAAGATTGTCTTTTACCGAAGGGAATCCTGTTGATGTGGGAATAGTAACATCGGTCAACATGTTTTTGGTATCGGCTGTATACCAATCGAATGTGAGAGCCAGTGGCCCAGTCTTTAAATCAAAGCCCACATTAAGATCCTTTTTTTGCTCCCACATGAGTCCGGGGTTCGGCATGTTCGCCAAATAAGCACCCATATATCCAACATATGAGTATCCTGTATAGTATCGATAAGTGGCTATAGCTGCATTCGTATTGAAGTTCTGATTTCCCGTAAGACCATAACTGCAACGAATCTTCATTTGTTTCAACCAACTTATATTCTTCATGAAAGGTTCATAGTGTAAGTTCCATCCGAGCCCCAATGACCAACTGTTTGCCCAACGTTTGTCTGCACCATATAATGAGGATGCGCTTTCACGGATTGTTGCGTCAAACAAATAGCGATTGTCATAATCATAGGAAGCTGCTAAAAGAAAACTCATCTCACGGTTTATAGAAGCATAACCCGTTGGTGTGGAATTTTCTAAATACTGGCGTGCGAAAGTCGCATCAGCAATCGTGCTATTGGCGAATCCTTCAACAGTTTCCTGATAAGCTTGGTATTTGTGTTCCGAGATGAAGTAACCAGCGTTTGTAAAGAGATTGTTCTTCCCAAAGGAATGATTGTAATTAATGTTCAAGTCGCCACTTAATTCAGAGCTCTTTCCGTTTTCCATGATGTAGCGCCCGCGTTTCAAATTTTCTGCCGCGGATGAGAGATAGGTGACAAACATGGAGTGATTAGCCGGATAGAAACTATCAGCATCGTTTCTTTTCTGCATGGCTCCTAACCGTAGTGTGGCTTTCCAATCAGAATTGATGGTCCATTCTGTATAGAAATTATTCGTTATTTGGGTATATGTTGACTTTAAGCTAGTGCCGATAGTTGCATCGTAAATTGGGTTTGGAACCTTACTGGTACTATATATATTATAAGTATTTAATACCCCTTCGTCTTCTGCATATCTCAGAAAGTTTCCATCTTTATCTACTGACTGCCAATATGGGTTCATCTTTACATAATTGGAAAAGGTCCCGTAAGGAGAATCTTGGCCTCGGTTAGAGATAACTTCCAAGATATTACGGAAAAGGACATTGTTCTTTCGATAAGAAATTGCTGCAGATCCCGCTATATTGCGCCGATAGGATTCTTTCATGGCACCGCTTACATCGTTATATGTAAAGTCGAGAATTGTCCTCAAAGAACGCGCATCACCTAACTCTACATTAACATTATGTTTTTGTCCAATACCATTATGAAGCGGCTTTGACATCCAGTCGGTATTTAGCCCATTCATTACCAACAGTTTCCGCTTGTTGTACAGATTGTCAAGTTGCTGTTGTTTATATGCATCGCCAAACGGGTCTGTATAGAGTCCTTCATATTGTTCTACTTGCAATTTTTCAATGGCGTTACACATGTCGTAGCTGCTTAAATCGGGAAATTCAAGGTTCAACGAACCGTTGTAGGTTACCCTTGTTTCCGTGCCGGCCAATCGCTTGGTCTCAATAACAATTACCCCGTTAGCTGCTTTGTTGCCATATAATGCCTTGGCAGAGGCATCCTTTAAGATGGTAACACTCTCAATACGGTTCATGTCTAGATCCACTACATGTTCTGGCGATGTTTCGAATCCATCAAGAATCCACAATGGAGAATTCGGGTCATGTTGATAGTTACTTTTCAGGGATGAAGTTTCTGCAGGGAAACTAGAGGTGCCACGCATTGAAACTGTGGGTATACTATTGGGGTCAGAGCCGCTAGTTAGGTTATCTGCTATATATACAGAGGGGTCTAAGTTTTTTAAACTTTGCAGGATATTACCATTGCCCACACGCTTTAAATCTTTTGAGGTTACAGTGACTGCCGCCCCAGTATAGCTTTCTGCTTTTCTAGTGTAGATACCGTTGACCACAACTTCACCTAAAGTATTGTCGTCTATATCCAAGGCGATAGTTATCTCGTTATTTGTAATGCTTACTGTCTTTGACTTCATGCCGATATAACTGATTTGTATTTTATCGCCATTATTATAATGCAGTGTGAATGCGCCGTTGACATCGGTTACAGTCATATTCTCTTCAACTTTATTTTTGGACAGAAGTCTGACAGATGCTCCGATCACAGGTTCTTTACTATCGGCAGATATGACATATCCATGAAGCAGTATTTTTTTCCCTGATAATTTGTTGGCCTGTATTTTGGTGATATATACAAGTTTTTCCTTAATCGTATATTCCAAGGGTTTGCCATCAAGTATATATTTTAATGCGCTTTCAAATGTAGCGTTCTTAATGTTGCCGCTTACATGATAGTTTTCCACATTGTCGTAAGTGAAAATAATCCTGTAGGAGCTGGCTTTTTCTAAGCGTCTGAGCACAGAAGGCAAACTTTCGTTTTCAAATGTCATTGTTATTTGACTTTTGTCCTGCGCTGTAATAGGAAGAAACATGAAGCAGAAGACTGCTAACAATAGAATGATTTGCCGTTTTTCCATACTAACCGTTTTACAAAATTAATAACTATTCTATAATTTTATAACGTTTAAACGATAAAAGTCGTTACCATGATGGTAATTATTTTTGGAAAAGTGTTTAAGGAAGAAGGTTGTTGACAGAATGATATTATCATTTAGATATGATCGATTAAGGGAGAGCTTACTCAAAAAGGTTCCGATTTTTTCGTATAAACATCTTTATAATAAGATGTTGCCATCATTTTATCGCAGTGTACCAATCTGATAAGTGATACAACGCTTTTTGTCTTTTCTTCGGTATGTAGTTTTTAAAGTTGCTTATCTTATGACAATTTTATCCTTTTCCATAAACGCATTACATATTTTCATAAGATTGATATTGTTTATCACAGTACGCAGATCTGCATCTCGCTTGCAGAAGAATCTTACTCTGCTGGATAATGCTTTTTGGTTGTATGATTCAATATTTACATCATAGTAACGCCCTAATTCAATCAGAACATCTCTGAGTTGCTGTTGGTCAAAATAGAAATAGCCGTCTCGCCACATTGTATATGGATCTGTGTCTATAGACGAAATTAAAGGAATTCCAGCTGTACTAATGGTAACTTGTTGTCCGGGCGTTATGATGACAGTATCTTGTAATGTCGCGGGTCTAAAAGAAACACTACCGCTAATTAGTGTTACGGACTCTGGTTGCTCAGAATAGGAGGTAATATCAAACTCGGTTCCTAATACCAGTGTCTGCGAGCGATTTGTCGTTACAACAAACGGATGCAGGCAATCTTTGGCTACTACAAAATAGGCTTCCCCGCTTAGCTTTACTTCTCTTGTTTCCCCATAGAAGCGAGAAGGATAGACAAGTCGGCTTCCGGGATGTAAATAGACCCTGCTTCCATCTGGTAACCCTATTTGGTAAGTCCGTCCATTAGGGACATTGAGTACAAGAGTATCTCTGATTTCAAGATTGGCATTTGGGGTAATCAGTACTTCCGGATCTGCAAGTTGTTTTTTGTGCACAATCCGGATCGGTACTTCTTGTCCGTTTGTTACCATTAAAACGGGTGCATCCTCTCTGATTTCTCCTGTCCTAGTCAACAGATTTATATTGGAGCGGTTCGGATGGGGCAATAGGAGAATGGCGCCAATAATTACTGCGGCAGCTCCGATGATGGTGGTTACAATACGAAGACGGTATTTTGGGGATGATTGATGTCGTTTCTTGAAAGCGGAGAGTTGAGTTTCTACATCAGGCATGTTTTTCTTCCTGTGAATTCTACGAGCATACAAGATATCACGACAAGATTCCTTCACTTCTGGAATTTTGCTCACTTTCTGTAGTTGCTCTTCCGAGATAACTGCATCTTGTTTCATCATCTCCAGTATGTCTTCTATCATGATTGCTTTTATTTTTTTCTATTCTCTAAAATTATAACGTTTATATGTAGGATTTCGTTACCTCCTTCGCATTCTTTCCTCTCGTATGATTTTTAAAGCCTTTACTATATACTTCTGAATAGAGGCTATACTGAGTCCGGTGATCTCAGCTACCTCCTTATATTTTTTCCCATCCGCATAACAGGCTAAAAAGATTTCTCGAGTCTGGCTGTTGAGTTTTGCCAATATCTCTTCCATTTGTTTTTCGCGTTCTTGTTGAGCTTCTAATTCTTCTTGTGTGAAAGTGCTTTCTGTCAGCAACATATAGAGATCGACATATCTCTTTTTAACTTTTTGATGGCGGATATAATCAATGCATTTGTTATGAACATTTTTATAAAGATAAGATTGCAAGGCTGTCTTTTTAATATGTGAGAAATCACTCCATAGATTTTCAAATGCTTCGCTGACGATGTCTGCACAGGAGTCGTTATCAAAGACAAATTGTCCCGCATAGGCACAGAGTCTGCCGTAGTACTGTCTGAAGATGCTGTCGAAGTCTTTCTTGTCTTCCATTTAAATTTATAGAAATCATTGAAGTACAAACTTACATAAAATCGTGGTAATATTTGCATAAATTGGGAAGTTTAACGCAATTCCGCTTGATTCTTAAGCTAATTAAGTTAATGGCGGATTGATCATAATAGCTTTTAAGAAGGTATTATGATAGATGAAAACACTTCTATACGGATTCTCCCATCTCTTAATTTCACATGGATCTATTACAACTCTATCTTGTCTGCCAAATGAAAATTTGTATGGCTTTATGTGGATTGATAGCATGAATATATTCGTCTTTAATTTAGCTTTCAAAAACAATTTAACTTATTTTTGGCTTTTGCTAGGCAAGTTATTTGAATTGTTGATTTTAATAAGTGAGTTGAAATGATAATTATTTTAGTTTTAAACATTAAATAACAATTTTAAAAACAGAAAAAATGGAAATGAAAACTATTTTCAAGACTATGATGATGGCTGCATGTTGCCTTGGTGTTGCAATGTTTACATCTTGCAAAGATGATGATGACAACTCTGGTTTAAAATTCAGTGTTGCTAAGGTAGAGGTTGCATCAGGTGCTACCGCTAACATAACCATTGGAAACGGGACGCAGCCTTTCACAGTAAGGTCTACGGACGAAAAGATCGCTACTGTTAAAGTCGACAAAAATATCATAACCGTTACAGGTGTTAAGGAAGGCAAGGCTTCTATTATCGTTACAGACAAAAATAAGCAGTCTGGTACGCTCGCTGTCAATGTGATAACGCCTCTTTCTTTTGATAAGGCAAATGTAAATGTTGAAGTTGGCAAGGAAGATGTTGTCGCCATCAAGTCAGGCAAGGCGCCATATACAGTAAGTGTCAAAGATACAAAGATTGCTACTGCTACGATAAAAGATGACAAGATAACCATCACAGGCGTTAAAGCGGGAAGTACGACAATAAATGTTCTTGACAAGGATAAGTTAGCAGGAACTGTTATTGTTACCGTAAAGTAGCCCATAATATATCCAAGATATTGGAGAACAGGGAAGTTCTCTTCTGGATTTCCCTGTTTTTAATAGAATTAGGCTTTATCATAAAACATTTAATACTTTTATAGCATAAATAAAATAGGGAGGGATGAAAATGATGCGACTATTATATTATTTTCTCAGTTCTTGGATTGTGTTAGGTTCTTTGACTTTGCAGTCATGTTCTAACGATGATGATTTTGTTAATTATCCGAATGCGCTTGTTACAATCAAAACCAATAGTTCCACGGGGCAGGTGTATTTTCAGTTGGATGACTTAACAACAATTTTTCCAACTAACCTAAAAACTTCTCCTTATGGTAATAAGGAATTGCGAGCCCTTGTAAACCTTAAGTTGCAGGAGGGACAGAATGGACATTATTCAAAAAGTGCGTATGTGAATTGGGTAGATACTATACTTACAAAGAATATGGCACAGAGTTTCGGGCAAAAAAATGATGATGTATATGGAAAAGATCCCGTAGAAATAGTCAAAGATTGGACAACTATTGTAGAGGATGGGTATCTTACATTGCGCTTCCGGACATATTTTGGTAAAGGAACAAAACATACCATGAATCTTGTTAAAGGAGAAAATCCATACGAGGTTGTACTTCATCATAATGCCTTCAATGATTCGAAGGGCATTATTCGTGATGGCCTTGTAGCGTTCAGACTCGGCGATCTTCCCGATACACAAGGGAAAACGGTAGATCTAACATTAAAGTGGCAATCATTTACGGGCATGAAGAGTGTCAAATTCAAATACATCAGCCGCAAATAGTATCAACAGAAAGCCTCTTCACTAATTAATGAGCTTCTCTGGCTATAATAAAGAGCAACATATTATAAGCCTTTTTGCAAAAGATGATGCCCTCGCCATGGATGAACTCTATGGTGAGTATGCAGATTATCTAGCCAAAGTATGTTCGAGATATATTGCAAATCAAGAGGACTTACATGATGTGCTCCAAGAAGCTTTCATTAGAATCTTTACTAAAATTCATATATTTGAGTATAGAGGGAAAGGTTCTTTAAAGGCTTGGCTTACAAGGGTGGTCATTAATGAGTCTCTTCATTTTCTTAGGGACAATGATTCAAGTGTCTTCATAGATAAAGATGTGGACTTACCGGAAGTTGTTGCTGATGAACCGGATATTGATAGTTTGTCTATAAACCAAATAGCAGATACAATCCTCAAACTACCGACAGGTTATAGGACCGTTTTTAATTTATTTGTGATAGAGGGTAAAAGTCATAAGGAAATAGCCAAACTCCTCAATATCAAACCGGATACTTCCGCGTCGCAATTTTACAAAGCAAGAAGTATGCTTGCAAGGATGCTTAAAGAGCAAAACATATAGGATATAGCCTATGAAGGAAAAATGGCTTAATAAATTACAAGCCCGTATTCAAAGTGAATACGAAGCAAAAGCTCCTGAAGGTCTTCTCGACGACATCAAAAAGGAGATGAATCGCCGCGGAGTAGCACCCGTACATTCTACCCGGCAGAAAGCAAAGATAGTACCTTTATGGATTTATCGTTCTGCCTCTGTTGCCGTCATGATTGCTGTTGGTCTATGTCTGGGCGATATGTTTGTTGACCAATCCTCTTTGCCGAAACAGGTTGCAACTGTGCTTGATAATAATGTCGTTTCAAATTCATCAATGACAGAAACAAGTGCGAATAAGCATGTATCGAGCATCGTAAAGTTAGTTTCATCTATTTTAAAAGACACACAATTAGGTCTCAACGATAAGACTTTACTTGCTTGCAATTCTAACGATAGTACGAAAAAAGAAATCGGTAGCGACGATAAGGCTATTGGAAGCCAACAGACAACATGTAATCCAAGTCAAAAGACGGCAGAAAGTACAGGCAACTCTCAGACTATAAAGCAACAGTCATGGGAGAACTTGGGAACGGATAATACCTCGTATGCCCCAAACAATACCCGGTCATCTCGGTTTAGTATTGGAACATCTTATAACAATGCCTCAGGAATATCAATCAATGCCCAAAGGCCTCTGTTGGAAGTAGCAAATCCTTACGGCGAGTATGATCCAAAATTCTCAGGAGATAATATACAGGATCCTATAATGGGATCGAAAGATATAAGAATCAATGCGAAGCATCATCAACCCGTTAAATTTGGCATATCTGTGCGATACAATCTTAGTAGCCGTTGGAGTCTACAGACAGGCCTTACCTACAGCTATCTTACCTCTGAATTCTTGTATAGCAAAGAGACTGAAAGTTATGTCGTGGAACAAAACCTGCATTATGTTGGTCTACCAGTAAGTGCAAGCTACAGTCTTGTCAAGGTAAAAAGGTTTAATGTTTATATAACCGTATGCGGTGAGATAGAAAAACTTGTAAAAGGTGAGTTGAAACAGGCCGTAGGAGATGTGTCTAAGGAAAACCCGAAAGATTCTGCCATCAAGGAGGGCATCCCTGTGTTCTCGGTTAATGCTGCTATTGGAGGAGAATACAGATTTAGTAAGGATATCAGTGCTTATATAGAGCCAGGAGTGAGTCGTCATTTTAACAATGGCAGTACTGTTGAGAGCATATATAAAGATAAACCCACAAATTTTAATCTTAACATAGGAATTAGAGTCAATTTAAATAAATAAAACGATGAAGGGTGATTATAAATAAAAGTAAATATTTTGTCTTAATTGGCTAACAGGGAATTCTTCTAAAACAAGAAAAGCTAAGTGTTGAATAATCAATGACTTAGCTTTTTGCTTTGTACCCAGACCCGGTACAATGCCGTGAAAACAAGAGAAATCAAAAGAATATATTGTATTGGTAATCAATGATTTAATATTTTCTTGTATTTGTTGATTTTGCTCATTTTTGCCTGTTTTTTGTCATAAAGTACACTTTTAGTACACTTTGATATTCGGAACTTTTTAGTATCTTTGCAAAATAAGAAAACATCTGAAAATAAACAAGTTAATGATTTTACTCGGTTTGATACACATTTAGGTACATAACTATCAATTATGGCAAAATTAGAAAATAAAGCAAAGGAAAACCCGAAATTGGAGCAAAATGTGCTGTCTGATGGTCGGATAAGTCTATATCTGGAGTATTATCTCGGTAGAGAAGAAACACCGGTTTTAGACGAAAACAGCAATCCCGTTTTGTACGAAACAGGCAAGATGATAGGCAAGCCCAAGGTACACATTAAGCACAACAGGCGAAAAGAAAATTTGCAGTTGTACTTGATAGCTAAGCCTCGTACTCCAACGGAACGACAACAGAACAAGGAAACACTCGAACTGGCTGCCAAAATTCGAGCGGAGCGTGAACAGCAGTTTAAGGAGAGCATGTTCGGCTATCGTCTGAAGAAGGATAGGAATATCAATTTCTTGGACTATTATCAGGCGTACATTGACAGTTACACCAAGAAAGACCTGCGAATGATAAAGATAGCCTTGAATCGTTTTAAGGATTTTCTGAAAGAGCAATACCCACTCTATGAGTTTGGCATTAAGCCTGACTTGATAACCAAGGATATGATGGAACGCTTTGTGGAGTATCTGCAATCACGAAGCGTGGGTGAAGGGGCAAAGAGCATCTATCAGCGTTTTAAGAAAGTTGTACGCTATGCCATTGACCATGAAGTGATGCAGAAAGATCCCTGCAAGGGTGTTGTGTGCAAGGTAGACGACCAAGTGTTGCGCAAAGATGTACTCTCAATGGACGAAATACAGGCACTGATTCAATGTCATTATGAGAATGAGAATCCTAATGTTAGGCGTGCTTTTATTCTCTGCCTCTATTGCGGTCTGCGTTTCTGCGATGTAAAAGACCTAACCTATAAGAATGTAGATTATACCAATCGCCTACTGAAGTTTGAGCAGAATAAGACCAAAGGACATTCTACACATAGTGGCGTCATTATTCCTCTCAATGACGGCTTAGTCTCTTTAATTGGTGAAGCTCCTGAGGATTTAAATTCCTCTATCTTCAACCTCCCCTCATATGAGAGTTGCAGCAAATCTGTTAAACGGTGGGTAAAACGTGCAGGTATTAACAAGCACATCAGTTGGCATTGTGCTCGCCACAGTTTTGCTGTAAACATTCTCAACAATGGTGCAAATATTAAAACGGTAGCCAGTTTGTTAGGGCATAGCGGATTGAAGCATACCGAGAAATACACTCGTGCAGTTGACAAGTTGAAGTCGGAGGCTATCAATAGTTTACCGGAATTGAAGCTATAGTGGTGTTTATATGAGATACAATAATGAATATTGGCAGGATAAATGACTCTACAGCATTATCTTCATACATTGAAACCTCAGCAAAGCCCAATTTGTTAAAAATGGCCGTTATTGATTACCAACAAGTTGCATGTCTTAAAACCTCCTTTACAAGGAGGTTTTAAGACATCTCATATTTATAAAAGAAGAGATTGATTATAGTGCATTTTATCTCATTAAAGTGACATATTCGATAATCAAATTAACCCTGATGAAATATAACGCAGAATTTTGTATGCGTTATAAAATATATTGTGTATTTTTGTACTCAATAATGAAATCAAAATATTATGGGTAAAGATATTAATCGTATAAAGGTTGTACTAGTCGAAAAGAAGAAGACCAACAAGTGGCTTTCTGAGCAATTAGGATGCGCTACGACCACAGTGTCGAAATGGTGTACAAATGCCTGTCAGCCGCCTATGGAAACATTTCTAAAGATTGCTAAAATACTTGATGTTGAATTAGATGAATTATTGAATAAGTCTCATCTAACTTCTTTAGATAATGAATAAACGAATAGAATATATCATAGATGAAATAAAAGATCAGTATATGTATGCTGATGATACTTACCGTCCGTGGATTATAGGCTTTAGTGGTGGTAAGGATTCAACGGTATTACTAACATTGGTCTGGCTTGCATTGAAGAAAATCAAAGAGGATATTCTCGTTCCTTTTCAGCTTAGAAGACCTGTGTATGTTGTTTGCAATGACACATTAGTAGAGAATCCGATAATATCTTCTTATGTTGATGATGTACTTAGTCAAATAGAAAAACAAGCAAGGAAAGAAGATTTGCCAATATTTGTTAGGAAAACCATTCCTAAATTAGAAGATTCTTTCTGGGTCAATGTTATAGGAAAAGGGTATCCTGTTCCAAATACGGCATTCCGATGGTGTACTGATAAAATGAAAATTAAGCCGACTGCTCGTTTCATTACGGAACAAGTGGACGAATGTGGGGAGGCTATTATACTGATTGGGACACGGAAAGCAGAGAGTGCTACGCGTGCACGATCTATAAAAAAGCATGAAATACATGGTCAAAGGCTTACTTATCATACACTGTTACATAATACTTATGTGTATGCCCCTATTAAAGAACTGATGTTAGAAGAAGTTTGGTATATAATTAAGGCGATTCCATGTCCATGGGGCTTTGATAATTCTGTACTTTTTAATATATATATGGATGCAAGTGCAGATGATTATGAATGTCCTACAGTTGTCACAGATAAAAGCCATGGTTCTTGTGGACAAAGTCGTTTTGGATGTTGGGTTTGTACCGTTGTGAAGGATGATAAATCTATGCGCTCTTTAATAAAGAATGGACGAGAATGGATGAGACCATTGTATGATTTCAGAATGGAATTGGACGCAGAGCGAAATATTTTAGATAATCGTATGCCATTTCGCAGAGATGGACGGAGGGCCGTTAATGATATGGGACCATATGTATTTAGATACAGGGCTAAAATCTTAAAAAGACTTCTTGAGGTACAGCACGAATTACAACAAGTGGACCCTAAAATAAGATTAATCTCAGACCAAGAATTAATTGCAATTCAGGTTAATTGGTATAGAGACTTTAATTTTGGTTATCAAGTATCAGAAATATATAATTCAATTTATAAAGAATCTTTCATTATGGAGGAGAATGTAAAAAATAAATTAGAAGCCGATTTGATGCGTGAAGTATGTGTCAACAATCCAGAAGAAGGTGAGTTAATTGAACAATTACTTCTTCTTCAAAAAACTAAATCCCTTATGCAGCGTAGAAGGGGATTAAAAAATGAAATAGAATCACGACTGAAAGATTTTATAAATTCTAAAAAAGCATGATAATAAAGTCTATAGAGTTATATAACTTTCGTATCTATCGTGGGGTTAATAAAATAGATTTGACACCTAATGGAGAACGGAATATTATTATAGTAAGTGGTAACAATGGATATGGAAAAACAACTTTCCTAATGTCTCTTGTGTGGTGTCTCTATGGCAAGAATATGGAGAAAGTTGATGAGCTGTATAAGAAAGAGATTGATGAAAAAGGCTCTTATAGCAAATATATAGGAAACAGTCTGAATACTATTGCAGCTCAAGAGGGAGAAACGAGATTTTCCGTGAGTGTTACTTTTACTGATGTAGAAATACCAAATACAACTTGTACAGAGATTACAATAGTTCGTTCGTATGATAGGGCTACTAATACATCTGACGAATTGAAAATACTGATTGATGGACGTGAAAGTGATTTATTTAGTGATAAAGATGAAGAAGAAATGTTCATTAGGGATTATATATTGCCTATAGAAATAGCTAAATTCTTCTTCTTTGATGCTGAAAAAATTGTATCATTTGCTCAGGTAAATACTCCACAACAAAGAGCAGAACTTAGTCAAGCATATTCCCAGGTTTTGGGTATTCAGAAATACGCAGAATTAAAATCTGAGTTAGAGAAAATACAAGATGACTATAGAAAAGAGTCTGCTCAACCGCAAGATAAAAGGGATTTTAATGAACTCATCCTTTCAATTAAGAATGATGAAGACAGTATTGCAGACTTTGGACATCAGATTGAGGAAAAGCAGGAAAAAATATCCATTCTTCGATATGAATGTAATGAGTTACAGGAGAAACTTATTCGTGAAGGTGATTTAATGAGCGTCGAACGTCTTGCAGAGCTCAAAAAAGAACAGGAGCGTTGTCAATTAGAAGTTTCTGATGCTCAGGAAGGGCTAAAAGAACTATATAATTATATTCCATTTGGTTTAGCAGGCAATGTGGTTTCTATTGTGGCAACCCAGTTAAAGGAAGAAAGGGCATATAAACAAAATAAGTTGCAACTTGAAGGGGTAAAAGAGAAAACAGACGATATTCTTAATGATCTTGACAGGGCAAGAAATGATTTTGAGTCTCATATAGATATCAGAATAAGGGACTTTTATGAAGCAGAGATTAGAAAGTTGATACTTAAACATTTTTATAATGACTGTGATATGGATAGGTATGAGAATTTTCAAACCTTGCACGATTTTACAGAATTGCAAAATGATGATTTTTCAAACTTGGTATCAAAATTAAAGGAATGTAAATCTTCATTTGAGTCTCTTGCAACAAAATATTCTAAAGCAAAAGCGGAGTTATATTCTATAGATAAAAAAATCCGAGAAGCAGAAAAGAATGCCGAAAGCGAATATATTCAATCTTTGCGTAGAAAGAAGATTGAGAAAGAGGATGTCATTTCTGATTTGCATCAAAAAATAGCTTCTTTGAATATTGAAATAGAACAAGCCAAAGATAGAATAAAGGCATCAAAGCAGAAGAAAGAAATTCTATCTAAGAAAATTGATGTTTCTCAAAAGAATAAAGCTGTAGATGACGAAGCAACCCACTTGATACACACAATACAAAAATTTTTATTAAAATTTAAAGATGAGAAGAAAAAAGCCCTTGAGAAGAAATTAAAAGATAAACTTACAAGTTTTTTGCATAAAAAAGATCTTGTAAGTTCTGTCGTTGTTGATATCCAAGGCAATGGTGAGGATGTTGATATAAATTTATTTGATGCTAATAGCAAGAAAATAGACAAGGGGATACTGTCGATGGGAGAGCGCCAGATGTTCGCTTCTGCGTTACTTGGTGCACTTGTTGAGGAAACAGGATTGGCATTTCCTGTATTCATAGATAGTCCTATGCAAAAATTTGATATAAATCACAGTCAAAATATTCTGACAAAATTTTATCCGAATGTTTCTAAACAAGTAATACTATTCCCTCTTTTATTGAAAGAATTAACGGAGAAGGAATATTTATTGATTAACGGATATGTAAGTAAAACTTATCTCATTCAAAATTCAAAGAAAGGATCCTGTTTTAAAGAAATAAAAATAGAAGAATTGTTTGACACTTATAAGCATCAATAAAATGCAGATAAATATAAAAACTTCCGCAGCAAACCAGAGCAAAGTCTCTAATTTGACTCAAAAATTACCTGGTGGTGCAAAAGAGAATATTATAGCACGTATTGCCTTAGGATTTTCCTTGGCTTCAGGGAAAAGATTTCAGCAAAATGAATTTAACACTTACGACTCACAAGGCAAAGAATATAAAGAACATATTTTATTTGATTCTGCTAACAGAGATTTTTATATCGCTCTTATTTGCCAAGCTTATGGCATTAATAAGAATGATGAACTAATTGCCAAATATGTGAAATTGCACATAGATCATGGTCTTGAGCAGATTAACTATCTGTTTGAGAATCGTTCGCAATATACCTTTTTTGATTTTCTGGTTGAATATCTGGGAAAAGGTATTGACGCAATCGAAGACGCACCTGTTTCGTTAGATGCAGTTAAAAACAATAATCAACACATCAACAAGACGAGTTTTACAGGGGCTATTGATATTAAAGTGGGATATAATCCTAAGACAAAAGAGCCAGTAACATTTTGTTTTAACAACACCAAAATCTACAATAATCAACATATTGCAGTTGCAGGAAAATCCGGTTCTGGAAAATCTCAATTTGCCTTGGAATTTTTAAGGCAATTAGTATCTAAGACACAGGGACAAGTTAATTTCCTTTTCCTCGATTTTAAAGGAATATCAGTAGAAGATAAAAATAAGATGCATGATTTCTTTACAGAAACTCATACAACTTGTATCAATGCCCCAGATGAACCTTTCCCACTTAACCCACTTTCGTTCATAGACAATATAAATGATAGGAATAAACTTGTTGGTATAAACAAATTTGTTGACATTATAGCTAAATATTCAAACATCGGCAAGAAACAACAGCAAACATTAAAAGATGCAGTGCAAGAAGCATTTATCGAGCAAACAAGTGGAGATTACCCTTCTATGAAAGAAGTCTATGATTTGATAATAAATCAAGTAGGGGAAAATCGAGACACTCTAACAGAAATAATGGGACGTTTGAGTGAGTATGAATTGTTTGCTTCTAAGGTAAAGAATCCTAGTGCATTCCTAAATAACAATTACTATTTATCATTATCTGGTGAACTTGATAATACCGTCAGATTTACTTCTGTATTTCTAATTATAAATTACATTTTTAATGTGTTCTCTAATATGGGAAGTACTGATGTCAACGATAATTATAGAGAAATGCGGTATTTGCTAATGATAGATGAAGCTCATGATCTTTTCCGCGAGAAAAAATCATTAGAAATCTTAGAGGTAATACTTCGAAAAATTCGTTCTTATGGTGTATCTGTTTTTCTGCTATCACAAGGAATTGCAGAATATAATACAGCAAACTTTGATTTTTCGCAAGAATGTGAAACTTCGTTCTTGTTGCCAATAAATGATATGGCTAATACAAAGGCTATCAATAAATTCCTAGGACTTACTCCAAAGGATGGAACTGCCGCTTTACGTAACTTAGAAAAACTTCAGAATGGTCAAGCAATATCAAACATAAAAGAATACTCAAGAACAGATGTTTTTGATGTTGTACAGTATTGGAAAGAAAAAATAAAGTGATAAAAATGAAATTTGTTTTCTTTTTGATTTTCTATGTCATTTTAGGCACAACAGGAATTACTATTCCTGTCTTAATAAGCCAACAATTTGCCCCAAATGAAATTTCGATAGGTTTTATAACTATTGTGATGTCAACTATTGGGTATAATGCTTCTGAAAGAATTATGCAACTATATGATTCTAATTCTCGTTCCAAAAAAACAGAAATGTTTATAAATCTTATAGCATTGGTGATAGCTTTATTGTGTACGATATATGTGTGTATATGTATTTTAAAGCCAACAACAATATGGGTTTCTATTATTGTTTATGTGTTTTCCTGTTTATTTTGGTGGTTTCAAAATTGGAACAATAAAAATTTAGAAAAAACTTCTGCTTCAGATGCTTTAGGGGGAGATAATTTTTAAAATAATTAGGAAATGATTATAAGTGCAATTAAAGTAACTCAACCTTTAGGTGAATTTTATATCGCTAAGATAAAAGCTCGTGATTTATTAAAAGTTTCAACATCTTCAGTATTGAGATACGATAAAGATGGAACTTTGAAAGGAAATCAACGTCCTTTAAGATCAGATAGACTAAAAGCTATCGCTAATTTCATAAGGTCAGAGGAAATGTGTTTCCCCACTTCAATTATAGTAGCAGCAAATATAGATAGCTCTGGGGAGATTCTCGAAGATGAAGATAGAAGATGGAAGATTGAACGTATAAATAATGACGTGTACCAATTGGATATTCCAAATCAAGATAATATTTCTTCCTTGATTATTGACGGGCAACATCGCCTAAAATCGTTTGAACTTACATCCGATGAATTCAAGGATATCGAATTGGTATGTTCTATTTTCTTTGATTTACCAATGCCTTATCAAGCATATTTGTTTGCGACAATTAATGGTAACCAAAAGAGGGTAGATAAAAGTCTTGCATTAGAGCTGTTTGGATTTAATGTTGATAATGAACCAGAAAATACTTGGTCTCCAGAGAAATTGGCTGTATACTTAACTAGAAAATTAAATTTCAGTCAAGATTCCCCTCTTTATCAAAGAATTAAATTAGCCCCTCTGTTTACAGGAATTGAGGGGATTGTTGATAGATCAAAATGGATATTGTCAACAGCAGCAATGGTTGAGGGAATATTAGGATTAATTTCTACTAATCCACAACTTGACAGAGACACACTAGCTTTCAGGAAGGACTCTTTTTGGGGAGATAGAACTCGCCGCATATTGAAAGAGGACAAAACGGTTTTAAGAGAGTGGTATTTAAATAATAAGGATGAGAAAATATATGAAGTATTAATATCTTATTTCTCTTCGATAAATAAGATATTATGGAGTCAAGTAGATTCAAATAGTGTAATATTCAAGACTATTGGTATATCTGCTCTTTTTGATTTATTGAAAGCTATTTTAGAAAAAGATAGGAATATAAGTAATTTTGATCAGTACATCAATAAAATAAATAATATTGATTACCTAAATAACTATTTTTCACTATCTGGAGCTGGTAAAACCCGATTAAAAAGAGTTCTTAAATTTAGAGTTGGACTAATAACAGAAGCGGGACTGAAGGAAGAAGATAAGGCTTTTGTCTAATTATGATTTACTCTATGTCAAAAATATGACCATACAAGAAATAATATCTCGCAAAGAAGACCAGACATTTGATTGCAAGAGCATTCAAATTGATCCGAAAGCATTGGCTATTACCATTGTGGCGTTTGCTAATGCTGACGGTGGTGATATTGCTATCGGCGTGTCTGACAAGACAAGGAAGATAGAAGGGGTTGACCAGCATACGGAAAAGTTGAATGAGTTGCTGCGGGTGCCTTTAGACTTTTGTAATCCTTCTGTGTCTATTACCAGCGACTTGTTACCATGCACGGATAAGGATGGGAACGACAACCATATCTTGTTAATGTATATCCCTGCAAGTTCGGAGCTTCACACCAATCAGGCAGACGAAGCCTATATGCGTGTTGGAGATAAGAGCCGTAAACTGTCTTTTGAAGAACGCATACAGTTGATGTATGACAAGGGGGAGCGTTACTATGAAGATACAACAGTATATGGTGCTACGGTAGATGACATTGATATGGCTGCCGTCGAAAGATATACAGAATTGATTGGTTATACAAAATCAGCAAAGCAATATCTACAGGAAAATAATGGCTTCATCACTACCAATGCAAAGGGAGAGGAGCAAGTTAGTGTGGCTTGTATTCTGTTGTTTGGTAAATATCCTCAAAAGTTCTTTCCTCGTGGGCGTACTCGCTTCATCCGCTATAAAGGTACAGAGGAACGAGTGGGTACAGAGATGAACGTTATCAAGGATGTAACCTTTGAAGGAACGATACTTGATCAGGTGAAAGCCACGATAGCTTATCTTGAAACCCAAGTAGAGGAACATACATTCCTTGGGCAGCATGGGCAGTTTGTGACCAATAGAGATTATCCAAAGTTTGTGATTCAAGAAATGGTTGTCAATGCTTGTTGCCACCGTGCTTACAATATAAAAGGTACGGAAATCCAAATCAAGATGTTCGATGATCGTTTGGTTTTCGAGTCGCCCGGCAGATTACCAGGAACGGTCAAGCCTTCAAATATTCGCCATACCCATTTCTCTCGCAATCCGAAAATTGCTCAGTTCTTAAAAGCATACGACTATGTAAAAGAGTTTGGAGAGGGTGTGGATCGAGTATGCAGAGAGTTGGAAGCTAATGGTACACCACATCTATCTTTCCATCTTGATGATTTTATTCTGAAGATTACAGTACCAAAAGTTATTTCTCAGGCAAATAATCAAAGAGATGCAACTGCAAATGCAGAAAAGAGGACTGTAAATGCAACTGTAAATGCCCAAAATGCAACTGCAAATAGTGAGAACCTTATTAAGAGGCTAATTGAAAAAGCAACTGTAAGAGGAGAAAAACTTACAGCCAATCGTATTTCCATTTTGCGATTAATGGCTGAAAATCCTTATATTACAAAGGAAGAAATGGCTGCTATCACAAGTCTAAATGCAAGCACGATTATGCGTAACATAGAATTTATGCGTGATAAATATCTCCGCAGAGTTGGCTCGGATAAAAATGGATTTTGGGAAATCATAGACTAAGATGCTACATAACGAGCCCAACCAAGAACTTTATTTGGTTGGGCTTGTCTCGTATAAGGTTATTTCAATTTCTTCTGCATCAAACTATCTGTCTTTTGCTTCAATTCCATGTCGTAATTATCGGCTTTTTCCTTGATTAGCTTGATAATTTTTTCATCACGATGAATGTCAAACACATCATTGAGCCATAGAATGTCCTTAGAACTACAACCTCTCCATACCCTGATGATACGGAATTTCAAGGCATCATCCTTGTATTGTTGTTTGCTTTGCCACAGGAAATAGTTGCCGACCAAAGAAACAAAACAAAGGACAGATACTGCTACCATATAAGTAAAGACTTTCGAGGACTTGAGGTCAAAGCTGTGTCTGTGAATATGTTCCTGCGGTATTGGATGCTCTTTCTTCTCCTGCCATTCGTGCAACATGGTCAAGACGCTTGCCACCAATTTGTCCATAGATTTAGCCTCCTCGTCCTTGATGCGCACTTGCACACCAAGATACTTGTTAATCACTTCTTTTGTTCGCTGTTCATACTGATTGAGCAATTCCTGTTCCATCTGTTCGTCACGTTGTACAGGTGGAGATGGAACAGGAAGAAAAACAGAACCGTTCTCCTTTTCTTTCAGTTCCTTTAGTTCCCTGTAAATTGTCTCCAGTTTGTTTTTGATTTCCTCAAATAGAGCAAATGTATTATTATCAGCCATAGTTATAAATGTATTTTACGTTTTTTCTTTTTCTTCTTTTTGTCGAGTGTGTTGTAAACCTCCGCAGGGACAGTACCATGAGTTTGAAATAAATCCAATCCTCCTTCGATGAGCTCGTTGGCTATTTCGCTCGTAACACTTGCAACATTGGAGATGAGGTTTACCATTCCTTGCATCTGTTGTTCGTGTTCCCGGTTATTCTGGTGCAAGGCAAAGTCTATCTTGGAATAACTGAAACCCCTATCCACTTTAGAGCCATTGAAATGATAACCGTTCTTTTCAAAGATGATACCTTGAACTTCCTGTGAGTTGCCTTTGTACTTGAAACGGACACCAATATCCTGCTTTCCCAAATGACTAAGGAGAGTTGTCCAATTCCTGCACCGAGCAATCTCTGCTTTCAACGTCTGATAGATTTCATACTTGGTCTTGTCAGGTTCTTTCAGTCGGTGTTCTTTGACATTCTCCTTACCACCAGCGAAGTACAAGCTATATTTAGCGGTCAGTTCCTTGCAAATTTTCTCACTTCTGAATCTGTCGTTACGGTCAGAAATAGTCTTGCCATTATTGTCTATCCGATTGAAAGCTATATGAATGTGTGGATGTTCCTTGTCGAAATGGCGACCGATAATGTACTGCGTATCTTTTATTCCCATCTTCTCCATGTATTCACGAGCGATCTGCGCCATCCATTCATTGCTGAGCTTGGAAGAATCCTGTGCCGAGAAACTCAGAGAGATATGCCCCACAACCTTGCTTACTCTTGGATTCAGTTCTGTCTGGTCGATGAGACTTTGGACAATATGGTTGATGCTCTCCGTTCTCACTCCGGAACTATCAATGAGTTCCGTTCCTTTCTTCGGGTCAAGGATGTAATTAATAACTCCCTTGAAGCCCGAACCTTTCATTATCTTGGCTATCATCTTCGTATCAGATTTAATATTTCATCTATCTTGCCAATGACGATTTTATGGAAAGGGACAACGGCATGAAAACCTTCTGCATTGGCGCGATGCGCCAACTGATTGAGATTGTTTGCCATTCCGCACAGTTTACGAATGAAGTCTGCCTGCTCAACCGTAAGGCGTTCAATGACGTTTCCTTTATCAAGAAGTTTTCTTATAAACTCACTCATGGTTACTCCTGCGCCTTTGGCTTTACCTTTAAGCGTATAATAATCCTGCGTATTCAGTTTTACCGTGATACGGTATTTCTTCTTTTCGGCTACGCCCTTGGTTGGACGACCACCTTTTTTATATTCTGTTTTTATCATACTTGTTTCTTTGATTTGATTTGATGGAGACCAGCGGGATAATCCTCTGCAACGACTGTCAGGAGGTGGAGCAAGTGGTTTTGGTATGCCCAAAACATAAACTTGCTCCCCGAAAAACAGATTACGCAAAGCAAATCCTACAATCATAGCTTAATCCCTTTGATTTTCTTGTTTTCTGCTTTCTCTGAATGCTTAATTTTAGCACACAGATACTCGTTCAAGTCCTTGTAGCCATTGTATAAAGTTGATGCATCCACAACAGAATTTTCTAATTCCTTTGAAAGTTGCAGGTAGGCATTTCTTCCGGCATTGTCATTGTCCAAGAAGCATTGAACACTATCATATTGCGACAAGCGCTCTAATGCCTTTTGGATATTTGACACAGAATTGAGTACCAAATAATCTTGCCGCTTTAATCCGTCATTCTCCTTTCTTCGGAGCGTCATAAATGAAAGAAAGTCTATGAAGCCCTCGAAAACAAAACATATTTTCTTTGGTTCTTCTGCATAGAAATGGCTGATGTCTTTTGGTGCAATGCAGCCTTTGAAGAACGGATTGCGTATTTCGTAGCCACCTGCGATATTGGGAAAGCCAATACCAAAGTAATGCTTACCCCTTGTATCAAAGTGCAGCTCCTTACACACAGTTCTTGCCGTTTCAATATCAATACACCTTTCTTCAAGATATTTGATAAGGGCTGGATGAGTGATAGGAAGCACCTGAAGATGCTCAAAAGAGTTCTGCGGTGTGGTTGGCTTGACTGTGGGCAGACTGCCTGACACGCTGCTTGGTGCGTTACGCTCTATCTGATGAATGAGATACGACACGTCCGAAGAGTTGTAGAGCAACTCTGCAAGGGTGATGATATTGCCACCTCTGCCAATACCGAAGTCATACCATTGATTGATTTCTGTATTTACCTTGAACGATGCGTGTTTCTCCGTTCTTAATGGAGAAAGGTACATGAGGTTGACACCATATTGTTTTACGGGTTTACAGCCCATTGCTGTAAGAAAGTCCTGCAACTTAATTTGTTTGATTTCCTTTATATTCATGATTGTAGGAAGTTAAAGTGATAAAAAAAATGATGAATTGATGAATTTGATTTTATCTATATGGTTATCAGATGGTTTTGCACTCATCGCACCCTCATCGTACTACTCAACAAAATGGAGTTGCTGCCGAAAAAGAAAACACAATCCTTTTCTTTTTTCATCAGCAGAATATCCACGACGAGCAAAAGATGAGAAAGTAAACGGTTTATACTGAATACTTTATATAGTTTATTCATCATTTCATCAAAATAATGGATATAAAATTGTTTAGAGACTCTTAAGCTGCTTCTTAGTAATAGTATAGAACCTGCCAGTTCTTCTGATAGGAGAGTAATACTGCGGAGCGTTGTAACTGAGTTGGTAGGTGGTGTAGGTCAGCGTATTGGACACAGGCGTGAGTTTCCAGATGTCCTGCACAATCCTCCTTATCTGCCCTTTGTCATACTTGCATTGCGTATTACTCAAAAGTGGCATCATGTCATTGATGCAGAAAGAGACTTCCTCAACGTTATTTATCTCCATGATGTCAAGGCATAACTCGGACATTTCAAGTTCCAACTTGTTTCGGTTACTGCGGATGATGCGCTGCAAGGCAGGAGTAAAAGTCAGTTGGGGCGAAAACCACATACGGCTCTCTTTATGGGTAGAGAGCGTGCGGTGTTGCAGGAAATAGAGAAAGGCAGGAATTTCGGCTTTCAGCTTTTGCAGAAAGTCGGTGTCATCGCTTTTAAGACGCTCTATCTTCCTTACCCAATATCGGGTTTCTCCCACGTCTATGATGACTGGGAGTAACTCGTTATTGGAACACAACACGAACTTGGCAAAGAAGGAGATTTCATCTCGGTCTTTACCCTTTGCTTCCACTTTATAGGAAAGTGTTGTACTGAGATTTTTCAACCGTTCACTATCCTCCCTACGGTTGAGCAATACTTCGTCCACAACAATAAGCAGTTTGCCTGCCCAGTCTACGTTGAACTGACTGCGAAAATCCTCGTTGGTGTTGAAAGTAACATTGTTCTGAAAAACAGCTTTGAGGAAGTTGAGGAACGTACTCTTGCCTGTATTACGTTCCTCTGATACCATCAAGAGAATGGGGAGTTTCTGCACGGGTTGGAGATAGAGCAATTGCAAGTAATCCATGCCCAACTCGTATTGTTCCCCGAAGATATGCCTTATCAGGGATTCGATGTGTAGGAACTCTCCTTCTTTTGGCTGGTGTCCTATCGGCTCGTAGAGATTCAGAAACTTGTCAACCACTGGTTGATAGTTCACGTGGTTAGGTACGGTACAGAAACCATCGTACTTCGGGACAGTGGCAATGAAGTTCTTACCATAGTCCTGCCGTAGCGTCTCATTGTTCCACACGATACGCTTCTTGACAAAACCGCCATTGATGCGTGGTTGGTTCACAATCTTATATAAGGTTGTGCCAACACGGATAAATTCTTCCTGTGCCATGAGCTATTTCTGCATTAAGGGTTTGTTGCCCATGATATACCTTTGAGCCTCTTGATTTATCTGTGCTGTGGTCTTAATAGGATTCTGCCGTAGCCACGCTTCAAGTTCTGCCTTCTCAAAATAAAGCATTTTACCTTGTGGCTTGTAATGAGGTATCAGATTTCCCGATGTGAGTTTGTAGAGATAACTCTTTGAGAGGTTCAAGAATCTGCTGGCTTCTTCAAAACTCAGCACGTTCTTATTCATGAATACCATTTGTTCGAGTTCTTCAACTCGAGTTTCTAATGTCTTGTTCATATTGAAAACATTTTGAATTAAACAACATGAAGGTGCACCTTCGCTAATTATTTGTTAACGAGGGCAAAATTAGAAACGATAAAAGTAAATGGCGTTGAGCAATGTTTGAGGTATCAACCTATGCTCAACCTTTTTTCAGTTGTTTGATGTAGTTATCAATGGTTTCCCATCCTTTCGGCTGCTTCATGTTGATTTGGTCTGTTGCGGTGGAAAGGTCGGTGCGTGTCAGTGGCGTATCTTTTGTTTTCCCCAAGACAAATTCATTACGAGCAATCGCAGATTGCCATTCATCAGTAATGAACCCTCGAAGATTAAGACTTTGCATGAGATATGCCAGCTGGCGATTGTTGTTTGATTTCAAAACACCTTTTAGTTTACAAGCAAAAAAGTCTTTGAGTATCTTGGCAGATATGTGGGTCGTGAATAATTGGATTTCGTTGATGCAAGCGGTAAGAATCTCAATTTGCTCATCTGTAAACTCGGATTGAAATGGATTTATTCCTTTACCAACGATGACCGGTTTCTTTTTCTGCTCACATGGTTCATCGTTTATCAAGACAGAAGAGCGAGACCGATCAGTTTGTACCTCTGTCAATTCAATTCGTTCTATTTCTGCCATGAGGTATTTTGCGTATCGTTCATATAGAATTGCATCGACAAGATACGAAAACATCGGCAGAGCATCATTATATAAGGTGTGTGTCTCAATGTATTTCGCATATTCAAACGAAGATACAGAGAATGAGGTATATTTCTGTTTTTGTTCTTTGGTCAGTGATTCAAAGAAAGTGCTTTCCCACAAAAAGTTATCATCTGTATAGTATTTCTCTACACATGTAAGGGCAGGATAATTTAGATAAATGGAAGAAAGATCGTCTGTTATTCGGATATATTCTTTTTGTAAAATCTCTTTAAACTGCATATTGCTTACACAGCTCTTTTTCCTCAGAATATTTCCAATGAGCACATTGTAGGTCTGGGTAATGCAGTAGTTTAATATTCGTTGAATACTGTCAAGCTGTATCTTTAGATTGTCATTTTCCATTTTTGCAATTTTCTAAGATAGGTATTGTTTACAAAGATAGGGCATTCGTTGGAGAAAAAGCCAAGGAAGGGAAAGAAACAGAATAAAAAGGGAAGAGTTGTCGTTAATTAAATATAAAACTAAGTGGCGAAAAACTATAAAAGTACACCTTTTTCTTTGTTTTGTTACAAAGTACACTTTTAGTACATATTAAAAAAGAAAAGCCCCTTGTAAATCACTGATTTACAAGGGGCTTGTGGTACAGATCCGGTACAAGATAGTGAAAACAAGAGAAACGAAAAGAATATATAATACTGATAATCAGTAATTTGAGTTTTGGTAGTGTCCTATAAAAGTGTGTAAGCCCATTTTATTCTTATCTTTGTATTTGAAAACCATAAAGAAAGGAACAAATGAAGCTTACACATTCACAAATTTCGGAAATTCTTTCGAATTACACAAGCAGTAGCGAGGGTTTTGTTACCCTTCAGTCTTTAATTATGAACTCTCTGATGTTTCATGAACGGGAGGTGTTCGTCAGTGCAAACGGCAATGAGCAATACAACGGTTTCCGTTCTCGACGTTGGTACAGTCACGGCTTTGAGTTTTCCCTGCGTATCCCTCGCAGCCGCAGCGGCAACTTCTATCCCGTTCTCCTGGGCCTGATACGCAATGAAAGCGAGGAACGTGCGAGGCTGTTCAACCTTCTCTATACCAAGGGACTTACTACGCAACAGATAGGTGAGATCTCCGACAGCATCTATGGCCGCGCTTACAGCAAGCAGCAGGTTTCCTGTCTGTCCAGGAGTTGCCGTGAGGACGTTGAGCTGTGGCTGGGCCGTGCCTTGTCCCCGCATTACCTGGCCGTCTACATTGACGCTACCTTTATCTCCACCCGCAGGGACGGGCAGGTATGCAAGGAGGCTTACTATACCATGCTGGGGGTGTTGGAGGACGGAAGCAGGGAGGTGCTCACTGTAGTCAATCATCCCACGGAAGGGGCCGTATGCTGGAAAGAGGAGCTTGAGGCGTTGAAGGAAAGAGGCGTCGAAGGGATTGACCTTGTCGTTTCCGATGCGCTGCAAGGCATAGAGAATGCCGTCTGTGCTGCCTTTCCGCAGGCAGCACATCAGTTCTGCGTGGCACATGTCAAGCGACAGATACTTGGTAGCGTATCCTATAAGGATAAGCCGGCAGTGGCCCAGGAACTTGGCGAAGTGTTCTCCTTGGAGAACAAAGAGATGAAATCCTTGCAGGGATACGAACATTTCATTACTTTTGTGAACAAATGGGAAAAGAAGTACCCAACCTTGAGAAGGTATAAGGCGGAGCGTAACGCAGCTTACTTCACGTACATGGACTTCCCCATAGAAGTACAAAGGTGCATATACACCACCAACTGGATTGAAAGGTTAAACAGAAAATACAAGAGAACCATAAGTATGAGAACCTCTATGCCGTCAGACAAGGCAGTGATATTCCTATTGGCTGCTGTGGCTATGGAGGAAACAAAGAAAACATATCCCAGAAGAGTATATCAATTTAAAAACTGGAAAGAGAGAATAAAAAACGAATGGAAAGAGAGAAGAGAATAGAAGGAATACTTACACACTTTGAAAGACAGTACCTGAGTTTTTCTTATTTTTGCTAAATTAGCCTATTCTTGCCTGTTTTTTGTTAGATAGTACACTTTGATTTTCAAGACTTTTTAGTATCTTTGCAAAATAAGAAAACACCTGAAAATAAACGAGTTAATGATTTTACTCGGTTTGAAATGTGTGACGAGCATTTATCCTTTGCGCCTGTATTGTGGTCTGCGTTTCTGCGATGTGAAAGACTTAACCTATAAGAATATCGACTATACCAACCATCTTTTGAAGTTTGAGCAGAATAAAACCAAAGGACATTCTGCCAATAGCGGTGTGGTTATCCCTTTGAACGATGGTTTGCTTTCATTGATAGGAGAAGATCCAGAAAACTTAGATTCATCCATTTTCAACTTACCCACTTATGAGAGCTGTTGCAAATCAGTAAAACGGTGGGTAAAGCGTGCAGGAATCAATAAACACATCAGCTGGCACATGGCACGCCATACATTCGGTACGTTTGCTTTGAGTGCGGGAATTCCTATTGAGAGTATCGCCAAGATGATGGGACACGCTTCAATCGCTAGCACACAGATATAATTGCATAGAAAGGCAACTTCTTATCATCGGCTAAAATTCGATATTCAAACCGGCAGAAGCATAAGGAGATACTTGGAAATAGCATGACCTGTCCCGAAACATACTCTTTAAGCTCCTGTCAGTGATTTCCGCAGGGCGTATGACATGAATGCCGGCCGTGAGGGGAATAGAGATGCGTTTGCCGAGTTTTATTTCGGGGCGGAAGCCAGCGATAATGTATTGGTGGGAGAAGATTTTGTCTTTTCCGTCCTGCACCATCAGCGCCATTTGTCCCTTCATTTCCGCCACGATGTTCAGACTTAAATGTCTGTTCGCATTATATCCCGCCGACATTTCCACACCGTCCATCATCGAGATTTTTACGGTATATTTTCCAGCCGTCGCCCAGTTCAGGTAAAAGGCGGGGAACAGCATCGGATAGCCGAAGGAGTTATTCAAAACAATCCCCCCGCCCAATTCAAGATTCGGTTTCAGATGATAGATGAAAACCACTCCCACACTGCCTAAAACGTTCTTGAACCTGATTTTGGAAAGCTTAGTGCTCGGCATATAAATGCCGCCTCCGACGGTGGTGAGCATCGACCATCTGTCATTCAAAGGCCTTAAATGATTCAGGCTCAGGCCGAGGTTCATTATCTCGTCGATGACCAAAGGCTCCGTGAAACCTTTGTTATCGAGCCTTACATATGCTCCTCCCACACTGAGTGCCCACATGGTAGGGCGTTTGTTTTCATCGAGTTTCATCGACAGCGGAATATTGACACCGCCCTGATAAACAACCGCCGAACCTTTGCTGTTTCCCACTTTCCTGTCCGTATCGCCTTCTGTCATTCGATAATCCGATTCTCCGAAATATTCGGTTTTGAACATGATTTGGGCATTTAAGCCCGTGCAGGCAGCCATCATTAATTCTAAAAGCAATATTTTTTTCATCTTGGTATTTATGAATGAATAATAATAATCTGCCACAAAGTTATATGTCCGACCGCCATTTGCCAAAATCTCTTTGACGAATCACAGCTTTACCTTTGACGAATAATAATATATCTTTCATTTAATCCGTTAACTTTGCAGTATGAATATTGACTTGATAAAAAAAGACCGATACATTATTATCCCATTTTGGATATTGATGTTTTTTATTTTCTGGCTTCAGGTGATGCCGCAAACGGCGTCGGCACTCGAATCGGTGCTGTTTGCTGCACTTCTGATCATTACGATATGCCCTGTTGCCAACTACCTGAGCGGACCTTTGCTGCTGCGAGCCATGAAACAGAAAGAAGCAGGGCGGTTTGCCGGGCAGTTTGTCGCGTTATCGCTGGTTGTGGGACTTGTCTTCGTGAGCTGCATCGAACTGTTTTCCGGTTTGGAAAAGGCGGGAGTGTTTCTCGTGTCAGGCTGTTTCAACTTGTCAGCAACGCAACCTTACGCCTTTTTCGTACCTGTTTCGGCGGGTGTTATCATCAATATCGCCATTTGTGGACTGCGTTTCTTTTTGGAATATGTCAGGTCGCAGCAGCGGCTTGCCGAATATCGGTTGTGCACGCTCAGGCATCAAATGACGCCTCACTTCATGTTCAACGTGCTGAACGACATACACGTGCTGATGCAGACCGATGTGGAACTGGCGTCGGAACTGCTGATAAGGTATTCCGAGATATTGCGTTATCAGCTGTATAGCGGGGACAGGCAAAGCGTAACGCTCGGCGAGGACGTGCAATTCCTGAAAGATTTTATTGCCGTGGAGCAGTTGCGCCGGGACGACAGGCTCACGGTGTCGTGTTCGTGGGAGATTGAAAACGCACAGGTGGAAATCCCGGCATTGCTCTTCATTGCGTTTGTGGAAAATGCGTTCAAGCATGTTGCCGGTGCTGATATGGAAAAGGGATATATCGATATTTGTCTGCGGCAGGCGGGCAGTACCATCTTTCTTGAAGTAAAAAACTCTAAACCGGCATTGCCTGCAAGAAGAACAGATACGGGAGGGAGGGGACTTAAAAACATAAAAGAGCGGTTGGATATACTCTGTTTCGGAAAATATGACTTGACAATCGATGAAACGGAAAACTGCTATCATACAAAACTTGTAATTGATTTCTAAACCGATGGTGGAAACGATATTGAAAACGAACCCGTACAGGATGAAATGTTTGGTGGTGGACGACGAGTCGATTGCCGTAAAAGGAATTGCGAACTATATCGGAAAGTTGGATTTTCTGGAAGTTGCCGCTTCCTGTTCGTCGGCGTCGGAGGCAGCCGAAATCCTCCGAAACAAAGAGATTGATCTGATGTTTCTGGATATTAACATGCCCCGTCTTTCCGGATTGGACTTTTTGGAGTCGTTGGATAAACCGCCATTGACCATCATCACCACGGCATATTCGGAATATGCGCTCGATGGTTTCCGATTGCACGTTACAGATTATCTGATGAAACCCATTGCCTTTCAGCGCTTCTTTCAGGCGGTATCGAAAGCACGGGAGATGTTTCTCCTGCAAAGCGGACGCGAAGAAACAACGGCTCCGGGCATGTATATCAGGCAGGGAGATTCCTTCAAGCGGATTGCATGGGAAGACATTCTTTACGCGGAGGGTATGCAGAACTACGTAAGACTGCATTTCGAGGACAGGGTTTTGACCATTCACCAAACCATGACGTCTTTAGAAGAAATGTTGCCCCGAGAAGCCTTTTTCAGAATACACCGCTCCTTTCTTGTCAACATATCCCATATAGATACCATTTCGGGAGGGCGGATTTTCATGGGCGGGAAAGAACTTCCCGTCTCAAAGCAGCGAAAAGACGAGCTGTTGCGGTCTGTTGTGTATAAGAATCTGATAAGTAAATAGCAATGACAGTACGAGAAACTCATTGAGAGTTCTCTTGTATGTGTACCAAAGGCAGTCGATATGGGAGCAGAATCCTTTGCAGAGTATGAATAATAAAGAAATTCAAGTATGTATGGCAAACTTCCGAATAAAATGGGATCACTCAATAAGAACGAGAGTGTGTCCAAATGGTCATATTCTCTTTTTCTGCACAAAGCCCCGACTTTCTCAAGCCAGGGCTTTACTATTTCCTAAAGTTTTTATACCTTTAGGCATTCGAAATTACAATGCCAAAGATACACTTTCGTTCTTACATACACAACCAAATGCAAAGAATCGACAAAGATATTGTGAAGTGCCCCCAAATCGTATCGGCGGATAACTTAAGCAATACAAAAAAGGAGGAGCGCATCACTTTGCACTTGCTTATGGAATTCGCCAGGGAAGAGTTGTCGTTAATTAAATATAAAACTAAGAGACGAAAAATCATAAAAGTACACCTTTCTCTTTGTTTTGTCATAAAGTACACTTTTAGTACGCCTTGAAAAAGAAAAACCCCTTGCAAATCAAGGATTTACAAGGGGTTTGTAGTACCCAGACCCGGGCTCGAACCGGGATGGGTTTCCCCACTGGTGTTTGAGACCAGCGCGTCTACCGATTCCGCCATCTGGGCTTAATTAGCGGTGCAAAGGTAATATATTTTTTGGAATTAGCAAAGTTTTACTTGAAAAATATTAAAATTCTTGCCGGTGCAAAAAATATTGGTTATATTCGCAATATAATTTTAAATCTGTAATTATGACAAGCAGGCTCAATAATGACTATTGCGTTATTCTGGCAGGGGGGAAGGGACGGCGACTTTGGCCTTGCAGCCGTGCTGAGAGGCCGAAGCAATTCATTGACTTCTTCGGATTCGGCCGTACGCAATTACAGCAAACCTTTGACCGGATTGCGCAGATTCTTCCCAAGGAGCATATTTTCATCAATACCAATGAGTTGTATGTGGATTTAGTGAAGGAGCAGCTGCCTGATATCTCCGACGACCGCATCATGGCGGAGCCGATTCACCGGAATACAGCACCGAGCGTGGCATGGGCGTGCCATCGTATCGCCCATCTCTGCCCCAATGCCAATCTGCTGGTTACGCCTTCCGATCAGGCTGTGAACAACGAGAGGGCTTTTTTCCAGAACATTGAGGAGGGCTTCGAGTTTGTGCAGGACAATGACGGGTTGCTCACCTTAGGCGTGAAGCCTACGCGTCCGGAGCCAGGGTATGGTTATATTCAGTTGGGCGATGAGGCTACCCATGACATCTACAAGGTGAAATCCTTTACGGAAAAGCCCGAGCGAGAGTTTGCCAAGATGTTCCTCGACAGCGGGGAATTCTATTGGAATACAGGTATGTTCCTTGCTCGGACATCCTATCTCCGTGAGTGTTTTTATAATTTCCTGCCGTCTATTCTGCGGGTTTTCGACCGCGACCATGCCGACTGGACCATTGCGGAAGAGAATGAGTTTATCCGTGCGAATTTTCCTTCTTACCCCAACATCTCCATCGATTACGGAATTCTGGAGAAGTCAGAGCGCGTCTTCGTGCTGAAGGGCGACTTCGGATGGGCTGACCTGGGCACTTGGCACAGCATCTACGAGGCGATGATGAGGAGCGAAACCGATAATGTCGTCATCGATTCGGAGGTGATGCTCGACGACGCCCACAACAATGTCATCAAGCTGCCGAAGGGCAAGTTTGCCGTTATCAATGGGCTTGACGGCTATATAGTGGCTGAGGGCGAAAATGTGTTGCTGATCTGCAAGAAGGAGGATTCCTCGTCGTTGGTTCGCAAATATGTGAACGAAGTGCAGATTCGGAAGGGTGATGAGTATATCTGAAGCTTTCTGGCGAGCGGCTTGCTGTCGTGAGGAGACCTCGGGTTAGAGGGTAAAAAAGGCTCTCCCGGAAAAATTTCCGGATGAGCCTTTCCGTTGTCTCGGCACTTCTCTTCCTTCAAGGAATGGCTGTAGAGTGCGGTTTCCTATTGTTTCCTGAACTCTTCGAAGATTTTGTCGGCGATGGCCTTCATCTCTTCGTCTTCGAGCTTCAGGTGGGGCTTGCCAAAGTTGATGTCGCCCTCTGAGTTTATCGGAATCAGGTGAATGTGGGCATGTGCTACCTCGAGCCCCAGCACAATCTGGGCCACCTTCCTGCAAGGGATGGCTGCCTTGAGGGCTTTTGCCACTTTTTTTGCGAACAGCTCGAATTCCGCCAGCTCGTCGTCGTCCATGTCGAAGATATAGTCTGTCTCCTTACGGGGAATCACCAATGTGTGCCCCTTCGCCACCGGGCTGATGTCGAGGAAGGCATAGAATTTCTCGCTCTCGGCGCATTTGTAGCTGGGAATCTCGCCGGCCGCAATCTTCGTGAATATAGTTGCCATATTGCCTTATGGTTTTAAGTTTCCGGTTTTTTTAGTCAAGCCTCTAAGGAGATGCTGTCGATACGCAGTTTGATGGTGCCGCGGGGAATCTTGATTTCCGCGATATCTCCCACCTTCTTGTTCAGCAGGCCTTGGGCAATGGGGGTCTTGATGGATATCTTACCCTCTTTGAGGTTAGCCTCGCTCTCGCTGACGATGGTGTAAGTCATCTTCGCCTTGGTTGCCATGTTGGTCATCTCCACCTTGGTGAGAATCTGTACGGAGTCCGTGCTCAATCGGGTGGTATCTACGATCTTGGCTTCCGCTACGGTTATTTTCAGCTGGTTGATTTTCCCCTCGAGGCGGGCCTGGGCCTCCTTGGCCGCGTCATACTCCGAATTCTCACTCAAGTCTCCCTTGTCGCGCGCTTCTGCGATGGCAGCCGATGCTTTCGGGCGCTCTACTGCTTCGAGCTCATGAAGCTCTGCTACGAGCTTGTCGTAGCCTTCCTGTGACATGTAAGCCATAATCTTTCTATTTAATTTTTTATTGTTATCAGGCAGTTGGATGATTAAAATAAAAGAATTCCAACAACCTTTGCCGGCGTCGGAATTCATTATCTCCTAATGTCCTGTTGTTTCAATATTGTTGTGCAAAGGTAGGAAATTAAAATGAAAGCGCCAAGCGAAAATGCGAAAATCTTCTTTTTGGAGGTTGATTTATGTCAAGAAATGCCATGTGGCAGTATAAAAAGCAGGGCAAAAGCTTGGTTGTTTGCGCAAACAATCGTAATTTTGCCATGTGTTTTTCATAGTATTAGATTTAAGGTTAACAAGGTAGGGACTCGGCGGAGTCCCATTTTTTATGTTCTTAGGTTTTATTCTGAGCAATTTTCCTGCAGGCGTGTATCATGTATCGGAATAATCTCTTTCCCAGAGAGAGTTGTCTCTTTGCATCCGTAGGGATAAAAGAAAAAGGGGCGCCTCATAGGAAGCACCCCTGTGGAATCGTCTGTTTTCCTTGCTTAAATGCCAAACTTGTATCCTACGGTGATCTGGAATACGCTGTTCTTGCTGTCTGAATTCTTAAACACTTTGGATACTCCCCAGTTGTAGCGAGTGTCAAGCACGAAGTTCTGATATTCGTAAGACAGTCCTACGGGGATAGAAACATCTACCGCGTTGGGTTTTGTGTTGTCTTTGGAAACGCAGAAGCCTGGTTGTACGCCCAACTTTACAGCGAGTCCCTTCACGACATATACATTGGCTATGATGGGCACATTGATATATCCGAGGTTAAGTTTCGCGTCACCAGTACTGATATTTCCGAAGATAGGCAGGGTTATGTTTGTCCCTTCCCACTTTGCTCCTTGCATGGAATAGAGGAGACCTCCTGATAGGCTGAAGATATCTGTTACCTGATATTCTGCCTCTGCCCCGAATACAAGTCCTAATTTTGCGTCAGCATTAGCATCCGTAAGATTGGCAATACTGAGTCCGGCCTTGGGCTGAATGGAGATAGAACCTACAGCGTTCTGTGCAAATGCTGCAACTGAAGACAGCATTAAGGCTGCCATTAAAATAACTTTCTTCATAATAACTCTTATGTTTAAAGGTTTCATACATTGCCTGCAAATTAAACAAATAATATTCATTCCTGCAAATTTTTCTTTCATAAAATTACTTTTCAGCCATTTTAAATTCCGTTTTGCAGGGAAACATTCTCCATGAGCATCTTGAAAGTAGGGTTTAGAGAGAGCGTTTCCGGGTTACCTGTCAGGATGAGTTGTTCGCGTGCTCGTGTCATGGCCACGTTCAGTTTGCGATCGATGAGACGGCCGTCCTCCACGAAGGTGTTGCTTGTCAGGAAGTCGAGTTGGTACTGGTGTTGGATGGTGAACGAATAGATGATGACATCCCGCTGGCTGCCTTGATAGCGTTCCACGGTGTCGATGCTCACCTGTTCAAGTTCGGGAATGTCGAGCCGTGCTATTTCCTGGCGTATCATGGCGATCTGGTTGCGGTAGGGCACGATGACGCCCACCGTCTTCCGAGGATCGAAACGTCGGCCGTAGAAGCGCCGGATGCGGCGCAGCAGGTCGCTCACGAGGGCTGCCTCCTCTGTGTTCACCTTATCTGATAGGTGTGGCTGTCGGCAACCCTTGGAGGGTAGGAAGATCACGCGGTGCGCTTTCAGTTGCTCGTCGAGGCTGTCTTCGGCGGTAAGCGTGTAGCTTAGGCAGCTTTCCAGTTGATGCTTCAGCGGCACAGCTTCCAACTGTTCGTGGCGGTAGAACATTTTGCAGGGAAATTCTGCAATGTCGGGGTGCATGCGCCCTTGCTTGCGAAGAATGCCGATGAAATTGCTGCGCCCCACTTTCCGTTCCCAGCGCAAGAGTCGCTCAAAGAGCGAGTTGCGACAGTTGTCGAGGCAGATGGCTCTTAATGTAGGTTCTTCCACCTCCGATTCGCTCGGGTCCTGCTGTACTACGGCCGGTAGTTGCTTATGGTCTCCTACGAGGATGAACCGCCGGATATAAGGCTCGTGGTTGTGCCCGCAGAGTAGTCCAACGATGTTTGGCTCTAGTATTTGACTCGCCTCGTCGATGATGGCGAGGTCGAAATGCTTCAGGTTGAATAAGGTTGCGTTCGACTGCATGGCCGTTGTGGTGGCTACAAAGATGCGCGTGTTCCGGATTTTCTCCTTGATTTGCGCCAGCAGAGGTAGTTCCTCCACGGCGTATTTGATGAGATGTGGGCGATAGCGGGCATCGCACGAGAATTCTTGTCCTATGCGCAGGTAGTCGAGGTGATTCTCTTCTAGCATGCCGCAGATTTCATCCACGGCACGGTTGGTATAGGAGAGAAGGAGCACGGAATGGTTTTCTGTGGCCAGTTCTTCCCTTACTAGGTATTGCAGGGCTAGCGAGGTCTTGCCTGTTCCGGGAGGTCCCACGAGCAAGAAATAGTCCTGCGCCTGCTTGGCTCGCAGCAGGATGTCGTCGTAGTCGGGGTGGTAGAGACGGGTGAGGGCGAGATTTCTGTCGATTCTTGGCTCTCGTTGAGAGAGTAGTAGGGCCTTACGGTCGGGTAGGGTAGAGGCGAATTGCGCTAGACTGCGCACTTGTGCGCCGTGCCCCATGTCGCTGTGCTCTATGGCGAAGGCCTCTCCACGAATGATGTCGGGATTCTGCTGCCCATCTGAGAGGTGAACGACGAGTAGGTCGGTATGGATCTCCGCGAGGCATCCCTTGAACAGGAGGGCGTTCCGCACATCAGGCGTTTCGTCTCTGCGGTAGGCATATAGGTAGACGAAATCGCCCTGCCGGAAGTTGGGGAGAAAGTCATCTCCTTGGGTGGGCACGCTCAGCGTGATGGTGTCGAAGCCGTTGTAAGGGGTGCTTTTCTCCTTTTTTAGAATGGTGAGGTCGGTATAGATGCTGCCTGTCTCTCTCTTCTCAGCCAGCGGCATGTTCCAGAGATCGGCACAGGCGTTGCCTTGCCCTTCCTGCGCGCCTAGTCGCGAGGATAGCTGTTCGCGGTAGACAAAGGTCATCATGCGGCACAGATAGGCTCGTTCTAAGGGCTTTAGGTCGTGCAGGCGGTCGGTGATGCGCTTGATTTCGGGCTCTTTCCAGCGACAGAAAAACTCCGCTTTGCACGCGTCTTGCAGAAAAATTCGGGGCTGTAGGTGGTCGATCACCTTGTCGAAGCCGTCCTGCGCCATGTGGAATTCATTCCATACCACTTGGTTGCGGAATCCGATGGCCTCGCGAAAGAGCTTTTGATAGGCATGCACCCTTACCAACCCGTTAGGCAGCGGATAGCGTGAATAGAGTAGGTGGAGGTCTGCCTGATTGGCTGGTAGGCGAAAATTATGGAGCAGTACGCCGTAGTAGAGGAGCAGTTGGACATAGTGTTCCTCCTTTTGGAAGCTCCCGTGCTCGTTCGGGAAGTTGCGTTCGATGTTGAAGTTCTTGCCTGATTTCTGTTCCACGAGCAGCTGCATGTCGGTTGTCATGAGGTCCACGCGCCCTTGGATGCCCAGCTTCTCGCATACGAACGACGGCTCTAGGATGGCCTTCGAACGGTCGTAGCCTCCCTTCTGGTCGTCGAAGAGCGTGCCTACGATTTCTCGGATGTTCACCGATTGGCGTAGGATTGCCGCCTTGAAGTCTTCTTTCTGATTCAGGTCCGGGCAGGTGCAGTAGTCTAGAGCTTGCTCCTTAAAGTTGTTTCGGAATGTTTTTTCCCAATGATAGTCGGCCTGTTGGTTGATGATGTCGTCCAATGCGCTACCCGCGAAGTTGCCCACGAGGATGGCTTGAGAGCTTGCCTTGGGTGCGAGTTGGTTTAGAAGGTAGGAAAAAGGGTGGTGCCCATAGTCTTGAAAGCAGCGCGCAATGGCAGAGATGTCTAGCAAATAGTCGGGCTCGAGGATGATGAGAGAGGGACGAACGAGCGAAGCGGTCGTCTCGCAGTCTATCAAGTTCAGTTGCATGCCTTCTCTTAAGAGTCCTCGGAGGTGGCTGAGGTGCTCGGCAGAGTAGTCCACCGTCAAGGTCTCTGTCGGTGATTCGTGGTCCGGAAGCACTTCGATTTCAATATCGCTGAAGGCCTTTACAATGCAGCGGATGCGGCGGTAGTCTATGTGATGGTGCTCGGCGAGTGGCTTGCGCGATACGGGAATGCGCCCAACGAGATATCCCGGGACGTCGCAACAGCAAACGGCGGAGATGAAAATAGCCGCCGCTCGGCAATCGTAGAGCAGTTCTTCTGGTTGGAGCGACTGCTTCCGGTTGCTGTTGCGGCGCATGCGCTGGATCTCAATGCGGTCGCTCGGGGCCACCCGATGCAGCTTGCAGAGAAAGTCTACCTGTGAAAACAGATTGCCAAAGGCATGTCGCGTGCCGCTCAGTCCTTTATGGCAGGTCAGCACGAGGGTCTCGTGCAGCATCTTGTTGGCGTCCGCCCTTTCCGCTTCTTGCAGGTTGAGGATCGTTTCGATGCGGCGGAAGAGTTCTTCGGGGGTGATGTTCTTCTCGGGTTGAAATGCCATTTCGTCTTCTTTATTATTGCAAATGTACCGAAAATATACGGAAAATGCTTATCTTTGTGGTTGAAAATTAAGATACTATGGACAAAAAGGATTTCATGCGCAGGGCCATAGCCTTGTCGGAGGAAAGTGTCCGAATGGGGGGCGGACCTTTCGGCGCGGTTATCGTGAAGGATGGGGAGATCGTCTCCGAGGCGTCAAATAGCGTTACCCTCGACCACGATCCTACTGCTCATGCAGAGGTGAATGCCATTCGCAAGGCCACCCAGAAGCTGGACACTTTCGATCTTGAGGGCTGCGAAATCTATACTTCGTGCGAACCGTGCCCCATGTGTCTGGGTGCTATTTACTGGGCTCATCTCGATCGTATCTATTATGCCAACGACCGAAAGGATGCTGCCCGCATCGGTTTCGACGATGATTTCATCTATAAAGAGATCGCCTTGAAACCCCAGGAACGCCATAAGCAGATGGAGGTCTTACTGTCTGAGGAGGCTAAAGAGGCGTTCCAGATGTGGGAGGCCGATGGCGACAAGGCGGAGTATTAATGGCTTTTTAGGAGATTACACACGGTGTGTAACGATGTTACAAGCCGTGTGTAATCGTGTTACAAGCCGTGTGTAATATGGTAGGGAGTCATCTCCCGTCTGTACATGGATGCTTTCGAGTGCGCCTTATTGCCCTCCTAAGCGTTCAAAATAGGTGAGAATCTCCTCCCAAGTCTTGAACTCATCGCTGTCGAAAGCTAGGCTCGTGCCCATGAATCCATCGTCGGGCGTCTTCGAAATCCTATAGTCTCCATAGAGCAATCGGGGTTGCTGAGTGTAAACAACATGGTTCCAGGCCGGCGTGGAGAGATATGCTTCAATCCATGCGCTGGCCTCTCGGAGTAATTCCGGCTCGTTTGTGGGAGCCGGAGAGATGATGTAGACGTTGTAATTCTCTATCAGCGACCGATAGGTCTTCCGCATGCTTGGCCGGTCTTTGCCGTAGTTGTCTCGCAGCGTGTCAAGGTCGAGGTAGACGATGGGGCGCTCTCGCTGCTCCTGACGGTCGTCTATCCATCGAATGACGGGTAGCACTCCATTCATAAACGACTCGTCTGTCATGCGGTGCTCACCATGGAAGTGGATCGCTTGGGGATAGTGTGAGCGGAACAAATCGTAGGTATTCACAACGGAATCCTTGTCGCCGAAGAGTCCGAAGACGTGCCCCTGTTCCTCGGGAGTGATGTCCTGAAAGCAATGGTAGGTAATCTCCTTATACTCCTTTACCAAGGCCTTGGTTACGATGAACTCTTGAACGCCGTCTTGCCGCGGATTCTGGAAGGTCTGCTTGCCCACCATGCCATGGCTGGCCATGGTCTCTCCCATCTCGAAAGCAGGGTTTACGAGGATGCGGTCATAGCCTCTGAGCATCTCGGCATACATCCCTCCCATTGAGGTCCCGATGATCAAGTCAGGTTTTTCAGCATCCGTCTTTTCTCGAAGGAGTGCCATGGCTTCCTCGGGATGCAGTGGCAGGTCGTAGGCGATGACCTTTGCTTGGGGGAAGGTCAGGGCAATTCGCCTCACCGTTCCCGATTGCGCCGAGGAACCGAAACCGTGTACATACATGATTTTCTTGTCTTTCATCAGGTCGGGAAACTGTTTTATGTACTGATTTTCCATATCTTATTTCGCTTGATATTGCAAAAGTAATATTTTTTTTTTATCTTTGTCGCAGATAAACTAAAAACGTAAAAAGATACGGATAAGATGAAAAAGCAGGTATTATTAGCGGCTTTGTGCTTGGCGATGAATGCGCATGCACAGAGGGGAGGCGGTCCGACATGGACGGAGTGGCAGGATCAGCAGGTGAACGAGGTAAACAGATTCCCGCTGCATACCAACTTCTTTGCCTATGAGTCAGAATCCGAAGCTTTGAAGGGAGCGAAGGAGAAGTCTTCTAACTTCCTTTCTCTCGATGGTGTATGGAAGTTTCAGTTCGTGGAAAATGCTGATCAGCGTCCCACGGATTTCTACAAAACCGATCTCGACGACTCATCGTGGAAGACCATTAAGGTGCCGGGCATGTGGGAGTTGAACGGCTATGGAGACCCCGTCTATGTAAATGTAGGCTTCGCATGGAAGGGACATTTCAAGAACAATCCTCCCTATGTGCCCAACGAACACAATCATGTAGGCTCTTACCGGCGTACCATTACCATCCCGGCAGACTGGGATGGCAAGCAGGTGATAGCGCATTTCGGATCGGTAACGAGTAACATTTATCTCTTCGTCAATGGCTGCTATGTGGGCTATGCGGAAGATTCTAAGATGGCCGCAGAGTTCGATATCACCCCTTATATTAAGAAAGGTGAGAACCTGTTGGCGTTCCAAACCTTCCGTTGGAGCGACGGCACCTATCACGAGGACCAGGACTTCTGGCGCCTTTCGGGTGTAGCACGCGAGAGTTACTTATTTGCTCGCGATGCGAAAGTCCATCTGGACAACATCAAGATAACGCCCGACTTGACGAACGGGTATGCTGATGGCACGCTTGACGTTAATGTGGCGGTGAGCGGGAAGCCTGTCGTAGACTTCCAACTGCTGAACGCCAATGGAATTGTAGTGGCAAAGAGTACGGCCGATTTTAAGAAACACGGCTATGGGAACATACATTTTACGCTTCGGAACGTGAAGAAATGGACTGCCGAAATTCCCTATCTCTTCACCCTTTTGGCAACCGTCAAGTCTGGAGGAAAGGTTGTTGAGGTGATTCCTCAGAAGGTGGGCTTCCGCAAAGTGGAGATCAAAGGCTCACAACTTCTCGTAAATGGCCAGCCTATCTACATCAAGGGAGCCAATCGGCACGAGATGGATCCCGACGAAGGATATAATGTAAGCTATGATCGCATGGTTCAGGATGTAAAGCTGATGAAGCAGTTGAACATCAACGCAGTGCGCACCTGCCACTATGCTGACGATCCCCGTTGGTATGATTTGTGCGATGAATACGGTCTCTATGTATGTGCCGAAGCTAATCAGGAGAGCCACGGCTTTGGCTATGGGGAAAAGGCCGTCAGCTACGGGAAGTCGTTCGGTAAGCAGATTCTTGAGCGCAATCAGCATCATGTGGAATCGTTCTTCAATCATCCGAGCGTCATCATCTGGTCGATGGGCAACGAGACGGCCGACGGACCGAACTTCACGGCCGCCTATCAGTGGATTCGCCAGACCGATCCTTCTCGTCCCATTCACTGGGAGAGAGGCCTGAAAGGCGCCAACACTGATATCTATGCGGAGATGTATCAGTCGCCGGAAAGTTGTGAGAAATATGCCAAGAGCACGAAGCCCGATGATCAGAAGCCACTCATCATGTGTGAGTATGCTCATGCAATGGGTAACTCGCAAGGCGGGTTCAAGGAATATTGGGACCTTGTCCGAAAGTATCCGAAGTTCCAGGGAGGCTACATATGGGACTTCGTGGACCAAGCCCTGCACGGCGTAGACAAGAATGGAGTGAAGATTCTGACCTATGCCGGCGATTACAACGACTGGGATAACAACGACGACAAGAACTTCAACAGCAACGGATTCATTACTGCCGACCGCGGGCTTCATCCTCATGCCTACGAGGTAAAGCATCAGTATCAGAACATCTGGGTTACCCCTGTCGACCTCCGGAGCGGCAAGATAAAGGTGTATAACGAGAACTTTTTCCGCGACTTGAGCAACTATAAACTGGCATGGAGCATATTAGAAAATGGAAAACCAGTGAAGAGCGGTGTCGTGGAAGACATCAATGTGGCGGCTCATCAGACGCGCGAACTCGTTATTCCCTATACGCTCAACGGTCTTAATCCTGACGCGGAGGTGCTCTTGAATGTGGAGTTTCAGGTGAAGGAAGCGGAGCCTTTCCTCCCCTCGGGTTATGAGGTTGCCCAGCAGCAGTTTGCCATCCAGCCCTATAAGAGCGGTGCGCTGATGCTGAATGACGACGGATTCCTCGGGGAACAGGCTTGGACAAAGAAGCCGAAGGTGTCAGACAAGAAAAAGGACGCTACTCTGGATGTCAAGGGGGAGCGCTTCTCAGCCTCGTTCAACCGGCAGAGCGGACTGCTGGTTGCCTATAGCGTGAACGGGAAGAGCCTCCTCGGCGAGGGTGGTTGTCTGCGTCCGAATTTCTGGCGCGCTGTTACTGACAACGATATGGGAGCCGGTCTGCAGAATCGCTACAAAGCCTGGAGGAATCCGGTGATGAACCTGAAGGGGCTGACGGTTGTCCCGAAAGGTAAGTCTACGACGGAAGTTACCGCCCGGTATGATATGCCCGAAGTGGGCGCAAGCCTGACACTGGTCTATAGCATCTATGCCAACGGACAGTTGAAGGTGGTGGAGCGCCTCGTTCCGAACGCTGGCGCGAAAGCCAGCAACATGCTCCGCTTCGGTATGGTGGCCGACCTTCCCTATGGTATGGACAAGAGCGAGTTCTATGGTCGCGGGCCGATAGAGAACTATATCGATCGCTGCACTTCCCAGAATATCGGCATCTACAGGCAGTCGGCAGATGAGATGTTCCATCCGTATGTCCGTCCGCAGGAGACGGGAACTAAGACCGATATTCGTTGGTGGAAACAGACCGACGCCGCGGGTGTCGGCTTCCAGGTCGTGGCGGAAAAGCCTTTCTCCGCTTCGGCACTGCATTATGACATCAAGGATCTGGACGAGGGCGATGTGAAACATCAGCGTCATTCGTCGCAGGTGCCGAAGTCTAAGTACACAGAGCTTTGTATCGACGAAGTTCAGGCTGGCGTTGGCGGCATCGATAGCTGGAGTGCCGATGCCGAGGCTCTGCCCCCCTATCGGGTGGAATTCAAGGAGCGCACTTTCACTTTTTGGATTATCCCATTGAAATAAGCGGTATCCGCTTGAGCTGAAGACGGCTTTCTATCTTCCTGGCTACGGCAAACAGGATGGTGGAGGCCGTCTTTAGCATTACTTTTTCTTCGGTTTATCAGAAAAATATAGTATCTTTGCGTCCATATAATGTTAAGACGAGAAGTCTGATTCGTTAGTTATATAGTTTATAATGTTATTTAAACCATGGCAAATTTGAGATTTGAAGCAGTAACGGCGGCTTTCAAGCAAAGGCCGGTTAAGGTCGTGGCTCCCAGTGAGAGGCCGTCGGAATACTTTGGGAAGTTCGTTTTCAACCGTGCGAAGATGTACAAGTATCTTCCGGCGGACATCTATTCCAAGCTGGTGGATGTCATTGACAATGGCGCAACGCTCGATCGCTCAATCGCCGATGCGGTAGCGGCGGGAATGAAGCAGTGGGCACAGGAGAACGGGGTAACCCATTACACCCATTGGTTCCAGCCCCTCACGGAGGGTACGGCAGAGAAGCACGATGCCTTCGTCGAGCACGACGGCAAGGGCGGAATGATAGAAGAGTTCTCCGGAAAGCTGCTTGTCCAGCAGGAGCCGGATGCCTCAAGCTTCCCTTCCGGAGGAATCCGTAACACTTTCGAAGCCCGTGGTTACTCGGCCTGGGATCCCACGTCGCCCGTCTTTATCATAGACGACACGCTTTGTATTCCCACTATTTTCATTTCTTATACGGGTGAGGCACTCGACTATAAGGCACCTCTGCTCCGTGCGTTGCATGCCGTGGATGTGGCTGCCACTGATGTCTGTCATTATTTCTATCCGGATGTAAGGAAGGTGAAGACAAACCTTGGCTGGGAACAGGAGTACTTTCTTGTTGACGAGAATCTCTATGCCGCTCGTCCGGACCTGCTTCTTACGGGGCGCACATTGATGGGACACAGCTCGGCCAAAGACCAGCAGATGGACGACCACTACTTCGGGACCATCCCGGAGCGGGTTCAGGCTTTCATGAAAGACCTCGAGATACGCGCCCTCGAACTGGGAATTCCCTGTAAGACACGGCACAACGAGGTGGCTCCTAACCAGTTTGAGTGCGCCCCGATCTTTGAGGAAATGAACCTTGCGGTCGACCACAATATGCTCTTGATGAGCCTTATGAAGCGTGTGGCACGCAAGCACGGCTTCCAAGTGCTTCTTCACGAGAAGCCGTTTGACGGCGTCAATGGCTCAGGCAAGCACAATAACTGGTCGCTTTTTACTGATACGGGCATACTGCTTCACAGCCCGGGCAAGACTTCGGAGGATAATCTTCGCTTTGTCGCGTTCATCGTAGAGACCCTGATGGGCGTCTACAGGCATAATGGCCTGCTGAAAGCTTCCATCATGAGTGCCACGAATGCGCATCGCCTGGGCGCCAACGAGGCTCCCCCGGCCATCATTTCCTCCTTCCTCGGGAAGACGATTTCAGAGCTGCTCGACCACATCGTGAAGGCCGATAAGAATGATCTCTTCAACATTCAGGGCAAGACGGGCGTGGAGATTGATATTCCCGAGATTCCCGATATCATGCAGGACAATACCGACAGAAACCGTACTTCGCCCTTTGCTTTTACCGGTAACCGCTTCGAATTCCGTGCCGTAGGCTCCGAGGCAAACTGTGCGAGTGCCATGATAGCCTTGAATTCGGCGGTCGCAGAGGCACTGACCGACTTCAAGATGCGCGTGGATGTCCTCATCGCGAAAGGCGAAGACAAATACTCGGCCATCCTGGAAGTCGTCAGGGAGGACATCAAGACCTGCGCTCCCATTCATTTCGACGGAAACGGGTATTCGGAAGAATGGTTGGAGGAGGCTGCCCGCCGTGGTCTTGACACCGAGCAATCGTGCCCGCTGATCTTTGATCGTTACCTCGACGAGGCCAGCGTCAATATGTTTCAGAGCCTCGGTGTGATGAGGCGCAACGAGCTTGAGGCACGCAACGAGGTAAAGTGGGAGACTTATACCAAGAAGATCCAGATAGAAGCCCGGGTGCTGGGCGACCTCTGCATGAATCACATCATCCCCGTGGCTACTCATTATCAGAGCCAGTTGGCGAAGAATATCCAGAACATGATAGCCATTTTCGGCACGGAGGAAGGCAAGCGACTGAGCGAGCGGAACATCAAGATCGTTAGGGAGATAGCCGAGCGTACCGCCGCCATAGAGAAGGGAGTGGAGGAGCTGGTGAGCGCCCGCAAGGTGGCCAACAGGATCGAGACGGAGCGCGAGAAGGCGATAGCCTACCACGACACGGTGGAATCCAAGTTCCATCCGATTCGCTATCAGATAGACAAGTTGGAGCTGCTGGTGAGCGACGAGCTTTGGACGCTGCCGAAGTATCGCGAGCTCCTGTTCATCCGGTAGCGGCTCGCATGGATGCTATAATCCCCTTGCCGGCAGGCCGGCAAGGGGATTATAGTTAATAGTCCTTTTCCAGGTTCACCGTTCCATCTGCCTCCTGCACCTTCACATGGAGCTTGTCGCCGTGCGTATTTGCGGTTAGCACCCCGTTGTTTGAGTTGACGATGATGGGGAAATCGCAGCCTTTCATCTTGTCGCGGTATCCATATTGATGGTTATGTCCGCAAATCATGAGGTCGATTCCGCTATTGTTAAGGATGGGGATAAACTTGTCGCTGACCTCCTGAGCCCCGTGCCAGACGGGCCCTTGGTTATCGAAAGGCGGAATGTGCCCTAACACGACGCGGAACCGGGCCTTCTTGAATTCATCGCTCCTGACGATGCCTTTCAGCCATTCCGCCTGTTCCGTGCGGTAATTGTCGTAGTCGGTAATGCCGCTATACTCCCAGTCCGTGTCGGGCTTGTCTTCTCCCGTGTCCAGGCAGATGAAGTAGACGGGTCCTTGCTGGAAGGCATAATAGATGTTTGGCTTCCGCGGGCATACATAGTCGTGGAACCTATCGGCCCACTGGCCACGGGTCTCGTGGTTGCCTCTCACATAGTAAAGCGGGATGTCGGTGGCAAATTCCTTGACGGCGGTATCCATGAAACTTCTGAAGAACTTTGCCTCGCTGTCGAAGATATTGAGCATGTCGCCATTGAAGAACACGATGTCTCTCGACTTGACTTTCCCCATGGAGAGCAGCTTGGAGAGCAGTTCGTTGCGCTGGTGGATGTCGTTCACGACGAGGAATGAGGTTTCCGGCTTTGATGTGTCGAGGGTGGTGAACTTCGGGAGAGCCACATTGTAGGCCTCGGTTGCCACTATATCGCCGTAATGGACGCGGATTCCCTTATGGGAGAGCACCTGCTGGGCGAATACGCGATACCGATAGCTCGTGCCGGGCTTGAGGCCTTTCACCGTTACGGAGTGTATCCTGCCCTCGCGCTTGATGCCTATCGTGGTGTCGTAATAGCGTGGCCGGGTCCGGAGATAGGCATTCGAGCCGTCGTCGGGAAACAGCTCCACCCAGCCTATGGAGGTGGAGTCTGAGAGCCACACCAGGGTGGCCTCGGTCTCTCCCACATCTTGGAGATAAGGGCCGTGGACGATTTTGATAGCCTTGGCAGCAGTCATCTGCATCAGGCAGAGCAATAGGATGAATAAGGTGTTCTTCTTCATTATCTGATGGTTTTAGAATTATGGTGCAAAAGTACGCATTATTTTTGAATCCCCCAAATATCGTTTTGGAAAAATTAGGGCTTCCTCTCAGAAACCTGCCGTCGGCTCCCCGTCTGACAAAACCGGCGAGATTGTACGACAAAATCGCCGAAATCGTCGCACGAAATCGCCGATTTTGTCGAGTTGCCGGCGGCCTTCAGGAAGCGTGCAGGTTACCTTTCCTCCTCTCTCTCCATATTTCTACGGAGTTGATGATGTTCTGCCAGAGGATATAGCAGCCGGGGCCTACCGAGGAGAGAGGGTTCAGATAGGTGTAGGCTATCCATATCGCGAAGGCCGTGTTTTTCTGTCCGAGGGCCTGCCCAGCCTCTACGGTGGCCTCGAAATAATGCCCGATGAAGCGCCCGGTGGCGAACTGGACGATGCAGAGCATGAGTGCCAGTCCAGCAATGAGGAGCAGGAAGCCGACGGGCGAGTCGGCATGTACGATGTTCTTCACCGTGGTTCCCGTTACGAGCATCAGCGAGCATCCCCAGAGGTAGTAGCTCAGGTCTTTCACGCCGGTTACCCATTTGTGGAACCGATGCATCGTGTGCTTCACGATGAAGGCCAGAAGCATCGGCAGGAGGAGCACGATGCAGACTTGGTTGAGTATCTTGAGGAAGGCCGCCGCGAACGATATGTCGGCTGCTTTGTCAATCATCGGGAAGCAGACGGGGATGAGCAGTGCCGTGATGAAGTTCGAGAGGAAGGTGTAGGTGGTCATTTCCTCGAGATTTCCGCCTAGCTTTGAGGTTACCACGGGAGCCGCCGCGGCACACGGGCCGATGATGCAGGTGAGGACGGCCTCCATCAGGATCAGGGTGTAGCCCGACATCCTGAACCATAAAATCAGGGCTACGAGTAGGGCCACGAAGGCCACTTGCTGCACGCCTATCCACAGATGCCACTGCACGGGGGCGAGTTTCTTGAAGTCGACCTTGCAGAATGTAACGAAGAGGATGAGGAACATGAAGAGTGGCAGTATCTGGTCGCAGACGGGGGCGAGGAATGTGGCGGCACCGTCAAGGGCCGGCGTGAAGGCAAAGAGGAGGTAGATGAGGCTTCCTGAGAGCATGGCGACAGGGAGGGTCCAGTCTTTCAGAAATCGGATAAATGCTGTCATGCGGTGAAGATTTTCATGACAAAGATACGAAAATATCGGTAATTGCGGAGCAAAAGGATATAAAAAAAGAGAGCAAAAGAGGGATTCCCAAAGTCTTGGCAACCCTCTTTTGCTCTCCGTGAGTTACTATTGTCTTACTTTTTCTTGAACTTCTCAGCCTGCTGGCATATGAGTTCCTCGTCGTCGAAGTAATTGATGCGCATGGCTGCGCGCACCTCGTCCATGGTCTTGGCTGCCGCTTCGCGGGCTGCCTCGGAGCCTTTCTTGAGGATATTGAATATCTCGGGGATATCCTGCTCATATTGGCGGCGACGCTCGCGGATGGGGTCGAGCATGCGGTTGATGACATTGTTCAGGAGCTTTTTGCACTTCATGTCGCCGATGCCGCCGGCCGTATAGGCAGCCTTCAGTTCTTCGAGGTTCTGGAAATCGGGCCAGAAGTCGGCAAAGTCTTGGTCGGTCGAGAAAGCGTCAAGGTAGGTAAATACTGCGTTTCCTTCCAGATGACCGGGATCGCTGACATTGATGTGGGTCGGGTCGGTATACATGGAGCGCACTTTCTGCCATACGGTGTCGGCATCATCGCTCAGATAGATGCAGTTGCCGAGGCTCTTGCTCATCTTTTCCTTGCCGTCGGTGCCTGGCAGACGACGGGCGGTAGCGTTTTCGGGGAGCATGATATTGGGCTCTACGAGCACTTCCGCGTATATCTGATTGAAGCGGCGCACGAGTTCACGGGTCAGTTCCAGCATGGGTTCCTGATCTTCCCCGGCAGGTACGGTGGTAGCTTTGAAGGCCGCGATGTCGGCCGCCTGGGAGACGGGGTAGCAGAAAAATCCCAGCGGGATGTTGCCCTCGAAGTTGCGCATCTTGATTTCGGTCTTTACCGTTGGATTGCGCTGTACGCGCGATACGCTGACGAGGTTCATCAGATAAGTGGTGAGCTCGGCAAGTTCAGGTATCTGGCTTTGTACATAGAGTGTGCATTTGTCGGGATCAAGACCGGCAGCAAGGTAGTCAAGGGCTACCTCGACCATGTTCTGGCGAATCTTCTCTGGGTCGTCGGCATTATCGGTGAGGGCCTGCACATCGGCCATGAATACGAACATGCGGTCATAGTCTCCCTTGTCTTGAAGCTGCACCCGGCGACGGAGAGAGCCAACATAGTGTCCCAGATGGAGCTTCCCGGTAGGACGATCACCTGTCAAAATGATTTTTCCCATTTTCTTTTTATGTCTTTTCTTGTTTTTGTTTTGAATCGTTTTTGTCTTTGTTTTTACATGACACCAATCCACCTTAATATATCATTGAGGTTCGCCACCACCATGAGCAGGATCAAGATGCTGATGCCGATATACTCAGCACGGATCATGAAGGTTTCCGATGGCTTGCGCCCCGTTATCATCTCGTAGAGCAAAAAGAGCACATGGCCGCCGTCGAGGGCCGGGATAGGGAGGATGTTCATGAAGGCGAGGATGATGCTGAGGAAGGCTGTCATGAGCCAGAACATGTGCCAATCCCATGTGGGAGGAAAGAGACTGCCAATGGATCCGAAGCCTCCGAGCGACTTTGCGCCGTCGGCCGAGAAGACATACTGCAGGTCGCTGACATAGCCACCGAGTACATGTACTCCGTATTTAATGCCGGCCGGGAAGCTCTCGAAGAAGCCGTAGTCCTTCTGGATGGGCTTGTAGTAGCTGTAGATGGTGGTCATCTGTATGCCCATCGTCAAGTCGGGCGTGAGCATGATGCTTGCGGAGTCGGCCGTGGCCGAGCCTTTGTGTTGGAAGACAACGGATGTCGTGCGGATGGCAAGGCTGTCCTTATGGGTCTCGGCGGCGGTCAGGGCATCCTTCAGCCGTCCCACCTCGTCCTGGAATTCGTTCCAAGACGAGATGCTCTTGCCACCAAAGGCAAGCAGCTTGTCGCCTTTTCTCATGCCTAATTTTGCGGCAGGAGAGCCGGGTATTACGCTGTCTATGTCTGCCGGAATGTAAGGGCGGGCGAATTGTGGGGTAACCTTCAGCATGCCGAGGAGATTCAGGTCGCCCGGCAAACTGAGGCTCATCTTTCTGCCGCCGCGCAGGATGTCGGCACGCTTTGCGGATGCCAAATCCCTGTAGAGGTCGGCATTGAAGTCCTTGAATTCACGCTGATCCGTACCCAGGAGGATATCGCCGTCCTTGAAGCCCAAGGCCTTTGCCTCGCTGTTAAACTTCATTCCCATGCTCATATCCTTAACCTGGATGTAGCTTTCACCCCAATGGAAGAGTACCATGGAGTAGATGAAGAGGGCAAGGAGGAAGTTGACGAGCACGCCGCCAATCATGATGAGCAGTCGTTGCCATGTGGGTTTGGAGCGGAATTCCCAAGGTTCGGCAGGCTTTTTCATTTGTTCGGTGTCAAAACTCTCGTCTATCATGCCGGCTATTTTACAGTATCCCCCCAGTGGGAGCCAGCCTATTCCGTATTCAGTATCACTGTTTTTGGGCTTGAAATGGAACAAGCTACCATTCCATTTGCCGATTCCGATGTCAAAGAACATGAAGAATTTCTCGACCCTTACACCAAAGAGCTTGGAGAAAAACATGTGTCCGCCCTCGTGGAGGAGCACCAATAAGGAGATTGCCAGTAGGAACTGAAGCAGTCTGATCAAAAAAACTTCCATTTGTTATAGTGGCTTTTACTTTATTTATAGTTATTCATTAATTCTCTCGCTATATGTCGCGCCTCGGCATCTGTCTGCACATAGACCTCATAGTCGGGACTGGCGTCGAAAGTGGCCTTGGCCATGGTCTGCTCGATAATCCGCCCCATCCCCAGGAAGGAACATCTGCCATGGCGGAAGCCTTCGTTTGCAATTTCGTTTGCCGCGTTCACTATGCACGGCATGTTGCCGCTCCTCCTGATGGCCTCGAAGGCCAATGCGAGGCACTGGAACTTCTCAAGGTCGGGCTCGAAGAACTCGAGCTGGTGCTTGAAGAGGTTGAGGCGTTCTCCGTTAAGCGGCAGTCTCTTGGGGAAGGAAAAGGCATACTGAATAGGCAGGCGCATGTCCGGCACTCCAAGCTGTGCCTTTACCGAGCCGTCGGTGAATTGTACGGCACTGTGAATGATGCTCTGTGGATGCACCAGTACCTGTATCTTGTCAGCCGGGACACCGAAGAGCCACTTGGCTTCAATCACCTCAAACCCTTTGTTCATCAGCGATGCGGAATCGATGGTGATCTTCGCGCCCATCTCCCAGGTAGGATGCCTGAGGGCGTCTGCCGCCGTTACGTTCTTTAGCTGTTCGTCGTCGAACAGCCTGAAGGGGCCTCCGGAACAGGTGAGCAGTATCTTGTCTATCTCGTTCTCGTCCTCGCCTACGAGGCATTGGAAGATGGCGCTGTGTTCGGAATCTACGGGCAGGATGGGCGCGTGATATTGTGTTGCCAGGTTGCGGATGAGTTCTCCTGCCACTACAAGGGTTTCCTTGTTGGCCAGACATATCTTCTTGCGTGCCTTGATGGCGTGAATCGTGGGAGCAAGTCCGGCAAATCCGACCAAGGCCGTAAGCACCATGTCGACCGGGTCGGCCTCTACAATCTGGCAGAGGGCCTCCTTTCCGGCATAGACCTTTATGTCTGATTGGTCGGAAAGCAGTTCCGAGAGTTCCTTATAGTGATCCTCATTGGCGATGACCACGGCTGCGGGATGGAACTTGCGTGCCTGTTCGGCCAGCTCTTGGACCCGGTTATTGGCGGTGAGGGCATAAACCTCATACAGGTCAGGGTGCTGCTGGATGACATCGAGGGCCTGAGTGCCTATCGATCCGGTGCTCCCGAGTATGCAAATTTGTTTCTTCATTCTTTTATATTACAGATCTAAAATGCCTTCGGGCAGGTTGATCTTGATTTCTTTTCGTGCTGTATCGATGCTTTGGATGAGGTCTTCGCTGGCCGGAATCAATATTTCTCTTTGCCCGGTGGTCATCACCTCAAAGAGAATATTGATGGTGGAGTCGTTCACATTCGTAATCTTTCCCACGACTTCTCCGGTGTTTGTGTCCATAAGCCGGTAACCTACGATCTCGCTCCAAGACACCTCCCCTTCGTCGCTGTTTGACAATTTGCGGGGAAAAAAGACGCTGCAGCCGGTCAGTTCTCGTGCCTGTTCCTGTGTCTCTATGCCGCAAAACTTCATCAAGGCAGCATTGTTTCCGTGAAAGCGATATTCCTCGATGTAGAACGGAACGAGGATGCCGTCAACTTCGAGGATAAGGTATTCGGCGTCCGCACGGTCGAAAATGTCGTCGTCGAACATGAAGCTAATCTCTCCCTTTACGCCATGCGGCTTGCCCAGCTTGCCTATCCTGAAGACTTCTTCCTGCTTGATCATTAGTTTTCTACGCGTTTGATGTTGGCCCCGAGCTTGTTCAGCCGACCCTCGATATTCTCGTATCCGCGGTCGATTTGCGCGATATTGTCGATACGGCTGATACCGCTGGCACTCATGGCAGCTATCAGGAGGGCGATTCCGGCGCGGATATCCGGACTTGTCATGCGTCCTGCACGGAGACGGGTCTTATGGTCGTGTCCGATGACGACGGCCCTATGGGGATCGCAAAGGATAATCTGTGCACCCATGTCGATGAGTTTGTCGACGAAGAAGAGCCGGCTTTCGAACATCTTCTGATGGAAGAGCACGCTCCCGCGGCATTGGGTAGCCACCACGATGAGCACCGATAGCAGGTCGGGAGTCAGCCCCGGCCATGGCGCATCGGCAAGAGTCATGATGGAACCGTCGATAAACGAGTCGACTGCATAGTGTGGTTGTCCGGGAATAAAGAGGTCGTCGCCCTCTGCTTTCATCTTTACTCCCAGTCTGTGGAAGGCCTCCGGGATAATCCCGAGGTTATGGAGAGAGACATTCTTGATGCGCACTCCGTCGCCCACCATTGCCGCCATGCCGATGAAAGAGCCGACTTCGATCATGTCGGGCAGTATCGTATGCGTTGCTCCATGCAGCTCTTTTACACCAACAATGGTCAGCAGATTGCTTCCGATGCCGCTGATCTCGGCCCCCATGGCGTTCAATAGATGGCACAATTGCTGTATATAAGGCTCACAGGCTGCGTTATAGACGGTCGTGGTGCCGTTGGACATGGCGGCAGCCATGACGATATTGGCCGTTCCGGTTACCGAAGCCTCGTCGAGGAGCATGTAACAGCCTTTGAGCTTTTTGGCTTGGATTTCAAACACATTGCGCTCCTCGATGTGTACAAACTTAGCCCCCAGGTGCCTGAACCCAAGAAAATGGGTGTCGAGACGCCGCCGGCCAATCTTGTCGCCGCCGGGTTGTGCCACGATGGCCTTGCCGAATCGTCCCAGAAGAGGCCCTATCATGAGCACGGAGCCGCGGAGCGAAGCGCACTTTCTGACAAACTCGTCGCTCTCCAGATAGTCCAGATTCAAGTCTTTTGCCTGAAAGGTGAAGTCGTTGTGCGCATTCTTCTTGACGCTTACCCCGATGTCCTTGAGCAGCAGGATGAGGTTGTTTACATCCAGAATATTGGGTATATTCTTGATTCTTACTGGCTCTGCTGTCAACAAACAAGCACAAACCACCTCAAGAGCTTCGTTCTTGGCACCCTGCGGAGAGATTTCTCCTTTCAGGGGATGGCCGCCTTCTATGATGAATGACTCCATAAGCCTGTGTTATTTTTTCTTCTTTTTCTTACCATTGTCGTCCGTCCGGGGAACGATTTTCTCGAAAGTGAAGCTGTCTAAGTCCAGCTGCACCTTGCCGTCTGTATAGTTGGCAAGATCCGAGGCAACCTTCTCGTTGTCGACAGAGCCATGGCTCCACTGATAAAGGTTGCGCTTCATCTGATTGGCCGTGAGGGCTATCAGCTCGTCGCGCTCTTCTCCCGGCTCCATGGTCTTGAGCTTCTCGAAAAGCTCGAAAATCATTTTGCCATAATGTTTAACGGGTATTTGGGTCATGGGATATTCCATCGGGGCTGGCTTCTTGTTGATGATCCTGGCATCGGAGATGTCGACAGGCCAGTCGATATCAAGCTTGAAGCCACTCATAATGGCGAGGTTGTCCCAAAGTTTCTGCGTCAAGTCGCCGTTCTCGCGGTTCTGCGGGAACATGCGGCTCATGATGGCGATGATGGTCTCGGCGCACCTCTGGCGTTCCTTCTTGTCCTCCAGGCCAGTGCAGTAATCTACCATGTTCTGTAGCTCGCGTCCGTATTCGGGCAGTACGAGCTTCTCTCTCTGGGTATTGTAGTCTAATCCTTCTATATTCATTCTTATAGTAATTTCTTGGGTTTCTTTGCTACGAAGTCTTTTAGATACATCGGCACGAAGTAGGCCACATCCTCAAACTTCTGCACGGCAATCCTCTTTTCGGCCAGCGGGAACATGTTCTTTGCCAACGGCTCGATGCCTTTTATCAGGCGGGCGTTAGGGTGGCTGATGACCTCCATGCACTTCTCGGCTCCGTTCCCGAAGAAATAGACGGGTCGCTGGTCGAGAAACTCCTTGTAGGTGTCGATATCCACGATGTCCGCCCGAATCTCGCGCACCTCCTTCAAGGTACGGTCGAAGACCTGGGCATATACTTCCATCCTGCGGGCATCCAGCATCGGACAGAGCAAGGCGTTGTCTTCTTTCACCATTTCGCGCAGCAGGACGGGGACGCAGAGCAGTTCCAGGGTCGGAACGGCCACCAGTTTCAGGTCGCGCCCATAGCAGATGCCCTTGGCCATAGAGGTTCCGATGCGCAGCCCGGTATAGCTCCCGGGGCCGCTGCTGACGGCAACAAAGTCTATGGGGACGGCATGGTTGTCGATGAACGACAGTGCTTCGTCCACAAAGTTGCCGAGTTGCTCGTTGTGATTGATGCTGGCTCGGTCTTCTTTCTCAAAGACACAGGCAGAGTCGACGCTGACAGCCACGGAACAGATGTTGGTGCTTGTTTCTATGTTTAAGATGCAAGACATAATTATTTTTTAGCTCTAATAAAATGCAAATTTACTCTTTTTTCTCCGAATAAGCTCCCCTTTGTCCCGTATTTTTTGTATTTTTGCCGAAAATATAAGAAATCAAAGCCTATGATACAATCAATGACAGGTTATGGGAAAGCGGTCGTAACCTATAAGCATAAGAAAATTCATGTTGAGATAAAATCACTGAACAGCAAGGCGATAGACCTCTCCACCCGCATAGCTCCTCTGTATCGTGAGAAAGAAATGGAGATTCGCAAGATGCTGGTCAAGGCTCTTGAACGAGGAAAGGTCGACTTTGCCATCTGGACGGAGCAGGACGCGGACAGCGAGGCGTCCCCTATCAATGCACCTCTTGTTGAGAATTATTATCGTCAAATCAAGTCGATAGCCGTTCAGACGGGTATTCCAGAGCCCCGGGATTGGTTCTACACCTTGTTGCGATTGCCGGATGTAACCAGTAACACGGTGGTTGAGGAGCTTGAAGACGAGGAATGGAAGGCTGCCGAACAAGCCATCAGCCAGGCTCTCGAGAACATCATTGCCTATCGCCGGCAGGAGGGATCGGCCCTCGAAAAGAAGTTTAGCGAGAAGGTGGACAATATCGAAAAGCTGCTTGCGAGCATCGAGCCTTACGAGCGGGAACGGGTTCCGAGGATCAAGGCGCAGATTCTGAAGGGGCTGGAACAGATTCCGGAGGCCGACTACAGTCAGAATCGGCTGGAGCAGGAACTGATTTATTACATCGAGAAACTCGACATCAGCGAGGAGAAACAGCGTCTGACCAACCACTTGAAATACTTCCGCGAGACCATGGCCGAGAATCATCCGAACGGCAAGAAACTGGGATTCATTGCCCAGGAAATGGGTCGGGAAATTAATACGACGGGCTCGAAGAGCAATAATGCGCAGATGCAGAATATCGTGGTGCAGATGAAAGACGAGTTGGAACAGATCAAGGAGCAGGTGCTGAACGCACTGTAATACCCGCCTCCAGCCTCCTAAAGAGGGGGAGGACACACCCACCCCAATCAGGGGATAGGATCGTGAAAAGAGGAAGAAGTGAGAACTCTCCTGATCTCTTCCTGCCAAAGGGAGGGAGGACAACCGTAAAACCGTGAGATGTAGGCATGAGACTACGGACGGGGAGTCCTGCCTGTTGCCCTTGGAGCGAGCCAAATGGATGCACGATCACCCGACGCCGGCAGAAGTCCCCGTATGGGAAAGGCTTGTCGACAACCGATTGGGCTCCCACTTCAGGCGGCAGCATCCGATATGCGGATATATTTCCGATTTCGTCGGTTTGCGCAAAAAGTGAATCATCGAGTTAGATGGAGGATGCCATCTTGAAGGTGAACAGCCGGCAAAAGACGCAGAGCACACCAAAGAACCGCAAGGACAGGGATACAGGATGGTTCGCTTCAGCAACGAAGAAGTTGGTGCAGGTATAGATCATATTTTACAAAACATAAGGCAAACGATAATGGAAACCAAAGATAATACACCCTCCCTTGGGGCATCCCGGAATGCTCCTGATGGTCCGACAGCGCCATCCTTAGTCCAAAGTTCCCCCTCCCTTGAGGAGGCTCGGGGCAGGTTGCTCATCTTTTCCGCTCCTTCCGGTTCGGGCAAGAGCACCTTGGTGCAATGGCTCATGTCGGCTCATCCTGAGTTGCGACTGTCCTTCTCCGTTTCCTGCACTTCCCGCGCCCCCCGCGGGACGGAGCGTAACGGCGTGGAATACTTTTTCCTCACGCCCGGAGAATTCCGCCAGAAGATCCAGGAGGGAGCGTTTCTGGAATACGAAGAGGTGTATGCCGATCGCTTCTACGGCACGCTGAAGTCGCAGGTGGAGGAGCAGACGCGGAGGGGAGAGAATGTGGTCTTCGATGTCGATGTCAAGGGTGGCTGCAACATCAAGCGGTATTACGGTCGCCGGGCGTTGAGCATCTTCGTGCAGGCCCCTTCCGTCGAAGAGCTGGAGAAGCGGCTGCGAGACCGCGACACGGATAGCGAGGACGCCATCAGAGACCGTCTTTCAAAGGCTTCCTATGAGATGACCTTTGCGCCGAAGTTCGACCATGTGGTCGTCAACGACGACCTTGAGAAGGCCAAGGAGGAAACTTACAGGATTGTAAAAGAGTTTCTGAACCCCCACCCCGACTCCCTCCAAGAGAGAGGGAAGGCAACCCCAACACCTGCCCCAACCCTCCCGAGGGGAGGGAAGGCATAGCCTCTTAAATCCACAAATGGGATGATGGGAACCTACAATCATATGAAGCATGTTTCCTTGTCCCTCCCTTTGGGAGAGCGGGGCAGGCTCTTTGGGGCGAACCGGGACGGCTCTGCTTCTTCTCGCGTCGGCGTTTTCGGCGGCTCTTTCAACCCGATTCACAAGGGGCACATCGCCCTTGCCCGCCAGATTCTCCGCAAGGCAAAGCTCGATGAGATATGGTTCTTGGTAACGCCGCTGAACCCCTTTAAGAGGACTGACACCGACCTGCTTGCGGACAACCTGCGCCTTGAGATGGCACGGGCGGCTCTCTCCGGCATGCAGGGCCTTGTGGCGAGCGACTATGAGTTTCATCTGCCCAAGCCGTCTTATACTTGGGATACGCTCCGGCATCTTTCAAAAGACCATCCCGAGAAAGAATTTGTCCTGATTATTGGTGCCGACAACTGGCTGAAATGGGACAAATGGTATCACGCCGGGGATATTCTCCGGAACTATGAGGTCGTGGTCTATCCCCGGGAGGGCTGTCCCGTGGATGAGTCGGCGATGCCCCAAGGGGTACGATTGATAAATACCCGGCTCTATAAAATGAGTTCTACGGAAATCCGGAAACGCGTGAGAGAGGGAAAGGACATTGCCCGGTTAGTGCCCGGGTGCATCCTCGAGAGTGTCAAAAAATATTATCGTTGACAAGAGGCGGCCTCTGACATTTTGATAATTCCTGTCCGTCCCTAACTCCCGCGAAATCCACCAACCCTACTTTCGGTCTCAAAACAGGGCTGAATTTGTGATTTCTTAAACTTATGATAATCATGGCATTGTAAAATGGGAGGCGTTTCGCAGCTTGCTTTTGACCGCGAATTTGCTTGCAGGAAACGGCAAACAGCGTTGTAAAAGACGGCAAAGAGGAAGGTCGGAAGCCGTTAGGAGGAGTGTCGGAGACCGTTAGAAGGCGACCAAAAGGCCGTCTTTTGTAAAATAGGGGGTGTTTTGGAGTCTATTTTAAGGCTACTCCCATTCCGGAATGCGGTTTCTTGCGCAACATTTCAAAATGTCTCTTTGCAAGGAAAACCCTCATTTTCCTTTCTCTTTGTCTTTGTTTTTCGTGAGAATGTTTCCTGCCCATTTCCTCGCTTTCAAATATTTTCAGCAGGAGCACCGACTTTGCGAAATAATGCTTATCTTTGCGGAAAAACAAACCCTTTAAAACCTAAGAGATGGAAAAATCAATCTTTAAGAGTGCCGTGCGCATGCTTTTGTCCCTTGCCCTCACGGCCCTGTTGATTGCAGGCTGCGGTTCCGGCAAGACGGAAAAGTCGTCTGCAAGTCCCGACCTGTCGCCTCTTACGCTGATGGACACCGCCCAGATGCGCCCCAGCCTGCTGCGCACGATGCGGCAGTTCATGGCTCAGTTTCCCGCCCACAAGGCTTTCATCTTGAAGAGTACCGGGCTCTTCAAAGATGAAGGAATGACATCTAACGGCGTCAATGTCCACAACGACATCTTCCTCTTCTGCCCTGCATATCAGTTTGCTTTCGATGGCGGCGAGTGGTCTTTGGGCGATTGCTACCCCAGCCGCTACTTCGTGTTGGGCGGCAAGGTGGTCTTCGTGCCCTCCCGCAGCGACGGATTCATGCGGCAGACACCGCTGAAGCAGGCTTACGGCAGCATCGTGGGAGAGGATATGGGCGTCGGCGTTTCCGACAAGCACTATCTGCTGGTAGTGCACGGAAAGGATTCCGTGCGGGTGCTTCCTGATTTGTGGGATGACGACATTAAGCCGATTGTAGGACCTGTGCCCAGGATAAAGTTCAAGCCTTCAATCCGGTAGCAGGATTGAAAAAGGCTTTCTGCCGGTAGGGCAGAGGCTGCTCCGGAGCACGGCGGCTGCTTTTCGCGGCGTGGCGGGCGAAAGCTGCGGCGAGGGAATAAAACTATGTTTTATTTGCTTTTCCGCTGAATTTAGTGTAACTTTGCATCTGAAACAGGGAAAAACCGTATGAATTTGCGAAATATGGCAGGTCGGATACTCGCGTTGGGGCTGCGTCCCATTAGGACGAACGCCGCTTTCTTCGTGTCTATGTATGCGCTTGGCGTGGTGGTGGAGTGGCTCACGCTCGTCCGGGCGCCGGGCATCCGTCTTTACGGGAACCTCTATCTCGAGCTTTTCCTCGACCTTTATGTGGTGTGCGTGGTGCTTACCCTGCTGCCCGAAGGCATCCGCCGATGGGTGCGGCGGCTGCTCTACGGGGTACTCTATGCCGTGGCCGTGGTGGATGTCTACTGCTTCTGGAAGTTCGGCTCCACGCTCACGCCTACCATGCTCCTGCTCGTGGGCGAGACCAATAGCCGCGAGGCGGGCGAGTTCCTGAGGCAGTATCTCTCGCCGGAGGTGGTTTTCTCGCCGGTGGGCAGTGTGCTCCTGCTGGCCGCGCTGCATGCCGTGGGGGCATGGAAGCAGAAGTGGATTCGGGCGAAGGCAGAGCCTTTCTTCGACAGGCTGTCGCCCGGGCTCGGCCTCCTCGTCATCGGCCTTTTCGTGTGGAGCTGTTTCTCGAGCTATGCGAACAAGAAAGCCACCGCGAAGATTTATGCCAACCGCAATATCGGCGATGTGGAGCACACGCTCACGGAGCCCGGCCACGCGGTGTTCTACACGCCTCTCTATCGCCTTGTCTTCAGCATTTATGCCAACTCGCTGGCGGCGAAACAGATTGCGCGGTTGATAAAGACAAGCGAGAACATTGAGGTAGACGGCTGCTCCTTCCGGTCGCCGCACATCGTGCTCATCATCGGCGAGAGCTACGGCAAGCACCACTCGCAGCAATACGGCTACTTCATGCCCACCACGCCGCGGCAAACGGCGCGCGAGAAGACGGGCCTGCTCGTGAAGTTCAGCGATGTCGTATCGCCTTACAACCTGACGAGCTTCGTCTTCAAGAATGTCTTCTCGATGCATGTCATCGGCCAGCGGGGGGAGTGGTGCGACTATCCGCTCTTCACGGAGGTGTTTCGCAAGGCGGGCTATCATGTGTCTTTCCTCACCAATCAGTTCCTGCCGAAGGCCAAGGAGGCTGTCTACGACTTCAGCGGCGGTTTCTTCCTGAACAACCCGAAGCTGAGCGCGGAGCAGTTTGACACGCGCAACACCGAGCTTCACAGGTTTGACGAGGGACTCCTGGAGGACTACGACCGCCTCAAGGGGCGCCTCGGAAAGCATAACCTGACGATATTCCATCTCATCGGGCAGCATGTGGGCTACAAGCTGCGGTTCCCCCGAGACCGGGCGAAGTTCTCTGCCGCCGACTACGAGAAGCGCCGGCCTGAGCTCACGGCGCGACAGCGCAAGATGCTGAGCTATTATGACAATGCCTGTCTTTACAACGACTCGGTGGTCGACGAGATATGTCGGCGGTTTGAAAAGGAGGATGCCGTTGTCATCTACATGCCCGACCATGGCGAGGAATGCTATGAGGGAACGCGTGGAATCGTGTGCCGCAACCACTCCGCGGTCGTCGACTACGACCTTGCGAAATATGAGTTTGAGATTCCCTTCTGGATTTACTGCACGCATACCTATGCCGTGAGGCACCCGGAAATCTACCACGAGATAATACAGGCAAGGAACAGGAGGCTGATGACCGACGCCCTGCCGCACATGCTGCTGTATCTGGCGGGTATATCCGCGCCCGCTTATCATGAGGAATATAACATCTTGAGTCCGGACTACAACGAGCTGCGACCGCGGATATTGAAGTCGTCGGCCGATTACGACAAGTTGAGAAAGGAGGCCGGAAATGAGTAGGGAGCTGCTTACAAGGGCAGAGTGCAATGCCCTTCGGGGACTTGCCATCATCGGCATTTTCCTCCATAACTACTGCCATTGGCTGAGGCCCATCGTGAAGGAGAACGAATATACCTTCGCCCGACATAATGTGGATGTGTTCAGTCAGGTGCTCTCGCATCCTGACGCAAACCTTCCTCTTCATCTGTTTTCTTTCTTCGGCCACTACGGGGTGCCGATATTCCTTTTCCTGAGTGCCTTCGGCCTGGTGAATAAATACGAGTTGGCTTCTCCCCGGCGGGTGCCGGTGGTGCCTTTCGTGAGGTATCATTACCTCAAGTTATTCAAGATGATGATCGTGGGTTTCGTGGCTTTCGTCCTCGTGGATGCCATCACTCCGCGGAGCTGGCATTACGATGTGGTGAAGGTCGTGTCGCAGTTGCTGATGCTGAACAACCTCCTTCCCGATCCCGACCATATGATCTGGCCGGGTCCGTATTGGTTTTTCGGCCTCATGCTGCAGCTCTATATCGTCTATCGCCTCGTGCTCTATAAGCGGCATTGGGGATGGACGGCGGGATTGACGCTGGTCTGCCTTGGCATACAACTTTGCCTCATGCCCGAGAGTGAGGAGCTCAACCGCTACCGATATAACTTCATGGGCGGCATGCTTCCTTTCGGCGCGGGACTGCTCTATGCGCGATATGGCGGACGACTGATAGGGCAGGTGGGCCTCAAAGGCCGTCAGCTGTTCGGCGGATTCTTGCTGTGCTCGGCGTTGGCCGTGGTTTTGAGTTACGACTTTGTGGCATGGGCGGTAGTGCCTCTGGCCGTTTGCGGAGCGAGCGTCTGCCTCGTCAAGTGGCTTGCGGGGTTGTCCGGCGGTGTCCCCGGAATGGCCTTTGACGCTCTGGAATGGATGGGCAGCATCAGCGCGGCGCTGTTCGTCTGCCACCCGATCATCCGGAAGGTTCTCATCCCCATCAGTCGCCAGGGCGATATCTATACAGGGCTGATTCTCTATATCATGGCCAGCATTTGTGTGGCGTGGCTTTTCAAGGAGCTCATGAAGCGCATTCCTAATCCCAAAATGAAGTTGAAAGATGAAGCTGAAGGAGATTGAATTTGCCGATATATCCCGTTATCGTGGCGAACTGATGGGAGCAGCCATTCTCTTCATCATCCTCTTTCATGTGGGCTTGTCCCGCAGCGATGCCTTCTTCGGGCTGCGGAGGATGGGAAATGTGGGTGTCGACCTGTTCTTCTTTCTTAGCGGAATGGGACTTTGGTTCTCGTGGTTGAAAATGCCGTCGATAACCCATTTCTACAAGCGACGCCTCCTCCGCGTCTATCCGACATGGCTCGTCATGGCCACGCTCTTCTATCTTCCCGACTATCTGGGCGGCCGGAAGTTCTCATCAAGCCTGTTGGATTTGATAGGCGACATCACCGTTAACTGGGATTTCTGGATTCACGATGAGCTCACTTTCTGGTATATTCCCGCCATCCTGGTGCTTTATCTCCTCGCTCCGCCATACATGATGCTCATACGCAGGCATCCGGTCTATCGATGGCTGGCGGTTGCCATGATCGTCTGGTGTGTCGTTGTGCAGTATATAACACCTGTTCATCAGGCCTTGGGGCATATTGAAATCTTCTGGAGCCGTGTTCCTATCTTCTTCATTGGCATCAACTGTGCCGAATGGGTGCGGCAGAAGCGCAGGCTCGAAGCCTCCTCCCTGTGGCTGATTCTTCTCTTGTTCGTGATGACTTTTGCGTCGTGTGTCTATCTGGAGCAGAACCTTCACGGGCGTTTCCCTCTCTTTCTGGAGCGCATGCTGTATATTCCGATGACGCTGTCGGGCATCCTCCTGCTTGACGGAATCTTCAGTTATGCCGGAGGGTGGCTCCTTCGGGGACTGGCATTCGTAGGTTCCTTGAGCCTTGAGATTTACCTCATCCACGCCCAATTCGTGCTGCCACACCTCGAAAGGTTGGGTTGGACCTATTGGGCGAAGGCGTTAAGCTGTGTCGCCATCAGCATTCCATTGGCATGGATGCTGCAGCATGCCATTGCGTTTATCCTGAAAAGAAATACGATATGCAAAATATTCTGAAACTGATACGGCTTCGCCAATGGGTGAAAAACCTTTTTGTGCTCGTGCCCCTGTTCTTCGGAGGAGCCCTGTTGAATGCCGAGGCTGTCTTTGCGGGCGTCATCACGCTTGTCTCTTTTTGCTTTGTCGCCTCGTCGATATACTGTCTGAACGACATTCGTGATGTCGAGGCCGACCGCAGGCATCCCGTGAAATGTAAGCGGCCGATAGCCTCGGGTGCGGTAACCATCACCCAGGCCTACGCCTTCATGATAGTGATGTTCGCGCTTTCACTGGCCGTCTTGTTCCTGCTTCCTAACCATCAGCTGGAGGTGGGAGGAGTAATCGTCCTCTATTTTGCCCTGAATGTGGCCTATTGTTTGAAGCTTAAGGAGTATGCCATCGTGGATGTTTGCATCGTGGCTTTCGGCTTCGTGCTTCGCATTCTGGCAGGAGGCATTGCCGCGGAGATAGTGCTCAGCAAGTGGATTATCCTCATGACCTTCCTCTTGACCTTGTTCCTTAGCTTCGCGAAGAGGCGTGATGATGTGCTGAAAATGGACGAGACGGGCGTCGCGCCGCGAAAGAATACCATCCGGTATAATCTTACCTTCATCAATCAGGCTATCACCATCACAGCCTCGGTAACGCTGGTATGCTACATCATGTATACCGTTTCTCCTGAGGTGGTTGGTCATTTCAGGTCCAATCATTTGTATCTGACTTCCGTGTTCGTGCTCGCGGGACTGCTTCGCTATATCCAGATAGCGGTGGTGGACAAGCGAAGCGGCGACCCGACGAAGGTGATTCTGAAAGACCGCTTTACCCAGCTGGTGGTCTTGGCATGGCTCGCATCCTTCCTTTTCATCATCTATGTGGCATGAGACAGCTGTGGGTGTTTGACTTCGACGGTACGATTACCCGGTGCGACTCGCTGCTTGCGTTCATCCGGTTTGCCTGCGGAAGCGGTCGGTTTGTATGTGGATTTTTGCTCTATAGCCCGCTGCTCGTACTCATGAAGTTGCGCCTGTATCCCAACTGGAAGGTCAAGCAGAAGGTCTTCTCTTATTTTTTCAGCGGCAGGACAACAGAGGATTTCGACGCCCTATGCCGTTCTTTCGCGGAGAAAAGATCGTCCTTGATACGGCCGGAAGCCGCCAGGAAGATGGCCGAGGGCCGTCGGCAGGGAGCACAGGTGGTGATCGTGAGTGCGAGCATCGACAACTGGGTGCAGCCCTTCTTCCCGTCCGTTACGGTGCTGGGGACGAGGATTGAGACGGCCGGCGGTCGGCTCACGGGTCGGTTCCTGACCCCCAATTGCTATGGCGAGGAGAAGGTGAACCGCCTCCGGGAGGTGCTTGCCGCCCCTCGTGAGGAGTATTATATCGTGGCTTTCGGCGACAGTCGGGGCGACAAGGAGATGCTGGAATATGCGGATGAAGGATATTTTAGGCCGTTTGGATGAAACCAGGAGGCTGTGGTTAGGCGAGGTGGTGCGTTTCGGAATCGTAGGAATCACCGCCACGCTGATTCAGTATCTGGTATACTGGATATGCTTGCATTGGCTCAGTCCGTGGCTCTCCCTCACGGGGGGATACATCGTCAGCTTCCTCTACAACTTCTATGCCTCCACGCATTTCACCTTCCGCGTGGCGGCGAATGTCAGGCACGGGGTGGGGTTCCTGCTCTCCCATGGGGTAAACTATCTGCTCCAGATGCTCACCTTGCAGTTCTTTCTCTGGCTGGGAGTCGGCAAGCAGGTGGCTCCGATACCGATGTTCTGCGTCTGCGTGCCCGTGAATTTCCTATTGGTTAGATACTTTCTGAAGCGATGAAGACAGGCAGTCTCTTTCAAATAAGGCGCGAGGAACGCTGGATCGCGCTGTCGGCCCTGCTCCTGCTGACGGCTTTGAACGCCTTGGTAATTCTCAAATATGTCGACCTTTTCACGCCGCTTCAGGACAATTACTGGAACCTTTTCATCGGCAGATTCCATGTCTCGGGCTTCGACCCGATAACCTATTATGTCGTTTCAGACTGGGAAGCGCGCTATAATGTCTATCGCCATCCGCTCCTGAGCTTCCTCATGTGGGTGCCGTATGTCGTCAATCAAGGCTGCATGGCACTCTTCGGCATCAACTGCGTGCAGTTCATCGTCGCCCTGATGCTCGTCTTCGCCGCCTTCTATGCCTTCATTTTCCTGCACCGGATATGCCGGGACATCATCGGGCTGGGCCGCTTCGACTCTGCCTTGCTCAGTTTCTTCCTCTATTCTTTCGCCTTCGTGATGCTCTCGGCGATGGTGCCCGACCACTTCATCCTTTCCATGTTCGCGCTCTTGCTGACGCTCTATGTCTCGGGAATGCTGATCAAAGAGCGGAAGGCGATGGGCATCTGGCAGACCCTGCTGCTGTTTTTCTTTACGGCGGGCATCTCCCTGAACAACGGTCTGAAGGTCTTCTTGGCAGGTCTTTTCGTAAACCGAGGGCGCTTTTTCCGCGTTCGCTACCTGCTTTTTGCCGTCTTCTTGCCGGCCTTGCTGCTATGGATGGGCGCACGATATGAATACCACTATCTGGTGGCTCCCCATGAGAACGCCCGCCATGCACAACAGGCCATGCGCAAGGCAGAGAAGGCTCGTCTCGACTCCATCCGTCTGGCAGAGGCCTCCAAGTTATGTCAGAAAACGGGTGATACCACCTGCAAGGAGGCTCCGAAGCCAGCACCGAGGAAGCGCGTGCGGCAAGGCGTGCCGTTCATGCAGGGTCAGTTCATGCGTTGGACTGACAAGACCACGCCCCGATGGGAGTCAATCGTGGAGAATCTCTTCGGTGAGAGCATCCAGCTTCACCCCGATTACTTGCTGCAGGACGAGTATCGGGTACGCCCGATGGTCGTGAAATACCGCTGGGCTTTCAACTATGTGGCGGAGGGCCTGCTGGTGCTGCTCCTCCTGCTGGGCATTGGATGCGGCCATCGCAGTCGTTTCCTGTGGCTTGCCCTGTCGTGGTTTGCGCTCGACCTGACGCTCCACATCGTCCTGGGCTTCGGCATCAACGAGGTCTACATCATGTCGGCGCACTGGATCTTTGTCATCCCCATTGCCGTCGGCTATCTGCTGAAGGCCCTGGCTCCCTTGCCCCGGAGGCTCTTCAGGGCGTTGCTCGTGCTGCTCACTCTCTACCTATATGTTTATAACGGATATTTTATAATCGACTACATGATATGCTGAAGATATTCAAGATAAGGCCCGAGGAGCGGTGGCTGGCCCTCGTCGCCCTGCTTTTCGTGGGCATGCTGAACGCCTTGGTGGTAGCGGAATACTTTCCCGTGCTGTCCCAGCCGTTGGCTGATTATCACAACCTTGCCCGCGACACCTTTCATATCTCAGGCTTCGACGCATGGACCTATTCCATCTTGAGCGACTGGCACGGATGGGAGTTCAACATCTACCGCCATCCGCTGCTGGCCGTTTTCTGCTTCGTTCCTTTCCTGCTGAACCAGGGGCTGATGGCGTTGACGGGCATCAACTGTGCCGTTCCCATCATGGCACTGATTGAGCTGTTCTCCGGATTCTACTCCGTCGTCTTCCTCTACCGCATCCTGCGTGAGGTGATAGGCACCGGCCGCCTCGACGCTACGCTGCTCACCGCCCTGTTCTTCACCTTTGCCTTCATCATCCTCACCGTCATGGTGCCCGACCACTTCAATCTGTCGATGTGCCTGATGCTTATCTGTCTCTACATCGCGGGCAGGAAGATGGGGCGCCGACGACTGATGACGGCATGGCAGACCGTGCTCCTGTTCTTTTTCACGGCCGGCGTATCGCTCAACAACGGGGTCAAGATTTTCCTCGCGGCACTCTTCGCCAACGGCCGCAGATTCTTCCGTCCACGGTTCTTCCTGCCTGCCGTCATCCTCCCCGCCGCCGTGATGTGGGGCATCGCCGTGCTCGAGTTTCAGGTGTGGGCACAGCCTTTAGAGACGGCGGCGCACCGGAAGATGGAGGCTCGCGACCGGTTTTTCAAGGACAGCGTGTATCAGGCGTTCCGCCGTCAGCATCCCGAAATGGACAGCGCGGAGGTTCGTGCGGGCACGAATAAGGTGCTGAAGCGGTTGGCCTATCAGCAGTATGTGCGGAATCATGCCCACCCGAAGATAGGGCGCCCGATGTCGAAAAAGGGCTTCATGGCATGGACCGACAAGGAAACCGACCGCTGGCGCAGTGTGGTGGAGAATCTTTTCGGCGAGTCGATACAGCTTCACAGGGCCAACCTCCTTCAGGATATCATGAAAGACAAGCGGCCGATGATCGTGCCGTATGAGAAGGATTACCACTATTGGATTGAGGGATTGCTGGCCGGACTGTTTCTCGCGGGCGTCTTCCTCGCCCGTCGCAGCCGCTTTTTCTGGCTCGTCTTCTCGTGGTTTGCGTTCGACATGGCCATCTATATCGTGCTGGGCTTCGGCATCAACGAGGTCTATATCATGACCTCGCAGTGGGCTTTCATCATCCCGGTAGCCATGGGCTATCTCTTCCGTGATGCCCGAGGATGGCTCCGCGGGGCGTTGCGGGCGGCGGCGGGAGCACTCGCCCTGTATCTCCTCGTCTATAACGGCAGTCTGATCCTGACACACTTGAGCTGACCCTGCACGACCGGCATCAGGGCTGCCGGCCGTCAGGAGAATGGCGAAATCGGCGAGATTGAACGACAAAATCGCCGATTTCGTCGCACGATTTCGCCGATATTGTCACGCTGAAAGCCGTTACAAGGAAACGAACCTGCCGCTGCCCTCAGAATCGGAAGTAGCCTTTGATCATGCTGCGGAGTCGTCTCGGAATCTTCACCCAGAGATTGTTGGTGCGGCCGTAATAGCGTTCGTAGGCGCTGCGGGCGGCTTCGTTTTCCTCGACGGGCGATATCTTCTTCACCTCAAGCGGCTTCATCCACAGGCGGGAGACATAGGGGTCTCCCGACAAGGAGTTTGTCCCTGAGCCGTCGAGGCCCTCGTTGGAGACGAGGGAGCGCCCTACATTCAGCGACAGGATATCCTTCAGGAAGAGCGAGGCGTTCCAGCGGATGGCCCAGGAGTTGTTCTTTCCCTTGGTCTGCCGCCGCAGCATGCGGGTGAAGCCGTAGGTTCCATTGAAATCGAAGCGTCTCGTGAGTCTCCTTTCCTCCAGCTGCCGCAGCAGTTCCCTGCCGTCGGGATTGAAGTGTGTCCATGCCCGTTGCCAGGTAGCCCACCCCCAGCTTCCCGTCCATTGGATGAGGAAGGTGTCGGGCAGGGTCGTGTCTTGTGTGAAGTCGCACGCCTGGATGTGTCCCACACGGGGCTCGTCGGCATAGGTTTCGAGAGCCTCGTTCATGAACCGCAGGAAATATGGCGACACCACGAGGTCGTCTTCGAGCACGATGACGCGCCCATGCCGGTTGACAACTGTCGACACTCCGTCGATCACATTGCGGGCCAACCCCCAGTTCTCGGCGCGCTCAATGATGTGCACTTGCTTGAAACCGGTGGTGCCGCGCACGATTTCCCTCACCTGCCTGACGGCGTCCTCATCGGCCGCCGACCGTGCCGCGTCTGAGAAAACATAGAGTTCAGAGTTGCCGGTCTCCGCGTTTTGCAGGAGTGAGGCCAGTCCCCGCTTGACATGCTGCGGGCGGTTGTATACGAAAAGTAAGATCGGTGCTGGTTCCATTATACATAGTTTCTTAGGTCGACATGCAGTGAAAGTTCGCGCGCCTTGATGACTTCGCCGGTGCGGAAGAGCAGTGCGAGAGCCATGGAGAGATAGGTGAGCCCATAGCCCCAACGGCCTTTGGCGAATGACCGGAGCGCCTTTTTGCCCACCGCCAGCACGCCCGGGGCGAAGGCCTTGCCGAAGGAATGGTTGATATTGGCGTATTCCGAGAGGTGATAGACACGCTCCGTGCGGAAGAACGACCGTCTCGTCTGCTGGCGGAACTCACGGTCGTGGTAGCCGAAGACGGCGGGTGTGAAACCTGTCTTCCATCCATAGTGGAGCATGCGGTTCGCCAAGTCCTTGTCTTCGCCGTAGTGATAGAAGATGGGGGCAAAGAATCCCACCTCGCGGAGCGCCCTCATCGGCAGATACCAGATGGCCGCATTGATGAAGGGCACCTCTGTTACCTCGTCTTCGGGCAGCCGGTGGAGGTCGCTCAGACCGCTGTATGCGCTGAAGCCATGCTCTATCTTGTCGCCGCTGCCCGTGAGATGAACGGGCGAGAGGATTCCGTATTCGGGATGTTTGCGGCTGGCGGTCGTGAGGGCGGCAAGGGTATTGGTGTCTATCCATGCGTCCTGGTTCAGCAGGAGCACGCCGTCGTAGTCCTCACGGTCGGCCTTGTGAAGACCTATGTTGTTGGCCTTGCCGAACCCTAGGTTGCTCTTGTTTTCAATGAGGGTTACCTCCGGGTAGCGTTCCCGCAGGGTCTTCACGGTGTCGTCCTTGGAGCCGTTGTCCAGAACGATGATGTCTACCGGCACCGAGGAGGCCTTCAGCGAGCCCAGGCACTTATCCATCCACTTCGTGAAGTTATAGGATACAATGATGGCGAGTATCTTCATGATGGGTCTTTTTTGATGATTTCCACTTCGATTCGTCCTATGGCGGCGGCCGTCAGGGAGAAGGTGCTGCCGAAGGAACCGATGATTCTGCGGGTGCGCGACAGGGTGTAGAGTTCCACGAGGGCGTCTTCCATACCGCTGAGCGAGCTTCTGTCGGCTTTCCGGGGCAGGGTGAGGATGCGGCCGGGGAACTCTCTGCGGAGCTCGGCCTTCACCTCTTCGTCGTCGGAAGCCAGATAGAAGCGGGTGTCGTCGGGCTCCTCCCGCATGCGGGCGACGAACATCGGGGTGGGGCTATACCGTATGGAGCGTTCCTGATCGGTGCGACGGATGTGCACGCCGACCACTTTTCCGTGGAAGTCGGCGGTTGCCTCGTCGACTCGCCGCTGCAGTTCGGCAATGGGGTGGAAGCCGTCGAAGGCATTGTCGGGAATGTCTTTCGCCATGAAATACACATGGCTGGCGAGCCATACCCTCTTGCCTTTCGCCCAAGGGGTGAAGTCGAAGCCCTCATACATCCGTCGGGTGGCTTCCCCTTCGTCCATCCTTGCGTTGAAGAAGAGTTTCTGGAAGAGGCGTGGGAGCCGGAAGTTGCGCTTGCGGGGGCGGTCGCGGAGCATCTTGTCGGCGAGCGAACCTTGCCGGAGCGATATCCCCATGCTGTCTATGGAGCAGAAGAGCTGGTCGAAGCGGCAGCCTAATCCCCAGTCCTCAAACCACAGGACAGTGAGCCGGGAATGGCTCTCCCGGGCCAGCCGGACGGCTGCGGCTATGGCTTTCATACGGTTGCCGAGGCCTCCGGCGGGCACGAAGACGATGGCTCCCGCGGCCGGCTCCTTGATCCGGGGCAGGGGGAGGAGTCTTGAAACGAGCCTCCGCCCCCGGGTCATCATGCGTTTCAGGGGCGAGAATCCTTGTTCCGCGGCCTTCAAATGCCCTGTTTCCCTCGTGATGTCGGCTTCTGTCCATTCGGGCATGTATTGCCGTGCAAGTTGCCCGAAAGCCTCGGCGTCAGCTTTCCCGTCCGTGCTTTTCAACTGAGTGGACAGGTTCAGGCAGTTGCGGGCGTTGGCTTTGCGGAGAAGGTCATAGACCTCCCGGTCGCGTTCTTGGAAGTAGTCGATGAGCAGGTCGCGGTTTTTCAGGGAGATGAGGGCACGCTTCTTGCGGTCTCCCCCTGTCCAGATGCTGGTCTCGAGCTTGCGGTAGACGGCCATCACCCGTCTCATGTAGTAGGCATCTCCATACCGTGCGTTGAGCATGTGCATGGCGAGATCGTAGCTCGTAACCCTGTCCATCCAGTCGGGAAGCGGCCCGAAGAACCCCCGGCGATAGAATACGGAGACATTGGTGATGGGGTTGCAGAGGGCTAAGTCGTGCAGGGAGACGGTCTCTTTCTGGCCGCCGTTGCTCAGGCTCTTGGTTCCGTCGGCCTCGTAGAAGTTCACCACACGGTGGAAGCACATGCTGTATTGCGGATGGGCATCCATGAAGTCGGCCTGTATCTGCAGCTTGCGGCTGTCGGTCCAATAGTCGTCGGCCTCGCAGACGGCGATGTACTGCCCCCTCGCGAGGCTGTAGGTCTCGATGAAGTTGCGGGCCAGTCCGAGGTTCCGGGCATTCTCGTGGACGATGATTTGTTCCGGATACAGTTCCTGCCAGGCCCGGCAGCGGGCCAGGGTGCCGTCGCCGCTGTGGTCGTCGCCGATAATCAGTTGGATGGGGAACGAGGTCTGCTGCAAGACCACGCTGCGGATGGCCTCGTCGATGTATTTCTCCTGGTTGTAGGCGAGCATCAGCACGCTCACCTTGATCGGGTTCTCCATATCTTATTTCTTTCTTTTCAGCAGTTCGATTGACTCCCGCAATATCTTGCTTCCGCTGAGGTAGGCGATGAGGAAATAGACCGTCATGCCCGTGATGAGCTGGCAGACGAGCAGCAGGAGGTGGTGGGCGACGACGAGGCTCACGCTCCACACCGCGGCCATCATGAACAGCGAGACGGCCAGATAGGGCAGGATGTCGCGCAGCTGGTGCGTGAGCCGGTAGCCCGTATACCGCTGGGTATAGGCCATGCTGATGATATAGACGAAGAGGCGGACGCTGATGAGTCCGCCCACCATCGTCAATACGCCCTGACGGAAGAACAGGGCGATGGCCGCGGCGGTGAGGGCGATCTTGAAGATTTCTATCTTCAGGATGCCCGACGAGCGTCCGCTCACCTTGATAAAATTGTTGTTAATGGCCGTGAGAATCGTGAAACAGCCGCCCATGCAGAGCAGTTGGAAGAACGGCATGGCGGCCCACCAGGCTTCCTTGAACAACAGGCGGAAGAGGGCGGGGGCCACGGCGATGGCTCCGCACATCATCGGGAAGGTGAGGAAGGCCGTGAAACGAATCGACTTGCGATAGGCGTTTATCAGTCGGTCGTGCTCGTCCTGGATGCCCGAGAATATCGGGTAGGTGGCGTTCTGGATGCTTCCGTAGATGAGGCTCACGATGGGATCGCAGATCTTATTTCCCTGCGTGAAGTAGCCGAGTTCGCGTTTTGGATAGAGCTTAGGCAGCACGAGGGAGTAGATATTCAGGAAAACGGTGTTGACGAGACCGGCGGCGAGCAGACTGGAGGAGAATCCGAAAAGCTCGCGGAGCAGCCGGAAGCTGAAATAACGCTTAGGACGCCAGTCGCTCCAGAACCAGAGCAAGGCGCTCTTGGAGGCTGCGAGCGTTACGGGTTGCCATGCCAGCGTCCATACGCCGCAGCCGCCGGCCGCCATGCCTATGGCGCATGTCGACGAAAAAAGCATCGAGAGGAGGTCGACTTTGGCCAGTTGCCTGAAGCGAATCTGCTTGTTGAGCAGGGTGTTCTGTATCAGCATGGTGGCATTGAGGGGCAGGGCGAGGAACACCACGGCGGCAAGCCTCGTGAGCAGGGGCTCGTGGAAATAGGCCACGATGAGCGGACTGGCCGCCATCAGGAGGGCATAGATCAGGAGGCTCATGGCCAGGTTGAACCAGAAAACGGTGCTGAAGTCGCGGTTGTCGGCCTGCCTTTTCTGAATCAAAGCCGCCCCGAAGCCGCTCTCTACGATGAGGTTGCCGATGGCGGTGAAGATGGCGAGCATGGCCACGAGGGCGTAGTCGTCGGGAAACAGGATGTTGGCCACGATGACGGCGACGGCGAACTGCAAGGCTTGCTGACCGAAGCGGTCGGCGAAATTCCATATTAAAGCACCTATCGTTTTCTCTTTCAGGGATTCGGACATGGACTCTCTTCTTAGGAGTTAAGGAGTAAAGGAAGTAAAGGAGATAAGACATGAGTCTGCTCCGCGCCTCCTTGCTCCGCAGTATTGAGGAGTTGAAGGAGTTAGGGAGTTAAGAAGCTAAGACGGTGGTCTCTGTTCTTGCGCCTGCTCCTGTTGTTCCTATACCTTATATTATATAGGCGCAAAGATAGGTAAAAAAAACGAGAAAGACCCTAAAACGAAAAAAGAAACTGCCCTTTGCGGACTCTTTTTGCCAAATTCAGGCGGTCCGAAAGGGCAGTATGGGCGGTTCGGCTTAGAGCCCGAACTTATATCCGAGGGTGAAGGTGAACACGCTGTTGCGCGAAGAACCTATCCCGCTCTTGTCGAGATCAGTGAGGCCGAGGAGATAGTGGGCGTCGAGCACGACATGCTTGTACTCGAAGGAGATGCCCACAGGGATGCTGAGGTCGAACTTGCGAACGGCATCCTTCGCAGAGATGTCTACATAAGTGCTCGTCCAAGAGGAATTGTTTGGATCGAAGTTGATAAGTCCTGTGTCTCCGGAAGGCAGCTCCGACAGCTTTGCGGAGTATAAAGTGCCTTTCTCGTGAGCCCGCAGCAGATAGCCGGCCTGTAGCCCGGCATGCAGGGCAAGGCCTTTCCATACATAGAAGTTGGCCTGTACGGGCAATGTGAGGAAGTCCAAGTCCTCGCGCACATTGTCGGCCTTGATGATATAGACAACCTGTTTTCCATTCTCTTCTGCCAGTGTCCCAATGGCATTATTGGCCTTGTCGCCATACTGGGCATAGGCCAGTCCGGCCGACAGCGACCACCGGTCGGAGAGCCCGTATTCGCAGTCGAAACCCACGGTGAAGCCTGGCTTGATTTTAGAACCATCTGTGAGACTGCCCGCCTGGTTGCCCAAGGTGAGACCCGCACGGGGCTGGAGAGTGAGCTTTCCTTTGCCGGTCTGTGCGTGAATGCCGCTCGCGGAAAGAGCAAACAGCAGGAATAGAATTGTTTTCTTCATTGTTTATTATATATTAAAGTTCCAAATTCTGGCAGCAAAGGTATGATTTTTTTCGTTCTGCACCAAGGCTTTCAGGAAAAAAAAGTATAAAAAAGATTTTCCTGGGACTACTTCCGGGCTTGTCAGCGTTTATCGCCCGCATTCTCCAAGATTGTTTTTTCCTGTACTTCCAATAACGGAAAGGGATAAAGAAACTTAATTTTGTTAATAATTTATAAATCCGTTCGTTTTGTCTCCTGCTGCCCTTGTCTGATTTATAAATAATGAGTAATTTTGCAATCCGATTGATTGGGGCACGCTTAGAGCCCCAAGACATGGTTGTGTTAATAGCGTCGCCTTTGGCCGGACGGCGCGGTTAGTGAATCAGCCGTGCGGCAGAGCGAAAGCCATGGATGGTCTCTTTTAGACTGGAGGCGCCGTGAGGTCTCTGCTGGAATTAGTAAGGAAAAATGTTTTTTAGTAGTAAAATTTAAATTTTAAGATGAACACTTTAAGTTACAAGACTATTTCCGTGAACAAGGAAACAGCTACTAAGGAGTGGGTGGTAGTGGATGCCACCGACCAGATTGTTGGTCGTCTCTGCACAAAAGTAGCCAAGTTGCTTCGCGGAAAGTACAAGCCAAACTTCACGCCTCATGTGGACTGTGGAGACAATGTAATCATTATCAATGCCGAAAAGGTGGTTTTCACAGGTAAGAAGGAAACCGATAAGGTTTACACTCGCTATACTGGTTATCCCGGCGGTCAGCGTTTCAACACGCCGGCGGAACTTCGCACTCGTAAGAACGGTGTGGAGCGCATTCTCCGCCACGCAGTGAAAGGTATGCTGCCAAAGGGTCCTCTCGGCCGCGCTCTGCTCAAAAACCTCTATGTCTATGAAGGTTCAGAGCATCAGCAGGAAGCCCAGAAGCCAAAGTCAATCGATATTAACCAGTATAAATAATAAGGAATCAAGATGGAAGTAATCAATGCAATTGGTCGCCGCAAGAGCGCTGTAGCTCGTGTATACCTTTCTGAGGGTACCGGTAAGATCACAATCAATAAGAGGGATATCACCGTATTCTTCCCATCAGCAATCCTGCAGTATGTGGTTAAGCAGCCACTGCAGCTGCTTGAGGTTGCTGAGAAATATGATATCAAGGTTAATCTTGACGGCGGCGGCTATACAGGACAGAGCCAGGCTCTTCGCCTCGCCATTGCCCGCGCACTCGTCAAGGTGAACGCAGAAGATAAGAAACAGCTGAAGGATGCAGGCTTCCTCACGCGCGACTCTCGTGCCGTTGAGCGTAAGAAGCCGGGTCAGCCCAAGGCTCGCCGCCGCTTCCAGTTCAGTAAGCGTTAATATCCTGTGGGGTCGGAGCGTGGCGCCGCCGCCTTCGCCCGGCATGATAAACTGAACTGTCGTTTAGTATCTAAATCCGTGCGACTCGCTTTCCGTGCGATTACCCATGGATTGATTCTGAGCAAATAGAATTAAAAGGAAAGTGAACAATTAAAAAGAAAGAAGAAATGTCAAGAACAAATTTCGACCAGTTACTTCAGGCAGGGTGCCACTTTGGCCACCTCCGCCGCAAGTGGAATCCAGCTATGGCTCCCTATATCTTCATGGAGCGCAATGGCATTCATATCATCGACCTGAATAAGACGGTAGCTAAAATCGACGAGGCTGCCGAGGCTTTGAAGGGCATCGCTAAGTCAGGAAAGAAAATCCTGTTTGTCGCTACTAAAAAACAAGCCAAGGAGATTGTGGCTGACAAGGCCACTTCCGTTAACATGCCTTATGTAATCGAGCGTTGGCCGGGCGGTATGCTCACCAATTTCCCTACCATCCGCAAGGCTGTTAAGAAGATGACAAACATCGATAAGCTGATGAACGACGGCACTTTTGCCAACCTCTCAAAGCGCGAGCTGCTGCAGATTACCCGCCAGCGCGCCAAGTTGGAGAAGAACCTTGGCTCAATTGCCGACCTGACACGCCTTCCTTCCGCGCTCTTCGTGGTGGATGTCATGAAAGAGCATATTGCCGTGAAGGAGGCCGTTCGTCTGGGCATCCCCGTATTTGCGATGGTGGATACGAACTCAAACCCGAGTGATATCGACTATGTTATCCCGGCTAACGACGACGCAAAGGACTCTATTGAGGTTGTCCTGAATGCTTGCTGCGCTGCCATTGCGGAAGGTCTTGAGGAGCGTAAGGCAGAAAAAGCTGACGAAAAAGCCGCTAATGAGCAGAGCGAAGAGGTTGCCGACGAAAAGCCGAAGCGTGCCCGCCGTGCCCGCAAGGAAGTTCCCGTGGAGGAGGCTCCTAAGGCTGAGGAACCGGTAGAGGCTGCCGTGGAGGAAGAGGCTCCTGCCGCAGAGGAGGAAGCTCCTGCCGCAGAGTAATTTTATTAATTTCATATTAAATATTAATTTTCAAGAAAATGGCTGTTTCTATAGAAGATATTAAGAAGCTCCGCGCTATGACCGGCGCGGGACTTGCTGATGTAAAGAAGGCCCTGACAGAGGCTGAAGGCGATTTTGACAAGGCTAAGGACCTTCTCCGTGAGCGTGGTCTTGCCATTGCCGCAAAGCGTTCTGACCGTGAGACTTCAAATGGTTGCGTACTCGTTAAGAATGTTGATGGCTTCGCCGCGACGCTCGCCTTGAAATGTGAGACCGACTTCGTGGCTAACGGGAAGGACTTCATCCAGCTTACAAGTGATATTCTGGATGCTGCCATCGCCGCTAAGGCCCATACCCTCGACGAGGTGAAAGAGCTGGTGCTGGCTGATGGGCAGAAAGTTCAGGATGCCGTTACGCATCGCTCTGGTATCACCGGGGAAAAGATGGAACTTGACGGATATCATGTCCTCGAAGGTGCCAATATCGAGATTTACGACCACATGGGCAAGCATACGCTTTGCACCATGGTTCAGCTCAACAAGAATCTTCCCGAGGCAGGGCACAAGATTGCCATGCAGGTGGCCGCTATGAAGCCGGTTGCCCTTGACGAGGCTTCCGTTCCGCAGTCTGTTAAGGATGAGGAACTGAAGGTCGCCATTGAGAAGACGAAAGAGGAACAGGTGGAGAAAGCGGTCTTCAACGCCATCAAGAAGGCTGGCATCAATGCTAATCTCGTGGACTCTGACGACCACATCGAGAGCAATATCGCTAAAGGCTGGCTGACCCGCGAGGACGCCGATAAGGCGCGTGAGATCCGGGCGACGGTGGCTGCGGAGAAGGCTGCCAACCTCCCCGAGCAGATGATTCAGAATATCGCAAAGGGTCGTATGGCCAAGTTCTTCAAGGATAATTGCCTTGTTGACCAAGAGTTCCAGTTCGGGGATGGCGACAAGGCAAGCGTTAACGAGTGGCTCAAGCATCAGGATAAGGAGGCTGCCATCGTAGCTTACACGCGCTTTACGCTCGCTTCCGAATAATCGAGGGCGATGAGACAATTGCCTTGATGGTCTTGTTCCATCAAGCTGTCAGGTATAGATTATATTGAGAGGGGCTATCGGAAACATCCCGATAGCCCCTCTCTTTGTTAAGAGTTCGGTGGTCGATTAACCTTCATGTTCCATCTATAAGGGGTCTACATTACCTATTTTATTCATAAAGGCATCGGGCGCCTCTGGGCAATAGGCATCTTCTTTTCTTCCCGTATCTGTCTCTAAATCGGTAACTTGTAGACTGAAAACCGATATAAAAGTTTTCATTTTTAAAAACTTTAAATGTAAATAATTCAGAAAAGTTTCCCGTTTTATTTTGTAATATGCTGAAAATTAGAGAGTTGACAATATTTAACACTTAAAAAGTTTTCCAAAAGTATCATCTTATCTAATAATTTATTATCTTTGCAGAGCAGTTCGCAATTCTCTTTGAGGGCGACTAACATGAGAAAGGATAATCAACTGATAAAACCGGAAACTAAATAATTTAAGAAATGATACAGACTGTTGTAAAGCGTGATGGACGCATTGTAGGGTTCAACGAGCAGAAAATTCAAGCGGCTGTCCGTAAGGCTATGCTCCACACGGAAAAAGGAGAAGACGAGGTGCTGTTGGAGCGCATTACCGACCATATTGCCTTCCATGGTAAGTCGCAGATGAGTGTCGAGGACATCCAGGACGCCGTCGAGGTAGAACTCATGAAGAGTTCTCGCAAGGATGTGGCACAGAAATACATCCAATACCGAAACCAGCGCTCCATTGCCCGTAAGGCCAAGACCCGTGATGTGTTTCTTGACATCGTGAATATCAAGAACAACGACATCACTCGCGAGAATGCCAATATGAACGCGGACACGCCCGCGGGCATGATGATGAAGTTTGCTTCGGAGACCACAAAGCCTTTCGTGGACGACTATCTCTTGTCGGAGGAGGTGCGCGAGGCGGTGGACGGCAACTATATTCATATCCATGACAAGGACTATTACCCCACGAAATCGCTCACATGCGTGCAGCATCCGCTGGATAATATCCTTCAGCACGGTTTTACGGCTGGTCATGGGAGCAGTCGTCCGGCAAAACGCATCGAGACGGCAGCCGTTCTGGCTTGTATCTCCCTTGAGACCTGCCAGAATGAGATGCATGGTGGGCAGGCTATTCCGGCCTTCGACTTCTATCTTGCGCCTTATGTCCGCCTCAGCTATATCGAAGAAGTGAAGAAGCTGGAACAACTTTCGGGTATGAAGCTCGGGCACCTTTATGAGGTGGAAATCGATGATTATGAGGAGAAACCGTGTGAAGGACTTGAGGGAGAGGATCGTCTGAAGCAGCATGCCATCAACATGACCGTTCATCGCGTGCATCAGGCCATGGAAGCCTTCATCCACAATATGAATACCATCCATTCCCGTGGTGGCAACCAAGTCGTGTTTTCGAGTATCAACTATGGTACGGACACCTCGGCCGAAGGGCGTTGCATCATGCGCGAAATCCTGCGCTCTACCTACAACGGAGTGGGCAACGGCGAGACGGCCATCTTCCCCATCCAGATATGGAAGAAGAAGCGAGGCGTTAACTATCTGCCTTCCGACCGCAACTATGACCTCTATCAGATGGCCTGTAAGGTAACGGCACGCCGATTCTTCCCCAACTTCCTGAACCTTGACGCAAGTTTCAACCTCAACGAAAAGTGGCGTGCCGATGACCCGGAAAGATACAAGTGGGAGGTGGCGACGATGGGATGCCGCACCCGGGTATTTGAAAATCGTTTCGGCCAGAAGACCAGTATTGCCCGAGGAAACCTGAGTTTTACGACCATCAACATCGTCAAGATTGCCATTGAGTGCATGAATATCAAGAGTAGAGAGGAGCGTGTCAATACCTTCTTTGCCAAGCTCGACCACATGCTTGAGATTACCGCCAAGCAACTCGACGAGCGTTTCCAGTTCCAGAAGACAGCCTTTGCCAAGCAGTTTCCCCTGCTCATGCAGTATCTCTGGGTCGATTGCGACAAGCTGAAGCCCGAGGACACCATCGAGTCGGTCATCAACCAAGGCACTCTCGGCATCGGTTTCATCGGATTGGCTGAATGTCTGAAGGTCCTCGTGGGCAAGCATCATGGTGAGAGCGATCAGGCTCAGGAACTCGGACTGCGTATCGTTACCTATATGCGCGACCGTGTGAATGAGTTCTCGGAGCGCTATCAGCATAACTACTCCGTGCTTGCGACGCCAGCCGAAGGCCTGAGCGGTAAGTTCACGAAGAAGGATCGGAAAGAGTTCGGAGTAATCCCTGGGGTTACGGATCGCGACTACTATACCAATTCCAACCATGTGCCTGTTTACTATAAGTGCTCCGCGCTTCATAAAGCACAGGTGGAGGCTCCTTATCACAACCTCACCCGTGGTGGTCATATCTTCTATGTGGAGATAGACGGCGACGCTACCCACAACCCTGATGTCATCATGAATGTGGTGGATATGATGGATAAGTACGACATGGGATACGGGAGCGTCAACCACAACCGTACTCGCTGCATGAACTGCGGCTATGAGACGGCCAAGGACATCAAGGTCTGTCCAAAATGCGAAAGCACCTATATTGACCGTCTGCAGCGTATCACGGGCTACCTCGTGGGCACTACCGACCGCTGGAACAGCGGCAAGCTGGCAGAGTTGAAAGACCGCGTTACTCATATCCAAGGACCGGAATACTCCTCTGAAACCAAATGATCTCAGTATTGGATATCATACACGACACGATGGTGGACGGTCCCGGATTCAGGACCTCCATCTATTGTGCGGGCTGTCCGAATGCCTGCCCGGGCTGCCACAACCCGTTGTCGTGGGATATCAGGCATGGGCATGAGATGTCGACGGAGCAGATGATGGCTGAAATTGAGAGCGATCCGTTTGCCAATGTAACTTTCTCGGGCGGAGACCCAATGTTCCAACCGGAAGGTTTCACCGAGTTGGCGCAGGCTATCAAGTCGCAGACTCAGAAGACTATCTGGTGTTTTTCAGGCTTCATTTTTGAGGTATTGTTGAAGAATCCTCGGCAGAAGAATCTCCTTCAGCTTGTGGATGTTCTTGTGGATGGACCTTTCGTGAAGTCGCTGCGGGATGAAGATCTGGTCTTCAGGGGCAGTAGCAACCAGCGTATCCTTGATGTTCCGAAGTCGCTTAAGACAGGGAACCCCGTGCTCTACGAATTCAATCTGGGATTATAAGGAATGTGAGTTCGATATAAGAAAAAGTTCTAAAAAGTTGTAGAAGCGAAATATAGAAGTGCGCCCCCAAAGTTTTGTGTCTAACTTTTGGGGCGCACTTTATTCCTGTGGGTAAGATATTCGGATATGCTAAATTAACGAAAAAATAATAATTTTTAGGTATTGTAAGGAATTCTCGTTTTATCTATATTTGTAACAAAATTAGTTACCCTTTCAGATAAAGGTAAAAATGAAGTTCAGACAAGCTGTTTTTCTGATATTGTGCGTATTGGCTACAAGTATCAGAGCGCAAAATTATGTTGTGATAAACGGTTCCATAACCGATGACGCCGACGGCGAAACCTTGCCCAACGCTACAGTCTCGTTTCGTGGTCATCGTTCCTATTCCACTCTTGCCGATGCCAACGGGCATTATTCTCTGAAAATCGTGGCCGGCGAATCGTATGCTCTTACCGTATCGTATGTAGGTTACAATACATATCGGCGTAAGGTCTCCTACATGTCGAACGCTACACTGAATGTGCGTATGAAGAGTAATCTGCAGTTGCAGGAGGTAATCGTAACGGCCAAGGAAGGGCAAGGGCCCGTTACTACCTCGGTAATAGGCCGCGATGCCATGGAGCATCTGCAGCCTACGAGCATCGCGGACCTGATGGAATTGCTTCCGGGTGGTTACAGCAAAGATCCCAACATGGGGCGGGCAAACACTATCAATCTGCGCGAGACGGGCACACTCTCTTCTCTGGGCAAGACGACATATAATAATAACTATTCGATTTCTTCGCTCGGTACGCAGTTTATCGTAGATGGGGCACCCATCAATACCGACGCGAACCTGCAGTTCTCGCCTTTAAGCGACACACAGCAGCTGAATACGGGGTCTTCGGCCGAAAATTCTCGGAATATAACCAACAAGGGAGTAGATATGCGTACGATAGGCACGGATGATATCGAGAAAGTGGAAGTGGTGCGCGGAATTCCCTCGGTGGAGTACGGGAATCTGACGAGCGGTATCGTAAATATACATAAGATACGAAAGGCTATGCCTCTAACCTTGCGTTTCAAGGCTGACGGATACAGCAAGTTGGTGTCTGTAGGCAAGGGCGTGAGTCTGGATGTCGATGGCAAAAGTGTACTGAATCTGGACTTTGGATACCTCGATTCGAAGATAGATCCTACCGACAATCTCGAGAATTACAAGCGACTCAATGCTTCGTTGCGGTATACATTGCGTAGGAAAAGAGAAAGGTTCGATTGGAACTGGAATTCGGGTCTGGATTATACAGGGTCTTTCGATAACAGCAAGCGAGATCCCGATCTCAATTACGGACATATCGACGAATATCGAAGCCATTATAACCGGATGGCGTTCACGAACAGTGTATCATTGAATTGGCCCAAAAGTATTTTCAGGCAGTTAGAGGTAAACAGTTCGGTGAGTCTTCAACTTGACCGTTTGCATGAAAAAAGACTGGTAGCGCCGCAGCGTTACGGCATAGTGCCCACTAATTACGACGACGGGGAACACGAGGCAGAGGCCGTGTATGCCGAATATGTGGCAGACTATCTAAGCGATGGAAAACCTTTTAACGCCTTTTTCAAGGCCAAAGGACTGTTGCTGCTGAATCTCCGAAAAGTGGTAGAGAACAAAACAAAGTTCGGACTTCATTGGGATTATACCAAGAATTACGGTAATGGACAGGTGTACGACCTACGGCGCCCGTTGAGCATCAACGGTTGGTCCTCTCGTCCACGTCGTTATAAAGACATACCCGGGCTGCAGAATCTGTCGGCTTTTTTAGAAGAAAATCTCGATATCCATGCCAGAAATAGTTTGATAAAACTCATGCTGGGCACCCGTTTTAATACGATTCCGGGGCTGGACCGAAAGTTTCAGTTGCAGGGAAAGGTTTATGTAGACCCCCGTTTCAATCTGAGCTGGCGCTTGCCCTACATCACATTGGGCGACCACCCGTTGCGGATAACGCTTAATGGAGGATGGGGACTTACCACCAAGAATCCGACGCTGAACTATCTGTATCCCGATCTATATTATAGCAATTTCATAGAAATGGTTTATTACGATACGAAGAATCCCGAGCAAGACAGCCGCTTTGTGGTTATGAGTTACAAGCAAGACCCTACTAACTATGCTCTCAGACCGGCCCGTAATCATAAATGGGAGCTGCGTCTGGATTTGGACTGGAATGAGAACTCTCTTTCTGTAGACTATTTCAGAGAAACGATGAACGATGGTTTTCGTTATAGTCGCATTTATGGCGTGTACGATTATAAGGATTACGACGAGTCGAAAATGGCAGCAGGAGTAGATTGGCATACTGTTCCTTATGTGGAAAAGCGAGTGCTCGACGGTTATCAGCAGTCGTCGAATGGCAGTAAACTTGTAAAGCAGGGTATTGAACTTCAGTATACATCGGCTCGTATTCGTCCCCTGCGTACACGCATCAATATCAGTGGTGCTTGGTTTCATACTACCTATACCAATAGCCAACCTATGTTCGATCCCGTAACGACCGTCATTAACAACCAGCAGGTATCGGATAAATATGTGGGACTGTATGATTGGAATGATGGTAGGGTGAACGACCGATTGAACACAAACTTCACTTTTGATACGCAAATACCCGAGTGGGGCTTTATCTTTACCACATCGGCACAATTTATGTGGCTGGTAAAAACTAAGTTGCAAGACAAAAACGGGTATCCAATAGGCTATGTATCCTCGGTCGACGGTCAGCTGCATCCTTACACAAAGGCGGAAGAGGAAGATATATATCTTAAGCAATTGGTCAGGCAATATAGTGATACGCAATTCAAGCCGTTTACTGTTCCCATGTCAATGATTATTAATCTGAAAGCGACAAAGAACATAGGTAAATATATCAAATTGAGCTTCTTTGCTAATAAGATCCTTGATTATCTACCCGACTACAATTCAGGCGGGCGTATTGTGCGCCGTAATGCTTCTCCCTATTTCGGAGTGGAAGCCAATCTGAAAATTTAACGCAATTTCCAATAAAGATGAAGAATATGAACAGTAGTTATATATATAAAGGAATAATATCCCTCCTCCTTATGTTGCCGGCTCTATCCTCGTGTGTTGATAATGACAACAATGTTTATCGCACAAAGACACAGCTGAATATTACATATCCTCAAAATGTCGATGATATGCAGATAATAAAAGATTCGGTTATCTTCAGAAACATTTCAACCGGACAAACTACCGTTATCGGCAAAACTCGCGATATCGACTTACCCGAAGGATTCTATGACTGTTCTTACATGGCCGATGTAACCTACAAGAACGGAACGGGTAGCGATGCCATACAAGCGAAAGGACATCTGTCGGGCAAGATAGAGAATATACAGATAACGGGTGAAAAAAAAGAAATCGGCATTGAGACTTATCTGTCGACCGACAATGACGACTTTATCTTCGAGGAGATATTCTTCACGGGTACGCTGCGTGCATCAGGCTCGCAATATTACGGCGATAGCTATATCAAGATATATAATAATACAGATCATGTGCTTTATGCCGACGGGCTCGGATTCTGTGAATCCAAATTCAAGTCTACGCTGTTTTTTAAGTATGATCCGGATATCCGCAAAGATACTTTTACCGTTTGGTCCCTATATGTAATACCGGGCACGGGCAAGGAACATCCTGTTTTGCCCGGTCATTCCCTGTTGCTTGTAGATACGGGTATCGATCATCATACAGCCAATCCGAATTCCCTGGATTTCAGCAAAGCTGATTTCGAATGGTATGATATCTCTATTCATCCTTCCCATATGGACATTGATAGCCCTACCGTTCCGAATTTAGATAAATGGTATTGCTATACGGAGAGTTTCTATGTGCTTCATAATCGCGGTTTTACATCGTTTGCCCTTTGCCGCTTTCCCAAAGGAATGACCAAAGAGAAATGGCTTAAAGAGTTTCATTACTATTATCATTACATACAACCGACGATTATCGGTGATTTCTATATGACCCAGCATTCATACAAACTACCGAATTCATGGATCATAGACGGCGTGAACTGCAGTGTCGAGGCTAAACGACTCTGGAATATCCTCCCTCCTTCGATCGATGCGGGATGGACGCATTGTGGCACCATTGATCACGATAAGACCCGATATTTCAAAAGTGTACGCAGGAAACTTCTTTATTTGAGTTCAGATGGAATCATGCATTTAAAAGATACCGATAATTCGACAGAAGATTTCAACACAGAATGCGTACCGTCCATGATAGAAATGCAACATTCCTCTATGAATGCGGAGGGAGCTAAATGTACCCAGCAAACCTATGATGGAGTAATTTCTAAAAACTAAGATAGGAAATGAGATCTCAAAAACTAGTAGCTTCGATTTTTGCAGCCGGAACTTTCCTTTTCATGGCATCATCCGGTATAATGGCACAGAATCTCGATACTCGGCACATGGAGCATGAAAAGGCTGCAACTAATTTCATGGATATGCTTTACCTGAACCCTTCCTATCAGGTCGGTAGGTATAGCAGCTCTTTAAATCGTGCAGATTTCTATTACAACGACCGGCATGCCACACAGCCCCCTCTCTTAGAGTCCGGTAATGAGACAAATCTGTGGGGAGGCAGAATAGATGCTTATATAATTAAGGGAAAGTCCACTATCTGGGGATATGCTCATTATGATAACGGCCGTATTCAAAATGTCCGGTATTCGGAAACCAGCGATGCCTCGCTTCTCTATCCTTATTTGATAGCAGATACCATTGGAGGAGGTGTTTCCAAAGATGAAATCTATGATTTTATGGGAGGTTTCGCAACCCGTTTAGGTTCCCGGTGGATTATCGGCGGGCAAGGAACCTATACGGCACAACTCGATTACAGAACTCGCGACCCAAGGCCCAAAAATCTAACTTCTGACATAAAGCTTGTAATAGGCTCTTCTTATCTCTTAAACAACTATAAACTGGGCGCCTCTTTCGATTTCCACAGATACAAGCAAACAAATGTAGTTAAGATTTATAATGAGGTGTCGTCTCCCGTATTTTATCATCTTACAGGTCTTGGGACAGACTATTATCGTTTCCGTGGAGAGAATACCGAGACTTATTATAAAGGTGTAGGTTGGGGATTCATGCTGAATGTAGCTCCTAAAGACAAGAGTGGCTTCTTTGTTTCTTACAAATATCAGAATCTGTTCATCGACAAGATTATCTCTACACTGAATGAATTGCCGATGTCAACACTCAAACTGTACAGCTTCTCAAGCGAAGCGGGTTATCTAAGACAGGGGCGATCGCATGATTTCGGCGTAAAGGTCGACGAGAACTATAGACTGAGAAAAGGCATAGAAAACATTTTCGGGAGTCCTGCTTCCAATATGTATCCGCAGATAGCCAGGATGCCGCAGTATAAACAGCAACAGCTTAACTTGTCCGTCGAGAGTTTTTATGGCTATCATCCTCTCCATACCGTTTATGAATTCGGATATCGTTTCGGCTATGAAAACTTAAGAGAAACATATAATGAACCGGCTCAAGTTATACGGTCTTCATCCGTTAGTTCAAGGTTCCATTTCAAAGGCTTGCGGCAGATTCGCCAATTCCTGCTCCAATTTCGTACCTCTTTCCTACTGACCAATGCTTTTAAGAATAAGATACAATTAAGCGCTGAAACGAATCGCCCCATGTTACCGCCACTCCTTCAAAGATATAGTTATCTTTCTTCCAGCCGATATCTTATCGACAATAATATAGAGTTGCACTACGATACCGGACACAAATACAGTCTTTTTATGGCTCTCAACTGGCAGTACAGTCATTATTTGGAGCATCAGCATACGCATGAAGAAAGGATTTCAATAGGAATCGAATTTTAAATAGAATGTCTAATTAAAAATGTATTAACATGAAAAAAACTTTTATTCTTATCGTGCTTTTCGCACTGTTTGGGACTGTAGGAGTTGTCGCAGACGACTATAAGTTCAGTTGGGGACACACCATGGATGGCAATACATCCGCCGGCGACAATGCGGTGGATGTTCAGAAATCTTCTGACGGGTGTGTGTTCGTACTCAATACTTGGGGTAGTGCCACGCGTAAACAAACCTATAAGGATGCCCCATCCGAATATATGCATTTGTATATAGACGGTGTTCAAGGTAAGGACGACCAAGGAAACGAGATTATTGGCTCTGACTATAAAGAAAGCGACGGAACCTCTATGTGCAACAATATAGCCCTCCAGAAAATGGATCCAGTAACGGGAAATGTCAGGTGGATTATATATTCGGACCGTGGCGACCACTATCCTACCAACTGCCATGTGCGTCCAGCTAAAGATGGTGGTGCTTACATACTGATCTATGTGCGCCATTGGGCCCAAGATAAGATGACAATTCTCAGTCGTATTCGTGGTACCAACGGCACAATGGCTACCTTGGAAACCCAACAAGGTCTGTGGGAGAAGGATGGGCAAACCCACCTTTACTATGTGCCCGTATTGGTTAGGGTTTCGACCGACGGGAAGATAGAGTGGGCAAAGGTGTTATGGGAAGTGCAACCACATAAAGACTTGCAACGGAAACCGTCATGGCTCTCCTTTATTAATGCTTTTACTATCGATAGTGAAGAAAATCTCTATGTGGCAGGTAACTTCCGCACAAAACTTACTTTTACAAAGAAAAACGGCGAACAAGAGAGTATTACAGCAAAGAACATTGCCAATTGGGATGGAGACGACCAAAAGCCTGTAGGCGATTTGTACCTGGCTAAATTCGATAAAGAGGGAAACTATTTGTCCTGTGTCGTACCAGAAGGAACAGCGGGAAATTCCTACTTCAATGTGATGGTTTCAAACGATGACAAGATTTATGCCGCAGGCCATGCTACAGGAGACGGCACCACATTCAAGATCGGTACTTTCGATATCACAGTGCCTGAAACTAAACAGAGTCTGATAGTGTCAGGTTTCAATAAAGACCTTACTCCTTTCTTTGCTCTTTCTTATGATAGCAATGCCGATACAAGGGCCTTGCATCTTAATGGTTTACAGGTTGTAGACAATGAGCTTTACCTTACCGGTTCAGCTTTAACGAACGCGGGTGGTGCATGGATGGATAAGGACGGTAATAAGGTAATTGCTCCCACACTGGCCATGCACCAAGGATATATCGTGAAGATGAAACCCGAAGACGGTTCCGTTATCTCTTCCGGTATCAATACGAAGACTAAAAGCATCAGTAAATTCGCGGGCATTTACGAGGCTAAGGATACAGACGGCAAAAAGAAGATTCATGCTTTTGGCTATGATTTCAGTATGGGGGCTTTAGACTTTAGCTTTACAGAAGATAAAGCAACCAAATCGTTGACTAATACGGAGATTCTTACGGTTATGAAGTCAGGTATCAAAGCTCCGAATTTAGGCATTATTGCCGTAGTTATCACACCGGTTGCCTACGACGGGCGGGTTATTTACTTCAATCGTTTCGGCAAGGCTAACACAGCCAATTTTAAGACATCCTACCTCGATGATACTGAAACTGCACTCGTTAATTGCTGGAGTACATCCGTTTATTCGTATACCGATACTAGCATTTTAAGTAATGGAGAACCTTATGGAAAAGCCCCGACCAAGGTGCAAGATCCTTTTGTAAGGCATGCAGAAGACGGCAAGATATACAATCTTAGCGGTCAGTATATGGGAACTTCCACTACTACCCTGCCCAAGGGAATCTACATCCGTAACGGAAAGAAGTTTATTGTAAGATAAAGAAGTAGGTTCGTTCACACGATACATTGATATTTCAGAAACCAAGGAATGCGCAGAATCGTTTTTACAGAAAGATACATCTCTGTATACGGCTGCGCATTCTGATACAAAGAATTGGAAATAAAAATATAATTAAAAGTGGGTTCGATATGAGAATGATGCGATGAACCTGCTTTTAGCAATGATATCGATATCCATGGATGGCTTCTTGGACAATAGATCGTAAGCAATCAACCCGACAACAGATTTGCCGCAAAGCTTGTTTAGAGGCCTGTCGGAATTGGCGACAAGACAGAAGTAAGACGGGCCGGAACAGGTTTTAGCTTTTATTAATATTTATTTTTCGTCTTTTTCTGTTTTTCTCCGTCTTTTCAATTAAACAACAAAGAATGGATGTTTGAGAAGGTGAGAGACAGAAAAACCATCGATAAAATGGTAGAGGTAAGCCTTGACGATCTTGTCAGGTTTGCCTATTACCATGTCGGAAACAGGACTGATGCAGAAGACATCGTTTACGAGGCGATACTCCGTTTGTTAGAGAAAGTCGCCCGTGATCTTGTCCCTGATAAGGTGCGAGGTTATTTATTCAGAATCGTCTACAATCTGTGTCGGGATCATTTCCGGCATAGGAATGCCCCCTCTGTTTCCTTCGAGGCGATAAATCTGCCAAACCTTCCTGATGATGTGCTTGACAATGAGGAGGTGGATCGCGTGAACGGTCTTCTGGATGGACTGCTGTCAAGAGAGTTGGAGGTCATCCGCATGAATGTAATAGACGGCCTTTCGTTTGTCGAGATTAGTCAGATACTTTCGATTCCGCAATCTACGGCCAAGTCCCGTTTCAATTCGGGAATGGAGAAACTTCGCAAACAGTATTTCACAAAAAAGCCATTATAGTCATGAAGGAATATGAGGAAATAAGAAAATTGCTGACCCCTCGCCGCGACATCAAGGCTTCGGCGGAACTCAGAAAGCGTGTTCATAGGGCGATGGAGTCCAGGCGGCGGTCATCTGTCAGGATGAGATGGGTTTGGGGAGGTATCGGTATGACTGCCGTCGCCATAGCCTTCCTGTTGCTGTTGCCCGTTACGGGCATCTCTGCCAAAGAACTCCTCTGTGCGGCCATCAAAGCCATACGGGAGGTAGAGAATATCCAGATGACGGCTGAAATCCGCACGCGTGCGACGGAGAACTTCTCCTATATCGATGTTGGGGATGATTTCGTATCCCACAGGATAAGCAGATCTCATGTGGATTCCATTGTGCGATGGCGGGTGGACAAAGGCGGAAGGGTTGCCATGGGCGATGATTCGGATATCTATATGTGGGTCGTGCCGTTGAAGATCGGATGGCATTCGGGCCCTGCAGACCGCGATAAGATGCTCGGATACTTGTCAACGCTCATCAATCCCGAACATATTCTGGAGACGGAACTGCAATCTTGTCTCAACGACTCAAAGGCAAGATATACGGTTGAGAAGAGCGGGAAGGAGATACATCTTACCGTTTATGCGGAGCCGCAGGGGAATTTCCGGAATCCGTATAGGTTGAACACCACCATTGAGGAGTCAAGGAATATCCGTCGGTATGCGATAGACGCTGCCACGATGCGCCTCAAAAGCGCCTCGGTGAGCATTGTTAAGGAAGGCAAGGAAATCGAAGTCTTGAAGATTACGGATATTCTTTACGCCGCATCCGGATACTCTGTGGGCACGCTCCCGAAGGATGTTCATTTCGTTGAAGTTACAAGCGGGAAAGTGCCGGGATTGACCGGGGCAAGTGCCATGGAGGCGGCCTCTGTTATATTAAGTGCTTTCAAGGATTGGAACAGTCGGATTCTTGACCGTGTGATTGCCCCTTCCATATCCAAGGCAGCTTACCGGCAGCGGTTTATGGCGGCAGAGCTTGTCTCCGTAGGACAGCCGTTCCATTCCGGCAAGGCGGCCTCGACCTATGTGCCTTATACGCTGCGGCTTCGGGATGGATCGCTTATACACCACAATCTGGCCTTGCGGAAGAACGACGGTGGCGGCTGGGTGGTGGACGGGGGGCTGTAAGCCGTCTCTCTTACTCTTTTCTTTTCTTCCTGAATTCAGACAATTCAAACCCAAAATGATGTCAATAAGAACCATTGTGATGGCGTTGCTGCTTGGCAGCCCTGCCTGTTCTCTCCTTGCTCAGAACGACCTGATAGAAGGTACCGTGAAAGACGAGGCCGGTGCGCCGGTAAGCTTTGCCAATGTTATATTGTTGGCAGAGAAAGACTCGTCGCTGATAAGGGGCGTGGTAACAGGAACCGACGGCACCTTCATGCTTGGCCGGGAATCGTCTGATGCGCCGGCTCTCCTCCGGGTTTCGGCCATGGGCTTTGAGGACAGGTATATCACCCATCTCTCGGGGAACATAGGCGTGGTCGTACTGACGACCGCGACCTTCCAGCTGGATGAGGTTTCCGTCAGGGGAGCTCGGCCCATGGCACGATTGATGGAAGACGGCGTACAGGTTGTCGTCTCCGGCACTTATCTTGCCAAGACGGGCACAGCTCTTGAACTGCTGGGTAAGATGCCGTTTGTCTCCAGCTACGGTTCTCATATCGAGGTGTTGGGCAAAGGCACCCCCATCGTCTACATCGACGGCCGTCAGGTGCGCGATCTGTCGGAGCTTACCTGGCTCTCCTCCTCGGAGATAAAGGCTGTGGAGGTGGCAACAACTCCCGGCGCGCGTTACGCCTCGACCGTTAACGCCGTGATTCGGATTACTACGACGGATCCTCTTGGCGAGGGTTTCTCCCTCGGCAACAGGACAACGCTGGGGCTCAAGCACTATGGTTATCTGTTTGAACAGGTCAATCTTAACTACAGGAGGCAGAGATTCGACCTCTTCGGCATGCTGAACTACGAGAATTATCGTGATCGCCCGCGGGTAAACAACGCCACTTCCTACTACCTGACCTCGGGCGTTGTAGAGCAGAACACCACGGGTGGGGAAGTAGTCCGATACCCGGTATATGAAGGGAAGCTGGGTCTCAATTACAAAACAGCCAACCATAGTCTGGGCTTTTATTATAATTTCTCGTTCAGGCCGTCTGAGTCAGCAGGTCTCTCTGCGGCCTCACGCTATATAAACGGCGTTTTCAGTGAATGTCTCGACAATCGCAGTATTGTCAGCCGGCACAACCGACAGCATCTGCTGAGTTCCTATTACATGGGTGCCTTCGGTAAGTGGCGGTTATCCACGAACTTCGACGCGATGTGGCAGAGGAACGACAGAGGAACGGCCGAGAAGGATTTGTCGTCGGTTAATCCGCCGCGTAGCTTCTCGACGGTGAACGATGCCACCAACCGTCTTCTGGCCGGGAATGCCATCTTGTCCTTTCCCGTGTGGCGGGGCGACATGAGATTCGGGGCGGAAGTGAACTCCATTCGGAGAAATGACCGCTATTCCGGCGATGCCGACTTCATCCTGGGCAACGACAATCATATCGATGAGACCACCACGGCACTGTTTGTGGAGGTCGGGCAGAAATGGGGCGGCGCGGCCGTGAGCGGCGGGTTGCGCTGGGAATACACCGATTCCCGGTTCTATAAGTTCGCTGAGCTCCAGACCGATCAAAGTCGCAGGTACCATAATGTGGCCCCGTCGGTCTCGGTCTCATTCCCCCTCGGAGCGGTGCAGACAAAGCTTTCATATGCCCGCAAAACCTCCCGCCCGGCTTTCGAGCAGCTCAGTTCCGCCGTTAAGTACATCGACCGCTACACCTATGAGTCGGGCAATCCCGGCCTGCGGCCGATCTACCGCGACTATCTTTCGCTCTCTTCTTCGTGGAAAGACTTGGTCATTGAGTTGTCATACTCGTCCACCAAGGACTATTTCATGTGGCAGACCGTCCCTTACCCTGGCAGTTCGGAGGCTACGCTGCTGACCCGGGAGAACATGCCGAGGTTCAGTTCATACGGGCTAATGCTTAATTATTCGCCCATCTTCTTCGGTTTGTGGCATCCCGTATGGATGTTTGCCATGACGGCACAGGACTTCAAGCTCACTCATCGGGGAGAGACGCTGCGGCTGAACAATCCCATTGGCGTTTTCCGTTTCAACAATGCGCTCCATCTGCCATGGGACATGTGGCTGAACGCAGACCTCTCCGTCCGGACCTCCGGCAATGGCGACAATGCTTCTCTCAAGGCTTGCTGGGCTTGTAATATGGCTCTTTATAAGGCGTTTGCCAACGACGCATGGAGCATAAAGCTGCAATTGAACGACCTGTTTGCGACCTGGCGGCAGGAGTTCACCACTTATGACGCCTTGGCGCGCACCTCTGTCCATAAGATATACGATACCCGGGATTTAACGCTTACCATCAGATACAACTTCAATCTGTCTCGTTCCAGATACGGGGGGCGTGGAGCCGGCAATGCGGAGAAGAGCCGGTTCTGAGCGTACAGTTGGCGCCGGATAATCCCCTAAGTGTACCATTTGGGATCGCAAGGCGCCCCTTACAGTCCCTTTCCTTTGGCCCCGGTATCCCTGGAGACCGTCGTGAGTTTGACAAAATCGGCGATTTTGTCGCACGAATTCGCCGATTTTGTCGTTCAATCTCGCCGATTTTGTGCGCTTGTTTGCCGTTCCCGCTTTTTCCCGCGGCCGTCTCCCGTCGCGCGCTTTGTCGTCCCGGCGGTTTTCGTGCATGCTTTTCGCCATGTGCGGGGTGCTTAATAAGTAAAACTGGTATATATTTCCTTGTTTTTTCTATCATGCTTATCGGGAAAAAGAAGTAACTTTGTCCTCAAATTTTAACATAGAAAAAATGAAATGAAAAAGAACAACATCACATTAGGGACATGGTCGTGGGGAGCGGGTGCTGCCGGTGGCGACCAGGTATTCGGCAATCATACGGACGCCGCTCAGTTGAAGCCCGTGTTTGACGCAGCCATGCGTGAGGGGCTCAATCGCTGGGATACGGCGACGGTGTATGGCATGGGAGCCAGCGAGGAGATTCTCGGAACTTTCGCGCGCGGCGTGAATCGTGGTGAGATCGAGCTGTCCACGAAGTTCACTCCGCAGATAGCCGAGCTGTACGCCAATTCGGTAGAGAAGATGGCCGAGGCAAGTATGAAACGACTGGGAACAGATTATATTGACATTTACTGGATTCATAATCCGATGGATGTGGAGCGTTGGACGCCCGGATTGCTGCCCCTGCTCAAGTCGGGGAAAGTGAGACGCGTGGGTGTGAGCAACCACAACATCGAGGAGATAAAGCGTGCCAACGCGATTCTCGAGACCGAGGGCTTCAAGGTGAATGCCGTGCAGAACCACTACTCGTTGCTCTATCGTTCGTCGGAGCGGGGCGGCGTGCTCGATTACTGCAAGGAACATGACATTGAATTCTGGGCTTACATGGTGCTGGAGCAAGGTGCTCTGTCGGGCCGATACAGTGCGCGGAACCCCCTGCCGGCGGAATCAGACCGTGGGCGGAAGTATAATCCTGTGCTCGACAAGATAGAACGGCTCACGGCAGGTCTCTCCGAGATAGGTAGCCGCTATGGTATCAGCGCCTCGCAGACCGCCATTGCCTGGGCTGTCGCAAAGGGCACGATGCCCCTCATAGGCGCAACCAAGGAAAAGCATGTCGTAGAAGCGGCACAGGCACAAAGTGTAATACTTGACAAAGATGAAATTGAACAATTGGAATCGCTGGCTGATCAGACTGGTGTTGACACTCGTGGCAACTGGGAGCATGGCATGGAGTAAGGCACAGACGGTGGTGGATGTCCACTCGCACATCATCACCAGCGGTTATCGCGCTATGCTGAGAGCACACGGGGCCGAGATGGAAGAGGGATTCCCGCTGCCTCAGTGGGAAGTGGAAAGGCAATTGGCGTTCATGGATAAGGCTGGCATTAAGACAGCCGTGCTAACCATGAGTGCTCCCCAGCCTTACTCCGACAAGGCCGGTGAGGCTGCCGCCTGTATCCGCAAGGTGAACGAGGAGGCCGCCGCCGTCAAAGCTGCTCATCCAGGGCGCTTCCTTTTCTGTGCGGCATTGCCTCTTCCAGATGTTGCAAGTGCCATCAGGGAGGTGGCCTATGCCATGGACACGCTCCATGCGGATGGCATCAAACTGGCCACCAACAGTCGAGGCCAGTATCTCGGAGACCCTGCTTTAGAGCCGCTGATGGCGGAGTTGAATCGCCGGGAGGCCGTGGTAATTCTGCATCCCCATAAGCCCTCGCCTTACTCTGACGCGCTGATGGAAGGTGTGCCGCTTGCCATGCAGGAGTATCTGAGCGAGACAACGCGTGCCGTTGCCAATATGATAGTGCACGATGTGATGGGTCGTTATCCAGACATTAAGTTCATCGTGCCGCATTGCGGAGCCTATTTGCCCATAGCCATTCCAAGGATGAAAAGTCTGGCGGGCGTCATGCAGGCCAGTGGACTGATAGGCGAGATAGATTGGGAGAAGAGCCTTTCCTGTCTGTATTACGACTTGTCAGGGAGTCATTCCGCAGAAGCAGTGCACGCCTTGCTGTCCATCACCTCGCCCGATCATATCCTCTATGGCAGCGACTATCCCTATGTGGCAACCGACGCATTGGTGAAGGGTTTGCAGCGCATGCGTCAATATCTTTCTGGAAGCACATTTCTGGCGCGTTATGAGCAAATGTTTCTGCATGCCAATGCCGAGCGCTTGTTCCGCCTCTCGCCGGGTGCGTCCCCCGCTCCCGTTCCGGCTGACAGCATGCTCATCCGCCTGTCGGAGATAGAGATTTATCCGGAATATATGGAAGAATACCTGAAATTTGCCGCCATGGTGGGCCGGGAGTCGATGAAGTGTGAGCCTGGCGTCATCTCTATCTTCCCCATGCAGGAGAAGGAGGACAGTTGTCAGATAAGGATTGTGGAGATATATCGCGACCAGGAGGCTTATAAGAAGCATATTGCCAGTGAGCATTTCCAGCATTACAAGCAAAGCACGCTGAAAATGGTGAAGAGCCTGAAGCTCGTTGATATGCATGCGCTGGATGCCGAGACCATGCCGCTTATTTTTAACAAATAGACCATAATGGGGGCGGCAGGCTCCGGGTGCCTCCGGGGCTCGCCCCCTTTCGGCTCATTGTGGGCAGCTTTCCGCGAGCATCTTTTTTGCCTCGTTCCGTTTCGTGGTTTCTGTTTTTTGTGTATCTTTGCAACATTCTAAAGAGATAAGGATATGGGATCACGCGTGAAAAGAGCGCTTGTCAGGTTGCTTCGGATTCCCCGCAGCAGGGGGTTCGGCGTGCAGTCGCCCTTTGCCTATCGATTCATTCGTGAGGTCGTGAGAGGAGGCGTGCCCGAGGAAGATAGGCTCAGGTCGTGCCAGCTCTATCCTCAAGGTGATAAAAAATGGCTTCGTAAGGCCGCGCTCTATGGGCGGTTGGCCCGCTGTCAGGGGCCTTGCCAGTGGGGCATCTGCCTGTTTCAGGTGGAGAATTACGAGTCTGCCGTGCTCATGGGGTGCCCGGAGGCCACGGTGGTGGACTGCATCCACGGCTACGAATTGGACCGGGTGGCGCGAAGCAAGGTCGTGGTGATGGATTTGGAACAGAACTGGTGGCGCATATACGAGGCGTTTGCCGACCATGCTGATGAAGCCTCGGTGCTCGTGGTGGAGGATATCCACTATTCCAGGAAGACGCTTCGGGCCTGGCGGAAAATCGTAGCCGACGGTCGCAGTGGCGTCAGTTTCGACCTCTACGAATGTGGCATTGTGTTCTTCGATCGGAAGAAATACAAGCGAAACTACCGTGTGAATTTTTGAAATCATTGTGTTTTTGCATTTTATTGACAGATAAATTGAAAAAAAATCCCTTATCTCTTGCAATTCCCGATAAAATGATTACTTTTGCACGCACAAGTAAAACTCGTTAAAATAAAGTATATGTATTGGACATTGGAACTGGCTTCAAAGCTCGAGGATGCACCTTGGCCTGCAACAAAAGAGGAGTTGATAGACTATGCTACTCGTTCGGGTGCCCCTTTGGAAGTTATAGAGAATTTGCAGGAAATAGAGGATGAGGGTGATGTTTACGAGAGTATCGAGGACATCTGGCCCGACTATCCGTCGAAAGACGACTTCCTCTGGAATGATGACGAATATTAGAGTCAGAAATAAAGACCGTTCTTTCCAAGAGCGGTTTTTTTTATACAATAAAACGAAAGCGGGTTCGTTATTTAGTCGTGCTTAAGAAAACTCTGGTCATAATTTCGCTGCTGTTATTGGCACTGCTCCCTGCAAGTGCACAATATGATGTTTCTTTCAGTCATTATTTTGACATGGAACCATCGTTCAACCCGGCTTCTGCCGGCAAAGAGGCGAAGCTTAATGTAAACGCCGCCTATGCCCAGGACCTGATGGGGTATGAACATAATCCCCGGACGATGTATCTTGGTGCCGACATGCCTTTCTATTTCATGAAGGCCTATCATGGGGCAGGCGTGCAGCTGATGAATGACAAGATCGGACTTTTCACCCATCAGCGCTTAGCCCTGCAGTATGTCTACAAGCGAAACCTGCTGGGTGGTACGGTCAGCGCGGGTCTGCAGCTTGGCTTGTTGAGCGAGAATTTCGATGGGACAAAGCTCGATGCCGGCGAGGCCAACGATCCCGCACTGCCCACATCGGAGGTTACGGGCAGCGGCGTGGATATCGGGCTGGGGCTGTATTACCGTCATGGACCGTGGTATGTGGGACTGTCGGGCCAGCATCTCAATGCGCCGACGATAGACCTGGGCGAAACCCATGAACTGAAAATAGATGCTACATATTATTTGACGGGTGGATACAATATTAAATTAAGAAACCCGTTTCTCACAATACGACCGTCGCTTCTGGTCAGGACAGACCTTACGGCCTATCGGGCAGACCTTACTGGGCGATTGGTATATAACAATGACGGCAGGATGATGTATGGAGGAGTAGCCTATAGCCCTACAAACTCGGTAACATTCCTTGTGGGCGGGAGCTTCCACGGGATAGTGATAGGCTACAGCTATGAGCTCTATACTTCGGCCATCAATCCCGGCAACGGCAGCCATGAGCTGTTCATTGGCTACCAGACCGATATAAATCTGGTGAAAAAAGGAAGAAACAAGCATAAAAGCGTAAGAATACTATAAAGATATGAAGAAGAGAAAAGGTATCATAACTCTTTGTGCCATTTCGTTGTCGCTGGCTCTTACCGGTTGCTTTGGCAGCAAGTCGATGTCCGCTTCGGGGCGGGGCGGCGAAGTGGTGGGCGTCGGTGGCGGTAAAGGGTTCTCCGAACCGGCACCTTATGGAATGGTGAAGGTAAACAGGGGTTATGTGAGGATGGGTCTTGAGAAGCAAGACAGCCTTTGGGGAATGACCACTCCCGTGAAGGATATCTCCGTAGACGGTTTCTGGATGGACGACACGGAGGTTACGAACTCCGAGTATAAGCAGTTTGTGGAGTATGTGAGAGATTCTATCCTTCGCACCCGTCTGGCCGACCCGGCCTATGCGGGCGACGAGACTTATATGATTACCGAGGATAAGAACGGCGACCCCGTTCCTCCGCGGGTGAACTGGAGAAAACCGCTGCCCCGCAAGCCCAACGAGGATGAACGGCGTGCCTTCGAGAGTCTGTATGTTACAAATCCCGTTACCGGAGAGAGGTTGCTGGACTATCGACAGCTCAACTACAAGTATGAGATTTATGACTATACCGCTGCCGCTCTTCGCCGTAACCGCCTGAATCCCGCAGAGCGCAACCTCAATACGGATTTAGCGGCGGCTCCGAACGAAGCCGTGATGATTTCGAAAGATACGGCCTATATCGACGATGAGGGACGAATCGTGAGAGAAACCATTGATCGGGAGCTGACCGGGCCTTGGGACTTCCTCAACACTTATATTGTAAATGTATATCCGGACACCACTTGCTGGGTGAACGATTTCAAGAACTCGGACAACGAAATGTATCTGCGCAACTACTTCAGCAATCCTGCCTACAATGATTATCCCGTGGTGGGCGTTACCTGGGAGCAGGCCAATGCCTTCTGTGCGTGGCGTACGAATTATCTCCTAAAGGGCTTGGGCGGTGAAGCTCGCTATGTGCAACGCTATCGTCTGCCCACGGAGGCGGAATGGGAGTATGCCGCGCGTGGCAAGAACGGTACGGAATTTCCTTGGGAAAACCAGGAAGTGAAGAGTGGAGACGGATGTTTCTATGCCAACTTCAAGCCCGACAGGGGTAACTATACTAAGGATGGAAACCTCATTACCAGTAAGGTGGGTATCTATTCTCCTAACAGCAATGGTCTCTATGACATGGCTGGCAATGTGGCGGAATGGACCAGTACGGTCTATACGGAGTCTGGTGTTGACGCTATGAACGACCTGAATCCGACCCTTGAGTATAATGCGGCCAAGGAAGACCCTTATAAACTCAAGAAGAAGAGCGTGCGTGGAGGATCGTGGAAAGACCCGGAGTCATACATCCGCTCGGCTTGGAGAACCTGGGAATACCAGAACCAGCCCCGTTCTTATATCGGATTCCGTTGCGTAAGGAGTCTGGCTAACAGTACAAGCACGAAACAAAAAAAGAGCAAAAGATAATGTCTAAGTATAGTAAATATAATATGGTATACCGTCTGCAGAAGTGGATAGATACCGTGCCCGGCCAAACCTTCCTGAACTATGCCTATAGCTGGGGTGCCTCGGTGGTGATCCTGGGCGCACTGTTCAAGCTCACGCATTTGCCGGGAGCCAACCTCATGCTGTTTCTGGGAATGGGAACCGAGGTCGTCGTGTTCTTCCTGTCTGCCTTCGACCGCCCTTTCGACAAGACCGCCATCGGTCGAGAGCTTCCCACCCATATAACCGAGGATTTCCTCGAAACGGGTAAGGTGGTTTACGAAGAAGACAGAAAGAAGAGCTTGGAGCATTCGGGAGAAGAGCAGAAACAAGAGGCTCCGTCCGTTCCTGCTGTTTCCGCTGTTGCACAACCTCAGCCCAATTATGTCCCCCAGATGTCTATGGCAGAGGCTGAAGCTTTCAATGAGGCTCAGGGCAATTATGTCGAGGAGCTGAAGAAACTGGTGGAAACGCTGCAGAAGGTGAACGAACAGAGTAGTCGCCTGACTCGCGACAGCGAGGAAATGGAGAATCTCAACCGTACCCTTACAGGCATTGCAAAAGTCTATGAGATGCAGCTCAAGGGTGCCAGTCAGCAAGTCGGAACCATAGACCAAATCAATGAGCAGAGCAAGAAGATGGCCCAGCACATCGAACAGCTCAATAAGATTTACACCCGCATGATAGAGGCGATGACCGTCAACATGAAAGTGGCTGCCCCCAGTGCCTCTTCCACGGAGGGTTGAGACGCATAAAGTTACGATATGGCTATAAAGAAAAGACCCGTAACCCCTCGCCAAAAGATGATAAACTTGATGTATATCGTCTTGATGGCCATGCTTGCGCTGAACATTTCAACCGAGGTGCTCAACGGATTCTCCATCGTGGAGGACAGCCTGAATCGCACCACAAGGAGTTCGAGCGAGCAGAACAAGGCCCTATATGATGGTTTTGAGGAACAGATGAAGGCCAATCCCGGGAAAGTGCGTATATGGTTTGAAAAAGCTACGACCGTCAAGAACATGAGCGATTCGCTCTACAATTTTGCCCAGACATTGAAGACAGAGATCGTGAGGGTGGCCGACGGCAGAGATGGCGATCCCCTCAATATTAATAATAAGGATAATCTGGATGCCGCAGGCGAAGTGATGTTGGCTCCTGGCAGCGGTAAGGGGCGGAAGCTCTTCCATGCCATCAATAGCTATCGTGAGCGCATTCTGAAGATGATAAGCGACCCTGCGCAGAAGAAAATCATAGCCAACAACCTCTCGACGGCAATCCCCAAAAATGCCAAGAATGTGCTCGGCAAGAACTGGCAGGAGTATATGTTCGAGAATATGCCTGTCGCGGCAGCGGTAACCCTGCTCTCCAAGTTGCAGAGCGATGTGCGCTATGCGGAAGGGGAGGTGCTCCATGCTCTGGTTTCTAACATAGGCTTGAAGGATATCAGGGTAAATAAACTTGATGCTTTCGTGATTCCCGAGAAGACAGTGCTCTATCCGGGTGAGTCTTTCAAGGCAAATATCGTGATGGCAGCGGTAGACACTACGCAGACTCCTGAAATCTATGTGAACGGCCGGCGGATAAACTCCGCGACCGGACGATACCAGTTTGCGGCCGGTGGAGTGGGCGACCACCAATTCAGCGGATATATGCTCATGCGCAATGGCAACGGCGATATGGTTCGCCGCGACTTCCTTCAGAAGTATTCGGTGATACCTGCGCCCAACACGGCAACCGTAGCTGCCGACCTGATGAATGTGCTCTATGCCGGCTATAGCAATCCTGTCAGCATCAGTGTGCCGGGAGTTCCGGCAAACGGAGTAAGTGCGACGATGACGGGTGGAAGCCTTTCCTCGAAGGGTAATGGGCACTTTGTGGCCGTTCCAGCTGCTGTTGGACAAGATGTAACCATCCATGTTACGGCCCGCGACAAGGGACAGACTCGCACGATGCCGCCGTTTGTATTCCATGTGCGTAAGTTGCCGGATCCGACGGCTTACCTCAGCATCGGTACCAACCGCTTCAAGGGGGGTGGGCTGCCGAAGGTTTCCCTGATGGGGTTGAGCACCGTTTCGGCTGCCATTGACGACGGTTTGCTCGACATACCATTCAAAGTGCTTGGATTTGAGACTGTGTTTTTCGATAATATGGGCAATGCCGTGCCCATAGCGTCGAATGGAGCCTCGTTCTCAGAGCGTCAGAAGGAGCAGTTTCGTCATCTTTCTCGTAACAAGCGATTCTATATCCGCGGCGTGAAGGCAGTAGGACCCGACGGTATTACCCGCACCCTGCCCTATCCTTTGGAAGTAATAGTGAAGTAAAAAAGATAATACGATAAGCTACAATGAAGAGAATACTGTTTTTATTGCTTATAGTTCTTGCTGCCCAAGGTGCCTTCGCGCAGTCTGTGCGTCGTAGAGCAGAACAACAGGCTGCTCAGAAGAACAACGCCGGTAACATCACCACCCGTGCGCAAATCTCGTTTCCTACAGAGCTGAAGATGGACGAGAATGTGGTCTGGCGTCGTGATGTATACCGTGAACTCAACCTCAACGAAGATGCCAATGCTGCCCTTTACTATCCCGTAGAGCCGTTGGGAACGCAGATGAACCTGTTCACCTACATCTTTAAGCTCTTCATGACGGGACAGGTCAAGGCCTATGAATATCGTCTGGACGGCAATGAGGTGTTCAATGAGGGCGCAGAAGTCAAGCGCAAGGCATTTCTCGATAACTATCACATCTTCTATGAAACCACCGACAGGGGCACACATATCGATGACAGCGACATCCCCTCGCGTGAGGTAACGGCCTATTATGTGAAGGAATCGTCCTACTATGACCAGGCCTCGGCAACCTTCCATACGAAGGTTCTGGCACTCTGCCCGATCATGAAGCGTGAAGATGATTTCGGAGACGGGGCCACCTCTTACCCTCTCTTCTGGGTCCGGTATGACGACTTGGCACCGTTTCTTTCCAAGCAGACTATCATGACGAGCAACCTTAACAATGCAGCGGTGATGAGTATTGATGATTATTTCACCAAGAATTCTTATCGCGGCAAGATCTATAAGACAACTAACATGCTCGGAAAGACCCTGGCTCAATATTGTCCTAACGAGGAGGCCATGACCAAGGAGCAGAAGCGGATAGAAGAAGAAATCAAGGCCTTTGAGGAACATATATGGGGCGACAAGACCCGCAAGGATTCGCTCGACAGCATAGCAGTGGCTGACAGAAACCAGAAGAAGGTGAGCCGTAAGAATCGCCGGAGTCTGAGGGGAGGCAATTCAAGCATTCGTTCCAAGCGCAAATCGGACGGTGGAAGTCTGTCTGGGTCGTCGGCACGCGTTACTGTTCGACGCGAAAGACATTAACCAAATAAAAAATAAGAAAGGAAAAGGTAAAATGAAGAAGTTGATCACAATGGCTTTTACAGCCCTCATGATGTTGTCTGCCACTACTGCGCAGGCTCAGATAAAGTTCGGTGTGAAAGGCGGACTGAATGTAACGAACATGTCTTTTGATAAGTCTGTCTTTGATAAGTCTAATCAAGCGGGGTTCTACCTTGGCCCGACGGCCAAGATCAGTCTGCCGCTTGTAGGTCTCTCGCTCGACGGAGCCTTGCTCTACGACCAGCGTAGTGCCACGATAACGGTCGACAAGGGTAGTGAACAAATCATAAGGGAGGAGGAAACCGTCAGGCAGAAGCAACTCGCCATTCCTGTCAACCTCCGCTATTCTTTCGGAATCGGAGGTATTGCGAGCGTGTTCTTTTTCGCAGGTCCGCAGTTTGGTTTCAATCTAGCGGATGACATGAAGGATGTTGACTGGAAATGGAAGAATACCAATCTTAGTGTAAACCTCGGCGTTGGCATCACGACCTTGAATCATCTGGAGGTTTCAATGGACTATAACTTCGGTTGTGGACATACCGGCGAGTTCTCCGCCTCAAGCCTTTACAAGGGTGTAAAGAGCAGGAGCGGAGCGTTTCAGATAGGCTTGGCCTATTACTTCTAAGATGAGGACACTGGTTTTCCGAACGCTGCGCGAGCGGCTTTAGGGAAGTTTGACTCTTAAATTGGATATGCCATCGCGTTGGCGGTGGCATTTTCTATTACATTCCGGAAAGGCTTTCAGCATCAGGATAGTATCTGCCTGTGTGAGATTCCGTCTTCCGGAAACCTCTCTGATAAGGCCTGAAATTCCGTATGAATGGCCTTTGGGTCGATTCCGTCAAGGTTGGGATTGGGGCAGTTTTCTTCCGCCACGAGTACATCCATGCGTACCTTAAGGATGACAGAGACTTCGTATGTGATGAGTTGGGCAAAAGTTTTCTGCGGCTATTGCATAGCTCGGCAAAGATACAATTTATTCTCCGATCTACAAAAATAGCTTTCTAAAGTCTCTGAAGTTTGTCTTTGACCTTTGTTAGCTTGGCAGAAAATAAATGTTTATTTATTTTGCGTTCTCTCCGATTTCTACTATCTTTGCTATAAAATAAGGAAAGACATGAAAATCTTTGCAGTAGGTACGAACTACCGAGAATATAATAAAGAGCTTGATGGGGCGTTATATAAACTCGAGGACCCCGTGATTTTCACGAAGGCAGATTCCGCCCTGCTCAAGCCGGGGAAGCCTTTCTTCGTACCCGACTTCATGGGCCGCATCGATTATGAGGCTGGGTTGGTGGTGCGAATATCACGCTTAGGCAAGACGATTGCCGAGCGATTTGCCCACCGCTACTATGATGCCGTAACGCTGGGAATTGACTTTACGGCCCGCGATGTGCAGCGGAAGTTACGCTCTGAGGGGCATCCGTGGGAGCTCTGCAAGGGTTTTGACGGCTCTGCTGTTATCGGTGAGTGGGTAGATAAAGAGAAATTCCTAAGCGTGCAACGCATTGGTTTCCGCCTTGCCGTTAATGGTGAGATGCGGCAGGAGGGGCAGACGGCCGACATGCTCTACACAGTCGACCAATTGATAGCCTATATCAGTCGGTTCTTCACGCTGAAGACGGGCGACCTCCTTTATACGGGCACTCCTGCGGGCGTAGGCCCCGTGCAGATAGAAGATCACCTGGAGGGCTGGCTGGAAGACAAAAAGGTGCTGGATTTGAGATGTAAGTAATTCTGTGTGAAATAGCATAACAGATGAAGAAGCGAATACTGTTGTCCATAGGGATGCTGTGCAGCCTGATGCAGGTGAGTGCGCAGCGGTTCTATAACCTTACTGCTCAGGAAGTCAGGGTCGACTCGGTGTTACCTTCGTTTACCTATCAGGTACCCCTTGGTGAGGGTTATGCCGACTCCGTCTATACAGTTTCGATTGCCTATCCGGAATTCATCGATATGACCAAGGACGACATCGAGCGTTACCGAAGAATATCAAGGGCGGAATTGCCCGCGCTCCCTGTGGTGAATCAAAGCATTGGCGTGAGTCGCAAGCAGGGCGTGCTTGAGGTGCAGTTATGTCCGCTGGTCTATAGAAATCGCCGCTATCAGGTACTCGTGAGTTTCATGCTCCGGGTGGAGGCGAAGGCTGCAAGGCGATCCGTGCGTAAGTCTAATGCTCTTACCCGTGTGGGAACAGCGGGCCGATATGTCGACCATTCAGTGCTGGCAAGCGGTCGATGGGCCAAGGTTCGTGTGCCCTCCACAGGCATCTATGTCCTCACCGAGGAGCTGATTCGTAAGGCGGGCTTTAGCAATCTGTCAAAAGTCAGGGTGTATGGCTATGGCGGCGCCTTGCAAAATGAGGTGCTCGACGGCAATGAGCTTCAGCGATTGGACGATCTGAAAGAAGTGCCGACCTGCGAGGTCGATGGTCGTAGGCTCTTCCATGCACAAGGTCCCGTGAGTTGGGCAAGCAACACCGCTGTCATCCGTATCCGCAATCCGTATTCCGATTATGGATATTATTTTATTACCGAAGCCGATGGCGACCCCCTGAAAGTGGATTCCGAGACCTTCCTGAAGACCCATTATCCGTCGGTCGACGACTATCACGAACTCTATGAGGTGGACTCCTATGCCTGGTATCAGGGCGGCAGAAACCTTTTCGGCGACGACCCTATCGATCAGGGCGAGAAACGAGTCTACACCCTGACGAATGATGCGAGCGTACAGGGTACGAACGCCCGGCTCACCGTGCGCCTCTCTGCGGGTACCGCCAGTACGGCCAGCATCAAGGTGAACGATCGCGAGGTGGGGTCGCTGCAGATAAGATTATCGAAATATGACAAAGGCAACATGGTTGCCGAAACTTACGAGATAGCCTCCTTGACATCCGCGGACAAGGTTGAGATAGCCACGACAAGCGGTGGTCCCGTACGCCTCGACTTTCTCTCGCTGACCTACAGCAAGCCGAAGGCTGCGCCCGTCCTTTCGGGTGTCAGTTTCCCCGAACCGGAATATGTATATAATATCACCCATCAAGATCACCATGCCGACGGACCTGCCGATATGGTCATCATCATACCGACTTCACAGAAGTTGCTCTCGCAGGCACAGCGTCTGAAAGAATTCCACGAACAGAAGAACGGCCTGAGAGTGCGCATCATACCCTCAGACGAGCTTTTCAACGAGTTTGGCAGTGGCACCCCCGATGCCAATGCCTATCGGCGATATCTGAAGATGCTCTACGACAGGTCTTCCAGTGATGCCGACATGCCCAAATACTTGCTGCTCTTCGGCGACTGCGTATGGGATAACCGACTGCTGACCAGCGACTGCCACAATCTCAAAGCCGATGACCTGCTGCTTTGCTTTGAGAGCGAAAATTCGTTCAATGAACTTTATTGTTATGTCGACGATGGATTTTTCTGCCTCCTCGATGATGGCGAGGGTGGCAATCCCCGCAGCTCCGACAAGCTGGATATGGCCGTCGGGCGATTCCCCGTAACGACGGAAGCCGAGGCGAAGATTCTTGTCGACAAGACCATCCGCTACGCTGAGAACGACAATGCGGGGGCATGGCAGAACACGCTCGTGTTCATGGGCGACGACGGTAACGACAATATTCACATGAGCGATATAAATGATGCCGCTGAGCAAATAGCCTCTCTGCATCCGGGATATCTCGTGCGCAAGGTAATGTGGGATGCCTATACCCGCAAGACTTCGGCCACGGGCAACACTTATCCAGAAGTTACGGCACTTATTAAGCAGTATCAGGCCAACGGCGCGCTCATCATGGACTATGGGGGACATGGACGCGAGGACCAGATTTCGCACGAGTTGGTGCTCCGTCTCGCCGATTTCGAATCGTTCCGCAATGAGAATCTGCCCTTGTGGATAACGGCCTCTTGTGATATCATGCCGTTCGACGGTACGGTTTCCACTATCGGAGAGCGGGCCTTGCTGAATGCCAAGGGGGGGGCGATGGCATTCTTCGGTACAACTCGAACCGTGCAGTCCAACTATAACAAAGCCATCAACATGGCCTATCTGCGCCATGTGCTGACTGTTAAGGACGGGCAGCCGACCACCATCGGGGAGGCCCAGATGCTGGCGAAAAACGAGATGATTACCAGCGGGCAGGACTATACGACGAACAAGTTGCAGTATTCCTTGCTGGGCGACCCGGCCCTCCGCCTGAACCTTCCTACGAGAAAGGTGGTCATAGACGATATCAACGGCATTGCGGAAGGTGCGCAGTTGAAGGCCGGGAGCATAGCTCGGGTGAGTGGGCACATTGAAGACGGCGACGGCTTCAACGGCGTGATGACGGCCACGGTGCGTGATCAAAGGGAACTCATCACTTGTAAGCTTAACAATACCAGTGATTCCGGGGCAGACACGCCTTTCCGATATTACGACCGGACGAAGACCCTCTTTACTGGCTCGGACAGTGTAAGGAACGGGCGGTTCACCTTCTCGTTTGCCGTACCGAAAGATATCAGCTATACCGATGCCAGCGGACTCATCAATGTTTATGCGGTAAATGCCGACCATACGCTGGAGGCCCACGGCTCTACCGACCGTTTTACGATAGGCGGAAGCGAGCTTGAGGGCAGGAATACCATCGGTCCTTCCATCTACTGCTACCTTAATTCGCCCTCGTTCATGAATGGAGGAAATGTGAACGCGACCCCTTACTTCGTGGCGCAGGTGAAAGATGAGGACGGCATTAATGCGTCGGGAAACGGAATAGGACACGATCTTGAGCTCATTATTGACGGCGACATGAGCAAGACTTATATTTTGAACGATAACTTCCAGTTCGATTTCGGAACCTATACCAGCGGCTCTACCTATTATAATCTGCCGGAACTGGCACCCGGAAAGCACAAGCTTCTGTTCCGTGCATGGGATGTGCTGAACAATTCGTCGACGGCAGAGCTTACCTTCAAGGTTGTGCCCGGGCTGGAGCCCAACCTTTTCAGCGTGGATGTATCGCACAATCCGGCAACTACCACAACTACCACAACTACCTTCATCATCAATCACGACCGTACCGGAAGCAACATGGATGTGGAGGTGGATGTCTACGACATCAGTGGCCGCTGGATGTGGTCGCATTCCGAAAGCGGCGTGAGCACCTCTCAGACCTATACGCTAAGCTGGGATTTGACGACAGGCAGAGGCAGGAAGCTGCAGACGGGCGTATATGTTTACCGTGTGCGTATCGCCTCGGGCGGAAGCACCAAGGTGTCGAAAGCCAAGAAATTAATAGTTGTAGGCAATAATTAAGATAGCTTCTGCGTTTATAGGCAGTAATGTATCGTCATCTGATTGGAAAATGAACAGAATTTTCAGAATATTCGCAGTAAGCATGCTGGGAACATTGTCGCTCGGCTTGTCTGCCCAAGAGAAGCGCGACCTCTTTAACCCTGTGAACTATTCCGTAACCTCCCAGAACATTGCTCCTGATGCCCGTGGGGCAGGTATGGGTGATGTGGGTGTGGCTACGGAGGCTGATGTCAACTCACAATACTGGAATCCGGCGAAATATCCGTTCAATATTTCCCGTGCCGGAGTATCCCTGAACTATACCCCTTGGCTGCGGCAGTTGGTCAATGATATGGATCTGGCCTACCTTTCCGGATACTATCGTATCGGCGACTATAGTGCGGTGAGCGGTTCGCTGCGGTATTTCTCCATGGGAGAGGTTTTTCTGGACAAGACGGCCAACTCCCTGTCTATAAACCCTTATGAGATGTCCTTGGATGTGGCTTATTCCCTGATGCTGAGCGAGAAGTTCTCTCTCGGAGCGGCGGTCAGGTGGATTTACTCCGACTTGAAATACACTTTGACCGACGATACATCGCCGGGCTCTGCCTTTGCGGCTGATATTGCCGCCTATTATCAGAACTATGTCAACCTGGGATCCCGTGAATGCCAGCTGGGCTTGGGACTGAACATTTCCAATATCGGCAGCAAAATAAGCTTCGGGGGCGACAACCATAGTTACTTCATACCGACCAACCTCCGGCTGGGAGCCTCTCTGATGGTGCCCATCGATGAGTATAATAAGATTACCGTGGCCGCTGATGCCAATAAGTTGCTGGTGCCGACCTATCCGAAGAAGGAGGAAGGCGAGAGCACGGAAGATTACCAGCGTCGCATGGAGAACGACTACTGGAATGTGTCGTCGATTTCCGGTATCTTCAAGAGTTTCAGCGACGCTCCAAACGGATTTTCGGAAGAGTTGGAGGAGATTTACTGGAGCGTGGGCGCGGAGTACACTTATAACGACAAATTCTCGCTGCGTGCCGGTTATCACCATGAAAGCGAGAACAAGGGAAACCGTAAATACTTCACCGTGGGCGCGGGATTCTGGATGAGCGTGTTCTCTCTGGATGCCGGATACCTGATTTCCACGGCCAAGAGCAACCCTCTCGACCAGACCTTGCGTATCTCATTGAGTTTTGACATGGACGGTATCAAGGATTTATTTCACAGGAGATGAGCATTCGGGTAGGTATGGGCTATGATGTCCACAGACTCGTGGAGGGTCGCGAGTTGTGGATGGGAGGCGTCAAGATAGAGCACGAGCTGGGGCTTCTCGGCCACAGCGATGCCGATGTGTTGATACACGCTGTCTGCGACGCGCTGCTGGGAGCGGCCAATATGCGCGATATCGGCTACCATTTTCCCGATACTTCGGCAGACACGCTGGATGTAGACAGCAAGCTGCTTCTCCGCAAGACCATTGGCTTGATAGCCACGAAAGGATACCGGCTGGTGAATGTCGACGCCACGATTTGTGCCGAACGGCCCAAGCTCAATCCGCATATTCCGGCTATGAGGGCATGTCTTGCCAAGGTGATGGATACCGACGAGGAGAACATCTCCATCAAGGCGACGACCTCTGAGCGGCTTGGCTTCACGGGGCGCGAGGAGGGAATCAGTGCCTATGCCGTCTGCCTGATAGAGCGGTAGCGGCCGCTTGTATTCCCTCGGGTGATCTTCTGATATTCTCTTTGCCGTGGGCAGTTTGACGAAATCGCCGATTTCGCCGCACGATTTCGCCGGTTTTGTCGTTCAATCTCGCCGGTTTCGTCAGGCTTATGGCCGCTTTTGGCATTCTTCCCAATCATTCTCTTGTTCTTGACCTGCGCTTCACGGTGCTCCCGGAAAGGCTCCGCGCGGGGCTGAACCCTCTTCGGCGTCCTGCCCGAAAGCGGCTGCTGCCGGAAGAAAAGGCAAAAAAATACGCTGCAACTCTCAACGAGCAACAGCGTAAAACCTATGTTTAACTAAAAATCCTTTTTCGAAATAAATGAAAGCCTCGCGGTTTCCATTGTCATCCTTCGTTAAACAATCTGTAAATCTACCTTAAAACCTAATAACTAAAAACCTAAATCTATTACTACTAACCTAAACAATCTATTAACCTTTTGATGATGCAAAGATACGGAGAAATTAGGAAAAGCGCAATGAATTCTTGCTTGTTTGTGCTGAAAACATGCTTATTCTTGACTTATATCAAAGTTTTGTGCCCGCACACAAGTAATAATCCATGGAAATTCTTGTCATTTATGCCATTTTGCATTACCTTTGCTCGTAAATACTTCTGCGGATGAGAATATTGATTGTGAACACCAGCGAACAGACCGGCGGTGCGGCCGTGGCAGCCCGACGCCTGTTGCAGGCACTGAACAATAATGGCGTAAAGGCGAAGATGCTGGTCCGGGATAAGGAGACCGACCGACTTTCCGTCGTACGGTTGCCGGACAGCTTCCTGAATAAATGGAACTTCCTGTGGGAGCGATGGTGCCTCTTCTGCCATCTTCATTTCTCTCGCCGCCACCTGTTTGAGCTCGATATGGCAAACACAGGGCGTGATATTACCTCATTGCGGGAATTCCGTGAGGCAGACATCATCCATCTGGGCTGGATCAATCAGGGGATGCTATCCTTGAAGAATATTCGCAAAATACTTGAAAGCGGTAAGCCTGTGGTATGGACGATGCATGATATGTGGCCTGCCACTTCACTCTGTCATCTCACTCTTGGATGTGAGAGTTTCAAGGTTGGGTGCAGGAACTGCAAGTATTTGCCGGGCAATGGGAGCCGGAATGACTTGTCGGCGAAGGTGTGGCGGCGTAAGCGGAAGGTCTTGGAAGGTCGGAGCATGACATTCGTGGCATGTTCCCGTTGGCTTGAAAGCGAGGCGAAGTCGAGTGCCTTGCTGCAAGGACAATGGGTAACCAGCATCCCCAATCCTATCGACACACATCTTTTTCAACCCTCGAACAGGCAGCGGGTCCGGAAAAGCCTGGGCTTGCCGGCCGACAAGAAGTTGATTCTCTTCGTCTCCCAGCGGGTTACGAATGTGAATAAAGGTATGCGCTACCTGGTGGAGGCCTGCAACCAATTGGTCGGGGAGGAACCGGGGATGAGGGAGAACATAGGGCTGGTGGTTCTCGGAGGACATGCCGAGGAAATCGCTCCCTTGTTCAACCTGCCCGTTTTTGCTTTGGGCTACATCAACGATGTGCACCAAATAGCCCGCGTCTATGCTGCTGCCGATGTGTTCGTTTTGCCTTCTCTGTCGGAAAATCTACCGAATACCATCATGGAGGCGATGGCTTGCGGAGTGCCCTGCGTTGGTTTTGAGGTGGGCGGTATTCCAGAGGAGATAGACCACCTGACGAACGGCTATGTGGCGAGATACAAGGATTCCGGCGATTTGGCACGGGGGTTACGCTGGGTACTTGCCGAGGCTGACGGTCCAATTTTGAGCCGGGCCGCCGTAGAGAAGGTTGCGTCGTGCTATTCTCAGAATGCAGTCGCGATGAGATATATCGGTATATATAATAAGGTATTGTCAGATACGGACTCGAAGATATGATTAAATTCACGGTTATAACCTGTACATTCAATGCCCAGTCGGTGGTAAGGCGCACGCTCGTGAGCGTGTTGGAGCAGTCTTATCCTCATGTGGAGCATCTCATCATAGACGGTAACTCAAGGGATGCCACCATGCGGCTGGTGGCTGATTATGCGGAGGAATCCGCAAGGAAGGCAACCTCTCACGCGATCGCAACCGTCAGCAAGCCGGACAAGGGCCTCTATGATGCGATGAACAAAGGCCTGAGAATGGCTACCGGCGACTATCTTGTGTATCTCAATGCGGGAGATGCCTTTCCGGCCAAGGACACTTTGGAACATATAGCCAATGCCGTGGGTGAGGGCGAAAAGCTTCCGGGCGTACTCTATGGCGATACGGATGTCGTGAACGACGAGGGGCACTTTGTCCGCCATCGCCGTCTGTCGCCTCCCCGGGAGCTGTCGTGGAAGTCGTTCCGATGGGGCATGCTGGTGTGTCATCAGGCGTTTTATGCTCGTGCGGACTTGGCCAAGGCGCACCCTTATGACCTTCGATATCGCTACTCGGCGGATGTGGACTGGTGTATCAGGATTATGAAAGATGCCGAGACAAGGGGGCTTCCTTTGAGGAATGTGCATGCTGTGGTCGTGAATTTCCTGGATGGCGGGATGACCACAGCTTATCACAAGGCCTCGCTGAAAGAGCGTTTCCGGGTAATGAGAAAGCACTACGGTTTATTAGCAACGCTGCTCACCCATGTATGGTTTGCGGTGAGAGCGATTTTTAAGAAGTAGAGAATAAGAGAATGCCCGCCTTGACAACTCTTCAGGCGGGCATTCTATTTTCTGATTGTTGTTTTATGTGGGGATGATTAAGAATACCTGATAATCATGCCGGGACGAATCTTGGAGGAGCGTGAGAGCTTGTTCAACTTCAGCAAGATGTCGACGGTTACGCCACGCTTGTCGGCAATGGAGTAGAGGGTTTCCCCTGAAACCACTTTGTGATATTGCTTCTCTTCGTTGCTGACGGTCGTTGTGTTTTGTGCTATCTCACCTCGGACTTCCTCCCGGGTATATCTGCCGTTGCCGACAACGCCACGCGAGTGATTGGCTTCTACTGACTCATGCTTATAGGAATTCTTGCGGAACATATAGCTGTCGGCCACTACATCCTGCGCTCTGAAGTCGAACATAAGAGCCGGATTCAAGGCTACGCCGCACAGACGGGTCTCAAAATGGAGGTGGGAGCCTGTACTGCGCCCCGTGTTTCCGCCTAAGCCGATGACATCGCCGGCCCTGACGGTCTGGTTCTCAACCACCAACTGCTTTGACAGATGCCCGTAGATGGTCTCTAAGCCGTTTGTGTGGCGGATGACGATATATTTTCCATAACCTCCGCCTTCATACTGTACGATGCGCACTTTACCGGAAAAAGCGGCCCGAATGGTATCTCCGATATAGACTTTAATATCAATGCCTTTGTGCTGGCGACCCCAGCGACTGCCGAAATTGGAAGTGATTACTCGACTGACAGTCGGCATGTGGAAGTGCCGTAGATCGATGCGGAAAGAGTCGGGGAGTTCCTGCTCTCGATGTGCATATTGATTATTCCAGTCTGCATATAGCTGCGCGGAGGGTGATTCCAAGTTTTCTTTGCGTAAAAGGTTCTGTAACGCCAGAGTGTCCACTTTCTTTGTCCTGCGGTCTATGGGTGCTTGGCGGGCCAAGAGGTCCTGCGCGCCGGCCGGAAGAACGGCAAGGAAGAGTAATCCTGTAATTGTAGTAGTCTTGAAAATATTTCTTAAAGTCATACAAATTGTTTGTAGGTTTGAGTCCTTAGGCGGAAGAAAAACAACACGCCTGATTTCGTCAAAATGAGCTATAACCAGTTCATTTATTAAAAAAGGACTTTGCAAATATAATAAAAAAAGACAAGGGAACCTATTATATTAACACATTTTTTGTGGCATTTAACATAATTGGAATCATTTTAAATTGCTTGCGCTCGCCCTGTTTATAGCATATATGGTTGATTCCCGCATCAACTTATAGCAGACCAGTTGACGTTTGACTTTCTTAATTTTTTTAACCTATTCCATAAAATCTGGTATTCCGGACGGTTACATTCAGGATCCGCATCGATGATCTTTTGTGCCTCGTCCCGCGCCATTTGCACGATCTGACCGTCGCGGGCAATATCCGCAATCTTCAGATCAAACGCCATGCCGCTCTGCTGGGTGCCTTCCAGGTCTCCGGGGCCGCGGAACTTGAGGTCGGCCTCTGCTATTTCAAACCCGTCGTTGGTCTCGCACATGATGTCGATACGCTTCCGGGTCTCTTCGGCCAGTTGGTAATTCGTAACTAGAATGCAGTAGCTCTGGTCGGCTCCGCGCCCTACGCGCCCTCTCAGCTGATGCAGTTGGGAGAGCCCGAAGCGCTGGGCGTCGAGGATAACCATGACAGAAGCGTTGGGAACATTTACTCCCACTTCTATCACCGTTGTGGCAACGAGAATCTGGGTTTCGCCCGCGATGAACTTCCGCATCTCCTCCTCTTTCTCCTTGGGCTTCATCTTGCCGTGTACCTTGCTGAGCCTGAACTCCGAGAAGACTTCCTTTAAGATTTCAAATCCTTTCTCGAGGTTTTTCAAGTCTATCTTCTCGCTTTCCTGAATGAGCGGGAACACGATGTAGGCCTGTCGCCCTTGGCGAATCTGTTGGCGGATGCCCTGATAGAGGCTCGTCATCTGGTTGTCGTATTTGTGCAGCGTCATAATGGGTTTGCGACCGGGCGGAAGCTCGTCGATGACGCTCACATCAAGGTCGCCGTATATCGTCATGGCCAATGTGCGGGGAATGGGCGTGGCCGTCATCACAAGTATATGAGGCGGATTCTCACTCTTCGACCATAGCTTGGCACGCTGGGCGACCCCGAAGCGGTGCTGCTCGTCGACCACGGCAAGCCCCAGGCGGGCAAACCGGACGGGGTCTTCTATCACGGCGTGAGTACCTATCAGTATCCGCACACTGCCGTCGGCGAGCCCCCTGAGAATCTCCTCCCGTCGCTTGCCTTTTATGATTCCGGTGAGCAGTTCAATGCGGATGTCCATATCTCTCAGGAGCTCTTTGATCGTTTGGAAGTGCTGTTCGGCCAAGATTTCAGTTGGTGCCATGATACAGGCCTGATACCCGTTGTCGAGCGCAATGAGCATGGTCATGAGGGCTACGAGCGTTTTTCCCGACCCCACATCACCCTGCAGCAGTCGGTTCATCTGTCTTCCTGACCTCATGTCGGCCCTGATTTCGTGCATTACCCGTTTCTGTGCCCCCGTCAGGGAGAAGTGAAGGTTGTGCCTATAGAAGTGGTTAAACTCCCTTCCCACATGCTGGAAGATGTATCCGCGGTACTTGCGGCGCTGGTCGGAGGCATACCGGAGGATGTTGAGTTGTACATAGAACAGTTCCTCGAACTTCAGGCGCAGGCGGGCTTTCCGCATCTGCAGGGCATTTCTGGGATAGTGAATCCAGCGATAGGCGGAGTCTCGGTCGATGAGGTGGAGTGGCCCCGTGATGTAGGGAGGCAGGGTTTCGGGCAGCGTCTCGGTGAGTTTTTCCACCAGTCCCTTCGTCATTTTCTCCATTCCCCGCGATGTCAGTCCCGCCTTTTTCATCTTCTCGGTCGTCATGTAATACGGCTGCATGCCCATCTGCGACAGCTCGAGGGTGGCCGCATCGTCGATGTCGGGGTGGGCAAACTGATATCTTCCGTTGAATATCGTGGGCTTTCCGAAAACGATGTAGTCGACGCCAGTCTTATAGGTCTTGTAGATGTATTGCGCCCCGCGAAACCACACGAGGTCGCAGATGCCGTGCCCATCGGCAAAATGGGCCACGACGCGCTTCTTCCGCCCTCCCATGCTGAACTCCTCGAAGCTCAGGATTTTGCCCTTGATCTGTATGAAGGGCATGTCGGCAGACAGTTCCGAGATGGCGTAGATGCGGCTGCGGTCCACATATTTATAAGGGTAATACTCGAGCAGATCGCGCCAGGAATGAATATTGAGTTCCTTACTCAATATTTCCTTCTTCCTCGGCCCTACCCCGGGAAGATACATGATGTCCTGGTCGAGAATGCTGCTCATTTCACTGCATGATTTATAATGTGTAGTTCATAATTGACAATTCACAATCGTCTCGCCTGTTTTCAGGTCGAAGGGGGTCGTGAGCTTGATGTTCTCACGGTTGCCCTCTGTCATCTCCACCTTATGCCCCAAGGCCTCCACGACCGATGCGTCGTCGGTGAACCGTGGCTGCCAGGGCTGCAGGAAAGCCCTTTTGAGGAGTTGGATGTCGAAGGTCTGCGGGGTCTGGACGATGCGGTAGTCGCTTCTGAGCACATTGCGGCCGCCGCCGGTCTCGTCGATGTGGCGAAGGGTGTCGGTTACGGGCAGCACCGGGATGACCGCTCCGCAGCGGCGTGCCATGTCGTAACACCTGCGGATGACCTCCACGGAGACAAAGGGGCGCACGCCGTCGTGTATTCCCACGATGCCCTCTTCCTCGTCGGGGATGGCACGGAGCCCGTTGCGGGAGGAGGCGAAGCGAGTGTCGCCGCCGTCTACGAGTGTGTGGCCGATGTCGAAGCGGTGTTCCTTGCACAGCCTCTGCCAGTAATCCTGCTGTTCGCGCGGCAGTACGAGGATGATTCGGAGCGCTCCGTCATATTCACGGAAACGCTCCATGGTGCGCATGAGCACAGGCTTTCCACCTATCGGCAGAAACTGCTTCGGCACCTCGGAGCCCATCCTGAGCCCCTTGCCGCCGGCAACGATGATGATATAATCCATGGGCGAACGCTTTTTCCCTGTCCTCCGGAAGACAGGGGTTTCATATTATCTGCTCATCAGATGGGTGTACACCATATCCTCCTCCACCTGGCGGGCAGTCTCCTCTCCCTTGAGGAAAGAGAGTATCCGGTAAGCGTAAGGCAGCACGGCGGCCGGTCCCTCGCCGGTGATGAAGTTGCCGTCTACGGTTACGAGCTCGTGCGTATATTCCGCTCCTTCCAGATATTGTTCGAAACCCGGATAGCAGGTGGCGCGCTTTCCCTTGAGGATTCCCAGGTTGCCGAGCACCATGGGAGCGGCGCAGATGGCGCCGATTCTTTTCCCCGCCTCGCATTGAGCCGTCAGGGCCTCGCGCACGCCGCGGTGTTCCAGCAGGTTTTTTGCTCCCGGCATGCCGCCCGGCAGCAAGAGCATGTCGGCGTCGCGGAGGTCGGCATCCTCAAATCTCAGGTCGGCCTTGAGGGTTACGCCGTGCGAGCTCTCCGCGAATTCGCTGCCCGTAACGCTGACGGTCTTGATGTCCGCACCCCCTCTGCGCAGGATGTCTACCGGTGCCAAGGCCTCGATGTCTTCGAAGCCGTTGGCCAGAAATTCATATACCTTTGCCATTTTCTCTTTTGTTTTGATGTGATTATTACCTTACGCAAAGATAGATAATTTCCCTGAATATTGCAAGTGGGGTGGCGGAAAAAGACTGCTTTCCGGAGAAAAGACGGACAAAAGGCATGGGAGAAGCCCCCCCGAGCCTCGCCTTTTAACCGCCCCCTGTTTTTCAATCTCGCCGATTTTGCCGGACGATTTCGGCGATTTCGTCGGACAATCTCGCCGATTTTGTCAGACGGGAGACGGCCTCCTGTCCGCCGGCTTCCCGCTTGCCTCTATGGCAGAGGCGGAAGATGCGGTTTATAGAAGATTTTAATGGTTTTGCGATTCATCCTTCCGAAATCATCGAAAAATTTGTGTTTTTCCTTGAATTATGTTATCTTTGCCCTGTCAAAAGCAGGTGCTGCGACCTTGAAAGAGAAAAGGATATGGCAGGGAAGAAATTGCGTTTTGCCCTTTTTGGCAAGGCGTTTCAAGATGATAAGTCGACGGCAATACGGCGAATCCTCGATTCTCTCCGTGAGAGAGAGGCCGAGGTGTATGTGCATCGGGCATTCTATGATTATCTGACAAAGGTTCTCAATATGGAGATCGGCGCCGACGGAGTCTTCGACGGCTATGATGTCGAGGTGGACTATGCCCTCTCCATCGGAGGCGACGGCACCTTCCTGAAGGCCGCCTCGCTGGTGGGATCGAGGCAGACCCCCATCATGGGCGTGAATACCGGCAGGCTCGGATTCCTGGCCGATGTGCTTCCCGCCGAGGTGGGACAGGCTCTCGGGGAGATCTATGAGGGCAGGGTGAGAATCGAGGGGCACACGATGATACGGCTGGAGACCGACGGAGAGCCCATAGAGGGCAATCCCTGCGCCCTGAACGACATCGCCGTGCTGAAGCGTGATATGGCCTCCATGATATCCATTCGCGCCTGCGTGAACGGCGAATATCTGGTTACCTATCAGGCCGACGGCCTCATCGTGTCGACGCCTACCGGCTCCACGGCCTATAACCTGTCGAACGGAGGCCCCATCATGGTGCCCTCCGACCGCAACCTGTGCATCACCCCGGTGGCTCCCCACAGTCTGAACATCCGCCCCATCGTCGTGCGCGACGATGCCAGGATTGAGCTTGAGGTGGAGAGCCGCTCGCATAACTTCCTCGTGGCAATAGACGGCCGGTCGGAGAAACTTGTCGAGGGCACCCGTCTCACGGTGTCGAAAGCTCCCTACGAGGTGAAGATGGTGAAACGCCTGAACCAGCGTTACTTCTCCACGCTGCGCGAAAAGATGATGTGGGGAGCCGACCAGAGGTAGTCCCCGGAATACAGCAATATGAAAATCAAGAAATTTCTGAAGATACAAGACACGAAGTATGGCTCCAAGGCCATCTTTAAATGGCTCTGGAATGCGTGGCGTGGCAATCGCCTGCAGGCCGTGCTCAATGCCCTGATAGGCCTGCTGTCGGTGGCCGTGAGCCTGTTGCAGGTGTGGGCGGTGCAGCATGCCATCGATGTGGCAGCCCATCATGTGTCGGGCTCCATCTATTGGGCCGTGGCCGTCATGGGCATTCTGATTCTCTGCGATTTCGGTCTCAACATCTCCTCGGTGTGGGTGCGCAACATCCTCGGAGTGAAGGCTCAGAACCGTATGCAGCAGCGCATGCTCGACCGCATCTTGCGTTCGGAGTGGCGCGGCAAGGGTTCCCTGCACTCGGGCGATGTGCTCAACCGTCTCGAATTCGATGTCGGCAATGTGGTGAACTTTCTCACCGAGACCATTCCGAACACCCTGAGCGTGCTCGCGATGTTCTTCGGAGCCTTCTTTTATCTCTTTTCCATGGACAGGATACTTGCCTTTATCACCGTCGCCATCATACCGGTGTTCGTGATGCTGAGCAAGGTCTACATCTCTCAGATGCGCCGTCTGACCCGCAAGGTGCGCAATTCCGACTCCAAGGTGCAGAGCGTCTTGCAGGAAACCATTCAGAACCGCATGCTCATCAAGACGCTGGAAAGCGACTCGGCCATGGTAGACCGACTTGAGAACACGCAGAGCGAGCTGCGGCAGAATGTAGTCAGGCGCACGGCGTTCTCGGTATTCTCCAACCTGATTCTCAACTTCGGGTTTGCGCTCGGATATCTGGTGGCTTTCCTTTGGGCGGCCGTGAGGATGTCGGCAAACACCCTCACCTTCGGCGGAATGACGGCTTTCCTGCAGTTGGTGAACCGTATTCAGAGCCCTGCCCGCAACCTTACCAAGCTTGCTCCGGCCTTCGTGAGTGTGTTTACGGCGGCCGAGCGACTGATGGAACTTGAGGAAAATCCGCTCGAGGAGCAGGGAGAGCCAGTGGAGCTGGCCGCCCCCTGCGGGGTAAGAATGAAGGATGTGAGCTATGCTTACGATGCTGCCGAGGGGAAGGTTCTCGACCGTTTGAGCTTCGATTTCCTACCCGGGTCGTGCACGGCGATACTCGGCGAGACGGGGGCTGGCAAGACCACGCTCGTGCGACTGATACTGGCTCTTCTCCGTCCGCAGGCAGGGAAGGTGGAAATCTATTCCGGCCAGCGCATCGAGGAATTGTCGCCGCTCACACGGTGCAACCTCGTCTATGTGCCCCAGGGCAACACGCTGATGAGCGGAAGCATACGCGACAACCTGCGGCTGGGCAAGCTCGACGCTTCAGAAGAGGAAATGAAGGAGGCCTTGAGACGGGCGTGCGCGGAGTTTGTGATGGACCTTCCCGACGGCTTGGACACGCTTTGTGCCGAGAGCGGGGGCGGACTCAGCGAGGGGCAGGCACAGCGCATTGCCATTGCCCGCGCCCTGCTGCGCGACCGCCCGGTGATGCTCTTCGACGAGGCAACCTCTGCCCTCGACCCCGAGACCGAACGGCAGTTGCTGCGGAATGTGTTGTCATCTCACGACAAGACCATTATTTTCATCACTCATCGTCCTGCGGTGGTAGACTATTGCGACCAGACGCTGAGAATAGAAAAGATAGAGACAAAATGAAAAAACTGTTTTTTGCCGCATTGCTTTTTGTGTGCGCGTTGGCCGCAGGTGCCCAGGAGCACCCGGAAGACATGGATGCCAAGTATGCCGCCGACCTCCTGAAGCCGGGAACGGAGGCACCAGACTTCGTCGTGGACTCTGTTAGGAATCGTTCGCTGAGCTACTATCGGGGCGCCTATGTGGTGCTCGACTTCTGGGCTTCGTGGTGTCCCGACTGCAGGAAAGACATTCCCAAGGTGAAGGAGATAGACTCTCTCTACTGGAACAAGGTGGCTGTCATCGGCATTTCTTTTGACACCAACAAGGACTCCTGGCAGCAGTGCATCAAGAAAAACAAGATGTATTGGCTGCAATACAGCGAGCTCAAGAAGTGGAAAAAGGAGACGGAAGTAGACCGGAAGTATCATGTCAACTGGATTCCTACGATGTATCTCATCGACCCGGAGGGCAGGATAGTGCTTGGAACCGTCATGGTGGAGAAGATGAAAGCCAAGCTCGAGGAGCTCGACAAGGCCGGAAAGCTGAAGCAGATACTCTTCTATCCCACCTATAAATGCGGCGTCCAAGGCATCGTAAAGTATTTGTCCGACCATCTTAAATACCCCAAGAAGGCTCAGAAAATGGGGGTTACGGCAAAGCTGATGATGAGTTTCTGGGTGGCGGAAGACGGTTCAGTAGAGGATGTCCAGACAGATTCCTGCAAGATAACGGGATGTGATGATGTCAATTTCGCCAAACTGCCTGCCGACGAACAGGCACGACTGAAAGAACAGTTTACCGTCCTTTTCGAGAACGAGGGCAAGCGAGTGGTGTCCAAAATGCACGACTGGACCCCCGGAATGTATATCGGAAGGAAGGAGCGCGTGAAGTTCCATCTGCCCATTACCTTCCGGTTTTGAGAAAAAACAGAGCTGTTCTGCAACTAAATCGATGCACATTGCGTCTATAGAGTATGATGATTCATTTGAAAGATATCAACAAGACCTATTTCGGAGCCCAGCCTCTGCATGTATTGAAGGGCATCAGCCTGGATATTGAGGAGGGCGAGTTTGTCTCCATCATGGGAGCTTCGGGCTCCGGGAAGTCCACCTTATTAAATATATTAGGTATCCTCGACAATTATGATAGCGGGGAATATACGCTGGCGGGAACGCTTATCAAAGACCTTTCCGAACGCCGTGCGGCGGAGTATCGCAATCGAATGATAGGCTTTATATTCCAGAGCTTCAACCTGATAGGCTTCAAAACGGCGGTGGAAAATGTAGAGTTGCCACTCTTCTATCAGGGTGTGAGTCGCAAGAAGCGTCGTCAACTGGCCATGGAATATCTGGAAAAGCTGGGGCTTCTGCAATGGGCCGGGCATTATCCCAACGAGATGAGCGGCGGACAGAAGCAGCGCGTTGCCATTGCGCGTGCCCTCATCACCCAGCCGAAGATTATCCTTGCGGATGAGCCGACGGGTGCCTTGGACTCGAAGACGAGCATGGAAGTGATGGAGCTTCTCAAGCAGTTGCACGAGGAGGAGCGCAAGACCATCGTCGTGGTAACCCATGAGAGCGGCGTCGCCAACGAGACCGACAAGATCATTCACATAAAGGACGGTCTGATAGGAAACATCGATATCAACACCGAACATAGGTCCAGTCCCTTCGGAGTGAATGGAGTCATGAAATGAAAAAGGGCTCACGGTCTGGTGTTTACACTTCAAAAGTAGGATAAGGAGCAGGAAATGAGAGACATCATCACGGAAATCTGGTCGACGGCAAAGCGCAACAAGCTGCGCACGGCACTGACGGGCTTTGCCGTGGCATGGGGCATCTTCATGCTGATATTCCTCTTGGGGGCGGGCAACGGGCTTATCAATGCCACGCAGCAGAACTCCATGAGGTATCTCAGCAACTCGATGGTTATCTTCGGCGGGCAGACTTCGAAGCCTTACAAGGGGATGAAGGAGGGTCGCTCCATCGACCTTAACGACCGCGACAAGCAACTTACCGAGCAATTGTTCAGCGAGAATGTGGAGGAGGTAGGTGCCGAACTCGACCATCCCGGGACGATCATCAGCATCGGGGAGAACTATACCAGCGTGAATATCAGCGGTGTCTATCCCAACGACTGCGTAATCAACAAGCGGGATATGCTGTACGGCAGGTTTATCAACGACATGGATATCCAAGGCAGGAGAAAGTCGCTGGTCATCAGCGAGGATATGGCCAAGGAACTTACCAGCCGCCCCCTGTCGGGCCTGATAGGGCAGACGGCCAAGGTAGGCGACCTCGCGTTCAACATCGTAGGCATCTATCAGACCGATAAGAGCATGATGGGCACCGACGCTTTCATTTCCTTTACCACTTTCCGAACCATCTATAATAGTGGCGACAAGACGGGAAACCTTGTGTTTTCGTTTCATGGTTTGAACTCTGAGAAGGAGAATGAGGCCTTCGAAAAGCAATATCGGGCAGTGCTGAATGCCAACCATCAGGCTGCGCACGACGACGAGGAGGCCGTCTGGATATGGAACCGATTCACCCAAAACCTCCAGATGAACAAGGGGATGGGCATCATCCGCATAGCCTTGTGGATAATCGGACTCTTCACGCTCCTTAGCGGCATCGTGGGCGTTTCTAACATTATGCTCATCACGGTGAAGGAGCGAACCCGCGAGTTCGGCGTTCGCAAGGCGATAGGAGCTAAGCCCGGGTCGATCTTGAGGCTGATTATCGTGGAGAGTGTCATCATTACCAGCTTCTTCGGATATATCGGAATGCTGCTGGGGATAGGAGCCAATGCCTACATGGATGCCACTGTCGGCCATATGAAAGTAGACTCCGGAATGTTTGAGGCCACGATGTTCGTCGACCCCACGGTCGGCCTGGATGTCTGCATAGAGGCCATGTTGGTCATGGTGATAGCGGGAACCGTTGCCGGGATCATTCCTGCCCGCAAGGCCTCGAGGATACGCCCGATAGAGGCGCTTCGTGCTGAATAGAGGAGAAATGAGAATAGATATTGATACATACAAGGAAATTCTGGACACGCTGACGCGTAATAAGTCGCGCTCGTTCCTGACGGGCTTCGGCGTGTTCTGGGGCGTCTTCATGCTCGTTGCGCTGATAGGAGGCGGCAAGGGGTTGGAGGAAATGCTCTCGAATAACTTCAAGGGGTTCGCCACCAACTCGGCCATTATCTTCGCGCAGCCCACTACCAAGCCTTACGCCGGCTTCCGCAAGGGCCGCGAATGGCAGATGACCTATCGCGATGTGGAGCGCCTGAAGAGTCAGGTGGCCGATGTGGATGTGGTTTCTCCCATGGTTTCGATGTGGCAGCGGTCGATTGTTTTCGGCGACAGGAAGGCTCTGGGCACCGTGAAAGGCCTGCTCCCGGAGTATGCGAAGGTGGAGGAACCAAGCCTGTTCTATGGCCGCTATCTCAACGACATGGACATGCTTCAGCGGCGCAAGGTGTGCGTCATAGGCAAGAAGATATACAAGACGCTCTTCCCGGGCGGCGGCGACCCGTGCGGCCAGCTGGTGCGCATCGACTCGATGTATTACAGCATCGTGGGCGTGGACTACAGTTCGGGCAACATCAGCATCAACGGAAGGGCTGAGGAGAGTGTCCTCATTCCGCTTACCCTGATGCAGCAGGCCTATAATAGGGGAGATGGAGTAGGGTTGATTAGCATTACCGGCCGGCCGGGTGTCAAGATGAGCGAGATCACTCCGCGTGTGCGGGAGGTGATAGCACGGGCTCACAAGGTGGATCCTACCGACGAGAAGGCGGTTACGATATATAATACGGAGGTGATGTTCGGCATGGTCGACAGTCTCTTCACGGGTGTAAACTTCCTCATCTGGCTGGTAGGCATAGGCACGCTGCTGGCCGGAGCCATCGGAGTTTCCAACATAATGATGGTAACCGTGCGGGAACGAACCACCGAAATCGGTATCCGCCGGGCCATCGGGGCTACTCCCAGAACCATCCTCTCGCAGATTATCTCGGAGAGCATCGCGCTCACGGCCGTTGCCGGAATGAGCGGAGTGCTCTTCGCCGTGCTGATATTGCAACTGCTGGAGCTGGGCAACACCACCGACGGAATTATCGAGGCCCACTTCCAGATAAGCTTCTGGACGGCCGTGGGAGCCGTGGCGCTCCTCAGCGTCCTCGGTGTTCTTGCCGGGCTGGCACCGGCGGTAAGGGCCATGAGCATCAAGCCCGTGGACGCCATGCGTGATGAATAGAAAATAAGAACGAAATATGAAGAAGTACATTAAATTCATTGTTGCAGGACTCATAGTCCTTGTCTTTATCCTGACATTCATCTTTCTGTGGGTGAAATCACGGCCGCAGCCCGTGGTTTATGATGAGTTCACGCCCAAGGTGATGGACCTCAAGAAGACCACGGTGGTAACCGGAAAGATCGAGCCTCGTAACGAAGTGAATGTGAAACCGCAGATTTCCGGCATCATTACGGAACTCCTGAAGGAGGCCGGACAGTCCATTCAGGCCGGCGAGGTGATAGCCAAGGTGAAGGTGATACCCGACATGGGGCAGCTGAGTAATGCTCAGGCTCGCCTCCGACTGGCCCAGATCAACCTCAAGCAGGCGCAGGTGGACTATGCCCGCGAGAAGCAGCTCTTCGACAAGGGGCTTGTGTCGGCCGACGAATACGACAAGATTCACCAGACCTACAAGCAGGCCAAGGAGGAGCTGGCGGCAGCAGACGACAACCTGCAGGTGGTGCGCGACGGTGTCTCCAAGAGCAATGCCAGCACCAGCAGCACGCTCGTGCGCTCCACGGTGAGTGGTCTCATCCTCGACATTCCCGTCAAGGTGGGCAACACGGTCATCCTTTCCAACACCTTTAACGATGGAACCACCATCGCAAGCGTGGCTAACATGAGCGACCTTATTTTCCGCGGCAACATCGACGAGACGGAGGTGGGGCAGCTCGTAACGGGCATGCCCATGAAGATTACCATCGGTGCGCTGCAGGACGAGCACATGCAGGCCTCGTTGGAGTATATCTCGCCCAAGGCCGTGGAGAACAACGGAGCCAACCAGTTTGAGATAAAGGCGGCCGTCACGAATCCCTCGGCCTCTATCCGGAGCGGCTACAGTGCCAATGCCGAGATAGTGCTGGCGCACGCGGAAAAGGTGCTCACCATTCCGGAAAGCGCCGTCGAGTTTCAGGGAAACGATACCTATGTGAACATCGTGAAAGGCTCCGGAGAGAAGAAGACCTATGAGCGGCGCAAGGTCGTAACAGGTCTTTCCGACGGCATTAACATCCAGATTAAGAGCGGACTGAAGGCCACGGAGAAGGTGCGCGGCCCGAAAGTGGTGGCCGGCATCGATGGTGAAGACTAAGGTTGCTTCCTCGCATCCGGGCGAGACGGGGATGCAAGGAGAGTGAAAGGCCGTCTCCCATCTGACAAGATCGGCGATTTCGTGCCACGATTTCGCCGATTTCGTCGTTCAATCTCGCCGGTTTCGTAAATCATGAGGCGGCAGGAAGAAAAAGCGGAAGCCGCGTCCCTCGCATGGGGACGCGGCTTCTGGTATAGCCCGAGAAATCCCGGTGCTCTATCTCTCTTTCTTTTCTGCGGACGGCAGAGAGGATTCCGCAATCATTTTCAGGAAATATCGGTGCACCCGTGTGTCGCTCTCCAGTTCGGGATGAAACGCCGTTGCGAGCTGCACGCCTTGCCTTGCCGCCACGACATGGCCGTCCACGGTGGCCAGGGTCTTGCATTCCGTGCCTTCCACCTTGTTTATATAGGGGGCACGGATGAAAGTCATGGGGATGTCGGAGCCGACATCCTCGACGGCGGCCACCGTCGTGAAGCTGCCCAGCTGGCGGCCATAGGCATTGCGGCAGACCTCCATGTCCATGGTGGCGATGCGCCGGGAGTCTTCTCCCTCCACTCTCTTGGCTAAGAGAATCAGCCCTGCGCAGGTGCCGAACACGGGCAGTCCGCGCCGTATCTCCTCGCGGATGGGTTCCAAGAGACCGAGTTCCCGGAGCAGTTTCAGCTGCGTGGTGCTCTCGCCGCCGGGTATGACGAGCCCGTCCTTAGGCTGCCTGAAGTCTGCCGGCTGGCGAATCTCGAAGACCTCGGCACCTATCTTCCGGAGCATTTTCTCATGTTCTATAAAGGCCCCTTGCAGGGCGAGGACGCCGATCACAGGATTCATCAAGCCCATCTACTTGCCTCTTTCTGCCATGAGCAACTGAATTTCCTGCTCGTTGATGCCCACCATTGCCTCGCCTAAATCCTCGCTCAACTCGGCCAACATCTTAGGATTGTTGAAGTTGGTAACGGCTTTCACGATGGCCTCGGCACGCTTGGCGGGATTCCCGCTCTTGAAGATTCCCGAGCCCACGAACACTCCCTCCGCGCCCAACTGCATCATGAGGGCGGCGTCGGCAGGGGTGGCAATGCCTCCGGCGGCGAAGTTCACCACCGGCAGCTTGCCGTTGTCGTGTACATATTTGGCAAGCTCATAGGGCACTTGCAGTTGCTTGGCGGCCTCGAAGAGCTCGTCCTCTGCCATGGCTGTCAGCCGCCTGATTTCGGCCTGCATGCGGCGCATATGGCTCACGGCCTGCACCACATCGCCCGTCCCGGGTTCGCCTTTCGTGCGAATCATGGTGGCTCCCTCGGCTATCCGGCGCAGTGCTTCGCCCAGGTTTTTGGCGCCGCAGACAAAGGGCACATCGAACTTCGTCTTGTCGATATGGTGGATATTGTCTGCCGGCGAGAGCACCTCGCTCTCGTCGACATAGTCTATTTCAATGGCCTGCAGTATCTGCGCTTCGGCAAAATGGCCGATGCGGCACTTGGCCATGACGGGAATGCTCACGGCTTGCTGTATGCCCTTGATCATCTTCGGGTCGCTCATGCGCGACACTCCGCCCGCTGCCCGGATGTCGGCAGGTATCCGCTCGAGTGCCATGACGGCGCATGCTCCGGCCTGTTCGGCAATGCGAGCCTGTTCGGGAGTGGTTACATCCATGATGACACCGCCCTTCAGCATCTGGGCGAGGTTGCGGTTCAGTTCTTGTCTTGTTAGTTCCATGTTTTATTCTTGTTTTCGATATTGACTTGGGGTGATGTCTTCCATCTTGCGGAAGAACTTCGTGAAGTGGGCTTGTGAGGAGAAGCCGTAGTCATAGGCCACCTGTTTCACGGTCTGGCCGGGTGTCAGGAGAGCTTGCTTGAGTTCTTGGATGAGCAAGGAGTCGATGATTTGCTTGGGCGAACTCTTGCCCTTGCGCTTGCACACTTGCGCCAGATATCTCGGACTCACATTCAGTCGGTCGGCATAGTAAGCCACATCGTTATTGGTGTGGATGTGCTTTTTGAGCAGCGACAGGAACTCTGAATACAGTTCCTGGCCTCTTCCCCGCAGGCCGGAGAGCCGGCTCTGGAGCGACTCCATGTAGGCTTCCGCCCTCTCCTGGGCCGTCGCCAGGCTCTCCCCCTGGCTCAGAAAGACCGCTATGGCACTGGCATAGGCGTTACCCGCCCCATGCATATTGTGGCGCTTCTCGATGACGAGACTGCAGAGAGGGACGAGCTGCCGGCGTATCTGCGTTACCACCTCGTCGTCCATCAGGCGCTCGCCCTTGCTGGAATAGAGTATCGGGTCGTAGATGATATGCCGGGGGCGGTGCTTGGAAAGCGTGTCTGCGATGACCTGCAGGACATCCACCCGGCGCACCATGCCTATCTTCACGATCTCCGGCTGCACATCGTTGACGATGGCTTCCATCTGTCCCTGCACGATGCGGGCGGGCAGGTCGTAGAATTCCTGTATGCCTAGGGTGTTCTGCAAGGTGATGGAGGTAACGACCGAGACGGCATATCCGCCCAGTTCGGATATGGTCTTGATGTCGGCCTGTATGCCCGAGCCTCCCGTGGAGTCGGATCCCGTAATGGTTAATATGGTGTTTCCGTCTTCCATAAACGGCTACAAAGGAATAAAAAAATATCCGGAAAACCTCAAGGATATTCGCCTTTTGACAAAAGAAACTTCATTTTGTGTAATTGTACACCACCTTTTTGCCCCGATGAATATAAACATTCCTCATGACAGGGACCTTTATTTTCTGTCCCATCAGGTTATACCAGCGGGCGTTCTCTTTCTTCTGATCGTTCTTGATGGTATTGATATCGGTTGAAACCAGGAAGTCTCTCAAGGAGGAGAGGGCGGAATAAGCCCTTCCGGTATTGTTGTCAAACAGGGTGGCGTTATACCAGTTGGTCGTAACCTGCGGGCCTGTGTGCCCGTATTCGTTCGCTTCCGGCCACCACCAGAACAATCCTTTCACCTTGCCGTGGCTGTTGAGCTTGGCGACGAGAGCATCTGTGAATGCCTTCTGCCCTGTGTCCGAGTAGGGATAGGTGGCGCTGTAATCGATGGTTGTACCGGGAACTTGCCAGTGTGCGGGATATCCCGCCTCCACCACCATGATGTCTTTGTCAAAACTGTTTTCCAGCGTGTTGAGAGCTATCTCCAGCTGTTCCAGCTTCCCGTGGTAGTAGGGATAGTAGCTGATGCCTATGATGTCGTAGTCCACTTGTCGTCTCGCCATGTTGTCATAGAATCCTTTCAGGACACCGGTGTCTGCTACCCGCTCGGTGTGGATGATGATTCTGGCGTCGGGGCAGACCTCGCGGCACGCCCTGCCGGCGTTTCTGAGCAGGGTGGCAAATCGGTCCCAGTTGGCCGTGCTGTTGGTGTAGCACCGGTAGGTCGTGGCGTCTCTTGCGCCCCACAGCATGCCATAGCTTATTTCGTTGCCTATCTGGATGAGGTCGGGAGCCGCTCCATGGTCCTTGAGCGTCTGCAAAGAGGCCTTGGTATAGTCGTAGATCTTGGCATAGAGTTCCGTCTCGCTTAAGGCCAGCCAGTCGCTTGGAGTCCACTGTTTAGACGGGTCGGCCCAGGTGTCGGAGTAGTGGAAGTCGAGCAGGAAGCTGAATCCTGCCTCCTTGATGCGTTTCCCGAGGGCCTTCACATAGTCCAAGTCCTGGCATACCCCTTCGCCTTTCTCGACTCCGGTGGCATTGCGGGGGTCTACGAAGAGCCGCACGCGCAGGGCGTTCCAGCCCTCATCCTTGAGAAAGGTGAGCATGTTTGTAATGGCGTTTCCGCCGTGATCGTAATATTTAGAGCCCGCCTCCTCATACCTCGTCTGCATCGAGAGGTCGCCGCCCACATATTTCTGTGCCTGCCCCGTGGTGATCCATAAGGCGAGGAAACCTATGAAAAAGAATCTTCTAATATCCATATTCCGGTTGTAATTATTTTCCACAAAGATACGAATAAATTCTCAATTCAAGGGCAAAGAACGAAAAAAAGGGGCCCTTCTTCACAGAGAGACCCCCTCGTTTAAAATGCCTAACTTATATGTAAGGTTACCGAATGATGGCTTTCCTGCCACCGTGAATATAGATGCCTTTTGCCGAGGGCTTGCCGATGCGTATGCCCGAGAGGGTGTACCAGGCGTCGCCTGCCGGCTTGTCAACGCCCATGGTGGGAGCCTCTATTCCCGTTACTACGGCCTGCAAGCCCTCGAGGGTATAGTAGCCCCCGTTCCGGAAGTCCTTGTCAGAGGTCTGGTTGCCCGTGCCGTCGTTGAAGATGATCTTGTCGGGGGCTGCCAGCGTCCCGCCGTATTTCCACAGATAGACCTTCTTGCCGTCGTGGATGCCCGCTTCCGACACATCCGCCTGGCTCGCCGTGCCCGGCCAGTTGCCAGAATACATGTTGCTGCCGTCGTTGTGCCAGGCCCATACATTGATGGTGTTTCCCCAGTTGGAGGGCTTCTCGAAGTAGGCATAGGTGCCTTCTTGCTCGGTTACGAACGGGGGCAGGGTAAAGGAGTTTTCCTCTTCGCCCACTTCTTTTATGCTGCTGATATCGATGTTGTCGCTGATATAGAGCTTATAGTTCTCACCCTCCACGGCCAGTTGATAGCCGGTGGTGGCGGTCGTGGTCGTTCCGAGACACAGCAGCAGGTTGCCCTTGGTGCCCTTTACGCTCACGCTGTAGCCCGCGTTTTCGCCCACGGAGGAGAGCACTTCGCTCTGGTTGTTCACGCCTGCCAGTCTGCGTGCCAGTATCTGTTTCTTGATGGCTTTCTTGTATTCTTTCCAGTGGGTGAGGAATATGCACGGCGTTCCGGGCATGGTGAGGATATAGGCGTTGGCAGCCTCGATGTTTGCCTTGAGCATGTTGTCGCTGCTTCGCCCTGTGTCGTGGTTATCCGTGAAGGTAACGGCATAGCGCCTGTAGGCCGCGTCGCCGATGAGGGAACCGGATTCGTAGTTGGCCAGGTTGCGCCATTGCGTTCCGCCGGTGTTGAACACATTGTTGATGAGCCACTTCAGCTGGAAGTCGAAAGCGGCGCTGGTCTTCCCCGTGCCGTCTATCCACGACTTCAGTCCGCCCAGTCCGTCGCTCATCCAATATTCGCCCACGCTGTAGGTGGGGTTGGCACTTTCGTTGTATATCTTCGTGAACCGGGGGGCATATCCGCCCGTCATGTCGTAACGGAAACCCGCATATCCCATCTCTTCCTGCAGGAACCGCAGATAGAGCTTGATGTTTTTCTGCACATTCGCGCTGGTGTGGTCGAGGTCTCGACTTCCGTCGAAGTCGGTGCCGGTGTCGTTGGCGCCGGTGAGTTTGCCTTTCCCTTCCGACCTCGGGTCTCGGTTCCCCTCGTCGGTATTGCAGATGTCGGCATAGCTCCAGGTCATCGTTCCGTGGCCTTCCCATGTCTCTTCGGGGAAGTCGCACCAGCCCCTGTTGCCGCTCTTGTGGTTGATGACCACATCGGCAATGGTCTTCAGCCCCTTGGAGCTGAAGGTCTGTATCATCGCCTTCAGCTCGTCGGCCGTGCCGAAGGCGCTTTTCTGGTCGAACCACCATATATCGGCATAGCCCATCTGGTTCTCGAGGGTGTTGCAATAGCCGCTTTGCGGCACCCAGATGAGCTGATAATACTTGCTTAGCGTGTCGGCCTGACTCTTCAGGCGGCTCCATTGGGTGTCGCCGTAGCTGTCCCAGTAGAAGCCTTGCAGCATGACGCCGCTATAGCTGGCCGGCCATCCCTGCGCGAAGAGTGCCGCGGAGGCAACGAGCGTGAGCAATAAAGTGTAGAATCGTTTCATATCCTGTTTAAGTTAAATAGTTTGGTTTCATAGGCAAAGTTACGATTATTCCCCACATGGCAATCGATGGTTTATGTTCTTTTCTCATTCCGTTAGTGCAAACGATTGCACCAACCGGCTTGCCTTTCTGCGGACAAAGACAATCCGGGAGGTTGTTCGGAGCTTTTCGATTTGCCGTTGGCAGTTTGACAAAATCGGCGAAATCGTGGGACGAAATCGCCGAAATTGACGGACAATCTCGCCGATTTTGTCATTCAGATAACGGCCTTTGGTCCTAGGGCAGGAAAAAGGAGGGCTCTCTCACGAGAACCCTCCTCAAGTGTAAATAAAACTTTATTTAGTTCGAAGCAATCTTTGCTTAGTTTACCGCCACGATGTTCCACTGACCTGTAATGTCGTTCAGGTAGAAGTCGTAGGTACCTGCCGGCACGGTGATGTCCTCCGTTCCTGCCGGCCCGTAGTACACATCGCCCACGGCATAGTTCTTGGTCGAGCCCCAGCTGGTGGTCCAGGCGTGGTTCGCGCGGAACTTCAAGCCGCCGCTCTTGTCAATCTTGGCACGCGCATACCAGTTGTGCGGAGCCTTGGGGCATACGGTCATGTCGATTTCGGAGTTGTTGTCGGTTTTCCATCCGTTGAATTCACCGATGATGCTCACCGCCGTGTAGGTGGTGGGAGACTGGTTGTCGAGCTTTTTCCAACTGTAGCTCTGGCTGTTCATGTCGACGGTCAGCGTCCAGTATTCGTTCTTCGACGGTGCCGCGAACGACTGGGCGTTGCTGTTGATGAGGCTTCCCGCCTCGTCGGTGGCACCGTCTACGGCCGTGCCGAAGGCCACGCCCCAGTTGCCGAAGTCCTTGCCTTCCCAGATTTTCAGGTCCCATGCGCCCTGCCACTGGGTGGTATAGCTGTAAATATTGCCGCCCTGTGCATAGAACATGCACGACATATCTGTCTGGCTCCAGCCCTGCAGGTTGCCCACGATGTAGTATTTGCTCTCCGCGCGGGTAATGGTGTAGGTGAGGTTTTTCATGTCGAGCGTGATGTTGAAGGTGCCTTGGCCCTCGATACCCACGCTCTGGACGCCTCCCGTATAGATTGGGTCGCCCCTATAGATGAGGAAGTTGGGTGAAGTGGCGTCGCCGTTTTCGGCACAGCCCATTTGCCCGAGGTTCACTTCGTCCCAGTTGGCATTGTCATAGTGAGACCCCTCAAAGAATTGGAAATAGTTGGTTCCGGCATTGGCGGTCGTAACCTTAGCCGTGAAGATTCCGTCTCCGTTGTCTTCCATCCAGAGAGGAGTAGACAGGTTCCAGCCCACATTGACAAAGTTGCCGAGCAGGTAGTAGCCCTTGCTGTCGATGGTAGGAGTGGCGGCGGGAGTGAAGCTGCCCGTCGTGGTGGCTCCTTCGGCCGTTACGGCATCGCCGTTTCCCAGATTGATAGAGACCGTGGATTTCACTTCCAATGGGCGTGCTATGGCCGCCCGGCTTCCGTTCTGCTTCTCAATGAGCTTTGCGAGCGTTGTGGCATTCACGGTGATATAGCTGCCGCTGACGGTTCCCTCTATGCTCTCGCCGTTCACGGAGAGGCTTTTCAGGGTATATCCGGCTACGCCGGAGTTGCTGGTCTTGATTTCGACGAGCTGGATAATTCCGTCTCCGTCGGGCATCACGGTCGTTGCCTCCGGACCGTTGCTGAAGGTTACGCCATATGCGGCGGCGGCCTCTTCCGGGCCATAGGCCTGGGGCGATGCCCAGTCGTCGTAGTCGCCGTTGCAGCCGGCGAGCCCGAAGGCTGCCATGGCTGCTAAGCTGTATAATAATGTTTTCTTCATTTTCTTGTCGTTTTAATTATTTCATTTCACCTGTGCCGGTGTCAAAACTTACATAGAGACGCTGTCCGGCAGAGCACTGGATGCTGTAGTTGTCAGGATCCGGCTTGGCGGGGACGGCCTTCTCGCGAGCCCCTTGCGACCAGCTGTCCGGAATATCGAAGTCGCGATAGTAGACCGTGGTGCCCTTATAGAGCGTGAACTCCGTGCGCCACCATTGATGGGTTCCTACCTTGATATAGGCGCGGAGTTCACCCGCCTGCTTGAACGCAGGCGATACCCACTGCCCGGTCTGGTCGGCAGGAGCGGTGCAGGCCAGCGACGCGTCTGCGTCGCCCCAGTTGTCGCAGGCATTGCCGATGACATAGACCTTGCCGGGATATACCGTGAGGTCATACTGTACAGACTTGCCTATGATCTCGCCCGTGAACAGGAGGCTATACCATCCGGCGTTCTTGAAGGTGATGTTGCTGTTGCCGTCGGTGCTCTCGCTGATTTCGGCCTGTGCCTCATCCTTGATGGTGCGCAGGCGGTTGTAGCCGCGCCAGTCGTTCTCAAAGGTGCCCCATTTGAGTTGTCCGCCTGCCGGGACATAGACAATCGTGTAGTAATTGCCACTGACGCCGTAAACCTGTGGAGCGACCTGCCATGTAGTCCATGCCGTCCCAATGGATGCGCCTACCACATAGAGCTGGGTGGGCAGCTCGGCAGCAGGAGCTACATAGGTGGCCAGAGTCTTTGGCAAGGTGATGATGTTGCTGTAAGTCTGTCCCATGCCACTTGTACCGTCAAGTGCGGCACGTAGACGGATGTAGATAGGCTTTACATTGTTAGGATAGTCGGTGTCGGGGTTGGCTTTTTGGAAAAGCTCTACCACGGCATTGTTCAACTCGCTGGCATCCACGGCCATCTTGGCCGTTGTGTAGGAAGTCGGCAGTTCCTTGTGGTCCACGGTGGTGTCGTTCAGGAAAGCCGGGTTGTCGGATACCTGTACATAATAGCGCGTAGCATAAGGCACGCCGCCATAGTTCGGCTGTGAGCAGGTGAGGGCCACCGTCTCTGCACTGGCCAAATCGTATGTGTTGTTGGCCGCGTTGGCCGGCGTGTTCAGAACGAATCCTTCTGCGACATGGCTCAGGTCCAGGGTCGGATTGCTGTCGCGGTCTTCATCGCAGGATGTAAAGCCGAAGCTGGCAATGGCAGCTATGGCGAACAGCCAACCTATATTAAATATTTTCTTTTTCATGTCTAATAAAAAAATTATGGTTCCTAATCTTGGCTATCTGCATGTATTAATTGCCATATCCCGTGTTCTGTTTCATGTTGGGATTACCCGCAAGGTCATTGGCGGGGATGGGATAGATATTGAAGTGGGAATCGATACCCGTGCCGCCGGCTACGCCTCCCTTGAAGTCCCAGAGGTATTTGCTGCCGCTGAAGAGACCGAAACGAACCAGATCTGAACGGCGACGGCCTTCCATGTAGAACTCCTTGCACCATTCGTCGATGAGCACATTGTCCGTAATCGATGTGTGCGTTACGGCATGGGCGCGGTCGGTGAGCATCTTGAGATCGGCAAGAGCCGGTCCTGTCTGTCCCAGACGGTACAGGGCTTCAGCGCGTGTGAGGTAAATCTCGGCAAGGCGGAAGAGTGGGATATCGGTGTCAGAGAATGTGCGGTCGTGGGCTGCGCCGTTGTTGATGCGCTGGTTAGACCACTTGACAATGGATGCCCCATTCAGGAAACCGGTAATCTGCTTGCCCGGGGAGAGCGTGCGGATGCCGCCACCTACACCCATGTAGAACATGGCGCGGTCGTCGCCTGCGGCAGCGATGACATTCGCCGTGGCGACACCAAGCTCGTTGTCCTTTGCGATGACCTGTGCTTCGGTGGGGTTGCTCAGCGCATCGGCTTTGGAGGCCATGGGGATGTTGTCGCCGGGGAAGAATTTCTCTACGAGGTCTTTGCGGGCGAAGTTACAGCTCCAGTAACTGTCCGTGTTGGCATAAGGCATGCCGGAGATGCGCATAGAACTAACGAGATAGGTAGAACCGGCATACGCCTTGGTCTTCTCGCCGTCTTGGCGGATGGGGAAAATGATTTCTTTCATGGCCTGTGCATTCTCGTCGTTGTCGCCCATGAAGACCTGAGCATAGCCGGAGAAGCCATTGGTGGCCGCGGTAGACAGCGCATAGGCATTGCTGCTGATAATCTTGTCGCAATAGTCTTTGGCTTTCTGGTAGTCCTTGGTAGCTCCGTCGGTATAGACGCTGGAGTTAAGAGCCAGGCGGGCATGAAGGGCATAGGCCGCGCCTTGGTCAGCCCGTCCGAAGTTGGTTTTGCTGTTATAAGTGCCTGTAGGTTTCAGGATATTCTCAATCTCAGTAAGCTCCGTGTCAATCCAGTCATAAAGTTCCTTGCCGCCTTTCTCTACAGGCAGTTCCTTATTGAAGGTGTCCTTGAAGGGAGCCTTATGGAAAAGGTCGAGGAAATACCAGTAGTGCAGGGCGCGCAAGAAGCGTACCTCAGCGACAAAATCCTCGTCGAGCTTCCCGCTCTGCTCATGGATGAACTGGTTGTAGAGTGTTACATCGTATGCAAGACGCTGATAAGCCCAGTTCACACGAGTAGAGCTTGAGTTCCATGCGATGTTGGTAATGGCGGGGATATCTTCATTATCCTGCCATGCCCAGATGCATTCGTCAGTACAGAGCTCTTGAAGATTGAATACGGTACGATAGAAGCCGCTCTCGCCTTCGTCGCCGCTCATGTCGGGTTTTCCGGCAGGACCAGCCTGTCCGGTTAAGCCAAGGGTGGCATATTGCTTTGCAAGCAGCTCGGTCGCGTCATACGACTGTGAAGACTGTGGGTCGATGGAAGAGAGGTTCAGGTCATCGGCGCATGAAGCCATTCCTGCCAACAAGAGACCTAAAGTTGCTGTTTTGATTATTATTTTTTTCATGATTCTTTTCCTCCAAACTTTAGAAATTAAGATTCAGCCCAATCTGGAAACTCATTGGACGGGGATATGGGTTACTGTCTATGCCGCTCGCAACCTCGGGGTCGATGCCGTCATACTTGGTAATCATGAACGGGTTCTGTGCGGTAAAGTAGATGCGACCCGAGAAATACTGGGTGTTGTTGTAGGTCAGCAGGGCCGGGAATGTATAGCCAAGCGTGATATTGGTACACTTCAGGTAAGAGGCATTGCGAATGAAGTAGTCGCTCTGGTATGGATTGTTGACAGTTGTTCCCGTAAACCCTAAGGCAATAGCTTCTGCCGAAGTGTTAGAGAACGCCGAGTTATGGTAGAGACCAGAACTGGATATGGAAGCCTTGCTCGCCAGGAAGTCATAGTAGACATAGTTGCCGATGGACGCATGGAAAGCCGCGCTCAAATCCCAGTTCTTGTAGATGAACTTGGTGGTGAGACCCATGATGACAGGAGCGGCCGGACTCTTGTAGTAATAGCGGTCGCCGTCGTTAATCTGGCCGTCGGCATTGCGGTCTACATAAAGACCTTCGATAGGTTTGCCGGCCTCATCATAAACTTGCTGATAGACGAAGAAACTGTTGGTGGGCTGTCCTACCTTGTGCCTCTGTATCTTGGTATTGTTACCGCGGGAAATCTTATCACCCGTCCATACCCAGTCTTGGGCACCGGCTTCCAGCTCAGTAATCTCGTTCTTGTTCCAACCGACATTATAAGTAATATCCCATGTAAAATCCTTTGTTACGATGGGCTTGACATCAAATGCGAGCTCAAGGCCATAGTTTTTCAGTGATCCTATATTCTGCAGCTGCGTGTCGCCGAATGTTGTGCCGGCAGGAACATTTACGGTAGCAAGCAAATCTGAGGTCTTGCGATAGTAGCCGTCAAGGTTTACTACGAAGCGGCCGTTATTGGCACTGAAATCAATACCTGCATTATAGGTCGTGGTTTTCTCCCATGTCAAATTCTCGTTGTAGTTGTTCGGGCGAACCGTATAATAATAGGTATCGCCGAAAGGATATTGAGCGTAGGAGTTGCCGCGCACATAAAGCGGCAGATAATAGAAGTCGTCGATGCCGTTCTGCTGACCGGTCTTACCCCAGCCCAGGCGTAGTTTCAACTCGTCGAGCCAGTTTACATTCTTGAGGAACTTCTCGTTGCTGATCTTCCAGGCAAAGGCTGCCGATGGGAAATAGCCCCATTTGTGCCCTTTGGCAAAGCGAGAAGAACCGTCGGCGCGGAAAGTTGCCGTAATCAGGTAGCGGTCGAGGAGGTTATAGTTCAAGCGACCGAAGTAAGACACGAGACTATTGCGTTGAGCCCACTGCTGCTCGGAACGGAGAGCAGGGTTGTGTGCCTCGCCCGTGGCCCAGTCTGTGCCTTGTCCTTCGTTATAGCCGCTTCTGTGATAATGGCTGTCCTCGGCACCTGCCATGATGTCTACTCCGTGAGCCCCGAACTGGTGCTGATACTGGGCATAGGCACTTCCCACGATGCTGTATTTCCAATAGTAGGTCATTCCTTCCCATCCATAGTAGTTGTTGCTGTAGGAGTAGCGTGAATTCTGGTCGCTTTGATCGGTTGCCGTATACTGTGCGCCAAGGGAAGCATGGATTCTCAAATCCTCGAAGCCGTGGATCTTATAGTCCATTTCTATATTGCCGCTGAAGTCGTTGGAGTTAGCCAAGGTGTGCTGGTTGTTGAGCAGAGCCAGAGGGTTTTGCGGAGCATTGGAGTTGGTTGTGTATTTCCAGCTCTTATCATTAAAATCGGCATTCAACAGGTTCTGATACCAGCCTCCCGTAAATTTATACTTCTCGTCCGACATTCTGACAGGACGGGTAGGGTCAATGGACAAGGCCGATCCTATTGCGCCGCCAGCATCGGCATAGCGGTCTTTCTCATACATGTACTTCGCCGTGATGTTGAAGTTCAGATGTCCGCCGAGCAAGGTCGGAGCCAGGTTTACCGATGCGTTCGTACGGCGCATCCAGCTGGTTTTCACGATACCGTTGGAGATGTTGTAGCCTACGCTTATGCGATAAGGCATATTTTTCAGGCCGCCGCTCATGCTGACGCTTTGGTTGGTAGAAACCGCGGTGCGGAAGATCTCGTCCTGCCAGTCGGTGTCGGCATCGCCGAGCAAGGAAGCGTCGAGCCCGCTGATAGATCCCACGAGTTTCTTGTAGTCGGCCGCGTTCAGAACATCGTATTTCTTCTGGATCATAGACACCGTAACATCTCCGTTATAGTTGAATTTCGGGGCCTGCCCTGTGCGCCCCTTCTTCGTTGTGATGATAATTACGCCGTTGGAAGCACGGGAACCGTAGATGGCAGTGGCCGAAGCGTCCTTCAGTACGGTAAAAGTCTCGATGTCGTTGGGGTTGATCATCGCGAGGATATTGCTCATACCCTTAGCGGTGTTGTTGTCGATAACCAGTCCGTCTATTACATAGAGCGGATCGTTGCTGGCGTTCAGGGAAGCGCCGCCACGGATGCGAATCTGCGCGCCGGCACCCGGAGTGCCTCCCGTGGTCTGTACATCCACGCCGGCCACCTTGCCGACGAGCATGTCGGAGGCGTTGTTCGTAATACCTTTTGACAGGTCGTCCGGCTTCATGGCCGTAACCGAGCCGGTGAGATCTTCCTTCTTGGCATGACCGTAACCGATTACCACCACCTGTTCGAGGGTCTTGGCATCATCCAGCATAGTGATGACTATATTCGGACTTGCAGTGGCGGTAGCGGTCATGTATCCTATATAAGATACGGTGATCGTTGCGCCCTGGTCAGCCTTGATAGAGAAGTTGCCGTCGATGTCTGACACCGCTGCCGCCTTACCGCCTACGCTGATAGTGGCACCGATGACAGGTTCGCCGGTAGCATCTTTGACATGCCCTTTGACAGTGATAGACTGTGCAAAGGCACAGACTGAAAGGAGAAGCCCGCAAACTATTGCAAGCATCCTTAAAGGCATAGTGATTTTTACCTGCTTCATCATTTTTTTGGTTTTATTAGTTAGCTATGTTGTTGTTAATTTTGTTATTGTCAGTTAGTTAGGGCCGGTAATCCAGTGAAAGTTCATCCGTTTTAGGTTTGCGGATTAAAGGTTTCTATCGCCTCTCATTGAGAAACTCCCACGCTGCAAATTTAGCTTGTTTAGCGATACATTATAATTTTTTTCGGTAAAAATCGTTAATTATAGCGTGCAAACGATTGCACGATTAAAACGCAATTAATAAAAAAGGTAATTGTCAACTATTTCAGGGGTTTCATTATCTTTGCATCGAGCTTAAAACAAAATCTGATGAGTGAATCTACGCCTATTACGATGAAGGATATTGCCAGGAAGTTTGGGGTCTCCGTGGCAACGGTGTCGCGTGCGCTCAATGACAACAAGCGCATCAGCGAACCCACTCGCAAGGCCATTCAGGCTTATGCCCTGGAACACGGCTTCTATCCCAATATCATCGGTGAGCAGTTGCGCCATTCAAAGGTGAAGAATACGCACATCATCGGTGTCATCGTTCCGCAGTTTGCACATTATTATTTTGCGACGATCCTCAGTGGCATCGAGGAGGAGGCCAATGCCCGCGGCTATTACATCATGGTGGCCCAGAGCAACGAAAAATATGAGCGTGAGGTCGAGATCTGCCGTAACTTCTATAAGAGCAGGGTGTGTGGCGTCATCGTCTCTCAGGCCAAGGACACGGTCCGCTATGATCATTTCCAGCGGCTCATAGACAATGGGATTCCTCTTGTTTTCTATGACAGGATTTCCACGGGCGTGGATTCCTCGCGCGTCGTGGTGGATGATTACATGGGTGCCTTCACGGCCGTGAGCCATCTCGTTGATACGGGCTGTCGGCGCATAGCCTTCTATGGAGCCCCTCTGACATTGGAGATTTCCAAGAACCGCCTTAACGGATACAAGGACGCTTTGCTGAAGCATGGCATGAAGATAGACGAGAGCCTGATCCGCTATTGCGACAACCGTGCCGATGCGGAGGCCATAACGCCGCAGATGCTTGAGAGGAATGACAGGCCCGACGGCTTCTTTGCGGTGAACGATGATACGGCAATCGGCATTCTGTATACGGCCAAGCGCATGGGCTTCAGGATTCCTGACGATGTCGGAATCTGCGGGTTCACCAACGGTTATCGGGCCATAGCCTGCGACCCGATGCTCACCACGGTTGAGCAACGCGGCTTTCAGGTGGGCGAAGAAGCGGCCAATATTCTCATTCGGCAGGTAGAAGGCTTGATTCCGAAGGACAAGGTGGAGCGCAGGGTGGTAAGAACCAAGCTGATCGTGCGTGGCACAACCAAGGAGTAAGCCGCTCTTCCTCTCCCTTATGGGAAACGGCAGTATAAGACAAGGAATAGAAACAAACAATCTAAATATAATATGAACAAGCAGAAACCTGATATGAAATTCTGGGGGCTCTGGAACCTCAGCTTCGGTTTTTTCGGCGTGCAGATAGCCTATGCGCTGCAGAGTGCCAATGTGTCGAGAATCTTTGCTACCCTGGGCGCAGACCCCCACAGCCTGAATTACTTCTGGGTGCTTCCACCGCTGATGGGCATCATCGTGCAGCCGATTGTGGGTACGCTGAGCGACCGCACCTGGACGCGTTTCGGCCGGCGAATACCTTATTTATTTATAGGGGCCGCCCTGGCGGTCCTCGTGATGTGCCTGCTGCCCAATGCGGGTTCTTTCGGCCTTGCCGTAGGGGCTGTGATGATATTCGGACTGGTTGCGCTGATGTTCCTCGACACTTCGCTTAACATGGCGATGCAGCCTTTCAAGATGCTCGTGGGCGACATGGTGAACGAGAAGCAGAAGACTAAGGCCTACAGCATTCAGAGTTTCCTGTGCAATGCGGGCAGCGTGGTGGGGTTTGTCTTTCCGTTTTTCTTCACATGGCTGGGCATCCGGAATGTGGCGGCTGCCGGCGAAGTGCCCGACTCGGTGAAGTGGTCGTTCTATGTGGGAGCGGGCATCCTCATCCTCTGCGTGGTCTACACCGCGCTGAAAGTGCGGGAGTGGAATCCGCGGGAATACGCGGAATACAATCCTGTCTCTGAGACCAGGGAGGAGAAAGCCGACTGGATTACGCTGCTCCGGAATGCTCCCGCCACTTTCTGGAAGGTGGGCTTGGTGCAGTTTTTCTGCTGGGCAGGCATGCTGTATATGTGGAACTACACCACCGGAGCTATTGCCGAGACCGTATGGAATACCACCGATGCCGGTTCGGCAGCTTTTCAGGAGGCCGGCAACTGGGTGGGAATCCTCTTCGCCGTGCAGGCCGTGGGCAGCGTGATATGGGCAGCCCTGCTTCCCAGTTTCAGGAATATCAAGGTGGCCTACTCGTTGAGCCTCGCCATCGGCGGCATCGGCTTTGCCATGATCCCGTTTCTCCACAATCCCTACACGCAGTTCATCGCCTTCCTGCTCATCGGCTGCGCCTGGGCCGCCATGCTGGCCATGCCGTTCACTTTCGTTACCAATGCCTTGCAGGGCTACGGCCACATGGGAGCCTATCTGGGGCTCTTCAACGGTACGATTTGCCTTCCCCAGATTGTCGCGGCCCTCTTTGGCGGCATGATACTGCGTCTCGTGGGCAGCCATCAGAGCACGATGATGATTGTGGCCAGTGGGCTGTTCTTGTGCGGGGCCTTGGCTGTAACCTTCATCAGGGCGAGGAAAGCTTAGGACATTGATGACCCGGACAACGGCAATCGGCTGCCGCCGTGGGTTGCTGTTGCTGGGAGCTTGTAATGCGCCGCATGTCTTCCGGCGGATTACAAACCGTTTGTAACAGGATTACAAGCTGTTTGTAACAGGATTACTTGCCGTTTGTAATCACATTACTAACAGCGGGTAATATCATTGCCACTTGTTGGCAAGAATCCGGTAAGATGCTCCCTTTGCTCCGGTTCGTTGTCTCCGGATGCCCTTTTGCCGCTTTTTGCCGGTGCCGTTTTCTTGGTTGATAGGAATCTTTTTTGTATTTTTGCATCATGAAAAGCTTTATCTGTAGTCTGCTGTTCCTGCTGACTGCCTTGCCGATGCAGGCGCAGAAGGAGTTTCATGGCGACGGCATCGACGACTATCTGCGCTTTGTGCCCATGGCGTCGGCCTATGTGCTCAAGATGAGCGGCGTGCAGAGTGCCTCGTCGTGGAAGCGGCTGATGGTAAATTCCGCGGTCTCCCTGACCGTTTCCCTCGGTGTGGCTTATGGTTTGAAGCAGACCGTTCATGAATGGCGGCCCGACGGAACCGATCGCCGTGCCTTCCCCTCGGGTCATGCCACATTAGCCTTTGCGGGAGCCACCATATTATATAAGGAGTTTGGCCATGTGTCTCCGTGGATCAGTGTGGCAGGATATGGAGTTTCCGCTTTCACGGCCGTCGATAGGGTGCGGCGCAATCGCCACGACTGGGGGGATGTGGCTGCCGGTGCTGCCATTGGTGTCGGGGGTGTCCTGCTGGGTTATTGGATCGGCGACAGGATAACGGGCGAGCGACGCAGGTGCGATGTGGCCCTGACGGGCAGCGGGGTGTGCCTCGTCTATCGGTTCTGAATGCCGGGAGGTCCTGTGGTCCATGGGTGCGCAATCGTTTGCATAAAACTTTTCTGCCTTTGCACACTTTCGTTACACCTTGTGTTATAATAATTGCTAACTTTGAACCAAATTTATTAACCAAAGCCTATGAACTTGAAATTTAATATCGGCTACAGAACCGTATTCGGTGAGGAGCTGGTCCTCAATGTGGTTGATAACGATAAGCTGGGAAGCACCAAAGAGTCGCAATACAGAATGAGCACGGTGGACGGCGAGCACTGGGTGTGCCAGATAAGCCTTGCCAAAGGGCAGGCTCCGAAAGTGCTCCGCTATTACTTCAGCGTTCACCGGGCCGGCGTGCAGAGCCGTCATGAATGGAAAACCATGCTCCACACGCTGGAGCTCAGCTCACACAGAGCAGACTTCTATAACCTCTTCTGTCGCTGGGCAGACATCCCCGAGGAATCCTATCTCTACAGCTCGGCCTTCACCGACTGCATCAACCGGTGTCGCGTCGAAGCTCTCAAGGTCTCCGAATTCAAGAAGACCGTCCGGCTTCAGGTGCGTGCCCCGCAGCTCCGTAACGGTGAAAAGCTGGGCGTGGTGGGCTCGGGCGACAAGCTTGGAAACTGGAATATCGACCAGGCTCTTCCCATGACGGAGCACAACTACAATGAATGGGTGGTGGACCTTGATGCCGACGACTATCCCCAAGGCAGGCTGGAGTTCAAGTTCGTGGCCTTCAGCGAAGAGGGCGAGACGGCCCCCATGTGGGAGGACGGCCTGAACCGCACCATCGACCTGCCGTGGATGAACGAGGGCGAGTTGGTGAGTTACGACCTCACGCAGGCCTTCTTCCCGCTCTCCAATGAGAAGCTGGCCGGAACGCTGGTACCGGTGTTCTCGCTCCGTTCGAAGAGGAGCTTCGGTGTCGGCGACTTCGGCGACCTCCGCATGATGATAGACTTCGTGGCAGCCACCCATCAGCGGGTGCTGCAAATCCTGCCGATCAACGACTCTACGACCACCCACACTTGGACCGACAGCTATCCCTATAGCTGCATCAGCATCTTCGCGCTGCACCCGCAGTTTGTAAACCTCCACCAGCTTCCCGGGCTCAAGGACGAGCAGTTGCGGGCAAAATTCGCCGCGGAACGCGAGGAACTGAATGCCTTGCCGCAGATAGACTATGAGCGGGTGAACAAGGCCAAGCTCGCCTATCTGCGTGTCCTCTTCGAGCAAGAGGAAGGGCGGGAGATGATGAGGAGTGCCGAATTCAAGGCATTCTTTGCCGAAACGGAGAGCTGGCTGGTGCCGTATGCACAGTATTGCACCTTGCGCGATGAGTATGGAACGGCCGATTTCAACACTTGGAAAGACCATCGCGTGTGGAACGAGGGCGACCGCAAGCAGCTCTCCAATCCGCGCTCGAAGGCATATGGGGAGGTCGCGTTCTTCTATTTCGTCCAGTTCGTTCTCAACACCCAGATGCAAGGCGTGCATGAGTATGCCAAGTCTAAGGGTGTCATCCTCAAGGGCGACATCCCCATCGGGGTAAACCGCAACGGTTGTGATGTATGGACCGAGCCCAAATACTTTAATCTCGACGGGCAGGCCGGAGCACCGCCCGACGACTTCAGCGTGAATGGACAGAACTGGGGATTCCCCACTTACAACTGGAATGAGATGCTCAAGGACGACTGTGCATGGTGGGTGCGTCGCTTTCAGAATATGTCGAAGTTCTTCGATGCCTACCGCATCGATCATGTGCTGGGGTTCTTCCGCATTTGGGAGATTCCCGTGGAGGCCGTCCACGGCTTGCTCGGGCAGTTCGTGCCGTCGCTGGCCATGAGCCGCGAGGAGATAGAAGCCTACGGACTCCACTTCCAGGACGACTTCTTCCTGAAGCCGTTTATTGCCGACTGGGTGCTAGACCGTGTCTTCCGGGAGCATGCGCAGGAAGTGAAGGAGACCTATCTGAACCATGCACATGATGACCTCTGGGAGATGAAACCGGCGTTTGACACGCAGCGCAAGGTGGAGAGAGCTTTCGAGGGTAAGACCACCGAGAAGGACATTTGGATTCGCGACGGGCTCTATGCACTCATCAGCAATGTGCTCTTTCTCCGAGACCGTAAGAATCCGGAACTCTTCCATCCGAGAATCTCAGCCCAGTTCGGCTTCACCTACGAGGCCCTCTGGGACAGCGACAAGGCTGCGTTCAACCGTCTTTATAACGATTATTACTATCGCCGTAACAACCATTTCTGGTACAGCGAGGCCATGAAGAAGCTACCGAAGCTCGTTCAGGCTACGCGCATGCTCGTCTGCGCCGAAGATCTCGGTATGGTTCCCGACTGCGTGTCATGGGTGATGAGCGAGCTCCGCATCCTGAGCCTTGAGATTCAGAGCATGCCCAAGGACCCCTCTGTCAGGTTTGGATATCTCTCGCGTAATCCTTATCGCAGCGTGAGCACCATCTCCACGCACGACATGTCGACCCTGCGCCAGTGGTGGGATGAGGACTACGAGCGTGCCCAGGCTTATTATAACAGTATGCTGCATCGGGGAGGAGCCGCGCCTCACCCGCTGCCCGGCTGGCTTGCTCGCGATATCGTGAGCCGACATCTCTCGTCGCCGTCGATGCTCTGCGTATTGAGCATCCAAGACTGGCTGGCCATCGACGAAGACCTGCGGTTGGCGGATGCGAATGCCGAGCGCGTCAACATTCCGGCCAACCCACATCATTATTGGCGCTATCGCATGCACCTGAACCTCGAGGACTTGATAGGAAATAAAGACTTTAAGCAGAATATCTCGGAACTGGTGCTCCAGTCTGGAAGAAAATAATCCATCGGCCCTCCCGCTCTTAAGGGGGAGGGGGCCGTTCATTAATAGAAGTTTTTATGAAAAAGATTGCCTTATTCCTTTTCACAATGCTATTGCCGGTTATGGCAATGGCACAGGAGGTAAAGTCGCCTGACGGCAATATTGTGGTGGCTTTCCAAGTTGATAATGGCCGTCCTTGCTACCTTGTGAATTACAAAAACAGGTCTGTGGTGAAGAAAAGCTATCTTGGTCTGGAACTGGCCAAGAACAGGAATGCCAGTAAGCGGTTTGACGAAACCGACCTGATGGAAGGCTTCCAGATAGCCAAGAGCGAGACTTCCACCTTCGATGAGACCTGGAAGCCGGTATGGGGCGAGACTGCCACTATCCGTAACCATTACAACGAGCTTGCCGTAACGCTGAATCAGATGGCTACGGGGCGCAGTATGATCATCCGTTTCCGCGTCTACGACGACGGCATGGGACTGCGCTACGAGTTTCCGCAGCAGGCGTCCCTGAACTATTTCATCATCAAGGAAGAGCATACGCAGTTTGCCATGGCGGGCGACCACACGGCATGGTGGTTGCCCGGCGACTACGACACGCAGGAGCAGGAGACGCAGGAGACAAAGCTGTCCGGCATCCGCGCCCGTTTCAACGAGGCCGTAAACTGGAGCAACTCGTCGGTTTCGGTCTTCTCTCCGACGGGTGTTCAGACCTCTCTACAGATGCGCTCGGACGACGGGCTCTATATCAACATTCACGAGGCGGCCTGCGTCAACTATGCCACCATGCACCTCAACCTCGACGATAAGAACATGGTCTTTGAGAGTTGGCTTACTCCCGACGCGACAGGTCTTAAGGGTTGTCTCCAGACTCCGTGCGCAACGCCTTGGCGCACGGTGATGGTCAGTGATGATGCCCGCGACATGCTGTCCTCTAATCTGATACTGAACCTTAACGAGCCATGTAAGATTGAGGACACCAGTTGGATTCACCCCGTGAAGTATTGCGGCGTGTGGTGGGAGATGATAGTGGGTAAAAGCTCATGGAGATATACCGACGAGTTCCCCTCCGTGAAGCTGGACGAGGTCGACTGGGCCAAGGCAAGGCCTAACGGGCGGCATGGCGCAACGACGGCGAATGTAAAGAAATATATCGACTTTGCTGCCGCGAACGGCCTCTCCGAAGTGCTCGTGGAAGGCTGGAATGTCGGCTGGGAAGACTGGGCTGGCTGCTGGAAGCAGGATGTCTTCGACTTCGTTACCCCCTATCCGGACTTCGACATCAGGTATTTGAACGACTACGCTCACTCCAAAGGGGTAAAACTCCTGATGCACAACGAGACTTCCTCAAGCACCATTAACTATGAGCGGTACCTGGGGGCAGCCCTTAACCTGATGAACCAATACGGCTATGATGCCGTCAAGACAGGCTATGTGGGGGATATAATTCCTCGTGGCGACCACCATTTCAGCCAGTCGATGAACAATCATTATCAGTATGTGGTGGAACAGGCGGCCAAGCATCACATCATGGTGAATGCCCACGAGGCGGTCCGGCCTACGGGCTTGTGCCGCACATGGCCGAATCTCGTGGGCAACGAGAGTGCCCGTGGGGGCGAATATGAGGCCTTCGGAGGGAACCGGCCGGACCATACCGTGATCCTGCCGTTCACTCGCCTTCAGGGCGGACCTATGGACTATACGCCCGGTATATTGGAGACGCAGCTCAAGACATGGTCTGACAATACGAGCTATGTGCACACCACCTTGGTCGGACAGCTGGCTCTTTATTTAGTAATGTACAGTCCTCTTCAGATGGCAGCCGACCTTCCGGAGAACTACGCGAAGTATAACGATGCCTTCCAGTTCATTAAGGATGTGGCCGTTGACTGGGAAGACTCCAGGTATCTGGAAGCAGAGCCGGCCGATTACATCACCGTGGCCCGCAAGGCAAAGGGCACCGACAACTGGTTTATAGGAGGAAAATGCGATGAAAACGGACACAGGTCAATCGTCAGACTCGACTTCCTCGACAAGGGGCGCAAGTATGCCTGCACCATTTATGCGGATGCCAAGGGTGCTCACTACGAGAAAAATCCCAAGGCTTATACGGTTACCAAGCGCACGGTGAAGAAGGGCGATGTCTTGAAATTGACAGAGGCGCCGGGCGGAGGCTTTGCCGTTTCGCTCATTGCACAATAATCATTGGTGGCGGGTGTGCCGTCAGCGGGACACCTGCCCAATACGGCTTATGGATACAAAAAGACTATTATTTGCGTTTATATTGGGCTTTTACATGCTGGATATTGCCGCACAAAAGAGCGGTTTCGACTTCAACGAGGTGGCTTACACCCCTTCGGAGACCACTTTCCGCCTGTTCGCGCCGCGGACGATGAAGCGCGTGAGGCTTACGGTCTACGACAAGGACGCGCCGCTTCCGTGGGAAAACTACCTGAAGAAAGACAGCCTCGGTGTCTATGCCGCCCTTAATGAATACCGTTCCTATAAGATGAAACATGTGGGAGGCGATGTCTGGCAGGCCGTGGTGAAAGGTGACCTGAAGGGAAAATACTATAGTTTCAATGTGGCCGACCATACCCGGGTGGGCATGGCTTGCGTGCCGATACCCTTCACCTACAAGACTTATTTCGGTGAAACACCCGGTGTCTTTGCCAAGGCGGTGGGCGTGAACGGCAACCGCGGAGCCATTATCGACCTGGCAGAGACCAATCCCGAAGGTTGGGAAAACGACCGGCGGCCGGAGCTGAAGTCGCCCTCCGACCTCGTCATCTATGAGATGCACCACCGAGACTTTTCCATTGACGCCTCGTCGGGCATCGTCCACAAGGGCAAGTTTCTTGCGCTTACCGAGCCGAAGGCCATTGCCCATCTGCGGAATCTGGGCGTGAACGCCGTACATATCCTGCCGTCTTACGACTTCGGGTCGATTGATGAGACGCGTCTCGACCAGCCTCAATACAACTGGGGGTACGACCCCGTCAACTATAATGTGCCCGAGGGCTCCTACAGCACCGACCCCTACGATCCCCTCGTGCGCATCCGGGAGTTCAAGCAGATGGTGCAGGCTCTTCACAAAGCAGGCATCCGGGTCATCCTCGATGTGGTTTACAACCACACTTACGACATTGCCCACAGCAATTTCCAGCGCACCTATCCCGACTATTTCTATCGTAAGACCGACAGGGGCGACGGCCCTGAAAGGGTGGTGGGCCGTGCGGGGCTGATAAACTATGGTCCGAAAGAAAATACGGGAACCTACTCCGACGGGTCGGGCTGCGGCAATGAGACGGCCTCAGAGCAGCCCATGATGCGCCGGTTCATGATAGAATCGGTGAAATACTGGGCCACGGAATACCATATCGACGGCTTCCGTTTCGACTTGATGGGCGTGCACGATATCGAGACGATGAACCAGATCCGTGCCGAGGCCGACCGCATAGACCCCTCGATATTCATCTATGGCGAGGGATGGAGCGCGGGCAGTTGCGCCCATCCTGCCGAGGAGCTTGCCCTGAAGGCCAATATCAGCCGGATGCCCCGCATCGCCGCCTTCAGCGACGACATTCGCGATGCCCTCCGCGGTCCGTTCTCCGACGACAGGAAGGGGGCGTTTCTTGCGGGCATCGCCGGCGAGGAGGAGAGCCTGAAGGCAGGTATCGCGGGCATGATAGCCCATCCCCAGATAGATTATAATAAGGTGAACTACTCCAAGAAGCCGTGGGCTGCCGAGCCGTCGCAGATGGTCAGCTATGTGAGCTGCCACGACGACATGTGTCTGGTAGACCGTTTGCGGGCCGAAATGCCGCAGATTACGACCGAGGAGCTGATTCGCCTCGACCTGCTTGCCCAGACCGCCGTCTTCACTTCACAGGGTGTGTCCTTCCTCTTGGCGGGCGAAGAGATGCTCCGCGACAAGAAGGGCGTGCACAACAGCTACAACTCTCCGGATGAGATCAATCGTCTGGACTGGCAGAACCTTACCCGTTATCCGCAGGTCTTTGCCTATTACAAGAACCTCATCCGGCTGCGCAAGAACCATCCGGCCTTCCGCATGGGCGACGCCGAAAAGGTGCGCCGCCATCTTCATTTCCTCCCCACGGAGCCTTGTCTGGTCGGTTTCTATATCGACGGCAGGGAGGTGGGCGACAGCTGGGACCGCATCGTGGTCATCCTGAATTCCTCCAAGGAACCTCGTGAGGTTTCCGTGCCGGAAGGCAGCTATACGGTAGTCTGCTGCGACGGTGTAATCGACGAGGGCGGCAGCGAGAAGACAGAGGGCGGAAAGGTAGTAGTAGACCCGCAGTCAGCATTGATCATACATAGTTAATATGAGAAATATAATCCTGATATTCAGTTTGTTTCTGAGCGTGGTGCCGGCAAGTGCGCAGGTGAAGGTCAGCTGCGTGGAACCCGCCGACTGGTATGCGGGCATGAAAGATGCCTCGTTGCAGTTGATGGTCTATGGCAAGGGCATCCGCACGGCCGATGTAGAGGTGTCCTATCCGGGTGTCCGGGTCGACTCGCTCGTGCGCCTCGACTCGCCGAACTATCTCTTGGTCTACCTCAATCTGCAGGGGGCGCAGCCCGGCACGATGACGCTCTGCTTCAAGAACGGGGGCAGGGAAGCCAGGGTGAAGTATGAGCTGCGCCGGCGCGAGATGGCCGGCGAGGAGCGCAAGGGCTTCGACAATGCCGATGTGCTCTATATGCTGATGCCCGACCGCTTTGCCAACGGAAATCCCCGGAACGACCAGCTCAAGGGCATGAATGCCTATGTCTGCGACCGCACACAGCCCTCTCTCCGCCATGGAGGCGACCTGGAGGGCATCTGCCGGCATCTGGACTACTTCAATGAGCTGGGCGTTACGGCCTTGTGGCTTACCCCGGTGCTGGAGAACAATTCGCCCGATGCCAACGGTTACTCCACCTATCACGGCTATGCCACTACCGATTACTATCGCGTAGACCCGCGTTTCGGTACCAATGAGGAGTATGCCCGCCTCGTCAGGGAGGCGCATGCGAGGGGCCTGAAGGTGGTCATGGACATGATCTTCAACCACTGCGGCTTCGAGCATCCGTGGGTGAAGGACATGCCGTCAAAAGACTGGTTCAACACCCCGGAATGGCTCTCGGAAGTGCGGGATGCCACCGACAGCGGCTTGGATCGCAACACGGGGATGGCGAGCGGAGCGTCGGCCAAGACCTCCAAATACCTCCAGACTTCCTATAAGCTGACGCCCGTGCTTGATCCTTATGCATCCAAAGTCGACCTCAGGGAGACCGTAGACGGATGGTTCGTGCCCTCCATGCCCGACCTCAACCAGCGGAATCCCCATGTCATCAGATATCTCATCCAGAACTCGGAGTGGTGGATAGAGACCGTGGGCATCGACGGCATCCGCATGGACACCTATCCCTATGCCGACCGCACGGCCATGGCGCAGTGGATGGAGGCGCTCGACAGGGAGTATCCTCACTTCAACACCGTGGGCGAGACATGGGTTACCGAGCCCGCCTATCCCGCCGCATGGCAAAGGGGCAGCAAGCTCACCCGGCAGGATTCCTATCTGAAGACCGTGATGGACTTTGCCTTCTACGATCGCCTGAACAAGGCCAAGGACGAGGAGACCGACGCTTGGTGGAACGGCCTGAACCGCATCTACAATGTGCTTTGCTATGATTATGTCTATGCCGATCCGTCGAGCGTGATGGCCTTCATCGAGAACCATGATACTGACCGCTTCCTCGGCAACGGCGGGGATACGCTTGCCCTGAAGCAGGCCTATGCCCTCTTGCTCACCGTCAATCGCATCCCGCAGCTCTACTATGGCACGGAGGTGCTGATGAACGGCACCAAGGAGGTTACCGACGGCAATGTGCGCAAGGACTTTCCGGGAGGATTTCCCGGCGACCGGCACGATTGCTTCGCTCCGCGGGGACGCTCGAAGGCCGAAAGCGCCATGTTCTCATGGCTGAGCAGGCTGCTCCATTGGCGGCAGGGCAACGAATTGATATCCAAGGGACGGCAGACGCAGTTCGTTCCGTGGAAGGGAGTCTATGTCATCGCCCGCCAATACGAGGGCAGGACATTGCTGACGATTCTCAACGGGACGACCCGTAACGCCGTCTTTGAGGCGAAGCGTTATGCCGAGGTCATAGGGGCGGCACGCAAGGCGGTGGATGTCATCACGGGGCGCGAGGTGGATCTCGGGGCCGACTTTAGCCTGTCGCCGCGGCAGACGCTGATTGTTGAGTTTTAGCTGTTTGGCGGGTAGTTATATGAAATGGGATGTCGGAATGAGGAGGTTCCGGCATCCCGTTTTTCAGATGTCTGTCGGTTCGTGTCTTGGCGTTCCTCTGGTTCCGTGCCGCCGGAAGCGGCTTCCCGTGTTACGAAATCGGCGAAATCGTAAGACAAGATCGCCGATTTCGTCCGACAATTTCGCCGATTTCGTCAGGAGACTTGCCGCCCATGTAAAAAGCGGAGCAGTTTTCCTTTCTGTCCCTTTGCTGCCTCCGTTGTCGGGAAGACAAGTTTCCGGGGTCGAAAAAAATGCGGGAAATACCTAAAAGTAGGTATTGTGAGGTCTGGGAAAAGGTTGTAGTTTTGCATTTGGTAATTAAATTCAGAAATATTAAAACTTTTAAACACTAAGTGAAATGACGAGAAAATCACTGTGTGTAATTATGACTCTTCTCGTTACCATGACGGCCATGGCTCAGGAAACCGATGCCATGTTGTTTGGTGATGTGAAGAGCAAGGTAACGGGAAAACATATTCCTTATGCAAAGATTCAGGTAAAAGGAACCAAGTTGACGGCCATGTGCGACAAGACGGGCCACTTCCAGATGTCGAACCTGCCACTGGGCAAGCAGACCGTCGTGGCCAGCTGCATGGGCTATGAGAGCGAGGAGCGCGAGGTGATGATGCAGCACGGCAAGGGCTCGGAGGTCTATTTCCAGTTGGACGAGGACGAACAGGAGTTGAATCAGGTGGTGGTAACGGGAACGAGAACCCAGCACTATCTGAAGGATGTGCCCATCCGCACGGAGGTGTTGACCTCAAAAGCCATCACAAACAAGAATGCCAAGAACCTCTATGAGGCACTCGAGGGAGTGCCGGGCATCCGCGTGGAGCAGCAGTGTCAGTTCTGCAACTTCTCCATGGTGCGCATGCAGGGCCTCGGCGCGGAGCATACGCAGGTATTGATAGACGGTGAGCCTGTCTATTCGGGCTTGGCCGGGGTCTACGGTCTGCAGCAATTGGGGACCAACGATGTCGACCGCCTGGAGATCGTGAAGGGTGCGGGCTCGGCTCTCTATGGCAGCAGTGCCGTGGCCGGAGCCATCAACATCATCTCCAAGGAGCCGTCGTTTGAGCCGGAGGTAAAGGCCGACTTGCAATTCGGAAACTGGGGATATAAGAACCTGAATGCCTCTGCCTCGATACGCAAGAACGACATCGGACTGAACTTCTTCGCGCAACGCACGGAGAGTAATGCCGTCGACGATACGGGCGAAGGCGAGACCCGCGACCAGGTGAAGAAGAAAGACGGCGTGTCGGACAAGGTGGAGGCCACCCTCACGAATGTGGGTTTCGGCGTGTATTTCTTCAATCCCTTTGCCAAGAACGACAAGCTCGTGCTGCGCGGAAAGGTGATGGAAGAGCAGCGGGCGGGCGGTACGCTCGTCGACGACCAGTTCCGCAATCCCTTCTCCGAGGGCACGGAAAACATCAAGACCAACCGTCTGTCGGCCGACATGAGCTATAAGCTGCCCATCGGGAAGAAGTCGGAGCTGAACCTTGCGGCGGCTTATGTGCATCACAAGCGCAACGCCACCAACGACACTTTCTTGGGAGACTATATGGAATCGCATGGAAATCAGAAGCCTAAAGTGGACGACATGCGCCCCTATATAGCAAAGGAAAACACGCTGACACCGTCAATCACCTTCACCTCACGCCTCGGCGACCACACCTTACTGGCAGGTGTGCAGGGATATTTCACCCGTCTGCGCGAGACCGGTCTCTACTGCATCAACGACGAGGACGACCCGCTCAACGGAACGGCCTATACCTCTGTCGGAAAGAAACATGCCAACGAGTTCGGCTTCTTCCTGCAGGACGAATGGAACATATTGCCCAATCTCTCCCTGGTGCCCGGCCTGCGCCTCGACAGCCACCACTCCGGCGAGGAATACGAGTCGAGTGAGAAAGTGTATGACGGCACCTTCCCCAAGACCAGCTTCCATGAGACCTCCTTCAATCCGCGCCTTGCGCTGAAGTATGAGCTTACCCCCTCGTTTGTGTTGCGTGCCAATTTCGGTACCGGATTCCGTGCTCCTTATGGCTTTTCGGAGGACTTGCACCTGTGCAGCGGCTCTCCCCGTGTGTGGAAGTCGTCTAATCTGAAGGGTGAGCACTCTATGAGCTACAATCTTTCGGCCGACTACTACGGTTCCAAGGTGCAGCTGAGCGTCAACCTTTTCCGCACCGACTTGAGGGATAAGATTGAGTTCCGTCCGGCCAGCGCAGAAGTGAAGAAGCTGGGATATACCTATCAGTGGGAGAACATTGACGACGCTTATGTGCAGGGAGTGGAGCTCGGCGTGAAGTGGAATCCGCTTAAGGATCTCAAGACAGGGCTGAACTGGACTTTCAATCAGGGCAAATTCAAGCACGAGCGTGCGGACTGGGCCGGCACGGAGTATGCCAAGGCCAGCAAGAACATATCTCGCTTTCCGGCTATGACGGGCGATCTGAGCCTTGAATACACGCCCGGTACTTGGACCTTCAGCCTCACGGGCTCTTTGCAGGGCAAGATGTATATCGATTATATGAAAGATGACGAGGTGGCGGTGAAGATAAAAGAGACCAACACTTTCATGCTTTTCAATGCCCGCGTGGCCAAGAGATTCGGCGGGTTTACCGTCTATTGCGGGGGTAAGAACATCTTCAGCTACCTTCAGGACGAGAAACACATTGATAACGCAGCCTTCATGTATGCCCCGGTATATGGCGCGACATGGTATGCAGGCCTAAGTGTGGAAATCTAAGGGATATCTTATATAGGGAAGCGGGGCGACATTATTGTCGCCCCGCTTCTTTCTTTCTGCCGTGTCCCTCCGGTCTGCGGATGACCCCATGCCCGCCTTCATGCCGCCTTCCCATTAATATAATAGGAGTAATCCGGCAAAGGCAGCCCAGCAAATCATGTGGATGGGGTTTACTTTTACATATTTCGTGCCTACGAAAGTGGCGATGAAAAGGGCGACGCTGATCCAGAACTGCCACGGATTGGATATCGGCGAGCTGAAGTTTTCCTCATTGCAGAGCAGAAGGGTTGCCGCCGCCAGAAGACCTACGACGGCCGGTCGGAGTCCTGTGAAGACGCTCTGTACGGCAGGCGTATCCATGTATTTCATGAACATCTTGCTTATCAGGATCATCAGGATGAAGGAGGGAAGCACAAGGGCGAATGTGGCCGTGGCGCTTCCGGCTATTCCCATGAGGTTGCCGAACCCCGCATTGCGCACGGCCGTATAGCCGCAATAGGTGGCAGAGTTGATTCCGATGGGTCCCGGGGTCATCTGGCTGATGGCCACGATGTTGGTAAACTCCGCACTCGTGAGCCAATGATGGTGTATCACCGTCTCCGTCTGGATGAGCGACAGCATGCCATAGCCTCCCCCGAAACCGAACAGGCCTATCTCGAAAAATGTGATGAAGAGGTAAAGGTAAATCATTATTCAGTCGGTTTTAGGAAGGCTCCGTAGAGATAACCGCCAACTCCTGCGGCGATGATGATATAGATGGGGTTCACTCCGAGTGCCCAGATGAGCAGGGCGCTGCCTATGGGAATCCAGCAGTTCACGAGGTTGATCTTCGCGTCTTTTGCGAGATTGAAGGTGGGAACGGCAATCAGAGCCACCACGGCAGGGCGTATTCCCCTGAACATAGACTCCACCCAGGCATACTCCATGAATTCATGGAAGAACATGGCGATGAGCAGGATAATCAGAAAAGAGGGTAGTGCCGTGCCTAAGGCGGTGCAGAGAGCACCCCTCAGCTTGCGGAGCTTGTAGCCGATAAACACGCTGATGTTGATGGCGAAAACGCCCGGACAACTCTGGGCGATGGCAATCAGGTCGAGAAACTCATCCTTTTCAATCCAGCGTCTCTTGTCTACGACCTCGCTCTCAATGATGGGAATCATGGCATATCCGCCACCCAAGGTGAAGGTGCCGATCTTGAAAAAGGTCTTGAAGAAGGCCCAATAGTTCGCCAGTCGACCGTTGTCTGCTTTCTCCGCAGCAGCGGAAAATGGTATTTCGGTCTGTTTTAGGGAAGGAATATCGTCCGTTCTTTTTTCTGTGCCGTTGATTAACTCTTCCATCCGTTCTTTGTTGTGTTGTATAAGTATGCCTTGCCCGTCTGTCCCATTTCCATTTCCGGAGGGAACAGCGGGATGCGTGCTTTATCGCTTTTCCTCTATCCACTTCCTCGCATTGACAAAGGCTTCCATCCACGGCGTTATCTCCTCGTCCTTGTGGTTGCGGGGATACCAGGCCTGTTGCCATGTGAAGATGGCGCGTTCCAGATGGGGCATCATGGCAAGATGACGGCCGTCGGCCGAACAGATGCCCGCCACCTGATAGTCGGAACCGTTCGGATTACCCGGATATTCGGCATAGTTGTACTTGGCAATGATGTTGTAGTTCTCCTCCGGTTCCGGCAATTCGAACTTACCCTCGCCGTGAGCAACCCATATGCCCAGCTTGCTTCCGCTCAGCGAACCCAGCATGACGCTGTCGTTCTGAGGGATGCTGAGCCCCAGGAAAGCACTCTCGAACTTATGGGAAGTGTTGTGAACGAGGCGAGCGCGATGCCTGTGCTCAGGATTGATGAGATTCAGTTCGGCCATGAGCTGGCATCCGTTGCAGATGCCGAGGCTGAGCGTATCCTTGCGGGCATAGAACTTTTCGAGCGCCTCCTTGGCCTTCGGATTATAGAGGAAGGCTCCTGCCCATCCCTTTGCCGACCCCAAGACATCGGAGTTGGAGAATCCTCCGCAGAAGACAATCATATGGATGTCTTCCAGTGTTTCCCGTCCGCTGATGAGATCGGTCATGGTAACATCCTTCACATCGAAGCCTGCGAGATATAGGGAATAGGCCATCTCGCGCTCGCCGTTGGTGCCTTTCTCACGGAGAATGGCGGCCTTGACGCCCGACGGTTGTCGCCGGTCGGCACTCAGGCCATATTGGGCGAGCTTGCCGGTGAAGCCGGCGTTGAACTTCATTTCTATCGGCTGCCCTTTATAATGCCGGTAGCGCTCCTTGGCCATGCCGTTCAGGCTCTGCCTGCGATCGAGCAGATAGCTCGTCTTATACCATGTGTCGCGAAGCGTGTCGATGTCGAAGGTGTGCTCATAATCGTCTTTCTTGATGACGAGCGTGCGTTCCCCGGGCGTGGGATAGCCGATCTTGGCGTAGCCGATGCCGCTGTCCTCGAGATAGGCGCGTAGCTCCTGCTTGTGCTCGTCGCTCACCTGAATGACCACTCCGGGGTTTTCAGCGAAGAGCGTTCTTATGATATCCGTGTCGGCCAGGCCGTGCAGGTTGATGTGCAGACCGCCTCTCGTGTTGGCGAAGGTCATCTCGAGGAGGGTGGTAATCAGTCCGCCCGCGCTGATGTCATGTCCGGAGAGAATCCACCCCTTATGGATAAGTTCCTGAATGGCATTGAAGCAGACACAGAAATAGTCGGCATACATCAGTTGATTGTCGTTATAGTCGCCGTAGGGAACATCCTCTCCCACCTTGCCGAGGCTCTGCGCGAAGGCACTCCCACCCAGTTTTGCCTGCTGGAAACTGAAGTCTATGTGGTAAAGAGAGGAGTGCTTGTCGTTCACCAATACCGGGGAGACCACCTTGCGGATATCGGAAACCTCGCCGCCGGAGGTTACGATGACTGTTCCCGGCGAGATAACCTTCTCGCCGTCGGGATATTGTTGGCTCAGGGAAAGGCTGTCCTTGCCCGTCGGGACATTCACATGGAGGTCGCAGCAGAAGTCGGAAAGAGCCTGGACGGCAGCATACAGACGGGCATCCTCGCCTTTCTGCGAGCGGCAAGGCCACATCCAGTTGGCCGAGAGACTGACTCCCTGCAGACCGCCGGCCAAGGGAGCCCACACGATGTTGGTGAGCGACTCTGCCACCGACAGCACCGAGCCGGCCTCCGGAGAGGCCAAGCCCGCCTGAGGAGCGTGCCCAAGGGCCGTCGCGATACCCTTGCGGCCACGGTAGTCGAGGGCCACGACGCCACAGTCAGACAGCGGAAGCTGTATTTCTCCTTGGCATTGCTGATGCGCAATCTTGCCCGTTACGGAGCGGTCGACCTTGTTCGTCAGCCAATCCTTGCACGCCACGGCCTCCATCTGAAGCACGCGGTTGAGATATTCGTCGATTCGGTCGGCAGAATAGGTGGCACCTTCATAGTGCCGAAGCACGGTCTCGTCGGTCATGACGGTTTTCGGAGAGTGTCCGAACATCTGAGCCACATCAAGGTCGAACGGTTTCGTGCCGTCGCCCAGCATGAAAGAGAAATGGGCGTCGCCTGTGGTTTCGCCGACCACATACATCGGCGCACGCTCGCGTTCGGCAATCTTTTTCACATGGTCGAGGTGCTTCTCGTCTATCAGCAGCCCCATGCGCTCCTGCGACTCATTGGCGATGATCTCTTTGGCGCTAAGCGTTTTGTCGCCAATCGGCAGCTTGGTCATATCTATCTTGCCGCCGCAGTCTTCCACAAGTTCCGACAGACAGTTCAGGTGTCCTGCCGAACCGTGGTCGTGAATGCTGACAACAGGGTTGTTGTCTTCCTCTACGAGCGCCCGGACAAGGTTGTAGGCACGCTTCTGCATTTCGGGGTTGGCACGCTGGATGGCATTCAGCTCAATGCCGTTGGAGTATCGGCCGGTGTCCACCGAGGAGACCGAGCCGCCTCCGAGGCCGATGCGATAGTTGTCGCCGCCTACCACCACCACCTTGTTTCCCTTCTGCGGCTCTTTCTTCAGGCAGTCGCGCTTCTTGCCGTAGCCCACGCCTCCGGCAAGCATGATCACCTTGTCGTAGCCGAGTTTCTGGTCGCCTTCCTGATGTTCGAAGGTGAGCAGCGAGCCGGCAATCAGCGGTTGGCCGAACTTGTTGCCGAAGTCGGAGGCTCCGTTCGAGGCCTTGATGAGAATTTGTTCCGGCGTCTGGTAGAGCCATTTGCGCACGGGGAGAATGTCTTCCCAGTCGCGCTGCGCGTCGGCCTTTCCCTCGTCGTCTTTCAGGCGGGGGTAGGCGGTCATGTAGACGGCCGTTCCGGCAATAGGCCAGGAGCCTGTTCCTCCGCCCATGCGGTCTCTGATCTCGCCTCCCGTGCCGGTAGCGGCTCCGTTGAAAGGTTCCACCGTGGTGGGGAAATTGTGCGTCTCGGCCTTCAGGGAGATGACGCTTTCGATGTCTTCTACCTGAAAATAGTCGCTCGTAGACTGATCCTTGGGGGCGAATTGCTCAATCACGGGGCCCTGGGCAAAGGCTACATTGTCCTTGTAGGCCGACAAGATATTGCCCGGATGCTCCTTCGTGGTCTTCTTGATGAGGCTGAAGAGGCTCGATTTCATCTCCTTTCCGTCGATGATGAAGGTTCCTCCGAATATCTTGTGGCGGCAATGTTCCGAGTTGATCTGGGCGAATCCGAAGATTTCGGAGTCGGTCAGCGGCCGTCCGTTTTGCTTTTCTATCTCGTGCAGGTATTCTATCTCCTCGGGGGAGAGGGCCAGCCCCTCTTCTTCGTTGTATTTCTCGATGTCCTCCACATGCCTGACAGGCTCTGGAGCGTGGTTTACGGTGAAGATATCTTGGTTCAGACCGTCGTACATGCGCTGCAGCATCGGGTCGTGCTCGGCATCCTTCGAACTTACGGGAAAGTATTCCTCAATACGCGAAATGCCGCTAAGACTCATATTCTGGGTAATCTCAACGGCATTCGTGCTCCATGGGGTGATCATCTCGCGGCGGGGGCCTACATAGTAGCCCTTCAGTTCCTTGGCGTCTAAAGGAGTTGCCTCGCCGTAGAGCCAACTAAGTTCGCTGATTTCATCGGGATTGGGATGATGGTCAATTTGCGTCGCAATCACATGCTCTTTCTGGGTCTTGAAGAAAAGAATCATATTAATTATACTACAATAAGGTGAGTTTACTGGATGCAAAGATACATATATTCTTTGGATTCCGTCGGTCTCTACCGATATTATTTTTCATGTCTTAGGAGTGGAAATATTAGATTCAAGGAGAAAAATGGCAGGGAGATGAAGCTGTGGAAGTATATTTTATATGCTAAGCTTTATTCTCCCTGCCATGATTTTATTATGTATGGCCTTTGGTCTCAATAGTTTGCTCGGAAAAGCAGGAAAGCCCTATGTCAGCCTTTTTGCAGAGATCGGTTCCCTTGTCTTTTGCGGACTACTGTACACTTACTCGTCATCTGGAATGCGTATGTCTTTTATTTTGTCTCCGACGAAGATGATTTCCAGGTTAACAGTATAAATTTTGCTTTGATTTGAATAAGGGTATTTCATACAAACTTTATAGTTTATCCGAGAACAATCTTTATTAATATAAGTAATCTTCATTGTTGACAGGGAATTTTCATCAAGCCCTAAGTTGTCAGTAACGAAGTCGTAGCCATCTCCTTCTCTTTGCTCTTGCAACATGGCATCATAGAAATTTTTAGTGCAATACTTTTTTATTATGCTAAAACTCTTTTCGTAAGGGCATTGTCCTTCTAAAAGTGGTTGAGCCTTTTCTTTATCAAGTGCTCTCTTGTATTCCGCATAGAAATTGCGGATATAAGCCTCATGGGGATTTACCGGATTGCCAGCCTTTACGATATTCATGAAGGCACCTCCAAATGCGAGCAAAATGGCTGTTGTCAGATAAATACTTAACTTTTTCATATATTATTTGATTTAGTTTGTGGGTCGATATATTTTATAATTTGTTTTTTCGTATTTGTCGTTTACATATGCATGTTTCTCAATATAGTCAGATACCCAATTCTGTCCATTCCAGATGTCAATATGGCCATTTTCATTGCCTTCTGGATAAGAGCGTAGTTTAAATCCTGCCTTCTGCAAAGCTCTTCTCACATATCGAGCACAGTGCCCACAGGTCGATTTGCTGTAATGGGAGTGAGCATTTTGCGTCGCAATTCTTGCGGCACTTCTGGCTTTTCCCAATCCCCGTTGATTGTTTTCGTATTGAGGTCCGTTTAGGTTGGAAGGATAGGTGGGGGTTCCGTCGCCCGTGATAGGCTCTGTATCGGTGCTATCTATTTCCGTAGTGTCATTATAATCATACGGCCAGTCTTCAGTTTCAGGAGTATTTTCTGGGAAGTCCGGGAAGGTGATAGAGTCTTTGGGAGTAACGACCACTTCGTCAATCCAGTTTGTATCGGAAAGCGATCTTGTTGCTTTCTTCTTCAGATTCTTTATGAGTCCCGTCTTCTCCACTTTCCCTAAGAAGCGGTTTAATTCATCGTAATAATTATCATCTCCAACAAAGTCGTCATAGAATATCTTATTTCGATTTGCTTCAAAGTAGTTTTTCTCGGGCTTGCTTTCTAAAAACAGAATCTTCCGGATTTCATATAAGGGATTCATGAAGGTAAAGGCATATGTCCTGACGGGTTCTGTTTTCAAACTGTCAACGGTAGAAAGAGAGTCCGCGAGAAGCTTGATGACAGGTGTTTGGACAATGAGGTTTCCATTAATGCGGTATATGCGTGAAGATATAATCTTTAAATCTGTAGGAGTATAGTTTCTTGCAGAAAGATAAGCACAACTGTTTTTGGTGTGGCTATAATAATGTCTGACCCGTTTTAAAGCCGTGTTTGGGTTAACCTCCATCGTGGATTTCTGGGACAAGAACAGGTCTTCTTCTACATTGCAAGATGTAAAAGCAATGAGACTGAGAGCTGATAATAAAAAAGTTTTTTAGTAGATAACATAACAAGTAGGATAATAATGGTCGCGGCAAAGTTATGTTTTCTATTTGACAAAACAAAATATTTTTGTCGTTTTTTTCGTGATAGCGAGGGTTTTTAACTTATAGGGTTAGCTGCCGGGACAGCCTTAAGAGCTATAATCTTGGACAAAAAGCAGGCAGGAGAATATTTCTGACTCATTAACCAAACAAAGAAGAGAAAAGTAAAAGGCGGCTAAAAGCCCGGCTTCTAACGGCTAAAAGCTCTCCTTCTAACGGCTAAAAGGCGAGCTTTTAACGGCCTTTTACAAAGCTTGCGGTATGTGGCTGGTTTTCAGGGGGTTGTGTCTTCGTCTTTCTGTCTTATCGAGAACTCGCAGCCGCAGTAGGTCTGGTTGTAGAAATTATTCTCCTTGAGCAGGGCGTTGCGCCGTTCCTGCAGGCCGCCTACGCGCCAGTTCTGTCCCCACCAGATGACGCCGGTCTGGGCACAGGCCCACTCGCCGGCCTCGTTGATTTGCTCCAGGCTCTTCCATCGGGAGGAGGCGAGGGTGGTGGTGAGCACCTTGTATCCGTTCGCCTGGGCGTACCGGGCGGCATGCAACAGGCGCATCTTGAAGCATTCCAGGCATCGTAGGCCCCGCTCGGGCTCCTTCTCCAGCCCCTTGACGCCGCATTTCCAGTCGGCATGGTCGTATTCCGCGTCTACCTGCTGCAGTCCCAAGGCTTTGGCATAGCGCATGCATTCCTGCTTGCGCACCTCGTATTCGTGTTCTGGATAGATGTTGGGGTTATAATAATAAATGGTGGGGGTGATGCCGTTTTGCATCATCCATTCGATGATGGCCGAGGAGCAAGGCGCACAGCAGGTGTGTAGCAACACGCGGTTGGTGGCATAGGGAATTTGTATGGGGGCTCGCTTCATTTCTCTTTCGGTGTTATTGCAGGTTGCGGAGCAGGTGATAAGCACTCTGCTTTACCTTGTTCATCAGGGGTTCCGGATAGTCAGGATGCGTCTTGATCCAGTATCTCACGATGGCTTTGGCCTCATAGCTGCTATGTCCGCCCAGCAGGGCGTTGAGCCAGTTGCTGGGAAAGAAGATGTCGCCCGTGCGCTGGATTTCCTGCAGGGCATTCAAGCCTGGATGGATGAAGCGGTTGTTCTGTGGCTCACGGGCTCCGGTGTTCAGCAGCGCCAGCATCTTGGCGGTCCAGGGCTCTACGCTGCGGTTTTCCCTGTCCATCAAACTCTCGAAAAGTTTCTGCTGGATATCCTTGTCGGGGTTACAGGCTCTTGAAATGTAATCGAAAGCTCTCTGTTCGTCGATATTTGTCAGTCGGGCGCGTTGCGTTTGTAATATTTCCTGCCATTGAGCGGGTTTCATAATGGCAAGGTGGTATGCCATGTCCGTAAAATCTTGCTCCGTGAGCAGCGAATCACGGTGAGATTTCCATTTATAATATACGAATTCAATGGCGGAAGCTGACAGGCAGTTTTGCGAAATAGATCTGAACAATTTTTGTCTAATACTTTTCTCGGGGTGCTTTTGCGCGTCATTGAGTAAATAATATTCAAAATATTTCTTGCTTTCGGTATCCAACTCCCCGTAAGCACTTAGCAGACAGTCGCACAGGGTGGAGGCTATGAGCGGATTCTCCTCGTTCATGAGGAAGGTATTCATCGCATTCATGTACGCCCCGGGCTTGATGCGGTTCATCAAATAGTTCTCGTAGAGCGTCGTGATGGCCGCAAATCGGTTGAGTTCGTTGGGCATGGTGCGCCACGCGTACTCCATGACGGCACAGCTCAGGCTGTCGGCAACAAAGCGTCCATATCCGCTGCCGTCGTAGTTAGGGATGATGGCATAGGGTTTTTCAGCGATCGGAATCTGCACTTGTGCCTGTTGCATGTCGACCTCGACGCTCTTGATAGAATCGCTGTGGACATCAACAAGTCCTGTCTTGAATTTCTGTTTCCAGACCAGGCCACGCCCCCAGGGGTCTTGCTGGGTAATGATGAGCCGGCCGTCGGCATACTGCGTGTGGATCAAGGGAAGTCCTTTCTGTTCCACCCAGACCTCCGACCACTCCTTGATACCTGATTCTGGGGCCTCTGATTGCAGGATGTCTATCAGGTTATCCCATGTCGCGTTGCCATAAGAGAACTGTCGCAAATATCTTTTTGTGGCGCTGCGAAGTCGCTTTTCTCCGGTCTGCTCCTCCAGCTTTCGCATCATTACCGGTGCCTTTTGGTAGATGATGTTGCCATAGAGCAGGCCTGCATCTTTCAGATTGGCAAGTGTTTGGTGGATCGGGTGCGTCCCGTCGGTGCGGTCGGTGCTTAGGGCACGCACTTGATAGGTCTTCAGGAAGTTCAGTTCATGATTGATTTCGGGGAATTGTTCACGACTGATTTTTGCGGCAAAGAAGTTGGCAAACACTTCTTTCGTCCATACATCGCTGAACCAGCGCATGGTAACTAAGTCGCCAAACCACATGTGGGCAGTCTCGTGGGCTATCAGTTGCAGCCGTGCGAGCTCTTCATCGGGGGTAGGGTTGCTGCCTAAGAATATCTCGCGGTCCGTGAACTGAATGGCTCCCGGATGCTCCATGCCCCCGAACTGATATCCGGGGAGAACCACGAAGCCGTATTTGTCGAATGGATAACTGGTTCCCGTATATTCTTCCATCCATCGGAGGGAGAGCGCCACTTCGTCGATCACCTTCTCCAACTGGGCAGTCTTCTGAGTGTCGGTCTCCCGAAAGAGCGCCCGGAGCGTGCGCCCGTCTCTTTGTGCGATGCTCTCTTGGAACTCCCCGGCCGTGAAAGAGAAGAGATAAGTGGGTATCGGATGACTATCGGCGCTGTTGATTTGTTTCCAACCTTCCGGTAGTTTGAGGTCAAGAAAGAATCTCGCTTTCAGGTCAGGCTGGTCGAGACAGGGGAAAACTGTCCTTGCATGGGCCGGTACGAACAGCGTGTAGAGGTAGTCGTCGTGCCGGTTAAGGGCTGCGTCGGCCGACACGAACGAGAGCGATAATTCGTTCGGTCCCTGTGTCAAATGATGGTTGGGAACTATGATATGCTCGTGGGTCCACTCGGCGGCTACCTGTTTGCCATTGACCATGCAGCGACCGTCGAAGCCGTCGCCCGCAAAATCGAGCACCAAATCTCTCTTTCCGCTGAAGTTGAAGCGAAGGGTGGCGCTGCCTGTAACCTTCTCTGCCTTTGAGGCGGGAATGTTGAATTGTAGCTGATATTCGATGTTGTCCAGCGATCTGCTCCGTTCGGTGGCCAGAAGATGTGATATGCCGTTCTCGATGGTGTCGGCAGGCGCGGGACGGGGGATGGCTACCAGTAAGGACGCCGTGAGCAGAAGGGGGTATAGGGAGAACGGTTTAATGCTCATTTCGGTTTTCTTTGGTTACGATATAGGCGCTTAGGAGCACCAGAATCAGTGCCACGGGTTTATCCCAGGTGAAGATGTCTTGGCCAATCCAGATGGCGATGAACGACGCGACGATGGGCTGCAGGTTGGTGTAAATGCTCACCGTGGTGGCCTTGAGGTAATGCATGGCAAACGGAATGGCAAAGTATCCGGCAACCGTGGCAAACACGATGATGAACAGCATGCCGCTCCAGCCGAGCCAGGAGCCGGCCTGCCACTCACCGCCAAACAGCTGCGTATGTGGGAATTCATGCCATGCAAACGGCAGGACAGCGATCGTGGAGATGAGGAATATCCACTTCATCTGGCTCACGGCGGAGTATTTCTGTGAAACCTTACGCGTTATAATAAGGTAAACTGCCCACGAGAGCAGGCTTAGGACGGCAAGGGAAATGCCGAGGATATCGTTCTTTCCGGTTCCCGACTGCCATGTGATGATGATGCCGAGCAGGGCTCCCGCGATGCCGATGGCGACGCCTACGGCCTTGTTCATCGTGATTTTCTCACTGATGAAGAGAGCTGCCATGAGCATGGTGGCCACGGGCGTGAGCGAGGCGATGACCGAGAAATAGACGGGCGTGGTGTAATAGAGGGCCCAGGCCGTGAGTGTTTGGGAGATGACGACCCCCAAGAGTCCTCCGCCCATGATGACAAGTAGGTCTTTCCCGGCTATCTTTTCTTTTGGAAGAAATAATGAGATGATCCAGAATATCAAGGCTGCGCCGACACAGCGGGCTGCCATGTAGGTCATGGGAGTTAGCCAATCTGTTAGCAGCCATGCCGTAACAGGCACGCCGACACCGAAGATGATGTTTGCAAGGAGGACTGAAGAGTGCCCTGCAACTTTGTGTTTATCCATTTCCCAGAGATTGTTTTGTCTTGCAAAGGTATTAATAATAATTGAAAAACGCCGTTTTCTGGTTAAAATTCTATAAACGGTTTTACAAAATTAGGTATTTGTTCGTCTAATCGATAAATTTGCAATAGAGATTAAAAACCAAAAAATCAGGAAGATATGACAAATAAGAAGAGTATCGCAATGTTGACCCTTCTGGCTGGAACCCTCGCCTTTTCGAGTTGTGCCAGTAAGAAGGAGCTGGAAAACTGTCAGACCGAAAACCGCGAGCTGACGGCTAACTACCAGAACACGAAGGAGGAATTGGCTGCCTCCAAAGCGCGTGTGAGCAGTCTTGAGAGCCAGCTCGAGCAGCAGAAGAAGGACTATGCCGCCCTTCAGAGGAGTCTTGACAAGAGCCTGAGCAACGCCAACGACAATAATATCAATATCTCAAAGCTCGTCGATCAGATCAACGAAAGCAACCAATATATCCGTCATCTGGTAGAAGTGAAGAGCAAGTCAGACTCCCTGAACATGGTTCTGACCAATAATCTCACCCGTTCCCTGAGTCGCGAAGAGATGAAAGAGGTGGATGTGCAGGTGCTGAAAGGCGTGGTCTATATCTCTTTGGCCGACAATATGCTTTACAAGAGCGGTTCCTATGAGATTAACGAGCGAGCCGAGGAGACACTGGGCAAGATAGCGAAGATTATCATGGACTATAAGGACTATGATGTCCTGATTGAGGGCAATACGGATAATGTGCCTATCAACACCGATTCCCCTTCGATGAAGAATATCCGCAACAACTGGGATCTCTCGGCCTTGCGTGCCTCGTCGGTAGTCCAGTATCTTCAGAATCGTTTCGGCGTGGCTCCCAAAAGGCTCACGGCGGGCGGGCGTGGAGAATACAATCCCGTGGCAAGCAATGATACGGAGCTGGGCAAGCAGCGCAACCGCCGCACCCAGATCATCATCACTCCTAAGCTCGACCAGTTCATGGACCTGATAGAGCAGGCTCCGGAAGAGAACCGGAAATAAGCTCCTCGGGGCGGCATCTTTCAAGAGATGCCGCCCCGATTGTATCCATGAGTTCCCGGTCTTACCGATAGTTATCTGAGGAAGAACAGGAAGTCTTCGCCGTTAAACTCCCAGCTTGCCAGGTCATATCTTATCAGTCGTGCCAGAATCTTTATGATCAGGAATCGCTTGATGTGGGCAATCTTCGAGATTACCTCTATCGGCTGGTGCGGGTTCAGCCGCATCATCTCCATCAGACGGGATTCGGTATCGGTGTAGGGCATCATGTTTTCCTCTCTTGATTCCTGTTTCCACATTTCTATGAAGACGGGCGAAGCCACGATGTTCTCGTCCCTGATGCGGACATAAGCCGTCTCGCGGCCCTCCTCGTCGATGGCACAGACCGGGCGCCCCATCGCCCGGGGGACGGTTGCCACCACAATGTTGCGTCCTTCCACATGATAGGTCCTGAAGTTGATGGCCGCCTCCGGTCGGCAACAAGCATAGGCCGCCTTGTGCACCATGTAGATTTCCTCCTCCGATTTCACTCCCGCGAGGCTACCGTTATCCCGCACTCCGATGAGCAGCCGACCGCCCTCTGTGTTGGCAAAAGCCGATACAGAGCGGGCGAGCTTCATCGCGTCGTCCACCTTGTATTTGAAGTCTTGCTGCTCATGCTCGCCTTGCGCGATGAGTTCCTGCAGGTATGCTTTGTCATCCATCAGGCCTGATATCTCTTGGCACGCACCTTGAACTTGTCGAAACCTTCACCGTAGACGCCGATGACGGCACTCTGCGACACGAAAGCGTGCGGGTCTATGTCGTTGATGATCTGGAAAATCTTCTGACTCTCACGCTTCTTGGCAAGGATGAAAAGCATCTTCACATCGTGGCCGGAATAGAATCCCTGCGCCGGAACCACCGTTACGCCGCGATGCGGATCTTGATTGATATGGTGCCCGATCTCCTCGTATTTCTCCGAAATGATGAAGAACTGCACCGAGCGACGCATCGCGTTCACTACCTGGTCAATGCAGAAAGCCGTAACCCAGAGCACCACATAACCGTAGATCACTTGCTCCCAGTCTTTCAGCACAAGGTAGCTAGAGGTGATGATCACGATATCGATGAGCATGATGACGCGCCCGAGGGAGATGTCGCGGTATTTGTTGACGATGGCGGCCACGATGTCCGTACCGCCGGTAGACCCGTTGAAGGCCAGCCCAAGGCCTACGCCGCTGCCCGTGAAGATGGCCCCGATGATGCTTGCCATGAAGGGCTGGTCGCGCAGGAGGTGCAGTTCGGTCGACCATCTCTGGAAGAAGGGCAGGATGAGGGTGAGCACCGCCACGGCATAAATCGTCTTCACGCAAAACCGCCAGCCCAGTATCTTCAGCGCGATGATGAGCAGCAGGGCGTTTATGGCGAAGTAGGTGGTCTGTACGGAGATGCCCGTTCCCCAGAAGATGACGGACGATATACCCGGCACTCCTCCCGTTCCGATATTGTTGGGGAGCAGGAAAATGGTCCATCCGATGGCATACGATACCATGGCCACACCTATCATGAGGTAATCGCGGGTTTCCTTATAGAGTTGTTTCTTGTCTGTCAGCATGTCGATAGTGGTTTTTACATCGTGCAAATATACAATGATTTCTTGAAAATCGGATGTAATCGAGACTTATTTTTTCTGTTATCCGCTTTTCGGTTTGTCGCGAATTTTGCTCTTGCAGGTGGAAAAACTTTAAATAACGCGGAAGTGGCGGAGGGCGTCGCGGATGCCGTCCTCGTCGACGCCCGTCGTGATGTAGTCTGCGCAAGCCTTCACTTCGCCGATCGCGTTGCCCATCGCCACCCCTGTTCCGGCAGCCTTGAGAATGGGAATGTCGTTCCCGCCGTCGCCGAAGGCCATGATTTCTTCGGTTTTCAGGCCCATGTATTCCGCCATCTCGTGCAGCCCTTGCGCCTTGTCGATGCCGCCGGCCGTGATGTCGATGAATTCAGGATGCCATCTTCCGGCGGTGCAGCTTTCGAGCCGGGGCATGAGGCGGGTCTCCTGCTCTTCGGTTACGAACGGCGTAACCTGCAGGATGTTTTCGTCCGTGAGGTCGTCATAGGTGAGCGAGAAGTCGATGTTCTCCACTTTCAGGTCGTGCACGAAGACGCGGCGCAGGGTGGGGGTGTCGTTGCAGACGACGAGGCTCTTGGTTCCGACGACAATCGTCGAGTAGTCGTTCTCATAGCCGTCGCTTACGATGGTCTCCACATCTTTTCGCAACATCGGGTGCAGGCTCACGGTCTTGCCGTCCGCGAAGCAGTAGGCGCCGTTGGTCGTGATATAGCCGTCTATCAGTGTCTCGATTTGCCCGAGGTTTGTGATGATGCCCGGGGGACGGCCTGTGGAGATGAATATCTTTACCCCCCGGTCCTTGGCTTTGCGGAGAGCCTCCACCGTGGAGACGGGTATCCGGTGGGTGTGAAAGCTTACCAGCGTGCCGTCGATGTCGAAAAATAATGCCTTGAACATACTGTCTGCAAACCTTTCCGTGTGCAAAAATACGAAAAAAAGACGGATTTCGGTTCTCCTTGTGCAAACTTTTCCTATCTTTGCAATGGAAGGTTTAAGATTTAACTCTAAACAGATGGCTTATGGAAAACTATTTTGACTTGACGGGAAGGGTGGCTCTCGTTACGGGATGCTCCACCGGACTGGGCGTACAGATGGCCCGTGCGCTGGCAGGCCAAGGGTGCAACATCGTGCCCGTTGCCCGCCGCGAGGAGAAAATCAGGGAGGTAGCGGCGGCACTGGAGGCCGACTTCGGGGTGGAGACCTGCCCCATCCGCTGCGACATCACAGACACGGAACTGGTAAACCGGACGGTGGGCACGGCCCTGGACCGCTTCGGCCGCATCGACATCTTGATCAACAATGCCGGCACGGGAGCCATCGCTCCTGCCGAGGACATCAGCGACGAGCAGTTCCAAAACGAGGTGGATGTCGACCTCTTCGGTACTTTCAAGATGGCGCGCGCCGTTGCCAAGAGGGCGATGATACCGCGGAAATACGGTCGTATCATCAACATCGCCTCCATGTATGGCCTCGTGGGCAACAAGATTGCGCCGTCGTCGCCCTACCATGCGGCAAAGGGCGGCGTGGTAAACCTTACCCGTGCGCTGGCGGCGGAGTGGGGGCGGCAGGGCATTACGGTGAATGCCATCTGCCCCGGATACTTCCGGACGCCGCTCACCCAGGCCACTCTGGAGACCGACTGGTTCCGCGCTTATGCCAAAGAGGCCATTCCCATGGAGCGCTACGGCCGTGAGGGCGAGCTCGACACGGCAGCCCTTTTCCTCGCGAGCGAGGCCTCCAGTTATGTTACCGGCATCATGTTGCCCGTAGACGGAGGATATACCTGCGTATGAAAAGCCGCAGACTGTCTGACAAAATCGGCGAGATTGAAGGACGAATTCGCCGAAATCGTGCGACGAAATCGCCGATTTTGTCATCCTTGCAGCGGCAGATAGCATTGCTCGCGGCCGTCGTTGTCTTTCCCGCCTGTGCTCTCTGCCAGGAGGCGGGGCAGCCCGACGCCTATGCCATCGACTTTTATGGGCACATCTATCTCCGCAACCAGTTCGCCGGCCGGCCGTCGCACTTCATCTTCGACACGGGTTCTCCCTACACTTGTGCCGACAGCACTTTCATCGCTTTGGGGCACTTTGACTTCCGGAAGGTGGGTAGGGCTCGCATGGGGGGCGCGAGCAAGAATCGGGTGCGGGTGCCCTTGGTGCTGGACAAGGTGAGCAACCGTTTCCTGGCGCACGAGCATGTGCCCTCGATGATACCGGTCGTCCAGTTGAAGCCAATCTTGGGCGACTATGCCGACGGCATCATCGGCCTCGACTATTTCGGGCCGAAGGTGTTCCGGATAGACTATGCGAAGAGGCGCATGCGTGTCTATGAGCGGATCGATTCCATAGACCTGGCGGGCTTCACGGCCGTGGACATTGAGTTCGACGGCCACCGAATCTATGTGCCGGCGAGTGTCTCTGTGAACGACACGCTCACCATTGCGGGCAAGATGCTCGTCGACTTGGGCTCGGGGGGAGCGTTTACGCTGACGAGTGCCACCGCCAGGAAGTATGCCCTGGACAGTCTCATCACCCGCAAGCTGCGTTGGTATACGGCCTACGGAGGCATCGGCGGCGAGGGCAGTTCCTACGACTTCCGGGCCGCGAGGGCGCGGATTGGCGCTTTCGAGTGGGCCGATGTGCTGATGGACTACAGCATAAACGCGACCGGAGCACTGTCTGACAGGCCTTATCTCGGCATTATCGGGAATGAGGTATGGAGTCGCCTTGATGTGGTTTTCTATCCGCAAGGCAATAAAATGTACCTCCGCCGCAATGTCGATTACGACAAACCCTATGAGATGGGGACATTCGGATTCGGCCATGTAGACCGCGGTACGACCCTGGGCTACTGGGTCGTTACCGGCTTGTATGAAGGAGGAAAGGCCGAGAAGGCGGGTCTCCGGATTGACGACCATATCCTCCAGCTGAACGGAATGCCCGTAGGCGAGCTGGACATCGACTGGCAGTATGCCGATCATAAGAACCTGCGCCGTCTCGACCTGCTGATCGAGCGGGATGGAAAGAGACTGAATATAGGTTTCGATACCGAGGATCCCTATCGTATTTGAGTGCCTCAGAACCTTCTCCCGGCCTTTTCCAAAGAGTGTTCTGGCTGGGAGATTTCATGATGAACATGGCTTACGAAAAAATCGTAAATTGTTAAAAATCAGCCTCGTTAATATATTTTAACGCCCTATCCATGTCTTGTCTACGAAAATTTCGTAGATTTGCGTTCGAGAAAAGATCATGAGACATGGAAAGACTTACCGCTCAAGAAGAGGAGATCATGCAGCTCGTGTGGACGCTGGGACCGTGTACCGTGCGCGAAATCGTCGACAGGATGGCTCGGCCTAAGCCCCCCTATACCACCGTGGCATCGGTGGTGGGCAACCTCAAGGGCAAGGGTTATGTGGCGCAGAGTCGCAAGGGCAATACCTATTTATATAGTCCCGCCATTGCGGAGAACGAGTATAAGAGCAAGTTCATGAGCGGATTCGTGCGCGACTACTTCCGGAATTCGTTCAAGGAGATGGTCTCCTTCTTTGCGAAGGACGAGAAGCTGTCTCCACAGGACTTGCAGGATATCATCACCGAGATAGAGAAGGGAGGAAAATAAGATGGCAGTCTATCTTTTGAAAGTCAATGTCCTGCTGATGCTGTTCTATGGCTTTTATCGGCTGATGCTGGGTCGTGATACCTTTTTCTCGTGGCGGCGCGGCGCGCTTCTTGCCGTCTACGGGCTTTCGGCAGGGCTTCCCTTGGTGGACCTGAGCGGATGGATGCAGCAGCAGGAGGCCCTTGCCGCCCTTGCCGATGGATACACCCATGTATTCCTGCCGGCCGTAACCGTCTCTCCCAAGGCTGCTGCGGCGCTGTCGGCGAGCCATGTGCTGTCCGGTCTCTGGGTGGCAGGCGTGGTGCTTCTGACGGTCAGGTTTCTCATCGGGCTCGGTTCCATCCTGCGTCTGGCGCATACATGTCCGGCGGCGGAGGTGGACGGCGTGCGCATCAAGGAGCTGCGCCATTCGGAAAGTCCGTTTTCCTTCTTCCGGTGGATATTCGTGAATCCCCAGGCGCAGGATGCCGACTCGTTGGCCGAGATCTTGATTCACGAGCAGACGCATGTCAGCCAGTGGCACTCCGTGGACATTATTCTCGGCGAGCTCTTCACGATGTTCTGTTTCTTCAATCCCTTTACCTGGCTTCTGCGCAGGGAGGTGCGCGTCAATCTGGAATACCTTGCCGACGAGCGGGTGATCAGCGAGGGCAGGGAAATCAAGTCTTATCAGTATCATCTCTTAGGACTGGCCTATCATAAGCATGTAGCTACACTATCCAATAACTTTAATGTTTTACCGATTAAAAAACGAATCAAAATGATGAACAAGAAGCGTTCCAAGGAATATGGCAAGTGGAAATACCTGCTGTTTGTGCCGGTGGCAGCCGTGCTGCTGATAGCGTGTAATCTGAACAAGAAATCCCAGAAATCTGCGGAGCAGACAGACTCTATGGCGGCGGTTGTAGTTGCGGATTCCGCGGATTCCGGTATGACGGCTTCCAAGGGGAAAGTCTTTGATGTAGCGGAACAGATGCCCCGATTCCCGGGCGGCAACGGGGAACTTATGTCCTACCTAAGTCGGAGTCTCCGGTATCCCGCGGCCGCACAGAAGAAAAAGATTGAGGGCCGGGTCGTGGTGTCGTTTGTCGTCGGGCTTGACGGTTCTGTCAGCGATGTGAAAGTCGTGCGTCCCGTAGACCCGTTGCTTGATCGGGAGGCCGTGCGCGTGGTAGAGCGTATGCCCAAGTGGCAGCCTGGTAAGCAGGATGGGAAACCCGTCAGGGTGAGGTATAACATCCCGGTATCGTTTAAACTTCAGTAGGGCTATATGGTGTGATCATGAATCAGTTCCCGATTTTCTTTTTCTGGTTCGTCTGCCTGCCCGTGTGGGCAGATGGGCAAAACCTGGTGCAGAAAGGTGATAGCTGCATGGAGGCCTATGATACCTTCCATGCCCTGCAGTTCTATGAGGCCGCTTTCAGGGCGGATGGCAGCGTGGTCAACCGCCATAGGCTGGCTCATTGCTATTACAGGAGGCAGGCTTTTGCCAAGTGCATCGACCTGCTGAAACCCTTGGAGGATGATTCCGTGTCGCACCAGGGCTTGCGTGAGCTTTTCTACAGCTATCGTTTCTTGGACAATTCGGCGGCCCAGATCTATTGGGGAAACCAGCTCCTGAAGCGCTATCCGATGGACTCGGAGATGGTGGCGGAGATGGCGAGGACCTATAACCAGGCTATGCAGCCCCACAAGGCGTTTGCCCTGACGGCGAGATACGGGCTGAAAGACAGCAGCGACATCGCCGTAAACCGCCAAATGGGCGATGCCTGTTTCCTGAATAAGCAATATCAGCTGGCGGCTGAGATTTACTCCCGACTTGTGGGCTTGGGCGACAGCACTTACTCGGTGTGCTATTCGCTGGGCATCTGTTACCAGCAATTGAAGCGTCCGGACCAGGCCCTGCCATGGCTGAAGCGGGCTGTTGCCGTCAGCGATTCCACCAAGGCCGGTGCCTTATACTATCTTGGGTATGTGGCCAACGACCTGAAACAGCCGGAGGAGGCTCTCCGCTGCTTCAAGAAGGCTTACGGACTGCTGGAACCCGAGCCGTCGCAGATGTTCAATGTCGTGCGCGGACAAGCGGAGAGCTATTTCCAACTGGGCCGCTACAAGGATGCTTCCGATGCCTTCAAGGATGCGCTGAAATACGATGCGGGTTCCATCACCTCCTATTATTATCTGGCTTATTGCTATCAGCAGATGGACGACAGGGAGAACGCCGTCGTCAATTACAACATCTTCATGAGCATGGCCAGGGTGATAGAGAGGAAGACCGATGACCTGAAAGAGCTCATGGGGTATGCCCAGAGCTATCTTTCTCGGAAGTGAGAAGGGTGAAGGGAGAGCCTTCGATTGAAGTGAACCCCGAAAGTTTTTCAGTCTAACTTTCGGGGTTCACTTCAAATCCGTGTCCTGTTTTTGGCAGAAGGCTTTGTGAACAAACAACAATACGGCAGGCATAACCTGATGCAATGAATGGTTTTGCTAAGTGTGAGTGGTGTTGCGACATACTGAATTTTCAATAAAATAGTACAAGTAAAAGATAAGCAGTAAATTTGTTTTCTGTCTCCAATATTGCTAACTTTGCCCCTATAAACATAAATCTATGAAGTTCCAGATATGGGAAGAGTGCGAAATCCAACGGCGTGAAGCCCGACATATATATTGTCCAAGGGTCGTGTTCCGACGCCCCGAACGACAAAGGGGTGCCTGGAGGCAGAATGATGAACTGGTTAGCGCGTATCATATAGCGCTGCCCGATAATCTCGCACCACCCCTCGCCATCGGTGCAGTATATGAGCATGGCATAGTCTACTCCCTGCGGTTTCTGCACGAAGTGGTACTTCACACGGGGGAAGAAACCTATCTTGCGCAGATAGAGTTGCCCGATTATCGGATCCTTGGCATATTCGGCAAGCTTCGTGTCGGAGAGGGATATGAGTCGCTGGCTCTTGAAGCCTTCCTTTATTCTTATCATAGCTGCAAAATTAATATGAAACAATAAAATAAACGAAACAACATGAAAAAAAACTTCTTAAGCTTATTGGCAGCTGGCATCATGCTCTTTGCATCTGTCCAAACTGGAACTGCCGACAACTCTGCCGACAACCGACAGCTTGCCGAGACAATCCTTAACGACAAGTCGTTTGACGAAGTGGTGGTACTCGCACAGAAACTACTCTCTAAGGGATTCAACGCCGGAAGCGGATATTCTCAGGTGTGGTGTCGAGACATGAATACCTTCATAGAGGCTGCCCTCGATGTGGTGCCGCACAAGGATGTGCGCGAGGCGCTGTTGCTGTTCTTTGCACTGCAGCAGCCCAATGGTGAGACCATAGACGGATATGTAACGAAAGACCAGTTCAATTGGGGGGACGACCATGCCTACTACTCCGGTCTTGCGCCCAATCATGTGGCGTTTAAGAATACCGTCGAGACTGACCAGGAGACATCTACCATTCAAGCTCTCGCCAAGTATATCCGAAAGACGGGCGACCGTCAGATTCTTCAGCAGAAGGTGGGCGACCGCACCGTCACCGAGCGCATACACGACATGATAAGCTTCCTCTTGAAAGAGAAGTACAGCGGGAAGTACGGACTCATCTACGGAGCCACGACTGCTGATTGGGGCGATGTGCAACCACACAGCGACGATGTGGTGGACATCAATAAGGACACTCGTTTCGCCATAGATGTCTACGACAATGCCATGCTCATCATCGCCCTCGATGACATGAGGGAGATGGGCATCGCCACAAAGGACGACATGAAACTCAGACGGAGCATCGCAAAGAATGTACGCAAGTATCTTTGGGACAAGAAACGCCAGAAAATACGCCCTCACATGTATCTCGGAGAATCGCCAATTCCCGCCGATTTCAATGAGGAAGAGGTCTACTATCACGGCGGTACGGCGATAGCCATTGAGGCTGGGCTTCTCTCAAAGAGGGAGATCGCCACTGTCAACCGGACTATGTTGCGCAATGTTAAGGCTTCAGGTATGCCGAGTATCGGTCTGACCATATATCCTGTCTATCCGAAGGGGTTTTTCCATGGCGGCATGGCTGACGCATATGTCTATCAGAACGGCGGCGACTGGACATGGTTCGGTGGACGGATGATACAGCAACTCATCCGTAACGGCTATGTAAGGGAGGCTTACGACGAGGTGCGCCCGATGATCGACCGCGTTGTCAAGAACCAAGATTTCTACGAGTGGTATGGTCCGGGCAATAAACCCAGCGGTTCGGGAGCGTTCAAAGGTTTGGCCGGTGTACTTGTGAAGGCAATTGAAATGTTCAGGGAATGGAGTAAAAATAAGCGATAAAGACGCTTTGCTTCCAGCATGACGCCAATCGGTTTAGAATGTTACGATAAAGTTGTGCCGTTTATCTTCATAGTGGTAGGAGATATCCCAATGGTGGGAGTCGCAAATCGATCTCACAATGGCGAGCCCCAAGCCATTGCCTTTTTGAGTCTCTTCTCGGACTTGATGCTCTGTCAAGCGTTCTTGGCGATAAAAGGCTGATAAAAACCAAAACTTTAGTTTTGTGCCCAAAAGCGAAACCATTATAAAACAAAGTATGGAAAATTCTTGATTATATGACCGAAAAACTATAATTTTGTACGGATTTTAATAAAACAACTTCTTATGAAAAAGCTTGTATTAACGCTGATGTTGTTTTGCGGTCTTGCAGCTTGGGCGCAGCAGAAGCCCCGAACCTGGTCGATAACGCCTAAAATCGGGCTGAATATTTCCAGTCCGACCAATCATCCTCCCTTCTACATAGGCACTGTGATAAAAGAAATCATATCAGACGGCGGAACGATACACCAAGCTGGTTTTTCCATGAATCGTTACACGATGACAACGGCAACCGCCATCAAGTCGGGTTGGGCCGGTGGCGTGGAAGTGCAGTACCAATTCAATTCGAGATTAGGCATATCATTGGGCGCTTACTATAGTCAGCAGGGCGTGAGATACGACAACATAGCTCTTGGCGATGTGCCCTTGCCGGATGGCCAGGAGCCTATCAAGCTGGGCATAGCCAAGCAAATGAACGCAAAGACAGACTATATCACCATGTCAATTCTGCTCAACTGCTATGTGTACAAGGGCCTGGCACTAAAGGTTGGCTTGCAACCGGCCTACAATGTGGTGGCAGAGGCCCGGGCTGATTTGGACGCGGAAGTGAGAGAAGGCTATTGGATAAAAATGCAGGCAGGCATGGCAGAGGTTCATAAGTTGGATGTAACCGTCCCTGTGGGTCTCTCTTATGATTTTCCGAACGGTTTGGTGGTCGACCTGCGCTATCATACGGGTATTGGCAACCTGTACTCCTCGGGATGGGAAGGATTAGGAGCGCGTGAAAATAAGCCCAAGAGCCGTACGAGCATGTTCCAACTGACCGTGGGTTATAAATTCGAGCTGTGAGCGTTTGCGCGTCCTTGCCCCCTTTCGCTCCTCATTGAAACCTCCTTATTAGGTAGACAAAAAGAACATTTTATAATCAAAGCGCTGTTTTTTACAGCCGATCAAATAAATGGATATGAAAAAGAAAAAACAAACTGAGTTCCGCAACCCGCTTTATCTTATTGAATGTAGATTTCTGAAACTCTACTTGGTATTAGGATTTTTACTCCGTATAGTGCTGATGCTGGCATCGCCGGCCGATGCCTCGTTCACGATGGGTGAAACCATACGATTGCTGGGTGTGGGAATCTTGTCTGATTTCGGTATGGGTATCCTGCTTCTCATTCCTCTTCAGATTTTCTATCTGGGGCTGAATGAGTGGAAGTACAATCGTGTTGCCGGCTGGGTAATCGAAGTCCTGATCGCTTCCGCCCTAATTTATGTATGCTGTTTCCATTCCATCTTTGACGAATATGGCGGTGGCGCGCCGAAGATTGCCAAGATATTCATAGGCTGGAAGCTCCTGAGTTTCACGCTGCGCTTTCTCATTCCCAAGATAAGAGAGGCATGGCGACGCGTCACGCTCTATACTACCTGGGGTGTTTACGTATTCCTTTTCCTTTGTGTTACAGCGGGTGAAATCATCTTCTGGCAAGAGTTTGGCGTTCGATACAACTTTATAGCCGTGGATTATCTGGTCTATACGCATGAGGTTATCGGCAATATCATGGAGTCCTATTCCATCGTTCCACTTCTCTTGTTGATCGTCATACTCACGGTAAGCATTATCCTATGGGACTCTCGCAAGCGAAGATTCAGACTTACAGGCCTCTATACGCCCCGACTGCTGGCTGTCCACTTGGCTATTTATGCCGCTTTTGCCGTTTGCTCCTACTTCATCCTGTGGGGAACACATAGCATGCAGAGCAACAATCAGTATGTTACGCAGCTGGAGCAGAATGGGGCCTGCGACTTCGTCATCGCATTCCAAAGCAACAAGTTGGAGTATGATAAGTTCTACCCCATGCTGCCCAAACAGCAGGCTATCAGCATGTACCACAAGGAGGCAGAATTGAACGCGGATGGTAGCAAGACCATCGGAGACAGTATCACTACACGCCGCCCCAACATTGTCCTCATCACGGTGGAGAGTCTCAGTGCAGACTTTCTCACCCGTTACGGCAACAAGCAACAACTCACACCGGAGCTTGATCGGCTGATGCAGAAGGGTTTGGTATTCGATCGTCTTTATGCGGCCGGCAACCGCACCGTCCGTGGTCTGGAGGCCCTGTCTCTCTGCGTACCGCCCAGTGCCGGCGAGAGTATCATCAAGCGCAAGGCCAACCGCATGGGAAGTCTGTCGGTAGGAAGCGTTTTAGGCAAGCTGGGATACCGCTGCCAGTTCTTCTATGGTGGCGACAGCTACTTTGACAACATGGGCGACTTCTTCTCCCATAACGGTTATGAGGTGATCGACCGCAACGATATAGCAAGTAAGGACATCACCTTTGCCAACATTTGGGGCGTGTGCGATGAGGATATTTTCAAGAAGAGCTTGGAAACCTTCGACGCCAACACCCGAGACGGGAGCCCATTCTTTGCTCAAATCATGACTACGAGCAACCATCGCCCTTACACTTATCCTGCCGGACGCATCAAAGTGGAGGGAGATCCGAACACACGGGAAGCCGCCGTGAAATACACCGACTACGCCATCGGCAAATTCATCCGCGACGCGGCGCGCAAATCATGGTTCAACAACACCGTCTTCATTATCATTGCCGACCACTGCGCGTCCAGCGCGGGCAAGACTTCACTGCCGATAGACCGTTATCATATTCCCTGCATTGTCTACGCGCCGGCCATCGTGAAGTCACAGAAAGTGGAAAAGGTTTGTTCGCAGATAGATGTCATGCCGACCATCCTATCTCTGCTGCGCCTGAAAAGCCGTGTTCGGTTTACAGGACAGGACATTCTCTCTCCCACATTCCGTCCCCGTGCTTTCATGGCAACTTACCAAGACTTAGGTTATCTGGAAGGGAACCGGCTTACAGTGTTATCCCCTGTCCGTGTCGTTCGGCAGTATTCAGTTCGCCCGCTCGGCGACGGCACTTATGACGAGCAACCCGTCAGCCAGCTTGACAATCATCTTGTACGCAAGGCACAGGCTTACTATCAATACATAAACCTTTATCTGAAAGCAAGATAAAGGATATTATGTGTGAAAGAATGATTATCGGGCAATATAAAACATAATTTTCTGTAGATATTTGGGATTTTGACCACAAACATACTCTCTCCCAAGTATCTACAGATTTGGTTGATAAGTTTGCATCCATAGCCATTCAGGAGCAAAAATATGACCAAAGAAAACCAAAAGAGACGGAAAAGCCGGATATCGATTTGCCTCCGTGATATTGCCAGAGGGTTAGACATGATGTTCCCGAAGATGGTTTTTCCCCATCTCTCTCACATGTTTACTCTATCGTGCATTTGGGCGTGAAGCCCCAGAGGCTGCATTAGGAGTCCGGCCAGACAGAAGATGGCATGATTTTTATTCTATATTCTCAAAAGTTACTCCACTGAATTCTTTCATCAAGCTGAGAATCTGAGAGTGATAGATATTGCGGCGAGCCTTGATTTCCATGGAGGCATGGTAGGTGATTCCGGCGGAATCCTGTTGTTTCTGCATACTGTAGGAGTCGATTTCGATGCCTTTTTGCCGCATTTCGTCAAGAGTCTGGACAATGTCTTCACCGGTAGAGGCAGTAAATGATATGTTCAAGCTTCGGTATCCGAGTTTTTGGATACCGATATTGAATGCTTCCAAACAAATGAGTACCATGATGGTAGAGGCTGTGGCGAGTAAATAGAGCCCCGATCCGCAGGTCATGCCGATAGCGGCGGTTACCCAGAGCCCGGCTGCCGTGGTGAGTCCCCGTATTATATGTTTCTGTAGGATGATGGTCCCGGCACCGATAAAGCCGATGCCCGTTACCACCTGCGACGCGATGCGTGAAGGATCGAAGCTTGCCTGGTCGAGTTTGCTGAGCACAGCGTTGAATCCATACTGTGAGAGTATCATGAAGAGGGCACTGCCCAAGGCTACGAGAAAGTGGGTCCTGATACCGGCTTCCTTTGCCCTGTATTCGCGTTCCAAGCCGATGACGCTACCCAGAAGAACGGCAATGAAGAGGCGGAGAATGAATTCTGTAGTCATATTTTATAGTTTTAATCCACGCAAAAATAAGAAATATAATTGTATTTGGGACACAACTCCTTGCTGTTTTTAAAAATTAATGTTATTTTTGCCAATAATATATCAAATTCAATAGGATGAAACAAATTATCAAGCATTTCACCGATGACGACCTCTATAAGTTCTCGATGTGCTGTGCAGTTATTGAGAACTATCCCCGTGCACAGGTTAAATATGAGTTTGTAGACCGGGATGACACCGTCTATCCAGCAGGTTTCGCCGATTTGCTCAATGAGCAGATAGGCTATCTTGAGCACTTGGAAATCACCGAGGAGGAGATTGCCTTTATGAAGCGTCGATGTGCCTATATCCCCCAATGGTTCTATCCTTACCTGAAGGGATTTCGTTATAAGCGCGAATGGCTCAAGGCCTGGCAGGACGAGGAGGGGCATCTGCATGTGGAGTTCGAGGGAAACTGGAGCGATACAATCCTTCTCGAAGTGAAGGTGCTGGCGATAATTTCAGAGCTTTACTATATTGTAACGGGGCAGACAGACAAGTTGGATTACGAGGCATATTATAAAAAGTCATACTGCAAGGCAGAGCGTTTGTTGGAGGCTGGTTGCGTATTTACCGACTTCGGCACGCGCCGCCGCGTTGCGCTTGAGGCCGAGTCAACCTGCGTCCGTGCCTTTAAAGACTGCTATCAGTCGAGGTCGTGGAAAGGTAAGTTCGTTGGCACGAGCAATGTCTATCTCGCTATGAAGTACGATCTGGTGCCGGTAGGGACCATGGCCCACGAGTTTATCTGTGCCATTGGCGGCATGTATGGGCCCCAAATGGCCAATCATATTGCCATGAACGCATGGCGTAATACTTTCCGTGGGGCGCTTGGGACTTATCTCTACGACAGCTTCGGATGGGATATCTTCAGCATGAACTTCTCCGAAGACTTTGCGAACCTCTTCAAGGGGCTAAGAATCGACAGTGGCGACAACCGTGAACAGCTTGAGAAAATAGCGGAGAAATACAGGTCGCTGGGTATCGATCCGCGCACCAAACAGGTGATTTTCAGTAATGCGCTCGATACCGATGGTGCCATCAAGATCCAAAGTTATGCCGAGGACTATTGCCAGCCGAGCTTCGGTATCGGTACTCACTTTACCAATGACTTTGAGGGATTGAAACCAATGAATATAGTCATCAAGCTTGTTGCGGTGAAGATTACCGAGCTTTGGCCTTTCTATAATGATACCTGTAAACTCAGCGAAGATAAAGGGAAGCATACGGGCAAGCCGGAAGTTGTGAAGCGCTTCATGGAGGCCGTGCATTTCGTTGAAAAGTAAAAGGCCGTTAGAAGCCCGCCTTTTAACCGTTAGAAGGAGAGCTTTTAGCCGTTAAAAGGAGAGTAAAAGGCCGTCTTCTGCAAAAGCATAGATATCCAGGCGTAACCGTCATGACGGTTACGCTTTTATTTAAATGTCTTTTTCCATGACGAGAGAATTGCCGTTTGTAGGGTTCAGCGATTCTCGTATAGAGTTGTTGAAGTCCGCGTAACTTTACAAAAAGGCATGTCCTTACAGTTGTTATAGCTACATCGCGCTATAAATAAATACTACATGCGCTGTCGCTTTTTGTGTTTCTGCCACTACATTATAGTTGGGAAATACTTAATAATCAGTGGTTTCATAAACAGAAAAACTCTACATTACTCAACGCAAACCTTTATTCGCTCAAAAATAAATTTTGATGTATACAGAATTATTTCTATATTTGCAACAGTACAAAAAGCGTTAGCCTAATGTTAGATTCTAAAAAAGTTAATAAGACAATCTCGGACCTTGATCATTATCTTGATCAGTTGGATGAGTGTGTGCTGGTCTTCAAGAGTGGGGTAAAAAACTATCTCGAGGGAAATCCGGAGTCATTCGCAGAGAATTTGAAGTTCATCACCTCCCTGAGAAACTCTACCGCGGAGCTTCGCCGTTCGATAGAAAATGATATATACACCCATGCGCTGATTCTTGATCATCGTGTGGATATTCTCCAGTTGTTGGAGCGACTTGACCAGATTGTCAGCATGTTGTATAAGTATCTCTATCAGTATGAGGTTGAGATTCCGTTCTTCCCATCCGAGCTTACAATCGATTTCCTGAAGCTGGTAGAAGTTTCGGCACTTTCTGTGGAAGGCCTGGATCAGGCGGCCAAGGATTATTTCAGGCGGCCAAAGTATGTAACGGAGAAGATACATCGCATTTATTATTTTGAAAAAGAGGTAAACCGGCTGGCTCAATCTATCAAGCATCATGTGTTCCATGATATGGATAGTTTTAAGTTGAGCCAGAAGATTCACATGCGTTACTTCACCCTTCATGTGGAAGAATTGGCCGAGGAGGCTGTGAAGACGGCCGATTTGCTCTCAGTCATGGTATTAAAACAGTCTCTCTGATAAAATGTGTATCCTGTCAATCATCCTATTTCTCCTTATCGGAGTATGGCTGGGCAGAAATGAGATTGCCTATAGCTTCGCAGATATCCATATCTTGGATATCCTGTCCGCAAAGCTGTTGGGTGGTATCTTGCTGTTTGCCATGGTGATTGGCGTGCTTTGGAGCCTACTGACAGACAACTCCCGTCCGGCTTTTGGGGCCGGCGAGAATTATATTCTGCTGGCTTCAATCGTCTTTACCGTATCCTCTTTGACGCTCGTTCGCTGCCACAGTTCCGTGATTACGGCCTTTGTGGGTGCCTGGATTGCTTTCTGCTATATGACAGGCGATACCGACTGGCTGGTATCCGTCTTGTCTCCTGCTCTCACATTGTTGGTGGCCCCCTTGCTGGTTTTGCTGGTTGCTTACGGATTTAGCCGTTGGTTTGCCGCCTTGCTGTTCAATCGTGATTGCCATCTGTTATTGCGCAACCTATATATAAAATATGTGGCGTTGGTTGGTTTGCTGATTTGCGGCATCCTGTTGATTTTCAACTATACGCTCTTTGCAGATCCTTTCTTCACTTCTTTAATAGAAAACGAGCGTCCACCTGCCGCCGTAATTATTGCAATTATTGTCCCGGCATGCCTTGGTTGTCTGATTCCTGTGGTGCAGGAATCGCGAAGAGAAACGAGAAATGGCAAGACGCACCATAACCTGCCATTTCTGTATGCGCTCTCCGTAGTGCTTTTGATTGGCAATGCTTTGCTGCCAGCCATCTCGGGGATGTTACCCGTCTTGGTTTCGGCCAACCAGTCGAAGGAACTTTGTTATCTGTATTTTGATTCGCCCAAGAGGTTTGTTCATTTGTGGAATGTCATTGCAATTACCATTCTTACACCGCTGTTGGCATTTATTGTTTGCCTCAGTCTTCTGATGATCGACCATCTTTTGCTGTCGTCCCTGATTCTTGTATTCCTGCTTCTGCTCTGCCTTTCTTATAGAATGGTTACCTGTCAGTATTCCAGAAACAAGCAGATGCGTCAGGCATTGAGTGTGGAAAGACTGCGTAAATCGGAGGCAGATGAGGAGATGAACCGTCTGGATGTGGTGGCTGTAACCTCTCAGTTTAATTCCATTTCGGCTGAGATAGACCTCAAACAGAAAGAGCTGATCAACCTTTCCCTCTATATCAAGCAGGAGTGGGAATATCTGGAGGGAATGTGCGATAGGTTGATGGAAATCTCAGAGATGCAGAATCTGGAAGACATACGGGAGAGCATGCGCACGCAAGTGCAGGAACTTAGGGAGAACATGAAGTTCAGCAGAGAGATGGATCACTTCTATGCGGATGTAGAGGAGATGCACAAGAACTTTGTGAGCAGGCTCCTCATGCGGTGCCCAAACCTTACAGAGCGCGAGCGAAGGTTGGCCATTCTCCTGAGATTGGGCCTGTCGAGCAAGGAAATTGCAGGTTTGGTGAATATAGAGACCAAGAGTATTGAGATCAACCGATACCGATTGAGAAAGAAACTCAGGCTCGACAGAAATGAGAACATAGTACAGTTCTTACAATTATTATAACCTAAATAGTGTATTAAAGTTTTAGATTTATGAGAAGGTTAACCATTTTATCTTTAGGGCTATTGCTGACCACTACTTCAGTCTGCGCCCAGGAAAACGATTCTGTACGCTATAATCAGTATGGCGTAGCGGTAGATCGTAAAGAGCTTCATACCGAAGCAAGGAACAATATCTTGGTTTTTGAATCAAAAAAACAAGATTACAAAGTCTGGTTCGACAACCGTGTACAGGTTGACGGAGCCACTTTCTTTGGCAAGAACAGCGATTATGATGCTATTGGTAATGGCGTTTCTTTGCGTCGTGTGCGTTTTGCCATGAAAGCTCAGATAACCAAAAATTGGTATGGTGAGGTGGATGTAGACTTCGCAGACGGAAAGTTTGAATTGAAGGATGCGCTCATCGAGTTTGACGGAATTAAGAATATGGCCTTCAAGGTCGGTAACTTCAAGGAGGACTTCTCTATGGAGGAGACCACCAGTTCCCGCTACCTCGCATTCATGGAGCGTCCATTGGTGACCAAGGTGTTTGCCCCTTCTCGTCATCTGGGTATTCAGGGAGAGTATTTGCGCGATCATTTCCGTGCGTCATTGGGTATGTTCTTCCAGACAATAGCAGGTGAAGAGGAGCTCACTTATGTGCAGGATCTCAACAAGAGCAAGGGCTATGATCAAGGCTATTCATTCACGGGAAAAGCTGGTTGGATGCCTTATACAGCTGATCGCTTCATGGGATTCTACCTTGGTGGAAAGGCTTCATACCGCACTCCTAAGACTGATGTGGAGGCAGCCGAATACGGTGGTGTAAGATACAGCACAAGAAATGCTACCTCTATTAACCGTAAGAAGTATCTGGATACAGATGTGATTCCGGGTGTAGACCATGAGTGGTATTATGGTGGAGAGACTGCTGGTTACTATGGTCCGGCTCGTTTTCAGGCTGAATGGATTGGCAGTCATGTGTCAACTATCAACACTCCTTACAATTTCAGCGGGTGGTATTTCCAGGCCGGGACAATGCTCTTTGGTGGCAAACAGCGTTTCAATGTCGCAGAAGGTGAGTTCACGCAGCCTTCTCGTGGTCGCAAGTGGGGGGATATTGAGTTGCTCCTGCGTTACGACTACCTGAATCTGAACAACAAGGATATTTACGGTGGTGCAGGTGAGAACTTCACCGTTGGCCTGAATTTCTATGTAAATAATAATGTGAAGTTTGCTCTCAACTATCAGTATTCTAATGATGACCGCTATGCAAATGGCAAGGGTAAGTTGCTCATCGGCCATGATGCGGCCGGCGTTCCTACTACTGATTACACCAAGGCGGTAGAAGCGAAGGGCAAGGGAGGCATAGACTATCACATGCTCGGTATTCGTTGTGAGATTGATTTCTAATTGCAAACTATTAAATATAATGGATTATGAAGACAATAAAATATTTATTGATGCTGGTGGCAGCGCTCCTCATGGCGAGTTGCGTGGAAGACAAGGTATATGAAGGACCATCAACAATTAAGTCGGTAGCTGTAAATCCTGAGGCTCCGACATCTTTTGACAATGTTACGGTAACGGCAAAAGTGGAAGGTTTGCAGGCACCTACAAAGGTTACTCTTGAATATACGACAGGTGCAAGTGCCCAGACAGTGGAGATGACAGGAAGCAATGGCACTTATACGGGTGTGATTCCTGCCCAGCCAGACGGGACGAAGGTAAGCTATAAGGTGACTGTTCTGAATGAGGCTGGCTATACCGCGGTAGCCGAAAAGGATTATACAGTTGGTGATAAGCCGTCTGATTATTCTCAACTGGTGCTCAATGAGCTCTATGGTGCGGCTGCTGAAGACGCAGGTAAGTTCATCGAGCTTTACAACAAGAGTGATGATCCTGTCAAGTTGAAGGGGGTAACTCTGAACAAGGACGAACAACTCACATGGACAGGCATCGAAGGTGAGATCGTCATGCCGCACAGTTGTTTCGCCATCGTAGGTGCTAAGGGCACTACGGAGCGCGGCTTCTCAAGTGGTTTCTCTGCGAAGAAGTCCGTTCTGGTAGAGTTGTTTGATCCTAATGGCAAGAAACTTGATGTCTTCCAGCGTGGCGAGAAAGGCACGGCATGGGGTGCTGCTTCTCTGGCCAGTGTGAAGGGGTCTTGGTCCCGTTGTCCAGACGGTACTGGTAAGTTTATGATTACAGATCCTACCTGTGGCGAGAAAAATCCGTCAACAGGGACAGCTGACGACACGGTAGTACAGTAATACAACAACTTTGTAAACATTTAATAAGAAATGGCAAAAGAAGAATTAAAGATCGGCGAGATTTCAAAACCTCGCTTTGAATTCCGTAGTTTTGGCCGCTGCTTTTTTGATGCGGCCAAGAGAATGGCGCGCTTGAGTGCTCCTGTCCCGGAGAAAGTCTGGGAACGCCACAGTACAGAGACCTACATCGTAAGCCGTACGAACGATGTCAACAATACCAAAATCCGTAATGGGAAGATGGATATCAAGACATTCGTACAGGTCGTGGATGGTCTGGAGCAATGGAATCCTCTGATGAAAGGTGAGTTCCCTATTTCTGCGCAGGTGCTGAAAGATGAGGTATTCCCGGCATTCAAGGTTGAGGGTTGCCCTGAATTGACAAAGGAAAGCTATATGCTCGATGAGTTCCTACAGATGATTGACGAGCATCCTGACCTTCAGGCGGTAACGGTAGAGAAGGTTCGTTTTGGCTATATGGTGAATAACACCATCTGCGAGACAGGCGATGTTTACATCAACGGCGCTTTGGTTAAGACCATTAATTCAGAGTCTACAGAGATTGAGGATATCAAGAAGACCATCAAGGACTGTGGTTTGGAAGGTGTAGAGAATATCAATTATCTGCAGGCAATCAAACGTGTGATTGGTATGATTAACAAACCTTTGGCTAACTAATCCGTAAATTACAATTATGGCACAAGAAATAGAAAGAAAGTTTTTGGTGAAGGGCGACTTTAAGAGCGAAGCTTTTAAGGCTACCCGCATAACACAGGGTTATCTCTGTTCCGTTCCAGAGCGTACTGTTCGCGTGAGGGTGAAAGGCGATAAGGGCTTTATCACGATTAAGGGTATCGGGAACGAGAGTGGCGCAAGTCGTTTTGAGTGGGAGAAAGAAATTCTTGTGGCTGAGGTTCAGGACCTTCTCAAACTCTGCGAGCCAGGCATTATCGACAAAACCCGCTATCTTGTAAAGGCTGGTGAATTTACTTTCGAGGTAGACGAATTCTATGGCGAGAACGAGGGATTGACCGTTGCAGAAGTAGAACTTCCCGACGAGAATGCTGTTTTCGAGCATCCCGAATGGTTGGGCGAGGAGGTAACCGGCGACAAGCGTTATTACAACTCAATGTTGATGAAGAACCCGTATAAGAACTGGTAATCGAGTTTCATACCGACTTTTGAGAAGAGGTGAGTCGGGGAAAGCCCCGGCTCACATCCTCTTCCTTAAAACCTAAATCATAGCATCATGACAGAAGAAACAAAACCCACTAAGCCTTACGATCCTTTAGACATGAGCAACTATCGCATAGAGAACTTGCCTAAAATGCAGAAAACCGGTTTCGAGTGGTTCCTGCAGAAGATAGGCGGCCCATTGTCGGTTGTAGTTTTCGTGCTGTTATACTGGTGTGTAGACCTTCCGTTCATTGATCGTATCGACACAAATGCTGAGACTACAACTCTCACAGAATCTGCCATGCAACGCTATGAACAGTTGAATAAAGCGACGACAAAAGAACTGAAGCTGGCTGCGGAGGGTGAGAAGGTGCGGCCGACGGAAGAGGCACTCGCACAGAAGTCGGAAGTTACCACTCATGGCAAGTTCCTGCGCATCAATTATGCCATGATGGCCATCTTCGTGGCAGCAATCATCCTGTGGATCACAGAGGCAATCCCGAATTACCTGACATCCCTATTGATCATTCTGTCGATAGTTTTGACTGGTGTAACTACCGACAAAACGGCCTATGCCCAGTTGGGACATCCGGTGATGTGGCTGAATATCCTGTCGTTTATATTGGCAAGCATGCTGGTGAAAACACAGGTGGCAAAGCGATTCGCGCTGTGGTTTGTACTCAAATTCGGTAAGAAAGCGAGTGGTGTGATGATCAGTTTTATCGTTATCAACCTTGTGCTTTCTGCATTTATCTCTGCTACAACGGCTAAAGCTGCCATCCTTTTGCCAATCTTTATGGTGATAGCAGCTATTTACGGGGCAACTGGTGGTGAGCATCGCAACAACTTTGGCCGAAACTTGATTCTGCAAAATCTCTTCCAAATCAACCTTGGAGCAAATGCCTTCCTGACAGGATCAGGCGCTACTTTGCTGGCAGGGTCGCTGATTGCAGGTGCAATGGGCATTGGTTCTTTCAGTTATCAGGACTGGTTTAAGGCTGCTTTTCCAATGAGTGTATTGCTCATTTTCATTGCTTGGTTTGTGGGTTCCAGGATTTTCTTCCCACTGAAAAGGGGAGAGGATATACCTCAGATCAGTGGCGGAATGGATCGTTTGCGCGAAGAGTTGAACAAGTTGGGTAAGATCAAGCCTGAGGAATATAAGGCGATTGCCATCTTCTTGATTGTGCTGATCCTGTGGGCAACTGATAAACAGCATGGAATCAACCAGACGGCAGTAGCCTTCATGGGTGCCGTGGCAGCATTGCTTCCCGGAATAGGTGTAGTGAGATGGAATGATGTAGACATACCTTGGCATCTCTTGCTGTTCTCTGCAGGTGCCTATACTTTGGGTGCCGGCTTTGATGCAACAGGCCTTCCCGGTACGATGGTGGATGCCTTGTTCAGCAGCCTGGGCATCTCTCAGGCCACTCCTTTCTGGGTGCTTTACCTTATGCTTACGGCCGGGATGCTTGTCTTTGCTCTGGTATTTGAGTCAAAAACCATGCTTACACTCATTTTCGTGCCTATTGCCATTGGTGTTGCGCAGAAGAATGGCTATCCCGTCATGAGTCTGGCATTCCCTGTGGCCATGCTTGTGGGGCATGTTTATGTATTGCCTTTCAATAGCAAACCGGCAGCTTTGCTTTATACCACCAACCAATATAGCTATAGCGACACTTTCAAGTTTGGCATCACGATGATGTTCATCAGTTGGCTGGTCATCATCCTGTGGGGGGAGACGGTCCTTCGCTGGATGGGTTATACATCAGGAGTCTTTGGCGTTTAAGAGGTGAGTTGCTATGATAGAAATCAATCCGAAGATACACGATCGGTTCTCCCTGGAGTTTAAGGTGGGCTTCGTTGCCGAGGGCGACAAGCCTACCAGCGAATTCCAGATGAACACCTGGATTTACATTCCGGAGACGCTGGATGTGAATCGCTATACTTATTTCAAAGACAGTTTCTATCGAGACACGCGTTCTTATCTGCGTTTTATCACGCCTTCTTATCGTCTGTCGGAACTTGCGGATGATTACATCTTGCCTTACAAGCGGCTTCGCCAGGCATGTTATAATATGGTTGAAAACCTTTCCGAGAAGACTCGGAAGGCCTATGAAACGGAAATCAAGATGTATGCCTCGATAGTGAAGAGCAGCATCCGCGACGGATATGTGGAGGTTGTGAACTCTCAGGACGAGGCTGAAAAGGCAAAACTGGCCGACCTATACCTTATTAATATATATAAGGTCTTGCAACTCTACCGTTCAGTCCGCGTGCTATTTGACGGGGCGAGGGGCAAGGGAGCCATCGCGGAGCCCTTTGATTTCGGCGATGAGTTTATCTCAAATGTAGTGGAGCAACATGTTTTCCGCCTGGTGGAATGGCTGAAGGAATCTGGTTTTGAATGGACGGATCAGTTTAAAGTCCGTATCGATGATTTGCTTAAGAAGGAGGATGAGTACCGCAAGTCAAGGGGATTCCTGCGGGTAGAGAAGGAGAGCGATGACCGCAACCGCAAGTTTGTGTATCGTGCGGGACAGTTGAAGAAGTATCTGGAGAGCAATCTCTATCTGCCTGTCCACAAGCGCAGCAATACGGTCTTCCTCGAGCAGGTGGCGTTCAGCTTTGCGGCCGGAGTCTCCATGATTTTTGCCACGGTTGTTTCCTTTGCTTTTCAGCAGACCTATGGTAATTTCACCCTGCCGTTCTTCATTGCGCTGGTCATTAGTTACATGTTTAAAGACCGCATAAAGGATCTCATCCGCAACTATTTTGCCAATCGTTTGGGCAGCCGATTCTATGATTATATCATCCATATACGGGTGAACAATCGCAAGTTGGGTTGGTGCAAGGAGGGTTTTGACTTCGTTTCTTCACAGAAGATCTCTAGGCATGTACAGGAGAAAAGAGCACGCAAATCGCCTTTGGTATTGGGAAAAGGAGTGGATGAGCAAATCATGCAATACCGTAAGAAGGTGCACCTCAGGCCTAAGGAGGTGGCCCGGCTTTCTGAATATCCGCTTGCGGGTATCAATGAAATCATTCGTTATAATCTCTCAGAGTTTATGCGTAAGATGGACAATCCGCAGGTGCCGCTCTATGTAAATGAGGGCGGGGCAGACCTGGACAGAACTTTGGGAGACAAGGTGTATTATATCAATTTTGTCATCCAGTGTATCTACGATGAACAGCGCGAATACCGTCGCTATAAAGTATGCTTGTCGCAGGCTGGAATTAAAGGTATTCAGGAAATATGAAACTAAGGAATCTCTTTTTTGCAGGCTTCTTGCTCGCTGCCACTTCTTGCACCAATACGAATACGGTGAATATTCTCATTCAGAATACAGGGGTAAAAGATCTCGTGAATCCCGAAGTCGCCGTGTCGTTAGAGGAAGTGATGGGTTATCTGCGGACTAAGAAATCTGATGTTCTTGTTCTCCTCAACGAGAAGAATCTTCCCGTAACCTACACCTATAATGCGGATAGTACTTCTATCATTTTCTCTGTTCCTGTAATCAAAAAAGGATCGCAAAAGACCTATTCCATGAATCGTCGAGAGAGCAGACTTGTGGACAATCTCTTCAAATTCCGTCAGGAAAACATCCTCGTGTCCGTGAAATGAAAATCCTAAAAATATTCTAAAGATAGCCGGGCCTTCTCTTTGTTGTAAAGAAAAATATGCAAAAATGGGGCGTCTCTAACTTTGCGTTCCAGCAAAAGATTTGGCCGGGAAGTCTCAAAAACGGCATCTGAAAATGTCCCATATGGCTTTTGTTTTCGCGGGAGATGGCCTTTTGTCCTGTAAGATTATTCTTAAAATACAACTTGTTGGAAATAAAGAAGTTACTTTGTTACCGAATAACAAGCGTTTTTGATGAGAATTTCTTTATTCTGCGCTGCTTGAATGTATGTATTACAGTCCTCTCCCTCGTTTCTTTTTCCTGTTGGCTTGGTTTCTTAGCTTGCGCTGTCATGCTGTCTCGGCATAGTCATCGCTCTGTGTGGTAGGTGTAATTTTATAGGAGACACTTGACAAACAGAATCAATTTTCCCTTCTCAATTGACAATTAAATGCAGTATCAAACTATCATTATTTAGTTTGAGAATTTCATCTTTATTGGTGTTTTTGATAAAATATAAAACATTTTGGTTAAATGCATGTAGTTTTTTGAATAAAATCTATCATTTAGGTCTAAGTAATTGGCTATGAACAGCCTTGTGAGTTATGATTTTCAACAGGTAATGATTTAGCGACCTATCTTCTGCAATGACACACAACGCTTTGCATAACTCGAATAACCTATTGCAAAGGTAATACTATCTACGGAGAAAGACGAAACTTTCTCCGTTTTTCTTTTCTAATAGTTGTCTGTTAAGACAATAGTTTTCATTCTTTTCGTCTTATTCCTCACGATTATGGCAGCCTTTCTTGTGAAGGCTGCCTTTCATTTTTTCGCTCTGTCCTCTCAGGTGTTCCTCTCCACATTCTACTCTATGTATTCGCATCGGGATCGGTTGTTCGTTGTCAGCGGCAAAGGTAGTTCCGGGCTTTTACGGACAAAAAAGGTCGGGACGGCAAGCCGTTTAGACGACAATCTCCACACTTCCATTTCATTGCAGGTAGTATTCTCGCCGTAAAACCTTGTTTGTCCTAAGCCCTACCTTTTTACGCCCCTGAAACGAAAACGACCGACCCGACGGAAAGACGCATAAAAAAATGTCGGAAACACGAGGACAGAGGACATTAAAATGGAAACTCAACTCCCTCACCTCTGGAATCCGCATAAAATCAAAAAATCAGACAAGATGAAACTGAGATACAAAATATCAATTTGGGTGGTACTTGCACTCGCAGGCTCTCTCCTTTGTGGCGGAAGCGTCTGGCTTTGGCTAGTAGGGATATGTGCAGGGAAATTCCTCTTTCGGCTACTCCTTACCATCACTTTGACAATCGCAGTGTACATCTTGGCTTATGCCCTCATCATCGGGGCAATACTTTGGATACTCATTTCTTAAACAGACAGATATATGAAAAGAAGAAGCAAGACAATCGCACAGCAATGCAGATACTACGAAGTGGACAACATCTTCGAGTATATGGTATCGGTTTACCTCAACGGAAACATATCCGCCTTTGGGGAACTATACAAGGAACTCAATCGGAAAGACAGAAATGAGTTTATCACCTATCTCTTTTCAGAGGTTGCCCCTACCCATATCCAAGAAATCATTTTAGCAACAATCTAAATATAGGAACAATGGAAGCATTCAGATTTTACCAAGACCGAAAGGTTACTTGTTGGGAACGCACCCACTTTGAAGTAACAGTCGAGAATTACGAGGAAGCCGTTGCTCTTGTCAAGTCGTGGCAAGGTGAGGACGTTCTCTGTTTTGAGGACAACGAGAAAGTCATCATTACGGACGGAGAAACATTATATGACACCTCCGAACACCTATCCGTAGAGGAAAACGGAGGGAAACCGACTATCGAGGTCTTTGCGGACAATGGAGAAGACATCATCAATAATGCAACCCGATAACACCAAACGAATATGAGAACGGAAACAAGAACATACGAGGTATATAACCTCCACGAACTGACCAAAGAGGCACAAGCAAAGGCACACAGCCATTGGGCGGAACATTTCAACTATGGTTGGGACGAAGAAAACCGAAAGACATTGCAAGCCTTTGAACAGATGTTCAATATCAAGGTGGACAGATGGTCATACGATGATTATTCCTATTGGTATCGTTTCACTTCTCCTTACAGCGAGGAAGAAGATAATTTGAAAGGGGTTAGACTTCTGAAATACCTTGTCAATAACTATTGGAACGACTTGTATATACCCAAAACCATTTGGGGGCACAATTACAAGACAAAGCGCAAGAGCCGTGTATTCGTCACCAATGATTGTGTTTTGACGGGCTATTATATGGACTATGAGATATTACAGCCTATATACGACTTTCTGAAAGCCCCCGACAACACCACCCTTTACGAACTTATGAACAAGTGCTTAAACGGCTTTTTCAAGGCTTGCAGGGACGATATGGAATATCAACTCAGCGAAGAAGCCTTTGCCGAGAGTTGCGAAGCCAACAACTACGAATTTCTTTCTGACGGAACATTATTCAACTGATAAAAACAACAAAGACAATGAAAGGTACAGAACATTTCAAGGACGTTATCCAAAACTATTTGGAAACGAGAGCATCATACGATGAACTCTTTGCGGAGAGTTTCCGCAAAGAGAACAAGAGCATAGACGAGTGTATTACCTACATCTTGACGGAAGTCCAAAGAATGGGGTGTGCAGGTCTGTCCGATGAGGAGGTATATTCCCTTGCCGTGCATTATTATCCCCACTCCAAGATTATCCCAAGCCAATAACGACAAGCGTTGAGTATTAAGCATATACCGTCATTACTTGCTGCAATGGCTTGGGATAATATTACTTCCGTGTAAACTGCTTTAGCCAGTTTTTTATGTGAGGCTTAGTTTCCCACTCTCCCCTCTCGGGGCGTTCAGGGGTGATGTTTGCATAAGCCTTCTCAAGCGCATCCCTCTTTTGCTTAGAGTCTGCATGAGCATATATTTCAGGCATAGTGCAGGTAACTTGCCGTCAAGACCGTAAAGGTCGTTTTGCCGACACCGCCCTTCTGGGTGGAGAAGGCAATGAAAACAGGTTTCTTTTTCATTTCATTTTCTGTTTAATGGTTCTACATATATGTGTGGAAAGGCGTATTCACACCTTGGTTTGTTTCCTTGAAAAGGCGGATGTGGAAATAAGTCCGTGAGGGAATAAATCCCCGGACAGGCATACGGCGAGGTATTCCGATAAGGGAACATAGACCCGCCTTTTGGGATATGTCCCTCCTTGCATAGGAGTGGAGCTATATGACGGGAGTCATACCTGCACACGTCCACCCATCCATACGTCCACACTTGTACCCTTGCACAAGGGTGTGAGGGGCGACGGGTGCAATAACTTGTACACATTCTCATTCCTATTTCCATTTCCGTAATTGTCTGTTCAAATGGCTGCGGACAGGTTTTTAGACTTGGGCAGGCAGGTGTGTCCACCGACCCGCAAACAGCCGTCCGACAGGGCAAATATAGAAGCCTTTACCCCCTTGTTTCTACCCTTTTTGCTAACTGCGTACTTGTGGCTTCGATTTACGTATTTGTGGCTCCGTAAAAGATAAGTGACTTAGACACAAGGCTTAGTAACTTTGCACCCAAGCGGTAAGCCGAAGCCTTCGAGGCATAAAGCGTTCTTTTTTGAGGGACTCGACTTCCGTCCTTCGCGGACGGATTTATTTGCGCCGGAGCAAATAGCAAGGTATGTTTTATGCAGCACGACTCCGTTTTTGCAGCATAAAACCCTTGCTCTTGCAGAGGGCTGAAAAAACTCCGAAGTCGTTTTTTCTTGGAAGAGAGAATGCGATGCCTCAAATGCCGGTGATGTCGTGAAACACTAAAATCCAAAGTAAACAAATGAGACAAAAGAAAATGAGGAGCATAAGCTCCAAAGAGAAGACGGAGAAGCGTGTTTCTGTCAATTTTACGCCTACTGAATTTGCACAATTCCTATCTATGAAGGAAGCGGCAGGTGTTCAGAGTTTATCGGCTTTCATCAAGGCAAGGGTCTTTGATGAGACATTTCGAGTGATAAAAGTCAATCGTTCATTGCTCGATTACTATCAGAAACTGACGACTTTGTATGGGCAGTTTCGCAGCGTAGGGGTGAATTATAACCAGACTGTGGTCGCTCTGAAGAGCAATTTTACGGAGAAGAAAGCCTTTGCGATGCTCGCCAAGTTGGAGAAGATGACACTCGAATTGGCAGTTATTGGAGGCGAAATCGTACAACTCACCCGTGAATTTCAAGAGAAATGGTCGCAAAGATAAGCTACGGGAGTTCTCTTTTCGGGGCGTTGGCGTACAATGGAGAGAAGGTAAACGAGGGTGTTGCGAAGATTTTGGAGACCAACAAAGTGTTTTGTTCTGCCGATGGAACACACGATATAGCGGCTTGTATGCAGGACTTTCTGGCATATATGCCGAGTCTGATTCATACCAAAAAGCCTATTATACACATCTCTCTGAACCCGCATCCCGATGATAAAATAACCGATGAGCAGTTCTCTGCCATTGCTCAGGAGTATATCGAAAAGATGGGCTATGGCAACCAGCCCTTTGTCGTGTATAAACACGAGGACATAGACAGGCATCACCTGCATATTGTCACCTTAGCCGTCGATGAACAAGGGAAGAAGATTAACGATGGCAACAACTTCTACAGGAGTAAGCATATCACACGGGAGATAGAACAGAAATACGGATTACACCCTGCCGACAAGAAACAATTCAAGGAGGTATTCCGTTTGCAGGAAGTCCGTCCGGAAGAAGGAAACTTCAAGAAACAACTGGCTTCAGTTATCAAACTGGCGGTCAAATTCTACCACTGTACGAGTTTCAAGGAATACCGTGCCTTGCTCTCCACCTATAATATATGTGTGGAAGAAGTCAAGGGAGAGGTGCATGGAAAACCTTACAACGGGCTGGTCTATTTTGCCACAGATAAGAATGGCAAAAAGGTTGGAAATCCATTCAAGTCCTCGGTCTTTGGAAAAGCGGTCGGATACGAAGCCCTGCAAAACAGCTTCAAGGCTTCAAAGGAGGAACTGAAAGAAAAATGGCTTGCTCCCAAGACCAAAGCGGTCGTAGCCGGAGCATTGAGACGTTCTGCCACAAGAGAGGATTTCAGGGATAATCTCTATCGCAAGGGAATTGATGTCCTCTTCCGTGAGAACGAAGAAGGTCGGCTATACGGTGTCACCTTTATAGACCATAACAACGGCTGTGTCGTCAATGGCTCGAGATTGGGGAAGGAACTTTCGGCAAATGCCATTGCCGAGTGGTTCAACTGCCCGCATCCCGAATTGTCTGCTCCTATACAACAGAATGTGAAAGGCAGTATTTCCCAAACTCAGACTTCGGACGGGGATGCCGTCTTGGGTGGTCTTCTCGATTTGCCCTTGGAAACTCACGGAACGGATTGGGAGGAAGAGCAGTTCCGCAGACGGATGCAGCGCAAGAAAAGAAAACAACGTAAACTCTAAAAAACAGAAAGATTATGTCACAACAAGAAGACGATTTGAGAGCACTGGCGAAAATCATGGATTTTCTGCGTGCCGTAAGTATTATATTGGTAGTAGCCCACCTCTATTGGTATTGCTATGAGGCGATACGGCTATGGGGCGTGAATATCGGTGTGGTGGACAGGATACTGATGAACTTCCACCGCACGGCAGGACTGTTCGGCAATATGCTTTATACCAAGCTTTTTGCGCTGGTACTGATGGGACTTTCCTGTCTGGGTACAAAAGGCGTGAAAGAGGAGCACATCACTTGGACGAAAATATGGGCATTCATGGGCATCGGCTTTGTCTTTTTCTTCCTTAACTGGTGGATACTCGCCTTGCCACTGCCCATAGAGGCGAATGTGGCTCTCTATACCTTTACGATAACCGTAGGCTATATTTGTCTGCTGATGGCGGGACTCTATATGAGCCGGCTCTTGAAGAACAACCTGATGGAGGATGTCTTCAATCAGGAAAACGAATCCTTTATGCAGGAGACAAAGCTATTGGAAAACGAGTACTCGGTCAATCTGCCGACCCGATTCTATTATCGTAAGAAATGGAACAGGGGCTGGATAAATGTCGTCAATCCTTTTCGTGCGGTCTCCGTATTGGGAACGCCGGGCAGCGGTAAGTCCTATGCCATCATCAATAATTTCATCAAGCAGCAAATCGAAAAAGGTTTTGCCATCTACTGTTATGATTTCAAGTATCCCGACCTTTCCACGATTGTTTACAACCATCTGCTGCATCATTCGGAAGGGTACAAGGTCAAGCCGAAGTTTTACGTGATCAATTTCGATGACCCTCGTCGGTCACATCGCTGTAATCCGATACACCCTGACTTTATGAGCGACATATCGGATGCCTACGAATCGGCTTATACGATTATGCTTAACCTCAACAAGACGTGGGTGCAGAAGCAGGGAGATTTCTTCGTGGAGTCGCCCATCGTACTCTTCGCCGCCATCATCTGGTATCTCCGCATTTTCGAGGGAGGGAAATACTGCACCTTTCCGCATGCCATAGAGTTTCTCTGCCGCAAGTACGAGGATATTTTTCCGATACTCACCTCATATCCTGAATTGGAGAACTATCTTTCTCCTTTCATGGATGCTTGGCTCGGAGGGGCGGCTGACCAGTTGCAGGGACAGATAGCCTCCGCCAAGATACCCTTGTCAAGGATGATAAGTCCGCAGCTCTATTGGATTATGACAGGAGATGATTTCACACTCGACATCAATAATCCCAAAGAGCCTAAAATCCTTTGTGTGGGGACCAATCCCGACAGACAGAACATTTACGGAGCAGCATTGGGGTTGTATAATTCGCGTATCGTCAAGCTCATCAATAAGAAAGGAATGCTGAAAAGTTCGGTGCTGATAGACGAGCTGCCCACCATCTATTTCAAGGGATTGGACAACTTGATAGCCACCGCACGAAGCAACAAGGTGGCGGTATGCTTGGGCTTTCAGGACTTCTCACAGTTGAAGCGGGATTATGGAGACAAGGAAGCTGCAGTGGTGATGAACACTGTCGGAAACATTTTCTCCGGTCAGGTGGTCGGCGAAACGGCAAAGACGCTCTCGGAGAGGTTTGGCAAGGTGCTTCAGAAACGGCAGAGCATGAGCATCACCCGAAGCGACAAGACGACCTCCATATCCACGCAGATGGACAGCCTGATTCCACAGAGCAAGATTTCCACGCTCACACAGGGAATGTTCGTGGGAGCGGTCGCAGATAACTTCTCCGAACGTATCGAGCAGAAGATATTCCACTGTGAGATTGTAGTGGACAATGCGAAAGTGGCAAAGGAAACGGCTGCTTACCGCCCGATACCCATTCTGACAGACTTCACGAATGAAAACGGAGAGGATATGATGGAGCAGGAAATCAAGGCGAACTATGACCGTGTCAAGACGGAGGTGCGGGACATCGTGGAAAGGGAGTTGCAGCGGATTGCCGATGATCCGGAACTCTCCAAACTGCTCAATACCAAGAAATAATGGCTGTTTTTCTTGGCTCTAAGACGGGATTTTTGTATTTTTGAACACACTAATTGATTACACTATGAATTGTTTTAATCATACCCAAGAACCGGCAGTTGCCCAATGCTCAGATTGCGGGAAAGGACTATGCTCAGAATGTGCGGAAAGGTATCAGCCGATACTCTGTACACCTTGTTTTCAGAAAAGAAAACGTAGTGAGATTTGGCGAAGCATCTTCAGTCTGTTGTTTCTCATCGCCTTGTTTGTCATAGGTTTCAGATGGAATTTCTTGGCGACCAAAGGTTTTGAAGATATGAGAGGTCTGTCCGGATATGTGCTGATGGCCATATGGTCGGGCTACCTCTTCGTGGAAAAGTTCATTCCCTATAAAATGATTGCCGGAACAAACGGGCAGTGGGTATTTTACTATATCTTCAAACTCCTCCTCTTTGTTATCATCGGAGTTTTTACCGCTCCTTTCACCTGTCTGTGGGCTGTGTATCGGATAATAAGGGCATTTCGGTAAGAGGTGGTAATTTCTCCAACTGAGGGCTGGAGAAATTACAATCTATATTTTGAGAGATTAGAAGAACTTCTGCAACCGATAGTTGCAGAAAATAAATGAAGGGAGATATTCCTGGTTTGGAGTATCTCCCTTTGTTTCATTTACCGTTTCTTGAATTTTCCGCCTTTCAGGTCGCTTTCCACCATACGCTTGTTGAGTTTCTCCCGGAGTTCATCAAGGAAATAGGTGCGGCTGTCGTCCTTGCGTCGCTTCATGTTCATATAGACGTTGTAGCAGTTCTTGACTTCTACGCCGAAGATGTTGGAAAGAGCGTCTGCCAACTCTTCTACACCGATTTTTCCGTTGTTGATACAGTCGCAGGTGTCGAGAGCATAGAGCAGTTCCACCAAATCCACGACCTTTCCCGTCCAGCGGAACTTCTTGGCAGGAGAGGCAAGGACGGTGTTCGCTGTCGGCAGCAGCCCTTTGATACGCATGTCGAGGAGTTCCAGCTCGATGGCGACGATGTCCGAAAGTTCTTTCAGTTTTTTTCTGCCATGCTGCCCTTCCGACAAGTTCTGTTCAGGGCAAGTAGATGGCAGGCGGTGTAACGCAATGTGCGGTACGTTGCTGTCAGGGGGGGCTCCGTTTCGCTCATGGCAAGGATTTCCGTGCGGAAGTCCTCGGCGGCGCGACATACCTCGGGGGATTGTGCGGAGAGGATTATCTCCAATTTGGGTGATTGCGTCAGTCGTTCCATAATATTGTGAGTTAATATTCTATCATTGCTGTTTTCTGTTAATTGATTTATCGTTTTTGTTCTGCAATCGTGCCTTTTGCACCCCACCCGTGGGGTATCTCGGCAGGTCACTCGTGGGGTATCGTCGCACCCCACGAGTGAGGTACCGAAGACGTTGCTTTGTTTGTTGCGTTTCCGCCCCCTCGATGGCTGATGCTATTTCGGCTTCGTCACTGTTTTACATATACCGTCTGCATGCCGACGCCCTTATAGCGCATCGCCCCATACTTTCCACCACCCTGATAGTCCTGGCAGAAGCTGTAGTCATGGGCTTCGAGCTTGCCCTTCTTGTTGCGGTAAACCACCCATGCCCGCACGGCGCGATCGGTCGGCACACTACCGTTGTAGTGAACCTTCCACGCTTCGTTGATGACCACCACGCGGAGTGCGCCCGGCACCTTCTGCCTGGCAATGCTCAGCACCTGTGCGTTGAGCTGCCTGTCCATTGCGCCTGCCTTCAGGGCCATTGTCGGGGGCTCGGGCGTCACCACTGCCGCATTGACTATCTCTGCGTATTCGGGCGTATTGTTGTAGCGGGTGTAAGACATCAGCTGACTGTTGAACTTGCCCTTGTTGCGTTCGTAGTCCTTGTGCTCTGTCAGTATGTGCTTGTACATCTCGTTGCCGGCAAGCATATACAGCACCTTCAGATGCGGCTCTTTCGAGGTTTCAACCATTTCATAGAAATCGTTCACTGTCGTGGCGATGAGGTTAATATCGACCGCCACGCACGCCACATCCCGCATCAGCACCTCGCGGTCGTACGGCGACACCCCGGCGGCATAGGGAAACATCAGGCCTGCCTTCGCGTCGGCCACTCCGGTATTGCCCTTCACGGCATACTCTTTCACCGCCGTTACGCGGGTGCTTTCGTAGGCAAGCAGCATGCCCAGTGCCCATACCGATGACTTGCAATTGGGGTCGGCAAAGAAGCGTGCCGCCATGGGATAGCGGAACAGTTCATCTACCTGCATGGCCAGTTTCTGTCCGTCGGCAGAAACGAGTTCCGGGTTCTTCGTTGCGTTGTAGCCCACGATGCCCAGTTTCTCATAGCCCTCATAGCCCATCGGGGCCGTGAGGAACATCTTGATCATATCGAGATAGTAGGCAAGAGGGTTAAAAAGCCGGTTTTTCCCAAGGGCATAGAAGGTGGGATACTTGTAGTAGGGCTGCAACGGGAAGAGCTTCGGGTCGAGGTGCTCGTAGGCGGCGTACATCTGCTTGTACGACTTCGAGTAACCGCTCGGCACGCTCTCGTTGTTGGCAAACGGCTCGTGGGTCAGTGCCTCTTTCGAGGGCTCGAAGTTCTGCTTGTAAAGGCTGATGAGCTTGTTGTACTGGCCGCTCTTGCTCAGGTTGCTGCCGTTGATGAAGAAATACGTATCTACAGACTCCTCCGTGTTGCCTGCTGTTTTGTCCGCCGTTTTGTCCATGCCTGTAACATTGTTAAGGGCGTCGCCTGTCTTACTCTTCACGGCATTGGCAGCCTTGTTCATCACCTTGTCTTTGGTCTCTTCGGCCTTTTCCTTCGCTTTCTCTTTCACGGCGTTTTTGGCTTTCTTCAGAATGTTGCCAAACTGCGCGCGGGCAGGTGTGGCCAAAGCAAGGGCCAGCACCATGGCGGTCGATAATACGGTGATTTGATTTATTTTTACCATGTAATAAAGTGCCCCCCTGCTGAATCTCCTTTCAGAGCAACGCCGTGTCGAGGGCCTGGGCGTTTGCCGTGGCGTTTGCCGAACTTCGGCATTTAACACCTGTTTTGCTTTGGCGTTTGCCGAACTCCGGCATTTAACATCTGTTTTGCTTTGGCGTTTGCCGAACTTCGGCATTTAACATCTGTTTTGCTTTGGCGTTTTCCGAACTCCGGCATTTAACACCTGTTTTGCTTTGGCGTTTGCCGAACTTCGGCATTTAACATCTGTTTTGCTTTGGCGTTTCCCGAACTCCGGCATTTAACATCTGTTTTGTTTTGGCGTTTGCCGAACTCCGGCATTTAACATCTGTTTTGCTTTGGCGTTTTCCGAACTCCGGCATTTAACATCTGTTTTGCTTTGACGTTTTCCGAACTTCGGCATTTAACACCTGTTTTGCTTTGATGTTTTCCGAGAGCCCGGAAAGTCTGCCGTCATTTGCCGGGACGGCGAAAAGACATGATTTATCGCTATAATTTGTTTACCGGACACCAATAATAGTGAAACATTTAGTTATTGTTTATATCTCCCCTCCCGCCGCTCTGTGGGCGGGCGGGAGAGGTTTTTATTGTCAGCTTATTGCATCATGCCCATAGGGGCAAGGCTAAGTTATTGGCGCACGGGGCGAATCGGGAACCCTTTGTAGCGGTCGACGAAGATCCTGTTTTGGTCGTTCGAATTGAAGAAGAGGTAGCGGGCGCAGACGCCGCCTGGCACATCGCTGAGCGAACTCGACCAGTAGTAGCCTATTGTGCGGATATCTTGGGATTCGAAACCTTCGCGGCAGCCGGCGGCAGGCAGGAAGATGACGTTGCCATTCGTGCCTTTCACCTCGTAGCCTGCTACGCCGTTCTTCTTCGTCCATTTCCAGGTGCATACGCCGATCAGTTCCTTGATTTCTTCTGCGGTCGGCATGCGCCAGGGAGTGCCAAGTTTGGCAGTGGCGACATCATCTTCCGGATCGAGGACGGTCTTGCTGTCACTATCGTTGTACTTGGTAATGTTGCTTTTCGTACCCCACTTGTAGGTATTCCATGAGTAGTCGGCCTTAACCATTGTTTCGCCCCAGGCGTAGTAGTGGCCGTAGTCGCTCGGTTTCGTTGCACCGAGGTTGCATGTTGCCCATTTTACGGATAGGCCGAGGTCTACATATTCCATCGTGGGCTGCGGTGTCGGGGGTGTTACCCCTCCGCCTCCGTTGCCAATCTTCTCTTTCAGTTCCTCAAGCTTCTGGATAATCTGCGCGAGGGCTGCGGCTGTATCGGCGTTGCCACTGTTCACGGCAGCGATGAGGCTGTTGATGGCGGCTGTCGTGTTGTTGATCGCCGTAACGATGTCGGCCTGCCCCGTGCCGAGCGCCTCAATCTGCGTTTTCATCGCATTGAGGGCGGCAACCACGGCGTCGAACTTGTCGCTGTAGTTCGGCATGGCCTTGATGGCGGCTTCGATGGCAGCGATCTTGTCGCCGTAGTCTGGCAGGTTCTCGATGGCCGTCTGGATGGCTGCAAGCTGCGAGCTGTAGTCGGGCAACGCCTTGATGGCGGCTTCGATGAGGGCGAGCTTTGCCTCGAGCGAGAGGGTCTGCGCCGTGATGGCGCCCTCGATGAGGGCGAGCTTGCTCTGGAGCGTGGTGTTCACATTGTTGATGGCCTCGGCGATGGCTGCTATCTTCTCCTGCATATCGCCTTGCAGGTTTTCGATGGCGGTGATGAGCTTGCCTGCCAGTTCCTCCTGCTTGAGGGTCTGGTTCTTGATGGCGGTCTCCAAGAGGGTGAGCTTGCTCTCGAGAGTGAGGGTCTGCGCCTTCATCGCTGCCTCGATGGCTGCGAGCTTGGTCTCGAGTGTGGCGTTCACGGAGGTGAGCACGTCAATGATGGCCTGCAGCTTGGTCTGCTGGTCGGCGTTCATCTTGTCGATGGCCTCGGTGAGCTTCTTGATGGCTTCCTCGTTTTTCAGGAAGCCGTTGTTGATGGCCTCAACCACCTTGGTGAAGTCGTTGATAACCGACACGTTCATCGTGTAATTAATCTCGGGTGCGTCTTCCTGACACGAGGTGAAGAACGCAGGTGTTGCCAACAGCATCGCGATGGCGAACAGAATGGATTTGATTCGTTTCATCTTACTATGATTTTAATGGGTTGTTTACATTGTTGTAGCTTGCTTTTCCACCTTTATGGTTACCCTGCGCCCTTCGGCGGCAGGCTTGCCGTTGCGCTCACCGATGGCTGTCTGCGGGTGCAGGTCGGCCCTGTTGAAGCCCTCCCTTACGAGAGCCTCGACCACACGGGCCAGGCGACGCTCGGAGAGCTGCTGGTTGTAGCCGTCTGCGCCCGGCGTACTGGCCTCGGCCACGAGGGTAAGCCTATGGCCGCGCACGCTACGGGCAAAGGCTTTGAGGTGTTCAGCTTCCTCACGGCTCATATAGGAGCTGTTGTGGGCAAACTGCACGAAGTGCGAGGGCTGCACGGTGGCAGGAGACTCTGCTTGTCTCTCTTCACAGTCGGTCAGGCGGCGTTGCAGTTCGGCCTGCTGCTGCTCTGCCCGTTGGCGGTCTGCCGCTTCGCGTTCGGCGCGTGCCTTTTCCGTTGCCACGTCCTGTTGTAGAGCGTTCACGCGATCGTTGAGCGCGGAGAGTTCGCCCTCGTAGTAGGCTCGCTGCACCTTGGCACGGCTCGCCACGAAGTTGTAGCGTACGGTGGCAAGGGCGAAAATGAGGTTCTTCGGGGCGATGTCCTTGCGATTGAGAAGCCAGTCCGCCTCGCCTTTCAGTCCGAGGGTGAAGCGACGGCTCACGTCGGCCTCGATGTGGAGCGAGGCGGGAACGTAGAGCGTGTTGAACTTCTCGTGGCGGTTCGTCGTGCGCACGTTACCCGTGATGGTTATCTCCGAGTCGTTGCCGATGGTCGTACCGTCACCAATGGGCGTGGTCTGTCCGCCCTGTGTCTGCGTGTTGCTGATGTAGATGCCGTACTCGTTGCCCTTGGCAAAGGTGTAGCCTACGCCCGTGCCCACCCAAATGTTCAGCCACTGTGCGCGGCGGCGGGGCCACAACTCCATCAGGTTGAAGCCTACGCCCAGCTTGGCGTTGTGGTAGTTCATCAGGTAGTTGCCATACACCTTGACGGGCATCGTCTTGGTGTCGAGCGTGGAGAAGCGCTGCTCACGGCGGTAGCGCGACCAGAGATACTCGGCACCCACACGCACCCACGAGCGGATGGTGAAGTCGATGCCGCCGCCCACGGCGGGCGACTGTTTGTAACTGCGTTTGGCATCGAGGTTCTGATACCACACGTCGCTTGCCCACGACAGTCCGCCCTGGGCGTAGACGCTCCAGGTGCGGGTGCGCAGCTCGCTGTTTTGGTCTCGCGGCGGCTGTGTTCCACCCCCGTCTGTGGCCTGCGCCTGTGCGCCGACGGTTACGGTTGCGGAGAACAGGACGCAGAGACCCACTCGTGCCCATCGGCCGCTGAGCGGCGGAATGAGCGGTTTCGTTCGTCTTTTGTTCATACTTGTTGCTTGAATTAAAATAAAAGAGTTAATGATATTATCGTCTTGTCTCACATAATTATAATAGGCCGCTTGTGAAGATACCCATGAGCCGTTGCCAGAGGGAGCGGCAGAGGTTACTTCTTTAATTTCGTCATCGTGCCGCTGTAGCTGGCGGTGATGGTGTGCTCCTTACCGTCCTCGCCTTTTACGCGCCCGTTTTTCAGCACAATCTTCATTGTGCCCTCTACATCGCCAATCACGGTGAGCGTGCCACTTACGAACACGGGGTAAAAGTTTCCGTCTGGATGGGGGATATTGCTAGGACGACCTTCTGTGGTGAAAAGATTTTTGTTCTTCGACATAATGTAACTTAGCAACCAATAGGGCCCGTCGCGTTCAGGTTCCTTTTTTGCTAAGTCGATGGCACTGCCGGTGATGTGGAGCATCTTGTTTACCCCCACAGTCAGGTATTCTTCACCCTTGGCATCAAGATTGAGGAAAAGGTAGTAGTTGCCATAGCCTTTGTCGTCATATTCGGCAGATAGCACGGGCTTTTCTACACCGTCGAGGGTGACGGTGTTGGCCTTGAGCTCGGGTTCCGGGTCGGGCTTCGGGTCGTCGTTGTCACTCGAGCAGGCGGTGAACGCCATGCTCATCATCACTACTGTGGCAAGGGCGAAAGCTGCTTTCGCTACTGTTGCCGAAAACTGTTTTGTTGTCATGTTCTTTATCATTTAAAGTGTTTTGGTTTTGTGTATCATTTCACCACCTTGCGGCCATCTACGATATAGATGCCGGCGGGGAGGTTGTCGAGTGCACCGTTGAGGCGCATGCCGTCGAGGGTGTAGATGCCGCGCTTGCCCTGCGGTGTGTCAGCCGTTACGGAAGAGATGCCGGTGGGCGCATTGCCCGGAACGATTTCCACCTCGCTAGGGTAGGTATAGTTATCGGTGCCCAGCAGTTCGTAGCAGGTGCTGTTGCTTCGCTTACCGAACCTCACGCCGGCGGTGCTGATGTGGCAGTTTTTCAGCTCATAGGATTTGAGATAGGTGATACCGGACTCCTTCCATCCCCAACCGCCCGTGGCGCCTTTTACCTTGAGCGTGGCGTTGTCTACCACGAGGTTGAGCGTCTCCGTATTGTCTCCGTTTTTATAGCCGGCGATGCTCCTTCTCTTTCCCTGCACGTCGAGCTTGCAGTCTTTGATGGTGAGCGTGCGGGGGGCTGCATAGTCATTCATATAGATGGCTACGTTATTCTCGCTACGCGCCGTGAGCGAGCCTTTGCCCGAAATCTCCACGTTTCCACCACGCCAGTAAAGAAAACTACCATTGGACTTCACGCTATTGCTGCCCTCGAGCACGATTTTCAGGTGGGCAATGCCCTCGCACGAGATGAAGTTGTCGGATACGTTCTCTGCTTGAACATTCTTCAGGGTAAGCGTGGTGGTGGCTTGGTTCCACGTTGCCGTGCCTCCGCCGAGCGGGATGGTGGCATCGGCGGTGTACCTGTTGCCGCAGAAGCGGAAATACTGCGCCTTTACCGGCGTTGCTGCCATGATGCCCATCAGGGCGATGGCGAATGATAGGATTGTTTGTCTTAATTTGTTGGTCCTCATAATTACTGGTGCCCCCTTAGACCTCTCTTTGTGAGGAACGCCGTGTCGGGGACTTGGGCGTTGGATTGTTATGATTTGTTCTTTGTCTTATCTTGTCCGGTTTTGCTTGACGGTGCGACTGAACAATGCGGAAAAGGAGAGTTGCCGCACCTTATTATATATAGTCTTCGTCTTATATATAGTCTTCGTCAGACGGCGAAGAACTTCACGATGCGCTGCCACAGCGTGCGCTTGGGCTTGCGGTCGGGAGGCTTGCGCCCCGTACCCTCGGGCGGAGGATTCTCGGGATGAGAGTTGCCCTCGGTTTTCACTCCGTGGCGCTCGAACTCAATGTCTATCATCTCGCGGATGGTGTCAAGGAGTTGCATTCGGTCTTCCGAGAACCGCTGTGCCTCATCGGACTTCCGCCGTCGTTCTTCTGATTGTATTTTTCTTTCTGTTTGGTTCATAGCTCATCTGTTTTTCTGTTGCGAAATTAAAGATGAAACGATGGGAGGGGACTATGCTAATCGGACAAAAAACTATTCTAATCGGACATTCTGCACCTGCCCCAATTATTCTAATCGGACATTTCAGGATTGTAACTCACTGATACTCATAAGAAACCCATGAATAGTTTTACATCTTTTAAGAGATGGGTACTTTGGGGCTCAGAGACAGGTCTTTTCGCATTTTATGATTGATTTAGGAGCAGAAGACAATGAGCCGATAAAAGAAATATTTGACGAATTATGGAAGTTTTCTCGGTATTGTATTGCAGATTATGGAACTTTTCACTATCTTTGCAGGCAGTTAAAACATCATGATAACATGGATGCAAGAAGACTGATAACCATCTTTTCCGACCAAAAGGAAGAATTGCTGTCACACAACTTGTCGCTGCTGTGCGACAGGATGGAGGAAGGGCAGCTCTCGCCGTCGAGCAACCTTGCCCAGATTGTGATAGGTGTGCGGAGAAGCGGAAAATCCACTCTGTGCGAGAAGTTCATACGGCAGCAGGGAGTGGAATTTGCCTACGCCAACTTCGACGACGACCGACTGACAGGGCTGGAAACCGGAGATTTCGACCGCGTGCTCGATGCCTTGTATCAGCTATACGGCGATTTCAAGTATCTCTTCCTCGATGAGGTGCAGAACATCAAGAGCTGGCAGCTGTTTGTCAATCGGCTGCTTCGCCAGAAAGTGCACCTGTTCGTCACGGGATCCAACTCCAAGTTGCTGAGCAGCGAACTGACCACCCACCTGACGGGACGGCACAACAAGGTGGAGCTCTATCCGTTCTCGTTTGCCGAATATGCCACGATGCACGGCGTGGAGCTTCGATCCCTCTCTACCAAGTTTAAGGCCCTGCGCAAAAAAGCCCTGCATGAATACCTGACGGACGGCGGTTTTCCCGAACTGCTGAACGAGCAGAACAAACGGGGATACATAGAGGCGCTGCTCAATTCCATCATCAAGAACGACATTGCCCGGCGGTTCCGCCTGCGGCATGTGGAGGTGCTCCGGCGGATGGCAACCTACCTTGCCGACAATTTCTGTCAGGAGTTCGTAGCTACGGATCTTGCCCAGATGTTCGGTGTATCGAACCATACCATAGAAAACTACTATTCCTATCTGAAGGAAGCATTCCTGCTTCTGGGTGTTCCCAAGTTCTCCTACAAGAGCCGGGAACGCGTACGAAACGAAAAAGTGTATGTCGTGGACGTGGCTTTCGTGTCGGAGCGCAGCGGCACCTTCTCCACCGAGAACACGGGATGGCGGCTGGAGAATGTGGTCTATGTGGAACTGCTCCGCCGCTACCGCCCTGAATATGCCGACGTGTTCTACTACCGTGACAAGCAATGGGAGGTGGACTTCGTCATCGCCAAGGGCGGCAAGGTAGAACAACTGGTGCAGGTATCCTACGACATCAGTGCAGAGAAGACCCTGAACCGTGAGATCAACGCCCTGCTGAAAGCCGCTACGAAATTCCACTGCGAGAACCTGCTTCTCATCAACTTCGACGAAGACCGTGAGGTAGAGAAGAACGGACATATCATCCGTATGGTTCCTGCCGCCGAATGGTTGACCCGACAATAAACACACTTATGAATAAATATAAAATGTTATACTTATGCAGCACCACAAACGCGGTCTTAAAGCCTCCTTACAGCCTCTCTATGAGCCTTTTAGTGAAACGTGGGGTAAAAACCTCCGTTTGATTTTAAGCGCGTTAACGGCGTTTATTTCAGTTTGTTTTCTACTCGTTTCGTGCGGGAGAAAGCCTGTGTCATTCACCCCTGACGAACGCAAGGTGGCGGACAGCATCGTGCGCTCCACCCACGGCATCAATTCACTCGCCTCGCTGCAAAAGCGGTTGGAAAGCGAGGGCGACAGGCTCGGCAGCATCATCGCCCTGCGGGAATGGGGCAAGGCATTGCGCAACGAGAGCCGCTTCGAGGAAGCCCTGAACGTACACAGCAAGGGACAGCAGCAGGCGGAAGCCATCGGCGATACGCTTGAGTGGGTGCAGGCGCTGAACAACATCGGCACCGACTACCGGCGGATGGGCGTGCTCGACGTGGCGCAGGAATATCATTACCGTGCATGGACGCTCAGCGAGGAATGCACCGACACCTCATTCACCGCCAGGAAAAACCGGGCAATATCACTCAATGGACTGGGCAATATCTACATGACACTGGGCAACTACGAGCGTGCCGACAGTGCGTTGCGCCTTGCATTGAAAGTCGAGCAGCAATTACACAGTACATTGGGGCAAGCCATCAACTACGCTAACCTCGGCTCCATCTTCGAGCATCACGGAGAGATAGACTCGGCGTGGGTGTATTACCGCAAATCTATGGCGCGAAACCAAGAGGCGGGCAGCACACTCGGCATATCGCTCTGCCACACTTATTTCGGTTCGCTCTACAAGAAGGCACGGCAATACGACAAGGCAACCGAGGAATACGAAACCGCCTACCGCCTGATGAAAGCCTCAAAGGACGAATGGCATGCCCTGAATTCGCTCATTGCCCTTGCGGACATCTACCATACCACCGGCAACAACGCAAAGGAGATGGAATATCTCGGCAAGGCGAAAGCGATAGCCGAACGCATCAAGTCGCCGGAGCATCTGACGGAAATCCATACCTTATATTACAAGCACTATAAACGGACGGGCGACTACCGTACGGCCTTGTCCTCCTACGAGCAGGCTACCGTCCTGCAAGACAGTGTGCTGAACATGGAAAAGGTGAACCGCATCCAGAACACGAGCCTGAACATCGAGCGCAACCGGCAGGCGAGGGAGATGAACGAGGCACGGCACAAGCTGGAACAGGAACGGGCGACGCGCTATGTCGGCTTTGCTATTCTGGGAGCTGTGTTGCTCGCCTTGTCAGGAGTATTGGCAATCGTACTTTATACCAACCGATTGCGCCGCCGCAGCCACCTGGCATTGAAAAGACTGTCGGCCTTGCGAGAAAACTTCTTTACCAACATCACCCACGAATTCCGTACACCGCTCACCGTGATACTCGGACTGAGTCACGACCTGCAAGATGCCGAAACGGAAGCGGTCAGGGAAAGCGCTCGGACTATCGAACGGCAGGGTAAGGGTCTGCTCACGCTCATCAACCAGCTTCTGGACATCTCGAAAATCAAATCTTCCGTGGGCAATCCCGATTGGTGCAACGGCAACATTACGGCTCATCTCACCATGATTATAGAGACCTACCGTGACTATGCCCGCAGCTGTAACATAGACCTGCACTTCCTTGCCAAAGAGGCGGTGGAGATGGACTTCGTACCCGACTATGTGAGCAAGGTAATGAACAACCTGCTCTCGAATGCCTTCAAGTTCACGCCTGAATATGGAAAGGTAAGCGTGTCGGTATGGCGCGAAAGCAATTGCCTTTTCTTGGATGTAGCCGATACGGGCGAGGGAATGGACAAGGAGACACTGTCTCATGTCTTCGAACCTTTCTATCAGGCAGAGACCGATGCGCGAAACATCGGTACGGGTGTGGGGCTGGCACTCGTCAAGCAGATTATCGACGCAGTGGAAGGCTCCATCACGGTAGAGAGCACGGTAGGAAAAGGCACGACATTCCATATCCATGTGCCGATTCACAATGACAGCAAGCGAAAGGTGGCCCATGAAATGATTGACAGCACCCCGCTCCTGCCCGAAAACGAGGCAACGCCTGCCGATAGTGAGAGTGAGGACGGCCGGTGCCGTCTGCTTGTCATTGAGGATAATCGCGACATTGCCGCCTATATCGGTTCGCTCTTTGCCGACCGCTATGACGTTTCCTATGCTTCCAACGGTAAGGAAGGAATGGAGAAGGCGCTCGACCTGGTGCCCGACCTCATCATCACCGATCTGATGATGCCCGGCATGGACGGTCTGGAAGTGTGCCGGCAAGTACGGGGAAACGAAATAATCAACCATATCCCTATCATCGTCGTTACGGCGAAGATCACGGAGGAAGAACGTATCAGGGGATTGGAGGCAGGGGCCGACGCCTATATTGCCAAGCCGTTCAACGCCGACGAGCTGCGCACAAGGGTGGAGAAGCTGCTCGACCGTCATCGCCTTCTGCGTGACAAGTTCAGCAATAGTACTGATACGGACAAGGAGCAGAAACTCACGGATGCAGAGCGACGCTTCCTTGCCAAGGCGGTGGATTTCATCTATCAGCTCTTGGACAAACAGCACTTGGAGGTGAACACGCTGGCAGAGAAACTCTGCATGAGCCCACGACAGCTGCACCGTAAACTCGTTGCCATTACAGGCGACTCCCCCGCCTCATACATGCTGAAGATAAAGATGCAGAAGGCACGAAACCTGCTGGAAACCAAACCCGGACTTACGATTGAGGACATCGCCGATCGTTGCGGTTTCGAGCATACGCCCAATTTCTATAGTGCCTTCAAGAAGACGTACGGCGTCACGCCTATGGATTATCGCAGGGGAATCGGCATTTGAACCCACATAAGTCGTAGATAACAGCATTTTACATTAATGTGAGTTCGACGAATTTATCGGTTGCTTCATCTTGTGCGAAACCGCTTTCATACCCCATAAACAGGGTGTGCTTATACCCCACTCGTGGTATGCATTTATAGAGCACTCGTGTGGTACAGCATCATCTCATTCACAAACAAATACAATTCGTGTTACATTAAAAACGATTTCCTACCGAACGAACATGTTCACGCACATGTCCCGTTCGGTATTTTCTTTTTTGTAATGCCACTTCCATCCATATCGAAGCCACAAGTACGCAGTTATCTCAAACCTCTAACATACACGGTTTCTTTGGTTTACTTTTGTCCGTGCACCGCTGTTGGTGCCATTAAATACATTATAATATGGACGAAAAAATCAAAGACCAAGAAGTCCTTTTGGTCAAGGATCAGAAGGGCGAAAACCTCAAAGCCGTCACAGGAACAGACGAGAAAGGCGATCTGAAAACCGTTCCGCCCACCGCCGAGCATGAACAGAGCTTCCTGAAGTTCGACAAGCACGGCAATGCGCTGGAGGACTTTCTTTCCAACTTCATGCGGCAGTTCAAGAACCCCACACCGCTGAACTTCTTCAAAGTTCCCTTTGAGAGTGCCGTTGCCAGTGCACGCGTACTCTCGGAGATGCTCAAAGCACCGGATGTCCCCTCCAATAAGGAGATGCTGGACTCTGCCCGTGTCAATCCTGCGGACTATGCAGGAGAGCAGAAACAGTCCTTCCAAGGCATTGACCCCGACAAGGTGAGATGGGAGCAGTTCGAGCAGATGGGCGTAAGCCGTGAGAGTCTGGAAAAAGGCAAGCATCTTGATGACCTGCTTCAATACCGCAAGACTCCGCTTGTTCCCATCAGCATTAAAATCGGCGAAGTCTCCCTCTACACCGATGCCCGTCTTTCTCTGAAAGCCTCCGGAGACGGTACGTTTATCCCCGTCGTCCATGCCATCCGCAAGGAGCCGCAATTGGAGCGTGAGTTCTTCGGGCATACCTTCACCGACGAGGACAAGAAAGCCCTCAGAGAAACGGGCAACCTCGGTCGTACCGTGGAGCTGACCTTCCCCGGCAAAGATGAGCCGACCCGCAGTTTCGTAAGCATTGACCGCTTGACGAACGACATCATCGCCCTGAGTGCTGACCGGGTACGCATCCCCGATGAAATCAAGGGCGTGAAGCTTAGCGATGAGCAGAAAAAGGAACTCTCGGAAGGCAGAAGCATCTATGTGGAGGGCATGACCTCCAAAACGGGCAAGCATTTCAATGCCAACCTCCAATTCAATGCCGACAAGCGGTCTATTGAATTTCGTTTCGGCTCTCCCAAGCAAGGACAACGCCAAAGACAAGCTCCCGAAGGACAGGAACAGTCAGAGCAGAAAGAACTGCGTGTCCCCAAGAAGATGCTGGGACGCGACATCTCTTTCGAAGAGCAAGCGAAGCTCAAAGCTGGCCAGACGGTCTATATGACCGGGCTTATCGACAAGAAAGGAGAGCCTTTCAATGCCTATGTGCGTCCGAACTTTGAGAAGAACAAGTTCGACTTCCTCAAATGGAATCCCGACAAGTCCCAAGCCAAAGAGGTAACTCCCGACAATGCTTCCCGCACGCAGGTCGCCGTCAATTCCGAAGGCAAGACCAACGAAGCTACCAAGCATGTGAAGGAGCCGCTCAAGCAGGGACAGACAGAGCCTACCGCCCAGCAAGAGCAGAAGGAAGAAGAGAAGAAGCGTTCCAAGGGAATGAAAATGTAATCCGCCACCACTAATATCCAAAAAGTAAGAACAAATGAAAGTCATTATAGCAGAAAAACCGAGCGTCGCTCGTGAAATCGCCCGTGTCGTTCGGGCAACCAACAGGAAAGAGGGTTATATCGAAGGAGGCGGCTATGCCGTCACGTGGGCATTGGGACACCTGATAACGGCAGCCATGCCCGAAGCCTATGGCATCAAGGGTTTCCGCAAGGAGAACCTGCCGATTCTCCCTCCCGTCTTTACCCTTATTCCCCGTCAAATCAAGGAAGGGAAAGGCTATAAAGCCGATGCTGCGGCAGTCGCCCAATTAAAAGTCATTGAAAAACTCTTCCGAGCGTGCGAGGGCATTATCGTCGCCACCGATGCAGGACGTGAGGGTGAGTTGATCTTCAGGTTCATCTACGAGTATCTCGGCATTGCCAAACCCTTCGACCGTCTATGGATCAGCTCGCTTACGGACAAAGCGATCAAAGAGGGGCTTGCCCATCTGCAAAGCGGAGCGGCGTATGACAATCTCTATTATGCCGCCCGCGCCCGCAGCGAAGCCGACTGGCTGGTGGGCATCAATGCCACCCAAGCCATATCCATTGCGGCAGGGCGAGGCACTTACTCCTTGGGCAGGGTGCAGACTCCGACCCTCTGTATGGTCTGCTCCCGTTTCTTGGAGAACAAGAAGTTCGAGCCACAGCCATTCTGGCAACTCAGCCTTTCCGTAAAGGAAGGTGATGAGAGCTTCCGTTTCTCCTCTGCCGACCGCTGGTTCGATAAGACGACGGAAGCCACCGCCCTGTACGAGAAACTCAAACAGGCTCCTTATGCCACTGTAGAAACGATTGTGCGCAAGGAGACCAAGCAGGAGCCACCGCTTCTGTATGATTTGACCACCTTGCAGAAAGAGGCGAACAGCCGGTTCGGCTATTCGGCGGAACAAACCCTTTCCTTGGCTCAGAAACTCTATGAGAAGGCATACATCACCTATCCTCGCACGGGCAGCCGATATATTCCCGAAGATGTCTTTGCCGAAATACCTGCCCTGATAGCCTTTTTACACGACCATCCCGTCTGGGGTGTCCATGCCCGCCGACTGACCGAACTTAATGCGCATTCGGTGGACGGCAAGAAAGTGACCGACCACCACGCCCTGCTCATTACGGGCAAGAAGCCGATAGACATATTCGGAGAGGAAGTAGTCATCTACGATATGATAGTCGGACGTATGCTCGAAGCCTTCTCCGCCCGATGCGTGAAGGATGTCAGTACGGTTACTGCCGCCTGCGAGGATGTGAAGTTTATCCTCAAAGGTGAAATCATCAAGGAAGAGGGTTGGCGTGCCATTCTCAAAAACAGCAAGAAGAAAGACAAGGAACAGCTGGAAGCCGAAGAACGGGAAAGCCGTGAAAACGGAGAAGGCATCATCATCCCCCAATGGGAGGAAGGTAAGCAACTTCCGCTCTGCGCTTGTTCCTTGGCACAGGGAACGACCAAGCCCAAGCCCCTGCACACGGAAAGTTCGCTGTTGGCAGCGATGGAGACGGCGGGCAAAGAGTTGGAGGACGAAGAATTGCGTGCGCAGCTCAAGGATTGTGGTATCGGCACGCCCGCTACCCGTGCCGCCGTCATCGAAACCCTCTTTGCACGCGAGTACATGGTGCGCCAAAAGAAGTCGCTCGTCCCTACTGAGAAAGGACTTGCTGTCTATTCCATCGTTAGGGAAATGAAAATCGGTAATGCCGAGATGACCGGACAGTGGGAAGCGGACTTGGCGAGAATCGAACGGGGAGAGTTGAAAGAGCAAGAGTTTCGCAAGGACATCGAAAACTACGCCACACAGATTACCGACGAACTGCTCTCCTCCAAAATCCTCTTCCCCAAAAAACAGAGCGACATCCATTGCCCCAAATGCGGCAAAGGCTCACTGGTCTTCTATCCCCGATGTGCCAAATGCTCTGATGCCGATTGTGGGCTGACGCTTTTCCGCAGCGTGGCAGGCAAGAGCCTCACGGACGAGCAACTGACGCAGTTGGCGGTAAACGGAGAGACTGGCATCATCAAGGGCTTTACCTCCAAAACGGGCAAGAGCTTCGAGGCTTCTCTCTCCTTGGACGGAGAGTTCAAGACGGTCTTCATCTTCCCCGAGCGTAAAAAACCGGGCAAATCCCGAAGGTAAATCCCCGTAATTTGCTAATTTTGCCACTGAATGATGCGGTCATAAACAATCCTGTTGTTTTTACTGCGGATTTTAGTGGTGGCACTCGGCGGGGACGTCGAGTGCCTTTGTATTATATACCTCACTAAAATCATTCAAAATGACAGCCATTCATTTTTCATACTACGAGCTTTCCCTGCTCTCTTTTCTTCGGGAAAGCCATCCCGAAAAAGCCGATGACATTCCCTTCGTCAAAGAGCGTGCGGCAGCCGCTTCCGAAGTCTATGCCGAAGCCTTCGATACCGGTCTTCCCATAGCCGAATGTATCGGCATTGCCAATAAGACGCTCTATGCGGGTCTGCACTTTTCCCGCCACGATACCATCTCTTCTGTTCTTTGGAATGAGTTCTCTGCTGAAGTGCCGCTTGAAGCTGTCAGGGAGACCGCTATCCGCCTGCGCCCGCTCTTAGAAAGCATCTTCGCCAAGTATCCTATTTCGGACGAGTTCGCCTATATGCCCGAATACAACTCCCTCTATACGGAGATTACGGGTTTTGTTCAACTAAAACTCGAAGAAGATGGCAAGTTATAACAAGAAGGAGCATCTAAGGGCGAACATAGAAGCCATCAAGACGGTCTTTGCCCTGCATCGGGAACAACGCACGGCAACGGAGGAGGAAATGGAGGTGTTGCGGGCTTATACGGGCTTCGGGGCTTTGAAGTGTATCCTCTCTCCCGCCAACACGATGGAGGACATCGCCCGATGGAACAAGTCGGAGTTGGAGCTATTCCCCTTGGTGATGGAACTGCATCGCACCATTCGGGATAACACTGCTTCCGAGTCGCAATACAAGAGCTATATGCAGAGCCTGAAAAATTCCGTGATGACCGCTTTCTATACACCTGCATCCGTAGTACGGGAGATTGCCGCTTCCTTACGGGAGGCAGGCATCGTCCCCCAACGCATCCTTGACCCTTCAGCGGGAATGGGCGAGTTCATCCGCTCTTTTGACGGCATTGCAGCCGAAGGGCATACGACTTTCGGTTTCGAAAAAGACATCCTTACAGGACAGATGCTCTCCGCTCTGCATCCCGAAGACAATATACGCATCCGAGGCTTCGAGGAAATCGAATCCAAGTTCGGAGGCTATTTCGATGTGGTCAGCAGCAACATTCCTTTCGGAGATGTGGCCGTCTTCGACCCTGTTTTCAGCAAGACGGACGAACCTGCCCGAAAGGTCGCCCGCATGTCCCTGCACAATTACTTTTTCGTCAAGGGGGTGGATATGCTCCGCGAAGGCGGTGTGTTGGCATTCATTACCTCGCAAGGCGTTATGAACGCCCCGACGAATGAACCGGTACGGGAGTGGCTGATGAACCATACCCGCCTTGTTTCGGCAGTCCGTCTGCCCAACAATCTCTTCTCGGAAAATGCAGGGACGGAAGTGGGCAGTGACCTTATCGTCCTGCAAAAGCAGAGTGGGAAAAAGGAACTGACCGAAGAAGAGCAGCGTTTCATCAAGAGCGAGAAACGCCCCAGCGGAGTACTGTTCAACACCTATCTGCGAAGCATGTCGCAAATCGTGCATACCGAGTGGAAGCAGGACACCGACCCTTACGGCAAGCCTGCCATTCTGTTCCATCACGAGGGCGGAGCAGAAGGCATCGCCACCGATATGGGAAAAATCCTGCGGGCGGATTTAGCCAAACGCTTGGATATGGCATTGTACCAAAAGCATATCTCCATTCAGGAGCAGCCCAAAGTTTCCGTTCCTCCCGAAGTCAAGCAGCAAGAAGCAACGCTTACGCCTGTCGCTTCGACAGAGGAGCAACCACACCAAGAGGTGGGGCAACCGAGAGAGGAACAGCCGACGGAGCAATCCCGAAGCAGTGTCACACCGCAGGTACAACTGCTCGACCTTTTCGGCAATGTTATCCCGGAAGAAAAGCCCAAACGTAAAACTGCCGCAAAACAGAAGCTTGTCGCTTCACCTTCCCTATTTCCCGAGGTTTCCCAAAGCGGCGAGACGGCACACGGACTGAAAGACAAGAACGAACTATGGTGGCAGCAGGACAAGGAGAAAGGGATGCTGCCACGTCCCTATGAGGGTTTATGGCACGAACACCTCAGAGAGGGTTCTTTGCTTGGCTCGGACTTTCAAGTGGGCACGCTTGTCCGTGATATGGAGGACAACCGCCTATTTCTGCCCATAGACCTCCCATCCCAAGAGCGGCAGAAGATGTTGCTCTACATAGATCTGCGTGACGCCTACCACGCTCTCTATGACTATGAAGCGGAACGCAAGGTGGCGAATGAATCCTTGCGACAGAATCTCAATGAACTGTACGACCGTTTCGTGCGGCTGTACGGGCATCTGAACGACCGTAAAAACCACGAGCAGATCCTGATGGATGCCGGTGGCAGGGAAATTCTCTTCTTGGAGCGGAAGGTGGATAAAGAGACGCTCAAAGCCGACATTTTCCATCAACCCGTTTCGTTCAGCCTGCACGAAGTGACAGAGGTGAGCAATGCCCAAGAGGCTCTCTCGGCGTCACTCAATAAGTTCGGAGCGGTGGACACCGAGTATATGCTCTCTTTGCTCCCCGACACCTCCGAGGAAGAGATGCTCTCCGAATTGCACGGCAGGATTTACTACAATCCCTTGGAGGGAGAGTATGAAATCGCCGAGAAGTTCATATCGGGCAATGTGGTTGCCGCATCGGAACGTATCGAACTCTATCTCTTGGAGCATCCGGAAGACACAAGGGCGCAAGCCTCCTTGCAGGCACTGAAAGATGCCATCCCCGAACCGATTCCTTTCGGGGATTTGGATTTCAATTTCGGGGAGCGATGGATTCCCGTAAACCTATACTCCGACTATGTCTCGCACCTCTTCGACACGGAGGTGACGATACGCTACAATTCAAGTGCGGACGAGTATTCCGTGGAAGCACGGTTGCACAATGCCAATATCTGGGACAGGTTCTGTGTGCGGGGACAGCATCGTCGCTACGACGGCATTGCCCTGATGAAACACGCCCTGCTGAATACAACGCCCGACATCACCAAGAAAATCATGGTTGGCGACAAGGAGGTCAAGATACGGGACACCGAAGCCATACAGATGGCGAATGCTAAAATCGACGAGATACGAAACGGATTCACCGATTGGCTGAACGAGCAGAGCGATGAGTTCAAGCAGCGGTTGGAGAAACTCTACAATGACACCTTTAATTGCTTTGTCCGTCCCCAATACGACGGCTCGCACCAGACATTTCCCGACCTCAACCTGAAAGGTTTGGGCATCGAAAGCCTGTATGATAGTCAGAAAGATGCCGTGTGGATGCTCAAACTCAATGGAGGAGGGATCTGCGACCATCAGGTGGGAGCCGGAAAGACGCTTATCATGTGCACCGCTGCTTATGAGATGAAGCGGCTCGGCTTGGCGAACAAGCCGATGATACTCGCTCTTAAAGCCAACGTGCAGGAGATAGCACAGACTTTCCAAACGGCTTACCCGAATGCCAAGCTGCTCTATCCGGGTAAGAACGACTTCACGCCCGACAAACGACAGCGGATTTTCCACGACATCAAGAACAACAACTGGGATTGCATTGTCCTCACGCACGACCAGTTCGGCATGATACCGCAGTCGGACGAGATACAGCAGAAAATCCTTCAGGACGAGCTGGACAGCGTGGAAGAGAACTTGGAAGTTCTGCGTCAGCAGGGACGCAGCATCTCCCGTGCGATGGAGAAAGGACTTGTCAAGCGACAGATGAACTTGCAGGCGAAGCTGGATGAAATCAAGTTCAAGATAGAGAGCCGAAAGGACGACGCGGTAGATTTCAAGACAATGGGCATCGACCACCTTTTCGTGGACGAGTCGCATACGTTCAAGAACCTGATGTTCAACACCCGTCACGACAGAGTGGCCGGACTGGGTAACAGCGAAGGAAGCCAGCGTGCTTTGAATATGCTCTTTGCAATTCGTACCATTCAGGAAAGGACGGGAAAAGACTTGGGAGCAACCTTCCTTTCGGGTACGACCATATCGAACTCCCTCACGGAGTTGTATCTGCTGTTCAAGTACCTGCGTCCCCAAGCTCTCGAAGCCCAGAACATCAAGACCTTTGATGCGTGGGCTGCCATCTTCGCCAAGAAATCGGTGGACTATGAGTTCTCCGTCACCAATGAAATCGTGCAGAAGGAGCGTTTCCGCTATTTCATCAAAGTACCGGAGTTGGCGGCGTTCTACGCTCAAATCACTGATTATAGGACGGCGCAGGACATCGGCATAGACCGACCGGAAAAGAATGAGATTATGCACAACATACCGCCCACTCCCGAACAGGAGGAATTCATCGCCAAACTGGTGGAATTTGCCAAGACGGGCAACGCGGAACTGCTGGGACGTCCCAAACTCTCCGAACGGGAGGAAAAAGCCAAGATGCTCATTGCCACCGATATGGCGAGGAAGATGAGCTTGGATCTGAGGCTCATTGACCCGAACAGGTACGGAGATCATGTGGACAACAAGGCTTCCCACTGTGCCGCCAAGATTGCGGAGTACTACCGGAAGTTCAATGAGCAGAAAGGAACGCAGTTTGTGTTCAGCGACCTCGGTACTTATAAGCCCGGTGAATGGAATCCTTACAGCGAAATCAAACGAAAGTTGGTGGAAGATCACGGCATTCCTGCTCAGGAGATACGCTTCATTCAGGAAGCCAAGACCGACAAGGCACGAAAGACGCTCATTGCAGGTATGAATGAAGGTTCAATCCGTGTATTGTTCGGTTCCACTTCTATGCTCGGCACAGGCGTGAATGCCCAGAAACGTGCCGTTGCCATCCATCATCTGGACACACCGTGGGTGCGACATGAAGTCGCATAGATAATTGTTAGAATGATACTTACGAGTATCAGCTTTAACCCGCTGTTCCGTCAGCGGTAGCCTACCGACCAATGCACCTTAATGTTGTATTAAGCGGTTGGGACAAAGTACACTTTCCGAAAGGACAAGACAGAACCGTGAGGGAAAGTCAAGTGCGGTTAGTATCATACCGCAGAGTGGCGAGGCTGGATAGTATGGTTAGCGTAAGCGAACTGTTAGTAAACTTCGTAATGTCGTAAATGAGTGTAAGATACTGGTACACTCTTCCCAAAAGGGAAGCGGTCAGTTAATCCTCTCCATGGTAGGATTACACGGATATAAGCACCGCCGGAGGATGAGACAGAACCTAACCTATCCGTTAGTTATCTATGTGGAACATGGTAAGCCTGTATATCTCCTGTCATGTCAAAGTGGCAGGTAAGCTGACAGCAATGGAAGCTGAACGGTGTGCAGGTATAAGATAACAGAAAAAGCGAATGCCGTTCTGTAATGGAACGGATACGGATTGAGCCGACATCACGAGTTGATTTGGGCGACATCACCCGACACGAAAGTGGGCAGACTTCTGTGACAATATTCGGGAGGCAAGATACCCGACTGTTGTCTAATGGTAATTCTTTACAATTAACTTTTAGAACTTTCAAAAGAAGGAATGCAAATGAACGAAAACAAAACATCGTGTGCACCTGCTGACAATCAGCTGACACTTTGGGACAGCATAGACTGGACCAAGGCAGAGTTGGCTGTCAGAAAGCTACAAGCACGTATTGTAAAGGCTCAAAAGGACGGCAGACACAATAAGGTGAAAGCCTTACAGTGGACGCTGACCCACTCTTTTTACGCAAAAGCCTTAGCCGTAAAGAGAGTAACTTCTAACGGAGGTGGCAACACCCCTGGGGTTGACATGGAGACATGGGATAAACCCGAAACAAAAATGCAAGCAATAAACGACCTCAGACGCAGAGGCTATCAGCCGAAGCCCCTGAGAAGAGTTCACATCAAAAAGAGCAATGGCAAACTGCGCCCATTGGGAATACCGACAATGAAAGACAGAGCCATGCAAGCACTCTACCTCATGGCATTGGAACCAGTGTCCGAAACTACAGCCGATACTCGTTCATACGGGTTCCGCAAGGAACGCCGCTGTATGGACGCTGTAATGCAATGCCATAATATTCTCCGAAAAGGCTATTCTCCCGAATGGATTTTGGAGGGTGACATCAAAGGATGCTTCGACCATATCAGCCACGAATGGCTACTCGCCAACATCCCTATGGACAAGGCGATGCTCCGCAAATGGTTGAAATGCGGCTATATCTTCAACAAACAGATGTTCCCGACGGAGGAGGGTACACCACAAGGAGGTATAATCTCCCCGACGCTTGCCAATATGGCATTGGATGGATTGCAGAAAGTTCTCGCAGAGAGGTATAAAAGAAGAACCATAAAAGGGAAACATTATTCCCCCATGGTGAATTTGGTACGCTATGCCGATGATTTTATCATCACCTGCGAGAACAGGGAAACGCTTGAGAACGAAATCAAACCATTGGTTGCCGAATTCATGGCTGAAAGAGGTTTAACCTTATCAGAAGAAAAGACTGTGATAACCAATGTCCGTGACGGGTTCGATTTTCTCGGTTTCAACATCCGCAAATACGGTAATGAAATATTGACCAAGCCGACCAAGAAAGCCGAAAAACGCTTTATGGAGAATATTCGTAAGGTGATAAAAGGCAACAAGGGTTGCAGGCAGGAGTCCTTAATCAGAATGTTGAATGCTAAAATCCGAGGATGGGGAGCATACTATCAGCATGGCGCAACGCGTGATTCCTTTCACAGAATTGACCATCAGATATTCCTCTCCCTATGGCAATGGGCTAAACGTCGCCACTCCAAGAAAGGAAAGCGATGGATTAAAGACCGCTATTGGCATAATATCCGAGGTAACAGTTGGACTTTTGCAGCCAAGTTCAAGAAATCAAATGGAAAGGAAGACCAACTAGCACTGTTGACTTTGACTTCCTCGTTCCCCTTTCTGCAATATACGCAGATAAAAGGAGATATGAATCCGTTTGACGTGGACTGTCGTTTATACTTCAACCAAAGAATGAAGTCGAAAATGCTTGTTTCACTGAAAGGGCGTAAGTCTTTGCTTCACCTATGGGAAAAGCAGGGTAGAAAATGTCCAATATGTGGTGAGCCGATAAACACGCACAAGGCATGGAATGTGATGCCTACCGTCCAAAACGGACGAAAATGCAACCTATTGGTTCATGACGAATGTTTCAAATTATCCCGCAAATCCAATGACAACAACAAGAAGTAATATGAGCCGGTCTCTATATAAGAATAGGGATTTAGAAAAGCTTGAGCCGTATGAGGGGAAACTCTCAAGTACGGTTCTTAGGGGGGAAGAGGGCAGTAATGCCCTTGACCTACCCGATCGTCCTTCCGACTTGGAGCAGAGGGACGGGAGAGCCGTGCGTAAGGGGAACGAGGTCGCCAAATTTCATGCGGACAATAAGGTGGATGTCATCATCTACGCCGTGGAGAAGTCGCTCGATAGCTATAAATTCAATCTGTTGCACAACAAGCAACTCTTCATCGAACAGCTTAAAAACAACCGTATGGGTAGCCGTACCATTGATGAGGGAAGTATGGACGAGAAGTCGGGAATGAATTTCTCCGAATATGTAGCCATCCTCTCGGGGAATACCGACTTGCTGGAAAAGGAAAAGTTGGAAAAGAAGATTGCCGGCTTGGACAGCGAACGGCAGGCGTTCATACGCAGTAAATCATCCTCCCGAAGCCGATTGGACGAAGTCGTGCGGACGGTGGACGGCAACAAGGAGCTGATTGCCCGTTTCCAAAGCGACTGGGACTTGTACCAAAGCCGTGTACAGAAGGATAAGGAGGGCAATATTCTCAATCCGATAACGCTCAAAGGGGTGGAAGGAAGCGACCCGAAACGCATTGCTGCCAAACTCGCGGAAATCAACGAGAAAGCCTGCACACGGGGAGAGTATTTCAATATCGGAATGCTCTACGGATTTAATCTCGTGGTCAAGACAGAATCCTCCTCCAAAGATCTGTTTGACCTTTCACAGAACAAATTCTTCGTGATGGGAGAAAGCGGAATGAAGTACAGCTACAACAACGGCAGGATTGCGGCAGACCCGCAACTCGCCTGCATGAACTTCCTGAACGCTTTGGAAAAGATACCCGGCTTGATTGAAAAGTATCAGGCTGACACGGAAAAGATAGCCAAGGATATTTCTGTTTTGCAAGAGGTCGTGAACGGCTCTTGGAAGAAGGAAGAGCAACTTAAAGACCTCAAAACGGAACTTGCCGCCCTTGACCGAAAAATCCAGCTTTCCCTAAAACCGATTGAGCAGGGAGAAGAGAATGTAGAAACCCCAATTCGGGATAAGCAGTTCTTCTTTTCCTCAAAAAAAGTTTTAATAAAAGCCTAAAAAGAGGATTGTTTTTTGTATATTTACTGTTGAAAATCAATCATATAACAAAATAACAATCCTCATGAAACTTGTCAGCAAAGTTACGGAAATCTATTGTATTGCAGATGATTTTTGCAAAGAATATAATTTAGAATTGAACAAAACCTCTCTTTCTCTCTCAAACCCCTCTGCCGATAGTCCAAAACATCGCAAGAGAAAAGGGCGAATGAGTGATGCTGAAATGATCACAATTCTTATTTTGTTCCACAGCAATACATTTCGGAATTTCAAACATTTCTATCTCTTTTATGTTTGCCGAGAGCTAAAAAAAGAGTTTCCCGCCCTGCTCTCTTATACACGCTTTGTTGAGCGTATGCCTCGTATTGCAATACCTCTATTGCTCTTTCTCAAACTGGGATTAATGGGAGAGTGTACAGGAATAACCTTTATCGATTCTACACGTATTCCAGTGTGCGAAAATAAGAGACAATCCCGTAATCGCGTATTCAAAGGGTACGCTCAAAAGGGGAAAAGTACAATGGGATGGTACTATGGCTTCAAACTTCATCTTTTGTGTAATGAACGAGGAGAACTACTCAATTTTGCTCTAACCCGAGCCAACGTAGACGACCGTAACCCAAAAGTATTCAACGATTTGACGAAAGATTTATTTGGAAAATTATATGCTGATAAAGGTTATATTTCTCAATCACTTTTTGCTTCACTCTTTGATAGAGGTGTGCACATCGTAACTGGAATACGAACTAATATGAAGAACAGATTAATGGATGTGCATGATAAAATCATGCTTCGCAAGAGAAGTATCATAGAAACTATCAATGATATGTTGAAGAACGTTGCACAGATAGTTCACACGCGCCATAGAAGTATCTCTAATTTCATCGTTAACCTTTTAGCTGGTATAGCTGCGTATGCTTTCTACGACACCAAACCTTCCATCAATATCGAGTTTGAGAGGGAAGAAAAGCAGGATGTAAAACAGCTCACGTTATTCTAACCTATAATTTGCGTGAAACAATTATACTTCGGTTTTAGGTCAAGGCCGAAAGGATGCGTGTGCGGTTTAAGAAACTCATGAAAGAGCGTTTCTTAAACAGAATTGGGGTTAGAAGAGCAGAAAGGAAAGGAGGAGGATGTCTTAGGGCAGTCCCGTCCGATTGAGCCTGCCACTAACGCACCCTCCGTCTGCACGCTCTCGGCTCAAACCGGCAGACAGCCCAAAAACGTGGGGCAGAGTATCAGAGATACACAGCCCCTTACGGACGGTGTGCCGTTATTGGCAAGCAAGGCCTTTGTTCCTAGACCAAAAAGACTATAAAGAATGATAAAGGTGTGATGAAATAAATAATATTACGCCTTTATCTTACACTCTGATGTCAAATGATTTAATTCTCTATTTTAAACAATTTACTTTCCTGTGATAGTTCAATAATGAATAAAGAATTATCTTGTAATTGTTCTGGTAATTTATCTTTTAGAATAGACGCAACAAACTGTATATTTTCTTCTTCTACAACCTTTGCAATATCAATTAGCTGATTATCGCTCATCAACTCTTTTTTATCATTAAGAAGAAAATGAACACATGGAATATTCATATCATCTGCAAACATTGTATAGGCAATATCAAAGCATGAAATTTCACCCATTTTCTTTCCTGAACTTAAATTTGCATTAAAGGATGAAAATTTATAGATATAACTATTTGTTTTTTTGTATGGAATTTGTTCGACTTTAATAGCATACTCCTCATTATATAGACGCTTAGATATTGATGAGAAAAACAGATTGAATTTATCTATTTTTTTTTGAACTCCATCTTTGAAAGATTCAGAAAATTGATTTTCATCAATTCTTCTTAAATCTGCTTGTATCTCAGATATTGAATTTTCCACCATTTCTATTTGACTAATAATATCTTCATATTCGCCCTTCTGTTGGAATTTCTCATTCAATTCATTAATGATAGTTTCTAAATCATCATATGTGTCTGACTTCACAACTTTTTTCGTTAAGGAATCTTCTTTCTCAAGTAATTCTTTTAATCTTCTTCGCAAATCTTTTATATCCGCCTCTAATGTAGGTAATTCACTAGTTATAAAAATAATCTTATTTTCAACCATCTGGTTGTGATAAGTCACTAAGTCATTGAATGTCTTTTGTAATGTTGGAATTAATGCTTTTGCTTGTTTATAGATAAGTGCTAGCTGTTCCAAGTCGATTTCCGATTTGAGATTTATAGCAGCTTCTTGAGCTTCTATAATCATTTCTTTTCTGATATTGAGAATATTAAGTTTTGATGTTAATGAATTTATATCATATTTTACTTTATTCAGTTTCTCTAAATCAGACTCAAAATTTGGATTTATGTTCAAAGAAGATTTATTAGCGTTAAGCTCATTTATCTTTGCATCAACTAGTCCTAGTAAAGACTTGTATGTACTTTTATCATGTGCTTTTTCTAATTTTAATTTGAAATTTACTTCAGACTTTAACTTCTCGATTTTTTCTTGTCTAACTTCGCCTTCTTCATATTGACAACCAAACATAAATAGATATAAAGTTTCATACTCTGCATCAGATGTATATGGGTTTAGTGTTTTTAAAACATTATTGATACTCTGATCGCTATACCTTATATTGTGAGATATAATCTGACGAAATGAAGGCTTTTCTGTGCGAATACCCAAAATTGCAGATTCTAATTCTTTTTCAAAATCATCTTCTCTGCATTGAATACCATTTATTTCACGTATAGCTTCTGACCTTTTCTTGAAATTACGCCTAATAACTACATCTTCTTTTGTAAAATCATTTGTTAATGCCAACTCAATTATAACATTAGTATCAAACAAAAAATCTTTAACTTCTTTATGCTCGTCTTTTGTGTTAGCAGGATCTGTATAAATAACTTTTGCATTTTTTCCTAGACAGAAATCTATTAGCCGTAAAACTGTTGTTTTCCCAACATTATTTCCTGTTTCTGTGCTTGAACTTGGAGTGTTGTCTACGATTAAGTTAAGACCTGGATGAAACTCTATATTTCGAATTTCACCATTATCATTAAATATCCTAAGAAATTTTATGAACATAGTATTACTTTCTCCTTTTTAAGTTTTGCGACATTTATAAGATATAACCAATCAAGACAAAGAATATAAACAGAAAAAGACATTTTAACCTCTTCTAAAACTGCTTGATACAATTCCAAAAGTTCTTGTTCCTTTGTTTCTTGTAAAACTTTTAAAACCAAGGCACCATTATAGTATATACTATTTTTAGGTCTAATATTATCAGGCATTAACATAACAATCAAGGTTTTTCGAATATTTTGCATCTTATAAATGAATCGACTAAGACAATATCCACATATAATTCTAGATCATTTTCATTAAATTGTTCTAGATTTGAACTAAGGGATAATTTTTTCTTGATATTTTTGGCTATTTCATTATACAATGAATCACCATTGAATTTTTCCTTATTGCTCAAGTACTCCTTATTTATAGTATGTAAAACAGCCATACTTTTATTTTTCCCTATTTTGTCATATTCATCATAAACCTTTTGAATAGTAGTATAATATACACTATATTGAGCAATAATATCTTTAAATACAGACAAGTTGTTTTTTATTATTTTCTTTTCAATGTCAAATTCAGAGGTGTCAAAATTCACTTCTTTAAATTCTTCTTTCGCTAATTCGTTTATCACATATGCAATGCCAGTTTCTCTCTTTTGCTCTTCCGTATCAAAAGAGAGTTCTTTTTTTACAAGATTATAAATCGCTTCTATTTTTTCTATAGGAAGATCTTTTATATAGACAAGAAGAGTTTTGAGATCAATGATATCCTTATTGGGGTTGAATTCTATGCCTTTAGGTACGGAGAAATATTTTTTTGTAAGTTTATCTACTTCTCGTGCCAAAGAAAGAAATTTAAAATTATAACCATTGAACTTTGCAATTGGTATTTTATTTAGTGAATTTTGTATTTTCTCTTTTGTCAAAGTTGATGAAACTTGAATAATAATAGCTTCTGTATTGTATATCAAGTCTATTCCTGGCATATTATTCCTTTCTGCATTTGCGTTATATAAATTCCAGTCATATATACAATTCAGCAAGTGCATAAAAAAGCTCTCTGAATGAATATTAATATCATTCAAATTAAGAGTTCCTCTATTTACAATCCTAAATGCAAGAAAGGATAAACGCTCTTCAATATAATTGAAATAATCCATTAACTTCATAGTGAAATATTTGAATAAAATATCCCAATTTGCAAAGTTAGTCATTATTTCTGTAAATGAAGAAAGGATTGTCTTTTATGTTCTGTTTTTTCTCCTCCGTTTCTTATTCTCGGTGAAATGGTGCTCCATAAAGGCGGTTATCTCCGACTCCAAATACCACGTCTTGTGATAGACGATGTGGTAAGGAAGTGTTCCCGAATCTCGGTAACGTTGCAAGGTACGCTTGCTCACTTGAAGCATCATGCACACCTCTTGATTATCCAGCAGCGGTTCTCCGTCTATCATCGGACGTTGGGGGATGTCGGGAGCCGTCTGTTTCAAGTCATCGAAACGCTTCATGATGCGTTCCATCCATTCAAGGAAAGTCTCTCTATCCAATAGTTCCATCCTTTATCTTCCTGCTTTTAAGTTCGAAGTTATGCCGTAGCTCTTTCAGGTTCTGAGGATTGCAGTACAGGCTCTTGTTTCGTATCGCCTCCTCGATGTCGTGCAGGTCATAGTAGCAACGTCCGTAGATCATCTTGTAACTGATTCTGTCCGCACTGCGCATACGCTGAAGGGTACGCTTGCTGATGCCGAGAATCTCGGCTAACTCATCATTGGTAACAAGGCGGTTCTCATACTCTATCTTTGCCTTTTCCTCTTTCTCCACATACCGGAGGATTTTCTCTATTTTGCCCATCAGTTCGTGGTAGGCTTTGCTTTCGATTGTTATGACATCCATGACGCTTTGAATTTGATTATGCTGCAAAGTTCGGGAGTTAAAACCGTCCGGATTGTATGCTAAATATGTACTGAATAGAGATTTTTCTGTCTGCTTCCAAAAGTCATACGACAAAAGCATCCATATTGAAGCCACAAGTACGCAGTAAAGGAAATGTTGGTTTTGAATACTTACTCCGTAAGTACATTTGCACAAAGTGTAACATTAAAACGGACAAGAATATGGAAGTAATAACAATCGAGAAGAAAGCGTATGAAGCCATGATGGAACGTTTTCGCATTTTGACCGCCAAAGTCGATGCCCTGTGTCGGGAGTGTGACGAAAAGCGTATGGGCAGGTGGCTGGACAATCAGGATGTCTGCCAAATCCTGAACATCAGTTTGCGTACCCTGCAAACTTACCGCAGCAACCGGATGCTGCCCTATACGCAAATAGGGTATAAGATGTTCTACAAGCTGGAGGATGTCGGGAAACTGCTCGAACAATCCTCTGCTTTATGACCAATAGATAATATCACCACTAAATCCGATGTAAAATATGGACAACGATGTAAAGACCAAGAACAATGAAGAGATTGCGCACTTTCTCAACGCGAGCGACCGTATGATAAAGGGGATAGATGTCCTGCGGAAAAAGAACAGACCTCTGCTTAACGGGCATCGCTATCTAACGGATGATGAATTATCCCGCCTGTTGCATATCAACCGGCGCACGTTACAGGATTATCGTAATATGGGGAGAATCTCCTTTGTCAAGTTAGGCGGAAAGGTACTCTACCGGGAAGAAGATGTGGAAAAACTGTTGCAGGAGAATTATCGCCCTCGGTTTGAGAAGCCTTGACAGAGAAACAGGCAGTAAGAAAAATGCTTCTTACTGCCTGTTCTCATATTCAGTTGTACCATCCACCTTTGCCATAACACACAAGTAATGGAGGACTTGTTCTCTTCTTTTCGGTCAGTCTTCCGATTATCCATTGACGGAAATTCTTGATTTGTGGAGAGGCAAATCGAAACGATAGCATCGTTATCATTTCAATATTATATAAATCTACCGCACCGTCCTTGAAAGATAAGGTTCTCATCACCTCATCTTCTCTGAGTAAGCCCTCTTTGAAGATAGACTTGATGTGGCTGTTTATCTTACCGGAGAATACGCCGAACAAATCGGCTATTTCACAAGCCGACATCCAAACGGGAGCTGTCGGGATATATACTTTTCCGTTCTCTCCAATGGTTATGATTTCTCTTTTCATCGTTCCTCCTCCTTATTATATAGTGATACCATTGAACTGCTCTATCTTACTCAGTTTGTCGGAGAGTGCCACCATGTCCCGACTTTCCTTTTCATGGGTGATTTTGGCGTAAATCTGCGTGGTGCGAATATTCGTGTGTCCGAGCATCTTGGAGAGGGTTTCGATGGGAACGCCGTTGGTCAGGCAGATTTCCGTCGCCATAGTATGGCGGCTGGTATGCCACGTAATCTCTTTTTCGATACCGCAGAGTCCGATGATTTTCTTGATGTTCTTGCAGGCGGTCATATACTGCGGAACGGGCAGGAGGTAATCCTCCTTCGCCATGCCATCGTACTTCTCGATAATCTGCTTCGGAATATCCAAAAGCATGATATTGGACTCCACACCTGTCTTTTGTCGCTTGGTCATAATCCAGAGTTTACCGTCAAAGGAAGTCTGAAGGTTACCTTTGGTCAGGTTCTTCATATCGGTAAAGGACAAGCCGGTAAAACAGCAGAAGACGTACAAATCCCGAACCAGCTCCATTGATTTACGCCTGAATTTCAAATCCAACAGCCTGCGGATTTCATCCTTGGTCAGATAGTCCCTGTCTGTACTCTCGGCGGATATGCTGTAATCCACGAACGGGTCACGGACTATCCATCCGTGGTTCTGGGCAATGGTAATCATACGGCGCAGGGGCATCATGTAAATCCATACCGTGTTGTTACAGCATTGCTTTTCGGTGCGCAGGAAGATGTCGAAGTCGGTAATAAAAGCCGGAGTGAGTTCTTTCAAAGCAATGTCGCTAACACGGTAGCGGTTCTTGATGAACTCCTCCAGATGCTTATAGACCGTGCAATACTTGTGGTAGGTGGATGGGCATCGCAAGCCTGCATTGACCTGTTTGAAAAAGTCCTCATTGTGCAGGGCAAAGACTTTCAGCAAGGTTTCGTGCCTCATTTCCAAGCCCAAGAAAGCATTCTTCACTTTCTCGGCAGTGACATAGTTGTCTCTTTCGGCTATCTCCTTGTATTTGGCATTGATACCGACACGTATCTTGTCTAAGAAACGATTGGTTTCCAACGCCACGGTACTTTTGCCCGAAGCACGGTTGCTCTTGATGTCCCACAAGTCGGGATGGATGTCGCATTTGCAACAGAACTGGGCTATCGTACCGTCAATGGTGATACGACACATCACGGGAACGGAACCGTTCTTCTTGGGGGCGTTCTTTTTGAGGTAGAACAGAACCTTAAACGTACTACGCATAACTCTGACTTTTTACGGTTTACAAAACTATTCATTGTCAGGTTATTTGTTGCTATGCAAAACATTGTCGTTCAATGGTAAAGAAACAGTCCGCAAATTATTTGCCTGTTTCCTTTCATCGAAGTACCTTTGCAGGAGGTAATCCCCGAAGTTCAAATCGGATTTTGCACTGTTCGTTACCGCTTTTCCCAATCCTTACATGCAAAGAAGGTGGTAATGTTTTGGTAACGCTGCTCTGTCCGAAGTAGGCATAAGCCTGTCTTTTGACGGTTTTCGGACAAATGGCTTAAAAATCAGAACTGACTGACTCACAATTCATTCACGCTATTCCGCCTTTTCTTGAACCTGGGGGATAGATTTTTATATAAAGTATCTTCATTTTTTATCTCCCGTTTGAGTTCAAAAATCCTAGAATGAGTAGAATCGTAGAAGATTGAATCCTGAATATTGACTTGTCCTTTGACAGATACAGTAGAAAACAATAGTATCAAAACAAGACTTATTTCTTTTATACTAATTATGTTCATCATATTTATTTGAAAGCAGATTGCCAATCTATATTATGCCTATTAAGCTTTAAGACTCCCTCACAAGCAAGGATGTGGGCGAGCGACTGTATATTAGCCCCCGCACCTTGCAGGACTATCATCGGGACAGGAAGGTTATTCCCTATACGCAGTTTGCAGGGAAGATACTCTACAAGGCTTCGGATTTAGAGAGGATGTTGCAAGAAAATTATAAAAATAGCCTTGCAATTTGAATATATGCAAAAAGGAGGGTGTTTCAGTTTACTTTTACACACCCTCCTCAGTATTGTTCTAAATCTATCAACACAAGTTACCACCTTTGTTTCTACCATTATCTCTACAGGTAAAGGATCTCTCGTGAAACAGCGCTTTGTAAACAATTTTTACCGAATCTTTGGCCACATTTTAATTGTCTTCATACTTTCGGTAGGCGGATAAGTCAAAGTCCAATTATTTTTTTGCAGGTCTTTCAGGCTTAAATCATATCTGACCAAGAGGGAATACTTGACATGAGAGTCTCTTTTCTCAAGTTTCTCTGCATCAAACACAAATACCATTAATGTGTCGCTCGGAATTATTTTATTCCCTTTATAACCTTTAAAAGTCATTTCATATGTGTCATGTGGGTGTAAGGAAAGTGCTTCGTAGTTAAAACTATAAGCCTCTACTTTGTAAATCTTAGGCTGATTAAGCACCCCCAAGTCTGTTATAGTAGTATCTGGATATTTAGTATCTTGAGCAATATACAAAGCTGTCCCAGTACCATTATAAAAAGTAATATTATTATGATTATTTTCATCTTCAACAGGTCTACAACTTATGCAGACGCAAGATGTCAATAGTATAAATATAAGATGATAAGGATTCATAGCTTTATTGTTTTAATTGTAAAGTATCAAATAAATCTGGTATTAGTATAGATGGTCCGAATACATAGTCTGCCCCTCCCAAAAACATAATGCCATTTCTCAGTACAGATTGATTGTCGGGGCTATCAATGGATTTGGCCCAATTATACCCTACGATTGTTTTTTTTCATATTTTTTTAGATCGTGTATTGATGAGGTATGACTTACATGAATACATACTGGGTATGTCAAGAGAATATAGGTATTCAATTCAGATTAACACATAATAATGAAAACTCTTATTTTTTGCCTATCTGCATGCATCCCCAAAAGTTTGTATCAAATTAAAATTCTTTCCATAGGCATACTCTAATATGTGGTAAACATTCGCAATAATACTAAAAAAATCTTCAATTTGCAAAGATTTGCTCTGTAAAAATTATACGGAGCCTGTATTTTTAATATTTGACTATCAAAAGTCGGTAATATTTCCTAATGTGATACATGTCTTTTAACCGTTACTTACCTGTTTGACTTGTCATTTAAACGACTAGGCAAACTCGTCGGCAGGCATCACATCGTATCACATCACATAGCACAGATAGTACTGATTAAGCAATTTAGGATATATATATATAATAATGTGTAAAGATTCTCTTGACTTGATATTAGTCAAGAGAAGAGAGGAAATCATAGAAAAATAAAAAATATTTCTCGGAATATTTGGAGGATATAAAAAATCTATTTACCTTTGCACTCGCTTTCGCCCATTTTGCGGGTCGTTAGCTTGATATTTTTCGTTCTTTGGCATTCTTACATAGAGAGACAGGTAGTACAGGAAGTCCAGGCATTCTCCTTCCCGGCGCTCGTTGCCCGGTTTGGTTTTTGCCTGTCATTTTTCAGGAAGAGTCCGTTTTTCCCTTTTCCTTGATTGGTATTGGGAAGATTCCACGGATTCCGGATAGCCGTTCTGACCGGATCGGCGCGCGCCGTTTCCTTTTTTGGGAATTTGGCGCCGCCACATGATTTTTTACAATGGAGAGTTTGATCCTGGCTCAGGATGAACGCTAGCTACAGGCTTAACACATGCAAGTCGAGGGGCATCATGTCGGTTGCTTGCAACCGATGATGGCGACCGGCGAATGGGTGAGTAACGCGTATCCAACCTGCCCCCGGCCGGGGTATAACCCGTCGAAAGGCGGCCTAATCCCCCATGTAGTCCTCTGAGGTCCTCCGATGAGGATGAAAGGTATTTTTCCGGCCGGTCGATGGGGATGCGTCCGATTAGCTTGCTGGCGGGGTAACGGCCCACCAGGGCTTCGATCGGTAGGGGTTCTGAGAGGAAGGTCCCCCACACTGGTACTGAGACACGGACCAGACTCCTACGGGAGGCAGCAGTGAGGAATATTGGTCAATGGGCGGAAGCCTGAACCAGCCAAGTAGCGTGCAGGATGACGGCCCTATGGGTTGTAAACTGCTTTTGCGCGGGGATAAATTGGGGAACGTGTTCCCCTTTGCAGGTACCGCGCGAATAAGGACCGGCTAATTCCGTGCCAGCAGCCGCGGTAATACGGAAGGTCCTGGCGTTATCCGGATTTATTGGGTTTAAAGGGAGCGCAGGCCGCCCCTTAAGCGTGTTGTGAAACCCGGGCGCCCAACGCCCGGCCTGCAGCGCGAACTGGGGGGCTTGAGTGCGCGCAACGCCGGCGGAATTCGTCGTGTAGCGGTGAAATGCTTAGATATGACGAGGAACCCCGATTGCGAAGGCAGCCGGCGGGAGCGCAACTGACGCTTATGCTCGAAGGCGCGGGTATCGAACAGGATTAGATACCCTGGTAGTCCGCGCTGTAAACGATGGATGCCCGCCGTTGGCACTTGGTGCCTTCGGCCAAGCGAAAGCGTTAAGCATCCCACCTGGGGAGTACGCCGGCAACGGTGAAACTCAAAGGAATTGACGGGGGCCCGCACAAGCGGAGGAACATGTGGTTTAATTCGATGATACGCGAGGAACCTTACCCGGGCTTGAATTGCTGAGGACGGCGCCGGAGACGGCGCTTCCCTTCGGGGTCTCAGTGAAGGTGCTGCATGGTTGTCGTCAGCTCGTGCCGTGAGGTGTCGGCTCAAGTGCCATAACGAGCGCAACCCCTCTCCGTAGTTGCCATCGGGTCATGCCGGGCACTCTTCGGACACTGCCGCCGCAAGGTGTGAGGAAGGTGGGGATGACGTCAAATCAGCACGGCCCTTACGTCCGGGGCTACACACGTGTTACAATGGCCGGTACAGAGAGTCGTCCGGGCGCGAGCCCGGCCCAATCCCTAAATCC
>NZ_PYXG01000001.1:1352500-1840000 GCF_003043945.1 Prevotella sp. oral taxon 376
TTTATTGCAGAAGATAGCCCGCAAGAAGTACTTTTAGGTAAGAATGGAGGGCTAATGGAGGATATAATACATGCTAATAATGATCATGGTGTGGTGATTGGCAAGGGAATAGCTGATTTCTCTCATGCAGGAATAGCTGCCAGTGGGGTTCGTTTATTATCAACTCCACGCGGTAAAGCCTATAAGCTAATTCTTTCTGATGGTACAGAGGTAATACTTAATGCAGAAAGTAAGTTGGAATTTCCTGTCCGTTTTACCGGTAATAATAGAAAAGTGTATCTTACGGGAGAAGCCTATTTTAAGGTGAGTAAAGATTCTAAGCATCCATTTATAGTAGAAACAGAAAAACTGTCGACGACGGTTTTAGGTACAGAATTCAATTTAAAGGCATATCCTGAATCTGATAGTCATGTAACCTTAATATCTGGTTCTGTGTCAGTCAGAAGTTTTAAAAACAAAGAAGTTGTTTTAAAGCCAGGAGAGGATGTAGCTTTAGGCAGTGGTAATGTTTTTAATATTACTTGTGTGGATACTGAATATTATATGCAGTGGAAAGAAGGATTCTTCTATTTTGACAATCTTCCTTTGATTGACATATTAAAAGAAATTGGTAGATGGTATAATGTAGACATTGAAATCTGTGATAACAGCTTGATAAGTTATCGTTTACATTTTGTTGCTGACCGCAATGCCAGTATAGAGCAAGTGGTGAATAATCTGAATGCTTTCAACTATATAGATGCGGAATTGAAAGGGAATAAAATAACTCTTTGTAAAAAGAAGCAAGAAAAATAATACCCGAAATCAAGACAGAGTCGTTATATCTATAAGTGATACCTTAAAATAATCATTTATGGAATATAACTTCAGAAAACCGCAAATACGCAGTAGGCTTATTTGCAAAATTGTGGCAGTATTGTTCGTGTTTATAGGGGGCAATAGCATTATTTATGCTCAGTCCATGAACAAAAGAATTACAGTAGAATGTTACGCTGAGTCTTTGTCAAATGCCCTTAAAAAGGTAGAAAAAGCATCGGGGTTCAAGGTCTTATTTACTTATGATGAGGTGCAGGCCTATAGGGTGAGTGTCCAGATTAAGAATAAGACAGTAGATAAAGCCCTTTCTATTTTGCTGCAAGGTAAGCCTTTCAAATATGTTGTAAATGGAAAGTTTATTAATGTTACGCAAATATATGATAATTCTCAATACAGAAATGTTATCCCTTCGGGTTCAGAAATGCGTACGCTTACAGGTTCTGTTACGGATGGTAATGGAGAGCCCCTTCTTGGTGCAAATATTCAAGTAAAAGGTACAACCATACGCTCTATTTGCGATGTGCAAGGTCGGTATCATATTCAGATACCTCAGAGCCAGTGTGTGGTTCTTTATTCTTATGTTGGTATGCAAAGCCAGGAATTATTATTTAATGAAGGTGAAAATAATATTGAAAGATCTGTTGTCATGACAGAGAATAATACCATAGGAGAAGTGGTTGTTAATGGTATATTCGAAAGAAAGACAGAAAGTTTCACGGCCTCTACTTCTGTTATAAGAAAAGAAGAACTGATGCGAAATGGTAGCCAGAATTTGTTACAGAACATCCGTAATATAGACCCTTCTTTTAAAATCATAGAAAATATGGAGATGGGCTCTGATCCCAACAAGATGCCCGATATCCAGATGAGAGGTCAACAATCCATGCCCGATGTCAAGAATACATATAAAGGTAATCCCAATCAGCCTCTTTTTATATTAGATGGATTTGAGACAGATCTCACAACGATCTATGATTTAGACATGAATAGGGTTGAGACGGTAGTTCTTTTAAAAGATGCAACCGCTAAAGCTATTTATGGAGCTCGTGCCGCTAATGGTGTTGTAGTAATAGAAACCAGAAAGCCTGTGGCAGGAAAGTTCAGGATTAGTTATAAAGGGGACTTAAACCTTACAATTCCCGATTTGACAGGATATAACTTATGTAATGCCCATGAAAAATACGAAGTAGAAAAAGCTCATCCAACGGTACAAGATCCTTGGTATAGAGAACAGTATTTGAATAGCCTTTTAGCGGAAATTGCAAAGGGAGTAAATACCGATTGGTTATCTCAACCTCTGCATACAGGGGTAGGGCATCGTCATTCTCTTTATTTAGAAGGTGGTGATGAGCGAATTAGATATGGGGTAGACCTTTTGTATAATGATATAAGTGGAGTTATGAGGAAGTCTAGCAGAAAGACTTTTACAGGAGGCTTTACCTTATCATATAGATATAAAAAGTTGTTATTTAAGAATCAGTTTAATGTCTCATTAAATACATCTAATGAATCCCCGTATGGAACCTTTAGCGAGTATGCTAGTTTAAATCCTTATTGGACACCTTTTGATACCGAAGGAAAAATTACAAAAATAGCAGGTGTTATCGGTGGAGGAGGCCTTAAACAATATAAAATAGGAAATCCTATGTGGAACGCTCAGATAGGTATGAAGAATTTTTCAAAGTATACTTCCCTGACTAATAATTTTTATACAGAATGGCAAGCATTGGAAAATTTAAAAGTCGTAGGGCGTTTAGGATTGAGTAAGAAAGAAACTGGTCATGAGGAGTTTTATCCTGCTTCACATACAAAATTCATAAATTATACGGAGGAACAATTCTTCAAGCGTGGTTCCTATACCAAAGATGATGGAGAGTTTATGACTGTGAGAATGGATATTACGGCAAATTATAATTTTGCAATAGCAAATCAACAGTTCTATTTTAATGCGGGTTTTAATTTAGCCCAGGAAGAAGCGGAGAATGTATCGTTTACTGTTGTGGGATTTCCAAATGAAAGGCTCAGCTTTATTGGCTCAGGAAGGGAATTCTTGGCAGATTCCCGTCCTCTTGGATATAAGACACTTAGTCGTGAGCTTGGTTTCTTGTCCGCATTGAACTATTCATACGAAGATAGATATTTGGCAGATTTGAGCTATAGGACAAGTGCTTCCTCTAAATTTGGAAAGGATAATAGGTGGGGAAATTTCTGGTCTGCAGGAATTGGTTGGAATCTACATAAAGAGCACTTCATGAAAGAAGCAAAGTGGTTAAGACAATTTAAACTGCGAGGGTCTACGGGTTATACAGGTGCTCAAAATTTCTCACCGTTCCAATCTTTGGCAACATTTGGATATTATCAGACACAAGCATATGATAATTGGGTGGGCTCTTACTTATATGCGCTTCCCAATGATAATCTTAAATGGCAAAAGACCCATGATTATAATTTTGGGTGCGACATAAACTTATTTGGAAGAATTAATATGCGTTATGATTATTATGTGCAGAATACAAAGGATCAAGTGCTTGCCCTAACCATTCCTCCTTCTATGGGCTTCACAAGTTATATGGAGAATTTAGGAAGTACTCAAAATAAAGGGATGGAATTCAAACTTAATGCACATCTTCTAATGGATGTAGAAAGAGATAGATATTTGAGTGCTTTCTTCACTATTGCCAATAATAGAAATAAGCTGAAGAAATTATCAAATGCACTTAAAAGTTATAATGATGAGGTTGACAAGGATATTGTAGATGGTAAGGTCAATCGTCCACAGCTGCATTTTATAGAGGGGCAGTCAATGAATAGCATTTGGGCTGTAAGATCGTTGGGAATTGATCCTGCAACAGGTCATGAGGTGTTCTTGGATAGAAATGGGAATAAAACTACAAGATGGAGTGCTATAGACCAAGTCGTATGTGGCGATGCCATGCCGAAGTGTACTGGAACTTTTGGATTAAATATAGATATTAAGGGTATTTTTTTAAATGCAGCTTTTTATTATCAGTTAGGGGGCCAAATATATAATCAGACTTTGGTGGACAGGGTAGAAAATGCTAATATTTTTTTTAATGTAGATAAACGAATTTATGATGCGGTATGGAAACAACCAGGAGATCGGGTTTCTTTCTCGTATAACCCATATGTGATGACCAGACCGAGTTCTAGATTTATTCAAAATTTAAATGAGTTGCGCTTATCTTCTCTGAATATTGGGTATGATTTTAAGAACAACTCATTCTTGAAAAAAATAAAATTAGAACAACTGAAAATGAGTTTTTACATGAATGATGTCTTTAGGGCGTCTACAGTGAAGACAGAACGGGGCTTAACCTATCCTTTTGCAAGGAGTTATTCTTTTAGTATTCAAACAACTTTTTAATAATGAAGATTATGTATAATAGCAAGATTCCATGCACGCTAAAAATGATTTTAGGTTTTTCATTCCTATTGCTTATGTTTAGTTCTTGTGAGAACTGGCTTGCTGTAAGCCCTGAATCAGAGGTGAAATATGATGATCTTTATTCTAATAAAAATGGATTTAAAGACCAACTTACTGGAATTTATACCAGTATGTGTAGCGAAGAATTATATGGAGCTCATTTGACTTATGGCATGATGGATGCCCTTGGGCAGCAATATACATGGAAAATACAGGCGGGTAATTATTATTATTTGCATCGTTTTGAATATGACAATCCTCTTAGTGTTTCCATTATACATAGTGTTTGGAGCCAAATGTATAATTCGATAGCCAATATAAATATCTTGTTAAAAGCTATAGACGAGTATGGTGATATTCTTTCTCCTGCAGAAAAAGACATATATAAAGGAGAAGCACTGGCCTTGCGGGCTTATTTACATTTCGATATATTAAGGATGTTCGGTAAGAGTTATAAGGTGGGTGAGAATTCTGTGTCTATTCCTTATGTCAAGTCTATTTCTAAGAAAGTAACATCGCCGTCTACAGTTTCAGAAGTTCTTGAGTTCGCAAAACAAGATCTTGAGACCGCAAAGCGCTTGTTACAGGTTGATCCTATACTAACAGGAGATGTTTCTACGGAATTTCTAGGGAATCGTTCTTACCATCTTAATTACTATGCGGTTTGTGCAGAACTGGCAAGGGTTTGCTTGTATAAGAATGATAGTAAAGAGGCTTTGGAAAATGCGGTTACGGTTATAGAATCTGGTAAATTCCCATGGGTAACACGCGATAAAGTAAGTACATCTACTCGTGAAGAGCGAGATGGGGTCTTTGTTTCTGAAGGGATTTTTATTTTGAATAATATGAGATTAAAAACCCTCACTAATAAATATCTGAGGGAGGGGCAGTCTGACAATCAATTTAATGTGCTAATTAGTAAACCTGAAGTTATAGACGAAATATTTGAGTCTTCTTTATATGGAGGATTTGATTGGAGATATGTTTATTTTTTCGAGAACATAGCTGGAACTTATAAAGCTAACACAAAGCTATGGCAGATGGATATGATGCCGGATACTTATCGAAACAAGCAACCACTTCTGAAGATAAGCGAAATGTATCTTATTGCGGCAGAGTGTGAACCGGAAAAAGAAAAAGCTATCGCATATTTGAACAAGCTAAGACAGAACCGGGGAATTAGCCAAGATTATGATCTAAAGAACGATATATCTGTAGAAATGTTTAAACAGGCTATCGAAAAAGAATATCGTAAGGAGTTTGTTAGCGAGGGACAGTGGTTCTTTTATTGCAAGCGCAATGACAAGGAAGAATTGCCCAATGTGTCAGTGCCTTTCAGTAAATCGTATTATGTGTTGCCGATACCCCAGCAAGAAGAGGAATATGGTAATCACAAAAATCAATAGGAGATAGGAATATGAAAGTGAGATTTATAATAATGATTGTTGGTTACATTGCATTATCAACCATAATATCCGGATGTACAGCTGATTACTTGGAATATAATCAGGCTATAGCGGCACTGAGATTTGAGTATAAAGACGGAAAAGACAGTGTCGTCTACTCTTTTACCCTTCATCCTGATAAAGAGGAGGATATAGTTGAAGTCCCTTACCAATTAATGGGATATGCCATGTCTGCTGATAGGGTTGTCGGGATAGAGATCGATAAGGCGATGACGACAGCTGTAGAGGGACAAGATTTTTCTATAGAGAAAACCATTTTGGCTTCCGAAATGATTTCCGGGAGAATCCCAGTTACGGTAAGGAAGTCTACAGCTTTAGAGCAGAAAAATCTTGTAATAGTTCTTAGGTTATGCAAGAATGAAAGTTTTTCAGAGCCCCCTATTAATGAAGCGATATTCCGGATTGTAATCACCAATCAGTTAACTAAGCCGGACAAATGGCCTTTTAAAGAATATAGTCAAGTAAAACACGAATTCGTCATTAAGGTAACCGGGGTGGGCACCGACTACGATAAATGGAGCGGACAAGAGTTGGTTTACTGGACGGGGGTATTGACAAAAGCTCTCTATGAATATAATAAAAACCATCCAGGTAATCCCCTTAAGGATGAGAATGGACTATTGGTAACATTCTAAACGAACAATTAAAAACGAGCAATTATGAAAAGGTTTATATATATAGCATTTTGCATAGGACTTTTGGGCGTATGTAATTCTTGCTATAAAGACGAGGGTAATTATGAATACCATGCTCTGCCAGATATAAAAATCAAGGTCGAACATCAAATTTATGCGAAGCAATTTGATGAGTTGAAATTACCAGTAGAAATTGATTTCGGCGGAACAGATTCTGGCAATTATGATTTTACATGGAGAATCTGGCCAAATACGGTGTTGGGCACCTCTAACCAGAAAGAAATCTCAAAAGAGAAGAATCTTAATTATAAGGTAACCGAGGCACCAGGGTCTTATATCTTGGCACTTACTTGTCATGATAAAACAACGGGTGTGAATGTATATAAAGAAATAATATTAGCCGTACATGGCGTGATAACGGAGGGATGGATGGTACTTCAGGAAAAAGAAGGGGTGTCAGACTTCTCTATGATTATGTCTCCTTATTTCTCCAAGAGAGTAGAAAATGATCTGGTTATTGATAATATGTATGAGTCTGTAAACGGTGAAAAACTAGAAGGCCGTGGAGTAAAGATAGGAGGCTATTTTGCTTTGGGGAGATACCAGTATGTAACAGTATTGACAGATAAAGGTGGGGTAAGGTTAGACGGTGTAACCATGCAAAAGACTTACGACATCGCAACGCTGATGCTTGACAAGAAGCCCTTAAAGCCTCAAAACTACTATTACTTTAATTATAAATGGTGTTTGGGCAGAGGCTTTGAGGTTATTGTTTCTGATGGCAGGTTTTACGAGAATGCTCTTTTGGGAAATGGATATACAGAGCCTATTGCCAGAGATGGTGAAAGCTATAAGGCTTCTCCTTATGGTGCAAAGTGGATTTGGACTTTTGCGGGTATTTTATACGATGAATTAAAGGGAAGATTCCTTGCAGTTGACCGTTATCAAAACTTAGGGCCGTTACCTGAAGCCATCGGCCGTAAGTTTGATTGGAATAATCTTCATGGCACATTGCGGTATATGGATACAGGATTTAACCATTACGAGTATGCTCTTATACAAGATTGGGACACTAAAAAGTCAAAGTTGTATGTCATGAACTTTGATGTAAAGAAAGACTTCGACATTGCCGTATATGATGCGGCAAACTGCCCTGAAATCGAACAGGCAACTTTCTTTGCAATAGGTGATAGGGGAAATGTCTTCTTCTTTGCAAACTCGAGGGATATCTATCAGTATGATTATGCAGGATCCAATACTTCTAAGAAAGTGTATAGCCTGACTAATTCCGAAGAGAAGATTACCGGGATGAAGATTTTCAAGCCGTGTGTAGATAAGTTTATCCCCAACCATCCATATAATAATAAGATACTTATCTTGTCCGCATATAATGAAACGACCAAAGAGGGTAAAGTTTATATGTATAATATCAATGAGAGTAATGGGGTGATTGACAAGACGACAGAGAAGGTTTTTGGTGGTTTTGGCGAGATTCTTGATATGGAGTATAATTATCCTAAATATGGTTCATGACTTTATGAATGGCAAGAAGATATGGAAAATAATAGGGTGTGGTTTCCTTTTGTTGGAAACCCTCCCTATGTTTTCACAAATATCGGTTAGACTTCCCTCCGAATTCTCGGGACAGGAAATTGACATGAAGTTCCACGGAAAGCATTATAAGGCTCCGGTAAACGAGGCGGGAATATCCTTGTTGAGGTTGCCCGAAACTTTGCATTATGGTTATGCTTTCCTATCAGGACCATTAGGCAACCTTACCGTTTGTATTGACTCCAAGGCTCCCCAGACTATAGTTTGGGAGGGCAGGAACAGCTATCGTTTTCTGGGGAATAATCAAGCGATTAATGAATACCTCAATGATGGTTTTCTATATAGGCATTCTCTTAACTATCTTGATAACGATACAGTCTTTATAGAGCAGTGGTCTCGGCTGTATGAAACCTTTTCTCGCCATTTGGAAGAAGCAAGTTTGCCAGAATTCTTTTCTTCTAAGGAGCGCGTTAGACTCTATTATGTAGCCTGCAATTTATTGCTGGTATACCCTATTCGGCATTCTTTAGCATGCAGGTTAGAGAACTATGTTCCCTCCTTATTATATTATGAGACCTTGCGCAAGGCGATGGTGGAAAATCCTGAAGGTAATATTTTCTGGGAGTACCGGCAAGCTTTTAGAGATTGGATAAGTCAAGAAACGGATTACTTTCATCCTCGTCCTACGAATATAGAAAAACTGGAGGTGTTGATGGACTATGTGCAGCAGCATGTCTCCGATTCATTATTAGCATCTTATCTTGTGGACAATTACCTAACTTGGCATGTGCGCCATTTCGGCATCGATGGTGTTGCTTGTCATCTTCCTTATTATGATCGGAAAGTGAAAGATTTACAGACCCGGCAGGAATTTTATGCTCTTTACAAGCAATACGGACAAATTGCCAAAGGATGTTCGGCTCCGGAATTTTGTTTGCCCGATACGAGTGGCAATTCCGTTTGCCTGAATTCTTTTCGTGGAAAATATGTTTATATTGATGTCTGGGCTACATGGTGTGTGCCATGTTGTAAGGAATTCTCTTATTTGCGACAGTTAGAAGAACAACTCAAAGGGGCCGATATTGTATTTGTCGGTATTTCCATAGACAGCAATCGAAAGTCTTGGAAAGAAAAGATAGCCAAGGAGCATTTGACGGGAATACAGCTTTATTCTGGTAAGGAGGGTAGCTTCTTCCATGATTACAAAATTGGGTTAGTGCCTCGTTTTATATTGATTGACCCGCAAGGAAATATTCTAAATGCCAATATGACCCGCCCTTCAGCACCCTCAACCTTACAAGTCTTGCGGTCGCTAACGACCCCAAAATAACTTTTCAACAATGTATATCCTGCCGGATGGGAATCGGAAAAGCTGGAGACTCTTGTTGCCGAAGGAGTGATGCCTTTGAGAATCATGTAGAATTACTTTCTCAGCGTGAAACGGCTGTCAGTGGATGGGAACCAGCAAAGAGACAGAAGATGGGAGATAAGGTAACGGTCCGCATCACGATGGATACCGAGTGCGACCTCGACTTCGTGCAGGTGTATGATAAACCGTCGGCCTGTTTAGATCCTATCTCTCAATTGATCGGATACGACTATACGCTGCGCTACTATTGTGCGACATGCTGGAGATAGGGGTGAAATAGAGTTCGGAGAACAAGAACTTATCCTCTGGCAATCCTCCTTATGAACGGCTGCACAAAAAAGATCCGCTGGAATCACTTCCAACGGGTCTTGGTTTCAGAGAGAAATTTTATTTTGGGTATAAAGATTACTCTTTTTCCTCGGTCTTGTCCTTGTCCTCCAGTTTTGATTTAATGAGGAAGTAGGCGAGAAGACCGATGCCTACACCCACGGCGAGGGTGATGAAATAGTCAAGGCTTCCTTCACGCAAGTCTAACAGGATGTCGATCCCCCAGCCGAGTCCCAGGCCAAGCAGGGAGCATCCCCACATCAGGGAATCGTATTTGCTGTTCTTGTTTTTAGTGGGTTTTACCAATAGTTTGGCCATTTCAGCATCTACATGGTTCTCGATAATCGACTGCCGGATCATGCGCTCGTTCTTCTTCTTGTGGTATGTAACGAGAAAAGAACCGATAATTGCTACGATTCCACACAAGATGCCCATAGTTGAGATGATGGCTCCAGCTTCAAAATTATTCATAATCTAATATTTTAATTTGGTTAAACTTCTACTTAAAAGACAGGTCGATCGCCGGATTATTACACTGTTTGGGCGGAAAAGTTCTCTATCATCTGATATCCGGCGCCGATAATCGAGAAGGCGAATACCAGCATGGAAAAAACAACAGGTAGGGAAAATCCCGATTGTACGATGCCCTTGTAGGCGCAATAGAGCATGAGTATGACGAACAGAGGCAACCCGAAGCAAAATGCCAAGAGGCGCAGCCACTTGCGGACGCGCTCCCTGCGATATTCCTGCCGTATGTTCAGCATGATGTTTTGGTTGATGTCTTCGAGTTGTTCCTGTCGCTCGAGAGCCTGTGTTATCAGTTTGTTTAATTCATGATCGGTCATGGCTTTGCGCTTTAATGGTTTGCTTCAAGTGTTCACGGATTCGATGCAGGCGTACCAATACATTCGATTGCGAGAGATTGAGCTGGTCGGCGATGTCGCTGGTCTTGATCCCTTTATAGTAATGGAGATGTATCAGCAGGCGGTCTTGCTCGGGCAGGGCATTGATGGCTGTCTCCATCTGCAGCAGTTTTTCCTCATGTTCGTCCGAGTATGGGTTGTCGGGAAAGTCGCGCTCCAGCGCTTGTGTCCGCCGTCGCCGTGCCTTGTCCAGATAGTTCAGTGCAAGGCGCATGGCGATGGTCATGATCCATGGACCTAATGCGCCCTTTCCGTTCCAGCTGGAAAGATGGGTGTAGGCCTTGATGAAAGTCTGCTGTGAGATTTCCTTTGCCAGCTCCTCGCTCTTGACAATACCGAGTGCTTTAGAGAAGACCATTCCGGAATATTTCCGCACAATCTCCTCAAAACTGCTCATGCGATGGTGCACGAGGACCTGCTTTACCATTTCAGAATCTTCCATATATCGTGATCTGTTACTTTTAAGATTATCGACGGGGCGGATTATTACACTATTCAGAAGATTTTTCAGTGCAAAGATATAAATAATTTCGGGAATGAGTTTTGTGGCTTCTGATTTATTGGCGACAGAGGTCCTTTCCCATGAAGGAGCGCCAAGAGCGGAATGGGCGGGAAGAAATAATCCCGGAAAGTATCCGGGATTGAATCGCAAACCATTGTCGTCATCTCGGCGATATGGTTTCCTTTTAAAAACAAGTAATTTCTTACTTAAACCTAACTTAAATGATTATATGCTTAAAATGCAAAAGAGTTTCACAACTCTACATATACTACACTTTAGAGGTGGGAATTACTTACTCTGACAATATGTTTAGTATAATTTAAGAAATCGAGTGCAGAGGTGTCTGGAGCAGCGGATGCCAGTATTACAGAAGGTTTACTTCGTGGCAGCGACCATCGGTCTGGCGCTCGGCCGCCTCTATGATTTTGGAGAGGGATTTCTTTCCCCGATGGGCTTTGGGGGTAGCATATCCGTCTCCATGAGCATGTTCTTTTCGGTTGAAGGAATGAAAATTGCCTGATACGATGTTAATTTCTAAGGATTCTTTCTCTTGTTGCGGGAATATCACTATCTTTGTAACTCAATGGTAAGAAAACGATTTTTAAGTCTGTCGAAGCATGCTTCCGCGTACATTATATATATTTGTTTTCATGCTCTTCACCATCACCGGATGGGCACAAGGCAAGGATGAACACTATCTTTCTGTTGAGGAATGGCGGCAGGGGGAAGCCCATGAGGCCGCCATTCGATTAGGGCAGCTTTCCAATCTTGCAGTATTTATTGAAGGCCTGTCAATGGCATATAGTCTCTTTCCCTTGTCTGATTGCCCCCATAATACCGTAATATAAATTTGCAAAAACCGTATAAGTCATGAAAAAGAAGATTCTGCTGTCGTCCTTTTTGTCGCTCCTGTCCATTTTATGCACAATGAACGCACAGGCTCAAGATGAAAATCCATATTCTATTGATAGCCTTTCGCCCGAGTTGCGGAAGCATTCCGGGAACTTGTTGTCAAAGAGACAGGCCATCTTCGATATAGAATCGCTGGTTTACAATCTCAGCGAGATACATCCGAATCTGTTTTCTGTTTGCGGGCAAGGAGTCTTTCTGCAAATGCGAAACCAGATAGAAGCCAGCTTACCGGATTCATTGTCTACCCTGCAATTATTCGAAGCCATACAGCCACTTGTGGTAAAGATCGGCGACGGGCACACCTCATTACATTTCCCATACAATGATGTCTTCAAGAAAGACACCCCTCGGATACCGCTTTCTTTTGAAGTCGGGCCAGACAATACCGTTACGGTCTCATTCAGTCTGGGCAATAAGATTCCCGAAAGTGCGCGAATCCTGAAGATAAATGATGTTACAACCCGGCAAATGCTGGAGAAAATGTTGTGTTATGAGAGTGGAGAATCTCTGGCTTTCAGGATGCAGAGGGTGCGCAACGACTTCCCCGCGCTCTTCTTCATGCTCTATTCCGCGGATTCATACAGAATAGAATACAGAGATCCCGACGGTGGGAAGTTCCGCCAGATTACGCTTGCTCCCTGTCCCAATCACGAGCTCTTCGCGTTGAAAAGGCAGAGACAGAAGCCGACCGTGGCCGCAGAAGAGAGTTATAGTTTTCGTTTGCTTCCAAAAGACAAGGTGGCAATCATGGACTTTAAAAGATTTAATGACCCTGATGGAATGAAGGCTTTTGCCGACTCTATGTTTACCACATTGCGCGAAAAGAAAATTCACAGCCTGATTATAGACATCACGGAGAATGGTGGGGGAAACTCAGGGGTCGGGGATATTTTACTCCGTTATATCTCTCCCAGGCCTTTCAATCAGTATGGAAGGTATCTCGCAAGGGTTACGCCCACCACTCAAAAGCTGATGCGCAGGAAGCAGGAGCTCGGCTGGTATTATGCGGAGGTTCGGGATAGTGATATGATTATGCCCCTGACAGAGGAAGAGGGACATTTCAAAGGTAAGGTCTATTTGCTGACCAGCAACCGCACCTTCTCTTCCGCGAGCTCGTTTGCATGGGCTTTCAAAATGTTTGATATGGGGAAAATCATCGGAGAGGAAACAGGAGGGATGAATGTGTGCTATGGCGATGTGCTTGCATATAAGCTTCCGGTGTCCGGCCTGAATGCCTCCATTTCCTATAAGCGGTTTTGGCAATATGGCGCCGATGAAGACGATATACACGGCACTTTGCCGGATTACGAAGTGCCAAAGGGAGAGGCACTGGCCAAGGCAATCGCGATTGCGGAGAAGCATTAGGCAGGGTATTCGGCTTCCTGGTCATTGTCCGCGAGTCATACAGAGGATGGAATCCGTTTCTATGGCACACGGCGCGAAGCGCTGATGGAGATGGCGGGTTCCGCCCTCAAAACCATATGAAGCGGAAGCCCGCCTTATGGAATTCTGCCTTTCGCAATTCTCTCTGTCGGGATTTTTTCTCACGAGAAATGCCGTGTTCTCCGTCCGGGGAAAATAAAGCAGGATTTGTTTTGCGTTCTGCTCGGTTTGGTGTACCTTTGCCGATATGAAGTTTGTCGATGTCATTCTGCCCTTGCCGTTGGAAGGGGTGTTCACCTATGCCGTTCCCGATGGGATGGAGGCTCTGGTGAAACCGGGCGTGCGCCTGCTGGTACCCCTCGGGAAGAGCAAGACTTATACCGGCATAGCCAACGCGGTGCACGACCATGAGCCGCGGTTTGAGGTGCGCGATGTGATCGCCGTGCTCGACGAGGGGCAACCAATGCTCCTTTCCCGGCAGTTGAGGCTCTGGCAATGGATAGCCGACTATTACATGGCTCCTATCGGCGAGGTCTATAAGGCGGCGTTCCCCTCGGGGCTGAAGGCCGAGGACGGCTATCGCCCTAAGACCGAGACCTTTGTCGCGCTGTCGCCGAAATACCGGCACGAGGAGGCTTTGCGCATCGCTCTCAGCATGTTTGGGCGCGCCCAGAAGCAGCGGAAGGTGTTTCTCGATTATCTCGCCCTCTCTCACTGGGATATCCTCGAGGGTACTGAACCTCAGGAGGAGGTCCGCGAAATATCGTCCGAGGAGCTCATGAATGTGAGCCATTCCACCTCGGCCAACCTGAAATCGCTCGTTGACCGGGGCCTCCTCACGACCTATGAACGGGAGGTGGGGCGGCTGAACCTGAACACTGAACCCGACTTCGGCAACATCAAGTCCCTCAGCGGGCCGCAGCAGGATGCCTACAACCGCATTCTGATGCAGATGATGAAACATCGTGTGGTCTTGCTGCACGGAGTTACCTCCAGCGGAAAGACCGAAATCTATATCCATCTCATCCATCAGGCGTTGCGGCAACACCAGCAGGTGCTCTACCTGCTGCCCGAAATTGCGCTCACCGTCCAGATCATGGAGCGACTCCAGAAGGTGTTCGGCAACCGGCTTGGCATCTACCATTCCAAGTATAGCGATGCCGAACGGGTGGAAATCTGGCGGAAGCAGCTCTCGCAAAATCCCTATGACATCATCCTTGGAGCCCGCAGCGCGGTGTTCCTGCCGTTCCAGCGGCTCGGGCTCGTCATCATCGACGAGGAACACGAGGCCAGCTTCAAGCAGCAGGAGCCGGCGCCCCGCTACCATGCGCGGTCGACCGCCATCATGCTTGCCGGCATGTATGGGGCCAAGACCTTGCTGGGAACGGCAACCCCGTCGGTGGAGAGTTACTATAACGCAAGCCAGGGGAAGTATGGGCTCGTGGAGCTGAAGACACGCTATAAGGGTATGGAACTGCCTGAAATCAAGGTGGTTGATGTGAAAGACTTCCGCCGTCGTAAAATGATGAAGGGCCCCTTCTCGCCACAGCTTCTCACTGCCGTTCGTGAGGCGCTGGCTCTGGGCCGGCAGGTGATATTGTTCCAGAACCGGCGCGGATTCGCCCCGATGATAGAGTGCAGGGTGTGCGGGTGGGTGCCGAAGTGCTCGAACTGTGATGTCTCGCTCACCCTCCACAAGAATACCAACCTGCTCACCTGCCATTATTGCGGGTTCACCTATCAGGTGCCGGCGGTCTGCCCGAATTGTGAGAGCACCGAAATCCGTGGGCGGGGATATGGCACGGAGAAGATTGAAGACCAGATCAGAGAACTCTTTCCCGAGGCCCGGGTGGCCCGCATGGACCTTGACACCACCCGTACGCGTACTGCCTACGAGCGCATCATCGACGATTTCTCGAGAGGCAAGTCGGATATCCTCGTGGGAACGCAAATGGTCAGCAAGGGGCTTGACTTCGACCGCGTGAGCGTGGTGGGCATTCTCGATGCCGACTCCATGCTCAACTATCCCGATTTCCGTGCCTACGAACAGGCCTTCATGATGATGGCGCAGGTGAGTGGGAGGGCCGGCCGAAAGGGCCGGCGCGGTCTCGTGCTGTTGCAGACGAAAAATGCCAGCCTGCCCGTGATATCGCAGGTGGTGAGGAACGACTACGGGGGCTTCTATGCCGACCTGCTGGAAGAACGCCGTCTTTTCCGCTATCCGCCTTTCTGTCGCCTCGTCTATGTCTACCTGAAACATGCCAAGGCTGAGGTGGCCGACACGGCGGGCATTGAGCTGGGCAGCCGTCTGCGTCAGTGGTTTGGGGAACGGGTGCTCGGGCCGGACAGGCCCGCCGTGGCGCGCGTCAAGTCCCTGCACATCCGTAAGTTGATCATCAAGCTCGAAAACGGCATCAGCCTGGAACGGGCACGCGAGTATCTGCGGCTCGCCCAGCGGCAGATGATGCAGGACAAGCATTATGCCACACTCCAGATATATTATGATGTAGACCCCCTTTGAGCGCAGGCTTCTTAGGGAAAGGAGACTGCCGACTTTCTTTTCAGCCGCTTTCCGCCCGACAAAATCGGCGAGATTGAACGACGAAATCGCCGATTTTGTCCTACGATTTCGCCGATTTTGTCAATCAGGAGGTAACAGACGAAAAAGGTTGGAGGCATCACCGATGCTTCCAACCTTTGTTTTCAATGGGTTTCTCAATATGTGGTCTTGCTCAGAAATTCACTTCCACGCCGAGGCCGAGTACTTTGTTGGTGCGGGTGAAGGAGTTCTGTATCCCCGCCGTAGACGATGCCGTGTGATAGTCGCCGTAGTTGGTCTGGAAATAGGCTGCGTTGACGGCCACCTTGTCGGATACCTGATATTTGGCGCCGAGGCCGAACGACCAGGAGTTGACGACGAACGAGAGATCGCTCATGTAGTTGTCGGTGAGGCCGTATCGGGTAATCTGGAATCCACCGCTCACGGTGAACTTCTCCACGGGGTCCCACTCCGCGCCACCGAGATACTCGTTGCTGCCGCCGGCGAGGAGTTTCTGCTTGTCGCCGTATTTCTTCGAATCGGTATCGTAGAAGTGGTGATAGCCGGCATTGACGCGCACATTGGGTAGCACGCTCCACTGTGCTCCGAGGGCCAGCAGGGCAGGGCTGTCTTCACGGACGGAGGTTCCGTCGCGGAACTGGTTTACTGCCTCGATGGCCATCACCTCGTTGACGGTAGACTTATTTTTCATCGACATGCGTGTGCGGAACTCATATTTAGCGGCAAAGTTGAGATTTCCGGTCCGGTAGTCTACGCCGATGATGGGCGCGATGCCGAAGCCTGTCTGGTCGGATTGGAGGTTTACGCCCTCTCGATAGACCTCAAGCTGGGTGAGCGAGGCCCGTGCCTGGGTGAGCTGTTCCTGGGTGGCGAGGAGGGTTTTATACTGCGTGCGGTATTGTTCGGGAGCGTTGTCGCCCAGGGCGTCGATGATCGGCTTCAATTGATTCAGCCCTGCTTGCACCTGGGCGAGGTTGCCGGCCAGATAGGTATTGGTCTGGTCAAGATAGGTACCGAACGGTATGAGGCCATTGGCAGTGTTGACGCGTATGTCGGAAATCTTCGCCTTGTAGGTGGCTATGCCGTACAGGGCGCGCAGACCGCCGTAGACGGAAAGATGCTCGTTTACCTTGTATGCGGCGCCGAGGGTGAACCCGAAGTAGAACTGCTTGCCCTGCATATAGCTGTTCTGGTCGTATCCCGTCGCTCCTAAAGGCTTCAGGGAGTTGGCTATCTGGCCGACAGCCCCTTCGAAGGAACCGAGCCCCTGCTTGAACTCGCACTTGCCTCCGCCACCCGTAACGGCGGCATTGAACTGAAACGACCACTTGCCTTTATTGTAGGCTCCTTGAAAAGAAGGCAGGAAGGGAGCCTCTGCGCGTCCCTTGTAGGTCTTGCTCGTGGCGGCATCGTTGTGCACTCCTAAGGCGAAGAGGGGATTCGTAGTGGTTATGGTGCGTGTCTGCCATACTGACTGCCAGTTGAAGGCAATGTGGAAGCCTTCATTCATAAAGGCCACTCCGGCAGGATTTGAGTAGACGCCGTCGATGCCGATGGCACCGTCGCGGGCAGGGTTTCGAAGAAAAGCAATACTTTGATTGGTATTTGTCAGGATGCCGCCAGCTCTCATGGTGGGCGTGCCTGCCGTCAAGAAAACAATCGCTAAGCAGGCCAATTTTAATTGAATCATTCTAAAAAAGTTATAAAAATTTGTCCGCAAAGTTACGAATTGTGTTCTATAATACGCCTTTTCGTTTTGCTATTTTTATAAATGTTAACTATAAACGACCTCGTTTATGCACAAATTTAGCAATCTGTGCATAAATAAAGGGTTATTTCCGGCTCTTTTCCTGATAGTAATGTTCTTTCCGGGGAGTCTCTTTTCCGGCTTCGTTTTTTTTCTTCAGTTCGGGATATTGGATGCGCGTGTGATAGATAGACATGAGTCGCTCGATGAGCACTTTCTTGCTTTGGTCGATATCAAGGAAAGTGATGGGACACTCCTTGTAGTATCCGTCGGTTACTTGACCGTCTATGAGCTTGTTGACAAGGTTGCTGATGCTCTCCTCGGTGTAGTCGGGCAGCGAGCGAGAGGCCGCTTCCACGGTGTCGGCCATCATGAGGATGGCCTGTTCGCGGGTAAATGGATTAGGGCCGGGATACATGAAAGGCGTCTTGTCTATGATCTCGTTGGGATGCTCGTTCTGCTCTTTCACATAGAAATACTTGGCAAGTCCGCGCCCGTGATGCGTGAGAATGAAGTTCTTGATGACCGTGGGGAGATTGTTCTTCTCGGCTATCTTCACGCCTTCCATGACATGTCCGATGATGATGCGGGCGCTTTCGAGCGAGGTGAGCGCTTCGTGCGGGTTCACGCCTGCTTGGTTTTCGGTAAAGAAGACGGGGTTGGCCATCTTCCCGATGTCATGATATAATGCACCCGTACGCACGAGAAGACTGTTTGCCCCAATCTTGTTGGCAATCTCGGCAGCCAGGTTTCCCACGGTGATGGAATGCTGGAAGGTGCCCGGGGCGACCTCGCTCAGGTCTCTGAGCACACCTTTGTTGGTGTTAGAAAGCTCAAAGAGCGTAACATTGGAGGTGAATCCGAACAGTTTCTCGATAAGGTACATCAGTGGGTAGGCCAGCAAAAGCAACACCCCATTCACGACGAAATGATAGTACATGCTATGGTCGAGCTTGGTTATGTCATTGCTCTGCATCAACTGGAGGGCAAAGTAGATAGAGCAGCTTGCCAGCGTTACGAAGAGTGCCGTCTTGATAACCTGAGCCCTTTGAGAAAGTTCGCGGAGGGAATAGATGGCCACGAGGCCTGCTACGATTTGCACGATGATGAACTCGTATTGGTATTTGACGGCGGCCGCACAGATGAGTATCATCGTAACATGCGTGATGAATGCCGTCCGGGAGTCCATGAAGACTCGGGCGAAGATGGGCACCATCGCAAACGGCAGGATGTAGACGCTGAAGAAATTGTGCGACATCATGATCGAGACGATGATGGGAAATATCGTTATCATCGCATAAAGCATGGTGATACTGCGAGGTTTGTTGAAGTAATCTCTGCGGAAAAGCCAAAGATAGAACGAGAAAAGCAGCACCATGATGGCCACATAGAGGAGCTGTCCGATAACGGTGGAGGTGATTTCTGTGGTTGCGGCATTCCGTCTTTGCAACTCCCTTTCGAAGGAAGAGAGCACCCGATAGGTGTGTTCGTCTACGATTTCGCCTCGGTCGATGATTTTCTGTCCGCTGAGCACCATGCCGCTTGCGGGCGAGATGCCGCTGAGCAAGTCGTTAAGCTCCGTCTCACTGCGCTCTTTGTCATACAGCAGGTTGGGCTCGATGTATTCGTTGAGGTTGAATTTCTGTAGTACCGCTTTTAGGGGCGACAGTCGCTCGTCGTCGAAAAGCATGTTGTAGGCAGTCAGTGTGGAGTAGGCAAACTTGATTTGCAGGCTCTGCGCCTCCTTCCCATTGACCACCCGAATCATGTTGGAGGAATCTTTCGCGAGTGCTCCATATTCCGGAGCGCTCATGATTCCGGCCTGATAGAGGCGATGCAAACGAGTGATGACCAGCGAGACATATTCCTTGGGGAGTCCCGGAAACCCCTCCTTGAAGTCTTGGCGGAGCTTGTTCAGCTGCTCGGTCTCCACTTTAAGGTCATAGTTGTAATACGGTTGGAAGGCCTTCAGCAGGGAGTCTTGCTGAGCTTTGATGGTCTCGTCGGTCTTATAGATGGGGAAATCGAACTTCGCAATGAATGATCCGTACATCCAAGGCTTATTGATATCGTAGCGGAAGCTTGGTCCCTCGTTGCGTGGAAGAAACCATACGATGAGTAGGATGGTCAGTACGACCAGCGCTATTCGCGTGAGTAGATTGCGCCAGTAATGATTATCGGATGCCTTGAATTTCATATTTAGGATATATTGTTTCCTCTGCGAAAATACGAAAAAAATACGCAATACTCGAAAAAAAATAGTAATTTTGCACAAAAAATACAACTTACCTTCATATTTCAGAATGTCAGAAAGAAAAGTTCGGGTGCGTTTTGCGCCAAGTCCCACAGGGCCTCTGCACATCGGAGGCGTGCGTACTGCCCTTTTTAATTACCTCTTTGCCAAGCAGCACGGGGGCGATTTTGTGTTCAGAATAGAAGATACCGACTCCCATCGCTTCGTTCCGGGAGCCGAGGAATATATCATCGAAGCCTTCCGCTGGCTGGGAATCAAATTCGACGAGGGTGTCAGTTTCGGAGGCCATCACGGCCCTTACCGCCAGAGCGAGCGGCGGGAAATCTACAAGGAATATGTCAGCCGGCTTCTTGACGAGGGCAAGGCCTACTATGCCTTCGACACTCCGGAGGAGCTGGAGGCCAAGCGCGGCGAGGTTCAGAACTTTCAGTATGACGCCCGCACCCGCATGCAGATGCGCAATTCGCTGACGCTGCAACCTGCGGAGTGGGAGAGCCTGATTGCCGACGGCCAGCAATATACCGTCCGTTTCAAGGTGGAACCCGGACAGGAGATTGTCGTGGACGACCTGATTCGCGGCGAAGTGCATGTGAAAAGCGACATCCTGGACGACAAGGTGCTCTACAAGAGTGCCGACGAACTGCCCACTTATCACCTTGCGAACATAGTGGACGACCACCTCATGGAAATCACCCATGTGATTCGCGGCGAGGAGTGGCTGCCTTCCGCGCCCCTGCATGTGTTGCTCTACAGGGCCTTTGGATGGGAGGATACCATGCCCCGGTTTGCCCATCTGCCCCTGCTGCTCAAGCCGGAGGGCAAGGGCAAGCTCTCCAAGCGCGACGGCGACCGTCTCGGATTCCCCGTATTCCCCTTGGAATGGCACGACCCCAAGAGCGGAGAAGTCTCCTCCGGGTATCGGGAGAGCGGATATTTCCCCGAGGCCGTGGTCAATTTTCTTGCCCTTCTGGGCTGGAACCCGGGCACCGAGCAGGAGCTGTTCTCCCTCGACGAGCTGGTCGGGGCCTTCGACATCACCAAGTGTTCCAAGAGCGGCGCGAAGTTCGACTATCAGAAAGGAATATGGTTCAACCATGAGTATATCCTCCGCAAGACGGACGACGAGATAGCCGGCCTCTTTGCCCCCATCGTGGCCAACAACGGGATTGACGAGAGCATGGAGCGCATTACGGCAGTGGTGCACCTGATGAAAGACCGTGTGAGCTTCGTCAGGGAGCTCTGGCCGTTGTGCTCTTTCTTCTTCATCGCCCCGACGGAGTATGACGAAAAGACCGTCAGGAAACGCTGGAAGGAGTATTCCGCCCGGCAGATGGCTGAGCTCATGGCCGTCCTTGAGGGCATCGGCGACTTCAGCATAGAGGGTCAGGAACCCGTTGTCCTGAAGTGGGTGGAGGACAAGGGCTACAAGCTGGGAGATGTGATGAACGCCTTTCGGCTTGCCCTCGTGGGTGAGGGCAAGGGTCCCGGCATGTTCGACATATCGGCTTTCCTCGGCAAGCAGGAAACCCTCCGTCGCCTGAGGAAGGCCATCGAAGTATTGAAATAACCCCATTAACCATCCTTCCTCATCGGAAGATAGCGTCAGGTTGTAGATATGTATAATATATTAATGTATTTGATGCAGTTCGGTTTTGTCGTGGCGAGCCTTTTTTCCGAGAAGGTGAGGAAGATGTGGCGAGGCCAGCGCGAGGCCGTGGGAGTGCTCCGCGAGAAGGTGGATCCTGATGCCAAGTACATCTGGTTTCATGCCGCGTCGCTCGGGGAGTTCGAGCAAGGGCGTCCTTTGATGGAGCAGATTCGTAAGGAACATTCGCAGTATAAGATCCTCCTCACCTTCTTCTCGCCCTCGGGCTACGAGGTGCGCAAGGACTATCAGGGAGCGGACATCATCTGTTACCTGCCCGTCGACACCATTGGCAATGCCCGCGGGTTCCTGCGCACGGTGCGCCCCGTGATGGCATTCTTCATCAAATACGAGTTCTGGTACAACTATCTGCACATCATGAAGTATCGCGGCATACCCACCTATAGTGTGAGCAGCATCTTCCGCCGCGACCAGATTTTCTTCAAGTGGTATGGCGCGGCCTACGGGCGTGTGCTCCGTTGCTTCTCGCATTTCTATGTGCAGAACCGCATCAGCAGGTCTCTGCTCCACACCATCGGCATCGACTGCGTTTCCGTCGTCGGCGACACCCGTTTCGACCGGGTGCTCCAGATAAAGTCGGCGGCCAGGCAGTTGCCTCTCGTAGAGGCCTTCGTCGGAGGCTCCGCCTCGTCTCTCCCAGCGGGGGAAGGGGCTGTAGAGGCTCCCGCCCGCGTCTTCGTGGCCGGCTCGTCATGGCCTCCCGACGAGGAGATTTTCATCGACTACCTGAATGCCCACAAGGAGTGGAAGCTCATCATTGCGCCCCATGTGATCGGGGAAGACCACCTGAGGCAGATTCTCGACCGCCTCGACCGCAAGACCGTGCGCTATACGCAGGCCACGGAGGAGAGCGCGAGGGAGGCCGACTGTCTCGTCATCGACTGCTTCGGACTGCTCTCCAGCATCTATCACTACGGCAGCGTGGCGTATGTGGGAGGCGGATTCGGCGCCGGCATACACAATGTGCTCGAGGCGGCGGTATGGGACATGCCCGTCATCTTCGGTCCCAACAACAAGAAGTTTCAGGAGGCACAAGGTCTGCTTGCGGCCGGTGGCGGCTTCGAGATTCAGGATTCCGCGAGCTTCGGGGAACTGATGGGCCGCCTGACGACGGATGCCGGTTTCCTGAGCGAGAGCGGCGAGGCGGCCGGAAAGTTCGTGGAGCGTATGACGGGAGCCACCCGCAAGATTCTCTCGGATGTGCCGCTTTAATCCTGCCGATAAGATACTCGGGAGTCGGAGACGGCTCCCTTTTTTGTTCCCTATCGCTTTGGAAATGCCAAGGGATGGACAGCTGTCTGCTAAAAGGTCGCTGCCTTGTTGACAATCTCGGCGATTTTGTCCGACGAAATCGCCGAAATTGTCCGACGAAATCGCCGATTTTGTCAGGCTCCTGACGGCTGTCCGGAATCAGAGGAGAGACTTTCCAGTCGGTCTTCTGTGGCCATTCCGAAAAAAGCGGACCGCCACTCCTGCCGTCTCATGATGTCTTTGGGAGGCGAGCCGGCCGTTCACCCGCTTCCTTGACTACTGCTTGAGCCGGGTCTCCAGCCGCTCGATTTCCGGCGCCAGGATAGGGTGTCCGGCCTTTATCAGCGCATAGACATCGGCAAGAGACTTGACGCTTCCTCCCGTGCGCTTGCCGATTCGTCGGATGAAGGCATCGTCGAAAATGGCCGGCTCTATGTGCGGGATGGTGAACTTGCTGACGGAATGGAGGAAGACGATGCCGTCCATCCGGTCTTTCAGGGTCTCCGTCTCCCTGAAGGGGCTGCCGTTGGTGGTGCTCAGCATCTGCCCTGTGTATGCGAAATGGAAGAAGTCGCTGACCTTCATGTCGGCGAACGGACTGCCGTCAGCGACAGGCAGCAGAAGAGGGATAACAGTATTTTTCTCATCTCTGACATGGATCTGTGGATTAAGAATAAGGCAAAGTTACGAAAAAAGCAGTATATACTGGCCCGTAAGTGCTTGTTTCTGGAAGTGTTTTTTTACCTTTTAACGGTTTTGCATATAGGAATTGAAGTTTTTTCATTAACTTTGTGCAAATCAAAAAACCGAGATTATGAAGTATACTAAGCTTATTGTTTCGCTGTGCCTCTTGCTCCTCGTTCTGACGGCAACGGCCCAGAGGCCTGCGTTGATACCCCAACCCGTCAAGGTGGAGTGGGGAACGGGAGAGTTCGTATTGACGAAAAATGCGACCATCAGCTGCGAGAGTGCGCAGCTTCGTCCTGCAGCAACCTACCTGGGCGAGATGCTCGGCAAGGCTACGGGATATAAGATGGGGCAGAAAAAAACGAAGGGAACCATCCGGCTGGCACTCTCCGCCGCAGGCAAGGAGGGCTCTTACACCCTGCGTGTGCATAAGGACGGAGTGCGAATAGAGAGTAATACCTATCGGGGAGTCATCAACGGCATCGCCACGCTCCGCCAGCTGTTTGCCCAGGAGATAGAGTCTTCGGCGATCGTTGCGGACAAGCGGTGGGTCTTGCCCTATGTGTCCATTGCCGACGAGCCGCGCTTCGACTGGCGGGGCATGGAGCTCGACTGTTCCCGCCACTTCTTTACCAAAGAGGAGGTGATGTCCCTGCTCGATGTGCTGGCACTCTATAAGATCGACAAATTCCACTGGCATCTCACCGACGACCAAGGTTGGCGCATCGAGATAAAGAAGTATCCGCTGCTCACGGACAACGGGGCGTGGCGCACCTTCAACAATCAGGACTCCGTCTGCATGGCTCGCGCCAAAGCCGAGGACAACCCGGAGTTGGAGATTCAGCCGTCGAAAATCCGGAGAAACGCTGCCGGACAGGAGCAGTATGGCGGCTATTACACCCAGCAAGACATACGCGAGGTGGTGGCTTATGCCGCCGTGCGGGGCATCGAGGTCATTCCCGAGATCGACATGCCGGGGCATAGTCTGGCGGCCATAGCCAATTATGCCGGGCTCTCCTGCTTCAGGCAGACGGGCTGGGGCAAACTCTTCACCACGCCGATGTGCCCGGGCAAGGACACGATGCTCGAGTTCTGCAAGGATGTATGGCGGGAGGTCTTCGCGCTGTTTCCGTCGAAGTATGTGCATATCGGCGGCGACGAGGTGGACATGAAGAACTGGAAGGCGTGTCCAGACTGCCAGAAACGCATGAAGGAAAACGGCCTGACGGCCGAACCGCAGTTGCAGGCGTGGTTTAATCACTATATGGAACGGTTCTTCAATGCCAACGGCAAGGAGATGCTGGCATGGGATGAAGTCATCGAAGGGGGCCTTACGCCCCATACCACCATTATGTGGTGGCGCAGCTGGAAACCACAGGCTCCCAAGCAGGCGACCTCGCATGGCAACCGCTTCATCTGTACGCCCAATAACGAATTCTATATTGACTACCAGGAAGACGAGAACTCCATCCCGAAGATTTATGCCTTCAATCCCTTGGCCGGAGGACTTACCGACGCGGAGAAAGCCCTTGTCCTCGGAGTCCAGGGCAATCTCTGGACGGAGTGGGTGCCCTCCTTCGACCGCATGTGGTATCAGGCTTTCCCGCGGATGATAGCCATCGCGGAGCTGGGATGGAGCGATCCGTCGGTGATGAACCTGCAAGATTTCCAGCGTCGACTTGTCGCGCATTACGCCCGACTGCGTCTTTTAGGGGTAAAGTATCGTATTCCGGACCTCACGGGGTTCTATCATACCAATGTGTTTACCGACAAGGGCGAGGTGAGCCTGCAGTGTCAGGATCCGTCGGCTGTTGTCCGTTATACCACCGACGGCAGCATTCCGCAAGCCGACTCGAAGCTCTATGCCGGACCGTTTGCGGTTACCGAGACCACCGACTTTACCTTCCGCACCTTCACTCAAGAAGGGCGCAAGGGCGATTTGGTAAGGGCCAGCTGGATTCGCGAGGATTTCGCGCCGGCCGTGAGTCTGCCGTCCGTGAAGCCGGGACTAAGAGTTGCATGGTATGACTACGGCGGCGCCAACTGCGCAGGGATAGACAAGGTAAAGCTCAACGGGCGTTATGAGGTGGCGGAAGTGGCCATTCCCGAGGGGGTAAGCGGCAATATCGGTCTGATTATAACAGGTTATGTCGAGGTTCCGGCCGATGGCATCTATACCTTTGCCCTGCTTTCTGACGACGGGAGCTATCTGAAGATCGACGGCAAGATGGTCGTAGACAACGACGGGGAGCATTCTCCGTGTGAGATGACAGGGCAGCATGCCGTGAGGCAAGGGCTGCATCCGCTCTATGTGCGCTATTTCGACCACAACGGCGGGCGGCTGCGCTTGAGAGTCCTGGATAAGGAAGGAAAAGAGCTGAAGGTTCGCTACTTCATGGAAAAATAGCTTATGATAATAGCCGCGGGCTCAATCGAGCAACGCGGCTATTGTTTTTCTGACCCGTGCGGCCGTGGTGTAGTCGAGCGATTCCTCGTCGGCGCCCTTGGCGCCCATATACACTTCCGGGTTGGAATACTGCATCAGGCTCTTCCGCCTCTCGCGGGCGGAGAAGTGAAACTCATGCACGCCGGTCTGTACCTGCAGCTTCTTGATGTTTTTCTCGTTGACCCCGCAGCCCGCGAGAATCGTGATTCGTCCGGCAGCTTGCTCGTTGAGGCGCTGCAGGAGGTCGGTTCCTTCGGCGGCGGTAGGTCTTTGTCCGGAGGTGAGAACTCTGTTGAAGCCGAGTTCTATGAGCTGTTCCAAGGCCTTTTCAGGGTCGTTGCAACGGTCGAAGGCACGATGGAAGGTGGCGTTCAGCCCCTTTGCGTGCTCCAATAAGTGGCGATTGGCCTCTATATCGATGCTTCCGTCAGCTTTCAGACACCCGAAAACGACGCCGTCGGCCCCAAGTTCGCGGGCAATGTCGATGTCTTCCTCCATGCGCTGAAGCTCCAGCCCGGAGTAGAGGAAGTCTCCTCCGCGTGGGCGGATGATGACATGCAGGAGCGTGTTTTTCAGCACTTTGCGGGCAATCTTGATCTCGCCATACGATGGGGTGGTGCCTCCCTCAGGGATGCCGGCACACAGTTCCACGCGGTCGGCACCGCCTTCCTGTGCGGCGACGCAGCTCTCCACGCCGTTGGCGCATATCTCGAAACGAAAGTCTTTACGGTTGAGCATGGTGATAATTCCTTGTTTTTTATTCCTTCGTGTTGTTTGAAAGCACGGCGGCGATGCGCTCCAGGCCCTCCAGCATGCGGCTTCTGGGGCATGCGATGTTGATTCTGATATAGCCTTCGCCCGCCTTTTTGCCATACATCGTGCCGCTGTTGACGAGCACCTTGCCCTCCTTGAGCAGCCTTTCCGTCAGCTCGTCGGACCGGAGGCCGATGCTCTTGGTGTCTACCCAGACCAGATAAGTGCCCTCAAGGCGCATGACCTCGAGCTGTGGCAGACGGTCTTCGAAGAACTTCCTAAGGGTGAGGTAGTTCTGATAAAGATATTGGTTGAGTTCCTCGAGCCACTCCTCGCCCCCGTTATAGGCCGCTTCGAGTGCGATGGGGCCAAAGGGATTGACATCGCAGACCTCATTGATGTTGAGGGCGCGGTTGATTCTTCGTCGGGTTTCAGCATCGTTGCAGACGATGTTGGCCATCTGAAGTCCGGCTGTGTTGAAGCTCTTCGAGGGAGAAGAGAGCGCGATGGAGTTGTTCTGGCAGTCGTCGGAGACGGCGGCAAAAGGCGTATATCGACAGCCCGGCATGACCAACTCGCAGTGTATCTCATCGCTGACGACGCGCACGCCATGCCTCCTGCAAATGTCGTTCATGTGCCGCAGCTCGGCTTTCGACCACACCCGACAGGCCGGATTGTGAGGGTTGCAGAGCAGGAAAAGCGTGGTTTTCTCGTCGGCGCACTTCCGCTCGAAGTCTTCGAAGTCGATCTCGTAAGTGTCGCCCGTGCGCCGCAGCTCGCTTTCTGCCACCTGACAGCCGTTGTTGAGGATGCTCGAGAAAAAGCAGTTGTATACCGGCGTCTGCACGAGCACTTTCTCGCCGGGCATGCAGAGCGCCTTGATGACGCTGCTCATGGCGGGTACGACCCCAGAGGTGTACAGTATCCAGTCGCGCTGGATGTCCCATCCGTGTCGGCGGGAGAACCAGCGGATGACGGCCTCATAGTAGCTTTCCGGCACCAGGGTGTAGCCGAAGATGCCATGGGCAACGCGTTTCTCGAGGGCTTCGGTGATGCAGGGTGCCACCTCGAAGTCCATGTCGGCCACCCACATAGGCAGCACACCGTCTTCCTTCGGCATATCCCATTTATAGGAGTTGCTGCCTCGACGGATGGTTTCTTTGTCGAAATTGTATTTCATCTATCTTGTTTCAATCACACAGTCATGTCCTTTTGCAAAACGGGTATAGGTAACCTTGCCCACTTCGTCTGCCACGATGTGGCCGTCGATGGGGTTCTTGATCTCGGTGATGGCTCCCTTGATTTCCGCATGGATGTTGCGGCTGTCCTCAAAGGTGCGGTCGCAGGCGGCGTCGAAGGTACAGTCTTCAAGCGTGATGCCGTCCAGATAGCACAAAGGCTGTTCGCCGCTGATGTGGCAGCGCACGAGCTTTACATTCTTGGAATGCCATGCCAGGTATTCGCCGTTGAGGTTGGAATCGTAGACGGCAACATGCTCACACTCCCAGAAAGAGTCTTTCGTGAGGATGTCGGCATGGTGGATTTCCACATTCCTGCAATACTGGAATACATATTTCGCGTCGCTTTTGAGCCCGTCGACATAGATGTTGCTCGAGAACATGAAGGGATATGTGCCCTCGTGAAGCTGCACATTCTTCAGCTTCAGGCCGTCTATTTTCCAGAAAGTCTCGTCGGCATCGTTGATCTTTACATTCTCCAGCTCGAGGTTCTGCATCTCACGGAAGAACTTCGGGCCGTCTATCACGCAGTCTTTCATCCGCATGTTGTCGGAATACCAGATGGCGCTGCGGCTCTCGGGGGCGAAATAGCAGTTGGTGATGAGCGACCCGTCTACATGCCACCAGGGATATTTCCCGTAGAACTTAGAGTTGTCGCACTCCAGATTTCGGCAGCATTTGATGCCCGACTCGCCGTCGGTGATCACGATATTTTCTAATTTTGTATCCTGAATACCGAACAGGGGACGCTCTCCTCCGTAGCTTTTATCCTTGATGATTTCCATTTTCTTTTTATCTTTTCCTTTTTGTTTATCCTGCAAAGATACGCATAAACTGCGGAATAGGATGGAGAAACGCGTTTAAAAAAGGTGAAAAAGGGAAGATTTGCCCGAACTGGCGCGGTTGAAGGAGACTATGGCTCGGAGGACGGGAGGCACGGTCTTGCAATGTTGATGGACGCCTGCCGGCTGACAAAATCGGCGAGATTGAAGGACAAAATCGCCGAATTTGTAGGACGAATTCGCCGATTTTGTCAGCCGGGAAGCCCTCTTTTACTTTTCAGGAATCGGCTGCTTGGCCGACAGGGGGTAAGCGGGCGAAGGCAGTCTTGCCTTTTCCGTTTTTAGTAAAAACCCGTTTTCTGGATAGGGGTTTTTGCTTTGATGAGAGTTATTAAAGCGAAACATTCCGAAAAAAAGGAGTTTCTGAAGGAATAACTCAAATTTAAAATAAAAAGCAATGAAAATTAAGATTTTTGCACTATCTTTGTGCTTGTTGGCAAGTTTAGGTCAAGCGTCTGCCCAGTCAGATTGCAAGTATGGTTCGGCGAACCGCAATGAGTTCAGGCTCGGGTATAGCGACGGTCTCACGCTCGGTACCGCAAGTTTCTGGGGCATGGGCCTGGGTGATGCCTTGACGGGAACGCAGCGTACGGACGAGCGGTCAAGCGGCGTGTTCGGACTGGGTTATAGATATCATATCAACCGCTTCCGCCTGGGTCTGGACTTAGGGTTCGCTTCCGTATCCAGCAAGGTGAGCTATGCCGCCGGCAAGGGCGCGGAGGCGACAAAGGATGTGAAGGAAACACAGCAGAACTTCCTCGTGATGCCCGTAGCCGAAATGGTATACTACAAGAGAGGCATTATAGAGCTCTATGGCTCGGCTGCTGCCGGTGTAGACTTCACTCGTATCAAGGAGAAAGGGCTGACGGAAGTAGGCAAGACCAAGGCTCAGGCCAAGACTCAGACATCTACGGACTTTGCCTTTCAGGTAAATCCCATCGCCCTCCGTGTCGGCAACGATCGTATCGGTGGCTTCGTAGAGGCCGGCTTGGGCTATAAGGGATTCCTGACAGCAGGCGTAAGCCTGAAGTTCTAAGGCGGGAAGGAATATGGAAAACTCTCATGGAGACAGACAGGAAGGAACATTTTAAAGCGCAATTCGAGAAATATTATCCGGTGCTATGTCGTATAGCACACGGATATGTTTCCGACCCTGATGACTGTGAGGACATCGTGCAGGACTTGTTCGTAAGCGTGTGGAATCACGCAAAAGACGAACTCCCCGACGAAGAACTGGGTGCTTATCTGAAGACTGCGGTCAGGAACAACTGCATCAGTTTCCTGCGTCAGCGCCAGCGGATGGGGGTTGTTTCCATCGACGATAAGTGCATCGCCGTGTCCGGAAAGTCATCGGATGAGGAGCCCGTAACCGACTATGAGTCGCTGCTCGAACATGTGCTTGCGGCCATGCCGCCGAAGTGCCGTGATGTTTTCATGATGAGCAAACTGCAGAAAATGAGATATAAGGAGATTGCCGAGACGCTCGGCATTTCGGAGAAAACGGTGGAGAATCATATCGGCAAGGCTTTCAAGATTATCCGGAACTATTCTGCCAAGCATCCGTTCACCATCATATTGTTGCCACAATTAATTAAAACCGGCTTATGGATACTGCAATAAACATAGATGAAATACTGGCACGCCACTTCTCGGACGAGCCTTTGACGCTCGAAGAACAGAAGGAACTCGATGCCTATAGGGCAGATAATGGTGAGGAGTATCAGCGTTTGAACCAGCTGGTGGGCAAGTTGTCTTCCGACGGCAGGGAGCTGAAGGTAGACATTGCGGCAGCATGGCGCAAGGTGGAGGCCCGCTTGGGAGATACCCGGCGCAAGCCCCTCGTGCGCAGTCTGTATCCTGTGCTTGCCATAGCGGCATCGCTGCTGTTGCTGTTAGGTGTCTTCACCTATCGCGATCTCTTCTCCGGCCACGGGCAGCTCTATGCCAATGATACTTCCGTGAAGCAGGAACTGACCTTGCCCGATGGGTCTACGGTGATGCTCTCACCTGCCGCCTCGGTGGAATATACCGAGAAGGGGGAGAAGGCGGAGCGGCATGTAACGCTGAAGGGGAAGGCCTTCTTCGATGTGAGCCATAACGGGCGGCCGTTCTCCGTGCATGCGGGCCGTCTGCGGGTTGATGTCCTGGGTACCTCTTTTACCATTGACGCGAAGGCCTCGGGCAAAGAGCAGGTAACGGTAAGCACGGGTCGCGTGCAGGTCTCGCTCGGCCGCCAGGCCGTGATACTCACAGAGGGAGAGCAGGTTTCCGTGAACGATGATAGCCTGGGCTATAAGGTTCGGCTGACCCCGGAGAAAGCCATCCACACCTTTGTCTTTGAGAATACGCCCATTCGGGAGGCTGTCAGTCGGATAGAAAGAGAGATGGATGTCCATATCGAAGTGGATGCCGCTCTTATCGGCGACAATGCGATTACCACGAAAATGGCTATACGGGAGCCCATGGATGCGGTCAGGGAACTTGCCCTGCTCTGCAACTGTCGCTACGATTCCATCTCCCCGCTTCACTATAAGATATATAAGTAAGGTATGGTTTAAGGAGTACGAAATTTGTATAAGATACTGTTGACAATTCTATTGGCATTTGCCGTCTTGGGCGCAAATGGCCAGAGTTCGGTGGCAGAGGAGGCTATACAGGTGGATGCCTCCCCTGCCACCGTGCGTATGTGGTTCGACAGAATAGAGCGCGAGGGAAAGGTCGTGCTCTCCTATAATGCTTCGCTGATCGAGATGGATAGGCCCGTGGCCTGCAAGATGTCGGGATCCGTCAAGATAAGCGAGCTGCTCAATAGGGTCTTGAAAGACTATGAGTACCGACTGATGCCCATGCCGGGGCGGAAAATCCTGATTCAGATCCTCGGAATCAAGCTCCTTGATCTGATGGGCATTGTACGCGAGAAAGGCACGGGGGAAAGACTCTTCGGCGCAACGGTCATCGTTACCGATCATGGAGGCAAGAAGGCCTTTTCCGTAACAGACCGCAACGGGATGTTTAATGTGGGCGTCAGGCGGGGCAGTTGCAAGGTAGCTGTGAGCTATGTGGGCTATGCTCCTTCTGAATTCATCACGGATGTGGAAGACAACGGCCGCCTGATGAATATATCGCTGGCGTCCATTCCATTTGAAATAAAGACCGTTCAGGTGAATCGTCGTAAGAGTATGGAGGAAATGGAAGAAGGTACACCGTCTAATATGGTGTCGTTCAGCAATGCAGACCTTTTCTCCCAGATACGCATCTTGCCGGGCGTGTCGGCAACTTCTGCCAACATGAATATCTCTGTCTCTGGCGGGGCTACCGATGAAAACCTGTTCTTGCTTGAGGGATTCCCGATCTATGACCCCGGGCATCTCAACTCAATGTTGACCCTCTTTAATGGAGATGCGCTGAAAAGCGTGTCGTTTTATAACGGTTTCATCCCTACGCAGTATGACGGAAGACTGTCTTCCGTAACGGATGTACAGCTGCGCGACGGCAACAAACAGGATTTTGTCAATACGCTTTCGCTGGATATGCCTTCGGCATCAGCGGTGTTTGAGGGACCTATCATCAAGAATCGGCTCTCCTATCTGGTAAGTGGCAGGCATAGTTGGCTTGACTTTTTTGATGGTCTTGTTTCCGAGGAAGACCGCATGAATCACTCTTTCCACGACTTCAACCTTAAGTTTTCCTACGATTTAGACTCCGTAACCTCGCTCCGGATGTCGGTCTATAATTCCTCGGACGACTATCATGTGCCCGAAAATGGCCGCAAACAGTCAATTCTCCATTGGGGAAACCAGCTCTATGCCTTACACTTTAATACCCAGATAAGCCCTAAGATTGCCAACTCCACCTCGTTGGCTTATTCGCTTCATACCATCCGGGCCTATGCGGACGAATATCTTGCCGACAGCGTGGGGAATATCCGGAATGGCATCAGGAGCCTTTATGTCAATACATTGTTTACCTATCGGCCGGGAAACTTATATACGATGCATTGGGGAATGAAGGGTATCTTAGAGAAGTATGAGCTTACGGCCTTTGGCCTGGGGCTTGCCAACAGGTGGCAACTCACGAAGCAATTTTCCTTCTTCTATGACAACCACATCCGCATAACGCCGCATTTCCTGGCATTCGTCGGCATCCACTATGTACACTATATTCCCCGGAACTATCGGCATATCAATAGTATTCAGCCACGAATATCGTTGAAATGGGCCTTGGGAAACAACGACTTGCTGTATGTGAATATGTCGCGCATGGAGCAATTCTTCCATCATATCCGGGTAACCGAGGTTACTACGCCCTTTGATTTTATCATGCCGAGCATAGAAGGGTTCAAGCCCAGGACGGCTACTCACTTCGAAATGGGATGGAAACACTATACGCCGAAAGGCATTCTCGAACTCTCCGCATACTATAAGCGCCGCGTCAATGTGCTGGCCTTGCGTCCTTCCGTCTACATAGAGGACAGCAACTGGTCGAAATATATCATGTCGGGCACAGGCGATAGCCATGGGGTAAGCCTGTATTATTACGATGCCTGGCAGCGGTTCAACTGGCAGTTCTCTTACACGCTGTCCAAGAGCCGTGAGTGGTTTGGTGAACTGAAGGAGCGAGGCAAGATGCCGTCGGCCTATGATATACCCCATATCCTGAACGGGGCATTGTCTTATAGCATAGGGAAATCCTCGCTCGTTACCTTGGGCGGAAACCTTCGCTCAGGATTGATTCTCTATGATTCTTCCGATGGCGACAACCCTTCTTTGGAAACATTCCGTACAGCCCGTGATCCGTTTCGCTATCGCATAGATGCCAGCTATTCTTTCCGTAAGGAGTTCCGGCGTTCGAAACTGCTGCTGCGGTTCGGTCTTTACAATATTGTAGGAAATCCGTCAGAGGAAGATGTGGCGTCGTTGTTCTCCGTGCAGTTTAAGAACCATTGCATGCCCTATGGTACGTTAACCTTCAAGTTTTAGCGTTTTCTGAGCTTTGCTGCCCGTGTCGGCGTGAGCCATGTCCTTGCGAAAAGGGCAGAACCCTCGTGGATTCTGCCCCTTGTGATATCGGTCGATAGCTCCGGTTATAGGTTCGGATTGTCGTTCTTCCACTTTTCCACGGCGGGAACGATGCCGAGGTCTACGATTTCGTTGCGCATCTTGCAGAGATGCTCGTATGACTTCTGGAGCTCCGCGAGCTCTTCGGGAGTGCCCTGGGGCTCCACGAAGTGAACGCCCGTAGCGTCGATGGTGGTAGGCATGGCCATCATCACATTCTTGAATCCGAGCTTGTCGTCGTTTACATAGCAGCCGGCCGGCAAGGTAAACTTCTCTCCGCCCATGGCGGCCTCAATCATCTTGACGGCATTGTAGGCCGGGCTCTGGAACGAACTGCGGCCGCGAAGCTTGATGATGTTGGAGCCTCCCTGTACGGTGTGGTGCTTGATTTCCTCCCAGCGCTCCTCTGAAAGGCCCATCTCTGCCAAGGGCTTACCGTCTATCTTCACCTGTGAAGCGAATACGGCCATCTGTTCGCCGTGCCCGCCGAAGGTGTGCGCGCCGGTAACCTTATCCTGCCGGATGCCGAATTCGAGGGCGAGAGCCTGCTGTAGGCGGGTAGAGTCGAGGGCTGCGAGCGATGTCAGCTGGCTGGGTTTCAGGCCGGAATGGATGAGGGCGGTGAGCGCCGTAACATCAGCCGGATTGAAGATGACCACCACATGGCATACCTCGGGGCAGTATTTCTTGATGTTCTCGCCGAATTCAGCCGCGATCTTGCAGTTGCCCTTGAGGAGATCTTCGCGGGTCATGCCTTCCTTTCGGGGAGCTCCTCCCGACGAAATGATATACTTCGCGCCCTTGAAAGCCACCTCGGGATCCACCGTGTAGGTTACATTGGCACCCGGGAAGGCGCACTGCTGGATTTCGTCGAACACGCCGTGAACGCCTGGCTCATAGATGTCATACAGGCATACATTGGGAGTCAGGCCGAGCATCAAGGCGCTCTGGACCATGTTGGAACCGATCATACCGCCGGCTCCGACGATAAGGAGTTTGTCGTTTGTTAGATAATTCATGACTGTTGCTATTTAAAAAAATGATTTTCCGCAATTCAGGCCCGCCGCGAAAGCCATGCCGTGAGCTGTCGCTGCCGACGGGTATCCGAGTTTTTCACCCACAAAATTAACAAAAAAAGTTTGATGTCAAACATTTATTCGGCATTAAATTTGTGATAAATTCTTAAAATCCTTATCTTTGTAAAGTCCATTTAGCAAAACAATCATGAAAGAAGAGATTTATCGCCGGCTCGAGGCCTTGCGCGAGGTGATGAGAGTGGAGAAGCTCGATGCCTTCATCTTTCCCGGCACCGATGCTCACCAGAGTGAATATGTGGCCGACCACTGGAAGGGCCGCGAGTGGATTTCGGGCTTCAACGGCAGTGCCGGGACAGCGGTGGTAACGATGCGAAGTGCCGCCCTGTGGACCGACTCCCGCTATTTCCTCGCGGCCGAGGAGCAGTTGGCGGGCACGGAGTTCCGGCTGATGAGGCTGAAGATGGAGGGCACGCCTTCGATAGCGGAATGGCTGGGAGAGCAACTCGCCGATGTCAACGGAGCCATCGTGGGCTTGGACGGGAGCGTGAATTCCTACGCGGCGGTGCAGAGGCTGACCGCAGACCTTCGTGCCCGGGGCGGCATCAACCTCCGCGTGAACTTCGATCCGCTGGCACGGATATGGCCCGACCGACCGCCGATACCCCGCGACGAGGTGGAGCCGCAGCCGCTGGAGTATGCCGGCGAGACCACGGGGAGCAAGCTCGCACGCATTCGCCGGGAACTTCGCGAGGCCCATTGCGACGGCATGCTGCTGTCGGCGCTCGACGACATAGCCTGGACGCTCAACCTCCGGGGCACGGATGTGCACTGCGTGCCGGTGTTCGTGGCCTGGCTGCTCATTGCCTCCGACAAGGCCACCCTCTATATTAATAAGGAGAAAGTGCCGGCGGAGGTGGCTCGCCATCTTGCCTCGGAGGGTGTCGCCCTCGACGAATACGAGCATGTAGGGCAGGGACTGGAAGACTATTTCGAGTACAACATCCTGATGGATCCCGACGAGACGAGCGCCCTGCTGCCGCGGTTCGTGCCCGCGCGGACGCGAATCGTGTTCTCGGAATCTCCCGTCCCGCGCCTGAAGGCGGTGAAGAACGCTGCCGAGATAGCGGGGTTCCGCCGGGCCATGACCCGCGACGGAGTGGCCATGGTGAAGTTTCTGCGCTGGCTCAGGCCCGTCGTGGCCGTCGGCGGAGAGACCGAGCGGAGCGTCGACGGCAAGCTCACGGAGCTGCGGAGCGGCCAGCCCCTCTTCCGGGGAGCCAGCTTCGACACGATTGCGGCTTATCAGGAGCATGGCGCCATCGTGCACTACGAGGCCACGGCGACATCCGACAAGCCGCTGAAGGCCGAGGGACTGCTCCTCTTGGACAGCGGCGCGCAGTATCAGGACGGCACCACCGATATTACCCGTACCATTGCCCTCGGTCCCGTGAGCGATGAACAGCGGCATGTCTACACGCTCGTGCTGAAAGGATTCCTCCGTTTACAGGCTCTCCACTTTCCCGACGGGGCTTGCGGCACGCAGCTCGACGCCGTGGCGCGGGCGCCGATGTGGAGGGAGGGCTATAATTTCCTGCACGGCACGGGGCACGGCGTGGGCTCCTATCTGAGTGTCCACGAGGGGCCTCACCAGATACGCATGGAGTATGTGGCGGCACCCCTGCGGGCAGGCATGACCGTTACCGACGAGCCGGGCATCTATCTGGCCGACCGTTTCGGGGTGCGCATCGAGAACACCCTACTGACGAGGGAGGCCGTGAAGGGCGAGTTCGGCACCTTCCTTGAGTTTGAACCGCTGACGCTTTGTCCCATCGACCTGGCACCCGTCGACCTCTCGATGCTCACCGAAGAGGAAAGAGAATGGCTGAACGAGTATCACAGACTAGTCTTCGACCGCCTCTCCCCGTATCTTGACGAGGAGGAAAAGGCATGGCTGGCAGGAGCCACCAAAGCACTTTGAGAGGACAGGCATCCTCGGCGAACACTTCTTTTTGTAAAAATAAAATCCAAGAATCACACTCTTGGAAAAAGCCCGAATCAGATTGGGAAATAGCCCTGAAAGATACTTATGAATACCTTTTTCAGGGCAAACAGCAACCTTCGGCAGGGTAAAAGACGGCTTTCTGCACGCCTGAGGACGGCTGAAAGGAGTGTCGGAAGCTGTTGGAAGCGGAGTAAAAAGCGGTTAAAAGCAAAGTAAAAGACGGCTAAAAGCTTTTCGAAAAGTGCTCGCGAAATGGGTTTTGTGCGATAAGAGGCTGTAAATCAGATAATTGTGAATCTTTTAAAAATAAGCCTGTTTTTCAACCCGAAGTCGTGTCCGGACGCAAAACAGGCCTTATTTTAGAGTACTTTGTAAAATAAATTCCTTTTGTAAATATATGGGAGAACGAGACCGGGGTTCATTACCGCTATACTGCACGGCAATGGCTTGCCGCGCCCATCCCGATTCGCGAGACTGCTACTGTTCCTCTCGCTTCAGGTCGTCGTTATTAATTCCGCGGGTTACCCTGCGCGTCTTCGACAGTCCGAGGTTGCCGAGGCGATAGCTCACGCTGATGCCAAAGACCTGTCGGCTGTATCGCTGATGGTTCACATTGCGGAAGTTTGTCCCCTCGGTAACAATGTCTCGCCTAACCCACTTGCGGAAAGGGTCGGTCGTGCCGATGCCTATAGTCAGCCTTTTCTCTTTCAGGAATCCCCGGGAAAGCGAGAAGCTGTGGCTCCAGAAGCTGTTGGAGCTGCCTTGGAGCGTGATGTTGCGCGTGTTGGCTCCAATCCTTGCGGAGAACGAGATATCGGCCGGCAACCGTCCGGAGAGGTTGAGATACTCACTTGCCATCCATCCATTGTTGCGCAGCCGGTGTGCGGGGTCTTCAATATCGAGGTAGGCCACGCTGCCGTTGAGCGTGCAGCTTAGTTTCGGCAGGATGTTCCAGCGCAGGTAATAGTTGAATGCCGTGCGCTGCGTGTGTCCTATGTTCTGGAAGGTGGAATACATGGCACCGGGCGAGGCGAAGTGCTTCCGGTCATCGAAATACTCCCCGCCGCTGCCCACGGTGTGGCTCACGCGCTCAATGCCGTCGTTGAGGAAGGTGTAGGACAGCGACAGGTTGAGGTTGAGCTTGCGGGTGAACTTGCCGAAGGTGGCGGTCAGTGATTGGCTCCGCTCGGCCTCCAGGTTGCTGTTTCCCTGGCTGATGTTCTGCGGATTGATGTCGTTGAAGTAGGGGTTGAGGTAATAGATGCTCGGCCGGGAGAGGCGCATGCCGTACTCCAGCCTTAACGTTTCGGTCTTTCCGAGCGTGAAACTGAGCTTCAGCGAGGGTACGAGGTTGGCGTAATGGCCGTCGTAGTTGGCCTCGGAGCCGATGGCTCCCGCCAGGTATTCTATGCTCTGATAGGTGTATTCATAGCGCAGCCCGGGCATGACGGAGAACACCTTGCCTCGGAAAACATAGCTTAGGTAGGCGCCGAAGATGTCGTTGCGATTCTTATAGTGGCTGCTGCGTGAGGCATTGAGCACATAGTTGCCAGTCATAGCCTTGGCATCGAACACATCGTTGGTGCTCTCGTTGTTGCGTAGGATATACTTCATGCCTGCTTCAAAGGTCTGTCGGCTGCCGACGGGCGTGGTGAAGTCGTATTGGAGGGTGTGCTCTGTGTTGCGATTATGGCTGTTGGTGCGGTTGTCGTAGAGCCGCATCTCCTCTGTGATATCCTGCGGGGTGTTGTTCACGAGGTCGCTGTAGAGCGTGGTGGCCCTGTCGTGCGACGGCGAGGTGTAGAGCTGATAGGACAGCGTATGCACGCGCTGCTTGTTCCTGCGGCTCGTGCGCTGATAGTCAAGGCCCAGGGTGCCGTTGACGACAGAGTTCTTGGGGGTGGAGTTTCTTGTGTATGAATAGGCCGCCATCGAGCGGTCGGCGTTGAGCATCTCGGTCGTTCCCCATGAGGGCATGTGCCGCTGGACGGCCATTCCGGACAAGGAAAGAGTAACGAGGCGGAGCGTGTCGATCTCGTAACTGGCGTTGATGTTGGCGAACTCCGTGCGGTCTTTCAGTTTCTGAGCGTTGGTGCTGTTGAGCCATTTCTGCTGCTCCGACCCGTAGTTCTCACGCAGGGTGTTGTCTTCTCCTGTGGGGTTCGTGATGCGGTTATACGATAGCGAGCCGTCGAGGGCGAACCTTCCTATCTTGGTGGTAGAGTATGCGTGGGCATTGTATCCCAGCGTATTGAGCGCCGCGCCGATAGTGGTGAGATGCCCCTCGTACTTTGGCTGCATCACGATGTTGATGATTCCGCCGATGCCCTCGGCGTCGTATTTCGCCCCGGGAGTGGTTATCACCTCAATGTTCTTTACGAGATGGGCCGGAAGACTGCGCAAAACCTCTCTTGGATTGCGGGTGACGGACGACCTCCGGCCGTTCTGCAGGATGAGAAACTTCGTCGTTCCGCTCATCTTGATGTTGCCGTCGGCGTCGACATCCACGAGCGGCACCTTGCGCAAAATCTCGGAAATGTTGGAAATCCTGGCGTCGGGGTCGGCGGTAACATCATACGAGAGCTTGTCTACATCCATCTTCACGAGAGGCTTCTGGGCCACGATGTTCACGCCGCTAAGCGTCTTCACATCATCGAAGAGCTCTATGGTATCCACCTTCTTCTCGCTCTCGCCACCCTCAAGGCTGAATGTCAGCGGGTCGGCTTTCTTCCCCAGGTACGACGCCATGAGTGTATAGCTGCCCTTCACGGCGGGGATGCTCACCGAGAAACTCCCGTCCTTGCCGGTTATACACTTAGCGATTGCCTTGCCGATATCCGAGCCGGCCATGATGCTGACGGTTACAAACTCTTCCCCCTCGCCGCTTTCTCCGCTCACCACGATTCCTGTAATCTTGCATGCGGGAGGTGTTGTCTGGGCCTCCGCGAAACCGAATGGCAACAATATGATAAGAATCAAAGTCGCAAAAAATTGTTTCATGGCCTCTTGAATATTTATGAGGGGGCGTGAGCGAGAGCGTCGTCCCACGCCCCCCGACGGTCTTATATTGATAATCTCTACCCTGAGTGCATCGACGGCAGCGGCAAATCAACTTGCGTGTGTGGTATAACCTGCCACCAACCCTTACTCCGCAAATATACGATAAATTATTAATACTGCAAGCCGAAATGACTTTTTTTGTTATTTTTTTCGTATATTTGCCCAAAAAATAGAAGTTAATCTTTTACCATAAAGAGGGCGGAAGTTGAGGACTGACTATTACATCAACCCGTTGCCTGAGGCCGTTCCACAAGTCAGTGGCGGCACGGGCACGGCCGGGGACGCCGACTTAAGGCATACCTGGACGGAGTACTGCGGCAACTTCGTCTACGAGAACGACACCCTGCGGCAGACGCTCATAGAGGGAGGATATATCTCGTATGCGTATCCACAAGCGTCAAATCCGGCAAACCAAGCGACGGATATCTCCCAACTCACGCCGACCTATCACTTCTATGTGCGGGATCATCTGGGCAACAACCGGTTGGTAGTGAACGAGAACGGAACGATTGAGCAGGTGAGCCACTACTATCCCTTCGGCGGGCTGATGGGCGAGAGCCGGGATATTGCACCCAAGGTACGACGGAAAGAAGTTTTACCATCAGAATAGTCTCCTTATACTTGTCGGTTGACTCTTTGTATATTTTTCTTCATTTTAAATTAAAAAATGAATGGAAAAGTTGGAAGTTTCAGAAATAAGATGTAACTTTGCATCCGCAATTATGGCACCCTGTGCCGAAAAGCATAAGTTTAACAGGTAAAATATTAAAAAGCAAAACATGATTATTGTACCAGTAAAGGATGGTGAGAACATCGAAAGAGCTCTCAAGAAGTTCAAGAGAAAATTCGAAAAGACAGGTGTTGTTAAGGAGCTGCGTGCTCGTCAGCAGTATGACAAGCCTTCTGTTTTGAAGCGTCTCAAGATGGAACACGCCATCTATGTACAGAAGCTGCGTCAGGAGGAGGAATAAAAACTTCCCCGAAAATTTGGTAGTTTGAATTAAATTCCGTATATTCGTTGCCGAAAGTACATCGTAAAGTAAGCAGCGCCGGATATGATAGAAGAATTTTTGAACTACTTGCAGTTTGAGAAGAATCGCTCGCAGCTGACAGTAAAAAGTTACGCCGATGATCTGGGAAGCTTTGAGGCGTACTTCAGGAATTTGAATAATCAGCTCTCTTGGGAGTCGGTAGACTCAGATATTATCCGTGATTGGATGGAGAGTATGATGGATAAAGGAAACAATGCTACTTCAATCAATAGGAGATTGAGTGCTTTGCGTTCCCTTTTCCGTTTTGCCCTTGCTCATAAGATGATAGAGGCGGATCCGTCGCGGATGGTGAAAGGCCCGAAAAGAGGAAGACCCTTACCGCAGTTTCTCAAGGAAGCGGAAATCGATCGACTGGTCGATCAGGAGTGGGGAGATACATATAAAGATGTTCGCGCGAGAACCCTTGTATTGACTTTCTATTCTATAGGGATTCGTCTTGCGGAGCTAATTGGATTGGACGACGATGCGATAGACTTTGCTAATCACCAGGTTAAAGTGATCGGAAAACGCAATAAAGAGCGCATCATTCCTTTTGGGATGGAACTTGAGAAAGCCTTGCTTGAATATATCAAGCTTCGTAACTGTGCGGTAGAACGACATTCCGGGGCCCTATTCCTTACGGAGAAGGGTGAGCGAATGAATCGTAATCAAGTGAGATACGAGGTGAGAAAGAATCTTTCACGGGTGTGCACCCTTAAGGAGCGTACGCCGCATGTGCTCCGCCATACTTTTGCGACTGCTATGCTGAACCACGATGCCGAGCTTGAGAGTGTGAAGAAGCTGCTTGGGCATGAAAGTCTGTCGACTACGGAGATTTATACTCACACGACATTCGAGCAGCTCAAGAAAGTTTATAAGAATGCCCATCCGCGGGCTTAACCTTAGTTTTTAAAGAATAGGAGGTAACTATGGAAATTAAGATGAAGTCGATCCATTTCGACGCTACCGAGAGTTTACAGGCGTTTATTGAGAAGAAAGTCGCCAAGTTGGAAAAATCTTATGAAGATGTACAGAAAGCGGAGGTGCAGCTAAAGGTGGTAAAACCTGCTACGGTATTGAACAAACAGGCCAGTATCGAGGTTACTGTTCCAGGCTCGAAACTTTATGTGGAAAAGATTTGCGATACATTTGAGGAGAGTGTGGATCAGTGCGTGGATTCAATGAAGGTCCAGCTTACCAAATTCAAGGAAAAAATGCGTAACCGCTAAAAAAAACCGAAAAAAGTTTTGGAAATTAGAAAATAAGTCGTATCTTTGCAGCCGTTTTACAACATGTCCGAAATACAAGTCGCTCAGCGGCTGCAAAGAACTGCCTCTTTAGCTCAGTTGGCCAGAGCACGTGATTTGTAATCTCGGGGTCGTTGGTTCGAATCCGACAAGAGGCTCAGGATATTCGGAAGCGATGAGTTGTTAAACAAGGGTGGTTACCAGAGTGGCCAAATGGGGCAGACTGTAAATCTGCTGGCGATGCCTTCGGTGGTTCGAATCCATCACCACCCACTTCAGTAGGAGTTTTGCGGAAATAGCTCAGTTGATAGAGCACTAGCCTTCCAAGCTGGGGGTCGCGGGTTTGAGTCCCGTTTTCCGCTCTAACGGCATGCTGTAATAGCTCAGTGGTAGAGCACTTCCTTGGTAAGGAAGAGGTCCTGAGTTCAACTCTCAGTTACAGCTCTACTTCTTGTTCTATTTTATAGACTAGAAGAAAAACAAGATGAATTTGCAAGAGTTCGATTATTCGTTTATATAAATAATAAAATTAAAAGCTATGGCTAAAGAAGAATTCGTACGTACGAAACCGCATGTAAACATCGGTACAATTGGTCATGTTGACCATGGTAAGACTACTCTTACAGCTGCCATCTCAAAGACTCTTCACGATAGAGGACTTGGTAGTGAGGATGTGAAGTCTTTTGATCAGATTGATAACGCTCCCGAGGAGAAAGAGCGTGGTATTACCATCAACTCTTCCCATATTGAGTATGAAACCGCAAACCGCCACTATGCGCATGTAGATTGCCCAGGACACGCTGACTATGTGAAGAACATGGTAACGGGTGCTGCCCAGATGGACGGTGCTATCTTGGTAGTTGCTGCAACTGACGGTCCTATGCCACAGACCCGTGAGCATGTATTGCTCGCTCGTCAGGTAAATGTGCCTCGTCTGGTAGTATTCCTGAACAAGTGTGATATGGTTGACGATGAGGAGATGCTTGAGCTTGTTGAAATGGAAGTCCGTGAGATTCTTGAGCAGTATGGCTATGAAGAGGACACCCCAATCGTTCGTGGTTCTGCTCTCGGTGCTCTGAATGGAGTTGAGAAATGGAGCGACAAGGTAATGGAATTGATGGATACGGTTGACACCTGGATTCAGGAGCCGACTCGTGAGATTGATAAGCCTTTCTTGATGCCTGTTGAAGATGTGTTCTCAATTACAGGTCGTGGTACCGTTGCTACAGGTCGTATTGAGACTGGTATCTGTAAGATCGGTGATGAGGTTCAGCTGCTCGGTCTTGGTGAGGACAAGAAGTCGGTTATTACCGGTGTTGAGATGTTCCGTAAGACTCTTCCCACCGGTGAGGCTGGCGATAATGTAGGTCTGCTCCTTCGTGGTGTTGATAAGGATGAGATCAAGCGTGGTATGGTAGTTGTACACCCGGGAGCTATTACTCCTCATGATCACTTCAAGGCATCTATCTATGTATTGAAGAAAGAAGAGGGTGGTCGTCATACTCCGTTCGGAAATAAGTATCGTCCACAGTTCTACCTCCGCACAATGGACTGCACCGGTGAAATCAAATTGCCGGAAGGCGTTGAGATGGTTATGCCTGGTGATAATGTTGAGATTGAGGTAGAATTGATCTACAAGGTTGCTTTGAACGAGGGTCTGCGTTTTGCTATCCGAGAGGGTGGTCGTACCGTTGGCTCTGGCCAGATTACAGCAATCCTTGATGATGTCAAGTAATTGAAATCAATCAATAACTCTATAAAAACTTCTGTCGCTGCGGTGGTGGAAGTTTATTTACGGGTTTAGCTCAGTTGGTAGAGCACTGGTCTCCAAAACCAGGTGTCGAGAGTTCGAATCTTTCAACCCGTGCAAAAAACAAAGGACGGTATGTTTAAGAAGATATTCAAGACAATAGTAGACAATATCAAGGCGAGTTACAATGAACTTGTTCACAAAACTACATGGCCAACCTACAAGCAACTGACTCACAGCGCAGTAGTTGTATTGTCCGCTTCCCTTGTCATTGCATTGATAGTGTTTGCTATGGACAGTGTGTTTAGGACTTTGATGACTGCGATCTATCCAAATTAATAATAAGGAAAAGATGGCTGATACAGGAAAGAACTGGTATGTACTTCGCTCTGTTAGTGGAAAAGAGGCTAAGTTGAAGGAATACATCGAGGCTGAGATGAAACACAACACGCTACTCAGCTCCAATGTTTTTCAGGTGTTGATACCTACAGAGAAACAGGCTTCTTTGCGTAATGGGAAACGAGTGGAGAAAGAGAAAATGCGTCTCCCGGGGTATGTCTTTATCGAGGCTCATCTTATAGGCGATGTTGCACATACACTTCGTTTTATGCCTAACTGCTTGGGCTTTCTTGGAGGCCTTGACAATCCATCACCAGTACCTCAGGCGGATATCAACCGAATGCTCGGTGCTGCTGAAGAAGCAGAACTGACGAATGAATATACTACTCCATTTGAAGTTAATGCGACCGTTAAGGTTACTGACGGACCTTTCAGTGGTTTCAGTGGTGTTATCGAAGAGGTTAACACCGAGAAGCGTAAATTGAAAGTGATGGTGAAAATTTTTGGTCGAAAGACTCCTTTGGAGTTAGGCTTTATGCAAGTAGAAAAAGAAGGATAGCGCGCAAATTGTTACGGTGTGTCTATTCTTATATATAGTCGCGGGAGGCTTCCACTCTTACGGCTTATAGCAAATCAAATTAATTATTAACAAAGAAAAATGGCTAAAGAAGTTGCTGGATTAATCAAATTACAGATTAAAGGTGGCGCTGCGAATCCTTCTCCTCCAGTAGGACCTGCACTTGGTTCTAAGGGTATTAACATTATGGGATTCTGCAAAGAATTCAACGCCCGCACCCAGGATAAGGCAGGGAAAGTTCTTCCTGTTGTTATCACTTACTATACCGACAAGTCTTTCAGCTTCATTATCAAGACTCCTCCGGCAGCAGTTCAGTTGCTTGAGGCAGCCAAGGTAAAGACGGGTTCCGGTCAGCCTAACCGAAAGAAGATTGCTTCAGTTACCTGGGAACAGGTAAGGGCAATCGCTGAGGACAAGATGCCTGACTTGAATTGCTTCACGGTTGAAAGTGCTATGCACCTTATTGCTGGTACAGCAAGGAGCATGGGTATTACTGTAAAAGGGGACTTCCCTGGTAAATAATTTATAACTTCAATTTGGAAATGAGTAAACTGACAAAAAATCAAAAATCAGTAGCTGATAAGGTTGAAGCAGGGAAGGCATACACTTTGGAGGAAGCTTCAAAGTTGGTTAAAGATATTACCACGACCAAGTTTGATGCTTCTGTTGATATTGATGTACGCTTAGGAGTCGATCCTCGTAAGGCTAATCAGATGGTTCGTGGTGTAGTTTCACTGCCCAATGGAACCGGTAAGGCCACACGAGTTCTGGCTCTCTGTACTCCTGATCAGGAAGCTGCTGCTAAAGAGGCAGGTGCTGATTATGTTGGTCTTGACGAGTATGTCGAAAAGATCAAAGGCGGATGGACAGATATTGATGTTATCATCACTATGCCGTCTTGTATGGGAAAGATAGGTCCATTGGGTCGAGTACTCGGTCCTCGCGGTCTTATGCCAAACCCTAAGAGCGGTACTGTAACCATGGATGTTGCTAAGGCAGTAAAGGAAGTTAAGCAGGGTAAAATCGACTTCAAGGTTGATAAGGCTGGTATTATACATACATCAATCGGAAAAATCAATATGACATCCGAGCAGATCTTTGGTAATGCCAAGGAGTTTATCTCTACAGTCATCAAGCTGAAGCCTGCTGCTGCAAAAGGTACATATATCAAGAGTATCTTTATTTCTAGCACAATGAGTAAGGGTATTAAGGTTGATCCAAAATCAGTTGAATAACTCTAAAAGTTTTGTAAAATGAAAAAGGAAGTAAAAGATACTATTATTGCTGAGCTTGGGCAGAAGCTGAAGGAATTCCCACATTTTTATCTGGTAGATGTTACCGGTTTAAATGCAGAGGATACTAGCGCGCTCCGTCGCAATTGCTTCAAGAAGGAAATTAAGATGGTCGTTGTAAAGAATAATCTTCTTCACAAGGCTTTTGAGGCTTCTGATATTGATTTTGAACCTTTGTATACTGCATTGAAAGGTACTACTGCTGTGATGTTCACACAGACAGCGAATGTTCCTGCAAAGTTGCTGAAAGATTATAAGAAAGTAGGTATTCCTGCCCTTAAGGCTGCTTATGCCGAGGAAAGTATCTTTGTAGGTGCTGATAAACTCGATGAACTTGCAGCTCTCAAGAGCAAGAACGAACTTATCGCAGATGTTGTGGCATTGCTGCAATCTCCGGCAAAGAATGTTGTTTCTGCTCTTCAGTCAGGCGCAAACACTATCCACGGTGTGCTCAAGACTTTAGGCGAGCGTCCTGAATAACAAACATCAATTAAAGTCAATAACTTAGTAAAAATAAAATTAAATTTAGAATAAAATGGCAGATATTAAAGCTATTGCTGAGGAGTTGGTAAACCTCACAGTTAAGGAAGTTAATGAGTTGGCAACAGTCCTGAAGGACGAGTATGGTATTGAGCCTGCTGCTGCAGCTGTTGCTGTAGCTGCTGGTCCTGCTGCTGGCGGCGCAGCTGAGGCAGCAGAGGAGAAATCTTCTTTCGATGTGGTCCTCACCGAGGTTGGTGCTACAAAGCTCCAGGTTGTGAAGGCTGTAAGAGAGGCTTGCGGTCTTGGCTTGAAAGAAGCTAAGGATCTCGTAGACGGCGTGGAGCATGCTCCTGTAGCAGTTAAGGAAGGTCTCTCTAAGGAAGAGGCTGAGAACTTGAAAAAGGCTATCGAGGAAGCTGGTGCTAAAGTAGAGCTCAAGTAATACGACTCTAATTACTCTAAAATACGGTTAGGATATGCCCAGTCGGTGTGTCCTAACCTTTTTGTGTCTTTTTAAGGACCAAAGCTTTTGCAAGCCGGAGAGGCTAATCAAACTGAATATTATAACTATTATATGGCTACAAAAATTGTTGATAACAGAGTAAATTTTGCCAGCGTGCATAATCCGTATCCATATCCGGATTTTCTCGATGTGCAGTTGAAGTCTTTCAAGGACTTCCTACAGTTGGATACTCCGCCAGAGGAACGCAAGAACGACGGGCTATATAGGGTGTTCGCGGAGAACTTTCCTATTACCGATACTCGTAATAATTTCGTCCTTGAGTTCTTGGATTACTATGTTGATCCTCCGCGCTATACCATTGACGAGTGTCTTGAGCGTGGTCTGACATATAGTGTACCTTTGAAGGCCAGGATGAAGCTTTACTGCACGGACCCGGATCATGAGGCTTTTGCACCTGTAACTCAGGATGTGTTCTTGGGAACCATTCCGTATATGACGGCAAATGGCACCTTTATTATTAATGGAGCAGAGCGTGTAGTCGTTGCTCAGTTGCACCGTTCTCCGGGCGTGTTTTTCAGCAGTACATTGCATGCGAATGGCACTCCGCTTTATAGCGCTCGTATCATTCCGTTCAAGGGCTCATGGATAGAGTTCTCTATTGACATCAACAATGTGATGTATGCCTATATAGATCGCAAGAAGAAGTTGCCTATCACGACCCTTCTCCGCGCTATCGGCTATGAAAGCGACAAGGATATTCTTCAGATATTTGACCTTTGTGAAGAGGTGAAAGTAAACAAGAAGAACATGAAAGCCGCTATCGGTCGCAAGCTTGCTGCCCGTGTGCTGAAGAGCTGGAACGAAGACTTTGTTGATGAGGATACGGGTGAGGTTGTTTCTATTGAGCGTAACGAAGTAATTCTCGATCGTGAGACAGAAATTACAGCCGAGAGTGTAGAAGAAATTCTTGATAGTGGGGCTTCGACAATCCTGCTTCATAAGGATCAGGAGGCAGCTCAGAAGTATTCTCTCATTTTCAATACTCTGCAGAAAGATCCTTCTAACTCCGAGAAAGAGGCCGTGCTCTATATCTATCGTCAGTTGCGTAATGCGGACCCTGCTGATGATGCCAGTGCTCGTGAAGTTTTTACCAATCTGTTCTTCTCTGATAAGCGTTATGATCTTGGTGAGGTCGGTCGTTATCGAATCAACAAGAAACTGGGTCTTAATATAGATTCAGATATTCGTGTCTTGACCAAAGAAGATATTATAGAGATTATCAAATATCTGATTAATCTGATCAACTCCAATGCCGCACTTGATGATATCGATCACCTGAGTAATCGCCGTGTTCGCACGGTCGGCGAGCAGTTGGCAAATCAGTTCTCTATAGGTTTGGCTCGTGTTAGTCGCACTATCCGTGAGCGTATGAATGTACGCGACAACGAGGTGTTTACCCCGACAGATTTGATTAATGCCAAGACAATCTCCAGCGTAATCAATTCTTTCTTCGGAACGAATCCCCTTAGCCAGTTCATGGACCAGACCAATCCATTGGCGGAAGTTACGCATAAGCGCCGCCTTTCAGCCCTTGGCCCTGGCGGCCTTACCCGTGAGCGTGCAGGATTTGAGGTTCGTGATGTACACTATACTCACTATGGACGCCTTTGTCCGATTGAGTCGCCTGAAGGACCAAACATCGGGCTGATTTCTTCGCTCTGTTTATATGCGAAAATTAATGATCTTGGCTTCATCGTAACCCCTTACCGCAAGATCGTGAATTCTGTTGTGGATATGGACAACGATCATGTTGCCTATCTTACTGCCGAGGAAGAAGAAGACCGGATTATTGGTCAGGGCAATGCTCCTCTCAATGCAGATGGAAGTTTCGTTCGTAAGATGGTTAAATGCCGTCAGGATGCTGACTATCCGGTAGTGCCGCCTTCTCAGGTAGACTATATGGATGTATCTCCACAGCAGATTGCTTCCCTGTCTGCAGGTCTGATTCCTTTCTTGGAACATGATGACGGGCATCGTGCCTTGATGGGATGTAATATGATGCGCCAAGCAGTCCCCCTGCTTCATAACGACGCACCCATCGTAGGTACAGGTTTGGAGAAAAAGGCCTGCGAGGATTCACGCACGATGATAACTGCTGAAGGTGATGGTGTCATAGAATATGTTGACGCAACGACGATTCGCATTCTCTATGACCGTACAGAGGAGGAGGAGTTTGTAAGTTTCGAGCCTGCCTTGAAAGAATATAGAATTCCCAAGTTCCGTCGGACAAACCAGAACATGACCATCGACCTTCGTCCTATTTGCGACAAGGGCCAGCGTGTTAAGAAAGGTGATATCCTGACAGAAGGGTATGCTACTGAAAATGGAGAACTTGCATTGGGCCGTAACCTTCTCGTCGCTTATATTCCTTGGAAAGGTTATAACTACGAGGACGCCGTCGTGATTTCGGAGCGTATGGTTCGCGAGGATGTATTAACCTCCGTCCATGTTGATGAATATTCTTTAGATGTTCGTGAGACCAAGCGTGGTTATGAGGAATTTACATCCGATATTCCCAATGTATCGGAGGAGGCGACGAAGGATCTTGATGCTAATGGTATCATCCGTGTCGGTGCTCGTGTGGAGCCAGGTGATATCCTGATTGGTAAGATATCTCCTAAGGGAGAGAGCGATCCATCTCCGGAAGAGAAACTGCTCCGTGCTATTTTTGGCGATAAGGCTGGTGATGTAAAGGATTCCTCGTTGAAGGCTAATCCGTCGCTGACGGGTGTCATCATAGATAAAAAGTTGTTTTCCCGCTCTATCAAGACTCGTGAGTCAAAGAAGCAAGACAAGGTTCTCTTGGCTAAGATTGACGAGGAATATGAGGCAAAGATAGACGATTTGAAGGATATTCTTGTAGATAAGTTGCTCGAGCTCACCAAGGGCTTGAAATCACAGGGCATCAAAGATTATACCGGTGCGGAGATTATTACGAAAGGTAGCAATTTTACGGTTGCGGTCTTGAAGAATATTGAATACGACGGTATTGAGAGCAATAACTGGACGAATGACGAGCATAAGAACAAGCTTATCTCTAAGCTTATTATGAATTATATGCGTAAGTATAAGCAGATGGATGCCGAGTTGAAGCGCCGTAAGTTTGCCATTACGATTGGCGACGAGCTTCCTTCTGGAGTGATCCAGATGGCAAAAGTCTATGTTGCTAAGAAGCGTAAGATTCAGGTAGGCGATAAGCTTGCTGGTCGTCATGGTAATAAGGGTATTGTTTCTAAAGTAGTCCGTATGGAGGACATGCCGTTCCTTGAGGACGGGCGCCCGGTAGATTTGGTACTCAACCCGATGGGCGTGCCTTCTCGTATGAACCTTGGCCAGATATTCGAGGCTATCCTCGGTGCTGCAGGTAAGAAACTCGGTGTTAAGTTCGCAACTCCAATTTTTGATGGAGCCAAGCTTGACGACCTGCAGAAATGGACTGACAAGGCAGGTCTCCCACGCTTATGCTCTACTCATATATATGATGGTGAGACTGGTGAGATGTTTGACCAGCCCGCAACAATTGGCATAACCTACTTCTTGAAACTTGGCCATATGGTTGAGGACAAGATGCATGCTCGCTCAATTGGTCCTTATAGTTTAATTACTCAGCAGCCTCTTGGAGGTAAGGCTCAGTTTGGAGGCCAGCGTTTCGGAGAGATGGAGGTTTGGGCACTCGAAGGTTTCGGTGCCGCTCATGTGCTTCAGGAGATTTTGACAATCAAGAGTGATGATGTTGTCGGTCGTTCGAAGGCTTATGAGGCCATAGTTAAGGGCGATCCTCTTCCAACCCCGGGTATCCCAGAATCGCTCAATGTGCTTCTCCACGAGCTTCGTGGACTGGGATTAAGTGTGAAACTTGATTAAACGAGAACCCTTTTAACAAATATAAGAAACATGGCTTTCAAAAAAGATACAAAGGTAAAGAATAATTTTACGAAGATTACCATCGGACTGGCTTCTCCTGAAGAAATCCTGGAAAATTCGTATGGTGAGGTTACCAAGCCTGAAACCATCAATTATCGTACATATAAGCCGGAGCGCGACGGCCTTTTCTGCGAGCGCATTTTTGGTCCGACCAAGGATTATGAGTGTGCCTGTGGTAAGTACAAGCGCATCCGCTATAAGGGTATTGTTTGCGACCGTTGCGGTGTTGAGGTTACCGAGAAGAAAGTGCGTCGTGAGCGTTCGGGTCATATCGAGCTCGTCGTTCCGGTTGCTCATATCTGGTATTTCCGTTCATTGCCGAATAAGATAGGCTACCTGTTGGGAATTCCCACAAAGAAGCTTGATTCTGTTATCTACTATGAGAAGTATATTGTTATCAAGCCTGGCAAACTCGAGGGAACTTCCGATGCAGAAGGGGTAGAGCTCAATGGCTCTCACAAATACGACCTCCTTTCCGAGGAAGAGTATCTTGATATCGTCGATAACCGTCTCGAACCTAATAACGATCTTTTGGATGATGCTGATCCTAACAAGTTTATTGCGAAGATGGGTGCCGAAGCAATCCAGAATCTTCTCGCAGAACTTAGTACAGAGGATGAAAATGGTCAGACAGGGCTCGATAAGATATCTTATGAATTGCGCGACCGTGCCAACAACGACTCTTCTGCGCAGCGTAAGACCGACGCCTTGAAACGCTTGCAGGTCGTTGAGGCTTTCCGTGGATCAAAGAATATCAATAGGCCAGAGTGGATGATTATGAAGATTATTCCGGTAACTCCACCAGAGCTTCGTCCTCTGATTCCGCTGGATGGTGGCCGTTTCGCCACATCCGATTTGAATGATCTCTATCGTCGTGTGATTATCCGTAACAATCGTCTGAAGCGATTGGTGGAAATCAAGGCTCCTGAGGTTATTCTCCGCAATGAGAAACGCATGTTGCAGGAGGCTGTCGACTCTTTGTTCGATAACTCCCGCAAGGCAAGCGCCGTCAAGAGCGAAAGTAATCGTCCTTTGAAGTCTCTTTCTGATTCTCTGAAAGGTAAGCAAGGGCGCTTCCGTCAGAACTTGCTCGGTAAGCGTGTTGACTATTCAGCTCGTTCCGTAATTGTTGTCGGTCCAGAGTTAAAGATGGGCGAGTGTGGTCTTCCTAAGTTGATGGCTGCAGAGCTCTACAAACCTTTCATTATCCGTAAGCTCATCGAACGGGGTATCGTGAAGACCGTGAAGAGTGCTAAGAAAATCGTAGATCGCCGCGAGCCGGTAATCTGGGATATCTTGGAGAATGTGATGAAAGGGCATCCCGTTCTCTTGAACCGTGCTCCTACGCTTCACAGGCTTGGAATTCAATCTTTCCAGCCAAAGATGATAGAGGGCAAGGCTATCCAGCTTCATCCGTTGGCCTGTACGGCGTTCAATGCCGACTTCGACGGCGACCAGATGGCTGTCCATCTTCCTTTGAGTAACGAGGCAGTCCTTGAAGCTCAGGTGTTGATGCTTCAGAGCCATAACATTCTCAATCCTGCAAATGGCGCTCCTATTACCGTTCCTTCTCAAGATATGGTATTGGGATTGTATTACATCACTAAGATACGCCCGGGAGCAAAGGGCGAAGGACTGACATTCTATGGTCCGGAGGAAGCTTTTGTCGCAAACAACGAAGGCCGTTGCGACCTGCATGCGCAGGTAAAGGTCATGGTCGATGATGTTGTTGATGGCAAGCCTGTCCGTCATTTGGTGGAGACTTCGGTAGGTAGGGTGATTGTCAATCAGATTATACCTGTAGAGATTGGTTACTTCAACGATGTAATTTCCAAGAAGACATTGCGTGGCATCATTGCCAATGCCATTAAGGCTGTAGGTATGGCTCGCGCTTGTGAATTTCTGGATGGCATCAAGAACTTGGGTTATCGTATGTCTTATGTGGCCGGCCTTTCTTTCAACCTTGACGACATCATTATTCCGAAGGAGAAAGTTTCCATTGTAGAGAAGGGGAACAAGGAAGTAGAGGAAATCACCAACAACTATAATATGGGTTTCATCACCGATACCGAGCGTTACAATCAGGTCATCGACGCGTGGACTCATGTCAACAACGAGCTTGGTGATGTCTTGATGAAGGAAATGACCGAGGCCGACCAAGGGTTCAATGCCGTCTTCATGATGTTGGATTCCGGTGCTCGTGGTTCTAAGGATCAGATTAAGCAGCTCTCTGGTATGCGAGGGTTGATGGCCAAGCCGCAGAAGGCTGGTGCTGACAGCCGTGGTACGATAGAGAATCCTATCCTTTCTAACTTTAAGGAAGGCATGTCTGTGCTGGAATATTTTATTTCCTCTCACGGTGCCCGTAAAGGTCTTGCCGATACGGCCATGAAGACTGCCGACGCCGGTTATCTGACCCGCCGTCTTGTGGATGTCAGCCACGATGTGATTATCACGGAAGACGACTGCGGTACATTGCGGGGTCTTGAATGCCGTGCGTTGAAGAATGGCGATGAAGTCATCGCTACTCTCGGTGAGCGCATCTTGGGTCGTGTGTCAGTTCATGATATCTTGGATCCTACGACAGGCGAGCTCATTTGTTCTGCCGGCGAGCAGATCACGGAGGATGCCGTTGCGAAGATAGAGGCTACTCCTATCGAAATGGTTGAAATCCGTTCCGTGCTCACTTGCGAGAGCAAGAAGGGCGTTTGTGCTAAGTGCTATGGTCGTAACCTTGCCACTGCCCGTATGGTACAGAAGGGCGAGGCTGTGGGTGTCATTGCGGCACAGGCCATTGGCGAGCCAGGTACGCAGCTTACACTGCGCACTTTCCATGCCGGCGGTGTGGCAGGTGGAGCGGCAGCGAATGCCTCTATCAAGGCAAAGAATGATTCTAAGATTGAGTTCGACGAGCTTCGTACCGTTGACTTTAAAGATGAGGAAGGCAAGGATTGCAAGATGGTGGTAAGCCGACTGGCTGAAATCCGTTTCGTGGATTCCAATACTAATATCGCGTTGAGTACGCTGAATGTGCCTTATGGTAGTTCACTCTATTTTGTCCATGGAGATACCGTTAAGAAAGGCGACCTTATCGCCAAGTGGGATCCGTTCAATGCCGTGATCGTAAGTGAATATGCTGGTACGCTGAAGTTCCACGATGTTGTCGAAGGTTCGACCTATAAGGCAGAGACCGATGAAACCACGGGCTTGACGGAGCGTATCGTCGTGGAGCCCAAGGAGCGCAACCTTGTTCCTTCATGCGATGTCATCGATAAGAACGGTAATATTGTTGCAACTTATAACTTCCCGATAGGAGGACACATTGCCGTTGAGGATGGCGAGACCATCGTAACCGGTAAGACGCTTGTCAAGATACCTCGTAATGTGGCAAGCGCAGGTGATATTACCGGTGGCCTTCCACGCGTGCAGGAACTTCTCGAGGCTCGTAATCCGTCTAATCCGGCTGTCGTATCTGAAATCGACGGTGAGGTGAGCATGGGTAAGATTAAGCGTGGTAGCCGTGAGATCGTCGTTACTTCCAAAACAGGCGACCAGAAGAAGTATCTTGTCAGCTTGAATCGTCAGATTCTCGTGCAGGAGCATGATGCCGTCCGTGCGGGCACTCCGCTTTCCGACGGCGTCGTAACCCCCGACGATATTCTTGCAATCCAGGGTCCTACTGCCGTGCAGGAGTACATTGTAAATGAGGTGCAGGATGTGTATCGGCTTCAGGGTGTGAAGATCAACGATAAGCATTTCGAGATTATCGTTCGTCAGATGATGCGTAAGGTACAGATTAACGATCCGGGCGACACCACTTTCCTTGAGCAAGAACTTGTTGATAAACTTGATTTTGCCGACGAGAACGATCGTATCTGGGGAAAGAAAGTGGTAGTGGATGCCGGCGACTCTGATATTATGCGGAAAGGACAGATCGTAACGGTGCGTAAGTTGCGTGATGAGAACTCAAGTCTGAAGCGCCGCGACCTTCGTCTTGTCCAGGTGCGTGAGGCCGTTCAGGCTACTGCCACACAGGTGCTTCAGGGCATTACCCGTGCAGCTCTTGGTACGAAGAGCTTCATGAGTGCCGCGTCATTCCAGGAGACAACCAAGGTTTTGAACGAGGCTGCCATTCGTGGTAAGGTAGATACGCTGGAAGGAATGAAGGAAAATGTCATCTGCGGGCACTTGATTCCGGCTGGCACAGGGCAGCGTTCTTTCGACAAGCTCATCGTTGGTAGCCGTGAGGACTACGAGCGTATGGAGGCCAATCGCAAGAACATACTCGACTTTGCTGATAATGTTGTGGCTGAATAATGTTCCGCTCTCTTTATAACAGGGGCTGCAGGCATTCATTTGCTTGCGGCCTCTTGTTTTTTAAAAATACTCTTGATAGAGCCATGCGATGCTTCATAGACGATTGTTTTTCCCTCGTTATAATAACTTTATCTATGGTCTGTCGTAATGCTGTTGATGAGACACGACCTTGTTTCTCTTAAACTTGAAGTCCTTGAATGATTTAATTAAACAGGTGTAAGGAGTGAAACTGTCTGTCTTGTTTGTATTGTAAAGCTTATTTTAAAACTTACTTTGTGTTAATGCTCTCTGATTCATTGAGATAAAATGTCAGAAAATCATCCACATCACAAGAGGCCAGGGCCAGAAGCCCCCACATCATTTAAATTGCCTTTTTCTTCATTGTTCCCCTTTTGCCGTTCGTGTAAATATGCGGCAAATATACCTTCCGGTTCTCTTATGAGCAAGCGAAAGTTGAGATTTTTATGCGCTTGCGGCCTTGGGAGAGCCACAATCGGGGATTCGGCTTATCAGGTCGAAGGGTATTGTCAGCCGTTGATAAGGCGGTTACACGCTGCTTGTAATCCCGTTACACACTGCTTGTAATCCTGTTACACGCTGCTTGTAACATTCCCGGAGGTGAATAGCCCGTTTGTCAGGGATGGCCGCCTTTCCGCCGATCTGATGCCGGGAAGTTTCCCATGTCTACCCGGCTTGCCTCTTTCCCGTCCCTGGGGCTTTGGAGAAAGACGGGATGAAGGTCGGCGGCAGACCTATCACGCCCCTTGCTTTCTTGACTTTCAGACGGCGGGAGGGCAGTGTATCGGTTATGTCGGAATCGTGCGTTAAATACCATTAAATGCGCGAGAAATTCATGGAAAGCGGTTCAAATGTGGATTTTTATTGTTAAATTTGCACGCAATAAATTTCTAAAATCACATTATGTCATCATTTGTTGCAGATAAGATTGTAATGGACGGGCTCACCTTCGACGATGTCCTGTTGATACCGGCTTATTCGGAGGTGCTGCCCAAAGGGGTAGAGTTGAGAACCAATTTCTCCCGACACATCGTGCTGAATGTGCCTTTCGTAACTGCCGCCATGGACACCGTCACCGAGTCGAGCATGGCCATCGCCATCGCGCGGGAAGGTGGTATCGGCGTGATCCACAAGAATATGCCCATCGAGGAGCAGGCCCGTCAGGTGGCCATCGTGAAGCGTGCCGAGAACGGAATGATCTACGATCCCGTTACCATCCGTCAGGGACGCGCCGTGAGGGATGCTCTGCAGATGATGCGCGACTATCATATCGGTGGCATTCCCGTGGTTGACGCAGAGAATCACTTGGTGGGAATCGTTACCAACCGCGACCTTCGCTTCGAGCGCAGGCTCGACAAGACCATCGACGAAGTGATGACCCGCGAGAATCTTGTTACCACTCATCAGCAGACCGACCTTGCCGCGGCGGCGCAGATACTGCAGGAAAACAAGATAGAGAAACTGCCCGTCGTGGATGGCAACAACCATCTGGTGGGCCTGATTACCTATAAGGATATTACCAAGGCCAAGGACAAGCCCATGGCCTGCAAGGACGAGAAAGGCCGGTTGCGTGTGGCTGCCGGCGTGGGGGTTACTGCCGATACGCTCGACCGCGCACGGGCGCTCGTCGAGGCCGGGGTGGATGCCATCGTCATCGACACCGCCCACGGGCACTCCAAGGGTGTGGTGGACAAGCTTGAGGAGGTGAAGGCCTCTTTCTCGGGCATCGATGTCGTGGTGGGCAATGTCGCTACGGGCGAGGCCGCACGCTATCTCGTAGAGCACGGGGCCGACGCCGTGAAAGTGGGCATCGGCCCGGGGTCCATCTGTACGACGCGTGTGGTGGCCGGCGTGGGCGTTCCCCAGTTGAGCGCGGTCTATGAAGTCTATTCCGCCCTGAAAGGAACGGGGGTGCCGTTGATTGCCGATGGCGGTCTGCGCTATTCCGGCGACATCGTCAAGGCGCTGGCTGCCGGCGGCAGCTGCGTGATGATCGGCTCGCTCGTTGCCGGTACGGAGGAGAGCCCGGGCGAGACCATTATCTATAACGGCCGTAAGTTCAAGTCCTATCGCGGCATGGGTTCCTTAGAGGCCATGGGGCAGAAGAACGGTTCCAAGGACCGCTATTTCCAGGGCGACACCATGGATGTGAAGAAGCTGGTGCCTGAAGGTATCGCCGGTCGAGTGCCCTACAAGGGAACGGTGCAGGAAGTGGTCTATCAGCTTATGGGCGGTCTGCGCTCCGGCATGGGCTACTGCGGTGCCGCTACCATAGAACGGCTTCACGAGGCAAAGTTTACGCGCATCACCAATGCGGGCATCTTGGAGAGCCATCCACACGACATTTCCATTACGAGCGAGGCGCCGAACTACAGCCGCCCAGAATAAACAGAATCGAAGAAGAAATGAAGTCAAACCTGTTGCTTACAGCCTTACTCTTGTGGAGCGGCATGGCTTTTGCCCAGCATGATCCGACGATTATGACCATCAACGGGAAACCGGTGAGTCGGTCGGAATTTGAGTATTCTTATAACAAGAACAATACCGAGGGGGTGATCGACAAGAAGAGCGTTGAGGAATATGTAGACCTGTTCGTCAACTATAAGCTCAAGGTCGAGGCAGCCCTTGATGCCAAGCTCGATACGGCGCAGTCGTTCCAGAAGGAATTTGCCATTTATCGCGACCAGCAGGTACGCCCGTCGGTCATTACGGATGCCGATGTAGAGGGCATGGCCCGCAACATCTATAACGAGACTCGGCAGCGTGTGGACGGCGGGGGCGGACTTGTCAGGCCGGCTCACATTCTCGTGCAGATGAGGCAGAAAGCTTCCCAGACGGAGATGGCCGCGGCAAAGCAACGGATTGACTCTGTATACGACGCGCTCCAGAAGGGAGCCGACTTCGCGGAACTGGCAAGAAAAGTCTCTGACGACAAAGGCTCTGCCGTGAACGGCGGGGAATTGCCATGGCTGGAACGAGGCCAGACTTTGAAAGAGTTTGAAGACCAAGCCTATGCCCTGAAGAAAGGTGAAATGAGCAGGCCTTTTGAGTCTCCGGCCGGTTGGCATATCCTCTTGCTGAAAGATAAGCGTAATTTCTTTCCTTACGACTCGGTGCGTGCGGATATCGTGAAGTTTATCGATCAGCGGGGGCTTCGCGAGGCCATCATTGACAAGAGGCTCGACTCTCTGGCAAAGACCGCGAGGCCTGAGACGACCCCTGCCGACATACTTGCCCAAAGGCAGGCGGAGCTGGAAGCGGGCGATCCTGCCGTGAAATATTTGATTCAGGAATATCACGACGGCCTGTTGCTCTATGAAATCAGCAATCGTACCGTCTGGGACAAGGCCTCGAAAGACGAGGACGGGCTAAAGGCTTATTTCGCCAAGAACAAGGAAAGGTATAAGTGGACCGAGCCCCGCTTCAAGGGCATAGCCTATCATGTGAAGGACAAGAAAGATGTCAAGAATGTCAAGAACGCTGTCAAGGGACTTCCTTTCGGACAATGGACGGAGAAGCTCCGCGAGACTTTCAACAATGACAGTATCTTGCGTATCCGTGTAGAAAAAGGCATCTTCAAGAAAGGAGACAACTCACTGGTCGACAATAGGGTGTTCAAGACCGGCGCAGAGGTAAAGTCCCTCAAGGATTTCCCGATTGATGCCATTTTCGGCAAGAAACTCAAGACACCACAGGAAGTAGACGATGTCCGCTCGCAGGTTCTTGCGGATTATCAGGAGTCGCTGGAGAGAAAATGGGTTGAGGAATTGCGCCGGAAGTATCCGGTAGAGATAGATCAGAAAGTATTGAAAACGGTAAATAAACATTAGGAAGATGAAAAAAGGATATCATATATTTACGGGTTTCCTGGCCCTGCTCTTGCTTATAGGGAGTCAGGCCAAGGCGTTTCGGGCCAAGGCAATGCCCAACTCAGCCGACACGACGAAGGTGGCTCAGGCGACAGAGGTTCCCGAGTCTTCAATCGTCGACGAGGTGATATGGGTCGTGGGAGATGAACCGATTCTGAAGTCTGATGTCGAGGCACTGCGTTTGCAGTCTGAGGCCGAGGGCGTGAAGTGGGAAGGCAATCCAGACTATGCCATTCCCGAGCGGATTGCCGTTCAGAAGTTGTATCTCCATCAGGCTGCCATCGATTCGGTCGAGGTATCTGAGTCTGATGTGGCGGCAACCATTGACCAGCAGATAAACAACTGGATTTCAATAGCAGGATCGAGGGAGAAGCTGGAAGAATATCGTGGACAGACCATCTCGCAGATGCGCCAGCAAATGCACGATGAGTTTAAGAATCAGCAGATCTCCCAGAAGATGCGTCAGGAACTGGTAAAGGACATCTCCGTTACGCCCAGTGATGTGCGTAAGTATTTCGACAAGCTTCCCGCAGACAGCCTCCCCTTCGTGCCAACGGAGGTAGAAGTGGAGATTATCACCCGGCAGCCAAAGATTTCACAGGAGGAGATCAATCGCGTGAAGGATGAACTTCGGGGATATACAGACCGGGTGATGAATGGCAGCGCTTCGTTCGCTACCTTGGCCCGCCTTTATTCAGAGGATCCTGGCTCCGCACGGCAGGGTGGCGAGATGGACTATGTGGGGCGTGGCATGCTTGACCCTGCATTTGCCAATGTGGCATTCAATCTTACAGACCCTAAGAAAATCTCCAAGATCGTGGAGACGGAGTTTGGCTTCCATATCATTCAGCTGATAGACAAGCGGGGCGATCGTATCAAGGTCCGCCACATCCTTCGCAAACCTCATGTCTCGGACGAGGCCATAGCAGAGACAAAGCTCCGTCTGGATAGTATTGCCGGCGATATTCGTGCCAAGAAGTTCTCTTTCGAAGAAGCTGCCACCTATGTCTCTGACGACAAAGAGACGCGGAATAACCATGGATTGATGGCGTTTACCGATCAGGAAAACGGTGCCCGTACTTCTCGTTTCGAGATGAAAAATCTGCCCCCTGAGGTTGCCCGCCAAGTGGAAAAAATGCAGGTGGGCGATATTTCGGAGCCGTTCCAGATGGTGAACGATAAGGGGAAGACCGTCGTTGCCATTGTGAAACTGAAGAATAGGGTAGAAGGCCATAGGGCAACAATCACCGAGGATTTCCAGGTGATGAAGAATGTGGTGCTCAATAAGGAACGCGAAAAGGTGCTCCATGACTGGGTCGTAGAGAAAATTAAGCATACCTATGTATGGATGAGTCCTCGATATAGGAATGGAGAGTATCAATATGAAGGCTGGGTTAAATGACGCCAATAAAAGTGATAACCAAACATATCAGCGGGCATAGGATTACTTTCATAGCGATTCTATGCCTTTTTGGCCTGTATGTACAGTCAAGCCAACCTGCCAAGAATACGCGCAAGAAGAGTGATGAGCGGATATACTTGGTTCACTCAGATGAGTTGAAGTACGACCATTTTGGCAATAATCCCGATGCGCAGGTCGTAAAGGGGAATGTCCACTTCACTCATCAGGGCGCACAGCTTTGGTGCGACAGTGCCTATTTCTTTCAGGAAGCAAATTCGGTAAAAGCTTTCGGACATGTCCGTTTCAAGCAGGGCGATACGCTTTCGCTGAATTGCCGATATGCGGAATATGACGGCCTGGGGCAGATGATGCGTGCCCGCTATGATGTAGTGCTAAAGCACAGGAAACAGACGCTTACCACGGACAGCCTGGACTATGACCGCCTGTATAACTATGCCTATTTCTTTGAAGGTGGAAAGCTTGTCGACGGGAAAGACCAGCTGGTGGCCGACTGGGGAGAATACTATCTGGATTCCCGTCAGGCGGTATTCAAGTTTAATGTGAGGATGCGTAGTGAGGATCGCCTGATAAAGACAGACACTCTGTATTATGACACTCGCAAGTCGCTGGCCCATATCGTTGGACCGAATTCCGAGATTACTTCCAAGGAAAGCATCGTGAACACTTCAGATGCCTATTACGACACGCGGACGGGGCAGGCACAACTGTACGGTCGATCCAAAATGGTGGATAAGCAGAAAGAGATAACGGGCGACAGCCTTTTTTATGTCAAGGAGGGGGAGAGTCATGGTTATGGAAATGTCGTATATATAGACCATGAGAATAAGAATTCCCTGGTCTGTGATGAACTTCATTATAACGAGAAGACCGGAAAGGGGTTTGCGACCAAGCGGGCTGTATTAAAGGATTTCTCACAAGGCCCTGACACTTTGTTCGCACATGCGGATTCCATCAAGCTATACACTTTCAATATCAATACGGATTCGGTTTACCGGTTGGTACATTGTTATAATAAGGTACGCGCATACAAGACGGATGTTCAGGCAGTATGCGATTCCTTGGTAGTCAGTTCGTTGGACTCCTGTATGACGATGTATCGCGATCCGATTGTGTGGAATGGGAGTCGGCAATTGCTGGGAGAGGTGATTAAAGTATATATGAATGACTCCACGATCCGAAAGGCCGAAATCATAGGTCAGGCGCTCTCCGTAGAGCAGATGGCGGACAGCATGTATTATAACCAGGTGTCCTCGAAACAGATGAATGCATACTTCATAGATGGAAAGATACGCGAGGCGGAATCTTTTGGGAATGTGCGGTCGATATATTATCCAACTGATGACAAGGATAGCTCGCTCATTGGGTTGAACTATCTTGAAACCGATACGATGCGGATGTATATGACTCCCGAGCGGAAGCTGGATCGTATCTGGACTAATAAGTTTACATCGGTTTTATATCCGATGACGCAGATTCCCCCAACGCGCGATAAACTGGATGTTTTTGGGTGGTTTGATGAAATTCGTCCGAAGGATAAGCACGACATCTTTAACTGGAGAGGAAAGAAAGAGGGTGAGACTCTTAAGACCATCAAACGCCATGAGGCTCCTTTACAGAATTTGAAAAAGTCATGAGATATTTTAACAGCAGACGGCCACAGGGTTTCCATCATGGATTTATATATTCTGACGGAAAGGAAAAAGCGGAAGACTTAAGGGATAAGTTTTCCGAGTCTTTACTGAAAGGCAGGGAGAAGCGCAGGGTGTTTTCATCCCGCTGGGTGAATATCGTCTTCCCCCTGATACTTGTTTTGTTGCTGATTTTCGTCTGTTATATTATGATTTAGGGAGGAAAGATGAGCGATATCATTCAATTGTTGCCAGATTCGGTGGCCAATCAGATTGCTGCAGGAGAGGTCATTCAGCGTCCCGCGAGTGTTATCAAGGAGTTGGTTGAGAATTCCGTTGATGCAGGCGCGGAGCATATAGATATCCTTGTAGTGGATGCCGGCCGAACATCTATTCAGGTGATTGATGACGGAAAAGGCATGTCGGAAACTGATGCGCGATTGTCTTTCGAGCGTCATGCCACTTCCAAGATTCGTAAGGCAGATGATCTGTTTGCCCTTCACACCATGGGATTCCGCGGAGAGGCTCTGGCATCGATAGCAGCCGTTGCCCAGGTTGAATTGAAGACGCGGCAGGACGGGGAGGAGCTAGGGACGCATCTTTCGATCTCCGGTTCGAAATTTGTTGGTCAAGAGCCTTGCTCTTGTCCTGTAGGAAGTAATTTTAAAGTAGAGAACTTGTTCTTCAATGTTCCCGCCCGCAGGAAATTCTTGAAGTCAAACTCGACGGAGCTTAACAATATCCTTGCGGCTTTTGAGCGCATCGTGTTGGTCTATCCGGAAGTTGCCTTTACCTTTCACGGTAACGGGGTGGAGATGTATAATCTGAAGGCATGCGGCTTGCGACAGCGTATCGTTGATGTTTTCGGGAAAAAGCTCAATCAAGAGCTGATTCCTGTAGATGTCGATACCACGATTTGCAAGATAACGGGCTTTATCGGTAAGCCGGAGTCTTCTCGCAGGAAAGGGGCGCATCAATATTTTTTCGTGAACGGCAGGTATATGAAGCACCCTTATTTCCACAAGGCCGTCATGTCGGCCTTTGAGCGCCTTGTGCCTATGGGGGAGCAGGTGTCCTATTTCCTCTATTTCGAGATTGCTCCGGGCGATATAGATGTAAATATCCATCCTACGAAGACGGAAATCAAGTTCGAGAACGAGCAGGCAATCTGGCAAATCCTTTCTGCGGCCGTGAAAGAGTCGATAGGCATATTCAATGATGTGCCTTCGATAGACTTTGATGTGCAGGGAAAACCGGACATTCCGGTGTTTCATACGGATACGGACTCTGTGCCTTCTGCTCCAAAGGTACGGGTGAATCCGCAGTATAATCCATTTAACGAGAAGTCTGCGACCCAACGGAAAGCGCCCGCGAACTGGGAAGAACTTTATCAGGGGCTAAAACAGCCCCATTCCGATGAGGCCGAGATTTTCGAATCAGAGGCCGAGACTGTTTCCGGGCGGAAGATCATAGAGGAGAAATCGCCCACGCATTATCAGTATAAAGGCAAGTATATCATGACAGCGGTGAAGTCGGGCCTCATGATCATCGATCAGCATCGGGCACATGTAAGAATTCTTTATGAGAAATACCTTGCCCAGCAGAGGAATCATAAGGGACAACCGCAGAAGCTTCTTTTCCCGGAAATGCTTTATCTGAGCACCTCCGGCGTCGTTCAATTAGAGAAAATGAAAGCCGAGCTGGAGGATTTGGGGTTTGAAATCATTGATGTGGGCAGAAATACATTTGCCGTCAATAGTGCTCCTGCAGGCCTTGATGGGCTGGACTATGTAACTCTCATCAATGAAATGTTATCGGATTCAGTGGAAAGGGGCACTTCCTCAAAAGAAGAGATGAACCGCTCCTTGGCCCTGAGCCTGGCCAGAAATGCCGCTATTCCTCAAGGAGAAGTTCTGAACAACGAAGAGATGGAGAGTGTTGTCAATAGTCTGTTTGCCTGTGAGAATGTGAATTATACTCCTGATGGTAAAAGCATATTCTGTATTTTGAGACAACAAGATATAGAACATTTGCTGGGATAAGGCATGATGCAGTACGGAAAAGGCTAAAAAATGTCTTTTTTGTTCATCTTTTTTTAAAAATACGGAGATTTTCTCAAGAAAAAATGATTATATTTAAAAAATATTACTATCTTTGTGCCCAAATAGAGGTGTAAGTATATATAGTAAAATTATTTTTTGATTGTTAAATATAAATAGTTATGAGAAAATTATTGATTGTATTAGCATTTGCTAGTGTGTCTATGTGCTCTTTCGCACAGGATGCAGATCCTACACTCAAATATAGTGTAGCAACTAATTCTTTCTGGAGCAACTGGTTCATCCAGGTGGGTGGTCAGTGGAATGCTTGGTATTCAGGTCAGGAGCATGGTCAGAACCTTGCAGCCAGCCCGCTTAAGAGCTTCCGTTCTAACCCAGGTGCTGCAGTAGCGATTGGTAAGTGGTTCACTCCGGGTCTTGGACTTCGCACGAAGCTCCAGGGTATCTGGGGTAAGCGTGTGTGGACTAATGCTCAAGGCCCAGAAAGTACAAGCAATCGTTATTGGTTCCTGAATGAGCACATCCTGTTTAACTTGAGCAATATGCTTTGTGGCTACAACCCCAATCGTGTTTGGAATTTCATTCCATTCGCCGGTGGTGGCATTGGCCGTTCCATGACTGCTAACTATTACAGCATGGATCTCTCTGCAGGTATCTTGAACACATTCCGCCTCGGCAAGCATGTAGGCCTCCATCTCGAGTTGGGTTGGATTCGCGCCGAGGGCGATATTGACGGCTACGATCAGGTTGTTGGCGACCGTGGATGGGTTTCTCACGACAACAATCTCTATGCAGAACTTGGTTTAACCTTCAACCTTGGCAAGGCTACTTGGGACAAGACTCCTGATGTAGACGCTATCAAGGCCCTTTCTCAGTCTCAGATTGACGCTCTCAACGCTCAGCTCAACGATGCTAACGCGGAGAACGCACGCCTGAAGGAGATGCTTGCTAACCAGAAGCCAGCTGAGACCGTGAAGGAATTCGTTACAACTCCAGTATCTGTATTCTTCAACCTCAACAAGACAAACATCGCTTCCCAGAAGGATCTCGTAAATGTAGAGGCTGTCGCAAAGTATGCTAAGGAGAACAATTCTAAGCTGATGGTCAACGGTTATGCCGACAGCGCAACCGGTAAGCCTGCCCACAACCAGTGGTTGTCTGAGCAGCGTGCCGCTACTGTTGCCGACGAGCTCGTTAAGATGGGTGTAAGCCGCGACAACATTACTACTAAGGGTAATGGCGGTGTAGACGAACTGTCTCCTATCTCATTCAACCGTCGTGCTACCGTAACTGTTGCTGAGTAATCTATTCAATCGACACGACAAGATACAAGGGGGTGTTCCTGCGGGAGCATCCCTTTTCGTTTTTGGAGACCGGGCATGGAAATGATGACACTTCCCGTTCGCATGAGCAGTAGGATGTCAGGGGCAGGCCTGCCGCACCCGGTCGTGCCAAGGACCGCTTTTACCTCTGTGGTTTGTAGCCGTTCGGAATCATTCAATCGCATTACTGATTTTTTGCAGACCGCAGAGGAAGGTCTTACAAACAGCGTGTAATGCGATTACAAACAGTGTGTAATGCGATTACAAACGGCGTGTAATGCCCTTACACGCAGCAAGTAACCTCTCTGTCAGCCGTTAGCCGAAAAGCCTCTGCTTGCCTCGGCAGGCATGGCATGGCGCCTTCTTTGGCATGTATTCCTGTCGGAATCCCACTGCAAAGACACCTTTAGCTTCGACATTTCCAAGAAAAAGTGCTGCATTCCCTCTGTCCGTGCGGCATTTCAAGGCCTCCCGTAAATTGGCAGAATGAGTAAAAAAGACAGCTCGGGAACCGCCCAGAGAAGTTTTTTTCTTTAAATATAGAAAAAACTTTGGAAAATATTTGGCAGTTCGGAAATAATGCCTTATCTTTGCACTCGCTTTTCAGATGAAGCCAAGGGCGTTTAGCTCAGCTGGTTTAGAGCATCTGCCTTACAAGCAGAGGGTCTGCGGTTCGAATCCGTAAACGCCCACACAAGAGTCCTGCAAATCAAAACGATTGCAGGGCTTTCTTGTTTTTAACAAATCTTTTCCCTGTTATTTGCAGGTATATCGATTTAAATTCGTACTTTTGCAAGCGGATAAATTCAAGTAAGAATGGAGTTGGACAGGTTGACCGCCATTTCTCCGATTGATGGCAGATATAGGAGTAAGGCAGAGCCTTTGGCAGATTATTTTTCGGAATATGCCCTTATTAGGTATCGGGTGCGGGTAGAGATAGAATACTTTATCAGCTTATGTGAGCTGCCACTGCCGCAGTTGGCCTCGTTGGATACCGCCTGTTTCGACCGTCTCCGGGCCCTCTATCGGGATTTCACGGAGCAGGATGCCTGTCGTGTCAAGGAAATAGAGGCGACGACGAATCATGATGTGAAGGCCGTGGAATATTTCATCAAGGAGCAATTCGACGCCATCGGCCATCTGGAAGCCTATAAGGAGTTTATCCACTTCGGCCTTACCTCGCAAGATATCAACAACACCAGTGTCCCGCTCTCCATCAAGGAAGCCCTGGAACAAGTGTTCTATCCTTTAGTGGAAGAGCTCATCGGTCAGCTGCGGGAGTATGCGGAAGCATGGGCGGATGTGCCCATGCTCGCCAAGACCCATGGCCAGCCGGCATCTCCGACGCGGTTGGGCAAGGAGGTGATGGTCTTTGTCTATCGTCTTACGGAACAGCTTGACAGCCTGAAGGCCTGTAGGATGAGCGCGAAATTCGGCGGTGCTACGGGCAACTTCAATGCCCACCATGTGGCCTATCCGTCCGTCGACTGGCGGGCTTTCGGCGACCGGTTTGTGGGTGAGAAGCTTGGTTTGCGGCGCGAGCAATATACCACGCAGATCAGCAATTACGACCATCTCGGCGCGGTGTTTGATGCCATTCGCCGTATCAACACCATTATTATAGACCTCGACCGCGATTTTTGGATGTATATATCCATGGAGTATTTCAAGCAGAAAATCAACCCCGGGGAGGTGGGATCGAGTGCAATGCCCCACAAGGTGAACCCTATTGACTATGAGAATAGCGAGGGGAATCTGGGCATGGCGAATGCCATCTTGCAGTTTCTGGCACGGAAACTGCCCGTAAGCCGCCTGCAGCGCGACCTGACAGACTCAACGGTCCTGCGCAACATAGGCGTTCCCATCGGGCACAGCATCATTGCCATTCAGAGCACGCTGAAAGGACTTCGCAAGCTGATCCTCAATGAAGATAAGCTCCGTGAGGACCTTGACAGCGCCTGGGCGGTGGTGGCAGAGGCCATTCAGACCATCCTCCGCCGTGAGGGCTATCCCCATCCGTATGAGGCTTTGAAGGCACTTACGCGAACCAACGGGAAGATGAGCGAGGAAACCATACGCGAATTCATACGAAATCTGGATGTAAGCGAGCATGTGAAAGCCGAATTGATGGCCATCGCGCCCAGCAACTATACGGGAATTTAATAAAAACAATCTAAATATTCAGTATTAAGTAACAGTAGTATTAATCAAGCCGTGAGGCTACAAAAGAAAAAAGAAATGGAAGATTTGGAAAACAAGACACAGGAGTCTTCTGTAGAACAGAATGACAACAGCCGTGAAGGCTATCAGCCATCTGCAGAAAGTAATCAGGAAGAGTATCGCGGCACGCCAAGGCCACAGCGTCCCCGTATCCACACTCAGCGTGCATATAGCTCTGACCGTGGCAATTCGGTCAACAACGAAGATGGCGGTTTCCGTCCTGAAGGCTTTGGGGCCGGTCTCCAGAACTCGGCTTCGCAGCGTCCCCGCGGGAGCTATCATTCCCGTCCGCAGCAAGGCGGCTATCGTCCTCGTTATTATAATAATGATGGCGAGGGTGGTTATCAGTCTCGTCCGCAAGGCGGCTACCGTCCCCGCTATAACAACAATGGTGAGGGTGGAGGCTATCAGCCCCGTCCGCAGCAAGGCGGCTATCGTCCTCGCTATAACAATGACGGCGAGGGCGGCTATCAGCCCCGTCCTCAGCAAGGCGGCTATCGTCCTCGCTATAACAACAATGGCGAGGGTGGTGGCTATCAGCCCCGTCCGCAGCAAGGCGGCTATCGTCCTCGCTATAACAATGATGGCGAGGGTGGCTATCAGCCTCGTCAGCAAGGCGGGGGTTATCCTTCTCGTGGCGGTTACCAGCCTCGTGGTGGTTATCAGCCTCGTCCACAAGGCGGCTATCAGCCACGCGGCGGTTACCAGCAGGGTGGTTATCAGCCCCGGGGCTACCGTCCGCATACGGCCGACTATGACCCGAATGCGAAGTACAGCATGAAGAAGCGCATCGAGTACAAGGAGGAGCATATTGACCCCAATGAGCCGATTCGCCTGAACAAGTATCTCGCCAATGCCGGCGTCTGCTCTCGCCGTGAGGCCGATGAGTTCATCCAGGCTGGTGCTGTAACCGTGAACGGTGAGGTCGTAAAGGAATTGGGAACGAAGGTCCTGCGTTCAGACGAGGTTAAGTTCCACGATCAACCGGTCTCTTTAGAGAAGAAAGTCTATGTCCTCCTGAACAAGCCGAAGGACTATGTTACTACGAGCGACGATCCCCAGCAGCGTAAGACCGTGATGGATCTCGTGAAGAGCGCTTGTCCGGAGCGTATTTATCCCGTTGGCCGGCTCGACCGCAATACGACGGGTGTGTTGCTGCTCACCAACGACGGCGACCTTGCCAGCAAGCTCACTCACCCCAAATTCTTGAAGAAGAAGGTCTATCATGTCTTCCTTGACAAGAATGTTACCGCTCATGACATCCAGCAGATTGCGGAAGGCGTGGAGCTGGAAGACGGTGAGGTGCATGCGGACGCTATAGAGTATGCCGATGAGAGCGACAAGAGTCAGGTAGGCGTAGAGATTCACAGTGGCAAGAACCGTATCGTCCGCCGTATCTTCGAGCATCTTGGCTATCGGGTAGTCCGGCTCGACCGTGTACAGTTTGCCGGTCTTACGAAGAAGAACCTTCGTCGTGGCGACTGGCGTTTCCTCACGGAGAAAGAGGTTGATATGCTCCGCATGGGTGCTTTCGAGTAATTTCATAAATCATTAGCGAAAATGAAAAGAACTAAAGTTGTTGATGCTCTTCGTAGCACCGACTTTGGAAAAGATATAACGGTAAAAGGATGGGTTCGTACTCATCGCAGTAGTAAGGTCGTAGACTTCATTGCTCTCAATGATGGTTCTACCATCAAGAACATACAGATCGTGGCAGATCCGGCGAAGTTTGATGCCGAAATACTGAAGAGTATCACCACCGGGGCATGTATCAGTGTCATGGGTGTGCTCGTTGAAAGCCAGGGCGGAGAACAGGCTGTCGAGGTGCAATGCAAGGATATCGAGGTCTACGGCCTTTGTCCCGGCGACTACCCGATGCAAAAAAAAGGGCAGAGCTTTGAGTACATGCGCCAGTATGCACACTTGCGTCTGCGCACCAATACCTTTGGTGCCGTGATGCGGATACGCCATAACATGGCCATCGCCATTCACAAGTACTTCCACGAGCATGGGTTTTATTACTTCCACACACCCCTTATCACAGCCAGTGATGCTGAGGGTGCGGGCGAGATGTTTCAAGTAACGACGCTCGATCTTGACCGTGTCGCGAAGACCGGGGAAGTGGTTTACGACCGCGATTTCTTTGGAAAAAGGACGAGCTTGACGGTTAGCGGACAGCTTGAAGGCGAGCTGGGTGCTACGGCCCTGGGTGCTATCTATACCTTCGGACCCACCTTCCGTGCCGAGAACAGCAATACTCCCCGCCATCTTGCGGAGTTCTGGATGATTGAGCCAGAGGTCGCCTTCATTGATAAGGACGATCTGATGGATCTTGAGGAAGACTTCATCAAGTATTGCGTACGCTGGGCTTTGGACAACTGTAAGGACGATCTGGAGTTCTTGAACAAGATGATTGACAAGACGCTCCTTCAGACTCTTGAGTCTGTCGTCAGCAAGGACTTCGTCCGCCTGCCCTATACCGAGGGAATCAACATCCTTCAGGAGGCTGCGAGAAACGGGCGTCAGTTTGAGTTTCCGCTTACGGGATGGGGCATGGACCTCAGTAGTGAGCACGAGCGTTTCCTCGTGGAGGAGCACTTCAAGCGGCCGGTTATCATGACCGACTATCCCCGTGAGATCAAGGCTTTCTATATGAAGAAGAATCCCGACGGGCGAACCATGCAGGGAACGGATGTCCTCTTTCCACGCATCGGCGAGATTATCGGAGGCTCTGTGCGTGAGGAGAATGGTGAGAAGCTGATTGCGGAAATCCGTGCCCGTGGCATGGAGGAGTCTACCTACAGCTGGTATCTCGATACCCGCAAGTACGGAAGCTGTCCTCACGGCGGTTTCGGTCTGGGCTTCGAGCGCCTGATCCTCTTCATCACGGGCATGCAGAACATCCGTGATGTGATCCCATTCCCGCGCACGCCGAAGAATGCGGAGTTCTGAAAAATCGTTTATTGACAATACTTTGTTGATGTGTCCGACCACTAAAGATTTATTCTGTGTTGTGGAATTATGTGGTTGGACACATTAGCTTTCTTCCTTCTATAGTAAATCTCTCTAAGAATGGTAACGCGATGAAGATTTCGCAAACAGAGAATCTCTCGTCCTGAAAAAGGTTTAAGTCATAGTTTGAGATGGTCAGGGGATAGTTTAATCTTTATTAATTCTATCGTTTTTAATGAAAATTGCTTGCTTTTAACCAAGAAAAAATCTATATTTGCGAGGAAGATAAGTTTAACCTAATTATTAGAACAACAGTGAAAGCTGATGTAAAAACTTTGGCCGCATTAAGCGGAATGGTGTTGGCAGCAGTTGTAGCTGTAAACACAAGTAATGCAATGAGAAGCTCCAAGAGTAATTCTATTTTAAAGGACATGGCAAACCAAACAACCGTTAGGGCAGATAGTATGGGCTGTGTCGGTGATGGCTTTTGTGGATATTCTACAAGTGGAACGGCCTTAAGTGGTAAATGGAGAGAATGGTAATACTCTAATGCGCAGTATTTTCGATTATGGATAGGCTTGTCATATTGTTGATTCTTTGCTTTACGGGCATTGCGGGAAATGCGCAAGACGACATCAAATCCATTCAGATAGTAGACTCGCAAGGAAAACCTGTGAAGGGAATCGTTGTCTCGGTAAATGCGTGTGGCAAGGATTTCAAGCTGAAAACGAAAGAAGACGGAACCGTAAAGCTCAATAGCGCAAACTGTGCAAGCATCAATATTCATGTCGGAAATAAGTTCTACGAGGATGTTGACACGCTCATAGACTCTGCAGGGGGCGATGTCAAGATTGCCCTGAAAGATAAGGTCATAGGCCTGGAAGATGTGGAAGTCAAAGCTTTCAGGCCTATGCTAAAAGGCGATGCAGAGAAAACTATCTACTCGATAGATACCCGTGGGTTGCTGAAAAACGCCAAGGCCAACGAGGCTTTGCGCTTCCTTCCCGGGGTGGTAGCCGAAAATGATACATACAAGATACTGGGGAAGGCGAACAATGCACGACTGAAAATCGACGGGGTTGCGGCATCTGCTGAAGATTTGAAGATGCTTAAGGCCACGGACATCAAGCAGGTCGAGGTACACAACATCAGTTCTGATGACACGGCAGGGTCTTCGGGCGAAATAAACATCATTCGCAGAAGGCACGAACGGCCGCGAATCTACGGGACGGCACAGGTATGGACCAACCTGCTTCATCCTTTTTTCGGAAACTTCGACTCCTTTATGTTTCAGAACAAGAAGTGGGATCTGGGTGCAAGGATGAACTATGTTACCAACAAGCAGCGTATGGAGAACGGAGTGGAGAGGCAATATCCAGCCACCCACAGAATCGAGTCGCTGTATGAAGACCGTCGTTTTGATGTTACGCAGTTTTCCCCGGCTCTGAAGGTGGGCTATTATCCGAATTCCAATGCTTCCATTACGGCCAAGCTCTCACACGATAAGTATTCCAGCGACATCACCCATGATACTCGGGGTTTTGAAGGTGAACGGACTAACACGAGCGCAAAAGAGAACATCGAGCACTACCTCGCGTTGCTGAATGGGTTTCTCAAGATTGGGGAAAAGAATATCCTGTTGTTGAAAGGAAATTATCATAAATATAGATATACGACCCGATATATTACGGGATACGATGACTTTTACCGGTCAGCCATGGACGAATTCACCGCCGAACTGGTCTCTGAAAACAACAAGATAGGCTGGCTTTGGGACGACAATGTGCGCATCGGACTGAAAAGCGTGTGGCGTAAGAATGATTCATATGCCGCAGAAGAAACCAACTATAGCATTCAGCAGCTGCACGCCTCCCTGTCTCACGACTTCAGCAAGAAGCTTTCCATGCTCTTGATACTCAAGGGTGAAACCGACAATCTGAACCATAAGCGCTCCTATGAGTTCCTTCCGTCGGTAAGGCTGAACTATAATATGGGAAAAGCCGGCAGCATTTCGGCAAATTACCAGCGTAATGTCGTCCGCCCAAGTATCGACTACATGAACTCCGACACCTTGCGGGTAAGTGAGTTCCAGCTATGGGTAGGCAACCCGAATCTTGCCTCACAGCACAATGATGCCTTCGAACTGTCTTACCGCAAGCAGATAAAGTCGGCCTATCTTACGATTGCCGCAAGCTATAATCGCCAGAAGGGTATCATCAATCCGGCATATTTTGATCCTCAAGACTACAATACTTACACCTATGAGAACATCGGAAGCAAGGACGAGGCTTCATTCTCTGCCAACTGGACACAGCGTCTGTGCAAGGGAAGGCTTAATCTCTCTTTTACCTTGGCGGGGCTGTATACAAATTACGATGTGGCAAGGAACTTTACCGATGCTGTGCTGATGGTTCCTGAAAAAGGATTCGGATGGTCGACAAACCTAAGCTTCAGCTACCTCACTACCCTGCAGTGGCAATACTCTCTCTTGTGTTCCTATCGTCCGCAGACCTATTCCTTCAATACCATAAACTATCAGAGGCCGCTCTTGACGGGGAGCGTCACGAAGGCGTTCTTTGATGACAAGCTCGAGGTCGGCGTAAACTTCCATAACCCATTGCTCTTTTTGAACCGCACCCATGGCACCAGCAAGTTCCGTGAGATGCGGCTGCGTTCTTGGCGGAGAATGTATATGAATGGCATAGAACTAAGTCTCACTTGGAATTTCGGAAAACGATTCCGTGGGCGCAGAGGTGCTGAAGATGTAGGCAACAATGACATCGAGTTGAGGAAATAATGTATTATCCCTGCCGATAATTGTCTTCTCAACGGGTTGTCTTGAATCTAAATGACAAGCCGGGCCTTCTATTTAGAATTCTTTTCGCGTTTGTCTATGATCCTCGCATTCGGATATTTCGAGGGATAGAAGCTGAAGTTGACATCCGAATAATTGGCTGGCGTAACATTCCAAAGCCAGATATTGGCCCATATAAGGCCGAGCTTTACGCGCAGACGGGTCGGCTTGTTGGTTGCTTTGTCTATCCATATCTCCGCATGCTTTATCTTTGCGTCCTTGTCCAGAGCCCTTACCGTGATCTTCCAGTCATCCCCGTCGCTGACCATGGAGTATAGGCAGTTGTCCTTGACCTTATTGATTTGCTCCGTCAGCGACGCGTTTTCATCCTCGTCCTTATGCCTGTTGCGCTTTGGGTTTGATATCTTCACCACTTGGGTCTGCCTGTTCATCGTCCAATAGGTGTTGCCGTCAAACCAGTCGATGGTTCGCTTGCTCCTCCGCTGGAATTTGTTTCCCTTGAAGATGACATATCCCTGCCAGTGGAATAATGCCACATCAATCTTGTAGTTCAGGCTTGCGCCACCTGGGTTCTGAAGCATGTCGAGTGCCTTGATCAGTACGGCGGGAGGCTGTTGTTCCTTGTTCCGTGCGCTTACGGTAACCGCCAATGCGGCGAACAGCCAAATCAGTAAACTCTTAAATCTCATTCTGCCAGTTTGATTCCTTCTTCTCCTAATATAATAATAAGGTGTCGCTTGTAAAGGTCGCCGATGGCCTTCTTGTATGTTTTCTTGCTTACCTGGAAGCGGCGTTTGATTTCCTCAGCGTCGCTCTTGTCGCCCAAATCACACTTTCCCCCATGCTCATGGAGATAGTCGAGAAGCGTTTCAGAGAAGTCGAGGGTCTGTCTGCGTCCGGTAGCCTGCAGCGACAGATCGATCTTTCCGTCCGGTCTGACGCTGCTGATATAGCCTTTCATGCGGTCGCCCGTATGCACAGGCTTGAAGATCTGGTTCTCGTATATCAGCCCGGGATAGCTGTTGTCTATAATTGCCTTGAATCCCAGCTCCGTCTTCTGCCATATGAGCAGGGAGACTTCGTCTCCCGTGGCATAGGGAGGATAGTCCTCCGACAGGTATTTCTCTATTTTTGCCGAGGCAACGATGCGGTAGCTCTCCTCGTCGATGTATATGTAGACGATGTAGGAGCTTCCTATCTCCATGCGCCTCTTTTGCTCATGGAAGGGGCAGAATACATCTTTCATCAGCCCCCAGTTCAGGAAAGCTCCGTATTCATTCACCCATACGCATTCCAGACAGGCGAAGTCGCCCACCCTGGCAAGGGGCTTCTCGGTTGTGGCAACCGGTCTTTCGTCTTGGTCAAGATAGACGAATACCTCGATTTCGTCCCCTATCCGGTAGTTTTCCGGCACATATCGCCTGGGCAGAAGAATCTCCCCCTCGCTGCCGCCGTCGAGATAAAGTCCGAAGTCTACTGCTTTTACAATCTCAAGCGTGTTATAGTCGCCTAATTTGATTCTATTCATGGGTCTCTTGTTTTGGGGTTTCCGTGGCCTCTTCGGGTATCACGATTAGCCCGTCTTTCAGGTGAATGGTATTGTCGGTGATGGCAGCAAGCTCTTCGTCATGCGTTACGATGACGAAGGTCTGTCCGAATCTGTCTCTCAAATCGAAGAACAGTTGGTGCAGTTCTGCCTTGTTTTTTGAGTCCAGTGAGCCGCTTGGCTCGTCTGCCAGGACTACCGCGGGGTTGTTGACCAAAGCTCTTGCCACTGCCACGCGCTGCTTTTCGCCTCCCGAGAGCTCGTTAGGCTTGTGCGTGGCACGGTCGGTCAGCCCCATAAACTCGAGCAGTTCCATAGCCCGGCTTTTGGCTTCTGAGCGCGAATGTCCGGCAATGAAGGCCGGAATCATGATGTTTTCGAGTGCGGTAAACTCAGGAAGTAGCTGGTGAAACTGAAACACGAATCCGATGTGCCGGTTGCGGAAGTCGCTCAATTTGTTAGCGGAGAGTTTCCCCACATCAACTCCGTCTACAAGGATCTGTCCGTTGTCGGGCTTGTCGAGCGTACCGATAATCTGCAGGAGTGTGGTCTTTCCCGCTCCCGATGGTCCCACGATGCTCACGATCTTGCCTTTGTCGATATGCAGGTCGATGCCTTTTAGCACCTGCAGTGAGCCGAAGCTCTTGGTGATACCTTTTATCTCTATCATATCTTTTTTCGTTTATGGGTGTATTTTCTTGTGCAGCCATCCGTTGAGCATGTCATAGGCACTGAGTTCCTCGGTATGCTGCGGTTGGGCAAATGTCATCTCGTCCATGGTGCTGCCAAACTGGTCGGGGAAGATAATCATCAGGTTCTTGCCGCTAAAATACTTGGTGATTTCTTCCGGGAGGCGTTCCAGGGCGTTCTTGAAGGATACCGTTCCTTTCCGGGCTGTTACCACGACGAAGAGATGGTCGTCGGCGATGGCCTTGGCCAACTGTGGCATCGAGTTCCAGTGTTCCATCTCCTGATAGCCCGCGCGGATGTCGGCATGCCGGTTCTGGATGTATTCCTTGATGAGCGCGAGCGTGTCGTCTCGCCCATTGAAGGTGATGCGGCATTCCAGGCTCTCGGCTATTCGCGAGAGCCGTTCCAGCCAGCGATAGAACCCCGGCTCGTATTGAGCCCTTGAGGGAACGGCTACCTGGATTCTGCGGAGCGTATTGAGGGGCTGCATCAGACGGGCCATGATGATCTGTTGGTTCAGTCCGTTGAACAGGCTCTGGTGGAATTGTCCCCAGAATTTGGTGCTCACATTGAAGTGCATGTGCAGCCCAATGACCACCTCGGAGGCCTGAAACTCCTTGAAGGCATGCTTGATTCCGTTGGCGATGTTTGCCGCTACGCGCACCTGCGTATTCATGGGAATGTCGGTGGCAGCGGCATATTTGGTAACTTTATCCAGCAGTTCGCGCCCCCGTTCCTGGTTCGCCTTCATGTTTTCGTCGTCGTAGACCACATTCAGCCCTATGAGAGCACGGTTCAGCTTGGGGTTTCTCATCAGGATGGCAAGGTTTACGAGCTGTTCCGCATATTCCGGATACTTCACCGGCACAAGCATTCTCTCGTCGTCTTTTTCGGGTAATTCGTCGCTTGCCACTTCCTTGTCGCGGAGGATGATGCGCTGGGCGGCATACTCCGTAACGAGCGAGGAGATGATGCAGGTGAACAGAATCATGATGACGATGCCGTTCAGCATCACATCATCCACGACCGGTTGCCCGTCGGCATTTTTCAGTCGCAGCCCCACCATTACCATGGCGATGGCGCCCGCGGCATGAGCCGAGGTGAGGCCAAACATCATGTGCCCCGACGAGAGGGGCATTTTCAGCAGGAGAGAGGCCACATAGGCTGCCAGAGCTTTGCCCAGCGTGCCGAATAGCACGAAGCAGAATACGACCCAGATGATGCCCCCGCCCTGGAAGAGCAGCCGCACATTGATGAGCATGCCCACGCCGATCAGGAAGTAGGGAATGAAGATGGCGTTGCCGATAAACTCGATGCGGTTCATCAGGGGAGACAGGTGGGGAATGTATCGGTTCAGTATCAGGCCTGCGAGAAATGCGCCGAAGATGCCCTCAAGGCCAATGGCCTCCGATAGCGAGGCACTCATGAACAGCATCACGAGGACGAAGATGAACTGCATGACGGCATCGCTGTACCGGCGCAGGAACCATCGCGCGAGCCTTGGGATGAAAAAGATGAGGACGACACAGAAGGCCACGAATTTCACCGCAAACCAGATCCAGAAGCCCCAGCTGCTGTTGCCCTGATTGGAGGCCACGATGATGGCCAGCATCACGAGTGCCAGAAAGAGCGCTATCATGGTGGAGCCTACGCTCACGATGACGCTGGGCTTTCGCTGCAGGCCATATTTCCCCACGATGGGGTAGGCCACGAGCGTGTTGGAAGCCATGATGCACCCCAGCAGGAGCGAGGCCGTAACGGAGTATCCGAGCATGTCCTTCCCCGTGAAATAGGTGATGGCAAAGGGGATCAGCGAGGTGAGCAGGCCGAAGGTGAGCATTCTGTATTTGTTCTTCTTCAGTCCCTCCATGTCCATCTCCAGGGCGGCCAGGAACATGATGTAGTAGAGGCCCACCTTGCCGAAGAGCTCGAACGAGGCGTCCCGTTCCAGTATATTCAGCCCGTATTGGCTGATGAGCACGCCGGCAATTACCATTCCGATGATGTGCGGAATGCGCAGTTTGCCCATGATGATAGGGGCAAAGAGGATGATCAGCAGCACCACGAGGAATCCCAGGGTGGGATCGGTGATGGGGAAGTATTGCGGCAGGCTGGACATGGACGAGTACTTTGTATTTGCCTGCAAAATTAGCAAAAAAAATGCCAAAGAAGGTATATTTCGACCGAAAAATTGTACTTTTGCAAGCATAAGAATCGTTTATTGTTTTTTAAAAGGATATGAAAGTTGCAATCGTTGGTGCCAGTGGTGCCGTTGGTCAGGAATTCCTGCGCATTCTCGCGGAGCGCGAATTTCCCATGGATGACTTGGTTTTGTTCGGCTCAGAGCGCAGTGCGGGCCGCAGATACACCTATCTCGGCAAGGAGTATGAGGTGAAGCTTTTGCGGCACAACGACGATTTCAAGGATATCGGCATAGCTTTCACCTCTGCCGGCGCGGGCACTTCTCAGGAGTTTGCCGAGACCATTACCCGGCATGGAACCGTGATGATCGACAACTCGAGTGCCTTCCGCATGGACGGGGATGTGCCTCTCGTGGTGCCCGAAGTGAATGCCGCGGACGCCCTTGTGCGCCCCCGAGGCATCATCGCCAATCCTAACTGCACCACGATTATGATGGTCGTCGTGCTGAATCCCATCGAGCAGTTGAGCCATATACGCCGGGTGCATGTAGCGTCTTATCAGAGTGCCAGTGGCGCGGGTGCCGCCGCGATGAAGGAACTGGAGCAGCAGTATCGCGAGCTTGTGGAGACGGGCGAGGTAAAGACTGTCGAGAAGTTTCCCCATCAGTTGGCCTACAATGTGATTCCGCAGATAGACAGGATGACGCCGAACGACTATACGAAGGAGGAGATGAAGATGTTTAGCGAGACGCGCAAGATCATGCACTCGGAGGTGCGCGTCAGCGCCACCTGTGTGCGCGTGTCTTCCCTGCGCTCCCACTCGGAGGCCGTATGGCTTGAGACCGAGCGGCCGCTCACCGTCGAGCAGGTGCGCGAGGCCTTGAAGGCAGCCCCGGGCATCCGGTTGGAGGATGATCCGCAGGACTATGTCTATCCCATGCCGCTCGAATCGGCCGGCAAGGACGATGTCTATGTGGGGCGTGTGCGCAAGGATCTGGCCGACGACAACGGCCTCACCCTTTGGCTCACGGGCGACCAGATTCGCAAGGGGGCGGCCTTGAATGCCGTCCAGATAGCCGAGTATCTTATCGAGTCGGGAAGCGTGAAGTAGTCTCTCGCCTCCCTTTAAGCCGTCGGTGATATAGTAAAACAGCCTATTTTAGTGACTGAAACAGCCTGTTTTACTCACTAAAACAGCCTGTTTTACTTTTGTGGGGACTATCTTCTCGCCACCCATGCGAGCGGCGCCGGCTATATCGGATACCTCGACAAGGCTTTCGCGGGCAGCCGGAAAGCCTCCGTGCCCTGACTTTCCATTCCAAAAGGCCTCTTATATTGTGGCCAGATACCTCGTCCTTTCTGCTGCCATCTTCGTCAGTGGATGGCTGATGAGTTTCTTGATAAAAAAACAAACAGTTTGCGGGAAAGAAAGTTCAGATTTCATATTTTTTACTTATCTTTGTGGCAAGATATAACTAAAAGCTTAATAATATGAAGAAAAAGTTTTTGCTCGTGATTATTTCCACCGTCATTTCGCTGGGAGGGCATTCGGCTGTCAATGAGAATCAGACGGCTGATTACAATGTAGTTCCGTTGCCTCGGGAGATTAGTTTCTCGAAGGGCGGAGAGTTCGTCATTACGGAGAATACCCGGATCGCTTATCCCGAGGGCAATGAATTGCTGAAGAAGGATGCTCAGTTCCTGCGCGACTACATCGCCGACCTTACCTCGTTGCGGCTTTCGGTAACAACGGAAAAGCTGAAGAGTGGCATTATCCTGAAGCTCAACCCTAAGGTTCAGAACAAGGAGGGATATGTGCTCACGGTGAACAAGAAAGGCGTGAGCATCGAGGGAAGTACTGCCGCCGGCGTTTTCTATGGCGTGCAGACGCTTCGCAAGTCGATTCCCGTGGGCAAGGAGATAGCTGCGGTTACCCTTCCGGCTGTTGTCATCAAGGATGAGCCGCGCTTCGACTATCGTGGGATGATGCTCGACTGCGCCCGCCATTTCTTCCCCGTGAAGTCCGTGAAGCAGTTCATTGACCTCATCGCTATGCACAACATGAATGTCTTCCACTGGCACCTCACCGAAGACCAGGGCTGGCGAATCGAGATAAAGAAATATCCGGAGCTCACGGAGAAAGGTTCCGTGCGCACGAGTACGGTGCTCGGGCATAACGCGAAGGTGTATGACGGAACTCCTTACGGTGGTTACTATACGCAGGCGGAAGCGCGCGAAATCGTCAAGTATGCTGCCGACCGCTACATTACCGTTATTCCGGAGATCGACATGCCCGGGCACATGGTTGCCGCGCTGACAGCCATTCCCGATATGGGATGCACGGGCGGTCCTTACGAGGTGTGCCGCCATTGGGGGGTCATGGACGATGTGCTCTGCCTGGGGAATGAGAAGACCTATGAGTTCTGCAAGGATGTACTCTCGGAAATCATGGATATCTTCCCGTCGAAATATATCCATCTGGGCGGCGACGAGACTCCCCAGACCCGTTGGAAGGAGTGCCCTAAGTGTAAGAAACTCATGGAAAGGGAAGGCCTGAGCGCCGGGAAGCTGCAGGGGTACTTTACCAATCGCATCGAGAAGTTTGTCAACAGCAAGGGGCGCAGCATCATCGGATGGGATGAGATTCTGGATGGAGACATCAACCAGAGCGCCACGATCATGAGCTGGCGCGATACGGAGCCTGGCGCTAAGGCAGCCAAGTTGGGCCACGATGTCATCATGTCGCCGACCACCTATTGCTATTTTGACTATTATCAGACGCATAACGACAAGGAGCGGTGGAACGAGCCGCTGCTGATCGGTGGCAATCTGCCGATAGAGAAGACCTATTCCCTGGAGCCGGTTCCCGCGGGCGCTACCCCTGAAGTTGCCGCCCATATCATCGGGGTACAGGGAAACCTCTGGACGGAGTATATCGCTTATCCGTCGCTGGTTGAATATCAGGTGCTCCCAAGAATGGGAGCGTTGAGTGAGGTGCAGTGGACGAACGGGAAGAGAGACTTCGAGGCATGGAAGAAAAGGCAGTCGCGCATGCTCGACCTCTACGACCTCTACGGCTTTACCTATGCCACCCACCTGTGGCCGCAACGAATTCCCGTGGCGAATCAAGACAAGAAATAAAACGGAAAGCGCAATCTCTATGAGGTTGCGCTTTTGCTTTAGTGCTTGCGGGAGCCGGTTATTTCACGACATCGTTTCCCCTGTGTCGCAGTTTCTCGAAGATATCCGACCAGATGTTGCTTTCCTTCTCCTTTTTGTGTTGGGGGCCGGACTGCGGCTTAGAGGCGTTAGGCTGGGACTTGGCAGCGGGTGCCTGACGGGTGCCGGGCGACTTCTTCACGACCTTTTTGGGAGATGGATTTTTCGTGCCTGTGGCCTCCTGCAGATCCGCCTTCGTCCAGTTGTCAACGAGGCTATAGCCGGCTTCGGTGATCTCAAAGTCCATTTCGGGCAGATGAAGGGTCTCTTCCGGTCGGTAAGGAATGCCCCGGACCTCTTTATATAATTCTACCTTTACGGTTGCAACGCCCTGTGCTAAAATGCCCAGCTGCTTGGCCGCTCCCCAGGAGAGGTCTATGATTCTCCCTCGGACAAATGGTCCGCGGTCGGTAACCCTGACGATGACTTCTTTTCCGTTGCTTGGATTGGTAACCTTGAGCAAGGTCCCGAAGGGATAGGTGCGGTGCGCGCAGGTGAGGCTGTCGTGGTGAAGCCTTTCTCCGCTTGCCGTACGGGCACCTGTCGCACGGCGGGAATAATAAGTGGCCTTACCCCTCTGCGTTTGTGCGGGCAGTGGGGTAAAGCCTAAAATCGTGATCCATGTAATTAAAACGCTTCTTCGATATGTCATATATAATGGGTCCGCCCCCATGTCTTCCTAAAGAAGACACGGGGAAAGGACTTGGATTATACGACGCCCTGGTCGAGCATGGCCTTGGCTACTTTCATGAAACCGGCGATGTTTGCTCCCTTGACATAGTTCACATAGCCGTCGGCTTCCGTGCCATACTTGGTGCACTGCTCGTGGATGGAGCTCATGATGTAGTGGAGCTTCTCGTCCACTTCCTCCTTGCTCCAGTGCAGGCGGATTGAGTTCTGCGTCATCTCCAGGCCTGAGGTTGCGACGCCGCCGGCATTGACAGCCTTGCCCGGGGCGAATAGTTGCTTGGCTTCCACGAACTTGTCAACAGCCTCGGCCGTACAGCCCATATTGCTGACTTCGGCCACACATAAAGGCTTGTAGGCGAGAATCATGTCGGCATCCTCGCCGTTCAGCTCGTTCTGGGTGGCACAGGTCAGATAGACATCTGCCTTGACCTCCCAGGGCCTCTTGCCGGCAACGAACTTGGACCCCGCAAATTTCTCTGCATATGGAGCACAGATGTCATTGCCGCTTGAACGAAGCTCGAGCATGTATTCGTTCTTCTCCCCACAGATGCCTTCCGGATCATAGATGTAACCGTCAGGACCACTGATCGTGATGACCTTCGCTCCCAGTTGGTTGGCCTTCTTGACGGCTCCCCATGCAACATTGCCGAAGCCCGAAACGACCACAGTCTTGCCCTTGAGGTCGAGCCCGTGGCTCTCCATCATGTGGTGAACGAAGTAGAGAGCGCCGAAGCCGGTTGCCTCCGGACGGAGAATAGAGCCTCCCCATTCCATGCCTTTACCCGTGAGCACGCCCTCGTAGCGATGAGTGAGCTTCTTGTATTCTCCAAAGAGGTAGCCTATTTCGCGGCCTCCGACGCCGATATCACCGGCAGGGACATCCTCGTCCGGTCCTATATATCGATAGAGCTCATCCATGAATGCCTGGCAGAAACGCATGATCTCGCCGTCGCTCTTTCCGCGGGGGGCAAAGTCGGAACCGCCCTTGGCGCCACCCATCGGCAGCGTGGTGAGTGCATTCTTGAAAGTCTGCTCAAAGCCGAGGAACTTCATGATACTTAGATTGACTGACGGATGGAAGCGCAGACCTCCCTTATAAGGGCCGATTGCGCCGTTGAACTGTACGCGATAACCGATGTTTACCTGTACATTTCCCTGATCGTCGACCCAAGGAACACGGAACATGTGGACACGCTCGGGCTCTACGATGCGCTCAACGATCTTTGCCTTCTCGAACTCGGGATGCTGATCATAGACATCTTTGATAGAGATTAAAACTTCTTTCACTGCCTGAAGAAACTCAGACTCACCTGGATGCTTGCGCTCCAGCTCCTGCATAATTTTGCTAACTTCCATAGTAATATCTTATTAACAATATTAGTTATTGGTTTCAATATGTCATTTAAGACAAGGCAAATATAAGTTTTTCCGGTGTAACTACCAAATAAAAACAGATTATTTTTTGCTTTTTGCTTGCATCTTGTAAAAAATAGGCTTTGCCAAACACATTTCTTATGTAGGCTTCTTGATTGCAAATTAAGAAAAAAAGTTTGGATTCTGCAACAAAAGAGGATGGAAATCTCACATTCGGAGGCTTTTTATCATGAATTTAATGTATCTTTGCAATAAATTGGAGAATATGGGAAGTCAGTTGCCACGGCAGTGGAGTAAATTCTATTTGAAGGATGTAAACTTCGTAAATCTGATGATGCGGCGCATTTATAATGTGCTCATAGTCGCCAATCCCTATGATGAATTCATGCTCGAAGACGACGGACGCATAGAGGAGAAGATATATAATGAATACATGGAATTGGGTCTTCGCTATCCGCCTACTTTCACCCAGGTGAGCACGATACCGGAAGCCGAGCAGATTCTTGCCACTACGAATATCGACCTTGTTATCTGCATGCCGGGCAATGCGGACAATGACGCCTTCGCGGTGGCCCGTTCCATCAAAGATAAATTTCCCGGAATCCACTGCATTGTGCTGACTCCGTTCTCCCACGGAATCACGAAGCGCATCGAGAATGAGGACATGAGCATCTTCGACTATGTGTTCTGTTGGCTGGGAAACACCAATCTTATCCTGTCCATCATCAAACTGATGGAGGACAAGATGAACCTCGAGCACGATATCGAAGAGGCCGGCGTACAGATGATTTTGCTGGTGGAAGACAGCATCAGGTTCTATAGCAGCATTCTCCCCAACCTCTACAGCTATATCTTGTTGCAAAGCCAGCACTTCTCGACGGAGGCTCTGAATCCCCATGCGGCCACCCTCCGTATGCGGGGAAGACCAAAGGTTGTACTGGCCAGGACCTACGAGGAGGCCTGGAATATCTATCAGAGATATTCTGGAAATGTGCTTGGAGTCATCAGCGATGTTCGTTTCCCTATCCAGGGAAAGAAGGACTCCGAGGCGGGATTGAAGCTCCTGCAGGCCATCCGGAAGCATAATGAGTATGTACCTCTTATCATAGAGAGTTCCGAATCAGCCAATCGTGAGAAGGCCGAGACACAGGGTTTCCACTTTGTGGATAAGAATTCCAAGAAGATCAGTCTTGACTTGCGCCATCTCTTGGAGGAGCATATGGGGTTCGGCGACTTCATTTTCCGCGACCCCAAGACAAAGGAGGAAATCATGCGGGTGCATAATCTGAAGGAGTTACAAGACAATATCTTCTCCATTCCTAATGATTCCATGCTCTATCATATCTCCCGCAATCACATGTCGCGCTGGCTTTCTGCCCGCGCAATCTTTCCCGTGAGTGCCTTTCTGAAGGATGTTACCTGGCACAAACTGCAGGATGTGAACCTGCATCGGCAGATTATTTACGACGCCATCGTACAATATCGGCAGATGAAAAACTTGGGTGTGGTAGCTGTTTTCGACCGAACGAAGTTCGATAAGTTCAGTCATTTTGCCCGGATTGGCGAGGGATCGATGGGTGGCAAGGGGCGTGGACTTGCCTATCTGGACAACATCATCAAGCGCCATCCAGACTTCAACCGGTTTAAAGGGGCGTCAGTGCAGATCCCGCGGACCGTTGTCTTGTGTACAGATGTCTTCGACCAGTTTATGGAGAACAACAATCTCTATCCAATAGCCTTGAGCGACGCAAGCAATGAGGACATTCTACAGGCCTTCCTGAAGGCTCAGTTGCCCGATGATTTCAAAGAAGACTTCTACGCGTTCATTGAGGCTACGCAGAGTCCTATTGCCATCCGTTCTTCCTCGCTGCTTGAGGATGCCCATTATCAGCCTTTTGCCGGCATCTATGCCACCTATATGATTCCCTATCTGGAAGACCGTGAGGAGATGCTCCACATGATGGCCTGCGCCATCAAGAGTGTGTATGCCTCCGTGTATTACAAAGATTCCAAGGTCTATATGGCGGCGACAAGCAATGTCATCGATCAGGAGAAAATGGCCGTGATTCTGCAGGAAGTCGTCGGAAAGCGTTATGGTAATTGCTTCTATCCCAACATCAGTGGCGTGCTCCGTTCGCTCAACTATTATCCGATAGGCGACGAAAAGGCCGAAGACGGCATTGCCTCGCTGGCCTTGGGGCTGGGCAAATATATCGTGGATGGCGGTCAGACCCTCCGCGTTTCTCCCTATCATCCCCATCAAGTGCTCCAGACCAGCGAAATGGAAACGGCCCTTCGGGAGACCCAGACGCAGTTTTATGCCCTTGACATGGGGTGTGTCGGCGAGGATTTCAAGGTTGATGAGGGCTTCAATATTCTCAAGCTGAAAGTCAGGGATGCGGAGAAAGACCACTCGCTGAACTATATCGCATCAACTTATGACCCTTACGACCAGGTCATTCGGCCGGGGCTTTATGAGGGGGGAAGGAAAATTATCAGTTTCGCGGGCGTTCTGCAGCAAGGCGTGTTCCCGCTGCCGGAAATCATGCAGACGGCGATGAAGTATGGCTTGGAGGAAATGAGGCGCCCCGTGGAGATAGAGTTTGCGTGTAACCTGAATGCTGACAGGACGGGGGAGTTCTATCTTTTGCAGATTCGCCCCATCGTCGACAGCAAGCAGATGCTGGAAGAAGATGTAGCGAAGATTCCCGACGAGGAATGCCTGATCCGTTCGCATCACTCTCTGGGACATGGAGTCTCGGAAGACATTGTGGATGTGGTTTATGTGAAGGCTGACGACGGGTTCTCCGCGGCGAACAATCCTGCCATCGCATTGGATATCGAGCGCGTTAACCAGAAGTTCCTTGGTATGGGCAAGAACTATCTGCTTGCGGGCCCGGGCAGGTGGGGTTCCAGCGATTATTGGCTCGGGATACCCGTAAGGTGGCCGAATATCAGTGCCGCGCGCGTCATCGTCGAGGTGGCTTTGAAGAACTATCGCGTGGACCCGAGCCAGGGAACCCACTTCTTTCAGAACCTCACCAGTTTCGGGGTGGGCTACTTCACGGTAGACACGAATGCCGGCAACGGACTCTTCCGCAAGGATATCCTCGATGCGATGCCTGCCGTTGAGGAGACTCGTTATGTGCGTTCTGTGCGCTTTGAGAAACCTCTCAAGATCTTGATGGACGGCAAAAAGCAAGAAGGAGTCGTCTTGATTTAAATCAAGAAATCGGCCAGAATGAGGGGAAAAACCGCAAAACACGATGCTTCTGTATAAATAATGTATATCTTTGCATCGTGTTTTTCATGGTATTAGATTTAAGGTTAACAAAGATTGGGACTCAGCGGAGTCCTTTTTTTATGCTTTTTTGTGAAATCTGATATGAGGAAATCCGAATAAATGGCTTACCTTTGTGGCTCAATGTGAAGTCCTCGGAGCCTCTTTCCGGCCATGCGGCATGGGAGGAGAGGCTGCGGATGGGATTATCCCGAAACGAGATTGACGATATGGCAGACAATGTTTATTATACGGCACAGGCAGGGCGTCTGGCTCTTGAGATTGCGTCTTTGCGTCGCAGGAGTAGAGGGTTGTTGACGGGTGAGCTGCTTCTGTTCCTTGCGTTTATCGCGTTCCTCGCGCTTTATACCATCGTGGATCTTGGCGAATTGCCCCTTGTCTTGTCGCTTTTGTCGCTTCTCCTTTATTTCCTCGTCCGCTATATGGATGTTCGCAACAATTCCGACATCATCTCCTTGACCGATCTGCGTCAGGTCTATCTGGATGAGTTGGAGGCAGGGCAGGGACACTTCGGGTGTTTCGACGCGGGAGAAAGGTATGTCGACAGCCGTCATCCGTTCACCTACGACCTGGATATATTCGGCAAGGACGCGCTCTTCAACCGTATGAGCCGCTGTGTTACCACCAGCGGAAGCGATCGGCTGGCAGACTATTTGTCGTTTGCCCGCATACGCTATCAGGCAGAAGCCATAGAGACTCTCAGCAAAGAAGAAGCGTGGAGGGCACGGTTCATCTCTTTGGGCCAGCAAGGACGAATCGACACGGGCGCAATCCTGGAGTCGGTGCGCGGCATGCAGGGAGTAGGCATACCACCCGTTTTAGGTTCTAAGCCTGTTTTTCTGTCGGCATGGATTCTCCTCCTTGCCTTTTGGGGAGTGATGGCCTTGTCGGTTTTCGGCGTTGTCGAGGCGGGTGTTCCGTTCCTATGGGGGTCGGTGCAGTTCCTGCTTGTTTTCTTTCTTTCGTCTAAATACCTGAAGAGTGTCAGTTCGTCTGCCGATGTCCTGAAGCGTTCCGTCTCGCGGCTGTTGCTCCTGATGCGCCATACCAGGACCCTTGCCGGGGTTCCTGCCGGCTGCCGGCCGCTGTTCCGGCAGTTGGATGAGGCCCTGGATTCGTTTTCCGGGCTCGACAAGATCGTTAGAATGCTCGACCGCAGAGGCAATGTGCTGGGGCTCTTCTTGCTGGACGCCCTGTTCCTGAGTGATATTTTCCTCGTCCGAAAGTGCGTCAGGTGGCAGCGTGCGTATGTAGGGCATATGGGAGAATGGGTAGACGCCATGAGCGAGATGGACGCTCTGGTGTCTATGGCCACTTTCCGCTACAACCATCCGCGCACTTCCTATGCCGAGGTGCTGGATTCCGACGAGTTGGTCTATGAGGCTCACGGACTCCGCCACCCGTTCTTGGGCGAGAGGGCAGTCAGTAACGATTTCACGATAAGCGACAACCATTATTACATGATCACGGGAGCCAACATGGCGGGAAAGAGCACTTTCCTGCGTGCCGTCGGCGTCAACTATGTGCTGGCACGGAATGGAATGCCGGTGTTTGCCGACGCTCTCAAGGTGTCGCGCTATCGCCTTTTCAGCAGCATGCGCACCACCGACGATCTTGCGCACGGCATCAGTTATTTCAATGCCGAGCTGTTGCGGCTCAGGCAGCTGATAGAAAGCCTTCCGCCAACGGGAGCCACGCTCGTGATACTCGATGAAATCCTCAGGGGAACCAACTCTCTGGACAAGCTCAACGGGTCGCGTCTCTTTCTGGAACATATCTCCCGCAGGCATGTTTCCGGCATCATTGCCACGCACGACCTGGAACTGTCGAAGATGGAAAGCGCGCGCTTCCATAACTACTGCTTCGAGATCGGGCTCGACGAGTCGGTTACCTATTCTTATAAGATTGCTCCCGGAGTGGCCCGGAACCAGAATGCCACCTACCTGTTGCGGCAGATGCTCGAAGAGAGTGCCCTCCCGTAGGTTGCCGGAAGGGGCCTTGCGTTTTCTTCCTGGCAGTCGGGAGGTTGACAATCTCGCCGATTTTGTCTGACGATTTCGCCGATTTCGTCCCACGATTTCGCCGATTTTGTCCGCCGGGTGATAGCTTCCGGTTTTGCAAGGCGATACTTTTCATCAGCTTGCAGGCTGCCCCTGTTTGTATGGAATGCCATCAATGGTCAGGGAGTTTAATTTTTTTTGTCAGAAATGTTGCCGCCTATTCTTTTTTTAACTATATTTGCAATGGTCAAGGCAAGTATAGATTTTGAGCGCAATAAAAGTTTTGCGAGTGCGTTATATACTTGACATGCTGGGCACGAAACCATGCCGGGAAAGCAGAAATTATGTTACTTTAATATAGGAAAAAATGAAAAAGTATTTAGCTGAAATGGTCGGCACGATGGTGCTGGTATTGATGGGATGCGGCGCAGCCGTATCTCTGAGGTGTAACAATGCGGATCCCGAGACTGTGATCGGCACAGCCCTCGCCTTCGGTCTGGCAGTAGTGGCTATGGCCTATACGATTGGCGGCATCAGCGGATGCCACATCAACCCCGCCATCACGCTGGGCGTTGCGCTGAGCGGCCGCATGAGCTGGAAAGAAGCCGGCAACTACATGGTCTTCCAAGTTATAGGTGGTATCATCGGCGCAGCCGTTCTCTATCTCATCACTTCCAGTGCTGGGCTTGTCGGTACGGGTGCTAACGACCTGCAGGCCATCAACGACGCTCAGACCATCAGCGTTCTCGGCGGCCTCTTGGCGGAGATTTTCTTCACCTGCGTATTCGTTCTCGTAGTGCTTGGAGCTACTGCCAAGACCAACGGCGCAACCAATAATTTCGCCGGTCTGGCCATTGGCCTGTCATTGGTGCTCGTCCACCTTTGCTGCATTCGCTACACGGGAACATCCGTTAACCCGGCTCGCTCCATCGGTCCGGCTCTCTTTCAGGGGGGTACGGCGCTCTCTCATCTCTGGATATTCATCGTAGGCCCGTTGGTAGGTGGTGCCCTCGCTGCTTATATCTGGAAGCTTGTTGATCCGGCCAAGGCAGTGAAATAAATGGAAACAAACAGTTTTTGTGGGGGCATTGCGACAAGTGTCCCCATGTTCTTTTTAGCTCTTACGGATGCAGAAAAAACCGAATAGACTTACGGAAAGGCGTTTCCTGCTGCCTTTCCTGCTGATTACGGCACTCTTTTTCCTTTGGGGATTTGCCCGTGCCATCCTCGATGTGCTCAATAAGCATCTGCAGAATGAGATGGAAATTTCCATCACTCAGTCGTCGTTGATTCAGGTAACCACTTTCCTGGGGTATTTCCTGATGGCGATACCGGCCGGACTTTTCATTAACAGGAAGGGTTATAGGCGAGGTGTGGTGTTGGGACTGCTGTTGTTTGCGGTTGGTTCCCTGCTGTTTATCCCCGGTGCGTGGATGGGTAGTTTCCGGGTTTTTCTCTTTGCGCTGTTCGTGATCGGCTGCGGCCTCGTATTCCTTGAGACGGCGGCCAACCCGTATGTTACGGAACTGGGACCGAAGTCCACCGCCACGAGTCGCCTCAATCTTTCGCAGTCGTTCAACGGGCTTGGATGCCTGTTTGCCACCTTCGTGGTGGGGCAATTCTTCTTCCGGGGCGACGGCGAGGCCGGCAATGTGGCGCTGCCATATACCGTTCTGGGCGTGATAGTCCTTCTGATCGCCCTTGTTTTCTCACGGATGGAACTACCGGAAATCGTGCACGACGAGGGCGAGGCCCCTGCTGGGGGGCTTCGGAATCTCTCGGAACTCTTTCGTCGGCCGCTCTTCGTCTTCGGGCTGGCCGCCCTGCTGTCTTATGAGGTGGCCGAAATTTCCGTCAACAGCTATTTTATCAACTTCGTAACAGGGATGGGTTGGATGGACGACAATCTTGCTTCCGTCGTCCTCACATGTGCCTTGGCCTTCTTTATGATAGGAAGGTTTTTCGGCAGTTGGATCATGAAGACGATCCGGCCGGAGCGAATGCTCCTCCTGTGTGCCACGGGTACGGTGATCTGCACATGCCTCGTGCTTTCCGATTTGGGGCGAGTTTCCATGATGGCGCTGATTGCCGTCTATCTCTTCGAGGCCATCATGTTCCCCACCATCTTCTCTCTTGCCCTCAAGGGACTTGGAAACCTCACCAAGAGCGCGGCTTCCCTGCTGATGATGACGCCGGTGGGGGGATGTGGATTCCTCCTGATGGGGTGGATGGCCGATAGTGGCAGTCTGCTGCTTCCTTTCCTGGTTCCGCTGCTGGGGTTTCTCGTCGTGATGGCTTATGCCGTGAGAATGACAAGAGAAAGATAGTGGGGGGCAGGATTGCAAACTATATTTTGCAAAAATGAAGATATTTCGTGATATTCAAGGAATATAAAACTTTTTAACTTGTTTGCAACATTATTAAACCCGTATGGGCTTTGAAAAACGAAATAAAAGTCGTAATTTTGCATCAGGTAAGAAAAGATAGTTTCAATAATAAATTATTTATAGAATTATGGCAGTTAGTTACAAAGAATTAGGTCTCGTAAATACACGCGAGATGTTCAAAAGAGCCGTAGACGGTGGTTATGCCATCCCGGCATTCAATTTCAATAACCTGGAGCAGCTCCAGGCCATCATTACAGCTTCTTCTCAATTGAAGTCGCCGGTCATTCTTCAGGTTTCAAAGGGCGCGCGTAACTATGCAAACGCTACGCTTCTCCGTTATCTGGCTGAAGGCGCTGTGGAATATGCGAAGGAATTGGGATGCCATCATCCCGAGATCGTCCTCCATCTTGACCATGGAGACAGCTTCGAGCTCTGTAAGAGTTGCGTAGACATGGGCTTCTCTTCTGTTATGATCGACGGTTCTTCTCTTCCTTACGAGGAGAATATTGCCCTGACCAAGCAGGTGGTAGAGTATGCCCACCAGCACGATGTAACCGTTGAGGCCGAACTCGGCGTGCTTGCCGGTGTTGAGGACGAGGTCGTCGCTGAGGAGTCTCACTATACGAAGCCGGAGGAAGTGATTGATTTCGCTACCCGTACGGGCTGCGATTCGCTCGCTATCTCTATCGGTACCTCTCACGGCGCATACAAGTTTACCCCGGAGCAGTGCACCCGTGATCCGAAGACGGGGCGCCTGGTTCCTCCTCCATTGGCATTCGATGTGCTCCACGAGATCGAGAAGAAACTTCCCGGATTCCCCATTGTGCTCCACGGTTCCTCGTCCGTTCCACAGGAGTATGTGGACATCATTAACAAGTACGGCGGCAACCTGCCTAACGCGGTGGGCATTCCGGAAGAGCAGCTTCGTGAGGCTTCCAAGAGTGCTGTCTGCAAGATTAACATCGACTCAGACTCTCGCCTGGCTTACACGGCGGGTGTTCGTGAGACTTTGGCTGAGCATCCGGACTACTTCGACCCACGCCAGTATGGCAAGGTGGCTCGTAACTACATGATCGACCTCTACAAGCACAAGATTACCGATGTGCTCGGGAGCGACAATAAGTTGGCTAACCTGGACTAATCAGACCATCACGGTTAAGCAAACCACAAATTGAATTGAGGAAAGGCGGAATCTGTCGCGAGACGGAATTCCGCCTTTCTTGTTGCCTGTTTTCGGATTGCCGCATGTCGGGAGGTCAGGGGGAGCTGTCGGTAAAAAGGCTTGCCTGATTGTTACCACTTATTGGTAATCGGGTTGTGAAATCCCATTGCCGGCTTAGAAGGTCATGGAGGGACGGACTTCCGGTCAATGCGCCCGCGCCGTCTTTTTGTTTTCCGGAGAGAGGCTCGTCCTCAGGTCGTCGCGATAAGTTCATGCCCCGCATGCTTTTCCATGAGCATGCGGGGCATGAAACTTTGTCCTGACAGGTGTTGGTGCTTATTTCAGCATCTCGCTTTCTATTTTCTCAATGCTACCCGTAAGCGGGTTCAGGAGCAAGCGGGTCGTCGTCTTCTTTCCAAAGAGTTCGCTGCTCAGACTTTCGGTCTTGCCGAACTGTCCGGCCCAGAGCTCATAGGTCTTCAACGGCTGCTCATATTTATAGAGCGTAACCTTGATCTTGTCGGGAATGTTCACATTCAGTCCGAAGTCGTCCTTGCTCTTCTTCTCATCGCCTGCGGCAGGAGCGTTCTCGGGTATGTTCTGCTCGTCGGTGATACTGATATAATAGGGAGAGCCGCCCAGATCGTCGGGATCGGTGATGCCGGTCCATTTCGAGAATCGGAAGAAGAGCTGTCTCTCCACGCTTTGGGTGGGAATGAAGGTGAGGATTGTTTCCGTCGTGTCCTTGTGTGTGGTGCCCTCGAATGTCTGCAGGAGGGCTGCCTCCTGTGTGTCGAGGTTGTCCATCATGATCTTGAGCTGTGTTCCGTCCTTGGGCATGAAGTCTGCCTGTCCTCGGGAAAGCTGCGCGCGGCTGTCGCGAATCTCGTAGATGTCCTGCGCGCAGAGTTCTGCCATCTTGGCCGTACTTCCCGCCGTGAGGATGTCCTCGTTCATGTAGTTGCGCGGATTGGGCAACGGCTTCTGGGGAACGGGCCTGAAGGCTTCCGGTTCCACGATGCTTTTCCCCTTTGCGTTGATGGCCAGCAGGATGCCGCTGGGGTCTCTGTCAATCTCCGTGATGCTGAGTTTCTTGTCAAGTGTCAAGGTATATTGCTTGGCAGAATCCGGCATGGCCGTGGGGGTCATGCGGATGGCCGCGATGCGATAGGTGGTGGAAGGCTCCAGCCGCACATCCATTTTCTTGAGGTATTTGCCGGAGTAAGCGGCGAACTGGCCGGGCGTGTAGGTGGTCTTTTCTATTAGGAACGAGAACCTCAGGACGGTCTTCGGAAGGTAATAGGTGGTGCCTGCTACAGGCTGCTGCGCCTGTATGTTTAAGAGGAAGCATAGTCCCGTAAGGGTGAGGAATATCTTTTTCATTTTCTGTCTTATTGTTTAGTCGTTCAGTCGCTTGAAGGCTTGTGGCAGATAGTCGATAAGGTCGCTTGCAATGAGGCTTTCCTTTCCCGTCTCCTTGATTGCCAGGTCGCCGGCCATACCGTGCAGGTACATGCCCAGCTGGCACGCCTCCTTCTGTTTATGGCCACGGGCGAGCAGCCCGCAGATGATGCCCGTGAGCACATCTCCGCTCCCCGCCGTTGCCATGCCGGAGTTGCCCGTCGGGTTGAAGATGATTTTTCCATCGGGCAGGCATAAGGCCGAGAAGTGTCCCTTCAAGATGATGTATCCCTGGAGGTGCTCTGCCAGGTCGCGGGCTTTCATCAGCCGTTCGTAGCATCCGTTGCTGGTGTTGCCGGAGAGGCGGTCTAACTCCTTGGGATGCGGCGTCAATATGATGCCCTTGGGCAACTGCTGCATCCACGCACGATGGTTGGAGAGGATATTCAGCGCGTCGGCATCGGCAACGATCGGGCATTGCGTGCGTCGCAGCTGGGCAATCATGGCGATGGCGGTGTTTTCGTGATGACCGAGTCCGGGCCCTATGGCAAGGGCGTCGAAGTCGTCGGTATCTACAGGTTCGGAGAAGTAAGTCTCCTCTCGGTCCATCTGCATCACCGCCTCCGGAACGGTGATCTGCATGATGCCGTAGTTTTTCTTGGGCGTGTGCACTGTCGCCTTGCCCGCCCCGGAGCGCAGGCAGGCGCGCGTGGCCAGCACCGAGGCTCCCGACATGCCATAGCTGCCGGCAATGATGAGAGCACTGCCCATTGTTCCCTTGTGGGCAAAGTCGTCGCGGGGCATTAGCATTGGGCGGATATCGTCTTCCTCCTGAATGTAATAAGGGGCATCGGTTTTTTTTGTAAAATCTTCCGAAAGTCGGATATCAAGCACTTTTACCTTGCCGATGTAGGCCTGGTTGTCAGCCAGGAGCATGGCCAGCTTCTTCTGTTGGAGCGTCAGGGTGAGGTCGGCCCGGATGATGTTTGCTCGGATGTTGTAGGTGTTGTCCTCGGTCATCAGCCCTGACGGGAGGTCGATGCTTACGACTTTTGAGGGACTCTGGTTGATGTATTTTACCAGAGAGGCAAACCCACCGGCCAGCGGCTTGTTCAGTCCAGAGCCGGAAAGGCCGTCGACAACGAGTGTGCTCGCATCGAGTTTCGGAGGGTCGAAGTCTACCTTGATTTCCTTGAAGACGCTGATCTTCTTGTTGTCTATAAGTCTTTGCCGATTGATTTCACAGTCTTCGGAGAGGCGATCGTGGATATTGAAGAGATAGACGCAGACTTTGTATCCCTGTTCCGCCATCTGGCGTGCAACGGCAAGGGCGTCGCCGCCATTGTTTCCCGGACCGGCAAAAACGATGACAGGTGTCTGTCTGGTCCATTCAGAGCAGATGGCAAAGGTGATGGCTTTTGCCGCACGCTCCATTAAGTCAATCCCCCGGATCGGCTCATGCTCCATCGTATATTTGTCCTGCTCGCGTATTTGAGCACCTGTGAAAATCTTCATGTCTCTGCAAAAATACGAAATTAATACTAAACAATCATGCATGTTTGGCATATTTTTTGTAATTTTGCAACAAATATATTTAAAATTGCCTTATGAGCATTGTTAAAATTAAGGACAAAACCTTTAAGACTTTTATCCCTGAAAGTGAGATTCAGCAGCGCGTCAAGGCCGTTGCGGAGAAACTGAACAGGGATATGGATGGAAAGAACCCTTTGTTCCTTGCCGTGCTGAACGGCTCTTTTGTGTTTGCAGCCGACCTGATGCGCTACATCACGATTCCCTCCGAAATCTCGTTTGTGAAGCTCGCCTCCTATCAGGGAACGGCTTCTACGGGAGAGGTAAAGGAGGTTTTCGGTGTTACCGAGGAGCTTCATGGCCGTCATGTGGTGATTGTAGAGGATATTGTGGATACCGGTCTGACCATGAAACGCATGTTGGAGACTCTGGGCACGCGTGAGCCGGCCTCGCTGCACATATGCTCGCTGCTCGTCAAGCCCGACAAGCTTCAGGTGTCGTTGGATATAGAGTATGCCGCCATGGAGATTCCCAACGACTTCATCGTGGGCTATGGGCTCGACTATGATCAGCAGGGGCGCAATTTAAGAGATATTTACAGAATCATAGAATAAGATGATGAAGAATATAGTTATTTTCGGTGCGCCGGGATCAGGCAAAGGCACGCAGAGCGATAAGATGATTGCTCAATATGGTTTCGGGCATATCTCCACGGGGGATGTGCTGCGCGGTGAGATTAAGAACGGGACGGAACTTGGCAAGACGGCCAAGGGATATATCGACCAGGGACAGCTCATTCCCGATGAGTTGATGATTGACATCCTTGCCAGCGTCTACGACGGTTTCGGCAAGGAGCACGAGGGCGTCATCTTCGACGGCTTTCCCCGCACGATTCCCCAGGCCGAGGCATTGAAGAAGATGCTGGCGAAGCGTGGGCACAAGGTGGCAGCCATGATTGAGCTTGATGTCCCCGAGGAAGAGCTGATGAAGCGTCTGGTGCTCCGTGGGCAGCAGAGTGGCCGAACCGACGACAACGAGGAGACCATCAAGAAGCGTCTGAATGTCTACCATAGCCAGACCTCCCCTCTCATAAAGTGGTATGGGAAGGAAGGCATCCATTATCATATAGATGGCTTTGGGGAACTCGACCGCATCTTCGGCGACATCCGCCATGTAATCGATCACCTGTAAGAATCCTGATGGAATGGCAGAATCCAATTTCGTAGATTATGTGAAAATCTACTGCCGATCCGGCAAGGGAGGCAGAGGTTCGATGCATCTGCGCCATATAAAGTATCAGCCGAACGGCGGACCTGACGGTGGCGACGGTGGTCATGGGGGAAGTGTCATCCTTCGTGGAAATCACAACTATTGGACTTTGCTCCATCTGAAATACCAGCGCCATGTGTATGCGGAGCACGGAGGAAACGGTGCCCGCGACAAGCGCCACGGCACCGACGGCAAAGACCAGTATATCGATGTGCCGTGCGGTACGGTGGTGTATAATGCCGAGACCGGCAAATATCTCTGTGATGTTACCTATGACGGGCAGGAAGTGGTGCTCTTGAAAGGAGGCCGAGGCGGCCTGGGTAACTTCCAATTCCGTACGGCAACCAACCAGGCGCCCCGTTATGCGCAGCCCGGAGAGCCCATGGAGGAAATGACCGTCATACTGGAACTGAAGCTTCTGGCCGATGTGGGTCTCGTGGGATTCCCCAATGCGGGGAAGTCGACGCTGCTTTCGACGCTGTCGAGCGCACGCCCCAGGATAGCCAACTATCCCTTTACGACGCTCGAGCCATCGCTGGGTATTGTCGCGTATCACGACCGCCAGTCGTTTGTCATGGCCGATATTCCGGGCATTATCGAAGGAGCGAGCGAGGGAAAGGGGCTTGGTCTCCGCTTCCTGCGGCATATAGAGCGCAACTCGCTGCTACTCTTCATGGTGCCAGGTGATACGGACGATATCAAGAGAGAATATGAAATCCTGCTCAACGAGCTGGAGAAATTCAATCCGGAAATGCTCGACAAGCACCGTGTGCTTGCCGTTACGAAGTGCGACTTGCTGGATGACGAACTGGTAGAGATGCTTCGGGAGACGCTTCCGACAGATTTGCCCGTCGTCTTCATCTCGTCGGTAACCGGAAAAGGATTGAGTCTACTCAAGGATATTCTTTGGAAAGAGCTGAACAGCGAGAGTAATAAATTGTGGGAAATCACGGCTGAAGACACGCTCGTGCACCGCGACAAGGACATGGGAAGCTTTGTGGCGGAGCTGCGTGATGAGGGTGAAGACGGGACGATAGAGTTCATCGACGAGGATGAGATAGAAGATCTTGACGATTTCGAGTACGAGGAGGACGGGGCAGATGCTTAGGCCCCGGCTGACTTATTATAATATAGGTGGAGGTGTAGTAGCGTTTTCCACGACCCGGCATGGCGGCGTGAGTAAGGACAGCTATGGCGAATTCAACATCAATCCCTATTGTGGCGATACCCCAGAGGCTGTCAGCGAGAACAGGGAAGCCCTTGCGAACGAGCTTGGAATCCAGCCAGATCACATTGTCTTGCCACATCAGACCCATGGGACGGGTATCTATGGAATTGTGCCCGACTTCTTTCTCCTGAGTACGGAACAGAGACGGGCATCGCTCGATGGGGTCGACGGTATGCTGACCGATATGCGGGGAGTCTGCATCGGGGTGTCGACAGCCGATTGCATTCCTGTCTTGCTTTATGACGAGGAACATCATGCCGTTGGTGCGGTGCATTCAGGATGGCGGGGAACTGTAAAGGGCATCGTGGCGAAAGCCGTCCGGGAGATGGGCAGGCAATTTCATACCGATGTTCACAAACTCAGGGCCGTGGTCGGTCCGGGCATCTCGCTCGAGAACTTCGAGGTGGGAGATGAGGTATATGACGAATTTGCCAGTACGGGGTTTGACATGTCTCATATGGCCAGAAAATATGAAAAATGGCATATCAACCTGCCGGAGTGTTGCCGTATTCAGTTGATAGATACGGGAGTGAGCCCACAGAATATCCAGATGGCAAATGTGTGCACCTACTCTCAAGTTGATGATTATTTCTCTGCCCGCCGGTTAGGTATTGCGTCGGGGAGAATTTTTACTGCGATTATGATTAGATAGGGCGCAAACCCGGAACCTGAAATGAAGAAAAGAAAGAAAATAAGAAATCTCCTGGTCTGCGGCGTGGTCGTCGTGATGATGTCGTCGTTTGCGCCGGTAAAGGATACCTTCACGCCGGCGGAGCAACAGCAGATCAGTATTGAAACGCCGGGGCTTTTCATCCGTTCCAATGCTTTCAGCGTCGATTTCGGCAGTCTTAAAAACAGTGAATACAGTTTCCCGCTTCCCGTGGGAAAGGCTGAACTTGCGGACGGGAACGCCAATCTGAAGATTACCACGAAGAAAGGAGATGTCGTAAAGGCGATGTTCGACGGAGTTGTCCGCCTTTCCCGTAAGGACGGAAAGTTGGGCAATGTCATCGTGATCCGCCATTCCAACGGCTTGGAAACGGTCTATGGAGATAATGGTGAGAATCTTGTAAAGGTAGGGCAGAGTGTCAAGGCAGGGCAGTCTGTTGCCCTTGTGGGAGGTCGGGAAGGACGAGCCTACTGCACATTTGCCATTATGGTGAATGGTGGCCGCATCAATCCAGAGACCCTGATAGAGCTTGCCAGCCATCGGCTTCGTAAGCAGGAAGTGGTCTTTCGAAGGTCGGGAAACCGCATAGCTGTCGCTGTTTCCAGGAAGGAGAAAATCGAGGAGAAGGGATATACGGCATCGAATCCCAATGCGACGAACCGTCTCGACCTCCGGAAACTGAAGGAGCAAGAATGGGCTTATCCGTTGCCGGGATGCAAGGTGATCAGCGATTACGGCCGTCGTGGCCGCTGCATGCATACAGGTGTAGACCTGAAGACAAAACCCAATGATAAGATTTATGCCGCTTTTGACGGTGAGGTAACCATGTCCAGACCGTATTACGGGTATGGAAATTATATCATTATCAAGCATCCTAACGGGCTGGAGACTCACTATAGTCATCAGTCGCGCAACTATGTGAAGAAGGGTCAGAAGGTAAAGGCGGGTGAAGTCGTCGGCCTGACGGGTCGCACGGGGCGTGCCACAACGCCTCATCTGCATTTTGAGACCGTGTTCAAGGGGAAGCGTTTCAATCCTGCACAGCTCTTTAACCATGCGACGAAGCAGCTCCGTTCCCACACCTTAGTTATTAAAGGAGGAATTGTCAAGGCGGAGAAGTAGGCTTTTAAGAAAGGAATCAGATAAGGGAAATAAAATAAGTAGCGGCAATCTTCAACAAAGGTAGCCGCTATTTTTGTGGCAAGCAGTCATTAAGGAATAGCGTCTCCACCGCCTATTACCGCATATAGGGCAGTAAGTGCGAACGCACTCCTTATTTCCCCTTGTGCCGGTTGGCACGCTGTTCCCGATATTTGGCTTTCTGCCGTGCGGATCCGGAGCCGTGTGCACCCGTGATATACTTCTTTTTCTTGGCCTTGGTCTTTACCTTTTTGTCCTTGGAGCCTCCTTTCGGTGCCCCCTTGAAGACGATGCCACTTTCGATAATGTCGTCTATTTCGTTCATGTTCAATAGTATGAAGTCTTGTTAATGATCATCTCCATGGGAGATTTCGCGTCCTCCTGTGAGAGTTGGCAAAGGACCTTGGAACGGCCTGTATCCATAGTCTGAAGCATTTTCCTTCGTCTGAATGGTTTCAGGGAATGTTGTTGCAAAGATATAACGGAATCTTGAGAAACACGAAGAATTTGCGAACGAAACACGGAATTTAGTCAAATTGAAATGGAGAGGTCTGGCTTAGGTCTGGCCATAGCTCGTCAGAATGAGATGCTGAAAGCCCCTCCCAGGGTGAAGGACAACATTTCTTTCTTCATGACGGTCGTATTCGGATGGATATAGTCGACAGCTTTGACAGGCCGGCCTTCGACGGTCAGCCTATGCGCGGCTTTGTTCCTGAATTCCGTGGGATAGTATGCGATGTAGTAATGTTTACGGGTAAAGTCGTCGTCGAAGAATATTCGCCAGGCCATGAGTGAGTGATAGGCGAAGGCAAGTGAAAGTCCCATGTCAAGGTTTGTTGAATTATAGGCATCCACACAAAGGTAGTCCCACTTGCTGGAATAGGCATTCCCGTCGTCAGCGGAAGTCCCTTTCAGCTCGTGGGTGAGAAATTCTCGCCCATCGTCCGTATCATAGCCCATGTCGATGTCGCGCTGATGTCCCTTAGCCTCGGCATTGTTTACATTTTGAGCATCTGTTTCCGCCTACATTAGTGATGGAAGAGTCTTACATGGGTGAACGCCATGGCGATGCCGTATTTGTCGCAGGTGTCGATGACATGGTCGTCGCGGATGGAGCCGCCGGCCTGTGCGATGTATTTCACGCCACTCTTATGGGCGCGCTCGATATTGTCGCCGAACGGGAAGAAGGCATCGCTGCCGAGGGCCACATCCGTGTTTTGGGCTATCCAAGTTTTCTTCTCCTCCGTGGTCAGAGGTTCCGGCTTCTCGGTGAAGAATTGCTGCCATGTGCCCTCCCGCAATATATCCTCGCTCTCATCGCCGATATAGAGGTCGATGGTGTTGTCTCGGTCGGCACGGCGGATGCCCGGCTTGAAAGGCAGGGCCATGACCTTCGGGTTCTGGCGCAGCCACCATATGTCGGCCTTGTTGCCGGCAAGGCGGGTGCAATGGATGCGGCTCTGCTGTCCGGCTCCTATGCCGATGGCCTGTCCATCCTTTACATAGCACACGGAGTTACTCTGTGTATACTTCAGCGTGATAAGGCTGATGATGAGGTCGCGCTTAGCTTCCGGGGTAAAGGTCTTGTTTTGCGTGGGAACATCTTCAAACAAGGCATCGTCGTCGAGACAGACTTCATTGCGCCCTTGTTCAAAGGTTATGCCGAACACCTGCTTGCGCTCGATGGGGGCGGGCTTGTATTCCGGGTCGATTTTGATGACATTATAGGTTCCTTTGCGCTTCTCCTTCAAGATCTCAAGGGCTTCGGGGGTAAAGTCCGGGGCTATCACGCCGTCGCTCACTTCCCGCTTGATGAGCAGGGCAGTGGCTTTGTCGCAGGTGTCAGAGAGTGCCACGAAATCGCCATACGAACACATGCGGTCGGCTCCACGGGCACGGGCATAGGCATTGGCTATGGGCGTAAGCTCGAAGTCTATGTCGTCTACGAAGTAGATTTTCCTAAGTGTGTCGCTCAAGGGAAGTCCTATCGCGGCTCCTGCCGGGCTCACATGTTTGAACGAGGCGGCTGCGGGAAAGCCCGTGGCAGCCTTCAGCTCTTTCACAAGTTGCCATGAGTTGAGGGCGTCGAGGAAGTTGATATATCCGGGGCGACCGCAGAGAATCTGAATGGGAAGTTCACCCTCTTCCATGAAAATCCGTGAGGGTTTCTGATTCGGGTTACATCCGTACTTAAGGGAAAACTCTTTCATGTGGGTTGAAGATTATCTTTTAATGTCTGCAAAGATACTAAAAAGAATGGAAAAAGATATGCGTAAAAATGCTTTAATTGTATTTTGAAAGGTTAGAATGCGGGAGAACATAGTTAAATATCTATAAACGGTTGCTGATGAAAGATATTCTGGCTACCTTTGCGCACGATATTAGCTACTCGCCCATGTCGCCATTTCGGATAAGGTGGGGGAACTCATGTGGAGAGTTGAACAAGAAAATAGGTTGTAATCTATAGCATTTCATATTTTTTGGTGTATGGGCGGTTCCCCGTCCTTGATTGGCAATTGATAGTTACTTTCGATGTAATTGATAATTAATGATATAATTTATAATAATAAAATTTGGATAGACAAATGAGAAAAATCTACATGTTAGGAGTGCTTTGCTTGATGGCGATAACCGTCAAGGCCGCTCCTACTGTTGCCAAAGAGGGCAATGTGCTGGTAATTACGGTAAATGCGCCGGGCGACCTTGCCTCGTCGAATTTCAGCGACGAGCAACGGGCGGCCACCAGGGTGAAGCTGGTTACGGCGGCAGGAGTGAGCCTCGCCACTTCTGATGTCAAGGATTTCCTGGGGCAGGACTGGTCGACGCCCCAGTTCAGCATGATGACCGACTTGGATATGAGTGATGTGAATCTTGCCAATAGCGCGGACATCATCCACCTCAGAAACTCCCAAAACCTGAACAACGGCGGCACTCTGGGCACGCTCACGCTGCCCAGGTCTCTGGAGTCGTTCCCTCAAGGCACGCTGGACGATCACACGAAATGGACCAAAATCGTATTTCCGAATGTCGGGGAAGGAACAGAGGCGAAGACGGTGATCGCCAACGGCGCTTTTTCCGGCATCAAGTCGATCAGAGAAGTAGTGATAGGCACGAGTGTGAAGCGCATCGGACAGAACGCTTTCGACCAATGCTCCAACCTCGAGTCTCTAGATTTCCTCTATGGGGTAACGCGCATCGACGGCTCTGCCTTCAATGGATGCACCGGCCTCAAGGATGTTGTGCTTCCGGAAACTCTTGTCGATATTGGCGTAGAAGCCTTCGGAGCCTGCTCCAATCTAACCTCCATACGCTTGCCCAATTCGCTGAAGACGATTCAGAGAGAGGCTTTTGCCAACTGTACTGGGCTCACGAAGATCGTAATTCCGCCGAGCGTGGAGCAGATAGAGCAGTTGGCCTTTGATAACTGTACGGGCCTTACAGATGTGTATGTGTTAGGTAAAAACACCAAATGTGCCAACCAGGCCTTTGCTCCCACCAACATGACCTACGGCTATTCGTATGCGGGGGCAGGCAATGGAGAGACTGTTTCCATCGACAAATTCAGCACCCAGACGGGAAAATATCTCTTCCTGCATTACCCGAAAGAGGCCTATGAGACCTATGTGAACAAGTATATCCGCCTTATCGGGACTCCTGAATATAGTCAGCAGACGGAATATCCTGACTATAACAATAAGTGGGTCAAGGACGAGAAAGGCAACAAACTGCCCGTGATGGCCGACAACTATTTCGACGGCAAGGGCGGCGAGTATGCCGGTTGGTGGAACTTCATGCTCGGGAAACCCATCACTCATATATATGAGGACGACCGGCTGGTGGATGGGAAGTGGTATTCTGTCTGCTATCCTTTCGACCTGAGCGCCGTAGAAATAGGCATGGCTTTCGGCAATACCACGGAAGTATGCGAGTTTTCAGGGGCAAGAATCGTGCAGGACGGCGAGGGCAACGACTGCCTGACATTGAGCTTCAGCGAGCCGGTAACCTCGATGAAGGCCCATCATCCATACATGATTCATCCCGGACTGCACAAGGCGAAGAGCATTATGATCATAGGAGTGCAGTTTGAAGAGACCACGAATCCCGACCAGTTTAAGGATGAGCTGGAAGGGGAGGCCGTAACCAAGGTAGACGAGAAAGGCGTAAGCTATACCTTCATCGGCAACTATGCGAAGGATGTGTATGTGCCGCGCTCTGGTTACTATTACTATTCAGGCACGGATCCCCGCTGGAGCAACGGCTTTTATAAAGCTAATCGTGATAATGCAAAGTTCACCCCTACTTCGGCTGTCATCAGGGTTAGTCGTGATAACGGCATCACCCATGCCAAGGGAGTATTCTATGACGAGCCCAACGGGACCACCACGGGTATCGAGTCGGGTTTTGCGGGAGTGTTGCCATCTTCCGGAAGGAGCGCGGGCAATGTCTACAGTGTCTTCGGCCAGTTGGTGCGCAAGGAGTCTGCGGGACTTGACGGGTTGCCACAAGGCATCTATATCGTGAATGGCAGGAAAATAGTAATTCGTTAATTAAGGAAAGGAAAAAGATGGAAAAGAAATATATTGCCCCCGAAAGCTTCGTTGTTTTTGTGGAGAGCGGCGAGGATCTGATGGCCGCCTCGGGCCAGAAAGAGGGATATCATATCGGTGGCCCGGACTCACAATGGCCAAAACAGGGAGACATAAAGGAAGACGACGGCAGCGGGCCGGGTGTTTCCGGTGCCAAGAGTCATTCCTTCTTTTTTGATGAGGATTGACCTCTCGCATTTCTGACTTCCTAAAAAAATATGTGGAGAAGCGATGCGACCAACGAATATTTTTCGTATTTTTGCGGTAGATTTTCAAGGTTCATCGTTTATGAGACATGAGTTTATGAGGTTCGTGGATGAGTTGGAGCATGAGTTTGGTAAGCATCTTGATGCCCGCAAGCTATGGTGTTGGGTGAGAAATCACAAGCATCTGTCAAGCGAAACGCTCGACCGGCTGGCCTTGCTGACGGGTTTCCAGACATGGAACGACCTCCAGGAAGCCCTCCGTGGGGAGGGAGATGCCTCGCTGAATTATGAAGATGAGAAGTCTAAGAAGGCTTAGCCGTTAAACTTCCGCGCTTCAGCGAACATGAAAGAAAAAGCCTCATTAGAGTCGGATGATTCTCAAATGAGGCTTTTTATTTTGTCCTTGTCTTTATTCTTTGGGCATCCAGGTGCAGATTTGCTTTCCCTTCCATCCGTCTACCGACGAATAGTCCACCATGTGGATGTTGCCTGTGGTCGTAGGTACGAGGAATTCCATGCGTGTGCCGGGCTTCTGCGGCTTGACGGGCGTGAGCTTCACTTCGCCGTTGGCATCGGCCTTTATCCTGATGGGCTTATTGTAGTCGGGGTCTATGTTCTCGTCGCGGGCAAGCACTATGGGGCCGTAGGTTACGGCTTCACAGTTCCATCCTGCGGGATTGCTGCCGTGAGGAGCTTCCACGAGCCTTGCCTTCATGTCGAGGACAAGCTCTATCCGGTCGCCTTTTTCCCATTTGCGGTTGATGGCGAGATATTTCCCCGCCACGGCATTCTCTACAGGACGGCCGTTGACACTCACTTTCGTGTCTTTGCTCCATGCGGGAATATGGAGCCGGAAGGTGAATCTCTCGCCCTTCAGTTTTGTGAGTTTTATCGACACCTTATTACAATATGGGAATTCGGAGGTGATGAGAAACTTCACTTCCCTGCCTTTTGCGGTCTTGGCCGTGATGCCGGCGGCGTTGTAGAGGTTTATCACGGGTCCCTCTTTTCCTTGCATGACCGCCACGAAGGGAATATAGGCCAGCCCCATCGGGCCGCTCAAGTTGCAGCAGGTAACAGACAGTCCGTCGATGTTCGTGCCCCATCCCGAGTCGGTAACCTTGCGCCCATTGAGCAGGTTCACATAGCTGAATCCGTCGCCTCCCGGCTTCATGGCTCCGAGGAGTCCGTTGTAGATGTATTTCTCGATATACTCCACGGCCGACGGGTCGCCCGTGATGCGCAATATCTGGCTGCAGAGCTTCATCCAGGTAACGCCCGCGCAGGTCTCCATCATCCGCTTGATGTTGGGATTGGTCTGCTCCAGGGCGGTGTCGTCCCATGCCTCACCCTTCCATTTCGGATAGTAGGGCTGGTCGGCTCCACCGTTTCCGATGAGGGTGATCTCCCGCTTCTTGATGTTCTCGAAGAGGTTCATGAAGGCCGTGCGGATGCGCTCGTCGCCCGTACAGCGATAGTATTCCACGGCTCCCTCAAAGAGAGAAAGCATCTCGTAGGCCTTGGGATAACCGGCTCCCATCTTGCGCGGCAACACATTGTCGCAGGCTTCCTGAAACAGGTCGGCGCCCTTGCATCCACCCTCCTTGACCAGATAAGTGCAGAAGTCGAGGTATTTCTTGTCGCCCGTGAGCTGATACATGCGCATCATCGGTTCCATGACGGTGAACGACTCGATGCCGTTGTGGCTCCAGCCCTGCGTGGTCATGCGGGTCTTTGGCGCATAGCCTATCTGGTCGACAATGCTGTTGGCCTCGTCGATCATGAGCTTCAGGACGCGTGGATCCTGCTTCACATGGGCATAATACTGGCTTAGACCGAGCAAGACATACTTTCGTTCCCACATGTCTCCTCCCTTGCCGTAGGGCTGCTTGTCGGGGGGGACGGTGGCAATGGTACCGTTGCTGCGCACCACTCCGAACACTTCTTCGACCGTCTGTTCGAGAATGGCTTTCAGATCGGCGTCGTGTGTGTATCCATAAAGCATCGAACCGCTGCGCACGGCCTTAGCCCACATCTCGCCGAGAGCGAAGATCGGCGCGCCTTTTACATAGAACTCCATGAGTTTCCTGTAAGGCACCACGCCCTTGTTCCAGTGTTCTATGCTGTTCAGAATGTCGTTCTGGAAATAGTTGGTGAGCTGGACTTGTCCGTCGGGGAGTGGCTCGAACACATCGTTCACCTTGATAACCTGCCCGCTTGCGGTGGTGGCACAAACCGTCATGGCCGTCAGGAAGAGGCCTTTGAATAGATGTCTCATGATAATGTAGTTTTCCACAAAGATACTCAAAAGTAGCTGCCCGTGCAAGCATTCCCGATCTTTTTGCCCCCTGAAAGTGGCATTTGTTGCGCAAATTTATCGTCTCCGGCGGGATTGGACATGGCTTTCGGAAAGTGTTTCAGTAACTGAAACTCGGAGTTTCAGCTGTTGAAACAAAGACAAGAAGTTGCTTTTGTGCTTATGGAAGCTGGCTTCTGCGTCTACAAGAGGCGGTTTCCATGTCTGCGGAACGGAGCTTCCGTCGTTTCCGCCGGCGATAGGGAAACTAAAGAGAGGTGCCTCCTGCCGGGGACACCTCTCTCTATTTCTTTCCGAAAAAAGCAGGAAACTACTCTGCTGAAATGGTTCTCTTCTCCTTGATGCGGGCAGCCTTACCGGTGAGCTTGCGCAGATAGTAGAGCTTCGCACGACGAACCTTACCGCGCTTGTTAACCTCAATGCTGTCTATGTTGGGCGACTCCATAGGGAAGATACGCTCTACGCCTACGGTTCCGGACATCTTGCGGACGGTGAAACGCTTCTTCTCGCCGTGGCCGCATATCTTGATTACTACGCCACGATAGAGCTGGATACGCTCCTTGGTACCCTCGACGATTTTGTAAGCGACAGTTACGGTGTCTCCGGCTTTGAACTCCGGGACCTGCTTGCCGGTTGCAAATGCTTCTTCAGCAACTTTAATTAAATCCATTGTATGTTTAAATTAAATTTGTTTGTCGTTCCAACTCAACATGGCGTAATGACTCTTCCATCAACCAGCGGTTAAGCCGAAAAGCGGTGCAAAGTTACTATTTTTTTGTCTTCCGGCCAAATGTTTTAGGGGAAAAGTGAAGATTTACCGCGACGCACCTTTTGTGAATTGCCAAATTATGACTATCTTTGCAGCAAGAAACATTTTCTGATATGAAGAAAAATACCATTCTAACGGCAATGCTCGGGATGCTTCTCGCATGCTCGTCGTGCCGTTCCCATTATGTACTGAAAGGCGTCGAGCGCTCCAGAATACTCATCGACCAGCGCTACGACGCAAGTCCCGACGCCGCAGCTGTCGCCTTTCTCGCTCCCTATAGGCATACGGTGGACTCGATCATGAGCCCCGTGGTGGGAGAAATCGACCATTATATGGCGGTCGGTCAGCCGGAGAGCGACCTTTCGAACCTGCTCGCCGATATTCTGGTCTGGGGCTCGAAGAGGTTTAACGAGATACCCGATTTCGCCGTGTATAACATGGGAGGCATGCGCGCGGCCTTCGTCAAGGGAAAGATTACCTATGGAGATGTGCTTGAGGTGGCTCCGTTTGAGAACAAACTCTGCCTGCTCACGCTGAGTGGCGAGAAGGTGATGGAGTTGTTCGGGCAGATAGCCATGCGGGGTGGCGAGGGCGTGAGCCACGGTGTGCAGCTAGTCATCACGAAGGACGGAAAGCTCAGGCGTGCTCGCCTGAACGGAAAGGAGATAGACCCGCAGGCGTCTTACCGTGTCGCCACGCTCGACTATGTGGCCCAGGGAAATGACCACATGGAAGCCTTCAAGGCCAAGACCGACTTGGTGTCGCCGCAGGGCGCAGAGAACAATGTGCGCTTCATCATCATGGACTACTTCCGTGAGATGCAGAGACAGGGAAAGGTCGTCAACGCGAAGAAGGAAGGTCGAATCGTAGTAGAATGAAAACGGAGGGAAAAATGATGAAAAAACTGAATATGATAGCGCTCTTCTGCCTCTGCTCGATGGCTGTGATGGCGCAAAAGACGATAATCATACTGCATACCAACGATACCCACAGCTGCATCCTGCCGCTGAACCCGCACCTTGCCGACACCATGCTGGCAGGGCGGGGAGGCTATCTGCGCCGCATTGCCATGCTCAAGGAAGAGCGGCGGAAAAATCCCGACTTGCTGCTCTTCGACAGCGGCGACTTCTCGCAGGGATCGCCGTACTATACCCTTTACAAGGGCGATGTGGAGGTGGAATTGATGAATCGGATGGGCTATGTGGCCGCTACCGTGGGCAACCATGAGTTTGATTTCGGCATCGAGAACATGGCACGCATCTTCAAGAAAGCCAAATTCCCGATTCTCTGCACCAACTACGACTTCACGGGGACGGCGATGGAAGGCCTCGTGAAGCCCTATATCATCGTGAGACGGAAGGGTGTGAAGATTGGCGTTTTTGCACTCGACCCGAAGATGGACGGGCTTGTGGACGCTACGAAGTGCAAGGGCGTGAAGTATCTGGACCCGACGAGGACGGCGCTGGAGACGGCTACCATGCTGAAGGAAAAGAAGAAATGCGATCTTGTCATCTGCATTACTCATCTCGGCGTGGGGCAGCCCGAGGATGGCGATGAGCAGGTGGTGGCAGGCTCGAGGAATATCGACCTGGTGCTGGGAGGGCATTCCCACACTTATCTGAAGGAATTGCTCTATGTGAAGAACATGGACGGGAAGCCCGTGCCCATTGACCAGAACGGCAAGCATGGCATCTTTATCGGAAAGATAGAGCTGCAGGTGGCGAAGAAATAGGCCGTTGTCAGCGGCACGAACCGATGTCCCTTGCCGGGCGGAGCGTGATCAAGCACGCCCCTACGCCTTTCGGATTGAAATCAGGGAACTACGGATTTGACCTTTCGATGCAGCCTCTTTGGTTGTCGATCTTCGCCGATCTCATCGGCCTGCGGACATTCCCGCGCAGGCGGGAAAGATGCCCGGAGGCTCAGTGCGTGGGCTTGAGATACTGCAAGTCGCCATACCAATAGCTGGCGGTGGTGCCTCCGTCGATGAGGATGTCTGTCCCGGAAATGAATCGGCCGCGGCTGCTCATCAGGAACTCGGCCAAGTCGCCCACTTCGTCGGGCGTTCCCGCACGACCGGCAGGGCTTGCCTGAATCATCTTCAGATAACCATCCTTGCGGGGGCCGTGGAGCTCGTCGTTGGCCAAAGGCGTGATGATGATGCCCGGAGAGATAGAGTTGACCGTGGCCCCGCGCCTTCCCCAGCGCGCCGCCTCATAGGCCACTTTGAGCACATTGCAGCGTTTGCTGTACTGATAGGCTTTCAGGGTGTCGGAGATGGCTTGTATGAAGTCGAGTTTCAGCAGGTCTTCGGGAGCAGAGGTGGCCAGCGCATGGTTCTGCTCGGGCGACAGGGCAGGGAGGCGGTGTCCACTCTGGGAGGAGATGACGACGCCCGATCCACCGTCGGCCATCACTTTGCCGAACTCTTCGAGGAGTACACTCGTGCCATACATGTCGACACGCAGAATCTCATCCACCGGCGCCTAGGAGGGCGACACGCCGGCCGCGTTGACCATATTCTTCACCTTGCCCCAGCTCAGGGCTTCCTCCACGACGGCGAGAATGTCGTCCTTGGAACCGAGATCGGCCTCGACGATGGAGCACTCGAACCCCGCGTCCTCAAGCATCTTGCCCGCTCTCTTGGCGTTCTCGGCACTATAGTCGGCCAATACCAGATGCTTTCCCGCTCCTACACGACGGATGATGGCCTGGCCGATAGAACCCGTTCCGAAGAGCACCGCTACTTCTTTTTTCATCTTTTGTCCTTCTTATTTTGTGTAACCCTGTTTGTCAAGCCACTCGTCCACCTTGCTCAAGTCGCTCTGTGCCTCGTGTCCGTAGATGGAGAAGGCGTTCACGACCTTTGCGCTCGGATAGCTCTTCTTCAGGTCCTCGACGGTGTTGGCCAGTCCGCTGCCTTCGTGCGTGGTGAACGGGATAATGGTCTTGCCGTTGAGATCGTAGCTCTTGAAAAATGTGAACATCACCCGTGGGTAGGTGCCCCACCAGATCGGGCCACCAATGAAGACGGTATCGTACTGCTCGATGTTCTCCACACTACCTTTGAAGGCTGGCAGCTCGCCTTGTCGGGTCTCCTCCCTTGCGAGCTTGATAAGGGCACTATAGGGCATGTCGTAGCTCTTTTCGGCTACGATTTCGAAGGTGTCGGCCCCTGTAACCCTTGCAATCTCATCGGCTACGAGCTTGGTGTTGCCGACCTTGATGTTTCCAACGCTGTAGTTTTCTCCTGCATGCGAGAAGTAGACTACTAAGATTTTGCCTTTTTTCATATTGCTTTCTGCTTGATTTTCCGTTGTCCCCGTTTTAGTGTTGCCATTGCATGCCGTTGCCATAAGGAGACTTGATACGGCGAGGGCGGCGCTTCTTAAAAAACTTCTCATGTTGTCTTGTCTTGTTTTTAATGGGTTTTCATGGTGCGGAATTACACCAAATCCCATGATTTCCTCATACCTGAATCGTAGAAAAAAATATCAGGATTACTTTTTACAGGCTATTACAAATCATTCCGGCAGCTTTCCGGGGGCTACCGGAGCGGGGCTTCCAGGCTGGCAGTGCATTAGAAACTCCAGTTCAGTCCGCCCATGAAGGTGGCTCTCGGCATGGGGAATCCTGATACGGTCTCATATTTCTGGGCCAGCAGGTTTCCGCCCTTGGCGAAGAGGTGGAGGCCTTTTGCCACACGATACTGTGCCGTGAGGTTGAGCAGCCAGAAGTTTTCTTTATGCTCGTTGGCACCCGTGGCGGTGTAAAGACCTGCTATATACTGCAGTCCTCCGTTGGCCGAAAATCGGTTCCGGCGATAGTTGGCTCCCACGAAGAGCTTATGTTCGGGGGCGGAAAGCTGCGGGTTGCTCATGTGCAGGAAACTGTAGTTTCCGTTTACGCTCCAATACGGATAGATTTGGAGCTCGGCTTCCAGTTCCAGTCCGGTATTCTCGGTGGCTCCGGTGTTTATATTCAGCGGTCTGCCGTCTACCATCTGCGTCTGAATCATGTTGTCGGCTTTCAGGTAGAAGAGGTTTATGCCATAGCTGAGCTGTCCCTCCGGCAGTCGCTGCTTATAGGAAACCTCGTAGTTTACCATGCGTTCGGGCTCGAGGTTCGCGTTTGCCGGACGGAACATGTAAAGCTCGCGCAGGGTGGCGTTGCGGAATCCCTTGCCGACCATGGCGCGCAGGGTGGCGTCTTTGGGCAGCCGGAAAGTGAGCCCTCCCTGGGGGACCCATTCGTTGCCGGCTACGGAATGGTGGTCGAGGCGTAGTCCCGCATTGAGCGTGAGCCATGCCGCAAGGTCTTGGCGGAAGTCCACATAGCCCGCTATCTCATTCACGCTGCGGTGCGTGATGTCGGTGCGCCTGCCATCGCTCATGGCCTTGTTCCAGGCTTCGCCTCCGAAATGCTGGAAGTCGAGGCCTGCGGTTGTCGTATTGTTTTTGAACAATGAAGCGCTCTGATAAAGTGAGAATCCGCCCATCTTGTCATTGTGCAGATAGTAGGCGGTACGCGGACAGCCTCCTTCGTGGTATCCGTCGTTGATATGGTGGTGTCCCCAGTTATAGTATATACGCGCCGCGCCTGAGGTGTTCTCGTAGTGGTTGGTGAGCGAGATGGCTGAGGCGCCCCGGATAATCATCATGTCGTTGTCAATATAGGGATTACTCGTTTCGCCCGGATTGGACGATTCAAAATAGGTGAGATTTATGTCTCCACTCAGCGTCCAGCGATGAGTGAAATCATAACCAAGTTTGAGGAATCCGCTTGTTTGCTCGAATTCGGAGTTCAGACGGTGCCCGTCGGTACGGCCGTAGTTGATTCCGGCAATGCTCGAAAACTTACCGCTGCGGAGGCGGTTGGTAACATTCGCATCGAAAGTTCCATAAGAGCCTCCCTGAATGTTGACATTGGTGTTCGCGCCGTCTTCGTTCATCTGTCGGGTAACGACATTCACGACGCCGCCCATGGCGTTAGAGCCATAGATAGTGGAGGCTGGTCCGCGCAGTACTTCCACGCGCTCGGCGAGCATGGTCTGACAGGCATCTGCCACCGGATGACCATAGAGACCGGCATACTGGGGCAGTCCGTCGATGAGCACGAGAAGGTTGGCCATGCCTCCGATGCCGCGCACCTTGATGCCTCCGGCCGACCCGGTGCTCACGCCGTAGCCGAGTATTCCGCGCGAGGTGGTGAAGAGCCCGGGCACCTGTTGTGTGAGAGAGGGGAGAACATTGTCGTAATAGTTCTCGGTGAGCTTCTGCCGATTGATGACGGAAATGGTCATCGGGAGGTGTCGGATGTTGGTCTGATAGCGGCTACCCGTTACGACGACATCGTCGAGCTTGAAGGTGGTGGTGTCGATTCGGCCGTCGGCCATGGCGGCAACGGAGGTTGCCAGGAGAATTACGCCAAGTAGTTCTTTTAGCCTCATTTACCCTCCTCCGCGAATTTCTTTATTTCTTCGGAAGTCGGGTGATTGAGAAGTTTGGAGCCCTGGATGTTGAGCTCGGGATATGCTGACTTCAGTTCTTTCTCGGCCTTCTTCACATTGCTGCCACCGCTGGTGGCGAAAAGAAAAATCTTCTTGCCCTTCAGATAGTTCTGCTCGATGAAAGTATTGATGATGGTCGGTGCGGTATACCACCAGATGGGAAATCCGATGTATACGGTGCCATAGCTGTCGAGATGCTCGACCTTGCCCTTGATGGCCGGCCGGAAGTCTCTGTCGTTCATCTCGACGCTGGATCGGCTCTGTTTGTCAGTCCAGTCGAGATCGGCATCTGTATAGGGCTGTTCTGGCTGAATCTCGTAGAGGTCGGCTCCAGCTGCTGTTGCCAGGGTCTTGGCTACTTCTGCCGTGGTTCCCGTGGCAGAGAAGTAGGCGACTAAAGTTTTTGCTTCCATATTATTCTCCTTTGTTTTGTTGCTTTGTGAGCAGGCGCTCAAGCTGATGGCGAACGATGCAGCGAGTGCCAAGATAAAATGCTTCATACTTTTTCATATCTAATTTTACGAATACAAAGATCGGAATAAATTCTGGATCTACGGTTACCAGAATCTCGGTAATCTTAAATCTTTTTACCGCTTTTCATGAAGACCGGTCTTGTAAAAGGTTGTTAGAAAGGAAGTAAAAGGCCGTTAAAAGGCGGGCAAAAGACCGTTAGAAGCTTGCCTGTTAGCGGCCTTTTACAAGGCTTCTAACGGTTAAAAGCAAAAAATCCCGAACTTCATTAGAAAGTTCGGGATGATATTCTGTATCCTGTGGATTTACCTTATTCGTTGCCTGCGGCTTCCGGGGTCTCCTCTGCCGGTGCAAGAGCGGCCTTCGCGTTCTTGTCGTCAGGAGAAAGAATGATCAGTTTCTCGTAGTAAGGCTTTGCTGCCTCGAGATTCTTCTTGACTTCCCAGTAATAGTAGCCGATGAGCTGGTATGCCTGAATGAGATAATGGGTCTCGTCGGCGTCGCGGTCGGCCTTGTTGGCATAGAGGTCGATGGTCTTCTGATAATAAGATGCGCCGAGATCGTCGAAGCCGGCATCCGAGGAATTGTTGCCTGCCTGATTGTAGATCCATCCTGCGATAGAGGGGAATTTGGAGACGACGGTCTCGTAAATCTTGTTGGCCTGCGCGATATTGGCTTGTGCATTATCGCCTTTCTTGGCCTTGTCTACATAGATGCTTGCCAGCTTGACATAATCAGATGGAGTGGCATTTTCGTTTTTGTCCATATACATCTGGTTGTATTCGAGGGCTTTATCCTCATTGCCGGCAGCCTGATAGGCCTCGGAGATATATTGCAACGGCTTGATATCCTTGTGGTCGAGTTCCAGTGCTTTGTTATATTGCTCGATGGCCTTGTCGTACTGTCCGATACCCTTGAGGGCCTGTCCGTAGTTATTATAGTCAAAGGAAGTCTTCTTGCAAGTGTCGTTCAAGATTTTCTGTGCGTTAGCAAGAGCATCCTGATAATTGCCAAGCTCGTTGTTGGCACGCATTGCCTGGCGCTGGAATCCCATCTCCTTGGGAAACTTGTTGGCCGAGAAATTGGCGATTTCCAGTGATTTTTTCTGGTTGCCGGCATAGTAAGCGGCCGTGGCAAACTCCGAGAGACGATATTTCTCAAGCTTGTTGATGTCGCACTTGTCGAAGTATTCGATGGCTTTATTCATATTGCCGGTGATGTAGAAATTGTGTGCGGCCTCTGCCTCTACGGGAAAATCAGGAATCTGCTTCTTGAGTTCTCTCCAGGCATTCTCTGCCTCTACAGGGTTAGCCTTCCGGTTTACGCTGGCAAACTTTATATAACCTTCGGCATTTTTCGGATCCATGCGCATGGCCTGCTCGTACCACATGGAAGCATCGCCGCCATTATCCTGAACGGCAGCGATATCACCCTTGAGGATGTAAGCGGCTCCCATGGCCTTGTTTTTAGCAAGCACGAGGTCGGCAAACTCGTTGGCCTTGTCATAAGTCTTGGCATTGAAGAATTCGTAACCCAGTGCAATCAAGGCTTCAGGGTCTTTCTTGAATGTCTTGGCATACTTTTTAACGAGATCCTTTGCCGCAAGAGAATTGCCAGGACTTGCCTTCAACTCTTTCGCAATAGGCTGCAACAGGGTCTTGTAATTAACATCTTGTGCAAATGTAGAAGCTGATGCCAACAGCAACGCTCCTACGCATAAATATTTGATAGTTTTCATAATCGCATGTTTTTAAAGTCGTTTAACAATCAGTTTATTAACTCTTCTTCCCCATCAGACGCAAAGAATCGGGCCCTGTCTTAAATTTAGGATGGATCTTTCTTTTCCGAAATGGGCAGTCTCTTTCCTGTTTTTAATTTCGTTTCACATTTACCGTCTTAATGGAAATATCACCTCGGTATGGGAGTAGACCCGACTTGAAGATGATGAGTTGTCCGACCGGACTTGAAATATAATTGGCAAAACTCCATGGGAGTGCCTTCTGAGGATCTACTACTATGCAGTATAATGTTCGTACAAACGGATAACGCCCATCGAGCAGGTAAGCCTGATAAGGTTTCCAGCTGTTCATCTCGTTGGCTTCATCTCGCAAGGATACAGACATTACATGGATATTCTTCTTGAAAGTGGTGTTGGTGGTGTCGCGGCGGTCATTGAGCCAGTTTGATCCAATCACGCCAATAGCATTCGGAGTCTGATCAATATAATCAATCACATCCTTGCTGGTCTTTGCGGCGACGATGTTAGCGCTGTTGATGGGCTTGCCGTCCAGAATGGAGTCGACCACATAATGCAAGGTGGCTGATTGCTTGTTGTCAAAGACAACTTCAATCTTTCCGAGCCTTGATTTCGGATAAAGTTGCTTCCAGTCAGTAACCTCCCCGCTGAGGACACGCTTCACATCTTTCACCGAGATGCAGGTGTCGTTATTGTTCTTGTTAACGATAAAAGCTAAACCGTCGTATCCAATAGGAAACACGACGGGAATTTGCCTTTTGGTCTTCAGGTAGGCGATTTCGCTTGGCTTCAGACCTCTTGATGTGATGAACAGGCAGGTCTGTAGATCCTTTATCTTCTGCAGGCCTGTTATCTCATCGGTATATATCGGCTTAAGGTCGGCCTTGGGAAACTTGAACTCAAACTGCTCGACCTCTTCTTCGATAATGGGACTGAAACTCTCATCGGCATAAAAGCTTATGGTGCCGGAGGTAGGAGTATCAGTTCTGCCTCCTCTCTTGTCTTTTGAAGAGCAAGAGAGGAGGGCAGCTATTGTTAATCCTACGAATATGTAAGATAGTTTTTTTTTCATAAAGTGATTAGTTCTGCAACTTAAACGATACAGGAACATTATACTTTACGCGTACCGCAGAACCGTTCTGCTTTCCAGGATTCCACTTCGGCATGCTTTTTACCACGCGCACGGCTTCCTTGTCGAGCGAAGGGTCTACGGAACGGGCGATTTTCACATCGCTGATAGAGCCGTCGCGCTCAACAACGAATGAAACGACAACGCGTCCCTGTACGCCATTTTCCTGGGCCACTACCGGATATTGGAGGTGGCTGCTCAAGTATGACATGAGAGCACCGGGACCACCAGGGAACGATGGCATCTGCTCTACCACATCAAATACTTTCTGCGTTACTTCCTCCTTTGGAGCTGGTGGAGGAGTAGCAACTGCGACATCAGTACGGACGGCTTCTACGATACGGCTGTCAGAGCCCTCATGGGTCTCTGCGCCAACGGCAGCTTTCTTGTCAAGGTCGTCCATGGCCTTCAGCTTGTTGTCTTCCTTAACGAGCTCATCTTTCTTGATGACAGGTGCTGTGAACTTCTGGGTCTCACGCGCAACAGGAATCTCCTTCTTGGGTGGGACCTTGGGCTTTATTTCTTCAACTTTCTCCCTCTTCTTTGCCTGTTCCTGCAATTTAGAGAGTTCCATTGCTTCCATATAGGCCTGGCGTTCTTCAGCCGCCTTGTCTGCCTGGATCTTAATCACTAAGAATGCGCCGATGATAGCAGCGGCAACGACTAAAATCGTCAAAGCCTTGATGTTACGCCCGGAAGTCCCCTTACGCAGCTTGTAGGCTCCGTAATCCTTGTTCTTGTTGGCGAACACCATCTCAATCCATTTAGGATCGTAAAGATCTATTTTTGCCATGATTTCTTTTCTTATTTAGTTTAGTCGTCGATTACATCTTGATATTTCTTGACTTGAGCAATTTCTCGTCGTCAGGATTAATCTTATCAATGACATAAGTTCCAATACTCAGAATCTGCATTTCATCGAGAGCATCTACCAAATTCTTGTATGATGCATTATCAGTAGCCTTAATGACAACCGTAAGCGTTGGGATCTTCTCGCCTCCCTTAAGTTCACCAGCTTTCAACTTGTTGAGTTCTTTCTGGTAGATACTGTCGGGGTACATCTTCGGATTCTTGGCCTTTTCAGCCTGTAACTCCTTGACGGCAAGGGTGATACGCTCTACGGGGCGGGTACCGTTCTCGGTAGCGTGCTCACGAAGTTTGGTGCGAAGCCCATCCTTGGCACTCCCCCAAGTAGTTTCCTTGATCCATGCAGGATTGTTATACTCAGGGATACCCTCTCCATAATAAAGCTTATTATCAGCGCAAACATACAGTGTAATGGTTTCCGAGGCCTTGGTCTCGTTTTTCATGTCGTCCTGGATGTTTTTGTCATTACTCGGCATGGTCAGCTCCATTGTCTGAGGTTTGCTCAAAGTGGTACAGAGCATGAAGAATGTGATAAGAAGCATCAGCATATCTACCATGGGCGTAAAGTCTACGCGAACGGTAATTTTCTTTTGTTTGCTTTCTTTCTTTGCCATATTATTCGCTCTCCTGCTTTAACTGAGTAATCATATAATAATGAGACTCATCCATGTCTTGAAGTTCGTTCATTACGCGTTTAACGGTCTTATAAGGGGTCGCGGCATCAGCCTTGAGGGCAATCTTGATGTCGGGATTAGCTCTGCGCGCCTGGTCGACCCACTGCTGAAACTCGCTCATGCCGCCTTTAATGGAATCGAGAGGAATTCCCTTTGTAGGAAGGGTCTTCTGCCGATTCTGGGTCGACATTGCGAGATAACTACTCAGCTCGGTCATGGGAACACCGAAAGTAGACTCAGACTTGAATACTTCTTGCTGCTTTGCAGCCAGAGATACACCAAACTGTGAAGTCATACCGTTGAGTGTCGCTCCCAGGTTGTCAGTATTGTCAATCTGCATAAACACCTGACCTTCGCCTGTCGGCTGGCCGGCAGCATTCTTTTCTGGACTGATCAATATAGTGAGGACTCCGTTCTCAGGCACCTTGATTTCAGAGACAGACCCCGGGGTGTTCACCTTCACTGGCTCATTCTTGACGAATGTAGAAGTCAGCATGAAGAAGGTAAGCAGCAGGGTCATGACATCCGACATAGGTGTCATATCGATCCAGACATCACTCTTCTTAATTTTTACTTTACCCATAGCGATAAAATTTTAAAGGGTTAGCAAAAATTAAGCCTCTTCCGTGTGGTTTGCTTCGTATGTCTGAGCAATTGAATAACCAACCTCGTCAAGGGCATATGTCAACTTATCAACCTTGTTGGTGAAGTAGTTGTAAGCTACAACTGCGCACCAAGATGTACCGATACCGAAGGCAGTATTGATCAAGGCCTCGGAAATACCCTGGGAAAGAGCGGCAGAGTCAGCACCACCACCTGCAGACAAAGCAGAGAATGAGCGAATCATACCAACCACAGTACCAAGAAGTCCGGTGAGTGTACCCAGCGTAACGATCGTAGCGATGATAGGCAAGTTCATGGTCAGAGTAGGCATCTCAAGCTGAGTAGCTTCCTCGTGAGCCTGCTGAATCTTGGCAACCTTCTGCGACTTCTTAAGAGCGGCATTAGCGCCAGACTCCATGTCCTTGTAGGCATTCAGAGAAGCCTGGACTACATTTGCGACAGAACCCTTCTGCTTGTCGCAGAGCTGCTGTGCCTTTGCAAAATCATTCTCGTTCAAAGCAGCCTTGATATTTGCTACGAATTTGGGGAGTGCACCTTTACCGAAGGCTGTGCGGAGAGCCAATGCGCGCTCAATAGCCATTGCGATAACGGTGAGCAACAGGGTATGGATAACTGGAACGACGATACCACCTTTGAAGATTGTTCCCCAGACATCGATAGGAGAAGTCTTAGACTCGTCAGCGAAATGGCTTGCGCTACCGAACCATGTAAAGAACAATGTGAAAGCGATGATAGCGCAGACTACGATAATCCAGAATGCACCTCTTACTCCCTGAAAGCCCTCAGAGTTCTTCTTAGGGCTAGCTGTTTTTGTGTTAGTTGCCATAATTGTTGAAATTTTAATTTTTAGTTATAAATAAATTTGATTATAAAAATTCGTCTCGTTATGTGCCTCAACTTGACGGAAGGACACAATTCAGTAAGCAAAGATAATAATTAAACACAAAGAATGTGCGCAATTAACTTGTTTTAACGATAAATTTAGAAAAAAGTTTATGCGTTAACCTTGGTGTATATGTTACTCAAGCTTTGCCAGTGTTTCTTTAATTCTCCTCAGCGCCTCATAGATATTCTCTTCGCTTGTGGCATAGCTCATCCTGAAGCACTCGTCGTCTCCAAAGGCCTCACCGCCTACGGTTGCGACATGTCCAACTTCAAGTAGGAACATGGCAAGATCATTGGAACCCTTAATTTCCCGGTTGCCAAAGTGCTTGCCATAGAACCTGCTGCACTTGGGAAACAGATAGAAGGCTCCTGCTGGCTCATTGACTTCAAGGCCGGGAATGTTTTTTGCAAGGCTGACAATGGTATCACGACGGTGCTGAAAGGCCAGTCTCATATCCTCTACGCATCCCTTCTCGAGTGTATATGCGGCTTCCGCTGCCTTCTGACTTACGGAACAGGGTCCGCTTGTGTACTGTCCCTGGAGCTTGGCGCAGCCTTTTACGATCCATTCCGGAGCTGCGAGATATCCTATTCTCCAGCCTGTCATGGCATAGGCCTTTGAGACGCCGTTAACAATTATCGAGCGCTCTTTCATGCCCGGGAATTGTGCGATGCTTTCGTGGTGCCCGATATAGCTGATGTGCTCGTAAATCTCATCGGAAAGTACGAATAGTCCCTGATGGCTTGCTATGATCTTGGCTAATTCTTCCAATTCTTCTTTTGAATAGACCGAGCCGGTAGGATTGCTGGGGGAGCAGATGATTACCATCTTTGTCCTTGAAGTGATGGCAGCCTCAAGTTGTTCGGGTAACATCTTGAAATTTTGTTCAAAACCAGTATTCACATATATGGGCATGCCTCCCGCAAGTTTTAGCATTTGTGGGTAACTTACCCAATATGGAGTCGGGATGACAACTTCGTCTCCATCGTTTACAAGAGCAAGGATGGCATTGCAGACGCTTTGCTTTGCCCCATTTGAAACCAAAATCTCGCTGGGGGTGTAGTTCAGGTCATTTTCACGCTTTAGCTTTCTCGCAATAGCCTCTCTTAAGGAGGCATACCCCGCTACCGGAGAATATTTGGAATAGTTTTCGTCGATGGCCTTCTTCGCTGCATTCTTGATATAATCAGGCGTATTGAAGTCTGGTTCGCCGACGCTCATATTGATGACATCAATGCCATTAGCTTTCATCTCGCTACTTTTCTGCGACATCGCGAGGGTTGCAGAAGAAGCAAGACGATTCAGTCTGTCGGATAGTTGGGGCATGATCGTGTAGTTGCTAATTTTCTGCAAATGTAACCATTTTATCGTAAAAACGAAAAGATACTTACGATAATTTGAGAAAATGCCCAGCTTTTTAACAGGATTACATTATTTAAGATGTAAAAAATGCCCCATTCTGTCGCGCTTGGTTTTCAGATAGTGCTCATTATATTTATTAGGCATGATTTCGATGGGCACATTCTCTACGATTTCGAGGCCATAAGCCTCAAGTCCTACACGCTTTACAGGATTATTCGTCATCAGGCGCATCTTGTGGACGCCGAGGCGTCGCAACATCTGTGCGCCACAGCCGTAGTCGCGCTCATCTGGCTTGAAACCCAGATGTACATTCGCGTCTACGGTGTCGTAGCCTTCCTCCTGAAGCTTGTATGCGGCAATCTTATTCATCAGGCCGATTCCGCGTCCCTCCTGCTGCATATAGACGATTACGCCTTTTCCTTCTTGTTCTATCATCTGCATGGCCTTGTGGAGCTGCTCGCCACAGTCGCAACGAAGGCTTCCCAGAATATCGCCGGTGGCACATGAGGAATGTACACGCACGAGGATAGGCTCGTCTTCTTTCCAGTCTCCTTTTATGAGAGCCATATGCTCTATGCCGTTACTCTGCTGGCGGAAAGGTATCAGATGGAAATGCCCATATTCAGTGGGCATGTCGACCTCTTCACCCACTTCTATGATAGACTCCTTCTTCAATCGATAGGCTATCAGGTCCTTAATGGTAATAATTTTCAGATCCCATTCTTGTGCGAGCTTTTGTAGTTCAGGCATGCGGGCCATACTTCCGTCTTCATTCATAATTTCCATCAAGGCTCCGGCTGGGTAAAGGCCGGCCAGCTTGCAGAGATCGATGGCGGCCTCGGTATGTCCGCTTCGCCTCAACACTCCATTGTCTTGTGCGTAGAGAGGGTTGATATGTCCCGGTCGGCCAAAAGTCTGCGGGGTTGAGTTCGGATCGGCAAGAGCCTTTATAGTTTCTGCGCGGTCATGGGTGGAAACGCCTGTAGTACAGCCTTCAAGTTTGTCGATGGTAACGGTGAAAGGTGTACCGAGGACGGAAGTGTTGTCCGCAACTTGATGTGGCAAGTCTAATTCCTCGCAACGGCTGAGCGTGATGGGCGCACAGAGCACACCACGCGCGTTCTTCAACATGAAGTTCACTTTTTCTGGAGTAATCATTTCGGCTGCAGTGATGAGATCTCCCTCATTCTCGCGGTCTTCGTCGTCAACGACGATTACGAACTTGCCTTCCTTGAAGTCTTTTACGGCATCTTCGATGCTACTCAGTTTGAAGTCTTCCATTGTTTTATACTTGCTTTTTAATCTATATACCTTATTATATTATAGGTTCCCTTGGGTGATGGTGCCAATTCTTGAAATGATGTTTGCGTTGGTTTGCCGGATGCCCCTCAGGTCTTTAAGAAGTCTTAGCCTAAACCGCCACATCCTGAAATAGAAGAAAATTCCGGCAGGGACGCAGATTGCCGCTATCACATTCATCCATTGTCGTTCGAATGGGCGGGTATGTGCCTTGGTAGCGATAATGGGATAGGTATTCAACTCGGCGAGTATTACCTTGTCGCGTGTATTCGAGAGGTTCTCTATGATAGTTTCTAACTCTTTCCCGATATGTTCTATCTCGTGGTCGGGATTGTATCTGAAGAATACCTTGATGACATCCGGAGCCGCCTTGAGATTTTTCTTTTGTGAATAGATTACGATTCTGGAGCTGATATCGCTCAGTTTCTCCGCATCCCCCGTATAATCAGGGTCTTGTATAATTACCTCCTTGCCATAGACATGGCGCTTGACACGAAAACCCATCATGCGCATGAACAGGTTTTTCCAGATGTCGAAGTTGAAGACAACGGAGTCGTTGTTGGCCTTATAGGTTACGAATATCGCAAGGGGAATAAGTACGGCAGGGGCAAGTGCCTTGCCGAACCATATCGCCCAGATGTTATCTCGCGCCATCTTGGATCCTGTGTTGTCGAGAATGTAGAATACGATATAAACGAGTACCGCAGCGATGATCGGCACCCCCAGCCCGCCTTTTCGGATAATAGCACCCAAAGGTGCTCCAATGAAGAAGAATATCAGGCAAGAGAGGGCAAGTGTAAATTTACTCCATTCCTCTATCTTGTGTCGTCGAATAAGCCAGTCTCCATCGCTGGTTATCAACTGTTTGAACTCCAAATCCATGACTTCCTGCTGTGCTTTGGACAGGGCTGTATTGAAAATGGTTCGCTTTTCCGTGTCTGTCTGTTTGACGAAAAGTGAGTCGAAGTTTATCTTTTGGCTTTTTATGATTTTCAAGACTTGCATGGAGTCTTTTTTTGAAATGCTGTCCTTACGATAATAGGAAATCCTTGCACTTGCCATATATGATCGCCCTATGCTGTCATAATGGATGGTCATCGAGTCGATGTCATTGCTCAATTGTTGTAGATTTTTCCCTCGCCAGTTGTTTGAGAGACTGGAGGCATCAGTCATGTTGAAGTCTCCGTCAAAGTCAAGTATGATTTTTTTTGCGACAAAGGACTCGCGGCGATAAGGTACGGAAGCACTATTCCCGAATTCTGACGACTGCATATTTTCAAACCATTCACCGCTATAGAGACTTAGCACGAGGTGCTTCTTCTCCGCTGTAGACTGTAACATTCCTGAGTCTGCAAGAATAATGGCTTGATCTTCGTAGCTTCCGGTCATCCGGTAGATCATGATTCCATACAACTTGCCAGTCTGCAAATCCTTTTTCTGCACATAGATGTTGCAATTTGGGATACCGTCATAAAAGATTCCTTCTGGTATTTCGAGTTCTGGGCTCTTCTGTTTCATGGAAATCAAAAGCTGTGTTATCTTCTGACTCGCCTTCGGGCCAATGTTGTTCTGGAAGACAAACGATACGAGCATAATGCAAACAGAGAATACGATAAGTGAACGGAAAGTCTGCATCAATGAAATTCCCGCCGCCTTGATGGCCGTCAGCTCGCTGCTTTCCCCGAGGTTCCCAAAAGAAATCAATGAAGATAGAAGCAAAGCCAATGGCAAGGCCTGGGGTACCATCATCAAACTCATGTACCAGAAAAACTGTCCCAGAATATCTATCGTGAGGCCTTTTCCAATCAGCTGATCTACATACATCCATAAGAACTGCATCATCAGTACGAACAAACTGACGAAGAAAGAACCTATGAAGAGCAGCAGGAACTGCCTGAGAATGAAGATGTCTAACTTCTTTATTCGAAACATTTTAATCCTTTATCGTATTGCCATGCGGATTATCAGTTACAAAAGTAGTACAAAAATATAAGAAACTCCCCGATTTTTAGATTTTTAATTTCTAATTAGGAGAAAATTCTCTTGTCAAAGAACTTTTTCTGTGAATGGGTAAAGAAAATCATCTTATTTCTTTGGAGAATTGAAAATTAAGTGTTACCTTTGCACCCGCAATTCCATCAGGCGATGGGTGATGGCGGGATAGCTCAGCTGGTTAGAGCGTCGGATTCATAATCCGGAGGTCGTGGGTTCGGGTCCCACCCCCGCTACAAAGAAGGGCTAGTAATCACTTGATTATTAGCTATTTTTTGTTTTTTTAAGGGAACAATTAAGGAATAATTTATATCACATACTCAACTTTGGGAACTTGAAGGTCTTATTTATCTAGATGAGATATCTCTGCAAAACTCTTCTTACTAGTATTTCAGAAAATAATCCTCATGTCTATTATGTCTTGGAGGAAAGCTATGTTGTTAGTTAATCGAGTGTCTATTCTCTGAAGATTTCAATAGCCAAATCCGCCTGCAATAAAGTCGGGGATTGTTTTGCAGTCAGGAAATAATTTCGTAGTTTTGTCCCAAAGAAGAGGATTTCTTATGAAAGTAACTATTCTGCAGACCGACATCGTTTGGGGTAATCCCAAGAAAAATCAGCGTGATGCGGAGACACTGATGGATGAGAATGAAGACTCTGACCTTTATGTGCTCCCGGAAATGTTCTCAACGGGATTTGCCACAGAGCCGGAAGGGGTGGCAGAGGCCGACGACTGCTCACTGAAATGGATGCAGGCGCAGTCAGTAAAAAGAAAATGCGCCATCGCCGGAAGCATTGCCGTGAAGGAGGGTAGCCGATTCTTCAATCGTTTTTATTTCGTCTTTCCTGACGGAATGGAAATTCATTACGATAAGCGGCACCTGTTTTCATATGGAGGTGAGGATGTGCACTTTACGCCAGGAAACGAGCGTGTAGTCGTAGAGTATCAGGATTTCCGGATTCTTCTTCAAGTCTGCTATGACCTCCGCTTCCCTATATTCAGCCGTAATCATAAAGATTACGATTTGGCGATTTATGTGGCTAACTGGCCTGCCATTCGGTTAGAGGCATGGTCTACTTTGCTTAAGGCCCGGGCCATTGAGAACCAATGCTATGTGATAGGGGTGAATCGGGTGGGTGAGGATTCTGTCTGCAATTATGCCGGGGGATCTGAAATCGTAGGGCCTTATGGCAAAACGATAGTAGAATGTGAGTCGGGAAAAGTGAGTGCGGCAACCGCCAAATTGAAGATTAGGCCGCTCAGAGGCTTTCGGAAAAGTTTCCCGGTCCTCGACGACGCGGATTCATGGCCGAGCATTCGAGATGATGACCAATTATAAAAACTATATGAACATGAAGAAAATCTTGTTTGTTGTGGGATCTACCCGCAGGCAATCGTTCAACCGACAGGTAGCCGATTATGTGTGTGAACTGCTGCAAAGCAGGGCTGAGGTCAGTTGTCTGGATTATGCGGATGTGCCTTTCGTCAATCAGGATATAGAGTTTCCCGCTCCAGAATCCGTTATCCGCGTAAGAGAGGCCGTCAAGGCCGCCGATGCCTTGTGGGTGTTCACGCCGGAGTATAATTACAGCTATCCCGGCCTTGTCAAGAACCTCTTCGACTGGCTTTCGCGTCCGTTGACGGCTGGCGACTATGAGACGCCGACGCCTATCAGGGAAAAGCGTGTTGCTTTGACAGGCATTGGTGGGGCAGGAAAGACTTCTAAATGCCGGGAAAAGTTGGCAGAACTGCTGACCTTCATCGGCGCGGAGGTTGCGGAGCCTTCGTTAGGTCTGCGTGTAGACATGGCGGCCTGGGGCACCAATCAGCTGACTCTGGATGAAGAACAGAAAGCACAGCTCGCCGAGCAGGCCGATTCGTTTCTGGGTCTTTTATGATGAGGAAATGTCTTTCCGTTTGTATTGATATGCTACTTGGTGTAGGCTATCTTTTCAGTGGACCTTATCCGCCCAATCCTGCTCCATGTCCGGTTGGTTCTCCTGACGGCTTCGTCCTTCAGCTCCTCCTTGCCAGGCGGCGTGCTGCTGTTGCCAGAGTTCTTGCTCGCCTTTTCGGTTATCACCTCTGTCGGCGGTCCCGTCCTGTAGCTTTTTATATGATTCCCTGCGCCATCATGGCCTTGGCCACCTTCATGAATCCGGCAACATTGGCTCCTTTCACATAGTTGACATAACCATCGGACTGCATGCCGTATCTCATGCAGTTCTCGTGGATATCGTTCATGATGTAGTGAAGCTTGCCATCCACTTCCTCGCGGCTCCAGCGCAACCGTTCCGAGTTTTGGCTCATCTCCAGTCCTGATACCGCAACTCCCCCTGCGTTGGCCGCTTTTCCCGGTGCGTAGAGTATCTTTGCGTCGTGGAAAACCTTGATGGCTTCGGGCGTTGAGGGCATGTTGGCTCCTTCCGAGACGGCAATGACGCCGTTGGCGACGAGTGCTTTCGCGGCTTCCCCGTCAATCTCGTTCTGCGTGGCGGAAGGCAGGGCGATGTCAGCTCTCTCCGTCCAGGGCTTCGCCCCCGCCACATATTTTACTCCGTATTCCTCGGCATACTCACGGATGCGCCCCCGCTCAATGTTTTTCAGCTCCATGATATAGTCGAGCTTGGCGCGATCGATGCCGTCTGGGTCGTAGATGTAGCCGTCGGAATCGGACATGGTAACCACCTTGGCCCCGAGCTCAATCAGCTTTTCTACCGTATACAGGGCCACATTGCCCGCTCCGCTCACGAGCACCGTCTTGCCCTTGATGTCGATGTTTCGGGTCTTGAGCATGTTGCAGAGAAAGTAGACATTCCCATACCCCGTGGCTTCGGGGCGGATGAGAGACCCTCCGAACTCCTGTCCCTTGCCCGTGAGAGCACCGTGAAACTGATGGGTGAGCTTCTTGTACATGCCGAAGAGGTAGCCGATCTCGCGGCCTCCCACGCCGATGTCTCCCGCGGGAACATCCTCGTCAGGACCGATATGGCGGTAAAGTTCGGTCATGAAGGCTTGGCAAAAGCGCATCACCTCGGCGTTGCTCTTGCCTCGGGGAGAGAAATCGGAGCCTCCTTTAGCCCCTCCCATGGGGAGCGTGGTCAGCGAGTTCTTGAAAGTTTGCTCAAAGGCGAGGAACTTCAGAATCGACAGGTTGACGGAGGCATGGAATCGAATGCCGCCCTTGTAAGGGCCAATCGCATCGTTATGCTGTATGCGATAGCCCATGTTGGTCTGCACCCTGCCCTTGTCGTCGACCCAGGAAACCCGAAACTGGATGATTCGATCGGGGACGCAGAGCCGCTCAATGAGGTTGGCGCTCTCAAATTCGGGATGTCGGTTGTACTCTTCTTCGATCGTGCCTAATACCTGGCTTACCGCCTGGATGTACTCCGGTTCGTTGGGAAACCTAAGCTTCAAATTCTCTACAACATCTTTCGCGTTCATAACATTCTTCTTATTTAATCGTTGACTGATCGTCTGGGAAATCCTCTCTTGTGCTTGCAAAGGTAAACAATTTCATTCAAACGAGCAACAAAATGTTAGTTTGATTTCAAAAGTTTATTTCAAAAAGAAAATTGATACTGTGCTTTCGTTTCGTTTGTTGCAGGTTTGAAGGATAAAACTTTCTTTTTGCGATTCGATTCATCCTTGATGATGCCGCGGCGTTAAAGCCATCCTGAAGAAAGCAGTCTGCCATGTCGGGTATCAGGGGGTGGCATGTTGTTGCCGTCGGGGATTTATGTTTTTTTGCAAGAATTGTTGCCGTTCCATACTTTGTCTTACCAAAAATAGCATTATCTTTGTACTTGTCAGGTGGAGCGTCGTCCGCGACCCAATTTTCAGCCTGCCAGCTGATTTGTCAGGTAATAACCAGGGATTGAGAGCTGCCGGTCGTCTAAGGTTTTCGGGCAGCGTGTCTCCCGGAAACAAAGAGGCCGCTCCCGCTTTGACGAAATCGCCGATTTCGTCCGACAATTTCGGCGATTTTGTCCGACGATTTCGCCGATTTTGTCATTCTCTTTGCAGCTATCGTCTTTTCTCGAGACTGCTTTATGGCAGAAAGGCCCTTGATGCTCGCTGTGTTTTGCCCGTTTGCCGTGTCGTAGGTGCGGCGTCGTAGCCGAGGTTTCCCGTCCTGTTTATAATAATGTGCAGTTGCCGGTGCCGGCAGCAGAGGTTCCCGGCCTTTTTGCGGAAGGATGTGGCCAAACTGGGAAGTGTGTATGGGAAGATATCTTTGAGGTTTCGTGAATTTTCGTTATCTTTACATCATACTGCCATGCACATGGTAACGGTGGCGATAAAAAGGGGGTCTCGGAACCGGCTTTCAAGGGCGCCCGATTTGTCTTTGCGCTTATTCCCGCGGAAATACGGGTCTTAGTCGTTTGGGCAGTTTGTCGGCTACGGTTTGATAAGAACTTCTGATGAGCTGCTCAGTCAGCTTGTCGTCGAGGGTCTCAAGATAGAGGTCGTTCCAATGCGTCTTGTTGAGGTGGTAAGCCGGACGAATGCCGTCATGGTGCTCTCGGAGTTCCGCGCCGCGGTCGGGGGCGAGCTTGACGGCACAAGTAGGCTCCGGCGACTCCAGCCAGATATGGAGGAAAATCTTCCCGCCAATGCGAAATATGAGCCAGTCCGGCCCATAAGGCATGTCCTCGGTGGTGCCTGGCAGGGACAGGGCGTAGGCTCTCACTTGTTCTATATTCATGTCTCTTCAATTGAAAAGAGGAAGCCGGGATGGGGAAACATCCGGGCTTCCGTTCCTAAAAAACATTATTTCCCGGCATCACCGATCAGCTCTACGATTCTGGACATCTGGTTGGGGATGCGTATCTGTTGGGGACACTTAGGCAGGCAGACCTCACAATCCATGCACTGGGATGCCCATTCGCTGTCCTTGAAGGTCTGCTTGTAACCCTTCACGAAGTCGGTGAGCTGGACTTCATGGCCGGGCGACTTCTTGTCGGGGAACCTTCCTTCGTTGATGGCCTTGTTATAATAGGTGAAGTTTCCAGGTATATTGACGCCGTAAGGGCAAGGCATGCAGTATTGGCAGGCCGTACATGGGATGACCGGCAGCCCCGACATGTCGTCGGCAATCTTGGCAAGCAGCTCGTTTTCGCTCGTGGTGCAGGGGTCGAGAGGTGAGAAGGTGCGCACATTCTCCTCAAGCACCTCCATGGTCGTCATACCGCTCAGCGTGGTGAGGATGTTGGGATGGGAGCCCACCCAGCGGAAAGCCCAGGAGGCGGGAGTAGCCTCGGGGCGGACAGCCTTCAGCCGCTTGGCGTATTCTTCGGGAATGTGGGCAAGCCTACCTCCAAGGAGCGGCTCCATGACCACATTCTGCACGCCGGCCTTCTCGCTCTTGGCATAGAGGTATTCGGCATCGGCATCCTGCTTCCAGCCACCCTTGTTGAGCGACGCGTGCCGCCAGTCGATGTAGTTCATCTCTATCTGCACGAAGGTGAAACCATACTTCTCATTGTGATCGAGGAGCCAGTCGAAGACGCTCACATCGCCATGATAGCTGAATCCGAGGTTGCGGATCACGCCCTTGTCGCGCTGTTCGCAAAGCCAGTCAAGCAGCCCGTTGTCGATGAACCGCTCGTTGAGTTTGTCCAGACCGCCACTTCCGACGGAGTGAAGAAGATAATAGTCTACATAGTCTATCTGCAGTTTTTCCAGCGAATCGTGGAACATCTTCTTGCCTCCTGCAAGTGTATGGTCTCCCCGATCCGACATCTTGGTCGCGACAAAGTAGCTTTTGCGGGGATGGCGGTGCAGCGCGATGCCCGTGGCAATTTCCGACAAGTCCTTTCCGTAGACGGGAGCGGTGTCGAAATAGTTTACTCCGTGTGCCAGGGCATAGTCCACCTCCTTGTTTACCAGGTCCTGATCGATCTTGCCGTCTTTTTGCGGCAAGCGCATCATGCCGTATCCGAGAAGTGAGACCTTGTCGCCGGTATGGCGGTTAACGCGCAGCGTCATGCCTCCGGGGTTTCCCTCCATAAGGGCAGACCTGCCGCTCTGATTGATGAGAGAACGGGCAAAGGCCGAGATGGGACCCATGCTTGCCAGGGCAGCGGCAGAAGCCGTCGTCAGTCCTAAACGCTTTAGGAACTGGCGCCTACTTAAGTTCTGATTACCTCTATCCATCATGTTTTTGTATTGTGTCTGATGTTGCAAATATAATCGTTAATTTCGAAAAAGCAAGCATATTGAAAGTTTTTAACCAAATAATTGTATCTTTGTATTTGGAAAATGATGATAAACGATGGCATTGTTAAAGGAAGTCAATGGGAAAGCTCCTAAGTGGGGCGACAATTGCTATTTGGCAGAGAATGCGGCGCTGGTCGGCGATATTACCATGGGCGACGACTGCTCTGTGTGGTTCGGGGCCGTGTTACGGGCAGATGTGGACGCCATTCGCATGGGCTGCCGCGTGAATGTGCAGGATTGTGCCTGCATTCATCAGACCCGGGGAGGGGCGGTTGTTATCGAGGATGATGTCTCGATAGGGCACGGGGCTGTCGTGCATGCCTGCTGCTTGCGCAAGGGCGCGCTGATCGGCATGAATGCCACGGTGCTCGATGGGGCGGAAGTGGGCGAGGGGGCTGTCGTTGCCGCGGGTGCCGTGGTGCTTGCGGGAACGAGGGTGGGCCCTTATGAAATATGGGCAGGAATACCGGCCAGACTGGTGAAAAAGGCTGACCGGGAACAAGCCCTAACCTTCTCAAGGCACTATATGGAAATCAAGGAGTGGTACGGAACGGGCGGACGGAATCTTCCTCCGTGTCCTTGAGGTTCTTTTTAGGATGAGTTTTCGGCTAAAAACATAATAGAATCATGAATAAATTATTGCTGATAATCGACCCACAGATGGATTTCATCAATGGCTCACTGCCAATTGCGGGTGCTGCTGAGGCTATGGATGCTCTGGCAGAATATGTAGATAGCCATGGCAAGGAATATGCGTTGCGTGTGGCCACTTCTGACTGGCACCCTTATCACCATTGCTCTTTTGACCGCGAAGGCGGACCGTGGCCGGCGCATTGCATGCAGCATTCCGCGGGGGCAGCCATCTGGCAACGCCTCTTGGAAGCCCTTCATCAAACGGAGGGAGGATTCGTCATGCTCTACAAAGGGGATGAGGCTTCTCGTGAAGAGTATTCCATCTTACAGAACAAGCGTTCCTCCATTGAGCTTCGCCATCTTGTCAGCGAGCATGCCATCGGGCAGATTGATGTATGCGGGCTGGCTGGGGATGTTTGTGTCCTCAACACATTGAAGGATCTTATGGCAGAGTATGGCCCGGGAAGGCTAAATGTACTCACAGCTTATTCACCCTCGCTTGACGACGGCTCGGCGCTCAGAAACTTCATCGAGACACACGGGTTAGGAGGCTGATGTCGCTCGGAGCTTGTCTTTTTCCGGCTGAAATTTGCCATATGGCTGGCCGTATGGTGAGAAAGGCCTGATTGGCCCATGTCGGAAATATGGCACCGGACAGGAATCGTATAAATAAAACGAACAATCCGGGATAGGTTATTGTTCGTGTAAATGTTGATTTCCCTTTTAGTATTTGAATCGGATAGGGTTATTGTCTCTTGAGGATTTAATACCCGAGCAAGCCTCCTAAGAGAGATGCGGCAAAGATGGCTGTCTTGGCCTGCACTTGATAGTCGACATCGTCAAAGGCCAGCATGGTAACAAACATCGACATGGTGAATCCAATGGAGGCTAAGAAGCCCAGACCCGTAAGCCGCCGCCATGTCATATGACGCGATCGCTTACCCAGTTTCACCTTCTCTGTAAGCCATACGGCCATTAGGATGCCCAGCGGCTTACCCAGCAGGAGACCGGCAAACACACCCACAGCAATATTGTTTTGAGTAAGCAAGGTTAAATCCATGTCAATAAAGGATATGCCGGCATTGCCAAGAGCGAAGATGGGCATGATAAGGTATGACACCAAGGGTTGCATCCCGTGTTCGAGACGCTGCGATGGAGGCATGGCTCTGCGTGAGTCGGTCTGGACCTTTGACAGAATCTCCATCTGCTCGGGCTCCAGTGTTCGCATGTCGTTGCCCTCAGCTTGCTCAAACTGCTTCACGAGCTTTTTGGCCCGAGCTATGAAGGCTGCTTCGGGAATGTGGGAGTCTGCGGGAATGACGAGTGCCGACAGGACGGCCGCAATGGTGGCGTGGATTCCTGACATGAGGAAAGCTATCCAGACGCCGCCAATGCCCAGCAGGCCGTAAAACCACACATTCTTTACTCCCATCTTGTTGCTGATGAACATGATAAGCAGGAAACCGAATCCTACGGAAAGGCTTGCCAATGAGATAGTTGATGTATAGAACAAGGCAATAACCAGAACAGAACCCAAATCGTCGACGATGGCCAAGGTCGTGAGAAACACCTTGATGGAGACGGGTATGCGGTCGCCGAGGATATACAGCACGGCAAGTGCGAAGGCAATGTCGGTGGCCATAGGGATACCCCAGCCTGCGGATACGCTGGTGCCCCAGTTGAAGAACGAATAGAACATCGCGGGAACGAACATCCCAAAGATGGCTGCCATCACAGGTAGGGTAACATTGCGGATATCCTTCAGTTCGCCACTGATGAACTCATGCTTCAGTTCTAATCCCACAACGAAGAAGAACATCGACATCAGACCGTCGTTTATCCAGTGCTCCAAGGTGAAATTGAGGAAAGGTTTGCCATTGAAAACAAGGCCCATGTGGGAATCGAGGCAAGAAAAATACTGCTCACGAAGGGGAGAGTTGGCCAGTATCAGCGCTGCGACCACTGAAAGTCCGAGAACGATACCACTGGACCGTTCGCGTTGCATGAATTGGATAGCGGGAATGATGACCCTGTTCTCAAATTCCTTTTGATAATGTTGTCTCATCAGTGATATATATAGTAAAATTACAACCTTTAAGTTGCAAGAGCCTTGTGCCGAATGACACAGGGAACAAAGATACAAAAAAGCATTTAAATATCCAAATGGAGGGTGATGAAAACTATATGTTTTGGCTTTTCCATGATTTCTTCGTATTTTTGCAGAGAAATGAAAAGGAATCTGGAGCAACAGGAAAAAGCATTATGGCAGGTAGTCAAGTGCTATTTCAACGCCCTGCCTGCCAAGGAGGATGAAGCCGAGACCGTCCGGCAGATTAGCACAGGTATCACCTTCCATGGTGCCAACCTTTTGGGTGCTCGTCTTTGCCATTTTTATCTCTTCGTTAGGGCTGAACCTCCATTCCACGGCAGTTATTATCGGTGCCATGCTCATATCGCCACTCATGGGACCGATTATTGGTGTGGGGCTGGCCGTAGGTATCAATGATTTTGAACCGCTTAAGCGTTCCATCAAGAATTATCTTGTGGCTACGGTCATCAGTGTGCTTACGGCTGCCATCTACTTTTCCATAACACCACTCAATGGGGCACAGTCGGAATTGTTGGCCCGTATATCTCCATTGCTTTATGATGTGCTGATAGCTCTCTTTGGGGTGCGGCTGGTTTAGTGCTTTCATATATGATTGGAATTATACTCTGGTAATTACATCTCCCGGAGGCAATTAAAGGAAACGCCTCCGGGATAGTAATTCAACTAAACGATGAAAAACATCTCACGATGCTAATTTGCCTTACTAACTTATATCTGTACAAAACAATCGAACCGGATTTCCCAATCGGGTCATAAATTGACACTTAACTTAAACAATATTCTTTATTTCATGGTATTTATCTATATCTTGTGCAAAGATAGATGATAGATTTCACTTCGTCAAGAGTTTTAATCGTGTTTTTTATTTCCAGGTATGCTTTTTTTGTGCAAAAGTTGCGCAAAATCATGAGTTTTTTATATCTAAAAAACAAAATAAAAGGCTCTTACATTAATAGAGGGGAAATTCTGTCGTATAGTTCTTATATGGCGGCAATTACCTCTATTTCCACGAGTGCGCCTTTGGGTAAATCCTTGACGGCAACGGCAGAGCGGGCGGGGTATGGCTCGCAAAAGAATTGGGAGTAGACCTCGTTCATGGCTCCGAAATCACCCATATCCGCGAGATAGACGGTGGTTTTCACCACATGCTTGAGGTCTGTGCCTGCCGCCTGCAAAATACTTTCAGCATTGAGGATTGACTGACGGGTCTGTTCGGCCACGCCTCCCTCAGGGAACATGCCGGTTGAAGGAATGATGGGGAGTTGCCCCGATGCATAAACAAGCCCGTTAACTTCGATGGCCTGACTGTATGGGCCAATGGCAGCAGGTGCCTTTTTGGTGTGAATGGCTTTCATAATTTGTTATTTATGGGTTGTGAGTTGTTGATTAATTAGCTACAAACTTACAAAGAATATTTGAATTATAGGTCGGCAAGATGAGAATTTTGCATTCTTTCATGGCTATAGCGAGGTTTCTCTCTGCGGAATGGCTCTCCGGGTAGATAGATAAGGTGATGGATAAATGAAAAATCAGGGATGCCCAAACGGGCATCCCTGATGGCTTATCGTAGGATTTAAATCAACTCAAGATTACTTCAGCTTGGTGAAACCATACTTAGCGACGCCGCCGAGCTCTTCCTCGATGCGGATGAGCTGGTTGTATTTTGCCATACGGTCTGTACGAGACATAGAGCCCGTTTTGATCTGGCCAGAGTTCGTTGCGACCGCGATGTCAGAGATGGTGGTATCCTCGGTTTCTCCGGAACGGTGAGAAGTTACGGTCGTGTAGCCATGACGGTGAGCCATCTCGATAGCTTCGAGGGTCTCTGTCAGCGAGCCGATCTGGTTCACCTTAATCAGGATAGAGTTGGCAGCACCCATCTGGATACCCTTCTGCAGGAACTTTGTATTGGTTACGAACAGGTCGTCGCCCACGAGCTGGCAGCGATCGCCAATTCTCTTGGTGAGCTTTACCCAGTTCTCCCAGTCGTTCTCGTCGAGGCCGTCCTCGATGGAATCGATAGGATACTTGGTGATAAGCTGCTCGAGATAAGCAATCTGCTCGTCGGCAGAGAGCTTCTTGCCGTTAGGATCCTTAGGCATGCCGTTCTTCAGTTCCTTGTAGTTATAGTAGTACTGGCCGTTCTCAACGGTAGCGAACTCAGAAGCTGCGCAGTCCATGGCAATCTTTACATCCTTGCCAGGCTCGTAGCCAGCGTCCTTGATAGCCTGAACGATGCTGTCGAGAGCATCGTCGATGCCGTTCAGTTCAGGAGCGTAGCCGCCCTCGTCGCCAACGGCCGTGGAGAGTCCGCGCTTCTTCAAGATCTTAGCGAGGGCGTGGAAAACCTCTGCGCCCATGCGTATGGCTTCCTTCTCGTTAGGGGCGCCTACGGGGCGAATCATGAACTCCTGGAATGCGATAGGAGCTGAAGAGTGGGCACCGCCGTTGATGATGTTCATCATGGGAACAGGGAGAATATAGGTGTTCGTGCCGCCGATGTAGCGATACAAGGGCAGGTTAAGCGCCTTTGCTGCTGTCTGGGCGACTGCCAAAGAAACGCCGAGGATGGCGTTTGCGCCAAGCTTACTCTTGGTAGGAGTGCCATCAAGCGCCAGCATCTTGTAGTCGATGGCGCGCTGGTTGAGTACGCAATCACCCTTCAAAGCAGGAGCGATAACATTGTTTACATTATCTACAGCCTTCAAGACTCCTTTGCCTCCGAAGCGCCCCTTGTCGCCGTCGCGGAGCTCGAGAGCCTCGTTCTCACCTGTAGAAGCGCCTGACGGTACGCTCGCACGACCCATTACGCCATTCTCCAATGTTACTTCAACCTCAACAGTAGGGTTGCCTCTTGAATCGAGGATTTCTCTTGCATGAATTTTTTCGATTTTCATTTTTCTTGATGTTAATTTAAAAACTGGTACAAAGATACTATTTTTTCTCTTATTACGCAATATCTCCTGTAATGTTTTACATTACCTCCAGATTTTTTTAAATTATTTATACAAAATCAAGATTTGACCATCGTGATGATCATCTTGAAGTCTTGGTCTGCCCGCACGGCGTGCACATGCGTTGCGGGAATCATGAACACTTCGCCGCTCTTTACCAGATGCTCCTCGCCGTCGAGAACCATTATCATCTCGCCGTCCGTTACCTGTATGAAGGCATCTAAGGGAGCTGAATGTGGACTGAGCTGCTGGCCCTTGCTGAAGGCAAACAGCGTGATGCTTCCCTGCTCGTTATGCAGGAGTTCCATACTGACGATGCCACCATCCTGGTAGCCTACCACCTCATTCGGATTCAGGGCCTTGCCCTTTTCAAACTTTGTCATGTCTGTACTTTTTTTCGTTGATTCATCTTCCCGGAATGACCAGCAAAAGATATGCCAGAAATCTTAAGATGCCGACAGGGCGACCCTTGTGGCCGCGAAAAAGTAAAATAATTACTTTTCCCCGTAACCCGTTTATCGGGCAGTGTCGGATTTTTTGCTACCTTTGGGCCGAAAATTAGAAAGATGAAGACATGAGGAAAAGTTTAATCATGCTGGCATTGCTTGTGATGGAGACATCCTTTGCCGGCGCCCAAAGCAATGATAATATGAATAATGTAGCACAGAAGGCAGCAGAGGAACAGCTGACCCTGACACAGGAATGGGACAAAGTGTTTCCCAAGAGTAATCAAGTGGACCATAAGAAGGTAACTTTCCATAATCATTTCGGCATCACATTGGCAGCCGACATGTATCTTCCGAGGGGGGCAAAAGGCAAGTTGCCAGCCCTCGCGGTAGCCGGTCCCTTCGGGGCGGTCAAGGAACAGTCTTCCGGGTTGTATGCGCAGGCCATGGCGGAGCGTGGCTTTCTCACGATAGCCTTCGATCCCTCGTTCACCGGAGAGAGTGGCGGGCAGCCTCGCGACATGTTCTCCCTCGACATCAACACCGAGGATTTCATGGCCGCCGTCGACTATCTGGGCAATCTGGAGAATGTAGACCCTGAGCGGATAGGCGTCATCGGCATCTGCGGGTGGGGTGGCATCTGCCTGAATGCCGCTGCCGCCGACCCAAGGATAAAGGCTGCCGTTGCCGTAACCATGTATGACATGCCGCGCGTGGGAGCAAACGGATATTTTGACAAGGGCACTGCCGACGACCGCTACGAGATGAAACGGCAGATTACGGCATTGCGCACGCGGGAATACAAGACGGGGTCTGTGGCGACCGCGGGCGGCTGCCTGGAACCGGAAATGGCGAGGGCGCAGAACATGCCAGACTTCGTTCAGCAGTATAGCGCATACTACAAGACCAAGCGCGGATATCACAAGAACTCCGTCAACTCCAATGCCGGGTGGAAGACCCAGGCTCAGCTGGGCTGGACAAACAATGAGATTCTGACGCATCCGGAGGACCTCCGCAACGCGGTTCTTATCGTGCACGGCGAGAAGGCGCACAGCCGATACATGGGCGAGGATACCTTCAAGAAGTTGACGGGCAGCAACAAAGAGTTGCTGATAGTGCCTGACGCTACGCACACCGACCTCTACGACGGGGGCGATCATGGTTATATCCCGTTCGACAAGATAGAGGACTTTCTGAAGACGCATCTCAAGTGATGGCTTGATGGCGCGGGGCGGCGGCACCTTTTGCCGCCCGCTTCCCGTCGGGCGAGCCTGGAGCGGCCCACTCCGGGCTTCCTCCCATGTTTCAGGCGATGGGGTTATCGCCTGAAATTGTTTATATATTTTTGCGATTTTATTGGTTTGCGAAAAGGTGAAGCAGTATTGGGATTGACACATTTCGCAAGAGATGAAGGATCTGGGAGTGACTTCCCGGGCAGTCAGGTACGGCCGGAAGATGCATTTTTCCGACCTTTTGACCGTTAAAAGCGAGAAAATGGGGCTGTAAAAAGCGGCAAGAACCACCGCAAAAGGCGGCTTCCGGCATCCCTTTTAACGGCTTCCGACCCGACAAAAGGCCGTCTTTTACCCTTGTGGGGGCTTCCGGAAGGGCAAGCGGGCCCTAAAAGAGTCTTTTCACCGCGTTGAAATTTCAGGCGGTTTTCGAGGCGAATGTAAGGTCCGTTCAGAAAGCGGGCCTTTATTTTTGCTTGTCAGTAAAATATTTTCATATATTCTTTTGCCCTTCTTCCAATTCCTGTTCATGCGGCAGGGTGTGGCAAAAGATGATTTCGCAAATATCTGTTTTTCCGCCCTAAAAGTTGACCTAACGCATAATAATGTGAAAAATCAAGCTTTTTTAAGCCGGAAATGATGGGATAGTCGGGAATATTTCGTAAATTTGCAGTCTGAATATTCAAAGACGATCAATTATAATGGCTGAAGTAAAAGAAATCAAGACTGCCCTCATCTCCGTTTTTCACAAGGATGGATTGGAGGACTTACTCCGGAAACTGAGCGCTGAAGGCGTCAGGTTTTTGTCCACCGGAGGAACTCAGGAATTCATCGAGTCGCTCGGTTACGAGTGTCAGAAGGTGGAAGATGTAACCACTTATCCCTCGATTCTCGGGGGGCGCGTAAAGACCTTACACCCGAAAGTGTTCGGGGGAATCCTTGCCCGTCGCGACCATGAGGGCGACCGCGAGCAGATGCGGCGGTATGAGATTCCCGCGATCGACCTTGTCGTTGTAGATCTCTATCCGTTTGAGCAGACCGTTGCGAGCGGGGCCGGCGAGGCCGACATCATCGAGAAAATCGATATCGGCGGCATCTCCTTGATTCGTGCGGGAGCCAAGAATTTCAAGGATGTGGTCATCGTTCCGAGTAAGGCGGAATATGGCTTGCTCCTCGATATCCTGAACGCGAAAGGCGCGAAGACCGACCTTGAGGATCGCAGGATGCTGGCAGCCCGTGCCTTCGGAATCAGTAGCCATTATGACAGGGCCATCCATGAGTGGTTCCAGAAGTAGGTGCCTGCGGGCAGAAGCTTCTCTCCTTGCTGCCAAAAGGGCAGAAGGATGATGTCCGGACATAAAAAAACAATCAACAAAAGAGGAAGGATGGGAAAGCTGAGAAGGAGCGCGGGCCGCCATGGAGCAGGCCGCTCTTACCATCAGCCGCTTCTTACTTTCTAAAAACAACAAATCAAAATATGGGATTTTTTTCATTCGTTCAAGAAATTGCGATGGACTTGGGAACCGCCAACACCATCATTATCAGCGATGATAAGATTGTGGTTGACGAACCCTCAGTAGTGGCCCTGGACCGTCGCACAGACAAGATGATCGCCGTGGGCGAACGGGCAAAGATGATGTATGAGAAGACGCACGACAACATTCGCACCATCCGTCCCCTCCGCGACGGCGTGATTGCCGACTTCACCGCCTGCGAGCAGATGATGCGCGGCCTCATCAAGATGGTTCATTCCGGTTCTCGCATCTTCTCGCCATCGCTCCGCATGGTGATCGGAGTTCCTTCGGGCAGTACCGAGGTGGAGCTTCGTGCCGTCCGCGACAGCGCCGAGCATGCCGACGGCCGCGATGTCTACCTGATTTTCGAGCCGATGGCAGCCGCCATAGGCATCGGCATCGATGTAGAGGCGCCCGAGGGTAACATGATCGTCGACATAGGTGGCGGCTCTACCGAGATTGCCGTTATCTCGCTCGGCGGCATCGTGAGCAACAACTCGATCCGCATAGCCGGCGACGACCTCACGGCCGATATTCAGGAATATATGAGCCGCCAGCACAATGTGAAGGTGTCGGAACGCATGGCAGAGCGTATCAAGATTCATGTAGGGTCGGCGCTTACCGACTTGGGCGAGGAGGCTCCCGAAGACTATGTCGTTCACGGGCCTAACCGCATCACGGCTCTCCCGATGGAGGTGCCCGTATGCTATCAGGAAATCGCCCATTGCCTCGACAAGACCGTGGCGAAGATAGAGAACGCCGTGCTTTCCGCTCTGGAGAACACGCCTCCTGAGCTTTATGCCGACATTGTGAAGAATGGTATCTACCTGAGCGGTGGCGGCGCCTTGCTGAGAGGCCTCGACAAGCGCTTGCGGGACAAGATAAACATTCCGTTTCATATCGCCGAAGACCCGTTGCACAGCGTTGCCAAGGGTGCGGGCATTGCCTTGAAGAATGTAGACAAGTTCTCTTTCTTGATGCGATAAGGCATGCGGAATTTACTGGAGTTTCTGTCCAGGCACAGCCACTGGCTCCTTTTCGTGCTGCTTGAGGCACTCAGCTTCGTGCTCATATTCCAGTACAACAGCTATCAGGGGAGCGTGTGGTTCTCCTCCGCCAATACCGTGGTGGGACAGGTCTATGAGTGGAAGGCGCGGGTGGAATCGTTTTTCTCGCTGACGAAGGCCAACGAGGAGCTGACCCTACGCAACATTGCGCTTGAGCAGCAGCTGAAGGGAATGCAGGCGCGGCTGGCAATTGCCACCGGCGACACCAATGTCCTGCACGGCTCTCTGGCTCGGCAGTTCTCCAGTTATCGGCTGATCAAGGCCAAGGTGGTGAGCAACTCTCTCGACAAGATCGACAACCTCATCACCGTCAACAAGGGTTCTGCCGACGGAGTAAAGGTCGACATGGGCGTGGTGAGCGGCAATGGCGTCGTGGGAATCGTCTATCAGGTGTCCCCGCACTATGCTGTCATCATCCCGGTATTGAACTCCCATTCCAGTATCAGCTGCATGATACAGGACAGGGGCTACTTCGGCTATCTGCATTGGAACGGAGGCTATCGCCATCTGGCTTATGTGGACGATGTGCCCCGGCACGCAAAGTTCAGGAAAGGAGACTATGTCGTAACGAGCGGATATTCCTCCGTGTTTCCCTCGGGAGTGAGGGTCGGACAGATAAAGTATGTCTTCAACTCCCCTGACGGGCTCTCCTATCGTCTGAAGGTGCAGCTTGCCACCGACTTCGGAAACCTCCGTGATGTCGTAATCATTGACAACGCACCCTTGCTGGAGCGGCAGCGACTGCTTCAGGCGGCCAGGGATTCTATCGGGACAAAAGATAATAAGTAGGCATAACAGGCTGAATAACAAGCGTAAAGGATGAATCTGAAATTTCTGAAAGGTATTCTGCTTTTTGTGATTCTCTTGCTGGCGCAGGTTCTGGTGTTGAATCATATCCACCTCTTTGACTGTGCCACGCCCTTGTTGTATGTGTATGTGGTTCTGCTTTTTCGCAGGAACTTCCCCCGTTGGGGCATCCTGCTGATAAGCTCCCTGATGGGACTCCTGGTTGATATTTTCTCTAATACGCCCGGTGTTGCTGCCGCCTCGATGACCTTTCTGGGATTTCTCCAGCCTCATGTGCTCATGATGTTTCTCAATCGTGATAGTGCCGAGGACCTGCAGCCGTCGATGAAGACTTTCGGATTTGCAAAGTTTCTCTATTACGCCGCCATCCTTGTGGTGGTGTATTGTGTCGTTTTCTTTACCGTCGAGACCTTCAGTTTCTTCAACTGGTTGCAGTGGTTGGAGTGCGTCGGAGGCAGTGCGGCGCTGACGGTTCTTCTGGTTCTTGCCATTGAGAATTTGCGTAAAAGATGAAAGACTTCAATCTCTCAAACCGCCGTTTGGTAATAGGAGGAGTGGCCGTGGCAATCGTGGTCGTCTATATTGTCCGTCTGTTTACCCTGCAGCTGTTGAGTGATGACTACAAGAAGAACGCCGACTCCAATGCTTTCCTGAAGAAAATAGAGTATCCCTCACGGGGCCTGATCAAGGATCGCAGCGGCAAACTGATGGTTTATAATCAGCCGGCTTACGACATCATGGTCGTAATGAACGAGGAGAAAGACCGTCTGGACACGCTTGAGTTCTGCGAGACATTGGGCATTACGAAGGCTTTCTTCATCCGTCGGATGGACGAAATCAAGGACCGGAACAAGAATCCGGGCTATTCAAGGTTTACCCGGCAGCTTTTTATGAGCCAGCTTTCGGACCAGGAATTCAGTGTGTTCCGTGAGAAAATGTTCCGTTTTCCCGGCTTTTATGTTCAGAAACGAAGCATCCGTCAGTATCAGTATCCCTATGCGGCACATGTGTTAGGCGATGTGGGTGAGGTTTCTGAAAGCGACATAGAGGGCGACGACTATTATCAGGCGGGCGATTATATCGGCAAGCTGGGTGTGGAACGCTCTTACGAGAAGCAGCTCCGTGGCGTCAAGGGAGTGCAGATTATGCTCCGTGATGCCCACGGAAGAATTCAGGGAAGCTATCAGGACGGGAAGTTGGACACGCGTCCTGTGGCAGGGAAAGACATCACCTTGAGTATCGACCTCGACCTCCAGGCTCTTGGCGAACGGATGCTCGAAGGGAAAATTGGCGCTATTGTTGCTATCGAACCTTCCACCGGAGAGGTCTTGGCGATGGTCTCGTCGCCGGCTTATGATCCCCGTTCGATGGTGGGCCGGCAAAGAAGCCAGACACACAAGGTGCTTTCACGCAATGTGTGGAAGCCCCTTCTCAACCGCGCCATCATGGGGCAATATCCCCCGGGGTCTACCTTCAAGACCTCTCAGGGCCTGACTTATATGACCGAAGGCATCATTTCTCCCGGCACGATGTTCCCGTGCCACCATGGTTTTTATTATCGCGGATTGCATGTGGGGTGCCACGGGCACGCGTCGCCACTCAACTTGGTGCATGCCATCAGCACTTCCTGTAACGCCTATTTCTGCTGGGGACTCTACTATATGATGGGCAACCGTCGTAAATACAAGAATGTCCAGGAAGCCATGAACACATGGCGAGACTACATGGTGAGCATGGGGTTCGGTTATAAGCTTGGCATCGACCTCCCCGGCGAGAAGCGAGGACTGATTCCCAATGCCACTTTCTACGACAGGGCTTATAAGGGTTCGTGGAACGGGCTGACAGTGATTTCCATCTCTATCGGTCAGGGCGAGGTGAACCTCACGCCTCTGCAGATTGCCAATCTGGGTGCGACCATTGCGAATCGCGGCTACTATTATCGTCCGCATATAGTGCGAAAAGTGCAGGGGGAACTTCTGGACACGGCGTTTACGAGTAAGCAATACACGAAGGCCAGCAAGCGTTCGTACAACTATGTCGTGCAGGGAATGCGCTCATCGGTGCTTGGCGGAACCTGTAAATGGCTCGGCCATCTTCCCTATGACATTTGTGGAAAGACCGGTACGGCCCAGAACAGGGGACAGGATCACTCTGTATTCATGGGCTTTGCGCCTATGGACAACCCCAGGATAGCCATTGCGGTATATGTGGAGAACGGCGGATTCGGGGCCGACTTTGCCGTTCCCATTGCCGGTGTGCTGTTCGAACAGTATCTTTCGGGCAAGCTTTCCGCTGCCGCGCAGAAGGAAGCCGAGGCCCTTCAGAAAAGGAGAATAGGATATGGCAAGGCGAACCGATAAGTCGAGTGGTATCATCCGCTCCATCGACTGGTGGACGGTGGGCATCTATCTGGCCCTTCTGGCCTTGGGCTGGATGAGCGTCTGTGGCGCCAGTTATACCTATGGAGACACCGACATCCTTAGTTTCAGCTCCCGTTCGGGTATGCAGATTGTTTGGATTGGCACATCCATTGCGCTGGGATTTGTGCTGCTGATGATAGACGACCGCTTCTATGAAACCTATTCGTATGTGTTTTATTTCCTCTTGGTGCTGCTTGTTTTCCTGACGATATTTAATCCCCATACGATCAAGGGATCGCGGTCGTGGCTCGTGTTGGGGCCATTGCGCCTGCAACCGGCCGAATTTGCGAAGTTCACCACGGCGCTGGCGGTGGCGAAGTTCATGAGTGCCTATGACTTTAATATACACCACTGGAAGGATTTTGCCTTAGCCGTAGGCATCGTATTGCTTCCTGTGGCTTGTATCATCGGGCAGAACGAGACGGGCTCGGCCTTGGTGTATTTCTCCTTCTTCCTCATGTTCTATCGGGAGGGAATGACCGGGAGCATCCTTTTCGCGGCAGTTGCGATGATCATATATTTCGTGGTGGGAGTGAAGTTTGAGGAGCTTTTGCTCTGGGATACGCCGACTTCCGTGGGCAAGTTTGTGGTGCTTCTCTTGATACAGGTTTTCTCTTCCGCCCTCGTCTATATGTATTGCAGGGACAAGAAGAGGGGTCGGATACTCCTTGGAGGCTGCCTGGGAATCACCTTGCTCTTCCTGTTTTTCTCCGAGTATGTCATCCATTTTGATATTACATGGGTGCAGATTGGGCTGACGATATTCATGATAGGCTACCTGGTGTATCAGTCCTTGTCTTCGAGGATCCGCAATTTCCTCTACATCGCGCTGTTTGCGTTAGGCTCCATGGTATTCTTCTATTCTGCCGACTATGTGCTCAACAATGTGATGAAGCCCCATCAGCGGGTGAGGATCAATGTGCTTCTGGGACTGGACGAAGACCTTGCGGGAGCTGGATATAATGTGCACCAGAGCGAGATAGCCATCGGTTCCGGAGGCTTGAAGGGCAAGGGATTCCTGAACGGGACGCAGACAAAGCTGAAATTCGTCCCCGAACAGGACACTGACTTTATCTTCTGCACGGTCGGAGAGGAAGAGGGATTCCTGGGTTCTGCGGGAGTTCTGCTGCTATTCCTCGCCTTGATATTGAGGCTAATATATTTAGCAGAGCGGCAGCCCTTCAAGTTTGGGCGGATATATGGCTACTGCGTGTTGAGCATTTTCTTGTTCCATGTCTTTATCAATGTGGGCATGGTGCTTGGCCTTACCCCCGTCATCGGCATTCCGTTGCCGTTCTTCAGCTATGGAGGAAGCTCCCTGTGGGGCTTCACTTTCCTGCTCTTCATCTTCCTGCGAATAGACGCGGCACGAAATCTGGTAAGAACCTGACGGGTCGCCGGCTCTTATTTCCCGGAAAGAATAATGCCCACATCGCTGATGCCGGGCATGATTTCGCGTTTCATGTCGTGCCGGATGCAGATGCGGAGGCTGTCTCCTTCTTTCAAATGAATCTCTCTGACGGGGACGGTGTACTGGAAATGGCTGATGCCGCTGCCCGTATAGCGGCCGTGGGCATCCACGAGTTCCGGCGTAACGGTGTCTCTCAGCACTTGGAAGTCGGGGATGACGGTAGTCTCCACAATCAGCGCCAGGCGCATGAACGGAAACGAATTGTCTATTCGCAAGCCTAATTCCTCCTGGTAGACACCCGCCTTGGCCATTTTGGGGACATGGAAAGTGAGGGTGTCGTTCTTCTCCCAGCCTCCTATGGGAGTGTGCTCATACCGGTCATAAACTTTGTTTCCGCAAGCCGATAGGACAAGGATATATATTAATAAGGTATAGGCCGCCTTTCTCATTTATTCCTTCGAGTCGTTTCTGGGTTTGCGGTTGGTGTTGTTTCTTTTCTGGTTCTGGTTGCCTTGCTGGTTCGGATTCGGGTGCCGGTTATTCCGATTCCTATTGCCGTTTTTCCTCTTGTTCCTGGTTTTGTCAAACCTGCTGAGGTCGGCCTCGGCAAGCAAGTCTACCGGTTTCTCGGTTTCCTTCAGCTTGCCGTTGTGCTCAAGCGACATTGGCTTTTCGCCCTTGCGGTTCATGTCGATGATTTCTCGTGCGCGTTCCACCGTGATCGTCTCGGTGTTCGCGGCAAGATTCTTGTCGGTGGAGTAGGTGATGAGCCCTGCGAGAATGTCCGATTTGAAGTGGTAGTAGTCGTTGTCTTTTGTCTGGAGGACGACATCCTTGGGCGGCAACTTCTTGCTGGCCTCCATATAATTGTCGATTTCGTAGTTCAGGCAGCACTTCAGCTTGGCGCACATGCCTGCCAGTTTCTGCGGATTGGGAGAGATGTCCTGGATGCGGGCGGCATTGGTTGACACGCTCGAGAAGTTCTTCATCCAGGTCGCGCAGCAGAGCTCGCGGCCGCAGGGGCCTGTTCCTCCGATGCGTCCTGCTTCTTGCCGGGCACCAATCTGCTTCATCTCGATGCGCACATGGAAGGTGTCGGCCAGCACTTTGATCAGCTGCCGGAAGTCCACGCGTTCGTCGGCGATATAGTAGAAGATGGCCTTGTTGCCGTCGCCCTGATACTCCACATCGCCGATTTTCATCTGCAGGCCGAGGTCTTTGGCTATCTGCCGGCTCTGAATCATTGTGGCGTGTTCGCGGCTTTTGGCTTCCTCGTACTTGGTCATGTCCACGGGTTTGGCGATGCGGTAGATGCGTTTGATGTCGTCGGCCGACTTCAGGTTGGCTTTCTTCAGCTGCAATTTGACGAGCTGTCCCGTGAGTGTAACCACTCCGATGTCGTGTCCGGGATTGGCTTCCACGGCAACGGTGTCGCCTTTCTTCAGGTCGAGGTTGTTTACATTGTGGTAATAGCCCTTGCGGGTGTTCTTGAACTGCACCTCTACGAGATCGGTAACCTGGTTGTTACCCGGCACATCGGCCAGCCAGTCATAAGTGTTCAGCTGGTGGTCCTGCCGCCCGCAGCCCCTGCTGCACAGGCCCCTGTCGCAGCCGGTGCATGTCTTGCATTTCAAGTTATTATAGTCCATGTCCTGTCTGTTGAGTTATTTTCTTAAGAGTAATACGATCATATTGAGTGCCAGGTCGAAGAAGACGATCTTCGCGTTGGCGTTCTGCCCGATGTCCCGCTGTGCCTTTTGCAGCGTTTCCGATAGGTCTATGACATTGGTCTCGTTGATGAAGCGGGCAAAGTTCTTCGAGAAGTCCTCTTCTTCCCGGGTCATGTAGTTGAGTTCCGGGCGATGGAAGTTATACATGAAGTTTTCCCTGGTCATGTGCAGGAAATAGCCCAGGAGCCGCTTTTGCTTTTCCCTTCCGAAGCCCGCGACGGCCTCCGTCCAGTTTTTCAGCTCCTTGATGTTGCGCTGGTAGGCAAGCCGCATGAGCATGACGAACATGTCGAGGAATTGCCGGTGCTCGCTGTCGGTGTTCAGCTCTTCGATGGCTTTCAGCCAGCTGCCGTTCGCGATGTGTGCCACTCGCCGCGCCATGTCGGGCTCGAGGCCGCGCCTTTCTACGAGCGCGCGTTCGATTGCCCCGTCGTCGATGCGCTTGAGGTCGATGCGCTGCACGCGGCTGTAGATGGTGTCGATAAGGTGCTCGGGCTCTTCGCAGACCAGGAGGAAGACCGTTTGCTGTGGCGGCTCTTCCAGGAGCTTGAGAATCTTGTTGGCACACTCGCCGTTCATGCGCTCCGGGAGCCACATGACGCATACCTTGTAGCCGCCCTGACTCGACTTGAGGCTCAGTTTCCGTATGAGCGCGTCGCTCTCTCCGGCGCCGATCTGGGCCTGCTGGTTGGCGGCCCGCATGTGCGAGAGCCACTGGTCCATGGTGAAGTAAGGCCCCTCGGCGAGCATCTCGTGCCATTCGCGGATGAAGTCGTCGCTGATCATCTTGTGGTCTGACGAGGTGCCCGCGGGCTTGATGACGGGGAACGAGAAGTGCAGGTCGGGGTGCCCGAAGTTTTTCAGCATCGGACCGTCGCCCAACAGATAGGATGCGAAAGCCAGGGCCAGGGCCATCTTGCCGCTGCCCGTCGGGCCGCACAGCATGACGGCGTGGGGCAGCCGTCGCTCCTCCACCATCTGCATCAGGCGTTTCTTCGTATCTTCTTGTCCTATTACTTCTTCGAAGTTCATTGTGTAGGTGTTCTTTCCGTCTCGGCCGTCAGGGCTGTCGCCGCCCCGTTCTCATCGCCGCTTTGTTGCTTGCTCTTTCTACTGCAAACCGGCTATTAGGCTACAAAGTTAATAAAAAAAAGTGTCATTCCTCGCCTTTTTGCGTTTTTTCCTATAGGAAAAAGAAAAAACACGGGCCATGGCATAGTGGTACCCTGCACGGAAAGAGCGGGATCAGTCATGATTACCCCGTTAACATTTTTAACTTAAAGGTTTTCCTCGAAAATGTCTCCGGAAATTCGTGAAATAGCTTTTCTTCCGCTGGGTTTTATGAGGGGAAAAGGCTATAGACACCCCTCTGAACCCCGGATGGCGACCGTTTTTCCACCAAAAGGCCGTTAGAAGGATGGCTTTTAGCGGTCTTCTGCTGACCAATAAGCCGTTAAAAGCCAGGTAAAAGGCCGTTAGAAGGAAGACCGGAAGCCGTTATCGGCAACTCTTTTTGTCTCTGTCGGCGTTCCGGAAAACGACTATTGGCGGTAAGGCGCTGTATATCAATCGATTATAAAATCGGCTCAAAACTTCCATCTTTGCGGCCGACTGCCTCTCCGCTTGAAAACATCGCGTCCCTGCGAGGTGTTTTTTAACAATTCGGCTGATGATAGTTTCCTATAAGCAATTAACTCTCCGGGGAAGCAGAACGCTGTCTCCGAAAGCAGGCGAGACGGTCTTTTATGTTTGCGAATGTTATAATCTTATCTTTAAAGACATGTGGTTCGCTCCCATGGAAAGGACAGGACCCTTTCCACTTGGACATAAGCGTTTCTTGCTCAGTCCGCACTCGGTTGACTTGTAACATTCCTGCGCATGCCATCATGGGGATGGGACAGGGGCATGCGTGGGGTAAGTTTGCGGATAAAAATAGGGAGGCAGGTCTTTTCATGGCGGAGTTGGGTAGCTCGTGCGGCGAGGGCAAATTCCCGTGCTCATTGTGCCGGCTGAGATGAAAAGGCCCGAATTAAGTGTTTTTAAGACTAAAAATAGCGGGAAGGTAGGGTAAAAATGCTCTTAAATTGTTATCTTTGTAGACAAAATTAAAAACCTATTTATGAAGTTAATTAGTAAAATATTGATTCTTGCAGTTGCCGTTGTGGCGGCATCGCCTATGCAGGCAGCTCCCAAGGGAGCCGTTGATTACACCCAATATGTGAATCCCTGGGTGGGTACGGGCGGACACGGGCATGTGTTCTTAGGAGCCAATGTGCCCAACGGACTTGTCCAGTTGGGCCCCACGGAGCCGACTCGCGGCTGGGACTGGTGCTCTGGTTACCATTACAGCGACAATGTATTGCTGGGTTTCTCCCACATGCACCTGAGCGGGACGGGCATCGGCGATCTGGGCGACATCACCTTCCTGCCCGTTAAGAGCGTGGAGCAAGACTCCGTATATTTCACCCATCAGGAGGAGGCCGTGCGCCCGGGATACTACGCGATAGACCTGAAGGATGCCGGTGTGAAGGTAGAGCTCACGGCCACCAGGCGTGCGGGCTTCCATCGCTATACCTTCACGGGGAAGCAGGGATTCGTGAAGCTGAATCTCAAACATGGCATCGGTTGGGATGCGCTGACGTCCTGCAAGCTCGTGCCTGTGGGCGACGACATGGTCGTGGGTTACCGCAAGTCGACGGGCTGGGCCAAGAACCAGCAGGTGTATTTTGCCGCGAAGTTCAACACGAAGGTGCGGTTTGTGGGTTGTGAGGACAATGTCTTCACCTTGGAGGTCGGCGATGTGTCGAAGCCGGTATTGGTGAAAGTGGGCCTTTCTGCCGTCAGCGAGAAGAATGCGGAGATAAATCTGGACGCCGAGATACCCGCGTGGGACTTTGACGGTGCCGTCAGGAACGCGACGAACGCCTGGAACAAGGCTCTGGGCAAAATACAAATCCAGACCCATGACGCTACCGCGAGGCGCATCTTCTATACGGCCATGTATCATTCGATGGTGGCTCCGTCGGTCTTCAGCGATGTGAACGGAGAATACCGCGGCGCTGACTACAAGGTGCACAAGGGTGATTTCACCAATTATACCACCTTCAGCCTCTGGGACACCTATCGCGCCAAGATGCCTCTCATGACCCTCATCCATCCTGATCTGGCAGCGGATGTGGCCAAGACTTTTATGAATATCTATCGGGAACAGGGAAAGTTGCCGGTGTGGCATCTCGTCGGAAACGAGACCGACTGCATGGTCGGCAACCCCGGAGTGGCAGTTCTGGCCGACCTTGTGTTGAAGGGCTTCGTGAGAAACAGAGAGGCCGCGTTCCAGGCCTTGAGGCAGTCGGCCATGAAAGACGACCGTGGCCTTGACCTTTATAAGCAGTATGGCTACATCCCGCTCGACCTCGATCCCACTTACGAGACCGTTGCCAAGCATCTGGAATACGCTCTCGCGGATGCCGGAGTGGCCAAGGTGGCCAAGCTCCTGGGCCATCAGGACGATTACGAATACTTCCGGAAGCGGGCAGAATCCTATAGGCGGCTCTTCGATCCGGCAGACTGTTTCCTGAAAGGAGTTGACTCCAAGGGTAACTTCCGCACGCCGTTCAATCCGTTCCATGCCGTTCATCGACAGGACGACTATACTGAGGGCAATGCCTGGCAGTATAATTGGCTCGTGCCGCACGATGTGCACGGCCTGGTCAGCCTTTTCCCCAGCGAGAAGGCTTTTGTGTCCAAACTCGACTCTCTGTTCATCGTCAGCGGCGATATGGGTGCTGAGGCTTCCCCCGATATCTCGGGTCTGATCGGCCAGTATGCCCATGGCAATGAGCCCAGCCACCACATTATTTATATGTATAATTATGTCGGACAGCCCTGGAAGGCGGCCGACTTGGTTCGTGAGACGCTCTCCACGATGTATAAAGACGATTTCGACGGCCTGAGCGGCAATGAGGATGTGGGACAGATGAGCGCCTGGTATGTCATTTCCAGCATGGGGCTCTATCAGGTGGAGCCTGAAGGCGGCCGCTTTATCTTCGGTTCCCCGATCTGGGATAGCGCCAAGCTTGACCTCGGAAACGGAAAGACCTTCGAGATTGTAGCACACGACAACAGTGCCGCCAACAAGTATATCCAGAGTTGCAAGCTCAATGGCAGGAAGTACACCAAGTCGTATATCGACTACGCCGACATCGTCAAGGGTGGGCGGTTGGAATTCGTGATGGGCGCGAAGCCGTCTAAGTTCGGTACGGCCAGAAAGGATCGTCCATAGCCACGATCTCTTTTGATTCCCAGAAAAAGTAAATACAAGAAAAATGAATTTGATCAATAAGATGATTGTTGCGGCCTTGGCGACTCTTGCCATGCCTGCAATAGCCAATGCGCAGGCCAATGCCCGACAGAAGGACTACGGCCAGGAGTATATCGATGCCATTGCGGTAAGCACAAGATATGTGTCGAAGCGTCCGAAGGAATCGGACCGCCTGTTCCGCTCGGAGGCCATCGAAAAGGAAATCAAGCGGGTAAAGAAGCTCCTGAAAGATACCCCCTACCTCGCTTGGATGTTTGAAAACTGTTTCCCGAACACCCTTGACACCACCGTCCACTTTACCACCGATGAAGACGGGAAGCCCGACACTTTCGTCTATACAGGTGATATTCACGCGATGTGGCTCCGCGATTCGGGGGCACAGGTGTGGCCTTATGTTCAGTTCGCAAATAAGGACAAGGGTTTGAAACAGATGATTAAAGGGGTCATCCTGCGGCAATTCAAGAGTATTTGCCTTGATCCCTATGCCAATGCTTTCAACCGTTTTCCTGACCCGAACGGGTCTTGGATGAAGGACGAGACCGACATGAAGCCCGAACTTCACGAACGCAAGTACGAAATAGACTCGCTCTGCTATCCGCTCAGACTGGCCTATGAGTACTGGAAAGTTACCGGCGACGCGAGCATCTTCGACGAACAATGGCTCAAAACGATGCGAATCATCCTCAAAACATTCAAGGAACAGCAGCGTAAAGACGGCCGCGGCAGCTATAAGTTCCTGCGGGTAACAGACCGGGCACTCGACACTGTGAACAACGGCGGATGGGGAGCGCCCGTGAAGCCGGTAGGCCTGATAGCCTCGGTTTTCCGCCCCTCCGACGACGCGACGACCTTCCTGTTCCTGGTTCCGTCGAACTTCATGGCCGTAACCAGCCTGAACAAGGCTTCGGAAATACTGGAAAAAGTCAATGGACAAGCAGCCCTCGCCAAGGAGTGTGCCGACCTCGCGTCGGAGGTGCACGAGGCTCTGACGCGATATGCGGTTTACAATCATCCGGTTTATGGCAAGATTTATGCCTTCGAGGTAGATGGTTTCGGCAATCAACTCCTGATGGACGATGCCAATGTGCCCAGCCTCCTGGCCCTGTCTTACTTAGGAGATGTAGACTGGGACGACCCTGTCTATCAGAATACCCGTCGCTTCGTATGGAGCGAGGACAACCCCTATTTCTTCCGCGGCGAGGCCGGCGAGGGTATCGGCGGGCCGCATGTGGGCTACCACATGGCGTGGCCCATGAGCATCATGATGCGCGCCTTCACCTCGAAAGACGACTCTGAGATCAGGCAGTGCATACAGATGTTGATGGACACGGACGCCGGCACGGGCGTGATGCACGAGAGTTTCAATGTGCATAATGCGTCCGATTATACCCGTCCTTGGTTCGCCTGGCAGAACACTTTGTTCGGCGAGCTTATCCTGAAGCTCGTGAACGAGGGGAAGGCAGACCTCCTCAAGGCTTGTAAGAAATAAAGGCAAGGTGCACGGAAGTGCCCGAATCAAAGAATATGGAAAAACTAAACAATAAAAAGGTGAGCCCTGTCGCATGGGTTCCTACTCTTTATTTTGCCATGGGAATGCCGTTCGTGGTATTGAACATGGTGTGTACGCTGATGTATAAAGGCATGGGCGTGAGCGACGCGCAGATTGCTTTCTGGACTTCGCTCATCATGCTCCCATGGACGCTGAAGCCTCTCTGGAGTCCGTTCCTGGAGCTTTACAAGACCAAGAAGTTCTTCGTGGTGCTCACGCAGGTGCTCTCCGGCATTATGTTTGCCCTCGTGGCGTTTGCCCTGAACCTGCCGGGCTTCTTCGCGGTAACCATCGCGATGCTCGCCGTGATTGCCATGAGCGGAGCCACGCACGATATCGCGGCCGACGGAACCTATATGGGCGTGCTCTCAAAGGAGGACCAGGCCAGGTGGATAGGATGGCAGGGAGCCTTCTATAACATTGCCAAGATTGCCGCCACGGGCGGTCTCGTATACCTTGCGGGAACCTTCATCGATGCCTTCGGGGTCGCCAAGGCCTGGATGATCATCATGCTCATCATCGGCGTTATCATGTGCTGTCTGGGCACTTACCACTTCTTCATCCTCCCCACCGACGGCAAACAGGCCCGAGAAGGCATGACGCTGAAGCAGAGCCTGACGGAACTCTGGGCGGTCTTCGTCGACTTCTTCGAGAAGAAACATATATGGTATTATATCGCCTTCATCATCCTCTATCGCTTTGCAGAGGGCTTCGTGATGAAGATCGTGCCGCTCTTCCTGAAGGCGTCTCGGGCCGACCAGGGCCTTGGAATGAGCGAGCAGGAGATCGGGCTCTGCTATGGAACCTTCGGCGCGGCGGCCTTCGTCGTGGGCAGTATCCTCGCCGGGTATTACATCTCGCATCGGGGACTGCAGCACACACTGTTCAAGCTGGCCCTGGTCTTCAACCTCCCGTTCGTGGCCTACACGCTGTTGGCGCTGTATCAGCCCGAGAGCCTGTGGCTCATCGGCGGCGGCATCACCCTCGAATACTTCGGCTATGGCTTCGGATTCGTGGGCCTGACGCTCTTCATGATGCAGCAGATAGCCCCCGGAGAGCACCAGATGAGCCATTATGCGTTTGCCTCCGGCATCATGAACCTCGGCGTGATGCTGCCCGGTATGATAAGCGGCGTGGTGAGCGACGCGCTGGGCTACCGCCACTTCTTCATCTTCGTGCTCTTCTGCACGATACCGGCACTGCTGATCACATGGTTCGTTCCCTTCACCTATCCCGACAAGAAAAAAGAATAACAACAATATAAACAAGATAGAAAATGAGTAAATTAATCATTCAAGGACAGCCCCTCCCCAACATGCCGTGGGAAGAGCGCCCGACAGACTGCAGGAATGTGATGTGGCGCTGCAGCCGGAATCCGATCATCCCGCGCGACTTACTGCCCACGAGCAACAGCATCTTCAACAGCGCCGTGGTACCTTTCAAGGACGGCTATGCCGGCGTTTTCCGCTGCGACGACACCAATCGCCGCATGGTGCTGCATGTGGGATTCTCGAAGGACGGCGTCGACTGGAACATCAACGAGGAACCTCTGCGCTTCCGGTGCGACAATCAGGAAATCGGGCAGTGGGTCTATGGCTACGACCCCCGCGTCTGCAAGATCGACGACCGCTGGTATGTAACCTGGTGCAACGGCTATCACGGTCCCACGATCGGTGTGGCTTGGACCGATGATTTCGTAACTTTCCATCAGCTAGAGAACGCTTTTCTGCCCTACAACCGCAACGGCGTGATGTTCCCAAAGAAGATAAACGGCAACTTTGCCATGCTCTCCCGTCCTTCAGACACAGGCCATACGCCTTTCGGCGACATCTTCTACAGCGAGAGTCCGGACCTTGAATTCTGGGGTCGCCACCGTCATGTGATGGCACCGGCGGCGTTTGAGGTGAGTGCATGGCAATGCATGAAGATCGGCGCAGGCCCCATCCCCATCGAGACATCAGAAGGCTGGCTGCTGTTCTATCACGGTGTTCTGCGCTCCTGCAACGGCTATGTCTACAGTTTCGGCTCAGCCCTGCTCGACCTGGAGCAGCCCTGGAAGGCCATCTACCGCTCCGGCCCCTATCTCATCTCGCCGCAGACGCAGTATGAGCTCACGGGCGATGTGCCTAATGTCTGCTTCCCCTGTGCCGAGGTTCACGACCCCGAGACCGGCCGCGTGGCCGTGTACTACGGTTGCGCCGACACCGTTACGGGGCTTGCCTTCGGGTATATTCCCGAGATTCTGGAGTGGACCAGGAAGACCAGCATCATCTAAATCGGCCGACGCCTTTCCCTGTAAGGAAGGGAAGAAAGACACGGGAAGGAAGCCAAGGATAGGGCTTCTTTCCCGTGTTTGCGGGTTGGGGAAAACCTAAAAACGGCAGGAAAAATGGCGGGAGACAGCTCCCCGTTTTCCGAAAGGCCGTCTCCTGTTTGACAATCTCGGCGATTTCGTGCGACGATTTCGCCGATTTTGTCGTTCAATCTCGCCGATTTTGTCAGGCGGGAAGCGGTGAAAAGGTTGCGCAACTTTTATCCTGACGATGGATAAATATTCTCTCTTAAATTTCTGTTTCTTGATTTTTATCCCTATATTTGCAGGGTATATACCATTTTAGATAAACATAATACACATGAAATACTTTTTTGCGGTGGACTTGGGAGCCACAAGCGGGCGGACGATCCTCGGCCGACTGACCGAGGACAAGGTGGAACTGGATGAGCTGACACGCTTTGACAACCCCATCATCGAGGTCGGCGGTTTCTGCTACTGGGACCTCTTCGCCCTCTATCATGAGGTGATCAAGGGCCTGAGAAAGGTGAAGGAGCAGCAGATAGAGATACAAAGCATCGGCATCGACACCTGGGGCGTCGATTTCGTCTGCGTCGGGCAGGACGGTCAGGTGTTGCGCAATCCGCTTTCTTATCGCGACCTCCACACGGTCGATATGATGGAGAAATACTTTGCGGAGGTGATGCCGAGAGAGGAGGTTTACCGCCGCACGGGCATCCAGTTCATGAACTTCAACTCCCTTTTTCAGCTCTACTGCATGCGGCAGTCGCGTAATTCTGCCTTTGAGCATGCGGCCTCCTTCCTCTTTATGCCTGATGCATTGGTCTATCTGTTGACGGGAAAGAAAATCTGCGAATACACCATCGCGTCTACCTCGGAGATGCTGAATCCCGAAACCGAAGACCTCGACGAAGACATCCTGAAGAGTATCGGGCTGAGTCGCGGACGGTTCGGCCGTATGACAAACCCTGCCACCGTGGCGGGTACTCTCACTCCCGAGGTGCAGAAACTGACAGGGCTGGGAGCCGTGCCCGTCGTCGCCGTGGCGGGACATGACACCGCGAGTGCCGTGGCAGCCGTACCGGCCAGGAACCGGAACTTCGCCTATCTGAGCTCCGGCACATGGAGCCTGATGGGCATAGAGAGCCCGAAGGCCATCATCAACGAGCGCAGCTATGAGCTGAACTTCACCAACGAGGGCGGAATCGAGGGAACCACGCGATTCCTGAAGAATATCTGCGGCATGTGGATTTATGAGCGCTGTCGCCGGGAATGGCCGGAAACACGCAGCAAGGGGCACAAGGAACTCCAGCAGGAAGCCATGTCGCTGAGCGAAAACCACAGCTTTATCAATCCCGATGACCCGTGTTTTGTCAATCCTGACTCCATGGTCGGTGCCATCCAGACCTATTGCCGGGAGCACGGATGTCCCGTCCCGGAGAGTCCCGCCGCCATCTGCCGCTGCGTCTTCGACTCTCTGGCGCGGCGCTACGGCGAGATCTTCGGCTATCTGAAAGAGTTTGCCCCCTTCGAAATCGATACCCTGCACATCATAGGAGGCGGCTCCAGGAATGATTTCCTCAACCAGCTCACGGCCGACGCGTGCGCCGTTCCCGTCATGGCCGGCCCTCAGGAAGGCACCGCACTGGGAAATATCATGCTTCAGGCAAAGGCCGCGGGCGATGTCAAGGATGTGTGGGCGATGCGTGCAATCATAGCCAACTCCGTGGAAATGAAGAGATTTGAACCTAAAAACAACTCTAAATAATTAAAATCATGACAACAGAACAGATTGAGAAAAACTATGCCGTAGCCAAGGCGCGCTATGCGGAACTGGGGATAGATACCGACAAGGCTATGGAAACTCTGGGTAAGACTCCCATATCCCTGCATTGCTGGCAGGCTGACGATGTCGTGGGCTTCGAGCGCAACGATGCCCTCAGCGGCGGCATCCAGACGACGGGCAACTATCCCGGACGGGCTCGCAACTTGGAGGAAGTGCGCCGGGACCTCGAGAAAGTGCAGAGTCTGCTTGCGGGAACATTCCGCGTCAACCTGCATGAAACCTATGGCGACTTCGGCGGAAAGTTCGTGGACCGCGACGAGGTGGAGCCCAAGCACTTCGAAGGGTGGATGCAATGGGCCAAGGAACACGGCTTCAAGCTCGACTTCAACTCAACATCTTTCTCTCACCCGAAGAGTGGTTATCTCTCGCTTGCTAACCCCGACAAGGCCATCAGGGACTTCTGGATTGAGCACACGAAGCGTTGCCGTCGCATCGCCGATGCCATGGGAAAGTATCAGGGAGACCCTTGTATCATGAACATATGGGTGCACGACGGACTCAAGGACTACACCGTGGAGCGCTATCGCTATCGCCGGATTTTGAAAGAGAGCCTTGACGAGATCCTGGCCGATCAGCTCCCGGACATGAAGGACTGTCTTGAAGCCAAGCTCTTCGGCATCGGCATGGAGGCTTATACCGTGGGTTCACACGACTTCTATGCAGGTTATTGCTCGAAGAACAATGTCATCTACACCCTTGATACGGGGCATTATGAGCCCACGGAGAATGTGGCCGACATCGTTTCGAGCCTGCTTCTCTATGTGCCGGAGCTGATGCTGCATGTGAGCCGACCGATGCATTGGGACTCGGACCATGTAACCCTGTTCGACGACAAGACCCGCGACCTCTTCTCGGAACTCGTTCGTGCGGGTGCTCTCGACCGTGCTCACATCGGTCTCGACTACTTCGACGCGTCCATCAACCGCATTGGCGCTTACATCGTCGGTGTCCGTGCGGCCCAAAAGAGTCTGTTGCAAGCCCTGCTTGAGCCGCTCGGCACCCTGCGTGAATACGAGGATGAGGGCAGGTGGTTTGAGCGTCTGGCCCTCCTCGAGGAACTGAAGACCCTGCCGTTCGGTGCCGTTTTCGACTATTACAACTTGAAGAACGGAGCCCCCGTGGGCGAGGCTTACATTGCCGAGGTTGACCAGTATGAGAAGGAAGTGCTGTCGAAGCGCGGATAAGAAAGACTGGAAAACCGGGTTGTAGGCATGAAGCTCCTTAAGATCTTGACCCTCTTGTTGCTGCTCGCGGGCGCGGTTGTGCTTGTCTGGGCACGCTTCATTCCCTTCAGTCAGAATGCCGACGGTTCCACCTATGGGCTTCACGGTCAGGTGGAAGATGTCGGTATGGGCGTGTGCGCCTTGGGCATCGGTCTGCTCCTCAGCCTCATTATATGCTGGGGCAGGAGGTGGAAGCGGTTGAAAGAGATAGGAGCGGGCAGCGTGCAGACCGTTTTTGTCATGGCCAATCTGGCAGATATAGTGCTTCTTGTTGGCACCTTCCTGTATTATTCCTACAGGGGAATGCGGGGCGATTATCCGCCGGATGCCGACTCGATAGGGATTCCCATTCTCGGGCAATCGTCCGTAATACTCTTTTTCCTGCTTCCCATGAACATCTTCCTGATTATTTCTACGGCGAAGAAGAACACCCGGTTGCCGGGCCTGATGTTTCAAAAGACGGTTAAGAACACGGCGGCCCTTGTGGCTTGGAAGATTGTCCTGTATGTCTTGATGCTACTGACATTGGCGTGCCTTGTTCTCTCCGTTATCGACGGCGACATGCTGTCGGTATTGGCGATGCTGATGTTTCTCTATGTCCTGCTGTCTGTGAGGGCGGGAAAGGTGAACTACTATAACTCCAAGGCGTAGGCGGAAACAGAAAGGCCTCCATTGAAAGCAATGCTCAATGGGGGCCTTCTTTTACGGTTCCTGAACCATATAAGCAGGAGAGAGGCCGGTTTTCTCTGCCTCTTTTGTCTCTCAACCTGTTTCTCGATCTTCTTCTGACCGGTCTCAGCCGTCTCCGAGGCTTTTCTTTCTGTTTGTCATTATCTGGGCAGATGGAAAACCTCGGTCATCTCGTTCATCTGTTCCTCGGTCATTCCGTCCGGTTCAAAGCCCATGCATTTGGCGTCCAGATAGATCTTGGCACTCTTTGAGAGCACATCGATCTGGTCGAAGGCATCCATGACATCGAGGCCTTTCGCGAAGACGCCGTGCTTCTCCCAGAGCACCACATCATACTCCTCAAGCTCCTTCAAGGTGGCCTTGGCAAGGTCCACGGAGCCTGGGAGGGCATAAGGCGCTATGCCGAGCCCTAAGGGACAGAAGGCTTTGGTTTCGGGAATCATGCTCCATAGAATCCTGGTCAGCACATCCTTGCCCATGAAAGCCTGGTTGTGGCTCATGGCAACCAGTTCTATCGGATGGGTGTGCACGGTGGCCTTATAGTTGCTTCCTTTCTCTATGATGCGGTTGTGGACGGCGAGATGAGAGGGCAGCTCTGATGTGGGCTGCACGAGATTGTCGGCTATGATGACATAATTGGCGCAGTCGTCGAGGATTCGTATGATCGATCCGTTCTCCATCGGACGGCGGGCGAGGTCGCGCATGCGCTTTCCCGTGCCCTTGCAATAGAAGTAGTTGCCCTTTAGGTGAGGCATGGTATCGCCGATGGCCTTTACTTCAGAGAGGGCCGGCATTGACCGGATTTCGTCGTCAATAAGCTCTGTGATGTTCACGGTGATGTTGCCCCCGTTGCGTTCTGCCCACCCGTTCTGCCACAGGTAGCCGGCAACTTCGGCAATCTGGCCCACTTCCTTTTCTAAGGCCGGGCGTCCTTCGAGAATACTTTTCATGTATAGAATATTTTGAAATTTTATCTTGTGCGCCGCCACATATTATTATATGGCGGATGCGCTGCTACAAAGGTAATGATTTTTTCATAATAACAGGAAAAAAGGAGGAAAGTTTTTGTTTCTGGGAAAATAATCGTACTTTTGTACGACAGAAACTTTTTCCACATAGATACACATGAAAAAATCATTCTTTGTAGCATTGTTCGTCGCGTTGTCTGCCTCTTCTTTCGCTGGCAGAGTGGATACGGTGCTTGTGCATAGCCGTGCTATGGGCAAGGATATCAAGGCTGTCGTGATCACCCCTACGCCTTCGCGTAAGATGCGGGATGCACGCTATCCGGTTGTATACCTGCTTCATGGTGCCTCTGCCAACTGCAAGTATTATCTAGAGAAGGTAAAGCCCACTCTCCCAGAGATTGCCGACCGTCTTGGTTTCATCTTCGTTACACCCGACGCGTTGAACTCTTGGTACCTCGACAGTCCCGTCCGCAAGAACTATAAATACGAGACTTTCGTGAGTTCGGAGCTGGTAAACTATATCGACTCTGCCTATAACACCATCCCGGAGAAGAAGGGCCGTGCGATAACGGGGCTGAGCATGGGAGGGCACGGAGCCCTCTATCTGGCTTTCCGACATAAGGATATTTATGGCGCATGCGGAAGTATGAGCGGTGGGGTAGACATCCGTCCCTTTCCCCGAAACTGGGAGCTGCCCTATGATTTGGGAGAATATGCCGCCCACAAGAAAGACTGGGATGCCCACACCGTTGTCAATCAGATAGGCAGAATAGAGGATGGAGACCTGGCCATTGCCATCGACTGCGGCGAGGGCGACTTCTTCCTGGAGGTGAACAAGTCGCTCCACGAGCGTCTGCTGGGGCGTAAGATTGGCCACGACTTTACCACTCGTCCGGGCGGGCACGACCCTGCCTATTGGAAAAACTCTCTGGATTACCAGCTGTTGTTCTTCAAAAAGTATTTCGAAAGAAGCGGAATCAAATAGCCATCATGGATGATAAACGCATCATAAGCCTTCTCGAGGAGCATGGCATCAAGCCTACGGCCAACCGCATCGTCATCGCAAGGGCGCTTGCGGCAGGGAAGGTGCCGCTCTCTCTCAAGGAACTGGAATACTCGATACTGTCGATCGACAAGTCGAACATATCCCGCACCCTGGCACTTTTCCGCAAGCATCGTCTCGTACATGACATCGAGGACGGCGGGGGATGTGTGAAATACGAGCTTTGCATGAGTCATGCCGAGGATGGAGACGAGGATGTGCATGTGCATTTCTATTGTGAGAGTTGCCATAAGACTTTCTGCCTCTGGGATACGCCTATCCCTGAGGTGCCCGTTCCTTCGGGTTTCGTGCTCAAGAGCGTGAACTATGTGTTGAAGGGACTTTGTGCCGACTGCCTGCGCCGACTGTCTATACGGAGGCGATAGGAAGTTGCGCAAACACCTTTCGGCGAAGAGAGGCCGGAGTTGATTTTCCCGGAAACCTTTCTTTTTCTCATGATTATTTTTTACCTTTGCACCAATGGAAATGGGGAAACATGACATGCGGACATGTCCGCGTCTGGCCGTAGTGCATCCGGATGTACTTGCCGCTATTGGCATGAAGTCGCTGTTGCAGAATGTGCTGCCGATGATGGAAGTTGCTACTTTCGGCTCTTTCATCGAGCTGGAGAGTGGTCATCCGGAGACTTTCATGCACTATTTCGTCAGTATGAACATCGTGCTGAACAACCGCGGATTCTTCCTCGATCGCCGGCGAAAGACCATTGTCCTCACCACTTCCACGGAACCTAACGCCCAGCTCTCTGATTTCCATTGCCTCTGCACGGCTGTCAATGAGAAAGTCTTCGTTCAGCAGTTGCTCCAATTGGAGCAGAGTGCCCACGCGCATGGCACCCATTTCCCGCGTCCGCACGGCTTGCGGAAGAAGCGTTTGAGCGACCGGGAGATAGAGGTGCTGGCCTGTCTGGTGAAGGGCAAGACCAACAAGGAGATTGCCCAAGAGCTTTGCATCGGCCTTACCACGGTCATCTCTCACCGCAAGAACATCCAGGAGAAGCTGGGTATCAAGAGCGTGAGCGCTCTCACGATATTTGCCGTTACCCATGGCTATGTTGACATGAACGACATAGTGAAGTGATTTCTCCTCCCCGCATTTGTCATTCTTCTTCCCAGAGGCGGCAAGTGAGCCTGCCGTAGATAAAAAGGCGCACCCGGTCATGCCGGGCGCGCTTTCGTATGCGGTTTCTTCCGGTGTTGTGCCTCTTATTCTCCGTAAAGCTTTTTCAGCTCAGACAGGAGGCCTTCACCCCGCAGGTCGCTGGCGATAATCTTGCCGTTGGGGTCTACGAGGATGTTGGAGGGGATGGAGTTGATGCCGTATACTTCGTGTGCGGCGCATTCCCAACCTTTGAGATCGCTCATCTGGGGCCATTCCATACCAAGGTCGCTGACGGCCTTTTTCCAGCTGTCGGCCTTGTTGTCGAAGGAAACTCCTACCACTTCAAAGCCCTTGCCTTTGTGATATTTGTTGTAGGCGGCCACCACATTCGGCATCTCCTGCCGGCAAGGTCCGCACCATGAGGCCCAAAAATCCACGAGAACATAGTTGCCCTTGCCGACCCACTGGCTCAGCCTGACGGTCTTTCCGTCCATGTCCTGCATGGTGAGGTCGGTAAACTGGAGGCCGCTGCGGCGCTTGCCCAGGGCATTATAGGTTTCCTTGAGGTTCCGCAGCATGGGATGGGATGTGTAGGCGGCTTTGGCTTCGGCCAGCTCCTTCAGCTGGTCATAGTCGAAATACATGGAGTAGATGCCGAGAAAATAAGCGGGGGAAACCATATCCTTGTGCGCCTTGGCATACTCTATGACATCTTCCATCTTGTCGTTCTCGAGCTTGTTGAGCCTTGCCTCGATGACATCCTTTCTTGCCTTGCCGTCTGGAGTCTGGTCTTCCCAGAGGCTTTTCCATTCATAAACGAGGGGCATCATCTCCTCGTTCTTCTTCTTCATTGATTTCTGGAGCAAGGAGAGCTGGACATTCTCGGCAGAACCGGTAATATCACAGCTCGCCATGTCGACCTTAACGGGAGTGCGGTCGTTCATGACCACCAAGCTCTCGTCGCCATAATGGAGGGTAAGGAATGTGTTGAGCGGCGCCTTCCCGTTAATTTGAAACCTGCCTTTCTCCACCATTATGGTGTCGGCCTGACGGAAATTGCCATTGGTGTAGACGAAGACTTGCCTGACGCTGTCAGGTGCGGTGCCGGTAATACTGTACTCTACATCCTGTGCGTGCAAAGACATTGCCACGAAGGCGAATGCCAGAAGCGAAAATAGTTTTCTCATTTGTTCATACTTTTTAATGATGGATTTTCGTGCAAAATTAGCGTTTTTATTTGAAAGGAGGCATGAATATCGATTATTTTGCTTATCTTTGCAAAAATTTTGGATAATAGGGGTGCTTGGTAACCCCCTCTAACAAAACAAGAAAATGAAAAATAAAAGACAGAGCGTGAGTGTGCTGTTTATGCTTTTCAGCATCCTCTTCTGCGTTTGCCTGATAGCGGCAAACGTTTTGGAAACAAAGCAAATATCAGTAGGTAGTATCAGTCTTACGGGTGGTTTGATCGTCTTCCCGGTAAGCTACATCATCAATGATTGTGTGTGTGAGGTCTGGGGCTATCGCAAAGCACGGCTATTGATATGGACGGGGTTTGCTATGAACTTCTTTTTCGTGGCTCTGGGCGCCTTGTGCGACTGGATTCCGGGGGCTTCGTATTGGACGAACGATGCCGGTTTTCACGCTGTTTTTGGCTTGGCACCTCGCATCGCGGTGGCCTCGTTCATAGCTTTCCTTGCCGGATCGTTTGCCAATGCCTTCGTGATGAGCAAGATGAAGATTGCTTCAAAGGGCCGCAACTTCTCGTTGCGTGCCATTCTTTCCACGGTGGTCGGCGAGGGACTGGACTCTGTGATCTTCTTTCCCCTGGCCTTGTCGGGGGTGGTTCCGGCCGAGGAGCTTCCCGTATTGATGTTTTGGCAGGTGGTGCTGAAGACGGTTTACGAGGTTGTGGCACTGCCTTTCACCATCCGCGTCGTAAGGATTTTGAAGCGGCATGAGGGCGAGGATGTCTACGACGAGGGCATCAGCTATAATGTATTGCGGATTTTCAATCTATAGGCATGGAACGGAAAGATGAGGGCCTGAGACAGTTAGGCGCAAAGACACAGTATCGTATGGACTACGCTCCCGAGGTGCTCGAGAGCTTCCGGAACAAGCATCCGGGGCAAGACTACTGGGTGCAGTTCAACTGCCCCGAGTTCACTTCCCTCTGTCCGATTACGGGGCAGCCCGACTTTGCCGAGATTCGCATCATGTATATTCCCGGCGAGCGCATGGTGGAGAGCAAGAGCCTGAAGCTCTATCTCTTCAGTTTCCGCAACCACGGCGACTTTCATGAGGACTGCGTGAACATCATCATGAATGATCTGATCCGGCTCATGGATCCGAAGTACATCGAGGTTACGGGCCTGTTCACGCCCCGCGGGGGCATCAGCATCTATCCTTATGCCAATTATGGGCGGAAGGGCACGAAGTATGAGCAGCTGGCCGAGCGGCGATTTGAGGCCCATCAGCCGGCATAGTGCCCGTGCGGGGAAAATCCGCGGGAGACAGGGAGGCCGCTTCCGTGGGTGTTACACGCTGTGTGTAACAGGGTTACAAGCCGTTTGTAACATGATTACACGCTGTGTGTAATCTTTCCGTGGGCCAGGGTCGGCTTCCATACCGGATATAATAAGAACAACAAAGGGGCTTCTCCGGCCCCTTTGTTCGTGTCTGCCGCCGCTCGCGCGAAGGCCGGCAGCCGGTTGTCCCTTTCATCTTACGGCCTCTTTCTTGGCCTTTTCAGAGAGTCTGGCGGCGATGGCCCTTGCTTTCTTGTTCACTTCGTCGAGGCTGTTTTTGCGATAGTAGCTGCGAGAGATGCCGTCGCTGCTCAATACCAGTGAGTCGCCCATGAGGTAGTCGATGTCGCAGGTGTCTCGGCGTTCGTTCTTTACGCCAATGATCGTTAGCCCGCTGCCGTCTTTCTCCGTGATAGGAGTGGCACTGAGGGTAATGAGCTTTCCGTTCCAGATACGCCATCCCGTGAAGTAGCTTAAGGGCGGGTAGACAACGGGACTCTCGTCTTCGAAAGAGTTCTGAGTGCCCACATAGCCCACGCTCTGGCACTCCCATTGGCGTTTTAGATAGAATCCGTATTCTCGGGGAATCATGTATGTCTCCTTGATAGAGTCCGGCATTTCGGCAATGGCGCGTGCTTGAGCCGAGTGGCTCATGGTCTCCGCATCCTTCAGCTTAGGCATGACCACATAGCACCAGATGCCTTTCAGGTCGTCAAGGTCGACGGCGAGGTCTGCCACTAGTTTGTCTTTAGCGTTGGGCACGACGCAGATCCAGTCGCCAATCTTCATTTTTCCCTGCACCTTCTGGTTGCGCTTGGCCAGTATGCAGTTGTAGCTGATGGGGTCGCTGCCGTCTTCGGGGAGCAGCACGATGACCGAGTCGCTGCATCCCTCGCAGGCCAGGCCATAGACGGTGCGGTCGCCCTTCAGCCGTTCCGGCAGCTGATTTGTCGCCGATTGAGGCTGTTTGGCGTTCTTGCCGTTGCAGGCGGCCAGGGCAAGAACGGCCAGCAGTGCCGCGATGGCGGATAGTTTAAGCTTCATACTGATGGTTTTATTCCCTGCAAAGATAGTTATAATTTATAAAAAAAACATTCCGCAAGATGATATTTGAGTTTTTTTAGTTATTTTTGCAGCCTGAAAAAGAGGATATTCAGAATAAATAAAAGCGAAAGATATGAAAAAGAAAATTCAGTTCAGTCTCATCTATAGAGACATGTGGCAGAGCTCCGGTAAGTTCCAGCCACGAAAGGACCAGCTGGAGCGCATCGCTCCCGTGATCATCGAAATGGGCTGCTTCGCCCGTGTAGAGACCAATGGCGGGGCTTTCGAGCAGGTGAACCTGCTGGCCGGCGAGAACCCTAATGATGCCGTCCGGGCGTTCTGCAAGCCTTTCAACGAGGTGGGCATCAAGACCCACATGCTCGACCGTGGCCTGAATGCGCTGCGCATGTATCCCGTGCCCGACGATGTGCGCCGGCTGATGTACAAGGTGAAGCATGTCCAGGGAACCGACATCACCCGTATCTTCGACGGTCTGAACGACATCCGCAACATAGCTCCCTCCATCAAGTGGGCAAAGGAAGCGGGCATGACTCCTCAGGGAACGCTCTGCATCACCACATCTCCCGTCCACACGCTGGAATACTATAGCAAGCTCGCCGACGAGGAGATTGCCGCCGGCGCGGAGGAAATCTGCCTGAAGGACATGGCCGGCATCGGCCAGCCTGCGTTCCTCGGCCAGTTGACGAAGATGATCAAGGCCAACCATCCCGACATCCTCATCGAGTATCATGGCCATTCCGGTCCGGGCCTTTCCATGGCTTCTATCCTCGAGGTATGCGAGAACGGTGCCGATATCATTGACACCGCCATTGAGCCGCTGTCGTGGGGAAAGGTGCATCCGGATATCATCTCCGTGCAGAGCATGCTCAAGCATGCCGGTTTCGAAGTGCCTGACATCAACATGGATGCCTATATGAGGGCTCGTGCGCTTACCCAGGAGTTTATCGACGACTGGCTCGGATACTTCATCAACCCGCAGAACAAGTTCATGAGCTCATTGCTTCTGGGCTGCGGTCTGCCCGGGGGAATGATGGGATCGATGATGGCCGACCTTGGCGGAATCCAAGGAGTGATCAACAATTTGAAGAAAAAGAAGGGTGAGCCGGAGCTTACCACCGACGACATGCTTGTCAAACTGTTCGACGAGGTGGCCTATGTATGGCCCCGGGTAGGCTATCCTCCATTGGTAACTCCTTTCAGCCAGTATGTCAAGAACATAGCGCTCTTCAACCTCCTTACGCTTGAGCAGGGCAAGGGACGCTATGTCATGATGGACGATTCCGTATGGGGCATGATCCTCGGTAAGTCGGGCAAGGTGCCCGGAGAGCTGGCTCCCGAGATCGTGGAGCTTGCCAAGGCCCAGGGTCGCGAGTTCACCGATGCCGATCCCCACACGCTCATCCCTGACGCTCTTGATGATTTCCGCAAGGAGATGGACGACAACGGATGGGACTACGGGCAGGACGACGAGGAGCTCTTCGAGCTCGCCATGCATCCGGAACAGTATCGCAACTACAAAAGCGGACAGGCTAAGAAGAACTTCCTGGCTGACCTGCAGAAGGCAAAAGACGCGGAGCTGGGAGCCCAGGTGAGCCCGGAGGAGGCAGCGGCATTCAAGCATGCCAAGGCCGACGCCATCGTGGCACCTGTCAAGGGACAGCTCTTCTGGGAATTCCAGGGCGACGCGGAGGCTGCCCCTGCCGTAGAGCCTTTCATCGGGAAGGCCTATAAAGAGGGCGACGCGTTCTGTTACATCCAGGCTCCTTGGGGCGAATTCGTCGAGGTTTCCGCGGCTCTTGGCGGCAAGCTCGTGGAAATCAGCGCCAAGCAGGGCGGCAAAGTGAACAAGGGTGAAGTGATTGCCTATATCGAAAGAGAGCACTAATCTTTGTGTAGAACAGATACGATTCATTCCCGCATTGCGGATGGCAGGTTGCCGTTTCGTGAAAGTGAGGGAATGAATCGTATTTATATTGAGCGACTGCGAATGGTAACGAGGGAGCGGCTTGGGTATTCTGTCATTTCGGAAAGAAAGGCAACCTGTGGCTGCAAGGCAGCCGGTCGGCATTCGTTCAGCCTGCATCTATTTGGCCTATAAGCAATGTGTGTATTACCCGGAATTGCTTGCCGAATTGAAGACCGCGCTCCAGCTGCTGTCGCGGGAGCGCCTGACACCGGGCCTGGGACATGCGCGGCGGCAGACATTGAGAAAGATAAGACTTACTTGATATGGACTATCTGTCAATCATCAACCGGTATTATCCGGAAGACAACGGGTTGAGGCGTATCCTTTTGAGGCACAGCGGGGATGTGGCAAGGAAAGCCTTGCTTGTCGCGGGGCGGCATCCGGAACTGCAATTAGACCTCCAGTTTGTGGAGGAAGCCGCCATGCTGCACGACATCGGGATATTCCTCTGCGACGCCCCGGGCATAGAATGCTTCGGCACGGAGCCCTATATCCGCCACGGGAGGTTAGGGGCCGAGATCTTGAGAGCCGAGGGGTATCCGGCCCATGCCAGGGTTTGCGAGCGCCATACGGGAGCAGGACTCTCCCGGGAAGACATCATCCGCCAGAACCTTCCGCTGCCGCATGAGGACTTTCTGCCGCAGACGATGGCGGAGAAGGTGATCTGCTATGCCGATAAGTTTTACTCCAAGACCCGCATCGACGGCGAGAAGAGCGTCGAACAGGCAGAGCGTAGCCTTGCGAAGTTCGGCGAGGCGGGCCTTGAGAGGTTTCGCGAGTGGGAGAAAATGTTTGGGTAATAAGTTAAAATAGCGTAAACGGAAAGCCGTTCAGCATAATTTCTTTATCTTTGCAAGATAATTTATGAGAAGGAAAACGCTCATCGCACTCATGTTATTTGCCTTCATGTTTATGATGGCAAATGGCAATATGCCTCTCTTCAAGAAAAAAAAGAGGTTGGCGCGGGGCGATTCCATTTCCCAGAGAGACACCACGCCGCCCGATACCGGCAAGCTTGCGGCCGTGATCGACACCATGAAGATGGACTCCATTCAGCGTGCCATCTACCGGCACAACAAGGCTGTTGACGACTCAATCCACCTCGACTCGCTCAATCGGAAGAAGAAAAACGGCATCGACGCGCCGGTTACTTACTCAGGGGAAGACTCTCTCATCTATGACGCCAAGAGCAAGGTAGCCCACATCTACGGCTCCTCACAAGTGAAATACGAGAACATGGACCTCGCGAGCGACAGGATTCAGATGAGCCTTGACAGCAGTCTGGTCCGGGCCATAGGCACTGCCGATTCCACGGAGAAGAACGGCATCAAGGGGCGCCCGCTGTTCAAGATGGGTGGAAGTGAGTATGAGAGCGACACCATCGCCTTCAATTTCAAGACCAAGAAGGGATTTATCAATAATGTATATACGCAGCAAGAGGATGGCTATCTTACCAGCGAGGTGTCCAAGCGCGACTCTTCGGGCGTGATTTACCTAAAGCATGGGCGCTATACCACCTGCGACGAGGAGCACCCCGACTTCTATATCGCCCTTTCCCGGGCCAAGGTTCGCCCGGGCAAGGATGTGGTTTTCGGACCCGCCTACCTCGTAGTGGCCGATGTGCCCCTGCCTCTTGCTATCCCCTACGGCTTCTTCCCCTTCACCAAAAGCTATTCCTCGGGATTCATCATGCCGAGCTACGGCGACGAGCAAGACCGTGGATTCTATCTTCGCGACGGTGGGTATTACTTTGCGATGAGCGACAAATGGGATCTGAAACTGCTTGCCGAGATCTACACCAAGGGGTCGTGGGGAATCAGCGCGGCATCCAATTATCGCAAGCGCTATAGGTATAGCGGCAGCTTCCTGGCCAGTTTCCAGGATACACGGACGGGCGACAAGGGTCTGCCCGACTATGCCCGGCAGACAAGTTTCAAGATTCAATGGAGCCACAGGCAGGACGCCAAGGCCAATCCTTTCAGCTCGCTGTCGGCCAGCGTGAATTTCGCGACGAGCAGTTATGAGCGTAATAACCTCACCTCACTTTACAATCCGCAGTCGTTCACGCAGAGCACGCGCACCTCATCTGTCAGCTGGAGCACCACTTTCTCAAGCATCGGCATGTCGCTGAGCTCAACGGCCAACCTGAGCCAGAACATGCGCGACTCCTCCATTGCCATGACCCTGCCCGACCTGAATGTGTCTATCAGCCGCTTCTATCCGTTCCGCAGGAAGCATATGGCGGGCAACCAGCGCTGGTATGAGAAGATCGCGATGAGCTACACGGGCCACCTTTCCAACTCCATCAACACCAAGGAAGACCGTCTGCTGAAGGCAAACCTCCTGAAGGAATGGCGCAATGGCATACAGCACAACATCCCCATCAGCGGAAACTTCACGCTGTTTAACTATGTCAATGTGTCGCCCTCGTTCAATTTCACCGACCGCATGTATTCCCGGAAGGTGGATCGCTCCTGGGACACGGCCGCCCAGAAGGAGAAAAACGATACCACCTACGGCTTTCACAATGTGTATAACTGGAACCTCGCGCTCAGCGCAAGCACCAAGCTCTACGGCTTTTTCGTGCCCAGCAAGAAAATTTTCGGCGACAAGATCATGGCCATCCGCCATGTCATCACGCCGAGTGTGAGCTTCTCCTATGCACCTGATTTCGGCTCGGCACGCTATGGATATTACGGCACTTACCAGAAAACGGATGCCAGCGGCAATGTCTCGCTCGTGGAATACTCGCCTTACGAGGGCGCGCTCTACGGCGTCCCGGGCAAGGGAAGGACGGAAAATATCAATTGGGACATTTCCAACAACCTTGAGATGAAGCTCAAGAGCGACCATGATAAGGACTCACTCGGCTACAGGAAGATAAGCCTGATCGACGAACTGGGCTTCACGATGTCGTATAATGCGGCAGCCACCACCCACAAGTGGAGCGACCTCTCCGTGCGCCTTCGACTGAAATGGTGGAAGAGTTACACCTTCAACATGAACGCCGTATTCGGCACCTACGCCTACGAGCTGGACGCGAACGGCACGCCTTACATCGGCAACCACACCCTTTGGGGCATGGGTAAGTTCGGCCGTTTCCAAGGTTTCTCGCAGAATATCTCGTTCACCCTCACCCCCGAAAAGCTCCGGAAGTGGTTTGGAGGCGGCAGGAACGACGACGAGGACTTGCGCGACAAGGACGACGAGGGCATGGATACCAACATCGAGAGTAACATCGATGACGACATGATCGAGGGACAGCGCGGCGCGCGCAAGAAGAGCGGAGGCGGAAAGGCCGAGACCGACGACGACGGATACATGGTCTTCAACATGCCGTGGTCGCTTACCTTCGGATACGGAATCACCATGCGCGAGAACACTGACATCAAGAAGTTCAACTACGACAAGATGCGCTATCCCTACAAGTTCAGCCAGACGCTGAACGTGAGCGGCAACCTGCGCATCAGCGACGGCTGGAACATCAGCTTCTCCAGCGGCTACGACTTCGAGAACCACGCCATGAGCATGACCACGGCCTCGCTGCAGCGCGACCTCCACTGCTTCAACATGAGCTGCCAGGTGGTGATTGCCCCCTATACCAGCTACAATTTCACCTTCCGCGCCAATGCCTCCACGCTCACCGACGCGCTGAAATACGACAAGCGCAGTGGCTACAGCAATGCCGTGCAGTGGTATTAGTCGGCAGGGAAAGCCCTTTGTCGCTTTCCTCCCAACCCCGCGCGGTTTTCCAAAAGGCCGTTAGCTGTTTGACAATCTCGGCGATTTCGTCCGACGATTTCGCCGATTTTGTCCTACAATCTCGCCGAATTTGTCAGGCGGATAACGGCTTCCCTTTTGACAGGCAAAAACTTCCCGTCCGGCTTATTGCGGATGGTAGGACACGGGGAGGATATGTTGGAATCCAATCAAGTCCCCTTTGGCTTCCCCATTGGATCATGCCTGGTTGATTAATTCGTTGACGGCTTCCTGCTCGCCCACTACCCAAAGGATGTCTCCCTGCTCGAATTTGCGTTTGGGGTTGATGAGGGTGAGGTTCTTTTGACCCTCTTCCACGCCTACCACCATGCAGTTGTACTGGTCTCGGATACCGCTCTCACGAAGGCTCTTGCCGATGAATTGGCTGCCTTCGTGCAGGATGATCTGACGCAGTTTCATCTCCCGTTTCTCGATTTCCGTGTCCTCGGGCACCAGCTCACGGCGCAGTCCGTCGCCGAAGGCGTGCAGTTGCTCGTCGTCGCCGATGGCCTGGATGCGGTCTCCGGGAAAGATGATGGTACCTCCTCCGGGAATGTTGATGCGCTGCCGGCCGCGCAGTATGCTGCTCACATGTAGTCCGTAGCGGTTGCGCAGCTGCAGGTCGCGCAGGGTTCGGCCGCAGAAGACCGAGTCCTCGGGCACTTCAAAGTCGGAGATATGCAAGTCGCGGTCGAGCAGGTGCCCCTCGAAGAGCGGTCGCCGGCTTCCGTTCACCTGTGCGGCGATGTCGCGTGAGCGCAGGTTCTGCACGAATAGGCGTTCCAGTCGTATGCTGCGGTGTTTCAGGTTTCTTGAGAGCACCATCAGGGTGAGTATGATCAGGGCGAGCGTGATGACGATGGCATTCTGGAAGCGGGTCAGGTAGTTGCAGATGTAGAACAGGAAAGAGGCGGCAATGGCCACGCGTGCCAGGACGGTGAAGATCAGCGGCAGGCGGTTGATGCGCCGTTCCGTCCACAGAGCCTTGAACTCTTCGCTGTGGTTGTTTTTCACGATGATGGCTCGCAGGAACGGTGCGATGAGTGCCAGGAGGAGCACGCCGCAGACGCCGTTGGCCCACCAGTGGGGCAGTATCTTGCGTATGAAAGGCAGGAAGAATGTGAGCATCAGCGTGGTAACGGCCGCCGTGAGGATGGAGTAGATAAGCGTGTTTACCGTAATCTTGCGCAGGTAGATGCGCCAGAGGCTCTGCTCCTGCTGGCTTCCCTCCGTGCTCGAGCCGAGGTGGCTGAGCCTGCGAATCCATTTCTTGGGCAGTTTTCTTTCGAGATGGCCATACGCCGGGTCGGCCGCCTGAATCATGTAAGGGGTCAGAAAGGTGGTGATTACGGATACGGCCACCACCACGGGATAGAGGAAATCGCTGATTACGCCCAGCGAAAGGCCGAGCGAAGCGATGATAAAGGCAAACTCGCCGATCTGAGCCATGGAGAATCCGCAGCGCATGGAAGTCTTCAGCGTCTGGCCGCTGAACAGATAGCCCATGGAGCCGAAGATGCTCTGGCCGAAGAGGATGGTCAGCACGATGGCCATGATCGGCAGGGCGTAGTCGGCCAGTATCTCTGGGTCTACGAGCATGCCCACCGATACGAAGAAGATGGCTCCGAAGAGATTCTTCACCGGTTCCACGAGGCGGACGATCTTGTCGGCCTCTATTGTCTCGGCAAGGATGCTTCCCATGACAAACGCACCGAATGCGCTGCTGAACCCGACGGTGGTGGATATCCATGCCATGGCACAGCAGAGGCCGAGCGCGACGATGACCATGGTCTCGTCGTTCATCAGTTTCCTTGTGGAACGCAGGAACAGGGGAATGACAAAAATACCCACCACGAACCAGAGAATGAGGAAAAAACCGATCTTGAAAACCGACTGCAACATGAGTATCTGTTCATCTCCGGAGGCCGTGTCGCCAGCCAGCGCCGACAGCATCACCATCATCACGATGGCCAGCACATCCTCGAGGATGAGCACGCTCATCACCAGGCTGGCAAACCGCTGCTGTCGCAGTCCCATGTCATCGAAGGCCTTGTAGATGATGGTAGTGGACGACATGGCCAGCATACCTCCGAGGAAGATGCAGTCCATGCGGCTCCAGCCGAAAGCATGACCTGCGAGCATGCCCAGCATCATCATGGAGAAGATGATGGTGAGGGCGGCAATGACGGGTGCCATGCCCATCTTCAGGATCTTCTTGAATGAGAAGTCGAGTCCTAAGGAGAACAGAAGGAAGATGACGCCGATGTCCGCCCAAGTCTGTATATCCACCTTGTCGACCACCGACATGGTGTAGGGCATGTGTGGCGAGACGAGGAATCCGGCCACGATGTATCCCAGCACCAGGGGTTGCTTGAGTTTCTTGAATAGGAGCGTCACGGCTCCTGCGACCATCAGGATCAATGCCAGGTCTTTTACGAGGTTGTGAAGTTCAGACATCTTTGTTGTTCTATGTGGGTGAAAGGATGATTTTCCGGAGTGCCGGAAATGAAAAAAGCAGAAAGGCAAAAGAGCGAGGAGCTTGCCACCACCCTTTTGCCTTTCCTTATGGACATGAGCGATCGGAACGCCGTTAGTCGTTGAATCGGGCGGTAAGCTCGCATATTCTCACGATTACCTGCACCGCTTTCTTCATCACTTGGACGGAAACAAACTCGTAGGGACCGTGGAAGTTCACGCCTCCGGCAAAGATATTGGGGCAGGGGAGGCCGCGGAAACTGAGCTGGGCGCCGTCTGTTCCGCCGCGGATAGGCTCCACCTTGGGCGTTACGCCGGTATCTTGCATGGCCTTCAGGACGATGTCTATGACATGCATGTTGGGGTCTATCTTCTCCTTCATGTTATAGTATTGATCCTTCAGGACTGCCTTTACGGTGCCTTCTCCATATTTTTCGTTCATCCTCTTGGCGATGTCCTCGATGAAGTTCTTGCGCTCTTCGAACTTCTCCTTGTCGTGGTCGCGGATGATATAGCTGAGCTTTGCCTCTTCGCAATGGCTCTCGATGCCGAGCAGATGATAGAATCCCTGATAGCCTTCGGTGGTCTCCGGGATTTCAGTTTCCGATATGTAGCCGTTGAATTCACAGGCCAGTCGGCTTGCGTTGACCATCTTTCCCTTGGCATAGCCTGTGTGGACGCTGACGCCCTTGATGGTAATCTTGGCCGATGCGGCGTTGAAGTTCTCGTATTCCAGGTTGCCGATGTCTCCGCCGTCCATGGTATAGGCCCATTCGCAGCCGAACTTTTCCACATCGAAGTGGTGGGCTCCCATGCCGATCTCCTCGTCGGGGTTGAAGCCCATGCGTATATCGCCGTGCTTGATTTCATCATGGTCGCGCAGGTAGCACATGGCCTCCACGATTTCCGCGATGCCCGCCTTGTCGTCCGCGCCGAGCAAAGTCGTGCCGTCGGTAACGATGAGATCTTCGCCCTTATGCTCTAAAAGTTCGGGGAATTTCTTGGGAGAAGAGACGATGCCGGGCGACAGCAGGATGTCGCCGCCGTCGTAGTTCGCCACGACGCGAGCCTTGATGTTGGCTCCGCTTGCGTCCAGCGCGGTGTCGTAATGAGAGATGAAGCCGATGGTGGGAATATTCTTCTTGGTGTTGGCTTTCAGGGTTGCGTAGATGTAGCCCTTGTCGTCCATCTCCACATCGGCAAATCCCTCATGTTCCAACTCTTCCTTCAGGTATTTCGCGAAGATGAGCTGCTTCGGGGTGCTGGGCACGGTTTCTGAGTCTTCGGCCGACTGGGTGTCAAACTTGGTATAATTGATGAATCGTTCGGCAATATCCATAGTCATCCTTTATTAGGTGTGGTGACCCCGTTGGGACTCAAACCCAAGACCTTCAGAACCGGAATCTGACGCTCTATTCAACTAAGCTACGGGGCCGAAACAATTGCAAAGGTAATTATTTCTTCTGACATATGCAATAAACCGGAGATTTTTTTAGTGATTTATTATATTTCCCTCCGTGGTCTCGAGAATTGTTTGGGGGCATGGGGCGGAGAACTGACAAAAGGGAAGGCGAAGGCCTGGAAAATCGGTCAGAATGTCGATTTTCCCGAGAAATGGCTTGCGGATTAATGATAATTGGTTACCTTTGCACCTCGAAGATACAAAGAACACGAGAAATGAGCAAACTGATAAAGCCCATCGACTATGAGCCCTTGCTCGACGGGCGACAGACGGAGCAGGGCATCAAGCTGATCAAGAACTTCTTTCAGCAGAACCTATCGACAGAACTGCGGCTGAGCCGGGTTACGGCGCCGCTTTTCGTCTTGAAGGGACTCGGCGTCAACGACGACCTCAATGGAGTGGAACGGCCGGTTGCTTTCCCCATCAAGGACCTTGCCGACAGCCAGGCCGAGGTGGTGCATTCGCTGGCGAAATGGAAACGGCTGACCCTTGCCGAGTATCACATAGACGAGGGTTACGGCATCTATGCCGACATGAACGCCATCCGTGCCGACGAGGAATTGGACAACCTTCATTCGCTCTATGTGGACCAATGGGACTGGGAGGCCGTGATTTCCAGCGGACAGCGCACCCTGGCCCACCTGCAGAATGTGGTGGAGCGAATCTATGCCGCCATCCTGCGGACAGAGTTCCTCACCTGCGAGACCTATCTCCGCGTCAAGCCCTTCCTGCCCGAGAGGATTCACTTCATTCACAGTGAGGCGCTCCTGCGGCGCTATCCCGGTCTGACGCCGAAGGAGCGCGAGGATGCCATCTGCCGTGAATACGGGGCCGTCTTCGTGATCGGCATTGGCGGAAAGCTCTCAAACGGCGAGAAGCACGACGGCCGCGCGCCCGACTACGATGACTGGTCGACCGTGGCGGAGAACGGCCTGGCGGGCCTGAACGGCGACATCCTCATCTGGTATCCGCTCCTGGGGCGCTCGGTGGAACTCTCCAGCATGGGCATCCGGGTGGACAAGGAGTCGCTGCTCCGGCAGCTCAAACTGGAGGGTGAGGAAGACCGCGAGCAACTCTATTTCCATCGGCAGCTGCTCAGCGGCCGGCTTCCCTTGAGCATCGGGGGCGGCATCGGGCAGAGCCGCCTCTGCATGGTCTTGCTCCACAAGGCGCACATCGGCGAGATACAGGCCAGCATCTGGCCCGACGCCATGCGTTCGGCGTGTCGCGAAATGGGCATCCGGCTCATCTGAGGAATGGCGTCTGGTGTTGTTACAAGCCGCTTGTAAGCATGTTACAAGCGGCTTGTAATGGGATTACACGCTGTGTGTAATCCTCTTGGAAGCCGTCTCTTGAAAGACAGGGGGCCGTCATGTGCCCTGCCGTCAGCTGAGTTCGAGGTTGAGGGCGGTGCTCAACTTCTCCAGCGCGGGATTCTCCTTCCTGAGTTTCTCGAATATCTGATGGTTGTTGAGGATGGGCTTGATCTCCTCCTGCCTTGCCAGGCGGAGGTGCAGTTGCAGCTCGCTGTTGTCGAGGCGTATTTTCATCGTCTTCTCTATTCGCTGCCGGATGCCGTTGAGCTGGTCGAGGAGAATGGAGTTGTCTACGACCAGCTCGATTTCGGGATATTGCAGGATGACGGGCGTGAGATTCTTCATGCGCTGGGCCAGTCCTACGAGATTGGTCTTTTCCATTCGCAGGCACATCGACATCCACTGGTGGGCCAGCTCGTCGTCGTCAAACTCCTTCTTCTTGGCGGTTATCGGTTCGTCGGGCTCTTCCTTTACTCCCGTGTCTCCGTCGTTGAGAAGATTGCTGAAGGTGAGACCTATGTTACCGAACTTCGGCCGGCCTTTCGGAGCTGGAATGGTCGCGGGCTGTGGTGAAGGCGTGGTTTTCTCTTCCCGGCGCTGCGCCGCCTTCGTCTGGCGCACCACGGGTTTCTCCTCGGCAGCCACCTGCGGAGCCGCCTTAGGTTGAGGAGCCATGAGATTCTTGAACAGGGATTTTAATCGTCTGGGGCTGTGCCCCGCGCCAGGCTTGTCGTCGTCGGACTGGGTGATCTGGGCCACCTCGATGAGCGTGAGTTCCGCCAGCAGCCGTTTGTTGGAGCTCTGCCGGTAGTTCACATCGCAGCGGTTCAGGATTTCCAGGGCCTTATATAAGAAAGGTGAAGGGCACTTCTGTGCCTGCTGCCGGAACCTCTGTCGCTGCTGCTCGCTCACTTCGAGCAGGGGCAGCGTCTGCGCGTCCTTCGCCAACATCACATCGCGCGCATGCGAGGCAAGCCCGTTGATGAGCAGGCCGGCGTCGAATCCCTTGGTGATGAGCGCGTTGAGCAGTAGCATGATGTCGGGCACCTTGTTCTCGAGAGCCAGGTCGATGATGCGGAAATAGTTGTCGCTGTCGAGCACATTCAGGTCTTCTATCACCTTCTGGTAGGTGATGTTGCCCTGCGAGAAGCTCGCCGCCTGGTCGAATATGGAAAGGGCGTCGCGCATGCCGCCGTCTGCTTTCTCGGCAATCATGTTCAGGGCTTCTTCCTCGTAGCTGATGTTTTCCCGGTCGGCCACCATCTTCAGGTGGTCTGCGATCTCCGGGACGGTCATGCGCTGGAAGTCGTAGATCTGGCAGCGGCTGATGATCGTGGGCAGAATCTTGTGCTTCTCGGTGGTGGCGAGGATGAAGATGACATGTGCCGGCGGCTCCTCGAGTGTTTTCAAGAACGCGTTGAAAGCCGCCGTGGAGAGCATGTGCACCTCGTCGATGATGAACACCTTGTAGCGCCCCACTTGTGGCGGGATGCGCGTCTGGTCCATCAGGGTCTTGATATTCTCCACGGAGTTGTTGCTTGCGGCATCCAGTTCGAAGATGTTATACGACCTCTGCTCGTTGAAAGCCTTGCACGACTCGCACTCGTTGCAGGCTTCTCCTTCGGCGCTGGGGTGCTGGCAGTTGATGGCCTTGGCAAAGATGCGGGCGCAGGTGGTCTTTCCCACGCCTCTTGGGCCGCAGAAAAGATAGGCATGGGCAAGTTTCCCGCTCTTCACCGCGTTTTTCAGCGTGGTGGTAAGAGCTGTCTGCCCGACGACCGAGTCGAAGGTCATGGGGCGGTATTTCCTTGCCGAGACAATGTATTCTTCCATAGGGTTTTTGGGATTTATGTTGCAAAAGTAAGTAAAAAAGTCGAGAATATCAATTCTTTTTTTTATTTTTGCATCCGAATGCAGAATATTATGGGCAGTCGGTTTGGAGCCATATGGAGTTTCTTGAGCCACTATAAGTATTTGATAGTGGTCGTGCTGGGCGTTGCCATCGTGGGTTTCCTCGATGAGAACAGTTTCATGAGGCGCGTGCAGTATGAGCTCCAGATAGATGCCCTTCAGGACGAAATCAACAAGTATAATGCCCAGAACGAGGCCACCACGAAGCTGCTCAAGGGTCTGAAGAACGACCACAAGTCGATAGAGAAGATAGCCCGTGAGCATTATTTCATGAAGACTGACGACGAGGATGTCTATGTGCTGAGTACGGACGAAGACCCTGTAGAGACGAATAGAAAATGAAACAACTGAATAAGACGCAAGGAATCTTGTTCCTAGTGGGGGGCATGCTGATGGTCGCGGGTGCCGGCTGCTTCGTGTTCATGTGGCAGCAGAAAGTGGTGTGCTGGGTATTTCTCTTGGGAGTGATCCTCTTTACGCTGATGCAGCTGATGCAGACTTACGAGGGGAACGATCTCGTCGTGAAACGCCTGAAGCGCATTCAGGCCATCGCCGACATCCTCTTTATCCTGTCGGGATTCCTGATGGTCGACACGGCCTACCAGTATCTGCTGCCCTTGTTCAAGAGCCAGGACAGTTCGGGATATTATGCCTATTTGAACTATGTGTACAATAAGTGGGTGATTCTGCTGCTCATCGCCGCCCTGCTGGAACTCTATACCACGCATCGCATCAATTACGAATTGAATAAAACAAAAAATACTTAAAAGAAAGGGAATATCCTTTAAATTCCATAAAATATTTTTTGTAGTTCAATAATAGGTGCTATCTTTGTTGTTCAGAACATTTCGGACTATATGAATAAGGTTATATACGCGTTTATCTCTCTGCTGTCTCTCACATCATGTGCGAGCTCATTCAATATTCAGGGCTCGTCCAATATCTCTACATTGGATGGGCAGAAGCTGTATCTGAAGGTTCTGAAGAACAACGACTTCAAGAATTTGGACTCCTGCGATGTGGTGCATGGTCAGTTTTCGTTTACCGGCTCCGTGGATACCGTGCGTATGGCAAGCATCTTTCTGGATCACCAGAGCATCATCCCTCTTGTCATTGAGGGAGGCGACATCGTCATTAAGCTTGATAATACCCAGCAGACAGTGAGCGGAACGCCTTACAACGACAAGCTCTTCAAGTTTTTCAATAAGTACAGTCAGTTGAAAAACCGGCAGGCCGACCTTATCCATCAGCACGACCAGGCTATCATGAACGGTAGCGACATGCAGGTGGTGAATGCGCGCCTGAATGCCGAGGCCAACCGTCTTTCGCAGGAAGAAGACCAGCTGATAACCTCTTTCGTTACGGAGAATTTTGACAATGTGCTGGGGCCGGGAGTGTTCTTCCTGGTAACGATTCCTAACGAGTATCCCATGCTCGACCCCTGGATAGAGGACATCATGAGCAAGGCAACGGACAACTTCAAGAACGATCCCTATGTGAAGGACTATTATGAAAAGGCACAGGAGAATCAGCAAATCATGAACGGAATGAAAGATGTGCCTGTCGTCGCCCCCCATGCTTCGGCTTCTTCGCAGATGGCGCAGCCTGTCCCCGCACAGCCGGCTCCGACTCCGAATGAGCTCGCAAAGCCGGCAGAATAACAACGAGCCTGTATGTCGATACTGATTTATGGTGGGACAATAGTCAATGAAGGTCGGACCTATCGGGGTTCAATCGTGATAGAAGGCGAGCGGATAGCCCAAATCAAGGAAGGAGAGGACGCCCCCCGTGGAAACTACGATGAAGAAGTAGATGCCACGGGGTGTTTCATTTTTCCCGGCGTGATAGACGAGCATGTGCATTTCCGTGACCCGGGGTTGACCGAAAAGGCTGACATAGAGAGCGAGAGCCGTGCCGCGGCCTATGGGGGTGTTACCTCATATTTCGATATGCCGAATACGAATCCTCACACTACCTCACTCGAAACCTTAGAAGAAAAGTTTGAATTGGCAAGGCGGAAGAGTCATGTCAACTATAGTTTCTTCTTCGGGGCGACCAATGATAACAGCGCTCTCTTTGGTGATTTAGACCGCTGCCGTATACCGGGCGTCAAGCTCTTTATGGGTGCCTCTACGGGAAATATGCTCGTAGACGGGCGGGAATCCTTGCGGCGGATATTCGGCACGGCCGCCGAGCTGGGGCTTCCCGTGATGACCCATTGTGAGGACACACGGCAAGTCAACGAGAATATGCGGAGGGCCAGGGCTGAATATGGCGATGACCCCCAGGTGCGATCGCATCCGCTGATTCGGAGCGCGAAAGCTTGCTATGACTCAACGGCACAGGCAGTGGCCCTCGCGAGGGAATACGGCACCCGCCTGCATGTGGCCCATCTGACCACGGCCCGTGAACTGGAATTCTTCGGGCAGGAATCCAACATCACGGGCGAGGCCGTGATAGCTCACCTCTATTTCTGCGACAAGGATTATGAAACGCGGGGGGCGCTTATCAAGTGTAATCCCGCCGTCAAGACTTCCCATGACCGGGAAGCCCTTCGGAAAGGACTCGTGGATGGGAGGATATTCACGGTGGGGACGGATCATGCCCCTCATCTTCTGAGTGAAAAGCAAGGTGGCTGCGCACGGGCAGCCTCCGGTATGCCGATGATCCAGTTCTCCCTTCCCACGATGTTGGAGTTGTCAGACGGGGGCATATTGACCCTTGAGGACATCGCGACACTTATGTGCCACCACCCAGCTACCTTGTTCGGCGTGCGGGAGCGTGGTTTTATCCGTCAGGGATATGTCGCCGACCTGGTGATTGTGGGCAATCAGCGACCCTGGAAAGTAACGGAGGATGTCATACAGAGCAAGTGCAAGTGGAGTCCGATGATAGGTCATGAGTACCAATGGAGGGTTTGCCAGACTTTCTGCAACGGCCACCTTATATATAATGAGGGTGTCTTCGACGAGAATTCCAGCGGACAGGAGATCAGGTTCCGGTGAGTGAAGGGCGGATTTAAGTCTACTGTTTTGAGAAAATGATAGCACGAATCATATTTCCAATCATATTAGCGATCATATTGCCGGAAATCTATTTCGACATCTATTATTTGCGTCGCCGCTATAAATACAGGTTCTGGAGACGCCTGCTTTGGCTGCTCCCGGGAATCCTGATGCTCGTTTACTCCGTCGCTTTGGCAACCATCAGGAATTTCGTCCCTGACGACCTGAAACTGCTGAATATGTATTTGGCGTTGGTGGGGCTTCTGGTCGGTCCCAAGGCTGTTTTCGCCTTGTTCTCTTTTCTGGGGCGTCTTTGGTGCAAGATGACGCACAGTCGTCATAACTGGGGGAACCTGATTGGATTCTTTGCCTGTCTGTTTGGAGTCTATGTCTTCGTCTACGGATATACGGCAGGCTTCCGCAAGCTGGATGTCAACCATGTGGATTTGGAGTTTGCCGACCTTCCTGACGGCTTCGACGGCTATCGCGTCGTCCAGTTCTCAGATGCCCATGTGGGAACCTTTACGGGCAAGAGGAAGAAGATTCTCCTCAGGGCGGTGGACAGTATCAACGCTCAGAAGGCAGACGCGATCGTCTTTACGGGCGACATTCAGAATATCCAGCCCTCGGAATTGTACCCCCTGCGGGGCATCTTGTCTTCATTGAAGGCCAAGGATGGCGTCTATTCGGTTCTGGGCAACCATGATTACAGCGCCTATATCAAGGCCGATTCGGCCGTAAAAGTGTTCAATGAGCAAGAAATCATTTCTCTCGAACGCGGGTTCGGATGGAACTTACTGCTGAACGAACATCGTGTCCTCTATCGCGGAAAAGACTCCCTCGTCATTGCAGGGGAGGAAAACGAGGGAGTGGCTCCTCATCCGGACAAGGCTGATTTGCGGAAAACCCTGTCGTCGGTGGCTGGCGGCGCCTTTGTCGTCATGCTCCAGCACGACCCCTCGGCATGGCGGAGGACCATACTGCCGGAGTCGACGGTGCAGCTCACTTTGAGCGGGCATACCCATGGGGGGCAGCTGAGCCTCTTCGGATTCCGTCCTACGATGCTCATGATGAGCGAAGACAAGGGGCTCTACGAGCAGTCTGGCCGTTATCTTTATGTGAATGCCGGACTGGGCGGCGTGGTGCCTTTCCGCTTCGGCATGCCGAGCGAAATCACTGTAATAACCTTACATAAGAAAAAATGAAATATCTCTACCGCATCTACCAGACCTTTATCTTTGTGCCAGTCTTTATCCTCGCCTCCATGATAACCTCCTTGGTAACCGTTATCGGATGCATGTTTGGCAACGGCCACTTCTGGGGATACTACCCTGGGAAGTACTGGTCGAGGATTGTCATACGGCTTCTGTTCCTCCCTGTGAGGGTAGAAGGCCGTGAGAATCTTGTCCCGGGACAGTCTTATGTCTTTGTGTCTAATCATCAAGGAGCCTTCGACATCTTCTTGATTTATGGCTATCTGAATCGCAATTTCAAGTGGATGATGAAGAGGGGAATACGAAAAATACCGCTGGTGGGCATGGCTTGCGAGTATGCTCACCACATTTTCGTGGACAAAAGTGGGCCAAGCAAGGTCCGAAAGACCTACGACGACGCCCGCGAGATCCTGAAAGAGGGAATGTCGCTGGTAGTCTTTCCGGAAGGAGCGCGCACCTTTACGGGGCATATGGGCTCTTTCCGCCGGGGCGCCTTCATGTTGGCCGACGAGCTTCAGCTGCCTATCGTGCCCCTGACCATCAACGGATCTTTTAATGTAATGCCACGAATGCGGGATTGGAAATTCGCAATTTGGCATCCCATGAGTCTCACCATTCATGATCCGATCATGCCAGAAGGCAAGGGGCCAGAGTTTGAGAAACAGGCTATGGATAAGGCTTACAAGGCTGTTATGGGAGGATTGGTCCCAGAATATCAGGGCTATATAGAGAATCTAGACCAATAATCGGGAAAATAATTACGATCCGAAGGGTTGTATATATTAAAAAAAGCTTATCTTTGTAGTAACTTAAGATGAATGGAATATGAACGAAAGCGATAGCATTATACTCATTCCCACATATAACGAGAAGGAGAATATAGAGAAGATTATCCGTGCCGTATTCGGCCTCGAGAAGTGTTTTCATGTTCTTGTCATTGACGACGGAAGTCCGGATGGTACGGCTCAGATCGTCCGTCGGTTAATGGAAACGGAATTTGCAGACCGCCTCTTTATTATCGAACGTAGCGGGAAATTGGGCTTAGGCACAGCCTATATCACTGGATTCAAGTGGGCGTTGGATCACGGATACGCCTATATCTTTGAGATGGATGCCGATTTCAGCCATGATCCCAACGACTTGCCCCGCCTTTATGCCGCCTGCCATGATGAGGGGAATGATGTTTCCATCGGTTCCCGTTATGTGAGTGGGGTCAATGTAGTGAACTGGCCCATTGGGCGCGTCCTCATGAGTTATTTTGCTTCTAAGTATGTGCGCCTGGTTACGGGGTTCAAGGTCCATGACACGACGGCCGGCTTTGTTTGTTACAGGCGTCGTGTTTTGGAAACAATACCGCTTGATGAAGTCCGGTTCAAGGGATACGGCTTCCAGATCGAGATGAAATTCACGGCTTATAAGATAGGTTTCAAGATCAAGGAAGTACCTGTTATCTTCGTCAATCGCCGTGAGGGAACGAGCAAGATGAGCGGTGGAATTTTTGGGGAGGCCTTCTTCGGTGTTATGAGATTACGGCTAGATGGTTGGTTGCGCAAGTATCCATTGCTGCCGGAAGAGTAAATGAGAATTCAAGATATCAGCCACTTGTATGGAGTGTCTCCTCAGGCGGGAGCACTCCTCAAGGTCTTGGAAGACAGATCGGTGAACCGTGTTTTCCTTCAGGGCTTGCTGGCTTCTGCCACACCCGTGTTGTTTGCTTCTGTGGCAAGCAAAGTCCATCGAACCATCCTATTTGTCCTGCAAGATGCCGATGAGGCCGGCTATTTTTATCATGACCTTGAGCAGATACTCGGTCAGGAAGAAGTGCTGTTCTATCCTTCCAGTTATCGTCGTTCCATAAAGTACGCCCAGCGGGATGCCGCCAATGAGATTCTGCGGACGGAGGTGCTTGCCAGGTTGGGCTCCGGGAAGCGGTCGTATATCGTAACCACTCCGGAGGCCCTTTCGGAATTGGTCGTCAGCAAGACGAACCTGGATACGCAGCTTCTTAAATTGCGCATAAGGCAGAGCATAGATGTAACCGATGTCGTGAAGACCTTGCGCAGCCTCGGCTTCGTAGAGACGGATTATGTTTACGAACCGGGGCAGTTTGCCCTTCGCGGCAGCATCCTCGATGTCTATTCCTATTCTTGTGAGTACCCTTATCGCATAGATTTCTTTGGCGATGAGATAGACACCATCCGCACTTTTGAGGTCCAGGACCAACTTTCCAAGAACCGTAGGGAAGAGGCGGAGATTGTTCCGGAACTTGCCATGACGGAGTCGGAGAAGGTGTCGTTCCTTAGCTTTCTGCCGGACGACAGCCTCGTGGTAGTGAAGGATTTGGCGTATGTGTGTGGCGTCATTGACAGAATCTATCAGGAGGGCTTCTCCCGTCAGGCTATGACAGAGCAGCTGGAGGTTGCCACGGAGATGGAGCGGGCCGAGATTGTCCGTAGTCTCCAGAAGGAGGGAAATCTCTCCTCGGCCCGGCAGTTCTGCGAGGAGATGGTCCGGTTTAAGCGAGTGGAGATCGAGACGGACGCGGGCAAGAGTCCGGAGGAAGGGCCGTCGGATTCGGCCATCTTGCGGTTTCATATCACGCCGCAACCGTTGTTCCATAAAAACTTTGACCTGTTGAAGCAGTCGTTGGAAGATTATATCTTGCGGGGTTATAAGCTCTACATCCTCGCCGACAGCCAGAAACAGCAACAGCGCTTGAAGGATATTTTCGATGAAACGGGTGCCGACCGTGAGCGCTCTTCCTACGACAGCCAGCGTTCCGGGATTCAGTTTCAGCCTGTGGACAAAACTCTTCACGAGGGATTTGCCGACAACGACCTGAGGCTTTGCTTCTTTACCGACCATCAGATATTCGACCGTTTCCATAAATACAGCCTTCGCAGCGACAGTGCCCGTGCCGGGAAGATGGCTTTGACCATGAAGGAATTGCAGGAAATGGAGCCCGGCGATTTCATCGTTCATGTAGACTTTGGAATTGGCAAGTTTGGAGGACTGGTGCGACTTCCTAATCCCAATGGAGGTTTTCAGGAGGCTATTCGCATCATCTATCAGAATAACGACAAGGTGGATGTGTCCATCCACTCACTCTATAAGATTAGCAAGTATCGTCGGCAGGATACAGGAGAGCCGCCCCGGTTGAGCACCCTGGGGACGGGAGCTTGGGAACGCCTGAAGGAGCGGACGAAGAAGAAGATCAAGGATATCGCGCGCGACCTGATTCGTCTCTATGCCCGGCGTCGCCGCGAGAAAGGTTTTGCCTTCAGCGCGGAAACTTACATGCAACGGGAACTGGAGGCCAGCTTCCTCTATGAAGACACCCCCGACCAGCTGCGAGCCACCCAGGAGGTGAAGTCCGACATGGAAAGTGCCCGCCCGATGGACCGCCTGGTGTGTGGCGATGTGGGTTTTGGAAAAACCGAGGTTGCCGTGCGTGCGGCTTTCAAGGCCACCTACGATTCCAAGCAGGTTGCCGTTCTGGTTCCGACCACGGTGCTTGCCTTTCAGCATTATCAGACTTTCCGCGACCGTTTGAAGAATTTTCCCGTCCGCGTAGACTATCTGTCCCGAGCTCGTACGGCCAAGCAGACCCGTCAGGTGCTGGAAGACCTGGCGTCGGGGAGGATAGACATCCTCATCGGCACCCACAAGCTGATAGGCAAGAATGTAAGGTGGCACGACCTGGGACTGCTCATCATAGACGAGGAGCAGAAGTTCGGAGTCTCGGTCAAGGAGAGGCTCCGCCGGCTGAAGACGAATGTAGACACCCTCACCATGAGTGCCACGCCCATTCCGCGGACGCTGCAGTTCTCGCTGATGGGAGCCCGAGACATGAGCATCATCCGCACTCCGCCGCCCAACCGATACCCCATTCATACGGAGCTGGCCACCTATGAGCATGAGGTGATAGCCGATGCCGTCAACTTCGAGATGAGCCGGAACGGACAAGTGTTCTTCGTGAACGACAGAATCGACGGCCTGCAGGAGATAGCCGGTCTCATTCATAAGTATGTTCCGGATTGCCGCATTGCCATCGGCCACGGACAGATGCCCCCTGAAGAGCTGGAAACCGTCATCATGGGATTCATCAACTATGATTATGATGTGCTGCTTTCCACGACGATTGTGGAGAATGGAATCGACATCCCCAATGCCAACACCATCATCATCAACGACGCTCACCGGTTCGGCCTGTCAGACCTGCACCAGATGCGAGGCAGGGTGGGGCGCTCCAACAGGAAGGCCTTCTGCTATCTCTTGGCACCTCCCAAATCCGTGCTTAGCCCCGAGGCTCGCCGCAGGCTTGAGGCTTTGGAGAACTTCTCGGAACTGGGCAGCGGCTTCAACCTCGCCATGCAGGACCTGGACATCCGTGGCGCGGGCAATCTGCTGGGTGCGGAGCAGAGTGGGTTTATGGAAGATTTGGGTTATGAGACCTATCAGAAAATCCTCTCACAGGCAGTGACGGAGCTGAAGAACGACGAGTTTCAGGATATCTACGCGGAGGAAATAGCCCAGGGGAAGCAGTTCAGCGGCGATGAGTTTGTGGAAGATTGCGCCATTGAGAGCGACCTGGAGATGTACTTTCCGGATACCTATGTACCGGGTTCCAGCGAGCGGATGCTGCTGTATAGGGAGCTCGACAATATTAATGACGACAAGGAACTGGCCGACTATCGTAGCCGACTCATCGACCGTTTCGGCCCTGTGCCCCACGAGGGTGAGGAGCTGATGCAGGTGGTGGCCTTGCGCCGACTGGGCAAGCGGCTGGGCTGCGAGAAGATCATCCTGCGCCAGGGACTGCTGAACCTGCAGTTTGTCTCCAATCCCGACAGCGCCTATTACAAGAGCCAGGCTTTCGACCGTGTGATCAACTACATAGCTTCCAATCCCCGCCGGTGCGACCTGAAGGAGGTCAAGGGGCGCAGGATGATGCATGTCTTGCAGGTGCGGACGGTGAAGGAGGCCGTCGAGGTTCTGAGACTTATGGACGGGCGGCAGCAATGAAATGGGATAACTGTCCCGCGAGTATCCGTTTTTTAGTATCTTTGTAGTCGTTATGATAATCATTCTCACCGTTCTGGCATATTTCTTCATCCTGCTGCTCCTCAGCAGACTGACGGCCCGTCATGCCGACAACGACACATTCTACAGGGCCAACAGGAGGTCGCCGTGGTACATGGTGGCCTTCGGCATGGTGGGCGCGAGCATTTCGGGCGTTACCTTCGTGAGTGTGCCGGGCATGGTGGAGTATACCGACATGACCTACATGCAGACCTGCCTGGGTTTCATCATCGGTTATTTCCTGGTGGCCTTGGTGCTTTTGCCGGTATATTACAAGTTGAATCTTACCACCATTTATTCTTATCTGAGGCAGCGGCTGGGCATGCGCTCCTATAAGACGGGAGCCGCCTTCTTCCTCCTCTCTAAGATGACGGGGGCTGCCGTGCGGTTCTATGTGGTCTGCATCATCCTCCAGAAGTTCGTCTTGGATGAGGTTGGCGTGCCCTTTCCGGTAACGGTCGTGGCGATGGTGGCGCTGATTTGGTTGTACACGAGGCGCGGCGGCATCAAGACATTGGTGTGGACGGACTCTTTCCAGACCATCTGCATGTTTGCGGCCTTGATTCTTATCTTCTTCCATGTGATGCGCGAGCTCGACCTGAATGTGTCGGAGGCGGTGGCGGCCATTGCGCACGACGGCCATAGCCGCATGTTCGTGTTTGACGACTGGCTGTCGAGGCAGAACTTCTGGAAGCAGTTCTTGAGCGGCATCTTTATCGTAATCGTGATGACAGGACTGGATCAAGACATGATGCAGAAGAACCTTACTTGCAAGAACCTTCGTGATGCGCAGAAGGACATGTGTGCCTATAGCTTCGCCTTCGTACCGGCCAATCTGCTGTTCATGTGCCTTGGCGTGCTGCTGCTGCAGCTCGCGCGGCAGCAGGGCGTGGCCGTCCCGTCTTCGGGCGATGAGCTTCTGCCCCTGTTCGCGGCGTCGGGAAGGCTTGGAAACATCGTGGTGGTATTCTTCACCATCGGCATTGTGGCGGCCTCGTTCTCCAGTGCCGACTCGGCCTTGACATCGCTCACCACGAGCTATTGCGTCGACATCCGAGGCCGCGAGGGGGATGAAGGCTTGCGCAAGCGTGCCCATGTGATGATGGCCGTGGTCTTTATTCTCTTCATTCTGGCATTCAGGGTCCTCAATTCCACGAGTGTCATCGACGCCATCTATATCATGTGCAGCTATACCTACGGGCCTTTGCTGGGCCTTTTTGCCTACGGGTTGCTTACGCATAGGGGCGTAAACGACCGCACGGTGCCCTATGTGGCCGTGGCGTCGCCGCTGATCTGCTATGCCACGGACAGGGTCGTGGAGGCTGCCACGGGCTATCGGTTCGGCTACGAGATGCTCATGATCAACGGCCTGCTCACCTTCGCGGGACTCTGGATAGGCAGTCTGGGCAGCCCGTCGGCTCATTCCGGGCATGAGGGCACGGCAAGCTGAGGGCGTGGTAAACGCAAAAAGGATGTGCCAAGAGTTTTCCCGGCATCGCTACAATCGGCTTGTAACGGCATTACCACTTGCTGGTAATCCTGCGGAAAACTCCCGGCACATCTCCTGATGATGATGCGCCCCGGTCGGAAAGGGGCGCTGTCTTACTGGTTCAGGTATCTCTCTGCCTCGAGGGCGGCCATGCAACCCGTTCCGGCTGCCACCACCGCCTGGCGGTAAGTGGGGTCGGCGCAGTCGCCGGCAGCAAACACTCCTTCGACATTCGTCCGTGGCGAGCCGGGCTGCGTCTTGATGTAGCCCACCTCGTCCATGTCTATCTGCCCCTTGAATACATCGGTGTTCGGCTTGTGGCCGATGGCAAGGAAGAATCCGTCGATCGGCAGGTCATACTTCCGCTCGTCGGCCTCACCCTTGCGGTAGACCACATGGGCGCCCTCTACGCCTCCCTCGCCATAGAGGCCGAGGGTGTTGGTCTCGTAGAGAATTTCTATCTTCGGATTGCTCTCCACACGCTTCTTCATGATGTCTGAGGCACGCAGATAGGGCTTGCGCACAATCATGTAGACCTTGGCGCAGAGCTGGGCCAGATAGGAAGCCTCCTCGCAGGCCGTGTCGCCGCCGCCCACTACGGCCACCGTCTTCTTGCGATAGAAGAACCCGTCGCAGGTGGCGCAGGCGCTTACGCCCATTCCGTTGTATTTCTTCTCGTCTTCCAGCCCCAGGTATTTGGCGCTGGCGCCGGTAGCGATGACCACGGTGTCGGCCGAAATCTCCGCCCCGCGGTCGGTGGTGAGCACATAGGGCTTCCGGCTGAAGTCGGCCTTCACGATGGCTCCGTCGCGCACATCGGTGCCGAAACGCTCGGCCTGCCGGCGAAGTTCCGTCATCATCTGGTTGGCGTCCACGCCTTCCGGATAGCCCGGGAAGTTTTCTACGATGGTGGTCTGGGTGAGCTGTCCGCCCATTTGCAGCCCGCAGTATTCAATGGGTTGCAGGTTGGCCCTGCCGGCGTAGATGGCTGCCGTGTAGCCCGCAGGTCCGGAACCGATAATCAGACATTTAGTATGTTCCATTATTTCTCCAGTTCTTCTTCGATGAGTTTAGCAATGTTGGCAATCTTCTCCGTAGGCTCGAAGCGGGCTATCACCTGCCCCTTCTTGTTGACGAGGAACTTGGTGAAGTTCCATTTGATGTCGGCCTTCTGCTTATAGTCCGGGTCTGCCTCCGACAGCATCTTGTCGAGGACGGGATAGATGGGGTGGGTCTCATCCCATCCGGCGAATCCCTTCTGCTCCTTGAGAAACTTGTAGAGCGGGTCGGCCTCGTCGCCGTTCACCTTGATTTTCTTGAACTGCGTGAACTCCGTGCCGTAGTTGAGCTTGCAGAAGTCGTGGATGCTCTCGTCGGTGCCCGGAGCCTGCTGGCCGAACTGGTTGCAGGGGAAGTCCAGAATCTCGAAGCCTTTGGAGTGATAGGTCTCGTATAGTTTTTCCAATTCTTCATATTGAGGGGTAAATCCACACTTGGTGGCCGTGTTTACGATGAGGAGAACCTCGTTGGCATATTCCTTCAGCGATACATCGTGCCCTTTTCTGTCCTTGACAGAGAATTCATAAACTGTTCTCATTTCTTTCTTCTTATATTAATAAATTAGTTTGTCTGTATGTCTAATATCTTCTGAATGCAAAAATACGAATTAAATTTCAAATCGCTTGCATAGTTTTATTAAAAGTACTAAATTTGCAAGCGATATTATCAACGGAAACTTGGATTGTGATGAGAAAGATTCTGCGAGTGCTCGCCCTGCTGCTCCTGCTGCTGCCGGCTTTCCTGTTTACCGCCTGCGACGACGATCAGCAGGTGGCCATGCTGCTGTGGGGAACCTGGGAAGGGCAGGTCTCCACCGACTTCTATCAGGGCCGCTGGGGGTCCTACAGCTCGGATTATTACACGGTGTGGTACTTCGACGGGAAGCCCGGAGCCCGTCATGGAAGGGGATGGGAGCAGGACTATCTGAACGGCCATCGCTACCGAGACTACTTCGACTGGTATGTGATGGACAACGGAAATACTGTTGAGATTCGCTATCGCGACCGCTCTCTGCCCACGCGCTATATCCATCATTTCCATATCAACGATACCCACTTCCACGGGCAGGTGGAGAACGGGGATGGCTCTTACTCCGCTTTCAGGCTCTTCAAGGCCGACGACTACGGCTACGACGGCTATAACCACTACTATGGCTGGCACTATGGGGGGAAGCCGGCCGGCACCTTGGGGGAGACTTCCTGGAAAGATTAGGGATTTCTCCTCTAAGGAATAGGGATTCCACGCCTTGCCGCGGTTGAGACTTTCGTATCTTTGCAGCAGAAACAAAAACTCTAAAAGATACGATTATGAAAAGGTTTTCTGCACCCTTGGCCTTGGCCTGCGCGATGATGCTCCTGTTCTCAGCAACATCCTGCGGCGACCATGATGATTGGGGAGACCCGATTGACCAGTTCAATCTCACCGATGCCATGAACGCCTACCTCGACCGTTATGGCGAGTTCGGAACGGACGACAAGACCACGCAACAGTGGTTTTATAACAACTACGACAGCTACGGCGGCTATTACGACCAGTATTACGACGCGGATTTTCGGGCTTTCGTCGCGGAGCTCAGCAAGTGGTATGCCCAGTGCCAGGTGGCGATGGTGGGTATTCTCGCCACGAGCGCATGGAGCGGCAATCTGGTCATGAACTGGAGGGACGCGGGAAACTCCGGCTACTCGCAGGCCACCTGCACGGCAGAATACGATTTCGACCTGACCTCGACGGGAGCTAAAGGCGGGCGCGGGCAGGAGCATCGCTGGAACTATTCCGACGGTTCTGCCGAAAGCAAGACGGGATTCAACTGGAGCGTGGACGGCTACGGCAACATCATCCTCGACTTCGACTCGGACGAAGGGCAGGGAAAGGGCGTGGAAATGGTGGTCTATTACTCCGACCTCGACAAGCTGAGCGACTCAGAGGGCATCTTCAGGGGCAGAATGACGAGTAATACCAACGGGCTGGACGAATACGACGACTTCAACTTCAGCCGCGTAACTTACGCCAAACCGGCATTCGGCACTCGGACCATGGTGGCAGAGCAGATATTCTCTGGCAAGGCCGGGGGAGTGAGGCGTATAGGCTCTGGACAGAGGCAGGCCACCCTGAAGGGCAGCAGAAGATGATTTCAGCTGAAACTCAATATATTCTCAAGCGGCTTGGTGAAGAATTTCATCAGGCCGTTTTTGTTCTCGCCTCCTCACATGCCGCATGCGCACGGAGACCCCGGCGGCCGTCTTCCTGCCGCGGAGCCGCGGCGTTCTCCTTTCCTGTTTGCCGCTTTCCGACTTCTTACAAGCCGTGTGTAATCGTGTTACAAACGGTGTGTAATCGTGTTACAAGCAGCGTGTAACTAATCAATGAAAATGAAGAAGTATAGGAGTTGGCGCAAACTAACTGATAATGAGGAGGAAATACATAAATCAGCATAATACTACTCTATTTGTAAAGGGCAGAAATATGCAGATTTAGGCAGAAGTTCAGTTACCAGAGTGTTACCTTGTTTTGATGTTGGTAACGATGGAGAAGAAATAGGTAACTGAATTATTATCGTTCGTGTGGCTATTGCTTCGGTCGGCAGTTTTCTGCGTAAGTGAGGAACGCTTTAATTCGGGTAATTTTGCCCACAAATATTAAAGCGTATGAAAACAGAGAAGATGAAGGTGTTGCTCTACCTTAAAAAGAGCGGTTTGGACAAGTCGGGCAAGGCTCCGATTATGGGGCGTATTACCATTGGGCGCTCCATTGCCCAGTTCAGTTGTAAACTTTCCTGCAATCCCGACTTGTGGAATCCTCGTGAGAGCAGGATGGACGGCAAGAGCCGTGAGGCGGTGGAGATTAATGGGAGATTGGAGAATTTGTTGCTTTCCATTCAATCTGCCTATCAGTCGTTGATTGCCAAAGGGCAGCCATTTGATGCAACCGATGTAAAGGAGCTGTTTCAAGGCAGCGTACAGGCAAGATGCAGGCTCATCGAAAGGTTGGATATGCTCATCAAGGAGAAAGAAAGCCATATCGGTATAGACATCAAGGAAGAGTCTATGTCCGCCTATCATTCCACTCGGAAACGATTACAGGAGTTCATTCAGAAGAAATACCATGTTTCGGACTTGGCTTTCTCACTGTTGACAAAAAACTTCATCTACGAATTGCAGACGTTCTGTCTCGGTGAACTCGGTCATCAGCAAAGCACATTCTTCAGAGTGGCAGCAGATTTGAAGACCGTCTGTAGGCTGGCTTATCGTGAGGGACTGGCTGATACGCTTCTGTTTGATAAAGTACATATAGAACGAGGAGACAAGAAAGCACCTAAAGCTCTTGACAAAGAAGCATTGGACAAACTCAAAGTACTCCGCTTTGATGAGTTGGAAGAGGAAATGGAAGCCGTTCGTGATGTGTTTCTCTTCGCCTGTTATATCGGTGCAGCCTATTGTGATTTGATGGAGCTAAGCAAGAAGCATCTTGTCCGTGATGATGCAGGTAGTTTGTGGTTGAAGTTCAACAGACAAAAGACGGGTGTGCTTTGTCGTATCAAACTGTTGCCGGGAGCAGTTCGATTAATTGAGAAAATGCACAGCGATGAAAGGGAAACACTGCTCCCCCATATCAAATATCCCACTTATCAGTCCTGTCTTAAAGCCTTGCGATTACGGGCCGGTATTTCTTTTCCCTTTACTTCGCATACTGCAAGGCATACCTTTGCCACGCTTATCACCTTGGAACAGGGCGTTCCTATTGAAACGGTCAGCAAGATGCTGGGACATACGAATGTAAGTATGACCGAACGTTATGCAAAGGTAACACCACAGAAACTCTTTGAGGAGTTTAACCGTTTCCTCTCTTTCACCGAAGATTTACGTTTAACCATTTAACCAAGATTTTATGAGAAGTACATTCAAGACACTATTCTATATCAACAAACAGAAGACAAAGGCAGACGGAAAGACCGCTATTCTCTGCCGTATCACCATAGACGGAAAGACTACCGCCATTACCACAGGCGAGGAATGCAGGTCCTCCGAGTGGAATAGCAAACAAGGATTGACAACTGATAAGAAAACCAATCAAAGAATCGGCGAGTTCAAAGAACTTGTAGAAAAGACCTATCAGGAGATACTGATAAATGGCGGAGTGGTAAGCGTGGAACTACTTAAAAACCGTTTGTTGGGAGTAGCCACCATACCGACAACACTTCTTGCCATGAGTAAAGCCGAACTACAATCCGTTAAAGAGTGCGTGGGCAAATCAAGGGCAGGGGGAACTTATCTGAACCTGTTCCATTCTGACAGAAATCTCCGTGAATTTGTCGAAAACAAAGGAGTGCAGGATATACCCATATCCACCATTATGGAAGACTTGTTTGAAGAATACCGTTTCTATCTGAAAAAACGAGGTTTGGCAACAGCAACCATGAATCGTTATCTTTGTTGGTTGAGTAGGCTGATGTATCGTGCGGTCAGCCAGAGACTCATTCGCTGTAATCCTTTTGAGAATGTTAAGTATGAGAAAACGGAACAGAAGATACGCTTTCTACAAAAGACTGATGTTGCCAAACTTATGGCTTTGAAAGTAAACGACAAGGAAGCAGAACAGGCAAGGCTGATGTTCATCTTCGCTTGCTTTACGGGTTTAGCTATTGCCGACATGGAATGCCTGCAATATGGACATATCCAAACGGCAGCGGACGGGCAGAAGTACATTAGAAAGAAACGGCAGAAGACAAAGGTGGAGTTTATCGTACCCCTGCACCCGATAGCGGAAGCCATCATCAAACATTACAAGGCTGAACAAGAGAAAAACGGAGGAGGGCAATCAGTGAAAGAAAAAGGTGAAACTGAAACAAGGACAGATAACCTTGTCTTTCCCCATGATTGCAGCCGAAGTGTAATGGCAGCCAAGTTAAGTATCGTGGGCAAAGCTTGTGGTATCAGAGAAAGGTTGTCCTACCACATGGCGAGACACACGTTCGGAACGATGAGTTTAAGTGCAGGAATACCCATCGAGAGTATTGCCAAAATGATGGGACACGCCTCTATATCCAGTACTCAAATCTACGCACAGGTGACAGACAATAAGATTTCGGAGGATATGGACAGACTGATAAGAAAATATCAAAAGGAGAAAGCAATATGAACATCAATCACCATCAAACAAAAAGAGACCGCAGCTATTTTGAATGGAGCGACAATATACAAATCGTTCGCAAGGGAAATGGCGATATAGCCATGACGGAGAGTGAACTCGTAGATTTCTTCGGTGTAACATGGAAGAAACTCAATTATCACCTGCAACTGCTTCTGAAAACATCTCATCTGCACCCTGACGAAAGGAATGCAGGTAAGGAAGAAGTTTTTGTGAACGGACGACTGCGAGGATATGCTCCGCTTTATCCGCTCACTATCATCATCGCTTTGTCTTATCAATTGGACAGCATGGAAGCACATTTGTTCAGGAACTACATCTGCCAAGAGTTACAACACCCAACACCTATGGTAGAACAGATATTTCTATACGGAGGTGGCAGTATCAATTGATATACAACTTTTCTCTTTCACTGATATTATCTTACTACATTACTACAAGGAGGGATAATGCGGTGAAAGGAAAAGCTTTGGTGTTGTAGTCAAAAAGTAGAAATTACTATTACTACGGACAGACTATATGCTACCATGTCTTTGCAGATGCTTCACGGCAATAACAGAAAACAGCATCGGTATTTCGCCATTCTTTCCTGCGATTTTAAACGTTCCGTTCTTTTCAACTGTCATATTCCCAAATAGGTTGAAAGGCGAGTAATCATACTCTCCGAAAGACTTTATTTGCAAACCATTACAGAGCAAACCATTCAGCACTACAGCCAGCCCATGATTCCACGTAACAGTCTTTTCCCGATTGTCATTTTCCGAATCAGTGTAGGTAGATTCTTCCACAATGTAAGGCTCTTTGCGTGAATAAGCATATCGGACTTGCGAGAATTCTTCATTAAACATCCACAAAATAGGATGGAATTCCACGATAACAAACTTTCCACCGTCTTTCAGCATTTGTGAAATTACTTGTCCCCATTGAATTAAGTCTGGCAACCAATTAACTACACCATAAGATGTGTATACAATATCGAACTTCTGCCCTTTCAACATGGTAGGCGCATCATAGATATTGCAGCAACAGAATTGTGCATTTAGCCCTAATTCCTCATTCAACGACTTTGCTGTTTGTATAGCCTCTTCCGAGAAATCCACACCAACGATATTAGCTCCCATCTTTGACAGGGAAAGCGTATCCATGCCGAAATGGCATTGAAGATGCAGAATAGACTTTCCTCGAACATCTCCTAATAGAGACAAATCCAAGTCGGGAACAGACTGTACCTCTCTTTTAAACTTGTCCAAGTTGTAAAATGAAGAATGCAAATGAATTTTTGTTCTTGCATTCCATGCTTCTTTGTTTATCTTATAATAATCTTCCATCATATATTTCTTATTTATTACCTTTCTCCCAACGTTGAAACCTATCCATAAAGAAGAATGCAGAAAACACACTTAGTATGGTAAGAACAATACCAATAACTACCCATAGAACCAGTTGTGGGAAAGATAAAACTGTTACTTTTAAGAATTCAGCAAAAGAATAGATGCAGTAAGGCAATGTAAGGAGGCTTGTAATGATAACGGGCACATACTTTCGATATACAATCCACTGCACAATATGCATTAACAGGTGAACGGAATATCCTGTCAATGCAGCAAACCACCATTGATATTGACCTGTCCAAACCGAGCAAAACGAAACAACAGAAATAAGTATGAACTCGTGAGCAGTACCAACGGCAAAGGTCGAAGTGGAATAATCGAAAGGTCCTTGTCGAGTAAAAAACGATTCGATTTTAGGAAATCGTTTTTTCAATTCTTCCCTATTTCTGTCAATCCAACGCCTAAACATAATAATTTCCTCGTAATCATGAACCATAAACACGAAAGGAAGAAGCATCATTATTAAGTTTATTCTTGTCATAATTTCTCTAGTTACTTATTTCAAACTACCGATTCAGTTTCTTCCAATCTTCTAAAGTGATTTTGGTAAAATGCTCTGTACGAACCTCATTTAACAGTGGAACAGGCTTATTATCTTCTGTATGGCTGTAAACGAATCCGCATTTCTCTTGTGCTCGTTTCGATTTCTCGTTGCCATCGTAGTACCCACACCAAACCGTAGTTTGCCGTAAGTTCTCAAAAGCATACCGAAGCAATTCGTTTACGGCTTCAGGAATCAAGCCTTGTCCCCAATAGGGCTCGCCAATCCAATAACCTATCTCACATTCGTTGTCCGCAATCTTTGCGCTGTGGATTTCGCTTCTTGCAGTCATTATTCCAACGCTGCCGACAGCTTCACCAGTTTCTTTCAACACAACTGCATAGGTTTCAGGAGCAGAGAGTACAGCCTTTATAATTTCACGACTGTTCTCTACACTTGTATGTGGTGGCCAACCAGCAATCGGACCAACGTTTGGATTCTGTGCATACTTGTATAATGCTTCAGCATCGCTTTCTTTCCATGCTCTCAATAGCAGGCGTTTTGTTTGTAGTTCCATACTTTTTTCTTATACTTTATCTGTTGTAATGTCTAAAGAAGTCAAACGTTCTATTTCTTGTGGCGATAGATAAAGTCCGAGCATTCGGTTTATTCTCTCATACACAAGTTTTGTATAACAGAGCTTTTTGTTGATGGTTGCTTTCAACGAACCGTCTATGCTTTCATATTCTTGACTATCTTATTTTTGCGAAAGACTATCAGCAACCTTTTCTTTTAGCTCGGCTTGGCATTGTTTAATAGTCTTTCCTGCCGTTTCAATGACGATACGGCTTTTGTGCCACTCGTGATATTCTCGGTTTTCGATGTCGTCCCATACAGGGAGATTCATATTTGCAACTTCTGTATTTCTCTGTTCTGCACGCTTTTTGTGTTCTGTCTTATCCGAACATATAACCTCAATATTTACAAAACGACAGTTGTTATTAACAGCAACCTCTTCCCATTCGCGCCTTGTCAGTTCAATAGGGTTACAACAATCAGCCACGACATTGTTGCCCGATTGCAGATTGTCGGTTGCCATACGATATGCCAATCGATAGCCTTCTCCCTCAACATTGATACGACATAAATCTTTCAGTCCTTGTTCTATAGTATCAATACGCAGATAAACAGCTCCAAACTCTTTTACTAAAAATCTTGCAAGTGTGGATTTGCCAACTGCTGGTAGTCCAGAGAAAATAAAAAGAATGGCTTTACTCATTGTAATATTCATTTTAGTAGCTTGGCCGCGAGTTTGTAAGTAAACGAAATTCGAGGATTGGATAAATCCCATCGCTCCACTTCCTGCCATACCAATTTTGCGTGCTTCTTGCTTATATCTCTTAAAGCATTTCCTACGGATTTCCGAAGATATTCGCTTTCATGTGCCTTATGCTTAGCAATGAGAGCAATAGCCACTGAAGGATTTTCTTTAAAGTATGGGCGACTTGTCCAAATTCTCAATCCCTCAGTCACAGCACGGATAACATTTGGATTATCGTCTGTTATCCATTCCTCTATGAGAGGTAAAGAAACTTCATACCCTCTGTGTCGGCAAACTTCATCGAAAGCCTTTGCAAGCATTTCCTGCACTCGCCAATTCTCATCAGTGCTTACTCGCTCTTTCAGAAAACGAAGTGCGTTATTATCTTCTGTTGCCAATCTGCCCAATATCGTTGTTGCCAACATTCGGGCTTGATAGGCTTCGTGCTTTAACAATTCAAGTGCAAATTCAAAGCACTGTTCTTTTGAGTATGTAGAAAGGATTTCGTCGGCTCCATCAATGATGTGCTGAAAACCATGCTCTATTTGCAGTATCTTGTTCAATATATTATCGACTTCCATTTATTTGTTAATGATTATATAAAATTCATTCCCCGTTCTCTTTAACAACAAGTCCGTTGCGCCAAGTAGTGACAATGAACCAGGGCTGTTGACTAATTTATTCTTTTCTATTCCTGGTTGAACTACATATATATGGAATTCAATATCGCAATAACTTGATGATAGCATATTTTGGATTATCAGTAATTCATTATCACCACCTTTTTCAAAGCGTGAAGGTCCTCCTTGCGTAAGTCGAGTGCTATTTCTACGGTTCATATGCTTTAATAACTCTATAGCATTATGCCTCCAATGATAGCTTCTTTGTGCTTGCCCACATACTTCATATAAATCTTTCAACCGCCCTCCAGGTTTCTTGTTGGAAGAAAATTTACAATGATATAATTCAAATATAAGTTTGTTATGTTCTGACTGATATCCTTTTATTGCGATGATATCGCTTGCCTCATTTGCATCGTCATCGTCAAAAATAATATCATACTCCGGTTCTTTCTTCAATAGCTCAAGTATTCTATACTGTATTGAATCTTCCTGTTTCGTTTTTTTCTGCGATTCTTTAGTAATATCGACGCCGTCCCAATTATACACCAATATCTTTTTCGTATCGAAAATAGGGGACTTATAGTTGAACAAGAAAAATAAATCATTGTACATTTTTGAATTGTCTTGAAACCATATGATAGGGGGATACTCAAAGAATAAATCTATAATGTCTTTACTTTCTTTTCTTTGACTTACAATAATTGGATTTCCTTTTATGAGGCTATATTTATATCCTCGACCATTCTTATCTTCATCTAATTCCAACTTATATGAAGATATACTATTTCCCGTGATAATATCAAAATCAATAGTATTGGAGGTATAGGCTACTAACTCGATGTTATGGTCTATTAGCAAGTTGGAGTCATCAATCGCTGATAGAGGGTCATAGTAAAACTTCTCATTCCATTTGATTGATATTGGAACTTTTCCCGAGGGAAAAGTTGATATTCTTTCGGGCTTTTGAATAAAATCAAAAATATTTTTTGTATCAATCCTTTCATCTAGCAATTTACTTCCTATCTTATCACACCATTCACAATAATCCGGTATAGATTTAACCAACTTTGTCCATACACGCCCCTTATTAGAACATCCAATAGTTATTTTTTCTCCGTCTTCATATCCTGTTCCAAATAAATTTGAACTATGCATTCCTTTGTCTATCTCGCTTAATCCTTTGACAATTCCATTTCCTGCATACATTGTAAAACTAATAGGTCCATCCAAGTGTGATTTTAATCCAAGATTAAACAACTCCAACTGAAAAACATTATGCAAGACCCTGTATATATCACTTTCATTGTATAAAGAAATATTTTTACCAACTAATGCTTCTGCAAGTTTATCATGAGTAGACCCATTATTTGAACTGTTGATATATAAAAGTTTCTGCTCTGGGTTCAAATATGCAATATACAAGTCGTATTCCGTATTAATCAGGTCGTCGATTTTTCCCCAAGCAACTTTTTCCGTGTTACGTGCAATGATTACTTGCAAATTCTTTTTAGTATGTTCAACAGCAACAGTTTCATATTTTTTATTTTTGAAATAATCAATATACTTTTCAGGACGCCAAAAGACATTGCTATCATAAAGTTTAAATACCACAGTGCTCATAGCTGGCATAATGTTCCGCAGAGGTATTTTGTGTGGTATCGGTACGTCCGAAAAGTTCTTAAAGAAACTTTCTTCCTTAACAATGCTCCCGATAATATCTTCATTTGATTGGCTTATGATTTTATCCCAATCCGAATCTTTACGATATAGTTCATTTAACACACCTTTAAATCTATTGTCAACGATATTAGCAATAACAGTCGCTGTTCCAAGATTACTTCCTGTTGTCCGTGTAAACCTCCCAATGAACTGGAAGGATGTTGTTATATTTTTGTGCATTTCGTGCATTGCACAAATTTTTAATTGGGGAAGGTCGAATCCTTCTCCAAGCATATCTACACAAACAATAATTCGGTGTCGTTTTTCTTTAATTCCTTCAAGTATTTCTCGCTGTGATACTTTTGATATTCCACTATGAATTAAGACTGGAGAATACTTTGAATGTTTTTTATATATCTGTTCGTAAATTTCTTCTGCTTTTTTTCTCTCATCAACACGAGCCATTAAAATATGGTCATATCCGGCTTCAAGATCTCTTTTTAGTGTGTCAATAGCCTTTTCTGCAATCTTTTCATCGGCCGTTGCGGGATTAAAATCTACGATAGGGATAAATGTGATTTTTTCATAATACTTGTCTCTTTGTGCCAAAGACAGAGGATAGTTATATATGATTTCTCCTTCAATACGACCACCATCATTTCTGAATGGGGTTGCTGTGAATAGCAATACAGGTTTTTCTGCGACTTCAAATTTTAACTTTATTTCTTTCCAAGTTTTTGCTGCGATATGATGTGCCTCATCTACAATCAAATTATTACATTGCTGAACTATCAGATTAAAAATATTACTTTTCCCTGTTTTGAGGAGGTTTGTCAGAATTTGAGGTGTGGAAACAATTACATTGGCATCTAATATCTTCTTTGCATCCTCTACTGTTTCAATGGTCGTTTTAAGTACAGAAACCTTTGGATAAAGGACTGAATTTGCAACAATTTCAAATGGTTCAGTTTTAAGAATACCCAGTTCAATAAATTTATTGGAGATTTGTGTTCGTAATGAATCTGTCGGGACGATAACTAATGTTTTTTCATTTTGATTTGCTATTGATAGACAGAGCATCGTTTCTGTTTTTCCAGTCCCAGTCGGCATTACAACCAAAGCTGATTTGTTTGAAATACTCCAGTGTGCTAAAATTGAATGTAATGCACCGATTTGAGGCGGGCGCAGTCCATATTGTACAATGGTTCCAGATTCGTTTTGTTTTTCCTGTTTGTATTGAAATCCATTATACCAAGAAGAAACAATTTTTGAAACAGATGGATGTTTCCCGACAAGCAGTTTTTTCTTACAACTTTGGATTGCTTCTAAAGTTAGTTCTTGTTCCTTCTCCAATTGAAGATAAAATACTGCATTATAGCTCTCGGTAGGATATTTATCTTTATTTTTCGACAGAAAATAGACAAATCCATGTATGGTATGAAACTCATAGCCTGAAAAGGCATTACCCTCATACTTTTTAAGAATACCTTTCTCTTTCCCAATATAATAGGTCTTTTTATTTTTTCCTATAAAAATGGGTATTTTGACGGAAAAATCAACTGCCACTTGTTCGTCTGGAAATAAATTACACATAACGACTTACTTTAGAAACCATTTATTCTACAAATATAAGGATTTTATAATTAATAAAGCAATTGTTCGTATTCTATTTAATAGTGTCATTCCAACTTTATATTTTTAAGTCCAATAACAAATGCAATAGTTGTTTATCTCCTTGGAAAATCGTTGTACCCTTCGATAGTTCTCTAAATACCCTTATAATTCTTCTCCAGCATCCTTTCCAAGTCCGAAGCCTTGTAGAGTATCTTCCCTGCAAATTGCGTGTAGGGGATGATTTTTCTGTCGCGGTAGTTCTGCAAGGTACGGGGACTGATATACAGCCGCTCGCACACTTCCTTGCCCGTGAGGAAAAGTTCGCCAGCAAAGAGTGGCTTGTGTGTCTGTGCCACTTCCATGATCCGTTTCCCCACACCTCTCAATGCCGAGACGACCAGCTGCATCTCGTCCGTCTCCATGTTCAAATCTCTTGCAGTTTCCATCATATTTGTCTGTTTTTAGAGTTATTTGTCTTTGAAAGTAGCAAACTTTCCACATTCTCGCGCTTGTAATAGCACTTGTGCCCGATTTGCGTAAACGGCAGCACACCCGTATCGCGATAATGCTGCAAGGTGCGCTTGCTGATGTTCAACAGCCGGCACACATCTCCGTTGTGCAGCCAGTCCGTGTGCTTACTCTTCTCTCCGAATGCCTTGTGACAGCATTCCGCAAGGCTCAAGATTTCATCCCGAAGCTTTGCCCAATTGGTTTCCGTAATGACATAATAATTCATAATCATATTGTGTTATTGTTTGTTATTTCAAATTTTTCCTGTTTCCATCGGCAAAGATAATGGCGTGCGTGCACCTCTCAAAGCAGCGGAGAACAGCAGGGAAGTGTCGGGAAGAATAAGGAAAAGGGCAATCTGCCTCATCGGTTCGCATTTGCGTTTTCCTGCCCGTCTTCTTTTTTCGATGCAAAATTAATATCGGATATTTCTCATTCTATCGCTTTTCATTCAAGTGGCAGCTTGTGGCGCTATGACAAGGACAAAAGAGACAGATTGATGTTCTTGTCACTGCACAAATGAGGTTAATAAGGTAATCAAAGCAAAAGAGTGTATCTGAAAGCAAACAACGATAATCATATTTCTGCTAACCTTTCTTTCCTGTCATCCGTTTTTTGCTTAATGAGACAATAAATGCTCTTCTTGCCTGCCCGTTTCCCTAAGAATTTTACAGCAGACAGGCGCAACATTATGCAAAAAGACTCTGAATGCTTGGAAGTTACGCATTCTCACCCTAACTTCACTCTTGGAAACCAATTCAAGGGAATAATGAAAAAGAACGCAAATACAGGCAAGCATAAGCAACGGGGAAAGCTTCCCATCTCCATTCCTTCAAACTTGTAGTAGCCAAATGTAGTAAAATGTGTAGTATTGCCCTACACTATCAAGCATTACTGATTATCAATTACTTATCACAGAATAGTATGTAGTAAGAAGAAGGATGAAAAAGTTTGGAAACGGTAAAACAAGTAAACTTAAAATAAGATAGGGTGATGAAAAAGGAAAGAAGAAATATGGAAGAAATAGATCGTTTCATAGGAGAAACTCTTGGTATAAGCCAAGCTGAAAGTTCAAGTGAACAAACTGTCGCTGAATTCCGGGAAAAGGGAATGAAAACTATTCATGAGCAAAAACGACAAGAGGTAGAACATGCCATAGAGCATGCCAGGCCATCCGAGCCTGTACTGCATACAGAGCATGCAACTATTCAACGACGCATCAGTGCCAAGATGAGAAAAGAGACACTAGACGCATACAAGCAGGCGTTCCTCGTTCCGACAAAGCTATATGAGAGAAAGGCGGTTTACCTGAGCAGGGATACACAGGAACGTGCGGACTTCATTGTTCGCAGGTTGGGTGATAGGGGCAGCAACCTCTCAAGCTTCGTGGAAAATATCATCCGCACACATTTGGACGAATACGGTGAAGACATAGAGAAATGGAGAAGACTATAAGCCGTAAGAAAAGGGTAGACGGTTTTCAGAAAAAGGGACGCCCCTTTCACTCAAAACCCTCGACACTTTTCAGAGAGTAAGGCAACGAACTTTTGCTAAAAACACTGAATGGTGGGAACGCTACGAACGCAGTTAGATACTGAATGCACGGCATTCGCTTTTAATAACCAAAACGCTTTATGCGTAAACGTTTCGTTAGCTGACATTGCAAGACGTCAGTTTGTACCCACAAACTGCTCTTGCTCCCCTCGTCCATCTGTCGGGGAGGTTAGACCGTAATCACTCCGTTCTCATCGGTCAGTATTCAGGAATTAAGAAGCAACGAATCATCTACAATGATTAACTTTCAAAAAAACTTATATGAGCAGATATAATAGAAAGACTACCAAGTGGCAGCAACGAGGTAAGGAAGAAGTGAGGATGAACAAGACGGAGTTCATCAAGATAAGATGTACAAGAGAGGAGAAGCAGCGTATTAGGTCAAAGGCGGAAAGCACGGGACGGAAGTTCTCGGAATACTGCCGTGAAATGATCCTTAATGGCGAAGTGGTAGCTGTTCCTAAGATGACAGACTATGAGAGGGAAGCCATTGCCATACTCCAGCATACGGGAAAGTTCTATGGGCAGATTTCCAACCTCATCAAAGTGAAAGATGAGAGATGGGTACATATCACACATAACCTTTCCTTATGTGCCAAAGAGGCATTTAAGCGATTTTACGACCCTCATTTTCGTATGGACGATGAGATATATAAGGTCTTAAATATGACAAGAGATGATAGGAAAGTGTAAGGCGATAGCGCACGGCAGCACGGCTTTAGACTATATTTTCAGAGAGGGCAAGCTCGGTAGTCGGCTTGCCTTCCATAATCTTTGCAGCAGAGAGCCGAAGGATATCTACGAAGAAATGAAGATGGTCAGCGATTACAGCACACGATGCAGGAATAGGTTCCTCCGCATTGAAATCGGTATCGCACCACAAGACGAGAAGGAACTGCCCGTATCTGAACTTATGAGGATAGCCCATCTGTTTGCCAAACAAATGGGACTTGACAACCACCAATGGGTAGCGGTAACGCACAAGGATACCGATAACAGACACATCCATATCATTGTCAACCGCATCAGCCTGTATGGAGACGTCTATGATACTACCTTTGTGAGCAACAGGGCAGCAAGAGTGGCGGAGGAAATAAGCCGCTCGAAAGGTTTGACCATTGCAAAGGAAGTAAAGGCTGAAAGGATGTATCAAAAAGCAAAATCCAATCCGACGAGAGAGCAAACAAAGAAAGAATTACAGCAAATCTGTTATGCCTTGTTGGACAAAAATAAAGGCGGTGGCATATCAGGGCACTCCATGTTTCTCTACGAATTGAATAAGAACAACATTACCATAGAGCGCATGAAGAATAAGCAGGGCAAAGTATATGGTTTGAAGTTCTCCTACTGTGGCCAGACATTCAAGGCTTCCGAAATCGGCAGAGAGTTCGGATACCTCTCTTTGCAAAAGAACTTTGAGATAGCCAATAAAGCCGAAACAAAGGAGACGATAACAAAAGCTCACACAATAGCAGACAAGACTACAAAGAATAAAGTTCAATCAGACACAGGCTATCAACTTGTTCCTCCCAGTCGTTCATACATACCGCCTACAAAAACAAACGAAAGTTCATCTATTGCACAAGCCGTAGGAAATGTAGCAAGCACCGCCTTGAATGCTGCCAAAGAAATGATTTTGGGAGCAGGTGGACTTATTAATCCACAGACACACGGTGATGATTATGCAGAGATGGCTTGGCAACGAAAACTCAGAAACCAAGCCAAGAAAAAGAAGAAAAGAGGAAGAGGTATATAACAGCTAGCTCTTCTCTATTTTAATCACCAAAAAGCTCAATAATGACGCGAATGAACGAAATTCTTATCAAAAACGCTTGTTATTCAAAGCAAATGATTACCTTTGCAAATAGAATAACAAGCGTTCTTTGTTGATGCAGAAACATGCGACAGAAAGCACTTCGCTCGTTTCCAAATCGTTACCTGTTTAGTTTGTGTCAAAAGGTAACTTCTTATTTCTCAATTAGATACGTTTTAGAAATCATCTTTAGGCGTAATGCCGTTACAAGCCGTTTGTAAGAATGCGCAAGGCGGCTCCCGTGAAAATCGGGAGTCGCCTTGGGGATGCGGAAAGGTCGTTCCGAAGCCTGCTACAGGCTGCCCGCGGAAGCCGTGGGGGCGAGCCTTCCATGCGTGGAGAGCCTACTCCACATCATACTGCGGATTCTGCTTGATGTTCGGGTTGGCGTCGCGCTCGGCCTTCGGGATGGGCAGCACGCACTTGTACATGTCCCAATTGAAGTTCATGTACTTCTCGTTCATGGTGAGATGCTTTACCTTGCTGATGGCGCTCACGGTTACTTTCTCGCGGTGCACGAAGCCTCCGTCTCGGAGGGCGTCGAACATGCGGTGGCCTTCGCCTACGAGTTCCTTGCGCCGCTCGGTCATCACCTGATCGAGAGTAACGGTGGTTCCCTCGACGGTCTTAGCCGGATTGGCGCGCTTCACGATGGCGTCGAGATACTTGACGGCCTTCCCGTTGTCGCCCGTCTTTACCGCGGCCTCGGCCGCGTTGAGGTAGGTCTCCGAGAGTCTGACGAGGAAGATGTTGGCATCCTTGATGTTTTCTCCCTCTTGGGGCTGGTATTTATTGATGTAGCCACGCTTTCCGGATATGGAGATGAGCCGGTTCCGCACATCGTTCTTGTCGGCGGTGAGCAGCTTGTAGAAGCTTCCCGTGAGCACGATGTCGGAATATCCGCTGCCATTGTGCAGGTAGCCCAGCGACTCTTTGCCGGGGCTGTCGTCGGTGATATTGATGATTTCAAACAGCACCTCGCCCCGTTTCGTCGGGCTCACATTGTCGGCCCATGCCAGCGGATACAGCTCGTTGGTCCAGAGGGCGTAGCTGTCGGCCTCGGCTCCCTCGATGGCTTCTTCGGCCGCGGCCAGTGCCAGCGCGTCGTCGCCGTGGTAGAGATAGACGCGGCTTAGGAGCGTGAGCACGGCCCATCGGCTGATGTGGCCTTTCTTATAGCTGAGGCCCTCCTTGTTGTTCATGAGCCTTGCCGCCTCTGTCAGGTCGCTGATGACTTGCTTATAGCATTCCGCCACGGTGTTGCGGTCAGGCTTGGCTTCCTTGTCGAGCACCTTGGTGACGATGGGTACGCCCAGCGAGGCGCCGTTGTCTTTCTTGTAAGGATAGCCGTAGAAGCGTGTGAGGTCGAAGAGGAACATCCCGCGCAGGGCCAGGGCCTCGCCTTTGTAGGCGTCGCGCAGGTCGGTCGCGGTGGTATTGATATTGTCAATCTTGTCAAGCGCGAGGTTGCAGGTGGCAATCAGGCCATAGGGATACGACCAGAAGGTGGTCGGCGAGTTGTCTTTCGTGAAGTTGAAGAGATAGTAGTTGCCGGTGCGCTTCGTGGCGCTGACGGCCTGCATGTCGTCTCCGGTGGCGTCGCCGTAGTAGACGAGGCGGCCCGAATAGGCATAAGCGTTCTGCATGACATGGTATACACCGTTCAGGGTGAATTTCACATCGCTAAGTTCCTGTATGGTCTTGTCGGTGGACATGGAGGTCGAGGGCTCCAGGTTGAGCCAGTCGTTGCCGCAGGAACTCATAGTGAACAGCAAGGCTCCGAGAGCCATATATTGATGAATTTTCATTGTCTGGTAATTTAAGGGTTAGAAGTTGACATTTAATCCGAAGGTAATCGTCTTCAGCGGCGGAGTTCCCCAGCCGGCCGTTCCGCCGCTTACGGCTTCCGGATCGTAATAGTCGTAGCGTGCCCAGGTGAGCAGGTTGTTGCCCGCCACATAGAGGCGGACATGGTTGATGCCCAGCGGTTTTGTCCAGGCCTTCGGCATGGTGAAGCCGAAAGTGAGGTTCTTGAGGCGGATGAAGTCGGTGCTGTGCACCCTCCGGGTGTTGGAGAACTTGCCCATGGACACCTCGGGAGCCTCTATGAACCGTTCGTATTGTGAGATGTCGCCCGGCTGCTTCCAGTTGTTGAGATAGTAAGTGGGGATATTGGCCTCGAGATCTTTTCCTCCGTGCTCCACTTTCTGCGCCCAGGTGTCGTAGGAATAGCCGCCGAACTGATAAGTGATCATGAAGTTAAGGTCGAACCACTTATAGGAAAGCGTATTCGAGAGGCCTCCGGTGACGGTGGGCTCCGCGTGCTTATAGGCGATGTTATTGGCCTCTGCGGGGTTCTCGGTGATGTTTTTCACGAGGTTTCCGTCGGCGTCCTTCGTGTTGGTATAGAACTGTGGCGCGCCCGTATCGGGGTTGATGCCGGCAAATTCGATAAGGTAGAAGGTCCTGTAGGATTCTCCCACGCGGTGGATAAATGTTCCGCTGATGATCTCCTGCTGCTTGCCGTCGAGGATGACAATCTTGTTCTGGTTGTGGGCAAGCGTGAAGTTGGTGTTCCAGCTGAAGTCCTTGGTGGAGATGTTGTTGGACCTGATTTCCAGTTCCACTCCCTGGTTTCTCACCTTTCCGATGTTGAGCAGATAGCTGCCGAAGCCCGTCGTCCAAGAGATGGGGTAGTCCATGAGCAGGTTCTTGGTAGTGCGGGTGTAGTATTCAAGCGTTACATTGAGGCGGTTCCACAGCCCGAAGTCCACTCCGAGATTGAAGTTGTAGTTGGTTTCCCATGACAGTTTGTCGTTGGCAATCTGCGAGAGGTTGTAGGCGGGGTCGGTGTTGTAGTCGCCGGAGAGGGAGGTGAGCGCCATGTATCCGAAATAGTCGGAGGGCAGGGTGCCGTTGACGCCGTAGGAGGCGCGGAGCTTCAGGTCGGTAAGCCATCCCTGGCTGGGTTTCATGAAGTCCTCCTCGATGATGCGCCATGCGCCGGAAGCCGACCAGAAGGTGCCCCATCGGTTGGCGGACGCCAGCCGGGAGCTGCCGTCGACGCGGAGGCTGCCACCCAGATAGTATCTGTTCTTGTAGTCGTAGTTCAGTCGGCCGATGTAAGAGACCATGCGGGTGCGGGTGTCGGAACCGTATGCTCCGATGACCTTGGCACCGTTGCTCAGGGCATCCTTGTTGGGATTTACGAAGTTATGCTTGGTTCCGCCCACATGGTCTCGCCGCTGATCGTCCACCTCATAGCCCAGCAAGGCGTCGAGGTGATGGTTTTCCGCGAGGGTGGTCTTATAGCTCAGCTGGTTGGCCCACACCAGTTTCTTGCGCTCATACATCATGACGGTCTTGCCTCCGTTGATGTCGTCGCCGTTGGAAGTCCTCGGGTCGTCCCACTCCTTGCCCTTGGTGGTGGTGTAGTCGTAGCTCAATGTGCTGCGGAATTTCAGGTCTTTGATGAACTCGTATTCGCCGTAGACGGTGTTGAAATGGCGCGTGATGTACTCCCGCTTGTAGTCGTACATCATGGAGAGGGCGGGGTTTCGGTCTTCGTTTCTGATGAAACTGCGGTTCCAGCTGCCGTCCTCGTTATAGACGGCATCGGAGGGAACCACGCAGTTGCGTGAGGCATAGAAGGGCGCGGTATAGCTGGTGCCCTCGCTGTAGACCTCTTGGTTGACGCTTGCGAAGAGCGACTTGACGCCGAGCGTGAACTTCTTGGTGGCCTTGTATTCGGCGTTGACGCGGCCGCTGATGCGTTCCAGGCCTGAATTCCGTGCTATACCCTGCTGCTTGAGGTAGGAGAGGGAGGTGTAGTAGGTAAACCTGTTGGTTCCGCCCGACACTGAAGCCTCGTAGCTCTGGTGGCTGCCTTTTTTGAAGAGGATGCGGTCCCAGTCTACATATCCGCACCAGGGCACGGGGGCATAGTTGTCTATTTCGCTGTCGGCATAGCTCACGGCATCGGCTTCACTTTTCCCGTCGCGCAGGGCACCGGCCTTCAAGGCGTTGTAGATGTATTCCCGCCGCTGCTCTCCATTCATCACGGGACGGTAGTCCATGGCAAAGTCGCTGCTTCCCCAGTCGGCTTTCAGGTTGACGACGGGCTTGCCTTCACGGCCTTTCTTGGTGGTGATGAGCACCACGCCGTTGGCAGCCCGCGAGCCATAGAGCGAGGCGGCTGCGGCGTCCTTGATGACGGTGATGCTCTCGATGTCGGTATTGCTGAGGGTGCTCATCAGGTCGAAGCCGCCCTTGGAGTCGTTGGCCGAGACATTACCCGACATGACCGGCACGCCGTCGATGACATAGAGCGGGGAGTTGGAGGCGTTGAAGGAGCCCATTCCGCGGATGTTGAGGGCTACCGACGATCCCGGCTGGCCGGAGGCGGAGCTCATCTGCACGCCCGACGCGGCACCCTGCAGCAAGTCTTTGAAGGTGGCGGTAGGGACATCCTCCAGCTTCTCGGTCTTGAGAGTGGAGGCTGATCCGGCATAGGCCGACTTCTTGAAAGTGCCATAACCCGTAACGATGACTTCCTCCAAGGTCTGGTCGTCGGGATGCAGGGATATGTTGACGGTGCGTCCGGCGCTGACCCTGACTTCCTTCGTGCTGTATCCGACATAGGACACCACGAGCGTCGCGCTCTTCTCGCCGGCCGGCAGCGTGAAGCGGCCGTCGGTGTCCGTAACGGTTCTCGACGAGGTGCCTTTCACCTGGATGGTAACTCCGATGAGAGGATCGTTCTTCTCGTCTACGACGACTCCACTAAAAGAGTCTTGTTGCTGCTGGATGCTGCCCGCCTTCGCCGTGCTCTCGGCCGCGACCGCAGCCGGACAATAGCAGGAAAGCGTGCAAGCGGTCATCAGCATCTTCAGATAAACGGGCATATGCTGCCATTTTCCTAACTGCTTCATAGTCTTGCTTTTTTCAGGTTTTTAGTATGTTAATGACATTGTGGTTTTTGCCATCTGTTAACAGGGGTGTTCTCATTTTATTAAGCAAAGATAGTGGAATTTAACATATTATTATCATAACCGGTCTTAAAAAACATTAATTTCCTGATGTGGGAATGCGGTTTGGTGGGTGGAGAATTGGGGGTGAAGGCCTGCCGGCGGGTAAGGGCTTGTGTCGCCGCAAGTAGATTCTAAGGTTCCGAGGGGGTGGGAAGCGGCGATGCGCCGAAGGCTTTCCGCGCGGTTACCAGCCGCTGCCGATCCTCTTACCAATAGCTTGTAATGCCGTTACCAATGGCTGGTAACGGCATTACAAGTTGTTTGTAACATGACGGGGAGCGGTCCGGCGCGCCGCCGAAGAAGGAGTCTGCCTGTTCGGCTTACTTGAATCCCCAGGCTGCGAGGATGTTGTCCTTGGGCAGGTTTTCCACATGGTTCTCCGTGTCGTCGGGCAGATTGCAGAAGAAGTCGATGCCCGTCTTCTGCTGAAGCTCGGCGATGGAGACCACATAGTCTTTCAGATTGACTGACGAGAGGATGGCATTGTTGTGCTCGGCCCAGAATCCGAGCGCCTTATATCCCGTTGAATTCTTGATGAGTAGGGCCATGAAGAAATACTTGGGGACGATGAGCTGGTTCTTGATGCGCATGAGGATGTTGTCGCGGCCGTCGATGGTGCCGCCCTTGCAGACATACATCGTGTCGGTGGCGGCCAGCTGGCCTGTCCACGAGCGAACCATGTTCTCCATCTTCACCCATACGCCGGTGTAGTTTTTCCCCGCATTGAAGTTGTAGTATTGGGGCTGCATGTTGGAGTAGTAGAAGGTTTGTATGTTGGCATCCTTTGAATACTGACGGTCGGCCGAGGGGCAGATGTGCCCTCGGGTGAAGCCCGATCCACTGTACATATAGTTCGTGTCGGGGAAGCGGGCGTAGCTGGGCAGGTCGGGATCCTCCGTGAATGTGCCGTAGTAGCCCGCGCTGCCGGTGTAGCCCTTGTGCATCTGGTAGCAGGTCCAGCGTTGCGACTTCAGCTGGGTGTCCCACTCTACGGCGTAGTTCACACCGTCGGGGTCGTAGCCGTCGTTGGTCTTATGGACAAGGACGATGCTGTTGTCGTCCTTGAGGCGGGGAAACTCCAGTCGGACCACCTCCTTGCGGCTGGTCTTGGGATTGTTGGCGTTGGCATTCGTCGTGGCCGCAGGGACTCCGGTGCCTCCTCCGGGGGAGTCGTTGCTCCCGCAAGAAGCGAGAGCGAGGATGGCGGCTGATGCCAGGAGCAGATGAAGTTTTCTCTTCATAGGGCTTGTATTAAATTAATAAATGCGACTTAGCGTATATGCAACTACGCTAAACCGCACCCAAAATTTTATGAATATATTCGAAAAGAGATATATTACTTCTTCAACTTACCGTAACGGTTCATGAAGCGGTCTACGCGACCTGCCGTGTCGACGAGCTTGCTCTTTCCGGTATAGAACGGATGAGAGGTGTTGGAGATCTCGACTTTTACCACTGGGTAAGTTTCGCCTTCAAACTCTACTGTCTCTGTAGCTTTGCATGTAGACTTTGTAAGGAACATATCGCCGTTGGACATATCCTTGAATACGACGGGGCGATAGTTTTCAGGATGAATACCTTTTTTCATTTTTCTATTTATATATTAATAATGTGAGATGCTGATGTCGTATCAGACAGGGTGCAAAATTACGAATTATTTTGCACCCTGCCAAATGTTTTAGGATTTATTTTCTATTTATTCGCCATAGGTGATGGTGATGGTCTGCGCGCGGAGCTGTACCCCACCGGTGCTTTCGGTATGCTCGTTGATGTAGGTAGCCTTCGTCCCATTGAACGATACTGTTTGCGTGGGGTTACCGGTGTAGTTGGTCCCTTTGAAGGAGTCGCAGGTTATCACAATCTTAGCTATCTTCGACTTGCAGGCGAAGTCGATGGTGTTCTTGGCATACATGCGCACTCCCTTCGTGGCACTGTAGAACTTGGGCGCCGAGGAGCTTTCTCCTTTGCCGAAGGTGATGGTAGAACCGTCGGAGAGGGTTACGCTCGTTACTTCCTGCTTGTCGGTGAAGTTCTGCGCGTTGAGGTCGATGGTAACCGTTGTTGATCCGGCCGTAACATCAGGATTGGTAACCGTAACGGTAGTGCCGCTGACGGTCGGAGTAACTCCCGTTCCGCCGCCGGACCCGCCTCCTTCCTCGATGCTGACGATTTTGTTTCCATATTGGAATTGAGGAGTGTTTCCTTTGTAGTTGACCAAGGTTCCCGTGATGGTTACTTTCTGTCCCACCTTCAGGTTATTCTCGGAAGTGAACTTGGCTCCGTCTTTTCCGAGGCCGCCATAGATGTAGAACTGCGTGGTTTGCTGGCCGTCGTCGGAGATATAATAGTTGATCTGGCCTCTTGCCGCGTCAAATTTGACAATCTTGGAAATGATGCCTGTGGCGTAGACATTCTCAACCTTGTCGTTTTCGCTCAGCGTTTTAGCCTTTGCGATGGCGCCGGCCACATTGTAGGGAGAGGCCTGCGTGCCTTCGCCCTTGGGCGTTTCGCCGCCAGAGGTCTCAAACCAAGTCCCGTTCTGATAGACAATCTTGCTGCCGGCGGAGAATTCATAGGTGCCGTTGAAGTTCACGAGATTGCCCGCGACGATAACCTCGTCGCCCACATGAATCTGCTCCTCGGAAGTAAACTTATCGCCGTTCTTATAGAAGCCGCGGTAGACTTCAAACTGATTGGCAGTTGTCTTGTCATCAGATATGTAATAGGTGGCGTTGCCATATTGCTTAGTATCGATGGAGTTAATGAGAGAGATGAAGCCTTTCACATAGACCGTGGCTTTCTCGTCGCCACCGTTGGCGATATAGTTGTTTGCCGCCGAGATGTTGAATGGGTCGTCCTTTGTGCCAGTACCGGTAGGGGGGGTGATGGTGGGTTCTTCCACCTCGTTGTAGTTCGGCATGTTGTATGGCATGGGCACATCGTCGCAACTCGTGAGAGTTACGGCTGTGATAGCTAAGGCTATCATGGAATAAAATATTCGTTTCATACTATTTGTTGTTTTTGTTTTCGATTATATGGTGGTATACGATTACTTGATAGAGATGATATAGTTGCCCTGATCAAACTCAATCGTGCCGTTATGTTCTTTTAGGGTTCCCATTACGGTTACGGTCTGCCCGACCTTGATCTGGTCGGCAGCCGTGAACTTCGCGTTGTTAAGATACTTGCCGCGCCATACTTCAATCATGGTTCCGGCCGTGGTCTTGCCGTCGTCGGATATCCAATACTGGGCATTGCCGTAGGAAGTGCTCACTTCGTCTATCTGGGCGATGATACCCTTTACATAGATGTTGCCGCTCAGGGTGCCGGCCTTGAAGGCTGCCAGTGCTTCCGTTACGCTGAATGGGTCGCTGGCATCTTGGCCTTTCTGCGGGGTTGCGTCTACGGCGTCGCCGGCTCTGCGCATCAGGATCTGCCAAGTGCTGTTCTTTCCGAGCGAGTAATGTGAGAATACGCCGGTGATGGCGAGCTTGGTGGTCGGGAGCGGATTGCTGGCAAAGTCGGCAAAGGTGCTTGTGCGGACCACGATATCCGTGCTGGGATATTCCTTGAATTCGCGGTGGACGCAGCCGCCAAACTGGGGCTCTATCTTATTGTTTGGAGCATAGGTGTTGGATCCGTCGGCGTCCTTGAAGCTCACGCTGTTGATGGTCATCAGCATCCCTGTCTTTTCCTTGATATACTTGGCGTTGGTCATGCTGTCGGTCTTGAACACCTGGACAAGCTTCTTGAGGTTAGCCTCGCTGGCTTCGCCGATCTTCGTGAAGTGTGAAGCCCACTGGTAACGGTCCATACGCCCGATGGAGTGGTTGCCGTAGTTGCTGGAAGAGCTGTTGGTGTTTGTGTAGACGCCGCCGATTTCCGCCATGCCGCCATAGCCGCCGATGTAGAGATCTTTCAGGTTGAGGAGAATCTGTTGCCCGAGTCCCACCTCGCCTGAGAGGCCACCCTTGGCTACGGAGAGGATGATGGCACCGGTCTCGTCTTGAAGCGAAATCTGCTGATAAAGGTTTCCCTCAATATCGTTTCCGGTAACATAGCCCTTGATCTGGATGTTTTCCTTAATCTGCTGATAGCTGTTCGTGCTGATGGGTATGGCGTATTTATCCTTTACTTGCTTGATGGTCTTCAAGTTAAGTTCTTCGATATCCGCAATGGAGCCTTCGCCCGGGTTGGGCTCTGCGTAGTCTTTTCCCATACAGGAAGCCAAAAGGATGCCGCCAACCAGCAGTATGATGAATTCAATAAATCTAATCTGTTTCATGTTCGTGAGGTTTAGAATCTGTATGACATCTGGAACATACCGTTGGTACCGAAAATATAGTACTTCTTCGGGTTCTTAGAGAACTTGTAAATGCGAGAGCTGTTGATGGTGCCGTCATCCTTGACGGTATAGTCGCTGCGGCTCTGCTCGTATCCGCCCGTTACGAGGGTCTGGTTGTTGAGGATGTTGGTAACCATGAGGTTGAAGCTCAGCTGTCCTTTCTTCAGTCTCAGGGTCTTGCCGATGCTGCCGTCGATCATCCATCCGCCGTGCCCCTTGGCCTGTGCGGGGATGACATAGTTGCCGTCGTTATCCACATTGCCCGTTGTCTTGAGCGTGCTCTCGTAGCGCATGCTGGGCGAGTAGGAGAGATAGATGCGATCGTAATAGTTGGCATTCAGGTCTATGAACCACCCTCCCTGATGGAAGCCTAAGCCCAGGCCTGCCGCCGTGAGCGGTGTCCCCGCCTCGCGCATTCCCCTGTTCAAGACTTTCTCTGGACGGCCGTTGTTGGCTTCGTTATAGGTTGCCTTGGTCGAGCTCATGTACCATACATTGGCGTTGTTGATGTTCTTGGCCTCGCTGATGGTTCCTATCGCGTTGAAGTCGAGGAAAGAGGCAACCTTGATTTTCAGGCCAAGCTCCGCGCCATAGTATTCCTTGCGGAGGCCTGTCATTGATACATATGAGAAAGAGTTGATGTCGTCGAAGTAGAAGTTCTGCCACTCCGTTACATGACCGAGGCGACTGTAGTAACCGCTGAGGTTGGCATGCAGCCATGCGTTTTGGAACTGATAGCCGAATTCACTGCTGAAGACATGCTCCTGTTTGAGGTTCAAGACATAGTCGTTGTTCATCTCCGGCGACACGAAAGCAGTCGCAGCTTCCGGCGCTCTCCATTCGAAGCCTGCCCCGAGGAGGAAGGTGTGCCCTCGCCCGGCGTTGAAGGTGATGCCGCCCTTGGCTCCGCTTTCTCCGAATCTGGCATGACCGCTCTTGCCGAAGGAGTTGTTTGCAAACATTCCGTTGCGCATGTGGCCTCGGCGCACCATGTCTGTGCCGCCGATCTTTCCGGCAATCATCAGGTGCCAGCGCCCGGTGTTGACGGCATAATTAGACCAGAGATAGCCCTTCTGCACGCGGAGCGTATAGTCATACCCGAACTTGTCGCCCTCGTAGACGAGGCGGCCGAGCCGGTTCGGGCTCATGGTGTTGAGGTCGTACTGCACCTCGTCGCTCATGCTGGAATAGGTGCCCACGGCATAGGAGTTGACATTATGGTACGACATTCCCCCGAGCAGGTCTTCCATTGTCTGATAGTGGCGGCCTATGTTCTGCCCTACGATGAATCCAATGTTCCATGTCTTGTTCTTTTCCGGGCGCTTCGTGAGCGTGGAAGCCAGATTGAACATCAGGTTGTCGTTGTGCTTGGCCTGGACGAAGTAGAGGGCGTCGCTGCCCTGTGCGGCGGCCGTCTTGTTGGCTGCGTAGAGATAATTCCAGTTAATCTGGCGGTTGGCCTTGCTGGCCTGCCACCATGCCACCGAGCGCCGATACTGCGCGTAGGAATACTGGTTGTTGCCGATGTTGCTGCCCCACACATCGATGTAGGAGCTTGGCAGGTTTCTCCAGTAGTCAGGCTGCGGGTTTTCCGAGCCGTTGTAGTTCAGCTTCGTGCTCTTATACATGCTGTATTTGCCGAATGCGGTGGTAGTCAGCTTCGTGTTGTCATTGATGTCCCAGTCCCATGTGAGAAGGGCGGAGGGGGCGAAGTCGTTCACGATGCGTGAGTTCCGGCGGTGCCCGTTCTGATAGCCCCAATAGGGGTTATACTGATAGTCGTTGGCCAGCCAGTAGGCTTCGTCTGTGGACGCTCCCTGTGTAGAGCGTTCCGTGGGGTTGCCCCATGTGGCAAACGAGAGGCTGTGTCCTGCGTCCCACTTCTTCTGGGCGCCGAAGTAATAGGAGAAGGAGTTGTAGAATGTTCCCTCTACATATCCCCTGTTGGCCCAGCGATAGGTGATGCCGGCCGCGATGGCCCATCCTTTCTTGTTGAATCCCGACGCGTAGGTGTACATGCCGCGCAGCGTGTAGTTGCGATTGGCACCGGCCACGGATATATAGTTTCCTGCCTGCATGCTTCCCGCGCGGAAGTCATAGTTGTTGCTTCCGGCCATTCCCGCCATGGAGAAATGGTTGCTTTCGAAGGGAAGGGCGAAGTCCACATTGCGGGTGAAGCGGTTCAGCCCGCCTATATTGGAGTAACGGAACTGTCCGGATTCCATGTCGTTCATGGGGGCTCCATTGATGTAAACATCATTGAATTTCTGGTTGAAGGCACGGTAGCGGAAGCGTGTCGGCGAGAACCGGAATCCCACTTCCGACGCGTAGGCGTTGGTGTTAGAGTTCAATATGGTAACATTCTGCGACATGTTATCGTCTTCCCCCAACTGTGCCTCGGTGAAGGTGAAAGCCGACTCGTCCATCGTCTTGGCCGTATTTTGCTCCGTGTGGGTGTTCTGAGCAAGGGCCAAGGGAGTGTAACATAGGGCTATCACCGCTAATTTTAGCTTGTTCTGCATAGTTGAATTAAATTAATTATTGTATATTTATGTTGCAAATGTACATTTTATTTTTGATACAAAAAAGTATTTTTGATTAAAATTCAGCGGAAACAAGGTTTGTTTCGAAAATTATTGCGATATTTGCAGAAAATTAAATTCATATTATGAAAAAGAGTCTATTATTGCTGCTGGCGCTGCTGGCACTATTCTCTCGCCCGGTTTCCGCCCAGAAGAAGTTCTCGGTATATGCCGTAGGTTTCTATAATCAGGAAAACCTTTTCGATACTTGTCATGACAAGGGAAAGAACGACTATGAGTTCCTGCCCACGGGAAGCTATAAGTGGGACGGGCTCAAGTATACCCATAAGCTGCGCAACATGGCGCGCGTGCTCTCGGAGATGGGCACGGATGTGCTGCCCAATGTGGGCTGCGCGTTCATCGGGCTGAGCGAGGTGGAGAACGCACGTGCGCTCAACGACCTGATCAGCCAGGAGCCCCTGAAGGCCCGCGGCATGCAGTTCTGCCACATCGAGGGGCCCGACCGGCGCGGCGTCGACTGCGCGCTGCTCTACAATCCCGCGCTCTTCACGCCCGAGGATGTAAAACTTTACCCCTATGTTCAGGAACTGGAAAAAGACAGCGCGTACTTTACCCGCGGCTTCCTCACCGTCAAGGGCAAGCTGGGCGGCGACGATGTGGCCGTCATCGTGTGCCACTGGCCGAGCCGTTTCAGCACGGGCTTCTATCGGGAGTCGGCTGCCCGTCAGGTCAAGGTCATCAAGGACAACCTCCTGAGAGAGGATCCCGACCGGAAAATCCTCGTGATGGGCGATATGAACGACGACCCCACGAACAAGAGCATGCATGAGTATCTCGGCGCAAAGGCCGAGATCAGCGAGGTGGGCCCCGACGACATGTATAACCCCTGGTACAACATCCTGGCAAAGGAGGGCAAGGGAACCTTGATGTACGGCGGCTCCTGGAACCTCTTCGACCAGATTGTGCTGTCTCCCAACCTGCTCAACCGGAAAGGCGAGAAAGACTTCTCGAGCCTGAAATTCTGGAAAAACCACATCTTCCTGCGCGACTATCTGCTGCATGCCGAGGGCAAGTATAAGGGCTCGCCCAAGCGTACGACGGCCGGCGGCGTGTGGCTCGACGGCTATTCCGACCACCTTCCGGTAGTGGTCTATTTAGTGAAGGAACAGAAGTAGCCATTCCCCATTGCTCTCCCCGTGGGAGGGCTTAAGGGAGTCCAGGCGCATCCATGGCATTGAGCGATATGAAACCGGAAACAAAACCCCTTTCCGTGCCGGAGGCGGCAGGAGTGTCCGCCCCCGCCATAGAGACTCATCCTTTCGAGCCTTTCCTGCCCCGCGACGCCAAGTTGCTGATGCTCGGCACCTTTCCGCCGGCTCCCAGGCGGTGGAGCATGTCGTGGTATTACCCGAACTTCATCAACGACATGTGGCGTATTTTCGGCCATGTGTTCTTCGGCGACAGACTCCACTTCGTAGACGAGGCGAACAAAACCTTCCGGCTCGACGACCTGAAGGCTTTCCTGGCACAGAAGGGCGTGGCCCTCTCCGACACCGCCCTGCGCATCCGGCGCACCAAGGGCACCGCCTCCGACAAAGACCTCGAGATCGTGGAGCCCGCCGACCTCGACGCCATGCTCCGTGCCCTGCCCGGGTGCAGGGCCGTGCTCACGGCGGGACAGCTGGCCACGAGGGTGTTCACGGAGCACTTTGCCATCGATGTGAAACATCTGGCCATGGGCGGTTTCGCGGAGTTCGGCTTCGAGGGGCGCCGTCTCCGCCTCTATCGCATGCCCAGCAGCTCGCGCGCCTATCCGATGGCGCTGGAGCGCAAGGCCGCGTATTATCAGAAAATGTTTAATGAAATAGGCCTGCTGGATGCCGCCTCGGAATGAGCGGCCGGCAGGACCGATAAGCACAATAGCTATGAACGCCATAAACGACAATATCACCATCATCGGCATCGCGGGGGGTACGGGAAGCGGAAAGACCACCGTGGTGAGGAAAATCGTCGAGGCCCTGCCGCCCCATTATGTGGCGGTGGTGCCCCTCGACTCCTATTACAACGACACGACGGGCATGACCGACGAGGAGCGGAAGGCCATCAACTTCGACCATCCCGACGCCTTCGACTGGAAACTGCTCATCAGGGATGTCAACGAGCTGCGGCAGGGATACGCCATAGAGCAGCCCACTTACTCCTACATCCTGAGCAACCGCCTGCCCGAGACCGTGCATGTGGAGCCGAAGCCCGTCATCATCATCGAGGGCATCATGACGCTTATCAACAAGCGGCTGCGTGAGATGATGGACCTGAAGATATTCGTGGACTGCGACTCCGACGAGCGGCTCATCCGCAACATACAGCGCGACACCATCGACCGGGGACGCACGGTGTCGATGGTAGTAGACCGTTACCTGAAGGTGCTGAAGCCCATGCACGAGCAGTTCATCGAGCCCACCAAGCGCTACGCCGACCTCATCATCCCCCAGGGAGGAGAGAACGCGAAGGGAATAGCCATCCTCTGCAAGTATATCGAGGGTCTTGTGCCCCTGGAATAGCGGCAAGGTTACGATTTGTAACCCGTTGGCGGGACGGGCGCTCATGATGATGCGGTTTCTCGCTGGAAAACTGCATAATATTCGTTTTCGGGCTTTCTTTTTGCCGTCAGCGGCCTCCGGGAGGGCAGGAAGCCGTTAAAAGGAGGGTCGGAGACGGCCTTTAGCAGTCCTTTTGGCCGTTGCCCGTGGGGAGGTTTGCCGTCTTTTGCCGGGCTGGAGACCCCAAAAGTGGCATTAACGAGAATTTTCGAAAAACCGGTATCGCCGCAGATGCCCCTTAAACGCCCCGTAATCGATTTTCGTTTCTCACCTTCACCGGACGAAGGCGAATATCGGTAAGGCGGGAAACCGCAGATGAATATTTATTCACTTACGATTTCTCACAAGGTCTCTGAAAAGCCTTTTTGCCGCCGTTATTCCATCGGCTGGGTGGGAGTATGCGTGTAATAGGGGTTCTCCGCTTTCGGGGTCGGTGCGCTCCCGGCTTCCGGCTCCTCGGCCGCGGCAGCCCCGGCCTGCTCCTGCGCCCGGGCATTCTCCGCCTCCTCGGCAGCCTTGCGGCTGGCTTCCTGCGCCTTGGCATACTTGCGCTGCTCGTTGTGGATCTTCACTGCGTTCGTGCATTCCACCACGCCATACAGCAGCATGCACCATCCGATGACGAAGAGCGGGTCGGCCTGGATGGCCGCCGGATATACGATGGCCACGATGCTGACCAGCAGGATGACGGAGGGCATCACCCAGAAGAACCATCCCACATGGCCTGTCCGGGACGCCGAGGCCAGGCTTACGAACTGGCTGACGGCTCCGATGACCAGCATCAGCGACAGGACATACACCAGTCCTGTTACGAAGTTGCTCGGCATCAGGGCGAAAATGGCGCCCAGCACCAGGCTGCCGGTGCCCGCCAGCGGAAACGAGGGCTTCGCCCCGGCTGTCGGGTTGCCCTCCTCATCGCAGGCCTCTGCCTCCGGGGCATGCTTCCTGGCACTGTAGTAGGTGGCCAGCGAGATGACTCCCGAGAGGAAAAACAATACTCCGATGGCTATGGTGAGCCATGTAACCATCTGCTCACGATACTCTATGAGCAGTACGCCCACGATCATCGCGCACAGCGCGCGAAAGACAGAACTCTGTAGAAACTTCATAGTCTGATGATTTTATATCGCAAAAATACAAACAAAAAGCCAGAAATGCAATAATTTTCGTATTTTTGTGCCTGAAAGACTTGTTGCCTATGACGAAACTATATCTTGTCCGCCACGGTGAGACCGAGGACAATGCCCGCCAGATTATGCAGGGCCAAACACAGGGATGCCTCAACGCCCGGGGCGTCCGGCAGGCCGAGGAGCTGCGAGACAGGATGCTGCACGAGCCGATCGACGCCTTCGTCGCAAGCGACCTGCGGCGCTCCGTGGAGACCTGTGAGATCATTGCCGGGCCTCATCGGAAGGAGGTGGTGCAGACCCCGCTGCTGCGGGAAAGAGACTGGGGCGACTTCACGGGGCGCTATATTCCCGACCTTCAGGACGAGGAGTGGCCCGACAACATCGAGTCGCTCGAGAGGATGGGAGCCCGGGCTCGCAACTTCCTGACCTGGCTGAAGGTGGCCTATCCCGGGCAGACCGTGCTCGCCGTGGGCCACGGCATCATCAACAAGGCCGTGCAAAGTGTCTACTTCAACCAGCCGATGAGCAAAATCCGGAAGATGGCGAACGCCGAGGTCAGGGTGCTCATACTATAGGCGAGAGGGACCTTCCTCACGGAAGATCCCTCTGTTAATAACTCTCTGATTTTGCTATCCTTCCAATCTATTTACAAAAACTAAAAACCTATTAAACACTTACCTATTATAAACATCATTATTAATTGTCCTTACCTGTATAACTTGTTTTTTAAAGCCATATAACTTGTTTCCCTCATCTGTGCCCGTTGCCGAAGCTGCCTCCGCCGCGACTGGTTCCGCCGGAACGAGTTGCTCCGCCGAAGCTGCCTCCCGAGCGTCCTCCTCCGAAGCCTCCACCACCGAAGTTGCCGTCCATGCGGCTGCCGCCGTAGCTGCGTGAGGGAGCTCCCATGGAACGGGAGGGTGCCGACGGGCGTGAGTTTTCATTGCCGGGCGAGAAAGAGCGGGCGGGGGTGTCGCTGCTCTCGCCGAAAGAGCGGAATCCCGAACCCATCCTTGGTGCCGTGGAACGAGTGGAGCTGCGCATGCCGCTGCCGTAGTCTCTTCCGAAGGCGTCCCCTCTGCCCGGGCTTGTCCAGCTGCCGTCGCGGCGCCCGCCGAATGTGCGGGGCGCGTCGGTAGTTTGTCCCGTGCCGCGCACAGACATTCCGATGCCATCACGGCGTCCGCCGAATGTGCGGTTGCCGTTGCCCGGCGATGGGGTGAATTCCCTCTGGGTGCGCGTCCTGCCGAACTCCGTGATGCGGGTTCCGTTTCCGAAGTCGCCGCGGTCGAAGCCGTCGCGCATGCCCACCCGGCGTATTCCGTTAGGATGCGGCCTGCCGTATTGCCTGCCGTAATACCAACTGCATCCGCCATTGTGAGCCCAACTGTGTCCGCCGTAATAGACTTCGATGAAGCGGGGCCGCCCGAAGTAGAAGTAGTCGCGGTGAGGATAGCGTGCATAGATGCTGAAGTGCCATACTCCCGCGTCCCAATAGAGCGGGCGGTAGAAGTAGCGTGCGGCACAGTAGGTCTGGTATTGCCAGTCGAGCAAGATATAGCTCAGGTCGAGGTTGCGCTGTCTCCAGTATATGCCGTAGAGGTCGTTATAGTCGTTGATACGCATCAGATAGTCGAGGTTTATCTCGTAGGCTGCCTCATACTGATCGTCGGTCAGGTTCAGTTCGTAGGCCATCTTGTCCGTAAGAAACAAGGCCTGCTCACGAGCCTGCTCGTAGCTCATAGCGCTGGCGGATGCCGCGAGCGTGAGAAGAGCTGTAAGGGCTAATATGAACTTTTTCATAATCGTATCTTTTAAAACCGTTGTCTCTTGTCTTATCTGATGCAAAGAAACAAAGATTTCTTCATCCGCAGAAAGGATTTTCCCTACTTGGGCGGGGATTTTCCCTAAACCTTTAGTAATATATCCGAGATTTCTTCGTTAAGTTGTATATATAATAATAAGGTGTAAAGATATTAAGGCGTTTATGAAAAAGTATACCCTGATGTTTGTCCTGATGCTTGCCTCCCTGTCTGCGAACGCTCAATATGCGTGGCAGGAAGGGCTGGAGGCCGGCAAGCTGGATTTAGGTCATGACCTGCGTTACGATGTCGAGCTGCAGGGGTCGCTCTCCAAGGATAAGACCCCGCTATGGCTCAACGCCAACAAGTATGGCCTCTCGTCATTGGACAAGAGCAACGGATATGTGCGCGGAAGCGTGGTGCGCCCGCTGGCCACCGATTCCGCCCGCCGGTGGGGCATAGGCTATGGGCTGGACATAGCGGCAGCCTACGGCTACACGAGCGTGCCCGTGGTGCAGCAGGCCTTTGTGGAAGCCCGCTGGCTGCACGGCGTGCTCTCCGTGGGAAGCAAGCAGTATCTCATGCAGCTGAGGAACAATGGCCTGAGCAGCGGTGCCCAGACCCTGGGCATCAACGCCCGGCCCGTGCCGCAGGTGCGGCTCGCCCTGCCGGAATACTGGGTTCTCCCCGTTCTTGGCGGTTGGCTCCGCATGAAAGGCCATGTGTCGTTCGGCAAGATGACCGACGACAACTGGCAGCACGACTTTACCCGCAGGCAGTCGCGCTATGCTGACGATGTGCTGTATCACAGCAAGTCCGGCTATCTGATGATTGGCAATCCGGAGCGGTTCTTCCCGTGGTCTGTCGAGATGGGGCTGGAGATGGCCACTCTCTTCGGCGGCGTATCGTATATCCCGCAGAGAGACGGAACCTATAAGGAGATGCGCAACGGCAGGGGCATCCGCGACTTCTGGAATGCCTTCTGGCCCGGAGGCTCGGATGTGGGGGAGACCACCTATCAGAATGTGGAGGGCGACCAGCTGGGCAGCTGGCTGCTCCGCGTGAACTATGATGCCGACACATGGCGTATGGGGCTCTATGCCGACAAGTTTTTCGAAGACCATTCCTCGATGCTGCAGTTGGACTACGACGGCTATGGCAGCGGCGACAACTGGAACAGTAAGGAGCGGCACCGCTATCTGCTCTATGACTTCAAGGACTGGATGCTGGGCGCGGAGCTGAACTTCAAGTACAACAACTGGTTGCGGAATGTAGTCGTGGAATACCTTTACACGAAGTATCAGAGCGGTCCCATCTACCATGATCATTCGCAGACGATTCCCGACCATATAGGAGGAACGGACAATTACTACAATCACTACATCTATCCGGGATGGTCGCATTGGGGGCAGGTGATGGGAAATCCGCTCTACCGTTCTCCGCTTTACAACGAGGACGGTGTAATCGAGGTGCGAGACAATCGGTTCGTGGCTTTCCACTTGGGAATAAACGGCAATCCCACGGAGAACCTGGACTATCGCCTCTTGGCCACTTATCAGGAGGGATGGGGCACTTACGACAGTCCTTATACCCGGAAGCATCATAATGTGAGCTTCATGATAGAGGCTGCCTATCGATTCAAGCACAACTGGAAGATCAAGGGGGCGTATGGCATGGACTTCGGGCATATCCTCGGCAGTAATCACGGAATCCAATTCACGATATCCAAATCAGGAATACTAAATTTATAGAAGATGAGTCATCACATGATCAAGGGCGGCTTCGCCGCTTCCTGCTTGTTGGTTTTCATATTGTCATTCACCGCCTGCGACCTGGAGACGAGCGGCAACGGCAAGCTCGATGGGTTCTGGCACCTGGAATCCATCGATACCATCAACGGAGGATTTAACGACTTGTCGCAGAGGCGATTGTTTTGGGCATTCCAGGCAAAACTGCTGGAACTGACAGATAGGGACGGCCTTCATCCTCAATGCCTGATGCGCTTTGAGCAGGGAGGCGGCGTGCTGAAGCTCTCAGACCCTTACCTCTATGATCGTGAGGGCGGGGAGGGAGACCACCCGTTGACGGGGCCCGACTATCTCGTTCCTTTCGGGGTGAATGGCGTGAGTGAGAACTTCACGATTGAAAAACTCACGGGCAGCAAGATGATTCTTAACAGCGGAAAGCTGCGACTGTACTTCACGAAGTTCTAAGGGCGTACTTCTGCAAGGTGCTTCCACAGGGAAAGAAGGATTAGAAAATCTTTCCGAAGACTATGTTGATGAATGTTTTGGTGAGAATCTTTGCATCAAACCACCACGAACGATGCTCAAGATAATAGAGATCGAGGTCAAGTCGGCGTAGCATCTTCTCCATTGTGTCAGTGTAACCATTGTAAAGCGTAGCGTAAGAGGTTACCCCTGGGCGTATCTGATAGAGATAGGTGTAGCGCTTGTCGTACTTCAAAATCTGGTCAATATAGTATTTCCGCTCGGGGCGCGGACCGACAAATGCCATGTCGCCTTTCATTACATTCCATAGCTGAGGCAATTCGTCGAGGTGATGATTACGGAGGAGGCGGCCTATGCGAGTCATTCGCGTATCGTTTTCATGTCCATAGAGCTGTGGACCATTTGCCTCCGCATCGATTCTCATTGTACGGAACTTACAGATGATGAACGGCTTCCCGAACCTTCCGATGCGCTCTTGCCTGAAGATGGCCGGGCCTCCATCTTCGTGTTTGACCAATATGTAGCAAACAAGAAATAATGGTGAAAAGACTATCATGCATACTATTGATACGAACAGATCAAGCAATCGCTTGGTGCTCCGTTCAAATTTATTCATGCCATCAGTTATATAACGAGGGCTGCTTACATCATCGTTGAGCCTTGCATGACTGTGATTGGCGCGTGCCTTTTCAGTTAATATGATAGTTTCCATTATATATAATAACGCCGACAATCGATATTTATTATACAAAAAATAAAACGAAGAAATAAATGTCGCTATATTTTGCTCTTTTCCCAGCCTCTGACGGCATAACAGGCATAATAATATATCGACTTAAGAAATGGGAGATGTTCCTGCTTGCGGTAGATGTTCCATTGCCACGGAAGTATCAGCAACTTGAATGAAGACACAGACTTGCTCCTCGTTCGATACAGGGCTTCCACGCTGCCGGTGTTCTTTGCCATATATCCTTTCTTGAGTATAAGCAGCCAGAAGGCGTAATCTTCGTGAGGGATATCAGGCATATACTCCGTCCCAACCCTGTTTCTGTCGTACATTCCAGTGAGATTACCGATGTAATTGCTGTGAAGCATGTCTCGATAATTAACTAGCATGGGAGCCCGGACTATACGATTGTTCCGCTTTCCGCTTTCGTCTATCTTCTCGTAGTTCGAGAAAACGATTGCTACTTTACTGTCATTGAACAGTGAGAGTTGTCTTTCCAGCTTCGTCGGAAGCCAACAGTCGTCGCTGTCAAGGAAAGCTATATATCGACCATTGGCATGCCTAATACCGAAATTTCGTGGTGCCGAGGGCATCCCCAAATGGCGGTCGTTGCTCATAACGCTTATCCGTGGGTCGATGGTCTCATATTTTTTTGCTGTCAAAAGCGAGTTGTCGGTTGAATCATCATCAACGACAATGAGTTCCCATTGTCTGTATGTCTGCGCCAAGACACTCTCGATGGCCTCTCCAACGAAGGTTTCTGAATTGTGCATCGGCATTATTATGGAAACTAATAAATCCTGCATATGTGGGCGAATTACGGTGTTGTTTGTCTCTTTATGTTGTTTGGGCAAGCTTATATGTTGTCGTACAGCGAAGGTTCGAATAATATTTGGCTGTAAATAGATTTTAGTATTGGCCACCGCTTGTAGTAGTCAAGGCGGCGGTTTATATTGTATAACCATGTAGCATTTTCATTTAATGTCATGCCTTCGATGTGTATTGGCTCGAAAGGGTCATCGAACCGGGCGTTGAGATCTTCGTATTTGTTCCAGTTGATATATGAAGGGTCGTCTGCAATCTCTTTGTTATTTCGTAGGCAGAAGCCATTGCCCACATTCTGTTACAGAGTCCTCCAGTAGGGATGAGTGTTGTCTTCATAACTACTTAATGTATGAGGTCAGTCGACAATACCCGCTATTGATTCATGCTGAAAGTCTACAAGGGCACTCGGCAAGGGGTGTGTCTCGATAAAGGGTAAATGTTGTTGCATGGGCAATACAGATGAATTGTTATTTATATAACTCGATTTTGGCGGTGTTATTGCATGTGAGCATGAGAGAAAACATCAGATTATGCGGTAATAGAGAGATGGCGCCAGAATGTTTAGCATTCGCGCCATGAAAACGAGGACATAGCGTATGGGGAAAAAGCAATGCATGTAATAGAGAATGTCCTGCGTGCAGTGTGGGGGCGAGAAGAAGTAATGGTATCGTTGACGGATTGTCATCTTCAACAACCTCTGACGCTCTTCGTCAAGGGTTAAATGATCATTGTCGCAGCGTCCGCATATCTCAGCGGTCGTAACAACAGGCATTTCCTTTCTGCAAGTCTCAACTCCATAAGCCCAGTCTGCACATCTGTGGCAGTAATGTTCATCTATTATGCCGATATGATTGTATACATTCCGACTTACAAGAAGTATGTTGCCATTGGTCAGCTGACAAGGTTGCGGGACACCTATGGGCTTTAGCAGTCGACTTCGGCCTAATATACGAGACTTATATATGCCGCCTCCATAGGTTATTTCTGTGCCGTCAAGGCTGCTTACAATTCCCGCATAGAGGCCTGGCTGACCGTAGTGGTTGCGGACATAAGCGTCAGCCTGAAGCAAGAAATCAAAGCATTCGGGTAATAAAAAAGTGTCGTCGTTGAGCAACAAGAAGAAGTCGAAGGGTGCATTATATGACAGTGCCGCCTGCCAAGCCTGTCTCATGCCGCCTGCCCAGTAGCTATTGCCATCGGTGCAGATTATGTTTATATGCCTGTCTGCAAATGTCGTACTTACGGTTTCGGCAGTTCCGTCAGTACATCCGTCGTTGGTTAGGAATACATTTAAGTCTATATGCGGGGTAGAAATGGAATTGTAATGATCGAGGGAAACGAAAAGCGACTGCAACGAGCGCAATGTCTTGCTGCGTCGGTTATGGCAGGTAAGCAGAGCGGCTATACGGTAATGTTTGTCTTCCATTTTATTTTTTCCTTTCTTTTCGTGTGCTTGCAGCGGGCAGACTACTGAATAATTCGTTGAGCTTGCTAATGGTTTTCTCCTCAGAAAAGGCCAACCTGCAATAATCGTAAGCCCTGCTTGCCAATTTCTCTCTTGTCTTCTTGTTGTGCAGCGACATTAATCCTTTTATTATTTCATCAGCATTTGCTGGTTCAATTACTACGCCCGACACTCCATTTTCTATCGTCTCGATGTTACCACCGACATTAGTTACCACCGTGGCACATCTCATTGCGACAGCCTCAAGCAGTGCCATGGAATGGTTCTCGTTGAGGGTTGGAAACAGGAAGATGTCGGTGTCGCGGAACAACTCATACACATTGTTGCGCGAGCCGAGGATGAAAAGTCTCCCGTCCTTTATATCATCGGCGCATTCTCTTCTATATTTTTCTACAAATTCGCCGTCGCCTATGATGACGAAGACGAAGTCTGGCGAATGCATTTTATGCAATGCTTCGATAACATAGCGATGCCCTTTCCTCTCAGTGACTCTTCCTACGATGCTGACTATTATTTTCTCGGGAGGTATATGCAGCATGGAGCGCAGTTTACCAGGCAAAATGCTTTCGTAATCTACGGTCGGGAAGGAGTTGTATATCGTTCCTATGTTGGCATTCTTTCTTGCGAAGCGTAGGCATTTTGCAGTTTTCTGTTCAGCTTGGCATACCGTATAGACCTTGTCGGCCAAGCATACCTCAATAGGTTCAATGATGTATTTCAGGAAGATTTGGCGCAACGAGTTGCCTTTAATGTCCCATGAAGAGCCGTGAACGACAAGTATCGTGCTCCTGACATTTGATATCCATGCCGCCAAAGTCATCAGGAAGCCAACATATTCGAGGCCTCTTATATAGGCAATGTCGGCTTTTTCTGCGTTTATACGCTTTATATAGTAGCGCAAGAATTTGATAGCTTTCAGTGGATGATAATGCAATGTGGCGGCTTTATTATTTATGCTGATGACCTTGAATTCATATTTTTTGGCCAAGGCAGAACGCATTAGGTTTGCTGCTACCGTTTTCGGGCCGCCTTCAGGATAATCATAGTCAATGAGTAAGATCTTCTTCATATTATGGGTTTGGTTTCGTTTCAGTTGTCAAATCTTGCGAATCGATGTAGTAAGTCTCACTGTGAGCAGCCACGAGCATGAAGAAAGAGATGAGCCAAACGGCATTATAGAACACGAAGAAGAAGCCGTCAAGCATATAGATGAGGCCGAAGGTGAAGAATACAAAATACATCTTGTCATGGTTCTTGCGGTATCTATGCCACTGTTTCGATGTGAAAATGCCTAAAAGAGCAATGTAAAGACAGAATCCGGGGATGCCAAGATTGACAAAACTTTCGGTAAATGAGTTATGGGATATTTGTCTCGTTGACGATATTGATTGGAAGTTTCCCGCACCAAGACCTAACGGGAGGTTCTCCAGACCAATTTGTATGGCTTCTCTGGCAAGGTCGGCACGCGGGTCATCGCCTACTTCCACCTCTGCTCTTTGCTTCAGAAGACTGTCGTTGTAAATGTTTGCAATCTGCCCAGCAGCCGCTATGATGACAGCAAGGAGCACTGCGGCGAATGTGATTTTGCGTTTTGCGGGCAGCCCCTTGATATACCTTATATATATAAGCATGGCATATAACGGAATCTGAACTATCAGAATCTGGCGCGAGGCGGTGAGAAGCGACACGCCGAAAGAGGCTGGAAGCATGAGCCAGAACACCACTATCCAGAACTTTTTAATGTGCTTTTTTTGGCAAATCTCGCTCAGTGTGTAGGCAAGAAATGACACATAGAATGTGTAATAAGCCAGTGTGTTGGCATTGAGATTGTCGTCGTTAAGTCTGTCGGAATCACTTACCATTACAGAAAGTATGTGTTTGCTGGCATACAGCCAGGCACTCAGGTAGAGGAGGACGAATGCAAAGTAGAGGTAGGGCACATTCCGCTTCTCCCGTGCAAGGACAGATACGACATAGGTAACGAGGAAACAGCCCAGCAGAGCATGCAGTTCTGTGGCCGCCATGTCCTTGTCGTCGGCCCAAAGGAATGATATGCAGTCCCAGGCAAACAATGCGTAGAGTATCTTCTCATATGTATTGAGGCGGAAACCGCGGTTCTTCAGCGTACAGAAGACAAAGGACAAGGGTAGGGCAATGTATAGTCCGAACTTGTTAGAAGTGTCGGAATAAAGCGTCGCAATGGCAGCCACCCACATAAGGACTATGCCTATGCAGGAATATATACCGCCTTGTATATACCTCAACTTTTCCATTGGCTTGATAACTTATATAATGTTGGCCAGCATTAGGAAATATTTTTTCAGCGAGAGCATCGTTTTGCTCGTCCTTATTCCTAAGCTTTTGCACGAGTATAATATCTCATTCAGCCCTTCAGCGTATGCTTCTTCATCTTTTGTGCTCACTCCTCCGATGGCCATTGTAACGAGATCGGTATGTAAGTATTTGGTCTTTATCTTATATTTATGACAGAACCGGGCTATTAAGTCGAAGTCGCCGGCAATCTTATAGTTATCGTTGTACGCCCCATAGCTCTGTAATAGAGACCTGCGGACATAGAAGGTCGGGTGGGCGGGAGCAAATCCGAACCTGAGCAAAAACGGTCGGAACATTCGCCCAGACTGGTAATAAATTTGTTTCTCAGGACTGTCTTTTCCTACGATGTGTATGTCTCCGTACACGGCATCATAGTCTTTTGAAAAAGCATTGACTATTGTCTCGACTGCAGAAGCCGTTGTAAACCAGTCGTCAGAGTTAAGGAAGCCTAGCACATCACCGTCACAGTGGGCGAAACCTTTGTTCATTGCGTCGTAGATTCCTTTGTCCTGTTCTGACAACCAATGAAGCTTACCGTTGAAAGCTTCCGTATACGACTTAATGATGTCTTGCGTTCCGTCGGTTGAATTGCCGTCGATAATCCAATAGTCAATGTCCTGATAGGTCTGCCGCAAGACCGACTCAATGGCCCTGGGCAATGTTTTGTAACTGTTATATGTAACTGTGATGATTGATACTTTCATTTATTTGTCGTTCCGTAAGCGGTTTTTATAATAGCGGATGATACTGAGGCTTCGTTTCTTTTCTTGCTTGTTGAGCAATATTAGATATGTCAGCGGCAGTGCTATGCACAAGTCTACCAGGCAGACGGCGGCCAGCCTCAAGAAGGTTGGCGTGTATGAGACTTTCACGAGCAAAGGGATAATGGGCAGAAATATCGTTATGCAGAGGCAAGGCAGCAGCACTTCTGCGACATATCTTTTGCCATTGAACTTAAAGACCCGGTGGGTAAATACCAGGCATACTATTTGAAGCAGTATGGAAAAGAGAATCGTAATGACAAACGAGCTTACTGCCGTGAAGCCTAAATGAAGGAATACATAGCACATAGGTATCAGGCATAGGTTCACGATACTGCTCGCTATTTCGTATTTCTTTACCTTGCCCGTGGCAAGAGTTACTTGTGTGCAGGGGGTATTGAGCGTGCAAACAAGTGTGTCTATGATCATAAGTACAGAGAAAATATTTGCTTGATAGGGCATATTGACGCCAAGCCACAGATTCAAGACATAGTCCATCTCCAGACATAATGGTGTCGCGATGATTAAAACCAGTGCATAGCAGATCTTTGACTCCGTGAACATCAGGCCTTCAACCCGTTGTCTGTCGTCGGTAGCGACGGAGTTTACAATCTGTGGGGCAAATGCCACCGTAATACTTGTCGAGAAGTTCTGTATCGCGCTGCTAACTTGTGCGGCTATGCCACGCGCAGCGTTGACCATGGTGCCAAAGAAGTTGTTGAGCAAGAGGTTTACTCCCTGTCCCTTGAGCATGAAAGCGAATGTCCCAACGAGGTTCCATCCTGTGAACGAAAGGAGCGACCTCATCAGGGAGCGGTCAATTTTTCTTGATAAGTGGAGAAACTTCCAGTTATACTTGGTGTATGCTGCGTAGAGCAGGAGGTCGGTTGCCGATATGCACAATAGTAGCAGAGCATAGGTTGAAAGACGATCGAAAGGCAGGTGCTCAAGCGATAATGTAGCCGCCAGCTTGAGCATGATGTCGGCTATGCTGACGAATGAATAGAACCCCATACGCTCTTGAGAGAGCATAAGTCCGCTACAAGGAGACTGTAAAATAAGCAATACCAGTGATATTGCCGATGCATGAAATACTGTCAGGGCGACATTGAACCGTTCGGGAGGAATTACCAGATAATGGTCTATATACCATAAGCCAAACGACTCGAGAAACATGAATGTGGCGGCGGCAATGATGAGATGTATCACACAGCCGGTCGAGAAGACTCTCTGCAAGCCTTTCTCGTTTTCCCTTGAACCGGTATAGTTGTAGTAGCGCTGCATCGTTGCAGACAGCGTAACATTAAAGAAACCGAACAGAGTAACGAGCCCCGCCATGATGATATATGTACCGTAATCGCTTACACCCAGAGCCCTTAGGAGCACCCTTGATATGTAGAGGTTGACAATAAGCACGAAGAACATCCTTACATAAAGGTAGATGGTATTCTTTGCAATCCTCTTGTTATTGCTTTGATATGGCGGCATATCGGGATATCGGGTTTATATTATCAGGTCTTTTGTAACCGTAAAGCTGGTGATGAACAGTGCCAGAAACATCATGCCGCCGACGAATATCATACGCTTGGGGCCTGCCGGATTTATAGGTACTGACGCCGACTTCACCACGGTGAATACAGGAGTGTCGGCAAGAACCTCTGCCTCAGCTGTCTGAAGCTGTTGTATCATAGCCTTGTAAGCGTTGTATTTCAACTGCATGTCGTTCTCAAGGTCTTCCTGTTTCGACTTATAGCTTTCCAATATGATGTCCATGTTGGAGTCAGCATAGCTTCCATAGAGGCGGCGCGACTTCTCATAGTCAGCCTTGGCCTTGACAGCCAAATTCCTATAGTATTCCATGTCGTGGCGTGCTTTGCTTGTTCTATAGCGCGTAATGAACTCTTGCAGCTTGGCCATAGTGGAGTCCGCCATCGTAGCAGCTACTAACGGATCCTGATCTTGGACCTCGATTGAGACAAGGCTTGTCTTCTTGTCTACCTTGAACATTATCTTTCCTTGAATAGCCTTGAAGATATCGTCCTGATCCTTGGTAAGGTTGAAGGGGTCGAGCTTCCCTTTTTCATTGTCAGGACTCTTCCTTTCGAAGAGCTTCTTTATGAAAGCCAGCGGAACGGTAAGCGGATTGCTCTTCTGATAATGTTGAAGATAACTGAAGTAGGTAGTATTCACCTTCTGGTCTTTAGTTCTCACTTTACATCCTACGAGGTTAACTATAAAGCCGTTCGACTTCATCAACTCCGGATAAAGCTCTGGCGAGATGGCGTCTGAAAGCATTGTATTGTTGATGTCGAGACCCATTGATGAGGCCAGGCTTGTCAGCCCCCCTGACGACAACATGGAGCGTCCTATCTCTGGTGCCAGCTCTACCGTGCACTTGTAATATCGCGGTTGGGGCAATATATAGAAGCATGACAGCACGAATGTGATTACCAATACCTTCAAGATGAACCGCTTTTTCTTGTACAGTCGTTTGCAAACGGCCTTGATGTCAATCGTCTCTCCTTTATTGTCGTTTTCCATTTCTTGCTTGTTTCTGTGGTTGGTAGCTCTTGGTTTATTTGCTCAGGTTGGCGATTGTGGCGATCATCGTGGCGATGGAGGCTACACTTGTACCGATACCGAGCCACTGGCTGACGAGGCTCCCGTCGCGCTTGGGTTTGCTGGGAACTACGATCTCGCAGCCAGGGCGCACCTTGGCATTGTGCCCTACGCGAGCCACTTTCCCGTTCATATAGATGATAAAGGTGCGGCCCTTCTTTGCCCTGTTGCCCCAGCCGCCGGCCTCGTCGATGTAGTAGGCCGCCCTCCGGCCTTTCTCGAAGGCCACGGTATTTGGATACATCACATTGCCACTGATCTTCACCGTGCCGTTGTATTCCGGTATGACGAGGCGGTCGCCCTCACACAGCACGAGGTCTGCATCGCCTCCGGGATTCTCAAGTGCCTTGTCGAGTTCAATGCCCACGGGATAGGTATCGCTCAATTGGAGCAGGGCGGCATTCAGCGAGTCGCGGTTTCCTCCGGTCTGAGCCTGCAAGAGTCTTGTGAGTGTCTCTATCTTCGCGCGGTCTCCGGGGGTGGTGCGCCTGAGGATGCGGGCCCCTTGCACATACGCCAGGTCGGTAACGCCGCCGGCTTTTCTCACGATATCGCTTAGTCGTTCGTTCTTCTTGTTTAAGGTATAGGTGCCCGCAAACATGGCTTGTCCTTCCACATACACATTCTTTTGGGAGGAGAACGCCGGGCTCTTGCGCACATACACTTCGTCGAACGGCATCAGGGTGAAGCCCGGTTGACCGTCGACCACGAATCCCTCTTTCAGCGAGAGAGTGAAAGTCTCTGATATGATGCTGTCGGTGGTGAGGGCTTTCGGGTTGTTCACGCGGCGCGACACATCCACCTTGACCGTTGAGGCCTGGTCTTTCAGGCCTCCGGCCTGCAGCACGAAGTCCTCGATGGTCTCGTTGTCGGCATATTGATAGACTCCCGGATATTGCACCTCGCCATGTATGGTAATGGTGCGCTGGGTCTGGAGTTCCGGCTTGGTGGGGATAAAGAGTATATCGTTCTCTCGCAGCGGGATGTCGGCCACGGTGCCGTTCATGATGCCGGCAATGTCTACGCTGATAACCTCGAGCGACCGATCGCTTTTCATGCGGTGCATGACGGCACGGTTGGTGAAAGCCTCCTCGGTGAGTCCTTCGGCGTGAGTTACCAGGCCGCGGATGCTGCTGATCTCGCCCCCGAGCTGATACAGGCCCGGTCGGAAAACGGCTCCTTTCACCTCCACGGTATTGGCATAGCGCGGGAGAATGGAGTCTATGCTCACAGAATCTCCGTCGGCAACGCGGAAAGAGTTCATGTCGAACTCCTCGACATTGAACACGGCATATTCGCGCCCGGTCTTGCGGACGAGCCTTACAGACTTGGTATAGGCGTCTCCGGTGAATCCGCCGGAGTATTTGAGCAGCGTTCCCACGCTCTCGCTCTTCCTCATTTCATAATACATAGGGCGTTTCACCTTGCCCGTAATGTTCACCAGGCAGTCGTAGGGGCCGACATAGATGACATCGTTATCGGCAAGGCGGATGTTGCCGGAAAGCTTCCCGTTGAGAATATAGTCGTACACATCGACAGAGGTAACGAGCTTATTGCCGCGATATACCTTTATGTTGCGCAGCGTGCCGAGGTCGTTGGTGCCCCCGGCCATGTAGAGGGCGTGGAAGACCGACGAGAAAGCCGAGAGGGTGTAGGTGCCCGGAGCCTTCACCTCGCCGTATACATTTACCATGATCGTCTTGGTCTGTCCCACCGTGAGGCGCACTTTTGAACTGCTGTAGCGGGCGCCGAGCGTGGAATGAAGCCGCGCGTTGGCCTGCGCGACGGTAAGCCCGCTCACCCGAACGGGGCCATAGTCTGGTATCGTAACATCGCCATCGGGAGACACGGTGGCCTGGATTGACTTCTGCGAGGCTCCATATACATCGATGATGACGGCGTCGCCCGGCCCCAGGCGATAGTTCTGTGGCGTGGCAATATTCATGTTCGGCTCGAAGGAGAGGTTTTTCTTGTTGAAGATATCACGGCCGAACACTTTCGGTCCTTTGGCTCTCTCTGCCTCCGTTTCGATGGAGTCGCCCAGCAGGTGGATCGTCTCCTGCCGGATCGTCATGTATTCTTCGTCGTTCTCGTCGTAGCTGTGCTGATAGCCGGAGCCGGGACTCAAGCGATAGTTGGAGAGTTGGCCCTCCTTCTTTTCGCCGTTGTTCTTGCGCGAACGGTCGTCTGCCTTGTCGATGGTCTCGTCCGCTACGGTGCCCAGACCTTGGTTGTTAATCTGTCGTTCATACTTTTTTCTCACCCTGCGAATCTGGGAGATGTCCACGCCGTTCTGCATCAGCTTGGTTACAATCTGCGCGTTCGAGGTTCCGGATTTATGCTCTTTTGCGACAAAGCGCATCACTTGCTCGTCTGTCATTGACGACTGGGCGCTCATGCCCAGCGGGATGAGAGACAGGAACAAGGCGTAAAGAATGATTTTTTTCATATCTTATTAGAATTTCTTTCCAGTGATGATGTTGAAGGCGGTCCTCGCGGTAATCTTGAAGTCCAGCCAAAGCGAGCGGCGCTCGAGATAGCCGAGATCCATGTGCAGGCGCGTGAGCATCTTCTCCATGGTGTCGGTATAGCCGTTGTAGAGGGTGGCTTCCGAGGTCAGGCCGGGCTTCATGCGGTAGACTTGGCGATAGTTTTCGTCCACGGCCATGATGCGGTCGGCGAAGTATTTTCTTTCGGGCCTGGGCCCTACAATCGACATGTCGCCCCGGAGCACATTCCAGAGCTGGGGCAGTTCGTCGAGATGATGGCAGCGGAGCAACCGCTCCAGGCGGGTGCAATTGGAGTCGTCGCAGGTGGGAACCAGCTGCGGCCCGTCTTCCTCGATGGTGCCGGACATGGTGCGGAACTTGTAGATGGTGAAGCTCTTGCCGCCCTTTCCCACGCGCTCCTGCCGGAAGATGATGGGCCCGTTGCCCTGAAGCCGGAGCCGGATGGCGATGAAGAGGAGGAGGGGAGACAGGAGGATGAGCGCGGCGAGGGATCCGACGATGTCGGCCGCCCTTTTCACTGCCAGTTGTGTAGTCCCCATTCCGTCTTGTACAGCCATGCTTACCTGATCGTTTTTAATAATAACTCTTTTTTTAAAGAATTGTTGCAAAGATAAGCAATAAATTCCGAAAAAATGTCAAATTCCGGTCTGTGGATGCGTTTTTTTTCCTTTTACATGGAAGAAGGGGTTGTTTTTCGAGCGCCCGGGGAGAGAGCTTTGTTTACGGTATAAAGGAGGGAACGCGGTCCTTTGGAGGCTTGAAATATAAAATAAAATGACAATCTTTCCGGCGTTTGGCCACTTTGGGAAATCTCGCGGATGGCCGTTGGGAGGGGTGGGAAAAGCCGCTTTTTTGCCCGATGGATGCGGGTCGGAATGCAAAAGGTTGCTTTCTGTCCTCCTTTTAGCCGTCTTTTGCCTTGTCGGCAGCGGCCTTTTGGCTTCCTTTCAGCCGTCTTTCGCAAGCCTTTTGGCCGCTTTTGGTCGTGATTTTCGGTGTGTAAACGGCTGCCCGCAAAACGAGCGGGCGCCTAACGGACTGATTGTCAGGCGGATGGTGTCTCGTGAATTTTCAGCCTTATTTTGCTCCGCGGCGCCCCGATTCCTGAGGATTGGGCGTATTTCGCACCGTGATTCATTGAATAGTAAAATATTTTCATGGTTATTCCTTGCGTGTCCGGCCGATGTGTGAAAGCGTGTATTCCGCTCGCTGAAGGTTGTAGAAAAGTTGGGTTCGGGATTTTGTGATTTCAAATCAAATGTGTAACTTTGCGGACAGGTGAGGCTTTCCGCCCCGACGAGCATCCCCTCCGTCTCCGAGGTGAGTGCCCTGGCGCTCCTGCCGGGCAGCGTCGCGGCGTATCTGCCAAGAATGAGAAAAGAAATCGTCTAACCCCCATCTTATGGATTACATCTCGCGTTATCAGTCGCCATTGGGCGGTATCACGCTGTCGAGCGACGGCCGTTTTCTCACAGGCCTGTGGTTCGACGGGCAGAAGTATTTCGGTTCCACCCTGGGAGCGGACTACGCGGAGCGCGACCTGCCGGTGTTCAGGCAGGCGGCGGAGTGGCTCGACCGGTATTTCGAGGGCCGGCAGCCCCATCTCCGGCCGCCGCTGCGCCTGAGGGGAACGGAGTTTCAGCGTGAGGTGTGGAACCTTCTGCTCGCCATTCCCCGCGGACAGACCGCGACCTACGCCGCCATCGCCCGCCGCGTCGCCGACGGGCACGGCCTGCCCCGAATGTCGGCACAGGCCGTGGGCGGGGCGGTAGGCCGCAATCCCCTCAGCCTCATCGTCCCCTGCCATCGGGTGGTGGGCTCCGACGGCAGCCTCACCGGCTATGCCGGCGGCCTCGACCGCAAGCGTGCGCTCCTGGAGCTGGAGGGGGTGGACATGGCCGCCCTCTCGGGCATGAAAATGCGGGAAAAGTGAGATTTTTGGCGAGAAAAGTTGCTGCTTTCCGAAAAAAGAAGTATCTTTGCGGGCGCATATACGCAATGGGCTTGACTGGATTTGACGGCGGGCCGAGATGGTATGTAAGCATGCGGAGCTTCGGTGGCTGGCTCCTAAATATCAGTTATCAACAAATTAATTGGCGAAAACAATTACGCTCTCGCTGCCTGATCGAAGTATAGTAGATAGGCTCAATCCCCCCACAAGGTGAGGGGACGGGACATCGCTCAAGCACTCTTTTCCCGAAATAGCTTGATTCAGCGGTGCCAGATCAGTCGGGGATAGCCCTGTGGAGGCCTCGCTCCGCGGGCGAAGATTCAGGGGATAAGGCGTCGGTTGGTGGTCCAGGTCTTGCCGTCGCACGAAAAACGGAGGCTGGAATAAGCATGTAGAAAGCATATGGTTTCCCCGTGCGGACGAGGGTTCGAATCCCACCAGCTCCACTTTACGTACTCTGAACAAGAGAAAAACAAAAAATGATTAAATCAGATAATCGCCGTAACTTCAACGAGTTACGGCGATTATTCGTTTATATACTTCCCTGCTTGGGAGTACATACAGATACCGCCGAAACGCTCAAAATACTCCCAACTGGCTACAATATGGCTACAGAAAAAATCGACTTTGTAAAATTGTAGCCACTGATACCGTACAGAGTACACACAGATACCGCATACTTCATTGTTATTCAAAGAATTATGTCGAACTTTGCAGCTGTAAAAACAATGTGTAACTCACCCTTAAACGGGTCGAAAGCACGATTTACTTCTGCACTAAAAACTTGTAAGTATGAAGAGTATTTTCAGAACAAGCTTCTATCTGCGAAGCAATTATTTGAACAAAGAAGGAAAAGCATCGGTTATGATGCGTATCCATCTTAATGGAGAAAGAATGGCACTCGGCACAACAGGCGTTAGCGTTGATCCCGAAATGTGGGATAGCACACTGGGTAAAGTACGGGGACGAACCAAGGAGGCTTTGGCTACCAACGCACAACTGACGAGCATCAGCACAGATCTTCAGATGATATTCCAACGATTGGAGTTCTCAGAAGAACTCAGCCTTGAACGCATCAAATCGGAATATCTTGGCAAACGTGAGGATATGGAGACCGTTCTTTCATTGTTTACCAAGTATAATAATGATATGTATGCACAGATTGGCTGTGGAGTTACCAAAGCCAATTACCGCAAGTTTGACATCTGCAAGCGTCACTTCGCCAAGTTCATTCAAGAGAAGTATGCACGCACAGACCTCAATATTATTGAACTTACCCCGATTGTTATTCACGATTTCGATGTCTATCTCAAGACGGTGGTTGGACAGAGCTTTAACACGGCCATCAAGACCTTAAAGACTTTCAAGACGGTTATCATATTTGGTCGAAAGGCTGGAGTGTTTAATCACGACCCATTCCTCAATATCCACTTCAAGACCAAAAGAGTTGATCGTGGCTTTTTGACAGACGAAGAAGTGGATACCATCATGCACAAGGAATTTGCAACGCAGCGATTGGTAAATGTTCGCGACATCTTCTTGTTCTCTTGCTTTACAGGACTTGCTTACGTTGATGTAGCCAACCTTACTCCTGACAATATCATAACAATGGACGGCAAGCAGTGGATCGTAACGGCACGTCAGAAAACTGATACGTTAAGCCATATCCTTCTTCTCGATATTCCTAAGATGATTATCAAGAAGTATGAGGGCAAAGCAAAGAATGGTAGATTGATACCCATTCTCAGCAACCAGCGTATGAACTCTTATTTGAAAGAGATAGCCGATGTTTGCGGTATCAACAAGAACCTGACCTTTCACATGGCCCGGCACACCTTTGCCACGATGATGCTCACCAAGGGTGTTCCAGTAGAATCAGTGTCCAAGATGTTAGGACACACAAGCATAACTACAACTCAGCTTTATGCCCGCATAACGAACAAGAAGATTGAGAATGATATGCTTGCCGTATCCAAGAAATTGGATAAGTTCGACTTCGCAAGTGCTCCGCCTGCAAAGGCGACCAAGCGACGTTATACCAAAAAGAGTGATACACCTATTATAATAACAAATCATTAAGACTTATGGCAACAACAAAGAAAGAGCTTTCTTACTTCCGTTTGAAGTTAGAGAACTACCTCAGTGAGCATTTCCCCGAAATGCTGAGTGACAAACCATTCATAACGGCAAGAGCCGACGAAGCACTTATCTCCTACTGCGATGCCGTGGCGCAAGGTTTCTCCTATCCCGAAGCAGAGAGTATAGCAAGCGAAGTGTTGCATCGAGGACTGCATTTTTCAAAGTATGATACGCTTGTGTCTGTCTTGGAGAATGAGTTTGAGAAAGAATTGCCCTCCCCACTCTCCGAAAGACTGTCCCCGATACTTTTGAAGAACAAGACTGTGCAAAGCGTTTTCGACAAGTATGAGCTGTCAGATGACTTCAGCGCAAGTCCCGAGTATGAGAAACTCTACACCGAACTGACTGGTACAATCGTGCTGCTCATCGAGGTCAATGGTCTGCCGACGATAGGCGGTGAGAATATGACTTGACACTTCACTATCGGGGGCTTTTGTAGTGTCAAGAGCCAAGATAAACGCTCCACTCCACACGTCAAGAGTTTTGCAAACACTTGTCTTTGTGTAGTCTGCGCATCTTGTTATCGCTCTTGAAACTACAAAAGCCCCGATTATGAATAATACAATCATCATGAATCAAGACATTCACACACCTGCCTTCATCAAGGCAGACGCATCGAGCAAAACCAATAAGAACAGGCAGCCGCCGACTTCTCCCAAGCAAGTCCGCCGCTTCGGTTGGACACGCTTCATCGAACTCTCCGTTCTGCTTTTCATCGTTATCGGTGCAGTTTACCTTATCTCGAAGATGGTTACACCACAAGTCGTAACCGCCGTTTCGGTTATTCTCAGCTTCCTGATACTACGCTTCATTGTCAGAGTTATTCTGCAAGTAACCTTTACAATCCTGCGTTGGCTGTTCTGGCTTGCCGTCATCTTGGCAATCCTGCTCTGTGTACTCTGAGCGCACAAGGAATGATATTCTTCGATTCATTCTTCTTTATGGGTGGTTATCTCTTGAGGTAGCCACCCTTTTTCGTTTTCCATACAAGGCGTTGCACTTTCGCTTCTCACGTCCACATATTCCACTTTGATGTGCCATAAGTCGGTGCTGATTTCTTTTTATTCGCAAAGGTAGTAAGGGGCTACGGCTTGCACAAGGTCAGTGCCTTTGGTTTGCACGGAAAATCTCCACACCTACATTTCATTTCGGGTAGTATTTTCCTGCAAAACCTTGTGCCGGCTGCGCCCCCTACCTTCTTATTGCTACAAAAAGGAATCAGCATACTCCGATCTTTGGACGCATAAAAAAAATGTCATTATGGAACAGCAGAAAGTAAATATCACATCTTCGATGAAGAAAAAAGGATATAGCTCCTCCTCTCATTACCGCATAAGTTCGGTGGTTGATGAAAGTGAGCGTTTGGTGGCGACTAAGTTTGTGCAGTGGGACGTTGAGCCGTTGGACAGACTGAGTGGCAGTAAGGTGTATCTCCTACGTTTGAAACTCAATCGTGGGGAGCGAATGAGCCGTGAGGAAAAGAATTGGCTTGCCGAAGCAGTGAACACCAACACCTATTTCCGCACAGCTGTTCCCCTAATGGGTTATCGGTTTGACTTTATGGACGTATTGAAGAAGTATTTGGTCAATCAATACGGACATTGGTCAGAGTATTATGCACCCGACCGCACCAGCCTAAAAAGTTTCCTTTGCGGACAGATAAACCAAATAGTAGAAATTCCCAAACATTAAACGACTATGAAAGGAACAGAACATTTTACGAGAGCAATAGCCGAGTATCTCAATCAGCGTGCAGCGACAGACCCTTTGTTTGCTCCCAACTTGATGAAGCCTAACAAGAGCATCGAGGAGTGTGTAACTTACATCTTGAACCAAGTACAGGCGAGTGGGTGCAATGGCTTTGAGGACGATGAAATCTATTCAATGGCAGTCCACTACTATGACGAGGACGAAATCGAGGTGGGTAAGGCTATCACTTGCAGAGTGGCAGTAAACCATATTGTGGAACTCACAGAGGAGGAGAAAGCTGAAGCACGGCAGGAAGCCATCAAGCAGTACCAACGTGAGGAACTTGCCAAGATACAGAGCCGTAACGCAAAACCTCAAAAAAAAGAAACGGCAGAGGTGGCACAACCTTCATTGTTTGACTTCTAAAAAGGAATAACGAAGGCTCACTAAAAGGCAAGTGGATAGACCTTTCTGAGTGTTTCGACCAAGACGAGTTTATGGAGGTATGCCACGAACTTCACCAAGACGAGGATGAACCCGAATTGATGTTCCAAGATTGGGAGAACATTCCCGAAGCATTTATTGACGAAGGGCATTTGGATAGCAACTTCTTTGAACTGAGGGACGAGTTGGAGAATTTGGACGGTATGAATGTGAGTGCCTTTTGGATATGGGTAGAGAATACTGGCAAGGATTTAACCGAGTCCGTCTATTATCTAATGAGACAATTCAATTCCGCTTTTGTAGGCAGATATGTGAACAAAGAAGAGTTTGCAAGGGAAATAGTAAGTATGGAACACGAACTATCCGAGTTTGCAGAACGATATTTCGATTATGACAAGTATGCGGACGAACTCTTTGACGAGGGGTATTGGTTTGAGAGTGGATATGTATTCCGTGACGAGTAAAACAAGGAGGACAGAAAATGAAACCAAGAAATAAATTTCAGAAGCAAGTGGCGGAGTTGGCTATCCAACTCCCCACCATTACCAACAAGCAAAGTCAGTGGGCATATACGCACCTTTTTGAGCATATTGCCAAGCGCAACACGAAAGGCGAACACACTTGTTTGGAGTGTGGACACCAATGGACGGACACACAGCACAAAGGCAAGACCGCCATTTGCCCCCATTGCGAAGCGAAACTCACCATACATACAGAACGGCAGAGGGTATTCAAGGATATTGCATACTATTGCATACTTACCGCTTTCAAAGGCTACCAAGTGATACGTTACTTCTATATGGAGGTGTACCGCAAGCAAGGGCAACCGATAAGACGATTTTGTTCGGAGGTGGTTGAGCGTTGGATTGCTCCCGACGGCAAAAGCGCAGTGTTGGCACGACTTCGCCCGATGAGTTGTTGGTATGATACGTGGCAGTTTGGCAGTGATTTGGAAATCCGCCCCGACAAGCCTTTGTACGACACACTTCCACACGGCATTTACCCACGTTATGGAGTGATGAAGGACATTAGGCGCAACGGATTTAAGGGAGCGTTCCACGACCTTACCCCCTTTGAGTTGTTCCATTCCATTCTTACGGATAACAAGGCGGAAACCTTATTGAAGTCTGGACAATTCTCCCTACTTCGCCACTTTATTAGGGACAGATATGCCAAGATTGACAAGTATTGGGCATCTATCCGCATTTGTTTGCGCAACGGCTACCAAGTAGAGGACGGCAATTTGTGGTGTGATATGATTGATACACTTGCGACACTCGACAAGGACACACGTAGTCCAAAGTATGTTTGCCCCAACGACCTAAGAGCAGCGCACGACCATTACCAAGCCAAGCGCAGAGCAATGAAAGAACGTGAGAATATTATCAAGAAGCGCAAGGAAGCGAAGGAAGCCGAACAAGCATACAGGCAACTCAAAGCAAAATTCTTTGGCATAGAGTTTACTGACGGAATTATCCGCATCCACGTTTTGGAGAGTGTGCAGGAGCATTTAGAGGAAGGCACGGCAATGCACCATTGCGTATATGACGCACACTATTACAGCAAACCGCAGTCGCTTATCTTCTCTGCAACAAAGGACGGAGAGCGCATCGAGACCATCGAGGTATCATTGGAAACGATGAAAGTGGTGCAAAGTCGTGGAGTATGTAACAAGAACACCGAGTACCACGAGCAGATACTCGCCTTGATGCAGAAGAATATGAGAATGATAGCGCAGAGAGCAACCGCATAACAACCCCATTAAACAAAGGAATATGAAAGCACAGATAGAAGGCATTATTCGTAGTTGGGCAGATGAGATACCCAACATCATCGTGAGAGTTATCAATGCCATAAGCATAGCCGAGAACAAGGAGGAGTTGCAGACCGCACTCCTCCAAATCTCCCAAGAAACGGAACTTGACAAGTTCTTTGCCTATGGTTACGGGGCACACCATTTTTGGCTTACTCACCGCAGATTATCGAATGGCGAGCCGATGGAACACAGATTACTCATTGCTGAATTTTGAAGATATGGAAAGGAAAGTTTACAGAGTACGCACCCAATACATCTTTGAAGGTGTGTTTGAGGTTGCAGCCACAGACCGAGAGGAAGCCGAGCGCAAAATCCTTGAAGATTGTGGAATGGTGATGGGCAGAGGAGTACACAGCACCCTGCCCGATGAACAAATCAATTGGGCTTTTGATACCCACCCCGAAGAACGGATAATTGAAACAACCGAAAAGCCCTAACACAATGAGCCACGCAACCTCAAAATTGCGTGGCTTCTTTTCTTTTTCTTTGAACGAGCAGGCGACCAAAGAAAAGAAGCAAAAGAAAGTCGCGATGCATAATACTCTCTGCAACTCAACTCTTGCTTGAAATTCAATTGGTCAGGACTCAATGGCTTGCCTTAACCATTATGAAAAATCTTTTTCATAATACTTCAAAATCACCGCTCTGCAACGACTGAAAAAAGTATAGGTATCATTCCTTTTCTGTCTTTCAGATGATACATCCCCCTATCTTCCTCCATATTTCCAAACAAGTTAAAGGGCGAGTAATCGTACTCTTGAAAATCAACTATTCGCAGATTAGCATGCAATAATCCTTGAAGTACCTTAGACAACCCATGATTCCAAGTTACCTCCACATATTCCTTACCAGCCTCTGAAGCGTTTGTATATGTTTGCGACGTACTTATATAAGGCTCTTCCCTTGAATAAGCAGATTCTACTCTCTCAAACTTTGTATCAAACATCCACAAGACAGAATGAAATTCCACCATTACAAATTTCCCGTCAGGCTTGAGATAACGACTTACGATTCTTCCCCATTCATCAAGATTGGGAAACCAATTGATAACGCCATAACTTGTGAAAACAATATCAAAAGTTTCGTCTAAATAGTCCGGTAAATCAAAGATATTGCAACAGACAAACCTTGTGTCTGTCCCGGAGTCTTTGGCAAGTTGGCGTGCCTTTCTTATCGCTTCATCAGATAAATCAATCCCCGTCACTTCACCACCCATGCGCGACAGAGAAATTGAATCCAATCCGAAGTGGCATTGCAAGTGCAAAATCTTCTTCCCACTGATATTACCAAGCAGCCCCAACTCGATAGGGTTCAGTGACGACTTTCCATCCATAAAGCCCTTGACATCATAAAAATCGGAATCATAGTGTTCTTGAGTCCTTTGATTCCAACTACTTTTATTGCTTTTTATGAAATTATAGTCCGCTTTCATTATGTTTTCTTTTCTAATGGAGCAACCGCACGCCCTGCGATTGCTCCGCTTTGTCTCAATTTGCTTACACCTAACTTCCTGTACTCAATTACTTCAGCTTCTCGATAGGCAGCCCTCCCGGCTCGCCGGGTTGAATCTTAAACTCCACGTCCACGAGTTTGCCGTCCACGATGCACACCCAGAAGGGATTGTCCACGTCGTCGGTCACCATCTTATAGGCGCGTTCCGAGCCGGTGCCCGCAGCAAGGCCTGTGAACTTCATCACGCCCGGGGTGAAGTGGGCCTCCTGCTCATAGGCGGCGATAAGCGACTCCACGCGCTTCACCTCCTCGGGCTTCTTTCCGCCCGATGCCGTACCCTTAGAGGTCTGCATCTGCGCCCGACTCTGATTATAGGCGGTGTTGGTGTCGTCGATGAGTTTGTTGAGCTTCGTGATAAACGTGGTGAGTTCGGCTGCCGGTGCGGCGATGCTGAAGGCGAAGGCCACGGTGGTCATCTCGTCGTACTCGGCGGTCATCTGCTCCCTCACGGGCTTGGCTGCACCAAGGTTGGCAGCAAGCTGCGATGCGGCGCGGCTTTCTAGCAGCGAGGCGTAGCGCGTGATGGTGGCGGAGAGCTGGTCAACTGCGGGCTGGAGGGCAAGCGTCTGAACGTGCGCCTTGAGGTCGGGCTTAGCAAGGTCGGTAAGCAGACCGCGTGCCTGCTGCACCTCCTGCCGCTGCGCCATTCGCTGGATGCCGGCGTAAATCTTTGTGGCATTGTAGAGCGTGGTGGCAGCAGCTTTCTGTGCGGCAACGGGGCTCTGCCTCGCGCTGCGGATGGCCGAGAGGATGTAGGTTATCAGGTCGTCGGTCTGTTTGTCTATCACCGCAATCTCGGCTGTCTCGTCCGAAATGCGGCTTTGCGCCACGATGTCGGTCAGCAATTTCAGATCGGCATCGAAAGCAGTAAGTGTGGCGGCACCCACGTGCAGTTTCTCGACAGTGCCCTCGTGAATGAGGTTACTTACTTGCTGAGCGAAATAGGCATACTCAGCGTTATTCAACTTCTGTATGTTAATAATGTGAACTTTCTCCATATTCATTTTGGTTTAGGGGTTGATAAAAATTGTTGCTCAAATTTAGTAAAAGATTGCAAGAATCCAAGCGTTTTCGCTTCATTTTTACTCGCAAAATGGATTTTTGAGGTCGAAATCCCATTCCGCACCACCTGCAAAATGGAATAATGAGGTCAAAATCCCACTCCGCACTACTTGCGAAATGCAATATTGAGGTCGAAATCCCACTCCGCACCACCTGCTAAATGCAATATTGAGGTCAAAATCCCACTCCGCACCACTTGCTAAATGGAATTCAGGGAGGCAAAGTCCCATTCCGCAAAAACAATAGAATACCTATAAATAAGTATTGTATTGGCTTTATGATCCTTATATCTTTGTAGCATAATTGGACGAATAAATTGTCATTTGAAAATAAAGATAAAATGGAAACAAAGCAACTTACAAGTATTCCCGAAACGATGCTGATCCCTTTATGGGCTAAAGCAACGGAGTATAACCATCCGAGACCAATCCTATCCGACCCCTTTGCTGCCGAGATGATAGGGCAAGTGGACTATGATTTTACCAAATTTAAGGGTGCAAAGATGTCTCAGGTGGGCGTGTGTGTACGTGCGAAGCTGATAGATGACGAGACAAAAGAATTCTTGGCCCAGCACCCGGATGCCGTAGTGATACAGTTGGGGGCTGGTATTGATGCCCGTTATCAGCGCTTAGGCAAGCCGAATGTCGGTCATTGGTACGATCTTGACCTGCCCGAAGTCATTGCCATCCGCCGTCAACTCCTGCCCGAAACCGAAAAGAACACCTACCTGTCCCTATCGCTTTTTGATGAAGAATGGATTAAAACGGTAAAGAAGCACAATGCTCCTGTGCTCATCATACTTGAAGGTGTGCTGATGTATTTCGATGAAGAGCAGGTAAAAACTTTCTTTAATATGGTGTGTTCGCAACTCAATAACACCACCATCCTTTTGGAAATTCTGGCGTATATGCTCGTAAAACACGCGAAACAACACGATGCCGTAAGTAAGACCGAGCATAAAGCAGAGTTCAGATGGTCGATATTGAATACTGCGGATATGGAACAATGGCACCCGCATTTGCATCTATCAAAGGAGTATTATATGAGCGATTATGATCAAGGACGTTACCCCTTCCTCTTCCGGATGCTCTATAAGGTACCTTCCTTTTACCGTCGCGGTAACCAGCGTGTAGCAAAGTTCTGTATTTAGACAGGAGCAGAGGTCATTTCTCATCTAATAAGTTGGTAGGGAATAAGAAAACTATCGTTTCTTTATATTGAGCACAGGAAAAATCTAAGGCTATACTTGGAATAACCGAAAAGTCATAACACAAAGAGCCACGCAACCTCAAAAATTGCGTGGCTTCTTTCCTTTTTCTTTGAACGAGTAGGCAACCAAAGAAAAGAAGCAAAAGAAAATCGCAAACTTATGTATTAGGGATTACTCAAATATCTTATGAAAAGCGGAGCAAACACGTTGCTCCGCTCCGGAAACTTAATCTGTTCCTTTTTTGTTGTTAAACAACTAATAGCAAGTCACAACAACTGTTGATATTATACCTGCTATTGGATTAAATAGTCCGATAATTAGTGGAATTGTATTGCTACATACAATCATCACAGATTTGTCAGATAAAAAATCTTGGAGGGATTGACTAAGCTTTTTACTTAAATCAATCACCTACTTTCTGAAAAATACATTTTTCTTCATTTTAGATAATTTTTAAAGTAAAGGATTCTACCGTTATTGGCTTTACGTCCCGAACCCATTTAGTGGACGTTGGCAGCGACCTACTCTTCCACTTTATGTAGTACCATTGGTGCAATAAGGCTTAACTTCTCTGTTCGGAATGGGAAGAGGTGTACACTTACGGGATAACTACCATTTTGTATTTTTATTGTCTCTTCCAACGATAACGGCGAGTATAACCACCCTCTGTTTCAAAGAGCCGATTATCTTCTTGCAGAACACTTTTCAATATCTTACCTGCATCTTTTGCAGCCTGGTCAAAAGCATAATCATGGTCATAACCTGCATCTATGTGACGAAAATAGAGGACTCCCAAAGGATAATGTTCCCAGTAATAATTATCTCCTCCTATAAAATTTCTTGCACAGAACCATTCATCATTGCGAGTTATACACCAAGAATACACTGCTCCTTGCAGAAATGCTTTAATTTTCTGCAGGTCAATATTCGCAATCCCGTGTACCCTTCGTACTGTTATGTTATCTCCTTGAAGCATAATATGTAGTTTAATAATGTTTTTGCAAAGTTACTCATTCATAGCGAAGATGGCGAATAAAACAACAAGAAAACACCCCTTGCGAGCATAAAAATGTCGCAAGAGGCGTATTTGGTAATTAGGGTATATAAAACAAGGTAAACTCCACATTTCGCCGTTTGACAAGTCCTCGTAGCACCTTTCCTTTGTATCGGCAGAAAGAGACAAATTCACGGTAGAAATTCCTGTCGCCCGACTCTATCTTTTGTATTAGTCGGCTTTTGGGGTGCTTGCCATAACCGAATAATCGCCCTACACCCACATTGTAAGCAAGTAAGGTCAATAGCAGGGCATCCTTCCCATAGCCCTTGAAGTACTCAAAGCATTTCCATAAGTCGGCACGGAGCAGGGAGTCTGCTTGCCGTTCTGTCATATCCGCAGTGAAACGCTCTCCTGGTTGCAGCTGATGCCCATACCCGACAAACGGATAATTCTTCCAGCTGTGCATACCCTCAAAGTATTTTACAACGACAACCGCACGCTCAAAAGGTGGCAAGTCTGCCAACCGCACCCTGCGCTGGGCAAGGGTCGGCTGACAGAACAGGCAGAATACACAAAGTAAAATGAAAGAATTTATCGTTCGCATCAATTACAGTCTTAGTGGCGAGAAGATACAGGCTTGTCCTTGCCCTCTTCTCGCTCGTTGTTAAAACTAAAGGTCAGCTGCTGAACCTTACCGAAACTATCCTCCACGTATACATCAATCGTTTGGCGGTCAGATGACAGAGAAGTGTAATATAGACGGAACACATCCTTCGTCAGCGGATAGCGATCGTTTGGCTTGAAGACTGTGCCGTTATCATTTCTTAGCAAGCCCTTACCGTCAGACTGGAAGTAACGTATCGTATAGCGGGTATCGGCAAACTCACCGCCTCGCTTCAGCGTGCAGCGTATCTCAGCCGTCTGTCCCCTTATGACGTCCTTCTGAACTGGCATTGTCTCCACCGTAAACGGATAAGACTGCTGAACATCCAAATCCCTATCACAAGCAGATAGGCAAAACACGGCAAGGGACAGCACGCCCATTACCCAAATCGTATTCAATATCTTCTTCATCTTTTCTTCTACTTAAAAGTTAAACCTTAGTCCTGCTGAAACAGCCGGACGAAAACGATGCACGTCCGTTCCAAAGAGGAAACGTCCCTGTGCCTTTACAAGAAAAAGAACCCTATCCGTTAGGAACACTTCCACCGAACCATGCACGGCACCACCATAGACAAAGCGGGAACGGTCGAGCAGTGTTGCCCCATCGGGCAGCAGTTTGTTGTCCTCGTTCAGCTGCTCATAACCTCCCAAGGCGGATATGCCACTATAGAGAAACACGTTCTTACCTCTGTCGGAGAGAACAGGGTGCATATAGCCCACCTGCAAGAGTGCATCCTTGAGTTTTACGTTATAACTTCTGTACGGCATATTCTGCTGTTCATACTCAACTCCCACAAAGGTATAGTTCTCACGCCCCAGATAGCGGGTGAGTGATACTCCTATACCGAAATTGTCAGCAGCAAGGAACTTTTCTCCTTTGATAAGTGGAACACTCCCTACGACCTCTATTCCCCTTTGCTTGGGTATCAGTCGTTGTGCCTGCGATGGCAGACTGAAAGTCATGGCCACCGCAACGCATACTGTCAAAACGATATTGTTCTTCTTCATTACCATTTCAGTTTGAGGTTATCAATCTTTTTTGCCAGCTGCAGGCCTTCTGCCGTTACATAAAAGGTCAGCGTACGACCGCCATTTCTCTCATAGAGCGTCACTTCAAGCTGCTTATCTTCCGCCAGAGAAAACTGTTCGAGCGCAAACACAGTGTGTTCACTGCCCATGCCACGCACCTGCATCACCTGATGATAGGCACGAAGCGGCTGCAACACCTGTTCCTGTATAGCGGTACGCTTTGCCATCTTCTTATCAACCACCTTAAATGTAATAAAATCCACTGAGTACGGCATATTTGTGCCGTTTTCCATACGGGTGTGGAAATACAGCAAGCCGTTATGGGCATACAAGCCACGCAGCAGGAACTTCATACCAAACTGCTGAGCACCGATATGATTAATGCAGCGTCTGTCGTTCTGATAGATAGTCTGCATCATCAGTTTTACTAATACGGGCGACTCATTGCCGAGTTCCTTGAAATAGATGTCAGCACGGTTGCTTGGCAGTCTTCCATCCACAGGAGAAAGAAAGTCCTTCATCTCGATACTTAACTTCTCCGGCTCATCGGCATATTTTACGTTGAAAGCATAAAAAGAGCCGTCCTCGCAGATGACACTCATATTGGTTTCCGTCTCAAAGTCCTTCACCGAAGCCTTTACACGCAGTACGTTCTCTGCATCTTCAGCCTTTCCTGCGATGATGTTCTGCGAACCTAAGTCTACATAACGAATAGCAGAAGGGAAGATAAGATGCACGGTCTTGTCAAAGGTAACGTCCAGACCATACGGCAGTACGACACGTCCCGTTGGTATGGCACGGCTCATACCTTGAAACAGCTCTCCCGAAGTAAGCGGACGGTTTGGTGTCAGGCCATCATTGTTTTCCTGTGCTGTGGCTGTTGCTCCCACCATGGCAAGCATAGCCATTGATAAAATAATTTTCTTCATTGTTCTTTTTGATTTGATGTTATTTTTTACTTGTCATTTTGATTGTTTTATTTGGACTGAACCAAGAAAAGGCGGTAGCCACCCTTGAGCGTTACCTTGATGGTGCGCAGTTTCTTCTGAAGCAGCTGACTTGCACCCTGCATCACCCCACGGGCAGCCTCTGAGATAATTTGGTCTTTGGCAGAGGAAGCGAAGGTAAAGGATGTGCCCATTGAACCACCGATATTCGCCCCAACTTCCTTAAGCGCATTGATGTCCTCCGAGCCTGGTATATACACGCCCTCTTGTCCGTCTGTGTCATATGCCGATAGCTTGACAGCTATGATATGGCCGTCCACTTCTATGCTTTTGATAAGCAGGTGCATACGGTTGCCCTCAATCTTAGCGACGGCTATGAGTCGGCTTTGTCGTGGAATGTGCAGTCCCTGTACCTTGGCACTTTCAAGCAGACGAAGGACTACATTGTCACCCTCTTTAAGAACAGTAGTCCTGTCTACAACTACTTTCAGCGTATTGCGCATTGTAGGTACAGCCGTGCTAGCAAGCGAATAAAAGCCCGTATTGCGAGCCTTCTTGCCGTATTCCTCCATAAAGTACACATCGCTCATAGGCTGATTAAGTGAGGATACTATCTGCCTGTGCTCCGGCAGAACTTCCATTGCAGGCTTTTCATTCTGCATGGTCTTGCCCTTAGCGGCGTCAGAGCCACCTGCTGCCCCTTCCGTCTTCTCTTTTTCAGCAATCAGACCATTATTGAAGGTAGGTGGAGTTGATGCTTTAGGGAGATACTTCGCTGCCATCTGATAGCTCTTTTCCATCAAGGCAAGCTGCCGTTTCTCTTCATTATCCTCCCTGCTGTCTTTGGCAGAGAGTTCCTTTTTAAGGTTATCTATCTCCGAGCGCAGGGCTTCACGCTCCTGCTCGTGTGGGTCGGGAGCGTAAAAGGAGTTCAAGAGGCGATTATTCTCCTCATAGCAATGCATGGAGTTTTCTATCTTTGCCGTAGAAGCAGCTGTCTCTGCACGCTGCTCCTCTGATGGAGCAGTGTTCTGTGCGAAATAGTCCGATAGCCTGCCCATCTCCTCGCGGGTCTGTTCCTCCTCGTGTGCCTTGTCGCCTAATTCATAGGCTTTGAGCTTGTTCTCCGTCAGTTTTTCTGTCGTTGCCTGCGGGATGCTGTCATTGAGTCCCTGCTCCGCTGCAGTCTTATCCTTGCCCGAAGGTGCGAAGATAAACCACATTGAGAGGGCAAACAGCAGTCCCAGTCCTCCGAAGACCAAGCCTTTCTTCATTTGTTCTTTCTGTTTATTATCCATTTTCCTTGATTGTTTGATGATGTTGTAGATAAAAATTGCCATGTAACTCTTGTAAAGTACTGTCCGTCCGTATCGGACTATCCGTCAGCTTTCCCGTGGGGATGGGTAGTTTTTCCTTCTTTGGAGGAAGGAAAAACTGCGCTATCATCCAAAGCGAGCAGAGCAGATAGATGAAACTCAGCCCATAGACGATTTCCTTTCTCTGCCTTATCGTGAGCCGTTCACACCGATGGCGGAGCCATAGGTGAAAGCGCAGATAGTGACGCGAGAGTAAAAAGTTTCTTTTTCTTGCCATAACCTTATCGTTTATAAGTCTGTATGTCTCTGTTCTCCTTCACAAGGAAGTTCTCCATCAGGAAGCCTTGTGGGTTGTTATCCGAACGAACAGAGTTCTGCAGCGTGCAGGTCGTAACAAGACTGCGCTCTGTAACATTACTCTGACGGACGATAAACTCCCGTGCATAGGTCGTTACCGCATAAGGGTAAGTATTAAAGTTGCAGTGGATAGAGTCCACCTCTATGCGCTGATTGACATTACCCGATATGGCACGATTATAATAACCCTTCTCTGCCAAGTCTTTGTAATAGTTGAAAGCCGACTTGTCACACAGCACAAAGGCACGCTCCATGTTCTTCTCAATGGCATCTTTGTCGGGTGCAATGGTGAAGAACAGCTCATGGAAACGACGTACATGCTCCCTTGCCTCTACGGGACGATTACGACTTGCATCCTGACTGAGAGCCAGCATGAGCGACTTTCCCTGGTCAAGCACATAGATTTTCTCCCGCTGCTCCTTGGCGAAGCTGTACGAGGCATAGAGGGCATAACCACTTACTGCCACGCAGACGATGGCAAAGACAAAGGCATAGAGCCGTATCTGTCTGAATGAGGTCTCGATATTACCAAGTGATTTGAATTCCATTTTCTTTTTCCTTTTATAGCTGTTGATTTATTAAGCATTATTGCTCCATTTCTATTTTCCTTTGAGCAGTGCACCCTTGATACGCCCACCGACATTGCCCACAGCAGCACCTGCGCCAGCCATAGCAGCCTTGCCACCAATATATGCGCCTTGCGCACCATGCTGCGCTGTCTGGTTGACATTACGACCGTATGAGCCGATACCACCTCCAGCTTCGATAATCCAGCCTGCCACGGTAGGTACACAGAAGTAGCCTACAATACCGATAAGGAAGAAGACGATGTAGTACCACGTCCCCGAATCAGGCAGATAGTTGGGGTCGCTGAGCGCCTCGATGTCCTTCTGTACCATCAGCACCTGTATCTTCGTAAGCAGTGCCGTAAGGATAGAACTGACAGGCAGCCACAGGTAGACAGAGATATAGCGTGAGAACCATGCTGTGAGCGAACCCGACAACCCGTCCCATACGGCTATGCCGAAGACAATCGGGCCGAGGATGGCAAGGACGATGAGTATGAAGGTGCGCAGCGTGTCGATGATAAGTCCTGCAGCATGGAATAGGAGTTCCAGAAGGTCGTGTACCATCTTCATGACCCATTGCTTGGTCTGATAGGCAGCACGCTCGGCATACATACCCGCTATCGTCACAGCATCTTCAGGTCCGATGATGCCCATTTCCTCTATCTTCTCATCGAACTTCTCGTTGGAGACAAGGTAGGCTGTTTCAGGATTTCTAAGGTAGGCTTCCTCTTGCAACTTGTCTCGCTTGGCAGTAAGCTCGGCAAGGTTCCCCTCCTGCTGGTGTACCATCATCTCCGTTCCCTGCACCACGGGCGAGAGGACAGCATTCATCGTACCCAGTACAACTGTCGGGAAGAACATGATGCAGAAGCCTAAGACAAAAGGTCGGAGAAGTGGAAAGACATCTATTGCCTCGGCACGGGCTATGGAAGCCCATACCCGAAGAGCAATATAAAAGAGTGCACCCAAGCCCGCAATGCCTTTGGCAATACCCGTCATCTGGGCACAGAGCGGCATCATCTCGTCATAGGTTGAGCGTAGCAGCTCATGTAAACTGGCAAAATCCATAAGCAAAAGTGTTTTATGAAAGTTCTTTCAAGTTCTTTTTTTGTCTGTGGATTTACCAATACCTGCTTGCCGTATTACCATAGAGCGCCTTAACAGAGGCAAGGTTGTTCTTCTCCCTTGCACGCACATAGCTCACAGAGATGTTTTTCCTTGTATAGTACGACACGAGCGAGCGATTTTCCCTAAGCGTAGTATAGATACGGTCGATTGCCTGCATTCGTTCGTGGTCGTTCATCGAGAAGACATTACTCTTAACGATGGACTTTAGTTCCTTGAGACTCTCACCGCTCTGCTCCAAGAGCTTAGCATAGCCCGAAGCCATCGCCGCGAGTTCTGAAGGGCGGAAGTTCTTGTCCGAGAGCATTTTCTTATACGAGGTAACATAAATCTCCGAAATATCACCCACCATCAGAATGCACTCCTTGACCTTGTAGGCATCGCCGATGAGGTTGTTCACCTTCTTTAGGGCATCATAATACTTCTTGGTGTCGTTGTAGAGTTTCTCTACCTCCTTAAAACCGTCAAGGGTATTCTTCACCGTCTTCGAGGCGGTGGCAATCTCCTTGACCGAATTGACGATGTTGCCGGCAAAATTGCCAGGGTCGGTTACTACCCACTGTGCGTGGGCTTTGGGAACAGAAAGGCTCAATCCTAAGAGAGCCATGAAAATGTACTTTTTCATTGTTACTATAGTTTTGATGGTTTGTACTTATTTCTTTTTATTGTTTCTTTTCTCTATGGCAAGCTGGCGGATAGCCGTTTCGATATCCCCACCAAGCTGTGCAGCCCTGTTCATCACCTCCACCTTCTCGGTTTCCTCCGTGGTGTAGGTGAGGTATTCCTCCATGCTCACTTCTGTAGCATAGACGGCACTCTGCATACCGCCCAGTCCTATCCACACTTCCTTGTAGAGTCGGTTCGGGTCGTTGTTCTGGTTGATGGAGAGAATCTGGCTCTTTTCCTTTTCCGAAAGACCGAGCATCGCCTGTATGCCGTCGAACTTGGTCATATACTTGCGCTGGTCGAGCAGTATCTTGCAGTCAGAGTTATTAATAATACTTTCCTTGACTATAGGCGACTGGATGATATCGTCCACCTCCTGCGTTACGACAATGGCTTCCCCAAAATACTTTCTCACCGTCTTGTAGAGATACTTGATGTAGTCTGCCATGTTTGCCGAAGCTATGGCTTTCCACGCTTCCTCAATGAGTATCATCTTGCGGATACCCTTTAATCGGCGCATCTTATTGATGAAGGCTTCCATGATGATAATCGTTACCACTGGGAAAAGGTCTTTGTTGTCCTTCACTTGGTCGATTTCAAAGACGATGAAGCGTTTAGAGAGCAGGTCGATGTTCTTGTCCGAGTTCAGCAGGAAATCATAACGACCGCCACGATAGTATTGCTTTAATGTTGTTAAGAGGTTGTTAATATTGAAGTCCGAGAGCGTTACCTTGATGTCACGCTTTTCCATATCCTTGCGGTACACGTCCCGCAGATACTCATAGAAAGTATTAAAACAGGGCGTAACGCTGTGGTCAGCACATATAAGCTCGATATAGGAGTTTACGGCTGAACCAAGTTCGCCTGCCTCGGTCTTAGTAATATGCTCATCAGCACTCTTCCAAAGTGTAAGCAGTAGCGTGCAGATACTCTCCCTTTTTTCTACATCGAAGAAGTAATCATCCGTATAAAAAGGGTTGAAAGAAATCGGACTTTCATTGGTATAGGTGAAATACACACCATCCTTGCCCTTAGTCTTGCGGTGGATAAGTTCGCACAAGCCCTGATATGAGTTACCCGTATCGACCAAGAGGACGTGCGCTCCTTGCTCGTAATATTGGCGTACCATGTGGTTGGTGAAAAAACTCTTGCCACTGCCCGAAGGACCCAAGATAAACTTGTTGCGGTTAGTGATGACACCCTTTTTCATCGGCAAGTCGGAAATGTCCAAGTGGACGGGTTTTCCCGAAAGACGGTCTGCCATCTTGATGCCGAAGGGAGAGAGTGAGTCCTTGTAGTTCGTCTCAGCCGTAAAGAAGCAGAGGGCAGGCTCGATAAAAGTATAGAATGACTCTTCCGCAGGAAAGTCTGCCGCATTGCCGGGTATGCCCGCCCAGTAGAGCGTTGCCGCATCAATGGTATTGTGGCGTGGTCGGCATTCCATAAGAGCAAGTGCAGAACCCACATCATTCTTAATCTGGCGAAGTTCTTCCTTATCGCTGCTCCATGCCAACACGTTGAAGTGGGCACGGATGGAGGTCAGTCCCTGTGAATGGGCAATATTAAGATACTCCTGTATCCATTCCTCGTTGATTTGATTGGAGCGAGAATAACGAGCCAGCGAGTGCATATTGCGAGCCTGCTTCTCAAAGCGTTCAAGGTTGGCTTCGCTGTTCTCAATGAAGAGATACTGATTATAGATATGATTGCACGGCAGCATCAAGCCCACAGGCGAGGCAAAGGAAAGTCGGCAGTCGCTTCGGTCGGTCGATAATCGCTCATATCGGGTGTCTGTGCTGACCGTAGTCGGCAGGTCATCCGTATCAGAAAGTGTATGCAGACAAAGCATATTGTCGCCCACACGTACAAGGTCTGCGCCCAGACGGATGTCCTCCAACGAAGCATGTCCCTCTTCAGAAAGAGAGAAGTAACGGTCAAGCAGACCGCCCTTTTCATTTGTGCCAACTAACTCGTCTTCAGTCATGCGGACAATCCTTATCTGCTCGGTATCATTGATGATACGCTCGAATTGGTCTACGGCTTCCATAAACTTCATCACCTCATCTTTGTTGGTAATCTCCTTGGGCAGCAGGTGTCCACGGCAGAGTGAAGAGAAATTGCTCTGTTGTGCCATACGCTGCTTGTTGGTCTTGGTAAGGAAGAGATAGACTGAGTGGTGAAGATACGGACGTTCATTGAAATGCCGTTCAGAGGAACGGGCAAGGAAGCTCAGTCCGCCATCGGAGAGCTTTCCTTGGTAGTCCTCCTTAATGAACCAGTCCTGCTTGTGTACGATGCTGTAATTGGGTAGCACTTTTATAGCCTTATGCCAGGCAGAGTGCATTGCTTCGTATTCTGTAGAAGTGACGGTAAAGAGTTCGGGCAGCTCCACACGGAAAGCCACCGTGATATCTGCATCCTTGCTCACCATACAGCCTTGCTCAACGGAGAGCAGCGGGAACTTCGATTCCAAGGTGGTTATCTTGCTTTTATTTCTCATTTTTTCGCTTTCTTTGGTTGAAGGTTACGGATAAGGTGGCAGACCGTTCGGCGGTTCACAAGGTAGCGTGGGTGCATACGCACTGCTCCTTTCTTCATTAGCCCATATTGCCCGTACTTTCTGTTCATGGTGAACGTTTGCCATACCACAAGGCTGGCACCCACTACACCTATAACAAGACAGGTAATTTGGCTGACTCCACAGAGATAGAGAATAACCACGAGAATGAAGACAGCCAGCAAGCCTCCTGCAAAGAGGAAGAGGTACTGTGCCTTCAAGCCCTTGAACTCTACCGTCCGGCCTACACCCTTGTTGATTTCAAATGCTGCCATCGCTTTACAGGAAGAAGCTTCTCAGGATAGTGGCAGCCACGATGAGGAAAATACATGCACCGAACCAAGAGGCTGCTGTCTTGCTCGTATCGGGGTCACCACTTGAGAACTTGTTGTACACTTTTATTCCTCCTATCAGACCTACTACGGCTCCGATAGCATAGATAAGCTTTGTGCCAGGATCAAAATAGCTTGTTACCATCTTTGTGGCTTCATTGATACCCGCCATGCCGTTGCCTTGTGCGTACGCTCCTGTGGCAGTGGCGGCTATCAGGAGCAGCATTGTGATTTTCTTTTTGTTGTTCATTGTTCTATTTATTTTAAGTTGTTAAATGAATTGTTTTCTTTTGGGTAGAGATGGTAAGGGGTGGCTCGGTTTTATCGTATGATAGATATTGGCTGATTATTTTACTTTTGAGCCACCCCTGCATTCCTCCGAAATATGAAAATCAAGAAACCATTTTTACAGATAATAGGACAGCGGTCTGTCGTCAGCATCGCCCACCGCTGTGTCAGATATGCCAGAAACAGGAGGTGTTGGGTTTTGTGATGAAGGCATTGCTGGTTGAGCACTCTGTTCTTCCTTTTCTTCCGCCTTACGGATTTTCTCCAATAGCGAGGCTTGTTCACCCAGCATCTTGGCGATGTTTTCTTTGTACTTATCCAATAGGTCTGAGTCTTGAAGCTGCAGAACGGTCTCTTTGACTTCTTCCTCATCAGCCTCCTCACTGTTCTTTGCCCACTTTTGCAGGCGGACTAAGTCACGTGCGAGGACGGACTGCTCCGAAATTTCGGCTTCGCCCGATGTGGACTCGATGGATAGGTTTAATTCCTCACGGACAATCTCATCTTCGTCCACTCTCTCCATCTCGAAATCAACGTCCATTTCGTTGTCCTCTTTCATTTCTTCCTCCTTTTCGGAGTTCTGCGGTGCAAAATTATTATTATTCTGCTCCGAATTTTCAGATGATGAAACAGAGGGAATTTGTGGGATAATCGGGGAAGTGGAACGGCTTTTTCCAATCAGTACAAACTCGGCTTGCTCTATTGTTCCTTTTCCTTTCTGTCCGTCTTTTTTCTTCGTTGCTTCTTTCTTCTTGCTACCTTCATCGCTCTTTCCGTTTTTCTTGATAATGAAGTCATACGGAGATACATACCGCATATAGAAATACAGGATACCAAGCATCATCCAAATGATGATGAGTACCAGTATAAAACTGAAAAGTATTGTTTCCATCATAGTGTTATTGTTGTCTTACGTCTTTGCTTTGCTGCTGCATTATTGAGAAGTTCCTGATGTTCCCGCAGATGCTCCCGGAGGATATTATCAATATAGGAAGCAATAGATACCCTTTCTCCTAAGTCTTGTAGCACATTGCGCAGGTTCTGTAATGTCTCCAAATTGATGGAGAAAGCCGTCCGCATTTGCGAACGTACGGGATGAAAGTATAGGGAACGGTATTCCTCTATGGAAAGGGACGACCTGCCAGGTTTTTCTATTCTCGGTTTTCTTTCTCTTTTCGGTTCCGTGTTCCCGATTTCCTCTCCTTCTGTTTCGTCTGTTCGTTCTTCTTTTGCCGTCTTCATTTCTTCCGAACCTTTGTCTTCCTCTCGTGATGTTGCGAGGGAAGGCTCGGTGTCCTCGGATGGATCGAAGGGGTTGGGGACCGTGACAGGTTTCACCACTACATTGTCCTCTGCCATTTTCTTCAGCTTCCTTTCCAGTTGCTGCTTTCTTTCCTCAATCGTTGCCATGTTCTGTTTTTGTTTTTAGTTTGAGACGTTGAATTATCTCGGAGACGAGTTCGTCCAGCCCCGTGCCCGTTCGTAATCCCCTTGCAGGAGGCTGATAGGTGGAACGGAACACGCCTCGTAGCCCGTATGTGGAAAGTTCGTGGGAGAAACGGTGTGTGGCATATACATAGCCGGGCAGGAGTGTGAGTTCGTGTCCTTGGATAAGTTTTGTGTATTCGTCAATGATGACGTTCCTTACCCTTCTGTCCACCTTGTTCCAGAACAGGATAATGTCCTTTATCCGTGAGTCGGACATAGAAACACCAATATCCGTGATGGTCTTGGCGTATGCCATACAAGAGACGAGTGACTGTATGTCGGCTTCAAGTGGAGATAGGATATAGTCCATCTGAAGGGACAGTTCCATCAGCTCCGTTGTTCCTGCATGACCGGGAAAGTCGAACACAACCAACTGGTACTTCTCATTGCTGATAGCGTCAATCTTACTTTGTGCTGTCTTGACGGCTTCCTTGGGGCTGGACTTGTAAATTCTGTATGCCTTTTTGCCGAGGTGCTGAAAGAATGCCTGCATAGACTTGGAAAGCTCCTCGCTTCCCTGAATGACACTCTTCTCACGTTCTCTCAGCTTGTAAAAGGAATCCTGAGACAGGTCGCAGTCCACCACGAAGAGGCTGATACCCTGTTCGTAGTACAATATGCTGCTTACGATTTCGGCAAGCGTGCTTTTTCCGACTCCTCCCTTTTGCGAGGAGAACCCCAGAAAGATGGGGCGTTGTTGTTTGTTCTCCATAATGATAATTTCTTAGTTCATATTACTTGTCTATTTGATGTTTGGATGTGCTCTCATTTTTGAGAAGTATCAGCAGACAGTTTGTTCTAGCTGTGCATGGTTCGTGCGATAGTCTGAAAGGACGATTTATAGTTCTTGCTATCTGTTGTACTGACAATAGTTTGTCATGACAACAAATTGTCATGAATATGTTTCGTTTCTTCTTTGCATCTTTGGTGCAAGCCAATGGTAATACGATGTGTCTTTTGCTTGTGTCGTCATACCATAGTTCGCTCGTTTTGACTGCAAAATAAATGATATTTTGGCTGATTATATGACACCGATGAAGTGCAGGGAAATGCAAGGAAAAAGAGTGAATATCACTGATAATGAGATATTTGAAAATCCGCCGTAACTTTGCAGCCGAGAATAATACATGGAGGTAATATCCCGAAGCAGACACCCCCAAAGGGTGGATACTTCAATCGTATCATTTCTTGATACCAGCAAGGTGTGTCTTTGTAACACAAACCTCCGTTTGTACCACAAAGACCCTTGCCCCGAAGGGGAGATGAATTACTCCAAAGTCGTAATTAAGAAAACAGAAAGGATATGAATAAGGACAAGGAACATGGTTCAGAACGAAAACAAGTAGAAAAGCCACGTTGGGACAACTGGCATGTACGGTTGCCTAACCCCAAAGACCAGCAGCGAGCGATTGATTTGTTTCAGCGTTCAGGGGCGCAGACTAAGTCGGATTTCGTGCGTGGTCGTATTCTTGGCGATAGTTTTAAGATCATTACGGTGGACAAATCTGCCGTGGAATACTACAGGAAACTCTCAGAATTGACGGCGCAAATCCATAAGATTGGAGTGCTGTACAACCAAGTTGTGCGTGCCATCAATGCATACCATAGCGTAAAAACTGCACAGATTATGCCGTCAAAAGATTCAAGAATATTGTATCTTTCAGATAATCAATAAAATAAGAATGAATAAAGGGTAAATGGGTTACGAGATGGAAACGAGCGAGTTTCTTTCCCTTTCTTTATTCTGCATTGCCTCAAAGAACACTCAATCTTATGGCGCAAAGATAATCATTTCCCGACGAAAAGCTGTAAGGATTGAAGAAAAAAACTTGTTGCTCCATATTTTTTACTTTCCAATAACTACAAACGGCTAAAAAGATAGCATACAGCCATAAATATAGCACAAAACAAGCGGTTTAGTGAAATAGAATTGTTATCTTTGCACTTGATAATTGTTAATCAAAGGCCCAGAAGATGAAACTGAACAGAATAAAACTCGTGCTTGTGGAAAAAGAAGTTTCCCAAACGCAATTGGCAAAGGAACTTGGCAAGAGTTTCAGCACAATCAATGCGTATTGCAGCAATCGCAAACAGCCCTCCTTGGACTTGCTGAATAAAATTGCTGAATATCTATCCGTGAATATCAAGGACTTAATTGTCGACAAATAAGTAAGCAGGTATGGAAGAAATAATATCAAAGTCGGTTTTCAGCGAAGACAGCAGAGTGAAATTTCCAACTCTTATGCACCTTATGGGCATGGGATTCAAGTATGTTTCCCTTAAAGGTCTGAAAACAAAGTATATCATTGCTCCTAAGACGGAGTTTGACCCTCTCACGAATATTCTGACAGACTATTTCACGGAAGCCTACAATAAGCTCAATCCAAATGTAGAAAACGGAACGGCTGGAAAGCTGCTTGCAAAAATACAGTCTTCACTAATGAATGATGATTTGGGACGACAATTCTATAATGAAATCCTGCTCAATACAGGTGAGCGAATTATAGACTTGTCCTCACCTGTAAATTTCTACAAGAACAATACTTTCCAAGTCGCTACAGAAATGACATGTGGCGATAAGGATAGTGACAACTATCGCCCGGACATTACCCTTTTTGTTAATGGGTTGCCTTTGGCTTTTATTGAAGTAAAGAAAGAAAACAATCATAAAGGAATACAGGCGGAAACTGACCGTATGAAACAACGCTTCGTAAATTCTAAATACAGGCGTTTTCTTAACCTTACCCAAATTATGGTATTCAGCAACGATATGGAATACGACAACAACGAGGTAACTCCAACTATCGGTGCTTTTTATGCCACAATCGGTAAGAAAAACACCAGATACAACTGTTTCCGTGAGGAAGGACAGGACAGCTTTCCCATAGAACGGCACATTCGGCAAGTAACCCTGCAAGAGGAGGAAATCCTGTTGCGTGACAACAATGTGCCTCAATACAAGAACAGCAGTGAGTACAAAACAAATTGCCTTGCCAATACCCCAACCAAGCGTATGTGCGACAGTCTGTTCTCTTTCAATCGCTTCCACTTTCTGTTGAAATACGGCATTGCCTATGTGGATTACACAAATGGACTCCAAAAGCATATTATGCGCTATCCGCAACTGTTTGCGACCAAAGCCATTGAACGCCATTTGGAAGCTGGAAAGACAAAGGGTATTATTTGGCACACGCAAGGAAGTGGCAAGACTGCCTTGTCTTTTTACAACGTAAAGTATCTGACGGACTATTATTCCTCGAAAGGGATTGTTCCCCAATTCTTTTTCATTGTTGACCGTTTGGACTTGATGATACAAGCCCAAAGAGAGTTTTCATATAGGGGGCTCAAAGTCAATTCGGTGCAAACAAAAGATGATTTCGCAAAGATTATCAGCAGTGGATTGACCACACAGAACAGAGAGGGCAAGCCAGAGATAACCGTCGTGAATATACAAAAGTTTTCCAACGACTCAAAGGCTTTGCCAAAGAACGCCTATAATGTCCCTGTGCAGCGCATCTACTTCATTGATGAGGCGCACCGCAATTACAGTCCTGATGGATGTTTCCTGAAAAATCTTATATCCAGCGACAGCAATGCTGTGAAAATAGCTTTGACGGGTACACCTATCATCAGCAAGGAATACAACACGAAAAACATTTTTGGAGATTACATACACACTTATTTCTACAATGCCTCCATTGCGGACGGCTATACGCGTCGCCTGATACGGGAAGATATTGGCTCCAATTACAAAATCAGGTTGCAAGAGGCTTTGAACAGCATTCGCGTAAAGGCTCATAGCGTTAAGGAAAGCGATGTATATGCACACAGAACATACGTTCAGCCACTCCTTGACTATGTGATAAATGATTTGCAGCAGTTTCGTATCAAAAACGAAGACAACACTTTGGGTGGTATGGTGGTATGCAACAGCAAGGAGCAAGCGCAAATGATGTACAGGCTTTTCCTTGAAAAGTATGCCGATGAAACCGAACTTGACAATGAAAGGGACGAGGATGGAGCAACGGTATATCGCAGTATTAGCGCAGGAGAGATGGAGATCAAGAAGACCCCTTGCAGAAAAAGCTGCTATCGTGCGGCACTGATAACCTATGACAGTTTTGACAAGGAAACAAGAGCAAAGTGGATAGAACTTTTCAAAGACGGTAAGATAGATTTGCTTATTGTGTTTCAAATGCTTCAAACGGGTTTTGATGCACCTCGTCTAAAGAAGCTCTACCTGCACCGTATGGTTAAGGAGCACAACCTGCTCCAGACGCTGACCCGTGTCAATCGACCTTACAAAGAAATGAAGTATGGCTATGTGGTGGACTTTGCCAACATAGAGGAGGAATACAGCAAGACCAACCGAGAATACCAAGAGGAGCTTGAGCATGAGGTAGGGAAAGACAACCTCAAGCATACCGACCGGCTTCTTGTAACTATGGAGGAAGCCAAATCAAGAGTTGATGAGGCAAGAAAAGTGCTTGACCCCTACGAGTTGGGGAATCCTGAGATATTCTCCCGACAACTCAACATGGAGGACGACCGAGAAGTGGTCCGCAGCATTGTGCGTTCACTTGAAGATATGCGCAGCTTGCAGAATATGCTTACCGCACAAGGTTCTGAGGCAGAGGCTGTCGTTGAAATTAGTGACATCCACAACTTAATAAAAGCTGCCCGAAATCGTTTGGACTTGCTGGGCTTTATTGATAATGCTGACAAGAAATCCAATACTCGCCAACTTCTTAACGTGGCTTTAGAGAACATCGAGTTCTCCTTTGAGAAACGGGGAGAGGGAGAGTTGGAGATACAGGAGCAATACAGGCAGTCGGTAGAGCATGCACGTAGACAGTTGCAAGCATGTATGGATACCGAAGACCCTGAATACCGCTCCATTTTGGAAGAGTTTCTCAGACTTTTCCGCAGGAAGGAAATGGAATCACAGGAAGAGTTCAATATGCACGATAAAGTCCAGAATGTCAATGATATTTTGAAGCGCATCAAGCGATTGAACGAGCGTGATGCCTTGGAAGCCATTAAATATAATGGTGATACAAAGTTCGTGCGAGTGGAGAAACGCCTGAAAGAAAAAGACAAGGAAGAGATTGAGCATAAGACATCGCCTCGTAATTATGCTTGGACAGAAGAAAAAGAGAAAATGACCGTTATCCTCCTTGCCATCAAGGATGATGTGGATGATGTGTATTTCCATAATCAGGCAATACTTGAAGTACCCGCTTACTTCAAGAGAAACATACTTACATATGTTACACGCCATTTCAAAGAAGGGCAAATCAACACCGACCGTGAAGTTCGGAAATATGTAAGTGAGGTTATCAACAGAGAATACCAAGTAACAAGATAAAAACATGAGCAATATAGAAGATATAAAACAGCAAACGTATGCTCTTATTGACAGATTGAAGAGTACTACAACCAATAACGGCTTGGCAGGAAGTGGCAACGAATATGTAGTCATCGTAGAAACTTTCCTTTATAAGTTCCTCAACGACAAGTTTATTTACGAGGCAAAGAAAGAAAAGCCTGATTTGGCAACGGCTGATGATTTCTTTGCGGCTTTGGATGCTATGACCGAAGATGAATACGAGGAAATGTGCGACAGTATGTTTGACACTATCATTCTGAAAAAAGAACATCTGATACCTTTCCTTGCCAAAAGGCAGAATGAGGATAAGTTTGCGGAGCTGTTTGATTCCACATTGGAGAGTATCGCCAATGAAAATGAGGAGATTTTCTATATTCTCAATGAGGACGAAACGAGAATATCCATTATGAAGCCTATTTCAGATGTGGTGTCTGGTGGTACGAACAAGAAAAATGCTTTCTGTCGTTCACTAATTGGCGATGTAGCAAGTTTCTCCTTCGAGAATGCTTTTGAAGCAGGCTATGATTTCTTCTCTACGATATTCGAATACCTTATCAAGGATTACAATGCCAATGGTGGGGGTAACTATGCTGAATACTACACCCCTCACTCCATTGCCGCAATCATGGCAAAACTGCTTGTTGCCCCATCTGAAGATGTGAGAAGTGTTACCTGCTACGACCCCTCCGCTGGAACGGGTACATTGGTTATCGCCTTGGCTCATGCTATAGGTGAGCAGAACTGTACGGTTTACACACAGGACATCAGCGACAAGTCTTCTACGATGATGATGCTGAACCTGATACTCAACAGCATGAGCCACTCGCTCACACATGTCATACAGGGCAATACATTGAAACACCCGTTCCATAAGAACGAGGATGGATCTTTGCGGAAGTTTGACTATATAGTCAGCAATCCACCTTTCAAACTCGACTTCTCCGACTATCATAGCGATTTGAAGAACGACACCTATAAGGGCCGTTTCTTCGCTGGGGTGTCCAATATCCCCAACAAGAACAAGGCGGGGATGGAGATTTATCTCTGTTTCTTCCAACATTTGCTTTACAGTCTGAAAGATGATGGCAAAGCGGCTATCGTTGTCCCTACGGGATTCATCACAGCCAAGAGCGGTATCGCTTACAAAATTCATAAGCATTTGGTAGATGGAGAAAAATCTATTTTGCGTGGCGTTGTGAGTATGCCAAGTAATATCTTTGCCAATACAGGAACAAATGTAAGCGTTGTTTTCATTGACAAGTCAGGAGTGGATAAACCTGTATTGATAGATGCAAGCAAGCTTGGAGAGACTATTAAAGACAATGGCATACAGAAAACAAAATTACGTGCAGAGGAAATAGATAAAATCGTAGAAACTTTCCGCAACAAAGAAGCCGTAGAGGATTTCTCTGTTACACCTTCATTTGACGAGATTAAAGAAAAGGGCTATAGTTTCTCCGCAGGTCAGTATTTTGACATCAAGATTGACTATGTGGATATTACCGAAGAAGAATTCAAGGCTCGCATAGCTTCTTTCCGTCAGACGCTTACAGAACAGTTTGCCGAAAGCCACAGGCTTGAAAACGAAATCATGCGCCAGTTGGATAGTTTGAAATTTAACGAGTAAAATAGATTATGGAGCAACATCATATATCACAAGCATACGAAATTGCGGCTGAAACCATAAAGAACGCTATTCTGCAAGGACAGTATGAAGCAGCCAAAGGTGTTAATCGCATTCAGTTGGCAACCTATTTCAGTGTGGGCAAATATGTTTCGGCTAACACTCGACAAGGAGTTTGGGGGACCGGTGCATTGGAAGCTATAAGTACCCGATTGCGCCAATTACTGCCAGGACTGCGAGGATATTCAGCAGATAGTCTTAAACTGATGCGTATCTTCTATGAAGAATGGAAAGAATTGGATGCTACATCTGTGGAAGCCGAAGAAGAAAAGGATAAATCGTTAATTGCGATTCACGATTTAGATAATACCGAAGATTTCCAGTTGCCAATTCGTGAATTGCAATTCACAAATTCGGCAGGTTTTCCAATAGACGATTTTTTCAAGGTTCCATTCACCCATCACTCACGTATTCTTGCCAAAGTTAAGTCGTTTGATGAACGTTTGTACTATATCCATCGCTGTGCCGAGGAACACATGTCAGTGGAAACTCTGAAGAAGGCGATGGCTAACGACGACTACCACCATCAGTCCGATATACCCAACAACTTTACAGCCACTATCAGTAAAGGAGATTTGGCACGTAAGGCGGTTATGGCGTTTAAGGATGAGTATCTGCTAAACTTCATCAATGTTGAGGAAATAGGAGAACGTGATGCCGCGGATATAGACGAGCGTGTGGTGGAACAGCAAATCATCCACAATATCAAGAAGTTTATTATGACCTTTGGGCACGACTTTGCGTTTGTAGGCAATCAATATCGTATGGAGATATATGGCGTGGAGCATTTCCCCGACCTCGTATTCTTTAATCGAGAACTCAATGCTTTGGTTGTAATCGAATTGAAAACAGGAGAGTTCAAAACCTCCTATCTTGGACAGCTCAATGCCTATCTTGCCATTGCTGACGACAAGATACGCAAACCGCATGAAAACCCAACGATAGGCATTGTGCTTTGCCGAAGCGCAAACAAGAATTACGCAGAGTATATGGTGCGCCAATATGACAAGCCTATGGGAGTGGCAACCTATAAGACATCCGCAGAAATGCCTGAGAAACTGCGTAAAGCTCTGCCAAGTATTGACGAATTAAAGAAATTGCTATGATTGAAAGTATCTCTCCAAAATATCAAATGGATATTGTTCAAAAGATAAATGACAGCCTATTTAAACAATTTACAAGTTATGAAAATGTGGAAGCATATCTGAATAAATGGCATCAAGAGGAACACGATGATTTTAATTATTTCTGGGAGAACTTCCACATATACTATAGAGACGAGGCAAAAAAGAAAATTGATGCTTCAAAGACACTCCATAATGTTGATGGCGAAACATTACTGAAGATTGCAATTGATTTGGGGATAGAAACTCCTGATTATATCCCAAGCGTACCAACTTTCAAAAATGAATTAAAGTCCAGTTATGAAACAGCAAGCCTAACCTTTGAAAAGGCATTTAGAAATGTAGAGACAGATCCAAGCCTTGCTATCGGATTAGCAAATTCAGCTCTTGAAAGCATTATTAAGGAGATTCTGAAGGATTCAAGAATAAATGTAACATGGGGTGAAAAAGAGACCCTGACAAAACTCATTGGGAATATCTGCAAGGCATTCGGATTGCAGAGTAATGAGAATCTCCCCAAAGAGATAAAGACTTTAGCCAGTTCTCTAATAAATGCAGGGAAAGCGATAGAGGATTTACGTAGCGATAAGACGGAATTTCATGGAAAAACTGATGGAGATTTAATGATTAAAGATGCAGTATATGCTTACTTTGTCGTCAATGCAACAACCACTGTTGGTTTATTTCTCCTCAATTTCTATAAATCTAATTATCCACCAGTTGATAATAAGCCTGAGGCGATTTCTGATGACGGGCTTCCCTTTTAATCTAAACGACAATGAAGAAATCTAAGCTCGGAGAAGTTTTATCTATCTCATCCATGTCTGTAATCCCACAAGCAGGAATAACTTATAAACTCTATAGTCTGCCTTCTTTTGATGATGGTCAAGAGCCTGAAACTGCAGGAAGTGAAACTATTCAAAGTAATAAATATGTAGTACCCACTCGTTGCATTCTTTTTAACAAACTGAATGTTCGATTTAAGCGTATATGGAGAATTAATAATAATATTCCCAACAAATTGTGTTCTACAGAATTTCTACCATTGGTAATAAATGAAGATCTTATAGATTATCAATACTGCTACTATTTGTTAGCATCTGATTACTTGACTAATTACCTTTGCGGAATAAATAGCAATACATCAGGAAGCCATAAACGCATCAATCCGGATATATTGCTAAGTGTAGATGTTGCTCTCCCAACATTGAATGAGCAAAAACGCATCGGATCCATGCTCGCAAATCTCGACCGTAAAATAGAAATCAATCGTGCGATAAATCATAATTTACCGACACTTGACCGTTCATTAGAAGTGGCAAGAATGCGTCTCGCTGCTTAGATAATTGTTGTATTTCTTCTTGTAGTTTGACCATCTGTGCAAAGATGGGAGATATTCGTTTCTCGAATTTGTCTACAATGTCTTTGTTATCAGGAATGGCGATTGTACTTTGCTGTAGATGGTCTTGCGTAATATGCCCCATCGTTGTTTTTCTCGCTTCTGCCATTTTCTTGAAGACATCCACGTAATTCAAAAGTTGAAAGTAGTAAAATGACTTTGGGAAGTCATTAGCAGATGTAACCTTAAAGATGTGCTGATTAAGTCCGCCAAGACCACAAGCCCAAAGCATAACTTCCAATGATGCTGACCATGAAAACAGCACATCGCCATTATATACCTTTACCGATTCGGGTATATTAGGCGAGACTTCTTCTGTATCAGAAGATATGCCATCGTGCATTTCCCGTATTTTGATAACAGGCAATGGTACTTCGCCATCTTTCGGTCTGAACTTCTGGCAAGCTAAGCCATTGGTAAATGTTGCAATCTCAAAGAGATTTCCACAATGCCATTCCTCTGGTATTTCACGCTTCAACTTCTCATTCCACACCATCTTTCCACCGCTACTTTTGTACGGCTTGCCCTCAGTGTTGGGAAAGTCGAACTGCACAAACCAATAATCGTAAAGCTGCTTTGCTATCGCTTCTAAATTATGATTTAGCGCACGATTAAGGGTAATTTTCTCATCAAAAGTTTCTAAGCAGTTGGCTATGGATATTTGCTTTTTAATTGGATATGGCTCAATCTCTATGGCAGAGAGGGCTATATCCAATTGGAGGTTCTTTATACCTGATGTTTTCCCTTCAAAGTTAAAAAACACACCACTATTATACAGATACTGCCAATATTGATAGATAAAGAATGAGTTCCATCCCTCTTTTACTCTAAAAGCAACGCAGAAATTAGAACAAACAACATCCTTTGATGCGGAGAGCAGGGCTTGAGAGATATACACGGCACGTCCTGTTGATTGGGTGGGGCTTCCTCCTGATTTCTCTATAACAATATCTCCTACCTGTAGCAATTTCTGTTGAAATGAGTGCTCAGAGACATAACGAAGGGGAATATTGGCAAATTCATTGTTACTTATGGGCACGATGTCTGCTCCTCTCACGCAAGAAACTGCATGAGGGGCTTCTAAACTTGGAGACTCATTGCCCCAATCTCCTGCTATAAAAACATCAATAATCTCTGATAACTTCATTTTTGCTCCTATTTTACTGCAAAGATACAGTTCCCAAAGCAAAATGGCGAAGAAATCAAAGATAAAATGCCAACTATCAGCCTATATACTTTCGGTGTGCCATTTTTACATTTACTTGATTTACCATAGCGTAATGTAGGGTAGTATCAATCTTTACATGTCCTAATAGCCGCTGCACCTGTTCAATAGGCATTCCTTTGTCAATAGCCATCGTAGCTAAGGTGCGACGAAACTTGTGCGGATGCACCTTGTTCAGCCCTGCACGCTTACCAAGTTGCCGTAAACGTGTTTCTACCCCTCCTATAGTCAGCCTGTTGTGGGGTAAGGACAGAGATACGAACAGGGCAGGGTTCTTGTCTGTTCGACTTTCAAGATACCGTTTAAGATGTATTTTTGTCCGTGCGTTAAAATAGACTTCTCTCTCCTTGTTGCCCTTGCCAAAGACAACACATTGGCGTTCGTGAAAATCTATGTCTTCACAGTTCATCTTTACTAACTCGCCTACACGCATCCCCGTAGAGGCCAGCAAATCTATCATCGCCAAGTCTCTGATTTCACAGCAGGTATCACGCAACACCTCCATGTGTTCATCGCTTATTATTTCTTTGACAAGGCTTTCAGTACGCACTTTGTGAATACGGCGTACAGGGCTTTTAGCGATATAGTCTTCATCCTCCATCCACGCAAAGAAGCTGGAAAATATGCGTCTCAGGTTGTCTATCGTAACTCTGCTTGAGTCACGTTCTTCTTGATAGCGAGCAAGATAGGAGCGAATGTCGTTTGTTTCGAGTTCACCTATTCGTTTTTGTTCACTTCTCAATAAGGCTTCTATGGACGATTGGTAATAGCACAACGTTTTATCTGAACAACCCTCTATTTTCTTGGCAGAGATAAAGGCTTGCAGTAGTTCACCATTAGCTTGCTCTCGTTGTTGCTCTTCACTTTCAGCTGGCATCATTACCACTTGCTCAAAGGTGGTTTTCAATACTTCTCGCAATCTTGTTTGTTGCCTTATATCCAAAATATTAGACATCTCGGCAAGAATGTTCTCTATTATTTTCTCTTTCATCTAATTATTATTTTGGTGACATACCATAATAACGAAAACTTCGGAGAACATAGAAAGATTAAATCATAATTTAGAAGCCCTTGCAAAGCAACTATATGACTACTGGTTTGTGCAGTTTGATTTCCCAGATGAGAATGGAAAACCATACAAATCCAGTGGTGGCAAGATGGCTTGGAATGAGAAACTAAAACGAGATATTCCATCTTCATGGGCTGTTAAGACCATAGATGATGTTGTAGAAGTGTATAACGGCGCAACACCGTCGACCGCCGACGAAGAAAACTACGGTGGTGATGTCGTTTGGATTACACCAAAAGACTTGTCTAATCAACAGCAAAAGTTCATATATCAAGGGGAACGTAACATTTCTAATAAAGGTTACGAATCATGCAGCACCCATCTTCTTCCATCAAATACTGTATTGATGTCAAGTAGAGCCCCCATTGGTTTGTTGGCTATTGCAAAAACAGAATTGTCTACCAATCAGGGCTTCAAGAGTTTTGTTCCCAAAAACGATAATGAAGCGACTTATTTGTATTATTATATACAAGCTCACATAAAACAGATTGAGCAATTAGGCACAGGAACAACTTTCAAAGAGGTTTCTCGCGAAGATGTTTTGAAGTTCCCAATTCTAAAACCTAATGATGAGCTATTAGACACATGGGAAGAAAGAATTTCTGCCATCAATGATAAGCAGCTGGAGATTCAGAAGGAAAATGAAAATCTAACTAAGCAGCGCGACGAACTGTTACCATTGCTGATGAATAATCAGGTGTCGCTAAATTATGATTTATCAGCCTTCAATTCTGTCTTCTCTCAAACAATTCTGTCAATTGCGCGGCTTGCTGTTGCAGTCTGATAAGAGCTTGGGAATAGGTTTCGAGTTTATCTAGCATTCGTTGAGCAGTGGCGATAGAATGATAAGCATTGAGGACTTTCACGGCTTCATTGTAAAGTATACCTATCTTATTCGTCAAGGCAACGATTTTCGAAAGCCTCTCTAAGTAAGGAGCTGCCAAGGGGGTTTCTACGATAACCTTAAAAGATTCTCCCAAGAGTCTTGCTCGGACAAAATCACTTTTTGATGCAGCACCAGACCTTCGGTAGAGGTCTAAAACTTTCTGCTGGTCTTCAGAATTAGGTATCCTGATGTGCCATCTGTCCCATCGTGGGCAGGTGGCACGTCTGCTATCGGGCTTCTTGGATTTCTGTCTTTTCATTGTTTTTAATCACAACTTTGGAGTGATTTAATCCCCCTTCGGGGCAAGGGTCTTTGTGGGACAAATGGCAATTTGTGGGACAAAGACACACCTTGCTGTAGCAAGAAATGATACATTTGTAGTTGGTATTACCTACTGATATTTTCTGACCGAAGTTCAGACTTGACGACTTATTAACTTATCGACCTGTCGAACAATTGATCTATCGACCATTCGACTTATTAACTTCTTGACTTATCAACTGAGTTAAGTCTGTAATTTGGTCAGTAAGTCAATCTTGACCAGAGTTAAAACTAACTTACTGACCATTTGAATTCTTGACTATACCCTTGACTTCGGTTATGACTGCTTGCGACACATTTTGTCTTATTAGCCTCACTTCTTTGGTATTGGGTAATAGTGTTTTTCAAGCATGGCTTGTATGTCGCTCTGCTTGTAGAGTATCTTTCCCCCGATTTTGCAGTAGGCAATCGTACCATTGTTCCGATAGTCCTGAAGTGTGCGAGGACTCAACCGTAAAAGTTTGCAAACCTCCTCGCCTATAAGGTAGACCTCTCCGCCCAACATCGGACGTACTGTGGCGCAATAACGCTCCAATTTCTTCAATGTACCCTCCATCAGTTGCGAAAATATCTGCATTTGTGGGGCTTGCTGCGTAATAATTTCATTCTCTTCCATAGTTCATTCATTGTTTGAGTTCATTCATTGTTTGCGTTCAGTAACTCCGTGATGTCGCTCTCCTTGTAATAACACTTGTGTCCAATCATTGAAAAAGGGATTTTTCCCGTATCTCGATAGGATTGCAGGGTACGTTTGCTGATGCCCAAACGCTTGCACACGGCTTCGTTGTCGAGCCATTGCTCGGTCTCTGGCGGATTGCCGATGAGTTGTTCGATACTGTGGATAAAGTCTGCAAATTCGGAGTGGTGTCGCTCCCACGCTTTGCGGTCGATGATAATGAGTTTCATTGCCTTAATTTTGTTTTGATTACTTTATTGTTACTCGGCAAACAAACTGTTATGCAGTCCATTGCCGTACTTATCGAGTGCAAAAGTAAACCCTCGGAAGCACCGCTGCAAGAAATGAGGATAAGCAGGGAAATAGAGAGAAAACAAGAGAAAAGCCAAAGGAAATCCATCTGTGTTATTGCGGTAATGAGATGAGGTGCCGGCTCGTTCCTTTTATTATTTTTGTTGTTTTATCGATGAATCAATAGTTCGACAAATCGAGATGTCGAAGTGTCGATAGATAGTTTTATCGATAGATTATTTTGACGATATATAGTTTTGACAACAGATAGTCATGACAACAAATTGTACAAACAACAGATTGTCCGTATTATCGTCAGTCCTATCTGTTGTTGGTTGTTACGCTTTGCGTCCAAAGAGCCTGAGTATGCCGTTTTCTTGTCGTGCTTATACTCTCTTACGGCAGCCCTGCCCTGCAAGGTTGGGAGAGATGAATACGACCGCACGGATATTGAATATGGCAATACCAACTTGAAACAGAAAAATCCTGCGGTGGAGATTCTTCTCTCCATCCGCAGGACTTGACCTTGTCAGGGCAGATTGGCTACCGTTGTACCTTTGCACGATAAGAAACGGCTTCAGGGACTTTGCGTATGCCTTCGCTTACAACGTCTTTTGGCTTACCTCCTCCGTCTGACCGACTATTGGCAGATGATTACTCTTGGTGAGCAGCACTATCGTGCCTGTGAGTTCGGTGTAAAGACGGTCGTATTGCTCGTCAGAAGCCAATGTGTCCGTCAAACCGAACTTGTCGAATATGGTTTGAATAGCCTTGTTCGACAACAGTATAGGTACGAGTTTCTCTGGGAGCGGTGCAGGCAGTTCCCTTTCAAACTCGTTCTCCAACACAGATACAAGCGTATCATACTTGGAAAAGTGCAAGCCCTGATACAAGACTTCGCTTGCCATGCTCTCCGCTTCGGGGTGCGTGAAGCCTTGCGCCACGGCATCGCAGTAAGCTGTGAGAGCCATATCTGCCCGTGCGGTGATAAACTCCGTATCTTGCAATCTCTCGGGGTGATGCTCACTCATATAGCTTTCCAATTTCAATCGAAAGTAGGAAAGTTCCTGTTTGTTGTTCTCTTTCATAATCGTTTGGTTTTTAATCGTGAATAATAAATGTTTGGCAATTACTTCCTTTTTATGCTTGTTGCTGCACTGCACTCTACCTTGCGATTGACTCACAATAGCCTTCAAAGGCTGAATGCTCTCTATCGGTGAGTGCAGTCATATCCTCCTGTATCTTGTGGTCGGTTATTTTTCCGTAGATTTGTGTCGTACCGATATTGCTGTGTCCGAGCATCTTGCTGAGCGTTTCCATCGAAATACCATTGGAAAGGCAAATCGTGGTTGAGAATGTGTGGCGAGCCATGTGAAAGGTCAAGCCCTTATCTATCCGGCATATCTGCCCGATGTTCACACATGCAAAGGATGCTTTCCTTATTGTGAGATTGGGGAATATCAAGTCGTCCGCTTTCTTATCCTTGATATAGAGCGAAAGGATTTGTTTGGCAATGGGCAGAAGTGGGATAATCGCTTCCACATTGGTTTTCTGCCTTTTGATGCGGATTTCCTCCGTACCGTCTGCATTATGGATGATGTGTTTCGGCATGAGCCGTTGCATATCTACACGAGCCAAACCGGTGAAGGCACAGAAAAGGAAGAGTTGTCTTGCTCGCTCGAATTGTTTGTCAATGATGGGTGTTTGCAATACCCGCTGCAATTCTTCCGTTGTGAGATACCTGCGTGTGCGGTGTGGGAGTTCTGCCTTGTAATCCGCAAACGGATCAATGCGGATACACTTCTTCTGCTGACCGATGCCGATGAGCTTTCTTAGGAAGATGACCACAATCTGAATGGTGGCAAGAGAGAGATTGCGTTCTGATTTGAGGTAGAAGTCCAGCCCCTCAATAAAGCCATAGTCCAACAGAGAGTAACGAATATCCTCTAATCCTAAGCGTTCACGCAGATAACCCTCTATGAGTTGTGTGGCATAGATGTAGTTGGCGAAGGTCGGCTTGGCAACCGTTATTCCCACACAAGGACGCTTTTCCTCAATAAATAGTCGGGCTTCCTCCAAAAGAAAACCTTTGGGCTTGTCTTCTTCCATGAGTTCACGCTTCAGAACTTCAGCCGTGATATAACCACGTTGCCAGACTATTTCTTGGTACTTGCCTTTGGCTTGTTCCTCTTTGGTTTGCAAATAGCGGTTGATTTCCTTTGTTTCTTCGCTCGTTCCCTTGCACCGTCCCTTGCGACTGTCCCAAAGTTCGGGAGCGGTTTCCTTTCCCGTGCTGTATTGCACCTGCTCACCGTCTATGGTGATGCGCCCCATAATCGGGCATTTGCCGTTCTTTTTCTCTTTGGAGCGGTTGATATAAAAGAGTGTCTTGAATGTGCTGCGTGCCATAAGTTCAAAGTTTTAAGGTGAATGTATCTTGTATTCGTTGCTGTACTTTCTGCATATCCCGATGGATTCTCTCGGAGGAAACCACTGCATAGACTTGTGTTGTTCTCAGGTTGGTGTGTCCGAGCATACGGCTCACCGTTTCGATAGGTACACCTGCCGAGAGTGTGATAAGCGAAGCAAAGGTGTGCCTTGCCATGTGAAAGGTCAGCGGAGTTTCCATACCGATGTTTCTCTGTATGTGGTGCATGCCATTATGGATGACGTCAGTAGTAGGGACATCAAATACAAAGCCAGCCCTTGTTCCTCTATATCGATTCATGATAGTCAGTGCAGGGGGAAGTACTTGTACACGATACGGAGTCTTGGTCTTCATTCGTCTGCCCTTGATGCAGAGTTCACCTTCTTCCGTGACGATGTTTTCTTCCCGAAGATTACGGACGTCGGAGATTGCCAGCCCTGAAAAGCAGGAGAAGACGAACAAATCACGGACAATACGATAGTTTTCCCATTCAATCTCTAACTCGATGATGCGCTCAAGTTCTTCCTTCGTAATGCTTCTCGGCTCGCCCTTTGGTCGCTCGTAACTGTAGCCCAAGAACGGATAGAAGTCGAGCACACCTTTCTTTACCGCCATGCGGACTATAGTCTGCAAGGTGGATAAGGTACTCGATATGCTGCTGCGTTTCTGTTTGCGGTCGATAGTGAGATAATACTCGAAGCCCTCGATAAAGGTTTTGTCCAACTGTGAAAGGGGAATATCGCTTACCTTGTGCTTCTTTTGTACATACTCACGGAGCAGGGAGAGTTGGTAGGTACGGAGTTTGAACGTCTTCAAGGCTCGGTCAATACCTATACGCTCCTTAGTCTGTGTGAGATACTCCCCGAAACTCTCCAAAAGCAGGGCTTGGCGGTGGATTTGCCCCTGATAGGCATCCCTCACGTCTGTGGCGGTAAAGCATTCTCCTCTTTCACTGAGTTCGTGAAAGCGTGCGTGGATGAGTGCGGTGCATTCACCGAGTTTCTGATTGACGGACACCGCCATTGCACTCTTGCCGATGAGCCGTTGCTTACGGCTGTCCCATAGAGCGATCGGAGTCTTGCACTTGGTGGAGAAGCCCGAATGGGTTCTACCCACCGAGATACGCCCGATGACAGGCACAAGCCCTTTCTTGTCGGTTCGTTTCGCCTGAACGAAGAACGATACCTTCAGTTTGTTTTCCTTCATTTTTTTCTGTCGTTTTTTCAAAATTTCCTTTGCTTGCAAAGGTACAGATGAATAAGTGTTCATGAGCGATGCAGAAAAATGAAAGATGAGGAATAAACACCTAAAAGACAACAATTTACATTCAATCCGTAACCCCTTTTTGCTTTTTCCTTGATGGGTTACGATTTGGTAACGGAACTCCTGCTGTTTGATGCTCGTTTTCGCTTACCATCAAAACAGTAAGAAAATGCTAAATGATACTATTTCAAATAGTTACATTCCCTATAATTCCTCCTGCTTCCCTTAATTCTTAATGACTGATTATGCGCGCAAGATGAGCCTTGATTTACGCATGATTGATGAAAATGGGTACTCAGATCATATCGACAACAAGGCAAGTCATTGTGCGAAACTCTTGAATGACTATTATCAGAAGTACGATGCACAGAAAGGGACGCAGTTCGTTTTCTCTGATTTAGGGACTTACAAGCCCGGCGGAGATTTCAATATCTATTCGGAGGTAAAGCGTAAATTGGTGGAAGATTATCATATCCCGTCCTACGAGATACGCTTCATTCAGGAGTGCAAGAATGAGAAAGCCAAGAAAGCGATGGTCGAAGCAATGAATCGTGGAGACATCCGTATCATCTTCGGTTCTACTTCCATGCTCGGCACGGGTGTCAACGCTCAGCAGCGCGCAGTTGCTATTCATCATTTGGACACGCCTTGGGTGCGACATGAAGTCGCATAGATAATTGTTAGAATGATACTTACGAGTATCAGCTTTAACCCGCTGTTCCGTCAGCGGTAGCCTACCGACCAATGCACCTTAATGTTGTATTAAGCGGTTGGGACAAAGTACACTTTCCGAAAGGACAAGACAGAACCGTGAGGGAAAGTCAAGTGCGGTTAGTATCATACCGCAGAGTGGCGAGGCTGGATAGTATGGTTAGCGTAAGCGAACTGTTAGTAAACTTCGTAATGTCGTAAATGAGTGTAAGATACTGGTACACTCTTCCCAAAAGGGAAGCGGTCAGTTAATCCTCTCCATGGTAGGATTACACGGATATAAGCACCGCCGGAGGATGAGACAGAACCTAACCTATCCGTTAGTTATCTATGTGGAACATGGTAAGCCTGTATATCTCCTGTCATGTCAAAGTGGCAGGTAAGCTGACAGCAATGGAAGCTGAACGGTGTGCAGGTATAAGATAACAGAAAAAGCGAATGCCGTTCTGTAATGGAACGGATACGGATTGAGCCGACATCACGAGTTGATTTGGGCGACATCACCCGACACGAAAGTGGGCAGACTTCTGTGACAATATTCGGGAGGCAAGATACCCGACTGTTGTCTAATGGTAATTCTTTACAATTAACTTTTAGAACTTTCAAAAGAAGGAATGCAAATGAACGAAAACAAAACATCGTGTGCACCTGCTGACAATCAGCTGACACTTTGGGACAGCATAGACTGGACCAAGGCAGAGTTGGCTGTCAGAAAGCTACAAGCACGTATTGTAAAGGCTCAAAAGGACGGCAGACACAATAAGGTGAAAGCCTTACAGTGGACGCTGACCCACTCTTTTTACGCAAAAGCCTTAGCCGTAAAGAGAGTAACTTCTAACGGAGGTGGCAACACCCCTGGGGTTGACATGGAGACATGGGATAAACCCGAAACAAAAATGCAAGCAATAAACGACCTCAGACGCAGAGGCTATCAGCCGAAGCCCCTGAGAAGAGTTCACATCAAAAAGAGCAATGGCAAACTGCGCCCATTGGGAATACCGACAATGAAAGACAGAGCCATGCAAGCACTCTACCTCATGGCATTGGAACCAGTGTCCGAAACTACAGCCGATACTCGTTCATACGGGTTCCGCAAGGAACGCCGCTGTATGGACGCTGTAATGCAATGCCATAATATTCTCCGAAAAGGCTATTCTCCCGAATGGATTTTGGAGGGTGACATCAAAGGATGCTTCGACCATATCAGCCACGAATGGCTACTCGCCAACATCCCTATGGACAAGGCGATGCTCCGCAAATGGTTGAAATGCGGCTATATCTTCAACAAACAGATGTTCCCGACGGAGGAGGGTACACCACAAGGAGGTATAATCTCCCCGACGCTTGCCAATATGGCATTGGATGGATTGCAGAAAGTTCTCGCAGAGAGGTATAAAAGAAGAACCATAAAAGGGAAACATTATTCCCCCATGGTGAATTTGGTACGCTATGCCGATGATTTTATCATCACCTGCGAGAACAGGGAAACGCTTGAGAACGAAATCAAACCATTGGTTGCCGAATTCATGGCTGAAAGAGGTTTAACCTTATCAGAAGAAAAGACTGTGATAACCAATGTCCGTGACGGGTTCGATTTTCTCGGTTTCAACATCCGCAAATACGGTAATGAAATATTGACCAAGCCGACCAAGAAAGCCGAAAAACGCTTTATGGAGAATATTCGTAAGGTGATAAAAGGCAACAAGGGTTGCAGGCAGGAGTCCTTAATCAGAATGTTGAATGCTAAAATCCGAGGATGGGGAGCATACTATCAGCATGGCGCAACGCGTGATTCCTTTCACAGAATTGACCATCAGATATTCCTCTCCCTATGGCAATGGGCTAAACGTCGCCACTCCAAGAAAGGAAAGCGATGGATTAAAGACCGCTATTGGCATAATATCCGAGGTAACAGTTGGACTTTTGCAGCCAAGTTCAAGAAATCAAATGGAAAGGAAGACCAACTAGCACTGTTGACTTTGACTTCCTCGTTCCCCTTTCTGCAATATACGCAGATAAAAGGAGATATGAATCCGTTTGACGTGGACTGTCGTTTATACTTCAACCAAAGAATGAAGTCGAAAATGCTTGTTTCACTGAAAGGGCGTAAGTCTTTGCTTCACCTATGGGAAAAGCAGGGTAGAAAATGTCCAATATGTGGTGAGCCGATAAACACGCACAAGGCATGGAATGTGATGCCTACCGTCCAAAACGGACGAAAATGCAACCTATTGGTTCATGACGAATGTTTCAAATTATCCCGCAAATCCAATGACAACAACAAGAAGTAATATGAGCCGGTCTCTATATAAGAATAGGGATTTAGAAAAGCTTGAGCCGTATGAGGGGAAACTCTCAAGTACGGTTCTTAGGGGGGAAGAGGGCAGTAATGCCCTTGACCTACCCGATCGACCTTCTGATTTGGAGCAACGTAACGGACGAGCCGTGCGCAAGGGCAATTTGATAGCCAAAGAATTTGCAGACAACAAGGTCGATGTGATTATCTATGCCGTGGAACGGTCGCTGGACAGCTATAAGTTCAATTTGCTTCACAACAAGCAGCTTTTCATAAACCAGCTCAAGACAAACACTTTGGGCAGCCGTACCATTGACGAGGGCTCGATGGACGAGGATAGCGGTATGAACTTTTCAGAGTATGTTGCTGTGCTATCCGGTAATACAGACTTGTTAGAGAAAGCCAAACTCGACAAGAAGATTGCCACGCTGGAATCCGAGCGTAAGAACTTCCTCCGTGAGCGTGATGCAGCAAACGGCAAGTTGGCAGAGATTGAGAGTTCAGTGTCCTTCCATTCGGACAAAATCAAAGAGGCACAGTCAGACTTAGCTCTATTTGAGCAGCGTCTAGAACGTGATACCGATGGGCAGCCCATTAACAAACTGACTATCAAGGGCGTGGAAGACAGTACCGACATCAAGGCCATTGCTGCCCGTCTGCAAGAGATTGACGAAAAAGCATGCACCAAAGGAGAGTACAACAAAATCGGTGATGTTTATGGTTTTTCCATAATGGTCAAGACGGAGAGTACTTCCAAAGACTTGTTCGACTGTTCGGTGAACCGCTTCTTTGTAAAAGGGCAGGAGAGTATCTACTATACCTATAATAATGGTAAGTTGGCTACCGACCCGAAACTTGCGTGCGAGAACTTCGTTAATGCCTTGGAGCGTATCCCGAAAGTGATAGAATCCCATGAGAAGGAGCGAGAAAAGATTTCTGCAAACAAGGAAATCTATACCGCTATTGCCAATGGCTCATGGAGAAAAGAGGACGAGCTTCGCTCGCTCAAAGGGCAGTCGGCAGAGCTGGACAGAAAAATCACTTTGACGATTACTGCGGACAAAGAAGGAGGTGAAGAACTCTCCCCAAAATCAGACTTGCAAAATCCTCCTGATACAGTTTCAGAACACAGTGCAAAAGAGACAATAGTACGTCATAAAGTAAGATTTTGAATCTAAAAGAATAAATTTGCAACAAAATTATCGAATCTCATTCAGCAAATTCAGAAATAATATGTAACTTTGCAGAACATACCGAGGGCTTGTATGGATTTGACGGCAAGATGAGATGGTATGTAAGCATGCGGAGGCTCGACGGCTACCTCCTAAATCTGAGTGGCCAAAAAATTAATTGGCGAAAACAATTACGCTCTCGCTGCCTAATCGAAGCATAGTAGATTACTGGCTTTATTGCGTCACCAGGTGATGCGACGAGACACTGCTCCAAGGATGTTGTTCCGAATCTAAGGGTCAAGCGGTGCAGGTAAATCGGAAATAGTTTGTGTATGCCTCGATGCATAGATGAAATTTAGAGGATAAGGTGTTGGTTGGTGGTTCAGGTCTTGCCAACACTCGAAAACAGAAGGCTGAAATAAGCATGTAGAAAGCATATGGTTTCCTTGTGCGGACCGGAGTTCGACTCTCCGCAAGTCCACTAAAAGAGAGGACTATTAGTTGTTTTTAAGCAGCTGATAGTCTTCTTTCTTATTATGCTCTATTCAGAGATCCATAAGATTTTGAAGTTTTAATACACCGAAAAGGGACTGTATCGACAAAGTACACAGCCCCATTTCCCCTTTTTAGAGTGCTAATAAAGCGACAAAGGTCCTTATCGGCACTATTTACGTTGCAAAGGTAGTGTTTATATTCGGATTATACCTACATCATTTTTTCAAAAAAAGTTTTGAGTTTATCAATTCCTTCTTGAAACTTCTTTTGATTTTGCTTTTTTAGTTTCTCGATATTGAGCAGTTTCCACTGTACGGATGGGTATTTGCTCAAATCACCAGCACAACATAGTTCCCATTGCGGGGAGCCTTCTTCAAAAGAAATGATGAAGTCTTTGTCCTCATCGGTAAGGCAGGCATTTACCTTTCTGATAATGTCGTTACGCGAGGACTCATAATCCTTATAAGTGAAAGGAATATCGGTCATTCCTTTGAACTGATGTTCAAGAGCCTCCTCCTGATTAATGTCATTAGGACAAAGTGATTCTATGATGGGTTTGTCGCTTCCCAGTAAGCACAGAAACAAACCGTCTTTTACTTCATCCAATGTTTCGTCTTTCATGTACTTGCAATCAAACAAATCACGTGGGTGTTGGCGACTGAGAGCAGCCGCTATCTTACCTCCATATAGTTGTGGATAAGGTACGATGCGTGCCTTACAGTTAGCTTGAAACTCATCTTCCGCCTTTGGGCAGAGGTTCATTACTTCCGCTTCTCCAAGTATGCCACGTTTGGTGCCATTCACTTCGATTTTCACCGTAGTGCCATTGTATGTGCATTGCAGTTTCCATACATCTGTTTTATGTACCACATGTATTCCCGGTACGGCTCGTTCGATGCTCGTTTTCAAGTCTTGAAGATTCAGATTGATATGTTCCAAGCTCGTTGAACGCGCCTCCAAGGGAATATAGGTAAGATCTATATCCACAGAATACCGTGGCATGTTCTGATGAAACAAGTTGATAGCCGTACCACCATGTACGGCAAAATCTTTGATTCTATAAACCAAGGGCATGATGCGTACCAATAGTGCCACTTGACTTTTATACTGATGATTATTCATAGTCGTTCAATTCTCTGGGGATTGTCATTTTATACTTACTGAGATATACCCCCGACTTTACCAACTGCAATTTTGTAGTTCCCAAATCTATCCTAGATAAGTCTAATTCTTCAAACCAATAATGGTTTGCTTTTTCTGCCATATATAAGAATAGGCGCTTCATCTTATAGTTCTTGGTTGTTTCCAATAACGATTGAACAACCTCTGAACGCAATGTTGTTAGCTGTTCCATTATATAGTACAAGTCCATGTAGTTGTATTGCCGCGGCGATAGTAACAAGCATTCCATAAAAGCCTGTTCTGGAGTAGACGCGAGTAAATTCCAATCTAAATAAGACAAAGTCGTTATTTGTGCTTGCATAAATGCGTCTGTTTTGAAAAAATGAAAATCACGGTCGAATACGTTAAGCTTCATCCATTGAGGCATTCTCTCATTGGTAGCAGTTATCACCAGCAATGGCTTACCCATTGGCACATAATGATTGAAGCCCCATAACTCTAATGCAGAATGAGCAGCTATACGGAACTTCTTTCCTAACTGTTCATTAAACGACTGCAATGCACCATAGGCAGATAGGTTATCTCCAGTACGGTACATTACACCTCTACATAGAGGTGTTAACCATCCCGATATGCGGTATCTTTTCAATAGCTGACTGGAATATCCTCGTCCTGTTAGCCATTGAGCAAACAACAATCCGTTTTTTTGTCCTAATTGGAGCATTTGGTTGATTTTGTTACCTGTAGATACACTCATAGTTTACTTGCTTGTATTTATTCCAACCGCAAAGATAAGCAAATCATTTCAAATAATAGCTTATTGGTTGAAAATAATTCCCATAAATAAACTAATAGTTGATTTACTGTCCTAAAATTTAACTATCTTCTTCATATTCATGTCTATTTTAAGATGTGCCATAAGTTAGAATTCGGCAATAAACAAATTGCTTGTTGATCACCAACATTCTCGTTTATGAAGCATATCGTCTATCTCGTCACGAAGAAACAGCAGTCTACCATTCGCTTTGAGATATGGGATCTTTCCTGCCCATACCCAATTGTAAATGGTTTTCTGCTCTACTTTGAGAATCTTCGACACGTCGATTATGTCAAGATACTCTGGTTTAAGAGGCGGATGAATAGTTGTGTCAACAGATTGCTCTTTCATCACAAGCAGTTGGTCGAGTTTGCTCTCGACAGCTCTCAAGCTGTCAAACAATCGCTTGCACCAATCGTTCTCTGTTGTCTGTTCTAAGTATGGCATAGCTCACCCTTTTGATAGTTACCACTTGCGTCCTGCGACAATATACACTGCTCTTTCATATAGGCAATGTACTTCTTTGCCGTTCGGTCTTTGATTTCCATTTCACGCATCAATACGTCACATAGTTCTTGATATGAGAGTCTTAGCTTGGTATGGAAAGCTGATTTTACAACAGCCAAAAGTTCATCCGTCTTACGCTTTTCTTTATCCTCTTTCGACTTCTCTCCACGATAGACGTGCATATCCGCATCTTTGTCCCAGCCGAAAAGCATCATCGGCACATCGAGCGGACTGCCGTCACGCACCTTCAGAGCTTTTACAACCGAATATTCAGGGTTATCGTCTTTCTCTATGGAGAGAATACCTGCTGCCTTGCGCTGTAATTCGGAACCAATATGTCCACGCAACTTAATACCGTTAGGGACAAAATGGAGCACACAGATGATGCAAGTATTATAGATTCCTGCCAAACGATAGAGTTCATCCACAATGGCTATACTCTCCGTTTCGTCATTGGCAGATCGTATCAAGTCTGCAATGCCGTCAATTACCACAAGATGTATTCCTCCGTGCTTATGGTGAAACAAGTCCATACTCTCACGAATAATTTTCAATCTATCTTTACGAGAAAGTGAAGCCAAATAAAGAGAATGGTAGAACTCTGGTACAGACGTGACTCCTGCCCGACGAAGTGTCTTCCCCAAATTCTTATGCAACTGTGCTTCTGATTGCTCTGTGTCGTAATGGAGTACAGCTAATCTTTTGGGGTTGGCGGTTACCTCCAATCCCAAAGTTTGTTCTGGTTGTAAGCGTTCTGCACCAAGAGTACCGGCAAGAATGGCAGCAATGTAGTTGCTTTTGCCTGTTCCTTCTCCGCCAGTGATGCAGAACAGATTATCCTGTGTACCGAGGGGTACGCCGTTTACTGCTACCACCGACTTCGAGGCATCGGGAGGATTGTCATAGTCTATTTCACAAGATTGCAATATCATCATCGTCTGTGCATACATTTGGGTAAACATATCAGAAAGCAGTGCCTTTAAACCTTCCGAACCATTGCCTAAGGCAAAGTAATCGGAAATATCCTTTTCTGTTTTTGTGCCTTGTAAGGGCAATGTTAAGTGAAGCACCTTAAACTTGGATAGAGCTTCGACTTGTCGTTTAGTTTCTCTTAATCCTGTTTCATCCGTATCATACAATATAATTAGATGTCGAAAACGGAGCAATAGTCCCTCAATGATATTCTCTGGTATCTGTGCTGTCTCGCTGTTGAAACAGATGGCATTGAATCCATGAGCCGAGAGTGAAAGCACATCCTTCTCTCCCCCCGTAATGAATATCATATCGCCTTTGCAGGGCAACTGCTCAAAACCAAACACATAGTCATCCACCTCCTTGCCTCCATAGAGGAAGCGCAATTTACTATTGGGACGATAAACTTTCACAAACCTGCCAAGGCAATAAGCAAACATAGGCTCTTCTCGCGTAGAAACAAGTGAGAATGGCTTGCCCTGACTTGAAACGGATTCATAGCGTGCTAATGATTTAACATGGAAGCGTAGCAAAGTCCTGGTATCAATGCCGTATCGTCGCCAATAATTTCGTTCCTCTTCTCCAAAGGGCTGTTCGATATATGTAAACCACTTCTCGCTTGTCATGGAAGTATTAAGGTCGGGTGGAGGTAATATAGGCTGCTTTGAAGGTTTTATTAAGACAGGTCGCTTATTACCGTATTCTTTTCTTTCTTCAAGACGAATATTGAGTTGTAAATCTCTGATGATTGTTTCAAGAACATTCATAAAATCTTTTCTCACGTCCAAACCGAGCATAGTTGCAGCAAACCAGAAACAATCACCTGAGTAGGCGTCATTGCCAAAGTCCTTCATGCGGTAGCAGCCAGACTTATTATCGAGGTAGATATTGCATGATGCACGCCTATCGTCATACAATGGATTACGGAAGTTGCGCTTGGGTACAAAGTTGATGGGCATGTAGAAGCAGAACACCTCCAGTCCTTTGTTCGTTCGGCTTAGTATTTCTTCTTTGATGTTCATAATTCTTCAAATAAGGTTTGAGAATCCCCCATGTAGCCTTTAAGGACACCATCTTTGTAGGCGTTCAGACGTTGTAATGCCTCCAAGCGGCGAAAGCCCTTGAATGTAGCCCTGCCCGTCTTTACCGAAAGGTAGAGTCCCTTGAATGGATAGACCACATGATTACTTGATACATATCGGTAAGGAATAGAGTTAGCCTCCCGCCATCTGGCAAGTGATGCCTTTGATATACCAAGCAGATGCAAGACATCTGCCGTACTTAACTCTATTTTCTCTTCTAATACAGAGTAGTCACGCTTTAGCTCTCTGATAAAGCAGGCTATCTGCCTGAACTCTTCGCGAAGAGTTTGAAGCTCATCCATTAGGGAGCGTGTTTCATGGTTTTCCATCATCATTAAGTAAGTTTTGGCAAAGTTCTACAATAGCTGACAGAAAGGGGTTCATCAGGTTCTCCTTGTCGTGTCTTGTTAGATGCCCTTTGAACTCTTCCATGAAGTTCACTATCTTCATTCCATCACTTGGCATAACCTTCATTAAAACCTTGATCAGTTCATCCAGTTTAATTGTTTCATAAAGATTCTTCACATGGGCTTTGGGTTTGGTCATCGACTCTATGGTTCCCAAAGGCAGATGTATGATTAGAACTTCTTTTCCTAAACCTGCTGCACATTTCCGATATGTGCTGATTCTGATGTCCTTTTCCATTTTGCAAGCCTTTAGGAAATTTGAATACTCGATGCTACTTGTATGAGCAGCATCTTTTGCATTGACGCATGAAAGAGCTAAAGTTTCAAGCGTAGGACAACCGATGTACAGGTGTCCCTTTTGTTCTGAGTTGCTGTTTTTGTTTGCCATAATACATTGAACTATAATGATTATGGCTGCAAAGTTCCTAATGAAATGAGCTTTTAACGGAATATCAAAATACCATTATCTGGTAATATAATACCATTTTATATATTGATTATCTGCAGTATATCACAAGTGGCAAGGCTCTTCAGTGCACGGTGCAAGCCTATATATAGATAGGTCTTGCACCATGCACTGAAAAATTGTAGCCACAAGCTTTCTAAAACATTTTTAGTCAAATATTTGGAAGATGTATCATCTTTTTGTAACTTTGAACCCGAAAACAAGAAGTCTATGCTACTTCTGTGCGTTCTCTCAAAAATATCTGAAATGGCTACAGATTGGCTACAGTAAAAATTGAGGTTCGGCTAAATTTCTGAATATCAAGGACTGATATAGGTAAGTTCATTTCCCTCCAGGTCCACAGGAAGAAATGGCGGTGTCCTTTAGGAGCCGCCATTTCTTATGGATATTGCCGCTTGATTGTTTTTGAGGTGGGAGGAAATGGGCCCCGGGAGGTGGATGGGGGCGACAGGGCAGGGCGCTTCTGGCCTCACGGGCGGAACTCGATGTCCGCCACCCGGTTGATCTCGTCGTGCCTGAAGCAGTGCGGCTGGTGGTCGTTGATGATGCCGATGGCCTGGAGGTGAGAATAGGTAATCACGGTGCCCACATATCTGAATCCCCGTTTCCGGAGGTCTTTCGCCACGAGGTCGGAAAGCTCGTTCCTGACGGGAGCTTCGCCCTGGTGCGACTTGTAGACCAGCGTTTTGCCTTGGGTGAACGACCAAATATAGCGGTCGAAGCTGCCGAACTCGTTCCTGACCCTGATGAAGCAGGCGGCGTTTGAGATCACGGCCTCGATTTTCCGGCGGGAGCGGATCATGCCTTCGGTGCCCATGATGCGCTCGATGTCTGACTCTCCGAAGCGCGAAACTTGCTCGAAGTCGAAGTCGGCGAAACACTTGCGGAAAACCTCCTGCTTGCGGAGCATCAGCTCGAAGCTGAGCCCGCACGACAGGCATTCCATCAGGAGAAACTCATAGTGGCGCCGGTCGTCGTGCACGGGATTGCCCCATACATGGTCGTGATAGTCCTGATAGACTCCCGGATGGCGGTTCCACGCCCAGTTGCATCTTTCTTTATTCATGTTTCTTGCGGCTGTTCAGAGGCCCCGGGCCCTGTAGATGCGCTCCTTGGCGTCGTTGATTTCCTGAAATTTCTTTTCCGCCGCCTTCTTGATATCTTCCCCGAGGGTGGCCACACGGTCGGGATGGTGGCGCAGGGCCATTCTCCGATAGGCGTCCTTCACCTGGCTGTCGGTTGCGGTGGAGGCGACGCCGAGCACACGGTAGGCCGACTCGAGGTCTTTCTGCCCGAGGTTGAGCATGGAGTCGAGGTCGGCCGCGGAGAGGTTGAGATGCTGCGCCACCTCCCTGAGCGCGTCGATTTCGGAGGCATCGACATGACTGTCGGCCCGGGCTATCATGAGCAGGAAGTCGAGCAGTTGCAGCCGCTGCCCGTAGCTCATGTTGGCCGCGATCTGCCGGCAGCACTTGCGGATGGTGTCGCCGTATTCGTAGGAGCCCATCTTTTTCGCCTCCTCGAAGAGACGGAGGAGTATCTGCTCGCCCTGCTTCACGGCAGTCTCGCCGAAGTTCCGGCGGAGGAACTGCCTCACGAGCTCCATCTCGGAGTGCATGATCCTGCCGTCGGCCCGGATGATGTAGGAGGCCAGGACGAGCAGGGAGAAGAGGAAGCTGTTGCGCTCGCCCTCGTAGGTCCTGCGCTGCCGGTAGGTGTGTTGCCGGTCTTGGGAATAGCCGTCGTGGGCGTTGCCGCTTGAAGAGGTGTTGTCGGCGGTGTTCACGGAGTTGAGTCCTGCGTCGAAGAGCGCGCCAAGGGCGAAGCCCGCCAGTGCGCCGAGCGGTCCTCCGCCCATGATGAATCCTAAGAAGCCGCCGATCCATTTGCCTGTTGCCATGTCCTGATGTCTTTGTGCGAGGGGCCCGGAAGGCCCCCGCTGGTTTTGTCTGTGGAATATAACTGCCTGCAAATCTACTGCTTTTTTGCAGATTCGGGCAGGTGATAAGGAAGATTAACGATTGTCGCCGTTCCCGTGGAGCATGTCGCGCTCGTCGCGCGACTGGATTTTCTCGAGGTTGAGCCGTGCGATGTCGTCGAGCCGGTAGCCCATGTCTCCGGCAATGGCGGAGACATACCACAGCACATCCCCCAGCTCCTTGGCAATCTCGAGTTTCTCGTCCTCGTCGAAGACTCCGTCGTTGTCTCGGATGGTTTTCTTCACTTTCTCGGCCACCTCGCCGGTTTCTCCCGCAAGGCCGATGAGCGGATAGACCATGCGCAGCTCCCGGGGGTAAACGGAGGTCTTGCCGGCTGCTTCCTGATATTCGTTGAATGTCATGTCTGTTGGATATTTTGATAGTCTGGAATCTCTTCTAAATATAAATATTCTTGATGGTCATAATCCATCTTGCAACAGTAGCTCTGCATGCCGTTGCTGACCACGAGATAGTCTACATGCAGCAGCAGGTTGTATGCGCCGACCTGTTCGAAGGCCTTCTGCGTGAGCGGGATGTCGGGAGCCTTGTATTCAATGATCATGCGGGGGTGGAGCCTGGTGTCATAGAGCACGGTGTCGGCGCGGAGCTTCTTGCCGTTGCCCACCTGCAGGTTCACCTCGTTCGCGAGTAGGGAAGAGGGATAGCCCCGGTGCTCGATGAGGTAATGGACGAAGTGCTGCCTTACCCATTCTTCGGGGGTCAGCGCGACATATCTCCTGCGCAGGACATCCCAGATGGCGGGCTTTTCCGTCGTGCCCGATAATTTTATTTGGAAATCAGGGAGGTTTAATCGAATCATTTTATTATCTTTGCATATACCTTACAAAGGTAGGAAAAATAATCGATAATCCTCGACAATGGCTGAAAGAAAGAGTGCATCCGCTACATATGATTCCATCATGGGGGACCTGAGGGCTCGCAAATTCTCACCTATTTATATATTAATGGGCGAGGAGGCGTATTATATCGACAAGATTTCGGACTATATAGCGGAAAATGTGCTCCAGCCGGAAGAGCGCGACTTCAACCAGACGGTTCTTTTCGGGGCAGATGTGTCGGCTTCACAACTGGTCGACCTTGCCAAGGGATATCCCATGATGGCTCAATATCGCGTGATTATCGTGAAGGAAGCCCAGAACCTGAAGGCTACGGAGCCCCTTGAAAAGTATCTCGATAGCCCCGTCCCGTCTACGATTCTCGTTCTTTGCCATAAGAATGGCAGCATCGACAAGCGTAAGAAGATCGTTCCGAAGGCCGCTGCCGTAGGGGTGGTGTTTGAAAGCAACAAAATGCGCGAGGCTGATCTTCCCCGGTTTGTGGAGAATTACCTGAAGCAACACGGGGCCTCCATCGACCCGAAAGCGGCATTTATGGTGGCCGATCATATCGGTACGGATTTGAGTAGGCTGATTTCCGAACTAGACAAGGTCCTGATTTCTCTGTCGGAGGAGAAGCGAGTTACCCCCGAAATCGTGGAAAGACAAATCGGGGTGAGCAAGGACTTCAATCCGTTTGAACTGAGAAATGCCATCGTAAACAGGAATATTTACAAGGCAAATCAGATTATCAAATACTTTGACAAAAACCCAAAGGCAGGTTCCCTGTATGCATTCCTGCCTCTGCTCTTCAATTATTTCCAGAATCTGATGATAGCTTATTATGCCCCGCAGAAAACCAGCCGGGATTCTGTAGCCCAGTTTCTGGATTTGAGATCGGGGTGGGCGGCTACTGACTACATGACCGGAATGAGAAATTATTCGGGTATGAAGACCATGCAGATCATTCATAAGTTTAGAGAGATAGATGCCAAAAGTAAGGGTCTGGATAACCCAAATACTCCTCCCGGAGACCTGATGAAGGAGCTAATTTTCTTCATTTTGCACTAAAAATGCCGTTTTTTCCTCTATTTTGAGCTAGAATCGCGACTTCTCATAGCCCCTTTTTTTGCCTTAACTCCTTTGTTTTTGAGGAGGTTAAGCCATTTTAACCCTCAAAAATAGGGCCGTTTTTACATCCACTTGAGCACTAATCCTGAAACTCGCCCAAATTTCCCAAAAACCTCTATTCGGCAAGAAGAGAATTCATCGTTAACTTTCTTTTGTGTTTTAGTTTGCGTATTTTGGATTTATAAATGTGGTATAACGGGTGTTAATGTATTGTATTTCTTAATCAACATTTATACAAATATACAAATCTACAAACGCTTATATTCGTGTTTTGTAATCCGAAATAACGATTCGGATAACTTAATTATATAAATATCCATTCTTCTGCCATGACATTAAATCATTAATAATCATCGTTTTAGTGAGTTATCCTATATGAATATACGGTTTTGGGTGTCTATATAGCACAGTAAAGTGAATATTTTATATAGATTTCCGTATGAGTTCTGTAAGTAATTGATTTATAGTCAGTATACTTTCCTGAATCCTTTCTTTTTCTTCTTTGTAAAGGATTCTTTGTTGAAATTCGTGTTTGCATATCAAAATCAAAACCGAATCGGATGCTGGTTTGGTAATTTGAATTTGTTGATTTTCGAATCGGATATTTGGAATAGTAAATAATTCGGGAATTTGTTGTAAGTCTCAAAAAAATGATTTATCTTTGTAAAGTCAAGCTGAAGTCGGCTTTTGGACCTATTTTTAGAGCAGGTTTAGGAAAATGAAGGATAGAATTTTGGAACTTATGAAGAGTCAGCACATGACTCAACAGACTTTTGCAAATTTTCTTGGTATTGCTCCGGCAACACTGAGCAGTATCTTTAATGGTAGGACGAGGCCGACATTAAATATTGTGGAGGCTGTGAAGTCCAAGCTTCCGGGAGTGTCGACCGACTGGTTGATGTTCGGTACCGGTCCCATGTATCAGGATGAGAAAAACTCATCCTCGAATGAAAACTCAACCGGAGAGACTTCTCCTCTTGAGCCCGTTCTCGATTTCGGGCTGTCCCCTGCCACTCCATCGGTGGTCGACGGGCAGAAAAACTCACCTAAGGAGATTGTGAAAATAATTGACAGACCGCAACGAAAGATAACAGAAATCAGAATTTTCTTTGACGACCAGACTTGGGAATCTTTTCTTCCCAAGAAGTAGATTCTCCAAAATATTCGTTACCTTTGCAATATAAATCCTTGCAAAACGAATATATGAAGAAGTCGTGTATTGACTTGAGGGTTGTTGGCGTTGAGCATTTAAATGAGAAATATGTTCTTTTGAGGCTTACCGACAGCGCCCCTTTGCCTGAGATGATGCCGGGTCAGTTTGTCGAGGTCAAGGTCGACGATTCTCCTCAAACTTTCCTCCGTCGGCCTATTTCCATCAATTTTCTCGATGAGGAGCGCAACGAATTGTGGCTCTTGGTGGCGGCCGTTGGCGCGGGAACGCGCCGTATGGCCCGCCTGAAAGTCGGCGACGCGCTGAACTGCGTGCTGCCGCTGGGCACCGGATTCACGATGCCCCAAACCCCTGACGAGCGTCTCCTGCTCATCGGCGGGGGTGTCGGCGTAGCCCCTCTTCTCTATTTCGGGAAGAAGATTTGGGAGTTCGGAGCCCGTCCTACCTTTCTTCTGGGTGCCCGTTCCGCTGCGGATTTACTGGAGTTAGACGAGTTCGCCAGGTATGGAGAGGTATGTGTTACCACGGAGGACGGCTCCCTCGGCGAGAAGGGATTCGTAACCGACCATTCCGTGCTCGGTTCCCGGTTTGACCGGATATCCACTTGCGGTCCCAAGCCGATGATGCTTTCCGTGGCCCGGTATTCCCGCCGGTCCGGCATCGAGTGTGAGGCCTCGCTGGAGAACATGATGGCTTGCGGACTGGGGGCCTGCCTGTGCTGTGTGGAGAAGACCACGGAGGGAAACCTCTGCGTATGCAAGGAAGGGCCAGTGTTTAATATTCGGAGGTTGTTATGGTAGACTTACATGTAAAGATAAATGATTTAGAGCTGAGGAATCCGGTGCTGACGGCCTCGGGCACATTCGGCTACGGTTTGGAATTTGCCGACTTCGTGCCCCTTGACGGTTTGGGAGGCGTTATCGTAAAAGGTACTACGCTGCGCGCGCGCGAGGGCAACGACTATCCCCGCATGGCGGAAACCGCCTCGGGAATGCTGAACTGCGTGGGGCTCCAGAACAAGGGCGTGGACTATTTCCGCACGCAGATTTACCCCCGGATAAAGGACATCGACACGCATATGATCGTGAATGTGAGCGGAAACTCGCCGGAGGATTATGCCGAGTGTGCCGCTCGCATCGACGAGCTCGACAGGATTCCTGCCATCGAACTGAACATTTCCTGCCCGAATGTGCATCAGGGCGGCATGGCCTTTGGCGTTACCCCGGAGGGGGCGTCGTCGGTGGTCAGGGCCGTCAGAGCCCGCTATCACAAGACCCTCATCGTCAAGCTCTCGCCCAATGTTACGGATATTGCCGACATCGCGCGGGCCTGCGAGGCCGAGGGAGCCGACAGCGTGTCGCTCATCAATACGCTGATGGGCATGGCGATAGACATCGAGCGGCGCCGGCCCGTATTGAGCATCGCGACCGGCGGACTGAGCGGACCCGCCGTGAAGCCCGTCGCCCTCCGCATGGTCTATCAGGTGGCCAGGGCCGTGAAGATTCCCGTCATCGGCCTCGGGGGCATCTGCACGGCCGAGGATGCCGTCGAGTTTCTCATGGCGGGAGCCACCGCCATCGAAATCGGGACGGCCAATTTCCTCGATCCTGCCGTTACGATCAAGGTCAGAGACGGGCTCGGTGCCTGGCTCGAGGCGCATGGCTGCTCCTCGGTCAGCGAGATTATCGGCTGTCTGGAGTAGCCGGATCGTCGGCAGCAGGGCCACGCCCCCTTGCCTCCGCCCGTCTTTCGGCGGGCGCACGGATGGGAGTGTCATCGCGGGAAACGGCTTCCGGGGGTGTTACACACGGCTTGTAATGTCGTTACAAGCAGCGTGTAATCGTGTTACAAGCCGTGTGTAATTCCTCCGTGAGCCCGGCTCGATTTCCTCATGAGCTTTGCGCCCTGCCGCCTTATGAATGCCTGTTCCGTTGAAATGATGGCGTCGCTTGCCATCAAGTTCCATGTATTCTTTGCGAAATACCAATTTTTAGGTATTTTAGAGTGTTTGTTTATTTGCTATCTTTGCGGCATGAAACTGTGGCTTATGACAAGAATCAAACACCAAATACAGCCGGGACATGGATTCCCAACCTATCAGACGCATCGTTTAAAAGAAGAACGGTGCGTTTTTTTTGTGACCGAAACAGAACAATGTTCATTATTGCTAAATTCCATTCTACATGCAGACGCAGAAAGATGACATACGGCGGCGTCTCCTCGTGATAGCTCGCGAGGAGTTCATCGCCCATGGCGTAAGATGCACCTCCATTCGTACGGTGGCGCGCAAGGCAGGTGTTGCCGTGGGAAATGTATACAACTATTTCAGTAGTAAGGACGAACTGTTCCGCGAAGTGCTCCATCCGCTCATCGACGCGCTCAATCGTTATCTCCTGTCGCACAACGAAGAACAGCACTTGAGCATTGAAGTATTCAGCGTGAGGAAGTTCCAGGATGAATACATCATGGCTATGAGGACGCTCGTGAAGAACTTCCGTCCCGAACTCCGGCTGCTGCTCTTCCATGCCGAGAGCACCTCCCTCGCCGGGTATAAGGAAAGGATTATCGAGCATCAGACGAGAATAGGCATGGAATATCTGTGCCTGATGAAAGAGCGTTATCCCGGTATCAACATCGATATTTCCCCTTTCTTCCTCCATATTGCCAGCTCCACTTGGATGAGTATTCTCTCTGAGCTTGTGGAACACGATGAGTACGAGGAACGGGAGATAGAGCGTGCGCTCGAGCAATATGTAGCTTATAGCATGGCGGGCTGGAAAGAACTGATGAAAGTGTGAGGGAGTGTAACTCTTCAACTCCTTCAAGTTAAAAATAAATAAAGATATGATAAAGATTCTCAAACGCTTAGGGACTTACATGGGAGGGCGCAGACTGTTGCTTCCCTGCTCTGTTGTGCTGTCGGCAGTGAACGGACTGCTGTCGCTCGTACCCTTTATTTTCCTGTGGTTGGTGGTGCGCACGCTGCTCACTGCCGACGGAAACCTTGCCGATACGCCCGTATGGGACTATGCCATTGCGGCGTTCGTGGTGTCGGTGGCGAATGTTCTGCTCTATTTCGCCGCCCTCATGCTCTCGCATCTTTCCGCTTTCCGCATCGAAACCAATATGCGGCGCACTGCCATGGAACGGCTGATGCGGGTTCCGTTGGGCTTTTTCGACACGCAGAACACGGGGCGTATGCGCAAGATAATAGACGAGGATTCGAGCCAGACCCACACTTTCGTGGCACATATACTGCCCGATGTGGCAGGCAGCGTGGTGGCTCCGATAGGCATCATAGTACTTCTGCTTGCCGTAGACTGGCAGTTGGGCATTGCCGCAATGATGCCGATAGTGTGCGCCTTCGGCATCATGGGCTACATGATGAACCCTAAGAACAACGATTTCCAGCGTATGTACCTCGACGCACAGGAGAAAATGAGTGCCGAAGCCGTGGAGTACGTGCGCGGAATACCCGTTGTGAAAGTCTTCCAACAGACGGTATTCTCGTTCAAGCGGTTCCACGACAGCATCATCAACTACCGCGACCTCGTCATCAAATACACCCTTTCGTGGCGCACACCCATGTCTGCTTACACCGTAACCATCAATGCTTTCGCCTTTCTGCTGGTGCCTACGGGCATCATAATGATAGGGCACGGCGGCGAAACAGCGGTCATCGTTGCCGATATGGTGCTCTATGTGCTCATCGCACCCGTCATTGCAGCCAATGTAATGAAAGCCATGCACCTCAGCCAGAACCTCTTTTTGGCAAACGAAGCGGTAGACCGGTTGGAGCAACTCACCGCTACGTCGCCGCTTCCCGAGAGTTCCAATCCCGAGAAAGCAGCGGCCTTTGACATCAGCCTGCGCAATGTATCGTTCCGCTATGAGGGAGCGGAGCGCGATGCCGTGAGCCACATCAGCCTCACCATTCCCGAAGGAAAGACGGTAGCGCTGGTGGGAGCGTCCGGAAGTGGAAAGACCACCATCGCAAGGCTCATTCCCCGTTTTTGGGATGTGCGTGAAGGCACTTTGAGCATTGGCGGCGTCGATGTTCGGCACATGGATAAGGCAACGCTGATGCGCAGCGTGTCGTTCGTCTTCCAGAACACCCGCCTGTTCAAGACCACCATTTTGGAGAACATACGCTACGGCAGTCCCGAGGCAACCATGGAACAAGTGAACCGTGCCGTAGACCTTTCGCAGAGCCGTGAGATCATCGACCGCCTGCCACGAGGTCTGGACACCGTTATCGGGGCCGAAGGCACCTACCTCTCCGGCGGCGAACAGCAGCGTATCGTCCTAGCCCGTGCCATCCTCAAGAACGCCCCCATCGTGGTGCTCGACGAAGCTACCGCCTTTGCCGACCCCGAAAACGAGCACCTTATCAGGCAGGCATTTGCCCACCTGACTTGCGGAAAAACCGTGCTCATGATAGCCCACCGACTGACCACCGTGCAAGATGCCGACAACATTGTCGTGGTGGACAACGGCAGAATAGCCGAACAGGGTACGCACCAACAACTCATGGAGCAAGCCACATTATATTATAAGATGTGGAACGAATACCAGAAGTCGGTGGCATGGAAACTATAAAACCTAACAGAAAGGACATAAAACTATGATTAAATATCTTCAACAACGGTTCGCCCTTACCGAGAAAGGAGCGAAAGACTTGCGGAAAGGCATCGCCTGCTCTACATTGATGAACCTTGCATTGATGCTGCCGCCCACCTATTTGTTCTTCTTCCTTATGGAGTACATTGACGCCAAGCCCTCCACCGAGCCGCACACGCTGTGGTTCTATGTGCTTGTGGCAGTGCTCTTGGCTGTGTTTATGTTCTTCTTGGCTCGCTTTCAGTACGACAGCACCTACACCACCGTCTACAACGAGAGTGCGCAACGCCGCATCGGAGTGGCAGAAAAGCTGCGCCGACTGCCCCTCGCTTTCTTCGGCGAACGCAACCTTTCCGACCTCACCTCCACCGTGATGGAAGACTGCACGATGCTCGAGCAAACCTTCTCGCACGCTGTTCCCCAGCTGTTTGCGTCGGCTCTGAGCGTCGTCATCATCGCCGTGGGCATGTTCTCCTACAACTGGCACTTGGCTTTAGCCCTCTTTTGGGTTGTTCCGCTCGCCGTAACCACCCTGCTGTTGTCGCGCCGTCAGCTCCACAAAGCCTTCGTTCAGCATTATAAAGTGAAGCGCGGCGTAACCGAACAGATACAGGAAGGGCTGGAATGTATGCAGGAAATAAGGTCGTACAGTGGCGAACAGGCATACTGCCGCAGCTTCGACAAGCGGCTGAAGGGCTACGAACGCGAGCTGGTGCGCGGCGAACTCGTGGCAGGAGTCTTCCTCAACCTCGCCGGAATGCTGCTCAAGCTCGGTATGCCCACCGTTATATTGGTGGGAGCGTGGCTGTTGCAGCAGGGCGAAGTGTCGGTATTCACCTACTTGGCTTATCTCTTGGCATCGGCAATGGTCTACAATCCCATTATCGAAGTGTGCAACTACCTTGCCCTTCTCTCCTTCCTCGACGTGCGCATCAACCGTATGAAGGAAATAGAAAACATGCCTACGCAGGAGGGAAATGCAGATGTACAACTCGAAAACTACGACATCGAGTTCCGCAACGTAAGTTTTGCCTACGAAACCGAGAAGCAAGTGTTGCACGATGTGTCGTTCACTGCACGCCAAGGCACCGTTACCGCCCTCGTGGGGCCGTCGGGTGGGGGCAAAAGCACTACGGCCAAGCTCGCCGCACGCTTTTGGGACATTGCCGACGGACAAATTCTTGTGGGTGGAAACGACATCTCGAAGATTGACCCCGAAACGCTGCTGAAACACTATTCTATTGTTTTTCAAGACGTATTGCTGTTCAATGCCTCTATTGCCGACAATATCCGCATCGGCAAGCGTAACGCCACCGACGAGGAAGTGCGCCACGTTGCCCGAATGGCGCAGTGCGATGACTTCATCAGCCGAATGCCGCAAGGCTACGATACCGTCATAGGCGAAAACGGCGAAACCCTTTCGGGTGGCGAACGGCAACGCATTTCCATTGCCCGCGCCCTGCTGAAGAATGCCCCAATAATACTTCTCGACGAAGCCACCGCAAGCCTTGATGCCGAGAACGAGACGAAAATACAAGCGGGTATTTCCGAACTGGTGCGCAACAAGACTGTCATCATCATAGCCCACCGTATGCGTACCGTACGCAATGCCGACCACATAGTGGTGCTTAGCGGCGGTACGGTCAGCGAACAGGGCACGCCCGACGAGCTGCTGGCCCGGGGTGGCGAGTTCGTCCGAATGGTGGAGTTGCAACAGGAAAACAGCGTTTCCCGGCATAGGGAAAGCTGAAAATCATCGTTGGGAACAAAAAACGCCCACCGTTTTCATCAAAAATCGTCGTGGAAAGCAAAAACACCCGACGTTTTCATCAAAAATCGTCGTGGAAAGCAAAAACTCCCGACGTTTTCATCAAAAATCAAATGAAACCACAATGAAAATCGAAAAAATCAACCATAAATTCAAGCAACTGGAGAGAGGGTGGTCTGCCATCGCCCGACGGCACAATGACTGGTGTCATGCTAAAACTGCGGCCGTTCCCCGCAGGCAGCGTGTGGAAGCAAACGAGCCACATAGCGCCTGACATGCTTACGGGCAAGGCAACCGGGCGCGTCATCGAGCAGGGCACGGGTTTTCGCCCGCAGGCAAAGCCCCGCCCGTCTCCAGCTCGCACCCCATTTATCCTTGATTCGTTCTGATTTTATTGATTGGCTGAAAGACAAAAAGTCCTTGGGTCTTTTGCGGGCGCATTATTGACACCCCTCCGCAAACTTGTTGAACTCCTTCCTGTAGCCATTGAAGACATTGATGTCCACCTCTCCGCGGATACCGTCCACCCTGCCGTCGGGGCTCAGCTGCCAGTAGACGAGTCTCACATCGGGCTTGTATTCGCCGTAGCGGGCTATCCACACGGGGTAGTCGCGCTTGATGTCGGGGGCATAGGGGAGGTGGTTGTTCACGAACATCTGGCTGATGTAGAGCACGGGTTTCTTTCCCGTGCCCTCTTCTATGGCCTTGAGCCATGTCCTGACGCCTGTCCACAAGGCCTCTTCGCCTCCCATCTTGCGAATCTGCGAGGGCAGGGGCTCTACATCCAGCACGGGCGGGAAGTCGCCCTTCTGCACCTTCGAGTTCTTTAGGAACCACTCGGCCTGTTTCTTGGCGGGCGAGGTAGTGGAGAAAAAGTGATAGGTTCCCACGGGAATGCCCCGCTTGCGTGCCTGCCGATAGTCGTCGGCATAGTATTTGTTGAGCACCGTGGTGCCTTCGGTCGACTTGATATAGAGGAACGAGACGGGGTAGTCCACCTTGCCTCTGACGCGCTTACGACTGAGGGTTCCCAGCTGGGTGATGCGCAGCCGGTCCCATTCGATGGGGTAGTGCTTCCTGCCGATGTCGTGCTGGAATCGCGAGATATCGATGCCGTAGATGCGTTCCGAGGTGTAGATGAGTCGCTCTCCCCGATAGACATCGTGCTGCCACTCTCCCGCGTGCAGCAGCGAAGCCGGGCCGATGGCGAATCCGAATCCGCTGCGCTGTCCCTCCGTCCATTTGCCCTCGTAGCGTATGCCGTCCGGGTTTATGAAGATGCCGTGCCCCGTAGGCGTGCCGTGCCGGTTCATGTCGCCGCTGTAGGTGCCCGTGGCGTCTGTGCGTGTACCATAATATAAGGTGTCGTCGGCGAAGAGTCCGTGCGTTCTCCTGCCGCTCGAGTCGACGCAGAGCCCCGCGCCCTCGCGCTTGCCGTTTTTGAAATAGCCGGCGTATTCTATGCCCTCCTTGGCATATCTTATTCCATAGCCCGTATATGGGTTTTGCTGGAAGCCGTTAGAAGCATCGCTTTTAACGGCTAAAAGGCTCGTAATTTGCGGCTTCCGACAGGCCTTGAAGCCGTCTTCGGCATAGCGTTCGAGGAAGTATTGCTCCTTGACCGACCTCAGCCAGGGCCACAGGCTGACGGCCGCTGCGGTGAAGGGCTTGATCCTTGAGCGGGTGCGAAACCTCATGTAGGAGTCGCCTTCGCCCCGGTTGGTCCAGTCCACGGTCTCCCGGCGCAGCCTTCCCCTTGTCCGGTAGACCACGGCATGGCGCGTCGTGAGCCTCACCTCGGCATTCCGTCTGATCAATGCCTTTTGCAGAAGCGAGTCTACATGGCGCAGGGAGTCGATGCTGGTGTTTATTCTCAGTGCGTATCGGTATATCTCCGTGTAGCCCTCATCCTGCACGCCGTGCACGCGGAGGTAATATCTCAGCTCTCTCTGCTGGCGCTCCAGGCCGCCGAGCACGGAGTCGTTGGCGGCCAGCTCCCGGGTCAGCCAGGCTCGCAGCCGCGGCGAGAAGTCGTCTTCGGGAATCTCGGTTTTACGCTCGTAGGGCGTGCTCGCCAGTCGGCCGAGGCACGAGGGCAGGAGCCACAGGCGGTTGATCCATACGGCGGGCGTGTAGGTGGTGTCGGGAGCGAACGACATGACGGAGTCGCCGTCGATCTTCAGTTGATAGGCGGAGGCATGCTCGATGAGGGCCGTGCTTCTTCTCATGACGCTTTCGGAGGGCAGCCAGAGCCGCCAGACGAGCAGTCCCGCCGCGACAAGGAGCACCGCCCCCGCGATTTTCCGGCATGTGCCTCGGTTGGTTTTCATACCTGGTTTCATGAATCCGAATGCAAAGTTATAAAGATTTTCCGAACGGGCGGCCATCGGGGCGACCGGCAAGGAGCCTCTTCCGGTTTATCACAGACATTTGACGGCATAGCCCGTCAGGATGGCGATGGTGAAGCTGGTAAGGGTTCCCACCAATACATACTCGGTGGTCTTGATGTCCCGAGCCTTGTTCAGGTCGCCGTATCGGAAGATGGACTTGGCCGCGAGGAGGAACCCGATGCCTTCCGTGCTGTCGGTGAGGATGAATGTCAGAATCAGGATACGCTCCAGGAATCCGATCCATTTGCCGGCGTCGGGCAGTCCGCCTACTGTCAGTCCGCTCTTTCCCCACCGTTTCAGGAGCAGGTTCATGAAGATAGAGGTGGGCCTGAGCACTACGGTGTAGCCTATGAGATACTTGACGAGGGTCTCCGGGTTGTCGATCAGCCGGGTTGCTTCTCCGCATAGTTCCGCGCCCTGATAGCCGGCGGCGAGCAGGGCGATGACGGTCAGGTGGGCCGCCTGGTCCAGCAGGAAAGCGCGCAGGGCGCGGCCTTTGTGCCGTGTCTTGAGGGTGTCTATCACAAAGTGCGACGCGAAAATGATCAGGGGAATCTCCCAGCGGTCCCACGCGGCGGCCAGCAGATAGGCTGTCAGGGCATGGATGCCGGAATGCACGAGCAGATAAGTCCACCTCGCTCTGTCGGCGGAGCTTTTGCCTTGGCTCATCCCGTCGGTTTGCAGGAAGAAGTCGGCAATGATGTGCGCGAGTATCAGTCGGAGTAGGAGTGGCATGTTTATTTGGCGTTAAGGGTAATCAGGTCGTGGTATCTGGTCAGGTAGGAGCGTATGAGTCTCTCCCTGGCCAGCACGGAAATCTTGCTGATGTTCTGGGGCGACTGCTGTTGCAGTTCCGCTATTTCCTTCTGAGTCTTCTGGAAAGCGATGGATTGGTAGATGACGAGCGACTGCGTGGGCGTCCAGTTCGAGATGATGTCGTCGGCGAAGAGCGTGCTCACCTTGAGTTCTTCGTTTACGCTTTCCCACCGTGTCCTGACGGCCAGGCAGCTCTTGCCCAACTCGTCGAAGGCCCTGCCCGAATACCGGAAGGCCTCTCCGTCGGAGGCGGTGATGTGACGGGCGGCAAACTCGATGCCGCCCACTCCTATGGCCATCCTTGCGTCCCAGGTGCCATCGGTGTCCTTTGGCGTGCTCTTGCGCAGTCCAGCCCTGATCAGTATGGCTATCCGCAGGGCTTCTGCGGCTTTGTCGGCAACCATCTGGAAGCTATCTCCGCGGAACACCTCGTATTCCAGCGGGGAGAGGGATTTCAGGTCGTTTACGATGTGGTTGAGTTCCTGCAACAGCCTCGGCCTCTGTTCCATGGGGATGGTGGTGGAGTTGATGATGTCTCCGGTAATGACGGCTTTCATGCTTCTTTGGTTTGAATTTCACTACAAAGATATACAAAAGAATGTAAACTCCAATGATTTCGGGTTGTTTTTTTAGAAACAACCTTTATGGTTTGCTTTTCGGGAGAATATTAAACCTTTATGGATTGTTATCCGCGAAACAACCTTGCGGCGATGGCTCTTGGGGGCCTCTGTGGCCGGCCGGGCTGTCCGGACAAGCCCCCGGCTGGGTGGCCGGCAGGGGGAAGAAGGATAAAAGATAGGGTTCTATTTGACGAAATCGCCGAAATTGTCGCACAAAATCGCCGAGATTGTCGAAGTTCTGATAAGACTTGTCTCCATTTCAGTGCGCTTCTCTAAGGCAAGTTGAATAGAAATGTTAACCCTCGTTGCCAAGTCATGAACAAAGAGCCGTGCCCCCCTATAAGGAAGCACGGCTCTTGGGTGCATATGAACGGTTTCCTTTTTGGGTTACCCGTTTTTCTTTCGACAGCCCTCCCATATGTTCTTGCTGTCAGTGCGGAGCGCATTTGGCCAGGGCCGGGCAGATGCGCTATCAATCATCCCAAGGGTTGTAATTCTTTATTCCCCAAGCGGATTCGTCATCAAACCACCCTTCCTTGGCCTCGGGATCTCCGCCGATTTCGTCATCTCCCGCCTGTGGCAGAGAGGTTTCGTACATGACAGAAGAGATATTGGCCAATATGATTTCCGTCATTGGCCTTTCGTATGTTTCCTTGATCTTCATTTTACTACTACTTTTTTACCGTTATGGATGTATATGCCTCGGGTCGGCTTGCTGACTTTCTGGCCATTGAGATTATAATAGGTGTCATCGGTTTTGGAAGCCGTGTTGTCTGCCGAATTGATTTCCTCAATGCCTGTGGTCTCATTATCATCAAAGAGAAGTGAAATCTTGGCGCCTCCCGAAACATCAATGTTGATGTATGCCTTGTGTACGCCGATGGTGAGTTTACCCTCGTTCTTGAACTGTTGCGCCTGCGATACGCGGAAAGCCTTGCCTCCGGTTACATAGAAGTTGGTCTTTCCATCTTCCGTGTCGGAGATATCCTTTGCGTCCATCGTTACAGGCTTCAGGATGTTGGCTCCTCCATAACTCCATTTGTCGTCCTCACCGATGCGGTAATAGAAGTCGGCCGGCAAGGTGCCGTCAATGGCCTTGAGCACCACGCCGGTGTTGGCTGGAATGTACAGACCATCTTTGGAAATATCTTCGCCGAGATTGATACTCTTCATGCGGATGATGCTGTTGCCGATCTTCTCGCCCGATGTGAAGGCGATCACCTTCGGGCAGTTCTTCGCTGCGTCCCAGAAAAGGCGGTTGCCGCTGTCATCGGTATCGCCGAAGTCCACATCAAACTCGCGCGAGAAGGTAGAGTATAGCTTGTTGGTCAGCGCGGGCGTGCCCTTGATTTTGTAGTCTATCTGGTTGTAGAACTGATAGTCGGCCGGGCTGTCTTGCATGGTGCCAGTCCCAGTATCCCACATCTGCTTCTTCCATTCGGTCTTGTAGTTTTCCACTACCGACTTCTTCACATAGATGTTCGTCGTGCTTGCGAACTCCTTGTAGTTGGTGTTGGTCTCGTCGAGTTCAAAGCGGGTGGTGCTCAGCATCTTCTTGGTCGGGGCATTGCTGAGGAAGAACACATTCTCGATGGTGCTGCTGTTGTCGGCGATATTGGTCATGAACGCCTTCGCGCCCACATATTCGACATAGTTCTTCACGACAACCTCCTTGATTTTGCTGCTTGCGTTCTGGAAAGCATAGTCTCCGATAAGCTTCACCTCGAGGTTTCCGTGGGTAGTGGTTTTCTCCGGGATTACGAATGTGTGCTGTGTGCTCTTGACGGAAAGCAGGTCGACCACGGTGGCGGCCACCTGCAGGTATTCGTTGCCATCCTCAACGAAGGAAGGCTGAATGCTCTTGAAGTTGTCCTTATAGAAAGGAATGGCATCGTATTGTGCCTTTAGGTCGCTGCGCACATAGATGTTGATGTTTGCGGGCATATTGGTCGTGCCTGCCGTTCCATCGTCGAAACTCTTGTGATTGGGACGCTGGTCGATATTGTCCGGGCTAATGGGCTCTTCGCAGAGGAAGGCGATGTCTTTCAGGTTCTTGCAAAGACTGAAGGCACGGTCGCCGATTTCGGTTACCTTGTTCGGGATCATCACACTCGTCAGGTTCACGCACTCGAGGAAGGCGAAGTCGCCGATCTTCGTGATCGAAGGGGGCAGGAGCGTGAACTTGGCATGCGCCTTGCCGTGGGGGAAGAGCACGAGGGTCTCCTTGTTCTTGGTAAGTAGATAGCCGTCAACGCTGGAATACCTGGTATTCTTCTTGTCGACATTGATGTCGGTCAGGTTCTCGCAATACTTGAAAGCCTCTGAACTGATGTCGGTCAGGTTTTCAGACACATTGACCACGGTCAGGGCCGAGCAGCTGCGGAAGGCCTCGCGATCCAGTTTGGTCACGCTGTTGGGGATGCTGATAGCCGTAAGACCACAGTCGGCGAAGGCACCCTGCCCGATGATCCCGATAGTGGCATCGGGGGCGAACTCGGCGGTCTTGAGACTTGAGCATCCTGCAAAAGCATTCTTTTCAATATCGGTTACGGTCTTTGGGAATACGATTTTTTCCAGTTTTGTGAGTCCGTAGAACGCGGATTCTTCTATCTTTTCCAAAGTGCAACTTCCTTTGAAATTGAACTCCCGCAATTTCTCATTAGTTCTGAAGGCATCTTTCTTGATGGTCGTCAACTTGGAGTTGTCAGGCACATTAATGACTTCTAAGTTCCTGCATGCGTTGAAAATATTGGTAACTTCGGTGAGCGACGAGGGCAGCATAACCTCTTTCAATTTCTGACACCAGCCAAAGGCGAACTTTTCAATGGTTGCTACTTTGGAAGTTTCCTTAAAGGTTAACTTCGACATGTTATATACATCATTGAACGCACTTTCCTCGATCTTCTCTACATTGTCGGAGATGGTAAGGTCTGTTATCGTACTGCATCCGGCAAAGGCATATTTAGCTATGGTCTTCACAGATGGGTCAACGGTGTATTTCCCATCGGACACATTTTTCCTTGGAGGGAAGAAATAGAGCATTGACTTGTCTTTCGAATAGACAACACCGTCAGCGACCTCAAAATTAACACAACCTCCAGGAGGGGCTTTGTATTCTTCTATATTCTGGCAACTAGCTATGGCACCTACCACATTTTCCTTTTCCAGATTTTTAGGGAGCGTAATGGATTTAAGTTTTTTGGCAGCATAGATGGATGTATTGTTGAGTTTGGTTACCTGATTCAGGTCTATGGTTTCCATAAGTTTACACTTGTCTATGGCACGGGGAGCGATCGATGTGATGCCATTAGGAACTTGATAGGTTGTAGTGGCTTTGGCACGAGGATAGGCAACCAATTCCGCATCTTTGAAAAGCACGCCACCAATGACTCTGTAAAGGGAGGTGCCACCCGCGGCGATATCAAACTCCTCCAGATCGTCAGATGGAGTGATGGTGGGGAAGCCCGTTTCCACATACTGCAAGTTTTTCGGGAGCACCAGTTTCCTAAGTCCGGTAACCTGATGGAAAGCGCTATAATAGATTTTCTCCACGCTCTCAGGTACATTATAGATTCCCTCTGTGGGATTCAGGGCTGACGGTACAGAGTAGAGTTCTTTCCCGTCTTTGGAGTAGAGACAGCCGTTGGTGTCGGACGAGAAGTGTTGATTGCCTGAAGCTACCGTTATTTTCGGCTTTGTCCCAATATTATAAAAGGCCGAATGGACAATGGTCTTAACATTACTCGGAATGGTGAGCGCTGTGAGATTGGCATCCCCGAAGCAGGCATCATCGAATTTTTCAATGGTCTCGGGCAGCGTTACTGCGGTAATATTCTTGCATTTGGCTCCGCCGCCACCTATCTGTGTAACATGGAAAGTGGTACCTTTGCCATCGTCAAAGCTACTCGGGATGGTGATAGCTCCCACCTTAGAGTCTCTTGCGCCAATGAAGGCTACATTAAAATCGGTTATATTCAGCACTTTGTATGCGAGGTCTTCGTGCCAAACCGTTTCTCCCACCGTATAGGCTTTCATCTGTATGGGAATTGCCAGTAAAAGCAATGCGAAAGTAAATAATAGAGTTCTTTTCATTTTCTTCTTTTTTAATATGAATAATTTTTTGATTATAAATTTTGTTTTGTCATATTGTTGTTTTGTTAGAAAGATAAGCTTATTTCTGGCTGCGGAACTTCGCTACCGGGTATGACAAACAAGGCAAGGACCCCCATGGAAAATCCTTTGCCGGCACTATTAATTAATATCCCGTGCGGGTCATCGCGCGCATATGCGAAAAGTTTAAGAAAGCGAGGACGCCAGTAGTATTGTGTGTGTGTGTGTGTGTGTGTGTGTGTGTGTGTGTGTGTGTGTGTGTGTGTGTTAGCAAAATATTCGAGCTAACCAAATATAATATATTAAAAGATGTGAAGAAGTCAGGATCTTCCTGCACACCACCACTCTTGCCTTTAAAAAAAGATAAATGACATTGTTTTTTATAACCTTCTAACGATTTCATCCCTTTTGAGTTTTCGCCGCAAAGATAAGTAAAGTTTCCCAAATATGCAAGTAAAATCTGGAAATTATGCATAAACGGGTGCGTAGGAAGTCAAACGGATATGGCTGTCATTCAATGAGAAATCCGCATTTGGCCAGGGAAGTCCCCCGCACAGATTCGACGATCGGAAAGAAGCGGTTTCTAAACTGCCATGCTCTTGATATTCCCGCAAGGTGCGGTGGCTGATATAAAACCACTCGCGTATTGATTTGCCAGTGAGAAAATGCTCACCGACAAATGGCGGCTATCGGGTTTGGGGAAGGCGGAACTCGGTGTTCGGACAGGCCGCTCCACCCGGCAGCCGCCTGTCCGGCTTCTCTTTCACTCAAGTCTGCTGCCGCGGTTTAGCAGGTAACAGTCGAGGATTACGATGGCCGTCATGGCCTCCACGATGGGCACGGCTCTCGGAACCACGCACGGGTCGTGCCTTCCCCGTGCCTTCAGGATGGTGGCGTTGCCGTTGATGTCCACCGTGCTTTGTTCTTGGAGCAGGGTGGCCACGGGCTTGAAGGCCGTACGGAAGTAGATGTCCTCACCGTTGCTGATACCTCCCTGGATGCCTCCGGAATGGTTAGTGGCGGTAGCGGTTTTGGTGTTCTTGTTGATAAAGGGGTCGTTCATCTCCTTTCCCCGCAGGGCGGCACTTCGGAATCCCTCGCCGTATTCGAATCCTTTGGCGGCGTTGATGCTCAGCATCGCGGCCCCTAAGTGGGCGTGGAGCTTGTCGAACTCAGGCTCTCCGAGGCCCGCCGGACAGCCTTTCACCACGCAGGTAACGGTGCCTCCGATGGTGTCGCCGGCGGCTTTTACCTTTAGGATGAGCTCCTCCATCTGCCGTGCCTTTTCGTCGTCGGGGCATCTCACGACGCTTGCTTCGGTCTTCGCTAAGTCGTAGCGGCGGTAGTCGGGGTCGAGGACGATGTCGCCCACTTGTGAGGTGTAGGCCTGTATGCTGATGCCGATTCTCCGCAGGGCCAGCTTGGCGAGGGCTCCCGCCACGCAGCGGCTGACGGTGACGCGTGCCGAGGAGCGTCCTCCGCCCCGATAGTCGCGGATGCCGTACTTGGCCATATAGGTATAATCGGCATGCGAGGGCCGGAATGCGTTGCGCATCTCCTCGTAGTCCTGCGAGTGCTGGTCGGTGTTCGGGACGAGGAAGCCTATCGGCGCGCCCGTGGACTTACCCTCGAAGATGCCGCTCAGAAACCTCACCCGGTCGGACTCCCGTCGCCCCGTGGTGATCCGGCTCTGGCCGGGGCGACGCCTGTCAAGCTCCCGCTGCACGAATCCTTCATCGATCTCAATGCCCGCGGGATAGCCGTCTATCACGCCTCCTACGGCTTCTCCGTGGCTTTCTCCGAAGGTGGTGAGCCTGAAAATATTACCCAGCGTATTGCTCATATTCCTTATTTCTTATCGCATGGGCAGCCTTCATGGTTCCCATGACCGTCCTGGTGGCAGCACTTTCCGTGCCCGTGGCCGTCGTGGTCTCCGTCGCAATGCCCGCCGCAGTGTCCTTCACGATGTCCCTCACAGTGCCCGTCGCAGCCGCCTTCTCCGCTCAGCATTTTGGCAAATTGCTCGATTTCCTGGTTGGTCGCGTCGCGGTTGTCGATGATGTGGCCCTTAAAATTGAGTGTCTTTCCGGCCAGCGGATGGTTCAAGTCCATCTTCACGGTGCTGTCGCCGATGGCTATCACGCGCCCCATGAACCGATTGCCGTCTTCATTCTGCAGAGGTACTACGGAGTCGACGAAGATGTGCTCGTCGTCAAACTTCCCATTGACCACAAACATTTGCCTGTCGAGGTCAAGCACATGTTCCTGCATGTATTCGCCATAGGCCTGCCCGGGGGTGAGGGTGAAGTCGAACTCATCGCCCTCGTGAAGGTCTGCCACGGCTTTCTCGAAGTCTTCGAGGGTGATTCCGAAGCCGCTCAGGAATACGAACGGCTTGTCGGCGGAGGTCTCTTCTATGAGGTGGCTGCCTCCGTCGGTTACATCATATAGCCGATAGGCTACATGAATCAGTTTGTTGGTCTTCTTGTCCATGTATCTTCTACATTATCTATAATTATGCCGCAAAGATACGAAAAAATGCCGTAATATCCGAGCGAAGCAGCAAGTTTTAACGCTCGGGGCTGTTCCAGAGGCTTTTCAGGGCCACATGCGTAGGACTTTTATGCCTTCTGTTCCCTTGTTTAGTATTTCAATAGAATCTGCCGCATGAAGTTGCGGTATTCATTGGGGGGATACTCGGCCACGGTCGCGCCGACTCCGGTGGATGGCTGCCGCTTCGTGTTTCAGCGGCTGAAACTCTGGGTTTCAATGGCTGAAACTTCGAGTTTCAATGACTGAAACTCCGATTACAGACCGCTTGTAAGAATCCGGACCTGGGCCTGCGGGCAGGCGGGTCGTCGTCAGAGAGGGAATGGGTTGTGGCGAATGGGGGAATGGGTTACGGCGGACGAGGAGATGAGTTGCCGTCAGAGAGGGAATGGGTCGCGGCGGACGAGGAGATGGGCTGCCGTTCAAGATTTCCCGGCCAGAATTTGCAGATGTGATATTTTTTCGCTTACTTTGTGGCATGAAACGAATGGTTTTCATGTTTTTGGCGGTGGTGGGCGCGCTGAGTCTGAGTGCCCAGCGCCCCGATTATGCCAAGATGTCGACCCTGGTGCGGCAGCTCTCGCTCGCTCGGGAGGGCAGGCAGACGCGCGCCGCCTCGCCCTCGGACGGCAGGGAGCCTGCCCTCTGCGCCTTCGTGCGTATAGACGGCGACGGCGACAGGGTGCTCCGCTCGCATGGCTGCGAGCCGCTGACGAGCGAAGGGAACATCTGGATAGCCAGCATTCCCCTCTCACGGCTGGCGTCGCTGTCGCGCGCCGGGGGCGTAAGGCGCATCGAGGCCGGTCGCTCCAACAGCATCCAGACCGACACGATGGCCACCATCCTCAATGCCCGGAAGGCGTATGAGGGGGGCGGGAAACTGCCCCGGGCCTATACGGGAAAGGGCGTGGTGGTGGGCGTGATGGACATCGGGTTCGACCTGACGCACCCGAACTTCTACAACGCCGACGCCACCGAGTATCGCATCAAGGCCTTCTGGGACCAGCTGGCCACCGACAGCAACCGCTATGTGGGGCGCGACTACGAGGGCGAGGAGACGCTCCTTGCCCTGGCGCACTCGAGAGACGGGATCGACCAGACCCACGGCACCCACACCCTGGGCATCGCCGCGGGCGGCGGATGGGACCCCGACGAGCCGGGCAGGTATCGCGGCATGGCCTACGAGAGCGACATCTGCCTCGTGGCAAATGCGTCCTCGGAGGACAAGGACCTCATCGATCCGGCCGATTACTACAAGTATACCTATGCCACCGATGTGATGGGATTCAAGTATCTCTTCGACTATGCCGCGGCGCACGGGCAGCCCTGCGTGGTCTCGTTCAGTGAAGGCTCGCACGAGGATTTCCGCGGCGACGACCGGCTTTACTATGAGATGCTGGCCTCGCTCGTGGGTAAAGGCCGGATTCTGGTGGCCTCGGCGGGCAACAACGGTGGCTATAAGACCTACTTCCGCAAGCCCGCGGGGGTGGGGCAGGCGGGCTGCTTCATCACGCCCGACGGGCAGCGGGTGGCCTTCACGCTGAAATCGGCGGCCCCGTTCGCCATCACCCTCAAGGGCTGGGGCCCTGCGGGGGAAGAAAAGGAGGTGGCCACCGCAGCCATCCTGGCACAGGGGGACTCCACGCTGCGTGCCTCCACGCCCCTCGGCGAGCTGGTGATAGCGGCCTACCGTTCCTGCTACGACGCGGAGGAGGTGTGCTATGATGTCCTGCTGACGCGGATGCCCGACCTGCCTTTCTCCCTGAAAGTTACGGGCGGCAGCGCCGATGTGGAGTTCTATCAGTCGGCGGGGATCCCGACGACGAATGCCCTCGACCCCTCGCTCGACGCCGGCGAGAACACCCACAGCATCCATTCGCCGTCGAGCGCGCCGTGCGTCATCGCCGTGGGAGCCAACGGCTATCGTGAGGACATCTATACCTATAAGGGCGAGCACCGCGTCTATGAGGCGGGACTGCACGGGAAACGCTATTCGGCCTCGTCCGTCGGGCCGACCTTCGACGGCCGCATGAAGCCCGATGTGGTGGCTCCGGGCGTGAATGTCGTCTCCTCCTACAGCAGCTATTACCTCGAAAACCATCCCGGCGCATGGGATATAGAGCACTCGGATAAGAAGCACTTCGGCTTCCGGGGGCGCACCTATGCCTGGAACTACAACTCCGGCACCTCGATGGCGACCCCGGCCGTGGCCGGCGCCATCGCCCTCTGGCTGCAGGCGAAGCCCGACCTGACGCCCGAGGAGGCGATGGAGGTGATCGGCAAGACCTCCCTCCATCCCGACTCGACGCTGTCTTATCCCAACAACGAGTATGGCCACGGCCAGATAGATGTCTATGCCGGACTGCTGGAACTGCTCCACCTGACCCGGATCGAGGATATTTCCACCCATCAGCCTGCCCGTGTAACGATTCGTCCGGCACAGGACAGGCGGGTGCAGATTGCGTTCGATGCCGCTCCCGCTCATGATTTCATGGTATCGGTGTATTCGGCCGACGGCCGGAAGCTGCTGGCCCGTCGGCTCGCGGGAGGGAGCCGGGTCTATGAGCTGGATCTGTCCTGCTGCCTGGCGGGCGTGTATGCCGTGCAGGTGAACGGCGGCTCCAAGGACACCACGGGGTCGTCGCTCGTGCGCCTGTGAGCGGACGCTCCCCATTTCTTGGTATTTTCTAAAAATCACCATTTCTCGGTATTGCAACTCTCGGATAATATCCCTATCTTTGCAGCAGAAAATTAATATTAAAAGACAAGCAAAGTGAAAAAGACAGTTGTAGTGTTTGGCTCTTCTACGGGCATGTGTGAGGCAGTCGCTCAGACAATAGGTGAGAAATTAGGCGCGGAGGTCATTAATGTCTCCGACTTGGACGAGGCAAAGGTTCAGGAGGCAGAAAACCTGATCCTGGGAACCTCTACCTGGGGTGCCGGCGAGATGCAGGACGACTGGTACGACGGCGTGAAGGTGCTCAAGAGCGCCGGATTGGCCGGCAAGACGGTTGCCCTCTTCGGCGTCGGCGACTCGGAGTCTTACAGCGATACATTCTGCGGCGGCCTGAAAGAGCTTTACGACGCATGCGTCGAGGCCGGTGCCAAGGTGCTCGAAGGAGTGGACGCAAGCACATATACATACGATGACTCGGAGGCTGTGGTCGACGGTAAGTTCCTCGGTCTGGCGCTCGACGAGACCAACGAGGAGGACAAGACTCCCGAGCGTATCGACGCCTGGGTGGCTCAGATTACGCCAAGCCTTTGACAGGAAAGATTTTTAATTGTTAATTGTTGGAATAATTTCCCATGAGCGAGATAGTCCCTGTCGACATGAAAGTCCTGATGAATCATATCTATGAGTATCAGAAGGGTGTCCGCCAGATGGTGCTCTTCACTTTCAACAGAAAGTTTGAGGACTGGGCTTTGAGGCGTCTGGACCGTCAAGGCATCGACTATCTCGTTCAGCCAGTGGGCAACAGCCGACTGAATCTCTTCTTCGGGAGACGGGAATGCCTGGATGCCATCCGGCTCTTCGTAACGAAGCCGCTCAGCCAACTCACCCCGGAAGAGGACTTCATACTCGGTGCCATGCTGGGATACGACATCCGCGTGCAGTGCGAACGCTACTGCCACCGCAAGTGCCGTTCCTGCAAACAGGCGCAATAGAATAGATATGGAAGATAAACTTTTAAATCTTGTTCGCTAAATAAAATTCATAATGTTTTTGTATAATATGTAATTGCCTCGCTGGGAAGCGGGGCTTTTACATATTCAAAGGGGCGGATGCCGGGAGGCCGGAGGCACACGCGTCTTGCACCTGTAGGCAGGCGTGAAAGTAAAAGGCCGCTAAAAGGCGGGCTTTTAGCCGTTAGAAGGTGAGCTTTTAGCCGTTAGAAGGCGAGTAAAAGACGGCCTTTTGCTTTTCGGGCGGCCGCCTCCCCGGGCCGAAAGCGATTTTTCGGGGGGAAAAGTTTGCGATTCCGGACATTTTTTTATATGTTTGCAGCGTAAATGCGACGACGGATGAAGAAGCTGGTGAAATGGGCGGGAGAGGATTTCCTGCCTGCGGCTCGCCACATGGCTGACGCCGCGCATCTGACAGAGACCACGCCCACGGCAGGGCAGGGCGCCATCGCCTGTTTTCCCGGCCGAAACCAATCAGGAGGAACCCCATATGGAATACAGTAAAGAAGACAAGTTGGAATGGACGATGATATTCATCCATGAGTTTGGCAAAAGGTTCGGGCTCACGATGAAGCAGGCCTTTGGCTACCTGAGCCGCTTCCAGGGTATTGACTTTATAGACAGGCATTATGGCTATGTCCACACGCAGTCGTTTGAGCGCATGGTGGAAGATATAGCCGTGCTATGCAAGAGAATGGGAGGGCAACTGCAATGAAACTCTATCATGGAACGAATATAGACTTTGACAAGATAGACTTGGGGAAGTCGAGACCGAACAAGGATTTCGGGCAGGGTTTCTATCTCTCGGACAGCCCTCGGCAGGCAGAAGCGTTGGCCGCCGTGCGCGTGGAGCTGGCGGGCGGTGAGCCGATCGTGATAGAATATGACTTTGACGAGAAGCTCCTTGAGAGCAATCTGCTTAGAGTGAAGCGTTTTGATAACTACACGGAGGAGTGGGCCAACTTCATACTTGCCAATCGAAACGACAACACCTTTGGAACTATTCATGGCTATGACATCGTCATCGGGCCTATAGCCAATGATCGCGTAGGTCGGCAGCTATGGCGCTACCGCAATCATGACATAGACATGCCCACACTGGTCAGGAACCTGAAATACATGAAAGGCATTACTCTCCAGTATTTCTTCGGCACAGAACGGGCAATCAGTTATCTTAGGAAGCTATGAGCGAGAAGGAAGAAATGAAAAGCGACATGGTGAGAGACCTTGCCAGTCTGCTGATGGACAGAGACCCGGGCCTCAGCATGGACCAGGCATTGGGTATGGTGTTCAATTCCGAGACCTATCAGAAGCTGCTTGAAGACAAGACCCGGTTGTATTACCAGAGTGCGGGATATGTGTTCTCGTATCTGCAGCAAGAGCTGGAAACGGGTAAGATAGGCTGAGGGGAAGGGCTGGGTTGCGGAGATGGGTGAAATCCCATGCTCAATGTTTCTGTCCCGAGTTTTCCTGTTCTGTGATGCCTTGTTTCCGATGGAGGGGAAATGGCTGGCGGGATGGGCGTTTCAGGCGTGAAAGTAAAAGACGGCTAAAAGGCGGGCTTTTAGCCGTTAGAAGGTGAGCTTTTAGCCGTTAGAAGGCGAGTAAAAGACGGCCTTTTGCTTTTCGGGCGGCCGCCTCCCCGGGCCGAAAGCGATTTTTCGGGGGGAAAAGTTTGCGATTCCGGACATTTTTTTATATGTTTGCAGCGTAAATGCGACGACGGATGAAGAAGCTGGTGAAATGGGCGGTGCCCTGCGCGCTGGTGGCGGCGGTGATTGCCGGCATCCGCATGGCGGGGGATGCTGAGAGGTCGGGAATTTCCTGGCCGGCGGAACGCCGTCCTGCCGCCGACGCCCTGCCGCCGGGCAAGGTGCCGCTTTCGGAGGGCTCTCACCACTGCCTCTCGGTGCGACAGATGCTGTATGTCGCCGAACTGGTGAAGCTGGAGGGCGGCAAGGTGGCGGGCCTGAAGGATGAGCGCACGCTCGACCGCCTGATGGTGGGCATGGGCTACCGGAAGGAGCGCTACGATTTCGAGGATCAGGACGGAGAGGTGATGGCCTATGCCTACGACTGCGAGCTCGACCAGACGGGCAGCATGGTGAGGACACGGAGCACGGATGCCAATCGTGTGATCGTGGCCTGCGGCCATCAGCCCGAGTCGTCTAACCTCGTTACGCTGGTAGTGGCAGGCCGCGCGGCCTACAATGAGTTGCTCATGCAGATCTACGACATGAACTACTACAAGGGCGCCGACGGAGCCTTCCACAAGGAGGGCAGCCGCTTTCGCATCTTCCCCTCGGAGCTGGTGGACGGGCACGGGTTCGAGGTGGACATCTGCCGCGAGTGAGGCTCGGGCGGACGGAAATGTCTGCCGTGGGCGCCGCCCGGCCGTTTTGGCACGCTTTTTGCGAGAGACAGGAAAAACAAGTGCAATCATTAAAAATAACAATGAAGACAACTAAATTTCTATTGATGACGATGTTGGTCTCACTGCTTGCCGCGTGTGGGACCACTCGCACGGTACCCATCACCGGAAGAAAGCAGAATCTTCTGATATCAGATGCCGAAATCATGAGCATGAGCCTAAAGGAATATAATTCTTATATGGCCACGGCGAGGAAGTCGGCCAACACGGCCAATACGGCCATGGTGCAGCGCGTGGGCCGTCGTCTGGCAAACTCCGTGGAGACTTATCTCCGCAACAACGGACTGGCAGGCGAGGTGAGCCAGTATAGCTGGGAGTTCAATCTGGTACAGGACAAGAGCGCCAACGCCTTCTGCCTGCCCGGCGGGAAAATCGTTGTTTACGAAGGTCTGCTGCCTTACACCCAGAGCGAGGCCGCCCTGGCGGTGGTTCTCGGCCATGAGATTGCCCACGCCGTGGCCAAGCACAGCGCCGAGCAGATATCCAAGCTGTATCGCCAGCAGTATGCCACGCAGATAGGCAGCGGCATCCTCGGGGCAGCCGTGGGCTCTGAGGTCGGAAACATCGCGGGTGTCCTCGCCCAGACGGGCTTCAAGTTCCGTAACTTGAAGTATAGTCGGGACAACGAGACGGAGGCCGACCACATCGGACTCATCTTCGCCGCCATGGCCGGATACGATCCCCGGGTGGCCATTCCATTCTGGCAGCGCATGGCCGCGGGCTCCTCCGCCAATCGGAACGACATGTTCAGCGACCACCCGTCAGACGCCAAGCGCATCGCCGCCCTCCAGCGGGAGATGCCCGAGGCCTTGAGGTATTACCAGGCCTCCGGCAAGATGTCTGCGGCTTCCCGGCCCGCCTCGACCGCAGAGAAGAAAGCCATCAAGAAGAAATCAACCGCGAGGAGGACCTCTGCCAGACGGTAAGGGGAACTCCGACGCACAATAAGCAATCAAGATGATAGAAATCAATTCTTACGAAGAACTTGCCTCCCAGTTAGGCAAGGAGTTGGGAGCCTCGGAATGGCTCCAGGTGAACCAGGAGCGCATCAACCAGTTTGCCGACGCCACGCTCGACCATCAGTGGATTCATGTGGATGTGGAGCGGGCCCGGGTGGAGAGCCCCTATAAGAGCACGATAGCCCACGGCTATCTCACCCTGTCGCTCTTGCCCCACTTCTGGAACGAGATTATCAAGGTGAACAACCTCAAGATGCAGGTGAACTACGGCATGGACCAGATGCGCTTTGGCCAGCCCGTCATCACGGGCAGCCGCCTCCGCCTCGTGGCCACGCTGCACGACATTGCCGACCTGCGCGGCATCTGCAAGGCCGGCATCGCCTTCAAGATAGAGATCGAGGGGCAGCGCAAGCCGGCACTCGAGGGTATCGCCACCTTCCTTTATTATTTTAAATAAGGTATATGGCATATCCCGGAGGCAGAGGCCGCGGCAAGGCGGGAGAAGAGAGAAAGGTGTAAATACATGCAAAAACGCTTGATTTATATTCAGTCTTTGCCCAATTATGGCCAAAAAGGTGCGATTTTGTTGAAAAAATTTGGTGGTCTCATGGTTTTTTCATTACTTTGCACCAGAGAACTTCGATGGTAAAAGGATAATTATAAATTTTTTAATGTTTAGTTTTTAGAGAAAATGAAAAAATTAGTTTTATTGTTCGCGGCTGCCTTGATGGCAGTTTCTGTCAACGCTCAGACCGTTGAGGAGAGCAAGACATTCGACAATTTCTACATTGGCATCAATGGGGGAGTTGCAACAAAGATGACACAAAACAAATGGCTCGGTAACCTGAATCCGAACGCCGGCCTCCGCATCGGCCGCTGGTTTACCCCGGTTTTCGGTCTGGCAGCAGAGAGCAACGCTTACTTCTCAAACAAGCCTTTCGCTTCTACGGGCACAACCGTTCGCTTTCTGAACACAAGCTTGCTGGGTACCGTTAACCTGAGCAACTGGTTCGGTGGCTATCCGGGTGAGCCTCGTGCGTTTGAACTCGTGTTCGTAGGCGGCTTCGGCTGGGGCCACGCTTTCGGAAACCATGGCTTCAACTGGGCTTATACGACAACTACACAAGGTCCTGCCCAGCAGCCTATTGTGAATGTAGTGGGCAAGAAGGGCGATAACCTGACCTCAAAGGTAGGCTTGGACTTCACTTTCAATCTCGGTGCCAACAAGGCATGGCAGGTTTATGTTGAGCCGTCGGTCGTTTGGGGATTGAATGACGAGATCGTGAAGGGCAATGATGCTCAGCAGAAGCCCGTAACCTATATCGCCTTGGGACACAATGAAGTTGAATACAACATCAACAAGGCTTATGCTCAGCTGAACGCAGGTATCGTCTACAAGTTCGGTAACTCTAACGGCACTCACAATTTCAAGATTGCCCAGCTCCGCGACCAGGCAGAGATCGATGCTCTGAACTCTACGATCAACGATCTCCGCAATGAGCTTGCCAAGAAGCCCAGGGAGGTTGTCAAGGAAGTAGTCAAGGAAGTTGCCGCTCCTGTACAGGAAGTTAAGGTGGAGAATCTCGTATTCGTAACCTTCGCCCAGGGCAAGTCTGTTCTCACCAAGGAGGCTAAGAAGGTGCTCGACGGTGTGGCAGAAGGCAAGCATGTGCAGATTGTAGGAACCGCTTCGCCCGAGGGTTCTAAGGAGATCAACGACAAGCTCTCGCAGGCCCGCGCCGATGTAGTCGCATCTTATCTGAAGAGCAAGGGTGTTGTAGTTGACGAGGCTCTCGGTAAGGGTGTACAGGGTACTACCTCAAACCGCCTGGCTGTTGTTTATGTAAAATAATCAATGAGATAAACCCATAGGGAGTCCCGATGCTCGGCAAGAGTGTCGGGATTCTTTTTATAAAACCAAGACAACAGCATGCAGACACCGAGTAAAGTGGGGCGTTACCCCTTTCTGGCGGAGCCTTTCCACTGCGACTTCTCACAGCACCTCTTCATGGGGCATCTGGGAAACCACATGCTCAATGCGGCCGACTTTCACTCCAGCGACCGCTCCTTTGGCATGAACTATCTCTCCAGCATCCACCGTACCTGGGTGCTCTCGCGCCTGGCCATCGAGATGACGAGCATGCCCAGGGCCTACGATAAGTTTTTCGTGGAGACCTGGGTGGAAAGTGCCATGAAATACTTTACGAGCCGAAACTTCAAGGTGTGCGGCGAAGATGGCTCCGTGTTCGGCTACGGCCGCAGCGTGTGGGCCATGATAGACACGGAAACGCGCCAGCCCACCGATATCCTGCAGGTGCACGATGGGCTTATCCATGCGTATGTGGAGACGGAGAAGCCGTGTCCGATGGCCAGCCCCTCGAGGGTGAGGATGACGGAAAGGGCCCGCCTCGTGCGCACCCTCGAGACGCATTATAACGATGTAGATGTGAATGGGCATGTCAACAGCGTGAAGTATATCGAGCATGTGCTCGACCTCTTCCCGCTGGATTGGTATCGGACGCACTTCCTGAAGCGTTTCGAGATGGCCTATGTGGCGGAGGCTCATGGTGGCGATCGGCTGAGCTTCTATAGGGAGGAGACGGCGGCGAATGAATATTGCGTCCGCATCGTCAAGCATGTGGGGATGCGGGAAGGCGGTGTCGATGAGCTTGTGGAGGTAGCCCGGAGCAAGATGGAGTTTGTAAATATCTGCTAAAAAATTTGGAGAAATAAAATCAAATCGTTATCTTTGTACCAAATTTAATTGCAAATCAAATTTTTATAACTTTTGTATGTAGTGTTTTATTGTAGGAGAGATGGCTCGTGAGGGTCACCTCTTTTCTTTTGTCCTGCTGATCAGGCTGCCGTTTACGATGACTTTCTCTTCCGCGACCAGATACTCGAGGGCTCCCTCCATCTGCCTGTCGGGGAGGCGGAGTCGCAGCAGGTCGGTAATCAGATGCTCCTTTCCGTCGCCCAGGAGTTCCATGATCTGGTCGACGGGATTCCGGAGGCGGCTCTTTGAGAGCTGATCGGTCTTCCGCTCGAGGCATACATCGCACTGGTCGCAGTCTTTTCCTCCGGTCTCTCCGAAGTAGTTCAGGAGCTGCCGGCCTCGGCATTCGTCGTCGCTGTCGGCATAGCGCTCCATGGCGCGGATTCTTCGGACGAACTGCCCTCTGCGCTCTTCGTAGACTTCTTTGGGGAGGCGGAGCCTCTCTATCTCCTCTCGGGCCTGCGAATAGGTGATATAAGGACTCTTGCGCTGCGGGATGAAATGGATGATGTGCCTCTCCGAGAGCCCTTTCAGGATGAGGTACACCTGTTGGCGCTTCAGCCCGGCCTGTTGGGCAATGTAGGCTTCGTCTACATACGAGTAGTCGGTGAAGAGCCCCCCGTAGTTGCGCAGGAGAGCGGTGATGACGCTTTCCTCGTGCCGGGTGGTGGCCTCCAGCCGGTAAAGCTCATTACGGCTCAGGAGGAATCTGACCCTTGCGCTTGCATCCGGATCGGTCTCATAGACGATGTAGCCCGCCCTCTGCAGGATTTTCAGCGAGGAGTCCACCTGTATCGGGAAGTATTTATAGGTGTTGCAGAACTTGTCGATGTTAAACTCTGCCGTATAGCCCCGTCCGCTCTCGAGCCCGATCTGGTAGTAGTAGGCCAGATGTTCGTAGACATCCTTGATATAGTCTTTTGCGGGAAAGTTGTCCGCGATGCGTTTCTCCAGCTTGCGCTTGTCGCTGCCGTTGTAGAGCAGCACGGCGTAGGCCTTCCGCCCGTCTCGTCCCGCGCGCCCGGCCTCTTGGAAGTAAGCCTCTATGGAGTCGGGGCAGTCGAAGTGGATGACAAGCCTCACATCGGCCTTGTCGATGCCCATGCCGAAGGCATTGGTGGCCACGATGACGCGTTTCTCCCCGCGTTGCCACAGGTCTTGCCGCGTATCCCTAACGGCAGAGTCAAGCCCCGCGTGAAAGTAGACGGCGCCCAGGCCGTTCTGTTCCAGCAGCCGCGCAATCTCCTTGGAACGCTTCCGGCTTCGCACATAGACGATGGAGGAACCTTCCACGGACTTGAGGATGTGAATGAGTTCCTGATACTTGTCTTGGGTTTTTCGCACGATGTAGGCCAGGTTCTTGCGCTCGAAGCTCATGCGGAAGACATTTTTCTCCTTGAATTCCAGCTTCTCCTGTATGTCGTCGACCACTTCGGGAGTGGCCGTGGCGGTCAAGGCAAGCACGGGAATACCGGGTTTCAGCTTGCGGATTGCCGCCACCTGGAGGTAAGACGGTCGGAAGTCGTAGCCCCACTGGCTGATGCAGTGGGCCTCGTCGACGGTGATGAAGCTTACCTTGATGTGCTTGAGCTTGGCCTTGAAGAGTTCTGATCCGATGCGCTCGGGCGACACATAGAGAATCTTGTAACCGCCGAAGACGCAGTTCTCAAGCGTAGTGATGATTTCCTGCCGCGACATCCCCGAGTAGACGGCGGCGGCGCGGATGCCGCGCTCACGGAGGTGCATCACCTGGTCTTTCATCAAGGCGATGAGTGGGGTGATGACGATGCACACCCCCTCCAGCGCGAGGGCGGGCACCTGAAAGGTAATCGACTTGCCGCCGCCCGTGGGCATCAGCCCGAGCGTATCCTTGCCGCTGCCGATGCTCTCGATGATTTCCCTCTGGATGCCGCGGAAGTCGGGATAGCCGAAGTTCTCGTGCAGTATGTCAAGAAAGCTCTTCATCCTCAGCCGGCCTGATATCCTCTATTTGCAGTTGAACGGCATTGTGCTTGAAGATATTGTCCTCGATGGTATAGGCAATGTCAAAACTTCTCTTCGACTTGATATACCGCGCGGAGGCGCTCTGGCCGAAGGCGATGCCGTTGACCACGGCGCTCGACTTGGAGTCTACCAGTTCGAGTTTGATGTGCTCTTGCTCGCGGCCCACCACCTTGCTCGTTCCGTAGTCGTAGACATCGGTCGTGCAGAAAAGCGGCTTCATGTTGCCCGGCCCGAAGGGCGAGAACTTCTTCAGCTCGTTGTGCAGCTTCTTGGTGATGTCCTTGAAGTCTATCTGCGCGTCGATGTTCAGGATGGCCTCGGTGAGCTCCGGCTGGATGTGTTCCTCCACATATTTCTGGAAGCGCTGGCAGAATTCCTTCACCCGGTCCCATCGCAGCGTGAGGCCGGCCGCATAGGTGTGGCCGCCGAAGTTGACGAGCATGTCCCTGCAGCTCTTGATGGCGGAATAGATGTCGAATCCGGCAATGCTGCGCGCCGACCCCGTGGCAAACTCTCCGTCGCGGGTGAGCACCACGGTGGGGCGGAAATAGATTTCCGTGAGCCTCGAGGCCACGATTCCCACCACGCCTTTCTTCCAGTTCTCGTCATAGAGGACGATGGATGATCGGTGTTTCTGGCTTTCCAGCCGCGCCACGATCTGGTTGGCTTCCTCCGTCATCTGCTTGTCGATGTCCTTGCGCTGCTCGTTATATTCGTCGATGTGCTTGGCCTTGCCGCGCGCCGTGCCGAAGTCTTTCTCCACCAGCAGGTCTACGCTTTCCCTTCCGTTCTCCATCCGCCCCGACGCGTTGATGCGGGGGCCGATGCGGAAGATGATGTCGCTCATCGAGATTTCTCGGTTGTTCAGGCCGCAGATGTCGATGATGGCCTTCAGGCCGATGCTGGGGTTCTGGTTCAGCTGTTTCAGTCCGTGGAAGGCGAGGATGCGGTTCTCGTCTATCACGGGCACCAGGTCGGCCGCTATGCTCACCGCGCAGAAGTCGAGCAGGGGGATGAGCCGCGAGAAGGGGATTCCGTTGTTCTTGGCAAAGGCCTGCATAAACTTGAATCCCACGCCGCATCCGCAGAGGTGCTTGAAGGGATAGCTGTCGTCCTCGCGCTTGGGATTGAGGATGGCCACGGCGTCGGGCAGTACCTCGTCCGGCACATGGTGGTCGCAGATGATGAAGTCGATGCCCTGCTGTTTGGCATAGGCAATCTCCTCGATGGCCTTGATGCCGCAGTCGAGGATGATAATTAGTTTTACGCCCGTTTCCTTCGCGTAGTCTATTCCTTGCTTGCTCACCCCGTAGCCCTCATTGTAGCGGTCGGGGATGTAATAGTCGATGTTCGAATAGAACTGCTGCAGAAACCTGTACACCAGCGCCACGGCCGTGCATCCGTCTACATCATAATCACCGTAGACCAGAATTCGCTCCTTGCGCCCCATGGCGTCGTTCAGCCTGTCTACGGCAACATCCATGTCCTTCATGAGGAAGGGATTGATCAAGTCGGCCAGTTGCGGGCGGAAGAAACGCTTGGCTGCCGACTCCGTCGTAATGCCACGGCGAATCAGCAGGTGCGCCAGGGTGGGACTCATATTGAGTTTCTCTCCCAGTTCCTTAGCTGCTTGTCTTTCTTCTGGTGTAGGTGCTTGGTAATTCCATTTGAAGTGCATTTATATTGTTTTTATTTCCTTGCGTTTTCGAGGTGGATTCTGCAAGTCTGCGGATATCCGTGTCCAAAGTTACGAAATAAATACAAGAAAACGGCAGATTGTGTTTTAAAAAATCACAATCTGCCGTAATTTAGCCTGCTTCTTGTCCGGGAGTCGGGAACGGGAGGTCGTGGCCTCACGGGTGCCCTGTTCTCCGTGGTCTTTCCGCTATCAGATGCCGAGCTTCTTGCGGATGTCCTTGGGCACGGCGTTCTTGTTCACCATGAAGTCCATGGTGTTGGCGGCGATGAATGCTTTGGTCATATACCAGATGCCTTTATAGTCTCCGGTCTCGCCCCAAGAGTTCTTCACCATGTAGTATTCCTTGCCGTTCTGGTCCTTGGCGATGCCGAATATGAGCATGCCGTGGTCGTCGGTGAGCTCCCAGTTGTCGAAACGCTGCTGGCGCATCTCCTGCGTCGGCTTCACCTCGGGCACATTGCAGCCCAGCGAGTCGACGATGTTTTCCTTCTTGGTTTTCGACAGTTTGAGCCAGTGTGCCATGTCGCTGCCGGCGAGGCTTTCCATCTTCTTGGTGTCGTAGGCATAGGCCAGTCCCTGGCGGGTGAAGCCCTCCTCCGACACATCGCCGCCCCAGGCCACGGTGTAGCCTTGCTCAATGGCGTTGTCGATGATGCGCATCATGTCGTCCAGGGGCACATTCCATGACAGCGGGTTGCGCCAGTTGTCCTGCACTTCGACGGCGAAGGCCGTCCAGAAGGGGTGGTGCGTGTAGCTGGTGAAGGTGGTATAGTTGTTCCAGTCGAGGCCGAGGCTTGCCGCGAAGCTCTTCGGGGTGTAGCTCTTGCCCTGATAGGTGAAGTGCTCCGGGCACTTGCCGAGGTAGGCGTCGAGGATGCCCTGCATGCCCACTTTCCATTGGGTGGAGAGCTTATGGCTCTTGCTTTTGGCGATGGCGGCCACATAAGGTTCCAGCAGGGAGAAGAACTCGTTGAAGTTATTGAGCGAGTCGCCGTAGAGGCTGCCGGGGAAGGGCATGGCGTCCTCCGGGCAGATGCCGTAGTGCTGGATGCAGTAGAGGGGGTCGTAGGCCGAGCCGCCCTGCGCGAATTGGCAGTCGCCGTGCAGCCGTACCACCTGGATGGCACGGTCCATGTAGGTCTTGTTGGCCACGAAGCTCTCGCAGAGGTCGTAAGTCTTGCCCGTTGCCTTCAGGATCTCGGCCTCGAAGAAGCTCAGCGTGGAGTAGTCCCAGCAGGTGCCTGAGCGGTTTTGGTTCTTGATGCTGGTAATCTTGTTTTCCTTGATGGTGGTGAATACAGGTTTGTTCTCGTTCTTTTTCTCCTGTTTCTTCTCGTCTTGCGCGCTTGCGCCCATGGTCATCAGGGCCGCCAGCGCCAGCAGTAATACTTTTCTCATTGGGTTTTGTTTTATGTTTTTTGTGTTAATTATTCGCCATGAAAGCCTCTACATCCTTCGGGTGATAGGGTATGCGGTCCTTGCCGATGAAGCGGCAGCCGTCGGCGGTGATGAGCAGGTCGTCCTCGATGCGTATGCCTCCGAAGTCCTTGTAGGTCTCTATCTGGTCGAAGTTGAGGAATTCGGCACAGTGCCCCGATGCCTTCCAGTTGTCGATGAGGGCGGGGATGAAGTAGATGCCCGGCTCGTCGGTAACCACGAATCCCTCTTCGAGGCGCCGCCCCATGCGGAGGGCGTTGGTGCCGAACTGGTCGAGGATGGGGCGGGTCTGCTCGTCGAAGCCCACATTGATCTGGTCGAGCCCCTCCATGTCGTGCACATCCATGCCCATCATGTGCCCCAGTCCGTGGGGCAGGAACAGGGCGTGCGCGCCGGCGCTGAGCGCCTCGTCGGTGTCGCCTTTCGCCAGTCCGAGCTCTTTCAGGCGGTCGAACATCATCCGGCAGACGGCAAAGTGCACATCCATATACTTCACGCCGGGCCGCGCCACTTGCAGTGCGTGGTCGTGGCAGGCCTCCACGATGGAGTATATCTCGAGCTGCCGCTGGCTGTATCGGCCGTTCACGGGATAGGTGCGGGTGTTGTCGGAGCAGTAGTTGTTCACGGTCTCGGCTCCCGCGTCGCACAAGGCGAGCCGTCCGTCCTCGAGTTTTGCCATCGAGGGGCTGCCGTGCATGATTTCCCCGTGCTGCGAGAAGATGGTGGCGAAGCTCACCTGTGCCCCGTAGGAATGGGCCACTCCGTCCACTTGTCCGCCGATGTATTTCTCCGTTACGCCGGGCTTGGTCAGTCGCATGGCCGTGGTGTGCATCTTGTAGCCTATCTCCGCGGCGCGCTCCAGTTCCTCTATCTCCTCGGGGGTTTTCACGGAACGCATCTTCACCACGGCCTTGATGAGCGCCATGGAGGCGCTGGCCTTCTGCCGGTCGGGGTGGATGCCCGTCAGGTCGAAGAGCTGCAGCTTGTTGTCGTAGCGGTAAGGGTTCAGGTAGTGCACCGTGCGCCCTTTGGCCTTGGCCTCGTCGAAGATGTCCCGCAGCTGCCTCATCGGAGCCGTGTGCCCCACGCCCACCGAGGCGGCGAGGTCTCGCACGCTGTCCACGGAGCCGTACCACACGATGTCCTCGATGTCGATGTCGTCGCCCACTAGGGTCTCCCGGTCGGCGTCGATGTCGATGACGCCTGCCAGGCCGTCTCTCTGGATTCCGAAGAAATACAGGAAACTGGAGTCCTGGCGGAAGGGATAATACGCGTTGTTGGGGTAGTTGCAGGGCGACTCGTTGTTTCCCAAAAGCACGATAATGCCGCTGCCGACGAGCCTCTTGAGCTCTTTGCGGCGCTGGATATAGGTCTCTTTGCTGAACATTTTTGGAGTTTTTAGTATTTATCTGTCGCAAAGTTAGCAAAAATAAAAGAGAAATGAGTAACTTTGGGGACAAATTTATCTGTACACATGCAAATTGATTCAAATACGGGGCTGGTGCTTGAGGGGGGAGGCATGCGGGGCGTGTTCACGAGCGGCGTGCTGGATGCCTTCATGAAATACGGCCTCTACTTTCCCTATGTGGTGGCCGTCTCCGCCGGGGCGTGCAACGGCATGTCCTATATCAGCCGACAGCCGCGCCGGGCCCGCATCTCCAACATCGACTATCTGGCGCGCTACGATTACATCGGGCTGCGCCATCTGGTAACGCAGGGGTGCATCTTCGACCAGAAGCTGCTCTACGACAAGTTTCCCAACGAGTTCATCCCCTTCGACTTCGACACCTTTTTCCGCTATTCCGACCACTTCGAGATGGTAACCACCAACTGTCTCACGGGGCGGGCGATGTATCTCCACGAGTCGCACGACCGACAGAAAGCTCTCGACATCGTGCGCGCCTCTAGCAGTTTGCCCTATGTGAGCAAGATTGTCCGGGTAGACGGCATCCCGATGCTCGACGGCGGCATCGTGGACTCCATACCCGTGCTCCGCGCCATGGAGACGGGGCATCCGAAGAATGTGCTGGTGCTCACGCGCAATCGGGGCTATCGCAGCGAGGGCAGGGACATCCGCGTTCCCCACTTCGTCTATAAGAACTATCCCCGCCTGCGGGTGGCGCTGAGCCGCCGCGTCAGGGCCTACAACGACCAGCTCGACCTCGTTGACCGGCTCGAACGGTCGGGGCAGGTGGTCTGCATCCGGCCCGAGCGGCCCGTGGAGGTGGGCCGGATAGAGAAGGATGTGGCGAAGCTGGAAGCCCTCTACGAGGAGGGCTATGCGCTCGGCGAGGCTTTCTGCGGGGAGCGGATGCCGCGGGCGGGGGGATGAGGAATCTCCGTGGGGGCATGCCTCGCCCTGCCCCTGACGCCTCATGAACGGAATCCGGATAAGAGGGCGGGGCGTGGTCGTTCACCCCCTGATAGGGAGCAGCTTTCCTTTCAGCGGCCTTTTGCTCGCCTTTTAGCCGTTAGAAGGAACGCTTCTAACGGCTAAAAGGACGGCTTTTAACGGCTAAAAGGAATGCTGCCCGCAACCTGCTGATTATCAGTGCTTATTCTTCTGCCGGCTCTGTCGTGCCGGGCTCGTCTGCGGGCGTCTCCCCGAGGGGCTGTTCCCCATGGTCCCCGGCTGTGGCTTCGGCGGCCACGGCCTCGTCTATGGCGTATTTCTGCGAGGGGCCGTACTTGTTTTCTTCCACATCGCTGTCGAAGAGGGTGAGGAGGAAGATGTAGAGGGCGAGCACGGCGTAGGCGGCGAGGAGGAGTACGGCGATGGCCGTGATGGCCATGGACTCTCCCCGGGTGATGGCTCCGGCGGCGAGGAAGATGAAGCCGACGATACCCAGCAGGTAGGTCGCTCCTATGAGCCAGCCGCTGTGGCCGGTGTCGTGCAGTCGGCGGAAGGTGAGGGCGAGCATCAGTATCCATGCCACTACTCCCCAGGCGCAGACGATGGCGTAGGTGGCGAAGAGGCCTCCCACGACGATGCTGTCGGGCCTGGTGAGGGCGGCGAAGCCGGCCGTTCCGGCTCCCACGAGCATGGCGAGGATGTAGACCACGATGGTGATGAGATAGAGGCCGACGGCTGTCCACCAGTATTCCGACCGGCGGGCGCGGCCCTTGAAGTTGAGGATGTTACGGAACGCGAGCCTCAGGGCTTCGGTGAACTCTACCGGGCGGTTGCACCGGGTAGGTTTGTTGCTTGTGTAGATGTTCATATTTTGTGTAAATTTAGGTTGGGTTCCTCTTGGGGTCATATTCCCTTGAGCAGGTCGGGCCGCAGCCGTCGGGTGCGCTCCAGGCTCTGCTCCATTTCCCACTCTTTGATTTTCGCCTCGTTGCCGCTCAGCAGGATGTCGGGCACGCGCCAGCCCTTGTAGTCGGCGGGGCGGGTGTAGATGGGCGCGGAGAGCATGTCGTCCTGGAAGCAGTCGGAGAGTGCGCTCTGCTCGTCGCTGATCACTCCCGGCACGATTCGCACCACGGCGTCGGCGATGAGGGCGGCCGCCAGTTCACCGCCCGTGAGCACATAGTCGCCCACGGATATCTCGCGGGTAATGAGGTGGTCGCGCACGCGCTGGTCGACGCCCTTGTAGTGTCCGCAGAGGATGATGAGATTGCCCCGCAGCGAGAGGTCGTTGGCCATGTGCTGGTCGAACTTCTCGCCGTCGGGCGAGGTGAAGATGACCTCGTCGTAGTCTCGCTTAGCTTTGAGGGCGCTGATGCAGCGGTCTATGGGCTCTACCTGCATGACCATTCCGGCGAAGCCCCCGTAGGGGTAGTCGTCCACGCGGCGCCACTTGTCGGGCGTGTAGTCGCGCAGGTTGTGCAGGCAGATTTCGGCCAGCCCTTTCTTCTGCGCTCGGGCCAGAATCGACTCGTTGACGAATCCCTCGAGCATTTCCGGCAATACGGTGATAATGTCTATTCTCATGACTGCTGTTGCAAATATAGTGAAAATGACAGAAATAAACAAGAAAGAATCGTTTTTTCTGCTTCTCCGGGTAAGCTCAGCATGTTTCCGCCCATGGCGAAAATGGGATAAAATTCCCGCTGACAGGCCGCCGTTTCACATATTTTATATATCTTTGTGCTCGATTTATAAACAATAAACACGAATCATGAAAAGATTTCTAAGCCTTTCGGCGGCACTCATCGTGTGCTCGCTGACCTTTGCCCAGAACATTCAGTTGCACTACGACCTCGGCCGGCTGCTCCACGACGAGCTGTCGTCACGGACGGATGTAACCACCACCGTCGAGATGTTCAAGCCCGACCGTTGGGGCAGCACTTATTTCTTCGTCGACATCGACTATAAGGGCGACGGCGTGATGGGCGCCTACTGGGAGGTGAGCCGCGAGTTCAACCTCACGAAGAACAAGCGGTTCGCCGCCCACATCGAGTACAACGGCGGCCTCACCAGCGGCCATGCGGCCGACTCCTACTATGCGAACCGGTTCCAGCATGTGGCCCTGCTCGGCGGCGCGTGGAACTGGCACAGCGCCGATTTCTCGAAAACATTCTCCGTGCAGGCCATGTATCGCTATGCCTTCAAGAACGGGCACACGGGCGCGCGGCCGTTCAGCGGCTTCCAGCTCACCGAGGTGTGGGGCGTCAACTTCGCCCGTGGGCTCTGCACCTTCAGTGGTTTCTGCGATATGTGGTACGACCGCGGCGTGCGCGGCAATCTCATCGTCGTGAGCGAGCCGCAGTTTTGGTTCAACCTGGGTGCCCTCAAGGGTTGGCGGGGCGTGAACCTCAGCCTGGGCTCGGAGGTGGAGATTTCCAATAATTTTGTGTGGAACGAGCGGGGGGAGAACGACAAGTTCTATGCCATTCCGACCCTCGCGGCGAAGTGGACATTCTGACGCGAAGGGAAGTAAAGCCGTTGAGCGTGTAAGGAATAAGGAGTAACATCTCTCCCCGGGAGAGCCGGGGAGAGGCGTTACTTCTCCTTCCCTTCCCCGAATTTCTCGATAAACTCCGCTTCGGAGATGATGGGCGTGCCGAGCTGGCGCGCCTTTTGGTTCTTGCCGCTGGTGGAGTTTGCATCATTGTTGATCAGGTAGTCGGTGGCCTTGCTTACCGAGCCGGTAACCTTGCCGCCCTGACTCTCGATGTAGGCCTTCAGCTCCTCCCGGTTCTTATATTGGTAGACATCGCCCGTAACGACGAAGGTGAGTCCGGCGCAGCGGGCTCCCGTCGGCGAGGCCTGTTCCTGCCGCAGTTCCAGCTCGCCGAGCAGACGGCGCAGCATGGCCGTGTTGCGCCCGTCCTGACACCAGCGGACGAACGACGCCGACTTCTCCGGGCCGATGCCGTCGATGGTGGCGAAGAAGGCCGGGTCTTGCGCCCGTTCCGCCTCGCCGATGAGTTCCGTGAGCGGGTAGGCAGCCAGCAGTCGCTTGCACACATCCTGCCCGCACATCGGGATGGTGAGGGCATAGAGCAGCTTGCGGGCTTCCGCCTTGCGCGAGGACTCCACCGAGCGCAGCAGGTTGTGCACCGATCGCTCGCCAAAGCCTTCCATCCGGGAGAGCTCCGCGGCGTGGTCGCGCAGATGGTAGAGGTCGGTCGGCTCGCTCACCCAGCCCAGGTTGATGAACTTGGCCAGCGTCTGCTCCGAGATTCCGTCGATGTCCATGCCTTCCTTCGACACGAAGCGCACGAACTTCTTCAGCTGCCTGGCGGGGCAGTCGGGGTTGGTGCAGCGCAGGGTCTTCGTGCCGCTGGCCTCGCTCACCGCCACCTCCGTGGGCTGCCGGCACACGGGGCAGTGGCCGGGAATCAGGAACGGGCCCACGGGCTGCGACACGCGGATGACCTTCGGGATGATCTTGTTGGCCTTGATGACGCTCAGCACCGATCCCTTGCCGCCTATTCCCAGGCGCTCGCACTCGCTGATGTTGCAGAGCGAGGCCCGCCGCACGGTGGTGCCTTCCAGCTCCACGGGGCGGAACACGGCCACGGGATTGATGGTGTTGGCGGCGCACGACCACTCGATGTGCTCCAACTGGGTCTCCGCGCTCTCGTCCTGCCACTTGAAGGCGTAGCCCGCCCGTGTGGCGTGGTGCCCCGTCACGGAGCCCGTCCGGGCATAGGCGGTGTCGTCGTAGGTGATGACGAGCCCGTCTACGGGGTAGGGGCAGACGCGGTGCGTAACCTTCTCTGTCCATCGGGCGATGACCTCCTCGATGTGCTCCAGCGTGGGCCGGCCAATGAGCTCGTGCTCCACGGTGTGGAAGCCGTTCTGCTCGAGGAAGTCCATGCGTGCTCCCCACGAGTCGATGTCGTCGTCGGCATAGACCAGCGTGAACGGTATCCACCGGATGCGGCGCGCCTTCACCTCCTCCGGATCTTTCAGGGTGAGCGAGCCCGAGGCCAGGTTGCGCGGGTTGGCATACTCCTCCTCGCTCTCCATGTTGAACCGTTCGAAGTCGTCGTAGGAGATGACGGCTTCGCCCCGGATGACGATGTGTCCCTGCGAGGGGATGCTCTGCGGGATGCCGCCGATGGCTCGGGCCAGATGGGTGATGTTGGTGCCGGTGTGTCCATTGCCGCGCGTTACCACCTTCGTGAGCCTCCCGCCGTCGTAGGTGGCCACCAGCGTGAGGCCGTCGAGTTTCCACGAGAGCCACACGGGGCGCCCTTCCGCCCACTTGGCCAGCTCTTCGGGCTTCTTGGTCTTGGCCAGTGAGAGGGTGGGGAACTCGTGCTCTTCCTTCTGTCCGGCTATGTTATCTTCCGACACCTTGTGGGTGGGGGAGTCGGGGAGCACGGTGCCCGTTTCCTGTTCCAGCGCCTTCAACTGGTCGAACTTGGCGTCCCACTCATAGTCGGTCATCAGTTCTCCCCGTCCGTTATAGTATGCGTCGGCGGCCTGATTGAGTTCTGTTATCAGGCTGCGCATGAGTAGCTGTCTGTCTTCCATTTACCTATATATAAAGTATTTGCCTTCTTTTCCCTCGCAATATCTCTCCGCCAGCCGCAGGATATATTCCGCATTGGCGCGCACACTGGCCTCGTCGCCGTCGTATCCGTTGATGAGCACCAGCAGTCGGGTGGTCGGCAGTTCTATCTTCGTGCGCTCGTTGTCGGAGGTGGAAGTGCCCACGCCCCCGCGGGCGTCGCGGTATACGGGCAGTCCCTCGATGTTGAGCATACCCCGGCCGATGCCCTCGTAGGGCTCTCCGGCACGCCCGATGCCCAGGGTGAGCGTGCCGCCCTCGAGCTTGTCGGCGTCGAAGCCTCCGATGCTGTAGCCGAAGCGCATGCTGGCGAGGTTGACGAGGTCTACGAGCGTGTCTATCCGGTAGAGCGGCTTGCCCTGCAGCAAGCGGCGGATGAGCGCCTCGGAGGCGGGGCGGTAGCGCGAGGGATCCTTGCCGCAGGCGCGGTAGACGCGCCGCGTGGCCGCTATGCCGGGCATCTGCTTCAGCGTTTCGGTGGTGAGCAAGGCGCGATAGTGTTCGCCGAGCGCGTCGATTTCCCGCCACAGTCCCCGCGAATGGGGCGTGTTGACGACGACGGCTTCCACGCATGCCCCCACGAACTGCGGGCACACGGATTCTATTTCCTGTGATACGATGATGTTCATAGTCTGCTGATGGCTTGTTCTGCTTTCTTCACGCTGCCGTATTTCCTGAGGAGGAGCTCGGCCTCCCGATAGTCGGCATACCGTGGGTTGCGCTCCATGAAGATGCGCACGGCTCGGTCGAGGAGCTTTTGGTTGATGGTCTTGGCGTTCACCATGCGGTTGCCTTCCACCCTTCCGAGGCGTATCATGCAGGTGGTGCTGATCATGTCGAGCACGAGTTTCTGCGCCGTTCCCCCTTTCATGCGGGTGGAACCGGTAACGAATTCCGGGCCGGTGAGGACGACGACGGGATAGTCTGACGCCTCGGAGACGGGAGCCCCGGGGTTGCCGACCACGGATCCCGTGGCGATGCCCTCCGCGCGGCAGTGCCGCAGGGTGGACAGGACGAAAGGCGTGGTGCTGCTGGCGGAGAATCCCACCACGATGTCGCGCGTCGAGATGCCGTGCTCCCGGAGCTGTCGCCAGCCGTCCTCGGTGTCGTCTTCCTTCGACTCCGTGGTGTTCAGCAGGTCGTCGACGCCGCCGGGAAACACGGCCTGAATCATCCCCGGGGGTGAGGTATAGGTGTTCTGCGCCTCGATGGTGTCGAGGATGGCGAGCCTTCCGCCCGTGCCGCAGCCGCAGTAGAAGAGCCTCCCGCCTGCCCGCAGCTTCTCCACGATGGCCGTGATGAGCCTCTCTATCTGGGGCAGCGCCCGTTCCACGGCCTCGGGCACGCCCCGGTTCTCGCGGTTGATGTCCGCGATGAGTTCTCCCACCGACATGCGCTCAAGGTGCTCGTAGCGGGAGGGTTGCTCCGTGATTCTTTTGTCCATCTCGATGCGAAATTACGAAAATATTCTCAGATTGCCACCGGCACTCCGTGATTTTTTCGTATATTTGCAGACAAAAATTCATAAGCAATGGCAATTGTAATAGGAATCGATGTGGGCATCAGCACCACGAAGATCGTGGGAATCAACGAGGACGGCATCGTCGTCTCGCCCCTCCGCATCAAGGCTACCGACCCCGTAACCTCGCTCTACGGGGCTTTCGGAAAGTATCTGATAGACAACAAGCTGCATCTCGGCGACATCGAGAAGGTGATGGTAACGGGCGTAGGCTCGTCGTATATAGACCAGCCCATCTACGGACTGCCCACCGACAAGGCCGAGGAGTTTGTGGCCGACGGACTGGGCGCACGCTACGAGACCGACCTCGACGACATGATCGTGGTGTCGATGGGCACGGGAACATCGTTCGTGCAGTGCAGAGGCGAGGAGATCCGCCACATCGGGGGCATCGGCGTGGGGGGAGGCACCCTCACGGGGCTTTCGCGCATCATGCTGAAGACCGACGATGTGCGAACCATCACCACGCTCGCCATGCAGGGCGACCTGGCCAACATCGACGTGCAGATAGGCGACATCAGTCCCTATCCGCTGCCCGGACTGCCCAAGCACGCCACGGCGAGCCTCTTCGGCAATGCCAAGAGCAACGCCTCGCGCGAGGATATTGCCAAGGGAATCATCACCACCGTGCTGCAGACCATCGGTTCGGGCACCATACTCGCCTCGCTCAACTCGGGCATACGCGACTTCGTGCTGATAGGCAACCTGACGCTGCTGCCCCAGTGCAAGGAGGTGTTCCCGGGACTGGAGAAGCTCTACAAGGTGCACTTCATCATCCCCAAATACTCGGAGTTCTGCACCGCCATCGGAGCGGCGCTGTGCTATATCAATGGCGTAGGGAGCAAGGAGTAGGGAGCGAAGGATGCTGGCGTGGGGACAGTAGTGGGCAGGCGGTTTTCCTTTTAGCCGTTAAAAGGTGAGCTTTTAGCCGTTAGAAGCCGGGCTTTTAGCCGTTAGAAGCCGGGCTTTTAGCCGTTAAAAGGAAGGTAAAAGGCCGTTAAAAGGAATCCCTCCCCATCCCTCCCTTGTATGGAGGGGGCAAAGGGGTGAGGGGCGCGAGGAATCAAGGAACAGAAAGCCTCCCCCTGTCTTCCTCCCGCGGAGGGAAAGAAAGCTCCCCCTCTCCTTAGGGGAAAGTCGGGGAGAGGCCTCAGGGAGAGGTATTAATGATTGTATATGCAACGACGAAAAAATAGAAAATCGCAGACAGACTCGAGCCTCTCGCTCTTCAGCGAGGAGGAGATGGCCGGGCGCATCACGCGGGTGAGGGAGACCCCGGGCGCCGTCCCGCCGCCGTTCGACGACGACCGCATGATTGCCGAGATGGCCTCCGTGCTGCGACTGATCAGCCGCATGGACGCCAGTCGGGTGCGCAGCATCGCCCTCATGGCCACGGCAGCCTCGCAGGGGGGCATCAATCTGCAGGCCAGCTACCGGTTGCCCTCCCTCGCCGAGGGCACCCTCGACGGCTACCGGCTGGGCGCGTGGCTCTACTGCTCGTTTCTCGAAGCCTTCCCCTCAATGGCCGACAAGCTGCGCCTGCCCTATGGCGAATGCTACCGCAAGGCCCGGGAGGAGGTGGCTCCGGTGGTATGACAAACTGCGGGCACAGGAAAAGAAACACTCGGAAAACAACGAATGCACGATGAGAAAAACCATTCTACTGACACTCCTGCTCCTCACCTGTAGCGGGGTGGGGGCACAGAGACCCGACAAACGGCAGGAGGCGCTCAGGCAACGGGGCCTCGGCACCATCACCGCGGAGGCCGCCCGGGCGCATGTATACTTCCTCGCCAGCGACCTGCTCAAGGGCCGCAAGGCCGGCGAGGAGGGGTCGCGGCTGGCCGCGGAGTACATCATCTCACGACTGAGGGAGCAGGGCGTGCGGCCCTTGCTGCGGGACTATGGACAGCCCTTCGAGGCTGTCAGCCGTGCCACCCTCGGCCGGGCACGCTGGTTCGTGGAGCCCGACAGCGTGGCCCGCGTCAAGGCCGGTCGCCATCAGAGCCTCCGCCTGCGCAACATCCTGGGCGTGATACCCGGACAGCGAGACGATGAGTATGTCGTCATTGGCGCCCACCTCGACCACGAGGGCATGAACCCGCTCCTCGAAGGCGACCAGATCTATAATGGGGCCGACGACAACGCCTCGGGCGTGAGCGCGGTGCTCCAGATCATGAAGGCCTTCGCGGAGAGCGGGGCGAAACCCGTGCGCACGCTCGTCTTCGCCTTCTGGGACGGCGAGGAGGAGGGCCTGCTCGGCTCCCGCTACTTCACGGAGACCTGCCCCTATATAAATAAGGTGAGGGGATATATCAACTTCGACATGATCGGGCGCGACCCTAAGCCCGGCAACCCGTCCTACATGGTCTACTTCTACACCGCCGCCCACCCCGAGTTCGGCGACTGGCTGCGCGCCGACATACGCCGCTACGGCCTCCGCCTCGACCCCAACTACCGGCCGTGGGACTATCCCGTGGGCGGCAGCGACAACGGCTCGTTCGCCAAGAAGGGCGTGCCCGTGGTATGGTATCATACCGACGGACACCCCGACTACAACCAGCCTACCGACGAGCCACAGCTGATCAACTACGAGAAGACGGCCGAAATCACCCGCGCCGCCTACCTCTGCGCGTGGCGGATGGCCAACCCGTGAGGGCGCCGACGAGCCAAAAAGTCTGCCGGCAAGCTTCACAGACGCCTCGTCCGAAAGGCGGCGCGCCGGAAAGGAGAGTCGTTTTACGGGCATTCAGGCTTGGCCGTCCTCTTATGGGATGAGGGACCACGGCCGATGGGAGGGGTCCTTCCACAACGGGCGGACATCTTCTTAAGAGGATTTAAAATATCTTAAAAGCAGCGTCGCGACATGCAAGGTCGTGGTCTTCCCGTGTTATTAAGGCAGAGATATTCATTAAATTGATTATAAACATGAAAAAAACGACTTTTGTTTTCTTCTTCTCACTCCTCTTGGCAGGATCTGCGATGATGTTCACCTCCTGTGGATCCGACGACGAGGAGCGCCCCGTCATCTCTATCATGGAATCCATGGTTGACATGACCGGCGGCAGGGCGCAATGGCCCGGACTGACGAAGCTGACGAGGGCGACCTTTGAGAGCCAGATCGTCGGTCAAGGTTGGTATTGCGAGCAGAGCTACCAGGTCTCTCCGCGTGGTGTCTACGGTCCTTCCACCAGCAGGCAGGGCATGTTCGGGATAGGCCCCGTGCACTATTATTTCGACCGGGACTCCGTTACTCGTTTCCTTTACAATGATGCCAAGGGCTATCAGAACAAGGGACTGGGCTATGTGCGCGACGCCTACACCTATGACGAGAACGACAACGGGGTGTATGTAGACGGCAACCGGCTGTTGCAGATCAGTCCCAGCGGTGTGGTCAACGGAAGGTTCCTGTATGCCATCGAGGACGGGGGAACGCACGCTGACGGCTCCACCGCCTACGCCGTCTCGATATTCCGGCGAATGAGCGGGGGCGAGCAGTCAGCCATCCGCCGCGACTATTCTGTCCGCTGGCGGTGAGCCCCTTGCGGCATGCCGACGGCACAGCCTCCTATTGCGAGGTCGTGCAGTCGGGCGTAAGGCCGGAGCAGCTGGGTGCTCATTTTCATATTCCCCACTATTTCCTCGTGAATATCGAGTTCAGATAAGAATGGCGAACCGGGCTGCTCCGCTTCCCGTGCGGGTTCGTGTCATGCCCCGGGCGATGTCTTCGCCCGCTTCATCTTCGAGCAGGAGTAGGCATCCACCGGCGGAACCTGAAACTGCGGGGCTATGATTTTTTCTTGTCTTTTTCTTGTATAATCAAAAAAATATACATACCTTTGCAGGGAAAAGAGAAAGTATTAGTGTATCGCAGAAATTCAGATAGACCACGGAGATGTCTCCCTCTCTATGAAAAGAGCGTGTGTGCCTTGCGGGAAACCTTGGTTTTTCGTGCAACTTTTAACACTTTGTATTTGGCTATTCCAAATATTTTGCTAACACACACACACACACACACACACACACACACACACACACACACACACACACACACAACTGGTGTAGCCTTACTCCAAAACTTCTTTACATGCGCGTGCGATTCAATCGGCACGCTTCCCTTGGGCAATGGATTTTCCGAGATTTCCCTTGCCCGGTCGGTCGTGTCCTGATGCGGAGTCTTATCATTTGAAACAAGGCATGCTCCTACAATGAAATCATTCAACATAAAAGTATACAAAGAGGGTTATGAAATCAGTTATTAATTTAAAATCAAAAAGATGAAACAAACTAAACTTTTATTATTGCTGTTGCTGGCAATGATTATGTCGGCAACAGGGGTGTACGCACAGGCCGTGGGCTCCACATTCCAAGTGGGTAATCATAAGTACACCATCACCAAAAACGACCTGGTGAACCATGTGGACAATGAAGTGGGTATTCAGGAAATCGGCGGCTCCGGTGCCGTAACGATACCGGCCACCGTGACCCACCCGCAGAGTCTGGAGGTCTATAAGGTAACATCGGCCATCCCGTGGACAAATTGCAGCAAAACCATAACCAGTCTGACTTTCTCAGAAGGATTCAAGACGATGGGCAACGGCTGCTATGGCACCTGTACCGAGCTGCGGAAAGTTACATTCCCTTCTACTTTTGAAAGCCTCGGGCATAGCTGCTTTGAGAACTGCAAGAACTTTACGGCCGTTGAGGTGGCCAGCGGGAACGGCACTTACAAGCATAACAGCCAAGGTTGGCTGATAAGCAACGACGGTAAGACACTGGTTCTCGTACCGTCGGGCGTATCGGGAGATGTCAGTATCCCCAACACGATTGAAACCATCGGCCAAACTGCTTTCAAAACCTGTCCCAACTTAGAGAAAATCAACATCCCCGCCTCGGTGAAGTCTATCGATGCGACCATCAATGCCTCTATCTATGCCTCTTCCACATACATCACCGTGGATGGCGGCAACACTTACTACAAGGACATCAATGGCGTGCTCGTAACGAAAGACGGCAGGAAACTCATCACCTTCCCTGCAAAATACAGCGGAACACTGGGGAACAATACCTACAAGGTGCCCGACGGTGTCAAAACAATTGCCAGCGAGGCTTTCGGCCACGCTACGCCTAACTTGAAGAAGATTAACCTAAACCAGGTGGAGACCATCGAGGGCTCGGCTTTCGACTGGGCCAGCGGACTAAAGGAGGTAACCTTCGGCGCGAGCGTCAGTTCCATCGCTGAGGGCGCATTCGTCAACTGTGAGAACTTGGAGAAGTTTATCGTCGATACCAACAATCCAAACTACAAGAGCCGGGACGACATTATTTATACCAAAAACGGAGAAACGCTCGTGCTCTGGCCCACCAAGAAGACCGGCCACTACAATATACCAGAGGATGTCAAGTATATTCAGCCCAAAGCGTTCTATGGAACGAATATCACGAGTGTCAAATTCCCCTCAACGCTCGAAGAAATCGGTGCCGAGGCTTTCCGGTTCTGTAAACTTGAGACTCTCGATTTCGGTACAAACTCTCATCTGAAAAAGATTCGCTACTTTGCCTTTGCCAACACGGAGCAACTCACGGGCGGCATCGTGATTCCCGCCTCGGTGGAGACAATCGAAGGCGAAATGTTCCATTGGACATACAAAGTAACCAGCGTCCATATTGCCGATGGCTCTAAACTGAAAGAAATCTACAGCGAGGCATTCATCAATATGCAGGGACTGGAGACATTTGTTTTCGACGGCTCGGCCGATCAACTGACCAACATTCACACGAAGACCTTTGCCAACAATCCTAAGCTGAAACACTTCGAGGTTCCCCAGAATGTAACATCAATCGGCAAAGGTGCCTTCCTTGATACGCCATCCTTGGAAACCGTAACTTTCAAGACACCCGCCCACATTGCGACCATCGGCAACGGTGCGTTCGGAAACAGTGGTATCAAGACCATCTCCCTGCCCGAGAGCGTGACGAAGATAGGAGAACAGGCTTTCGACAACTGCAAGAACCTGGAAACGATTTCCATTCCTAAGAATGTAGCTAACATCGAGACGGGTGCTTTCAACTTCTGTGAGGCACTTACTGCGTTTAATGTAGACAAAGACAATACCACCTACGCCGACCTCGACGGTATGCTCTGCACCAAGAACAAGAAAACACTTGTTACTTTCCCTGCTGGAAAGGCAGACACCAAGTACACTTTGATACCATATTTCGAGACTGTGGGTCAGTATGCCTTCTATTCCAGCGACAAGGTTACGAACATCACCTTCCCGAAGAGCGTAACCGAGATTAAGACACGCGCACTCGCACTATGCAAGAATTTGAAATCGCTCAGTTTCATGGGAACAGACAATGTGCCTGCATTGAGTGCCGACATTACCTTCAATTCCGCCAATCCTAAGGACATTGCCATCTATGTGCGCAAGGCATGGTATGAGAACAGCGCCAACGCCTCTACGGTAACTTCATACAACAACACTTTCAAGGAGGTGCATCCCTCGTTTGTTTCCACGGCAGGCTACGACCGCGGCACGGAGTTCTTCCCCACATCAACCGACAATGTAGGCGTCATCAGCTTCTACACGCCGCGCACCTCTGTCATCATCGACAAGGTAGCCAAGGAGACTGCATACACTGATGTCTACGGGAAGACCTGGCCGGAAAAGACCTATACGGTCAGCTCTGTGCTCGACTTCGCCTATCAGAATGAGAGTAGGGTAAAGGACATCGTGCTGCTTGCCGACATCGGAGCCATCGGTCTGGACGCTTTCAGGGCCGGCACACAGCTCAAAGGGCTGTATTTCGTAGGCAATACGCCTGCATCGCTCAGCTCAATAGGCTATGAAATGCCGTCTGACTATCCTTTCAATGAGGGACAGGCTATCTATGTCAAGGAGAGCAAGGTAAACGCCTATCAGACAGCATGGACACAGGGACACACGCTGAACATCACGCACGAGATTCCGCAGCAGACGAACAAGAACGGCGGTACGGTTTGCTTCCCGTTCGATGTGAAATATCCGCAGGGACTGGGTGCCAGCGACATCAAGCCCTATGTGCCGATGGATTACAGTCTGGCATACAACGCGACGAATCCTATCGTTCGTGCCTACAGCGTCGACAACTACTACCTCCCGGCTTTCGTGGGCGCATTCATCCGTAGCAAGAACACGGCTTCCGTCGCTTCCTACTGCCAGATGGACGAGGAACAGGCGCACGACAAGTCAGCCCTGACCACCCTCGGCTATAGCACAACCGCCGACAACCGCATGGTGGGCGCCGTGGAAGACACCCCCGTCACCAACGAGAGCGGCTACCAGTGCTATGCGTTCAGCAAGCAGTATGGCAAGCTCGTGAAACTCGGCGACAATACGAACATCCCCTACTTCAAGGCTTATCTCCGCCTGAAGAACAATGCGGCGTCGCCTGCCAAGGGTATGTCTCTCGTCTTCGACGACGAGCCGACCGTAACAGGCATCAATGGCATTTCAGAGACAGCCGAAGAGGACAACGCACCTTATTATAACCTGAACGGCATGCGTGTGGATCACCCGCAGAAGGGCGTGTATATCCACAACGGCAAGAAGGTAATCATAAAATAAAGGAGAATTGAAAATGAAGAGAAAAAGATATTCAGCACCTGCGGTAGAGTCCATCAAGGTCAATACAGACAATCTGATGGAAGTTTGGAGCATCGGTATAGACGACGATCCCGGCCATAGCATCGGCCCCGGCGACGAGGGCGACATCGGTGCCAAGCCCGGCTTCCAGGACGAGGACGAGTGGCCGTCGTTTAGCCCGTGGAGCGATTAAGTCCGCGTAAGGACGGAAATCATATTTGTTTATTCAGGGGGGGCACGATGGGTGGCTCCCCCTGAATCCTTTCCCTCCGGGCAGGCTCCGAGTACCTTATGCCCCGAGCGAGGGCGAGCTCACGGTGATCCAGATGGGGCCTTCGCTGCCCTCAAGGAGTTGCGTCAGGCGTCGGAAGGCGTCGCGGGAGAATACGAGGCAGGAGTCGGCGGCCGCCGTGCCCACGAGGATGCAGCCTTGCGTGTCGTTTTCGGTGTTGCCGGTGTGGATGCGGATGCCCTTGAATCCGGGCACGCCCACGAGGGTGGGGAGCCATCGGCGGAACTTGGGGCTGTAGGCCACCACGAGGGGATAGCGCCCTTCGGGTATGGCCGTGCGTCCGGCTTTCTTGCGTGCTCCGCCGCTGAGGTTGCGGCGCGTGGGTTCGAGGGTGTCGCAGAGGAAGCTTGCTCCCTCTGCGCTGTCGTCTTTCCCCGATGGGGCATTGCCTGAGGGAGTGTGCTCCGTCAGATAGAGTTTGCCGAATGTCTTGTCGGCCAGGAATTGGGTTCGTGTCAATAGTAGTTCCATGTCAGTAATAGTTTATAGGGGTGAAGGGTTAAGGGAGTATAGAGCTCCCTTGGTTTTTTTATTCTCTTATTCTTTTATTCTCTCACACTCTCATTTTCTCATTCTTTCCCCTGGTTTTCTCCCTCAGTTCCTCGTGGCTGGGCCAGGGCGTCAGCTTGATGAGGGCGGCGAGAAACCAGGCCGTCTGACGCACATGGCGGGGCATACGCAGGGCTTCCGCCCATCGCTCGCCCCCGAGGAGGCGGTGCACTCCCGCCCACACGGCCACGATTTCCTCGATTGGCAGGCGGTCGAGTTCGTGCTTCACCACGCGCATGCCCATGTTGCCCACCACGGCTTCGGCCACGGCGGCGGCGAACGCCGCATGGTCTATCATCTGTTGGGTAATCTGAATCTTTTTCATACTTTTCATTTTCTGGTTTGTTAAAAGGGTTATCAATCGTTTTTGGGAGTGGGAGAGCCGGCTTCCCGTTTTTTCCTGTTGCAAAGATACGCTCCGTTTCCGCCCCCTGCCATGGTGCGGGCAGAGGGAGGAGTATGGTAAATCTTCCCTCTCCTTTGGGAAGGGCAGGGAGAATTCTTGAAAAGCGGGGGTGCCGGGTGGCAGGTAAAAGGCCGTTAAAAGGCAGGCAAAAGGCCGTTAGAAGGAGTCCTTTTAGCCGTTAGAAGGCGGGCTTTTAGCCGTTAGAAGGTTTTCCATCCTGTGCCCTTCCCACGACGGGGGATGCCGGTTTACGGGAAAGGCCTGTAAATTCATGGGAAATAGGTATTGTGGGAACGGCCGAGTATTCGTACCTTTGCGGTCGGAAATGAGAAAAAACAATAATTAAACTCAACAGCCAAATGAAAACAACAATAAAAGAAAGAAGATTCCTTCGCCCTATAGAGATGCTGGCACTTGCCATCCTCCTGTCAATTGCCACTCCGTTGCGGGCGGAAGACGCCGTAAAGGACAACACCGACGCCAACCTCATCGGACATGTGGTGCACCAGCGCACTCAGGAGCATCTGCCGCATTTCGGCCTCTATGTGGTGGGCACCCTGATCAAGACATCGACCGACGCCACCGGACATTACCACCTGAAGAACCTGCCCGTGGGGCAATTGCTGATCGAGGCGAGGAGCGCGGGCTACAAGCCGGTGAGGAAGATGGTGGTGATGGAACGCGATAAGACCTGCGAGCTGAACTTCGAGGTGGAGGAAGACGAGGTGTCGCTCGAGGAGGTGGTCGTTTCCGCCAACCGCAACCTGACGCTGCGCCGGGAGTCGCCCACGGTGGTGAACATTCTCGACGGGAAGCTCTTCGAGATCACCCAGTCGGGATGCCTGGCGCAGGGGCTGAACTTCCAGCCCGGCGTGAGGACGGAGGACAACTGCCAGAACTGCGGTTTCAGCCAGGTGAGAATCAATGGGCTCGACGGCCACTATTCGCAGATACTCATCGACTCGCGCCCCGTATTCTCCGCCTTGCAAGGTGTCTACGGACTGGAGCAGATTCCCTCGAACATGATCGAGCGCGTGGAGGTGGTCAGGGGCGGAGGATCGGCCCTCTATGGAGCGTCGGCCATCGGCGGAACGATCAACATCATTACGAAAGAACCCTCGGGAAACTCGGCCGAGGCCGCCCACTCGATCATGTCGATAGGCGGCAAGGGCCGCTTCGATAACAACACGACGGTGAACGCCTCCATCGTGGCCGACAACAACAAGGCGGGCCTGTATGTATATGGGCAGAACCACTATCGGGCAGGCTACGACCATGACGGCGACGGATATACGGAGCTGCCGGTCTTGCGCAACCAGACCATAGGCCTGAACAGCTATCTGCGCCTGAGCGACTACTCCCGGCTCTCGCTGCGGTATCACGGCCTGAGCGAATACAGGCGCGGCGGCAACCTGTTGCACCTGCCGGCTCATGAGGCGAACATCGCCGAACAGCTCGATCATGCCATACATGGGGGTGGGCTCGGCTACGAGCTTTATGCGCCCGACGGCAGGAACCGCCTTTCGGCCTATCTTGCCTTCGAGCATGTGGACCGCAAAAGCTATTATGGCGGAACGGGCGACGGCTCTGCCCAGAGCATGGAGGCCGCGCGCAAGGCCTACAGCCTGACCCGCGACCTGAACCTCATGGGAGGCGTTCAGTTCGTGCACGGTTTCAGGCGGCTGCTCCTCATGCCGGCTACCCTGACGATGGGCATGGAATACAGCTACGACGGTCTGGAGGACGAGTCGCTGGGCTACGACTACAGGATGCGCCAGCGTGTGCGCGTCGCCAGCGGATATGTGCAGAACGAATGGAAAAACGAGCACTGGGGACTCCTGGTCGGCGGCCGCGTGGACAAGCACAACCTCATCCGCCGGGCCATCTTCTCGCCGCGCGTGAATGTGCGCTATAATCCCGTGAGCAACATCAACCTCAGACTGGTGTATGCCGGCGGATTCCGTGCGCCGCAAGCCTTCGACGAAGACCTGCATACCACGATTGCCGGTGGCGAGAGAGTGGTAACGCGCCTGAGCAGCGGACTGAAGGAGGAGCGCTCGCACAGCTTCAGTCTCTCGGCCGACCTCTACAAGTCTCTCGGCAGCGTACAGACCAACCTCCTGATAGAGGGATTCTATACGCGCCTCAACAATGTGTTTGCGGAGAGGAAACTGGCAGAGACCGATGGGTTCGGCAACAGAATCAGCGAACGGTATAATGCCAATTCGGCCGATGTATTCGGCATGAGCATAGAAGGCAAGGCCGCCTTCACCTCGTGGTTCAGCCTCCAGGCGGGCATCACCTTGCAGCGGAGCCTCTATGCGCGGGCCGTGGAATGGGACGAAGAAGCCCCCGCCCTGCGCAAGATGCTGCGCACGCCCGATGCCTACGGGTATTTCACCGCCACATTCACGCCGGTCAGAAACCTCTCGATCTCCTTCTCGGGCAACTATACCGGCAGGATGACGGTGCCCCACGCGGCAGGTTCGGGCGTGGAAAAGCCCGTGGCAGAAGAGACGCCGTCGTTCCTGGCGCTCAACTTCAAGGCGAGCTACGGCTTCCGCGTCCACGACCTGGTGAGGCTGCAGCTGAGCGGGGGCGTGCAGAACCTGGCCAACTCTTACCAGAAAGACTTTGACAAGGGATGGAACCGCGACGCAGGATACATCTACGGGCCGTCGCTGCCGCGAAGCCTCTTCCTTGGCCTCAAGGTTTTCTATTAGGAAGGGGCTGACACGCGCTTAAGCGCGGAGAGGGGGAGCGGAGGCACAGACTCGTGCCCTCGCTCCCCCTCTTCTCTCTTGCTTCCCGTGCCGCCGGAAAAAATAAGCGGCCAATGGTCGTGAAATCCAATAATTATGGTTATCTTTGCAGCAAACATCTGAACTATGGAAATAAGGCAACTTAAATACTTTCTGAGCGTAGCGGAAGCATTGAATTTCTCCGCTGCCGGCCGGAAGCTCTTCATCACCCAGAGCACCCTCTCGCAGCAGATCAGCCGGCTGGAGCAGGAGATAGGGCTGCCGCTCTTTGAGCGCAACAGTCATGAGGTGAGGCTCACCGAGGCGGGGAGGGAGCTGCTGCCCCATGCCCAGAAGGTGATCAATGCCGCCGACTCGTGCAGGAATCACATCGACGACCTGAAGCAGCTGCTGACGGGCGAACTGAACATCGGCGTAACCTATTCGTTCAGCACCATCATGTCGGAGACGCTTATCGACTTCATGAAGGAATATCCTGGCGTGAAGCTCAACATCTGCTATGACACCATGGAGGAATTGCTGCGGATGCTGAAGCGGCACGAACTCGACTTCGTGCTTGCCTTCCGTCCCATCAAGGCCGACCACGACCTGGAGAGCCGTCTCATCTTCAGCAACCGGCTGGCGGCCATCGTCAGGGATGGCCATCCGTTGTCGAGGAAGCGATCGGTCAGGCTTGCCGACCTTGAGCGATATGCCCTGGTGCTTCCTGCCCGTGGGCTTCAGGCCCGCTGTGCGTTCGACTGCCTGGCAGAGGGGAGCGGAGCGGACTTCAGGGTGAAGGTGGAGGTCAACACGGTGAGTATCATCTTCAAACTGCTCCGTCGCACCAGTTGCATCAGCGTCCTGGCAGAGTCGACCGTGCTCTATGAAACCGACCTGAAGGCCGTCTCCATTGCCGAGGCCGCCAACATGGACGGTTGCATCCACATGCTCAAGGGGGCTTATTTCAAGAAGTCGGCACAGGAGTTCGTGAGGATGCTGAGCCAGTCGACGGCGCTCGTGAGATTCTCGCTGAAGAGGTTCGTGGGCCCTGGCTGTTAGATTTTCGTATCATGAAGAAGAACGCCCCTCCCCGCTCGCGAATCCGCGAGCGGGGAGGGGCGTCATTTCCGGCAGGGCCTCCCGTTGCTTCCTCTAACCCCCGCAGCAGGAGAGCACGATGAGTTGCGCGGTGAAGATTCGGAGGAACATGCTCAGGGGATAGACCGTGGAATAGCCGATGGCCGGGGCCTCCTTGGAGCAGCATGCGTTGGCGAAGGCCAGCGCGGGCGGGTCGGTGTAGGTGCCGGCGATCATGCCCATGAGCGTGAAGTAGTTGAAGCGAAACCTCAGGCGTGCCAGACAGCCTATGATCAGGATGGGAATCACGGTGATGAGGAATCCGCAACCTACATATTTCAGGCCGTCGCCGGCTGCCACGGTCTCCCAGAATCCGTCTCCCGCCTTGATGCCCACCGACGCCAGGAAGAGTGCCAGCCCCACCTCGCGCAGCATCATGTTGGCCGAGCTCGACACATAGGTTACCAGTCTCATGTGGTGGCCGAACCTGCCGATGAGGATGGCGATGATGAGCGGCCCTCCGGCGATGCCGAGCTTCAGCGGGACTGGCATGCCCGGAATCTGGAACGGGACGCTCCCGAAGAGGATGCCCATGATGATGCCGATGAAGATGGTGGCGATGTTGGGCGTGTCCAGGCGTTTGATGGAGTTGCCCATCATGTCGGCCACACGCTCCACATTGTCGGCACGGCCTACCACCATGATTCTGTCGCCCACATGGAAGTGGAGGTTCTTGCCGGCAAAGAGGTCCATGCCCTGCCGCGTGATGCGGGTAACATTCACGCCGTAGAGGCTCGACAGGCGGAGCTTGACGAGCGTCTTGCCGTTTATTTTCGGATTGGTTACGACGACGCGGCGCGAAATCATCGGCTGGTCGGGCTGCCCGTCGTCTTCCCACTTCCCACTCACTTCGGGGCCTATGAATGCTCTCACGGCCTCGGCGTCGGCCTCGGCGCACACGATGAGCGCCTCGTCGCCGAGGCGCAGCAGGGTATCCTTATTGGGGGCTACCAACAGGCCGTCGTGGTGGATGCGTGTGCACACGAAGTCGCGGTTGATCATTTCCGAGATCTTCTGCAGCTTGTGCCCCACGATGGACGCGTTGGTTACCTTTAGCGTCATCAGGTGCGGCTTCTCCTGGGCATTCTGCTCCTCCTCGCCCTCGAGCAGGGATTCCTCTTGCTGAAGGCGCGTGCGGGTGATGACCCTGATGAGGATGGTGGTCCCGATGATGCCCAGCACGCCTAACGGATAGGCGCAGGCATAGCCGCTGGCTATCTGGGGAGCGCTGTCCGCCACGGCGTTCAGGGCCTCGTCGGCCGCGCCGAGCCCCGGGGTATTGGTAACGGCGCCGTAGAGCGTGCCTATCATCATGGGCAGGTTGTGCGCGTCGTTGGTATCGAAGAAGAGGTAATAGCATCCGAACATCACGGCGATGTTCAGCACGATGAGGGCCGTGGAAAGCAGATTGAGCGTTATGCCGCCCTTGCGGAAGCTCTCGAAGAAGCCGGGGCCCACCTGCAGGCCGATGCAGAACACGAAGAGCATCAGCCCGAAGTCTTGCACGAAAGTCAGCACCGATAGGGGTGCCGTGAAGTGCAGGTGTCCGGCGATGATGCCGGCAAAGAGCACGAAGGTTACGCCCAGCGAGATTCCGCCCACCTTCAGTTTGCCCAGCAGCACTCCCGCGGCAATCACGAGCGAGTAGAGCAGGGCGATGTGTGCGATGCTGTCTTGGTCGGTGAAGAGATTGAAGAGCCAGTCCATGATTGTCTTTGCTTATTGCTTGACGCGTTTTTCGATTTCCTCCATGATCTGTCTTGCCGTGTCGAGTCCGTGCCTGTAGATATGTTCATACAGGTCGGGCTGGATGACCCCCGTCGACTTGTCCACGAAGACCATCGTCTCGTCGAGGCAGTTGATCTTCAGGTCCTTGGCGCCGGCGTTGCTGGTGATGAGGATGATGTCGATGGCATCTCCGTCCAGTCCCTTGCCGAATTCAGAGGCTCTGTCGCCCAGGGTCTTCATCCGTGCGGCTATGATTTCATCATATCTCACCATGATGTGGCCCTGTCTGGTCATGTAGCCCAGAGTCTTTCTCTCGTCGTCGAAGGCCACGACGAACGACTTTCCGGGTCCACACACGAAGGCGGTGGGCAGGAATCCCTCCTCCGGCCGCAGCTTCAGCATAGTCCGCGCCTCATCCTCCGTGCCCTCGTCCGTGGCTTTTCTGTTGGTTTCTTTTGCCTTTGTCCGGAGCTGCCGGATCTGGTCGGACTTGCATGCCAATATTGCGACTAGGGCGATGATGGCTAAAATGGAAACGGTTACTATCGACATAATCCTGTTTTTTTAAGAAATATCAGCAATAGAAGTGAATAGATTCACGGGCAAAGGTAGTCCTCTTTTTCTTGTGAAACTCACTTTAGCTATGGATTCTGTGTCTTGCGGCTATCAGTTTTCTCTATCATCGGCGTTGTCGCTCCTGCCGGGGGCGGATAAAAAAAGAGGCGGGCAGGCCTCCCCGTATGAGCGAGGGGGAGAGCCTGCCAGCCCGTCTTTTGGTCTCATGGCCGCTTAGAGAGCCATGCAGGAAGTAACACCCAGTGTGGTGGCAATGGCTGTCAGCACGCTGATGAGCGTCTGAAGCAACAGTTTCCAGGTTTCTTTTTTCATGATGATAAGATTAAGGTTAAAGAGTTGGGGAGGCCTCCCCCCTGCCGCCCCTCCTGCAGCGGGGGAGCTTTCTCCTTACAGGGAGGCCGGGGAGAGGCCGGGAGAGGTTTGGGTTATGCTCCGGGCTGTTTGCCTCCGCCCTCTGCCGGAGTGGTGGGCTTGGCGGGCTTGGAGCTGTCTACCTTGTTCTTCGACGCCTCCTTGCAGCTGATGCCGTCGAGCAGGTCGCGTACCACGATGTGCTTCACATGCCCTTTGGCGTTCACGCCGTTGGGCAGCGAGTGGCTCGCGGGCAGGAAATTGATGCGGTAGCCGGCCACATGCTTCGCCGAGTTGAAGTCGGCCGCGGTGGCCGCGGGGCGGGTGCGCATGCCCACTTTGAACTGTCCGAAGCCGTCGAGCTTCACGATGTTGGAGCTCTGGAGCTCGTCTTTCATCACCTCCACCATTTCGGTAAGCACGGCGAGCACATCGCTCTTCTTCATCGAGCAGTTGCGCTGGATGCGCTGTGCCACGGCGTCGAGGCCTACGATGTTCTGATGAACTGCCTTCGCATACCACTTGCCCGGATAGAGCGAGTTGGAGCGGTTGTCCTGATAAAGTTTGTACAAGATTGCCATAATGGTTTGTGTTTTTAAGGTTACGGAGAATGCGCTCCGCTCGCATGGCTGCTTTTATCGATTGCAAAGGTAATGCCTCGGGCTCCGGATTCCAAAAGTGAAGGAGCCGTTTTGCCGCCTTCCCGGGAGGCAGGAATCGTTAATAAAACTTAACGAAAAGTAAGGAAGCAAGGAGTAAGGAGGGATTGCGGGAAGGTGTGATTGATCGGGCTCCTCTCCATTCAGGGGCTTCTATGATTTCAGGAACATGCCCCGCCATGCCCCCACGGCTTCCTCTCCTTGGAAGAGAGTCAGGGAAAGGGAAACCGAAAAGCCGTCAGCAGCTTTCCTCCTAAGGGCTGAAAGCCTGTCTTTAACGGCCTTCTGCCTTCCTTTTGGCGGCCTTCAGCCTTCCTTCTAACGGCCTTTTGCCCGCCTTCTAACGGCCTTCTGCCTTCCTTTTGGCGGCCTTCAGCCTTCCCTGCTGTCGACCTCTCCCCCTCTGTGAGAGCGCGACCCCGTCGGGGCCCGCCTCTCTTTCAGGGGGAGGAGTCGGGCAAGGCTCCCCACACTCTTGCTCCGCAACCGGCGGATCGGGGCGAAATACACCTACATGCTCCACCCCGTGCAGACCGCCGGCCGGTTCTTGACGGACATGACCACGAAAAACAAGGTGCGGACAACGCGCCAAAGGTGGAGCGATGTGAGCGATATGCGGCAGAACTACCGCCAGCTCGACGCCATGGATTGTGGCCCGGCTTGCCTGAAAATGATAGCCGGTTACTGGGGTTGTGGATACTCCCTGGGCGGGGAGGATAAACTTTAACAAAATAAATTGCCGAGAATGCTTGCGGGGTTCATCGGAAAAGGTTACCTTTGCGCTTACTGGAGGACACCGATTTCACGACCCACACCCGGGTCTTCGGCAGGAAGCGGCAGCCACCTTAATAACATAAACAGAGCAGAAATGACGATTTACATGAACATTGTGGGCCTGCGCTACTACGCCCTGAGGGACGACAGGTGGCAGGATCTCTTCGACGAGAGCGGATGCCTGAAGCCCGCTCTGTCAGGGCGTGAGCTGATATTGCGGCGGGCGACGGGCGCAGCCGTCGACGATGCCGTGGAAGCTCTCTGTGGCAATGAGCAGTGGGGCAATGTGGCCGACGGACAGAAGCTCGTGGCAGCCTCCTGGCTCGAGGCGTACGGGCAGGGACAAATCACGACAACCATCGTTGGGGGCGACTATGCCATGCATGCCTTGCTCGTCAGGGCGGACCTGGATGCACAGTCGCTTTCCGCGGTGAAAAAAGACTTTACAAAATACGAGGAGTGGATGCGCTTGGCAGCCGATTTCCCCGTGCTCATGCCCACGGCCGGGGAACAGCAGCTCGACCGCACCCTCTCGTCGCTGGAATGGCTCTTGGTGCAGCTCGACTGCGCCGCCTCGCCCGAGGCACGGCAGGACGCCCACACCCTGCGCTGCGCCCTCGTACACATGGGAAGCACGGAGAGCCGACTGGCGTGGAAGACCTTCTGGCAGCAAACGGCCGCCCGGTCGCCGCAGATGGCCACGCTGCGCGTCCTGGCCCGTCATGCCGACACGGCCCGGCTGGAGCCCCTCTTGCTTGCCTTTCCGGGCGAGGTGTTCGCCCTCATGGAGGCCGACCCCGTGCTCGCCGTGGCACGCCTCCACTATGCCCGTCTGCCGCGGGCCGTGCTCCGCAAGTTTGTCTCGCTCTGGATGCTCTGGCTCGACAGCGTGCGGCCCGCGGGAGTGGAGCAGCCCGACCGCCCCGACCAGTTCACGGCACAGCAGACGGCCATCCTGGCCTATTATCTGCTCGACGCGCAGGGCACGCTCTCCAGTGCCAGCCATCAGGCCGTGGCCGCCCTCTTTGCCCTCCTCTCGGGCTACAAGGAACGCACGATAGCCCGCAAGCTCGACTTCCAGGCCCGGTTCGACTCGCCCCGTGTGCAGCAAGACCTCCACCTCGTGGCCTCGAAGATACGCCACCTTTTCCCCGAGGTCTATGCCAAGATCATGAGGGAAATGGAGTAAGGGGAGTCAGGAGAAGTTATTTCGCTGTATTTATCGTAGGTTCTGCCGCCATGTCCATTTGGGCGCCCTCTTCTTCAATCGATGGATAATGGATTTTATGATCGGTAAGGAATATATGATTCAATGTAAAGGCCAAAGATGCTAAGGTCTTTTCCCTTCTTTCTTTTGCCAACTCGCATTCCCAGATTGTAATTGCTTCTTCTTTTACCTTTGGATATCTTAGTCATATCAACTTGTTTTACTTCACGCAAGTACATGTGTTGACACCCAATTACGACAAATTGTTCGATAGTGGATACATTTCCTTTGACAATGATGGAACAATTCAGCCCGATGTTTGAGAACAACCAGCGCCCCGTGGCCTTCGTGCCCGACGACGCCATAGAGAGCAAGCCGCGGAAGTGTCCATCGACTCCGGCTCCTGGAGGATATGAGGAGTTAGGAGGAGCCTCTCCCCAGCCCTCCCCCAAGGGAAGGGAGGGAAGACTTTATACACTTGACCGTGCATAGTTCCTTGCCCCAATGGGGTGTATAGGTGTCAGACTTTATACACCCCACTCCTTGAATTAAACGCTAATGCTCTTCCTTTTAAATACTAAATGCTAAACTCTCAATGTTACCATTTTTTTACTCTATTAAAGAAATTGTAGTCTGTAACCGTAAATTCAAGTATTCCTGGCTCTATATCATCAGGATATTTCTCGTAAGTCTCCACTAAGTCGACTTTTTCTTTAATAGAGACCTCCATGGTTCTTATCGTGTCATTGTTGCACACAGAATCAGGATATGTTTCATAAAAAACAATTTTTGTAATATAAATTCGTCCGTGATTTCTGCGATCCCAAGGACTTGTCCCTCTCAAAAGGATGTAATCATAAGACATTCCTATATCATCAAGCTCTTTACATAAGTCTATTACCATAAAGTCTCCATATTCAAGAAGTTCTTTCTTTCTGTCCAGTAGTTTTTTGTAGTTTTGAGGTGTCCAGTTGGTTTGTGCTCTTTTAGATGAATCCACATTCATATTCGATAGGGCCAGATTGGAACTCTCTCCTGCAGTCGGCAGGGCGAAAACCTCGTAAAAGCTTCCGCAGAAACACAAGCCTATGGCAATTACCGATAATAAAAAAAGATGTTTCATAAGCTATTCATTACATTTTCTTAATTCACATATTGTCTTGCCTAAGCGAGTTACCCCCCTAATGCTTGGAAAAACGCATCCTCTTTTTGCTTGTCTTTAGAAAGGTATTGCATAAATATTTTCCCTTTCGCATTATTAATAGACGATATAGATATAGAATAATTGTCCATATAGTCAAATGTCTGGCATCCAGCCATTACGATTCCTGCAAAAACGAGAAGTAAGAGATTAAATCTTACTCTTAACACATATTTTTACTTGGATAAATACATATTTCCTTCATTTGACATCCGTCGGTTTAATTTAATTTATAGGTATTTAAAGTAATTACACAAATGTAATATAAAAAAGGAGATAAACAAAGTATGTCCTAAACATTAACTTTATTTTAACACAAATCTCCCTCGTTGGTCCGCCGCACCGGCTGCGCCGACAGCGACCACTCGGTCGATGACCGATGGCTTCCCTACGGGGGGAGGGTCGGGACTTTTCTCCATACTCCTGTCATGCCCCCTTCCATGGTCATGGGCGGCAAGAGGGCGTATCTTTGCGGCAGAAACCACAGAAAAGGAGAAATGCGTATGAAATCGAAACCATTCTTGAAACTCAACCTCAACCTGCTGCACCGCCCCGACCACAAGTGGCTCTGCGAGGGGCGCACCTGCGAGAAGCTCGGGCTGTATGTCATCATCCTGATGTATCTGGCGAATACCGACCGGGGCGTGGCCAGCTTCCATTCCTTCCGTGAGCTCTCCGCCGCGAGCCACAAGAGCCTGGCCGTGGTACGCCGGTTTGTGGAGGAGTCGGGGCTCTTCCACATCGACCCCGCGCGCCAGCTCTATCAGAGCATCTACATGTGCGAGGAGATGGGGTTCAAGAGATGTGTCGGAGTGCCCGTGGAATGGCCGCCAAGTGCTCACGAAGTCGACACGAAGTCTTCACCATCGCGCCCGATATATAAGGTTCGGGCCCGCGAAGATGAAGATGAAGAAGATGAAAAAGAAAAAGAAAAGAAAGAGGACGGCATGGCCGCCTCTTTCGGTGAGTTGTTGGAATCAAGGGAACAGGAGCCCGAGGGCGTGGCGGAGCTCTTTGCCGACGAGGCGCTGCTGAGCCAGGTGGCGGCGCGGGTGAACTATCTGATCTGCTCGCCGCGCAACCGCCCGCTGGTGCGCCGCTGGCTGGCCGACTACATCCGCCGCCGGGGCTACTATCGGGCCCATCCGCTCTGCAAGCAGACGGCGGCGCTGAAGCTATACGAGCTGCTGCGCCCCGGCACGGAGACGCGGCGCCAGTTCTGGGAGTACATGAACCGCAGTCTGGCCTGAGGAGGGCTCTCGCCGGGTCGGCCTCCATGTCCCCATGGGCGTCCCGGCGTGCCTTGTCGGGCAGCGTGGCCACGGGGTTGCCTCCCATGGGCGAGGGAGTGCGGGCGAGGATGGCCCTCCCCCTTTGGGGCGGGGCGGGGGATGTGGAGAGGCGAAACAAGAAGCCGCCGGAAGCATGGCTTCTGACGGCTAAAAGGTAAGTAAAAGGCGGCTAAAAGCTCGCCTTCTAACGGCTAAAAGGCAAGTAAAAGACGGCTAAAAGCTCGCCTTCTAACGGCTAAAAGGCAAGTAAAAGACGGCTAAAATCCCGCCTTCTAACGGCTGAAAGGCAAGTGAAAGACGGCTGAAAGAGGGCGGCTCAAGTATTTTTGGCACGCCCTTCACTTTACAGGTTGTTCGACCGCAATTCCTCTTCGTGATTGGGAAAATAATGATCAGCGCCTGTAAAGAGCGAGTGCCCGCAGGATATTTGAGCCGGGCGGATGTCGTGAAAGGAAGGCGCTCTTCGGCTCGAGCGTGAGAAAACAAGATTTCCGGAAATCGGATAAGCCGATTCCCGGAAATCTTTTCTGCGGGGCATGTCATGTTTTGCCCGTTGCTTTTATTCTACCTTCCACAGGTAGCAACCGCTTTTCCTATTTCTGATGTTACTCACTATTGCCTTGTCCGATGTGAAATACAGGTTGTGTGCTCGGGAACGGATATACCGATCAGCCGTACTTAACCAGTAGAAGCCGGCTGTTCCGAAACTGGAGAGCCTACCGTCTGTAAAGACGCCCATGGCGGGCAGGAAGAAATACTTCTCTATCTCGTCGGGCACCCCTGTCGAAATGCTGTTGTTCTCGGGTAACGATGCGCCGAAACCCATACTGCGATAGTCTCTATTGTTGTAGGAATCCTTGAGGGCCGCGGCGTCCGGCTTTCCATTCTCTTGCGCGATAACGCCCAGCTTCTTGAACCACATTCCGCAGTTATACAAATGTCCTTTCATGGCCCAGAGAGTGGTATTGTCCCAATAGGGCTTGCCCTTCATGGTGTACCAGAGGCACTCGTTGATGTTAGGAGTGTTGGCGCAGCTGCGAGAAGCTGCGACCGAGGGGGCCGATGACGAAATGTAAGTGGGATTGAACCACCGCGGGTCGTTTGCTTCGCTGGGGTAATGGTTGTCGTAGCCATTGTTCGTGATAGGCTGGTAGTCCTCATACCCGGCCCAGTAATGCTTGTTTTCCGCCGCGTCCCACATATAATAATTATCGCTGCCGTACAGGGGAATCTGCAGGTTCATGCTCACTTGTTTGCGCTTGCCTTCTTTGAGTGTTACATTGGCGTAGGTCTTGGTGATGGTTCCGCTGACGGCAGTAACAGGATCTGAGAGCGTGTACTCTATCTTGAATGTGCCGTAGGTACCGGGAGCGATGACCATGATGGCTGCGTTGGCTTCTTTCTTGGCCTGATCGGGGACGGTAAACTTGTCGGACAGGTTGAGCGTGATGCTGCTGTTGTCTGCGGAGGTTGCGGGGCGAGAGGAGATGTCGATGCCGCTGTCGTTGAAATCGAATTCACCGGCAATCGCCTTGTCGGCCGTTACCTTTATCTTGGTTAGCCTGGCTCCGGCTATGGCTCCCGGCGTGTTATAGGGCAGGAACACCATGTAAGAGGCCTTATGGTCGAGCATAAAGTTGTAGCGGTTACTCGCCTTCCGGGCGATGGCTACGCCACAATCGCCGCTTTCGCCGATATGGCTTGCGTCGTTGGGCACGGTTTGCGTCTGCTCGTTTTTGATGGTTACTTTATCTTTCGTTCCGTTCTTGCCGGTATAGCGCACCGTGTATTGATCGGCGGAAAATGTTCCCTCGAAATAGAATGAGGCCCTGGAAGCTCGTTTTACTCCGCCCGTGATCGGACTCTCTTCCAGCCGCTCATCGATATCGCTCTTCTTGCTTCGCTGAAGGTCGGGCGTGCCTGTCGCCGCCTTGTTGACCCATAGAGGGTCGTCGGCCGTCCAGTAAAAGTTCACGATCGAGCCGTCGTAGTTGCCCGTGGTGCGGGTCGTCGCGGCTTTCGTTGTCGGTTCGTTGTCTTCTATCACGAAAGCCGTCAGGCTCTCGGTGCCCGGCTCGGTGCCCGGCATGTAGTCTTGCGCTGCGTTGTCATTCGTGCAGGCAGTGGTCAGCAGCAGCAAGGACGCGCCCAGGAATATATGTTTCTTTCTTTTCATTTGTCTTATTAGTTATCGACTATATCATTAATTATCATTTGATTCTATTTCGTCGAACCATCCCTGCTTGGCGTTGAGGTCATTCCCGTCGCCGCCGGCACCGTTGTGGCCGCCCGGCCCCGACAGCTCCAACAGACACCTGTGCGGCTCGATGCCGATTACTTCTATCTCGGGCTTATCATAGAGCCGTTGTTCTACTTGGTTTTGCTTCATGACTTGTCTTGTTTTTGTATTGCTATTGAATGAATAAATCCGTCTTATTTTGCTTTTCGAAGAGGACCGAAGGGGCATGAAAAGGCACACAAAGGAAACTCTCTATAAAGCGTAAAAGCTGCGGGGGAGAATGTTTCTCCTATGCCGCCTTATCGTCTTGATATGATGATATCGCCGAACTAAACACGGCTGCAAAGGTAGCAATTTCTTTTCAAACTGCCAAATAATCAGAGAGAAATTATGAGATTATTTTTTTTCATCCACCCGCATGCGGATGGCGAACTGGCGGTGCACCGCGACATGATAAAGGGTGTAAACCACATGGCTCGTGGATTTACACCCTGATTTGCGCATAGGGGGATGTTTGTCAATATGCCTCTCCTTCCTCGATTTCCTTACGGTCGAGCTTCTTGCGATCTATCGACCACCAGGCGTAGGCGCCGTAGGCGATGATGACGGGTACGAGGAGCGACACCCAGAACATGGCGCGCAGGGTGGTTTCGCTGCTGGAGCTGTTGGCGATGGTGAGCGAGCTCTGCAGGTCGGCGTTCGAAGGATAGAAGGCAGTGTGGTTCCACCCGGCCATGAGGAAGAGCACGATGACGGTGAGGATGACGCCGATCCCGGCGGGCCAGATGCCCTTGATATAGTCTTTCCGGAGCAGGGTGCGCCCGATGCCGTAGAGCAGGAGCCCGACGCCGGCGAGCAATGTCGCTGCGAGCGGCCACTGCTGGAGCAGGTTGTGCAGGTATTTCATCGGCTCCATGAGGATGACGCCCGTGGCGGGGTCTTCGGCAAAGCCGTCCTTCAGGAGGGTGCGGATGAAGAAGGTGAGGAAGAGCACGAGGAACGCGGCCGTGTTCATGGCGAGCTGTGGCCGGATGCGGGCACGGATGGCCTCGTCGGCGATGTTGTTGTTTACATATAGGATGCCGAGCACGCGGGCCAGAAGCAACACGGCCGCGCCGAAGACGAGGTTCCACCCATCGAGCAGCGCGTCGAGTCCGGCCGAGGCGTTGGCCCAATGGCTGATGACGGGCTGCGCGGCGGCCGTCATGTTGGCCTTCTCGATGATGAAGTTGCTGCCGTCGAAGAAGGTGGCCACGGCTCCGCCGAGCAGCAGGGGCCCCACGATGCCGTTGAGCACGAGGCAAACCTGGAAGGTCTTGGCCCCGAGGAGGTTGCCGAGTTTGTTCTGGAACTCGTAGCTCACGGCCTGCACGACGAACGAGAAGAGGATGAGCATCCATATCCAGTAGGCGCCGCCGAAGCTGGTGCTGTAGAAGAGGGGGAACGAGGCGAAGAACGAGGCCCCGAAAGTGGCGAGCGTGGTGAAGGTGAATTCCCACTTGCGCCCGGTGGAGTTGATGACGAGCCGCCGCTCCTGGGGCGTCCGGCCGAGCTGGAATATCATGGAGTTGGCGCCCTGTACGAACATCAGGAACACGAGGAAAGCTCCCATCACTGAGATGACGAGCCACCAGTATTGTTGTAGAAATGAGTAGGTCATAGTTTCAATTATATTTTGCCCCCTCATTCCCCTCTGTAGGGGGATGATGAGAGACGGGCATAGTGATTACGGATTATAGTTGCTGATTCATGATTCTCCCTCTCCGCGGGAAAGGGCAGGAGAGGGGTCCTCCCCTTTACTCTCTATTCTTTCCCCCTTTATTTCTTTCGTTTCATACTCCGGCCCCTTCTTGATCTGCTTGCAGAGGATGCTGATTTCCACGAGGAGCATCGTGGTGAAGAGTCCGAGGAAGATGAAGAAGGTGAGCGCCACGCTGCCGGCGGCGATGTCGCTCACGGCCACGCCCACGGGGAGCATGTCCTGTATCGTCCACGGCTGTCGGCCCATCTCGGCCACTACCCATCCCGACTCGCTGGCGATGTAGGCCAGGGGGATGAGAACCAGCGCGGCGATGTGCAGCCAGCGATAGCGGGCGATGTCGCGCTTGTAGACGATCCAGAGCACCACGGCGAAGAAGAGGATGAAGAGGCATCCCAGGCCCACCATCACGCGGAAAGCGTAGAAGGTGAGGGGGATGTGGGGCACGAGCTCCGCCGTGTTCTTGATGTATCCGTAGCCGAAGTACCGGATGTTGTCCTTCAGCACGGGCAGCTGCGCCTTGGCCTCGTCGGGCAGCTCGTCGGGCGCCAGCTGTCGTCCGCCGGTAGCCTTGCGGTAGGCGGCGAGGGCGGCTATGGCCTTCTTGCCGCTGGCGATTTTCTCGGCGAAGGAGGGCTCGCGGGTGCCGTCGGCCCGGGTATATCCGTTGATGAGGTCGTTCACGCCGGGTACATATCCGTGCAGCGTGCGGGTAGCGAGCACGGAGAGACCGTAGGGCATGGCGACGCGCAGCGGCGCCTCCTGCTGCTTCTCGTAGTCGGGCTGACGGAAGGGATTCACGGCCGATATGAGCGTCAGGCTCTGGTCGTAGCCGCCGTTGTAGAGGGCTTCCATGGCTGCGAGCTTCATGGGCTGCACATGGGCCACTTTGTAGGCCGACTCGTCGCCGGTGATGGCGGCGAGCAGCGAGGCGGCGAGTCCCAAGGCGGCTCCTATCTTGATGCTCTCCTTGGCGAGTCGGTGCTCACGGTTCTTGAGCAGATACCAGCAGCTCACGCCCACGGTGAAGACGGCTCCGATGATCCACGACGAGGTGATGGTGTGGCAAAACTTGTCGACGGCGAAGGGCGAGAAGGCCACCTCCCAAAACGAGGTCATCTCGAAGCGCATGGTGTCGGGGTTGAACTGTTGTCCCACGGGATACTGCATCCACGAGTTGGCTACGAGGATCCACCATGCCGAGATGGTGGCGCCGAGGCCCGTGAGCCAGGTGGCGGCGAGGTGGAAACCGCGTGAGACCTTGTTCCAGCCGAAGAACATCACGGCCACGAAGGTGCTTTCCATGAAGAAGGCCACGATGCCCTCGATGGCCAGCGGCGCGCCAAACACATCGCCCACCATCCAGGAGTAGTTGCTCCAGTTGGTGCCAAACTCGAACTCGAGGATGATGCCCGTGGCCACGCCCATGGCAAAGTTGATGCCGAAGAGCTTCTGCCAGAAGCGGGCCGTGTCTTTCCAGAACGGTTTGCCCGTGCGGTAATAACAGGTCTCGGCAATGCCCATGACGACGGCCATGCCGAGTGTGAGCGGCACGAAGAGCCAGTGGTAGATGGCTGTCAGCGCGAACTGGGCTCTCGACCAGTCGACGGTCGCCGCGGTAATGTCTAAAAACAGGTTTAGCATAGTAGTTTATTTAATGAATGAATACTTCTCCACAGCTCTCCCGGAGCCTCTCCCCGGCCCTTCCCTGCGGGGGAGGAAGTCCCCCCGCTGCAGGAGGGAACCAGGCCTCTTTTACGCTCCTTTCTTCCTCGCCTTGAAGAGGAGGCTCTCTCATTAACGGCCTTTTGCCTTCCTTCTGACGGCTGAAAGGCGGGCTTTTAACGGCCTTTTGCCTTCCTTCTGACGGCTAAAAGGCGGACTTTTAACGGCCTTTTACTCTCTTTCTGACGGCTGAAAGTAAGCCCTCCCTCTGGCCTCTCCCCGGTCCTCCCTTATTCCTTTACTCCTTCACCCCTTGCTTCAGTATCTGCGTCGACACGAATTCAGACTCCTGCCCCTTGTCCGCCTTGCCGCGGATGAAGTCGGGGAAGAAGAACAGCTTCAGCACGGCGAAGATGATGACGAGCTTGATGAGTATCACCGCCCATAGCGTCTTGCCCAGCGTCATGTTTCTGAATCCGTCGTAGTAGAGGCGGTAGGCCTGATAGAAAAATCGTCCGAGTGTCTTCACATGAATCTTGTTATGGCTGCAAACTTAACAAAAAATCCTGATACTTCCAACGGTTTTCTGTAAAAATTACAAATTTATTTTGAAAGAAAGGAATAAGAGGGAAGCAAGATTGGCAGGAACATGGCCGGATGTCCGGTCATGTGGAGACAGCTAACAAGGGGTAGCGCGTTTCCTTGGTCAAACAGCCTGTGCGGATGGGGCGGTTCTTCAGCTTATCTCCTTTCCATGTTTGGTCGCATTTTGCAGATATACGATAAAGGAAGCGGAGGCACTTCTTTCCGTCTGTTTCTGAATCCCTCGCCCATCATTCGGTAACATCAAGATGGCATGAACCAACGAGTCGCATTTGGCATTTTGGGAAAAAAGGAGTACCTTTGCAGATGAAACGCAGATGGGCGACGGCGTTACGGTCCGCCTTTATCAATTAAAACTTTCAAGTTATGGCTTATTTATTCCTTACACTTGCCATTCTTTTAGAAACTGCGGGGACAGTGTGCATGAAGCTTTCCGAAGGTTTCACAAGACCATTGCCCGTAGTAGGAACTTGTGTTACCTATATCGCCTGTTTCTATTTCCTCTCGTTATCCTTGAAGACGATTCCATTAGGCGTTGCCTATGCTTTATGGGCGGCGTTGGGAATTGTATTGGGAAACATCATTGCCGTCGTGTTTTTCAAGCAACACTTCGATTTCGCGGCAGGCATTGGCATCGCACTCATAGTAGCGGGAGTAGTGGTGCTCAACCTCTTTTCAAGTGCATCCGCGCATTGAGGGGCGCAGATGTCTGGCATTTCCCCGGGCGGAAACGCTTCAGGCAACGATGGCCTGAAGCATGAAAGAGGATCATGATAAGCGTCATTTCCTGTTTTAGACATCGTTGAATCCCGATGATCATTCCCTTTTGTGTGGCTCTTTAGTGTCTATTTTGCCATCGTTGCATCAAAAAACTCGCGGAAATCATTTGCCATACGAAATAATTCAGTAACTTTGTCTGCGATGATTGTTGCGTATCTTGTTTGTAACTAAAACAGAGAAGCATGATGAACATTCCTTCCGCCTTTTGGCCTGTGCCAATCGCTTTATCTCGAACAAAATGAATCGGAATCATGAAAATATAATCAATAATGTAACGCTGCACTTCCAATATGACTCCTTTTGGGGAGAGGAAAGCCAAGTTACAGAGATCGCGGAAAAGCAATATGACGATTATGTTTTGCCCGTTTTAGAGGAAGTTATTGAAAAATATAGCAATTATGACCTAAACATAGAGAACTTATGTATTGATTTAGGTGCTATCAAACCATCGGATATTCCGGATAAATTGCGCCTCTTATTGGATGAGGAAATCAGGTCGCGCATAGCGGGAAACCGCATCCCAGGCTCTCCGGAATGGGGAAAGGAAGTATTGGCTGACGAGCCATACAAGGCGATCAATGAGGTATTGAGGTATCTTGTATTTGAAGAAGTCCCTTGGACTGAAGATGCAGAGCTCTTCATACCTGAACAATGGGTCAATCAATATGCGGAGCTTCTGTTGTCTGATGGCACATACATCAATCAGCTACGAGAGCTATGCGCCATTAACAACACGGCTCGTTACCGATTGTTTTCATGCTTTACGACCGATTTTCTATGTAAATTTGCCTTGGAACTCATTGTCCTCGCATATCAACAGGATATCAAGATGCTGTTGGAATATGTGCCGGAGACGGAGGAGCAACCGTGGAAAGCACAACAGAGAACCCAGGAACAGCCATTGGAAACACAACAGAGAATCCAGGAACAGCCATTGGAAGCACAACAGAGAACCCAAGAACAGCCATTGGAAACACAAGCTGGCATGGATCAACCTGTGGCTACTCAACCGCGCCATTCTGTGGTGTTACCCGACGCATTAAATCATACAGCCGACAATGAGGAGCAAATGTTCCGAGAAATTCTGGCTCTCATTCAGCAACAGGACCATGCGACAAAGGAGCAGATAAGTGTTCATGGGCGTAACGAAAAATTAGACCGTGCGCTTTTAGGATGGCTAAAAAGTATCCCGAAAACCACATTGTTTCATCTTATTGAAGTGTTATGCGAAGGGAAATCCTTGCCGCAACACGCAGAGAGCGGGCAGCCCAGAAGCCAAGGAAGCCCATATCCTTTTGGGAAATCCTTGCCGCAACACGCAGAGAGCGGGCAGCCCAGAAGCCAAGGAAGCCCATATCCTTTTGGGAAATCCTTGCCGCAACACGCAGAGAGCGGGCAGCCCAGAAGCCAAGGAAGCCCATATCCTTTTGGGAAATCCTTGCCGCAACACGCAGAGAGCGGGCAGCCCAGAAGCCAAGGAAGCCCATATCCTTTTGGGAAATCCTTGCCGCAACACGCAGAGAGCGGGCAGCCCAGAAGCCAAGGAAGCCCATATCCTTTTGGGAAATCCTTGCCGCAACACGCAGAGAGCAGGCAGCATGAGCATTCCCAAAGAGGGCTTAGCACTCAACAAGTAACGCTTCAAAAAAGGACGCATGTGGGCAAACTTGCGGAAAAGAAAGGCGACGGGAAAGAAGCGTCTGGGGCATCCGGCTCGTTTCCTCCTACGGAAGAAGCATATTATCAACAGTTGTTGGAAAAGAGTTGGGACAGTATCGAAGTGGAATTAGCCCAATCTTTGCCGGCATCGGGGTATGGAGCCGACATGGATAGTCGCCGTTTCTTCACGGCAACAGCAGGGCTCGTGTTGCTGCATCCGTTTATACCTTCTTTCTTGAGAAAGTTAAACTTATTGGACGAGCGCGACAGGTTTGCGTCTATAAATGATGCCGTACACGCCGTGCATTTACTCCATTTCCTCGCAAGCGACGAGGAACTGCACCACAGCCATAAGCTATCTTTAGAGAAATTGCTATGTGGGCTTCCCGTTAACTTCCCTATTCCCAGAGAATATGAAATAGAAAAAGAAGAGCGACAAGAAGTCAACAACCTGCTGGCTGCAGTCTGCCAACACTGGAAACCATTAAACAACACTTCCATATCGGGATTACAATATTCGTTTATACAACGATCCGGGCTGTTGGATTTTGAAGAACCTTATTGGACAGTAAGAGTCAAAGGATCTGCGATTGACATATTAATGAATGATTTGCCATGGGGATGTTCTACAATCATGTTCCCCTGGATAGAGAATATGATTTGGATAGACTGGCAACCGAACAACTAAAAGTATGCAAAAGGACAATTTTTTAAATTTAGAATTACAGTGGTTTACAGATATCGTTATCACACGCCTGAAACTCTATTTTAATCAAGAGTGCGAGTATCAGGATATACGGCAAATACAACTTCCGCCAATGGATGAAACGAGCTCTTATTGCCGTTTCTTACAAAATCACAAGATGACTTTCCCTGATCGCGTCTTGTCATTATTGGCATGGATTCCTTTTCTGAGGCCGCAAATACTGGATTGCTTCCAAGTGAAGAATAATCATACGGGGCAACGGTTTGTGGAATTTGGGTGCGAAGATAATGAAACGACGGGAGGGGTCAGGCCAACATTGGCGACAGCTCTATTTATTTTGGCGGGAGATGATGTAGATGAGCGAATGAGACTCGGTGCCTATTTCACCAAACATCCGTTTTTCTCGTCTCAAGAATTCTTGAAAAAGAGAGAAAACACGATTGATTCTTTTGCAAATTGGCTGATACAACCTTCACAAGAGCTTTTAGAAAGTATTTTTTTCCATCGGGTTTATATCCCCGATTTTTCCAGTTCTTTTCCTGCGACCATAGTCTCAACAGAGCGTTCTTGGGACGAACTCGTATTGGATGAAGCAACCATAAAACAAGTAAACGAGATCAAATTGTGGGTCAAGCATGGGGAAAGAATACGCAAGGAATGGGAATTGGAAGGAAAAATCAAGCATGGTTATAGGGCTCTTTTCTATGGACCGTCGGGGAGTGGAAAAACATTCACGGTGATGCTATTAGGCAAGGAAGTGAACAAACCAGTCTTTTGTATAGACTTGTCTATGGTCATCTCAAAATATATCGGAGAAACAGAAAAGAACTTGGCAAAGATATTTGATTTCGCTGAAAACAGGGAATGGATACTTTTCTTTGACGAAGCAGATGCCTTATTTGGCAAACGAACCAATGTAAAAGATGCCCATGACAGGTATGCCAATCAAGAAGTTGCATACTTACTTCAACGGGTGGAGAATTACCGAGGCTTGGTTATCTTGTCAACTAACTTTAAGGCAAACATAGACGAAGCCTTTGCCAGGCGTTTCCAAATCATGGTGAACTTCCCCATGCCTGATGCCTCTATGCGCGAAACATTATGGAAGAATACTTTTTCACGAAAATGTACTTTCGAAAAAGGGGTTAATCTTCGAGAAATTTCTGAAACTTATGAACTTTCGGGGGGATCTATCCTCAATGTAGTTCAGTATTGTTCGCTAATGGCCATGGATCGGAACGAGCATATCATACGAAAGAATGATATAATAGAAGGGATTAAAAAAGAGTATACAAAAGTAGGCAAGACGATAAAATGGTAGGGTAATTTGAACTCTATAAATAGCAATCCCCCGCATACATTCAATCTTATGCGAGGGATTTTAACATCTCATTTTCAAGACCTTTCAACATGCTCAGACCTTGCCCTTTCCGTCATTCACAGAAATTTTCATAATCCAGAACTCCATTGCTGTAGCCCTTCATACTAAATTACCATGTCTGCTGAATATGCTTTTTACACCATTTTTTACAGATGTTACTACTATTCTGCGACAAATATAATCAATCTTTTTCAATTGTCCAATTTTTTTGGAAAGTTTTTATATCATTGCGTCAAAAATAATTCTATCGTCATAATGAAGTAAGAGAAGCGTGTCTTTCTTCCTACATCCACAATAGCCTTCAGCGTATTGATATTGTGGAGCATAGCATCTTTTATAGTAAGAATGGAGAGAGGATATCGCTGCCACAAGAGGAACCCTGTATAAATGCTTCTTGGTCGTTCTCATTAAGGCAATGTTGTCTGCCATAAATGCGGCAAAACATAATATATCCCATGGTTCAATACTATTGAATTTTTCCATAAAGTTATCTATTGTCTCCATTTTTATGGCTTTATGACAATATGCAGCTGATATTAATTCACCCCATGACACCCCCACCTGTTCGATCGCATCAAGCGTTTTGCGGATTTCCGGGCAAAACATATTCCAGCTTTCAAGTGTCTCTATTTGTTTTTTTGACATACTCTCTGCTGTTGTACTATCAGATAGGGTCTCTTCTTTGTCCACATTTACAACCCTATACGCTTTTGCGCATGGATTATAAATAAGGATACGACATTTTTTTTCATTCCTTTGTGAGTCCCGGTAAGGTTTCACTAAGGCTTGACGAAGGTAGATTGGAATATCCTGTAAATGATCGGTTGACACACTTACCAACTCCATTTTCCGATCAGAATGACTCATAACTCTCACTACGGGAATAGAACCTGTTTCTGATTTCTCAATCTTAGCGAGCTTTTTCCTTATTCTATCGCGGAAAGAATAGTTAGCAACTGTATTTTTAAGTGTCTCGACGAAATCGACATGATTTTTACCTGTATTTCCTTTTAGCTTTGCTTTATAGGCCTTTGCAACCTTTACCTCAATAGGAAGGCAGTTTTCAGAGATATACTTTTTGAGCATGTCTTCAACTTCATGAACATTAGCACCATAATGCCCTTGCAGGAAAAAGCTGTTTTGCACATTTCTTGCCTGAGGTTCAAGACCTGTGATAGCATCATAGTCTCCTATTGTCTTTTTCGAAGAGAGTTGAGGAGCTGTCCAGTATTTCTTGAATTCAGCATCCGTCGTATAGTAATATGGGATAGGGCGCTCGCCTAAAGAGCATTGTGGATTATACCAAAACGCTTTAGTTGCACCACTGAATGTATTGCTACCGTAGAAATTTTTACAAAGCAAAACAATCCGTTTAATCAGTCGATATAGTTTCGTTGCCTCAATATTTAATTCTTCATTGCTCGCAGGAATAAAATATGAACGATAAATGTCTTCTTGCGCTAATGTTGATCCCGTTCCAAGAACCAATTCATTAGATGCGTGGGAGATGCCCATTGGAAGTAGGGGATATCGGCACACAAACTCATTGTAGAAGCTAAGACATTCATTGATTGATATTGCCAAATCTTCCAAATGCTGCAAATAATACATTGGTACTTCATTAATATTCTTATGCCATTGAGGAGTATATTTACCGACAATATTCAGCAATTCACCTCCTAGCACGCTTGTATCTTTAAAAAGACTGAACCAATGAGAAGAAGGGCTTACCCTCGTAGAGTGTTCTACGAACAAGGGATCTAATATCTGGGTAACGCCTATTAATCCTTTTGAAATCTTTGAAAGATTTGTTTTGAAGAGTTCGCGCATTCTTAAATTCAAAACATTTACATTTAACATCACGAACAATCCGTGCAACTGTTCCAAATTAACAAAAGCGTCTATTGGCTTCAGGTAACAAAACGCAGGCCTCGACTGGGCGCTCTTTTTCCTTAAATGAAGCCCAATGGTTATTTCTTTGTCTGTGGCACGAATATCACATGAATGTTCACTGCAATATGTTTGATTTTTATTTTTTAATGTAAGAGTTAATACTATAAGGTATTTATCAAGAGTATTGGGTAAACTCTCCGTTACATTCTTAGATACTTCCTGACATAAATCATAGTCAAAGTCTGTATTGTCGCTCTTTAAGATTGCTTTATAGGTGATGGGAGTTTCTATATGAATCAATGTACCGTTGGAAGTTATTCCTACTCCGGCAGATAGCGTAAGGTTTCCTTCCCGGAATGAATAAGTCAGTCCCTTCACTATGCCAAAACCTATAAACTCACTGCGGGTAAGTTGGATCTGCTCATCACTGTACCCAAAAGATTCGTTTAGTGCAGAGCTGGATAAAACCTGTCCTGGACTAAAAAATGGATATTTTTTTTGCTTCATAATGAGTATTATCTATGTTTTTTACTTTCAAACTGTTTTTCCCAATCCATATCTTCTGATATATTACAATAGTCAAGTTTAACATAATGTTCGTCCGGTCCGGAAAAAATATCACCATCCAACTTCATTGGCATATAAATATTTCTAAACCTATTAAATACTGATACCAGGCGCTCAATGGCCCCGTTTTGTTTCTGTATCCATTCTCTTGTATATAAGGGATGGGGACAAACCTTCATCACTTTCAAATAGTCTACATATGCTCTTTCGAGATCATACATGACATTTGGACTCAACCAACATATTTTAGATGCGATATGAGCAGGTATTTCTTCATGTATCACACTTTCTACATACTGACGGAAATAATAATTTTGACAAATAGAAAGCCATCCCGGCAAGACAACAGTTACTCGGAAAGAATAAGGGTCATGTAGGATTTTTTCTTTCTCCCCATCCTCTGAAAGTCTAAGGGTCGCAGCCTCCGTTAGGCCATCATGCGGAACCAATAGTATGTGTTCCATGACATGTAGGCCAAATGTATTCTCAAAAGTCTCATTCCGATTATCAACAAACTTTCTAACAATAATGCCGCTTGTTTTTCTTTTATATGATGATATAACTGATGGGGCTAAACGAACCTGTTTCTGTGGATTATTAATTCCAAGGCGTGTCAATATTCTGTCTTCGATGCCGCTTAGACTCCACTCTTCTGTATAATCGTGTGCTTTTGCGCGATTACCGCTGATTTCGGGATAACGCTTGAGATAACGCTTTTTGTCTTCGATGTTTTCTTTCAGGTCAAATTTGTCAACTTTATCCTTTTCGCCCAAGGCAAAACTTAAAGCTGCATAATTTGCAAATGTATCATTAAATCGTGCCAATAAATGATTGACAAGTTTATCACGCCGATGTAATGCTTGCTCTTTTGTTTCGGCATATCCTTCCTGATAATCAGATATAATTTTGTTTATATTGCAAATTTCTTCCTCTGTAAGCTGCTTGTAAAAGTAGGTCGGATCAATATTTTTACTTTCATCTAAAGAGAAATAGTCTTGCAGGGAATTCAACTGTGCCAAATAATCGGCCAGCAGCTGATCAAAGAATGTTAAATACCCTTTCAACTGTAGCTTCTGCCCATCCTTTTTACCATCTTCCTCTTCATCGCAACTATCTTTATCCATTTTATAACAGTGTGGTAAATACTGCTGGAAACTAAAATAACGATCCAAATTACGATATCTCCCCGATGGTATCGGCAACTGCAATTCGAGATTATCTATTATCTTGCGATGATTATTCCCAACAACGATTTCTGTTTTTTTAGGATAGAATGGGAACCAATTCTTTAAAAAAACAACCTCATTCGTCAGAACCTCAGAGCCGGAATGACCATCTTCTTTTCTATGGTTATTGAAAAGGGATGTAAATGACAGGTGATGTATATTCGGCTCGTTCAAGATAAGTTGAGACCCAAAGACTGTAACCAACCCTTTTTCTAAATCTTCTGTCTTTACTTTAAAATGGAAATGATGTATACTCTTTACACCATCTATCTTCAGTATTATTGCTATAATATCGGACTCATTAAGTCTGATTTTTTTCTCAAAGTGCTCAAGTTCACTATAGTCCACGAAACCCAGACGCGGCAAACACCCTTGATAAATTTCTTCTGGTGTTTTACCTTTTTGAAGCAATTCGGTTATCGTGTAATAACTGATAGATGGTGATATATATTGATCTACCGCATCATAAATATGTTGAAGAATTTGCTTCTCGTCCAAATCTTTTTGTGATAAAATTGCATCGTCGAGTTCGATCTCAACACAGATACCAATCTTTACAGGATTGGAAACCTCTACATTTACAAAATCCTCACACAAATTGCGATGTTTCTGGAGCATGTTCTTGACATAAGCTCGAAAAACATCCGTATACTTCTCGGCATATTCAGCAGTGTATTGGCCTGCATTATTTCTCCGAATATACCGTTGTATTTCATGAAGAAAAACATTTTCTTCCAACTCAATGGTCGTGTCATAGAAACCCTTCACACGGAGTTCTTCCTTTATATTCGTTGGTGTGGCCTTATCAATTTTCTTTTCGACACGCTTCATCCAAACATTTCTGACACCTGGAACATGCTCTAATATAAATTTCCTATAATCAGTAATTGTTGTAGGATTGCTCGACAAGATATGGGCTGCCGGGAAAAGACTTCCATTTAATTTAGGATGTAATTCTCCTTTTGAGGTCAGCAGGTCCACCATCGCAAAAGAGGTACGAAAGCCCAGATCCGTCAAAGAGAAGCAAAGAGCTTCCAAGAAAGTAACACCTGGATCGTGGACATTATGATCTGTCCACAATTTATGGCCTATTTGCTGTATATACTCCAAACCATATTGTTTCAGTTTGTCGTAATCCAACGGGGATATATTTTCGTATTCTAACATAATTAAACGATATTGATAGTATGATTATCTGCTGTCGTTAGTATAGAAGTTATGGCCTTAGGCATTATTGTTTCTCCATTATTTACCAAGGCACCATCATGATACACTTTAAGTGCCACGACATGATCCACATAAGGCAACTCTGTTATAAACATCAAAAGTTTCGATTCATGGAGCTTACGCCCGAAAGAAATCTGCTCCGTCGACGAAACCCAAGGAGCCAAATAATGTATTAATTGCTGATTAAGGAGTGAAGAATAATGGTTTTTGTCGGAATAACCTTGACGCAGACATAAAGTACAACTAACTTTAATTTCTTCATACAAAGGAGCTTCTACATGGACATTAACTTGTGTAGAACTGCATGCTTCAATATATTTTTTAATATCTAATAATAAAGCGGCTTCAACTTCCGGTTTATTATTAAGTGGTAAAGCGGCATCATTTTTTTTAGGGACAACAACTAAAAGCACATTGCCAGGGCATTCCTTATGCTGACCATTGAAAGCGGGGAAACAGCGTACTACGGATATTTGTGGAAAGCGTTCGAGCACCAATCGCTCATAATCCCAAGGTGTCCACGCTCTACCTTTATGCCGAAGTTTTTCACTTACCCTACATATATATTGTTCTCTTGTTTCATCGTAGATACCTTGCTTGCCAACATAGGGTTGATACACTTTTTTAATTCCAGCGACTTGTGTAACAAGCTTTGAAATGGTATTGGCTTTCAATGCCACCCCGACTTGTGCAGAGCTTTCTGAATTTGTATCAAAAGAAAGTTCTGCAACTTGAGTACAAATACTTTCTATAACCGTAGGCTCATAAGAGCTTGAGAGAACGGCACGAATCCATTTAATATTTGGTTTGCTTATATTTAAGTTCACAATACCTGTTTGCCGCAATCCTTCTGTCGTATCTTTTAATAAATGATAAGGGCTGAATTTTTGCCAACAATTATCGCAGAAGAAAGACCATTGTACTACATGTGCATCACTTTTCTTGAAAGCATTTAATAAAAAATAAATACTGAGAATGCAAGGTAAATTGTTGCCTTCCAATTCTATAATAAGAGCCTGACTCTCTGAACTGTCTTGAAACGAAGATAAAGAGGTCTCTGTTAGTTCTTTTGAAATTGAAGAAGTTACATATGTTCTAAATGCAATATCCTTACAATTATAGTCTACTGATATAGGTTCATCCAGTCTAATTATATCTCTTCGTTTTGGTTGTATCTCGCTTTTCTTCAATACGAAATTAACCATTTCTCTCGTGTAAGCATCTTGATCATAGTCTTTACTGTTCAATGTTAACCTTTTCTTATCACCAGAGAGAATATAAACGGAATTATCTAATTTTATATGCACATTTTTTATCGAGCATGCGGACAGAGGAGGTATAAGTTGCAGTTTATCGCCCTTATGGCATTTAGTTCCAAAAGGCATAACTCCTACTTCGTTCTGTAAGATGCCCATAGCATTTTTTATAATAATGTCTTTAGAGCCTTTCACCTCAATACTGATTACAACCTTCTTTTTAATAAAGGCTTCTAATGTATCGATACAAGCACTCGTAATTTTTAATACTGGTACGGAACAGCCAGTGCATGCAGTACCATGCGTCTTACTATTATAGGCAACAAATGCAGGTTTGGTTTCATCTATCGTTACTTTATTACCTTGCGGGAAGATCTCTTCCGACCATCCTGTTTCTGTAGTGTATTCTATACCAAATTTGCCTATATACTCATTGCCAAAGGAAATAATACGAACCCCATCTTTAAGTAAGAAAGCTGCTGACGATATATAAATACTATAATTTTCTTCTCCCCCTATTGAACCATTCTCACCTAAGCGTTTGATAGTAGAACCATTACTCCACCATATTTTAGAAATAGCAGTATGGGTCAAGGTAACATCATCCATCGATTTATACATAATAGGACGAGAGTTCGCGTCTTTTCCCGCATCAAATAATGTCCCTTTAGGTAGGAATACGCTCTGGACATTCTTTCTCAAGGTGAAGAATACAGGGACTGTACCATAAGTTCCTTTGCGGGGTAGGAAGTTCAATATCTGCTTATAGTAGAATTCCATGTGTTTCTCGGTCAGACTATTTAGATTTTTTTGTTCTATCGCAAATAGTTTTAAGAAAGCCAACATCAGTGCAAAGTGTGGTTTTATATTTCCACGATTCATCTGCAGTTCTAATTCTTTCACATTTACTTGCTCCCCATCGTAGAACTCTTGAAAAAACTCTATCCATGTTCCGGCCTTATGGCCTTCATCATCGTAAAAATTAACTTGATGGGCAAAATTGGCAACTTGTTTAATGAGATCACTAAAGTCGCGCTCGTCTATGCGGATATAGTCTGAGGCAAGTGCCAAAGGGAATCGATCCGTCTGGAATGTTCCACTATGAGTACTGATATAATTCTCTACAATTGCCATGATATGTTATTATTCAAAGTTAAAGGGATACACCATATTATATTCATTTCCTGTTTCTAAAATAGTGTATGCGATTGTCAACATGAGCTTTCCATTAAGAATCTCTGAACTATTGATTGATAACGAATCAAGCGATATTCTCGGCTCGAATTCTGTAATAATCTCCCTAAAAAGTTTCTCAAGACGCTTGATGCGCATTGTATCGGTGCCAAGGAATTGATAATCTTCTATATTGCAGCCATATTGAGGGTGGAAAAGTCGCTCTTGCTGCTTTGTATGGAATAGTATCATCAAACTTTGCTCTATTTCCTCCTGATCGGATTCTGTAAGCGCAACTGTATTGCTTATCTTGCTAAATCGAGGTGGAAAGGCCCATCCTCTTCCAACTGTTTCTTCCATAATTTATTTCCCTATAATAACGGTAGGACATCCTGCGATTGGCATGGCTCCACATCCCGCTGTACTGGTTGTTGTTAATGCGGGCCTACCACCTATCAACACCGTGGCGCTCCCCACGAGGAATGGTGAAGCCGGTAAATGCGTCGGTGCAACGATTGCACAGGTATGCAAATCACCTACGACTGCCGCAGGCATTCCACCAATCAGCACACTTGCGACTCCGGGGCCTGTAACAACGCCTCCATGATTTGTTATATCACCTATTCTCACTGCAGCTGCCATCTTTCCAAGTATTAATTGATTTGTACTATTGCACCTTTCACAATGGTATTTCCGGATGCAGACAACTCACAGGCTGCCGTTCCTTGTAATTTCAATTGTGAATTTGCCTTTATATTCACATTACTACCTTCAATGGATATCCCCTGGCTTGCCTTCAGGTTTATGGCTTGGTTCGTTTCCATGGATATGCCATTACTATCTAAAGATATTTTGTTGCCATTTTGATCTTGAATATAGATTCCACCATCTGCGTCACTAAGTGTAATACGATTATTGCCCGGTGTATCCAGTGTCAATACTTTTTGATCATCATCAAATAGAATCTTTAGCTTTTCTCGACTGATAATCCCCTTTTGATGATTGCTATCAGACTTTTCTATTGGCGAGGGAAGCGTACTACTATGCAGCATTCCAAGTACTACTGCGTTATTGGGGTTGTCATCAACAAATCCGACTATTAACTCATCATCAATCTCCGGATAGAATACCACACCGCGCTCCTTCCCCGCGCCAAGCATCGCTAATCGTGCCCAAATTATAGTATTTTCGTTCACGAGTAATTTAATGCTTATACGCTCTTCCCCGAGGGGATCTCCTTCTAAAGCAACAACTTTCGCTATTTGCAAACCATGTACGGAGGGCATCATGCCTTCAGCTGGTTTGGCCTCTATATTGTCGTAACGCTCTGCATAGAGTGTTTTATCCATTCCAAGAGTTATCTTCGTATGCCAATCTCCATTCTCTATTGTATGAGAAACCGATGACACAATGATCTTTCCATCAAATCTTTTCCCGATATTCTCGAAGGCCACCATCTGTCCTGGCTCTAAGGCCTCCCCCCATATTTCTGCCGAACCGATTATCCTTGCAAGATCAGTACGCATGCTCAGCATCTTATGATAGGCTATCATCGCATCACGCACTTCCATATAGCCCAATGTAGGTTGCGACAGTTCGTTCCTGTCATTTGCTTCTGCAAGTTTTTCAATAGGCAGATTACCCATGGCATAGCCATATTGACCTCCTTGCAATGTTTCCTCTTCTTTTTCCTGTGTAGAATAATTCCAGCCGGTTGTCTTATATGACTTATGGGCATACCTCCCATCCAATTCTAAATCCAGATTATATAAATTATAACCGTTTGCTATATTCAAAGCCGGTTCAGCATTTACTTCAGGGGATTTAATTTTTATTCCTTCTGGCGTCGTAACCACTACCATTCCTACAGACTCTGCACGCATATTGATAAAGTCCCAATCCGTGCAATTATATTGCACTATTCTTTCGTGCTGGATCGAAGTGTCTTCTACTTCAACTTGAATATTGTACGCCGAGCATATATCCTTGATAACCTTTTGATCAGAACAATCTTCAAAATTGCGTATTTTTCTTTCTAAAGTCATCTTATATGCAGGATGCTTTGCCTCGATTGTTAATCTTGCGCCATCACTACTCAGCTGAAGATGCTGCATTTCAATAATTCCTTTGAAAATACATTTCTGCTCTTCCTCTTTTCCAACGCTGATACTTATCTCTTTTCCAATCAAGAAATTATCGGAATCTCCTATCACGAAGTCTTCATCATTAAAGCCGCCATCATTCAATGCGATTTCCGCAGTAGCCAAACGATGAAACTCCGTTTCTGTAACTACTGATATAATATAAGGTGCAAATTCGGTCTCTTTACCGTTAATTTTCACACTTAAGCTTGTATCTTGAATAAAGATGTCTTTCTTCTCCATGAATTATTTTATTTCATGTATCGTATCTTTTCCCAACTTGCTGGCCTGATCTGTCACCTCGCTGGCACAAGTACATTCGCATATGGGGCGACACTCTTGCTTTGCTTTGGGGGGCTTCTTCTTTTGAGAAGGCTTAGGCCTTGAAACCGTTTTAAAGCTACAAGATAGTTTTGCTCGTAGTGGAGTTCCATCCTGATGAAACAGCTGATAAACAATTTCTAATGATGTCAGTTTGCATAACATCAATATTCCAGCGTATTCAATTCCTACATAAGGTGCTTTATAGCCCATTTCGGGATTAGAATATACGATTTCCAAGAATTTATCAATCTCTGTTTTTACATCGCTTCGATTCTCGTCTACCAATCCTGTGCCATCGATGAGAAGATCAAATTTAATCACTTCACTCTCAAAGCCCATGCCCTTACCGACATCATTTACCGACCCGAGAGGTTGATTCTTTTTATCTTCACTCTTAACGGATAAGGTTCGCACAAAAGAAGTAGGATTTAAAACTGCCAAGTATTCAGCTTTACTGACTACATCCTTCTCTTTGAAACTATTCTCAGAGAATGCTCTAAATGCCATTTTCCTAATCATCGTTCTCTGTTTTTCCTTTGGCTTGTCAGTCTCTCGTACACCCTGTTGGTATGCGAAATGTTATCTACTTGCTTTTCCGCTGTCAGAGGGTTAGGGGCAGTTTTCCTGCTGCGAGTGAAATCCGCTTTAATAGTAAGTTCCTTAATTTTAAGTGTCATTCTCCACTTTAAATGATCGGTATGCAAGTTCTATTGTCTCTATAGCCAGCTCATTCTTGTTGGCATGAAGTGATGAGGACTCCATTTTTACAGGATATACCCCCGTAACATTCCAAGTACGCAGAGGCTTAATGTTCTCATCAACGATAGAGATCGTCATATCACCGGGCTTGAAAATGAAATCCTCTAAGGCTCCCTTCACCCACTTCATCAAATCAGAATCGAGACTATGGGATTCCATTGCCCGTTTCAAAACAATGTTCTTATACTTAGCTTCCTTTGGAAGTTTCCATACAAAACCGTTTTCACCTCCTTCTTTATATTCTTCAACAGATAGTTCTGACATTAGTCCCGAAACTTCTTGCCAGCCTGAGTCTTCAAGGTTAAATGGCCTTTTGAAACTCACAATAAATGAAAAGGCTGACATATAAGATTTTGTATCTTTACCTGTCATGGGTCAATATTGAATGAGATTGAAAAGTGGGCGCAGGCAGAACTTGTCTGTCCTGCACCCTCACTCTGTTCTATTTACTTTGTGGATGATCTGTGGTGAAGCTCTCATAGGCAAGTTCAAGGCTTTCAACCAATACCTCACCCTTTGATGCACTCAGGTCTCCCGGGGTATACTTTGCGGGAAACGCATTCTTCAAGTTCCACACGACAACTGGTTTATGCTCTTCATCAAGCAAAGAAATGATAATATCCCGCCTGGTGACGGTATTATTCTTAATTTCTGATATCCAGGTGTAAAACCCATTGTCTGCTTTCATTGTGCCGCGCTTGAGCGTAACATTGCCATAAGTTTTTAGTCCAGGCATTTTAAATGTCGTGTACTCCTTATCAGCTCCATTGCGATATTCAATCACCTTCGTGCTAACATTCAACCCCGACACATCAGAGAAACAAACATTCTCATCGTCATCACTCCACTTCACTGAAAAGTGAAAGCCTGTTAAGGGATAATTATTATTTGCCATAATGCTTATAGTTTGTTTTTTATAAATTCGAAATTAAGACTCTTGAACCTTGTGTGAGAACTGGAGCACAATGAACTCTGCCGGCCGGACAGCTGCTAAGCCAATTTCAACCTTCATGATGCCCTTATTGATATCATCCTCTGTCATTGTCTCCCTAAGTCCTACGGAAACATAAAAGGCTTCTTTCGTTGTAGAGCCAGCCAATGCGCCATCGCGCCACAAGTTAGAAAGGAAATTTTCTATCTGGCAACGAACCTTTACCCATGTGTTTGCTGTATTGGGTTGGAAAACAGCCCATGCCGTGGCATTTTTTACACTTTGCTCTATATAGGCAAACAAGCGGCGCACTTGAATATAACGCCATTCGTTGCTATTACTATCCAGTGTGCGAGCTCCCCAAACAAGAATACCTTTACCTCTGAAATAGCGAATGGCATTGACGGATATACCCGAATCAGCAGGAACATTCATTTTTCCCTGCTGTGTATCCGAGATGTGAACATTGACATCAGAAACTGAATTTATACTGATATTGGCAGGTGCATTCCAAACACCATTCTTGGCATCATTCGTACAAATGATACCTGCCATAGCGCCGCTTGGCGGAATAATCTTAGCCGGCTCCAGCAAAGCTGCCACCACGCTGTCGTAATCTTTTTGTGTTGCGGCATACTTCTTGGCCTCATATTTCGCTTTCTCCGAATCGCTATTCTTTTGGGGCTCACCCTCTTTACCCCAAACAAAACAGTGCGCGACTTGATAAAAATCAATATCTTTTGCATAGTTTGTCTTCACGAATGGATAATAGCCTGCACCATAATTCAAGTTATTGGTACCAACTGCCTCACGGAATGCATTGATATCCGCATCCGTATTACCAGTGCTTTTCACATCCAACAAAGCAATGCGGTTTTGCATTTTTGCACAATGTGATAAAGCTCTTTTCTGAATAGAGCCAAGCAATGTTGCGTCAAAATTTGTCGCTGCATCAGGGAATAGGACTATTGTTATCTCTGGCACAGTCTCCAAACATTTAAATACTTCTTCAGAGAAAGTTGCTTCCGTGATGGTGTCTTCGAAGCTTGCCACCGACACGACATAACATTCAGCCCCTCCATTATCAAAGAAAAGGCGCATACTGTCATAAAGCACAAACTCTGAACCGATTAATTTTGTTTCCTTGACTTCAAGAGGTTTCGGGCCACCAAATTTGCTCTCGAAATCAAGCAAACTGATTACCTTGACCGGTTTGAGTATCCTCTTCGTAGACTGACCATTCTCCTTTGTTGTCTTTGGAGAGGATTTTTCAGTTGTACTGCCTGTACTCACATTTTTATTTCCTGCATTATTGACATCTTGCTGAGAAGATGTTGCAGTTACACTACCAATAAAAGGAGATTTCTCAGTTATTCCTATAAAAACAGGAATTGCAGTTGCTACCCCCGCGACAGACGGCGGAAACTTGGAGATTTCTTCCACATAGACACCTGGTGTTTTGTAATCATTCATAAGATTGTAATTTAACGGTACGACTTATTATATTAATTTAAATCTTTTTATTATCAGCATCTTCTTGATTTAAAGACATCTTTTTCCACACATGTTGTATCTCACGGATTTCCTTATACGCCATATGTCTTGAGTCTTTGAGCGTAAGCATTCTAACCTTATAACAGACTGCCGGCATAACCTTACAACCTAAAGTTTGCCATAAACTATTATTTTGCTCCGCTGTCAGAGTTTGCAATTCTATAGACAAGCTCTTCATGATCTTTGCGACATTAGCTTGCTGTAGCATTTCTTCTTGCGGTAAAGGCTCTTCTTCCTGTGGGGCAAAGTCATATATGTTATTAAGCACATACAGCGTTTTAGATATTTGCATCAGTGCCGTGTTATAATTTTGTGCTTGCGAAGAGATCACGATAAAGAGGTTAATGCAAAGATCGGGATTAGCAAAATAGCCCTCCTTGTCTGGGAGCGGGTGGTATGAGACCTGTTTTTTCATAGATGTTTCTTCCTCAATCCGCAGAAGAGTAATATAAAGACCTTCTTCTTGCTGGCCTTCTTTCTCCAACGCATTCAGATAGACTTTCCAGTCGGTCCCCATTTCCTTAAACTGGATTTCTAAATATTTTTGTATGGTCTCTAATGTTTTACTGATCATGGGATTTAATCTTTATCTAAAAAGTGCTCCACCTGTAGCCTTTAGGATATCTATCATATACCTCTCTTTCTCATAGCCAATAACATCAAGAACTTCATTCAGATTAAGGACTATGCTAGCTAGAGTTGAAATTGGATTTAAAACTTCATCCATATTCGGTGCAGAATTGTCTACCATTCCATGCAACATCTTTTTTTCCATGTCGGTTACGATCTCTATTCCATTCTCAACGACTTCTGTTCCAATGATTTCCTGCATAAGTCTCTGTATAGCAAGTTTCTTTAACTCTTTATCTGCCATCGCTTCTTTAAAGATATCTTTGGCTTTATCCACATCAAATAGCGGACCAACTTTTAGCTTAAGCATATTGACCAGGATAATCGTAGACTGTTCTTCTATAACATCCCACTTGTCCCATTCCTTGTCTGAGCTTGCTGCTAAGGAGATGTAATAACTGATGCTATCGCTTAAAATACCCGGCATAGCACCTGCAATCTCTTTAATAATGGTCTTACCGAAAAGCCACTCTAATTGTGCCGCTACACTGGGAGCTCCTAATATAACAGAAAATTCTATTTCCAGCGTCTTGAAAAATATGTATGTCCAAGTTTCTGCCGATACCAACGCACGCGTGTCAACATGAAATTCATATAAAGTATCCTTTCTATTTTGGATCATTTGTTTGAAAAAAGCTGCTACTCTGGCTTTTCCTTTATCCCCCTTTTTCTTGTATTCCTCTTCATATCCCGTAAGTGCCCTGATACTCTCAGCATATACATTGTATTGATCATTAAGCCATCTCTTAGAGGCATCTTCAGGGTATGCTTTATGAAACTCAATAGCTGCATAAGCATCAACCACCTTACTCATTTGCATAGAAAAATCTTTTATATGGTTTTCTATGTCAGAAGGTCCCTTGATACCAACTTCATCTAATACTTCTTTTGGCCAGGAAGTACTCAGAAAATCATAAACATCTTTCTGTATATCCTCACGATTGTCAAAGATCTCGCCATCAAACACCAACTGATCAAACCCTTTTGAAAGTATTTCTTGTGATTTCTTAAAAGATTGACTTTCCGGATGATACTCACTGAAGTTCTTTTGTTTTATAGAGAGTATTTGTTTAAGCGTATCAAAAACCTTGTTGCCATTACTGAGCTTAACTAAGTCAGTAAATTCAGCTATAGCGAAATGATAAGCTTGATTAGCTTTCTCTCTGTCACTCAATTCCCTATATCGCGGATCATCACATAGGCGGTGATAGTAATCGTTTATAATACTGTTAGCAGTTTTTATTAAAAAATCTAATCCATAATCTTTAAAGTCTGCATCAAGTAGCCCCCCCCACCTTGTAGGCTCCTCTTCCAGATCCAATTTTTTAATAACATTTGGATGTGCTATTTCCAAATAACGGTAGAATTGTGTCCAAGTCCATGAGGATGAAAAAAAACGCTCCGCGATTTCACGCTGGTAATCATAGTTAGGGCTCCTCGAAACTTTCCCATTCCCCTGAACGACATGGGCAAGCTCGTGGGCAATAAGATGTTGGCCCTCCTTGGTTGAAGGAGCATACTGGCCTTGAGCAAAATAAATGTCATTGCCATGTGTAAACGCTTTGGCACAAATAGAATTGCTCAATGAAAAGGCCGTTTGATCCGTATGGAGACGAACTTGCGAAAAATCGCGTGTAAAACCGTTCTCCATCATGTTCCGCAACCCCGAAGGCATCGGCATGCCCTGCCCCTGGGTCGAGGCCAAACGGCTCTCCATTTCCCGTGGCAATGCAATGCCACCCGAACCTCCTGCCGACAATGCTCGATACACTTTGCCACCACCAACAATACTGTCGGCAGCCAAGTCTGCCTCATACTCGTCAAGATCGCCGGGCGAACTCATCTCCAACTTGGCATGTACAAATGTGCGAGAGTCTGATGAGTGTATTGCGCTAAAAGTAGGATTGTTACTTTTATCTTTTATGGGTGCCGTTTTAGGAACTAATGATTTTGGCATAACTTAAAATTCGTTATAACACTAAAAATATGTAGAGATCCAGTAATGTAGATTATTAACTTCTCGACAAAAATAGAAAAAAAAACTGATATTAAATCTAAAACGCTTAAAAAAAATAGGTATTTTTTATATTATTAACATAAAACATTTTGATATTCCAAACGAACCGTTGGCCTGCGGTCGCTTAGTGGTGTTTAAATTAATAAGTACAAGTCATCGTATGCACAACTTATCCCGAACTGGGGGTAAGTATATGCCTATTCCTATTCCTACTAAATTTCTACTGAGCCTGTATATACTTTTCGTTTTCTTTATAATAAAAGAAAAGCGGAAACCCTTTATCTATCGGATTTCCGCTTGTTTCTTGGTGGGGTGGAGGGTGGGATTCGAACCCACGACATTCAGAACCACAATCTGACGCTCTAACCAACTGAACTACATCCACCGTGTAAGGGTTTGCCCAATCATCTTAAGCGGATGCAAAGGTACGGGAAATATTTGGAACAGCCAAACATTTCCCGATATTTTTTTATCCTGTCTTACTTTGCCGGCGTAACAGGTGGCTTCGGAGCCGCGGGAGCATTCTGTTGCGTGCCCTGTGTGGCTTGGCCTGCGCCGAAGCCCTGTGTGTTGACGGGGTTGGTGGTCTCGGTCTTCACGGCCTGGCTGTCGAACACGCTCTGCTCGTGCTGTGCCTGGGGCGCGGTGTAGGCGCAGAAGATGCTCAACACGACCATGGTGGCTGCGAGGCCCCATGTGATTTTCTCGACGAAGTCGGTTGTCTTGCGGACGCCCATGATCTGATTGGATGAGGAGAACTGTGATGAGAGGCCTCCTCCCTTAGACTCCTGGATGAGCACGATGAAGATCGTCAGGAGCGATACGAGTACGATAAATACTACTAATAATGTATAAACCATCTTTTCTTAAAACTATTTTATTTTTAATTCTTATTTGTCTCTTTGGCGCTATCGTTGCGGATGAGCTTCCGCAAGAATCGCATTTGGTCTGCAAAGTAAGCATTTTTTTTTGAATTATTCAAATTTAAATGCTTAATAATTTCCAAAGCGCGCTGATATTTGCCTTGTTGGATGTAAATGCGGGCGAGCGTCTCGGTGTAGTAGATGGCGTTGCTCTCACTTTCCTCCTCGGGGGTGTCGTCGATTTCGGGTAGGTAGCGCGGTTCCTCGCTGAGCTCGATCTTGCCTCCCGACTGGTCGAGGAACTGGTCGATGAGTGCCTGTCCTTTCATGATCGGAGTGTCGGCGGGAGCAGCCTCCTCGGTCTCGAGCAGGTAGCTCACATAGTCGGTGGTGGCGTCGGCGGGCGTGGGCTTGCGCTTTTTGCGACCGGCTTTCTCTTTCTCGCTCTCCACGGGGATGGTGTCGAGGAAGTTGTCGATGAGCAGGGCGGTACGGTCTTCTACGGTTTCCTCCTTGACTTTCGCGGTCTTTCTGGTCGCCGGCAGGTTGCGCAGCTTATAGTGGGCGGCCTCCACGAGATTGAAGATCACCTTGCGGTCGGTGATGTAGATGGCGGCCTTGCGCAGCTCTTCGTCGAAGGTGAGGTCGTGCAGGATGTAGAGGTTCTGCAGCATGAGGAGGCGTGCGGTCTGATAGTATGGATAGAGTGCGATGAGGCTGCGGAGATCATAGAGGGTCTCCTTGTCCATGAGCTCGGGATGTTTGATGAGTTGCACTAAGTCCATCTGTCTCTTGTCTGTGTTTACCAGTTGGCCACGGTGGCGTTGAAGATCTGGTCCACGAGGTCCTTGCACATTTGTGTAACGAGTTCCTCCTGCACCGACGACAGGTTCTGCGTAGTCTCATAGACCTGCGTGGCGGTGAACTGCCGCTCGAAGTCTTCCTGGTGGTTTGTATTGTTGGTGAAGCGCACGGCAACGGTCATCGAGAGCTCGGTCTGCGCGGAGTATCCCTCCGACGACACCGACTTGTTGCGTTGCGAGTATTGCGTGATTTCGCCTTCTATCTTCAGGTCGCCGTTTCGCCTCACCTGGATGAGTTTGGTGTGGTTGGCAAACTCATCTTTCAGCGCGTTGTTGAAAATGGGCGCCATGGGTCCCCACACATAGCTGGAGCGGATGGGGAAGTCGGCGATGGTGATGGTCTTTGTCTTGGAGTAGTCGATGCTGGCTCCGTTGAAGCTGTAGCCTTTGAAGGCGCATGACGACAGCAACAGTGCCATACAGCCGACGAGGAGCATCAGGGTCGTGCGGAGTGCCCCCCCTGCGTGGTGTGCGCAGCCTGTCGGCCGGCGGTCGGTGAGTAAGTTGCGATTCGCCATGTGGTATCTCGTTAATGATTCAATTCACAATTCATAATCCACAATCTCTAATCCACAATCTTCCTACAGCCCATACTGCTTGATGCGGCGGTAGAGCGTGCGGTCGGAGATGCCGAGAGCCGTGGCGGCTTTCTTGCGGTTGCCGTTAGCCATGCGGAGGGCTTTCTCCACCATCTGCCGCCCGAGGCTGGTCAGGTTCAGGTCGCCGTCTTCCTCCTCGGCCTCTATGAGTTCGGCCTCGGCATCGAGGGGCTGCGGCTGTAGCGAAGACGGCTGCAGACCGGGCATGGCTGGCTTGGTGGGAGCGATGATGGGGGTTTGGAATCCCGTGGCTCCGTTGAGCCCCCGCGCCTCGTCGATCTGCTTGCGCAGCGAGCTCATGTCGCGCCTGAGATTCGACACATTGCCGCGCAGCTCGTAGAGAATCTTGTAGAGCAGCTCGCGCTCGTTCTCATAGGAGTGGTTTCCGCCCTTGGTGATGGGGGCGAGCTCCGTGCTCTCCGGATCGTGCGGAATGTAGTGGGAGAGGATTTCGCCGCTGATCTCGCGCGAGGGGCTGAGCACCGACATCTGCTCTGTGATGTTCTTCAGCTGGCGCACATTGCCCGGCCACTTGTAGCTGAGCATGAGCTGCTTGGCCTCGTCGGTGAGCGAAATCTTCGGCAGCCGGTATTTCTCGGCCATCTTCATGGCGAATAGGCGGAAGAGCAGCAGGATGTCCTCTCCGCGGTCGCGCAGCGGCGGCATCTGGATGGGAATCGTGTTCAGGCGATAATAGAGGTCCTCACGGAACCGGCCCTCGCGGATGGCCTTGCGGATGTTGACATTCGTGGCCGCCACGATGCGCACATCGGTCTTCATGATCTTGGTGCCGCCCACGCGTATGTATTCGCCTGTCTCCAGCACCCGGAGCAGACGGGCCTGCGTGGCCAAGGGCAGCTCGCCCACCTCGTCGAGGAAGATAGTGCCCTTGTCGGTGATGCCGAAGTATCCCTCGCTCTCGCCGATGGCTCCCGTGAAGGATCCCTTCTCGTGGCCGAAGAGCTCGCTGTCGATGGTGCCCTCGGGGATGGAACCGCAGTTGATGGCAAAGTATTTCTCGCGCCGCCGGGGCGAGTTGTCGTGAATCAGGCGGGGGATGATTTCCTTGCCCACTCCGCTCTCGCCCACGATGAGCACGCTGAGGTCGGTCGGTGCCACCTGCAGGGCCACATCGAGCGCATGGTTCAGTCCGTCGCTGTTACCGACGATGTTGTATCTCTGCTTGATTCTTTGCAGTTCGGTCGTATTCATTGGATGACAAAGTTACGCATTTTTTGTGAGACAGCTGCAATTCTGTCAGACTTTTTATGTTTTTTTCTTGTCGAGCTTGATGAGCAGGAGTCCGATGCCCGTCCACACAAGTTCTCTTAATCTTACAATCAGAGCCACGAAGATACCTGTGCTGGTCGTGAGCCCGAGGCCAGTCGTCGACATCAGGAAACCTCCTTCACGGCCGCCCAGTTGCAGCGGCATGAAGAAGAGCATGTTGGCAAACAGCGAGGTGAAGGCCAGGATGAGAATGCAATGAATATAATTTACACTCGGCATCAAGACGAGCAGGATGAAGAAAATCTCCGTGGCGGAGCAGAAGCGGCATCCCAGTTCGAGGCACACGGCCGAGTAGAAGGTCTTGGGATTCTGCTTGTGCAGGTCGGCTATCTGGCGGTCGATGGTGTCGAGCTGCTGCTTGTGATGCTCCACGAAGGGCACGGCCCATCTCTTCACCAGCGGGAGGTGGCGCAGCACCTGCAGCAGTCGGCTGGCGAAACCTTTCTTGTAGCCTGTGGCGAAGAACCAGATGCCCAGCAGGCAGAAGGCTCCCGTCAGGGTGAGCATGACGGCCATGAACACCGACACGCGCTGCGTGAGGAGGAAGAGGAATATCGAGACGAGCCAGAACCAGAGGTGGCTGAAGATGTGGGTCATCGCGTAAAGGATGACCGACGACGAGGCACGCTCCGTGCCCACGACGGGGGCCAGCTCCATGATGCGATAGGGCTCGCCGCCCATCAGGCCGCCGGGAGTGGCATAGTTGAGGGCGAAGCCGGATATCGTGAGCTTGTAGACCCACCAGAATCCCACCGGCTTTCTGCCGTTGTCCTGCGAGCGGATGATGAGCCACCACGCCGAGGCGTTGAACAGGTAGAGGAATGCCCAGAGGATCACCACGGCGAAGAACCAGTAGCCCGCGTGCCGCAGTCCCTGCCACACCTCGGCAAAGGAGAGCTGCGTAACCATGACGGCGAGCACCACGAGTCCGAAGGCGAAGAAGGCGTTCTGGTATTTTCTGCTCATGGCTTATTCGGCTGCCGCCTCCTTGGGCCTTCCGCCCCGTGCTTCGTGCGGGCGGTCGGCGCGCTCCTTGATGGCGTTCTCGTGTTTCTTGGGAATGGCGAAGCGCACCTTCTCGCTTTCGTCGCGGCGTTCGCGGTAGAGTTTTGGCAATGGGTTCCCCATTGGCTCGTCGTAACGCTCTCGGTTGCGGAAAACATCGATGCCCAGGAAGATGGCGTGGCGCAGGGAATTCTCATTGGCCGCGTCCTTGCCCGCAAGGCTGTACTGCACGCCGTGGTTGGGTGCGGTGCACACGATGGGCAGCCCGGTCAGGAGCCGCTCGCTGCTCTCGATGGTGAGGGCGGAGAAGGGTGCCATGCCCTGATCGTGATACATGGCCAGCACGCCGTCGAAGTTCCGGTAGTCGCCGCTGGCAAAGAGGTCGTCGGCGGGATAGGGCCCGAAGGCACAGAGGCTCTTTTCGTTGAATTCCCCGATGGCCTTGCGGATGACCTCGTCTTCTTCCTTGCCGGCTCCCGGATTCAGTGAGAGCACGGCGACGCGGGGGCAGGAGATGGCGTAGTCGCGCTTCAGGCAGGTTACGAAGGTCTTGATTTTTCCGGTCAGTTTTTCCTTCGTGATGGCCGCGGCGACATTTTTCAGGGCCATGTCCTCGGTGAGGAGGCCCATGCGCAGCTGCTCGTTCTGCAGGAGGGTCATGGGCTGTGTGCCGTCGTCGAAGCACTCCTCGATGTAGGCCGTCTGCCCCTTGAACTGGAAGCCTACGCCCTGGATGCTGGCGTCGTTGATGGGGCAGGTAACGAGCACATCGAACAGATTGTCGCGATAGTCGGTGATGGCGCGGTCGAGGGCCATGAGCGAGGCGTGCCCTGCCTCCTGCGAGGCCGAGCCCATCTCCACCTTTATCTCCTCGTCGCAGGCCGTGAGCATGTTCACGCACCCCTCACGAGCTTCCTCCGCTCGCTCTATGATGGAGAAATTGGCCTCTATGCCCAGCGCGTTGCGATGGTAGGCGGCCACCTTGGGCGAGCCGTAGATGATGGGCGTGCAAAGCTCCAGCATCGTGGGGTCTGAGAAGGTTTTAAAAATCAGTTCGTATCCGACGCCGTTGGTGTCGCCGTGTGTGATGGCCACACGAATCTTTCTTTTTTCCATAGGATGGTTTTTTGTATTTAGTTATCTATTGACCTCCCCCCGGTCTCCTCCCGCAGAGGGGGTATGGGAATCCTCTCCCTCTGCCGGGGAGGGCCGGGGAGGGGCTTACTCCTTAATAATCATACACCACCGCCTCGAGCTGCCTGATGAGGTTGCGCTTCTTCTGCCCGGGGGCATAGACGAAGGCCAGTTCCACGAGCATGGTGCCGTCGCGGCGGTTCGTGAGGCGGGCGAAGAACGGGCCGCCCATGATGTCGTTCTCCATTTCCCAGAGTCCGTGGAAGTGCAGGTCGAGCATCTTGTCCTGCCGTGTCATCACGGTGGAGGCGTTCATCCGCATCCGCATGTCGTCGGCCTCGCCCCGGATGTTGGCTCCGAGGCAGCTGTCCACGCGCTGCAACACCTCGGGGAACGCCTTGAAGGCAGGACCGAGGAAGTCGCCCAGATGATAATAGGGGCATTGTCCCCGCAGACGCATGACGACGAGGTTCTTCGTGGCGAGGGTGCCGTTGTCGGAGAGCCATAGGAAGTCCTTGCCCTGCTTGCTTGCCTTCATGTCGGCGGGGATGCGGATGTCCTCGCCGAACATTTTCTTGACCAGTGCCCCGGCCTTGGGGTTGTGCTTGCGGCGGAGCTGCTTCACGGCCTGCTGGTGCTCGAACTGCTCAATGAAGGCTTCGGCGATCAGGATGTTGTCCTTGTTGGCGTAGACCACTCGCTGCGGCCGCGTGTAGACATTATCCTTGATGTCCCAGTCGTGGCGGGTGCCCTTCGTGTAGATGACGACGGTGCGAGCCAACCGGTAACTGCCCCTGAAGTCCTTCGGGCTGATGCTCACCACATCATACATCGGCTCCCCCTGCGGCAGTTCCCTGCAGGGCCGGCCCAGGCAGTCGGCGATGGCGTCCGCGCTGTCGCCCACCACGAGCACCTCGTAGGGCTTCATGCTGCTCATGGCGTGCTCCGCCGGTTTCCGTCCGCCGCATGCGGCGAGGAGCAGCAGGGTTGTGAGAGCGGGCAGCAGCTTATTCATGGCGCCGCCCTCCCGTCTTCCTCGAGGTGCTCAGCAAGCCGCAGGCAGCCTCGATGTCCTGTCCGCGCGAGGCGCGGATGGTGGTGAAGATGCCGTGCCCGGTCAGGTAGTCGCGCAGGGTTTCCATCGTCTCTTCGTCGGCTCCGCGGAGCGGCACGCCCGGTATCTGGTGGAAACGGATGAGGTTCACGCGACAGTCGAGGCCGCCGAGCAGCCTCACGATTTCTCGGGCGTGGGCCGGCGAGTCGTTCAGGCCCCCGAAGACGATGTATTCGAACGAGAGGCGCCGCTGGTGGGAGAAGTCGTGGCTGCGGAGCAGTTCCACGATTTCCCCGATGGGCATACCCCGCTGGGCGGGCATGAGCTCGGCGCGCTGGTCGGGCAGGGGAGAGTGGAGGCTGATGGCCACATGGCAGTCGCTCTCCTCGAGGAATCGCCGCAGCTTGCCCCTCACGCCCACGCTCGACACGGTGATGCGCCGTGGGCTCCACGCCCATCCGTAGGGGGCGGTGAGCACGCTGGTGGCGCGGAGCACGGCCTCGAGGTTGTCCATCGGCTCGCCCTGTCCCATGAAGACGATGTTGGTGAGCCTGTCGGCCTCGGGCAGGGCGTATATCTGGTTCAGGATGTCGGCCGCCGAGAGGTTGCCCTCGAATCCCTGCTTGCCGGTCTGGCAGAAGAGGCAGTTCATCTTGCATCCCACCTGGCACGACACGCAGAGCGTGGCGCGGTCGTTGTCGGGGATGAAGACCGTCTCCACGCGCTTGCCGTCTCTTGTCGGGAAGAGATATTTCACGGTGCCGTCCTTGGAGTGCCGCGCCTCGACGGGGTCGGCACAGCCAATCTCGTAAGCCTTGCCGAGCTTCTCGCGGTTGGCTTTCGACAGGTCGGTCATCTCGTCGATGCTTCTCACGCAGTGCCGGTAGATCCATTTCGCCATCTGTCCGCCGGCGAAGGCGGGCATCCCGAGCTCACGGGCCACACTTCCGAGCTCGTCGGGCGTCATGCCGAGAAGAGCTGTCTTTCTGTCCATCTTGTTGCCTTTTTTCCTTCTTAGGCCTTGTTTCACGGGATTCTGCCTCCCGGAGGGAGGCGCCGTGGCATGCCTTTTCCGCATGCAAAGATAAGGAAAATCGGCGGAATATTTGCAGAAATCGCAAACTTTCATGTGATTCCGCCTGATTCTCTCATGTTCATCCTTTTCGTCGCCTTGCGTCCGGCTGAAAGTAAAAGGCGGCTAAAAGGCGAGCTTCTAACGGCTAAAAGGTGAGCTTTTAACGGCTAAAAGGTGGGCTTTTAACGGCTAAAAGAAAATGGGGGAGCAAGGAAGGGGGAATAGGGAGTGGAAAGGGGGTAGGCGATAAGTCTGCCGTTCCTGCCGTCTCTTGCGCTGGCAGAGCGGAATCCGGACGGCGAAGACGACGACCGGTCCTATCACGATTGCCAGTTGCGAGCCCATGTCCTGTGGGTTTAGGTTCGTTGTGATTTCACGGAGAGAGCCTTGTCTTTCCGTTTCTTATCCGGGAAAAGGTATGGATTTTTTCGATAATTATCCCCGTTTTCCCGTTTTTTTTGTAAGTTTGCAATCTGTTAAACGGTTTTTCAGAAAGATGAGACAATTGATCGACTGCTTCCTGCCTTGCGACGACCTGCGCTCGCTGGAGGGCACGCTTGAGGCCTTGAGGCAGAGCAAGACCACGCGATACATTTATCTATTGGTGTCGGCCGAGTTTGCCGAGACCGCCCGTGTTCCTGCCGACTGCAGGGTGGTGGAGGTGGACTCGCCGCTGTCCGTGGCCACGATGCTGCGGATGGCGGCCTGTGCCGGAGCCGAGTATGCGCTCCTGAGCCAGAAGGCCGCGCCCTTCACCCTCGGCTACTACGCCCTTGAGCGCATGTTGCGGGTGGCCGCGGACGAGGATGCCGCCCTGCTCTATGCCGACCATTATGCCATGGAGGACGGGGAGCGGCGCGGCCATCCGGTCATCGACTATCAGAAAGGGTCGCTTCGCGACGACTTCGACTTCGGTCAGCTGCTGCTCATCCGCTCCTCGCTGCTCCGCGAATATGCTGCCTTGCCGCATCCCGGCTATCGCTTTGCGGGGCTCTACGACCTGCGCCTCTTCCTCTCCCGCAGCGGCGAGCTCTTCCATCTGAATGAATTTCTCTACACGGAGCAGGAGACCGACACGCGTAAGGGTGGCGAGCGGCAGTTCGACTATGTAGACCCACGGAACCGAGAGGTGCAGGAAGAAATGGAGCGGGCCTGTACTGAGCATCTCCGTGAGATGGGCGCGCTTGTAGACCCTTCGCTCCATGCGCAGCCCGATTTCGGCGAGCAGGACTTCGAATATGAGGCATCGGTGGTCATCCCCGTGTATAACCGTGAGCGGACGATTGCCGATGCCGTGCGGTCGGCCTGCGGGCAGCAGACCGGCTTCAGGTTTAATGTCATCGTCGTCGACAACCATTCCACCGACCGCACGCCGCAGATCATCGACGAGGTGGCATCGGCCAATCCGCAAGTCTGCCATCTCGTTCCGGAGCGCGACGACCTGGGCATCGGCGGATGTTGGAACATGGCCGTGCACGATGCGCGCTGTGGCCGCTTCGCCGTGCAGCTCGACAGTGATGACCTCTATTCCTCGCCCCACACCCTGCAGCGCATCGTCGACGAGTTCCGCCGACAGCAGGCGGCGATGATCGTGGGCTCCTACCGCATGTGCGACTTTGACCTCAACACGCTGCCGCCGGGACTTATCGACCACCGGGAGTGGACCGAGGCGAATGGCTGCAACAATGCCCTGCGCATCAACGGACTGGGGGCGCCGCGCGCCTTCTTCACACCGCTGCTCCGGCAGATTGGCTTCCCCAACACCAGCTATGGAGAGGACTACGCCGTGGGACTGGCCTTCTCGCGCCGCTACCGCATCGGGCGCATCTACGACGAGCTCTATCTCTGCCGCCGATGGACGGGCAACAGCGACCATGCGCTGAGCATTGACAAGACTAATGACAACAATCTCTACAAAGACAGGCTTCGCACGCTGGAACTGAACGCCCGGCAGCGCCTGCTCTCGGGAGCTGAAGACCTACTTGCGGGCGACGGGCTGCAGCGGTTCTTCAATCGACAGCTGGAGGTGTGGGACGAGGCCCGCCGCCACTTCCACGACCTGCAGTCGGTCAAGACGCGGAATCTGCCCTGCGGTGAGAGCACCCTCTGCGTACAGTTCAACCCCGCGCGCAGGGTCTCCACGGGGGCGCGGACAGACCGCAAGAGCCTTCAGGAGCGTCCCTGCTTCCTCTGCGAGAAGAACCGCCCGCGGGCGCAGATGACGAAGCCCGTCGATGCCCGCTTCGAGTTGCTCGTCAACCCGTTTCCCATCCTGCCCGTGCACTATACTGTTCCCGCCCGCCGCCATCAGCCACAGGCCATCCTGCACAACTATGGCGAGATAGGCCGACTGCTCGGGCAGTTTGCCGACCTGACGGTGTTCTACAACGGTCCGAGGTGTGGAGCGTCAGCTCCCGACCACCTGCACTTCCAGGCCGGCACGAGCGGCATCCTTCCGCTGCAGGCAGAGTGGCAGCGGCTCAGCCACGGCCTGCAGGCCGTGGTAACGCTCGGCGACGACGCCACCCTCTCCGTGCTGCACGACTTTCCCGTTCCGGCCTTCGTTATCCGCAGTCGTTCGCAAGATGCCGACAGCCAGCTCTTCCGTCTGCTCTACAAGGCGCTGCCCGTGGATGAGGGCGACACGGAGCCGATGATGAACATCGTGGCATGGCGCGCGGCCGACGAATGTGTGAGCGTGGTCTTCCCTCGTCGCAAGCACCGCCCCGACAGCTACTACCGGGCAGGGGCGGAGCAAATCATGGTCAGCCCCGGTGCCCTCGACATGAGCGGCCTCCTGATCACGGTGCGGGCCGAAGACTTCGATAGGCTCGACGCGGCCACGGCTGTCTCTATATTAAAAGAGGTGAGCCTCGCCGACGAACAGATGGCCGCCGTTACGGCAGCCCTGACGGACCACGAGGAGAAGAAGAAACTGCGCCTTGCCGGACTCTGCCGGACAGAACCCGAGGTGAGCGTGGGCATCGTGAGCGGTGAGGAAATCCACTTTGCCCTCAACAGGCCTTATCTGGCCAAGGGGAAAGAGATCTGCGGCGAGCAGGTGGTGAGCTTTTCCGGGGGAGGAATCTTGTGGAACGGCAACCAATACAAGGAGCTGCGCTTTGTTCCGCAGGAGGCAGGAGCCTCCTTTTCGCTCCATGATGTTACCATCGGCGTCAACTTCCACTGGGAGCGCAAGGAGACGCAGACTTTCCTCGGCACGCTGCGCTTCGTGGTTGAGGAAGACAAGGTCTGGGCCATCAACGAGCTGCCTGTGGAGCGCTATCTGGAGAGCGTCATCTCCAGCGAGATGAGCGCCACCTCCAGCCTGGAGCTGTTGAAGGCGCATGCCGTCATCTCGCGCAGCTGGCTGCTGGCCCAGATGCTGCGGCGGCAGCGGTTCGGCGGGGAAGCCGACAGTTTTTTCTCGTTCACCAAGAAAGACGACGAGCTCATCCGCTGGTACGACCGTGAGGACCACACCATTTTCGATGTCTGTGCCGACGACCATTGCCAGCGCTATCAGGGCATCACGAAGGAGACCAGCCGGAGGGTGGCCGAGGCCGTGGGCGACACCCGTGGACAGATACTCACCTCGGAGGGAGACATCTGCGACACCCGCTTCTCCAAGTGCTGCGGCGGCATGAGCGAGGAATACCAGTATTGCTGGGAAGACACGCCGAAGCCTTATCTGGCCGCCGTGCGCGACATCGCGCAGGGCATCTCGCCGTCGAGGCGGCAGGAGCCCGACCTTACGGTGGAGGCCGAGGCCGACCGCTGGATTCGCTCCTGCGAGCCGGCGTTCTGCAACACGGCCGACGGCAGGGTGCTCGCCGAGGTGCTCAACGACTACGACCGGGAGACGCGAGACTTCTATCGGTGGACGGTGGAGTACGGCCAGCGTGAGCTCTCGGCCCTCATCTCTGATAAGCTGAAGATGGATTTCGGTGCCATCATCGACCTCATTCCCCTGGAACGGGGCCGGAGCGGACGCGTCTCGAGGCTCAGGATCGTGGGCACCGAGCGCACCTTCACCATCGGCAAGGAGCTGGAGATACGCCGCGCGCTCAGCGAGACCCATCTCTACAGCTCGGCCTTCGTGGTCGATAAGCTCGACGCGAGGGATGGCATCCCGCGGCGATTCGTCATCCGCGGGGCCGGATGGGGCCATGGCGTGGGCCTCTGCCAGATAGGGGCTGCCGTGATGGGCGAGCAGGGCTACGACTACCACGACATCCTCCTGCACTACTACCAGGGAGCTGAAATCCAAAAAATCTATCAATAACCGCATCGCTCCCGCCGGCCTCCTCCGCGGGGCGGAGCGGCGGCGGGGCGGACAACCAACATGAACCTATGAGAGCAAAAACACCTTGGAGCTGGGTTCCTACCCTCTATTTTGCGGAGGGACTACCCTATGTGGCCGTGATGACCATCTCCCTCATCCTCTACAAACAACTCGGTTTGAGCAATGCCGAGATCACCTTCTATACCTCGTGGCTTTATCTGCCGTGGGTCATCAAGCCGCTGTGGAGCCCCTTCATCGATCTCATCCGCACCAAGCGGTGGTGGATCGTGTCGATGGAACTGCTCATCGGGGCGGCCTTCGGAGGCGTGGCCTTCTCCATTCCCACCTCGTTCTGGCTGCAGGGCTCGCTGTTCTTCTTCTGGGTGATGGCTTTCTCGAGCGCCACCCACGACATCGCCGCCGACAGCTTCTACATGCTCGGGCTCGACGACCACCAGCAGGCCTGGTTCGTGGGCATCCGCTCCACTTTCTACCGGTTGGCCACGATCTTCGGACAGGGCATCCTCGTGATGATTGCCGGCAACCTGCAGGTCATCTACCGCAACTCCATCAGTTTCTCGTGGGCGCTGATGTTCTACGGCGTTACGGGTCTCTTCATCGCCCTCTGGCTGTGGCATGCCTACATCCTGCCACGCCCCCGGGAAGACGCTCCCCGCGGGGATCTCTCCCCATGGACCATCTGGCGGGAGTTTCTCAACACCATCAAGACTTTCTTCCGTGTGGAGCGTAAGGAGGTGGTGGAACATGCCGACGGCAGTCGAGACACCGTCAGCCGTTGGACCTGGCGCGGCGACGCGCTCGTGGGAATCCTTTTCATGCTGCTCTATCGCATGCCCGAAGGCCTGTTGGCCAAGGTGTCGGCCCTCTTCCTCATCGATGCCCGCCACGGCGGCGGACTGGGTCTCTCGCCGCAGGAATACGGGCTGGTGCAGGGCACGGTGGGCGTTGTCGGCCTCACGCTGGGCGGCATCCTCGGCGGCATGGCGGCTGGCCGGGACGGGCTGCGGAGGTGGCTCTGGCCGATGGTGATGGCTATCACCATTCCCGACCTGGTCTATGTCTACATGAGCTACGCGCTGCCCACGAGCCTGCTCACGGTGAATGCCTGTGTCTTCTTCGAGCAGTTCGGCTATGGTTTCGGCTTCACGGCCTACATGCTCTACCTTATTTATTATAGTCGGGGCGCCTTCAAGACCAGCCACTATGCCATCTGCACGGCCTTCATGGCTCTCTCGATGATGATTCCCGGCCTGTTTGCCGGTGAGTTGCAGGAGGCTGTGGGCTATCGCGCGTTCTTCCTTATCGTCGTGGCTTTCTGCTCTGTTACCTATCTCGTTACGGCTTTCCTCAACATCGACCCGCACTTCGGAAAGAAGGAGGATATGGTTTCCTCCTGATTCTCTCTCGTGGAGGGGAAAATGGGAAGTAAGAAGCAGGGAATGAAAAGCCGAGGGCTGTAGCCACTTACTGCTCTCCCGCTCTCTACGGAGAGGGGAACGGCGGCGGGAAGATGCTCCTTTACTCCTTGCCTCCTATTTCCTCCATGACCTTGGAACAGGCATTCTTGATTCTCTCCCTGTGGTAGCTCCGCGGCCCGTCTCCGTGTCTGACGGGCCTGCCGGGCGGCAATTTCCCGCCGTGGGATTTGATGCTTGTGAAACAGCAGACCGCTACCCAAACTGCTTTTTGGGCAGCTTTAACGGAGGAGACCATAAAAAACATCAAACGGAAGGCCGCAGAAAGAAAAAGTAAAAGGCCGTTAGAAGCTGGCCTTCTAACGGCTAAAAGGAGAGCTTCTAACGGCTAAAAGGCGAGCTTTTAACGGCTAAAAGGAAACGGGGTCGTGGCAGGGAGGATACAGGGCATTCATGGTTGAGGGATTGCCCGGCCGTCCGATGCGGAAAGGCTCATGGCCGCAGGGTCATGAGCCTTCTGGTTTTCTTCCACGCGAGGGTTTATGCCTGTTTGTCCCTTCGCGCCGGTGGCGCCGGTGGAGGTCTTCTATTTCAGGCTAACTTCCACGATGGTGTCCACACCCTTGGGTGCTGCGGGCAGCTGGAGGAGCACTCCGTTCTTGGATTTCAGCACGCCCACGGACTGCTTGCCGGCAAACATGCGTGCCTTGGCAACCTTCTGTGGGGGCACGGGGAGGAAGAGCTCCTTGTCGGTTGACTTCAGGATGTGCACATAGAGCGTGTTTCCCTTCTGCGTGGTAACGCCCCAGTCGTGAGGAGGCACGATGCCGCCGCGTGTGCCATAGATGGTCTCGCCGTTCTGCTTCATCCAGTTGCCGATGGCCTTCAGTCGCTCCACGGCCTCCACGGGCAGCTGTCCGTCAGGGCGCGGTCCCACATTGAGCAACAGGTTGGCGTTGCGTCCCGCCGCGCCCACGAGCTGCTGTATCAGGAAGTCGGCGGTCTTGTATTTCTTGTCGGTGATGTCGTAGCCCCAGCTGCCGTTCATGGTCAGGCAGGTCTCCAGGGGCAGTTGGCCGATGTCCTGGCCCGAGAGCCCGTAGGTGTTCTGTCCGGGCAGGTCTTGCTCGAACATCTGTATGTCCTCGCCCTGATGGGGGGTGCGGTGGTGGTTGTTGCCGATGAGGCATGCCGGCTGCAGCCGGTGGATCATGGCGTATTGCTCGTCGAGGCGCCAGTCGAAGGGCGTCTTGTCGGAGTCGTGGTCCCACCAGCCGTCGAACCAGATGCAGTCCACCTTCCCGTAGTGGGTGAGCAGTTCGGTGAGCTGGCGGTTCATGAACTGGAAGTAGCTGTCGTAGTTCTGCCGATCGGTGGGTCTTCCGAGCTTTCTTCCTGTGCGTCCGAGGGGATAATCGGGTCTTCCCCAATCGAGGTGAGAATAGTATAGGTGGAGCGAGAGCTCCTCGCGGTCGCAGGCGTCGGCCAGCGCGCGCAACACATCCTTGCCGTAGGGCGTCCCGTCCACGATGTTATAGTCCGACTGCCCGGTCTTGAACATGGAGAATCCGTCGTGGTGGCGCGTGGTGAAGGTGATGTATCGGGCTCCGGCTTCCTTGAAGGTCTTCGCCCATTCGTCGGCGTTGAACTTGGAGGGATAGAACCCGTCGGCCAGGTGGGGATACTCCTCGTAGTTGAGGCTCTTGTTGTTCATCACCCATTCGCCGTCGCCGAGCATGGAGTAGATGCCCCAGTGGATAAAGATTCCGAACTTCATGTCCTGGAAGTTCTTGCGTGCCTCCAGGTTTTCCCGGGTCGGCTGATATTGTGCGAATGCACCCAGGCAGGCCGTCAGGGAAAGGATTAGTAAGATTGTTTTCTTCATGATAAAATAATTTAGCTGCCCAAAGTTACGAGAATGTGGGCTTATTTCAAAACAAAATTCATTAAAAAAGACTAAAGAATGGCAATAAATATCCGCCACCTTATTTATTTAAGAGAGGGCTTCTGCCGACTTTTTTTCACGGAAATAAGATTTTTTGCGCAAAAAAAGCACGCTGTTTTTTTGTTTTTTAGGAAAAATGGCTATATTTGCAGATAATATTGCAGACATCTTAAATCTTTTTGGTATATATTAATCTTACAATGTAATTATTTTATGGAAAAAACAAAATCAGAACTCAAGCCTAAGATGATGAGGGGAAAACTTCTTATGGCAGGTCTATGTGCGATGTCATGGTGCATGTTTCCGATGTCAGGATTGGCGTCCTCATCGGGCAGTTCCATCATGATCTCACAGCAGAAAGGCAGTGTGATTCACGGTACGGTGACGGACGCGAACGGCGAGACGGTCATCGGAGCCTATGTGGTGAAGAAGGGGCAGCGCACCGGCGCGATCACCGATGTGCAGGGCAACTTCACGATAGAGGCCGGAGAAGGCACGGAGCTTGTGGTGAGTTGCGTAGGCTTTCAGTCCACTTCGTTCGTGGTGAAGGCCGGAAAAAGCACCTACGCCATCACTCTGAAGGAAGACCGCAAGACGCTGGAAGATGTGGTGGTAGTAGGCTACGGCACCCAGAAAAAGGTGAATCTGACCGGTTCCATAGCGACGGTTACGGCCGATAAGTTGGTGAATCGTACCGGAAGTGATGTAACAAACATGCTGACAGGACTGATGCCGGGAGTAACGATCATACAGAACTCCAGCCTCCCCGGTGCCGACCAGGGCATCCTGAGGGTGCGTGGACTGGGAACGATGGGTAATGCTAGTGCCATGGTTATTATCGACGGCGTAGAGTCGAGCATGAGTGAAGTGAACCCCAACGACATCGACAACATCTCTGTTTTGAAAGATGCCGCGGCTTCGGCGATATACGGCGTGCGGGCTGCGAACGGCGTAATACTCATCACTACCAAGCATGGACAGAAAGGCAAGGCGACAGTTTCTTACGACGGATATACCGGATGGCAGGAAGCTACGCGCATGCCTAAGTATGTAGGAGCGTATGATTACGCCATGTTGATGAACAAAGCCTATGTAAACGACGGCCAGACGGCTCCGTATTCGGATGCAGAGCTTCAGAAATTCAAGGATGGAAGCGATCCGGATCGCTATCCCGACTCCGACTGGCTCAATGCTTTGCTTAGCGAGAATGGCTTCTTCCACAACCATCATATCGGCATCAAGGGAGGTGGCGACCGTGTGGTATATTCGCTTGCGTTGAACTATTTCGATAAGGACGGATTGATTTACAATACCAATTTCAAGAAATTTAATGTGCGTACAAACCTCGATGCGCAGATCAACAAGCGTGTCAAGTTCTCCACGAACATCTCTTTCTATAGGAGTAGACAGCTCACTCCGGCCGACGGCGTAGACAATTTGATGCACTATGCGTTCCGAGAGTCACCCGTAACACCCATACAATTCTCTGACGGGCGCTACCCGCTATTCAAGAACGAGCATAATTCCGTGGCCTATTCCCGTATCGGCGGGACGAGCAAAGAAATTGCGACGAGCTTCCAAGGCAACCTTGGACTAACTGTGGACATCGTTGACGGCCTGAAGTTCCGTGGCATTGCAGCCGGTGCTTTTAGATTCGATGACAATCCGGTGCATACGAAGTCTATGCCTTTCTACACTATGGGTGCAAGTGGGACTTCGCTGGTGAAGACCACACAAAGCTCTATTTCCGAGTATGATATCAAGCATTTTGAGACCAATTTGCAGGCCTACTTGGACTACAACAAGACTTTTGGCAAGCACGCTATTAGTGGATTGCTGGGCTTGTCGCAGATGTACCAACAAACGCGATACCTCTATGCTAAGCGCAAGAACATCCCTAACTCCCTCAGTCAGCTAAATGCAGGAGAGGTAACAGGCCAGAGTACCGAAGGGACAGAGGTAGAATACGCACTGCGCTCTGCTTTCGGGCGCCTTAATTATGTATATGCAGACAAGTATCTCTTTGAGGCAAACCTGCGTTATGATGGCACTTCGCGCTTCCCAAAGAATAAACGTTTCGGTGCTTTCCCCTCCTTTTCCTTGGGTTGGAGAATTTCTGAGGAGGGCTTTATGCAGTCCACGAAGTCATGGCTCAGCAATTTGAAGCTGCGTCTTTCTTGGGGTTTGCTGGGCAATCAGGAAACAGTGAATAGTGACGGAACCGTTAATTACTATCCTTATCAGAACACTTACAGCTATGGATACGACTATAGCTTCAACAATAGCTTGCAAACAGGTATCTCAATATCAAGCCGCATGGCCAATCCTAACATCACTTGGGAAAAGACGGCACAATGGAACCTCGGGCTTGATGCCACTTTCTTTGGCAATAACCTGAACTTTACACTCGACATCTTCCGCAAAGACACCCGCGATATACTGCTGCAACTGCCCGTGCCAGGCATCATGGGTGTGAATCCTCCTATGCAGAATGCGGGCAAGGTGCGCAATACAGGATTTGAATTCCAAGCCAATTACAACAACCGCTGTGGCGAACTGATTTACTCGGTAACAGGAAACTTCAGCTATGTACGCAACAAAATCGTTGATCTCAGCGGTGGCGATACACCCGGACAATCCGTAGGCGACCCGTTGTGGGCGTACTATGGCTATGTGTGCGACGGCATCTTCCGCTCGGAGCAGGAAATCAAGGAACATCCGTCGCAGGCTATGGGAGACCCCGTTCCCGGCGACCTGAAGTATCGCAACCAGAATGATGACCAGACGGTGGACAGCAACGACCGCAAGGTGCTGGGCTCTTACTTCCCGAAAATTAACTACGGACTTAACTTCAATGTGCAGTACAAAGGTTTCGACATGAGTGCCGTGCTGCAGGGGGCGGCTGCCGTGAAGGGACTGCCCGTGGCGGAAATCAGGTACGCTTTCTACAATGGCGGTAAGTTGACCGACAAGTATCTTGACAGCTGGACGCCGGAGAATCCGAACGCCTCCATGCCCCGCCTCTCGATGAAGGATGAGAAGAACCGGATTATCTCAAGTTTCTGGGTGCAGGATGCGTCCTACCTCAAGATGCGCAACATCCAGTTGGGATATACCCTGCCGGCCAAGATCACCGGCAAGTATGGCATCAGCCGACTGAGAATCTATGGCAGCATCGACAATCTTTTCACCATCTCAAGCTTCGACAGCGTAGATCCTGAGCTGGTAAGCGGCACTTACTACCCGTTGACGCGTAATTATACTTTCGGTCTAAACATCACATTCTAAAAGCATTACAATCATGAAGATAAAATATAGTATCACAGCTTGCCTGTTGATCATGGCGCTTTTCACTTCGTGCAACGACAGTTTTCTGGAGCGTATGCCTACCGACCAGCAATCGGACGGTTCTTTTTGGAAGTCAGCTGCGGAAGCAGAGGAATTTGTAAACGGCATTTACCTTTTCCTGGTGGAACCGGAAAACCACACGATCATGACCGATTGCTATACGGACAATGCCGTTCCCGTGCATGTGGGGGCAGAGCAGGGATCCCTGTCTGCCGGCACGGCTGTATCGGGCAATCCCCATTTCAAGCAGCTTTGGGACGCGGCCTATGCCGGCATACGCCGCTGCCTGGTGTTCTACCAGCATATAGGCGAGGTGCCGATGAGCGATGCCGACAAGGCCGAACTCACGGGCGAGGTGCAGTTCTTGGAAGCTTTCTTCTATTCCACCCTGTTGAAATACATGGGTGGCGTGCCTGTCCCCGACCATCCGTTGGCCTTGAGAGAGCCCATGCCGGCACGCACCTCGGAGGAGGATACCTATAAGTATATAGTGGACTTGCTCGACAAGGCAGCTCCTGTGTTGCCTGATATCCGTCAGGACGACGACCATGGCAAGCCCAGCGCGGGAGCCTGCTATGCCCTCAAGGCCCGTCTGGCCTTCTATGCCCACAAGTATGATGAGGCCGAGAAGGCTGCCAAGAAGGTGATGGACATGGGCAAGTATGGTCTCTATGACGATTACGCGAACCTGTTCCAGCCCGTTGCCGAGACCTGCAACGAGATTATCTTCGACCGTGAATATTTGGAGAACCCCAAGAATTCCAGGGAAGGAAGCAGGATCGGCCTGTTCTTCGCTCCCATTGTCATGGGCGGCTGGGAGGCTTTGTCGCCGACGCAGGACATGGTAGACGCCTATCCCTGTACCGACGGCAAGTCTATCAGCGAGTCCAGTCTCTATGACCCGGCTCATCCCTTTGCGAACAGAGACCCCCGTCTGGCTGCCTCCGTACTCTGGAACGGAAGCACCATCGCCGGGCACACATATACCACGGGGAGCATCGGCGACGGCAACCATACCCGTACAGGTTACTCTATGCGTAAGTATATGAACCCCGACAACGACGGAATCAATAATTACGACTGGACCAATTTCATCTTTATCCGCTATGCGGAGGTCTTGCTCACCTATGCGGAAGCCCGCAACGAGCAGCTCGCGGCTCCTGACAAAGCGGTTTATGATGCCGTGAATGCCATCCGTCAGCGAAAGAGTGTCAACCTGCCTGGGCTTGCCTCTGGCCTGTCAAAGGATGAGATGCGCACGGCCATCAGGCTGGAGCGCCGTCTGGAACTGGCCTTCGAGGGCATTCACTTGTTCGACACCCGGAGCTATAAGACCACGGAGGCTGCCGTAACGAAGCCTGTCTACGGCATGCGTCCCAACGGCGAGAAGTTCCTTGTGGAGAATCGCAAGTTCAATCCGGCCCGCGACTATCTGTGGGCGATTCCGCTCGAGGAGATCGACTTGTCAAAGGGCGTATTGAAGCAGAATCCTAACTGGGATTGACGCTTCTTTGGCTTATGGAGAGCAGCCGTGCCACGGGAATCCCTGGCACGGCTTTCCTTTCGTGGCATTCAGAAAGCCGAGGCGGTCGTCTGAGCACGACAGGAAGTCTTGGGAACCAAGGTGGAAATCACCATTTTTAAGTATTGCGGACTTTGAGAATGATTCGTATTTTTGTATCAGAGTAATATTGCTCCGACCTAAATCAGTTTCGTTATGACAAAACAAACAGAAATCATCTTGCTTTGGACGCTCATCGTTCTGGGCTTCATTGCCCATTCACAAACTGAGATGCTGCCCGCGTTTTGGGGGCAGAGCATCGTTGCCATACCTGCCGGATCGGCTCCCGCGGGCATGATAGCTTTCATGGCGGCAATCACCTACCTGCTGCCCGTGGTTGCCATCCTGCTTCTTACCTACGGCAAGGGCAAGGGCGTGCGTGTGGCCAATGCCGTGCTCGCCAGTCTCTACGGCGTGTTCTGCATCCTTCACATGGGGGAGTGGGCAGAGGGTTTCAACCCCGTACAGCTCACGGTGATGCCCCTGATGGCCGTCGTGGGTGTCATTCTCGCCGTGCAGTCCGTGAGATACGCTAAGTCGGATGGCGCATGATGCGGTTTGATAATGCCGTGGTGGAGACCACTCTCATTCCCCTCTATATGCGGGCGAAAGAGAGTCGTCGAGAGGATGCCATCTTGAAAGACCCGCTGGCAGAGCGCATCATCGCGGGGATAGACTATGATTTCAACGGCCTTGATAATGCTCCGATGAGCTATATGGGCTGTGTGGTACGCGGACGCTATTACGACGGGCGGACCCAGAAGTTCATCCATGAGCATGCGCAGCCCGTGGTGGTCAGCATCGGATGCGGTCTCGACACGCGTTACCAGCGCGTGAGCGATAGGCGGAACGCCGTCTTCTACGAGCTGGACTTGCCCGAGCTGATGGACTTGCGTCGCAAGCTGATTCCCGAGGAGGGCGAAGATCACTATATCGAGGGCTCGCTGCTGGAGACCGATTGGCTCGACATGCTCAAGGAGCGCCATCCAGGCGCGCAGTTCCTCTTTATCGCCGAGGGCGTGCTGATGTATTTCACGGAAGAGCAGGTGAGGGGATTGCTGACGGCCATTACCGACCGATTCGCGGAGGGCGAGGTGAGTTTCGATGTCTGCGGACCGCTGATGGTCCGGCGCGGCATACGCCCCGACTCTATGAGAGACTTCCAGGCACAGATACGCAGCGGCGTGGAAAGCGGCTGGGAGGTGGAGGCGTGGAATCCGCGGCTGCACCTGATAGAACAGCGGTCGTACATGGAGTTCTTCCGCGGCCGCTGGGGGCTCATGGGGCAGACCTTAGGGCGTTTCCCCCGGCTGTGTCGTAAGTTCAGCTCTCTGCTGTGTTTTCGGATCGCATAAGATAATCTATTCCATGAACCTATATGGCATGGCCGGGCGGGCTTGGTCCGTCCGGCCTTCCGTAGCGCCCCTCCCTTGTCCTTGAAAGGCAGGAGGGGCGATGTCATTCCACGATGAGTAACGCTAACGCCGCGGGCCGGTGTCGGGGTTGCGCAGGGCTATGGTGATGAAAGGCAGGTTGCTGGCATATACCTTGGCGTCGGGATAAAGGTTCCGGATGATGGCGTCCAGGTCGTCGGTCTTGCGCCCGGCTGAAAGTAAAAGGCGGTTAAAAGGCGGGCTTCTAACGGCTAAAAGGCGAGCTTCTAACGGCTAAAAGGCGGGCTTTTAACGGCTAAAAGGAAAGTTTCTCCGTCTTTCCCGTAAAGAGAGATAATTGAGTTTAATACGGGTGCAAGGATAATAAGATTATTTTAAATAAACAAGAAACATATATGGAAGTTGCGTGTTTTACGGTGGTTTTGTGTATTTTTGCAAAAAACGGGAAATATGACGAGTGCGGACGAACAATTGAAAAAAGACGAATTCTACATGCGCAAGGCGTTGCAGGAGGCCGAGGCGGCAAGGCGCGAGGGCGAGGTTCCCATCGGGGCGGTCGTCGTGGCGGGGGAGAGAGTCATCTCGCGGGCGCACAATCTCACTGAGACCCTCCGCGATGTAACGGCCCATGCGGAGATGCAGGCCATCACGGCAGCCGCCGACATGCTGGGCGGGAAGTATCTGCGGCAGTGCACCCTGTATGTAACGGTGGAGCCGTGCGTGATGTGCGCCGGTGCCATCGGGTGGGCGCAGATAGGCCGGATAGTGTATGGAGCGTCCGACGAGAAGCGAGGCTACCAGACCTTTGCCCCCCGTGCGCTGCATTCCAAGGCGACGGTTACGAGGGGAATCCTTGAGGATGAGTGCCGCCGCATCGTGCAGGATTTCTTCAGGGAGAGGCGGTAGCGCATACCGTAGCTCTCAAAAGCTTGTCTTAGGGGTCGGCAGGCTAATGTCGAGGATGGATAAATATGGCAGGCAAGGGCAAATTCACTCTACCCGTCTGTTGGATTTTCCGGCGGCGTAATCCTGCCTTTCTCCTTCCTGCATGAACGGATAGGGGAGGACTCCGCTCTCCCTCTGTAGGGGAGGGCTGTGGGGTGGTTTTCCTTTTAGCCGTTAAAAGGAAAGCTTTTAGCCGTCTTTTACTCACCTTTTAGCCGTTAGAAGGCGAGCTTTTAGCCGCCTTTTACCTGGCGGCCTCCTGTCCCCCTCCCGTAGAGGGGAAGGAGAGGGCTTCTTGTTCCCCTGCCTTGCGCTCAGTCCTTTCTGTTTCGAATAGCAAAGCTTGCTGCTCACCCCCCGCTTTTTCCCTGTTTTATGCCATGGCAAGCCCCGTCGGCTCATCAAGAGAACGGGGAGCAAGAAGAAGGGGCTGCCAGCATCAAGCATCTTGCCCAGAGATTTTTAACTTGTTTAAAACGAGTTAAAACGGTAAATCTTTCTTAAATAAAGTGATAAGTTCTTCAATTATTTCGTATATTTGTGCTGATAACTAAAACTCCTACACTATGAAAATAAAAAAACTTTTCTTGTTGCCATTTGTCCTATTGGGATTAATGTCATGTAGTAATGATGTCGAGGAAGCTCCTGTTTCGAGCATTCTCCCCTCGCATCGTATCAGCGTTACACAAGCGAAAGAAAATGTTCTTGACTTTGTTTCTCATGTAAATGCACGCACGAGAGCGGGCTTTAAGAACATAAGAATTGCAGATGTGAATGCCGTCTCGTTATCTGGTAAAGCCACACGCAGTACAGGGAGTTCTGTCAATCTTGACACCCTGTTCTATGTCGTGAATTTCGAGGACAGCTGTGGATTTGCCATTGCAGCCTCTGACGACAGGGAGCAATCCGTTTATGCGCTGGTTGAAGACGGAAACTACTCATACAACGAGGAGGATACCACCAATAATGGTTTCCTTGCGTTTGTCTCTGCATTAATCGAGCGGATTGTCTATAACCGTTCTAATTTAGATGGAGCCGTGTTGCCGTTAGATCCATCCACTCCTGCCATAGTAGGGCCTGGCGAGACCTATGGGCCTGGGGAGGAGGGGCTCGTCCAAATAAATTTGAGGTCATGCTCCCTTTGTTGGTTACAAAATGGCATCAAAGAGAACTTTACAATCTGTATTGTAATGGCTGCCTGACAGGGTGTGTCGCAACTGCAGTAAGCCAAATCTGCTCTTTCCTTGAGGAACCGACACACATTTCGTATTCATACGACAACGGCGAGCATGGGGAAGCTACGCTTGACTGGAATTTGATAAATGCAGAATGCAAGTTTTCCGGGGGACACCCCATTACCTCTGCCGCAATAGAACAAGTCGCAAGGCTCATGAGATATTGGGGCATAACCATCGGCGCCGATTATGGAACCGAGGGAACGGGAGCTGATACCGGCTGTGCCGTTGATAAAATGCAGGAAAAGGGCTTTGCTGCTACTGACCTCCAGCCATATAACATAGACAATGTTATCAAAGATTTGAAGAGTGGCAACAAAATCATCTTAATGCGGGGAAACGGCAGGTATTTCCATGTTGGTTTCGTCTTCCGCAAATATGTAGACGGACATGCCTGGGTCGTAGACGGATATATAGATAAAGTTGAGAAGGGAACCTCTTCTAAGTACATCCACTGTAACTGGGGGTGGGGAATAGGCAGGAATGGCTATTACCTCAGCGATGTCTTGAATGCAGAAGAGCAACCCGTATACAACGATGATGCCACACCGACAACAAGGAGCGGGAACTTCCGATATAGACTAAAAACCTCAACAATAACAAAACAATGAAGATGATGAAAGCAATAAGATTATTCCTACTTACAATCGCATGTCTGCCCTTACTCTGCGGTTGTAGCGATGAGAATAATGGAGGGGAGCGTATAGCTATTTGTCCTTTTAATCAATATGTAAGATTTGAGGATGACGAGGGCAGCAATCTGATAGAGAAGATGAAATTGGTAGAGCCTCCTGCATCCGGTCTGCGGTATGCAGATAATGATATCATAAAAGTAAACTGCTATCGTGAGAGCGACCACAAACAGCAAGAATTTGTAAATTCGGATTGGCTCTGGCTTCCTACAGACAATTATTTATTTGACAAATCCTACGGCGACACCTTGGGCGTTGTCATGCGCTTGATATGGTTTGACGATGACCTTTGGGATACCGACTTTGAGATAGAACCGAGGGAGGAGGTCTATGTGGTAGAGCTGATCAGCCCGAAGATTTTCAAGGACGAGAAGCCGCACACCGTAAAATGGTTCACCCATATTTACGGGAGGGCACGCTACGAGGCTTATCGCTGCGAGATAGACGGTAGGCCTTTCATCCCTAAAAACGCGGACTCCAGGTTAGGCTGGCACCATATTTATGCCGCCCTGAAATTCAAGGTGGAGTAAACTCGGGGCGGGAGTTTCCCGTCCGTGAAATAGAATAAGCCCCACCGGCTCATCAGGAGAACGGGGAGCAGGAAGAAAGGGCTGCCGCAAGAAAGCGGCAGCCCTTTGATATCTTTCAGCCTTGTGGCCTACTTGACGAGGATCACGAGATACTTGCTCGTTGACCAGAATATCTGCGGGTTGTTGATGCGCAGGACATACTGGTTATTCGCGTCGCGGCTGAGCGTGTAGCTGCTTGAGGGGTGCATGGTGAGCACCCGGGCCGACTTGGAGTAGAGCTTGATTTCCTTGTCTACGCGGATATCTACCTTGGTGAAGTAGTTCTTGTTGAAGTTAGATTCCAGAATCTTTCCGTTTACGAGAATATGCTGGTCTTTCAGTTCTTTCTTCGTACCGAAGACGAACCATGCAGTGTTGAGTTGCTTGTCTTGATCACTGATGGTCTGGCTCTTCTGCTCCGACTCGGTCTTCAGGTTGGAGACATTGCTGTTGAGGTTGTTCACCGTCTCGTCCAGTTCGGCAATGTGTATGTCCTTGGAGTCGAGCTCGGTGCGCAGCTGCTGGAGCTGCTGGTTTTTCTCGTCGAGTTGCTGCGTGAGGTTCTCAATTGTCTTTTTCAGCTCTCCACCGTTGAAGCGGCTGTCGCGCAGCTGCTGCTGCAGCTTCTTGATGAGCTCACGGTTGCGCTGCATGGTGTTGGAGATAAACTGAATGTTCTCTTTGATCTGCTGTTTCTTGTTGGTACCCTCACCGTCCTTGACGATGCTTACCCGATTTTCGGCCTCGTTGATCTGGCGGAATCCTTCAGTGATTTCGTTCAAAGTCCCCATCATGTCGTTAATCTCATTGTCTCTCTGAGCAATGACCTGCTGGAGAGAGTCATTTGCTGGGTCGATGGAAGTACTGGCTTTCCTCTGTGTACAGCCTGTGAGCACAAGCGTTATCAGGCATACGAAATAGATAACTTTCTTCATTTGATTATTCCTTTTTAAGTTTGTTGTCTTTATTATTCTTTCCCGCAAGAACGATAACGATTTCGCCTCGTGGAGCTGTTTCCGTGAAGTGCTGGATGACTTCTTCCAGCGTACCACGAATATGCTCTTCGTGCACTTTTGATATCTCGCGGGCCACACTCACCTGACGGTCGCTGCCGAAATGTTCGGAAAACTGCTGTAAAGTCTTGAGCAACCTATAAGGCGATTCATAGAATACCATCGTGCGCGTCTCGTTCTTGAGTGATTCCAGATGGGTCTGGCGTCCCTTTTTCTGGGGCAGGAAGCCCTCAAAGCAGAACCTGTCGCAAGGCAGGCCCGACGATACGATGGCGGGAATACATGCGGTGGCACCAGGCAGGGCTTGAACCGTGACGCCCTCTCTTGCGGCCTCTCGGGCAAGAAGGAATCCCGGATCGCTGATGCCTGGTGTGCCGGCATCACTGATGAGAGCAATGGTCTGGCCGGCTTTCAGTCGCTCTACAATACCGGCTGCGGTGCCATGCTCGTTGAACTTATGGTGCGACATGAGGTGATTCTGAATGTCGAAGTGCTTGAGCAGAATGCCCGATGTGCGGGTGTCTTCAGCCAAAACGAGATCGGCTTCTTTCAGGATGCGGATGGCGCGGAGCGTCATGTCCTCCATATTTCCTACCGGGGTAGGTATAATATATAATGTGCCCATATTTGATACAAATATAGTTATTTAATCTTCATAAACAAAAAAAGCGCTCATTTCTTTGCAATTTTTAAAACGCTTTTGTAAATTTGTACCGTAATGATGGAGAATCTCATCGGGGAAACACACCGCCCCGGAAGAATAGAAGTGGTGTGCGGGTCAATGTTTTCCGGCAAGACCGAGGAACTGATTCGGCGCATGAAGCGGGCAAAGTTTGCCCGCCAGCGTGTTGAGATATTCAAACCTTCGATTGATAAGCGATATTCCGACGAGGATGTGGTCAGCCACGATAAGAATATCATCCCTTGTACGCCCGTCGACTCATCGGCAACGATCTTGCTGCTTTCTTCAGATATGGAGGTGGTGGGCATTGATGAGGCGCAGTTTTTGGACGAGGGACTTGTGGATGTTTGTAACCAGTTGGCTAATAAGGGAGTGCGTGTGATTGTAGCGGGCCTTGACATGGATTTTAAAGGCGTTCCCTTCGGGCCGATGCCGGCATTATGCGCCATAGCCGACGAGGTTACAAAGGTGCATGCCATCTGCGTCCGCTGTGGCGCCTTGGCCTATGCGAGCCACCGTCTGGTGAAAAACGACAAGCAAGTGATGCTTGGTGAGAAGACTGAATATGAGCCGCTGTGCCGTGAATGTTATCAAAAAGCTGTAGGGAAAGAAAAATGTGAGGAAGATGCAGGAACCGCAGAAAATAACGCTTGACAAGCTCGTCAGATGGGTGGGGATCATCCTTCTGGTCTGTACCATACTTTATTTTGTAAACTATCTGAGCGCGGTATTGCTCCCATTTTTTATCGCATGGCTCTTTGCCTATCTGCTTTATCCTGTCGTGAAGTTCGTAGAGAATAAGATGCATGTCAGGATTCGTGCATTATCCATTTTCATCACGATGGTGTTCGTTGTGTCGGTTATCGGTCTGCTGACATACTTCATCGTTCCTCCTATGATCGAGCAGTTTCAGAAATTAGGACAGCTGATTTCGCAGTGGGTGCATAATACTACTCATACCAATGATCTCTCGGCATACATTTCGGACTGGATTGGAAAAAACCAGGAAGCAATAGAGAGATTCTTCAGGAGCAAGGACTTTACCGATGCCGTGAAGATGACCATGCCCAGGCTTTTTGATTTTCTCGGGCAGACGGCCAGTATTGTCATCAGCATCGTGGCATCCATGATCACCTTGCTGTATATGTTCTTTATTCTTCTGGACTACGAAGAGCTTACGAACAATTGGATTCGAATCTTTCCGAAAAAGGTCCGCCCGTTCTGGTCAGGTTTGATGAAGGATGTGGAACGCGAGCTGAATAATTATATCCGTGGTCAGGGGATGGTAGCCTTCTGTATGGGCGTGATGTTCTGCATCGGCTTCACCATTATGGATTTTCCGATGGCAATCGGTCTGGGAATTATGATAGGAATCATGGACCTTGTACCTTATCTACACACCTTCGCATTGATTCCAACGGCATTCCTTGCCATGCTCAAGTCTGCAGAGACCGGACAGAACTTCTGGCTGGTATTCGGATTGGCAGTAGGGCTGTTCGTCGTCGTACAGATTATCACCGATATGATCGTTACTCCGAAGATTATGGGAAAAGCAATGGGACTGAACCCGGCGATACTCCTGCTCTCGCTTTCCGTGTGGGGATCGTTGTTGGGCTTCATCGGACTGATTATCGCCCTGCCTCTTACCACCTTGATTATCGCTTATTGGCAACGGTATGTTACAAAGGAACGGGAAAAACCGCAGATAAAACAAAAAGAACAAAAAACAGTAGAATAATTTGGCTGTTTGGAAAAAACATACTACCTTTGCACTCGCTTTCGCAAGAAAGATGGAGACAGACTCGCTAGCTCAGCAGGTAGAGCATCACACTTTTAATGTGGGGGTCATGGGTTCGAGCCCCATGCGAGTCACAAAGTAGCAAAATAGGGAATTTCATTACTGAAATTCCCTATTCTCTTATTGCGAAAAGGTTAGCGTTAAGGGGCGAGACGATTCGCCTTGACGAGCGTAAATATAAATTAAGATGTAGCGAATCTGTTGTTATAGTATGGTATAGGCTGTATTTACAATTCTACCTTTAATATATGGGAAGACTCTTTGCTGAGTTGAAAATCACACTCGTCTTTTTGTTCTGTACAATGCTAATCGGATCATTATATACAAAATCAACCTCATCACATTTCATATCTCTTCCTGCATAATAGACTTTCAGATGATAATTGTCCGGCAGCGGGTGGCTCATCTTGATTTTGACATCATAATTGCAGATGCAGGAAGTCCAATCCTTGAAGTCGCTATTATGAGATACGATAAGGGTGATTTGATTCCCTTGATTAGTTACATTCACAAACCTCTTGTCTATTTAAAAACAATCTCTACATTTCAGGCAAAATCATTTTAGATTTGAATGTTACGCTCACTTTCTGATTCTGCACAAGAACGACCTGACCATCATATGCAATATTGGACTCGTCATATTCCATATTGGTTTTAGCGTAGTACACTTTCAAGTGGTAATTTCCAGGAACTAATTTGCTCATCTTGAAATTAACATCAAAGTTGCAGATACAGTCCGCTAACGATTCAGGAGGATTTTGATACACAATAAGAATAACTTGATGATCTTGATTGGTTACATTCACAAAAATGTTTCTTGCGGCACAGTTGGCTTTCACATCTTCCAGTACACATTGGGCTATCCCATCCGTTTTCAACTCAATGTTAAGAGTTGCAGGGCTGGCATAATCTTTCATATAGAAATCATTATGTGTCTCAGTTTGGGAGAAAGATGCCTTACAAGTAGAATTTGAAACTTCATAAACTTTTAATCCGCCAAGGACCACATTCTCAGAAGAACATGCCGATAGCCCTATGAGGCATATCAGACTATAAGATACCTTTTTCATAATTAGATAGATTTGATATAAATATTTTACTTTGTTTTTTAGTATTAAGAAGTTTTCATGTTCGTAGTAGAGGTTAAGGGCACATAACCACTTTCTTCTACGATGGACCTAGCTTCTTTCTGTGTGAGAAATTCAAAAAGCTTATAAGCATACGAGTCGCGTTTCGTATCAGCCCTAATGGCAGCAAAGATTTCAGAGACATAAGGATAGGTCCCGTTGTTGATGCTCTTTTTGTTGGGAAGAACCCCTTCTATGCCAATTGCTTTGGCATAATCCTGACCACGTGTCATGATATTATAGTAGTAAAAAGGTGTGTAAGCAATTCCGTTCACATCTTTGCGTATCTCATAGAATGGTCCGGCCATCGTTCCTGTTTCCATACCGGGTTTCCCTATTATAGTAAGACCTTGCATGACCATGGTCTCCATTTTCTCCTGACTGCCGGAATTCGCATTCCTCACATATGGATTTATGGTTGCATCATTTCCCCCAACATCTTTCCAGTTTTCTATCCTGCCAGTATAAATATCTTGAATTTGCTTGATGGATAAGGAGTTGACAGGATTGTTTTTATTAATGATAAATATAAAGCCATCTTTACCGATGGGGCGGGTTATCAATTTAACATTCTTGCTGTCAGCATATTTTTGTTCATCTCTTGAAATATCTCGTGATGCAATAATAAGCTCCACCTTACCGTCAAGCAGGTTCATATACGACCCGTGTGTTGTACTGCAGTTAAGTTTACTTTTCAAAAGATCGCGTTGAGACTCTGTGAGAGAGGTTTTCCCCCAGTCAATAGAAACATACCATACTTGCGTAACGGCCTGATCTTGCCACCATTGATACGGAAGTCCAAGAACCTTTGATGCCAGAATCACACTAAGAGGTTGTGTTGAGGTTGAACAGTCCAGTGCGGGAAAATCTGCCAAAGACATACTCGGAATGGATTTGCTTCCTGTATTCTCTTCATTGCAACTCATCGGTATAATACCCATCACGGTTATCAGAAAAAGACAAAAAGCTATTTTTAAGAAAGTTGCTGATTTTAAATCTACCATAATCTCTCTTTTTAGTTCTGAATATATAACGGACAAGTTATTTTTTTTATTTCTTTCTTACTAAGAAAATACATGTACAACCTAAATCTTGCTTATATCTGCTTCTATTTCACTTAAAAGTGAATAGGTTGACTTTACACTTTCCAAGCCAAAAACATTTTCATTCTTACACCTGTTTTCAACCATGTCGGCAAATGTCTTAATCTCAGAGAAGAATCCCTGCGAGACGCTTTGATTATTGCCCACTGTTGGAACAAAGCCGTTTCTTCCGTACAGATTGATGACAGCGGCATTGTTTCGAAAGACTTTCTCCCATGGAATCCCAAACATCGAAGAGTGTCTGGGAGAAAAATCAAGTTTCTCCATTCTGTCTAATATATACAACCCTTTGTCCGTACTAATACTTAACTGCTCCTGCGCGTCTTGCCAAGAATAGCCTGTTGAAAGTTCCAGCATACCTGTTACATCTTGGTGTTCCAACATAAGAAACAAGGTCTGTCCGCCATCTTTACTACTTATTGTATCTACCATCTTTACCTTTGCTTTGCCAAAGAGAAACACAGCATAGTCGAGTGGATGGATAAACAAGTCAAGCAAAGCATTACCTTCCGGATACAGTCCTGTCAGATAACGATAAAGGTAATGCCGCTTACCATCATTCCTCAACCGTTTTTGCAGAATTTGGGTAGCAGGGGCAAAGCGTCTTTGCAATCCAACCATGATATGTTTTGAACCATATAGTTTAACGGTATCTACCAGTGATTTCAACTCATCTTCATCCTTACACGGTGGTTTCTCTATGAATAAGGATTTCCCTGCTTTGATGACCTCACTTGCTATTTGAAAATGTGAATGTGGATGGGCAGCCACAAAGACGCCTGAAACCATATCATCATTCAGAATATCTTGCAAAGAAGTGGTGCCCTTGACTCCTTTATACTTTTGAGAAATCAACCTCGCCTTTTTCTCAGAAGTACAGCAAACATATTTCAGCGGTAACTGAAGGTACTGCATGACGGGCAGCAGATTGCTGACGCAATGATTGCCAAAACCTACAAGCGCGTATTGCCGGGTGTAGATATGGCCCAACTCTCTCATACTACGCATACTTTTATATCTGCCGATGATGTGTTCTAAATATCCCATACTTTCTGCCTATGCGGTTATTTTCTTGAAATGCTTTTTATAAGTAATATTCCTGTTGTTTGTCCATTGATATTTCCCATAGAACAATTCAATCATTCGTTTGGGCAGTATTCTTTCCAAGTTTCTCAACAGGATAATATCATATTTCCGATGGTAGTTAATCCAGCACTGATTACATTCCTTGGAATGCCGCCATTGAATTTTAGAGGTCTTTTGCGAGTTGAATATCTCATCAAGCGTGTTTTCATGTATATTTCCCAAAATTACATTTAAGTTTTGACACAAGGGAACATCGCCATTGGAGTGGATGACCAACTCACTGAAAATGCTATGACACCGAAGTTTCAATCTGCTATTCTTCCACTCGTCATACAGTGCGACAAAGTCAAAGTTTTCGTCCGTCTGGTGTATGGAAGACGGTATCCGGCTGATGAAATCCATATCATCGGCTTCCATCAAATCTTTTGTCGTGTCGAAAAATGATATCGTACTATAAATGCCGATGCGCATGTCGATACCATATTTCTTGGCAATACCTATAACATGCCTCATATCTTCAAACGAATTCCAGGGGGAAAGGCAGAACATCAGGGAGACAGGCACCAGATCCTTGCATGCCTCTACTACTTCAATAATGTTGTCATACCCATCCCGTCCACGCATATAGCGATAAGTTTCCTTATTGCCGTCAAGCGAAATATACAAGTGCTTGGGATGATGGTTTTTCACGGATGATATGATCTTGTTCGCTGCAAGGCAATTAGACAGCAGTGTGTAGTTGGGATGATGCGTGTCAAACCATCCCAGTATCTTATCGGCTTCGGGATGCAGAATGAATTCTCCTCCTTCCAAGCCTATTATCGTGCGCTTTGTTACGCATTTGCTGTTCATTATATTGATTATATCATCCAAACTTAAATTCACGATAGGTTTCTTCCATATGGAACAGTGCTTGCAACGAGACTGGCAGCTTGTCGTGGAATATATCATCAGAGAGGTGAGTTCCTTATGCTGTCTGCGTATCATATTGTTGACAAATACTATTCCATGATGGATATAGTCATAAATACTATACATTCTTTCTTTTTGGCTTTGTCTTTTATAGAAAAGAGCGGAAACCGGTAAAAAGACTGCACCGTAATTTATGACTTTTATCCTATATGCTCATTTTTCATTACTTACCAAGTGAGACGCAGTCCGAAAGGCACTGTTATCGTGAACGGATGCTCAGTGCGGTAGGTTTCAAGACCACTGCCGTTTCTGAAATAATAGAACATGTTGGGTTCCAAGTACAGACTGAACGGCTTGAATATATTGTATTGCACACCAATACCTAAGTTTACGGACCACTGATAACGAGCCTTGATGTTGCTCCTTAGCGTGTATGATGAATCAGCTGCCATGATAAACTTTTTATTAAGCGAACTATGGACAGGCATCTCAAACATCACGCCACCTGTTGTGTATGCGTTGAATCGTCTTTGACCCCATATACGGTAGGTTAATCGCAGAGGTATGCCCAGATAATCTATCTTCTGGGTTTTCAGCAGTTTTGCTTTATGATATTCACTTTCGAATTCAGACTTTAGTCTGGTATAGGCAACTCCTGTTCCGAATGTCCATCTTGGACTTAACTGCTTGTTTATGGAGAGATTAAATGTCTTGGGACGATAATGATGTGCGACTTCTCCCAATGGGCTATTATCATCTATAGGATGATCAAGAAGCATCAAAGACATTCTTGCTCTTTCCACAGAATCCATCAGGGCATTGTTTCGAGCATAATAGTTCTCTACATCTTTCCATGTATATAATTTGGCCGCTGCGCCACCGTTAGCGTAATCTACCACTGACAGATAGTTTAGATTTGACATAGTCTCATTTGCACCGGCATTGGAAGAATAGCCGAAGTTGAATGTCCATGGATATTCCTTCTTATGACCGATGTTGAGGTTTGTATTTCCATTCGATGCCATCATCTTGTTTTGAGGAATCTGCAGCAGGCGGTATAAAGAATCCTCCATGCCGGTACCCGTTGTCAGGTACTTCTGTAAGGCATCTACATTAAATGGTACTGTCTGTTGTTCAGTTTCCACGCTGTCGGTTTCAACTTGCGGATAGAAACGATCCGTATGGGTGGTTGTCCCCGCCCAAACATTGCGACCATCGCTATTAGTGCTTGATGAGGTAGAATCTTTCAGCTGCCTTATCTTCCGTGTATCTTTTATTTCTTGATCACTCCTTGATTGATTCTTGTGAGGGTTTACCACAGTGGGCTTATAATTGGAAATTTCAGCAGACTTGTCTCGCGTTACGAAATAGATATAGACAGGAATCATAATTGCCAATAAGAACAGCATCCAATAGTTAATCAGTATTGTACGCAGCATTCTCTTAGCCCTGGACAACTGGGAAGAGGAGCTGTGCGGATTGATACCAAGTAGTTCCCCGATTTCCTTATGGGAGAGACCGTCCAGAACCGAGAGTTTGAATATCTCCCGACTTCCCTTTGGCAAGGACTCTATCGTCGACAACAATAGCTCCAGTTCAATATTCTTTTCTTCCCCGTCGATCTCTTCCTCTTCTGGAATATCTATCTCCAAATAAGACAAAGGAATTTCATTTCCTTTTGTGCTTTGCAGATACCTCAGAGAAAGGTTCCTTACTATGGTTATCATCCATCCCTCAAATTTTGAGCTGTCTTTCAGTGTCTTTATGGAGGTGAAGATGATGATAAAAGCGTCGTGTAAAATATCTTCTGCCGCACTTTCGTCGGCCACATAGTGCAGGCATATTCTCATCAATCTGTCAGAATATACCTTATATAAATTTCCGAGAGCTTCTCGTTCTCCTTGCTTACATGCGTCAATATCAACATCTATATTCATAGATATATTTTTCTTTTTTATTAAAAGGAGTGGATGATGCCTAAAAGACTGCACGGATTTTGAAACTTTTTTTTAAAGAAACCTGTAAAAAGAGGAAAAACTCTATTATTAGCTATTTATTTTAATGACAGATGGAGCATTATCTGAAGGATTGACCAACTTTTCCTTTGGACGCATGAAGCGAATGCACCATGTGATGCAGTCCCGTCTGTAATGTAACAAGGAGTTGGTTGAGGTTCTTGAATGAATTTCAATCTGTCTGAATTCCGGAGGCGATTTCTTGATTCTCTTCATCAATTTATCGAATGATTTTGCGTCGCCGTATATGTAGCCATCCGCCATATTGGTTTCTTTGGCAATGCTCTCTGTGAAGTCGTTGTCATCATGACGAGCCACAAATGTGAGCGTTATCATACAGAAAGCGTGGAATCTCCATCCTTTGAGTATATTCATTTTGGCTTTTAGTTATTATCCTTATAAGATAAAAGGTGTGTTTGCAAAGATACCAAATTAATTTTATAGCGGAAAATTATCAATCGGTTGTTTTAGGATTGCATAACTTAATTTAAAGGTGTAATTCTATCAAACCTCGATTACTGCACATTAATATATAGCCGTTGATCTCTCATCGGGTAATCTGATATTATTTAAAGATGCATTTCTTTCAGCCGTCACCTTATCCATTAACGGCTCCCCGGCTGACGAAATCGGCGAGATTGAGCGACGAAATCGCCGAAATTGAATGACGAAATCGCCGATTTTGTCAGCCTTTTGGCCGTTTGCGGCCAGGCGGGAGGACATCCTTTGCGAAACCGGGGGCTGCTCCCGCGAGGTCCGCGGGCCCTCCCGGCTTTTCTTGACATACATCACCAAGATGGGAAATTATCATTTCCTGTCTGAATTTATGTTGCGATTTGTGATTTCATTCGCGAAATATTTAGTAATTTTGCACCCGCTCTGGCAGTGGTTGCGAGTGGCTCTTAAGGTGAGAAGGAATCGATGAAGCAGTCTTTACGGACATTTGCCCTTGTGGCTATCGTGGTTTTTATATTGCTCATGATGCATCAGTTGCCTACGCTCAAGGTGGGCGGAACTGAGCTGCGCCATGTGAATATACTGAGCCAGATATTGCCTCCGCTCGAGGAGCGGCAGGTGGATGTGGTTCCCGTAACAGTCGCCCCGGAGCCCATGACGCCACTTGCGAGCCGGGGCGGGAAAGTCAATTTCAAGGAAAAATGGCGCAAGGGCGTGGAGCCGATCGTGGATTTCTCCGGAGGTAAGGCCGGCAGAATGGATCATTTCTATGCCATGCTCGACAGCGTAGGCCGTCTGGGCAGACCTGTGAGAATCGCCTATTTCGGCGATTCCTATATCGAGGGCGACATCATGACGGCCGATTTGCGCGAGATGTTGCAGGAAAGGTTCGGTGGAAACGGCGTCGGCTGGCTCGATGCCGGATCGTCTGTCAATGTGAGGAGCCGGCGTTCCATCACGCAGAAGATAAGCGGGTTTACGGAACATGTGGTGGTGAAGAAGCCCTTTGATGAAGCCAAGGAGGGCATCGCGGAGAAATATTACGAGGTCGGCGAGGGCGCTTACCTGTCTTTGAGTGGGTCGAGATTCTATCGGCACACCAGCCAATGGACCTCTGCGAAGCTCTTCCTGCGCACGGCTTCCTCGGTTACGGTGGAGGCCATGGCCTCCGATGGTCGGCGGCAGACCCATGTCTTTCCCTCGTCTCCGTCGGTGCAGATGTGGAATCTGACAGGAAGCATGAGCGGCGTAGACTATCGTTTCAGCCAGGTGGGGGATGGAACCCTGCTCTATGGCGTGGCCCTGGAGTCTGATAGGGGTGTGGTCCTGGATAACTTCAGCATGCGGGGCTCGTCGGGAATCACGCTTGCCAAACTGCCCGCCCGGATGCTCGAGGATTTCCGCCGACATCGTCCTTACGACCTGATTATTCTTCAGTTTGGTCTCAACGATGCCGTGACGGGCAACACGCTGCCGATTCTGCAGCTCTATATGGGAAAGCTGCGCAAGGCCGTGAGCCACCTCCGGGAGTGCTTCCCGGAAGCAAGCATCCTCATCGCGAGCGTCCCCGACCGCGACCAGCGCACTTCGGATGGCATTCAGACCCTGCCGGAGGTGAAGAATCTCGTGCGGCTACAGGAGCAGCTGGCCGCCGACTGCCATGTGGCTTACCTCAATTTCTGGCGTGCCATGGGAGGTCAGAACAGCGTGAAGGCACTCGTGGACAGGGACATGGCTACCAAGGACTATACCCACCTGTCGTTTGGCGGTGGGGCGGTCGTGGCCCGCCGCGTGTATCCCTCATTCATCGGGGGGCTGGATAACTATCTGCGCCGCCGCGAAGCGGAAAGGAGGACAGCGGAATGAAAGAGCCGTTGTGGAACCGGATTGTAGAGGTGTTGAGCTATAATCCTCAGGAACCGATGATCTTCTCGAGTGGTGTATTCCTGATATTGTTTCTCTTTTTCTCCTTCATTTATATGTGCCTGGAGAGGAAGACGAGTGCCCGCCTGCTCTTCGTAACGCTCTTCTCCTATTATTTCTACTATAAGAGCAGCGGCATGTATTTCTTTCTGCTGGCCGTGGTAACCGTCAGCGATTACCTGATAGCCCGTGCCATCTATCGCAGCCGGGGGAATCAGCGGAGGGGCAGGTGGCTGGTAGCGCTGAGCCTCGCCATCGACCTGGGAATGCTCGGCTACTTCAAGTATACCAATTTCTTCGCGGGAATGCTTACGGCGATGGTGGGCGGCAACTTTCAACCTTGGGATATCTTCCTCCCGGTGGGGATAAGCTTCTTCACATTCCAGAGCCTGAGCTATACCATCGATGTCTACCGGGGCGACTTAAAGCCGCTTCCGCATCTGCTGGACTATGCTTTCTATGTGAGCTTTTTCCCCCAGCTGGTGGCTGGGCCTATCGTCCGTGCCCGCGATTTCGCACCCCAGATACGCAGGCCGGTGGTCATCACGCGCGACATGTTTGCCCGTGGTGTCTACTTCATCATCATCGGGCTGTTCAAGAAAGCCGTTATCAGCGATTATATCAGCTTGAATTTCGTGGACCGGATATTTGATAACCCGACCTTATACAGTGGTTTTGAGAACCTGCTGGGCGTCTACGGCTATGCCTTGCAGATCTATTGCGACTTCAGCGGGTATAGCGATATGGCCATTGGAATCGCCCTGCTGTTGGGCTTTCGCTTCCCGATGAACTTCAACGCGCCGTATAACAGCTCGAGCATCACCGACTTCTGGCGCCGCTGGCACATCTCTCTGTCTACCTGGATACGCGACTATATCTATATCTCGTTGGGCGGAAACCGGAAAGGAAAGATTCGCCAGTATGTCAATCTGTTGCTGACCATGCTGCTGGGAGGCCTCTGGCACGGGGCGAGCGTCAACTTCGTGGTCTGGGGGGGCATTCACGGACTGGCCTTGGTGGGGCATAAAATCTTCAGGACGGAGATGTTACACCACGACCGGCATCATGAAAGCCGGGGATGGAAGCGGGTGGCGGCCATGATTCTCACCTTCCATTTCGTTTGCCTTACATGGCTGATCTTCCGCAATCACACCTTCGCGGGAGTCTGGGTGATGCTTTGCCAGATTTTTGGAAACTTCCATCCGGAGCTGATAGGGCAGGTCGTGGTCGGATATAAATATGTCCTTGCCCTGATGCTCTTCGGCTATCTGAGCCATTATCTGCCGAATCGTTGGCAGGAAGGCCTCATCTCATGGATGAAGAGAGGCAATGTGGTGGTCGACGCCCTGTTGCTCGCGCTGGTCATCTTCATTATCATCCAGGTGAAGAGCAGCACCATCCAGCCGTTCATCTACTTCCAGTTCTGAACGGGGCCGACCGTTTTTTTATCTCATCGGCATATTTAAGAGGGGGTGGTGTGCCTATTTCTCAAAGTGCTGGAAGTCCTTGCAGCTGCGCCAGCTGCCGCCCCATTGGAAACCGTGCTGCAGGAAGAGGCGATGGCAGAGGTCGCCCCGCGTGAGCTTATAAGGGAACGGTTTCCGGCGGTCGCAGTATCGGGCGGCCGTGGAGGGCCTCACCTCCCGGGTGCCGTCCTTGCGGTCTTTGTAGTAGGGATTGTAGAGCGGATTGATGTCTACGGCCATGCCTCGTGCGTGGGCCGACAATTTTCCGGAGCCGGCGACGGCGCGATAGCAGAACGCGCTCGTGTTGTTTGCCCGCATCGAGAGCTCGTCGTCGGCATTGAAGTCGTCGATGAGCACCATCCGCTCGATGGGATACCGGGCATCGAAGAGCGTGCGGAAAATCTCCACCAGGTCGGTTGCGATGAGTCGGTGGCACACCAGTTCGCCGAGCAGGATGTGCCCCCCGCCGTCATAGTGGAGCACGCGCACATAGCGGAGGTCGGCGAGCTTGACGGCCGTTCCCTCCTTGAACGACTTGCCCCGCATGCGGCGATAGACACTCTCGGGAATCTCCGATGAGCCGAAGCACCGCTCCAGCCCGTATTCCTGAACGGCTTTCAACGACACCCGGGTGCCGGCCTTCCATTCGCGGAAAGCCTGCGGGGCGGTCTGTGCGCCGACGCAGGAGCCCATCATCACGCCGACGAGGAACAGCAAGAGTCGTCTCATGGTTCCGGGTTCAGGTGTTTCTTTACTACCGCAGGATTTCCCGCGGCCATGCAGTCGTCGGGAATATCGCTGATGACGACGCTCCCCGCGGCGATGATACACCGCTTCCCGATGGTTACGCCCGGGCAAACCACGACGCTTCCGCCAAGCCAAGTGTCGTCGCCGATGCTCACGCGGTGGCAGGTCTCTTGTGGCAGCCGGCGCTGCTCATGGCCTTTCGGATGCTCCGGGGTGTAGATATGGCAGCCGGGACCTATCAGCACATGGTGGCCGATGCGGATTCCGCCGCCGTCGAGGAACACGCAGTCGTAGTTGATGAAGCAATGGCGGCCGATGCGGATGCCGTGGCCGTGGTCGCAATGGAAGGGCGGCACCACGGTGCTGTCTGGCGGGATGCCCGGAATGAGCTCCTCGATCACCCCGCGGTAGCCGGGCTCGTGGGCCGTCATCGTGCGCAGCTGGGCGCACAGCTTACCGGCATGCCGCCCGCTCTCCGCCACCTCCGGGTCGGCGAAAGTGTATGGCTGTCCGGCTTTCATTTTCTCGATTTCCTTCATGTCGGATTCTTTTATCTCGCAAAGTTACGAATAATTTCCGATAAAAGCAATACTTTACCGCGAGACACGGGAGACTGTTTTCTCCGAGACCGCCACTTCCCGCCTTCCGCAGAGCCGTGGGAGGCGGAGGCAAGAGGCTGCCCCGGCAAATGTTTCCAGCGGCCCTAAGGTTGACAATCTCGGCGATTTTGTCTGACGAAATCGCCGAAATTGTCTGACGAATTCGCCGAGATTGTCAAGCTGGGAGCGGCCTCCTGCCTTCTGGTTGGTAGCGGGACTTACCACATCAGCTCGCTCATGATGCTGTCGCTGATATAGAGCCCGGCCCTCGTGAGGTGCAGCCGGTGGCCGTCGAGCTGGAGAAGACGGCTGTCGAGAAACCGCTTCGACCGCTTTAAAAGGTATTCTTTGTATTTCGGTTTTAGCGCTCTGATATCCAATCCCTCACGCATTCGCATCGAAGTGGTTATCAAGTCGTCGTATTGGGTGTCCTCATCCAGAGTCTCGGCCTCGGACGGGCATTCGCCCTTTTCTATCGATGCGACATATTGGCGGATGTCAGCCACATTCCAGCTCCTGATGTCCCTGCCGTTGAAAGAGTGGGCCGCGGCTCCGATTCCGACATACGGCACCCGGCTCCAATACGAGCTGTTGTGGCGCGAGCGGAAGCCGGGACGGGCGAAGTTGCTGATTTCATACTGCTCGAATCCCGCCTCCTCGAGCCGCAGGATGAGGGTGTCGTACATTCGCAGCGACAGCTCCTCGTCGATATCCTCTATCTTTCCTTGTTCGCGCATGCGGTAGAGCGGCGTTCCCTCTTCATACATCAGCGAGTAGGCAGATATGTGCTCGACGCCCAAGCGGAGGATTTCGTCGAGGTTGTGGTTGAGGTCGGCGAGCGTCTCTTGCGGGAAGCCGAACATCAGGTCGACGCTGATGTTGCCGATGCCCATGTCTCTCAGCCTGCGCACGGCCGTCCCCACCTGTCCCGAGGTGTGCCTCCGGCGGAGGAAGCGGAGCCTCTCGTCCGCGAAGGTCTGCGCCCCCATGCTCACCCGGTTTACCATCGGGGGCAGGCGGAAGCCGGCTTTGCAGATGTCGTCGGGGTTGCACTCCATGGTGATTTCCAGGCTCCGGGTGTCGCCGCCCTTGAGAAACACCTTATTAATATATAGGAACAGGCTGTCGAGCTCCGGTCCGGAGAGCACGCTCGGGGTGCCTCCGCCCAAGTAGACGGTCTCCATGGGCTCGGGGCACTCATCTTTGCGCAGCTCCATTTCTTTGCACATAGCCTCTACATACCTCCCTCGCAGCGCGGAAAGGATGGTACTGTAGAATCCACAATAGACGCATCGCGACTCGCAAAACGGAATATGAACATAGAGGCCGGCCATCTTTTTGCTGCAAAAATACTAATTACTATTAAAAGATGAGCGGTTTTCCATGATTTTCTTTGGTGCTTTCCACTAAAATGCCTATCTTTAACGGCAGAAAAAAAGGCAGGGAAATTCGGCAATGCCGTGAAGCAGCAGCATGTGCGTCGTGCTCCTGAGAACCTTAAAACCATTTTCCCCGCCTTTGTGAGGACTTGCAGGTCAAGGCCGCGGAGTCCTGTTGCCGTGATTGGAAATGTAATACTAATAACTTAAATCTTTTGATATGAGAGTATATCAATCTAACGAAATCAAGAACATTGCCTTGCTTGGCAGTGCGGGTAGCGGCAAGACCACTCTTGCCGAGAGTATGTTGTATGAAGCCGGCATCATCAAACGCCGTGGTAGTGTAGCAGCAAAGAATACTGTGAGCGACTACTTCCCAGTGGAACTGGAGTATGGCTATTCGGTTTTCCCGACCGTATTCCATGTGGAGTGGAACAACAAGAAGCTCAATATTATAGATTGTCCCGGAGCTGATGACTTCGTCGGAGGTGCCATCACTTCCATGAATGTTACCGACCTGGCGGCCATCGTCATCAACGGCCAGTACGGCCCCGAGGTGGGCACGCAAAACTGTTTCCGCTATACGGAAAAGCTGAAGAAGCCTGTTATCTTCCTCATCAATCAGCTGGATTCGGACAAGTGCGACTTCGACAACCTCATGAATACCATGCGGGAAATCTACGGACCGAAGTGCGTGCAGATACAGTATCCCGTCCAGACAGGCCCTGACTTCCATGAAATCATCGATGTGCTCATCATGAAGAAGCTCTCTTGGGGCGCTGAGGGCGGGGCCCCGAAACGAGAGGAAATTCCCGCCGAGGAGATGGATAAGGCCATGGAGCTTCACAAAGCTCTCGTGGAGGCCGCCGCCGAGAACGACGAGGTTCTGATGGATAAGTTTTTCGAAAGCGAGACGCTCACGGAGGACGAGATGCGCGAGGGCATCCGCAAGGGATTGATCACGCGCAGCATCTTCCCCGTGTTTTGTGTCGATGGCCAGAAGGATATGGGCGTCCAGCGCCTGATGGAGTTCCTCGGCAATGTGGTGCCTTTCGTCAGCGACATGCCGAAAATGCACAACACGCGGGGAGAAGAGGTTACCCCCGACAGCGACGGACCAGAGAGTCTGTACTTCTTCAAGACGGGAATGGAGCCCCATATCGGTGAGGTTTCTTACTTCAAAGTGATGAGTGGGACGGTGAAGCCGGGTGATGATCTGAGCAATGCCGACCGCGGCAGCAAGGAGCGCATGGGGCAGATATATGCCTGTGCGGGTGCCAACCGTATTCCGGTAGACCAGCTCAATGCCGGCGATATAGGATGTACGGTGAAGCTCAAGGATGTGAAGACGGGAAATACCCTTAACGCCAAGGAGGTGGAGCAGCGCTTCGACTTCATCAAGTATCCTAACAGCAAGTACTCTCGCGCGGTTAAGGCCGTTAATTCGGCGGATACGGAAAAGATGATGGCTGCCCTCCTGAAGATGCGGCAGGAAGACCCGACATGGGTGATAGAGCAGTCTAAGGAACTCCGCCAGACCATCGTCCACGGACAGGGAGAATTCCATCTGCGCACTTTGAAGTGGCGTATGGAGAACAATGAGAAGATTGCCGTGCAGTTCAGCGAGCCGAAGATTCCTTATCGTGAGACCATTACGAAGAAGTCTAAAGCTGAATACCGACACAAGAAACAGTCGGGCGGTGCCGGACAGTTCGGTGAAGTTCACCTGATCGTGGAGCCTTATGCCGAGGGCATGCCGGATCCGGTAGCCTACAATTTCAACGGCCAAGAGTTCAAGATGAACATCAAGGGCAAGGAAGAAATAGACCTCGCATGGGGCGGAAAGCTCGTCTTCCTCAACTCCGTTGTCGGCGGCGCGATCGACCTTCGTTTTATGCCGGCCATCCTGAAAGGCGTCATGGACTGCATGGAGCATGGTCCGTTGACGGGGTCCTATGCCCGTGATGTGCGCGTGGTTGTCTACGATGGGAAGATGCATCCCGTGGATTCCAACGAGCTTTCGTTCACGCTGGCTGCCCGCCATGCGTTCTCGGATGCGTTCAAGAACGCGGGTCCTAAGATCCTGGAGCCGATCTATGACCTTGAGGTATTCGTCCCGTCTGACTACATGGGCGATGTGATGAGCGACCTGCAGGGGCGTCGTGCTCTCATCATGGGTATGGACAGCGAAGCCGGATACCAGAAGCTGCAGGCCAGAATCCCCCTGAAGGAGTTGGCAAACTACTCCATCTCGCTGAGTTCGCTTACCGGCGGCCGTGCAAGCTTTACTACGAAGTTCTCTTCTTACGAGCTCGTGCCCAACGAGATCCAGTCTAAGCTGATTGCGGACCATGAAACCGAGCAGGCTAACGAGGACGAATAACAAGATTATTTTCAAATAACCAAAGTACTTTTATCTCTCCGGGAAGCAGTGATTGCCTCTCGGAGATTTTTCTTTCCGCGGACGATGGCAGGAGAAAAGCAAGGCGCGCGTCCGCATAAAAGCAGACGCGCGCCTTGCCAGATATGCCCGGGGCTGCGGAAGAACCTATCTCACGATGATCTCATCGGTAAACACCCAGTCGCCTTGGCCCTGGCTCTTGGCTTGTATACGGATGTAGCGTGCCTTCTGAGGACTACCCTGATAGCCGAGACAGACGAAGTTGAGATAGCGTTTCGTTATCTTTTCCTGGTGCGACCGGTAAATCTGCTTGAAGCTGCCACCGTCGTCTGAGACGGAGATGACCAGTTCCTCCGGGAGGAAAATCCAGGCGCCGGCATTCTGTATGAAGTCCATCTGGACGCTCTCAAACCTTTGCTCCTCTCCCAGGTCGAGGGTAATATCCATACAGTAGCCGTCGCTGCCAATGAATCCTTGCCATCTTTGGTCGGCATGCGTCCATCCGCCCCGTTGCCCGTCGGTCAGGGTTGCAGTGCCTTGTGCCTCGTAGCGTGGGCTGTAAGGTTTGTTGTAGGTTGCCTTGGCTGTTGTGGCAAGGTGGCTGACAGGCAGCAGACTTTCGGGGCGGTCGCCTTTTTCCTTGGAGAGATCAAAGGCATTGACTCCTTCTGCCCTTAGCTTGTCCACCTCTTTCAAGGCGTAGTCGCGGAACTCTTTATAAGGCTTTGGCTTGCTCTCCATCCCTATTTTGGCAATGGCCAGGAGACGGGGAAAGATGGCGCGCTCCGCTTCTTGCGGCGTCTCGATTTGCTCCGTCCATACTGCCGCCTCGATTCCGAGGACATGGGATGCCTCTGCTGGCGTGAGTCCCTGTATGGGATTGAAGCTGTAGACCTGCTTGAGGGGCAGATAGTTGGTGCGCTCTGAAACGCGCAGTTCCGGTGCATCCTGCAGATTGTTGATATAGCAATATCGGTTCGGAGCCATAATCACATTGAAACCTTGCTGGATGGCCAGGCGGGCATACTTGCTATCCCGCCAAACCATGATGGTCTTCGGATTTCCTTTGATGGACGACGGGGCGGGAGAGAGCGTACACAGTTCATCCCAGCCGATGAGCGATCGGCCGTTGGCAGTCAGGAACGAGTCGATGCGGTCGATAAGTAGGGTCTGGAGGCCGGATACCTCTTTTATATGATGTGCGTGCATGTAGGATTGGCAATTCCGGCAACTTTTCCATGCGTTCATCTCTGCCTCGTCGCCGCCGATGTGTATATACTGGGAGGGGAAGATGCGCATCACTTCTCTCAGGACATTCGTGAGGAAGGTGAAGGTTGCCGGATTGGAAGGGCATAGGTCGCTTGACAGGTTGACTTTTCCCGTGGTTTCGTCGACGCATCCCAGTTCCGGGTAGGTGGCGAGCACCTCGTCGGAATGTCCGGGCATTTCTATTTCCGGGATGATCTCGATACCTTTCCGGGCCGCGTATTTCACTAATTGGCGCATTTCCTCCTGCGTATAGTAACCGCCGTAGGCACCAGGGGCACCTTGGTGGGTATAGTCGCGCTGGCCGTCGATCCACCATTTGCCCCAGTCTTCTTCGCTTCTCCATGCTCCGATCTGCGTCAGTTCGGGATATTGGTGGATTTCCAGACGCCATCCCCCGTTATCCGTGAGGTGCAAATGAAGCTTGTTGATGTGGTATCGTGAACAGAGATCTATCTGCTTTCTGAGGAAATCCAGGGAGAAGAAATGTCGCGAAACATCGATCATCAGTCCGCGCCACTGATAGGAAGGAATGGCTTTCTTTTGCGGTATTCGTGCCTCTGTCGGCGACACGGAGAGGCAGAGCATCAGGCATAAGGTGATTGGTATTCTCATCGTTTTCTTTTTTTGCAAAGATAAGAATTAAAATTCGAAAGAGAAGCAAATCGTCTGGTTTTGTGCCGTAAAGAGCTGATAAGGATATGAGCCGAGAACATTCTGCCCCAAGAGATAGTTTCTTATTCGCAACTATAATAGCTCAAAATGGTTAAAGAAGTTAAATATGGGGCAAATATTTAACATTCTTGATTTTAATATTTAAGATTTTATTTAACTTTGTGAATATGAAGAAGAGAACGATATGGACAATAGCTGCCATCATGGGAGTATCTTTCATGATGTTGCTTTTCCTCCAGCTCAAGTATATCCAGGAGATGGTGGATATGAAAAAGGAACAGTTTGACGAGAGCGTCAACCGTTCGCTTTATCAGGCCTCACGGAATCTGGAGCTCAACGAGACCCTCCAATATCTTGAAAAAGATGTGAACGAGACCGAGCGCAAGGCCCACAAGCAGGATTCTGTGGGTGCGCGCGGCGGTATTTCCGACGGCACCACCCATACCTCGCATGCCTACTCTACGGTGGGAAAAGACGGCATCGCCTATTCTTCATTCGAGCTGAAGACCATTTCCTCAAGCCCCGCCTCAAAGCCGAAGGCGATGATCCTGAAAGACGACAAGGGCTCTATTTCCGAAGCCTCAAAGTCTTTGGGCGAAATCGTGAAGAACCGCTATGTCTATCAGAAGGCCCTTCTTGACGAGGTCGTGCTGAATATCCTCTATTCCGCATCGGAAAAAAACCTGCGTGAACGCATCAATTTCAAGATGCTCGACCAAGATCTGAAGGCGGAATTGATGAACAACGGCATTAACATTCCTTACCATTTCACGGTAAGCACACAAGACGGAAGGGAGGTTTACCGCTGCCCGGACTATACGGGCGAGGGCGAGGAATACACCTACAGCCAGCTTTTGTTCCGCAACGATCCGGCTTCGAAGATGGGCGTGGTGCGGGTGCACTTCCCCGAAATGAGCCGCTACATCTATTCTTCGGTTCGCTTCATGATACCGAGTATCATCTTCACGCTCATCCTGCTCATCACCTTTATCTTCACCATTGTCATCATCTTCCGGTCCAAGCGTTATACAGAGATGAAGAACGACTTCGTGAACAATATGACCCATGAGCTCAAGACCCCGATAGCGAGCATCTCGCTGGCTGCCCAGATGATGAACGACAGGAGCGTAACGAAGAGCGAACAGATGATGTCCCACCTGTCGGGAGTCATCAACGACGAGACCAAACGCCTGAGGTTCCTGGTGGAAAAAGTGCTCCAGATGTCGATGTTCGACCGTAAGAAAGCCGTCTTCAAGAAGAAGGAACTTGACTTGAACGAGATGGTGGAGAACATCGCGAACTCCTTTACCTTGCGTGTGGAGCATACCGGCGGGAAGATATATACGGAGATAGAAGCCGTAGACTCCACGATCTATGTGGACGAGATGCACTTCCAGAACGCCATCTTCAACCTGCTTGACAACGCCGTGAAGTATGGTAAACCCGACCGGCCGCTCAACATCTACTTGAAGACATGGAATGACGCGGAGCACCTTTACCTGTCGATTCGCGACACCGGCATCGGCATCAAGAAAGAAAACCTGAAGAAGGTGTTCGAGAAATTCTATCGTGTTCACACCGGGAATGTGCACGATGTGAAAGGATTCGGGCTGGGATTGGCCTATGTAAGAAGGATTGTGAACCTGCATAGTGGTGAAATCAAGGTGGAGAGCGAATACGGCAAAGGCACCAAGTTTACCATCAAGTTGCCGGTGATCAGAGAATCATAAATCAGAAAATTATAAACCAATTAAAGACAGAAATTATGGATGAAACATTGAAAATCTTGCTTTGCGAGGATGATGAGAACCTCGGAATGCTGCTTCGTGAGTATTTGCAGGCTAAGGGCTATCAGGCGACACTCTGCCCTGACGGCGAAGCCGGATACAAGGAATTCCTGAAAAACAAGTTCGACATCTGTGTGCTCGATGTCATGATGCCGAAGAAAGACGGCTTCACCCTTGCCCAGGAGATTCGTCAGGCCAATGCCGACATGCCTGTCATCTTCCTCACAGCCAAGACCTTGAAGGATGATATCTTGGAAGGATTCAAGATAGGAGCCGACGACTACATCACAAAGCCTTTCTCCATGGAAGAGCTCGTGCTGCGTATCGAGGCCATCCTGCGCCGTGTCCGCGGCAAGAAGAACAAGGAGTCTACGGTCTATCATATAGGTCGCTTCGTCTTCGACACGCAGAAGCAGCTGTTGACCATCGGCGACAAGCAGACCAAGTTGACGACCAAGGAGAACGAGCTTCTCGCCCTGCTCTGCTCTCATGCCAACGAGATTCTGGAGCGCAACTTCGCCCTTCGCACCATCTGGGTGGACGATAATTACTTCAACGCCCGCTCCATGGATGTATATATCACCAAGCTGCGCAAACATTTGAAGGACGACGAGCAGATAGAAATCATCAATATTCACGGCAAGGGCTATAAGCTCATCGTGCCGGAAGAGGCCTGACAGGGTTGTCCCGGATAGAATCAGCAATCGGCTGTCCTGCTGTTGAGGGCCGCCGATTATATCATAAACTGCGGCAGAAGCCTCTGCCGCGGTTTTAGTGTATAGCCGGAATTTCAGTTTTTCCTGGCGTTTATGGTGCCTGTTTGTGATGTTTACTTCTTGATAACTTTCTTGCCATTCACGATTACGATGCCCTTATAGGTGTCGCCAACCTGCTGACCCGCGAGGTTGTAGATGGCATCGTTGCCGGCTTTCTCTGTCGTCTTGAGCGTACCGATACCCGTTGGGTCATTCGAGAAGGGGTAAGCCTTGGCGCCATCGGCCGCATCCTTGGCAACCTTCAGGTATGCCTTGTGCGCCCCGTTGGTAAAGGCAGACCCGTCTTCCGTGCCCCAATAGAAGCCAACAGAGCCCATATCGCCTGTCTCGTTCGTGGAGAGGCGGTAGAAATAGCTGGTGGCGTCAGCCTCCAACGCGGTTTCTGTGTCAGTACCCGACAGCATGCTGTCGTTGTCGGAGTTTCCTGTGTTGGTTGTGCTTAGAAACTCGTAGTTGCCCGGTTCGGCCTTGATGACAACGGCCGTGCCTGCCGAAATGTTTTTGCCCGCTTCGTAAGACTTGCTGGTCTCGAGCCTCCCGTTCGTAACTTTATAGGTAGAGGCCGTCGCGCCTTCAGGTATCGTTAATGCCAACTTGCTATAATATCAAGGTGGCGTAGCGGGTCTCTCCGACAGCGACCGGTATGGCAAGGGCAAACGGCTTGAGGTGTGCGGCACCTATGTAGATATTGTTGAATCCGGCAATCAGGTCATAGGTGTTGCCGTCGCTGGCTATTCCCTTGACGGCTTCAAGGTGGCCGTAGAGCCGGACTTTGCTCTCGCCGGATGTCGCATAATATTTCGCGCTTGTTCCTTCGCCTTCTACCGTAATGGTAACGCTGTTCAGGCGCACGAGGTCTGACACCTTGTTGAATTGCAATATATCCCCAACGGTGGTAACGGACGGGTCAAGGGCCGTCGTCGTTGCTCCGGTTACGGTTACATGGTCCAGGTTGGTGGCGCTGTTGTCTCTTACCTCTATGAGTTTATTACGGTAGTCGTAGTCGCAAATCAGGCTGCCGTTCAAGGTGCTGTTGAGGGGCAGGTTCAGCCCTGTACCATAGAAAAGCACGGCCTTGTCGCCCTCGCGGATATAGACATTCTTGGCGTCTACATACACCACCTTGGCGTTGGTCAGCCTCAGGTTGATGAAGGCTTGGTCTGTTGTCATGCCGTGCAAGTCGGCGATGGTCTTGTCTACCGACTCGTGGCAGGTGAAGGTCTTGGATACATTCGCACTCTTATTCTCGCCGATTTTAGCAAATGCGATGATGGTGTGCGTGGCGTCCAAATCCAGCTGGGCAACGCCTGTGCCCTCTTCTCCTTTGCCCGTGTATTTTCCATCGGCATCACTGAAATCTTCTGCCGAGAGGTCGATGCCATAGTAAATGGTGGAGTTTGCCGGACCTGTAATCGTGATTGTCTGCTGATGAAGGAAGTTCTCTTGTCCGGTAAAGGTTGGAACGGCAACGAAGTTTGCGTTGGTCGCATAAGTAACTACGATAGAAGTTGCGCGAACCTGATTTGCGGAAGCGGCAGATACCAGACAGCCTTTCGGCAGGTCGCCGCACGGTCGATGGCCGGGTGCGCATGGTGAGGTCGTGAAACTTGGTGGGGAAGGGCGCCGCGGCCTAATATCCCCCTTGCTTCCTCATGGTCTTGTAAAGGAAAACGACACCCGTCAGGATGCTGGCCAGCCCGATGACGAGGAGGTCGTCCTTGGTGTTCGGGGCAGATACGAAGAGGGAAACGGCGAACAGCATTGCGCCAAGGGCAAGTGCCACCAGGCCGATGGTCTTGCTGCTCCGGGTAAGAATCGTGCCGATTTTTCGTGATAGAGCCTTCATATCGGCAACAAAAGTACGAAAAAGTTTGGTCAATCCAAAAAAAAACAGTACTTTTGCACCGCGTTTTGCAAAAAGTAGTTTTAAACAATTAATTATTAATTAGGATGAATCAATACGAAACCGTTTTCATTTTGACTCCCGTTTTATCTGATGAACAGATGAAGGAAACGGTCGCTAAATTCAAGAAACTGCTCACCGACAACGGTGCGGAGATCCTGAACGAGGAGGCCTGGGGACTGAAGAAACTGGCTTACGCCATCGAAAAGAAGACATCAGGCTTCTACTGCCTGTTCGAGTACAAGGGCGGGCCAACTATCGTGGAAACCCTCGAGACAGGCTTCCGCCGCGACGAGAAGGTAATCCGTTACATGACTGTTAAACTTGACAAGTATGCTGCAGCTTATGCTGAGAAGCGTCGCGACAAGTGGGCTAAAAAACTGGAGGCATAAATTATGGCAGAGCAGAACAAATCAGAAATTCGTTATTTGACAGCTCCTTCTATTGACACGAAGAAGAAAAAGTATTGCCGTTTCAAGAAGAGCGGCATCAAGTATATCGACTATAAGGACCCTGAATTCCTGAAGAAATTCCTGAACGAGCAGGGCAAAATCCTTCCGCGCCGTATCACCGGGACATCTTTGAAGTATCAGCGTCGCGTGGCACAGGCTGTAAAGCGTGCCCGCCAGATAGCGCTGCTTCCTTATGTAGCTGACATGTTGAAATAATAAAGAGGAGGAGACAGAATGGAAATTATACTGAAGGAAGATATTATCGGACTTGGATATAAGAACGAAATCGTGAATGTGAAGAGCGGCTATGGCCGCAACTATCTCATTCCGACGGGCAAGGCTGTCATCGCTTCACCGTCCGCAAAGAAAATGCTCGCGGAAAATCTGAGGCAGCAGGCCGCCAAGATCGCGGCTCTCAAGGCCGAGGCAGAGAAGAGGGCCGAGGCATTGAAGGATGTGGCTCTCGAGATTGCGGCCAAGGTTGGTGCCACCGGTCAGCTCTATGGTTCGGTGAATGCCGCGACCGTAGCCGAGGAACTTGCCAAGAAGGGCATCGAGGTAGACCGCAAGATTATCACCATGCGCGACGCTAAACGCGTAGGCGACTACGAGGCTACCGTTCACTTCTACAAAGAGGTAGAGGTAAAGATTCCCGTAAAGGTGATTGCCGAGAACGCTCCCGTTGCCGCCCCGGCAGTAGAGGCAGCTCCCGCAGAAGCTCCTGTGGAGACTCCCATGGCAGAAGAGCCCGTAGCGGAGGAAGAGGCTCCCGCAGCTGAGTGATCAGCACTTAGTGAGAATATATTTTCGCACTGTAAAGCAAATCTATATTAAATCCCGGTTACCGAGGTGGTAATTGGGATTTTTTTTGTATCTTTGCATCATTAAGAAAAATATTAAAAACGGAAAAAAATGAAAGCATTTGTATTCCCCGGACAGGGTTCGCAGTTCGTAGGCATGGGCAAAGACCTCTACGAAACAAGTCCTTTGGCAAAGGAATTATTTGACAAGGCCGACGCCATTCTCGGCTTCAAGATTACAGAAATCATGTTTGCCGGTACCGATGAGCAGCTCAAGGAGACCAAGGTTACACAGCCGGCAGTATTCCTCCACAGCGTTATTTCCGCGCTCTGCATGGGCGAGGCTTTCGAGCCCTCGATGGTTGCCGGCCATTCGCTGGGTGAGTTTTCCGCCCTCGTGGCCAGCGGCGCGTTGAGCTTTGAAGACGGTTTGAGACTGGTTGCTGCCCGTGCCAATGCCATGCAGAAGGCCTGTGAGGCCAACCCTGGAACGATGGCAGCCATTATCGGCTTGTCTGACGAGCATGTCGAGGAGATATGCAAAGAGGTAAGCGTGGGGGGTAAAGTGGTCATCCCCGCTAACTATAACTGCCCCGGCCAGCTTGTTATCTCGGGCGATGTGGAGGCTGTCGATGCCGCTTGTGAGAAGTTGAAGGAGGCTGGCGCGAAGCGCGCGCTGCCCTTGAAGGTGGGCGGAGCTTTCCATTCCCCATTGATGCAGCCGGCCCAGGAAGAGCTCCAGGAAGCCATTGAGAAGACCGGTTTCAATACTCCGAAGTGCCCGGTGTACCAGAATGTGGATGCCAAGCCCCATACCGACCCGACTGAAATCAAGCAAAACCTCATCGCCCAGCTGACAAGCAGTGTCCGTTGGACAGCCAGTGTGCAGCATATGATTGCCGACGGGGCAGACGATTTCACGGAATGTGGTCCCGGTAAGGCGCTGCAGGGCATGATAGGGCGCATAGACCGCAATGTCGCTCTCCACGGTATTGCATAGCGGGAGAAGGGTTCAGCCCCTCTCTTTTTAGAGCTTCCCCATGAAAAAGATCATCATTTATCAACTGCTTACACGCCTTTTCGGCAACCGTAACCTCACGCGTAAAGCGTGGGGGACAATTGCCGAGAACGGTTGTGGCAAGTTTGCCGACATCGACGAGCCGACTCTCAGGCAGATAAAGAGACTCGGTGCGACCGCCGTGTGGTATACCGGCGTTATCCGCCATGCCTCTCAGACAGACTATTCCCTATACGGAATCCCATGCCAGCATGGGGAGATCGTGAAGGGAAAGGCGGGCTCTCCCTATGCCGTTACCGACTATTATGATGTCGACCCTGATCTGGCCGTTGATGTTTCCCGCCGCATGGAGGAATGGGAAGCTCTGATAGAGCGCACTCACCGCGTCGGGCTCGGTGTCGTTATGGACTTCGTTCCCAATCATGTGGCGCGCGAATACCGCTCCGTTTGTCGGCCGGAAGGCGTGCAAGACCTCGGCGAAAATGATGATGCGCACATGCACTTCTCGCCCGCGAACAACTTCTATTATTGCTGGGGGCAGCCTCTCGACCTCTCGAATGTCGTCTCCGGGACGGAAGTTTCCTACCATGAGCAACCTGCCAAGGCCACGGGCAACGACCGCTTTGATGCCCGTCCGAGGCGAAACGACTGGTATGAGACCGTGAAACTCAATTATGGCATCGACTACTGTGATGCGGGAGGCCGCTCAGAGCACTTCGAGCCGATACCGGACACATGGCTGAAGATGACAGAAATCCTGCTTTTCTGGGCTTCAAAGGGAGTAGACGCTTTCCGTTGCGACATGGCGGAGATGGTGCCACCGCAGTTCTGGAGCTATGCCACGGCAAAGGTGAAGAGGTTCTACCCTGACATGAAGTTTATTGGCGAGGTTTACAATCCCGACCTTTACACGACCTATCTTTCGGCCGGATTCGACTTTCTCTATGACAAAGTAGGGATGTATGATTGTCTCCGGGATGTGGTCTGCGGGCATCGGCCGGCCTCAACCATTTCCCAACAATGGCAACGGACTGATGGAATCGGCAACCGGATGCTCTATTTTCTGGAGAATCATGATGAGCAGCGCATTGCGTCCGACTTCTTCTGCGGCAACGCAAGGGCAGCTGTCCCCGCCCATATCGTGGCATGCCTGCTCGGCAAGAATCCCTATATGCTCTACGCCGGACAGGAGTTTGGCGAACGGGGCATGGACAACGAGGGCTTCTCCGGCGTCGACGGGCGCACCACCATCTTTGATTATTGGGCTCTGGACACCCTCCAGAGGGGATATTTCAAGGCTGGGGGACTCACGGGGGAGGAGGCGGAATTGCGTGGAATCTATCAAAAGGTGATGCGGCTGGCCGCCACGGAAAGTGTGTTTACCGATGGCGACATGTTCGACCTGATGTATGTGAACCCGCAGCTTGCCGACCGGCAATACGCCTTCCTTCGCAAAACGGGCGACAAACTGGCACTCGTCGTCGTGAATTTCTCAACCTCGGAGGTGCATGCAGAGGTCAGAATACCTTCGCATGCTTTTGATTTCCTGAAGATAAAAGAAACGAAAACCACTGCCGTAGAACTCCTTACGAAGGAGGAAGCGGAGCTTGAGCTTAAGGCGGAGAATTCCCTGAGCGTCAAGATTCCTGCCTATGGAGGCGTCATCTATAAAATGCAGCTATCATGAGCGGCGACTTTATTTTAAACGGACATAACAAGGATGAGTTCCCACCGGCGCATACGGCAGAGCATCTGCTCAATCAACTGATGATAAGAATGTTCGGATGTGAGCGCGGCAGGCATGCTCATATCGAAAGAAAAAAGAGTAAAATCAGCTATGTTCTCGACCATAAGCCCTCCCGACAGGAAGAGCGCGAGATAGAACGGAGGATGAACGAGCTGATTGCGGAGGACATGCCGGTAAGCTTCGAATTCGTGAATCGAGACCATATCCCCGCAGAGGTGAAGCTGGACAGGCTTCCCGACGACGCCTCAGAGACGCTGCGCCTGGTGCGGATAGGCGACTACGATGTCTGCCCCTGCATCGGGAAGCATGTGCGCAGCACCTCGCAGATAGGCCGCTTCGAGATGCTTGGCACAAACTGGGATGAACGGGAGCACAGCTTTCGGATAAGATTTAAAGTGATACAATAGATAATCCCCATAAAACCAACTTAATTAACCTGACAATGAAAACGACCTTAATAAGCATGCTCCTCATTCTGTCAGGAGCTTTTCCGCTATCCGCACAGACGAGCGAAGGCTTGTATCGGAGTTTTTTGAATCCCGACAAGGCGGCGCGTCCGCGTGTGTGGTGGCACTGGATGAACGGCAACATTACCAAAGACGGCATCTGGAAAGACCTTCATTGGATGAAGCGTTCCGGCATCGCAGGCTTTCACAACTTCGACGCGGGCCTTGAGACGCCGCAGATAGTGAAGCGGCGACTGGCATATATGACCCCGGAATGGAAAGACGCTTTCCACTATATGCTCACTGTGGCCGACTCATTGGATATGGAAGTAACCGTGGCCAGCAGTCCAGGATGGAGCGAGACGGGAGGTCCTTGGGTAAAGGATGAAGACGGAATGAAGAAAATCGTCTGGCGGGAAGTGGATATTCAGGGTGGCGGGAAGCTGAAGCTGCGCCTGCCCGAAGGCTTTGATGTTACAGGAAAGTTTCAGGATTACCATATGGCTTCCGACTATATCTCGCAGGTTTTCATGTCGCGTAAGTTCTATCAGGACATTGCCGTATTGGCCGTGAAGGTGAGCGAGGAAGATGTTCCGATGCGGGAGTTGCGGCCGGTGGTAACTGCCAGCCGGGGCCGGGTAACCCTGGAGCAGCTCTGCAATGACAGTATATCGGACGGAGCCGTCATCGCCTCTGACCAGAACGGCAACTCGTGGGTGCAGGTGGAGTTTGCCAAAGCGCAGACCATCAAGTCGCTTCAGTGGTCAGGAGTATCCTCGAATGGCGACATTCAGGCGTTGTCCTATTCTCTTTCAGCAAGTGATGACGGGATTCATTTCCGCAAGATAACGGATCTGGGCTATCAGGGCTGCATAGAGAAAACAGCGAATATCCCCATGACAACGGCCAGGTATTTCCGCCTGAACATCAAGAACTCTGCCACCGATTCATCTCTGATATCCATGCTGCGGCTTTTCCCCGTAAACCGGGTGGAGCTTTCTGCCGACAAGGCAGCCTTTGCCTTCTATCGTTATGCCAGTTCTGCTTATACCCCTTCGACCACGGATGCTATTCCTCTTGGTAATATCGTCGATGTAACGCACTATGTGAGGAACGGGGTGCTGACCTGGAAAGCTCCGGAAGGCCGTTGGCGTATTTATCGCATAGGCTATAGCCTGACAGGAAAGACCAACCATCCCGCAAGTCTTGAGGCCACCGGGCTGGAAGTGGACAAATTGGATCCAGAGGCCATCCGGAGCTATTACAAGAATTATTTGTGCACCTATCTCGACGCTTCGCAGGGCATGATGGGCAAACGGGGCATTCAATATATCCTTACAGACAGCTATGAGGCTGGTCCGCAGACATGGACGATCCGCATGAGGAAGGAGTTTATGCGTCGTCGGGGATACGATCTGACCCCGTGGATGCCCGCTTTGTTGGGGCTGGTCATCAATAGTGCGGAGGAGACAGACCGCTTTCTTTTCGACTGGCGGATGACTCTTGGCGAGATGATGACGGAATATCATTATGACGGGTTGAACGATATCCTGAAAGAATACGGGTTGAAACGCTATTCGGAGTCCCACGAGGCATGGCGCGCAAACATGACCGACGGCATGGATTGCAAGCGTACGGCGGATATACCGATGTCGGCCATCTGGATGCGCTATAACCAGAAGAAACTGTCGGAGCCGCAGTTCGAGTCGGATATACGCGAGTCGGCATCGGTGGCTCACATCTACGGGCAGAACATTGCGGCAGCAGAGGCGTTTACGACCAACGGCTATCGCGATGGTGCCCTGGTCTATTCGCCAGCGGTGCTGAAGCCTACGGCCGATGCGGCAATGGCATGCGGCCTGAACCGTTTCGTCATTCACACATCGCCCCACCAGCCTGTGGACGACAAGTTCCCGGGCATCGGGCTGGGCGTCTATGGGCAATGGTTCGACCGGCATGAGACATGGGCCGAACAGGCGAGAGTTTGGACAGATTATCTTTCTCGCAGTTGCTATCTGTTGCAGCAAGGACGCTTCGTAGCGGATGTCGCTGTCTATTACGGTGAAGACACCAACATCACGGGACAATATATGACTCGTTTCCCCAGTTGCCCGCAGGGCTATGCCTTTGATTTCGTGAGTCCTTCGGCATTGAAAGAGGTGCTGATGGCAGGCGGCGGCAAGCTGCTTTCGCCCTCGGGGATGGAATACCAAGTGCTTCAGCTGACAAATGTAGCCCGGATGTCGCTTTCTGTGCTTCATAAGATAGCAGAGTTGGCCGAGGACGGTGTCGTGATTTGTGGCGACAAGCCCGGTCAGTTGGCCGGCAGGGAGGGTTCTCTGGCAGAGTTCCGGGAACTGGTCGACAAGATTTGGAATAGTGGCAGGAAGAATGTCTTTACGGGATTCCCCCTCGGCCAGATTCTTGCCAAAAGAGGAATAGAACCCGATGTCGATTTCCTCGGAAATAAGGAAAAACTGCGCTATGTGCATCGGCATCTGCCGGAAGGGGAGATTTATTGGATAGCCAATCAGACTCCTGAAATACTGCGACCGAAGGTTTCTTTCCGCATATCGGGCAAGAAGCCGCAGATATGGCATGCCGACACCGGTATGAAGGAACCTGCCAGCTATGAGACAAGGGATGGTCGCACGGTGGTAGACTTGCAGTTTACCCCCTATGATGCGCTGTTCATCGTCTTTGTGGACGATGCGGATGTGCCGTTTGTCCGCTTCCCCGAAATCTCCAAGACCGTTCTTGCCAAGATTCAGACTCCTTGGGAGGTGAAGTTCCAGCATCGGAGAGGAGCACCGGAGAGAGCGGTCTTCGATGCCCTGACCTCTTACACAGCATCCCCGGATATGGGAATTAAGTATTTCTCGGGTACGGCAACCTATAGCAATGTCTTTAGTCTGGACAAGAAACTTTTCGGGCAGAAAGCCTATCCGAAGCGTATCGTCCTTGATTTGGGCGATGTGAGGGATTTGGCCGAAGTCTATGTGAACGGTCGGAAACAGGGAGTGGCATGGCGTGCGCCGTTCCGGATAGATGTTACCGATGCCGTGAAGCCCGGTCGGAACTCCTTAGAGGTAAAGGTGGTCAATGTATGGCACAATCGTCTGGTGGGCGATGTGCAGCCCGGTGCACGGCCGGTAGCTTGGACGCAGGTGGACTTTTACAAGCCCGACGAGCCTCTCTTGGAGGCCGGTTTGCTGGGGCCGGTAAAGGTAGAAGCTGAATATTAGGATAAGGTATGAAAAAGAGAGGACACCGGCCAAGTATCTTTCGTCGTATTACATATAGTCTGTAACAGGATTACACGCCGTTTGTAATGCGATTACTCATTACGAGTAATCGCATTACTCGTTGTGGGTAGTCCTGCTGTCTGCCACAGGCAGTTTTTACTTGGGATATTCTGAGTTCTCCTTTCACCTGTATATCCATAGGCTCTCTGTATTTGGCGGCGGCAGTTGATGTCATGAAGTGCAATTCGTAAAAAAGTTTTGTAAAATCGTAAAAAAAGCAAGGGAAATCTTGGTGATGATAAAATAAAATGCTAAATTAGAAGCGGAATGGAAGGAGTGAGATGCTTTTCGTACTGAACATGGTGATATTTCTTGAAGTTATCAACCTGACATGATATTAACAAACCTAATATTTAGCTATTATAAAAAAAAGTCTACAAAGAACAATGCTACTGTTAATGGCAGGCATGGTCTCGTTGACGATGCAGGCCGCAGTATTTACCGGCGTAAGCGTAGACATAACGCTTACGGGCGATGGAGAGCATGAGACCAGCAGCAGGGATCTCCCCGCATCAGGCTTTACCGAGGAGATGGGCGATCTCTCGTCAAGCAACGATACCGTGTTTACCGTTAACAGTTTTACGGCAGCGGTAATCGGAGAGGCCGTGGAGGTGGCGATGTTCACCACAATCTATGATGCTTCGGGAGAGCCTGTCTATGACTGGAAAGGCACCTGGGCGGCGAATTTGGGAAACGGGATATGGAAGAGCTCTGTGCCTCTCGATGTGCTCAGCGGGCTGCAGAAAGGAATAACCTATAAGATAGAGATATTCTTTCGTGGGAAGAGTGCCGACGGAAGCTATTTCTACTGGAGCAACGACAGCAAGAATTACATAATCAAGTTTCGCTATGACGATGTGGAGGAAGAGGGAGACGAACAGCCGTTCACATGGTTTGCCGACTCTACCGCTGCCTTTACCGTGTTGGCAAACGGCATAGAGAAGACGCTTTCGTTCAACGGCGATGGCTCTATCCATTCCGGAACACAGGACTTGGGTATGGTGAACTCGCTTAGTATCCATAGTTGGATGCTCCGCCTTCGCCAGAAGCCCAATAGCAACATGCAGATAACCTCGGCATCTATCCAGAAGGTTGTCATCGTACCAGGCTCTCAGGAACTGGGCTGGGGAGTGTATGGAGACGGCATAGAATATACTTCTGCCTACAATGTTAGTGGTATGCTCGACAAGAAATTCAAGGGAGAGGAGATTGGTGAGGATGTTCTGGGCAGTCTCGAGGACGGAAAGACCTACGGCCTGTACTTTATGTATCAGCTGATAGACGCAGAAGACCATTATTATGGCTTCGGCGCAGGCAATGACCGTCTGGGCTTTATATTTACCAAGGGCGATCCGTCGTCCGGCACAAGCAACATCATCCTTGACGCCTCGCACTTCTCGACGGACTATACCTTTAGTGGAACAGAGACGGATGCCAATGTAAAATATGTGATGAGGCCGCGGAACGGAAATCCGGAGAATGGCTTCATGCTCGACATTTCGCCAGTCGTACAAGGGCAACCGGCAGCATTTGTAACAGCCATGCTGTCAGATATCAACTACTGGGAGCCCGCTTTCCGCCGGCTGGCATCTCCTCTTGCAGGAGAGGATCTTGAGGCAAATGAGAACACCAAGCAGCTCACAGTCAGCAATGTGGGCTTGTTGCCGAACCAGTTTTCAAGCTACGAAGACTTGAAGATTGCCACGCTGAGCTATGATTCTAACTATTCAGGAACCCCCGTTATACCTGAGGGTTGCTTCAGCGGGTGTAATAGTTTGGATGCACTTTATATAGCTTGTAGCAAGATAAGCCTTGGCAGCAACGCACTTAATCCCGAAGCAGACTATGTCGTATTCGTCCCCAGTAGCGAGATGGCCGAAGTTTTTCTGGCTTACAAGAATAATTACGGTTGTGCCTATACGGTGAAAGTAGAGGCTACTCTCGGTATGGGTAATCAGCCTTTCATGCCAAGTGCCGTGCCTGTCAGGCGTTATGATCTTGGCGGTTGCCAATTGCCCTTGCACTCCAAGGCGCATTCCGGCGTGAGCATTGTGAAGATGAGCGACGGCTCTGTCCGGAAGGTAATAGACCGGAAGGCTCGTTAGCAAGTATTTGATTTCCCGTAGATAGACGAACTGGCGGAACACGCGGATAATAATCCGGGCTCCGCCAGTTCGTCCATGGGGACTTGGTTGTCTGCGCGCACTGGGCGCGCAGACATCATTTAGTCTCTATTTCTTCCTTCATGTCTATGAATTCCCGCTTGGAATCGTAGAACTCATACTGAAGGAAAGCCAGTTTCTGAGACGGGACGATGCGTACTCCAAACCCGTATTTGATTTGCCACTTGTTCTTGAGGCTTACCACGCCTTGGTTGATGAAGGCGGCAACATACGGATGTACATGGAGATAGAATTTCTTGACGCCAATCTTATTGACCAGTCGGTCGATCTTTCCCTCTAACAAATCGGTGAACAGGATGCTGGACTTGATCTTGCCAGTACCGTCGCACGACGGGCATGTTTCTTCTACTCTGACATCCATGGCAGGCCGAACGCGCTGACGCGTAATCTGCATTAGTCCGAATTTGCTCAGCGGCAGGATGTTGTGGCGGGCGCGGTCTTTCTGCATGTTCTTGCACATGCGTTCATAGAGCATCTGCCGATCTTCCGCAAGGTTCATGTCGATGAAGTCGACCACGATGATTCCTCCCATGTCTCGTAGTCGTAGCTGGCGAGCCAGTTCGTCGGCCGCACCGAGGTTCGTCTCTAATGCATTCTGCTCTTGGCCATTGCCGGCCTTTGCCCGGGTGCCACTGTTTACATCCACCACATGCATGGCTTCGGTATGCTCGATGATGAGATAGGCTCCGTGACGATAGTTGACGGTCTTGCCGAAGCTTGACTTGATCTGCTTCGTTACATTGAAGTTGTCGAAGATGGGTACCTTGCCCGTATACAGTTTTACTATGCCTGCCTTTTCTGGGGCTATGAGTGAGACATAGCTTTTGACCTCGTTGAAAACACTCTCTTCGTTGATATAGATGTTTTCATAGCTGGGATTGAAGAGGTCGCGAAGCAGGGCAACGGCTCTGCTGGTCTCTTCATACGCAAGCTGCGGTCGCTTCTGGGTCTTCTGGACTTTAGTGATGGCGTCTTCCCATCGCTGGTTAAGCACCTTGAGTTCTGCGTCCAATTCAGCCACGCGCTTTCCTTCTGCCACGGTGCGCACGATTACGCCGCAGTTCTTGGGCTTGATGCTCTGGATGAGTTGCTTGAGTCGGGCTCTTTCCTCGCCGCTTTTGATTTTAGAAGAAACGGAAACTTTATCGCCAAATGGAATGAGGACCAGGAACCTTCCGGCAAACGAGATCTCTCCCGTGAGGCGCGGCCCCTTGGTCGAAATGGGTTCTTTGACAATCTGCACCAATACCTCCTGACCCGCCTTGAGTGTTGTCTGTACGCTTCCGTCTTTCTGCAGGTCGGGTAGGCGTGATGCCTTGGAAAATGGATAAAGTTTCTTTCTGTCGCTTTGTACCTGTTTGAGATACTTTTCGTAAGAGGGGAATTGATTTCCCAGGTCAAGATAATGGAGAAAGGCGTCGCGCTCATAACCCACATCTACAAAGCATGCGTTCAAGCCCGGCATGAGCTTCTTTACCTTGGCTATGTAGACATTGCCAACAGTGAAGGAGGCCGAGCGCGGCTCACTCTGATACTCCACCAGGTTCTTATCTTCCAGCAGAGCTATCGAGATTTCCTTTTGCTGTACATCAATTACTACTTCGCTTGTCATTTCTGTTATCTTTATTTTCAAAAATTAGGGGCATGCCTATCAAGAGACACGCCCCATAGTCTGTATGAATAGGCTTCAGAGCCAAGTCTTGATCTACTTGCTCTTATGTCTGTTCTTACGCAATCTCTTTTTACGCTTATGCGTAGCCATCTTGTGGCCCTTCTTTTTCTTACCGTTTGGCATAGCTTTTTAAAAATTAAATGTTTGATATAATGTTATTTTGAATTTGCCGACCAATTAGTCGTTCATCAAAGCAGTGAATTCCTTGGATGGCTTGAAGCCGGGAATGTCGTGTGCCTCCACGCGGATGGTGATGTTCTTCTGCATGTCGCGACCCGTCTTGGCTGCGCGATGCTTGACGATAAAGGTACCGAATCCTCTCAGTGATACATCTTCCTTGTGCTTGGCTACGGAGTCCTTGACGACTTTCATGAATGCCTCGATCGTGAGGGCTACATCCTTTTTTGCAAGGCCAGTCTGTTCTGAAATCTGGCTGACGATTTCTGCTTTGGTCATTTTCTTGTTATCTTTATTTTGTTACTAATTTTTACTTTTTGCCTTCATTGGTCTTGCAAATATACGAGTTTTTCCGCTTAAACGAAAATTTATAGCTCTTTTTTTGCGGAAAAAAGCATCATTTTACATGCTAAGTTCCTAATTATCAAATCTTTTTGTTTGCAACAGGGAGTGAATGAGGATTTCAGTCTTCTTTGTGGTGTAAAGAAAAAAGAATGATAAAGGGACATCGCTTTCCTGTCTTGAGGGGCGATATTTTGATTGTGGGGAGTCAGCGTCTGGCTTCTGTTTCTCCCGATTTCAAGGATTGCAGAGACTTGAGACCCGTAGCGTAAAAAGGATTGGCAGTCTAATATGGCAGGAAGCTCCTTGGCCTGACCAATCGCTTTCCGCACTTCTTCCAGGCCTTACACCTTACGGAAGTCTTTCCGCTTTCCCGCAATTTCTCGATGGTGCTGATGTCCGCTTCCTGCCAGACGAATCTTTTCAGGGGGATTTACATTGCGAATGTATTGAATCCGCCGTCGACAACGGCTACGGTTCCCGTAACAAACTCAGAGGCATCGCTTATCAGATAATGAATCGTGCCGCAGAGTTCTTCGGGCTCTCCCATGCGCCCAAACGGTGTCTGCCTTATCACATCTTTTCCCCGTTCGGTGTAGCTCCCGTCAGGATTTGTCAGCAGCGATCGGTTTTGCTCCGTGATGAAGAACCCCGGGGCGATGGCATTTACGCGAATTCCCTCTCCGAATTTCCGGGCAGTCTCGTGTGCCATGTAGGCAGTGAAATTGCTGATGCCGGCTTTGGCTGCCCCGTATCCACAGACTCGGGTTAACGGGCGGAATGCCGCCATGCTGGAGAAGTTGACAATCGCCCCTTTTTTCTGTTGTACCATAGGCTTGAGGAAAACCTGCGTGGGGATAACCGTTCCGGCAAGATTGAGATTCAGCACTTCCTGAAATTGTCCCGGATCGAGATCAAAGAAGTTCTGATCAGGCCCGATGGTTGCCCCCGGCATGTTGCCTCCGGCCGCATTGAGGAGTGCGTCGACTCTGCCGAAGTCCGCAAGGATGTCCCTGCAATTTTGTTCTATGACGCCCATGTCCATGACATCTGTTTGATAGAACTTGGCAATTCCGCCGTCGGCTTTAATACTTTCCACGATTCGGTTTCCAACTTCTTGCTTGCGCCCCAAGACCGCGACCTTGGCACCTTGTCCGGCAAGATACTTCCCAATACAGCGCCCTAATACGCCTGTACCACCAGTAATGACCACTACATGGCCTTTGATATCAAATAAGTTTTTCATATGGGATGAGTTTATTCGTAAAATCCAGGTTGTTTATATTCGATGCCTAATTCCTTGTCCACCGTGGCGATGACCCCCTGAATCTGCCCCATGGCAAACATCCTGCCAAGAAAAGAATAGCCTGCGTTATATCCCCGGTCGGCATCGCCGAGCATGGTCATTCCGTGGTCGACGCGCATGGGCAGTCGGGCTATGTTGGGGTTGCTGCTTCGTCTTTGTTCTTCTCTTTCAAAAATACGGACTAATTCTATCATGTCGGCACGGCCACCAAGATGACTTGCCTCCGTAAAGTCTCCGTTAGGGAAAATGTGGCACGACCGCAGGTGTACGAACCAAGTGCGTGCGGCATACTTGTTGGCAAGTTCCGTCAGGTTGTTATGCGCCCCCGCCGACAAGCTTCCGGCGCAGAAGGTGAGGCCATTGTGCCTGTCGGGTACGGCATTCAGAAACCACCTGATGTCCTCGTCGCAGGTTACGATGCGGGGAAGGTCGAGGATAGGGAACGGGGGATCGTCCGGATGAACGCACATATACATGTCGCGCTCGTCGCATACGGGCATGATGGCCTCGAGGAAATATCGCATGTTCTCGCGCAGCTGGCCCTTGTCGACTCCTTTATATAGAATGAGAAGCTGTCGGAAAAGCTCCACGGGATGCTCATCTCCCTCCTTGATGTTGCCGCTGACGAATCCCTGCGTCTTCACGATGATGTTTTCCACGAGCTTGTGTTCATCCGCCGGTGTCATCCTCGCTTTCAGTTCTTCCACTTCTTTCAGGATGTTGCGGTTCATCTGCCTGCCCCTCTGGTCCCAGTCGGTTTCTGCCCCTTTGCGGTTCAGGATGTGGATGTCGAAGTAGGCAAACTCGGCCCAGCTGAAATAGAGGTTTGTCGTTCCGTTTGGATTCGGATGGTTAAGGTCGGTGCGTGCCCAGTCAAGCACGGGCATAAAATTATAGCAGACGGTGTGAATGCCCTCGTCGGCGAGATTCCGCAGACTTTCTTTGTAGACTTCGATCTGCCGGTCGCGGTCAGGCCCCCCGTATTTGATGGTCTCCGTAACGGGAAGCGACTCCACGACGCTCCATCGCATTCCGTAACTCTCGATGTAGCTTCTCAGGTCATGAATGGCCTCTCTTGTCCAGACTTCGCCTAACGGCACTTCATGAAGTGCCGTAACAATCCCTTCCACTCCTATTTGCTTTAGCATGGCAAGCGTTATCTTGTCGTTTTTGCCAAACCATCTCCATGTCCTTTCCATATACTATGATATATTCTATTTTTTTTGTTTATCAGATAATAGATATGCATTTCTAAAGGCTGAATGCACTTGGCCTGAGGCCGTGATTACATGCTTTTGACTTCTTTCCGGAGAATCTTCGTGCAAAAATAAGGAAATTCCTTGAGAATGTCGCAGAATTATCTTATTTTTGCAATGTCTAACCCAAGAAAATACATTTTAAAGGATTAAGAAATGGCAAAGATAATCACCTTCGGCGAGATAATGCTCCGCCTGTCGCCCGTCGGCAGCAATCGTTTCATCCAGTCGGATGCGTTCCGTATCATTCCGGGCGGGGGAGAGGCCAATGTCGCCGTGAGTCTTGCGAACTATGGGCATGAAGCCTGCTTCGTTACGAAGCTCCCCGCACATGAAATCGGCCAGATGGCCGTCAATGCACTGCGTCGATATGGAGTCAACACCGCCTATATTGCCCGCGGCGGCAGTCGCATCGGGCTTTATTATGCAGAGACGGGAGCCTCTATGCGCCCGAGCAAAGTGATCTATGACCGCGCCCATTCCTCCATTGCCGAGGCAGGACCGGCCGACTTCGACTTTGATGAAATCATGAGCGGCGCCCGCTGGTTTCATTGGAGCGGGATTACTCCGGCAATCTCCGACAGGGCTGCCGAGCTGACCAAACAGGCCTGCAAGGCTGCGAAGCGACATGGCGTAACCATATCCGTAGACCTTAACTTCCGCAAGAAACTATGGACTTCGGAGAAGGCCATCTCCATCATGCGGCCGCTGATGGAGTATGTGGATGTGTGCATCGGCAACGAGGAGGACGCCCAGCTCTGCTTGGGCTTCAAGCCGGATGCCGATGTCGAGGGAGCCAGGACCGATGCTGCCGGCTACCACAAGATATTCGGGCAGATGAGGGAGGAGTTCGGGTTCAAGTATGTAGCCTCCACCTTGCGGGAGTCGTATTCGGCCACCCGCAACGGATGGAAGGCTCTCATATACGATGGCAGGGAGTTCTATGAGAGCCGGCGGTATGACATCAACCCGATTATAGACAGGGTTGGCGGCGGCGATTCTTTCTCAGGCGGCCTTATCCATGGCTTGCTCACGAAGCCGACGCAAGGAGAGGCTCTGGAATTTGCCGTGGCAGCCTCGGCCTTGAAGCATACGATAGACGGCGATTTTAACCTTGTCGGTGCCGACGAGGTGGAGGCCCTGGCTCATGGAAACGCCAACGGGCGTGTGCAAAGATGAGAAGAGAATACAAACAGGTTAAGCATAAGAAACGAAGATGGCAAAATTTGATAAGATAGCAGTCTTGAGGAAAATAGGAGATACGGGCATGGTTCCGGTCTTTTACAATAAGGATATAGAGACAGCCAAGCATGTCCTGGGAGCCTGCTACGAAGGTGGAGTGAGGGCTTTTGAGTTTACCAACCGCGGCGACTTTGCCCATGAGGTGTTCGGCGAGCTGGTGAAGTGGGCCGACCGGGAATGTCCGGAGCTGGCATTGGGCATCGGCTCTGTCGTCGATCCCGCCACAGCGGCGCTCTATATACAGCTGGGGGCTGATTTCGTGGTCGGCCCGCTCTTCAATCCCGAAATCTCACCCGTCTGCAACCGGCGGCTGATACCTTACTGTCCGGGCTGCGGGAGCGTGAGCGAAATCGGCAAGGCGCAGGAGTTGGGGTCGGATCTGACCAAACTGTTTCCGGGAGATGTCTATGGTCCTAAGATGGTGAAAGACCTGATGGCGCCATGCCCATGGACCAAAATCATGGTTACGGGCGGCGTTGCCCCGATGAGAGAGAACCTTGAGAGTTGGTTTAAGGCCGGAGCTTACTGTGTCGGCATGGGCTCGAAACTTTTCCCGAAGGACAAGGTGGAGTCGGCCGACTGGGACTATATCACCGCTCTCTGCAGGGATTGCCTTGATATTATCGGGGATTGCAGGTTGTAACCGTGGCGACCGAGCTTGGCTTCACGGGGTGTTACAAGCGGCGTGTAACACGATTACACACAGCTTGTAATCCTGTTACACACAGCGTGTAAGAGTATCGACAGCCGTTAAAGGAAAATCCGAAAGCCGCCGGCTTTCGGATTTCTGATGAGGTACCTAGCGGAGTCGAACCGCTTTGAACGGTTTTGCAGACCGTTACCTAACCGTTCGGACAAGGTACCCTGTGCCCCCATTAGGGTTTGCTTGTGCAAAGATAAGGCAAAATATTGGGAATTGCAAATTTTCCCTTTACTTTTTTCTTGCCTTCTTGCATTTCTCATAAAAGGCGCATCCGGCGCACCCGTAGTTTCTGCATTTCAGGTTCTGCCTATACTCCCGGTACAGGTATCGTATGAGCCAGGCCACACAAAGCGTGAGGATGACGGCGAGAAGTATATACTGGAATACCATCGTCAGTCCTGATGATAGTCTTTGGCCAGGCCTCCCGTGCCGGTCTCCTTGTAGAGGGAGGGCAGGTCGTGGCCGGTCTGCTTCATCACTTCTACGACACGGTCGAAGCTCACCCGGTGCTTGCCGTCGGAGAAAGCGGCGTAGAGGTTGGCGTCGAGGGCCCGTGTCGCGGCAAAGGCATTACGCTCTATGCAGGGTATCTGGACAAGTCCGCATACAGGATCGCAGGTCATTCCCAAGTGATGTTCCAGTCCCATCTCGGCCGCATACTCTATTTGAGAGGGGCTTCCGCCGAAGAGCTGGCATGCCGCTGCCGATGCCATGGCGCAGGCCACGCCGACTTCGCCCTGGCAGCCCACCTCTGCCCCGGAGATGGAAGCATTCTGCTTGACGATGTTCCCGAAGAGGCCGGCCGTGGCTAATGCATGGAGAATGTGGGTGTCGCTGAAGCTATGGCCTTTGGAAAGATGGTAGAGAACGGCAGGCACAACCCCGCACGAGCCGCAGGTGGGCGCCGTAACGATGGTCTCGCCCGAGGCGTTCTCCTCGCTCACGGCCAGCGCATAGGCATAGACCAGCCCTCGTGTCTGGAGGGTCTGCTTGTATCCGGTGGCCTTTATATAATAGGTGGATGCCTTTCGGGCCAGGTTCAGCGGCCCGGGGAGTCGCCCCTCGTGGTTGATGCCGCGCTCTACGCTCTCCTGCATGGCTTCCCATACCGTCTGTAGATACTCCCATATGCTCGGATCTTCACACTCGTCCACATACTCCCAATAGCTCCGGCCGCTGTTCTCGCACCATTGCATGATTTCCGTCAGCGAGTTCATCGGGTATACTTCGGGAGTGAAGAATCTGTCAGCCTTGGCTTCTCCCTCGGAAAGAGCTCCCCCTCCTACGCTGTAGACGGTCCAGTCGTGAGTGCCGTCGGCCTTGAAAAGCATGCCGTTCGGATGAAAGGGAAGAAACACGGTGGGCTTCCAGACAATCTTGGTGGGAGCAATGGGTTGCAGCACTTCCAGTATGGCCTGATGGGTGAGGTGGCCTTTGCCCGTGGCCGCAAGGCTTCCGTAGAGGGTAACCTCGAAGTTTTTTGCGTCGGGATGCTCCTTCGCGTAAATATGCGCGGCATTCTCCGGACCCATCGTATGGCTTGACGAGGGGCCTTTGCCGATTCTGTATAATTCTCTCAAAGATTTCATAATGTTTTATATTTTATGCTTTTTATAGGAAGAGCGACCCGACCTGGAATACCAGTGCGCTGACAACCCATGCCAGGCAGGTGGTGTATGCCGCCGTGAACAGCGCCCATTTCCAGGAGCCTGTTTCCCCCTTGATGGCCGCGATGGTGGCAATGCAGGGGAAGTATAGCAGCACGAAGAGCAGGAAGCAATATGCCGTCAATGTGGCCAAGGGGGCTGCCGCCTCGTATTTTAGTCCGTGGGTGTTGGCAATGTCTGTCTGAATCTTGTGGCGGAGTATCTCATATTTGCCGCCTTCGTTATTATAGCTGTTGTCTTCGGCAAAGCTTTCATCGTTGGAATACAGGACTCCCATGGTGGAGGCAACGATTTCCTTGGCGCCCACACCGGCCAGAATGCCCACATCCAGCTTCCAGTTGAATCCCTGCGGAGTGAATATCGGCTCTATGCTCCGGCCAATCTGCCCGATGTAGCTTTGCTCTTGCTGCCGATGAACGGCAGCCATGTAGGCCTCATGGGCTTCGTGTGCCTGATTGGAATCCTCGCCGTATCGTGCCATGGCGGCCTCCGCGCTCGCTTTGGCAGTCCCCACATTCCTGTCATAGGGAAAGTAGCCTAATGCCCACACGATGATGCTCGCCACGAGGATAATGCCTCCCATCTTCTTCAGATACTGGCGGCCCTTTTCCCATGTGTGGCGGAAGATGGCCTTCCATGTCGGGAAGCGGTAGGGTGGCAGTTCCATGACGAAAGGCACATCCTCGCCCTTGAACAGAGTGCTTGTGAAGAGCTTGCTCATGAGTACGGCCAGAGTCATTCCCACGAGATAGAGGGAGAACATGACGAGCGACTGGGTGAGGCTTCCGACGAAGAAGGTGCCGATGATCATAATATAGATGGGAATGCGAGCCTCGCAGCTCATCAGGGGGAGGATGAGCATCGTTACAAGCCTGGAGCGACGGCTCTCGATGGTGCGCGTGGCCATGACGGCGGGCACATTGCACCCGAATCCCATGATCAGCGGGATGAATGACTTGCCGTGTAACCCCATCCTGTGCATGAGCTTATCCATGATGAAGGCTGCGCGCGACATATATCCGCAGTCCTCCATGAACGATATAAAGAAATAGAGAATCAGGATCTGTGGAAGAAATACGATAACCGCTCCCACGCCGCCAATGATACCGTCAATGAGCATTGCCTTGATAGGACCTTCCGGCATGTAGGCTCCTATCTGGCTTCCCAGTAGTTCTACGAGTGTCTCTATCCAGTCCATGGGATACTGGCCGACCATAAAGGTTGTCGCAAACATCACGATCAAGATGAGGATGAAGATCGGGAATCCTACCCATCTGTTGGTTAATATGCGGTCAAGCAGATGGGTTGTCTGGTAGGTGTCTTTCTTGTTTCCCGTCTTATAGAGCGCTTCCTCAAGTGCGCCATGGATAAATCCATACTTCGCGTCCATGATGGCAGTCTCGCAGTCGTCGCCCGTCTCTTCCTTGACTCTTCTCGCCGCGTCATCACGATGCCTGAGAATTTCCGCCGCATCGGGCAAGGCCTTGATGTATTCCTCTGCGTCCTTGTCGTATTCAAGCAGCTTTATGGACAGATAACGGGTAGAATAGCGGAGCCGCACATTAGGGGCTTTCTTCAGGTGTTCTTGTATTTCTTCGATTCCATGTTCGATCTCGTGTCCATGATTGATATGGATATGGCGGAAATGAGGAGATTCCCCCTCTTTGCCCTCGTACATCTGGATTACCATGTGGAATAGCTCTCTGATGCCTCGGCCATTGGTGAAGACGGTGGGAACCATAGGGACACCCAACAGGCTCCCCAGCTTTTCGTAGTCTATATGGTCGCCTCGTTGCTCCGTCTCGTCAAACATGTTGAGGGCGCAAACCATGCGCACGTGCATGTCGATGAGCTGTGTGGTGAGATAGAGGTTGCGCTCGAGGTTGCTCGTGTCGATGACATTGATGATAACATCAGGAGTTTGCTCGATGATCTGCTTCCTCACATAGAGCTCTTCGGGAGAATAGGCAGAGAGGGAGTAAGTGCCGGGGAGGTCGACAAGGTTAAACTTATAGCCTTCGAATTCCGCGTGTCCCTCCTTGGCGTCTACGGTAACGCCGCTATAGTTACCTACGCGCTCGTGTGCGCCTGACGCAAAGTTGAAGAGCGAGGTCTTTCCGCAGTTTGGATTGCCTACCAATGCAACATTGATTTCCTTGTGCTTCTTCTCTGCCGCGTCCTCAAGCTGCTTGTCGGTAAGTGGTTGCTCATCGGCCTCGCGGCTATCGATCATCTTGGAACTTTTGACGAGTTTCTCAGCATCTTTTTCTTCCTCTTCTATCTTCTTGGCTTCCTCAAGGGTTACGACTTCTATCAACTCCGCCTCGCTGTGGCGGAGGGAAACCTCGTAGCCCATAATCTTGTATTTTACGGGGTCCTGCAAGGGGGCGTTCAGCAAGACCTCTATAGACTTGCCCTTGATGAAGCCCATCTCCACGATGCGCTTGCGGAAGCCTCCATGACCGAGCACTTTTACGATGATGCCTTTTTCTCCAGTCTTAAGTTCTGATAATTTCATTTTTTCTCTTTCCTCTCCTATTACATGCAAATATACGACAAAAAAGGTGCAACTCTGTTGCAACCTTTTATTTTGTCAGAAATATACCTAGAAATGGGGAGGGCTGATCTTAAATGTTAAAGTAGTCTTCCAGTTCTTTCTCGGCGCTCCCATGCTCGTTCTGCAGGTCCTTTAAAATGATGCCATGCTCGAGCAGGGCAATGCGGGTGGATATCTCTATTGTATGTTGCAAGTTATGACTACTGATCAGAATGGTAGCCTCGTTCTCCCGGGCATAGGTCAGGAGGAGTTTCTTCAGTATGTTCTGACTTGATGGATCCAGAAAGTTGAACGGCTCGTCAAGGATGACGAGCCTGGGGCAATTGAATAATGCGGAAATGATTCCAATCTTCTGTTTGTTCCCGGCAGAGAAGTCTCTGATGAGTTTTTTCTGATTCATGATCTCGCCCGCCATGAATTGTTCGAAGTCCTTTTCACGGGATTCAACAGCGTCTTTTGTCATGTTGTTCACCTTTCCGAGGAATTCAAAATACTCTTCGGGAGTGAGAAAATCGATTAAAAACCCTTCATCAATGTAGGAACCGGTGGTCTTTTTCCATTCCTCGCTTTCGGCTGGATTGATGCCGTTGATGGACACCGTCCCCTCATCTGCTTTCATCAAATCAAGCATCAGGCGAAAAAGAGTGGTCTTGCCGGCCCCGTTGTTGCCTACCAATCCAAGAATATCGCCATCGTTGATGGTGAATTCCGGGATATGGACGGCTACCTTTTCGCCAAATGATTTCTGGAGATTGTCAAGTCTGATCATGCTGCTTATCTGATGTTACGCCCATGGCAGTTTTTAAACTTTTTGCCGGAGCCACATGGGCAAGGGTCGTTGGGGCGAGGCATTTTTTCGCGGATAATCGGCGTGTGATTTACTCTTTGTGCCGTTTCGCGGGTGTCCTGCCGGGCTGCAGCCTGTTGTGCGGGATCGCTGAGGTCGGCCTTCTGTTCATTATAACGCTGGCTCCTCTGCTCTGGCGCCGCCTCGTGAACTTCCTGTTCCTGCATTTCCGGGATCTGGGCACGCATGAGGATGGACGAGGTGCGATTGTTGATGTCGTCAATCATGGTATCCCAGATGGTCGCACTCTCAAGCTTGAAGATCAAGAGGGGGTCTTTCTGCTCGTATGAGGCGTTCTGCACGCTGTGGCGAAGTTCATCCAGTTGACGAAGGTTTTCTTTCCAGTTGTCATCAATGATATGCAGCATGATGACCTTCTCGAACTGCTTCACGACATCCTTGCCCTCTGTCTTGTATGCCTTTTTGAGGTCGCAAGGAATATTATATACGCGCTTTCCGTCGCTAACCGGTACCATGATGCGCTCGAAGCGGTCTCCCTGATTTTCTTCCACATCCTTAATGACAGGCCAGGCTACACTCTGGATGCGGTCGGTCTTGCGCTTGAAGGCCGCCATCGCGTCTTGGAATGCGCGCTCTGCCAGTACATTGTGGTCGGCATTTAAGAGCTCTTCTTCTGTAAAGGGGCACTCCATCGCGAAGACTTTCAGGAACTGTTCCTTGCATCCTTCGTAGTCGTTTTTCTCAATGATGTTGATGCAGCGGTCCCAAATAATGTTTGCTATATCCATGCCGATGCGTTCACCCATGAGGGCGTGTCTACGCTTCTCATAGATTACGGTACGCTGCTTGTTCATCACATCATCATATTCAAGCAGATGTTTACGGATACCGAAGTTGTTTTCCTCTACCTTCTTTTGAGCTCTTTCGATACTCTTGGAAATCATAGGAGCCTCTATGCGCTCGCCTTCCTGGTAGCCCAGACGATCCATGACATGTGCAATTCGTTCTGATCCGAAGAGGCGCATCAGCTTGTCTTCCAATGAGACATAGAAGACCGAGCTGCCCGGGTCGCCCTGGCGGCCGGCACGACCACGCAACTGACGGTCTACGCGCCGGCTTTCATGGCGCTCCGTGCCAATGATGGCTAAACCTCCTGCCGCCTTTACTTCTTGTGTGAGTTTGATATCGGTACCACGACCGGCCATGTTGGTGGCAATGGTTACGGCTCCTAACAGTCTCTCCTCGTTGGTGATGAGGTTCTGTGCATCCTGTCCGGCAAGACTGGTATCCGCACTTTTAGCTCCCTCATTTGCCGCTTTGACGAGTGTATTTTGATATCTCACGGCAGACGCTTTGTCGGTAAAAGCCTTTCCATCGGTCGCAAGGAAAACCGTTCCCTTGGTGCTTTTACCCGCCTCGGCAACTACCAGAGCCTCTTGCTGGTGCAGCTTGGCATTCAATACCTGATGTGGAATCTTGCGCATATCGAGCATCTTGGAGAGCAACTCACTGATTTCGACAGAGGTTGTACCTACCAGACAAGGCCGTCCACTGACGCGCATTTCCTCAATTTCCTCGATGACGGCAGAATATTTCTCGCGGGCTGTCTTATAGACGCGGTCATCCATATCGTTGCGGACTACTGGCTTATTAGTCGGGATCTCGACCACATCAAGTTTGTAGATGTCCCAGAATTCACCGGCCTCGGTAGACGCTGTACCCGTCATGCCCGAGAGTTTATGGTACATGCGGAAGTAATTCTGCAGGGTGATGGTGGCAAAAGTCTGTGTCGCGGCCTCTACCTTGACATGCTCCTTTGCCTCAATAGCCTGGTGAAGACCGTCGCTCCAACGGCGACCTTCCATGATACGCCCGGTCTGTTCGTCTACGATCTTTACCTCGCTATCTATGACAACATATTCATCATCCTTATTAAACATGGTGTATGCTTTCAGAAGTTGCTGCAAGGTGTGAACACGCTCGCTCTGAACGGCATAGAGATTCAGTAGGTCATCCTTTTTGTCAAGACGGTCTTGGTCGTTCAGGTCATGCTCGTTTTCAAGTGCAGAGAGCTGGCTGGTAATGTCGGGCAGCACGAAAAGATCCGGCCGGCCGGTCTGTTTGGCAAGCCAGGCACCGCCCTTGTCGGTGAGGTCGGCAGAGTTCAACTTCTCGTCTACTACGAAGTATAAAGGCTCGATGGCCTTGGGCATTTCACGATTGTTATTGGCCATATAGAACTCCTCGGTCTTCAAGAGCCCCGACTTGATGCCATCTTCTGAGAGATACTTGATGAGCGGCTTGTTTTTAGGCAGTGCCTTATAGGAGCGGAAGAGGGCAAGGAACCCTTCTTCTTCCAGCTGTTGAGCCTGTTTCTTGTCTTGTACCTGCTGTGCCTGGGTGATTTTCTGCTTAGCCTCGGCAAGCAGTTCCGTGGCCTGCTTGCGCTGCACCTCATAGAGTTTTTCTACTAATGGCTGGTATTCTTCGAACATCTGGTCGTCGCCCTTGGGTATCGGACCGGAGATAATCAATGGAGTACGGGCGTCGTCAATCAATACGGAGTCGACCTCGTCCACGATGGCGTAGTTATGCTGGCGCTGCACAAGGTCTGCAGGACTGATGGCCATGTTATCACGGAGGTAGTCGAAGCCGAACTCGTTGTTAGTTCCGAAAGTAATATCTGCCTGATAAGCCTTGCGCCGCTCTTCCGAGTTGGGCTGATGCTTGTCGATGCAGTCGACGGAGAGGCCGTTGAACATATAGAGCGGTCCCATCCATTCAGAGTCGCGTTTGGCAAGATAATCGTTCACGGTAACCATGTGCACTCCGTTTCCTGTAAGTGCGTTCAGGAACACGGGGAGGGTGGCTACGAGGGTTTTGCCTTCACCTGTTGCCATTTCGGCTATTTTACCTTGGTGCAAGGCTATGCCGCCGAAGAGCTGCACATCATAGTGTATCATGTCCCATTGGATCTTGTTGCCGCCGGCAGTCCACTCATTGTGGTAGATGGCCTTGTCGCCGTCGATGGTGATGAAGTCGTTTGCCGGATTCCCGGCAAGCTCACGGTCGAAATCGGTGGCTGTAACCACGGTTTCTTTGTTTTCGGAGAAACGACGGGCCGTATCCTTTATAATGCTGAAAGCTACCGGCATTACCTCGTTGAGGGCCACTTCGTATTTGTCGAGAGCCGCTTTCTCAAGTTTGTCAATCTCTGTGAATATGTCCTCGCGCTCGTCGATGGGGGTGTCTTCTATCGTGCTCTTGAGTTCCGCGATCTTCTCTTTTTCTTCCTTTGCAGAGTCCTGTACATATTTCTGGATTTCCTTTGTCTTTGCACGCAGTTGGTCATTGTTCAGCTCTTTAATGGCGGGGTAGGCCTCTTTTACGGTCTCCACTAATGGCTGGATAAGTTTCATATCACGGGTTGACTTGTCGCCAAACAATGACTTTAAAAAATTATTGAAGTTCATTTTCTTATGTTTTTTTTGTTCTTACCTAATTATATTTTGGACGCAAAATTACGAATAATTTTTCAATTATCAGCATGTTGCTCCAAGAAAGATGAATGTAGCAAAAGTAAAAGACGGCTATTTGGTCGCCTGTTAACGGCTAAAAGGAAGGTAAAAGGCCGTTAAAAGGTCGCCTTCTAACGGCTTTTTCCTCAGGGCCTCTTGAATAGTTTAAAACAGGGGAGCCGCCTTGCAGGCGTTGGGTGCCCTTATGCGGATGGCCTTTGCGATGGTAGGGGCAATACGATCTACCGCTATGGGCATGGTGATGCGCTCTGCTTTGATATTGCCTCCGTAAGCGATGACAGGGAATGGGACAAAGCTGACGCGTGATGTATATTTCTGTTGGTTGTCTTCGTTGTAGAGTTGCCAGCCCGGCGCGACTTCTACGATGATGTCGCCACTAATGGCGGGATTGTGCCCATTGCGTATTTTCTCGATGTCGCTGTTGCCGTCAAGGAGTCGTGTGGAGGTGTATACATCTCGTACTCCCGCGTTCTGGATGAGGAATTCCTGGCTTCGTGTGAGCACTTCGGCCAGCCCGATGCGTTTTTGCTCTAAGAGCTGATGGTTCAGATAGATCTGATTTCTGAAGATGGCCTCCACATATCGGCCTTGTCCATAAATGGCTCCAAGATAAATATTGAGGAGATTTGCCGTGCGGTTGATATAGAATGTGCCGGTAGGGATTTGATAGCGGGTGTAGTCTACATTCTCCTGCGTGGTGTAACCTGTACTCGTGAGGAAGAAGAGTACATTCTGTTTGCCCACGCTGCTCTCGATTCCCGAGATGAGTTCGGCCACCACCTGATCAATTTTGCGATAGACGCTTTCCATGTCTTTCTGCCAGTTTGTCGCGTTTCTGCCCTTGGCGGAAAGTGTGATTGAAAGCAGGTCGGTAATCTCGTCTTTGCCCATTCTGTTGTCTCTGACGCATTCCTTTGCGGCTTGAACGACGGCAAGGTTCTTGGAACCTTCATCTTCGGTGCGTTGAGAGTATACGCTCTTGTATGCGTCCAACCACTTTCTTGCTTTATTGGAATAGTATCCGGAGGTGCTGAATGTCCCTTTTCGTTCGTCGATCCATATCGCTCCGTCGGCGGCATGGCCGGCTGACAAGATGGCGGCATCTTTTTCCGACGCGATGGCATAGATGATGGCTGCTCCGTTTGTGGCCACTTTAAGCTCGTCGCCTATGGTCGAAGTTGAGAGTTTTTTCGGCGAAGCCGTGTATCTGTCGTCGTCGGTACATCCTACGGGACGGAGACTTTTCCTGTCGAGCCATTTGCTGCTTGTGATTCCATTATAGTAAGGAGTCGTGCCAGTGGCTATGGCGGCTATCGCCGAGGCTCTGTCAAGTGGCTCGAACGAATAGCTGGCAGCCTCATATACACGGCCCTGCTGAAGCAGTTTTTTCAACCCTCCCTCGCCATAAAGCGGGGCGAAGGCTTCGATATAGTCGGTGCGCAATTCATCGATGGCTATGTTTACCACGAGCCGGGGCGCCGACTGCAGAGACTGGGCCTGTCCAGTCGTGGAAAGCGCGACGAGGAGTGCGGTGAGGTATCTATTCATTCTTGTCGGTATTACCCATGTGTTTGGTTATCAATATTTCGTTTGATATGATTCTTATCAGCAAAATCAGTGCCACGATAAGTACAGCCTTGTCATATTTCTGAAAGGCATATCCGATAACAGCGATGGCCGTGAGATATTTGGATGCGGTCAGATACCAGTGTAGTTGCCGTTTGCGGAGCTTCCTGACTACGGGTATCATGAAAACGAGCGATAGGGGGCATAGAAGCAGAATCTGCAGGTTGAGGCTCACGGTAGGGTGCTGACTGAACACCATAGCCAAGAGAATGAGCCCCGCAACGCCGTCCAGCGTCATAAGGAGAGCATCATATCCCCAGAGAATCTTTTTGTTGCTCCACTCGAAAACGCAGATGGCAATGGTAATTATCAGTAAAATAATTGAACAGTCAGACGGGCTTAAAGGAAAGCCGGATTTATAGTCTCTCTCTCTTGCGTGAAGGAGATATTCCGTATTGCTCACCAATTTTTCTTTCTTGCCGTCGATGTTTGTGCGTAGGGCGTTGTCGAAATCGTTCATCAGATTCCCCGGAAGAAATTGCCGCTCGCTTTTTGTCGTCTTGAAATCAGCTTTCAATCCAAGGAGCAAATCGTTCCCCAGCCGAGCCCAGGGATGGTTGCGGTTATAGGCATGAATCATGCTCCGGAAGCTTTGGCTGATTTCATGGTCTTCAGGAAACGACACTTCTTCGTTCATGTTCCTGACGAGTATGTCTCTCGCTCTCGTCGTACAGTTGTCGTAAAAGTAGTTATAACGATATTCCCGGTTTTCCGGAAGATAGTTTTTTTGAATGGCTTCAACGATCCGAGACTTGTCTTCCCTGGTGAGATTCAGCACTTGTTGCTTCACCCATCTTCCTTCCTGCCGATACTCGGCGATAAAGTCTGGGTAGGTGGTGATTCCCATTTGGTAATCGGTGAGGCCAAAGACGAACCGAAGAATGAAAAATTTCTGACGAAAAGAGAAGATTCCGTAATTGACGACAAGATCTTCTCCATCCATGTCATGAACCCGTATGGCAGTGTGCCCATACAGCGACCATATCTCTTGGCCAGGCCCGCAGGTCAGCAAGCTTATTTCCACGCTGTCCCATCTTTCGTTGACGGTTGGCACATTATCTGCTTTTGCCTGACATGTTAAAGACAGTAAAAAGATAACCAAATAGGCTTTAAAAGTCAGTTTTATTTGTTTCACGATGCAAAAATAGCTTATATTTTGCAGTTATCGTTCTTTTATTTCGAATTTTTTCAATAATTTTGCAACCTGTATAATGGATAAAGTATGAAAAGGATATTTTTTTGTGCTGCATTGCTGGCAGTATCTTCTTTGAATGTGCTTGCTCAGAGCGGTACTAACTCGCCATATAGTCAGTTTGGACTGGGTGTCCTCTTTGATCAGGCAAGTGGTTTTAATCGTGGTATGAATGGATTAGGATTGGGTTTCCATGAGCATAACCAGATTAATTATTTGAATCCGGCATCATATTCTGCGATCGACTCTTTGTCGTTTATCTTTGATATTGGAATGTCGGGGCAGATAGCTAACTTTAAAGAAGCAGGTGTTAAAAAGAATGCCCATAATGCCGATTTGGAGTATCTTGTCGCGGGCTTCCGCGTTTTCAAGCATGTGGGAATGAGCTTTGGCCTCATTCCGCTTACCAATATCGGATATAATTATGCGAAGTCGCAGTTCGTAGGCGGTTCGCTCACGACGACTACCACCAACACTTATTCCGGTTCTGGTGGCATTCACGAAGCCTATTTAGGTATTGGATGGGAGCCTGTCAGAGGGTTGGCCATTGGTGGAAACATCGGTTATCTGTGGGGAGATTATGAGCGCTCCTTGGTAAACAGCTATAGTGATTCTTATGCAAATACGCTTTCTAAGTATTATACAGGTGATGTCCGCAGTTACAAACTTGACCTCGGCTTTCAGTATACGGCAAGACTCTCAAAGAAAAACTGGCTAACTCTCGGCGCCACCTATACTCTCGGGCACAAGTTGGGGGCCGACCCGCAATGTCAGGTGATATCGACTAATAAGGCTACGGCTGTTTCCGATACGGCCACTTATGTGGTTAAAAACGGGTTGGAAATGCCGACAATGATTAGTGCCGGTTTTATGTGGAACCACAACAATCAGTGGAAAATAGGGGCAGACTATTCCTTGCAGCAATGGGGCAAGATTGATTTCCCGGAATATAGTGTCGTGAACGAGAAGCCTCAATACACCTTGGCTCCCAATCTTTTAAAGGATCGGCATAAGTTTACCGTTGGCGGTGAATATGTGCCCCAGGAGAACAGCCGTAATTTTTTCAAACGCATTCATTATCGCGCCGGCATCTCTTATGCCACACCTTATATAAAGGTGAACGGCCAGGATGGCCCTAAGGAAATGGGCGTGAGTGCGGGATTCGGCATTCCTATCGTCAATGGATATAACACCCGCTCGATTTTGAACATCGGTGCACAGTATGTTCGTTCAGAAGCAACAGGCCTGATAAGGGAGAACACTTTCCGCATCAATGTGGGCATCACCTTCAATGAGCGCTGGTTTGCAAAGTGGAAAGTAGAATAAACCCTAAGACATTTTCTGCGGAATTGAAAAAGACAGCCCTCTCACTCATCGTGGTTACGCTCCTGTTTGCCTCTTGTCAGAAGCAGAAAGAGCATACGGCGTCAGCCATCAACCCCCAGGATTCGGTGGCTGTGATGACGAGTTACGGGGTGAACACCTTGATTTCTGATTCCGGTGTTATTAAATATCGGATAGTTACGGAGCGGTGGGAGGTCAATCAGAATCGTCAGCCCTCTCGCTGGATATTCGACAAAGGTTTGTTTCTGGAGCAGTTCGACCAGAAATTCCATGTACAGTCTTACATACAGGCCGACACGGCATACTATTATGACCAGCAGCGCCTTTGGGAGTTGAGGGGGCGGGTTCGTATCCTTACGAAGGACGGACTCCGGTTCTCAAGCGAGCAGCTGTATTGGGATGAGATGAAGCACGAGCTTTACTCCCATGTCTTTTCCCATCTGGTAACGCCAGAGCGGCAGTTGCAAGGCAGCTATTTCCGTAGCGACGAGAAGATGACAAGATATTATGTCTCTAACAGTAAGGGCTCATTTGAGCGTGGGGATATGCAGGGCGATAACGACACTTTGCAGTCTGCGCCCGATTCCGCCAAGCTCAAGTTGCGTCCGCAAGCTTCTCCTCAGCCGCGTAATACCTCAATTCCTATCATGCATTGACATGGGTTCTGTAGATATCTCTCTTGTTATAGGCATTCTCGTTACAATGCTGTTCTCCGCCTTCTTCTCGGGGATGGAGATTGCTTTCGTATCTAGCAATCGCATGCTTGCGGAGATGGACAAGGAGAAAAACGGTCTCATCCGGAAGATACTGGCCGTATTCTATGATCATCCCAATGGCTTTGTGAGCACGATGCTCGTGGGCAACAACATCGTGCTTGTGGTCTATGGCATCCTTTTTGCCAAGATTTTCGACACGACTCTATTTGCCGGACTTGACGCGGGGACGAGAGTTTTGTTTGATACCGTCTGCTCTACGCTCGTGATTCTCTTTACGGGAGAATTCCTTCCGAAGACCTTATTCAAGAGCAACCCTAATTCACTGCTCGATTTCTTCTCGCCAATCGCATATTTTTTCTATATCGTTTTATGGCCAATCAGTAAATTTGCTACTTTCCTGGCCAAGTGGCTGTTGAGGCTCTTCGGCATCAAGATGGATGCGGAGAGCGACGACGAAGGCTTCTCCAAGGTAGACTTGGATTATCTGGTGCAGTCCAGCATCGACAATGCCAGGAACGACGACGATATAGAAGACGAGGTGAAAATCTTCCAGAATGCCCTCGACTTTCCCGACTTGAAGGTCAGAGACTGTATGATACCCCGCACGGAAATCATAGCCGTAGACATGAACGAATGTGGGCTTGACGAGTTGAAGCAGAAGTTCATAGAGAGCGGACATTCAAAAATCGTGGTCTATGAAGACGACATCGACCATATTGTGGGCTATATCCATTCGTCGGAGATGTTCCATAATGCCGGTAATTGGAAAGAGGGCATCCGCACGATGCCTTTCGTTCCCGAGACAATGGCCGCCCAGAAGTTGATGAAGACATTCCTTCAGCAGAAGAAATCCCTTGGTGTCGTCGTCGACGAGTTCGGCGGCACCAGTGGTCTTGTTGCCTTGGAGGATATCGTGGAGGAGATCTTCGGCGACATTGAGGATGAGCACGACAATTCCAACTACATAGCAAAGAAGCTGGACAGGGAGGGCGAGTACATCCTCTCGGCCCGTCTGGAGATAGACAAGGTGAACGAGATGTTCGACATCGACCTTCCCGAGAGCGATGACTATATGACGATAGGAGGCCTCATTCTGCATTACTACGAAAGTTTCCCGAAACTGAACGAGGTGGTGCATATTGGCCGTTTTGATTTCAAGATACTCAAGAATACAATGACCAAAATAGAGTTGGTAAAGCTAAAAGTGAATGGCTGATATCAAATTTTTGCCGAAAAATTCGCTTGTTTACTATCTTTTTGGTATCTTTGTGGGCATTTCAAAATGTAATATAGGTAAATAATAATTAAAAATAAAATAGATAATAATGGCAGCATTAGGAAAGATTAGAAAAAGAGGCGTGATTCTTGCCAGCATCATTGGTTTCGGCCTCTTTGCCTTCATTGCTGAAGAGTTGTTCCGTTCTTGCGACGCGACGAAGAATGAACAACGCCAGCAGGTAGGCCGGGTGTTAGGCGAGAAAATCAATGTGCAGGAATTCCAGGCACTCATGGAAGAGTATCAGGAAGTGATCAAGATGCAACAAGGTGCCGGCAACCTGAACGACGAGCAGATGAATCAGGTGAAAGACATGGTCTGGAACACCTATGTGCAGACCAAATTGGTGGAGAACGAGGCTGAGAAGCTTGGCCTGACCGTAACCGACGAGGAGATGCAGAACATCATGCGGATGGGCATCGACCCCATGCTCCAGCAGACTCCGTTCGTAAACAGGCAGACGGGACGCTTCGATGTAAACGCCCTTCAGAAGTTCCTTGCGGACTACAAGGCACAGCAGGCTGCACCCACACAGGTAGCTGAACAGTATAATACGCTCTATAAGTATTGGACTTTCATAGAGAAGACCCTCCGTCAGCAGACCCTTGCGCAGAAATATCAGAGTCTGTTGGCTCACTGTCTGCTTTCAAATCCCGTGGAAGCCAAGGCCTCCTTCGAGGAAGAGAACCAAGAGGCACAGATTCAGCTTGCCTCCCTTGCTTATTCGAGCATCGATGACAGCAAGGTGAAAATAGAGAGTTCCGACTTGAAAAACAAGTATGCCGAGATGAAGGCACGCTTCCAGCAGTATGTGGAGAGCCGTGATGTGAAGTATGTAGACATAGAGGTAACTCCCTCGCAGGCCGACCGCGCCGCCCTCAACAAGCAGTTTGCCGAATACCATACGCAGCTTGCCGCAGCGGCCGATCCTACAGATGTGGTTCGTAAGAGCGCTTCCCTGGTTCAATACCTGGGCATTCCCCAGACCCGGGAGGCTTTCCCGATGGACATTGCAGCCAAGCTCGACTCTATGGCAGTAGGCCAGGTTTCCGCTCCGACAGAGAATGAGCGGGACAACACGATGAACCTAATCAAGCTCGTTGCCAAGCAGCAGATGCCCGATTCCATCCAGTATCGCCAGATTCAGGTGGGAGGTGAGACCGCCGAGGCTGCCCACAAGACCGCAGACTCCATCTATACAGCCCTTGCGGGCGGTGCCGATTTCGAGGCTTTGGCCAAGAAATACGGGCAGACAGGAGCCAAGACCTGGATTACATCAGCCCAGTATCAGGGCGCTCCTTCTCTGGATGCAGACACCAAGAACTATCTCTCTGCCCTTACCACGGCAGGCGTGAACGAGACCAAGAACATTGTCCTGACCCAGGGCAACATCATTTTCCAAGTGCTCGACCGCAAGGCAATGGTTACAAAATACACCGCGGCCGTCATCAAGAAAGACATAGAATTCTCAAAGGACACATATAGTGCCGCTTACAACAAGTTCAGCTCCTTCGTGAGTGCCAACCAGACAGCGGAGTCGATAGAAAAGAATGCTGCCAAGGCTGGCTATATGGTGCGGGAGGCCAACGATGTTACCACGGCGCAGCATTACCTTGCGAACATCCACGCTACCCGTGATGTGTTGAAGTGGCTGTTTGAAGCCGGCGAGGGCGAAGTGTCTCAGATGTATGAGTGCGGCGACAACAACCATCTGCTCGTGGCCATCTGTTCGCGGATTCATCCTGCCGGCTATCGCACTTTGGCTGATGCCCAGGTTCGCGAGATGGTAAGGGCGGAAGTGCTGAAAGACAAGAAAGCCGATCAGTTGGCTGCCAAATTGGACGGCGTAAGCTCCGTTGCGGCTGCCAAGGCAAAGGGCGCCAAGGTGTCGACCGTTAACCAGATTACCTTCTCTGCCCCTGTATTCGTGATGGAGACGGGTGCCAGCGAGCCAGCTTTGAGCGGCGCCGTTGCGGCTACTGCCAAGGGTAAGTTCTCCAAGAATCCCGTCAAGGGAAATGCCGGAGTCTATGTCTTCCAGGTTACGGGCAGGACACAGCGTCCGGGCAAGTTGGATGTCAAGGCTCAGGAAGCCAAGCTCCGCCAGAAGGCCATGCAATATGCGGGCAACTTCATGAACGAGCTTTACCAGAATGCCAAGGTCGTAGACAACAGATACCTCTTCTTCTAATCAGAGGCACGCGATATATCAGAGAGTCCCAATGTCCGTTTCGGATGTTGGGACTCTTTTTTGCCTCGGGCGCCGGAGGTGGTTCCGGGCGTTACGAATTCGCCGATTTCGTCGGACGATCTCGCCGATTTTGTCGTACGATTTCGCCGATTTTGTCATCTTGCCGATAGCTTCCCATCCTCCGGTTCCCTGCGGTGGGTGGGACGACAGGGCGTCGTCTCTCGTGATATGACATGAAAAAGAGTTGCCTCCGGGGGCAACTCTTATGATGTGGGATGGTTTTTCTTGTTTCCCGACGCGGCCTCCGGCAGGCTAATACACGCCGTCGTCCTCACTGATATCTTCCGCCTCGAGGCTCAGATCGTCGGGGTCGGCGTCGAAGGTCGTGCGATAGCTTTCCTCCGTGAACTTGTCCTCGTCGAAGGCATCCTCGTCGTCCTCGTCCAAAATCTCTCTCTCTTCGATGTCTTCCTCTTCTCCCTCTTCAAGGTCGCTGCTGCCGCTCTTGCGTCGCTTTTCCTCCTCCAGTTCCGATTCCGGCCTGAAGCGCAGCTTCTCTATCTCGGGCTTTGCCTTGGCGAAGATGGCCTCCACCCATGTTCCCTTGGGGATTTCCAAGACCTCAAAGCCGTCGGCGACTTTCTTTTCATACATTCCTCCCACTTTGTGCAGGCGCTCCTGGGGCAAGGTAGTGGTGCTGATGTCGAAGCCTTTCTCAATGATGTCCTTGATGTTCTGCGGCAGCGATTCCCATCCGCTGCCGAAGTTTCGGTCGAGCACCTCTATCAGCTTGGCTGCCGAGATGTGGTGGATGTTTTCGTAGGTAAGGTCGGTAACGCGCGTGATGGGGCGCTTCTTGATGGCCCATTTCACCTTTGTGCTGTCATCCATGCGTACATTCCCAATCTTGAATCCCCGCTCCTCATATTTCTTCAGCACTCCGGGCTTGTCGATTTTGATTTCTTCTATCTCAAAAGCGCTGCGTATGATATCGGTATAGCGGCGGATATTATCCCTGAAGTCGGCCTCCTTGTCTCCGGCTTCCCATAGGCGGAAGATGTCGTTTTCCTGAAGATCCCAGACATTGCTCTTGTTTAGTGTCTTAATTGTTATAGCCTTTTTATCTTTCATCAATGATTCAATTTTGCTGCAAATGTAAGTACTTAATTCTTAATTCGCAAACTTTTAATGGAAAAAAATCACCCGTTTCTTATCTTTTTCGTAACTTTGCGGGTAATGAGTGAGCCATTAGCCGAGCGAATGAGACCCCGCACGCTGGATGACTATGTGGGTCAGAAGCATCTGGTAGGTAAGGATGCGGTGCTGCGCAAGATGATAGACGCAGGCCGTATAGCTTCGTTTATCCTCTGGGGACCACCCGGAGTGGGGAAGACCACATTGGCCCAGATCATAGCAAACAAGCTCGAAACGCCGTTCTATACGCTGTCTGCCGTAACCAGCGGAGTGAAGGATGTGCGCGATGTCATTGAGCGGGCGAAGAATGGCAAGTTCTTCAATCGTGTTTCGCCGATTCTCTTCATCGATGAGATCCATCGTTTCTCGAAGTCGCAGCAGGACTCTCTGCTGGGCGCCGTAGAGCGTGGCGTCGTAACCCTTATCGGCGCTACCACGGAGAATCCCTCGTTTGAGGTCATCCGGCCGTTGCTTTCCCGCTGCCAGCTCTATGTCTTGAAGCCGCTGGAGAAAGACGACCTGCTCCAGTTGTTGGAGCGAGCCATCACCCAAGATGGTGAGCTGAAACGAAAGCGCGTCGTGCTGGAGGAAACCGGAGCCATGCTTCGCTATAGCGGGGGCGATGCCCGCAAGTTGCTCAATATTCTGGAACTGGTGGTGGATGCTGCCGACAGCGACGAGGTGGTAATTACCGACGGACTGGTGGAGAGGCAGCTCCAGCAGAATCCGTTGGCCTACGACAAGGACGGCGAGATGCACTATGACATCATTTCGGCCTTCATCAAGTCTATCCGGGGAAGCGACCCCGATGCCGCTCTCTATTGGATGGCACGCATGATAGAGGGGGGAGAAGACCCGCAGTTTATTGCCCGCCGACTGGTGATAAGCGCCGCGGAGGATATCGGCTTGGCCAACCCGAACGCCCTGCTGATGGCCAATGCCGCCTTCGACGCCGTGATGAAGATAGGCTGGCCGGAAGGGCGCATTCCCCTTGCGGAGGCCGCGGTTTATCTGGCCTCCAGCCCCAAAAGCAACTCGGCCTATATGGGAATAGCCTCCGCGACCGATTTGGTGCGGAAGACGGGCAACCTACCCGTGCCCCTGCACCTGCGCAACGCTCCCACCAAGCTGATGGAGCAACTGGGATACCATGACGGATATAAGTATGTGCACGACTTCCCGGAGAACTTCACGGAACAGCAATACCTGCCGGAAGCCCTTAAGGGTGAGCGTCTCTGGCATGCCCAGCACTCGCCTTCTGAAGAGAAACTCTATCAGCAGATGTTGCGCTGTTGGAAAGACAGATATAAAGATTAAGGAGAAAAGAAAATGAAGATTGTAGTTTTAGATGGTTATTCAGTCAATCCCGGTGATCTTTCGTGGGATGGCTTGAAGGAGATGGGCGAAGTTGTGGTCTATCCCCGTACCGCGACTGATGAGATATTGGAGAGAGCCAAGGAATCAGATGTTGTCCTGACAAATAAGGTCCCGTTCCATGCGGATATGCTTTCAAAGTTGCCGAAGTTAAAAATGATAGGAGTCCTGGCTACGGGATTCAACATCATTGATACCGAGGCGGCAAGGGAGCGGGGCATCACGGTCTGCAACATTCCTGCCTACAGCACCGACAGCGTGGCCCAAATGGTGTTTGCCCACATATTGAATATAACGAACAAGGTGGACAGCTTCGCCCGTCAGAACCGTGAGGGGCGGTGGAGCCGGAATCCTGACTTCTGCTACTGGGATGCTCCCATCCATGAGTTGGCCGGCAAGACCATCGGCATCGTGGGGCTTGGGAACATCGGATGCAAGGTCGCGCGGATTGCCCGCGACTTCGGAATGGATGTCTTCGCGTATACCAGCAGGAACTCTGCCGACCTCCCGGAGGGGATACAAAAGACCACGATGGAAGGTCTCCTGGGCGTGAGCGATATTCTCACCTTGCATTGTCCGTTGACTTCGGAAACCCGTGAACTGATCAATAAAGACAGCCTCCATCGGATGAAGCACGGGGCTATTCTGATTAATACTGGCCGTGGCCCGCTGGTCAATGAGCAGGATGTGGCCGACGCCTTGGCATCTGGTCAGTTGGGGGCGTATGGCGCAGATGTGATGTGCTCGGAGCCTCCCGCTGCCGACAATCCTTTGCTTTCGCAGCCTCATGCGTATCTTACTCCCCATGTGGCATGGGCTACCCGTGAGGCCCGAGCTCGCCTGATGAGGATAGCGGTGGCAAATGTGAGGGCTTTCGAAGAGGGAAATCCTCAGAATGTAGTCAACGGATAGCCATGACTCTGTACGCCGATTTAGAGTTTGTCCGCACGGTTCAGCAAGTCTTGGAGTTTGTCGGTACATTTGCTTTTGCCATTTCGGGCATCCGTCATGCTGCCGGCCAGAAGTTCGATTGGTTCGGAGGCTTTGTCTGTGGAGTTGCCGTAGCCATCGGCGGAGGTACCATCCGCGATGTGATGTTGGGTGTTACGCCGTTCTGGATGACCTCTCCCGCCTATCTCATCTGTACCGCCTTGGCCCAGGTGTTTGTGGTTGCCTTTAAGAAGTATCTTCGTCCTTTGGACAACGCATGGTTTGTGTTTGATACTCTCGGATTGGCGCTTTTCACCATAGCAGGCATCCAGAAGACACTGGCCTTGGGCCATCCTTTCTGGGTTGCGGTCATCATGGGCTGTATAACAGGAGCTGCGGGCGGGGTCATCCGTGATATCCTGCTGAACAAGCAGCCTGTCATTTTCCAGAAAGAGATTTATGCGAGCGCAAGCATCGGGGGTGGATTGCTTTATTGGGGCATGATAGAGTTTGGAGTGAATGTCGGCATTACGGCACTGGCGACATTCTTGTTTATCTGCCTGATCCGTTTTCTTGCGGTGCGTTATCACATTTCCCTGCCGGTCTTGACCAGTGAGGACAATGGTTGAAGGGTATATCCACATTCAAGGGGGCAGGCTTCTCGATTGAGAACCTGCCCCCTTGAGCGTGGTCTGCCGTTGGAGTTTAGTATGCGAACAGAGGATAATCCTTCATGGTCGCGTTCACTTTCTCGCGGACTCTTGCCGTAACCTGTTCGTTCTCCGGCGCCTCCAGCACCTCGTCGATGAGGTCGGCGATCAACAGCATCATGTCTTCTTTGGCTCCGCGGGTGGTCATCGCGGCCGTTCCAAGGCGGATGCCGGAGGTCTGGAATGCGGAACGCTCATCGTAGGGAACCTTATTCTTGTTGACTGTGATGTCTGCCGCGACAAGGGCATTTTCAGCCACCTTACCTGTCAGCTCCGGATATTTAGGACGCAGGTCGAGCAGCATGGAGTGGTTGTCTGTACCGCCGCTTACGATGGCAAATCCCTTATCGGTCAAGGCCTGGGCCAGAACGGCGGCGTTTTTCTTAACCTGCGTGGCATATTCCGTCCATGAAGGTAGCAGATTCTCGCCGAACCCGACAGCCTTGGCGGCGATGACATGTTCTAACGGGCCGCCTTGTATGCCAGGGAAAACGGCACTGTTGATGAGCGAACTCATCATCCTTACCTCGCCTTTCTTGGTCGTCTTGCCCCACGGGTTGGGGAAGTCCTTGCCCATCATGATGACTCCTCCGCGTGGTCCACGCAGTGTCTTGTGGGTCGTAGTGGTAACAATGTCGGCATATTTAACGGGGTTGTCGAGCAGGCCGGCAGCTATCAGTCCGGCGGGATGCGCCATGTCGATCATCAGCAAGGCGCCTACCTCGTCGGCGATCTTACGCATGCGGGCATAGTCCCACTCCCGGCTATAGGCGCTTCCGCCACCGATAATCAACTTTGGCTTGTTCTCCAAGGCCAGTCGCTCCATCTCGTCATAGTCCACGCGGCCGCTCTCCCTGTCGAGGGTGTAGCCGATGTGGTGGTAGAGAATGCCCGATGTGTTGACCGAACTGCCATGCGAAAGATGCCCGCCCTGGTCGAGGTCGAGTCCCATAAAGGTGTCGCCGGGCTTCAGGACAGCGAGAAGAACGGCCTGGTTAGCCTGTGCCCCGGAGTGCGGTTGTACATTCGCGAAGTCCGCGCCGAAGACTTTCTTTACTCGTTCGATGGCCAGATTCTCCACCTCGTCTACCACTTGGCAGCCGCCATAGTAGCGGTGAGCCGGAAGCCCTTCGGCATATTTGTTGGTAAGATAGCTTCCCATTGCCTGCATGACCTCGTCGCTGACGAAGTTCTCTGAGGCGATAAGTTCCATTCCTCTTAGCTGGCGTTGATGTTCTCTTTCGATTAAATCGAAAATCTCATTGTCTTTTCTCATAATATTATAGGGTGTTTTAAGTATGTGATTCTTGTTCTTCAGCAGAGTTTTACTTTGCTGATGTCCTGTTCCTTGTCGCAATAACGGCACTTGATGATGCCGTGTTCCTTGTCGACGACATTGAATACGGTCTCCATAGGCTCATTGTTCGTGACGCAGACAGGGTTGTTGCATTTCACGATTCCCCTGATTTCGTTGGGCGTTTCCACCATTTTCTTCTCTGAAACCTCATAGTCGTGGATAATGTTGAGCACTGCCTTGGGGGCGACAACCGACAATTGTGAGATCTCTGCGTCGGTAAAGAACCTGTCGGAGACCTTGATGATTCCCTTCTTTCCGATTTTCTTGGACTCAAAATAGTTGCCGATGGTAACCGGGGTGGTGAGTTTTTCCAGGCCAAGAACTGACACCACCTGATAGGTTTTCTCGGCAGGAATATGATCGATAACGGTGCCATTCTCAATGGCAGCTACCAGTCGTTCTTTCTTATTCATGGTTCGATGACGGTTTTATCGTTCTTAATCTCGTCCAATGTGATGCCGAGGCAATAGCAGAAGATGGCCTCGCGGGCGTAGAGCCCGTTCTTGGCTTGCTGGATGTAGTAGGCATGCGGATTCTCGTCCACATCATATGCGATCTCGTTCACTCGCGGAAGCGGGTGCAGGATTTTCATGTTTGGCTTGGCCAGGCCGAGCATTTCGTTCTTCAGGATATACACATTCTTCACACGCTCGTATTCCATGAGGTCGGAGAAGCGTTCTTTTTGCACGCGCGTCATATAGAGAATGTCGGCATCGGCGATGACTTTGTCGTTGAATGCAGTATGCTCCTGATACCGGATTCCGTGCTCTTTGCAGTAGAGCTTATACTCCTGGGGCATGGCAAGTTCCTTTGGCGCAATGAAGTGGAAGGTGGGATTGAAGTGCTGCATGGCCATGATGAGCGAGTGAACCGTACGCCCATACTTCAAGTCTCCTACCAGATAGATGTTCAGATTGTCGAGTGTCCCTTGAGTTTTATAGATGGAATAGAGGTCGAGCAGACATTGTGAGGGGTGCATGTGGGCCCCGTCGCCGGCATTGATGATGGGCACGGGAGCCACTTCGCTGGCATATTGGGCCGCCCCCTCTATGTAGTGCCGCATGACGATGATGTCGGCATAGTTGCTCACCATGAGCAGGGTGTCCTTCAGGGTCTCTCCTTTGGTGGTGCTGGAGGTCTTGGCGTCCGAGAAGCCGATGACCCTTGCGCCAAGCCGATTTGCCGCCGTCTGGAAGCTGAGCTGCGTGCGGGTGGAAGGTTCAAAGAAAAGTGTGGCCACGACTTGCCCCTTCAGTAGTTCCCGATTGGAATGTTTCTCGAATTCCTGCGCCATTTCGAGCAGATAGAGCAGCTTCTTCTTCGAAAGATCGGCAATTGTTACAAAGTCATGTTTTTCCGTCATGTCGCGAGTCGATAGTTCTGATTCGACCGCTAAGTTACATATAATTTTTAATTTAATGATGTTATTTCAAAAGAAAAATTGTATTTTTGCATATATTTATGGATATTGGCAAATGAGAAAATTGTTTATACGCTTCCTCTGGATAGCTCTTGTCTTGATCGTGGGCATCTCGTTGATGGCTTTCGTCGCGATATGGAAAGGCTGGGTGGGATACATGCCCGAGATGGCGGATATCATGAATCCGCTCGACCGGTCGGCCACCCAAGTGTATTCTTCCGACGGCATCGTGATGGGCACATGGAGCGCCAATCACGAGAACCGCATCATCATTCCCTATTCCAAGTTGTCGCCCCATCTGGTCCACGCGCTGGTGTCTACCGAGGACGAGCGCTTCTACGACCATTCGGGGATAGACTTCGTGGCGTTGGGGCGCGCCGTGGTCAAGCGTGGCATCTTCCGGCAGGAGAGTGCCGGTGGAGGCTCCACCATCACCCAGCAGCTGGCCAAGCAGCTTTATTCCTCGGTCGCCCACTCTTCGCTGGAGCGGCTTTTCCAGAAGCCGGTGGAGTGGGTCATCGCCGTCAAGCTTGAGCGCAACTTCACCAAGGAGGAGATTATAGCCCTCTATCTGAATAAGTTTAACTTCCTGCATAACGCCGACGGCATCAAGACGGCGGCAAATACTTACTTCAACAAGGAGCCCAAGGACCTTACGGTCTGCGAGGCCGCCACGCTGATTGGGCTGTGTAAGAACCCGGCGCTCTTCAATCCCGTGCGCTTTCCGGAGCGCAGCAAGGAGCGCCGCGATGTGGTTCTCGGGCAGATGCGGAAGGCGGGCTTCCTCTCCGCGGAGGAATACCGCGCCTGCCGCGCGGAGCCGCTGAAGCTCAACTTCCATCGCATCGACCATAAGGATGGCACGGCAACCTACTTCCGCGAGTTCCTGCGCCAGTATATGATGGCCAAGCGTCCTGACCGCGACGACTATCCATCCTGGAATCAGAACCAGTATGTATTCGACTCGATAGCCTGGGTGTCAGACCCGTTGTATGGCTGGTGCAACAAGAATTTCAAATCCGACGGCAAGCCTTACAATGTCTATACCGACGGGTTGAAGGTCTATACGACCATCGATTCGCGGATGCAGCAATATGCCGAGGAGGCTGTCTACGCCCATGTGGCCAGGTTCCTGCAGCCTAAGTTCTCCGCCGAGAACCGTCGCAAGCCGAATGCTCCGTTCACCGACAAGCTTACCGCCAAGGAAGTTCGCCAGATCCTGAACCGCTCGATGAACCAGAGCGAGCGCTACCGGGCCATGAAAGCGGCCGGCGCAAGCGACGAGGAGATTCGCACGGCCTTCCGTACGAGGACGCCCATGACAGTGTTTACCTATCACGGGGAGATAGACACCACGATGACTCCTTTGGATTCCATTCGCTACTACAAGTCGTTCCTCCGCGCGGGATTCATGAGCATGGATCCCAAGGACGGCTATGTGAAAGCCTATGTGGGCGGACTGGACTACAACCACTTCATGTACGACATGGTGATGGGCGGCCGCCGTCAGGTGGGATCCACCATCAAGCCGTTCCTTTATTCGCTGGCGATGGAGAATGGGTTTTCTCCCTGCGACCTTGCTCCCAATGTGCAGCGCACCTATATCGTGGCAGGAAAGCCCTGGACACCGCGCAATACCTCCCGCCGGCGCTACGGATCGATGGTAACCCTGAAGTGGGGACTGGCCCAATCGAACAACTGGATCTCGGCTTATCTCATGAGCCAGCTCAACCCGCAGCAGTTCGTGAGCCTGCTCCACGAGTTCGGCATCAACAATCCCGACATCCACGCCTCCATGTCGTTGTGCCTCGGGCCGTGCGATGTGTCGGTCGGCGAGATGGTGAGTGCCTACACCACCTTCGCGAACAACGGCATCCGGTGCGCTCCGCTCTTCGTTTCCCGTATCGAGGACAACGAGGGAAACATCATCGCGAAGTTCCAACCCCGCATGAACGAGGTCATCAGCTCGCAGAGCTGTTACAAGATGCTGGAGGAGCTGATGGCCGTGGTCGACGAGGGCACGGCCGGCCGGCTGCGCCATCGGTTCAACTTCACGGGGCAGATCGGAGGCAAGACTGGCACCACCAATCGCAATTCCGACGCCTGGTTCGTGGGCTTCACGCCACAGCTCGTGAGCGGCTGCTGGGTGGGCGGAGAGGATCGCGACATCCACTTCGACTCCATGTCGATGGGGCAGGGAGCCACGATGGCCCTGCCCATCTGGGCACTCTATATGCAGAAGGTGTATAAGGATGCGTCGCTGCCCTACAATGAGAATGCGGTATTCGACATCCCCGAGGACTTCAACGCGTGTGCCAAGGATGAGACGAGCGTAGACCTGAACGGCATCGACGAAGTCTATGAGTGATGTGCCCACCCGCGCCGGGCTTACTTCTCCACGGCGTTCATCGGGGCAAACTTCACCTCGGTGTTCTCGCAGAATGTCTTTTTCAGCCGGCCGTGGCGTCCGCTCTTCCTGCCCACGGGCAGGAAGTGGCATTTTACGCCCTTGATGTTCGTGCCGATGTGGAAGGCTTCCGGCTTCTCGGCCGACAGGCTCTCCACCGTCAGGCGAAACCGCCCGAAGCCGTCGATGACCACGGTCTTCCCGTCTTGCAGCATCTCGGTCATGGTGTCTGTGAGTGCGTCCATCATCCCTTTCACCTCTCCTCGGGTGAAGGTGGTGTCCGCCTCTACCTTCCGGGCGATGTCTTCGGTGTGAGCTTCGCCCGTCGATACGGTCTTTGCAAACCACTTGCCGCTGTTCTTGTCGTGCGGCATCCTGTTTCTCATGAGCTTGATTAAAATTGCCATAGTGTGTTTGAATTTAAGTTGGTAATGTGTTCTTTCGGTCGGATAGATTTCCGTTCCGGGGGCAGGAGACCGTTTCCCGCTTGACAAAATCGCCGATTTTGTCGTACAATCTCGCCGATTTCGTCCCACGATTTCGCCGATTTCGTCCCACAATCTCGCCGATTTCGTCGGGCGGATAACGGCTGGCAGCATTCCTCGCCCTTGCCTTTCCGGATTCTGACTGCAAAGATAAGGCATCTTTCCGCTTTTCCCAAAAGTGAATAGCGGGTTTTCGGGCAAACTGGGGTAGCCGCAAGATATAAATTTATAGATATGTTAAAATAGTCATATTCGGAGCAGAAAAACAAAGGAGAATTAGGTTCCCGTCCATTTTTTAGCTATTTTTGCCCTGGATGGGTGCCACTCGGCCGTGTCTGTGGTGGGCAGAAAACAGATGGAGGGAAGTTCTGAAGAAGATGGAACCAACAATGGATTACAAAAAATAAAGCCGACGAATCATGAGAAGGAAATTCCTGTTCATACTGGCGGGCATTATCGTTTCGGTGGTGCTGATTGTCCTCGTGCTGACGGATAGGCATTATCGCAATTATTATATAGCGGGTTTGACCATGGAGAAAGTCTCGCCCGACAGCCAGAAAGATGGTGCCGGATATTACCTCGTGTCGTTTTCCGTCCGCTATTCCAATCCCGAGTATGGATTGTTCATTGGCGGGTTGCAGCCCGGCATTTATGGACTTGAGAAAAAGATTCGCGCCATCACATTCTATGACGACCACCGGCAGGCAATCACCTCGCCCGTCCGTGTCTTGCCGGATGCGGAGGGCACGGCTTGCGGAGACATCGGAACGGGAAGCCGCACGACTTCTGAAACCCTCGGAATAGACTCTCTCGTGAGGGGGATAAACGATAACAGTCTTTTCCGTGGCGGATATGCAGCCCGGTTCGTCGCGGTGGTTGATTCCGTGAAAGAAAGCCCCGTGGCCGTGGAAGTGGTGTTCGAGGACGGCTCGAGGCTTAGGAGCAGCCTGTAGGCTAAGGGTCTGGTGTCGGACTTGCTATATGGAAATGAAGTTAAAGGCAATAATGATGAATAGATTAAGGAATATAACCAGCCGGGGATTACTGCTACTGTTGGCGCTTCTAATGTCGCAATGCGCTCATGATGAGAATAGTTATGAGGGACTTGTCGGCAACTTTAACAAGCATGAAGAGGATTTTGCCGAACTGATAGCAGCCTTCAGCCTTCAATTAAGACATCATGATGTGGGGAACTACCAAATGGAACTGACGATTGGGGAGGACAGTGATTTTGTTTTCGTGGGCAAGACACCGTATCTTATCGACGAGGAAGCCGGGGAGCGGTCGGTTCATTTGAAATTAAGAAGAGGCTCTCCCGAATACCGAAACGGGCTCAAGGAGTTAGGCTGGACAGAGGCTTCGGTGAGCAGGATAGGGGCTTTGTTGCGGCGCGTGAACTGCAAGACGATTCGCTCGGTGAACTATAGCGGGGGCTGCTAGGTAGAGATTCTGCCTGCGGGTGATGATGCCATTGTCTCCCATTCTTACTTGTATTATGAGCGGCCTATCACCGGGGATAGCGTCAAGGCTTACGGGAAACCTGTCAGTCATTCTGCGATAGGCCGGCATTGCACGGTCTCCGTTGCCTCCGTTCTGTGATTCCAGCCTCTGCTGATGCTTTTTCCGGCAGGGTGCATCGGCGTATGGGGTGCGGGGAGAACGGGCTTGCTATTTTCTTTTGAACTCCGCGAATCGGTAATTGGGGTAGTATTCGGTCTTGTCTCCAAACTGATATGCCGTGGAGTCTTGTATCTCGCACCTCACGGTCAGGCCGACGGTGTCCCTCCGATGCTTGGTTGTCTTGAACTTCACGGTTGCCGTCTTGGTCGAGTCGCAGTCTATCTCAAGCGACTGCAACGCCGTCTCGTAGTCGATGGAGGAGAGCCCTTGAAGGATCAGCTCGTCATCGGCATGCCCGTCGCTAGCAAGAAGCCGGCTGACGAGCGAGGGGCGCAGGTATCGCTTGAAGAGCGGTTTGAGTTGTCCTACGGTGGGCTGTGCCACTTTCTTCTGATGCAGATAGAGGGTCATGAATTCGCTGAGGTCGTTGATAATGTCGCATTCCTCGTCGCCCATCTCCATGGTGAGCACATAGAGGTCTGGCTTCCTGCCGAGATTGTAGCAGTAGAGCATGTTCCAGCAGTCGTCTGTTTCCGGTATGCAGTCCCACGTTTGCAAATAGAGGGTGTTGTCGGTGGTGAACAGAGGAGCAACTCCTTGTAACTGAAATTCACCCTCTTTGCCTACGAAAGTCTTAGTGCGTAGTTCTTTATTTTTGCACAGCAACAGGCCGTCCTTGTACAGAGTGAGGAAGGCGGAGTTATCTCGCACGGGGTAGTCGGACTTTGGATCGATGACCAACTCATTGGGCGCTACGCGCAAATGGATGTGCCAGGCCCCCATGGTGGTATCCGTAACGCTTTCGGGAGAGCTGTAAATGGTGTTGCTTACGGCGGCAGGCCTGTCGGTCTTCAATAGTCTCTCGCTGTCGGATTTCGTAGCCGTAGTGGCATTTCTTGTGCTGCATTCTACAAGGACAAGCATCAGGCCGATGGATAGAAGATGTTTCATCTTGTGTTGGAGATTGTGGCAAAGGTGGCATTTTACGCCCTTGATTATTCCCCTTTCTTGGTGGTGATATCATCGTTGCTGATGCTACTGGCAGCGCTCCGTCCTCTGAATTGCTTGCCTATGTTCCAAGCCACCGTGATAGTTATGTTGTTGGCATACAGTCGGCGTATCGATTGCTGATGCATGTTGCGGAAATAGGTATCGCTGCGCGTATTCCAGCAATATACCAGCGAGTTAAGGAAGTTCAGTTCCAGTTCGAGGCGGTCCTTGAAGAGGTTCTTGCTGATGGTGAGGAATAACTGCGGATTTCGGTGGAATATGCCGTTGAGACTGTAACTCTTAGGCCGATAGTTGGCCGACAACATATACATCCACCCTTTGGTACTGAGATAACTCATGTTCAGGTTGCTGGTCCATCCCCATCCCTTGGAGGTCTGCATGAGTGTTTGCTCACGGTATGTTCCGTCGAGTTCGTATGAGCGGTGGAAGCCAGTAAGCGATAGCGATACATTCATACGGTTCTTGCAGAAGCGCTGGGAGTAATTAGCCGATACGGCTGTATATTTGCTGCTGCCGATGTTAGCATAGGTTGTAGCATTATAATTGTCGGGTGTTATATAGATTTGGCTTATCACATGTGATTCGTCCTCGTAGTTGGCTGTCAGAGTGAGGTAAGCGTTGCGTATCTGTCTACGCCACGACATGCTGATTGCATCGTTGTATTGCGATTGTAGATCGAGATTGCCCACATGCTGTGTGAAGTCGTTGATGAATAGAGTGTCGGCATTGAGATGGTCTACGCTTGGGCGAGTGATGCGCCGTTGGTAGCCGGCTGATAGCGATCCTCCCTTCTTAAGATTATAATTGAATCGCAGGGATGGCAGAAAGACATAGTCGTGTCTGCCGCGCAGGTTGTCGGTCTCACCTTTGAGTATGGCATAGACAGACAGGTCCTGTGTGAAGGCATAATGCTCTGTAAGATATAATTGTTGGATGGAATAGTCGGTGTGTCTGCCGAGTGCGGATGAGGTGGTGTTCTGCCGGTATACATTCTTGAATCCGGCATTGATGTCATGGTCGTGACCGAATAGACGGATACGGTTCTCCCAAAGCAGTTCGCCTGTATATTCTCGCATGGCCGAACGGTAACTCTCAATATCGCTGCCAGGATAAGCTATGGCGTAACGATAGTAGTAATAGTTGCCTTTGATGGTCAATGTGTTTCGGCTGTTCATCTTGTATCCTATGTTTGTGTATCCGCCATAGTGGTCTATCTTCTCGTTGCTGGTGCGCTGATAGTCTGCACCGTTAAAATCGGAACCGGAGTCTGTAGCATCGGCCGGGTATCCGCTATGAAAGGCGGCAGCTGTTATAGTGAGTCGATCTGTAGCGAAGTGATTGAGCTTAATGTACTCTGCATCCTGCCGTGTTTTGATGGTTCTTAGGAGCGTGAGTCGCTGTGTCGGTGTGTCGCTGAAATATCGAGTTATGTTGTTCTCCGACTTCTGCGTATGGCATACAAGGTTGAATGAAGCCATGATGTCCCACTTCTTGTTTTGGAACCCGAAATTATTGTAAGTACCTACTTGTGGGTGCAACATGCCCGTCCATGTGGAGAGACGTGCGTAAGCCCGGGGATGTTGCCGTTGTTTCTTGATGATATTTATTTCACCGGCAGTACCGCTGTCATCATCTTTGGTCATCTCGTGCACCTCCACGCGCTCTATATCTCTGGCACTGATGGTTTTCAGTTCTTCGTTAGTGGCGTTCCTTCCATCAACCTTGACTCTGCATCTGCGGTTTTGCCCTACCAGCGTATAGGTATCGTTGCTGGCCACGATGCCGGGGAGGAATGAGAGTGCCCTGTCGGCCTTGGTGGTTTTCAACATGCCTCGGGTGTCTATTTGATAGATGCTCTTTTGTGCATCATTTTTGGCGATGCGGCGATAGGCTACCACTTCAACCTGTTTTATTTTCTGGGCTTTATCCTGTAGGTATATGCAGTGATTGACCGAAGGCGTATAAATGGTGATAGCAGTATCTAAGTTTTCGTAAAACTTGCTTTCTATTTGTATCCTTACCTGCTTGCATATTGGCGATTTTACGGTAAAAGAAACTTTCCCGTTAAGGTTTGTGTCGTGCTTGAATGTACTATCGCAGGCTGTAAATCTGACTGTTAGATTGGAAATCTTGTTTTTCTGACTATTGCTAATGGTTAAGTTTATGACTGACTGGCCACTACTTTTTAGACAAAAAAGAATTGCTGTAACTAAAACACCCACTCTCCACCAATTGAATGAAGAGTGGATAAATGAATAGCTTTGTCCCAATTTAATATTCATGCCATTTTCCATACCAAATTCTAGAACTGTCTTCCATGCATGCGCCACTACCAACGCACTCTCCTTTGTATCGTGTAAATGCATTAAGAGATGACAGGGATGCTTTTATTGGTGTGTTAGTAGATGTTTTTTTTTCCTGCTTGTGCAGGGGTAAGCAATAAAGCTACGGCTAAAAACATTCCGCATGCCATTGCGGTTTTGTGTCCATGTTTAATATGTATTGATTCGTATTAGTACAAAGATAAGTTTTTTTTATATATATAAACCTTTTTCTTTTTTAAAAAAAGTTAAATATTCGATATTTGTTAATTTCTCCTTCTTCAATTCGGGAAAACTATTATTTTTGCATCGTATTGATTGCTAAATTCTTTGATTTTGAAGAAAAGAAGTTTATATAGTTTCTTGTTGCTATTATTGATAGTGTTCTTTTCTTATACTTTTATAAATAAAGTATTAGATATAGATAGCTTTATGCTGAATATCGCAAAAACGGGTTTGTTTAGAGGTTGGATGGTTGATGCCGTTGCTTACTTGGCCTTGGTATTGGAGGGGACGTGCATAGCCTTATTATTATTTAGAGAAAGCATAGGCTTAATAGCTTCGTGGCTGATGATGCTCTGTTTTACTTGTTATATTTGTATCTTGTATTTTTTCTCCCTCTATGAAATTTGTGGTTGTGGGGGAATCCTAAATGGTCTCCCATTTTGGTGGCATCTGCTAATTAATAGTGCTATCATTGTTGTTATAAGTTATTTGATTTATAAAAGGTTTTATGGAAAAATATAAAAGTGTTTTTCTATGCGTCAGCATAGTACTGGTGATGTTTTTGATATTATTTATTTTCCTTATATATAATAGAGTAGGCAATGCTCAAGATACTTATCTATTTTGTAGGAAATATTCTGATAATACTGTTAAATGGAACTTGGAAGAACTGCCCCGACCAGATAGTTTGGATTTCTTGCAGGGAAGCAAGAGTAAGAAAGTGGACTCCGTCGAGTTGAACAATCACTATTGTTTGTCATTTGGACCAGTCGGTTCAAAGACTTCTGCCCCATTTGCGTTTTCTTGCTATCCTTCAGGCAAAGATGGGCAGTCAATATCCTTTATGACTTTTAAATATGCTCCATCGTGCGACTATTCTAATATTTATGAAAAAGGACTAGCTTTTGATGGTGTATTCCTGAAGATAGGTAACTATGTTACTTATACTTTTCGACATTTGCCATCTGTCTTGGTGTTTGATGCTAAAGGGCGTTTTATGAAAGACATCCATACAAATGACAATGTCCCGTGTCCGTCAATAATACGCTACAAGGAATATTATATATATGAGCGTGGTAAAGCTTTCAATTCGAATGTGTCTTCTTTTGTAAAAGGACAATTTGTGTATGTTTTTTCTTATAGGATTCCAAGAATGGAAAAGCGGTTTATAGTAGATGTTTATTCTCTGGAAACAGGGAGATATCAATATAGTGTAAATATCGACAATAAAGGAAAATATGCGAATACTGATATAGACAAAGTGTTTTCTGTTGGCAAGGAAATTTATATCGATACCCGAATGGATCTTTTGAAGCTAAGTCTGTAGGTAGGGATTGTCTACATGCTGTGTGAAGTCGTTGATGAATAGAGTGTCAGCATTGAGATGGTCTACTCTTGCCCGGGCTGAGCAAGTCTCTCGTCATTTGCCGTGTCGTCTGCCGAGCTTGGGCAAGATGCTTCAGAAACGGCAGGGCAGACTGAAAAGCTGGTAAAGCAGGGTTTGCGCCATGATTTTGTGCCCGTAATTGTTGGGGTGCAAGAGATCGCCCGGGGCATTGAACTTCTTTGTTTGCTCCGTGATGAGTGGGAATAGGCCGGAGAGATTGCCGAGGTCTATCACGGGAACGGCCCATACCTCTTGTGTCTCTTTGATGGCTTTCACATACTCATCGAGATAGAGCCCTGCTCCGTTCTGATAGGATTCATCTAGCTGTATGTTCTTGTCTTTATAGTTAAAGAGCGCGCGATGGAGTGGGGTGAGTATCACCACCTGCTTGTCGGGATACATGGTCTTGATCTTTCTCATGGCGATGTTGATGCGCCCTTTCAGTGTCTGTGGGTTGTAGTCGAAATGTCTTCTGAGTCGCGTAACGGTCTGTCGAGGCTGGTGCCACCGCTTAATGTGAGTTTGTTCTTTGGATTCGGTGTGCCAAACACCGATGGGCAGATCGGCATAATAGTCGTTTGTTCCGATGAATATCAGTATGGCATCAAACTGGTAGCCGTGTTCTTTGTTAAGGCTGTCGGCCTGGTTGGGGATATCATCCCATTGCCGACCGTTCACGGCATAGACATAGCTGGTGGCATGAAGCCATTCTTCTAGATATTTCCAGTATTTCTTTTGAGTGGATGGGATATTCGGGTCGGTGACGGAATCGCCGAAATAGGCGATCCGAGCCTGTCTCCAAGGGTGTATTTTCAGTAGGTCGCCGAAGCTGGGGGCGTCTGACTCGGGATGTTGCGCCATGGCGTTCAGTGCCAAAAGGAGGCACAGGGTGATGGTGGATATGATTTTGGTCTTCATTTTAAATGGATTCTTTGTATGTCAGGTTATGCGAAAGGAGGATCGGTTTCCACCTTTTGTGGGTTCTGGGCTTATGCTTTCGGGGCTTCCTTCTCAATTTTTACAGACTCTCCTTTCTTGATCTTTTCAATCATTTCGCCATTCAACTTTCCGGGAAAATTCTTCTCCAGGAGCGCTTCTAATTTCTCGAGACCCTTTTTGTATGCCTTGATATATTGCTCAAGGTATTTCACCTCGCCGGTATATTGCTTGTTAGCCTGATAGTAATTGAGTACATCTACCATGGCGTCCTTGAAGGTGTTGAGACTAAAATCGGCTTCTCCGGTGGCAAGGGCGTATTTGCTGCATCCGGCTATATAGGCTATAAAATAGGCCATCGACTTCTCATTTCCCATCAATTTGGACTCGTTCTCGCCGATTACCACATGGCTGTCTTCGGTGGCTTCCGACCAGTTCATGATGTAAGTGGCGGCATCATTGATTTTCGGATCGGTTATATAGTGCTTGAAGAAATATTCTATGCATCTCGCGGCATCACGATTGTGGTCGCGGGCAACGGCGGCCGAGGTGAATTCCACGGCCTGTGGCAGGTCGCGCTCGCCGGCTTCTGTCTCTTTTTTCAAGGTCTCTATGCGCTCTGAAAGTTCTTTAGCTTTGGCCTTGTCGCCGTTCTTTTCATAGTATTTGCATAGATATTCAGCTTCATCAGTATATTTGTCGGAGTGTTCTCCATAGAGATTCTTGAGTATGTTGAGGGCAAGCAGTTCGTGCTGAATGGCTTTATTGGTGTCGCCACAGAAGTTGGCGAGTTCCGCTACATGCAGCTGAATGACCGCCATATCGTGGTCGTTCTCATGAAAGTTCTGGTAAACGCCAAGGGCTTTTTGGGCATTGGCCAATCCTTCTGTATACTTCTCGGCCGTACTCTGGTAGAGGGCGAGATTATCCAGGGCAAAGGCGTAGTTCTTGTCGGTGGTACTGATGTGCTTTCCGTAGAGGTCCACCACTTGCTGGGCTGTTATCAGTGCTTGGTCAAGCTGCTTGGTACGATAATAACATTTGCCCAATTGTATCAGCTTGACGATATAGGTGGAGTCGCTTTCGCCTACTTCCTCCTTTAGGGCGGCGAGATGTTTTTGGCGTATCTCCATTGATTTCTCGTAGTTTCCTTCGTCAAAAAGCTTGTTGGCAATGCTGTCGAGCTTGGCTGTTTTTGCAGATTGCGCTTGTGCGACAACGGGCACTAAGGTCATAAGGGTGATAATTGTTAAGAATGCTTTTCTCATCTTCTGGGTATTTTAAAAAGATTATTAGCTTTTGATGGAGCAAAGTTCCGAAAAATTTCTGATATATGCAAGTATTTTATGAGAAAACAAATAGGCTGGGATAGAGAAGGAAACCTCATAAGGAGCCGCATTATTATAGTCTGGCGCAGTTTACTTTATACTTCTCGTACAACCTCGGCTATTACGAGTCTCACAGTTTTTCCTATACGGTCGAGTCCGTTCGTTAGCCTTTTTCCTGCCGTCCCCGGCCTGCCGATCCCGCCGATTTCGTCTGCCGATCCCGGCGAGTTTGTCGGTCAATCCCGCCGGTTTTGTCTGCCGATCCCGCCGGTTTCGTTCCTTTTTTCATTGCTTTCCCGCTCCCCCCTGTCCCCTTTTATATATAATAATGTATGCTTTCCCTCCTTTTTTCCCTTTCCTTTTGTTTTGTCAACATTTCCGAAAACTTTTCCTTATTCCTGAAATTATCTCCCCCAAAGTTTGGCCGGTTGTTTTTTTTGTGTTACCTTTGCACTCGCTTTCGCCCATTTTGCGGGTCGTTAGCTTGATATTTTTCGTTCTTTGGCATTCTTACATAGAGAGACAGGTAGTACAGGAAGTCCAGGCATTCTCCTTCCCGGCGCTCGTTGCCCGGTTTGGTTTTTGCCTGTCATTTTTCAGGAAGAGTCCGTTTTTCCCTTTTCCTTGATTGGTATTGGGAAGATTCCACGGATTCCGGATAGCCGTTCTGACCGGATCGGCGCGCGCCGTTTCCTTTTTTGGGAATTTGGCGCCGCCACATGATTTTTTACAATGGAGAGTTTGATCCTGGCTCAGGATGAACGCTAGCTACAGGCTTAACACATGCAAGTCGAGGGGCATCATGTCGGTTGCTTGCAACCGATGATGGCGACCGGCGAATGGGTGAGTAACGCGTATCCAACCTGCCCCCGGCCGGGGTATAACCCGTCGAAAGGCGGCCTAATCCCCCATGTAGTCCTCTGAGGTCCTCCGATGAGGATGAAAGGTATTTTTCCGGCCGGTCGATGGGGATGCGTCCGATTAGCTTGCTGGCGGGGTAACGGCCCACCAGGGCTTCGATCGGTAGGGGTTCTGAGAGGAAGGTCCCCCACACTGGTACTGAGACACGGACCAGACTCCTACGGGAGGCAGCAGTGAGGAATATTGGTCAATGGGCGGAAGCCTGAACCAGCCAAGTAGCGTGCAGGATGACGGCCCTATGGGTTGTAAACTGCTTTTGCGCGGGGATAAATTGGGGAACGTGTTCCCCTTTGCAGGTACCGCGCGAATAAGGACCGGCTAATTCCGTGCCAGCAGCCGCGGTAATACGGAAGGTCCTGGCGTTATCCGGATTTATTGGGTTTAAAGGGAGCGCAGGCCGCCCCTTAAGCGTGTTGTGAAACCCGGGCGCCCAACGCCCGGCCTGCAGCGCGAACTGGGGGGCTTGAGTGCGCGCAACGCCGGCGGAATTCGTCGTGTAGCGGTGAAATGCTTAGATATGACGAGGAACCCCGATTGCGAAGGCAGCCGGCGGGAGCGCAACTGACGCTTATGCTCGAAGGCGCGGGTATCGAACAGGATTAGATACCCTGGTAGTCCGCGCTGTAAACGATGGATGCCCGCCGTTGGCACTTGGTGCCTTCGGCCAAGCGAAAGCGTTAAGCATCCCACCTGGGGAGTACGCCGGCAACGGTGAAACTCAAAGGAATTGACGGGGGCCCGCACAAGCGGAGGAACATGTGGTTTAATTCGATGATACGCGAGGAACCTTACCCGGGCTTGAATTGCTGAGGACGGCGCCGGAGACGGCGCTTCCCTTCGGGGTCTCAGTGAAGGTGCTGCATGGTTGTCGTCAGCTCGTGCCGTGAGGTGTCGGCTCAAGTGCCATAACGAGCGCAACCCCTCTCCGTAGTTGCCATCGGGTCATGCCGGGCACTCTTCGGACACTGCCGCCGCAAGGTGTGAGGAAGGTGGGGATGACGTCAAATCAGCACGGCCCTTACGTCCGGGGCTACACACGTGTTACAATGGCCGGTACAGAGAGTCGTCCGGGCGCGAGCCCGGCCCAATCCCTAAATCCGGCCTCAGTTCGGACTGGGGTCTGCAACCCGACCCCACGAAGCTGGATTCGCTAGTAATCGCGCATCAGCCATGGCGCGGTGAATACGTTCCCGGGCCTTGTACACACCGCCCGTCAAGCCATGAAAGCCGGGGGCGCCTGAAGTCCGTGACCGCGAGGATCGGCCTAGGGCGAAACCGGTGATTGGGGCTAAGTCGTAACAAGGTAGCCGTACCGGAAGGTGCGGCTGGAACACCTCCTTTCTGGAGACGGCATTGGGTTTTTTCCGTGTGTCTTTCGGTTCTCTTCCCTCCTGTTTCCTGTTCTCTCTTTCCCATATTTTTTCGGGGATGGTCCTCCGCCGCGCCTTGCCTGTTGCGGGCCGCGCGGGCTGGTCCCGGGCCTTCAGTCCCATAGCTCAGTTGGTCAGAGCGCCACACTGATAATGTGGAGGTCGGCAGTTCAAGTCTGCCTGGGACTACGTCCCTTTCCCGTTTCCCCGGGGGATTAGCTCAGCTGGCTAGAGCACCTGCTTTGCAAGCAGGGGGTCAACGGTTCGAATCCGTTATTCTCCACGACTCGGCCCCATCTTTTTGGGTTCCGTTTGGTAAGATCTTTGACATATTGACACAGGCAAGACAATGAAGTAGAGGAAGGCCCTCCTTATATAGGTGGGCCGGAAGTACGGGCCCGCCCCTGGCCTTTTCGGCGTTGGGGCGGCGCGCGAAAGTATTTAAGGGCGCATGGTGGATGCCTTGGCTCACTCAGGCGATGAAGGACGCGATAAGCTGCGATAAGCTCCGGGTAGGCGCAAATGGCCATTGATCCGGAGGTTTCCGAATGGGACAACCCGTCTGTCTGCAGGACAGTCACCCGGTGCGTTTATGCTCCGGGAGCTAACGCGGGGAACTGAAACATCTTAGTACCCGCAGGAGAAGAAAATAACGATGATTCCCCCAGTAGCGGCGAGCGACCGGGGATGAGCCCAAACCGTAGGGGTCTTTTTGGCCCTTTCGGGGTTGTAGGACCGCGCCGTTGTACCTTGATTGTGAGGAGAAGGCCCTGGAAAGGGCGGCCTTAGCGGGTGATAGCCCCTTATCCGAAGCATGACGGGACATAGCGGTATCCTGAGTAACGCGGGACACGAGTAATCCTGCGCGAATCCGCCGGGCCCATCCGGCAAGGCTAAATACTCGAGTGAGACCGATAGCGTATAAGTACCGTGAGGGAAAGGTGAAAAGCACTTCTAGCAGAAGAGTGAAATAGTTCCTGAAACCATGCGCCTACAAGCGGTCGGAGCACGTTATTCGTGTGACGGCGTGCCTTTTGCATAATGAACCTACGAGTTTCCGTTTCCGGCGAGGTTAAGCCCCATTGAGTGGCGTATCCGCAGTGAAAGCGAGCCTTAATAGGGCGTTTTAGTCGGTAGCGGCAGACGCGAAACCAAGTGATCTACGCATGTCCAGGGTGAAGTTCCG
>NZ_PYXG01000001.1:1842500-2065867 GCF_003043945.1 Prevotella sp. oral taxon 376
TTTGGGAATCCTGACCCATTTCCCGGATCTTGCGATTTTCAGAACACTCCCCTCGACTTGTTTAAGCCTCAAGGTGCTGTCGTTTAATAATTGGATCTTTGCCTTGAGGTCTTCGCTCCCAACATCATTAATCATGGATACATCGGCCTCTTTGTTGTTGATAATTTTAGCATCGCTGATGAGCCACTTTCTACCATCTAACTTGTCGCCGAGGAAACCAGGCAATTTACCAAAGATTTCCTGTCCTGGTACAGTTAGGTTGTTGTCATAGAAGTTAAACTTCAGGTAAACCTTATATTCTTCATTCTCATAATAACCTTTAAACGGCCTATTTTCTTGCGCGAAGGAATAGGAGGCTAAGGTTATGAGTCCTATTGATAATACTATTTTCTTCATCCTGTTTTGCGTATTTTCAACAAAGATAAAGTTTTAAATCAATAAAACATAGGATTTGAGTAAAATATCGCGTCATATCATTGTGATTTTGCTTTTTTTATCGTAACTTTGCAGGGTTGTACAATAAAGTTTTATGGCAAAAGGAATGTTATTTCCTGACTATATTCTAGAGTCTAGTTGGGAAGTATGTAACAAGGTTGGTGGAATATATACCGTTCTTTCTTCGAGGGCGAAGACATTACAGAATATTATAAGTGATCGGATAATATTTATTGGTCCGGATTGTTGGGATAATACGAATGTCTGCCCGTATTTCAAAGAAGACGAATCGTTATTTGCGGAATGGAAGTCCATAGCACGGCACGAAGGTATTCATGTAAGGCTTGGTCGCTGGGACATCCCTGGCCGCCCAATAGCAATCCTTGTTGATTTCAAATCTTATTTTGAACTCAAGAATGACATATATGCCAGCTTTTGGGAGAATTTCCAAGTAGACAGCCTCCATGCCTATGGCGATTATGATGAAGCGTCGATGTTCTCGTATGCCGCAGGTAAGGTTGTTGAGAGTTTCTATCATCATGTAATCGGGAAAGGCAAACTGGTGGTCTATCAGGGAAATGAGTGGATGACTGGCTTGGGTTTGCTTTATGTGAGAAAGTATGTGCCAGAAATCGGCACAATCTTTACAACTCACGCGACAAGTATCGGCAGAAGCATTGCAGGAAATAATAAGCCGCTCTATGATTATCTTTTTGCTTATAATGGTGATCAAATGGCCGGTGAATTGAATATGCAGAGCAAGCATTCCATAGAGAAACAGACCGCTAAATATGCGGATTGCTTTACTACTGTGAGCGATATTACCGCCAATGAGTGCAAGGAATTGTTAGACAAGCCTGTAGATTTTGTTCTTCCCAATGGTTTTGACAACACCTTTGTGCCGAGGGGCGCGTCGTTCGTAAAGAAGAGAAGAGTGGCCCGTAAGCGCCTTCTTGAAGTTGCAAATGCATTGACGGGATCGGATTTTGATGATGAAACACTAATCGTTTCTACCAGCGGTCGATATGAATTCCGTAATAAGGGGATTGATGTCTTTATAGAGGCCATGCACCAACTGAATAACGATTCAAGCCAGAAGAAAAATGTCGTTGCCTTTATAGAAGTGCCAGGATGGTCGGGTGTTGCCCGTCAAGACTTGGTAGAGAGGCTCAATCGTGGGTGCAGATACGATACTCCACTTAATAATCCCGTAGTTACGCATTGGCTTCATGACCCTGCGCGCGACAAGGTCCAGAACATGTTGGACTATCTTTGGATGCGCAATGACAAGGATAGCCGGGTGAAAGTGATCTTCATTCCCTGTTATCTCACCGGCAGCGACGGCATCCTGAATCTTCCATATTATGATGTGGTGTTAGGTAACGACTTGTGTGTCTATCCGTCATATTATGAGCCATGGGGATATACTCCTCTTGAATCCATTGCCTTTAAGGTGCCTTGCATCACGACCGACTTGGCAGGCTTTGGCCTTTGGGCTAATCACATCAAGGGAAGTTACAGTGAAATAGAGGATGGCGTGAAGGTCATTCATCGCACGGACTATAATTATCAGGAGGTGGCAGAGCGGATAAAGGATACGGTAATGGCTTATTCAACATTTACGGAAGAGCAGGTCAAGGCAGCTCGGGACCATGCCGACAAACTCTCCAAGAAAGCCCTTTGGAGCAAGTTTATCAAGTATTACGAGCAGGCTTACGACATGGCATTGCGAAAAGCATCAGAAAGAGAATAACGAAATAATAATACAAATTATACAAAAGAAGATGAAAATTAAGTCAGATTACTCAAACGAACCCCAATGGAAGAACTTGACAATCAAATCAAGGCTTCCTGAAGAGTTGAAGTGCTTGGACGAGTTGGCTCATAATATGTGGTGGGCTTGGAATTACGATGCCCGCAATATGTTTAAGAGCCTTGACGATAAGCTTTATGAGGAGGTGGGACATAATCCGGTTTTGCTTCTTGAGCGACTGAACTACGACCGCAAGGAGGCAATTGTAAAGAATCGTACCATCATGAAAAAGATCAACGATGTTTACAATAGATTCCGTGCCTATATGGATGTTAAGCCTGATGCCAAGCGTCCTTCGGTGGCTTACTTCAGTATGGAGTATGGCCTTAACCAGGTATTGAAGATTTATTCTGGAGGCCTGGGTATGCTGGCCGGCGACTATTTGAAGGAGGCTTCTGATAGTAATGTGGACATGTGTGCCGTAGGTTTCCTGTACCGTTTCGGTTACTTTACGCAGACTCTGAACATGGAGGGACAGCAGGTGGCTCAGTACGAGGCACAGAACTTCAACTCTCTTCCTATCGAGCGGCAGCTTGATGAGGAAGGAAACCCCGTGGTTGTGGATGTCCCCTATATGAACTATCAGGTGCATGCCTATGTATGGCGCGTGAATGTAGGCCGTATCAAGCTTTATCTGCTGGACACGGATAACGAGATGAATTCCGACTTCGACAGGCCTATCACCCATTCTCTCTATGGTGGCGACTGGGAGAACCGGCTGAAGCAGGAGATCCTGCTGGGCATTGGCGGCATCCTTACTCTTAAGAAACTGGGTATCCAGAAGGAAATCTATCATTGCAACGAGGGCCATGCCGCTCTCTGCAACTTGCAGCGTCTTTGCGACTATGTGGCCCAGGGCCTCACCTTCAATCAGGCCATGGAGCTGGTGTGCGCGTCGTCCCTCTACACCGTGCACACCCCCGTTCCTGCCGGCCACGACTACTTCGACGAACAGCTCTTCGGCAAGTATATGGGCGGATATCCCCAGATGCTGGGCATCACTTGGGATGAGTTCATCGGCATGGGACGCATGAATCCGGAAGACAAGGGCGAGAAGTTCTGCATGTCCACCTTTGCCTGCAACACCTGTCAGGAGGTGAACGGCGTAAGCAAGCTTCATGGTTGGGTATCTCAGAAGATGTTTGCCGACTATTGGAAGGGCTACTATCCCGAAGAGAACCATGTGGGCTATGTTACCAATGGCGTGCATTTCCCCTCATGGGCAGCGACAGGATGGCGTAAGCTCTACGACAAGTATTTCGATTCCTCGTTCATGGCCGACCAGAGCAATGAGGAGATTTGGCATGCCATCTACGATGTTCCGGATGCGGAAATATGGAGCACTCGTATGGCTTTGAAGAAAAAACTCATCGACTATATCCGTGAGAAGTTCACGGAGACATGGCTTCGCAATCAGGGAGACCCTGCCCGCGTGGTATCGCTTTTGGAGCGTATCAACCCCAATGCGTTGATGATCGGCTTCTGCCGCCGTTTCGCCACTTACAAGCGCGCGCATCTGCTCTTCACCGATTTGGAGCGCCTCTCCAAGATCGTGAACGACCCCGAACACCCCGTATTGTTCTTCTTCTCGGGTAAGGCACATCCTGCCGACGGTGCCGGGCAGGGGCTGATAAAGCGCATCTATGAGATAAGTCAGCGCCCGGAGTTCCTCGGCAAGATTATCTTCCTTGAGGATTACGACATGCAATTGGCACGCCGACTGGTGTCGGGAGTGGACATTTGGATGAACACTCCGACCCGTCCGCTGGAGGCGTCGGGCACATCGGGCGAGAAGGCCGAGATGAACGGTGTCGTAAACCTTTCCGTCCTCGACGGCTGGTGGGTGGAGGGCTACCGCAAGGGAGCCGGCTGGGCTCTTAAGCAGGAGCGCACCTATCAGAATCAGGAGTGGCAAGATAAGCTCGACGCAGCCACCATCTACGGTCTGCTCGAGAACGAAATCATCCCTCTTTATTATAATAAGGGCAAGAAGGCGTATAGTGAGAACTGGGTGAAAGTAATCAAGAACAGCATTGCGACCATAGCTCCTCACTATACGATGAAGCGCCAGTTGGACGACTATTACGATAAGTTCTATGTCAAGGAGGCTGCCCGTTTCAGGAAACTGAGGGAGAATGACAATCGCTTGGCTAAGGAAATCGCCTTGTGGAAGGAGACCGTTGCCGAGCGTTGGGATGCCATCCGAGTTGTGTCGAAAGACGACAAGGTTCTCACGGAGGGCGGAGAGACCGGCGTCAAGTTTAAGATACGGTATGTGATCGACGAGCAGGGGCTTGATAATGCGATAGGTCTTGAGCTGGTGATGCTGAAGCCGGAACAGGATACCAGCGACCGCAAGGTCTACAGCGTGTATCCTTTCAAGATGATAGGACATGAGGGCAATCATTACACCTTTGAGGTGGTTGTGGAACCGGATATAGCCGGGTCTTACCGGTCTTGCGTCCGTATGTACCCCAAGAATGCGAATCTGCCCCATCGTCAAGACTTCTGTTATGTGAAGTGGCTTGACTGAAAGCAGGAATGAATAAGATTGGAGAAAGGCACCGGAGTGATTCCCGGTGCCTTTCTTTGTTTCTGTGAGAGAGGGGAGCGGTGGCCGGCGCATAGCCGGAAGGCCGTTATCAGGATGACGAAATCGGCGAGATTGAAGGACAAAATCGGCGATTTCGTCCCACGATTTCGGCGATTTCGTCAGTCTTCCCGCGGCCATGTAAACAAAGGAGTGGCATCCACGATCGTTGCCGCGGATGCCACTCCCTGTATTTCAGGTTTCCGATGGCTATACCAGATACTGCGAGGAGATGCTCTCGTTGAGTACCACGCGGCGGATGGTCTCGGCAAACATGTCTTTCACGGAGAGCTGTTTCACCTTCGAGCAGCGGTTGGTGTAGGGGATGGAGTCGGTGAACACGATTTCCTCAATCGACGAGTTTTGGACGCGCTCGCTGGCCGGGCCGCTCATCACGCAGTGGGATGCGCAGGCTCTCACGCTCAATGCCCCGGCCGACATCATGATGTCGGCGGCCTTCGTAATGGTTCCCGCGGTGTCTACCATGTCGTCTACGATGATGACATTCTTGCCCTTCACCTCACCTATAATCTGCATGCTCTCCACCACATTGGCCCGGGCTCGGGTCTTGTTGCAGAGCACCAGCGGGCATCCCAGATATTTGGCATAGGTGTTGGCACGCTTGCTGCCGCCCACATCGGGCGACGCGATGACCATGTCTTTCAGTTTTAGCCCCTGAAGGTAGGGGAGGATCACCCCCGAGGCGTAAAGGTGATCGACGGGAACATTGAAGAATCCCTGAATCTGGTCGGCGTGAAGATCCATGGTGATGACGCGGTCGATGCCCGCTACGGCCAGCATGTCGGCCACGAGTTTGGCGCCGATGCTCACTCTGGGCTTGTCTTTTCGGTCTTGCCGTGCCCATCCGAAATAGGGTATCACGGCGATGATGTGGCGGGCTGAGGCGCGTTTCGCCGCGTCAATCATCAGCAGAAGCTCCATCAGGTTGTCAGAGTTGGGGAATGTGCTCTGCACCAGGAATACATCCCGGCCTCGTATGGACTCTTCATAGGAAACGGAGAATTCGCCGTCGGAAAACCTCGTAACGAGGAGATTTCCCAGTGGACAACCTAAGCTTTGGCAGATTTTCTCTGCGAGGTATCTCGTGTTCGTTCCCGAGAAAACCAAAAAGGAGTTTTGTTCACTCATGTTCTTAGCGTTTATTTTATTTGTAGAAGTGTTTTCGATTTCTTTGTCAGTTGGCAGCTTTACGCAGTTTCTCGAAGTGCTGGATGACTTCTTTAAAGTCGGTCTGGCTTTGTATGTCGAACTTGTTCCATAAGTCATCGCGGATAACGACGCCTCCGAATCCCAGTTCCTTTGCCGTGCGGACATTCTCAAGGTTTATTCCTCCGAGGGCATACACATGGCGGTCGAAGAGTCCGTCCTTGGCAGCTTCTTCCAGCTGGGGAAAGGTGAAGGTGGGCTCGCCGTCCCCGGAGTCGAAGCTCCCGAATACATTCTTGAGGAATACATATTCTGATTTCTTGCGCGTCTCCTTAAGTCTGGACAGGTCGGTGCATGTCCTGGAGACGCGCCCTTTATATCCGGCAGGGACGGGCGTGTCGGGATTGTCAAGATGAATGCCTGCCAGGTTATACTCGTTTTTCAGATAGAAATGGTCGTGAACCGTAATTTTCCGATAGTATTCTTCGGACAGAAGGGTGAGCAGTCGTTCCGAATAGAGGGGAGAGGAGCCAGGCTTGTACAAAAGCAAGTTATCCATTCCCTCATCAAAGAGCGTGGCAAGTATTTTGTCCTCTTCCACAAAGAATGTGGATTTAGTCATGATTACTAACTTCATGCTTCTTTCTGTAATTTCCTTGCAAATGTATGAAATTTATGCGAGACTTGCAATTATATCTGAAATAAAAAGTTAACTTTGCAGAAGTTTTTCACGATTATCTGGCAAAGAAGTAATGAAAGTCAATCCGAATACATTCAAGGAGCTGAGCACACCTTATTATATATTAGAGGAGGAGAGGCTTCGCGCCAATCTGGAATTAATCAGCCGGGTGGCCCGAGAGGCCGGTGTGGAGATCGTCCTGGCCTTCAAGGCCTATGCCCTTTGGCGCACATTCCCTATTTTCAGGGAGTATATCGCCGCCACCACGGCAAGCTCTCTCTACGAGGCACGGCTTGGATACGAGGAGTTTGGTTCAAGAACCCATACCTTTACGCCTGCCCTGACATCGCACGAGGCAGCCGGGATTGCCCGCTGTTCCAGCCACCTGAGCTTCAATTCGCTGACGCAGTTTGAGCGATTCAAGGATGTCGTGAGGAGGGAGAATCCGAAAATAAGCCTCGGACTGCGTGTCAACCCGGAGTATTCAGAAGTGGGAACGGAGCTTTATAACCCTTGCGCGCGCGGCACGCGGTTTGGCATCACGGCGGAAAAACTGCCAGACAGGCTGCCCGATGGCCTTGACGGCTTTCATTGTCATTGCCATTGCGAGAGCGGGGCAGATGTCTTTGAGCGCACCTTGGCGCATATCGAGGAGCGCTTTTCGCGCTGGTTTCCACAGCTCAAGTGGATTAATTTCGGTGGCGGGCACTTGATGACGCGGGGTGATTATGATGTGAACCTCCTGATAGAAACGCTGAACGACTTCCGCCGCTGCTATCCAAACCTCATGGTTATCCTTGAGCCGGGGAGCGCTTTTGGCTGGCAAACAGGCCCTTTGGTGTCGCAAGTCATGGATGTGGTGGCCGATCATGGCATCCGCACGGCCATTTTGAATGTCAGCTTTACATGCCATATGCCCGACTGCCTGGAAATGCCTTATCAGCCGGCGGTTCGCAATGCGCGTTCACTGCCCTTGTCGGCGGCGGACGGATGTGCCGTCTCCGAGCACATCTACAGGCTCGGGGGCAACTCTTGTCTTTCGGGCGATTTCATGGGCTCGTGGCAGTTCGGTCATGAATTGGAGGTCGGCGAGAATGTCATTTTTGAGGATATGCTGCACTATACGACCGTAAAAACCACTATGTTTAACGGCATAACGCATCCTTCGATCGGCCTGCTCCATTGCGACGGAGACCTGGAAACGCTGCGAGAGTTCAGCTATGAAGATTATAAAAGCCGTATGGATTAGCAGTCTCCGTAATCTTTTTTTGAAAAAAAACATAGGAAAAGTTTGCTAAGTCGGAAAAAAGCGTTACCTTTGCAACCGCATTTAGGGAAATGCGCCCTGTGAAAACAAGGGTTAAAATGCGGCAATAGCTCAGTTGGTAGAGCACGACCTTGCCAAGGTCGGGGTCGCGAGTTCGAGTCTCGTTTGCCGCTCCATATTCTGGATAAAGCCAATAGGAGAGGTTTCCTCTGCATGCCCAGGTGGCGGAATTGGTAGACGCGCACGTTTCAGGTGCGTGTGTTTCACGACGTGCAGGTTCGAGTCCTGTTCTGGGCACAAGGGCTCTTATCCAGAATGAATTTGTCGGAGAGGTGGCGGAATTGGTAGACGCGCTACTTTGAGGGGGTAGTGTCAATTGCGACGTGGGAGTTCGAGTCTCCTCCTCTTCACAAATGTTTTTTCCGTTGCGGCAATAGCTCAGTTGGTAGAGCACGACCTTGCCAAGGTCGGGGTCGCGAGTTCGAGTCTCGTTTGCCGCTCTTTCTTACATTCTTAGAGAAACATATTTCGCCAATGAATTTATATTTAAGATATTTTGATAAGGAAGCATTAGTGCATAATGTGGATGAGGCTATCGAGTTTCTCTGCGGTATTCCGGAAATCGGGATGAATGCAGAGATGGAGGCAGACATCCGCGACTATGCGGCAAGTGAGATTTTCTATCCCAAGCGTTACAAGGTGCGGCCGCGCGTATATTTTATCATTATTAAGACCACAGCCGACACCATGCTCGACTTCAAGCAGAAGAAAGCGATCCATCCCGTGATCAATTCTGCCCCTGACCGCCGTGATTCAGTCTCTTCTGTGGTGGCTCGCCTTCCGGAACAACGCCCTGGATGGTATGAAGGGATATTGGATTTTAAGCGTGTGGTAACGATTCCGGCAACAGGCAAACATGAGTATCGTGATACTCATTTTGAAGTTTGTTGCAAGGCAAACTCTGGTCAGGACTGCTACAACCGCATCGTGGAACACCTTCGCGGGCGAGTGGATAGCAGGAGCCAATTCCCCTCTGCGAGGGGCAAGAACTTCCAGTTCAGGTATCTTGGAATGTGGAAATAAGGAGGAAAGTATGAATAAAATAATGCTCATCGGCAATGTAGGTGCCGATCCGGAGGTCCGGTATTACGAGGCCGACCAGGCCGTTGCGCAGGTAAGGCTTGCCACTACGGAGCGGGGCTATACATTGCAGAACGGGACGCAGGTGCCTGATCACACCGACTGGCACAACCTCGTGATGTATCGCAGGCTAGCCAAGGTTGTTGAGAAATATGTCCATAAGGGCGACAAACTCTATGTGGAGGGCAGAATCCGCTATCGTTCATACGACGATCAGAGGGGAGTCCGTAAGTTTGTTACAGAAATCTTAGTCGACAATATGGAGATGCTCTCGCCTAAGGCAGCCGCAAACGCTACGGGTGCGAATGCTCCGGAGTCTGCCCCACAGCCGGTGCAGCCGAGACCGGGAGAGAAGTCTGACGACGAGGTTCTCCCATTCTAAAGACGATTATAGCTTTGGATATATCAACCTTGACAGAGTCCTTCTCGGATGTTTACTTGCAAGCGCCTACATTAGGTGTGGTGATAGCAGCTGTTCTGGCTGCTATACTGCTTTTTGTATCAGGATTTGCGAGCGGATCGGAAATTGCGTTTTTCAGCCTTTCCCCTACAGATTTGGCCGACCTGAACCCTGAGAAAAACCAAGGAGACAAGCGCATTCAGATGCTTCGGGACGATAGTGAGCGCACTTTGGCAACCATTCTGATTCTCAACAACTTTGTGAATGTTACCATTATCATGCTCTGTAATTACATCTTCGGGCAGCTGGTCCACTTTGGCGAAAAGGCCTATTGGCTGGAATTCTTGTGCCTCACGGTGCTCCTGACATTTCTCTTGCTTCTCTTCGGAGAGATCATGCCGAAGGTCTACAGCCGTCAGAACCCCTTGAAATTCTGTCGGATGAGCGTGAATGGCGTCATGATGTTCCGCAAGGTTTTCTGGCCTTTGGAGACCGTTCTCATACGGAGTGGGATGCTGGCGGAAAAGGTTATGCAGAAGGAGAACCATGTCTTGAGTGTCGACGATCTGGAGCAAGCCCTTGAATTGACCGATAAGGAGGACATCAAGGACGAACAGAGCATGCTCAAGGGAATCATCCGTTTCGGCGACGAGACCGCCAAGGAAGTGATGACGAGCCGTCAGGACATCGTGGATATAGATATTCGGAGTTCGTTTGCCGAGGTCTTGAAGTGCATCGTTGACAACAACTATAGCCGTATTCCAGTATATCAGGACAGCGAGGACAATATTCGCGGCATCCTTTACATCAAGGATCTGCTCCCTCATCTGTCAAAGGCTTCCAACTTCAGGTGGCAAAGTCTGATTCGTCCTCCTTACTTCGTGCCCGAAACAAAGAAGATAGACGACCTGCTCAGAGAGTTCCAGGAGAACAAGGTTCATATCGCCATCGTGGTCGACGAGTTTGGAGGAACGAGCGGTCTGGTAACCCTTGAGGATATTCTCGAGGAGATAGTGGGCGAGATTAACGATGAGTATGACGAGGAAGAAAAGACCTATTCCAAGCTCAATTATAATACTTATATCTTTGAGGGGAAGACTCTTCTGAGTGATTTCTGTAAGATTCTGAATGTAAGCGATGAAGAATTCTCGGAAGTAGAGGGAGATGCCGACACCCTGGCAGGCCTGCTCCTTGAGCTCAAGGGCGATTTCCCGACCCTTCAGGAGCGTATAGACTATAAGAACTACACCTTTGAAGTCATGGAGATAGAGGAGCGCCGGATTAGCAAGGTGAAGATCGTCGTGCACAATCCGGCCTATCATACACCTGCCTAATGCCACTCATCAGTATTGAGAATCTTGAGGAAGATGTGCGGCTCGGCCTTTGGAAGATGGAGGAAACGCCAGAGGAGATGCTGCTGCGGGACGCCTCGCTGAAGGCTGTCTGCGACACGGCGTCTTCCTGCCATTCAGAAGTCAGGAAGACGGAGCGCCTTTGCATCCACGAGCTTCTTTATCAGATGACGGGGCTGAAGGGCACGGTGATAGACCATGATCCCTCTTCCAAGCCCTTGCTGAGGGGTTTTAATCTCAGCATCAGCCATACACGGGGTTATGCGGCACTCATTCTTTCGCCGCGCAGAAATGTCGCCGTCGACATCGAGTATATGAGCGAAAGGGTAAACCGGATTGCGGGGAAGTTCATCCGCGACGACGAGATTGCTCCCGACACGGTGTCCCGCCTGGTAAACTGGAGCGCCAAGGAAACCATCTACAAGCTCTTCTCGGACGAAGACTTGCGGTATTTTGAAATGAGGATTCTGCCTTTTCTCCCTGAAAATCACGGCACCCTGCTGGTGGAAGACCTGAAGATAGCGAAACAGGAGAGGGTCTTCTATCGGATAAACGAGGAGTATGTCTTGAGTTACTCTTACCAGCCTTTGGAATAGGATATCGTGATGAAGTTTTCTGATGATGGGCTCCCGCAGCGTGATCGGTATCCTCTTCGTCGACAAAATCGCCGAAATCGTGGGACGAAATCGCCGATTTTGTCCTTCAATATCGCCGAGATTGTCCCTCGTTAGGCCGTCTATTACAAAGTAAGTAAAAACCAATGAGAATGAAACGAGTCGTTTACCATACATTCTGCCTCTTTCTTTTGGCAGCCCCCCTGCAAGCCCGGAGAGACTCTGTGGTCGTCGTTCACGCCCATGAGCAGAAGGTTTTTCAAAGGCAGGTGCCAGCTGGCAACTATAGCGGAATCACTCATTTGGAAGGAAACGAATATGCCGTGGTCAACGATAAGTCGGCAACTGACGGCTTCAATGTCTTTGCGATAGACATAGATTCCATTACCGGCGAGATCCTGAATGTGCAAGACAGGGGATTCAGGAGTGCTGAGGCCGCCAACAGGGATGGTGAGGGGATCGCCTATCTGCCGTCGACAAAGACGATTCTGATCAGCGGCGAAGCCGACGGGAAGATTCTTGAATATGGGCTGGATGGGCACCGGACAATTCGTGAGGCTGCCGTTCCTGAAATCTTCAGCAAGATGAGGAGCAATTTAGGCTTTGAGGCCTTGACCTATTCGGCAGCTACCCGTCTGGTTTGGACTTGCAACGAGTCTACGCTCCAAGGCGACGGAGAGGCGTCATCCCCGACAAACGGAGTCGCCAATGTGGTCAGGCTCCAGTGTTTCGACGAGGCTTTGCGGCCTCTTCGGCAGTATGCCTACCGGATGGACGCCCCTATGGCTTCGGCTTCGGCGGAACTTTACGCCATGGGGGTGCCGGAATTGGTGGCACTGGAGGATGGTTCTTTGCTGGTTTTGGAACGGGAATTCTATGTTCCCTCGTCAAAACTGGGAGCCTTCGTGAACTGCAGGCTTTATCAGGCATGGCCTTCTGTTGAGATTGATAAGGAGAAACCCATCGGCGAGGAAACGGTTTTCGCGGACAAGAATCTTGTCTATGAGTGGAAGACAAGCCTGGGCCTTTTCAGTCATGAGATTGCGAATTATGAGGGAATGTGCCTGGGGCCGCTCTTGCGGGATGGCTCCCGAGCCCTGATTCTGGTGTCGGACTCGCAGAATCAATACGGCGGAGTGCTGAAAGACTGGTTTAAGACGATTGTGCTCAGGTGAGAAATCTGACATAGGCGCGGTCATCAAAAGAGACATTGCCTTTCATAAGCCCCTTTGTTGCCTTGAAGGAATTGATGCACAACGGGTCATTCTTTAGCTGTTCATGTAATAGTTTTTCGCTTTCGTCCAGTGTGCTCGCGAGTAGGGGATAGCCGTCGCTGGCCAGTACGACTTCCCTTCCTGCCCGGAGTATTTTTACCTTGTCTGTGGGAATCTCGAAACCGTCTATGACAGCATAGCTTATGTTCTGTTCGTTACAAGAGGCCTTCAAGGCGGGAAGTATATATTCTCTTCCTTTGTCAATAACCTGAAAATCAATCAGTTTTCTTTTCTTTCTCAAGTCCTTGTTGATGTATTCCGAGCGCTTGCTTGCCAGGATTTCTTCTGCCGGTTTCCTGTTCGTGTAGAGCTTTCCGTCAATTAGGCATTGGCAGTCTCCTATCATCCAGATTTCCTTTCGGTAGCGGCTATAGATGATGGCGCTTGCCGTCAGCCTTTCTGTAGGATATTTTTCAAGCCTTTTCAAATCAACTTTTTTCTCCCTATAGATATTCAGAATAGATTCAGAAGCCTTTTTGCAAAAATCTTTACAGCTGATTTTGGCATCTGTTTTTTGGATGAGGTCGGCCACTAAGAGCATGGCATAACGCCCGTTATGCATATCCGGAAGAATCTGGACGGGGCTTTTGCTGGTGCTCCCGTCTATCACCGCAATGAAGTCGTTGCTGCTTGCGATTCCGTCTTCGCATGTCTCCTGACTGTGCTTTCCTATGATCAGCTGTTCTATGATTTGCATGATGGAAGTTTGGGTTATAGCTCTTGGTTCTCTTTTTCTCCGACTCCTTCCTCACTGGATGGGGCGCCGGCGTGCTCCCGACGGTCTTGGAATCGTATCTTGCCCTGCTTCTGTCTTCTTCTCTCGAAGGCATCCCTCGCGGCTGTACAGGACATTGCCTTCCTCAGAGAAGCCTCCGGCGATTTCGTTTTCTTTGCTTGGAGAGACGGTTTGGGGAACATTCCGGGATGTCCTTGATGTCTTTTCCTGCCTACGGTTTCTTGCGAAGTTGGAGTATGGGGTTCTCGCCCATGCCGTAGACGACGAGGTCTGCGCCCGAATCACGCAAGATGCATTTCGGGATTACATCAAGTCGGTCTTACTCTCTGAGCCCACATTCTTTCCTGGTTCTCGGAAGAAAATCAGTCAGTTTGTATTCTCTCAAGTTCCCATATCCTTAGTCTTCAGTTCCTTTTTCCGGTATTTTGCCGCTCTGTTTCTGCTTCCAGTCAATGTAGAGCAATACCAGTTGGTGAAGTCCGAAGGCCTTCATATTGCTGTTGTAGATTATATCGAGGCACAGGTCGAGGAGCTCTTTGTCTTTTCCGGCTTCTGATTCGAGCATGGAGCGGACATTGAATTTCAGCTTGTCGAGTACGGTCTCGTCGATAAAACCATTGCTATCCACGAGATTTTTCAGCAGAGCATACTTGTGGAGGGTACTGAGGTGCTGTTCTGATACCTCTATACTTCTGGTGCCTGATTGGTTTGCTTGAATTTTATACATAGTCCTCAATTTTATGTTATTTCATTAGAAAGTTCATGATTCCTTGCATGATCAGTTCCCTTTGGCTCTTAGACTTGATACATTCAAAGGGAAATCCCATCACGAAAGTCCGGCTTTTGTCGCCCTCACAGGCAACTGCCGCGGAATTGCCATCAGCATATTGCATGGCACAATAGGATGTCCCGACCGGGTTTAAGATTTCCGGATGAGCGGCCGAGTAATGGTATTTATTGAATTCCCGATAGATGTCGAAGCTTGTACCCAGGCCTTTTACGGAAGGCTCTGTCGTCAGACTGTCGCTGGCTGTATATTTCACATTCAAGACGCTACCGAGAAATCCCTGCTCGCCTGCGGTCTGCATGTCGGATCCTATATAGGAACCGCTTACGAGCAGGTTGCCGCCGGCAGCCGTATAAGCGCGCAGTGCGCTCTGTATTTGCGTGGGAAAGGTCTTGTAGCTCACGAGTGCCGTGGGGGAATATTTCTCCAATCCTAATATCAAGTCAACACATGGATATTGCCGCATGCTGACTTTTCCGCTTTCTACAGCTTTGCTGGAGCAGCTCGCAATGTTGTATTTCTTTCCGCTGGCGATGGCCTCTGTGTGCGAAACTACATAGTTGAAGTCGTTCCCGGCAATAAAGTGTCCGGCCAGTTCGTTGCCTCCGTAGCCCAATCCTCCCGGCCCTTCAATCCCCATCTTGCTTTTCTTGAAGTCGGTCTGGCGGCCGTTCCATCCGGCTGTCAGTCCGTATGAAACCCCGAGGTCGCGGTCTAAATCAAATCCCTGAAGGGTGTCGTTGTCTATGACCGACGGGGCGGAGAGCCGGTGGAATCCGTTTACGACCAGTATGGTCTGTGTAGCCCCGGGATGATATACTGCCGACAGGACTTCCGTCGGGAAGCTCTCGCCCCCGGAGTTGACCGCAGTAACCTTGAAGTTATATTGCCGGTCAGGAGCCAACTGTAGCTCGCATGCGGTAGACGCGGTGTTGATTCCATTATTGAAACCTTCTTCTCCACTCGCCGTATAGATATTATAGGAGGTCGGGCGGGCGGTTTCTTCCTGTGGGTCTTCTTGCGGATCCCAGCTCAGTCTGACCTTATTGGGCGCGCCCTTGACGAACTCGATGGAGAAGTTAGTAGGCCGCAGGGGCTCCACGACATAGCTGACCCCGTGCTGTAAGGCCTCAAACTTGAGAAGGGACTTATATATAGACCTTGCCATCGTGAACTTGAAATTAGGATCCTGAGCCTTGATCATGTCGGGAAAATTCTGGTGTGAGAGCATCTCCAATATGGCAGAAGGCACCTCCGGGTTCCTTGTCTCAGAGTAATTTCTATCCCATAGATATCTTTTGGGCCATTTCCCAAACTTATATCCTATGTCTTCCGTGAGGTTTTCCAGCAATGTCTGTGCCAATGTCTTCGATGCCTGTCGGGAAATTCCGGCGTTTAATTTACCGTCGTTAAAGTCTGTCGTGCAAATAGAAAGCGATCCCACGAGGTCCTTGCCGTTAGGAGCGAATCCCGCATCACTATGTAGCGCCAGGGATAAATCCAAGGGAACGCCCAGCCCTTCAGCAGCGGGAACATACACGCTGCCGCCCGCGAGCCAGTTGGTCATGTATGGCCGCGCGTTGATGTCATCACCATAATCGTTCATTCCGCCCTTGCTCCCATAGACGGAATAGGGCGCTCCCGACCATTGGGCGAAGTATCTTGCGCCCTCCAGAGCCCGTGGAACTCTACTGATGTTTCCTCCGCGTTGTATATTTCCCATGCCTCCGCCAAAGCGAACGGCGTCAGCGGTTACCACGCCTTTTCCCGAAGAGTGGTTGGTAAGGATGACGCGATTGAGGTCGTTAATGCCTTTGGCAAATTCAAAAGTTCCCAGATAGACCCAAGTCCCGCTGCCCATTTGCTGGTTGACCCTAAAGTGCGTCTCCAGTCCTTTGTGGTATACGATGTATTCTGCGTCGTCTACACTCTTAGGAAGGGTCTGGTAACTTACATAGACTGCGTATCTGCCTTCTTCCGGGAAGTTGGGTTTATAGGATATAAAGCTTGTCTTCGCGGGCTTCTTGGTGGCCTTGATTTGTCGGGCGGAACCGGCATTAAAGGGATTTTCATTATCCAGATAAGCACCATAATGAAAGCGGAAGCCTTTGCCTTTGGTGGTTTTCCAAGAACCGGAATATGTATATTCCTGATAGGAAGAGCCAGCCGGGGTGCCATCGTTGTCTACTATGATTTCGTTAGTTTGCCAGTCTCTTTCCCGGGGGGTGTAGACAACAGCTCCGGCATTTTCCAGCATCGGAATGAGGTAGGGCACTACGATGGTCTGGGTGAACAGATCTTCCGTCGTGCCGAAAAGAGTAGGGCGTTGCCATTTCCAGATGCCTTTGTCTGGGTCGTAGTAACAGCCGTGAGACGCATAGACTGTCATGTGGCGGTTTTGAAGTCCTTGGGTAACTTGGTGAGGTTTGTCCATATTCTCTACCCAAGGCTTGCCTTTGTATTCAATTTTCCCCCAGACTTGTCGGACGGCATCGTAAATTGGTGATTGCCTGACAATGAGTTGGTCGATGGTCATCCCGTTCGTAACCACCTTGATGCGATAGTCTCTATAGGGAGGAGGAAGTTCCTTTCGGATTTTCTTGTATATTTTCTTTACGAGTTTTTCGTCAAAATTCTGATTGGCAAAGTGCTCGTTGGTATGAATCGTTATGATTTGGGACCTGTTGTCAATGTTATATTTGATCATGCGAGCCTGTCGCGACGGGGCATAATCCTTAAAATGATAGTTCAGAAAATAGTGGTTCAGCTTTCTTTCTGTCTTCTCGTCCAATGTGTTAGTTTGCGAGAAAGTCGCAAGAGAGCTGAATAATAGCAGGTTTATTATCGTAAAAACAATCTTTTCGCGCATTCTTATTTAGTGTCTCCTATGATAAAGTTCTTGGGAATCTTTCCCCTGAAGTCTTTGTAATAAAGCTTTATCTCTTTCATTTCCTTATCGAAATCTCCTGTAGGAATAAGGCTTCGGGTACACTGGATGCATTTTTTCTCATAGTCGACCCCGTAGAGGAGTATGGGAATCTTTGCTTTCAGGGCGATGTAATAGAAGCCTTTCTTCCAGTCGGCATTTGGCGACCGGGTCCCTTCTGGCGTGATGCACAGTCGGAAGGCGTCGCTCTTAATGGCCTCGTTGGCAAGATTGTCGGTCATGCTCGTGTGTTTGTCCCGCCATACGGGGATGCCTCCCATGGACTTGAATAGGGCTCCTAATGGCCAGAAAAACCATTCTCGTTTCATCAGGAAGTTGATTCTGATACCTTCAGAGCGGGTATATAACTGCCCGATGAGAAAGTCCCAGTTACTGGTGTGGGGAGCAAGACTGATTATAAATTTATTGGGAAGGGGTACTGTTACTTCCTTGCGCCATCCCATTTGGGTATATAGTATCCAGCTGCAGAGCTTTCTTAGCATATCAAAATTATTGCATTGCATTGATTTGATCAATCACTTCGCTGACATCCTTGTTGAAGTTCTTGATGAGATCCTGAAAGTAAAGTTTCTTTTTCATTCCCGGTTCAGGATGGGATACGCGGCAGATGTAATTTGTATGGATGTTGAGAATCGAGGCAAGCAAGGCTTTTACATTTTCCTGATCGGGCTTTCCGGAATAGAGGGAAGCCGCCACGCATTCTGCAAACAAATCACTGCAGATGTAGTTGATGGTCCGTTTTAAATCTCTTTTATTATTCATGATATGTGAAATAGTAATTTTTTCCAAAGTTAGGAAAAAATTGGGAAAAACAATACTTACATCGAAAAAAATGTTTGAAAACTTTGTTTTCTCTTGCAATTCTTTCCCCATATCACGGAAAATGAGTATCTTTGCGAAGATTTTATAAGGCTTAGTGGTAGAAGGTAAGTTATATATAACAAAATAAATTAAGGTAAAAATGAAAAAAAGTCTTTTGCAGAGAGAGAGAGCTGCGTATCAGCCAAAACTGCCAAAGGGTCTTCAGGGTGCTGTAAAAGTGCACGAAGGCACTCCCACTCAGAGTGTAGGCGACCAGGAGGAAATCAAGAAGTTGTTCCCTAACACTTATGGAATGCCTCTCGTGGAGTTCGTCCCGGGCGAGGAGGAACACTCACAGAAGTTGAATGTCGGTATCATCCTTTCAGGCGGCCAGGCTCCTGGCGGCCATAATGTAATCAGCGGAATCTTCGACGCTGTTAAGAAATTGGATCCGGAAAACAAGCTCTATGGTTTCCTCATGGGGCCCGGCGGCTTGGTAGACCACGACTATATAGAGCTCACATCAGGGATTATCGACGAGTATCGGAACACGGGCGGGTTCGACATGATTGGCTCCGGGCGTACCAAACTTGAGACGGAAAGCCAGTTTGAGAAAGGCCTGGAGATTATCCGCAGGCTTGATATCAAGGCCATCGTCATCATCGGTGGCGACGACTCGAACACGAATGCCTGCGTATTGGCCGAATATTATGCCGCCAAGAACTATGGCGTTCAGGTAATTGGAGCGCCTAAGACCATCGACGGCGACCTGAAGAATGACCAGATAGAGGCTTCTTTCGGTTTCGATACGGCCACCAAGACCTATTCCGAGGTCATCGGCAACATCGAGCGTGATGCCAACTCTGCCCGCAAATATTGGCACTTCATCAAGTTGATGGGGCGTTCCGCTTCACACATCGCCTTGGAGTGCGCTCTTCAGACACAGCCCAACATCTGCCTGATTTCGGAGGAAATCGAGAAGAACGACTTGACTTTGAATCAGATCGTGGAGCAGATTGCCACGGCCGTTGCCCAGCGTGCCGCCGACGGCAACAACTTCGGCGTCGTTCTCATACCAGAGGGGCTTATCGAGTTTATTCCTTCCATCGGTCGTCTTATCGATGAATTGAACGATCTTCTGGCCGCCCATGGCGACGATTACAAGAATCTTGAGCCCGAAGAACAGAAGAAATACATCGTCGCGCATCTCTCCAAGGAGAATGCGGAGACATTCGAGACGCTGCCGGCAGATGTGGCCCGCCAGCTTTCACTCGACCGCGACCCTCACGGAAATGTGCAGGTGTCGCTCATAGAGACGGAGAAGCTGATCTCAGACATGGTTGCCGACAAGCTTGCCCTGTGGAAGAAAGAGGGCAGGTTTGTGGGAACTTTCGCGGCTTTGCATCATTTCTTCGGCTATGAGGGCCGTTGTGCGGCTCCGTCGAACTTCGATGCCGACTACTGCTATGCCCTCGGCGTGAGCGCCGTCCAGCTGATTGCCAACGGCAAGACAGGCTATATGGCTATCGTGAAGAACCTCAGTGAGCCTACGGACGAGTGGCGTGCAGGAGGCGTGCCCATTACCATGATGATGAATATGGAGCGTCGCAATGGCGAGATGAAGCCGGTTATCCGCAAGGCCCTGGTCGACCTCGAGGGCGCGCCTTTCCAGAAATTTGCCTTGAAGCGTACGCAGTGGGCAAAGGAAACCTGCTATGTCTATCCCGGTCCTATCCAGTATTGGGGGCCTGCCTCCGTATCAGACCGCACCACCCGCACGCTTGCGCTGGAGCAGGGTAAGAAGTAATTATAATAACAGGTGCTGCCCTTCTTCGGAACGGGCATGGCTTTACCTATGAACATTTATGAGCGTGACTACTCGCAAGACGAACAAAGGCAAGAAGGGTTCTTCATCGACCAGAAGGCATCATCGGGCGAATAGTCATGCTCATGTTCATCTTCCCAAGTTTTTCACCAGATATCCTCGCTGGGCATATGTAGTGGGCGCTGTGGCCATTGTCGTCCTTTATATCTGGGCTTTTTATTATTTTTTCGTCGGGCCTACGGGATTTCGCTGGCGGGCTCTTTATGGCGATGCCAATTATCCGGAAGGATATGAGATTCACGGAATCGACATCTCGCATTATCAAGGCACCATAGATTGGGAGGAATTGAAGTCCGCGCAGATTGACGGGTGCCCTCTCCGCTTCATTATCATTAAGAGCACGGAGGGCAGTTCGAGCGTAGACGAGAACTTCAATGATAACTTTTATCAGGCTCGCGAATACGGATTTTTGCGTGGGGCGTATCATTTCTGGAGCAATAAGTCCACCGCCCGTGAGCAGGCTTATTACTTCCTGAAGCAGGTGCACCTGGAAGAGGGCGATCTTCCGCCGGTTCTCGACATCGAGCATGCACCTAAGAATGTGGATATAGAGGACTTCCAGCGCAATGTGCTTTCGTGGCTGCACATCGTGGAAGACAGGTATCATGTGAAGCCCATCCTCTATACCTATCACACTTTCAAGCAGAAGTATCTCTCGGCTCCGGTATTCGACGACTATCCTTACTGGATTGCCCACTATTATGTGCCGAAAGTTACCTATAAGGGAGCGTGGAAATTCTGGCAGCATACTGATGCCGGGCGGTTGCCGGGCATAAAAGGATATGTGGACTTCAACATCTACAACGGTTCTTTCTATGATCTGAAGAGGTTGACAATCGGGTCGGAGGAAGAAGAAAAATAGCCTTTCCCGACCTTGCGAAACCTCCTGTTTTCAGCGTGAAAATTATATCCAGTTTTCTGAATGAAACTGTATAATTATTCAGAAAGATGTTCTTGAAAGAGCAAAAAGCGGCTTTTCACCCTCCTTTTTGCCGTTAGAAGCCTTGCCGGAGACGGCCTTTTACATGCCTTTTTGCCGCAAAAAGCCGAATGAAAAGCGGTTGATAGCCCGGTTTGGCGCTGTTTTCCGGGATTCTAAGGGCCGCCTTGAATGTTAACGAATGTTAAATACGCCCCTGGGGCGGGCCATATTCGATTTTCGGGGAGCGGGCCTGCCAGAGTGAGGGCGGCCGGTCGAAAGAGCCTCAAGGGCGATCTGAATAAATATTCGTTTTTGTGAATATCCGGCACAGGGGAAAACAGTCAGAGTTTTCTGTTTTGCAGGAGCAGGCACGCCCAGTCCCCGTCGGTCTTCTTTCCCGTTTCTTCGAGTCCTAACGAAGAGGCCTTTTCGGTCAGGAGCGGGATGTCCTCTTCATAGAATCCGCTAAGGATAAGGGTGGCGGACGAGCTCATCACCTCCTTGAGTTTCTCCATGTCGGCCAGCAGGATATTGCGGTTGATGTTTGCCATTACGATGTCGAAGACCCCGTTGATGTGCGATATGACACGCCCGTCGCCGTGGAATACCGACAGGTTGGCAACCTGGTTGATCTCGGCGTTGTGCTTGGTGTTTTCCACACTCCACTCGTCGATGTCGTAGGCAATACACTCCTTGGCCCCGAGCTTTGAGGCTGCGAGGGAGAGGATGCCCGTTCCGCATCCGCAGTCGAGCACCCGCTTGCCTTCCATGTCAAGCTCCAGAAGTGCCGAGACAATCATCCGGGTGGTCTGATGGGTGCCGGTTCCGAAGGCCAGCCTTGCATCGATGGCGATGGGAAGGGTTGATTTCCGGATGTGGAAGCTTCCCAAAGGCTGCTTGGCATCGAAGATGAGCACCTTGTCCTGTATGTTGATAGGCTCGAACCCGCCTTCCTCCCATGCGGCATTCCAGTCTTTGTCTTCCACATTTTCTAATGTATAGCTGATCTCCACCTGTTCGATGGGGAAGTCCTTTATGGCCTCGTCTAATGCGTGTCGATAGAAAAGGTCTTTCTGCGCATAACCTTTCAGATGATTGCTTCCGGTCTCCTCGAACGACTCGAAGCCGGCATTGCCGGCCATGTCAGCGAGCAGGTCCTTGCAGGTCTGCAGCAAGTTGGCATCGCAGCGAATATCAAAATCAGCAACTATATATTTCATGACGGTAATTTTTGCTTGTTCGACCTAAAGTTAAAAAAACACTGCAAATATACAAAAAATAGGGAAAAACCTATCACGCTTTAGGGTTTTTCCGTATATTTGTATTGGTTTTGGTGCTATTTTTGTATCGTAAATAAGTAGATATAATAATAAGGAGTAGTGAAAATGAAAAAAACGATTCTTCTCTCAGTCCTCGTTGGAGCGATGCCATTATCGCTGATGGCTCAGGACGACGACCTTTACTTCACACCGAAGAAGATGGCCGAGACAGTCAGCTCCAGTCAAGATAAGGTTGCGGACAAGCCTGCTTATTATGTGGGCAGCAGCCGCGATGTCGACGAATATAATCGTCGGGGTAAGTATTGGAGCCATTATCAGAAAATCGGAACCGACGCAAAGGGCAACGATATTATTGAGTTTAAGAAGGGGCAGGGTGTTTATCCGGACTCTGTCTATGTCGATACTACTTTCGTCGGGAAGTATTATGACACGCTCATAGACGGCGATGATTACGCTTGTTCCCGCTACATGAATCGCTGGGACGGCTTCTATGACCCATGGCTCTACAGTTACCGCTGGGGCTTCGGCCCTTATTGGCGCCATGGTTGGTATGATCCGTGGTATTACGGCTATGCCGGTTGGTACGATCCTTGGTATGATCCATGGTACTACGGCTATGGTTATTATGGCTGGGGGCGTCCTTACTATGGCTATTATGGCTGGGGCTACCCATACTATGGAGGCTATTACGGCTGGGGATATCCCGGTTATTGGGGAGGCGGCTACATCGTCCATCATTACACGGGGGCAGAAGGCTACACCGGGGCGCGTACCTGGAAGGGGCCCGGAAAGAATTTCGACCATGGTAATAGTGGGACCTATGTCGGAAGAACCAATACCTATAGCGGGCGCAGCGACAGAAATCGTTCGTTCGGCGGGCGGGTGGAAGCTCCCTCCCGAAGCGCCGGCAACTCTTCCGATCGCTCTTTTGGCGGCACCCGTTCCTATACCCCGTCAAGTCCGGGCAGCGTCCCGTCCTATAGCGGCAGTCGCTCCGGCGGCAGCTTCGGCGGAGGTTTTTCCAGTGGAAGCTTCGGTGGTGGTAGTCGCTCCGGCGGCAGCTTCGGCGGCGGTCATTTTGGCGGCGGTCGCAGATAATAGACAATGTTGTGTACTTTAGAAACTTACAAGACAAATGAAAACTAAATATTTATTGATTGCGGCATTGGTGTTCCCAGTTATGCCAATGGCTGCCCAAGAGACTTATCAGGATACCAAACTTATTGGTAATGAATTGAATGGAACGGCTCGTTATGTGGGTATGGGCGGAGCTATGGAAGGTCTTGGGGCAGACCTCTCGACCATGAGCACGAATCCGGCCGGCATCGGTCTTTTCCGCTCCAACCAGATCAGTCTCTCCGCCGGGCTTGTTGCCCAGACCGGCGAAAGCACCAATATATCGGGAAACGGCATCAATGCGAAGATCAAAGGGGATAAAGTCAATGCCAGTTTTGACCAGATCGGCTTTGTCTGGGTTAACCGTACGGGGTACAAATCATTCCTGAATCTGGGATTCAATTACCATAAGAGTCGTAACTTCGACCAGATTCTCACGACCACGGGAGCATTGCAGAACGCGTCTCAGAACAAACTTTCGGCAATTAAATACTCGATGGTTGGTAAAGGGGCGTGGAACGGCGTGGATGCCAACTACGAGAAGATACTGACAAAGGAGGGGGCTGGCGGCAAGAAATATATGGATTATTATGATGCCACGGCCTATGCCTTTGGGCAGTATCAGAAAGGTTATATCGGAGAATATGACTTTACGGTCAGCGGGAACATCAAGGATCGCTGGTATCTGGGACTTACCTTCGGGCTGCATGATGTGAATTATCGCAGCAACAGCTACTACACGGAGAATCTCGCGGAGGTTCCCGGATCTCCCGTACAACCGAAGACTTCTGAGGCTTGGGAGGATCTGAAGATTACCGGTACGGGCTTCGATGTCAAGGCCGGGGTCATTTTTCGTCCCGTGGAAGAGTCTCCGTTCCGTATCGGTCTGTATGTCAATACTCCGGTGTTCTATGACTTGAGTATGAAAGGCTATAGCGATGTTACGATGACGGATGAGCAAGGGCATATAGATCAGGGTAATTCCGCGACTTATGACTATAAGGTGTATACTCCTTGGAAGTTTGGTTTTGGCCTCGGGCATACGGTCGGAAGTTACCTTGCCCTTGGTGCTACTTATGAGTATTCAGACTATAGCACCATCGATAACCGTATCAACGACGGCGGCTATTATGATGCTTGGTACGGCTCATATTATGAAGAAAGCAGCAGCGACGGCAACATGAACGCCCACACGAAGGCAACCCTTAAGGGAGTTCATACCCTGAAACTCGGCCTGGAATACAAGCCCATCCAGCCCTTGTCGCTCCGTTTGGGTTACAATTTCGTGTCTGCGGTATTCAAGGAGGATGGTTTCCGTGACGGTTCAATCGTATCACCGGGTACTGCTTACGCGACTTCTACCGACTATACGAACTGGAAGTCTACCAACCGCTTCACGCTGGGTATAGGCTATCAGATTAAGAAGTTCAGCATCGACCTGGCCTATCAGTATAGCCAGACGGATGGGGAATTCTTCCCATTCATGAGCTATTATGCACAAAATGCCAGCGAGAGCAATGTGGTAAAGAAGTCGGATGTGAGTTTCAAGCGCAATCAATTGTTGCTGACTTTTGGCTATAGATTCTAAGGTAACACTCTTTTAGATGTATTTTGTCTGGCTGATTCTCATAGAAGAATCAGCCAGATTTTCTTATAATTTCATCTTTCTGTGGATAAAAAAGTTTCAAAAAGCTTTGTTTCTTGAGACATTTGTTGTATATTTGCATTGTTATGTTAACAACATGCTATAACTTTCAATAAGATTAGTTTTTTTTAGTGGTTAACTTAGTTTTAGTAAAATAAATGGGATTTGTCGTGAGACAAGCCCCATTTGGGTTATTGCGATTGGCTCAACGCCTGACCATTTTCTTTCCGTTCTGGATGTAGACTCCTTGCGGCAGGCGGCTCCAGTTGCCGTCAGTCTTGATGCCCTGCAGGGTGTAGACAGACAAATCGCCTTGGGGCTGATCCCTCCGCAAGCCTTGAATATCCAGGGTCTCTCCGTCAATTTGCAGCAAGGCCAGCTTGCTCCCGTTGCCTTGGCCGCAGGTCAGATACCACTTATAGGGCTCTACGGTCATCGATTTGAGGTTCGTGCAGGCATAGAATCCTTTCTGATAGAGTATGAAGGCTCTGCTTCCGCCCACCTTCCGGAGCTTGTAGATGCCGTGGATGGTGATAGGTCCGAGGGTTGTTTCAACGACTGAGTCGGCTTCTTGATGTCGGAAATCTATGTTGTAGAAAGTATAGGGAGCCCCCGAGAAGGTGCCATGTATTAAATAAGGTGTATTGGCTTTCAAGCTTTCGTTCATGCCCATCTTTGTGAAAGTAACCGTGCTGTCTGTGGATGAGGAGGGCTTGTAGCAGGTGGTGCCGGGGCCGAAGGCATCCTGGGGATGGCTGACATCGAACGGCAGAAAGAGCGTGTTGTAATATCCGCTCTCGAAAACGCGTTCGAATTTCACGGTCCCGACGAAGTCTTGGTTGCCTAATTCCCGGTCCTGGCTTAAAGTCAAGGCCTCTGCAGGCTTGCTTCCCGATATGCAGTAGAGTTCCGCATAGGTCATGGTGGTATTGCCTTTGGCCATCAGCCGGAAGCTCTCGGCATCCATATTGTATCTCAGGCTCTTGCCGCCTATCAGAATCTGAGTGCCTTTTTTGTTCTTCTCAAGGCCAATGAAAAACTTGCTGTCGGCATTCTTGCCGTGCAGGAAGAGGTTCATGTATTGCTGCTGCTGGATAACCGTGGCATTGACCTCGCCTACGAATCGCTCGTTTTCCGTGTTCCGCAAGAGCCAGTGTCCGTCCTTTCGGATCATCCTGAAGAGCAGGGTGTGCTCCTTCAGCTCCGGCAGCGAGGCATAGGCGGCGGTGCTCTCGAACATGAGGATGCTGTCTATCCGATTGTTCGGATAGCGTTGGCATTTCAGATTCCGGTATCCCGTGTCGTCCTTGCAGGTGATTAGATAGACCGCGCTATCCGTGAGCTGGCTCTCGGAAGTGATTCTCACAAACTCGTCTTCAGCTGCTGATGCGAGATTCGGAATCAGTAGGAAGAAGAAGTATACGAGTGTCTTCAGCTGTTTCATGATGCCTGTTTTGTTTTTTCAAAGTTATAAATAATTTCGCGAACCCTGTCGATTTTCACTAAAAAAAGTTACCTTTGTATCTAAAACGAGTGAAGATGGACGAATTCTCTCCGGATGTTTTGCACGAAAAGGCGCCGGCCGTTCCTGATTGGGGAGGCAGGGTGGAGGAAGACGGCAAGAACTGGTATGCCGCCCGCCTCTTCACGACCCGCCAGCATGAGCTTGTCGATTTGTTGACAGCGAAAGGCCTTTCCTGTTTTGTCCCGATGGAATATCGTGATGTCATGAGGGCGGGGAAGCTCGTGAGGCATGTGCTGATGCCTGTGGTGAGGAATCTGCTCTTCATCCGGAAAGACTATTCCGAGCAGGAAACTTGCAGAATCCTGGCAGATGTTCCCTATAAGTTGAGCATCCTGCGCAAGGCGAAGGATAACCCCGGATACTATGAGATTCCTCACCGCCAGATGTTGGAGTTCCAGTTGATGTGTAATCCGGAGCTTGAGATGCGCAAGTATCTTTCCGGAGAAGAGGCCAGGCTGAAGGTCGGAACGCCGGTTTCGGTAGAGCACGGCCCGCTGAAAGGTCTCTCCGGAAAGCTCGTGCGATCGAGCAAGAAGTATTATCTCTTGAAGGAAGTGCCCGGGATGGCTGTCATGATTAAGGTGTCCCGCTGGTGCTGCAAGCCGCTTGTGGCAAAACAGGGAGCGATCTCCTGTGATTCCCCGTGCGGTCAGTCGGATTCAGAAAGATAGCCTATGCCCTGACAAAATCGCCGAGATTGTCAGACAATCTCGGCGATTTCGTCGCACAATCTCGGCGATTTTGTCGCGCGGGAGACAGCCTCCCGTATTTAGGGAGATTGTCAGAACTCGCTCGTGAAGTGGAACCTGATGTGCTTGAAGTCCTGCTGCGCCATGCTCAGCATATAGCCGCTGTCGGCCAAGAACACATCACGGCCTTCCAGATCCTTGGCCATATACTGATATTTGCGCTTTTTGAAGTTCTCGTATTCGGCAGGGTCATCGCTCTCAATCCAGCACGCCTTGTAGAGATGTACCGGCTCCCAGCGGCACTTGGCGTTGTATTCGTTCTCCAAGCGATATTGTATCACCTCAAACTGGAGCTGCCCCACGGTTCCCACGATGCGGCGGTTGTTGAACTGGTTGACGAAGAGCTGGGCTACGCCCTCGTTCATCAGCTGCTCGATACCCTTGCTGAACTGCTTGGATTTCATCGGGTCGTCGTTCTCGATATACTTGAATAACTCGGGCGAGAAGCTGGGAAGCCCGCGGAAATGAAGGGTCTCACCTTCGGTAAGCGTATCTCCGATCTTGAAGATTCCGTTGTCGGGAAGGCCCACGATGTCGCCTGGGTAAGCCTCGTCTATCGTCGATTTGCGCTGCGCCATGAACTGGGTAGGACTGCTGAACCTCACCGTCTTGCCCAATCGGATGTGCTGATAGGGCTGGTTGCGCTGGAATTTTCCGGAGCAGACCTTGCAGAATGCGATACAGGAACGATGGTTGGGGTCGATGTTGGCGGTAATCTTGAAGATGAAGCCGGTGAACTTTTCCTCCGTCGGAGCCACCATGCGCTCCTCTGCCTTGGTGGGTTTCGGACTTGGAGCAATCTCCACGAAGCAGTCGAGCAGTTCCTGCACGCCGAAGTTGTTGAGGGCACTGCCAAAGAAGACGGGCGCTACTTCGGCCGTCCGATAGGTGTCGACATCAAATTCGGGATAGACGCCGTTCACCAGCTCAAGGTCTTCCCGCAGTTGCTGGGCTTCCCTTTCGCCTACATGCCGGTCGAGTTCCTTCGACCGGACATCCACGGCAACCTTCTCCGTAACCCGTTGCTTGTTCGGGGTAAACAGGTTCAGCTGTTGCTCATAGATGTTATATACACCCTTAAACCTCATTCCCTGCCCGATCGGCCATGAGAGAGGACGGACATGGATGTTGAGTTCTTGCTCCAGTTCATCCAGCAAGTCGAGCGGATCGCGGCCTTCGCGGTCCATCTTGTTGACGAATATGATGACGGGCGTGTTCCTCATCCGGCACACCTCCATCAGCTTCCGGGTCTGGGTCTCGACGCCTTTGGCGGAGTCGACGACGATGATGGCCGAGTCTACGGCCGTCAATGTGCGGTAGGTGTCCTCGGCAAAGTCCTGATGGCCAGGGGTGTCGAGGATGTTCACCTTGTAGTCGTGATAGTCGAATTCCATGACGGAGGTCGACACGGAGATACCGCGCTGTTTCTCAATATCCATCCAGTCGGAGGTCGCCGTCTTGCGAATCTTGTTGCTCTTGACGGCTCCGGCCACCTGTATTTGTCCTCCGAAGAGCAGGAACTTCTCGGTGAGGGTGGTCTTGCCGGCGTCCGGGTGCGAGATGATGGCAAAGGTTCTTCTTCTTTCTATTTCGTTCATGAGGTTACTTTATATTGGAGATGCACTTTTTCAGCGAGTCTGTCCAGTAGGGAATCTTGATGCCGAAGGTGTTCTTCACCTTGGTCTTGTCGAGCACGCTGTATGCCGGCCGGGTAACCGGCGAGGGGTATTCGCTGCTGTGGCAGGGCTGGATGTCGCATGCGGTGTGCCCCGCAATCTCGGCAATCTGCTTCGTGAAGTCGTACCAACTGCACACGCCCTCGTTCGAATAGTGGTAAATGCCACTGTTCCCGGCGAACTTCCGGTTATCTATAATATCTAAGATGGCCTCGGCGAGGTCGCCCGCATAGGTGGGGGTGCCCGTCTGGTCGAAGACCACTCTTAGCTGGGGTTTCGTGGAAGTGAGGTTCAGCATGGTCTTCAGGAAGTTGTGCCCGAACTCGCTATACAGCCATGCGGTGCGGAAAATGAGGTAATCTGCGCCCGTGGCGATGATTTTCCGCTCTCCGTGAAGCTTTGTCTGGCCGTACACTCCTGTGGGATTTCCCTGCTGTTCTTCGTTGCAAGGCGTGTTATAGGGGTCTGCTCCGAAGACATAGTCCGTGGAGATATGCACCAGGAGGCCGCCCGCTTCCTTCATGGCCTTGGCCAGATTCTCCGGTGCCGTGGCGTTCAGTGTCTCCACAATGTCGCCGGCGGTCTCGGCCTTGTCGACATTTGTCCATGCCGCACAGTTGATGATGCACTTGATGTCGTTGTCCCTGACTTCCTTGCGGATGGCCTCAAGGTCGGTGATATCAAGCTTCCGATACCCGTCGCAGACATCCGTGAAGATATAGTTGTCTCTTGAGTTCTTGCTGGCCAGTTGCATCTCGTTCCCGAGCTGTCCGTTGGCACCTGTAACTAAAATGTTCATATTCAGTCGTCCTCGAATTTTAAGCCTTCATCCCTGTCCTTTATATAATAGTCGGAAAGCAGGCCGATGAAGGTGGAGATCTCGTTGACGGCACGCTCCGTCTCGGCCGTTATCTCCTTCTTTTGCAGCCGCAGCAGCATCACGCCGTAAAGGGCGTCGAGGCAGGTCTCTATCTCGTCGACCTCCTTGTCTCCCTTGTTGCGCAGCTCGACAATGAAAGGTAGCACCTTGTAGTATGCTGCGTTGTAGAATGGAAACTTGCTTGATTGCAGGAGCTTGCGGTGCAGATCGATGACATCCTTAAGGAGCACTTCGTTGATCTGCAGATGCCCATACTCGCGCTTGCCCTCCTCGTTCATCATGCGGATGAGGTTTCCATACCAGTCTCTCAGTTCCTCCTTCCGCTCTTCGTCGTAGTCGAACCGGCTGATGTATTCCCGGTTGAGCACGACCAGCGAGCATCCGTAGGCACGGATGATATCTTCAGTCTGCCACATGTAGAGCAGGTATTCGGCAATGCTTTTCTTGCGTAGTTCCTGAGCGATAAACATTAGTAGGATGTTAATGAGTAAAGATTGAATACCGTGCCGACGAGTATGATCAGGGAGACCAATATCACGACACAGCCTATCACCTTATTAATAATGAGTATACCGTTGTTGTCAAATTTTCCCCTTATTTTGTCTACGAGCCAAGTAAGCCCGAACCACCACAGAAGGGCACCGCCGACGATGCTCAGATAGCTCAGGGTCATCTCTATAGGTCTATGGGGGATCACAAAGGTGAGCTGGGCGAAGACCGCTATGAATAGGAATATAATCAACGGATTGGAGAAAGTGATCAGGAAAGCGGTAATTCCGTTGTGCCAGAGTGTGCCCTTGTTCTTGCTGCTTGCATGTATCTTGCGGGTGGGATTGCTGCGATAGCAGTAAACGCCGAAGGCCAACAGCACGACGCTTCCAATGATCTTGAGCCAGAAAAGATTGGTAGGATCGCTGATAAGATTCATCACGAAGCTCATTCCGAGACCGGTGAACAGCGCGTAGATGATGTCGCTGACAGTCGCTCCGACGCCCGTAACGAACCCATACCAGCGGCCTTTGTTCAAGGTGCGCTGTATGCAAAGCACCCCTACAGGCCCCATCGGGGCAGAGGCGATAATACCAATCAAGATCCCTTTGAATATGAGATCCAAGATGTCTATTTGAAACGGGAACGGCATATCGGGTGCAAAAATACAAATTATTATTGAAAAAAGAAAGGCGGAGAACGAAAAAACCACCTCCTCGGATAAAATAATCCTGAATATTCTTTGTTTAGTCTGGCTTTTTCTTTACCTTTGCGTATGAGGAAACGAATAACTAAAAGACAGACAAAATATTAGAAATGGAAGCTAACAATGAATTAAAACCGTATGTAATCGGTTTGGATCTGGGTGGTACGAACTCAGTATTCGGCATCGTAGACAGCCGTGGCGACATCAAGGCCACTACTGTTATCAAGACTCAGGCTTATGAGAATGTGGAGGATTATGTGGCTGCTTCGGTAGAGGCTGTTCATGTAATCGTAGATCAGGTGGGAGGCATTGACAATATCAAGGCGATGGGTATCGGTGCTCCTAACGGCAATTACTATACGGGAACCATAGAGTTTGCCCCCAATCTGAAGTGGGGCCACACGGGTGTTGTTCCCTTGGCCGACCTCTTCTCGAAGGCTCTGGGCATTCCGGTCGCCCTTACCAATGATGCCAACGCGGCCGCCATTGGCGAAATGACCTATGGTATAGCCCGCGGAATGAAGAACTTCATCGTGCTCACCCTTGGCACCGGTGTGGGCTCGGGCATAGTGATCAACGGGCAGGTGGTTTATGGTTGCGACGGCTTTGCCGGCGAACTGGGCCATGTCATCATGCGTCGTGAGAACGGGCGGCCGTGTGGCTGTGGCCGTAACGGCTGTCTGGAGGCATATTGCTCGGCAACAGGGGTTGCGCGTACGGCAAGGGAATTTCTCGCCACGCGCGATGACGCGTCCCTGCTGCGAGAGTATAAGCCGGAGGACATCACCTCTCTCGAGGTGTCGATAGCTGCCGGCGAGGGGGATGCCTTGGCAAAGGAAGTATATGAGTTTACCGGCGGGATGCTGGGCGAGGCTTGTGCCGATTTCGCGGCATTCTCGTCTCCGGAGGCGTTTATTTTCTTCGGCGGACTGACGAAGGCCGGCGACCTGCTGATGGAGCCGCTTGTAAAGAGCTATAAGGAACACTCGCTGACCATCTTCCGCGACAAGCCGAAGTTTCCTGATCAGCGTGCTGGACGGATCGTCGGCAGCGGTGCTCGGTGCGAGTGCCGTGGGCTGGGACATCAATCCGGACTAATATCTGTGAGGAGCGGATGATTCCTGAAGGCCTGATGCTTGTAGCGTCGGGCCTTCTTTTATGTGGCGATTCGGAAACCGGATGACGGCAAATCAGGATGTTACACGCTGCGTGGAATGTGATTACACACTGCGTGTAACACCCTTACAAACAGCGTGTAATCCTCTTGTTTATACTATTCGGCCGAGAAGTCGGCCACGAGCTTGCGGTACATCGAATACATGCGGGCGCGGGAAATGTAGCCTACGAGGATCTTGTTGATGTCTACGACGGGCAGATAATTGGCATTCGTGGTGTCGAATTTCTTCATTACCTCCTCCATGGGGTCGTTCATTCCGAGAGTGGCAGGAGCTTTGGTCATCAGTTGTCCTACCGTCATGCGGTTGTAAAGTTCAGTGCGGAAGACGATGTGGCGAATCTTCGTAATGTCTATCTCTCCCAGCAGGGTGCCCGCCTTGTCGACGACGGGAAGGAATTCGGAGTCGTTTTCGCTGATGACTCTTACCAACTTCGACAAGGGGAGGTCGGGATTTACGGAGGTAAAGTCTTTCTCGATGACGCTGTCCAGGTTCATCAATATGAGTATCGACTTGTCGATATGGTGGGTGAGCAGCTTTCCCTCCCGGGCCAGTCGCATGGCATAGATGCTGTGGGGTTCGAAGATGTTGATTGTGAGGACGGAGACCACGCACACGATAATCAGTGGCATGAAAAGCTGGTAGCCGCCCGTGATTTCCGCGATCAGGAAGATTCCCGTGAGGGGCGCATGCATCACTCCGGCTATGAGGCCGGCCATGCCCATAAGGGTGAGATTCTTCTCGGGGATGTAGACCCCCACCTGATACATGTTCCAGAGGCGCGAGAAGAAGAAGCCGGCGAAGGCTCCGATGAACAGCGATGGCGCGAAGGTTCCGCCGCAGCCGCCACTCCCGTTGGTAGCACTCGTGGCAAACACCTTGGTGAGCAATACTAGTCCGATGTAGAGCACGAGCAAGTTGCCGTGGCCATAGAAGAGCGAGTTGTTCATGATGTTCATCCAGTCGCCTTCGCTGTTGCCGTTCAGCAACACTTCGACGGCTGCATAACCCTCGCCATACAGCGACGGAAAGAGGAAAATGAGGGAACTTAGGATGAGACCGCCGAAGATGAGCCTGGTGTAAGGATGTTCTTTCATCTTGGCGAACACATTCTCGCAGGCCGTCATAGTCCGCATGAAGTAGAGGCTCACCAGCCCACAGAATAGTCCGAAGAGGGTGTAAGCAGGGAGGCGTCCCAGTGTCCATGCGTTGTCAAGGTGGAAATTGAAAAGGGCGGTGTCGCCTACGAAGATATAGGAGAAGCAGGTTGCCGTGACGCAAGATATCAGAATGGGCAGCAGCGAGGCCATGCTCAGGTCGACCATGAGCACCTCGAGCGTGAAGACCAGTCCTGCTATCGGCGCCTTGAAGATGCCGGCAATGGCAGCGGAAGCCCCGCAGCCCACCAGCAGCATCAGGTTTTTCTTCTCCAGGTGGAACAGTTGGCCGAGATTGCTGCCGATGGCCGATCCGGTAAGTACTATCGGTGCCTCGGCTCCTACGGAACCTCCGAATCCGATGGTGATGGCCGACGCGATGACCGACGACCAGCAGTTGTGCCGTTTCAGATGGCTGTTTTTCGTGGAAATGGCGTAGAGCACCCGGGTGATGCCATGCGATATGTTGTCCTTCACCACATATTTTATGAACATCGAGGTAATCCAGATGCCGATGATGGGGAACAGGAGGTAGAGCCAGTTGTAGCTGGTGATGGTGAATCCCGTCGTGAGCAGTATCTGTATCTGCCGGATAATCCAATGCAGGAAAAGGGCGGCGACGGAGGCAAAGAAGCCGACGAAGAAAGAGAGTATGAGCGTCATCTGGCGATCAGGTATGTGCTGATTCCGCCAATTGACGATCCTCTCCATCGGGGTTTCTTTCTTTTCTATCGCTGCTTCCATGTGATGACTATTCCCTTATGATTCTTATTTCGCCGCCCTGACCGATTTTTACGATGCTCGAAGGCGTGTGGAGCTTGTGCTCCTGCCTGCGGGAAGTGCAGACATAGTCTACGGCTTCCAGAAGTTCCGGCGATATATCGCTATAGTTCTGGGCCGCTGGCTCTCCGCTGATGTTGGCGCTTGTGCTTACGATCGCTTTCTGAAATCTGTAGCACAGTTCCTTGGAGAAAGGCTCCCGGGTGATGCGGAGTGCGATGGAACCGTCTTCTGCTATGAGGTTCGGGGCAAGGTTGATGGCATTGTCCAATATCACCGTCATCGGTTTTTCTGCCACATCCAGCAACTGCCATGCGATGTCAGGCACATTGCGGACATATCTTTGGAGTCTTCCGTCTGAGTCGACAAGGCATATCAAGGCCTTGGAGTCATCCCGGCGCTTTATCTCATACACCTTGGCCACAGCCTCTGCATTGGTGGCATCACAGCCAATGCCCCATACAGTGTCTGTGGGATAGAGGATTACACCTCCTCTTCTTAGCACCTCGACGGCATTCCTGATATCTTCTGCTTGTGTCATTTGTTTTGTAATCTTTATCGTCCGACCCTGAATATATCTATATCACGCATTCCATTCAGGAAGTCCCTTGCCGGTAGGCGCTTCTTTCCGGAGGCCTGTAATTCTTCTATCTGGAGCCAGAAGTCGGTGCAGGCGATATAAAGTTTCCTGTTTTCTGTCTTTATGGTGCCGGCTTCCATGCCGGCGGGCTGCTCTGTCTTCTTTGCGTGGAGAATCTTGAGCACCGACCTCCCGTTTCCGTCGTTGACGACTGGATACATGGTTGTCCATGCCCCCGGATAAGGGCTCAGGCCGCGAATGAAGTCATAGACTTTCTTGGCTGGTTGGTTCCAGTTAATCTGGCAAGTCTCCTTGAAAATCTTCGGGGCAACCTTTAAATCGATGGAATCTTCTTGCGGAATGCTTGGCACTTGGCCGTCGGTTGCGATCACCTTGTCTACTGTCTCGACGCACAGCTGCGCGCCCAGGCGCATCAGGCCGTCGTAAACATATTCTACATTTGCGTCGTCGGGAATCTCGAATGTCTTTCTGTCGATAATGCGGCCCGTGTCGATGTCCTTATCAAGGAAGAAGGTGGTAACTCCAGTCTGCGTCTCGCCGTTGATGACGGCCCAGTTGATGGGCGCGGCGCCACGATATTGAGGCAGTAAGGCGGCGTGAACATTGAAAGTTCCATACCGTGGCATGGCCCAGACGGCCTCGGGAAGCATGCGGAAGGCTACGACGACCTGCAGGTCGGCATGGTAACTTCTCAGCTCCTCGATGAAGGCCTCGTCCTTCATCTTGGCCGGCTGCAATACGGGAAGCCCCTGCGACAAGGCATATTTCTTGACTTCCGAGGGTTGTAGGGTTTCTTGGTGTCTGCCAACAGGCTTGTCGGGCTGTGTTACGACGGCAACCACATGATAGCCTCCCTCGACAAGTTGTCGCAGCGACTCTACCGCAAACTCGGGGGTCCCCATGAAAATGACTCTTAAATCTTTCTTTTCCATTCTCACTGTTTAGTATGGCCTGGCTCTGGAATTACTGACACTTGCGATCGGGGCAATGCCAAATGATCTTTCGTGCTGCCCGCATCCGAGACGCTAAAGGCGGTAAAAGTATCAGGGCTGCCGCGTTATCACCTATTTGACTACATATTTCTTATGCTGATAGATATAGACTCCTTTCGGTAGACTGGAGAAGTCTGTTCCCACATATCGCCCGTCAAGGGTGTATATCTTTTCGCCCTTGGTCTTGCCCGCGGCTTCAATGTTTGCTATTCCTGTGGGCGTAGGTTCTTTCAAGAAGCTGAATGAGATGGTGCCGTCAGTGCTTTCCGTAATCTCATAGATTGGCTTTTCGATGGTTCCCCCATTTACGGCGACTCTCTCAATCCGGGTTACATTTGATGTGCCGGGATAGGGATCGCCCCGATGGCTGTTGTTGTATTCTTCCTTGCTGTACGGCTTTGTTGCGGTAGGTCCCGTCTTTGGGTCATATACTCGGTAAGAAGTTATAAGCAGCTTATCGGCCGGAACGATGGTCAGCCCGGGCTTGCCCAGCGTGTTGTTGGGGTAATCGCCAATGTTGATGCTTCCTTTTTGGTAGTCTACTCGATACACGAGCATCCCCTTTCCTAACAGTTTTGACCACCAGCCATTATTCTGGATGTTCTGTAAGATTAAGTATTCAGAGTTGTTCTCAATGCCACTTGCAATTTTGTAGGCCTTATGCTCTTCGTCAAAAGGCCGCAGCGAGTACTCCCCGGAGTCGCTCAACTCCGTAAGATTCATCCATCCCATGGCCTCCATTTCCCATGGAGTATAGGGGGTGGGAGTATATCCGTTGTCCACATATTCCCCTCCGTCCATCAGGTCCCAGTACTCTAAAGCCTGGTTGTCTACCTGTGCGGAGGGATCGATCGGATAGAAATCGGGGAGCCCCATGGTGTGAGAGAACTCGTGGCAAAACAGCCCGATGCCGTTGATTCGATATCGCGGGTTTTCTTTAGGCACATAGCTTGCCCGAAAGTTTAGTTCATTATTGATGCCGAAGCGCGAGACTTCCACCCCGTCGTAGGTTCCGAATGAACCGGCGCCAGACTTTGGCCAGAGGTCGTCCTCATCTCCTGAGACGCTTGCTCCGTAACCAGCATAGATGATATAGACCAAGTCTGCCAGTCCGTCATGGTTCTGGTCATACTGCGAGAAGTCAACTCCTGCGGCGGCGGCCTGTACGCATGCTTTGGTAATCATCTCTTGATAGTGTTGATCGTTGCGCCCTTTGCCATAATAGACGGAGGTCTCCGGCATGGTGAATACTCCCTTCACATCAAACTGGGGAGTATACTTTCCTTGGCTCATCTCATGGAAGTATTGCCTTACACTTCCGTAAAGCCGGCTTTGGTTGATGTCGTTGTTGGCGGGGACGGGGTCTCCCGGCTTCGCATTCAGATAGTAGTCGAATGTCGCAATGGGGTCGGAAGTCGTGAACTTCACATCTTGGAACTGCACGAGCAGCACCAAGGCCCTGGGGCTTCCTGTATGAGGAAAGTAGGGCGTGGCAGGTGTTCCGATAGGGATTGCTCGGGTTCTTGCTTTGTTTTTGTTTCTTTCGACATTTTTATTAAAAAGATTTTTGTCTTGAGAATTTATCAATTCTTGCTCTGCGCTTTGGCGTGCGCCTGCCTCGTGGGCAAGCTGTGAGGTGGCCGCCAAGGTTCCATCCTTTGCGACGGAGGCAATGTAATAGTCTTTTCCGACCTGCACCAGTAATACATCATCTGATGTTGTTACCCAATTGAAGTGCTCGTCTCCATGAAGGAAAATTGTCAATTGGGTTCCGTCTGTCTGCAGAACCGGAATCGGGGTGCTTATAGCCTTTGCGCCCCAGCCGCTTACCGTTGTCAGGAGGAATGCAAGGATCAGGAGTAATTTGTTTTTCAGTCTCATCTTGTTTATATTGTTATTTTTTGTGATTCTTTACCTATGGTTTCGTCCGAAGAAGTATTGGCCTTTCTTCCGGGTTCTGTTTCCGTATTCTATGGCATGGTGCGGACAGTGGTGGTAACAGGTGAAGCAGCTCAGGCAGGTCCCGTTATGTTTCCACATGGGCTCTTTCCCCAATCCTCCGATGATATCATGCACCGGACAGACATCCGCGCAGATTCCGCACTTCACGCATTTCTTCCTCTCCACATGGAAAGGTTTGTCCGTGATGAGGTGCCTCACGAAGAAGCCTCCGACAGGTCCGCTGAAGAATGACGGGATAGGTCCTTTGACGGTTCGGACGACTCCCTTCTTTCTTTCTTCTATGTCTTTGATGAAGCCAGACAGGTCTTTTTCGGCCTTCTGCCTTTTTGCGATTTCCTTTTCTTGCGGGTCAACATCCATGAATGGTAAGCCTACATACGACTCGGGCATAATAAGGGAGAAAGCGGAATGCAGTTCAATCTCTCTCTTCCGCAGGTCGCCGCTCAGGATTTCAGTAGCCTTTCCTATAGAGTCTCCTGCCGTCCAAAGCACATAGGTGTAATCCATGGCTCCCTCGATGACAAGTTTCTGGATAAACTTCCTTACTATCTGGGGAGGACGCCAGCCGTGGACAGGCAGTACGAAGCCGAGCCTTTCGCCTTTCTCAAGGATGAAACGACAATCTCTTTCTGTCATCTCGGGGATGTATATTAATTGTTCGTCAAGCCTGTCAGCCAAGCGCTGTGCGGCCCATCGAGTATTTCCCGTACCAGAAAAATAGAATATCATAATGCAAAGATACATATTTTTAGATACAATTCAAACAAATCCTCATAAAATCATGAAAAATATCTAACGGCAGGCTCTATGGTTTCCCGAAAAGATTTGTACCTTTGCGTCTGTGGAGGTGAATGGCAAGATACAGCTCTACCCGATGACGCGAATTGCAGTCGCGCTCATTCTGGGGATTCTGATTGGCGACCGATGGGGCGGTAGTCTGCCGTCTGTGGCATGGCTGGGTGTGATGATAGCCTTGCTGGTTGCTGTGAACATAGCCCGCGAGAGGCCCGTTTTCCAAAGTGTCGCCCTGCTGCTTTCAACGATGATGTTTGGCGTTTGGTCGTTAACGGAGGTGAGAAATGCCCGGGAAATCCAGCTTCCCGAGCACGAGATCGGCTACGAGGCGGTGGTTGTCAGCGAACCGCAGGTCAGAGGCAAGGTTCTTCGCTGCGACCTGTTGATCACTTCTATGCGAGAGCCCATCAAGGTGAAGGCTTCTATATTGCGAGATACTTTGACAAATGCGTGGACAAGACTGAAGGTCGGAGACGGAATCGCAGCCAAGTCGAAGTTAGAGGAGCCCTCCTATTCCTTTTCCAATTCGAGCTTTGATTATGCGCGATGGTTGAAGGTGCATGGGTTTCAGGCACAGACTTTTATCTATCATGACAGTTGGGCTCGCCGCCAGATTTCGCTTGCGCGGCTATCTAATTTCCAGCGCGTGAGGATTGCTGCCTTGAAGTTCAGGCACAAGTTGACAGACAAACTTCGGCAATTGAACATAGAGGAAGAGAACCTTGCCCTGATATCTGCTATGGCTCTTGGTGATAAGTCTATGATATCCAATCAGGTTAGAGACGATTATTCAATTTCCGGAGGAAGCCATATCCTTGCTTTGAGCGGTCTTCATCTGGGCATTATATATGCAGTCTTGGTATTATTGATAACAAGTGTGGTCAAGCTGGTTCGCAAACCGACGGAGATCTATCAGCGATGGCCGGATGTGGTGGTACAACTGGTCTCGTTGGCGGCCATATGGAGCTATGTGGTTTTGGTCGGCATGTCGGCAAGTGTACTGCGGTCGGCAACGATGCTAACCATTTATGGCTTGATGAGTCTCCTCAATCGCGACAGGATGTCGCTGAACGCCTTGGCTACGGCGGCAATCATTATGCTTGTCATAAATCCTTACACTTTGTGGGATGTGGGGTTCCAGATGTCCTTCATGGCCGTTTTGGGTATCCTGCTCATCTATCCTCGGCGGCACCTGAACTGGCTTGTTGGTCTGGTAATCGTGTCTGTCGCTGCCCAGGTAGGGGTCGCACCGCTCATCATGCTCTATTTCGGGCGGTTTTCGTGCTATTTTCTTCTCACCAACCTCATTGTCATTCCCTGTGCCACTTGCATCCTGTATGGCGTGGTCTTGCTGCTGATAGCGAGCCCGATTTCCCTTGCTCAGGCTTTCATAGCGCGGGGACTGTCGGTTGTGGCAGGCTGGATGAACGCCGGGGTGGGGTGGATAGCCTCATTGCCGGGAGCCTCGATAGAGGATATCCGCATCAACGGGCTGCAGGCATTGCTGATTTATGTGATGATGTTTTGCGCATATCGGATAATTTGTATAAATTTGCAGCGGAAATGATGCAACGCTATTTTATTTATCTCTGTTACGATGGCACTCGGTATCATGGGTGGCAGATTCAGCCGAACGGGATTTCCGTGCAGGAAGAACTCCAGTCGTGCCTGTCTGTTCTGCTGCGGAAGCCGGTGGAGATAACGGGTGCCGGTCGGACCGATGCCGGTGTGCATGCCCGGCTGATGGTGGCTCATTTCGATGTCGAGGATGTCTCTGACGAGGCCCAGCTTACCTATAGGCTCAATCGGATGCTGCCCCGGGATATAGCGGTGAGCAGGATAGAGAAAGTGGCTGGCGACCTCCATGCCCGTTTCTCAGCCACTTCGCGCACTTATCATTATTTCATTCATATCGGTCGCGACCCCTTCCTGAGACACTATTCGCTGGAGATGCCCTATCAGCTGGATTTCAACCGGATGAACGAGGCGGCCCGGCTGCTGCTCGAGGTGAAGGATTTCGAAGCCTTCTGCAAGGCCGGGACTGATGCGAAGACTACGCTTTGCGATGTAACTCAGGCCCGGTGGGAGTTGATGGAAGACGGAGATGTGAAGCGATGGAGGTTCGTGATTACGGCTAACCGGTTTCTCCGCAACATGGTGAGGGCCGTCGTGGGCACCCTTGTGGATGTGGGCCGTGGGAAGATTTCAATGGAGGAATTCCGGCAGGTCATAGCTTCCGGCAATCGTTCGAACGCGGGAGAGAGCATGCCGGGGAATGCCTTGTTCCTCTGGGATATTCAATATTGAGGATAACGAATATGTGGCTGGCTTTAGCTTTTGTCTCCGCGGCTTTGTTGGGTCTCTATGATGCCTGCAAGAAGAAATCTCTTAAGGGGAATGATGTGGTTGCGGTTTTGTTTCTGAACACGCTTTTCTCGTCGTTGATATTCCTGCCTTTCATCCTGCTGTCTGCCAATACAGGCGTGCTTGACCACACGATTTTTCATGTGGGAGGCGGTGGATGGGAGCTGCACAAGTATATTCTTCTGAAAAGCTGCATCGTGTTGAGTTCGTGGACTTTCGGATATTTTGCCCTGAAGCATTTGCCGTTGACCATTGCGGGGCCTATCAATGCTACCCGCCCGGTGATGACCCTGGTGGGAGCCTTGCTGATTTTTGGCGAGGAGCTAAATGTCTGGCAATGGATAGGAGTCGTGCTTGCCATCCTCTCCTTCTACCTTCTAAGCCGCAGCGGGAAGAAGGAGGGCATTGACTTTAAACACGATGTATGGGTGTATTTCTTGCTGGCGGCGGCAGTCCTGGGGGCTTTGAGCGGGCTATACGACAAATATCTGATGGCTTCGCCGGCCGACGGCGGGGTGGGGGTAGACCGCATGGCGGTGCAAAGCTGGTATAACATTTATCAGATGGCGATGATGGGAGTAGTGCTGGTTGTCAGTCATAGGGGCCTCAGGCGGAAGTCTTCGCGGGCTCATCAGCCACAGGACGGATTTCATTGGGACTGGGCAATCGTGCTGATCAGCCTCTTTCTGAGTGCGGCCGACTTTGTTTATTTCTATGCGTTGAGCGTTCCCGGCGCGATGATTTCCGTCGTCTCAATGGTGAGGAGATCGTCGGTGGTGGTCAGTTTCCTGATGGGGGCTCTTTTCTTTCACGAGAAGAATCTGCGCTCCAAGGCCTCCGACCTGGCCCTGGTGTTGCTCAGTATGCTCTTTCTCTGGATGGGAACCCGCTGAAAATAGATTTTATTAAATAATGTAGAAGTCTTGGAAGTCTTTCGAAAAATTTATATCTTTGCATGCAGAGACTGACAGAACGACTTTTACGCAAGCATCACGATTATGGCATATCATATTTTTAAGGGACTTGGGATAGCGCTCGTTACGCCTTTTACGCCGGAGGGAGAGGTGGACTATGCAGCCTTGAAGCAACTCGTGGAGTATCAGATTGACAATGGGGCCGACTTCTTCTGCATCCTTGCCACTACAGGTGAGGTGCCGTGCCTGACGCGTGAAGAGAAGGACAAGATAACGAAGCTGGTTCTCGAAATCAACCAGGGGCGCCTTCCTGTCCTGAAGTATTGTGGCGGAAACGATACCCGCGCGGTTGTTGAGGAGATTCTGAATACCGACTGGACGGGCATTGACGGCATCCTGAGCATCTGCCCTTATTACAACAAGCCTTCCCAGGAGGGGCTCTATCAGCATTTTAAGACCATAGCCGAAATAAGTCCGCTTCCTCTCGTTCTCTATAATGTGCCGGGCAGGACGGGAGTGAACATGAAACCCCAGACCCTTATCCACCTTGCCAACGATTGTCCGAACATAGTAGGAGTGAAGGAAGCCTCCGGCTCTCTGGAGCAGGTGGATGAGATCATCAAGGGAAAGCCCGACCGCTTTGATGTCATCAGCGGCGATGACGCGCTGACCTTTTCCATGGTGGCGAGCGGGGCCGTAGGCGTGATTTCAGTTATCGGAAATGCCCTTCCCAAGGAATTCTCACGCATGATCCGGCTGGAATTTAAGGGAGAATACGAGCCTGCCCGCAAGATTCATCACATGTTCACGGAGCTCTATAAGCTGCTGTTCGTCGACGGGAATCCTGCCGGCGTGAAGGCGCTGCTCAACGATATGGGCTATATAGAGAATGTGCTCCGCTTGCCATTGGTACCCACCCGGATAGAGACCAAGGACAAGATGGCCCGGATACTCAAGGATCTGCGCATATAGACAGCGACCGGAGATTTGCCGATCTCTCAGGGAAGGGAAATAAGAAACTTGCGGATCCTCGTCCTGACCGATAGGCATGATCTTCGCCCTCTTACCTCATTTTCAGTATGGAGAATACCATCGGAGATTGCGCCGAGAGCATTCAGCGATAGAAACAGCGGTGTCTCATTTTACAAAATCGGCGATTTCGTCCCACGATTTCGCCGATTTCGTCCCACAATCTCGCCGATTTCGTCAGCCTGTTTGCCGCTTTCTGCCCGACAAGACACGAATGCCCGTCTTCCTCCCATTCTTTCTGGGGCACCTTACTAAGAAGTTCTGCCGTTTATAAAGAGAGCCCGCGCGATCTGGGGCAGACAATAAAAAGGGCGGAACCAGAAGTTCCGCCCTAAGTCTATGGCCGTGAAATGATTAATAGTTTTCTGCCCGGAGCTCGAAGAAACTTTGCGGGTGGAGGCATACAGGGCAAACTTTTGGTGCCTTGGGGCCTACTACGATGTGTCCGCAGTTGCGGCAAATCCATATCCTGTCGCCGTCGCGGGAGAACACAACGCCGTCCTCGATGTTTTTCAAAAGCTTGCGATAGCGTTCCTCGTGATGCTTCTCGATGGCACCCACGGCACGGAACTTGATAGCAATCTCCTTGAAGCCTTCCTCCTCGGCCTCCTTGGCCATGCGATCGTACATGTCGGTCCACTCGTAGTTCTCACCGTTGGCGGCAGCCTCGAGATTGCTCATCGTATCCTTGATTTCACCGCCTTCAAGATATTTGAACCACAGCTTGGCATGCTCTTTCTCATTGTTGGCTGTCTCTTCGAAGAGAGCCGCTATCTGCTCGTAGCCGTCTTTTCTGGCCTTGCTTGCGAAAAATGTGTACTTGTTTCGTGCCTGACTCTCACCGGCAAAAGCCTCCTGGAGGTTCTTCTCGGTCTTTGTTCCTTTTAAATCTTTCATAATGTTGTTTGTTTGTATTTATATTTAATATGGCACAAAGTTATAAAGATTTTGTAAAAAATCCAAATATTTCATTGTAATAATTACAGAACAGGGCTAAATTGTGATTTCTCCCGCCAGCGACATGGTCATCATCTTGCGGATGATGGCATAGTCGTCGTATCTTGCCTGCAGGTGCATCAGCTTGGCAATGGCGGCCTCTACGGTGCTGTCAAGCCCCGAGACGACCCCCGCGTCCTGAAGTTGATAGCCCGTATCGTATCTCGACATCTCGACACTTCCCGATATACACTGGCTGATATTGACGATGCAGACGCCGCTGGCGCTTGCCTCTTTCAGCAGTTTGGTCATCCACGGGGCGTGGGGCGCATTGCCGCTGCCATAGGTTCTCATCACGATGCTCCGCAGTCCCGGTGCCTCAAGCACATGTTTCACGGCGGGCTCCTGAATGCCGGGAAACAAGGAGAACACAATGATGTTGCAGTCCATTTCAAGGTGGGGGGTCATCGGTTTTGAGAAATCCGGTTTCAGAATGTTGTGCCTGTGGAAGGTGAAATTGACGCCGGAATCACACAGATGCGGGTAGTTGAAGGAGTCGAAGGCATCGAAGCCGTCGGCATTCTGCTTGGTAGAACGGTTCCCCCGGAGGAGCGCGCCGTTAAAGTAGATGCTCACTTCCGGGGCAATGGGAGTTCCGTCGGGGTTGTGCTGGGAGGCCAGTTCAATGCTGGTCAGGAGGTTTTCCTTGCCATCCGTGCGCAACTGCCCTAACGGGAGTTGGCTCCCGGTGAGGATAACAGGCTTTGTCAAGTTCTCCAACATGAATGAGAGAGCTGATGCCGTGTAGGCCATCGTGTCGGTTCCGTGGAGAATCACGAATCCGTCGTAAAGCTCATATCGCTCCGAAATGATTCGTACGAGCTGGGCCCACAGTTCCGGATTCATATCGCTTGAGTCGATGATGGGCTCAAACTGATAGACATCTACACCTGTCCTGATGTAGTGAAATTCTGGTAGAAGATTCACCAAATGGGTGAGATCCAATGGCTCTAATGCGCCGGTTTCAGGATTGCGCCCCATGCCGATGGTACCTCCTGTGTATATCAGAAGGACTTTTTCGGTTCTTTTCATATTCGCCTTTGTGTCGTATTTTACCGCAAATATAGGTCAAAAAACTCACAAATCCAAAATTTTTAGTATATTTGCACATGAAAACACTTAAAAGGTCAAATACATCATGAAGCAATTTATGGATAAAGACTTCCTGTTGGACACGGAGACCGCCCAGGATCTCTTTCATCAGCATGCGGCAAAAATGCCCATCATCGACTACCATTGCCATCTGGATCCTCGGATGGTAGCTAAGGATCATCGGTTTAAGAATATCACGGAACTTTGGCTTGGGGGCGATCATTATAAGTGGAGAGCCATGCGGAGTAATGGTGTTGACGAAAGATATATAACGGGGGAGGCCTCGGACTGGGAGAAATTTGAGAAATGGGCAGAGACTGTACCTTATTTATATAGGAACCCCCTGTATCATTGGACGCACCTTGAGCTGCGCACCGCGTTTGGCATTCAGAAGTTATTGACACCAGAAACCGCCCGTGAAATCTATGATGAATGTAACGAGAAACTGCTGCTGCCGGAATTCTCGGCACGGGGATTGATGCGGAAATATAATGTGAAATGCGTCTGTACGACTGACGATCCCGTAGATGACCTTCGTTGGCACAGGGCAATCCGGGACAGTGGATTTGAAATCAAGGTGTTGCCGGCATGGCGTCCTGACAAGGCGATGGATATAGACAAGATGGGATTCAATGACTATATCAACAAATTAGCAGAAGTTTCTGATACCAATATTGTTACATTTAAAGACCTGATGGATGCCCTGCAGAAGAGACACGACTTCTTCGGAGAAAATGGGTGCAGGCTCTCGGACCATGGTATAGAGAAGTTTTACGATGAGTTTTATTCCGATTCCCAGATAGAGACGATTTTCTCCAAAGCCATGCGGGGCATGCAGTTGAGTGTCCAGGAGATACACCAATACAAGAAGAGTTTCCTTGCCTTGAACGCGGAAATGGATGCCGATGCGGATTGGACACAACAGTTTCACTATGGGCCGATGCGGAATAATAACCAAAGGATGTTCAAACAGATAGGTCCAGACACGGGTTTTGACTCGATAGGAGAATGCGACACGGCCTTGGCGATGAGCCATTTTTTCAATTACCTGAATTCAGAAAGCAAACTGACCAGGACCATCATTTACACCCTGAACCCCAGTGCCAATGAAATGGTGGCCTCCATGATAGGTAATTTCCAGGACGGAAGTGAACCCGGGAAGATGCAGTTTGGAGCGGGGTGGTGGTTTAATGACAATCTGGATGGCATGCGCAGGCAGATGGAGGCGCTCTCCAATCTTGGGCTATTGTCTCGCTTTGTCGGAATGCTTACCGACTCCCGCTCGTTCTTAAGCTATCCCCGCCATGAGTATTTCAGAAGATTGTTGTGCAATATCCTGGGGAGTGAGGTGGAAAATGGGCTGTTGCCCGCAGACGGCGAGCCGCTTTGTCGCATGGTTGAAGACATTAGTTATAACAACGCCTATCGCTATTTCAGATTCTTTGATTTCTGAGAATTTTGTTAATTAATTCGCTAAATCTTTGCAACTTTCAAAAAATAGTATTAAATTTGCTTGATTTTTATGGGCAACACGAAATTTTATAATATGAAAAAAAACCTGATTCCATTCATCGCATTGCTGATGATTGTGCTTGTCGGAAGTTGTGCAGGCAGCAAGAAAGTGGCTTATTTCCAGAATATTGATTCTGTTAGTCTCGCGGCTTCAAGAGGCCTGTATGATGCAAAGATCATGCCCAAGGACATGCTTACCATCACCGTAAACACTCTGACTCCGGAAGCTGCGCTGCCATTTAACCTGGCTATATCTAACAGTATTGGTTCCAAAGGCCAACTGAACGGAGGTTCTGGCTCTCTTCAGGGTTATCTGGTTGATAACGATGGTTATATTAATTTCCCGGTTGTGGGGAAATTGCATGTTGCCGGTCTGACTAAGAATGAGTGCCAGGATTTGGTTACAAGCAAGATAGCGCCTTATCTTTCAAAGACCGAGATTCCGATTGTTACGGTTCGTATGTCAAGTTATCATGTTACGGTCATGGGTGAGGTTGCCTCCCCTAAGGTTGTTCAGGTTGAGACAGAGAAAATGAGTGTTCTCGAAGCTCTTGCCCAAGCAGGCGACTTGACCATCTATGGCAAGCGTAACAATATCATCTTGATTCGCGAGGACGCTAATGGCGAGAAGAGAGCGCACCGCTTGAACTTGAATGATGCGCACATCATAAATTCTCCCTATTATTATTTACAGCAGAATGATGTAATCTATGTAGAACCCAATAAGGTTAAAGCCAAAAACTCGGGAATCGGCCAATCGACGACCATCTGGTTCTCGCTCGTGAGTATCGTAACCTCGGTGGCCGCCTTAGTCGTAAACATAGTGAGAAACTAAGAAATATGAAAAATGAAGAATGACAATGACCCAAGACATTACATTCTTCATTTTTCTTTTGAAAGAAAGTCAAAAAAGTTCGTAGTTTGTTAGTTGAAATAAAGGGCATATAAATTGGAATCACTAAAACATGAATGTGGAATAGCACTTATTAGACTGCTAAAGCCATTGGAATATTACCATCAGAAGTATGGTACATGGATGTATGCACTCAATAAACTCTATCTCATGATGGAGAAAGAACATAATCGCGGCCAGGAGGGAGCAGGTATAGCCTGTGTTAAGTTAAAGGCGCAGCCTGGTAATGAATATATGTTTCGAGAGCGCGCAGAAGGGAAAGACGCCATACAGAATATATTTTCCAATATTTATTCCCAGCATAAAGATTTTTCCCAGGAACAATTGAATGATGTGGAATATGTCAAGGAAAACCTGACTTTTGCCGGAGAACTGTATATGGGGCACTTGAGATATTCTACGACGGGAAAGAAAGGCATACGCTTTGTTCATCCTTTTCTTCGTAGAAATAACTGGAGAGCCAAGAATCTCTGCCTCTGCGGCAACTTCAATATGACTAATATTGAAGAGATTTTTGAGAGACTTACCCGACAAGGGCAATTCCCTCGCATCTATAGCGACAGCTATATTATGCTCGAATTAATGGGGCACAGGCTTGACAGGGAAGTGGAGAGAAACTTCGTTGAGGCTCAAGAGAGAGGCCTGGAGGATACAGATATCACGCATTATATTGAAGACCATGTAGAAATGAGTAATATGCTCAAGACATCTATGGAAAACTTTGATGGAGGATATGTGGTGTGTGGCCTTACCGGCTCGGGCGAGATGTTTTCCATGCGGGATCCATGGGCTATTCGCCCGGCCTATTACTATAGGAATGATGAAATTGTAGTTGTCGCTTCTGAACGCCCGGTATTACAGACTACATTCGAACTGGAATGTGAGGACATACAAGAACTTCCTCCCGGCTGTGCTTTATTGGTGAAGCGTAGCGGAGAATGTGAGGTGAAACGGATTCTTGACCAGAAGGGGGATTCTGCATGCTCCTTTGAAAGAATTTATTTTTCTCGAGGTTCAGACAAAGATATTTATTTGGAGCGCAAAAAATTAGGCGAGCAACTTACCCAGCCGGTCTTGGCGGCCGTGGACAATGATACTGAGCACACGGTTTTCTCCTTTATTCCCAATACGGCAGAGGTTGCCCTCTATGGACTTTTAGAGGGATTCCGTAAGTTTGTGCATGAAAAGAAAATCCATGCGATTTTAAATTTAGGACATACCCCTACGCATGAGGAATTGGATAGGATACTAAGCCCCTTTGTGAGAAGTGAAAAGGTTGCCTGGAAAGACATTAAGCTTCGCACTTTTATCACGGAAGGTAATTCAAGAAATGATCTGGCCTCGCATGTGTATGACATAACATATGGAAGCATAGAGCCTTATGTGGACAAGCTTGTAATCATAGATGACAGCGTCGTTCGTGGTACTACATTGAAAGAGAGTATTATCCGTATTCTTGACAGGTTGCATCCTAAGAAAATTGTAGTGGTTAGCAGTGCTCCTCAGATTCGATATCCTGATTATTATGGCATTGATATGCCTCGGTTAGAGGAGTTTTGTGCATTCAGGGCAGCCATGGAATTATTAAAGGACAGAGGGCTGTATCAGCTGATAGATGATACCTACCATAATTGTCAGCAAGAGCTTTTGAAGCCAAAGGGCGAGATGCGCAATTGCGTTCGGGATGTTTATAATCTATTTAGCGTGGAAGACATAAGTAAGGAAATTGTGGAGATGTTGCGCCCCGTTGGCGTAACGACGCCGATAGAATTGGTCTTTCAATCTATTGAGGGCTTACATAAGGCAATACCCGAACATAAGGGGGATTGGTATTTCACAGGGAAATATCCAACCCCTGGAGGAACGAAGCTTTGTAATCAAGCTTTTGTTAATTATATAGAGAGAGTTTATCAATACGAACAAAAATTCTGATTATAATGAGAAATGTAACTTTAATCTTATCAGATGGTACAAAATTTCATGGGACATCATTTGGATACGAAGCTCCAGTAGCCGGTGAGGTCGTATTTAATACGGCAATGATGGGATACCCTGAAAGCCTTACTGATCCATCGTATGCAGGTCAGTTGCTGGCACTGACATTCCCATTAGTGGGTAATTATGGAGTGCCCCCTTTCACGACGGAATCGAGTGGGCTCCCATCTTTTATGGAAAGTGATAAGATTTATGCATCGGCTCTCATTGTTTCAGATTATAGTGAGCAGTATTCTCATTGGAATGCGGTAGAGAGTCTTGCGGACTGGTTGAGGCGTGAGCATGTGCCAGGTATTATGGGCATAGACACGCGGGAGCTTACCAAGGTTCTTCGTGAACATGGTGTGATGATGGGACGGATTCTTTTTGACGACGAGCCGGATAGTTTCCCGGAAGCTAATTATGAAGGTGTTAATTTTGTTGATAGGGTAAGTTGCAAAACTATCATTAGATATAATGAAGGTGCAGGGAAAAAAGTTGTATTGGTAGATTGTGGTGTCAAGGCAAATATAATTCGTGAACTGGTTAATCGGAATATGGAAGTAATCAGGGTGCCTTGGAACTATGACTACACAGGGATGGACTTTGACGGTCTTTTTCTGGCCAATGGACCTGGCAATCCTGATACCTGTGAGGATGCGGTGAAGATTATACGAAAGCAGATGGGGATTTCCCGAAAGCCTATTTGTGGCATTTGTATGGGCAACCAGTTGTTGGGAAAGGCATCGGGGGCTGTCATCTATAAGTTGAGATATGGTCATCGCTCTCACAATCAGCCTGTCCGTTTAGTCGGAACAGAAAAGTGTTATATAACTTCTCAGAACCACGGTTATGCCTTGGATGCTACTACCCTGGGCCGGGACTGGCAAGAACTTTTTGTCAACATGAATGACGGCAGCAACGAGGGCATCCGCCATAAGGAAAATCCGTGGTTTTCCAGCCAGTTTCATCCGGAGGCATGTTCTGGCCCATTAGATACGGAGTTTATGTTTGACAAATTTGTGGAAGCATTAAAGTAAAATATCATGAAGGACGAAAATATAAAGAAGGTATTATTGCTTGGTTCGGGAGCATTGAAGATTGGGGAAGCTGGAGAGTTCGATTATTCTGGCTCACAGGCTTTGAAAGCTTTGAGAGAAGAAGGCGTGGTTACCGTACTCATTAATCCGAACATTGCTACTGTGCAGACTTCCGAAGGTGTTGCCGACCAGATATATTTCTTGCCGGTACAGCCATATTTCGTTGAAAAGGTTATCGAGAAGGAAAGGCCGGATGGGATATTGCTTAGTTTTGGAGGGCAGACAGCTCTTAATTGTGGAGTGGAACTCTATAAGAGCGGTGTACTCCAGAAATATAATGTACAAGTTCTGGGTACTCCTGTTCAAGCCATAATAGATACAGAAGACCGAGAGCTTTTCATAAAAAGACTGGATGAGATAGAGGTGAAAACCATCAGCAGTGAGGCTTGTGAGAGCATTGAGCAAACTCGTAAGGCGGCCTCAGATTTGGGTTATCCTGTTATTATCCGTGCCGCTTATGCCTTGGGTGGACTTGGTAGTGGATTTGCGGACAATGAAGACGACCTCAATAAGCTTGCCGAGAAAGCATTTTCATTCTCACCGCAAGTTCTTGTGGAGAAAAGCCTAAAGGGTTGGAAAGAGATCGAATATGAGGTTGTGCGGGATAGATATGACAATTGTATTACGGTATGTAATATGGAAAATTTCGATCCGCTTGGCATTCATACAGGCGAGTCGATAGTCGTAGCTCCGTCTCAGACGCTAAGCAACAGTGAATATCATAAGCTGCGTGCGTTGTCTATCAAGATTATCCGCCACATTGGGATTGTAGGCGAATGCAATGTGCAGTATGCTTTTGACCCCAAGAGTGAGGATTACCGTGTCATAGAGGTGAATGCCCGTCTGAGTCGTTCTTCTGCATTGGCATCGAAAGCCACGGGTTATCCATTGGCTTTTGTGGCGGCAAAGCTTGGCATGGGGTATGGCCTTTTTGAATTGAAGAATTCCGTAACAAAGACAACGAGCGCATTCTTTGAACCAGCTCTCGATTATGTTGTGTGCAAGATTCCGCGGTGGGATCTTTCCAAGTTTCGCGGCGTAGACAAGGAGTTGGGCTCAAGCATGAAATCCGTGGGAGAAGTGATGGCTATTGGTCGCACTTTTGAGGAGGCCATACAGAAGGGGCTCCGTATGATAGGACAGGGCATGCATGGCTTCGTTGAGAACAAGGAACTTGAAATAGATGATATCGATGCAGCCTTACAAGAACCTACGGATAAGCGTGTCTTCGTGATTTCCAAGGCAATGCATAGAGGTTATACGGTTGACCAGATACATGATTTGACCAAGATAGACAAGTGGTTTCTTGAAAAGCTGAAGCGAATAATCGATATCGATGAGACCTTGAAGAGGTGTAATATCAATACGCTTGGCAAGGAACTGTTGTGCAAAGCAAAGGTTTATGGGTTCACGGATTTCCAGATAGCTCGTGCCGTAGGGTTGGAACATGAGATCGGAAACATGCACAAGGCAGCTTTGGTTGTTCGTAATTTGCGCAAGAACTATGCTATTTTGCCAGTCGTAAAGCAGATTGATACACTTGCCGCGGAGTATCCTGCACAGACCAACTATCTCTATGTTACCTATTCTGGCGTGCTCTCAGACTTAGAGTTTTATAATGACAAACGCTCGGTCATCGTTTTGGGATCGGGAGCTTATCGCATCGGGAGTTCTGTTGAGTTTGATTGGTGTGGAGTTCAGGCTTTGAGTACGATACGCAAAGAAGGTTATCGCTCTATCATGATCAACTATAATCCCGAGACGGTATCTACTGATTATGATATGTGCGACCGTCTCTATTTCGACGAACTCACCTTCGAGCGTGTCATGGATATTATTGAATTGGAGATTCCGCATGGTGTAATTATATCTACAGGGGGGCAGATTCCTAACAATCTGGCATTGTGGCTTGATGCTGCAAATGTTCCTATTTTGGGTACGGCCGCCAGGGATATAGACAAGGCAGAAGACCGGGCAAAGTTCTCTGCCATGCTTACCGATCGTGGAATCAATCAACCGGAGTGGAGTGCCTTGATGAACATGGAAGATATTGATAAGTTTGTCCATCGGGTGGGCTTCCCGGTTTTGGTGCGCCCGTCCTATGTACTCTCGGGCGCGGCTATGAATGTTTGCTCCAATGAAGATGAACTGCATCGTTTCTTGCAGCTTGCAGCTAATGTAAGTGAAGATCATCCCGTCGTGGTGTCGAAGTTTATCGAGAATGCGAAGGAAATAGAAATGGATGCCGTTGCGCGGAATGGAGAAGTCCTTGCGTATGCAATTAGCGAGCATATTGAGTTTGCGGGAGTGCATTCAGGCGATGCGACGATTCAGTTTCCACCGCAGAAGATCTATGTGGAAACAGTAAGGCGCATCAAGCGAGTGAGTCGTGAGATAGCTTCCGCCCTCCATATCAACGGACCTTTTAATATTCAGTTTATGGCCCGTGAGAATGATATCCTGGTGATAGAGTGTAACTTGCGAGCGTCTCGTTCATTCCCGTTTGTGAGCAAAGTGCTCAAGCTGAACCTCATTGAGCTTGCCACAAAGGTGATGTTAGGGATTCCTGTAGCGAAGCCAAACAAGAATCTTTTCGACCTCGATTATGTGGGAATCAAGGCAAGCCAGTTCTCTTTTAACCGCTTACAGAAGGCGGATCCGGTCTTAGGAGTAGACATGAGTTCTACAGGTGAGGTCGGATGTCTTGGTGATGATACGAATCAAGCGTTGTTGAAGGCTATGTTGAGTGTAGGACATCGCATACCTAAGCACACAATACTTCTCTCTACGGGTGGGGCAAAGCAAAAGGCAGAGATGCTGGATGCCGCACGCAGGCTTAAGGGCCAAGGATATGAACTTTATGCTACGGGAGGAACATCAAAGTATCTTGCTGAGAATGGAGTGGAGAATACCCGTGTTTATTGGCCTTCCGACGAAGGTTTAGAGCCGCAGGCACTAATCTTGATGCATGAGCATAAGATTGATATGGTGGTAAATATACCGAAGGACCTTACGCCGCATGAGTTGACCAATGGTTACAAGATTCGTCGTGCGGCCATAGATTTGAATATTCCATTGATTACCAATAGCCGTCTGGCTGGTGCTTTTATCAATGCCTTTTGTACTTTGAGACCTGAAGACATTGATATCAAGGCTTGGGGAGAATACTAAAGATTTTGTGGCTTCATACCCAATACCCCTTGAATGAGCTGCTCATTCAAGGGGTATTGGGTTTGCGAATGTTGGATAGTGGCAAACGAAAAACCGCTCAAGGCTTAGCCCCGAGCGGTCGTTTCTCTCATTTTTCAGTTCGAGTTTACTCTGCAACGGCTGCGGTATCAACAGCTGCGCTATCAGCAACAGTTGTATCAACTACTGCGGTATCAGAATCAGCTGTCTCAGTAGGAGCAGCAGTTTTGTTACCACAAGATGCGAAAGAGATAGCTGCGATAGCTACGAACATTAAAACCAATTTCTTCATTTTCTTTGCTTTTTAATCTGTAAAACAACTATTATGTTTATTAAAACGATGCAAAGGTAATTATTTTTTTTATACGGCGTTCATTTTTTTGCGACTTTTTTCTCGGCTCTTTGTAACTTTTTTGTAACTAATTGATTATCAAAAGATTCAAAACTGCTAACAAAAGTTAAACTTTCTGCGCTCGTAAACAAAAGCTTGAATTTCCTAAAAATCTACTCCCTGCATGTTGGCATATCTAATCTTTTTACTACCTTTGCATCTATAATTAAATAAGGTATGATAGACTCGTCTGCGTTTCAAGGAAAAACGGCAGCTTACTATACATTGGGATGCAAGCTCAATTTCTCGGAGACATCCACATTTGGCAAAATGCTCTCGGATATGGGGGTGCATGCGGTTGGCAAAGGGGAAAGGGCAGATATATGCTTGATCAACACATGCTCGGTAACAGAAGTTGCTGATCGCAAGTGCCGGCAGGCCATCCGGCGGATGGTCAAGGAAAATCCGGGAGCATTTGTTGTCGTAACAGGGTGCTATGCGCAGTTGGAATCAGGCAAGCTTGCCGCAATCGATGGTGTAGATCTGGTCCTTGGAAGTAATGAGAAGGCAAACCTGATACAGTATCTTTCCGATGCCTGGACTTCGGGAAAGCGCGACAATGGGCATCTTCATCGTTTTCACTCCGTGAAGACCAAGGACATCCAGACTTTTCAGCCCTCTTGCTCTCGTGGAAACAGAACCCGTTATTTCCTGAAGGTTCAGGATGGGTGCAGTTATTTCTGTACTTACTGCACGATACCCTATGCGCGGGGTTTCTCGCGAAATCCATCTATCGCGTCTTTGGTGGAGCAGACTGAACAGGCCGCCCGGGAGGGTGGAAAGGAAGTGGTTCTTACGGGTGTGAACATCGGCGACTTCGGCAAGACCACGCATGAAAGCTTTGTAGATCTCGTAAAAGCGTTGGACAAGGTTGAGGGCATCGAGCGTTTTCGTATCTCCAGTTTGGAACCAGACCTGCTGGACGACGAGTTGATAGACTACTGTGCCCATAGCCGTGCTTTCATGCCGCACTTTCATATACCCTTGCAGAGTGGGTCGAACCATGTCCTGAAGCTCATGCATCGCCGTTATGACGCGGCGTTGTTTGCGCATAAGATTCACTTGATCAGACAGCTGATGCCCGACGCTTTCATAGGAGTCGATGTCATGGTAGGATGCAGGGGTGAGCATCAGGAGCACTTCGAGGAGTGTTATGAGTTTCTGAAAGGATTGGATGTAACCCAGTTGCATGTGTTTCCATATTCTGAGCGGCCGGGCACATCGGCCCTCTCCATCCCCTATGTGGTCAGTGATCAAGACAAGAAAATGCGCTCACATCGCCTTCTCGAATTGAGCGATGAGAAAACGCATGCTTTCTATGCCGCCCATATCGGCCAGGAGGCGGAGGTGCTTTTTGAGAAAGCGTCAAGAGGAAAAGCCATGCACGGTTTTACGAAAAACTATATCCGCGTGGAACTGCCACCGCGAGAAGCTCGTGGGGAATTCGATAATCAGTTGGTTACGGTGCGTCTTGGGGACTTCAATCACGACAGGACGGCCTTGAAAGTGCTATTGCAATGAAAGTGGCAATCGTTATATTGAATTGGAACGGGCAGAAGATGCTGGCCGGATATCTTGCCACCGTGCTCGAGTATTCTCGTGATGAGGCCACGGTTATCGTGGCGGACAATGCTTCTACAGACGGTTCCATGAATTTCTTGAGGGAGCATTTCCCCGAAGTGCCGACGATTCAGCTTGATCAAAACTATGGTTTTGCCGAGGGTTATAACAAGGCGCTCGCCCAAGTGGAGGCAGAGTATTATCTGCTTCTGAATTCAGATATAGAGGTTACCCACCATTGGCTGACCCCACTTCTGGAGTTTATGGACAGCCATCCCGAGGTTGCCGCATGCCAGCCCAAGCTTCTCTCCATGGACGACAGAGATCGTTTTGAGTATGCCGGAGCAAGCGGAGGGTTCCTTGACAGGCTGGGCTATCCGTTCTGTCGAGGCCGTGTTTTCGATACCGTAGAACCTGATGATGGGCAATATAATTATTGCACGGAGATCATGTGGGCCACCGGAGCCTGTCTGCTGATTCGCGGCAAGGATTACTGGAGTGTCGGGGGACTGGACGGAAGATTCTTCGCCCATAACGAGGAGATAGATCTCTGTTGGCGTCTGCGCCTTTTGGGCCGGAAGATTTATTGCGTTCCGGAGAGTGAGGTTTACCATGTCGGAGGGGGAACATTGCCTAAGGGAAACCCGATGAAGACATTCCTGAACTTTCGCAACAATCTTACGATGCTTTACAAGAACCTTCCCGATGCAGACCTTCACCCCGTGATGCGCTGGCGCTGGTTCCTGGATTATCTGGCAGCCTTCGAGACGCTTGTCGTGAATCGTAATTTCTCTGACTTCAAGGCCATATTCAAGGCAAGGCGGGCGTTCAAGAGATGGTTGCCCGACTTTAAGGCTGACAGGGAGCGCATTCAGCAAACCAAGGTGTCGGGAGATATTCAGGACCGAAAGCCTTACAGCATTCTCTGGCAATATTATTGGAAGAAACACAGGAGGTTTTCTGATTTGGATACCCAATGAAGCCTGATTTCCGGGTGGTCTATGCAATATTCCCGGACGGGAACGGTTATATATGAGTAATTAAATTCAATTAAGACAGACAAATGAAAAAAGTGATTTTATTCGCAGTAGCTTGTGCATTGCTCGCTGCGTGTGGAAATGGAAAGACCGCGGGAAATGCGGAGGGTGTTGATTCTTTGGACTCTGTGGCCGCAGATTCGGCTGTTTATACAGGTGTGCTTCCTGCCGCTGATGTTTTCGGCATCCGCTATCGCCTTGCCGTAGCACAGGATTCGACAAATGGATTCAGCCTTGCGGAAGAATATCTGAAGTCTGAAAACGAGGTCGGCGCGACCTTTTCCTACACGGGAACGGCCGAAATTTTGAAGGGTAAGGGCGAGCCGGGGAAAACCTACTATATGCTGAAGACAGGAGACAAGGACAATGTTTACAACTTCCTCGTGCTCAACGATTCCACCTTGCGCATGGTTTCTGACGACCTGAAGGAGGCTGCTGGCACTGCCTTGAACTATGATTTGAAACTCCAGAAGTAAGTTTGGAGATACAGGCCCATTATCGCCTGAGGCATGGATAATTGCCCGGAAGAATGGCGATAACCCATGCCTGTCGGGAAGAAAGCGGCAAAGAGAATGACAAAATCGGCGAGATTGTGGGACGAAATCGCCGAAATTGAGCGACGAATTCGCCGATTTTGTCATTCTCTTTGCTGTCATTTATCCCGCCTGCGGTCATCCGCGTTCGTTTGTATGGCAGGTGGAATCCAATGGATTTAGTATTCATGAAGAAGATTGCGTTCCTACTTTTCATTCTTGTCGGTTGTTCTGAACCCCACGGGACGATTCGGCCGCACGACCTCTATGGCGACTGGCAGAGCGTGAGCCGTCGCCCGCTGAACATGTCGGCGACGCTTTCCTTTACCGATTCCGATGCCTGTTACGACCCGGCCATAGGCGACACGATCCTGTGCTTTCAGTCTTTCAAGGTCGTAGGCGATACCCTCGTGCTCGACTATCAGGGCGTCCGCACCTATCGTTGCCTCCTCCGGGAGCTGCACGACAGCGTTCTGGTGATTCAGGGACTTCCCTGGCGTGAGCGTCCTGAGAAGTTTATCCGTGTGCCAGTCCATTCTCCCATGGATTGACCGCACGGCCTCTTCTATGGCGATAAAGGCTGAAAGCCTGACAATATACAGACGGAGGTGGAGCGAAGCGGAACCTCCGTGAAAGAAACCAACAGGATAGGAACTCTGAAAGAGTGGAATTTTTATCTCCTGAATATGACAAACAGCCATGGCCGGCACGCTAACTAAAATCGACATCCACCTTATTTTTCATGTAAGTAGCACGAGCATTACAGTCCGTCCGGATGATCTCCCCACCTTGTCTCGTTACATTGCCGGCATCATCCGACATCTGGATGGGATACCCATTGAAATTGGAGGCATGCCCGATCACCTCCATGTCTTGACCTCGTTGCCGAAGACCATGAGTTTGTCGAATTTCGTTCGTTCCATCAAAGCCAACAGCAGCCGATGGCTTCGGCGGGCAGATATCCGTTATGCGGCTTTCTCTTGGCAAAGGGGATATGGTGCCTTTTCTGTCAGTCCGTCTGTTCTGGAGCGGACGGCCCTGTATATCCGCAATCAGTCTCGCCACCACCAGAAGCGTTCTTTCCGTGAAGAATACAAGGCTTTCCTGAGCGCTTATGGGGTAGAGTATGACAAATTGTTTGCCTTTTCGGATTAGGTGTTTTTGAGTATTGGGTTCCCCCATCGTTCCCGATGAGCTTTTCCACCCCTTCGGGGTTCATCTTTTTATTACCGTTTGAGCAGGGGTTCCGCTTTGCTCCACCACCTGTCTGCGCGTTTTCAGGCCTTCGGCCTTTTGGGTGCAGGCGCTCGAAAATACAAGAGCTGATGTAGGCCGTTTGGCATGTTTTTATTATTTTTGTAGCCATAAGTAGTGAATGATGAAAACAGCGGCACATGAAATCGAAAAATACAGCCCTGATGGATACGACGCGGGGGATGCCTATCGTCGGGAGGAATCGACCTTGATGTCCGACATTAGAAAATAAATGCTATATTTGCAGTGATAATAACTAAAATTGGAGGTAATATGAAAAAGCAGTCATTGCCATTGTGGGCGATTCTCCTCTGTCTTGCCCTCACGGCTTGCAAGGAAAACTATTCCAACGGAGAGAAAGTGGGGAACCTTGTGGAGTTTACCCGGAAGGGCGTAATCTGGGACTCATGGGAAGGGCGGTTAAACCTAACGCAGACGGGTATGAATACGAGTGGTGAGCCTTTCAGCTTTTCTTTCGACCGCGACCGGCATGATCAGGACTCACTCATTGCCCTGATGAAGCAGGCTCAAATAGAAGGATGGAAGTTGAAAATCAGGTATCATGAGGTATGGGGACTCAAGAATGTCTTGCAAAATCGCGGCGAGACGGATTACTTCGTGGATGATGTCCGTGTGCTTGACAGGAACTTTGCCAATCCCCTGAAGCATGTTTCGCCGGGGCGGACGCAGGCTCGGGTGGTCGACACGGTGTATGTGGTGATTGATAAAAGCGAAATCCGGAACCGGAAAAAATGATTTCCCCTTGAAGCATTGATATGAAAATTCATCATATTGACCATTTGGTCATTACCACGCAGAACCTTAATCGCTGTCTTGCGTTCTATGTGGGCGTGCTCGGAATGGAGCATCGGGAGCGGCAGGGGCACCATAGTCTCCATTTCGGGGACTGTAAGATCAGCGTCCATACACGAAAGGGGGAGTATCTGCCGGCGGCTGGAAACCCTCAGTATGGCAGTCAGGACTTCTGCTTGATAGTCGATGATATAGAGGCGGCAAGGGCAGAATTGGAAAGCCGGGAATATCCCATAGAGGCGGGAATCGTCGTGCGTAATGGGGCTGAAGGCGAGATTCGGAGCCTGTATCTCTATGATCCCGACGGCAATCTGGTGGAGTTAAGCCAGTACGAATAGGTTTGGTTTACTGTTGAAAAGCAGGCTTCATTTCCTGTAAAGCATGAAAAATCTGAAGGTCGGGGTGCTTAGCCCTTTTCCTTCAGATATTAGATAAGCGTCGGAGCTTTGACAAACTGTCTGTGTGTTCCTGCTAAATTCTTAGTATCCAATCGTAAAGCGTTCCTTGTGATGCTCGCTTTTCTCGAGCTCGTCGACCATTGCGACGGCGTAGTCCTGCACGCTGATGTGGCTCGTTCCGGTCTTCGCGTCGATAATCAGGTCGTCCTTTCCTAAGCGGAATTGCCCTGTGCGCTCGCCCTTCTCGTCGAAAGCACCCGCGGGAGAGAAGAATACCCAGTCGATGTCTTGCTCATTTGCTAAGGTGTTGAGGTAGAAGTCGCCGAGCGGACGAACGCCGTCCATGATCTCTGCGGGTATCGCCCCGGAGTCTACGACGCGAAGGCCGGGTTTGACAAAAAGTGTCCCCGCGCCGCCGACAATCAGCAGTCGACCGACACCAGACTTCTTGGCAGCCTCAAGAATCTTGGGGTAATTGCTCTCTATCAGCTTCTTAATATCCGGATTCGTCCAGCCAGGATTGTAGGCGGAGATGATAGCATCTTTGCCCGTCGCGAGTCTTGCGATAGCATCTACATTGGCTACATCCTCCTTGACGATCGTTAAATTCTCGTTTTGGGATAACTTTTCGGGGTTGCGTACAATGGCTGTAACCTTATGACCGCGGGCAATTAGCTCGTTCAGGATTGCTGAACCCACGAATCCTGTGGCTCCGATTAAGACGACATTCTTCATTTTTACTTCCTTTCTTTTTAATGAATTACTTTCTTTAACGCTGCAAAGATAGTCAATCTTTTTGGATTCCGCAAGAGGTTACGCTAAGGTAACGCTGTTACCAAAAGGTGGAAATTGGATGGTTGTTGGGACCTCCGGAATCAACTTTAACTATCATTAACTTCATGCATGTAGGTTATCTGGTATCTATTTTATACTTTTGCCTGAAACAGAATATGATGGTAGACGATACGATTCCTGGCGATTATTTGGCTTGCCCGATACGGCAGGTCATAAGCAAGTTTGGCGACAAGTGGTCTTTAGTGGTGCTTTATTCCATCTATAACGCACAAAACAGCGCCCTGCGATACCGTGATATCAAGAGCGCAATGTGGGATTGTTCGCCCAAGATGCTGTCGGCGACGCTGAAAAACCTCGAGCGGATAGGCCTCATCAGTCGCGTGGCTTATCCGGAGGTGCCGCCACGGGTGGAGTATTCCCTTACAGGACGGGGCAAAAGTCTAATGCCCAACATCCTTAGTTTGATAGACTGGGCCAAGCGGAACTTTGATATTACTCCCATAAGAGTAACCGAATAGCCGGGGCGTCATTTGGCAATCTTCACGCAGACGGGCTTCTTCAGTAGGATGTCCTGCCGGGTATTGGTGAGCGAGCCGCTCTCTGAATCGATGCTGTAGACCTCTATCACATTGCTGTCACGGCACGCGCACAAGAGGTATTTGCCATTCGGAGTAATGCAGAAGTTGCGTGGGTGGATGCCCGTGAGCTGATAGCCGACCTTAGTAAGCAAGCCATTTGCCGGATTAACCTTAAAGATAGAGATGCCATCAGCCTTCAGTCGGTTGCTCGAATAGAGGAATTTGCCGTCTGGAGAGAGGTGTATGTCGGCACCGCCCCTACCGTTTACGGAGTCGGAAGCTATGGTCTGGAGCCGTCTCAGCGTGCCATGCTCGTTGGAAAACACCGTTACCGTGCCCGAGAGTTCACTCATTACATAGACCGTCTTCTCGTCTTTTGAGAGTTCTATATGCCGTGGACCGGAGTTCTTTTCCAGCCTCCCGGCCACCCCTTCATGGCTTACTTCTTCCCCATTGGCTCTAAAGAGGAGCAGTTGGTCTGCGCTGAAGTCGGTGGCGAGGATGTGTCCGTCGCTCAAGAATCGTGCCATATGGATGTGTGCGGTGCGCTGCTGAGGCCGCTCGCCACCAAGATTTCCTTTGTGAACGGCCTTTGTGTCGCCAAGTTTTCCATCTTTCCCGATGGGAAAAACGCTCATGCTGCCTCCGGTATAGTTGGCAGTAAGGGCGATTCGTCCATTGGTCTCGGCATAACATGGGTCTTCACCGTGGGTTAGGGCGGTGTTCAAGAGCTTCATCTTGCCCGTCTTGGACTTGAAGCGGATGGCGTTCAGGGCCGCGGTCGTATCGTTGTTTTCGCTCACCGCATAGATGTAGCGGCCGTCTTTCGACAGGTTCAGGTAAGAGGGATTCTTGATTTCGAGTGAGTCGAGAAAGGAGGCTCTGCCATTCTCTTGATCAAAGGAAAGGCTATAGATGCCCCTGCTTCCGCTGTCGGTATAGGTGCCTACGAGGAGTCGGATTTCATCGCCGGCCCATGTTCCAATGGCTGCGAGACCGAGTAATAGGGTGAGTGCGATTCGTTTCATGAGGTGTTTATTTCTTTAAAATGTGGAAGAATTTCCGGCGAAGAGTGGGCCGCGGAGGCTCTATGCTATAAGTTCAGATAGCGTTGCGCCCTTTCAAGATAGTCGCTGAGGTGGCCTCCGTCCACGAAACAATGGTCTACATAGATTCCTATCGGCATCACCCGGCGTCCCTCGCGCCCGACCACCTTGCCCACATTCAGCAGCGGCCAGTCGCTGCCGAGGCCAGGTTTATGGAAAGTATAGGTGATGCTTGTGAAATAGAGCTCTGGTGTCGCGGAGATGTTGATGACGCCGGTTTCTCCCGTTTCTATAAGTTTTTTGTTCACCCCATAGGGATCGCCGTCCTCGGGAATGTTGCTGCTTATCTCCTTTACTTTATCATAGAAAGTGGCATAATCCTCTATATAGGGGATAAGCGCGGTATAGAAAGTCTTGCCGGGAACGGCTAAAGGAACTGTCGCTCCAATCTCGTCGAACCACGCTACACCTTCTCCGTCTGGCCGATAGCCGAATTCTTTCACCTCGTTGGCAGCCCGGAGCAAGGCATAGAGATATTTCATGAAAAACGAGGTATGGTTCGCCTTTGCCTCTTCAAAGGCTTTCGTGCAGTCCAATTCGGATGTAATGCTATACCAGCTATTGGTGAAATCGCTCATGAAACGCCAGTTGTCGCGGCGTTCCCAAGTTTCAATCTCGACTTTATGTTTCATGTTTTTAATCCTTGAATATCATGGAAGTAAATTCTTTTAGATAGATTCTCCAGTTCCGCCAGATGTGTCCACCGCCGGTTTCACGGTAGTAATATGGATAGCGGTGGGCATCGAGTTTTGCCCGCAGGTCCTTGTTGGCTTTGTAGAGGAAGTCCTTGTTGCCGATGGCGATATAATAGAGCGACGGCTTCTGGGCGAAGAGGGCCTTCAACTTGCCGTCCATATCTTGGTAGACAGGCGAGTCTGCCTTCGGATTCCTGATTGCCGCGGAGAAAAGACCTACATAGTTGAACCAGTCGGGGTGGTTTGCCGAGAGCCAGAAAGAATGGAAACCTCCCATGGAGAGCCCCGCTACGGCACGATGTTTCTTGTCAGCCTTTACCCGATAATGGCTCTCCACAAACCGGATGATGTCGCCAAACGAGCTCTCATAGCTGCCTTCCATGGTTCGCGGAAGGTTGAAGTTGGGCTGCTCCGGCAGCCCGGCCTTTTCGCCGGGAGCCGCCTCCTGCGAGATGTTTCCATTGGGCATTACCACCAGCATGGGCTTGGCCTTTCCCTGGGCGATGAGGTTGTCGAGAATCTGTGTCGCCCTCCCGAGCATCGGCCAGGCCTCCTCGTCGCCCCCCATGCCGTGAAGCAGATAGAGCACGGGATATTTCTGCTTGCTGTCTTCATAGCCGGCAGGGGTGTAGACGGTCATCCTTCGCTGGGCCCCGGCCTGCTGATACCACACCTTGCTCACCGTTCCGTGCCTGACATTGCCCACGATGTAGGGATTCGTTTCCGCGTCTCCGATGAGGAAGATGTCCATATTGGTGTTTACATCCCGTATCTTGAAGATGTTCTGCGGGTCGTTCACCCTGACGCCGTCGACCAGGAACCAATAGAAATACAGCTCCGGATCAAGGGCGGGCGTGGTGTAGCTCCACACGCCGAGGGAGTCTTTCCGCATCTTGACCGAGCCCTGGACTTCCTGCCCGTTGAGTGTCTGTGCAGGCACGCAATCGCCTGTTATCTGGACTTCCTTTGCCAGCGGGGCGAAGAGGCGGAAAGTTACGCTCTTGTCTGCATGTACTTGCGGGGAGACCACGGACTCCTTCGGACCGAACAGAGACTGCTGGGCGATTGATGGGCTGACAGCCATCATGATTATCAAGAGGAATAGATATTTTTTCATATGGTTTCGGGTCTTTAGAATATTACTCATGGCAAAGATAGTCATTTCAGTCGGAAACATCGAAGAAACCGGACATTTTTTCGAAGTGTTTATGATTTTTATATTTCCAAATAGCTGTCGCGTCTTTTGCCGTTTCTGATATTTTTCGTATCTTTGTCTGGTATAAAGACAAATCGTGGCTTGTGGTTTAAATGTTCAGACAGATGCAAAAAACAATGTTGTTGACAGTATTCCTGCTGTTTTCGTGGGGTGCCAGTGCCGAAGAAGGACTGGCCGATTCCGTCGCGCGTTGGACGGTTGCCCAGTCCGCTGCCTACTATCTGGCGCACGAAAGTCAGCGCAACGAGCTTCGCCCGTTGATCATGCGCCGGTATATGGCTTGTCAGGATACGATGAGCTATGGCCAGCTGCGCTCCTTGCGCCGTGTTTTCTGGAATACAGATTTGCGGGATTCGGTCAATGCCATGTATCTGGCGCGGCGTGAGGAACTGCTGCCGCAGATTCTGGCCGAGGCGCAGAGGCATTGCGAGGCAGAGTTGGATTCGCTGGAAATGCTCAAGACGCGTTGTAAACAGCTAATGGACAATATGATAGGGAAGAGCATCGAAGGGGCTTTCAAGGGATTGATGGGCGGATTTCTTCCTGACGGGAGGGAGGATGTGGAGAATCTGTATGGGGGTCATTGTGAGGCAAACATCCTGGTAAAGGATATCAAGGCATTTCTCAGTCCTCATATTTCCCGATTCGTAAGTCGTGCAAATGTGGCACGAAAGAGATATATTAACAGGATAGCTGGCTATTATGCCGCCTCGGGAAACTATCAGGTTCCACCTTTCGGATATGTCATCAAGCGCATGCCCGTTGATTGTCCGACAGATGATTTGATGCAGTTGGTGTCCTTGCAAGGCAGGGTTGACTGGCTCCACATCGGCATCACGCCCTCCGCCCTGGTCGTTCAGGGGACGGGTGTGTCGTTGCTTCGGGGGAAACCGTTGCTGACAGAGAGTCAGGCCAACAGGAACAACGACTCGCGCAAGCTGGCTCCAATCGTGAACCGTATCGCCGCGGCAACGGCTACGAACATTCGCGAGTCGGTCTATCAGACGGTGGATGCCGTATTCGCCACGGTTGCCCAAAAGATAAAAGACAGCCAGCAGGCATTCCGCGAGGTTGTGGCAAGTAAGTATTAGTTTGTTGGGAGGTCTGCCATCGGTTACTCGCCTCGGGATGGGGCATGGCGTTTCGAAGGATTACAAGCAGCGTGTAACGATGTTACAAACGGCGTGTAATCGCATTACAAGCCGTGTGTAATCAGTTTACAAGTTGCGTGTAACTAATCACTGAAAATGGAGAAATATCGATATTGATGTAAACTAACTGATAATGAGGAGGAAATGCTCTGATTTGCATAATACTGCTCTATTTGTAAAGGGCAGAAATATGCAGATTTAGGCAGAAGTTCAGTTACCAGAGTGTTACCTTGTTTTGATGTAGGTAACGATGGTGCAGTATTCGGTAACTGAATTATTTTCGCCCGTGTGGCTGTTGCTTTGGCCGGCAGTTTTCTGCGTATGTGAGGAACGCTTTAATTCGGGTAATTTTGCCCACAAATATTAAAGCGTATGAAAACAGAAAAGATGAAGGTGTTGCTCTACCTTAAAAAAAGCAGTTTGGACAAGTCGGGCAAGGCTCCGATTATGGGACGAATAACCATTGGGCGTTCCATTGCCCAATTTAGTTGTAAACTATCTTGTAATCCCGATTTGTGGAATCCCCGTGAGAGCAGGATGGATGGTAAGAGCTGCGATGCGGTGGAGATTAACGGGAAGTTGGAGAATTTGCTACTCTCCATTCAATCGGCTTATCAATCATTGATTGCCAAAGGTTGCCTATTTGACGCAACCGAAGTAAAAGAGCAGTTTCAAGGCAGCGTACAGGCGCGGTGTATGTTCATCGAAAGGCTGGATATGCTTATCAAGGAGAAAGAAAGCCACATCGGTATAGATATGAAGAGAGCATCTATGTCTGCCTATCGTCTCACCCGAAAACGATTGCAGGAGTTCATTCAAAAGAAATATAATGTTTCGGACTTGGCATTCTCGCAGCTGACAGAAAACTTCATCTACGAACTGCAGACATTCTGTCTCGGTGAACTCGGTTATCAGCAAAGCACATTCTTCAGAGTGGCAGCAGATTTGAAGACTGTCTGTAGGCTAGCTTATCGTGAGGGGCTGGCTGATACGCTTCTGTTTGATAATGTCCATATAGAACGGGGAGACAAGAAAACACCCAAGGCACTTGACAAGGAAGCATTGGACAAACTCAAAGCACTCCGCTTTGATGAATTGGAAGAGGAAATGGAAACTACTCGTGATGTGTTTCTCTTCGCCTGTTATACCGGTGCAGCCTATTGTGATTTGATGATGCTTGGTAAGAAGCATCTTGTTCGTGATGATAATGGTAGCCTTTGGTTAAAGTTCAACCGACAGAAGACGGGTGTGCTTTGTCGCATCAAATTATTGCCCGAAGCCATCCGACTAATCGAGAAAATGCACAGCGATGAAAGGGTAACATTGCTCCCATTCATTAAATATCCCGCTTATCAGTCTTGCCTGAAAGCCTTACGACTGCGGACAGGTATTTCTTTTCCCTTTACCACGCATACAGCAAGGCACACCTTTGCCACGCTTATCACCTTGGAACAGGGCGTACCGATTGAAACGGTGAGCAAGATGCTCGGACATACGAACGTATGTATGACCGAACGCTATGCAAAGGTAACACCGCAAAAACTCTTTGAGGAATTTGACCGTTTCCTTTCTTTCACCGAAGATTTACGTTTAACCATATAAAGACAGCCATTATGAGGAGTACATTTAAGATACTGTTTTACATCAACAGACAGAAAACAAAGACTGATGGTAAGACAGCCATTCTCTGCCGTATTACCATAGATGGGAAGAATTCCGCCATAACCACAGGAGAGGAATGCCTGCCGACAGAGTGGAACGCCAAACAAGGACAGACTACCGACAAAAGAATAAACAAAAGGCTTGCAGAGTTCAAAGAACTTGTAGAAAAGACTTATCGGGATTTACTGACGAGGGACGGAATGGTCAGCGTGGAGCTAATCAAGAACCGCTTGCAAGGTATTGCCACTCATCCGACAACGCTGCTTGCCATGAGCAAGGCTGAACTGCAATCCGTCAAAGAGTGCGTGGGAAAGTCAAAAGCAGAAAGTACGTACCAGAATCTTTGCTATTCCGACAAGCTGTTATGCGAGTTTGTCAAGGATAAAGGTGTAAAGGATATACCTGTAACCACCATTACGGAAGATTTGTTTGAAGAATACCGCTTTTATCTTAAAAAGCAAGGGTTGGCAGCTGCAACTATCAACCGCTATCTTTGCTGGCTAAGCAGGTTGATGTATCGTGCGGTCAGCCAAAGGCTCATTCGTTGCAATCCCTTTGAGAATACCAAGTACGAGAAAACGGAACAGAAGATACGCTTTCTGCAAAAGAACGATGTGGCCAAACTCATGGCTTTGAAAGTAAACGACAAGGAGGCTGAACAGGCAAGGCTGATGTTTGTCTTCGCTTGCTTTACCTGCTTGGCTGTTGCCGACATGGAGCATCTGCAATATGGACATATCCAAACGGCAGCGGGCGGACAGAAGTACATCCGTAAGGAACGGCAGAAGACAAAGGTGGAGTTTGTCGTGCCTTTGCATCCGATAGCCGAAGTCATCATCGAACATTGCAAGGCTGAACAGGAAAGAAATGGAGGAATGCAATCGGTGAAAGAAAAAGGTGAAACTGAAACAAGGACAGACAGCCTTGTCTTTCCCCGTGATTGCAGCCGAAGTGTGATTGCAGCCAAGCTAAGCATCGTAGGAAGAGCTTGCGGCATCAGAGAGCGGCTGTCCTACCACATGGCAAGGCATACGTTCGGCACGATGAGTTTGAGTGCCGGCATTCCCATAGAGAGCATTGCCAAGATGATGGGACACGCATCTATCGCCAGCACACAAATCTATGCGCAGGTAACCGATAATAAGATTTCGGAGGATATGGACAGACTGATTAGGAAATATCAAAAGGAGAAAGCAAAGAAGGAAGCGATATGAACGTCAATCACCATCAAGCAAAAAGAGACCGCAGTTATTTCGAATGGGGCGATAAATTGCAAATTGTCCGCAAAGGAAATGGCGATATAGCCATGACGGAGACTGAACTTGTAGATTTCTTCGGTGTAACATGGAGGAAGCTCAATTATCGTCTGCAGCTACTAATAAAAGTCTCTTTCCTGCATCCCGAAGAAAAGGACGCTGGTGAGGAAGAAGTTTTCGTAAACGGACAACTAAGAGGCTATGCGCCGCTTTATCCGCTTTCAATCATCATCGCTTTGTCTTATCAATTGGACAGTACGGAAGCCCACTTGTTCAGGAAATACATCTGTCAAGAGATAAAGCATCCTACACCTATGGTAGAACAGATATTCCTATATGGACGTGGCAGTATCAATTGATACACTTTTCTCTTTCACCGATATCAACCTACGACATAACTACAAAAGATATAAAATTGTGATAGAAAGAAAGTTAGAATGTAGTTAGAGAAAAACAAGCATTACAACCCTATGACTACATTCTACTTTTCTTCTTTACGTACCTTCACATGTTATTTTTATTTTGAGTATAGTCATTTCATGTATTAAAATGGAGTCAGAAACTGTACTTCATCTTCACCCACGCTTCGGAGTTCTTACCATACATGGCAAACTTGCCTTTGTTGGCATGGAAATAGTCGTAGCCGACGGTTAGTTCTATATCGTCATTGAGAGAATAGGAGGCGGAAAGGCGGTTGAAGATGCCGCCGCTTGCCACGTCGATGTAGGCAAAGGTGGAGAGTTTCAGCGTGTTGTGCAGCAGTTCCTTTGAGAGTCTTGCTGTGGCAAGTCCGGCATTGCGATAGACGGAGAGCGCTGCGAGATTGCCCGATGTGTATTTATGGCAATACTGCACGCTGATGTTCCAGTCGTTACCCGGATACCAGTCTACCCCTGCAAGGGCGTTGAGGGTGTTGCGCCGCACGGCATTCTGCCCCAAACCACTTCCTTGTGCCTCGCCTATGTACTCGGCGACTTCGGCGCGGAGGACAAACTGACCGACGGGCAATGAGCAGTCGGCACCCAACATCGTCATACGGCGGTACTGTCCGTTGATGTGGAGCGTCCTTCCATCGCCCGACAGGGCAGGGCAAAGGGCGGGCTGCTTGTTCCACGTCCGCAAGGCACTCACGGAGAAGTCTATTCCGCTGAGATTGACGCTTGCCCGTCCGCCAAACTCCATATTCTTGATTTTCTTCTCCGGCTTGCCGCTTTCCAAGTCGGTGGTGTAAGGCTGTGGTGCAGACGGCAGGCGTATCGCCCACGGATTGCGCTCGTCTGTCGACAACACGAAGAAGTCTGCCACAGGATTGCACACGGCTTCAAGGGTGACCGAACCTCTTGTGTATTTTGCACGCAGCCCGTTGACGGGCATGCGAATGTCGTCGTAGTCTTGTGCGAGAAACTCTGTATAGTCAAACGGCGACACGCAATCGGTAACGCGCAGTGCATCCGCCACGCCCCATACGACAATCTGCCGCCCCACGCGCAGGTCGAAGTTGCCCTTTGCATAAGAGAGATAAGCCTCGCGCAATTCCAGTCCTGTGCGTTCTTTCAATATTCCGTTGTAGGTGGCGTTCAGAGATAGGAAGAGCGAAGCCGCCCCTTTCTCGAGTTTGAGTTCTCCCCGCGCCCGAGTCCGCGAAGCCATCCAGTCGGCACGTCCCTCCGTCCTGACGGCATGGTAGGTGTCAAGAAAACCTTTCACCTGCACCTGCAAGGCATTATCGTCCGATGCTTCGACCGTTTCCTGTGGAGTGCATTCCGAACCGATGGTGTCGCTATCGGCCGGCAATGTATTATCGATTTGGGCCGCTGCCTGCACCGAGAGTATCGGCACAAGCAAGAGCATAAATAGTTTCATATCAGAGTCCTTTCTCCAGTTGGGAAACAGTGAAAAGGTTAGGCGATAGCTTTATGTTGAACTTCTGATTGTCCATACGGATAATGGTTTTGTGTCCCGTCTGTACATTCTCCATCTGCATAAGGTGCATCGTCCAGAAGCCCTGCACTTTATTTATGTTGGAAATCGTGAGCCTACGGTGCAGCTTGTTCAGCTTATCGTAGTATTCCGCCTTTACCGCCATCAGGCAGTCCTGCCGAACCCAGGTGACGCGGCGTGTGTAAATCTCATCCTTGTCGTTGGGTACCGACTCTACCACCCAACATTTTTGACCGCCCAACATTTCTTCGCGCAGAAGCGTATGCTTCTCTTCGTCCACGCTGCGGGCGCTCATATCGTTGTAGGTAAAGTCGCTGCCCATAAAGTAATCGGTTTTCGACGACTTCCCGCTGATGCGCCTCGTCTTTTTCATTGCCGGAAGATAGAGCCACTTGTCGTCCGTCTTGGCGGTATTGTCGTAGTCCCAAGTGAGGAATCCCGTACCCTTTACGTCGCCGGGATAGGTGAAGAACATGATTTTCTTCGTATCATTGCCTATGTCCATTGCCCACGATTCGAGTTTCCTCACACGCTTATGCCCGCTCTTCTGAATGAGCGTCATTTCGATGGTGGCATAACGTGTGTCGCCGTCTGCGCGGTTTCTTACTTTCTGCATGATGTCTCTGCCCGACAGCCCTGCTGCCTGCGCGCCGCACACCGCCAGTATGGAGATGAGCAGCAATGTGAAATGTTTTGTTTTCATATCGTTATATTTTATGGTGTTTTGTTATTACTAAGGAAGTTCCTTTGTCGTTCCTTGGGAAGTTCATTTACCGCTTCCGAGGAAGTTCGCTTATCATTCCCGAATACACGGAGATACTTGAACAGTATTGGAGTGAGGAAGAGGTCTGCCAGCAGTGCCGACACCATACCTGCCACTGCCAAGATGCCCCAATTGCGGATTTGTATGGCGTCTGAAAAGATAAATCCGGCAAATGTCGCCGAGATAATCGCTGTTGACATCACAATAGCCAGTCCTTCAGTCCTGAATGTCTTGTTGATTGCTTTTTGATAATCACCATAACGATCGTAAGCCACATGACTATGATTAATAAAGTGAATGGTGTCATCTACGGCAATACCCAAAATCATAGGGATGAGCGAAGCTGTCATCATGTCAAGCGGATAATCAAACCATCCCATCATACCTCCTACGATAATGGCTGGAGCTATATTTGGAATCATGCCCACAATGCCCACTTTCCAATTGCCGAAAATGAGGACAAGGATGACTCCAATGACAAGGACTGACAACAGCATAGACCACATTTGCCCACGTTCAACATATTGCTGCATGACGGTGAATTGAGGCAGATTGCCAACGACAGAAACATGTGCACCGGGGAAGAGCTTACGAGCTTCCGCTTGTATTGCCTCCATTTCCTGTTCTACCTGGTTTGAATTATAATACTTCATTTCTATTTGCAGTCTCAGCCGTTGATAGTCATAATCCATCCAATATTCCGACTCCGTTCCACCTGCGTTCTCATACAGCAGCAGTAGCTGTGCCACCATGTCTGCATTATCAGGAATCTTGTATTCTTCCGGAGCATTTCCGTTTAATGTGCAGTTCATGTCTTTCACAATGTCGGTAATGGAGCTATGTCGTTTTGTCAATCGATAACCGTCTGCGATGTTTGCCAGATAGTCGAGTTTTTTTAGGTTCTCCGGTTTCTTTGCATCATTCTCATGGGGCAGAGTTATCATAAGGTCATAGGCGTACATAGTCCCAAGTTCTGTATTGCAGAGATCCATAAACCGCTTGACATAGGGAATCTTCGTGCCCATGGTTTTCTCTATGTCGAACGCAGGTTCTATATAGAAAAGACCTATACCGCAAAATGCGGAGAACAAAACCGAGGAGATTATAATGGCTCGGTGTTTTCTCATGACGAAATTTCCGAATTGCTCAAAACGATTGCCTATATATCCTTCAAAGCTTTTCGACATATTGGCTGACGGAGTGCCGTCCTTGCCTAACGAAAGCACAACGGGGGTGACAAACAGACAGGTGACGAGTACAGATAAAAGACACAAAGAAGTATTGATACCTATGGCTTTCATCGGAACAATCTCCATTGACAGGAACGTCATCAGGGCAGCAATTGTTGTCAATCCCGACAGTAAGACGCCCCAGCCGGTCTCACCCATAGCCTCTGTAACGGAAATCTTACGCTTTCCTGTTTCCACAAACCGGGTTTTAAAGAAATTGTAGAGATGGATGTTGTAAGCGATAGAACAGGCAAAAGTCAGAATCACTGCAATCATGGCTGTGCTCATGTCGATATACAATCCTGTCCAGCCTATGATGCCGAATCCTATTATCAGAGCTAATACAGAAGTCACCAACGGCGATATTATACCTCGCAAAGAACGTGTGACAATGAGCATGACCACAATGGAGACGATGAATGCAAATAAGAATAAACGGCTCATCTCTTTTGTAAGGAATATGAATTTCTCATAACTCAAATAAGGCATGCCTGCAGCATTAGGTGATATATCCTTGTATTTCTCCTTGCTGATTATTTGCCCCGTCTCTTTGCCTGTCAGCATATCAGGTCCTATGTCGCTTGTCTTTTTCCACACGCTGTCCTCCGGGAATGGGCGCAACTTCACCATTATCCATGTCATGGTTCCGTCTTTTGATACCATCTTTCTTGCAAGGTAAGGTTTGCAGTATGCTTTCTCTTTGATTTTGTTCAAGGAGTGCACGTCAGAAGGAATCTCTTCCGGTACAATCTGCTCGATAGTCATGCCATCCTCCGTTCCTACCGTAAACTCAAGGTCGGTAATGGAGGTCACCTTATCGGCATACGACAGACTGTCTTTCAGTTCATTGCTCAATTCGCGAATCAGTTGCAGGCTATGCTGTGAGAATATGTCTTTGTTTTTGACAAGCACTGCCACATAGTAGTCATTGCCGAAGATTGATTTAAATTCATTGGTTTTAAGCAACATCGGGTCATTGCTTACGAAATATTCCTCGAAAGAGGTTCTCATTACTATCCTCTTCGTGCCAACGAACGAAAAGCCAATGAGTACGGCAAATACTCCTAAGACAACAAGGCGATGACGTAGTATCCATACCGCCAATCGTTGAAAGCCATTATTTATTTTCTCAATTTTCATAATATTTTATTGGTGTACGTTAAACAAATTATAGCGATGCATCGAGTCGTGCTCGCGGTCTTACTTTCGTTTTCCATAATAATTTTTTTTTTTGATTAAAGGATTAAAAATGTTTCTTGTTTTTTCGTCCCGTCATTTGCCGTGGCGTTTGCCGAGTCTCCGTATTTAACATCTGTTATGCCTTGACGTTTGCCGAGTCTCTGTATTTAACATCTGTTACGCCTTGGTGTTTGCCGAGGTTCCGCGTTTAACATTTGTTATGTCTTGGCGTTTGCCGAGGTTCTGCAAGCCTCTCGGTATTTGTCGTGACGTGTTCCGAACCCCAGGAAAGCCTGCCGTCGTTTGTCGGGAAGTGTTCCCAGAGACGTGAAAGGCTCTCATCGTTTGTCGGGACGGTGTCCTTGGGTTCGGAAAGTCTCTCGGCATTTCTATTTTCTTTGCAACTGAAGCATTCTTGCGAACTCGCCGTTACGAGCCAACAGTTCATCGGGCGTGCCCTGTTCGCTGACCGTACCGCCGCTAAGCACCACTATGTGGTCGGCATTGCGTACGGTACGCATACGGTGGGCTATGATGATGACAGTCTTGTTGCGCACCAGTTCGGAAATACCCGCTTGTATTTTCGTCTCGTTCTCGGCATCAAGGCTTGCAGTGGCTTCGTCGAGAAGTATTATTGGGGCATTCTTCAGCAGGGCGCGGGCAATGGAAATGCGTTGCCGTTCGCCACCCGAAAGGGTTTCGCCGTTTTCGCCTATGACGGTATCGTAGCCTTGCGGCATTCGGCTGATGAAGTCGTCGCACTGCGCCATTCGGGCAACGTGGCGCACTTCCTCGTCGGTGGCGTTGCGCTTGCCGATGCGGATATTGTCGGCAATAGAGGCATTGAACAGCAATACGTCTTGAAAAACAATAGAATAGTGTTTCAGCAGCGTTTCGGGGTCAATCTTCGAGATGTCGTTTCCACCCACAAGAATTTGTCCGTCGGCAATGTCCCAAAAGCGTGCGGCGAGCTTGGCCGTAGTGCTTTTGCCCCCACCCGACGGCCCCACGAGGGCGGTAACGGTGCCTTGGCGTGCCGTGAACGAGACATTGTGCAGCACTTGCTTCTCGGTTTCGTAGGCAAAACTTACGTTGCGGAACTCGATGTCGTAGTTTTCGAGTTGTACATCTGCATTTCCCTCCTGCGTAGGCATGTTTTCTATTTCCTTCATACGGTTGATGCGCACGTCGAGGAAAGAGAGAAGGGCAAGGTAGTTGCACACTTCGATAATGGGATTGTAGACCATTGCCGATGCCAAGAGATAAGCCAAGTAGGTGAATACCGACACTTCACCCTGCTGCAACAGCCACGCTCCCACCAATATAACGGTGGGCATACCGAGCTTGAGCAGCATTCCGGCGAGGTTGAGGAAGACTCCTGCCACGAGTTCGCCGCGCACCAGCTCGCGTTCGTAGCCCTTCAGCCGCTTGTCGAAGCTGCGGCAGTATGCCTGTTCGCCACTATACGACCTTATTTCCTGCATACATTCCAGCCCTTCCTGTATCTGTTCGGTTACGCCGCGCTTCACTTTATAATGCTGAACAAAGGCTTTGTGTAGCTGACGGCGCGACAACAGCAGGGTGGTTACGGCGAGCGGAACAACCCAAAAGAGGGCTAAAGCCAAGTGCCAGTTGTAGGAGAACATGCCCACGGCGATGATGACGACGCTCAGAGCCGACGCAAACAGCTGGGGAACAGCGTGCGAGAAGGTTTGCTCGAGCATCGTGCAGTCTTCCATCACGGTAGAGGTGAGGTCGGAAAGGTTGCGTTCGCCGAAGAAAGCGAGGGGCAGTCGGCGCAGCTTTTCTGCCACTCTGATGCGGCGTTGCGCACTCTCGTTGTAGACGGTGGTGTAGGTGCTGTCGTACTGAAAGCGAGCCAAGAAGAACATAAACACTGCCAAGAGCACTGCCACAAGCACATAGAACCACAGCGTGTGCGGCTCGGTGGAGGGCTTGGCGTCGATGTATTCCATGAGGAAGAAGAACAAATAGGTGGGCGGCAGCATCAATGCGAGGTTCATCAATGTAGAGCAGGCGATGCCTTTCCGCAAGTCTTTCGCTCCTTTTTCGGTGAGGGCGAACCGTTGTTGAAGATATTTTATCATAATCTTGTGTCCTTTCTGTTTAGGTTTATAGTTTCCATGCCACCGACTTTTGGTATTCGTTCCACATCTTATAATATAATGTGGCTTGCTCCATGAGCTGTTGGTGGGTGCCCTGTTCGGCTATTCTGCCGTTGTCTACCACGACAATGTTGTCGGCATCTTGCACGGTGGTCAGTCGGTGGGCTATCATGAGCACGGTTTTTCCGCAAGTCAGGTGGGCAAATGCCTGCCTGATAAGGTGCTCGTTTTCGGGGTCGGCAAAGGCTGTAGCTTCGTCGAGCACCACGATGGGCGCATCTTTCAGAATGGCACGGGCAAGCACTATGCGCTGCTGTTCGCCGCCAGAGAGGTATGTTCCCTCCGCTCCTATCACGGTGTTCAGCCCCTGTGGCAGCCGCTCGATGATTTCCCGACTCTGCGAAAGGTCTACGGCACGGTTCACCTGCTCGATGGTTGCATCGGGATTGCCGTATCGTATGTTCTCCAAAATGGAGGTCTTGAACAGTCGGGTGTTCTGAAACACGAACGACACGTTGCGCATCAGCATTGCCTTATCCATGTGCCGAACGTCCACACCGCCTATTTTCAAGCTGCCTTCGCGCACGTCCCAGAAGCGTGGAATAAGTCTTGCGATGGTTGTCTTGCCGCTTCCAGACGCTCCCACCAGCGCAACGGTCTTGCCTTGCGGTATGTCGAGGTCGATGTGGCTTACGGCATCGCGTTCCGTCGCTTCGTATCGGAACGACACATTGCGCAGACTGACGTCGAAGGCTGTCGCTTTCCCGGGCTTGGAACTCTCTGAAAGCGGCGGCGTGGCGGTGAGTTTCTCCAATCGGTCTACCGCTTCGTTTGCCAAAAAGAGGTTCTGACTGAGGTGCATGGCTTTCATTACGTTGGCTGCAATGATGGGTGCGATGAGCACATACAGCACCATATCGGAAACGATGATGGCAGTTTCGCCGCCATGCCCTATCAGTATGATGCCCGTAGGCACAAGCAGAAAGGCGAAAGCATTGATGGCTATGGTGTAGGCAGACATGGGCGTGCGCCACAGAAGGGTGTATCTGATGACGAGGTCGCGGTAGTTGATGATGCTGTCGTGAAAGCGTTTGAACGAGAACACCGTCTGTTGGAAGACCTTCACGACGGGTATTCCGCGCACGTACTCCACGGCTTCGGCACTCATTTTCTCCTGTGCGTCGAGGTACATACGCTGGAAATCGTTGTTCTTAGGGTTCATCATGTAGCCCATGATGCCGAAGGCGCACACTATCGGCATCATTGCGGCAATGCCCAACTGCCAGTCTACGGCAAGCAGAAGTACTATGATGCCTATCGGAGCCACCACGCTGCCTGCCACATCGGGCAGTATATGTGCCACGAAAGTGTGGGTCTGGCTCGAATCCTCGTCTATTATCTTGCGCATACGCCCCGTGTTCTGCGTGTCGAAAAAGCCCAACGGAACCCGCATCAGCCGTTCCATGGCAGTGCGCCGCATATTGGTTTCGATGCGGAAAGCGGAAAGATGCGAGAGCATGAGGGCGGCGAAATAGAGCAGAACATTCGCCACCGACACCACGAACGCCGCAATGGCATAGTCCCATACGGGCGTATCGGCAAGGTTTCCGTCGGCAGTGAGCAGCGTGCGCACCACCAACCACAGGAAAATAAAGGGTACGAGCGACAGCAGTCCGTTCACTGCCGACAGCACAACCGAGCAGGGCAGCAACGGCTTGCGCCCTCCCATGTAACGTCCTAAGCGTTTCAGTATTCTTATCATCTTCTTCTATATATGTTAAAAGGTTATTGTTCTTACGGTTTCATCAGCTCTCTCCACCCTGCCATGCTATAAGCTACATATTGCTCGAGCGCACGGTTCACCTCGCTTTCGTCGTAGTCTTCGTGCTCCACAAGCTCGCAGAAGATATTCACCCACATAGAACTCGCAATGTGCAGGAAGAAAGGCGATATGTCGATGTTGATGTGCGGATAGCGCGCTTTCATCAGTCGTAAGTATTCCTTGCCTATTCTCGTCTGATGCTCGATAATCCTTTCCTTATACCCGGCGAGGGAGGTGCTCTCGGCATGGAAGAGCAGCAGCCGGAGTTCGGGACGGAAGTTCTTCACGAGCGTCCTCATAGCCATGATGTATTCATCCTGGAACTTCCTCACGCTGAATACTTCAATGCTCAAGTGCTGTTCTTCGTTGTGCGACAGGAGATAACGATTGAGCGCGTCGATGAGCGGATGGAGCACTTCGCAGAACAGTTCGTCCTTGCTGCGGAAGTAGTTGTACACGTTACCCGCAGCAATGCCTGCACGCCGCGCCACCGTGCGGATAGACGTGCTGCGTGCGTCGTGAGCGATGAATTCCTCGCGCGCCACGGCAACGATACGCTGCCGAATGTCGTCTTTCAGTGTCTGCATACGCCGATGAAAACTTTAAATAATGAACCAAGTTCTGTTTTGTTCATAAAAAAATCGCACCGTTTCGTAATCGAACGGTGCGATTTTTTGAACGAGCTTATTTGCGCTCTTACTATATAAATATTGTGTATTCGCATAGCTGCAATGTTTATTTTGCAAAAGTAGCAAAGATATAAAAACGCTGCAATACCCAAAAATAAGTATTTTGCAATAAACACTTATGTGTGTTGAATATCTAAATTTATTTTATAAGTCAAACAACATATTGTGAAATAGAATATGAAGATTTTCAGTTATATAAAATCAATCCCCTCACTTATAATTCTCCTCCAACATCTTTTCCAAATCCGAAGCCTTATAGAGGATTTTCCCAGCAAACTGCGTGTAGGGGATAATCCTCCTATCCCGATAGTCCTGCAAGGTACGGGGACTGATATACAGCCGCTCGCACACTTCCTTACCCGTAAGGAAAAGTTCTCCGGCGAAGAGCGGCTTGTGCGTTTCTGCCACTTCCAGAATTCTTTTCCCCACACCTCTTAGCGCCGAGACAACCAGCTGCATCTCGTCGCTTTCCATGTTCAAATCTTTTGCCATTTCCATCATATACTGTTGTTTTTAGGTTTGTCTGTTCTTGCAAGGAGCAGCTGTTCCACATCCTCACGCTTGTAATAGCACTTGTGCCCGATTTGCGTAAACGGCAGTATGCCCGTATCGCGGTAATGCTGCAAGGTGCGCTTACTGATGTTCAGCAGCCTGCACACATCTCCGTTGTGCAGCCAGTCGGTGTGTTTGCTCTTTTCTCCGAATGCTTTGTGACAACATTCTGCAAGGCTCAAGATTTCATCTCGAAGCTTTGCCCAATTGCTTTCTGTAATGACGTAATAGTTCATAATCTTATCTTGTTTTATTGTTTGTTGTTTCTGGCTTTCCCCTTTTCCCATCGGCAAAGATAATGGCGTATGTAGGCCTCTCAAAGCAGCAGGGGACAGTAGGGAAGTATCGGGAACAATAAGGAAAAAGGCAATCCGTTCCATCGGTTTGCATTTGCGTTTTCCTGCCCCGTCTTTTTTCTTTCATTACAAAATTAAGATAGCCCATTTCTTATTCCATCACTTTTCATTCAAGTGGCAGCTTGTGGCGCTACGACTAGGACAAAAGAGACAGATTGATATTCTCATCACTACCCAAATGAGGCCAAGATAATCAAAGCAAAAGACTGCATCTGAAAGCAAACAACGACATTGATATTTCAGCCAACCTTTTCTTCTTACCTCCCGATTTTTGCTTAATGAGGCATAAATGCTCTTCTTTTCTGCTTGCTTCCCTAAGAATTTCGCAGCAGACGGACGCAACATTATGCAAGAAGCCTCTGAATGCTTGGAAGTTACGCATTCTCACCCTAACTTCACTCTTGGAAACCAATTCAAGGAAATAATGAAAAAGAACGCAGATGCAGGCAATACAGGCAGCAGGAGAAATCCCCATCGAAGAGGTAGTTCATCCAAGAACGCAGAGATAGAAACCTACCTCTCCACACACTATGAGTTCAGATACAACACAGTATTGGGCAGAACCGAATATTGCAGTAAGGGTAATAATCGTTTTGTAAAAGTCGGTCGTTATGAAATCAACACGCTTCGTAGAGAGCTTGATAGCGATGAAGGTATCATAACTTCTTCCGATAATCTCTACTCTATCATCGAGAGCAGTTTTTCTCCACGCATCAATCCCATACAGGAGTATTTCAAGGGATTGCCGATGATAGATATAGGCGATGATAATAGCTGTGGTGGTTGCAATGGTAGTATTGTTCCTTCTTCCTTTTCATTGAAAGCTATTCCCGATTTGGCAAGCTGTGTTGCCGTGCGTAACTCCCAAAAGTGGCTGCCGTATCTCACCAAATGGCTTGTGGCAGTGGTAGCCAACGCAATGGATGACCGTGAGTGCCGCAACCACACTTGCCTTGTACTGACAGGCGAACAGGGTAAGTTCAAGACGACCTTCCTTGACTTGCTCTGTCCACCGGCATTGCACGGTTACAGTTATACGGGCAAGATATATCCGCAGGAGAAGGACACACTTACCTATATCGGGCAGAATCTTATCGTAAACATTGACGACCAGCTTAAAGCCCTCAACAAACGGGACGAAAACGAGCTGAAGAACCTCATTACCTGTCCGATGGTCAAATACCGTATGCCCTATGATAAATATGTGGAGGAACATCCTCATTTGGCAAGTTTCGTTGCATCGGTGAATGGCAACGACTTTCTGACAGACCCGACAGGCAGCAGACGTTTTTTGCCTTTTGAGGTACTCTCCATTGACATAGAAAGAGCAAAGGCTATTTCGATGGATAAAGTCTATACAGAAGCCAAAGCCCTGTTAAGGTCAGGCTTCCGCTATTGGTTTGACGATGACGAGATAGCCGAACTGTATCGGGAGAGCGAGGACTTTCAAGTACAGACAGCGGAAATGGAACTCTTGCTTCGTTGTTTTGAGAAGCCAACGGAGGACGAGAACTATTTGTTAATGACCACTACGGAGATACTCACCTATTTGGGTGTTTATACCCACCAGCCACTTGTTGCCAAACGTATGGGCGAAGCCTTGAAGAAAGAAGAATATATAAAGGTGAGTAAGCGAAGAAACGGTGGGAATCCCATCTATGTCTACAAGATTAGGAAAATCTTGCCATGTCCACTCATTCAAACTTGTAGTAGCCAAATGTAGTAGAATGTGTAGTATCTCCATATACTACTAACTATTGTTGATTATCAATCATTTATATTAAAATAGTATGTAGTAAGAAGAAAGATGGAAAAGTTTGGAAGGGAAAAACTTAGGAAAAGAGAATTACATTCAAACAACATTCAAACAACATTCAAATATCATTCAAACCAACCATTATTATTCAAATAAGAATTATCCTACCATTTAAAGTTTATGACAATGACAGAAGAAGATTTATCACTCATCAAGCGATACCCCATCGTGGAGTATCTTGAAAGGAAAGGCATCAAGCCTGTACGCAGGACACCTGCCTATGCCCTGTACCGTTCACCACTTCGTGAAGAAACACATCCGAGTTTCAAGGTGGACACAGAGAAGAACCTTTGGATAGACTATGCCGAAGGCAGGGGCGGAAGCATCATCGACCTCTGTATGCGATTGGAGAGCTGCACGCTCTCGGAAGCCATCTGCCGTTTGGGGCAGACCACTTCCTTTGATACAGCGTGCAACTATGCCGAACCTTCAAAGGAGAAGGCATACAGCAGCAATGGCAGTATCAGACTACCAAAAGAGGAAATGGCAAACGGGGCAAGGAGACTGATAGATGTATCAGACACCTTACCGCTACATTTGCAGGAGTATCTTACAAAGGTACGCTGCATCAACTTGGAAAAGGCGATACCCTTTCTCAAATCCATCAGCTATGAGGTAAGAGGAAGAAGATACGAAGCCATTGGCTTTGCCAACCTCTCCGGCGGCTATGAACTTCGGGACGACAAAACGTTCAAAGGAACGATTGCCCCAAAGGATATCACTCCGATATTTGAGAGCAAGGCACAGCCCGTCCGTCTGTTCGAGGGGTTTATGGACTTTCTCTCTTTTCTTTCAATGAAAGAAGAAGTGAATAACTGCTGCCTTGTGTTGAACTCTGTAAGCAACATAGGAAGAAGTATCAGCTATCTGAGCAACCAGCAAGTATCTTCTATCCGTATTTTCCTTGATAACGACGACGCAGGGCGGAGAGCAACACAGGAGCTGATAAAGGCAGGTTTTAAGGTAGAAGATATATCCCGATATTACAAAGACTTCAAAGACCTCAACGAGTATCATGTCAGCCGTGTTCGTGAGCAACAGAAAAAGCTGGAGAAAGCTCCAAAAACAAACAATAAACCCAAACAAGTCAAACTAAAAATACGATAGAGCAATGAAAAAGATAAAAGCAAGCAGAGAGGAGATAGACCAATCCATAAAAGAAGCGTTCAACATGAACAGACAGGAAAGTAATGAAAGAACAGAAAGGAAAAGTCTTACATACTACTTGGGAGATACAGAAGACGAGGTGGAAGAACAACCACAGGCAAAAGCTCCATCAGAGGAAATAGATTGCCAAGAAGTAATAGCTTCCGAGTCTGAACTGCACACAGAGAATGCAACCGTTCAACGGCGCATCAGTGCCAAGATGAGACGGGGAACGCTCGAAACCTACAAGCAGGCTTTCCTTGTTCCGACCAAATTGAACGACCGAAAGGCGGTTTATCTGAGTAGGGCGACACAGGAGCGTGCAGACTTCATCGTCCGCAGACTGGGCGACAGGGGCAGCAACCTTTCAAGTTTTGTGGAGAATATCGTGCGCATTCATTTGGAGGAATACGGTGAGGACATAGAGAAATGGAGAAAGCTGTAAACAGAATGAAAGGGAGACAAGGGGGCTGGAAAAGGACAACCTTTCCACTAACCCCTCTCTCCCCTTTTTAATAGAACTCACTATTGAATGTTTTCTGAACATACTGAACGGTGGGAGTATCACGAACGCAGTTAGACATTGAATGCACGGCATTCATTTTAGGCTACAAAACGCTTTATGCGTAAACGTCTCGTTAGCTGACATTGCAAGACGTCAGTTTGTACCCACAAACTGCGCCCTGCTCCCCTCGTTTAATTATCGGTGAGATTAGACCGTAATCACTCCGTTCTCATCGGTCAGCCAGCAGAAATTAAGCAACAACGAAAAGAGGACTTTTATATGAACAGATACAACAGCAAGACTGCCCGATGGCAGCAACAGGAGAAGGAAGAACTGCGGATGAACAAGACGGAGTTCATCAAGATAAGATGCACCTTAGAGGAAAAGCAACGTATCAAATCAAAAGCGGAAAGCGCAGGGCGGAAGTTCTCCGATTACTGCCGTGAGATACTCCTTAACGGAGAAGTAACAGCCGTTCCCAAGATGACCGACAATGAAAAGGAAGCCATAGAGGTGTTGAGGAGAACAGCCTACTTTTTTACACATGTTTCCAACCTTATCAAGGTAAAGGATGATGTGTGGGTATTGATTACTCAAAGTCTTTCCTATCTGGCAAGGGAAGCTTTTAAGCGCTTCTTTAATCCCAAATACCGTATTGAGGAAAGGGCAATTAAACTCTTAAATCTGATGGAGAATGATAGGAAAATGTAAGGCTATCGCGCACGGCATCAATGCACTGGAGTATATCTTCAGAGAGGGAAAACTCGGTAAGACGCTTCTCTTTCACAATCTCTGCGGCACTACGCCCAAGGAAATTTACGAGGAAATGAAGATGGTCAGCGATTACAACACACGGTGCAGAAACAAGATCCTGCGTATCGAAATCGGCATAGCACCACAAGATGAGAAAAGATTGAGCCTCGCGTCTGTCCGTAACCTTGTGTCAAACTTTGCAATACGCATGGGACTTGCCAACCATCAATGGGTAGCAGTAACGCACAAGGACACCGACAATATGCACATCCACATCATTGCCAATCGTATCAGTTTGTACGAAGAAGTCTATGACACCACCTTTGTGAGTAACAGGGCAGCAAGGGTTGCAGAAGACCTTAGCCGTAAGTACGGATTGACCATCGCAAAGGAAGTAAAGGCGAAAAGAAAACACCAGAAGACAAAAACTAACCCCACGAGAGAGCAAACAAAGAAAGAGGTGCAACAAATCTGTTATACCCTACTTGAAAAATATAAAGGCACAGGCATCACAGGGCACTCCATGTTTCTCTATGGCCTTGGCAAGAGTGGAGTAGCCATTGAACGCTTAAAAAACAAGCAGGGCAAGGTCTATGGCTTGAAGTTCTCATATGCAGAACAATCGTTCAAGGCTTCTGAAATCGGCAGAGAGTTCGGTTACCGTTCCTTGCAGAAGAATTTTGAGATAAGCAACAAGACAGAACCAAAGAAAGCCACGACACTGGCAGATGAGCCGGCAAAGAACAAAACTCAATCCGATATAGGTTATCAACTTGTTCCTCCCAGCCGCTCCTATACGTCACCTGCCAACACAAATGAAAGTTCATCTATTGCACAAGCCGTAGGCAATGTGGCAAGTACAGCCTTAAGTGCTGCCGAAGAAATCATTTCCGGAGCAGGCGGGTTAATCAACCCACAGACACATGGTGATGATTATGCCGAGACAGCATGGCAGCACAGGCTCAGAAACCAAGCCAAGAAAAAGAAGAAAAGAGGAAGAGGACTATGATGGTGAGTAAATTAATGATCTGAAACAAACTATTGGAAACATCTGAAAACTCCTTTTCCATCTATTACATATCAGAATTGACACTTACAACTAATCAACTGCAACAGTGGGTTGTTTCAAGATATGAGACCTCTACAAAAGTCTACAAAAAGAAGAAAGAAGTGAATATAACTTACTGCTTTTTCTTAAAAAAAAGAGTTTTGCAGAGGTCTCGATATATGATTTATAATAGACTGATATTTTACGCTTTGCAAGCACACATGTAAGGAAGTATTTATAATTTAGGTGCCATTTTAGCGCCACTATTTCCATCGTAAATAAATTAAGCGATAGTGAAAATAATATTAGACAATTGACTTCAAAACGATACACTCTAAATATTTAAAATACATAGTAGACAAATAGCCATAAACTTTTTTTTATTTACATATACTGTAGCTTTTTTACAGAAAAACAAAATATATCTTGTTAAATTGGATTTTATTTGTATCTTTGCACCGTATAACAGGTAAATTCAACGATTATGATAGCAGAATTCAGCATTGAGAATTTTTTCTCTATTAAATCGGCTCAGAAAATCAGTTTTGAGCCATCGGCAGATACTTTTATGTCTGATGAATATTCGTATGAAATTAAAGAGGGGGTAAGATTACTGAAAGTTGGCATTATTTATGGTGCCAATGCTTCTGGAAAAACAAATATATTAAATGCCATCGAATTCTTCAAGATGCTGGTTTTAAGAATGCCTAAAGACCGGAATGAAAAAACAGGAACGGTTCCTTTCATGCTGGATGACACTTCGAGGAATGAAGTAACGAAGATGTCGATGGCGTTTTATATTAATCAATCGAAGTATATCCTTAGTTTTGAGTTGGATGCCGAGCATATCTATTCCGAGACATTGATTGTTTATGATTCCATTCGCCCCACCAAGCTGTATAACCGAAGTTATGATGCTTCAACAGATTCCACGGCCATCGACTTTGGCGTAAATCTGAAAATGATAAAGAAAAGCCAAGATGTGATCTCTGGAAATACTATCAATAATTGCAGTGTGCTTGCCGCATTTGGCAAAAGTAACGTGGAACGCACCAAGTTGAATGATGTGTACGATTACTTTGCCAAACAGGTAAAAGAAGTATTGGCTCCCGGTATGCTGCTTTCGGGATATATCAAATCACGATTAGATAAAGACAAAACAGGGGATTTGAAGAAATTCGTCCTAAACTTTCTGAAAGCATCCGATTTCAACATTGAAGATGTGTTATTACATGAAGAGGAAGAACTGATTACCCCTGAATTGGAACAATTAATCCAGAATGCCCCTATTGATAAAGAAGCAAAAGCAGAAATGCTAAAAAAAGGTAAAATTACAAACACGGAACTGACCTTCAAGCATAAGGCAGGAAACAAAGTATATGATTTATCGGAAGAATACGAATCAAATGGTACTATGAGGTTTTTGGGAATGGCGGTGATACTGAATTTCCTGTTAAAGACCAATCGCTTTGTGTCTATCGACGAAGTGGAAACAAGTATTCATTATGAGCTGTTAGCTTATTTCATAAAAGTATTTTTGGCAAACAGTAACGGAACATCCCAAATGCTCCTGACAACCCATGACATCAATCTTCTCAATGAGGATTTCATTCGCCGTGATACGATATGGTTCACTGATAAAGACGAACTTGGAGAAACTAAGATTGTGCGTCTATCTTCTTTGGGGCTTCATAAGAATCTTTCCCCATACAATGCATACAGGCAGGGAAAATTGGTAAAGTTGCCGTTCTTAGGTAGCCAGTATATTAACCTAGATGACTAATGATATGGGGCGAACAGTAACAAAGAGTATCGCCATCATAGGTGAGGGAGAAACAGAATGGTTCTATTTCGATTCTCTGAGGATTGCGTGTCGCTATCCTTTCAAGGTTGCACCGGATTTTCCGCAGCATAGCGACATCAATCATATTTTGAAATTGGTAGAGTCCTATTTGAACAAGCAATATGATTATATCGTATGCCTATTTGATATGGACAGACAGTATCAATATCCTTCCGAAATGCAACTGTATCAACGAGCAAAGAAAGAGTATAGCAAGAAGAAATATACCAGAAAGGTTATGTTTGTAGAAACAAATCCTTGCACGGAGTTTTGGTTCTTGCTTCATTTCTTGCCTAATGTGGTTTGTCGGCGATACGAGAGTTACGAACAACTTCTCCCCGAGCTACAGAAATATATGCCAGGATATGAAAAGAAAAAACGATATTTCAGACGCACCAACCTCTATAAATACTTGACAGAGAATGGTGATTTGGAACGGGCAATCTTAAACTCCGAAAAATTATGCCAACTTTGTCAAGAATCGCCGGAGGACTTGAAAGCATACTCAGAAATACATAAAGTGATTAAATTACTTAATACACTCATTGCAAAATAGTTGTTAAAAAGATTAGTTATTTAGCTTCCGTTAAAAACAGACAGTATCTATTAACCATAAATTAGAAACTTATAATTGACAATAAACATGGCATTAACATACAGTAGATTTTTTAAGGTAAAGCATAGAGATTTTAGACAGAAAGGGGTATATAATGCCTTTTTGGATCAGGACTCCTTGTTTCATATAGATCCGCTTCTTCTGAAAGGAAGTAAGATACCCGAGTTTAAGAATGCATATACTGAATTCTTTAACTATTTTAGATTGTTTATACCTTTAGTAAAAGCTTCAAAAGCTGACAATCTTCAAGACCGTTTCTTTAAGCAAATGGTAAAAAGATTTACTTTCAAGGAAATTCCAAATACAGGATTGGGATTTTCAAAAGGTAATACAAGAGGAAGGGGTATCAGTGGCACTATTTCCATACAACTTGCCCATAGTGCATACACCATCATAAAGGCGGGTATTGAAGATCCTGAAATCTTTGGTTTAATGCAACTAATAGAGGATAATATGGCAGCTGATAGAATCAGTGACATGGCCATTGCCATCCTTCAAAGACACTTTCTTGAGTATACACAAAGAATAGCTCTGGAAATGGGACTAACAACTCATTCTTGTACATTCGAGTATGGGGTCATGTTCCAAATCCCTTTCTACAAAGACAAACCTATTCATTTTATTCCAGAATCATTTTTAGCAAATCTTCCCGTTGCACATGATTTTGAAGAGATAGACAATGTGTGTAATTATAATAATCGGCTCAAAAGAAAGATTGCAGAATTGATTGGTGTTAATTGGGCCGAGTATAAGGACTACAAAAAGAAAGATTGGAAGAATCTTATCGTTAGCAATAAGGATTGTTATAAAGCAGCAATTAGTTTTTATAAGAATCTCAATGCGATACCGTATGATTTCACAGCTGACAATAAGAACCAATATCAAGTTATATTGCTTCAAGAGCTATTGGACGAGATTCCATTCCAAAAGCCAACTGAGTATGAGAACGAAGAGGATGAGGCTTATAAGTTCACATTGGCAATGTGTCATCAATTCAAACATTTAGTTGAGCACAATAGGATTTCGGAGTTGTTCTATCGAAACAATCGGATTCCGGACGAAACAGATTGGCAGCTTCTGCTATATACTGTAGCTGATACGTATAAAATAGCAGGTAATTTAGACATAGCTATAACACGAGAGGATAATCCTGGTGTTGGTGAGATTGATTTCCATATAACCAAAGGTTCAAGGGCAAATTCAGTTATAGAGATAAAACGTTCTACTAACGAAAATCTCATTCATGGATATCGCACTCAGTTGCCTGCCTATATGAAAGCAGAAAGAGCACAATCAGGCATATTCATGGTAATCATGGAAAAGAATAATATTGATGAGATTAAACGGAAAATTGAAGAAGTGCAAAAGGATATGGAAAATAAAGGTGAGTATATACCTGAGATTGTATATATCAATGGTATGCGACAATATTCTGCAAGTAACAGAAACTATATAAATCCAGAAATAGAATAAGAATTCAATAAAGATCCCTCACGAAGCTATTGGCTGACAGAAAATAGGGTGCATCGAATTATACCCCGTAAAATGCAACCATATAGCAGATGGGGTGTTATCGTGAGCATATAAAAACATTGTACTTACCTTGAAATGACAAACAATCAAATTTAAACGAACAAGTATAATAGTGTGTTCTTGGCTATATAATTCAAGGACAAAATATAGGAGGTTAGACATGGCTACAAATCCACCGTTAGGAGACGGACATCGCAATGGCGCAGTGAGAAAACGTTCGCAGGTTTTTAATCCCAAAACAGGACAATGGGTAAAACGGGATAAAGATACAGGGCGCTTTATTGATGTCAAACAGAATGGTACACCTTTTAAGGGCGTAACTAAAGAAAGTAAGTTTTTAACGAGGGCAAGGGTATAATATTTGCCCTCGTTTATTTTTACATAAGTTTATCATTGATTCTATGGAGGATATTTTATCGTCTGATAGACCGTATTTCGTATAAAGTTGAATGTCTATTTCGATAACACTCTTACTCCGACTTACTCCGAGACCTCTATAAAAATACTCTTCTGTGTGGTGATGTTATGCTTAATAACCGTTAATTTCTGTTCCGTAGTTTCTCCATTTGATATTTGATGTATATTGTGCCGCTATTCGGATCAGCCTCTCAAAGAGGTCATACTTGTCCTCTTTGCTGTCCCGAAAGAACCTACGATTGAACTTCCAGCAGTATTCATTAAGGTAGAGTTGCAGGAATCTCTCGTCTATGTCTTTATGTATGGCCTCGATTCCACTTCGGCATTCCCCGGTAACGATATGTACCCATGGCAGGATTTTTGTTACGACGTCATGGGCATCCGTCTCTGTTTCTAAATGCGCCTCATGCTCGCCAACCATTAACAGATTATGTCCTCCGTCTGTAAGAACCTTGGCATCGTCTTTGACGGCAGCCGTAACGAAAGGCTTGATGGTTTCGAACCGGATGTCAGGCAGCGCACGCATCTTGATGTAACGGACAGCTTTCTTGATTTTTGTCTGTGAGCTTTTAGCCAACAGTATAGATGCCTTGTTAACCTTCTCCGTATCAGTGAGGTCTGTAAGGTATCTGAGCATTATTTCGTCAACAGGCCTGCTCTCAGCCATTACCAAAACACCGGTCTTTCTGCGCTTCCTTGTCTTTTCTCCATCTTTGTTCGTAATGGAGGAGGTCGGGAAATACGAAATGTCGAGCTCTATTTGGTCCGCCATCTTATACAAGGAATCTCTTTGCCCCATGATGTCCCGGTACTTCATCATCATAAGCCAGGCGGGTGGGTAATACTTCATTTCCAACTGGTGCTGGATTTCCTTGGCTGAAAGCACCTGCTTGAAAGACGTCATCATGTGAGCAGTAAAGAACCATGGATATAAGGGCAGATGGCTTTTCTCCATTACGGTACCTTGGGTAAGGGTGGTCCAATTTCCACACTCCATGCATTGGAATACGCTGCGTCTCTCAACCCATTTATGGCTCGTGCAGCCACATTTCGGACATACGATACCAACAGAATGCCGTATTTCCTTGAAGTATGAGATACAATCGTCCTCATTGGTAAAACGAGAAAAGAAATCTTTCAGCAACATGGGCGTTCGATTTCTTGCAAAAGTACTTATATTACAGTGCATTATATACTAATTAGGACTTTTTAAGTATAACATCACCACACAGAAAAATACTCGGACAGAGAAACTATAGAGATAACTCGCTGATTATCATTAGTGGCAATTGGGTGTAAAAAGATTTTTGCAGAGGTCTCATATTGATTTTGCCGGTGATAGGCTTGAAGTTGTTGATGAAATGAAAAGAAAAATAAAGAAAGCCGAGGCATTTATTGCTATCTTACCGGTCACGTTGAAAGAGAGAATATTCATGGTCGTGTACAGGATTTCTATTCTTTGCCATTCGGACAATAAATAAAGCAAAAGAGAGAAATCTTCATCAAAAACGCTTGTTATTCAAAGCAAATTATTACCTTTGCAAATAGAATAACAAGCGTTCTTTGTTAATGCAGAAACTTGCGACCAAAAGTAATTCGCTCGTTTCCAAATCGTTACCTATTTTGTTTACACAACGAGGTAACTTCTTTATTTTCAATTAGATACATTTTAGGAAATATCTCACTCTGTAATGAGGTGGAAAGCCGTATTCGTGTCCAAAGAAAGCCGCGGCTGCGTCTCTCTCCGTTAGAATTCAAGCAAGATTCTTGCGTTAATCTGCCGTCCTGTAAGATAGTTGGGCACGGCATATTGCTGGTTGGTTACATCGGTAACCCAGTGGTATGAGTTCACATTATTGATGCCGAAGAGGTTCAGGCAGTCAACGCCCAGCCAGAGATTCTTCAGTGTCATGTGCGAGTGGCGGTCTTCATTGTTCACGAGGCGGTAGCTCATGCCGATGTCAGCGCGCTTGTAGGCTGGTGCCCGGAACGAGTTGCGTTCCAGTTCGCGGTGGGGAGCGGAGAAGGGGAGGCCGTCGGCAAAGGCCAGTCTCAGATTCATCTTCCATCGTGTGGTGCCCGGGAAATAGTCGGTGAAGAATACATTTACAGCCCATTTCTGGTCGGTGGGTAGCGGCAGGGAAATCCCATTGAGGTTCATTTGGGTGTCCATCAGTGAGAGGGTTATCCATGAGTCCGTACCCGGAACGAACTCCCCGTAGAGTTTGAGGTCTATTCCCATGGCATGTCCGCTGCACACATTGTCGCCATAATAGACAACTTTCACATTGTTCACGGAATAAGGCACGAGGTTCTGCAATATCTTATAGTATGCCTCGGCGGAGAATCTGAAGGGGCGGTTCATCATGCGGAACCGGTAGTCCAGTCCCGCAATGAAGTGCAGGGAGCGCTGGCTCTTGATGCTACGGTTAAGTGTTGCCACCGTTATATGGTCAACGGTGGTGGTATCGCGGAGCTCTTTGAAAAATGGCGCCTGATAATAGAGTCCCGTCGCGAAGCGAAACATCACATGTTCGTTGAAGGCAGGAATGATGCCCAGCGACAGTCGGGGAGAGACAATGGTCTCGCCGTTGAAGTTCCAATGGCTCATGCGCAGGCCATAGTTCAGCGTGTAATGAGTCTGGGCGGAGTCGTTGCCGCCGCTGAAGCGCCAGGTGTCTTGCAGGTAGGCTTCCATGCGCGTCGCATTCAGTTCGTTTCTGGCCTTCATGGAATAAATCATGTAAAGGTCCTTGCCGGTATGGGGAACGCTATATCCGGCCGAGTCTCTCATCTCGTATTCGGTGGAGTTCTCCTTGATACGCTCTCGCTTCAAGGCTATCGCGGTTTCAATGTTGTGTCTGCTTATCTTGTGGTTCAGCATCAGTTTTCTGCTCATCACCGTTGCCTCAAGGTAGTTGCGTGCATGCTCGAAGTAAGTTCCCACCCCGAGGTTCTCGCTGGTTTCAGTCTGGGTGAGCCAGTATTGCCCCTGGATGTCGTATCGCTCCTGCTCCTTGGTATGATATGCCGAGGCCAAGAGTTTCAGTGAAGTCTTGTCTGAGAATCTATAAGTAAGGCCGAGTGAACCGAAGACTGTGCGGAAGATATCTTTCTCCTGCCCGTCGAAGTAGACGGTGAAATTGGTAACATTCCCCGTCGTGCCGAAACTTGTATTTCGGTTGGTGGGGAAGAAGTTGTAATGATTGTTGGAAATGTTTCCGATGAAATCTATCTCCCAACGCCTGTTCGGGCGGTAGTTCAGATAGGTCTGGTAATCGAGGAAGTTGGGCTTGTATTCCCCTTTTTCCTCAAGAGAGCCGAGCAGATACTTGGTGGTTTTGTAGCGGATTCCGTTCAGCCATGAAACCTTCTTGCCGGCGAGGGCGGCATAGGCACTTGCCCCCAGCATGGAAGCAGACAATGAAGCCTCGGATCTTTCGGGACGCCTATAGGTGATGTCCAAGGCTGACGACATGTTGTCTCCATAGCGGGCTTCAAACCCGCCGGTAGAGAAGCTGATGCGCTCGACCATATCCGGATTGATGATGGAGAGCCCTTCCTGCTGTCCGCTGCGGACAAGGAACGGGCGATAGACTTCGATGTTGTTGATGTAGACGCTGTTTTCGTTGAAAGAGCCGCCGCGGACATTATACTGGGAACTCAATTCGCTGTGTGTGCTTACTCCTGCCTGCGACTGGACCATACTCTCTACGGCATTGCCGGATGCGTTTGTAGCCATCTTCATGTCTTTGGTCTTGAGTTCCTGTGTCTGTCCGCTTTGAATCCTTTCTCCTTCTACCTGTACATCGCCCAAAGTGATGTTATCGTCATAGAGGATAACCTGTAATGTCTGCTTGCCTTTTGGATGGCGGAGCACACGCGTCTTGGCCTTGTATCCAATCATGGAGAATTTCACGACGACAGAGTCGGCCGACTGTAAAGTCAGTTGGAATTCACCCTTGAAAGAAGTCATCGTGGCCTTGCCTTGTGCCAGACACGACACCGAGGCCAGCTCTATGGGGTTATTCTTGTCGTCGGTTACCCGTCCTTGTAATGTAAATGATTGGGCTGTCGTTTGCAGAATGCAAGCGAAAAGGAATATGCTGAATGCCAGTGTTCTCTTCATCATAACTTTACTAACGCACGAAATGGAATATTATTGCGCCTGATACCGGCAGCTTTTCTCGTTGCTCTTTTTCATTCCCGATACCACCAGGAAAGCAGCCTATTGAGCCAGCTTACGGAGAATCGGAACCATCGATATCTTGCAACGGGCTTTCCTCCGAAACTGAGGATGAAGTCCCGGAATCTATTCTTGCGGAAAGGAAGACCAACATCGAGGAAGAACATGTGGGCGTAATTATGTTCGTAAGCGTGCCGGAGAGCTTTCCATATGGTCATGCGATCAGGATGAATGAGCGGATGGCTTTTACGCTTGGACGCAAGATACCACATGTAGGCGTTGCCCTCGGAATAAGCACAGGCACATCCGCCAATAACTTTCTCCTTATATATCGTAATGAAGATTTTCGCGTTCTCGCTGTTGTGGAGTTCTGCAAATTGACTTTCTGGCGGGATGAGCCTGCGCATCTTCATGCGATAAAATCCGCTGAGCATCTTATAGAAGGCATGGACATCCGCCTCGTTTTCCGCTTCACGCGTCTCAACGCCCATCCTGTAACTTTTTGTAATGCCTTTCATCATCCTACCGGAGAGCCTTTCCTCCGGCGACTTTGAGTGCAGCGAATTGTGGATTTCCTGCCAGTGTATGGGGAAATATTTATTCCGGCGAAGATGCTTATATCCAAACATTTTCTGTGAGAGATCACTCATCTCGATAAAAAAGCAAAGTTTCCGGCGAAACTGGCGCGTAATAGACTTTAGAAGGACTCCGAAGACCTCTTCCTTGTTCACTTCTTCCGTATATTCTCCTTCGCCGTATATGCGTCCTTGGGTGAATATATATGGAGGAAACCAAGAGCCTCGGCGGCGAAGCACGGCGAGCATGTGCCCGACGATTTTGCCAGATCCGTTGCTTGCAACGGCCATGTAGGGCGACTGCCCCGGCGTCTTCTCGATGATATGGAAGAGTTCCGTGCTGTGGAAGAAGTTGCTTTGGGAAAGTTCCGGCAATTTCTCACTTCTCGTAAAAATTTTCACGGTCAGCATATAGGCGCGGGTGGACTTTGATTGTTTGTACTGCAAAAATACGAAAAGTTTTCTAAAAATGTAGAGATTTCGGTTTAAAATAGTATCTTTGCATAGGTATGAAAAGAAGAAGGAAATAATATCTGTTGCGAAAATGTAAACTAAAATGATAAACTTCGATCTTAAGAAAATTCGGGCGGTTATCTTTGATGTTGACGGGGTGCTTTCCGCGAATACCATCAATATGGATGGCGAGGGGCAGCCTTTACGCACGCTGAACATCAAAGATGGATATGCCATCCAGCTCGCCCGGAAGATGGGACTTCGGGTCGCGATACTTACCGGAGGACATTCGGAAGCTATTGAGAAACGGTATCGCTATCTGGGTGTAGAGGATATTTACATGCATTGTGCCGTGAAGATAAAAGCCTATCACGATTTCTTAGGCAAGCATGGATTGAAGAATGAGGAAATTCTCTATATGGGAGATGATATTCCAGATTTTGAAGTAATGAGTCTCGTGGGATGTCCGTGTTGTCCCCGGGATGCCGCTTCGGAGATTAAAGAAATTTCATTGTATGTCAGTGATCTGGACGGCGGATATGGATGCGGGCGTGATATCATAGAGCAGGTGCTGAAGGCGCAGGGAAAATGGTTGAATGACGCAAAGGCTTTTGGATGGTAATTGAAGCCGCTCATGAGAAGAATCATATTGGGTGTTTCTCCTGACAGGTTTGGGCTATGCTGAAGATAGCCAAAAGCCGTGTGGGAAGTTGTTTTGAATAATGGGCTCATCAATAAATTGGAAAGATGTTTGAGAATTATAAAATAATTTTGGCGTCGAACTCTCCCAGGAGGAAGGAACTTCTTGCCGCTCTGGACATTGACTTTGAGGTGAAAGTTGTTCCTGGTATAGAGGAGAGCTATCCTCAAGATCTTCCTGTCGAAGAAATACCACAGTATATTTCTCGAGAAAAAGCTTCGGCGTACAAGGCCGTAGGAAATGAACTTATTATCACCGCAGATACCGTCGTCGTACTTGGAAAGGAGGTACTTGGAAAGCCTGACGATGATGCAGATGCCATCAGGATGCTTCGAAAACTGAGCGGAAAAACCCATCGCGTGATAACGGGAGTAACGCTCACTACGGTAACGAAGCAGCATTCTTTTCATGTAACGACTGAGGTAACCTTTAAGCCGTTCACGGAGGAGGAAATTTCATATTATGTAAGGCATTATCATCCGTTTGACAAGGCAGGTGCCTATGGGATTCAGGAATGGATAGGGTATATCGGCGTAACAGGATTGAAGGGAAGCTTCTTTAATGTGATGGGGCTCCCTGTCCAGAGAATCTACGAAGAGATGTTGAAGCTCAAAGACTAAAAACAAGTGAAAGATACCATCCATTCAGGAGGTGGTAAGGATGGATTCTCCCATGAATAGAAGACTTTTGGGGAGAAAATTGGCAGGTGTAGGCTTTTTTGCTATAAAGTTTCTTAAATAATAGGATTTGGGAAACTTTTTTAATATAATTTATTACCTAATTTTCTCTTCTCTTCCCCAAATATGCTACTTTTGCACTAAATTTTAATCATAGGATAAAAGAAAAATAATTATGGCAGAAGCTATTGATATCCGAGAACTGAATGTCCGGATAGAACAACAAAGCGGATTTGTTACCAAACTCGTAACTGGTATGGATCGCGTAATCGTGGGACAGAAACATCTCGTCGACTCACTTCTCATCTCTCTGTTGAGCGACGGACATATACTTCTGGAAGGAGTGCCGGGTTTGGCCAAAACCCTTGCCATTAAAACTCTTTCGCAACTTATTGATGCCGACTATAGTCGCATCCAGTTTACTCCGGATTTACTGCCGGCCGATGTCATCGGTACTTTGATTTACAGCCAGAAAGATGAGAAGTTCCAGGTGAAAAAAGGACCTGTATTTGCCAACTTCGTACTGGCAGACGAGATAAACCGTGCGCCGGCAAAAGTGCAGAGCGCCTTGCTCGAAGCAATGCAGGAGCATCAGGTTACTATTGGTGAGCAGACATTCAAGTTGCCGAAACCGTTCCTCGTAATGGCTACGCAGAATCCCATAGAGCAAGAGGGTACCTATGAATTGCCGGAAGCTCAGGTAGACCGCTTCATGCTGAAGGTTGTCATAGATTATCCAACGATCGATGAAGAGAAGCTCATTATCCGCGAGAACCTGCAGGATAACCTTCCGGAGGTAACATCTGTAACGACAGCAGACGAAATTCTGAAGGCTCGTGAAGTCGTAAATCAGGTTTACATCGACGAGAAAATAGAACGGTATATTGCTGATATTGTTTTCGCAACGCGCTATCCCGAGCGTTATGGGCTGGGCGAGTTGAAGGATATGATAACCTTTGGAGGGAGTCCGCGTGCCAGCATCAATCTTGCCAAGGCCTCTCGTGCTTATGCCTTTATTAAACATCGCGGATATGTGGTTCCGGAGGATGCGCGTGCGATAGCGCACGATGTCCTGCGGCATCGCATCGGATTATCTTATGAGGCAGAGGCAAGCAATGTAACCTCTGAGGAGATAATAAGCAAGGTGATCAATAAAGTAGAAGTGCCATAAACATTCGAATAAGATTTAAAATTTGAAGATGGAGACATCTGAGATATTAAAGAAAGTCAGAAAGATAGAGATCAAGACTCGTGGACTGAGTCAGAACATCTTTGCGGGGCAATACCACTCAGCGTTTAAGGGGCGTGGTATGGCATTCTCTGAGGTGCGTGAATATCAGTTCGGTGATGATGTCCGCGATATAGACTGGAATGTTACAGCCCGTTTCCATCGTCCTTATGTGAAAATCTTTGAGGAAGAACGGGAACTCACGGTGGTGCTCCTCATTGATGTTTCTGGCTCCCTTGACTTTGGGACAAGCCGACAGATGAAGCGCGATATGGCTTTGGAAATTGCCTCCACGCTCGCTTTTTCTGCCATTCAGAACAATGATAAAATAGGAGTCATATTTTTCTCTGATCGTATAGAGAAGTATATTCCACCAAAGAAAGGCCGTAAGCATATTCTTTACATTATTCGCGAGATGCTCGATTTTGAGCCCCGGAGCAAGAAGACTGATGTGGGGATGGCCATAGAATATCTGACGAGAATGATGAGGCGTCGCTGTACGGCCTTTATATTGAGCGACTTCTATTGTCGTGAAGATTTCCTTCGACAGATTCAGATTGCAAACCAGAAGCACGATCTGGTTGCCATCCAAGTGTATGATCCCTTGGCAAGGAGGTTGCCCGATGTGGGCTTGATGAAAGTTCGCGACGCGGAGACAGGGCACGAGATGATTATTGATACATCCAGTAGGAAACTTCGTCAGGCCCATACTCGTTATTGGGCGGAGCGTGAAGAGTCTCTTAACCAAATTTTCGCTAAGAGCAAGGTCGACTGGATATCGGTGGCAACCAATGAAGACTATGTGCGTTCGATGATGTTACTATTTGCGCAGCGGGGGACTTAAAGAGATTGCCGAAATGAAGATATTACGAAATATAGTCAGTTTATTCTGCGTGATGGGCAGCCTTACGGCAACGGCCCAGATATCAGTAGAACAGCAGGTAGATTCTATTGGTATCCTTATCGGTCAGCAGGCGCATCTCTCGGTGAAGGTTACTGCACCGAAAGGGGCTCGAATTCTGTGGCCACAGTTTAAACCTTCTCAGTATATTACTCCGGGTGTTGAGGTTTTGGAAACCTCAAATGCTGATACGGTTCATCTTGACAATAATCTAATGGTGGTAACTAAGGCTTTCACCATTACTTCTTTCGACGAGAAGCTCTATCCGATTCCTGGGATGAAGGTCAATGTGAATGGCAAAACCTATACAGGAAACATCTCGGCCTTGAAGGTGATAACGGTGGATGTGGACACATTGCACCCCAATCAGTTCTTTCCTCCCAAGGATGTACAGGATAATATTTTTCTGTGGAGTGAGTGGAGTCCGCTATACTGGTTGAGTGTCTTTTTGCTAATTCTGTGTCTATTGGCTGTTTATCTCTTTATTAGATTGAAGCAAAACAAGCCAGTTATTGCAAAAGTCCGTATTGTGAAGAGAGTTCTTCCTCATCAAAAGGCTCTTAATGCAATCGATAGAATAAAGGCAGAGCATTTGCAGCGTTCAGAAGATCAGAAAGCATATTATACGCGGCTTACAGACACACTGCGCCGCTATATCAACGAGCGCTTTGGCTTTAATGCTATGGAGATGACTTCATCAGAAATTATAGAGCATTTACAACAAAATGGTGATCAGACAATGATCAATGAATTGAGAGAGCTGTTTCAAACTGCTGATCTTGTGAAGTTTGCCAAGTATCAGTCGCTTATCAATGAAAATGATCTTAATCTTGTAAATGCCATTAACTTCATTGATGAGACGAAGCTTGATGGACAGCCAACAGAAGAGCGTATCATTCCTCAAATTAGCGAGGAAGCAAAACGAAGCCAGAAATCTCGCATGGCTATTCAGGCTGCCATCTGCATTATTGCAGTTAGTGCCGTGGTGTTACTGATATATGTCGTTTATAGTGCTTATCAATTAGTGAACTAAGATGGAATTTGCAAGTAAAGAATATTTTTTACTACTGCTCTTACTGATACCATATATATTATGGTATTTCCTCTATCGGAAAAAGAATGAGCCAACGATGCGGATGAGTGATACTTACACATATCAGTATGCACCGAAGAGTTGGCGTATGCGTATTATCGATCTTCCTATGATACTTCGGTGTGTCTGTTTCATACTTGTGGTTATTGTACTGGCCCGTCCTCAGACTCATAATGCATGGGATCAGCGAACAGCCGAAGGCATAGATATCATGCTTGCAATGGATGTGTCAACCTCAATGCTTGCTGAGGATTTGAAGCCCAACCGCATGGAAGCGGCCAAGGATGTGGCATCTGAATTTATCTCAGGCCGGCCCGACGATAATATTGGCTTAACGATATTTGCAGGCGAATCGTTCACCCAATGTCCTATGACTACCGATCATTCTTCGTTGATCAACCTACTTCGTAATGTCCGTACTGATATTGCTGCCCGAGGTTTGATCCAAGATGGAACGGCTGTAGGGATGGGACTGGCGAATGCCGTGAGCCGACTAAAGGAGTCTAAAGCAAAGAGCAAAGTTGTTATCTTGCTTACCGATGGTTCAAATAATATGGGAGATATCTCGCCGATGACGGCTGCACAAATTGCGAAGAGCCTTGGTATCCGTGTTTATACCATTGGAGTAGGTACGAATAAGGTTGCCCCATATCCGATGCCCGTTGCTGGTGGTGTTCAGTATGTGAATATTCCAGTGGAGATTGATACGAAGACACTTAGTAACATTGCCGCAACTACCGAAGGTAACTTTTATCGTGCAACAAACAATGTTGAGCTTAAGAAAATCTACAAGGATATAGACAAATTGGAAAAGAGCAAGATGGATGTGAAGAAATTCTCTAAATGGCATGAGGCCTATCAACCTTTTGCCATCGCAGCCATTGTTGTCCTTTTACTTGAAATCTTATTACGCACAACTATATTAAGAAGAATACCGTAATGTTCAGATTTGAAGATCCCATATATCTCTGGTTGTTACTTGTCATACCTGTATTGGTATTGATTAGATTCCTGGTCTGGCGGCGCAGGAAGAAACAGTTCCGTTTGCTTGGTGATACTGAGCTTCTTAAATCGTTGATGCCTGATGTGTCGAAAGTCCGCCCAATGCTTAAGTTTTGTTTGCTGCTTGCAGTTCTGGCTTTATTAGTCTTCATGCTTGCCCGCCCACAGATGGGAAGTAAGATCTCCCATGAAAGGCGCAATGGTATTGAGACCATTATTGCTCTGGACATATCAAATTCTATGCGTGCGGAGGATGTAGTTCCGTCTCGTTTGGATAAGAGTAAACTGCTTGTTGAGAACCTCGTTGACAACTTTACGAATGACAAGATTGGCCTGGTGGTCTTTGCCGGGGATGCCTTTGTGCAGTTGCCGATTACCAGCGACTATGTTTCTGCAAAGATGTTTCTTCAGAATATTGATCCTTCACTGATTGCAACTCAGGGTACGGATATTGCTCGTGCCATCAATCTTTCCATGAAAAGTTTTACACAGCAGGATAAAGTAGGGCGTGCTATTATTGTCATTACCGATGGGGAAGATCATGAGGGGGGAGCCGTTGAGGCTGCGAAAGAGGCCAAGAAGAAGGGCATCAATGTCTTCATTCTTGGGGTCGGCGACCCTAAAGGGAGCCCGATTCCTACGGGTAATGGAGGATATATGAAAGATAGAGATGGGCAAACCGTTATGTCGGCTCTTAACGAGCAGATGTGTCAAGAGGTGGCCAAGGCTGGGAGTGGAACCTATATTCATGTTGATAATACCTCTGATGCGCAGGAAAAACTCAATGATCAGCTTGCCAAGTTACAGAAAGGAGACATCAGCAGCGTGGTTTACAGTGAATATAACGAGCAGTTTCAAGCCTTTGGAATCCTTATTGTCCTATTGCTCATTCTTGAAGTGTTGATTTTAGAGTCAAAGAATCCACTCCTAAAGAATATAAAATTGTTTAAGAGAAAATGAAGTTTTTGAGATATATAGTTTTATCTTATGCCTGCGTGGCAACACTCGGTGTCAATGCGCAGAGCGATCGGGCGTTTGTCCGCCAAGGGAATCGTCTCTATCGCCAGCAAGTTTTCGACAAGGCAGAGGTGGAATATAGAAAAGCCCTTTCGAAGAATGCCTCAAATCCTCAGGCCCTCTATAACCTCGGTTGCGCCCTTATGATGCAAAATAAGGACTCGGCGGCCATTGTGCAATATGAAAATGCGGCGAAAGTAGAGCAGGGGAAAATACGCAAGGCAAAGATATATCATAATATGGGTGTAATTTGTCAACGGCACCAGATGTTTGCTGAAGCTATCAAGGCTTATGAGGAAAGTCTTCGAAATAATCCAGCCGATAATGAGACACGATATAACCTTGCTCTCTGCAAACGCCAGCAGAAACAGCAACAGGGTGGTGGACAGGATAACAAGGATGATAAAAATAAAGATAAAAAGAAACAGCAGAAGCAACAACAGGAAAAACAAGAGCAGAAACCTGAACAACAGCAGCCGAAGGAGCAGATGAGCAAAGAGAATGCCGAGCAACTTCTGAATGCTGCCATGCAGGAGGAAAAAGCTACTCAACAACGCATGAAAGAAAAGATGCGCCAGCCACAGAGAAGACAACTTCAGAAGAATTGGTAGACTAATGCCGTAAGTAGATGCCGTCTTCAGGCGGAATTAGAATTTAGAATATAGAAATTGATGAAAAATAGAAGATTGACAGATATGCGGAATATGGCCATACATCCCTCATTTGGAGAGATGTACAGTTTCTTATTATTCCTCTTGTTGCTTTTCCCTTCTTTTACAAAGGCGCAGCAGGTTTTGGTGTCTGCTCCTTCACATGTATCGGTAGGAGAGAATTTTCGAATATCTTATACCGTGAATACGCGGGATGTAGAGGATTTCCGCTCTGGGCTTAAAAATACAGAGGAGGTAGAGGTAATTGCCGGGCCTTACACCTCCCAGCAATCCAGCTATCAGATGATTAACGGACATACCAGTTCCTCATCTTCTATCACTTATACTTACACTCTCTACGCAAACCGAAATGGAATATTCACCATCCCGCCGGCCCATGTGCGGATAGGCGGTAAGTCCATATCCTCACAGGCGCGCAAGGTGGTTATCTCCGGACATGCTCAGACGAGTAGTAATTCTGCCCCCCGCATGCATGAAGAAGACCGGCCACAGATGCGTAGCGCGGGTTCAAAGATTTCGGGCAACGACCTCTTTATTAAAGTAAGTGCCAATAAAAGGCATGTCCATGAACAAGAACCGATCTTGCTCACTTATAAGGTGTATACCTTGCTGGAACTTACCCAGCTTGAAGGGAAGATGCCTGATCTTACAGGTTTCCATACCCAAGAAGTAAAGCTCCCTCAACAGAAGAGTTTCCATATAGAGAATGTGAATGGCCGGAATTACCGCTGTGTTACTTGGAGCCAATATGTCATGTATCCTCAAATGACGGGTAAGTTAGAAATTCCGAGTATTACTTTCCATGGCATCGTTGTTCAGGAAAACCGTGCTGTCGATCCGTTCGAAGCCTTTTTTAATGGAGGCTCGGGATATATAGAAGTGAAGCGCGACATCGTTGCGCCCGGTATCACAGTTCAGGTAGATCCTCTTCCCGATCGTCCTGCAGGGTTTTCGGGTGGAGTAGGCAGGTTTAATATTTCCGCGCAAATAGATAAAGCCAGTGTTCAGGCCGGCGACCCTGTCAATTTGCGTATAGTAATTGGTGGAATTGGTAATCTCAAGCTTATCAAACAGCCAGTCGTTCAGTTTCCCAAAGACTTTGATAAGTATGATGCCAAAGTTACCGACAAGACCCGACTTACGGCAAATGGTGTTGAGGGCAATATGATTTATGACATTCTTGCTGTACCTCGCAATCAGGGAAGATATGAAATCCCTCCTGTGGAGTTGCACTATTATGATACATCGGCAAATGCTTATAAAACATTAAAGACGAAACCGTTTACCATTGAGGTCGCCCCAGGCAGTGGTAAGACAACAAATATGGCAGATTACGCGGATCAGCAGGACAAGGATATTCATGGCATTATGACGGGAAAGGGTTCCCAGCATGCCGTTGACAGCTTTTTCTTTGGCAGCACGGCTTATTGGATAAGTTTGTTTATTCCGCTGGTTGCATTCATTGCCCTGCTTATTATTTTCCGCAAGCGGGCGATTGAAAACGCCGATATTGTAGCGATGCGTGGCAAAAAAGCCAATAAAGTGGCCACGAAACGCTTGAAGAAAGCCAATCAGTTAATGTTACAAGGGCAGCAGAGTGAGTTCTATGATGAGGTTCTTCGTGCACTTTGGGGATATGTCGGTGATAAGCTGAATATGTCAGTCGAGAATCTTTCTCGTGATAATATCGCGGAAAATCTTTCGAATCATCAAGTTGACGACCATACTGTTAGTAAGTTTATCGATGCCCTCGACGAGTGTGAATTCATGCGTTATGCTCCGGGTGATGCATCTGGCAATATGAATAAGACTTTTGAGCTGGCCATGACAGCTATCATGGAGATTGAAAAAGTGATGAAAAAGAAGAAGGCATCAAAGAAATTGAAGATGACGGTTCTGCTTTTAGGTGGAATACTGCTTTTTCCGAGTGCGACCTTTGGCAGTGTTACCAAGCAGAGTGCCGATCAACTTTATAAGACTGGTAATTACCAACAAGCAATCAAGGAGTATCACGAATTGCTAAAGAAGGGCGTATCACCCGAACTATATTATAATCTTGGCAATGCTTATTTTCGTACGGATAATATCACCCAGGCCGTATTGGCCTATGAGCGGGCTCACCTGCTTTCGCCCGGTAACGAAGATATAAACTTCAATTTGCAGTTTGCCCGAAGCAAGACCATTGATAAAATTACACCAGAGAATGAGATGTTCTTTGTAACCTGGTATCGCTCCGTAGTTAATTTCACGAGTGTAGACCATTGGGCGTATGTCGGTTTGACTTGTATTATCTTGGCCCTTGTTCTCTTTTTATTTTATCTTTTTACTTCACAGATGTTGCTCCGCAAGGTGGGTTTCTTTGGTTCTGCCATCTTCTTTCTCGTTTTCATCCTAAGTAATCTCTTCGCCTATCAGCAGAAGATGGTTCTTGAAAATCGCAGGGGGGCTATTGTGATAGCTCCTACGGTAAATGTAAAGAAGACCCCTTCTAAGGGCGGGACTGATGACTTCGTCATTCATGAAGGCACACGGGTTGATATTACCGACAAGAGCATGCGAGAGTGGCGAGGTATTCAACTTGCTGATGGGCGTGAAGGTTGGATATTGACGAGTCAGATAGAAGAGATTTAGTCAATGACACACGCATTTCCCATAGGAATAGACCAGTCGTTGCTGCGATTCTTTAATGGTAGCGATTCCCTTTTCCTGGACGGCATGATGACCGCTCTTACCGATGGCCTTACATGGATTCCGCTCTATTTGGCTTTGCTTTATATGGTGATAAAAAACAACGAGACGATAGAACAGATATTCCTCACCATAGGGTGCTTGCTTTTGTGCGTCTTGCTTGCCGACGGGATGGCTGATGGCATCGTGAAGCCTCTTTTCGCACGCCTTCGCCCCTCATACGATCCGCTTGTCATGGAACATCTCGACTATGTGAATACTCGGGGATCAGGTTATTCGTTCTTCTCTGCCCATGCGGCCAACACGATGTCTTTAGCCGTGTTTTTTAGCCTCTTGGTCAGGGACCGGCTTTTTAATTTCTTCATGATTGCCTGGGCACTGCTGAACGGCTATACCCGTCTTTACCTGGGCGTGCATTATCCGTCGGATGTTCTTGTCGGATTTCTGTGGGGGGCAGTGTCAGGCTTTATTGCTTACTTTGTGTGGCATAAGGTTTATTTCAAGATAAGTCCGAGACTCAACTATGTCTCATCGCAATACACCCGTACGGGCTATACGCTCTCTGATGCAGATATGGTCATAACCGTAATGGCATTCACATTCATATATAGCATGGTGTTTGCAATTGTTGGGTAAAGCACAAGTAAAATGCCCTTCCATGGATTGCGGAGACTGAGAGAAGAAGAATTAAATGGTAAATGGATACAAAGCATATACATATTTCTGATTATAACTATTCGCTTCCAGACGGACGGATAGCCAAGTTCCCCATTGCCCGGCGCGACCATAGCAAGCTGCTGCTTTATAAGCACGGTGAAGTGGGCGAGGATGTCTTCTGCAACCTTCCTAAGTATCTCCCGAAGGGGGCATTGATGGTGATGAATAATACACGGGTCATTCAGGCGCGCATCCACTTCCGCAAAGAGTCGGGAGCCCTTATCGAAGTGTTCTTGATGGAGCCCGCTGAGCCCGTAGACTATGAGCAGATGTTTCAAACGCGTGGGCACTGCTCGTGGTTATGCATGGTGGGCAATCTCAAAAAGTGGAAAGAGGGGATGCTACACCGCTGGTTCTCCATCAAGGGACATGGTTTCACCCTTTCTGCCATTCTGTTGCGCGAGCGTACTGCCCATAGTGCTACAGGTACGAATTATTGGGTAGACTTCGACTGGGACTCTACTGATATCAGCTTTGCCGAGATCCTTGAGACCGTGGGCGAACTGCCGATTCCTCCTTATTTGAATCGCGAGACAGAGGAAATCGACAAGACTTCGTACCAGACCGTTTATAGTAAAGTTAAAGGATCCGTGGCTGCTCCTACGGCAGGGCTTCATTTTACCGATGCCGTGCTTGCCGAACTTGACAAGAAAGGCATTGAGCGCGATGAGCTTACGCTCCATGTGGGAGCGGGGACCTTCAAGCCCGTGAAGACCCCGGAGATAGAGGATCATGAGATGCATAGTGAATATATTGTCGTGCATAGGCATACTTTCGAGCGTCTGATCAGGTATGACTGCAAGGCTATTGCAGTGGGCACTACCAGTGTCCGCACGCTGGAGAGCCTATATTATATAGGTGTGAAATTGCAACTCAATTCAGCAGCTTCTGAAGACGACTTGCATGTTACCCAGTGGGAGGCCTACGACCTTCCGCACGACGAGATGGGACAGGTGCTTGTGAACGGAGAGGCGGTTACCCGGCAGCAAGCCATTCAGAACATTCTGGACTATCTTGATGCCAACGGGTTAGAGGCCTTGCACAGCGGCACCCAGATTATCATAGCCCCGGGCTATACCTATAAGATAGTAAGGGCGCTCATCACCAATTTCCACCAACCGCAGAGCACGCTGCTCCTGCTGGTCAGTGCATTTGTGAAAGGCGACTGGCGTCGCATCTACGATTATGCGATCAATCATGACTTCCGCTTCCTCAGCTATGGCGACAGTTCCCTGCTCATCCCGTAGTGTCATGACTGGAAATAAGGGCAGTTATATACCCTGATATCACCTTAAAATGTAGGAAGCGGCTAAAAGCACGCCTTTTAACCGTCTTTTACCGGGCAAAAGGCCGTTAGAAGGAAGGTAAAAGGCCGCCTTTTGCAAAACGCTTTGGGATAGGGCTTTTTGCGCGAAGTTTTTGAAGCGGAAATAAAAGTCTCTCAGTAGAATTATATATCTTTGTGATAAGAATCAAAAACCTGATTATGAAGAAGTTGATATTTGTATTGTGCAGCCTGTTTCTGGCGGTTTCCGGCGTGGCTCAGACCCGTCGCTACTATTGTGAGATGATAGGACGGCAAACAGGATTCTATAGCGAGAAGAAGATAGCTTTTGATTTCGGCACGATTACTCCGCGTGATCCGTGGGGCGATGTGGCGGATATGCTTCAGCTTGTAGACGCGAATGGGAAGGTAATCTGGTTCAAGTCTATGATTGAAGCCTTGAACTTTATGACAGAAAAGGGATGGATTTTCCAGCAAGCGTATTCCTCTTATATAGAAGGTCGTGAGTTTTCTCATTTCCTGTTATATAAGGATGCCAGTTCTGTTGATGAGGCGAAAGACGGGCTCATGACGAAAGAGGACTGGGACAAGATACATAATTCTGAATCTAAAAGACGCAAATAGTTGTGCGGTTCGCAATTTCTTTATATCTTTGCAATATGAAGAAACATATGCTCACATTCTTTGTACTGATGCTTATAATGAGCGTAGGTGCAACGGCCGGAAACAAGAAGAGAGAGTTTCGTGGTGCCTGGATGCAGTTTGTAAACGGGATGTATCTCGGCATGTCAACTTCCCAGATACAGCAAATGCTGCTTCAGCAACTTGACGCCTTGCAAAAAGACGGGGCCAATGCCATCATTTTTCAGGTGAGAGGGGAGTGCGACGCACTCTACCAGAGCAGCATCGAGCCTTGGAGCCGTTATTTGACAGGTGTGCAGGGGCAACCGCCCTCACCTTACTGGGATCCTTTGCGGTGGATGATAGAGCAATGCCATCAGCGCGGGATGGAACTGCATGCATGGATAAATCCTTATCGCGCTCGCATGAAGACTCCGGCTGTGCTGGCTTCGAATCACATCCTAAACACCCACCCCGAGCGAGCTTTCGAGTATGGAGGCCTCTATGTGCTGAATCCCGGACTGAAAGAAAACCGGGAGTATATTCTGAGCGTGGTGGATGATATCGTGAAGCGCTATGATATTGACGGCATGCATATTGATGATTATTTCTATCCTTATCCAGAGGCAGGTAGCCCCATACCTGACGATCGAGAGTTCCAGCTTTATAATAACGGGATCCAGAATCGGGGAGACTGGAGGAGATATAATGTGGATACTTTCGTGAAGGAAATGGGGGAACATATTCACGCGCTAAAGCCATGGGTAAAGTTCGGTGTCTCTCCTTTCGGAATCTATCGTAACAAGAAGAGCGATCCCTTGAATGGATCGGAAACCAACGGACTTCAGAATTACGACGACCTGTACGCCGATATACTAAAGTGGGTGAACAATGGCTGGATTGACTACTGTGTGCCACAGATTTATTGGGAGATTGGCAATAAGGCCGCTGATTATCAGACATTGATTCACTGGTGGAATCGCTATGCGGGTGGTCGTCCGCTCTATATAGGAGAGGATGTGGAACGCACGGTAAAGAACGCGGATCCGCAGAATCCGAACCGCCATCAGCTCCCCGCAAAGCATGCCTTGCATGAAGCTTGTAAGAATGTCAAGGGCACTGTGCTGTGGTATGCGAAGTCGGTTACACAAAATCCCGGCAACTATGAGACAGTGCTTCGTACTGACTATTGGCGTTATCCTGCATTACAGCCACTGATGCCATTCCTTGATAGTGAGGCTCCTAAGAGGCCCAGGAAAGTGAAACCGATATGGACATCTGATGGTTATATTCTTTTTTGGACGGCACCAAAGGCAAAGCGATGGGGAGACGAGGTTCGGAAGTTTGTCGTCTATCGCTTTGGCAAAGGTGAAAAAATAGATATCGACAATCCCTCGAAGATTGTTAAGATTACGACGGATAGGCATCTCATATTGCCCTACGACACGGGAACGGAGCGGTATACTTATGTCGTAACTTCGCTTGACCGTGTAGGTAATGAATCGAAAGTCGCAAAGAAAAAGGTGAAGCTGTAGCATAAAAAGCCGAGAGGCTGAAATCTACCTTTGGCTTTTTCTTAGGAATGATGGTCTTTCAGTAAATCATCCAGAAAATTATCGAGGTCTTGATCAAGACCCTTCATGAGATCATCACCGACAATAATAGTGTCATCATCAGCTACATATAATTCCGCGATGGACTCCTTGTCGTCATCTTCAAGGACAAAGCTGTATGGCTTCATGATTCCCAAATTATCAACGGCATCGTGCAACTTGCGGAGTTCGTCTCTGAGAATGACAGTAATCTCTTTGTAAAAGTCGTCATCCTTGTTCTCAATCCATTGTTCGATCACGCAACGCGTAATTTCTCGTTCTTCGTCATCGAATGCCAGAATTTCGCCGCTGTCCTGAAACACCCTTAAATGAATATCAGTAATGATGGAGGTCTCCTCATCGTAAGGAAACTTTTGTGCGATCTTTCGGATAGCACGGTCGACTTGGAGCAAGGTCTGTTCAGTAGCTTTCATATTGCCATCGTTAAATTTAATGCAAATATAACGGAATTTATGGAGATGACAAATCTTTTTCTACTTTTTTTGTTTGTCAAGTAGAATTATATTGCTAAATTTGCAGTTAGGAAAACAAATATAAAACTAAGAAATGAAACAAACCATTCTGGTAACGGGGGGAACGGGCTTTATAGGCTCTCATACGACGGTAGAACTCATAGAAGCAGGCTACAAGGTTGTTGTTGTAGACAACCTTTCCAACTCAAAAATAGAGGTCCTTGATGGAATTGAGAGAATAACGGGCGTGCGCCCGATATTCGAGAATACGGACCTTCGTGATAAAGAGGCAGTAGAAAGAGTATTCAGGAAGTATCCCAATATAGAGGGTATTATCCATTTCGCTGCTTCAAAGGCCGTGGGAGAGAGTGTGCAAAAGCCCTTGATGTATTATCGTAACAATATCGTTTCGCTTGTAAATCTGCTTGAGCTCATGCCAGAATATAAAGTGAAGGGTATTATATTCTCTTCTTCATGTACAGTGTATGGCCAGCCAAAGGCAGAGAATCTTCCTGTAACAGAGGATGCTCCTCACCAGAAGGCAACTTCTCCCTATGGTAATACCAAGGAAATTAATGAGCAAATCATCTTTGATTGCATCCATAGTGGCTCTCCTATTAAAAGTATTGTACTGCGCTATTTCAATCCTATCGGTGCGCATCCGTCTGCATTAATCGGCGAATTGCCCAATGGAGTTCCCAATAATCTGATTCCCTATGTAACCCAAACTGCTATTGGCATTCGTAAGGAACTTACTATTTTTGGCAATGACTATGATACTCCAGACGGGACCTGCATTCGCGATTATATATATGTCGTTGACTTGGCCAAAGCCCATGTAGCCGCGATGGCTCGGGTTTTGGATAAGGATACAGATCTGATAGAGTATTTTAATATCGGTACGGGGAAAGGAAATTCAACGCTTGAGATAGTAGAAACTTTTGAGAAGGCTACAGGCATTAAACTTCATTGGAAATATGGGCCTCGTAGGGAAGGAGACATTGAGAAGATTTGGGGCGATTGCACCAAAGCCAACAACATACTTGGATGGAAAGCTAAAACACCACTTGCTGATGTACTGGCAAGCGCATGGAAATGGCAAGTCAAGCTGCGAGAGGATGGCGTGATGTAAGCTTGTAATGAAGAATTCTTAGAGGGAAAGATAATAATGGCATAATAAATAGGCTGATGCGCTTCTTAGACATCAGCCTATGTGTATTTACTTCAAAACACCTGATTAGAAAGGAAGGTCGTCGGCACTTCCTTCGGTAGCAGATTGCTGTGGTGGGAATGGATCCGCCGCAGGAGGGGTATCGCTAATGACACTTGTCTGTGTAGCTGGCTGAACACCTGCGACGCCGATGCTGGCAGGATCGACCAAGCGGACATCATAAGCACGGATACTGTTAAACCAGCGCCCCTGATACTCATGGGCATCGATATCGAACGACACCATAACCTCTTGACCAACCTGTATGTTAAAGCGAGTCAAGCGGTCGCTCCCGAATACATCAAAAACCATCTTCTTGGGATAGGCATCATGTGTTTCGAGAACGAAGCTCTGAACCTTCCACTCTTGCCCTGAACGAGCTGAGACTCCGCTTCGTTCAGGCATTGCGGCAATAATCTTACCTTGTAAATCCATAGTTGAAATATCTAATTTTTATATAGCTTCTATTGCAGAATCTGTCTTTTCAGATTGCGAAATTAATAAAATAGTTCTAAAATACGAAACTTTTCTGCTTATTTTTTTGCTTTACCGGATGCTTTTTTGTATTTTTGTAGCTAATAAATGAAAAGTAACTAAAAATATAAATACTCATGAGATTTACCCTTTCAAGTACTGCATTGAGCAGTCGCTTACAAACTCTCTCGAGAGTTATCAGTAGCAAGAATGCACTTCCGATTCTGGATTGCTTCCTTTTCGAAGTACGCAACAACCAGCTTTCTATCACGGCTTCTGACAGCGAGAATGTAATGCAGACCACTCTTCCGCTTGACGAGTGTGATGGCAACGGAAGTTTTGCCGTACCTAATCGTACAATCCTTGATGCAGTGAAAGAATTAGCTGAACAGCCACTTGTGTTTGATGTGGATACAAACAACCTCACTATCAAGGTGGTTTATCAGAATGGACTTTACAATTTTACGGCACAGAACGCAGCAGAATATCCTCGTTTTCAGCCAATTCCCGATGGAGCTACAGTTGTTACCATAGGCTCTTCCGTGCTGAATGATAATATCAATCGTTCTATCTTTGCGACCGCTCAGGATGAACTTCGTCCCGTAATGAACGGAATTTATTTTGATCTCACGGCAGAATCTTTGGCAATAGTAGCAAGCGATGGACACAAGCTCGTTCGTAATAAGAATTTTACCATTAAGAGCGATGCGCCTGCTTCATTCATTCTTCCTAAGAAACCTGCACAGCTTCTTAAGAGTGTCTTGGCCAGGGATGGCAGCGATGTCGTTATTAAGTTTGATGATCGTAATGCGGAGATTCATTTTGCGGGTGGCACTTTGAGTTGTAGGCTTATTGAAGGAAGATACCCCAATTATAACTCTGTAATTCCGCAAGGCAATCCTAATCAGGTAACGATCGATCGCAGGGCACTCCTTGGTGCACTTCGTCGCGTATTGCCGTTTGCAAGTGAAAGTAGTCAACTGATTCGCTTCCACCTCGAGATAGGCAAACTGGAGCTTTCTTCTGAAGACATTGATTTCGCAACGAGCGCAAAAGAAAGTATTACCTGTGATTATACCGGTCAGCCCATGAGTATAGGCTTTAAGGGCAGTTCACTCACGGAAATTCTGACAAATCTTGAGAGTGAGGAAGTAATTATACAATTGGCAGATCCTTCTCGTGCAGGCATTGTCCTTCCTTCGGTGCAACCGGAAAATGAAGATGTGCTAATGCTCATCATGCCAATGCTGCTGAACGATTAAAATCAGAAGCTTAAGTTATGAAATTAAATCTTAAAAAGCCCCTCGTCGTCTTCGATTTGGAGACGACGGGGCTTGATATAGTTAATGACCGTATAATTCAGCTGTCATATATCAAAGTCTATCCGGATGGTAAGGAAGAGCGTGAGAGTCTCTTCTTAAACCCGGAGAAACCGATTCCAACAACAATTTCAGACCTTACAGGTATAACAGATGAAACAGTCAAGGATGCTCCTACATTCAAGGAGCGTTCTTCATATCTAAATGATAAATTCAAGGGTTGTGATTTCGCGGGTTATAATTCTAACCATTTCGATCTTCCCGTGCTTGCGGAAGAGTTTTTCAGGGCGGGCATAGATTTTGACTTTTCCAAATGTCGTCTCATCGATGCGCAAACCATTTTTCATAAGATGGAGCGTCGAAATCTTGCAGCTGCCTATAAGTTCTATTGTGGCCGGAAGATGGAAGATGATTTTGAGGCGCATCGTGCAGATCAGGATACCGAAGCTACCTATTGCGTCCTTCAAGGTGAATTGGATAAGTATAATCCGGCAACAGCAGAAGAGCCAGACCGTGCCCTTCCCAACGACATGGATGTCTTGGCAGAATTTTCAAAACTTAACGATAATGTAGATTTTGCCGGAAGAATAGTCTGGCAGGATATGAAAGGAAAGGATGGTAATGTACTGCTGGATAGGGAGGGTAATCCTCGCAAGCAGGAAGTATTCAATTTTGGCAAATATAAAGGATGGGTGGTAAGTGATGTCCTGCATCGCGACCCTGGATACTATAGTTGGATGTTGACTTCAGAATTCACGGCAGATACCAAGCAGGTGCTTACCCGTATCCGTCTCCGCGAATTTAATAAGAAATAAATTAATTTATTATCGACATTGATTAGGTAATATATTGATGGATACTACAAAAAGAATCATTTTCTGTATGTTATATTTTCTGGGCATTGCAATGTATTGTTATGCTCAGGAACTCAATGCCAGGATTACAATTAATCATTCGCAGGTGCCAGGGACAGACAAAAGTGTCTTTGAAAAACTCAAACAAACCCTTGAGTCGTTCATTAATGAGCGACAATGGACAAACTTTCAATTCCAGAAAAATGAGCGTATCAACTGTAATTTTAATATTACAGTAACGAAATATGACGCATCCTTAAATCTCTTTACCTGCAAGGCGCTTATTCAGGCGAACCGTCCTGTGTATAATTCTGCATATACTTCTACGCTATACAACAATCAGGATAATGACTTCAATTTTGAGTTTGAACAGTTTGACCAGATAAATTTCAATGAAGAGAACATAGATAACCAGCTTACTGCACTCTTTGCATATTACGCCTATTTAATTATTGGTATCGATCTGGACAGTTTTTCTCCTTTAGGGGGAGAGGATATTCTGCGCCGATGTATGAATCTTGCCAATAATGCACAAGCGCTCAATTTCACAGGCTGGAAATCGTTTGACAATGATAGGAATCGTTATGCAATCATCAACGATTACCTTGATGCTGCTATGCAGCCTTTTCGTCAGTTGCAGTACGATTATTACCGTATGGGCCTTGATGAGATGTCTAACAATGCAGAGCGGGGGAGAACAAGTATTTCTACAGCTCTGGAGCTTCTCAAAAAAGCCCATGAAAACCGCCCAATGAGTATGCTTCCGCAGATTTGGACAGATTATAAGCGAGATGAACTTGCCAATATCTATAAGGGAAAAGGTACTCAAAAGGAAAAGGAGGCTGTATACGATATTCTCTTTAGTATTAATGCCAGTCAGAATACAGCTTGGGACAAGATAAAGGAATAGCTATGCTTCAACAATTATATATTCGAAACTTTACGCTTATAGAAGAGCTGGATATTGCTTTCAATAGAGGTTTCTCGGTAATTACTGGTGAAACAGGAGCGGGAAAGAGTATAATCCTGGGGGCCATTGGTCTTTTGTTAGGTAGCCGTGCAGATGCCAAGCAGATAAAGATGGGCGCAGATAAATGTATCATAGAAGCTCATTTTGACCTTTCGCAGTACGACTTACAATCCTTATTCGACGAGAATGACATCGACTATGATGTTCACGACTGTATTATTCGTAGAGAGGTAAACTCTAATGGAAAGAGTCGTGCCTTTGTAAATGATACCCCTGTAGGCCTTAATATTTTAAGAGAACTGGGGGTGAATCTTGTTGATATTCATTCTCAGCATCAAAACCTTTTACTTCAGAAAGAAGATTTTCAGTTGGGTGTGCTTGATGTCATAGCAGCTGATAGAAAACTCAAAGAGGAATATCAGTTGTCGTTCAAGGCATATAAGAAGGTGGAAAAACAGCTTCAGCAGCTTCATGAGGAAATAGAAAAGACAAAGGAGAACGAGGATTTTCTGCGCTTTCAAGTGAATGAGATAGAACAGGCTCATCTTGAAGAGGGTATGCAAGAAGAGTTGGAACAAGAGAGTGAGACAATGGCACATGCTGAGGAAATCAAGTCGGGACTTTATTTTGCTGATAATCTTTTGAACGGAGATGAAGCTGGGCTGGTCCAACAACTCAAGCAGGTTTCACAGTCTCTACAATCGATAGAGAAGGTTTACCCTAAAGTCAAAGAACTTTGCGACCGCATGAATTCAACCTATATAGAGTTGAAGGATATTTCCGAGGGAATTAGTGGCAGCATAGATGGTATAGACTTTGATCCCATCAGACAAGAAGAGATAAACGATAAGCTTGATACCTTGTATTCGCTCCAGCAGAAATTTCATGTCAGCACGGTGAAAGAACTCTTGGACACCCTCATGAATTTCAAGCAACAGCTGCATAATATTGAATATGGAGAAGAAGAATTATCTGTGCTTGAAAAGGAAATAGGTCGCCTCCAGTCTCATGCAGAGAATCTGGCTGGCAGGCTTACCATTTCCAGGAAGGAAGCTGGTATGCAGGTGGAACGGGAAATGCATAATCGTCTCATACCGTTGGGTATGCCCAATATTCGCTTCAAGGTGGAACTTTTAGGAAAATCTCTTTCAGAAGATGGTGCCGATAAAGTTCAATTTCTTTTCAGTGCAAATAAGAGCACGGCATTGCAACCGGTTGCCAAAGTTGCCTCTGGTGGTGAGATTTCTCGTGTTATGTTGTCCCTGAAGGCAATGATTAGTAATGCCGTGAAGTTGCCCACGATAATTTTTGATGAAATCGACACAGGCGTAAGTGGTTGGGTGGCAGAGCAAATGGCACAGATTATGTACGAGATGGGAGAAAGCGGACGGCAAGTTATCTGCATCACCCATCTTCCCCAGATTGCAGCCATGGGTACCACACACTACCGCGTCAGCAAGCGAGAGACACAGCAGGGGACAACAAGTCATATGGTGTCCCTTTCACAGAAAGAGCGCATTCTGGAAATTGCCCAAATGTTAAGCGGAAACGATATATCGGATGCCGCAATTGAAAATGCAAAATCATTGTTGAGAATTAGAATATGAAAAGATTTTTTTATATGGTAATTACGCTCATGTTGACACTAAACTGTAGTGCCCAGATTGAGCGTGCGTCCCGCTCGGTATTCACACTTACGACATTTAATAAGGATGGTTCTATTCTTGCTTCTTCGCATGGAGTTTTTGTGGGTGCTGATGGTGAGGCTATTGCGACATGGACTCCTTTTGTAGGAGCTGACCATGCGGCCGTCGTGGATGCTGGTGGCAAGGAAATGCAAGTAATATCCATTATTGGTGCTAATGAAATTTATGATGTCTGTAAGTTTCGTGTTAAAGGTAGCACAAAAGCTGCACCCCTTGCCAAAGTCCCTTCAGCAAGAGGTGAAAAGGTTTGGATCATGGGCTATTCATTACGGAAACCCCAGATTGACCAGCGGAATGTGCAGAGTACCGAGAAGTTTATGGATAAATATACCTATTATATCTTCTCTTCCACAGCTCCTGAGAATACAGCGTCATGTCCTTTTGTCAATTCCAAAGGCGAAGTGATAGGATTGTTACAGCACAGCAAGTCTGGTGAACAGATTTTTGCGACCGATGTCAATTATATCAACGATTTTTGTGTGAAGAATGGTCTTGCCATTAATGAGCCCGTACTCCGTCAGACGGGTATTCCAGTAGAGTTTCCCGAGAATCAGGAACAGGCTACCGTGATGCTGACTTTGGCGCAAAGCCAGGGCGATTCACTGAAGTATCTCAAATATATTGATACATATATACAACATTTTCCAACTGCGGTTGAAGGCTATACAGCAAAGGCGGAAAATCAATTCCGGGCAAATGATTTTGCGGGAGCCGCATCTACGATGGAGACAGCCTTGAATAAGGCAAGCAAGAAAGATGAGGCGCATTCGGTATATGCCAAACTTATCTATCAGAAAGAACTCTTCAAGAGCGATCTGCCTTTTGAGACATGGAGTCTGGATAAAGCTCTGGATGAGGCAGAAGCCGCCTATAAGATGAATCCTCTTCCTTTCTATTTGCATCAGCAGGCGCAGATTGTTTTCTCAAAACAGGACTACCAGAAGGCTTATGACATGTTCATGGGACTGGCGAAGACCAATCTGCGTAATGGTGAGCTCTTTTATGAGGCTGCGCAATGTAAAACGCAGATGAAGGCACCTCGTACAGAGATAATGGCACTCCTTGACAGTGCCATCGCTGCCTCGCCGCAACCTCTGAATGCAGTCGGGGCTCCTTATGTTCTGGCTCGTGGCTCTGAATACTTCAATGCCGGGGAGTTCCGGAAAGCCGTAACTGATTTTAACCAATACGACTCCCTGATGCAGGGGCGTCCAATCAGTAGTGAGTTTTATTATACTCGTCAGAAAGCAGAAATGCAGATTCGCCAGTATCAGCAGGCCTTGGATGATATCAATCGGGCAATCCTACTTACCCGTGATAGCCCTACACTCTGGGCGGAAAAGGCTTCACTCCACTTGCGTTTCAACCAATTGGAAGATGCTATTAAGAGTGCTACGGTCTGTACGCAGCTGGAACCAGATTATGCCGATGGTTATATTTTGCTGGGAGTAGCCCAGATGGCTAAGAAGAATAAGCCCGAAGGTGAGAAGGCCTTGCTCAAAGCGAAGGAACTCGGCGATCCGCGTGCGGATGAATATTTGAAGAAATACAGGTGAAAATTTGGTATTATCACGCAAATTGCTTACTTTTGCACACGATTTTGCAGGTTCCGTAGCTCAGTTGGATTAGAGCAACAGCCTTCTAAGCTGTGGGTCTTGGGTTCGAATCCCAACGGAATCACTTTAATAGTTAGAAAATCAGGCTTGTTAAAACGCATAACAAACTGATTATCAGCTGTTAAAATAATTATCAAACAAGATTATCACTTTGTTTACACCCTGCCAAAGGCGGACAAAAACGGACATTAGGGTACATTCTCGTAACAAAATCGTACCAAAGCGTCGTACCAATTTTGAAAGTTAAAGTGATATGAAAAAAATAGCAAATACAAGGATTGTCTTTGATAGGCACAATACTGCATCTAAGAAAGTTGCAGTACCCGTTTATGTTGAAGTTACCTTTGTCAAAGTCAGGAACTTCTATAACACAGGTGTAAAGGTGAAAAAGGATCAGTTTCGCAATGACAGAGTATGTAATTGCGGCCAGCAGGTAGAGTACAACAAGCGCATTGATATTGTTCGTAACACGATTATTGACTATATTAATACAAAATTAGAGAACAATGAGGCGTTTACTCTTGCTGGGCTGAAAGAGTATATGAGTAACAATAGTATTGTAGGTCGCAAGGACGCCTTTCTGTCGTTTATGTATCAACGCATCTATGAGCGCAAAATAACAGATGGAACAAGGAAAGGGCATTTGTCTGTCTATCATGTCCTCAAACGCTGGGGAAGAATAAAGGACTTCTCTGATATTACACAAGGCAACATCCTATTGTGGAATGAGCTTTCGATTACCAACGCCATAAAGACAAAGTCCATTTACAATTATCACAAAGTATTGAAGCTATACATCCGTGAAGCAAAGTTATTCGGTTATGTAAAAGAAAACCCGTATGATGTTCTTCATTTTAAGCGTTCAGAGAACTCTGATAGGCGTTTCCTATCAATAGAGGAGCTTGATAGGCTTAAGGCGGTAAAACTTACAGAATTACCCTTAATTAAGGCGAGGGATTGCTTTCTCTTTCAGTGCTACACCGGACTTGCTTATGTGGATATGTGTAATTTCGATTTTGAGAGTATGGCAAAGGAGGTGGACGGAGCATATAGGGTGAAGAATGAACGTGTAAAAACGGGGAATGCGTATAATATCACACTACTTCCTCCTGCGATGGAAATATTGAAGAAGTATGAGTATCATCTACCTATACAAGAAATGCATGTCTATAATAGGAATTTGCAAGCAATTCAATATCGAGCAGGAATAGAAAAGCATATCAGTTCGCACGTTGGAAGACATACTTTCGGGACTGTGTGCATTAATCAACACATACCTATAGAGGTCGTAAAGGAGTTTATGGGACACAAAGACATCAAGACTACTGCTATATACGCAAAGATATTGGATAAGACGGTGAACAAGGAGTTTGATAAGCTCAAAAACGTATTCTAAAGAACGGAAAGGGTGAACGAATATAGCCCACCCTTTCTCTGTTTAATACATATATTTATATCTTTCTACCCTAAACTCGTTACTCTTATCATAATGACACGAATTTATCTCGGGGCAGAAACCTCGATAACAACAACTTGGGACGCAATACTTTGCAAGTATAGGCTCAATATCGGCTAACTTTGATATTACTCCATTCCAAATCTTTCTCGTTTCCTTAGAAGCATTTATACACAGTCTGACCTTAGAAATATTGATGATTTCCTGCGCATTGAGAGAAAGCATAAGGTTTACCGGCTCGCCTTGCTTCATTTCGTTGCGATCAAGTCCGGACTTGGTTATATCTGGTCGGCTTGTTGATACATACGGCTGTGCGTGAACGTGTCTTACTAAGTGCCCCATTACCCAATAAGGAATATCGAATAAACGTACCTCAAAATGCAATTCCCTTAGCGGACTGTGCTCCGCTCTTATAATCTGTATCTTAAACTTATCACTCGGTTCGTGGTCGAGTGGTGGCAAACGTTGCGTGAATCTTGCAGCATTCACAACGTCGAGCCAAGAGGACTTTCTTTCTACTTCTATCTTCATATTCGCAAATAAATCTTAATCAAAAAACACAGTTTGCTCATTGACTTGTTCATCATCAGTAATCTTAATTGGTACTGGCTTGTCAAGCCTTACCATGACTTTTATTCGTGAGAATTGAGAGGCATCTATTGGCATGAAAGCACAATTGGTGTCTTCTGATACAAGATATTTGCCGTCCCACGACCAGTGTGCTCCATGACAATCTACAAATGTTCCCTTGTTTGGCGTAAGTGTTCTTAAATCAGCCTTTCTGCCAACGTTAGAAACATTACTATACAATTCGTTGTACTCAGGGCGCATTGCTATGACTTCCCTGAATAAATGTAGATTATAATCCTTCAGCTGATTCATAAAAGCCGGCAGGTGTTTTTTAAGATAATCCTCTATAACAGCATTGTCAAACCATGTCCTTGGTCTGAATTGCAGTATATGCTTGTCTATAAACTCTTTTGTGAACTTACTCTTTTCAACCATGACTATCGTTCCACCAAAGCCAAAATCTTCTCGTAAGGCAAAATCAGCATCTTTATTATTGTGAAGAAACGGTATTGGTAAATACACCAAGTCCACAATATTACATACTTTTGAGACACAGCCCAACGAAACGTTAAGGGTTTCCTTATGCTCCGCTTTGAAATCTCTGATAAAAGTACCATAAGATTTAGCCCTCATCGTTGGTCCTGTGCATGAATTTATTTTACCATACTTGCACCTTCGGACATAGTTTCTTAACAGACACATCCCTTGTGCATATAAATTGCATCTTTCTGGACACTCACACAAATACATAAAGCCCCTTGCTCTATCTGTTAATTTTTCTCTACTAAACAAAGAAGAGCCATCGCTAATATACGAATATATTTCTTTCATTATATCTCTGTTTTTGTAATCGGTTTCCTTTTTATCTTATGGAATCATCAAAAGTTTTCCATACGTATTTACAGATAAATTCTTTAGCTTCGCGGTAAGACTTGTAACAAACATTGTCAAATGTTGCAAGACCATTAGAAATAGACATATTACTCCATGATATAAAAAATCTGCGTTGTGGATAAAATAACTTATCTCCATTCGCTAAATTTTCTTTCTTCACTATTCGGTAATGGGGTATATTACAATATATTACCAATACAATTATAGATAACAAGATTGCTACTGTAATTACCAACACCAATATTTCAAATAGATTATTAAATACTATCATATCGTTTTTATTAATGTTTACACATCAGATTAATCGTCTTGTTGGTTTCCTCTTTTAGAAGAGAATCAAACCTTCTACAAATATCACTAAGTCTTGTAACATCGGCTTCGTTATTCAAATCAAGATTTAGCTCTTCTATGATGATGTTTTCAATACCTAATTTTATATTGCTATTATTCATTTCTAACCACATGGCACACACCTCTCGTCTTGGATAGGCAATTCTATCCCAGAACCATTGCTTAAAATCAGACCATGTGTATATAGGTATGTTTATTCTTATGCGTTTCATTGTTATAACATCTTAAATTTTCCACATTTCTTGCACCTAAAGCCAATAGTACCATGTTCATTGTTAATGTACCCCGTTAAATCAGGAGTTGTTTGTACATAATCGTGCTTGCAAAACAAACGCTTTAGTATTTTCATTGTCAGTTCGCTTTATAGTTATATATAGGCTTGATAATCTCTACAATATCCGCTGTAGGCTCTATCGCTTTCATAATTTCATCGATAGGCTTGTAAACCTGTGGAGCTTCGTCTATGGTAGCTTCATTTACAGAAGTAGTATAAATGCCATCCATAGACTTCTCGTAATCATTCATTGATACAGTTTCCTTTGCCTTACTTCGGCTCATTAAACGTCCAGCTCCATGTGGAGCAGAATGATTCCAATCCTCATTACCCTTTCCAATACATATCAGAGAGCCATCACGCATATTGATAGGAACAATGAACTTCTCTCCTTTCTGTGCACTTACAGCACCCTTGCGAAGTATCATATTCTTTGTGTCAATGTAATTGTGAATGGTCTCAAACGTGCTGACAGCGTGCAAGTCCATTTGCCCCAATATCAGTTCAGCAATAGTCTTTCTGTTCAGAGAGGCAAACCGCTGGACAATCTCCATATCGTTGATGTAGTCCTCGAAGTCCTTGCCCTCTAAATATGCAAGTTCTTTTATAAACTTTGGTTGACTTAACTTTTGCAATTCGGAGTTGATATCCTTTTCACGACCTTGTGCCTTTAGGACTGCTATCAACTCTTTCTTTTTATCAGCCAAGCTGTTCAATTTCTCATAAGCAAGATTCTGATAATAGTTACATACACCTACGCCAAGGTTACGACTACCTGAATGGATGACAAGATACAATCTCCCATCTTCGCTCCTGTCCACTTCTATAAAATGATTACCACCGCCGAGAGAGCCAATGGAAAGAATAGCACGCTCCAAATTAACGTGTTCGGCGCATCTTAAATTCTTGAAGCTAAAAGAATGTATAGGAATAAGATGGATATTGAAACCCGATGGCACGTGTTTATGTATCACCATATCCAACTCTTTTAAGTCAACATCTTGCTCTTGTAGTTCTACAACTAACATGCCACATCCAATATCTACCCCCGTGAGATTTGGGGTAATCTTATCAGTGATAGTCATAGTCGTGCCAATCGTACACCCCTTTCCTGCGTGCGAATCGGGCATAATACGAATTTTGGCATTATGATACGGTTCAAAATCAGCTAATGCCTTAACCTGCTCGTAAGCCTCATTTTCAAATGTTTCGGCAAATACTTTTACTTCATTACCGATGCTGTTCTTTATTATCTTCATTATTCTCGCTTAATAATTTCCATGCTTCATACGAAATCGTTTCTGGGTAACGAGTAGCAAGGATTTCTCTCAAGGAAGCCTCTGCAAGAAGAGATATTATCTTTTTACGTTTTGCTTTATTCATATCCCCAACGCTTTCTTTAGTCGTTCCTTGTAATCTTTATTAGCGGCTTGCTGCGCTTCATAGAGCGTTGCAAAGAACTTGTCGCCAATAGAAAATATACCCAATATTTTTACGTCCCAAACATCATTGTAAAAATCTATCCCATAATCAAAAAATGGTGTGCGAGACTTGTACTTTTTCTCGCTGTCCTTTTCCCATTCCAAATTGGGTAAATTCTCAACCACGGTCTGTTTACCTGCACCATAAGCATAGTTAATCGCTCGCTTTACATTAGCAACCGACACCGTGTTTCCGAAGTTTGCCTTACGGTCTACATAGTGCAGAATTCTATCTAATATCTTTTTGTATTCCATATCTACTCCTTTCCTCGGTCTTCAATGTGAAATGTTGTCCATAGTAGCGTCATACTTTCCACACGACATTGACCGTCTTTAATTGTTTTGTCTTTGAAATATTCTTTTAGCTTCGCCATTACCTCATACTGTTCGCAATCTCTTTTGTCAATAAAGAAATCTCCCTTATCGGCAAAGCTCTTGCCATCTTCACGGTTCTCCCACGAACGAGTATTAAAGATTTTCTTCAAGCCGGCTATTGCCTGCTGTTTTGTTATTTCCATACTATCCTTCTATTTTCAAGGTGTTGGTAAGAAAGTCGCTGATGTAATCATTGGATCTCTTCACGGAAGCAAGACAACTATCCCAGTTATTGCAAACTACATCGTCCACTCGCTTTACCATTTCATTTATCAACTCACAATACGCTTTCAGATTCTCAAAGCGTTCTTCGTCAATGGAAGTATCGCCTATAGGCTCTATGTTACCAATCAACTTGTTTACAATGTCTATTAGTTCCATAATCTTGTAACTTTCTTATTATTTGAATATGCTGTTTATTAGCAATACTGCCGCAACTCCCCATCCGCTGAACGCTATTGTATATGCTATACATCTTGTGATAGTAAATCTTCTCAAAGCGTCTGCATAACGGTTCTTGAACTCAATCGCATCGCCAAACTTCCTCTCAAAGGTTTCCGTACAAGCATCGGACAATATCCTTTCTATCTTCCTGCGTCCTTTCTCTGTAATAATTGGGCCAAATTCGTCGTTCTTATATAAGCCATTCTCGTGTGAGAATACATTGGTATAGAAAACTGTATCTCCGTTGTATTTATCTTGGAATCCGACTCTAATATCAATTCGGAACACACCATGTTCTTGGTAATACTTCTTCGCCAAGTCGCGGATTTTTCCATCGTTCAACTCGGCTTTTTCTTGAAGTTCGTTATACTCATACTCGCTTAATTGTACAATTCTGTTTTCCATACTAAATTTCTTTTAGGTTAAACAAATCTGCCTGTGTCATACCCTCAAACCAATCAGGGTTAAAAGGGTTGCAGCAGTAAAGTCTTTTGTACTGATCCTCGGATATTTTCCACAGGCTTTCATTATACTGGAAAGCCCATCCCGTTCCGAACTTCTCTACCATCTTATCACGCGCTTCTTCGTAGCTTTCGGCTTCCTCTATGTGGTAGCAGTTGTGATACTTGGTATCACTCATCATAAATGTAAAATAAAATCGTTCCATATTTCTTTTCTTGTTAGGTTGTATTTCTTCTGTTTCAAACGGATAAGTTGCACGTATTCCTGCCACGCTTCCTTTCCATATAATTGAATAATAATTTTTCTATAGTCCTTTTCTTTCAGGGATGGTAGAATTGATTTGCTCATTTTTATATCTTTTTACGGTTCCTTGAAATAATGCCCAAGTATTTTCTTCTATCACTTTGAGCTTAACCTGCTCTTGTCTTACAATGTAGGCAAAGGCTTTTCTTTGCCACTTAGTATTGCGCCTAACCTTGAACAGTACCTTTGTAAGCGCATATTCTTTGTTATAAACGAGAGTTGCTCCTTTGCAAGCCTTCTTAATCTTGCGTGGAATTAATTTGCTCATAACTTATCTTCTTTATAAAGTTCGCAAGCTGGATTAGTAACTTTTATTTTCAACAGTCCGTTGAAAGTTCGGTTGCTCTTCCGCTTAGCACAATATTGTATCACTTTACTCTCGCATTCCCATCTTTCCCGATATGCGCACGTTCGACAGAATTTTGTCGGTTTCAGGGTGGCTTGTGGCGAGATATCAAATAATCCATTCATAACTGAATTTCAATTTTGTTGTTTTCTAAAATCTTTCTGTAATACTCATTCTCTTCTTCGAGTTTGGTAATGATACATTTCAAGCGTTTAGCCTCTGCATTGTAGCGTTCACGCTCAAAACTCTCATAGGTCGTGTTATGACAGGTGCAGCGTTCAATATCGTTACTTACAGCTACTGCCATACACCCGGGAACAAGCACCTTCCCAACGCCCTTAATATTCTCATAATGGCATTTCATATCATAATATCACCACCTCTCGATTTGGGTATTCTCCCTCGACTTCTATATTTTCAGCTTCTCGCCAGCCGCAGTATTCACCGCCGTAGTCTCCATTTTGGATAGACACTTCAATATCTCCATACTTTTCATATGCCTCTTGAAGCCTTTTCTGTAACTCTGATATTGTCATAATTCTTCTTTTTCAAATTCTGTTTTTAATAATCGGCATGTAAAAAGTCGACCATTGCGACTTCCATCATGGAAAAATGATTTATAATCATTGTAAAGTTTGGAAGACGGATTGAACGAAATAAATATATAGTTATCCGTTCCATTCAAAACATCCATCCCGTTCAAATAGACCTTTCCTGTCTTTGACAAGTTGTTTCCATTCACAAGAGGCTGATAGTACAGTCCCGTTGCCTTGTGTCTAATTCTGTAGGGTTTCATATTGAATATTGTTTATAAATTAATTATCAAACCAAAAAACAAACCTTACCTCTTCCTTTCTAAAAGCTCTCATATAAGCTAAGAGTGCGTCGTAGTCTTCGTTAATATACGACCCAAGAGGTTTTCGTGCTTCTTTTATAGCTGTTTCTAATTCGTCTTGAGTAACCCAGCTGTGAGAGTGTGCATCGTATCGCCATAGTTCATAGTCTTCCTTTGTCTTATAAGATATATCATCAGGCAACCCCTTTGGTTCAAAAGCCTTAATACTTCCATTATTGCGGACGTTTGCCAACGCCGCAAACATTTCATATGCTCGCGATCCATCAAAATCCATGGAATGATTCCAAGAACAATTCCTGCTTCTTGTTTCTACGTGTCCGTGTATATCACAACCCATAATTATTAAATTTTATGTTCTACCATTTGTTTACTTACCCACTCAACGGCATTTTCGTGCATGTCATTGGCTTTTATGTCATCAATCTCATTGAGTTCCCATTCACAGCCAAGACATATTTCTCTCTCGACATCTATATCGTGGAACACCATATCGTTTGGGTCAGAATAGAAGGCCATCGTTTCGTAATAGCGTTCATTTCCGACGGTGTTAAGGGTGAGTCTTCCCCAATATTCGACCATTAGTCTTCCAACTGTGCTAACAACCACTTTTTGGTTTTCGTATTCCAATAAGGTGTTTCTTCTGAAAAGACACCTGTCAGAACAAATGAAATATCCTGCCCAGCCTCTTTCTGTTCTTTTTAATTGTTTCATAGTTATATCGTTTTTTGCACACTCTTTTTCTTGCGAAAATCGTTACTTTTTGACGAGTTTTACTTTCAGTTTCTTGCTCGTGCGCTTACGCTTGCGTGGGTATGCAACATGTACGCCTGCAGTAGGTAGGCTTGAATTATGTAGTATCGTCTCAAAATCTAAATTACTCTTTCTCATAATAAATTAAGCATTAAAATTGTCAAGATAAGCAAGTGGATTAGGTTTCTCAACTTTGTGCGATAGTCTCTTTTTGTGATTGTAGATAACATGCTGGAAGCTCCTACTTACTTTGTTGTCTATGATTGTATATTTGCAACCAAGATTAACCCATCCAGACCAACATCCGCTCTTTGGGTTATACCAAGCAACGAAATGTCTATGATAAGGTTTGTTTGTGTATTCGCTTGCGGTCGTGTCGTTGAGAACGGGGATGACGCACTCTGCTACCATTTCACTCTTGCTTACTTCCTTGTCGTCCACCATTCCTTTTATATATCTGCTTGCAGAAGCCTTGCTCATCCCAAAAGACTTTGCTAAACAACGCATAGATTTCGGTGCTTTAGAACGGTTACACGAAAATTTATTTTCTTGAACCAACTCGTTCCGTTTTTCGGCACTGAAAACATTGTGAAGCAATGTTCTTCGTAAAAGAGTAATGACTTTGCGAAGTGATACTTTCGTTATCTTTTCTCTGTTATTTACAAAGACAGAATCTTCTGACACAACATCAATCTTCCGAACATAATCTTCGGCTGATTTATATTGACCTCGTTTACCTCTTGTGATGATAAACTTACTCTTGAATGGTTTTGCAAAAAGACAGTTCTTCTTCTCATTATAGATAAAGAGCTCACTTTCTTTTGCCATTTCAAGTAAAGACTTCGCTTTGTAATAGGAAACACAGAACAACTCACCAAAAGCCTTTATACTCAAATTATTCAAATATAAGGTAGAATTCTCGTGCAAGGCTTTGACTATTGCAGCCAAAGCTATCATTTCAATGGCATGCTTATCAAAGCGATGTCTTTGAAGTAAATTAACCGGCATGTTCAATGTCTTATACATACACAAGTATGAGGTCTTACGCCAAAGGATAGCCTCTACTCTATTCCTTTGGCCGCCTCAATTATCTTTAATGTGAATGTCCTGTTGGCAGCGTTGATGTAGAGGAAATCAACTGCTGCAAAGATACAAATATCTAACAAACATCTATTGTGTTTCGCCATAAATCTATTGTTTGTTAGATATATTTAACAAATATCTAACGAAAATATTATGTGCAATTCTCACCTTTCAATCTGCTTTATCGTTAATTAATAAACTGATTTATAAGGGTTTTGCGGTATGATGTAATATTTTAAAAGTAATTATTATTCCCCAAACAGGCTACATTATCAATCTTAATCTTTCTAAATACAGATAGATTTTTGTTAGATTTTCTTGCACATGTTTAGACTTTTGTGTACTTTTGTCATCGCAATATGATTGCAAGAGGTATTTGACTTATTGGGTCAAGAAGGCCGAAAGGTGGTTGTGTATAGCAGAAATGCCGAGACTACACAAGAGACCAAATAGGTTATATGACGATAGTGCGTACAGTCCTTTAACGCATTGAGTAGCCTGATTGGGCGACAGGAATCGCTAAGTCATACAACGAATATAAAAATAGCCCACACTGTCATTTATGTGGCTGCAATCGAATTGGGTGTGGGTACATATAATATATAAATAAACTATTAAATGAACACGGAAAGTAAATTTTTGAACATCAAAGAAGCTGCAGAGTATTTAGGTTACTCCGCTGGCTATTTATACAAGTTGGCAAGTCTAAAGAAAATCCCGTCATACCAGCCAACGGGAAACAAAATTCTTTTTGATAAGGAGGAAATAGAGAAATGGGCAAAGAACGGAAGCCATGAAAATCAAAGATGACACAGAGCCAGTCTACCTTATTGACTTCTGCCGAAGAAAAGAATGTCAACAAATCAAAGTAGTAGAGACAAACGACGAGGAAATCCATGCGTTCCTAACAGGTATCTTTTCCAGCAAGCGAAAGAAAGGCAATGCAAGAATAGAAGATGGGACATTAGTAAGGGTACGCAAAATAGCAAAAGACGGCTCTTGTTGTGAAAGATTGCTTAACATGCCAATCTATAACATAAGCCCTTTACAGGCGAGAATTTACACACAAAAATGTATTAGATATTATTTTGAAAAACAATGAACATAGATTTTACAGAAAACAAATACGGGCACTTCGCATTAAGCGGAATATATCTGCTAAGGTGTTTCAAACATCTTGGCTTAGGGGCATGGGGGCTTGCAAGACTCTTTCACGAAAGAGTGATTAAACGCTACCCTCTTGCTATCATATTAGCCGTAATACTCTCTTCTATAGTCTTGTGTGCCGTACAGATAGGTAAAGCAAGGGCAGAGAGGGATAATGTTAGCCATGAACTGTATGTAACCCAACAGAAACTTGATAGCTTGAGTGCAAGATGAACGTACTAAGCCTTTTCGACGGCATGTCGTGCGGCAGGATAGCCCCGAAAGAGTTAGGTATCACGCCTAATATCTATTACGCTTCCGAGATAGACAAACATGCCATAGCGCAGACACAGCTCAACTTTCCCGACACGGTGCAACTCGGAAGTGTTACAGATGTTGATGTAAGCAAACTCGAACCGATAGACCTGCTTATCGGCGGAAGTCCCTGCCAGTCTTTCAGCTTCGCTGGCAGGCGCAACGGAATGACTACTACCGAACACGAGGAGGTATTAACGCTTGAACGCTATCTCGAATTGAAAGAACAGAGCTTCGAGTTCGAGGGGCAGAGCTATCTGTTTTGGGAGTATATGCGTATTCTGACCGACATTCGCAAATACAACCCGAATGTTTTGTTCTTCCTTGAAAACGTGGAAATGGGAAAGAAGTGGGAGTCAGTGTTAAGCCACGCTATCGGTCTGTACGGCGTGCATATCAACTCGGCTTTGGTTTCAGCACAGAATAGAAAGCGCATCTACTGGACAAATATACGTACACGTAAGGAAGGCTTGTTCGGGGAGATTTATACCGATATTCCCCAACCCGAAGACAGAGGTTTGCTATTGAAAGATATTCTCGAACAGGAAGTAGACGAGAAATATTACCTAAGCGACAAAGCTGTTAGTGCTTTGATTGCACATAGAGAACGCAACAAAGAAAACGGCAATGGCTTCGGGGCTGTATTTCACGAGCCGCAAGAGAAAATGGGTGCACTGAATGTTGGAGGTAAAGGTATGTATGATTTGGTAAGCATATACCAGCGCCCGAGAGGCTTCAATGCAGGTGCAGAATATACGGACAAATCACCGACATTAAGCACCCGTTCATGGGAGCAGAATAATCTATTGTGTATCTCTTCCAACCAAAAGCATGCTACTATCTCCGAAAACAAAAGCACGCCGCTTGTTGCAGCTGGTGGAATGGGTGGTGGACATGTGCCGATGGTGTCGTATATAGAAAAGAATATCAGACATGCGGACGAGAAAGCTCACGCCATGTTGGCGACAATGCACAAAGGCGTACAGGCTAACGGAACCACATTAATAGCAAACGAACGGGACTTTATGCGCATCCGCCGCCTGACGCCCACCGAGTGCGCCCGCTTGCAGACTATCCCCGAATGGTATAAGTGGGAGTGCTCCGAGACGCAACAGTACAAGATGCTCGGCAACGGGTGGAATATAGAGACTATTAAACACATTTTCAGTTTTATGAGCTTATAAACAATATGACAATGGAAAAAGAAAAGAAAATAATTGCCTATAAGGGCTTTGACAAAGATTTGAAATGTCGCGGATTTCAGTATGAAGTCGGCAAGGAGTATGAAATTGATGGCGACATCAAAGTTTGCGAACGAGGCTTTCATGCCTGCGAAAGTCCTTTGGAAGTGTTTGACCACTATGACATGTTGAACTCTCGATTTGCAGAGGTGGAACAGTCAGGGGAAATGGACAGAGAAGATACCTCTACTAAAGTCTGCTCCTCTAAGATTAAGGTAAAGGCAGAATTGAAACTTGCAGATATTATCAAACTCGGTGTCGAGTGGCTAAAAGAAACGACCTTACCGGGAAAGGTGGCGACCAAAGGTAAGCTGAATGATAATGGCGGGGACTATGCCCAGATTGGTTCCAGCGGGGACTCTGCCAAGATTGGTTCCAGCGGGGACTCTGCCAAGATTGGTTCCAGCGGGGACTCTGCCAAGATTGGTTCCAGCGGGGACTATGCCAAGATTGGTTCCAGCGGGGACTATGCCAAGATTGGTTCCAGCGGGGACTATGCCCAGATTGGTTCCAGCGGGGACTATGCCAAGATTGGTTCCAGCGGGGACTCTGCCAAGATTGGTTCCAGCGGGGACTATGCCAAGATTGGTTCCAGCGGGGACTCTGCCAAGATTGGTTCCAGCGGGGACTCTGCCAAGATTGGTTCCAGCGGGGACTCTGCCAAGATTGGTTCCAGCGGGGACTATGCCAAGATTGGTTCCAGCGGGGACTATGCCAAGATTGGTTCCAGCGGGGACTCTGCCAAGATTGGTTCCAGCGGGGACTATGCCCAGATTGAAAGTACAGGAGAAGACTCTGTTATAATGGCCGCTGGCTACAACTCTATTGCGAAAGCAAAAAAGGGGAGTTGGATAACACTTGCCGAATGGAAGAAAGACCGTGAAGACGGAAAATGGAAACCTGTCTGTGTAAAGACCGAGCAAGTTGACGGGAAACGCGTCAAGGCTGACACTTGGTACGAGTTGGTTGACGGAGAGTTTGTAGAGCAACAAGAATATTAAATTAATTAAAAACAATGGAAGCAATTAAAAAATTAATCGGAAAGAAAGTGATTGTACGCTCTTACGGAGCAGGTGTGTTTTTCGGAACATTAAATGAAGTCGAAAAATGCGAAGACAAGTACACGGTAGAGTTACTTAACTGCCGTAGGCTTTGGCAATGGGCTGGAGCGTGCAGCATTACACAACTCGCAGTAGATGGCACGAAAAAGCCCAACGAATGTCGTTTTACAATTACAGAGAAAAGCATTGTTGTTGCATCTGTTATCGAAATACACGAGTGTTCAAAAGATGCTGTTAAGTCAATCGAAAGTGTAGACGAATGGAAGCAATAGATAAGATTAATGCGTTTTTGCGCATAGACGAATTTCCTTCTGGCTCTGGCTATGGCTCTGGCTCTGGCTCTGGCTCTGGCTCTGGCTATGGCTCTGGCTATGGCGGTGGCTATGGCTCTGGCTCTGGCTATGGCTCTGGCTCTGGCTCTGGCTCTGGCTCTGGCGATGGCTCTGGCTATGGCTATGGCTATGGCGATGGCTCTGGCTATGGCGATGGCTCTGGCTCTGGCTCTGGCTCTGGCTCTGGCGATGGCTCTGGCGATAATATTAATTCAATAAACGGGAGTGCTGTCCACACAATAGACGGCATTCAAACTATAATAGCTCAAGTTGTTGGGCAGTATGCTAAAGGGTTTATATTGGGCGGCGACCTCACGATGACGCCTTGCTATATTGCTAAATGTGGCAATTCCTTTGCGCATGGAGAAACGCTAAATGATGCCTTTAGGGATGCAAGGGTGAAATTTGAAGAGCGTGCCCCTCTTGAAGAACGAATTGCACGATTCAACACTTTGTTTCCAGAAAATGACAAGCCCATTTCTGGTAGGGAATTATTTTCGTGGCACCATATCCTTACAGGCTCCTGCCTGATGGGGCGTGAGAATTTTTGTAGAGAACACGGGCTTGACATTGATGCCGAATATACTATTGCAGAGTTTATTCGCCTCACGGAGAAGGCTTACGGAAAGGAAGCCATTAAACAACTCAAGGAGAGCCGTGGCATTTAGCCACGCTCTTCTTGTATATCTTAAGAATTAAAACAATGAAACATAAAGATTTAGCAAAAGAGTACGCTACAGCAAGATTACAAGGTAGGCTTAGCGGAAACGAGGTGTCCTTTTCTGACAACAAAGTCTTCACCGAAGAAGATATCAAGGCAGCTTTCAACGCAGGGCGTGAGAGCGTGGTGGAGAATATGCCAAAGTTGAAATGGGAATGTGAATACCCATATACGGCAGACGAGGCTCGCACTCCAATAACCATTTTTCATATCTTTCATAATGACGATGGTTTCCATCTGGCTGGATATGGACTTGGACTTAGTAAAATGTTCGGCACATTGGACGAAGCTAAGCGTTTCGCTAACGAGGACTACAAGAAACGTATTAAACAAGCATTAGGGTTATGAAAAGAATATTAGATGCTTGTTGTGGCAGTCGTATGTGTTGGTTTGACAAACATAACTCCGAAGCACTGTTTATGGATATTCGCAAAGAAACAACGACACTATGTGACGGGCGTACATTGGAAGTCAATCCTGATGTTGTTGGCGATTTTCGTAATATGCCATTTGATAATGATAGTTTCCATATCGTGTTGTTTGACCCGCCACATTTGAAAAACATTGGCAAATCATCATGGCTTGCAAAGAAATACGGTCGGCTATTCCCAACATGGGAGGACGACATTAAACAGGGCTTTGACGAGTGTATGCGAGTTCTTAAGCCAAGCGGTACGCTTGTGTTTAAGTGGAACGAGCAGCAAATACCGACAGATAGAATTATCGAGATTATAGGGAGGAAACCGCTGTTCGGACACACATCAGGCAAAGGGCAGCATACCATTTGGATGTGTTTCATTAAGCAAATTAAGATATTAGTATAGAATAGCATGAAAATTAAGAAAATAATATCACAGTATCGCAGAGATTTTCAAGCGATATATGAGTGTGAGCATTGCGGATATACGAAGAAAGGTTACGGATATGATGATGATTTTTTCCATAACGAAGTTATCCCAAACAAAGTATGCCCTAAATGCGGTAAGAAAGCGGCAGACGATTACCGTCCGTTAGCAACGAAATATCCTGACGGAATGCAAGTGTGAAAACTTATACGCAATAAAAACAATACTGCACTAAGCCAGATAGGTTACGCCCGTCTGTGCCTCGCTTCAAGAACCTGAGAAGTTCTGGCGAATGTCGGAGGCTGCGCTATCGGCCATACGGGCATTTATTAAAACTCAATATTAAAAAGATGAAAACATATGTAATCACATTATCAAGGTATTTCCCCGCTAATCATAGTAAGGCGGGAATGCCTACTGATTTCAAAGAAAAATTCCTTAAGGGAGAAAAGATACACACCATTCGTTTGAACTACCCTCTGTGGGAAAAGCGCATTGAGGAAGTGCAAGGAGGCAAAGCCGTGCTATCAATAAGGCAGTGGGCAGGCAAGCCAGGACACAGCAAGCAAATCGAAATCGCACGGCTGACAGCTAAAGACGGAGCAGGAATACAGAAACTTTGCTTCCCTAACCGCTTAACAGCGTGGGTTGATTATCCCGAAAGAACATTATCCGTTGATTTCAAACACCTTGCAAAGAACGACGGACTTTCCCTCGCCGACTGGTGCGACTGGTTCAGACTCTATGACCTGTCAAAGCCCCTCGCGATTATTCACTTTACGAAATTCAGATACTAAGATGAAGATACTCGTACAATTTAGCGGAGGCAAGGATAGTCAAGCATGCCTCATAAAAGCTGTGAACGATTATGGTAAAGATAAAGTAACAGCCGTGTTTTGCGATACCGGCTGGGAGCATGCGGTAACCTACGACCACATACATAGTGTTGTGGAGCAACTCGGCGTACCACTCGTTACGCTCAAAAGCAAGAAGTACAAAGACTTCGTAGACATGAGTATCAAAAAAGGGCGTTTTCCATCATCGCAGAGACGGTTCTGCACCTCGGAACTGAAAGTTATACCGATGATAGATTATATTCTTTCGCAAGATGAGAGTTTCATTATCATTCAAGGCATCAGAGCAAGAGAGAGTAAGGCGAGAGCAGGCTACGCCATGGAATGCTCATATTTCCTGGAATATTTCAACGATGAAGTAAAAGGCTTGTATCACAAGAAAGCAGTACTCGAATGGTGCAAGACGCACGATGCGAGTGTGCTTCGACCTATATTCAAATGGTCGGCACAGGAGGTCATCGATTACATCCTCGCCAATGGCCAGCGACCGAACCCTCTATACGAGCGTGGCTTTGCACGTGTAGGCTGTTTTCCGTGCATTATGTGCCGCAAGCGTGAAGTCCAACTTATTTCAAAAGATAAATGGGCTTCTGAACGCCTAATAAAAGCGGAGCAAAGAATGAAAGATGAAACGAAGTGTGGCTCGTCGTTCTTTTCGCCTGGTTACATTCCTGCACGTTTCTGCTCCAACGGGCAATATCCAACAGTGCAGGAAGTGTTCAAATATGTGAACCGCAACGACGCCCAGCTTGATATGTTCGAGCTGGAGGAAGGATATAGTTGCATGAGCCTTTATCATGGATTATGTGAATAAAAAATAAAATTATGAAACAGATTTGTACAACAATGGAGCAGAGCAAGAAGCTCCAAGAGTTAGGTATATCGGTAGATACCGCTGATATGTTTTATCCTTTAGGTTCGTCATTTCCTGAAGTGTGTGATAGCGGAGATAATTTACAAGTGGATTATCCCGCTTGGTCGCTCGGAGCATTGATTGCGATACTTCCTGATACTATCATTCGGGACGACAAGTCCTGTTGTGGCTTGTCAATCCTCAACATGGGTGTTTATTATCAATCCTTGAACGGGAAAGAGATTGTGCACGGCTGTGAAAAAGACAGCATTTTTGAGAATTGCATTGATATGGTAGTGTGGCTGGTAAATGAACGACATATAAAAACTAAATGATCATGAAGCGAGAAATTAAATTTAGGGGAAAACGAATCGACAATGGAGAGTGGGTATATGGAGACTTACTGCACGTTAAAGACAAAACGCACATACTATTTGCCGATGAGGAATCAATGGCTATAGATTGTTTGAAAAATTACAAAGTCAGCCCCGAAACCGTTGGACAGTACACTGGGCTAAAAGACAAGAACGGCAAGGAAATCTACGAGGGGGATATTATTGGCCTTTCATACCGGGATGGTTGCCTTATTGCAGAGGTTGTATATAATGAAGAAGAAACAGCCTTTTGCCTTAAATTAATAGATCGTAAGGCTATTGGCACTCGCTCTTTGGGTAATTGGTTAAGTTTAGGCTATGAGTGTGCGATTATAGGAAATGCACACGATAATCCAGAGATGGTGAAAGGAGGTACAAAAATGAGAAAGATATTTACAATGTGCACCTCTATAGAAGAAGCTGACGAAATTGGGCACTTCATAATGTCGAAAGGATATGAGGGTGTACAAAATGACAGTTACAGATACTGTCGAGAGGAAATGGAATTTTATCTAAAAAGGAATAGAGCTGTACATAATAGGAATTTCGTTTTTGTTGGGGCTAATAGAGATATGATGATAGTATCTTATTGTAAAAAGATTATGAAGAAAATGGGACTTAAATATATCGAAAAGCCTCGTGTCTTCAAAGAGTTGTTAGAAGAAAATGAGTATGTACAAAAGATTAACATGAGGGGAAAATAAAGATATTATGACACGAGAAGAAATAATACGGCAAGGCGCACCTGTCGGGCCTAACTGCTTTGAAACTGACAGGGAGGAACAATGGTACAAGGCAGGGCTGCACGAGGGGGCAACAGCCACTCCCTGGCATGATGTGAAAGAGGAATTGCCGGATATTAATATTCCTATTTTGGCATTAACACACAGTGGGAATGTTGTAACTACATCGATGTACATTCCAAGAGACGTTAATGGAAACATTTTAGGTGATAAAGAATGGAAAGGAAATCACGCTTTCAAACGAAGCATTACGCATTGGATGGAGATTCCGCAATTACCAGAGAAAGGAGGCAAATGATGACAAAGGTAAGAATTGTCCCCGCAGGAATATGCTCCTACGAAGTATAGGTGAAACGCAAGTGGTATCTGCCGTGGCAGACGGTCTATGACCGAGGTCTCGGTCTCCCATGGCGAGGCTCGTTCGCAGATGCAAAGAGGATGAAAGCTGGAATTTTGGATGAGTATGGATGAAAGGACTGTTATAGCCGTTCGTCAACGAAGACAGGAGAAGTCGGCGCAGTCCGCTTAGTCTCTACAAAGTCCACGATATATCCGACTGCTTCCGCAATCAGCTCCAGCGTGTCAAGACCTGCCGAGTAGGACCCCTGCTCAATACGGCTTATGTGCTGCTGCCTTAATCCCGTAAGCGTCGCAAGCCTGGACTGGCTAAGACCTCGTGCAGCCCGTATCTCGGCAATGCGACGGCCTATGCGTTTTCTTGTCTCTTCCTTGTCTGTCATATCAGTTCCTTGTGATTTTCGTACATATATTCGCCTATCTCTCTCATGATCCTCGCAATCTGCATGTAGTCGCTTACGGGCTCGTCATTGAGCCATGTTATCTTCTGGGTCTCGTTGAACTTGCCCTGCTCAAAGCGAACCACGATTCCGTTCCTGGTATCAGTGAGCACCCACCATCCCGGGCGGGTGCTCTTCTGTAGGATAAATCGACTCATCAATAATACACCTTTTCTGTACGGTGTACCATATCGCCTACAGGGTCATCCTCTGTTGCCGTAGAGGTATCGTAGACTTCATACCAAAAATTCGTATTTCTATAATCGCATTCGTTATCTCTTTCGTCAAGAGGGGTTTTACCTTTAACCTGGCCGTCAGACCAAGCTATGGCATCAGCTTTGTCTTCAAACATGGCAACCGAAGAACTTTCAACAGGATTGCAAACGAATACCAAATACTTCATAATTCTGACTTGACCGTGATGTCGAGGGCTGAAAACATTTTCTTGTTTGTATAAATCAACTCTTCATAAAAAACTAAACGGAGGCTGGGACTAAATGTCCCAGACCATGATTTGCATTTTGAAGCCGTCAGGTTTTTCAAACTCTACGCAGGCATCGAAGTCTTCGGCCGGGGTCTGCGCAAAGCCCACACAGAAGTCTTCTGCGGGCTCTACCGTGCCGTTGTATGTCATTTCTTCAAGTTCGGCGAGCAAGGAGTCGACAGCGTCCTCGTCGGCCAAATTGTATGTGCCATACCCTGCGCCGCCTTGACCCAGGGTTACGATCATCGGTGTATCGCCGATGTGGCTCTTGATAAACTCTACTACCTGTTCTCTCGATATCGTGATATTCTTCATATTTTCTGCCCGTCATGCCGATAGCGAAGCGTTAAGATGGTTATTTCAAAGTTCGTTTTTGTAACTCTCGACAAGAGTCAACTCTGGATTCGGTACGATGCACCACCCAGTCTGTGGATTGTATACTGGCTTTTCTAAAGTCTCATTATAGGCAAGGCAGTCGAAAATGTCGAAATCTTCTTCAATCTTTACTTTGTTCATGTCAACCTCTACAGTATATATATAGCTGTGGTCGTAATAGTTACCGCAATCATCAAGCCCAAGCGCAAAAGCCTTGGCTTCTTCAATATTTTTCGAGAAATACAAGTAACTCGGGTTGACTGTCTCTTGGTGTGTGCCGTGAAAGAATTTCATTTTCTCGTGCCGCTTATAGGTTGCCGCCCTTTCTAAATGGTTATTGTTTTATACTGCAAAGATATAAAATATTTCCAAATACACCAAATATTATGTAGATTATTTTTGTTTTTAACCAAGATTTAACGCTTTTGGCGTTGTTTGTTAACTAAATTAACGATAATCCCCGCCTATCCATCACGGACGGGTGGGGCAAGAAAATAAACTAAACCTATGAAAAACTATGAAGAAAACTATATGATGCGTCTTGCCTTTAGCAGCAGCCAGACAGTCGCACCGATTATGGCAGCAGCCAGACAGCCCATGGCGATGCCCCCCAGGTCCATCTTCAGTTGCTGCCATTTTGTGAGCCTTTTCTCGTGCGTTGTTTCAGCATCCACTTTGTTCCGGATTCCATTGGCTTGCCGGTTGCTTACACGGGTACTGTCATTGGTAATGGAACTCTCTTTCTTCTCGCTTTCGTGGTGTGCACGCCGCCGTCTATATGCCTTGACACCATGAGCTTTAATGTTCCCGTCCGGGTCTATCATCAGTTCTCCTCCCTCGTTGGCGAACTCAACAATCCCAAAGTCCGTAGTGTATTGCAGCTTTTCAGTACTCTCGACAACAGAATGTATTGTGCGCGCGCTGTCAGCTTCCGTCTTTGTCGTGTCAACACTCTCTATCGACATTCGCTCCGTTATGGCTTTCTTCGTGCGACACCCCGAAAGCATGGAGATAAGCATGCACACGAGCAATCCCCACGCAAGTCCCGTAATCCTTTCTTTCAATTTTTTGTCCATACGCATAAAATTAGCGGCAATCTCAACAAATGTGGGACTGCCGCTAATTTTTCTACAAGTTCACTGTTACAATATCTCCATTGAGATATCTTCACTTATCATAGAGGCCACATTGATAGGTGGTAAGATGAGTGCCCAAAAAGGGGTGCCCTCCGTCTTGCAATACAGCACGCCACGAGCAACGCCCACGGTCTGTGCCGCCAGATAAGACAGGGTTTCCTTTGGAATGGTTACGACCGTGCCTTTGAGCATGGCTTTCCAGTCTTCGGGGTGTATGTCAAATTCACAACAGACTTCTATAACAAGAATAGGCTGATTCTTGTTTGCAAACAAGAATCGTGCAACCGGAGCTATTTTATGTTCGTCCGAAATCTTGAACTGAAGCCGTGTCTCCAGCGAAAAGGCATCTTGCCCCTGCGGCATATCCTCCACGAATATGGCGAACTGCTCGACATTTATCTTGAACATTCTGAATCGTATCATCACGCAGCCCCTTTCTGATTTGTCGTTACCTCCCAAGGCTGCATGTCCCGCAAGCAAGTCTTATTGCCAAACTTCTCATTATATAAATGGTATTCGCTTGCCATGGGAAGGTTTGCAATACAGACCCCCTGCTCATTGACGATATACTGCTCTATAGGAATGAACTCTATAGACGGTACATAGCCGAATGCCAAGGACAGCTCCGTAAGCTTGCTGAGCTTATGGTCATAATCGCCGTTCAGAAGTTGCGTAACATATCCGCTCGAAACGCCAAGATGCTCCGCTAACTGCTTTCTGTTCCTACGGGTCCTTTTCATAAAGGATTCTGCGCAGTTATACAACGAGATCTGGATTCTTGCTTTCCAATAATCCGGTGATTTCAATAATTCTGCTCGTGTCATAGCTTTAAGTATTAAAATTCCTAATCTGCTTTACTAATTTGCCAATATCCCTTTTTTGGTCTTTCTTGAATCCTCCAGCAACGACATATACGCTTGGTTGCTGGAGAATGACATAAACGCGGATATTGTCTTTCTTGAACTCAAAGATGTCTTTCCTTTCCACATTCTTAATACTCCTAAATTTACTTCTTGGAAGCAATGTCTTTGAAAACATATCCATATATGCATAAATTGAATCAAGACTTTTCAAGTCCCTTGGGAGATTCTTTAGCTTTTCTACGAAGATGTCAAAATGACATATATCATCTATTAGCAATTTGTAGAAAACGAAACCGTTCTCATTATTTACAATTTCCAATATTTCCGTGGAAAATGAGGTCATAACTTTTTAGCTGTAACTAAATTCGTTTGCAAATATAGCCATTATTTTCAAACATGCAACCATTTTCGCCTTTGATTAAATCATTATTAACAGATTTAACATTTACACGGCAACGACATCTATATTAAAAACGCCAGTCCCACAATGTCAAAGAACGCCTTTGTTATTAATAATATGTTAAACTATTCTATCGTTATATAGATCTTTTCCTTTCGGGCGTTAGCCGCTTTCAGGAGATCATACAGCCTGAAAAATGTCTCTTTCGAGTCCACCACCATGCCGACCTTTTTGTTTTTTCCCACCAACAAACACCCTTCAGTGTCTGCGGGAGTGTTGCCCACATGAATGAGTACTCCTGCGTACCCTGGGACACCACCCAATCGGGGGAGTCTCCCGCCAATCTCCTTGTACATTGGCTTTTTGGAAAATCTATTTGACACGATATCGATGCTCACGGGGTATCTTCCCGTAGGTATTGCCGTCATCCCGTGTACTTTTATCTTCGCAATTTCCGTTTCCGTCATATCAGACCGTAATCCTCGGTCTGTATCTTCAAGTACATCGCAAAAATACTTTCCGTCTACATACAAGTTGCTGACCCTGTATGCCGGATTTCTCGCAACTATTTTACTTACCAGCTCCATTGTTTACCTCCTTTTTATCTATTGTTACTTTTGTCATTTTGGCCACCGCAGCCATTCCGGCTGGCACGCCGATGAGATATGGGTATATATCCGTCCACCATGCAGGCTCCACCGCACCGCCGCTGACCAATGCCACATGGATAGCCACGGCTGTACCGCTAACAGCGACACCAAGCCTTACAATCCATTTAAAAAATGTCGGCGTTGTTGCTTTCCACCGGGACGCAATAACCTTCCACCACAGAGATACATTTTTCATTTTTTATCCTCCTGTACTTTTACTGCTAATTCAGTAACCTTCACCTGTATGTCATTTACCTTGTTCATAAGCTCGTTCATCTGCTTGTCCGCTTTCTCCGAGTTCCTTTGATACAGATCTTTGTCATTCTGAACTTGCACCTCGAGCACGGCTATCCGGGAGTTTACTTGTATCCACCCTGTCAGTGCCATCAAGAATACGGCAGATGTAAAGCTCACCATTACCTTGTTAAACCATTTTTCCATTTTCTCCTATCAAAATTAATATTTAAATTTTAATTATTTTTGTGAAATTACTCCATGAAGCTCAACAGCTGGCAGTAGTAACCCGTCTCAGGGGTGAAGCATAGGGCGAACTGCGCCGTGTCGCCGCTGGCCATGGCGTGCGACGACCCCTTCCACTCGTCGCCGTTGTTGTCGACGATGATGCCAGACTCCGAGGACGCCGGGGGCGTGGTTGCATGCTTCCTCGAGGAGAACCAGAAAGTGTTCGAGCCTCTGCGGGCTATCACCCTGAACGGCATGCAGAACGGTTCTGTCGTACTCTTGATGCCCAGCTGCTTCCTTACATCCGAGAGCGTGGGGTAGAACGCCCGCACATTACTCCCCAAGGGGCTGTAGAGCAGGAATGTCGTGCCGAAAGAGAAGTCCAGGACATTCGCCTTCGAGAGGTCCTCATAATCGCCTTTCTCCATCACGCCGCCGTGCACCTGCAATCCGCCCACGACCCGAATCCCGATGTTTCGGTTTATCACATTGTCGGAGATAATCTGCGCTGCGGGGAAGTACATGTTATTCCAGTAGGACGCAGACATCCTGCGGTAGACATACATGGCGGAAGCGCAGTTGGTATCGTCCTGGAGCGTGGGGTCGCTGCCGCGTCCGAGCCCCACCTTGAGGTCGGCTGCAAGAGAGCCGGCGTATGACTCCCATTGTTCGAGCTTCATTGACGAGCGGTTCACATACATATAGTTCGCCCGGTTGTTCATGCTCGTCTGCGTCCACTTCGAGTAGTCGCCGACAAAGAAGCCGTTGTTTCCGATTTCAAAAGGCCCGATCTTACCCTCCTTGGCGGTTACCTTACCGCTGACTTCCGAGTCCACGAATTTTGCGTGCTTCGCCTCCAGATAGTCTGCGTCTATATGGTCCGAGGTTATTTTCCCGTCCTTGAAAAGAGCGACCGATTTACCCTCGGAATCTATCATCTGTGTGTTGCCCTTGAGGGTTATGGACTTGTTCGGTCCGTCTATGTGTACTCCTGCCCTTTCAAGCCCCGTCTTCATGTCAACTACGGAAGAGTCTACACGACCTATGGAAAGGTTTACTTCCGCAAGGTACGCCTCCGCGTCCTCCGGTGCGGGCTGCCAGTCGGAGAGCATGTTCCCGGAGGTAAGCATCGGCTCGGCAATATGCATGCCGCCGTTGCGGATATTATAGGTATTGCACTCTATCTCCGAGACCCCGGACGGAACGGTAAAGGTCTTGGAGAAACGCTGCCAGGTATTTGTCAGCGCCGGCTTGACACTCTCCACGGCGATATGCTGCCGCTGCCCTTGCTGGTCTGTATATACTATCTCAAGAGAGGCGCCACGGTCCATCGTGGCGGGGTCGCCATGTACCCACACGGAGGCGGTGTACTCCTTGCCAGGCTCCACGGCCGCTTTGAAAAATACGCCCTTGTATAGGTCTTCTTGCACGCCTGTCAGTGAGCAATCCACGCTGTTGTGTCCACCATGCTTGTTGGCGGGGTCGATTATCGCTCCCGAGCTCAGCCTGTAACAGTCCTCCCGCAACTTGTCGAACGCCGTGCCCTTGAGCAGGTTCCGACCGCCCCCGGCCATGCCCTGCACCCTGGCGGTTATCTCGCCCAGCTGCCCGTTGATGTCCAGGGCGGCCATGGTCGAGAAGGTAACGGGCACCGTGCGGCGGTCGAGGACAGAGCCGTCAGCTCCGAGTAGCTCAACGATGAGGTTGTCCGGGTGGGGCACATGCGAGTAGTCCTCCAGCACATAGGTGGCGGTAGAGATGCTCCCGTAGCCCATCACGGTGTCAGCGGGGGTGCCCGTGTCTCCCCGGTAGCGTATCTTCATGCCATCGGGCGATGTGTCCCGCAGCTCGATGTCGGCCCCCGTTACATGCTCAACCTGGTAGGAGAGGCTTGCCGTGAGCTTTCCGCTGCTGTCGACCACGGCCTTTTCGGTAACGGCTCTCAATCGATGAAACTCGGCGGCCTTGCCAGGCTTGCCGTCCGGTCCCTGTACCTTACTCCAAGTGTAGGCGGAGGGCTCCAGGGGTGGATAGGGCTTGTCCCAGACGGCCACGCCGATCCATTTTCCGGGGGTCGTTCCGGCGACCATGTCTTCCGGGGCTGGCATATAATCGGTCAATGGTCCGTACTCTATCTGTATGTCATACCAGTAGGAGTCAGGGTCTTTGGTGATGCCATCCTCGAGATAGACAAACGCCCGCAGCCATATTCCCGGCATGGCGGCTATCCGACCGTTGATTTTCTTCGAGAACGACGCCTCCCCGTCCTTTTCCGTGCCGTCGGCCTTTAGCGTAGATTTTCCATCGGCAAACAGGAGATTCGACCAGACCGTGGTCCCGTTCTCCAATTTGGGGGATATGTTCGATTTCATCTCACCACTTTTGGCGGCGGCGCTGATATGGTATTTTGCCCGGGCGGAGAGGATAAACGGGACCTCTGCGGGCTGGTTCTCGATAAACCCGTCGTACAGCGTGATGACTTTCTCGTTCTTGTAGGCGGGCGGCTGGTTGGCATAGTTCCTGTCGACGCCCTGTATCTTTCTCGCCTCGGCGAGCTTTCCGGCTTCCGCTGGCGTAAAGGTCTGCCCGCCATCGTCGGAATAACGGATGAAGGTGTATGAGCTTATGGCATCCCCCTGGTCGCCCTTGTCGCCCTTGTCGCCTTTCTCTCCCTTGCTGACCTGCTTCCGCCAGACAGTCGATCCGTCGGAGGGTATATCCGTGGGCTTCGCCCCGGCCGGATTCGCGCAGAGCCACAGGGACCCATCCTTGCTCACCCGGGCGTAGTAGGGGTAGGGCCTTGCCGTCCACGCTCCCATGTCGCACGGGACAGGGTAGGACTCCGGCGTGCCGTCGGGGGCTTCCGAGATAATGGTGATCCGGTTTACCTCCAGCTCCACCGTGTCGCCGATGTGCTGCTTGCGCTTACCCTCGTAGGAAAAGGAGTCGATGCCCTTGTACTTGCTGATGCCGTCGTCAGCGTCAAGGACCATCAGCCCTTGCCGGTCCTTGTCGGTCTGCGAGCCCTCCTGCACGATGTCGTCGCCCGTATGCGGCGTGTCGTTCGCCACGGAGAGGTCATAGCCCGTGCAGGTGCGGAGTCCTGGAGAGACTTCCACCCACAGGTCGCTGTTGTAGTCGAGGTCGGCACGGTAGTACTTTCCGGCCGCCGTTCGGTAGATGTCATCCTGCTTGGGGACGAGGATCGTATGCTCCGCCGCCGTGGTATAGATGATGACCTCGGGTTGCGAGCCCGCCCCGTCGGTATGGGCAAACAGGTACACATCCCCGGCCTGGGGCTCGACAGGATATGTCGCCGTGTACTCCTCCCATGACAGGGTCGCCTCTCCGTCTACGCTCTTGTACAGTCTTGACGCCGAGCCGGCGACCCTCGGGGGTATCTCAACGACCGGGGCTTTCTCGTTCGAGAGGTCCACATAGTGATATTGCCTGCCGTCCTCGAGCGTCTCCGTGCCCTTGCCGACCACGAGCCGCCAGTAGTAGCGGTTGGCGGCGTTGGCCGTCGTGCCCTCCACGAGGTTGCTGGTCTGGCACTTCGCCTGGTCGCCGATGCGCCAACAATTGTCTACCGTGCGGTCGCCGTCCGTGCTGATGAAATAACAGCGATAATAGGACGGAGTCTCATATTCACTCCGCTTGCCGAGCACCTCGACGCTGCCGTCCCGCACGGCGATGGCCACGGCACCGACGGCGAAGACCATGTCCCCAATGGGCGTGCCGTCCTTGCCGAACGGGCGCACGGCGAATATCGTGTTGCCCGCCTTGCCCAGCGAGAGGTTGCCCGAGGTATATGTCTTCTTCCTGACTTCCAGCTCGGCGACGGTCATCTTCTTACGCACTTTGAGATTGTCCACCTCGAGCGTGCCCGTGCCGTCTTCATCCTCATAGAGGGAGTAGCCATTCCCTTCGTCGCCCGCCGTATAGCGGCTGCTCGTTACGGAGGACACCACGAGGCGGTAGAGACGACCGAAGCCGTCGCCGTCGAGATAGTACCTGCCGCTATCCTCCCCGAGGGCGATGCCTTTCAGGAAGCGTATCACCTCCCGTGCCGTGTCGGGGGTGTCCTTATAGAGATACCGCTCGTCGCCAAGCCTTTTTACAAGCATGGCGACATCACTTGCCGACATTCCACCACCGATTCCAAGTTGTGCGAACAGACTTCCATTATAGATACGGTCTATTGCTGTTGTGATTTTCTGATAGGTAGTCTGTTCTATTTTTTCATTGAGCGATATTTCAACCTTTGGGGTAATACCCTCGCCCTCCTTAATGGATAGGCTCTCAATAGTAATATTGATGATGGGTAGAATCTCGTCTTTGTTGCCCGTTTCTGGAATTCCAAAGAAAGGAAATCGCAAACCTGCGTACAGATTCCAATAAACTGATTTTGTTACATCGCCGGCTTTCTCGCATCTGTCATAGTTGCGGGCGAGATATATGTCATCCAAATGAGGCTCGTATATGTATTTTGTCTCACAATTATCTGCGAGATACTGCGTAGCTGCCACAAGCAAGCGCACCTCTGCAGCCTTGATATAAGCCTCTGGCATTGCTATACCCACCAGGACGAAGTGGTCTCCGGCTTGCAGCCGATCTGTTTCGTTTGGATAGTAAACATGAAGAGAGGTGTCGTTCGCCCTGCTTAGCCGAAGCTGCCATCCCTTGTATGTTTTTCCGTCTTTTGTATATGTAACGCTCTGCACATTGTCCCCAACCTCAAACTCTCTTGTCACACACCTTCCGTCGGTCATGACGATCGCAGGCTTGTCTTTGCCACTGAACTGTGCCCTCCAATCTTTGATGCCTAAATCTTTGATAATAACATTAAAAGGTGTATTCAGGAAGTTGTTGGCATATTGTGCCTTAGCCCATCTGTATTGCGACTTATAATTTAGGGGCAAATCGGCAGTTTTCTGCGATTTTCCCACAAAGTATGTAAGGGAACTGTCGGCGTCCAAATACATGCTCCGCAGAAAGAAAGGGGCAAAACTAACTCTCACATCGGAAGTCTCGCTTAATGTGATTGCGTTTATTTGTGGGACGGAAGAAGCTACGTCCGGAAGGTTGGGTAGCTCAAACTCACAAAAATCGTCTCCATTGCTTATTTCTTGCAGCTTTGAAACATATACACCAGTTAGCTTTTCTTTGCCTGTTGATTTTGGCGTTATGTATATGTACATTTTAAATCCAACAAGAATGGTTGTTTTCTTCTCGGCGTCGACTTTCGCCCCAAACCAAATATTACCAAAGCTTGCAGACATAAAGTAACTTGCGGCAGGTTGGTTTTTTATCTCACACAGCGTCTTCTCGTTAAACTCCAGATGTACGCCAGTATCTGTTGCCAAACTACACTTTTCGGTGTTTTCAGATATTGCGGCATCTACATCTATGTATGGATAAGGGGCGTTTTCTTGTGGTACTATTCCACTACCAACATGTGCGTTGTCTATGAGCCTTCCGTCTGACAAATAACCGACGGCGAGAATTTCGTCAATTCGCTCTTCGTCCTCGTAGTTCAAAAATGACTTATGCCCATTTTGGTCTGGACCGACACCGTTAGCTTCCGTGTGCCCGTCCATGTCCTCGCATTCCGCGGCACGAAGCTCTCCGTATGTGGATTCTTTGATAGTAGGGTAAATCTCCTCCAAATCTTGGTTGGAGCCGTCCCACATCCCAACCCCCTCCCGCAAGCCATCAATAGAAGACATGCAGTCGTCGTTCTTGTCAATATAGGCATCATTCGTGTCTCCGAGCACAGAGCGCAAGAATGGAAATTTCTCCTTGCGGGCAATGTTGCGCTTAGCCTTTACTTCTGGAATCTCGAATGTGTCGGGAAGCTGAAGATTTTGAGGGAACAAAGACTGCGACAGTTTGTATTTGTCGTTGTAGTACCTATACGGAAGATTCTTTGTAGACCCCATTGCCCGCAAGCGAGTGATTATTTGCTGAGACCGATTGGCAATTTTCTTTATTTCAAAAAGAGCCTTGCCTTGGTTTTCTGCATCTGCATATCCTTTGCCGTACCCAAGATAAAAATAACCATTATCTCCATTATTGGCTCCAACTGTAGAGTTGTCTCCGGTTATAGCACCAAGCGTATATCCAATATAAATTTCCCGTCCCTTAATGAAGTAGTCGAGCTTGAAAGTTGTCTGTACCTCTGATAAGGCTGCGGCAACTGTGGTGTCATTGAAAGAGAGAACCTTGTCGTCCGTGTGTGTAACGAGCTGAGCTTTCCCCTTTTTCTCTTTCGTTGAAGTTAGGTTCACATAAATATGCCAGCCATCTTTCGGGAAGGCTCGGTCAAGGTTAGCTTGTATCTTACCTGCGAGCGTGCAGACGGGAGTATATATAATCTCCTTTCCCAATATGGTGGTCTTAGTCTCTCCGCAATATAACTGAAAGTTTGAGCTGCCGGTGTAGTTAGTTCCTACTGCGGCAATATAGTCCCCGGTAGTAGGGGTTATATCAAGCATAATAACCCTTCCGAGGTCGTTAGACACGCTGTCAAACCTTACATTGTCATACTTGAAAGCATTGCCGGTCTGCTTTGGCTTTGCGCTTTGGTTTACACTTGGCAGATTGTTCAGATAGAAGTCTTGCCCACGATATACGCAACGGTCGCCAACAGCGAATGGGATGGGGGTTTCTGACGAAATGCTGAATTGCAGGAACTGCTCCCCAACACTCATCGCCTTGTCATGGAACTCCCATTTTTCAACCAGACAACGAACTTTCTCCGTTCCGTCCGTATCTTTGTATAAGATAGCAAGTTTTCCACTTTTCATTACGCATCAAAAATTAGGTCGCTGACGGACTGGTGCCCGCCGGCGACGGTTGAGAACTTAGGGGTAATATCTGTTGTCGGATCTTCAACCCCGAACTTTACCTTGAAAGACGCAACAGCGTCAGGGTCGCTATCGCCATAAACATAAACATCGTTATCGACAGAAAGAACATGAATGTCTTTTCGTCCCGTCTTTGTATATTCGTCATAGATAGCAAGTCTCCCGCCAACGGCGTTAGCATTGCGACCATAAACAAAATCAATAAAACTCGAAATGTCATTGGATATGTTTTTTTCTGTCCCCTTATAAAGAAACTCCACTTCCAGATCATAATTCTTCATGGGGATCACATCTGGAATGTATACATCCCTTCCGTCTTCCCCCGGCCAGTCTCTTGCCGCCAACTCCTTTGCTTCTGGGTTCTTTTTAAAAGGAAATTCCTTGGCGGCAATTTTGAACATAGACAGCAAGTCTACGACAGGACCTTTTGTATAGGTCGTGCCATCAAAACTCAACTGTTGAATATATACTTTCTTTATTGCCATAAAATGCAAAATATTTTCAACAAATGTAGTAAAATATATTTACAAAATACAAGTGCGAAAACAAAAATGTTACCAACATTAGTTGATTTTTGCCACGATGTTTTGAATATAGGCCTTTGATTGGTATATTTGCAAGAAGAAAAAGCGTTAAAACATGAACAGAAATGATTTAAGTGGGCACCTCAAAAGTTCTGCAATAAAGCTGGGACTTTGCAAGCAATGGCAAGAGGAGTGGAAAGACAATACGGACAAACAATCACTTATTGATAAATATTTTTCCGGACTTGATTTCCCAATGAGATTCCATTGGCCGTCAAATGATTTTATCAAAGAAAACTTCGAACAAAGATTGCTTAGAGATAACAATATTCTCGTTGACGACACGAGGAGTCTGCTCAATCCAAAAGAGGCGGTGATTCTTGGAACATCAAAGTCTATCGTCAGAGTAAATAGTGACAATTATTCCACTATCTACATAAGAGATAGTTCCCATGTAGAGATAATTGTTAAAAACAAAGCATTTGTTATAGTGCATTTGTTTGAGAAAGCCAATATAAAGGTGCAAACGGAAGATTTTCCAAATGTACTCATTCTGAAACATTCAAAGGAAGTCGTAATTGAAGCGACATCGAATGTAAAAATCAAAGAAGATCTTGATTACCTAAAATAATGTAGTTCTATTATTTCCATAAAGAGAAGACTGCCTGGGAAGATAGTTTTCTCTTTTTTTATACAAAAAGCGGAGCCTGCCTTTTCAGACAAGCCCCATCCGCAAACATATATGAAAATAACAAACCTAAGCCACCTGTAATTTTTGATTACCAAATATAACGCTGTGCAGGTCGTCTGAAAGTTGCTCTATTTTCCCATATAAAGCTCCGTTCTCACTGATAATAGCCCGTATCGCCGCAACATTTGCGTCAATCTTGCCGAGCGTCGTAGCCATTCCCGTAATTTGCTTGAGATAGTCGGGCCATGCCTCGTTGATGAACTGCGTCTGCATAATCCGGATGACAGAAACATCTTGCCGAAGCGCATTGATATACCCAGCAAGCAAAGCGCTTGTCTCTTCGGAGGTTCCCTGTATTCCGCTGCTCAAAGTCGAATTGCTGGAATTTCTTAGTGTAAGCCCAGCGTTATTTATCCCAGCTTCGTATGCGGTCATAAACTCTTGTGCGGCCATTATGGCCTTTGAACCTTCTCCGTTTGTGCCAAAATAATCTGCAATAATCTTAGACATGCTTCTTGCGCTTCCCGTAATGTCTTCGGGATTAAACACTCCTTTGTTGCCGCCGCCGTCTCCAAAAAGCTTCGTTCGCAATTTCTCAAACATGGGCTGCATGATCTCCATTTGCATCATCTTGGAGGCGATACTTTGCAAGATGCCCCTAACGGTGTCTCCATAGGCGTTGGCCATGTTCTCTCCATTTTCAAATGCAGAGGCAAGGGCGTCGGAAATCTGGTCCGCCCAACCTTTTACATCAATATCCCAAAGTCTCTTTGCCAAGTCTTCCGAGAAGAACCTTATCTGGTCGTCAAGTTCAGCAATTTTTTGCTTGGTTTCAATAAGAGCCGATTGCGATTTCTTCTTCTTGGCATCCTCCTTGTTATATATGTCAACATAGTCTTTCCGCTTCTGCATCAATAAGTTGTACTGTTGCTGATAGCCATTTATATCTCCTGCACCCGCTGCATTGTAATAATCGGACATTGCTTTTCCTGCGGAACCCTCTTTGTTGGCAGTGTAGATGCGCCCGAAAATTTTCATATTGTAGTTATTTGCTGCGTATTGCTTTTGGTATGCCCGTATCAAGTCGCCATAGTCATATCCAAGCGTCCTTTCTTGCGCCTTGGCAATAGTTTCCGTATAGCCTTCTATTTTGGAAACATCTTCTTTCAGACCTGAAATTTGCCGTTCAAGTTTATTATCGTGATGTTGAGCAAACCCGGTGTACCACCCTGTCCACGACTTAATGACACCACGGGCAGTCCCCATTATGTCTCCATTCTTCAAAGAGTTCCAGCCGTCAGCCGCACCTTGCGATGCCTGTGAGAAAGCACTCATAAAGCCATAACCGTTGCTATCCCTTAGCTTATCACCTTTTCCGTTTACATAATCCAAAGTGTTAGCCAAGTCGTCTAAGATACCATTTAATTGTTGCACAGCATCATTAATACCGTTAACGATTTTGTCAATAACGGCGACAGCACTCATGGCTCCTTGGGTACCTTTCATCATGTCATCGAACTTTTGCTTTTGGGCAGACGCCGCCCCCATCTGCTTGATGTCGCCAACACTTTTTGCACGGTCATAGATGTCAGCCGCTTTCGCATATTGTCCGCTCGCATAGTCATATTTGTTTTGAAACAACCCCTGTAATCCACCGCTCATAAAAGCCGCCACGTCGCTCTTCCTTTCATTAATCTTCCGCATCTGAGCATTAACCTCCTCTATTTTTTTAGAATAGTCTTTTGCTGAAATGATTCCGTTCTTAAACTGTTCGTTCAGTCCTTCTTTTATAATTTTGGCCATTTCGGTTGCGGACTTTATAGATTGTCCCCATACAGAAGCAAAGAAGTTTTTGTAACCAGCGCTACTTTCAAGCACCTTCGCATCTCTCTTTGCCCTTGCGATTCTTTCTCCATCGTCGTATTGTGATTGCGTAAGTTTGCCGTTCTTTAGTCCGTTGTTGAGCTTACGCAAGGTCTCCTTGTACTCGCTATTAATCTTATCTAATTCGACACCAAAGTCAACAAGGCCTCCTTTAAGATTGGCGTAAGTTTCGATGGCTTCCTTGTCTATTTCCTGCTGCAGGTCTCTCCATTTTTGTATTTCATTAGAAATGCTTTTAATCTTTTCTGCATCAGCACTTTCTCCAAGCATTTTTTGCACAGACTTTTCTATGCTCTCGTTCGATTCATTTGCGTCAAATGCATACGGGGTTTCAATGCCAAGCCCTTTCAATCCACGTGAAATTTCATCTTTTAATGCGTCAGCCACATTTTGATACTTTTCAGCATTGAAGCCCGACAAAGACATGGCAAGCTGTTTATCTCCTGTAGCTGTGAGGACTTTGTTGTACATCTCCCATTTCTTAGTTAAGCGGTCAAGATACAACGAAACCTTAGAAGCCCACTTCTCAGTTGCATCATCAAAATTGTCTGATTTTACCTGAAGCCTAGCCTTGTTTATTTCTTCCTGCAAGGCTGCTACAACTTCCTTATTTGCTTTCTTTGTTCCGTAATGCTTGATAACCTTTTCGTTTAACTTATCCAAAGTTTCCAAATAGTTGGGAATATTCTCAAAAGAGTACCCTTGTTTTTTTAGCAAAGAGTCTTTCCCGAAGAACTGTTCCTTGACTTTTTTTAGCGCACCTCCTGAACCAATCTTCTTCTCCCATTGCCTGTACACATTATAGGCATCAGAGAGTGCGCGAATTTCTCGGCGCAAGCTTTCTGCATAGACATCTTTCTTGTTACCACTTTTCCCTTTCTTTTTACTCTCGTCAGTCCAAGAGAGGTGCTCTCCGGTGAGAAACAAAGCCGGGTCTCTAAACGCCTCCGTTTCTTCCAGTCCGAGCTTTAGAGCCTCCTGTTTCCTCTTATACTCATTGTGTAACTTAATATCTTCTTTGTCAGTTAGAAAACCATCTTTATTTCTTTTTGACCTTACCAATCTATTATCAGCGTCGCTTACAGCTTTCAATTGGTTTTTGAAGAGCTTTATCATAGCGTTAACTTGTTTCATATTTGTGAAGTTCAAGTTAAGCTTTACACCGACCGCCCACTCAAGTTGATCTTTCTTGGAGTTTAACAAGTCTTGATGTTTTTTGAGTTGCTTGCGCTGTTTATCAATAAATTCGTTATAGTCATTGTCGGTGTCAAAACTAACAGACAACTTAGCCGCTCTCGCCCTGTCTTGCCAAGACCTTATACGGCGGGTCTCTTCGGCCAATCTTTTTCCAGCTTCTGCAACATTCTTAATGGTGGCATTCTTCATTTCCGTGCTAAGTTTTCCCCATTTCTTTTTTAGCTCTTCATTACCAGACAGAAGGGCGTTCAGCCATGCCTTTGAGGATTTGTTGACAATCTGGGCGACATCCCTACCACTTGTGTTGCGATTAACTTTCATCTCCACATCCTTTGTAACGTGTGCACCAACCTGCCTTTCTATAAACTTTTGAAAGAAGGCATTCGCGTCGCCAAGATCCATTTGTTCCATCGCCGCAACGACCGTAGCGGCCATGTGCTCTGAAAGCACAGCCTGCGTCTCTGGGGAGCCAATGCCATGCTCGGAATACATCTTGTTCATTACGTCATCAAAGAATGTCATAGCCCCCTCCATGTCTCCGTTAAACCGATCTTTGAAGATGGCGGCGAAACTGTCTGCGACTTTCGGCATGTCCTTTGTTGCCTCTTCAAGTTGTTCTTCTGCCTTTTTCCCATACGAATATTTGTAGGAGCTAATATCGCTTGGCAATCCGGAAACCTTATTAGGATTGTCGTGCATGTATTTCCGGATGGCCTCATCCCGAGATAACCCCAACTCGCGGATATACTTCTCTATCGCTTCCTTATCCTCCGGTTCCACGGCATTCCATGCTGTCTCTGATATTCTGAAATTGTTTGCGTATTCCGCCTGTGCTTCGGCGAAATCTTTCATGTTTGTTCCCAAACTCTCTCCACGTCTCCATGTAAGCGGATTCCAATGCGCACCCGTATCATCATATGCTTTTTCTATTTGATCCGCGCTCGTCAGTTCTACTTGTTTTACATACGATATGTTTTCAAGTTTCCGAAATATGGCTTCGACTTGTTTTGCTTGATCCCCGGCCTTTAATACATCAAAATAATCTCCCTCGTAAAACGGGGACTGAACTTGTAGTGCTCTTTTCAACTCGTCAAAAACAGCATCAATGCCATGTGCCATTAATTCCTGCACGTTGACATCAACGTGTTTCTTGACCGCAGTTTCCCCGTTTCGGCTTGTTGACGACTTGCCCTTTATATTCAGCACGCCATTCTTTTCATAGGGTTCAAGTAGCTGGTTTAGGCCTTGAATATCGGTCTGTGCAGCGTCCTTTATTGAGTTTTTCAAATTCTCTGCTTGCTCTGAAGTCTGCCCAAGTTTATCCGCAAGAGCGGTAACAGCAGTAACCGCGGCAAACAACCAAGTCATTGGGTTGGACAACAAGGCAACAGCCATAGCTTTTGCCGATTGGGCTACAGCAATCATACTAAGACGAACGCTCATTAAACCACGCTTCCATGCAGAAAAGCCTGCAATCTGTGCAGCTCTCGCCTTACCTATGCCGCTTTCAACAAGCAATAACTCTCTTTGTGCAGCGGTTAGTCTTCCCAATAGCGCAATCCTTTGCTTTGTCAGGTTGTTTATTTCCTTATTTGCAGCTAAATTTAGAACAGCATTATCGTTATCTACGGAAGCCCTGTCTGTGCCGAACCAACGCAACCCTCGCAATCTTCCTTGGAAAAACTTTCGACTGCTTCCCATGGCGCCCCACATGCCCATCGTCCCATTAAGGTACGCTGTAGTTCCTGACAGACTATTTCTTGCGACAGAAGAGGCCACAATTTCCTTGTTGGCGGCCATCACGGCTTTGTTTGAGGCCAAGCCCGCCAATTTCAGGGAGGCATAGGCCAAAGCAACGCCTTTAATGACACGAGCGTATTTCTCCCAATGCTCTGTAAGGTCGTTAATGATACCTACAGTACCCATTAAGAAACTTTGGTTACTATTCCCAAGTTCCGACATCATGATGCGGTAGTTATTGCGCAAGTTTCGCAACTTACCTCCGAGCGTCTCGAACTGCCGTATCTGCATGTTGTAGAACTTTCCGCCAGGCTTGTCAAGGTCAAGCACAACATCCTGTACATCTTCAAAAGGAATACTCCTTGCCCTCATTCGCTTGAAAATGTCTGCACGAGTAACATAGTTTGCTTCTCTTCCTGCACGTTTTTCGGCATCAGCTAATTCATTGTATTTGGCAGCAAGTCCGCCAATCATGTCAATGCCGGCGTTCTCAAACTGCCTGTTCTGAATACCCGAAAGATAGCCGTATGAGCGTGTATGTCCGAATGCAAGGATAAGACGAGAAATATCGACATCAAGACCAGCGCCAATGTCCGCAAGGGATTTCATAGTAGAGAACATGTCTTTTGGCTCAATGCCAAAAGCGGCCAACTGTCTATGAGATTTCAACAGGTCTTCAAATGTATATGGAGACATCTGTGATAAGTCCCGGATTTCTCCATACATCTGCTTAGCGGCAGAAGCATTATTCAATATGACTTCAAGAGACTTTGCCTGCAACTGCAACTCTCCCGTAATCTGCGCCATATTAGTCACAAAGTTCTGGACACCATAGATTGACAGGTATTGGAACGCCATGCTTTTCAAGTCAGATAACACCTGCGACTGGCCATGTGCGCTATTGGTTGTCTGCTGTATGGCTTGCGACAATCGAGACTCCTCTTGTGTAAGCTGCGCATTAGTAGCTGCGGCTTGTCTTTTTGCTTGCTCACTCTCTTTCTGTGCCTGCGCTTCGTTCTTCAAGGCTTGCGCATTGGCTTGGCTCTGTGTTGCAAGGTCGTTCCGAGCAGTAACAAGGTGCTCTCTGTAAACAGACATAAGCTGCGAGGTGTTAAGCCCGCTTAGTCCCTCGATTTTAGAAACGGACAGACCGCCACTCATAGTAATACTTGACAATAGCTGCTGCAAGTGTTGCACCCTTTGTATGGTGGCATCAATATTTGCGGTGTCAAGCCCGAGGTTTTTCGATAAGAGTTGCTGCGTCTTCAGTTTTTCAACCAAAGGAACAAGTTTCTCTAATTCAGCCCTTGCCTGTAAGACACTTTTGGCATTATCCTGCATGGTCTTTCCCCAATTCAAATTTTCCTGACCTTGCTGCAATTGGCTCATAGATAATTTAACATTGCGAATAATCTCACCCATTCCGGTCATCATATTCACCATATTCTTGTCACCGCCAATTGTGCCGTTGAACCTTGTGAATGCGTCAGATAATTTGTTAAGAGACTCTGCCGTTTTATCAATATTGTCACTTATCTTCCCGAAGTCAAGGGCTTTTGAGGACAGTAATGCTTTGGTTGCTTCAATAGAGTTTCTGACCTCATTAATAGTGTTTATGATAGTAGCCTTAATCTGCTCTGCTTGGGCTTGATACTCTCTTAACAATGAGTTGTTGCCGGCCAACCCTCCCATTGCATTCATTCTGCCGCCTATATCGGCAACTTCTTTAGGAATAGTTCTGCTATTTCCCATTTTGGAGAGGAAATCATTGTAGGCCTTGCTCAATTGATTGAAGTAACTCGTAAAGGAGTTTACATTTACATTCGGAATTTCAGCAAACACCCCATTGATAGACCTTTTTACCCGATCCAACTCCCCGCTCAAAGTGTTTTTGCCAATAAAGTTTTGAAGCTGTTGCATTTGCTCCAAAGTATTCTTGAATATAGGAATATCTCCGACATTCTTTTTTGAGACGGTATCTTGTAAATTATTCAACTGACCAACCATCTTTGAAAGGTCTGGCATGTTGAAAGATACTCCTCCGATATTCTTCAATTCCTTGTTGATGTTCCTCACGACAGTAACCGCTTGATTACTTAATCCGAGAAACTTCTTCTCTATCTCATCAAGTCCTTTGGTCGCATTATCCTGAATTGCTACCTGAAACTTCAAAACTTTATCGCTTGCCATAATCTATTCTTTTTGTGCTTGTGTATTGTTATCCCCGTTATCCCCTGTTGCCCGCTTCAAGAGGTCTTCCATTTTCCATTTTCGCTTTTTCTTCCGCTCTTTCCAATTTCTAACAGTCTCATTGAGTTCTTCTGCCGTTGGTGGAGTATTCTTATCCCTTTCTCGTGCCTTGTAGCAAGTAAGAGGAGCATCTATATTCATCAATTCAAGTTGTGCAATGGTGTAAACCGTCCTATACTCGTACATTTTCACGGGTATCAGTCCGAAGAAGAAGTATCTTGTTCTAAGGAGGAACTCTCTGTGTTTTGCGCTTGCGAAGGCTGCTCCATACTTAGTCCTTGAAGGATATGTTCTGCTTCCATCATCGTCATTTGCAGAAGCGTATCCTTTGCCCCTATCAACGATGTGGTAGCTGCGAAGAACTGCATCAGCGGTACTTTTTTTTTACCCTCCGCAAGGATGGGCTGTAACTGTATATCATCGTACTGCCTGATGTAATAGAACCATCGCCAACGAAACCAATAGCAAAGATGCAACTTGAACAACCCGTTCAGCGTATAGATGGCGGCAGCCTTGCATGAAAGTTTTGCGTCGCTCGAAATCACATCCAACAAGCTAACTTCATCTTCATTGCGGTCTTTATCATCTGTTTTCTGCTTGTGTATAAGAAGCCTCGTGAGGTATTCGAGCTGGCAATGTTTGAGCCAACGGACAAGGTATTTTTTCTTTGTCCGCGGAATGGCCACTTCTGTGGGCGTGTTGTTCTCTAACGATTTGTACTGCCGCTGCTCTTCTAATGTCGGCTGGTTTACTATAGGTTCTTTAGACTTTCCCATATATGTGTTGCTTTGTTTTTGTGTTGAATTTGAAAAAGGGCAGCGGTGATATTGTTTTCACCACCGCCCCTTGGTTGATATATATGAGTGAAGTAGCCGCTTATGCAGAAGGCTCCAGGATGCCAAAAGCATCAGACTCGGCACCTGCGGCAATACTGCCGGTCAGGGTTACGACAAAAGGCTTGTTTGACCCGTCAAATGTTGCCTGTGCCATGAACTTCGTCTTCTTGATATAGAGCACTTTTGTCTCTGTCTCATCAAGAACCAACAGACCCAAATAGATAGCCTTTTGGATAGACGAGTAGGACTTACCTTTCAGCTTGCCCTTGCCACCAACGGTAGTGCCCGTGGGGAGGGTAAGAGTCGTGTCTACGCCGTCTTGTCCGAAACAGAACTTGAAAATATCGGTACCGTTACAAGGTATCTCCAGCTTCACCTCGCCATCGCCCGGAGTAAATGTGTTCACCCAGTCGGCGTTCATGCCATGGACCTTGAAATGGTTTACGCTCGGAGCGCCGGTATCGAAGTTAAAACCTGAATCCTGCGACACGGGGAATTCAAGCATATCCCCATCGGTGAGGGTTGCGGCGGTTCCGCTTCCACCTCCGCCAACGGCTGTGGTTATACCACCTTTTACAGCAAATACACACGAGATACCACTGAAGACATCTCCTTGCATATCAATTTTCTTCTTAAATGCCATAATCTTAATTTTTAAAGTTTGTATGAATTGATTTTTGTGCGGATGTTAAACGAAATGGTAGTTATCTGAAAGCCCGCCTTGTCGTCGCCCCTCATCAATATGCTTGGACCGGAAGCGACAATGAAGTCGTCCTCAATAGGAAAGAGATCCATGAACTTCTGCACCAGATCTGTTTGCTTGCCGATGTTCGGAGTATTGTCAGACTTTGCTTTCACGCCGATATAAAAGACGCCTTCTGTCCTTACGATAAAGTCATCATTACCTTTTACAGCCCGATATTGTTCTGTCGGAAGGTCTATGACAACAAACTCGGACATTTCCTTGGCTACTTTCGGGCGGTTCGACAGATAGATATTTGCCAATCCTATCGTTTTTGCGGCAGAAACAAGAGAGTTGAATATGTTGTACATCGTTGGTCTCGGCATATCTCTAAATCTGTAAGAATGTTATACCCGTTCTGTCTGCGTATTGAAGCGTCATCATGAAACCCGCCGTGCTACGCTTCATTTCAATAAATTCTGCATATTCCACAGGATAGGCAACCACAATATCAAACATGTTATTTCCATCGGGACGGTAAGAAGAGAAGAACATCTTTGCGTCATAGGCGCCAAGACCTTCGTCTGCCTTAATCTTTGGAGAATAATGACTTTCTTTCCCCTCGTAGTCTTTCTTGAAACGATATTTCTTGGGAAAGGTCATCTTTACAACAGTAGCGGAGTTTGTCTCGTTCGAAGCGTAATAACATGCGACAGGATTACCTCTTTTGTATAGGCAAACAACGATACTATTAAGCAGATTGCCTGTAAAGTCATGCTTACGAGGGGCGGTCTCACGATTCTTGATAGCCTCTTTCAATAGGTCTCTGCAGAATGTCTTGCAATTCTGCTCAATGCTATTTTCAATGTCCGACTTGAACTCCGAAAAAGCTGACTTGATGATGCTATCAATTCCTGACATACTTCCAAAGTAAATGTGTGCCTAAATTCCCGGGCATTCTGTCTATCACTTCTCCATATTCTACAAAAGAACCTTTATTCAGAACCACCTTGTCTCCCTCCTGCGGTGTGGTATCATTTTCCCACTCATCCTGTTTTAAAGGCAGCGCGAGCCCTCTGTAAGAAGAGATTACTTCTCCGCTGGCTGATGTAGTGAGCTTGCTATATCCTCTGCAGGAACCGCTGTAAAGCACAATGCCAGCATCCTCGTCAGACATGGGGTCTTCTGACTTTGCAAAGCGTGTGATTACGCAAGTGTGTGGAAATCTCGGATTGTCTACGGTCATTATAAATTCCTCCCTCTTCCTCCGTAATTGCGAATATCATGGAAACCACGACCAACCATGCCCCAGCGGTTATTCCCAATAAGGGGCATTTTGTATTTGTCGTAAATTTCGTTGGCCATTCGCAAAAACCGATTAAGGACATTTGCCGACATGGTTTCGCCACCCTCACTATGCTCCCAGTCGGCGTCCTTATCGGAAACTTTCTGGGAGGTTGTCGGAGACATGGCCACCCAGACATAGAGTCCCGCTAACGCCAAGTCTCTCTGTTTTTGGGTAAGCTCGCCATAAGCAGTACCTTCTTCTATGTCGTTTTCAGCGAGGATAGATAAAAGGGCTTCGTCAGGAACGGTGATGTTCCTGACTTTGCCTTTAAGGTATTGCTCTATCGTGTAAGATGTCGGCATAGTTCAATTCAGATTATCCTTTCCATGCGGTCAAGTAAGCTATCTCACGGATATTATTGAATACCGGAGAAGCGTACAACTCGCAGTCAATGATATTCTTAACCGGGCGTTCCTGCCAAGAGTTTTGCACCATGATGCGCCCCTCAACCAAATGGTAGTTCTCCGACTGGCTGACGCCGCCGTAAGCAAGGCGATCAAGGTAGATGGAGTTGGTGCACTTCATCTCGAACGGAACGATGTCAGAACTGCAAGCTACGAGGTTGTGCTCGTCGAAAGCAGGAGAGTCCGGAACGGAAAGACCGTCCTCCTCATGCGCAGACTTGTAGTCTACAACATCGAACATCCATACGCCCATGTCGTGCAAGGCGGTCAGAATTTCATTGTTGGAGAGCTTGACATTCTCCGGCTTGCAGTAATTCATCTTGCCGGTGCAATACTTGATTACCACAGGATGTAGCATCAAGCGGTCAAACAGTTCCTTTGAAATCTTCCAATGATCCACATTCAGGCGGAGAGAATCAGTGAGGTATTTCTGTGCGTCAAGCATATCCTGAACGGGATCAGCCGTATCGTCGGCCTGAACCTTACCGCCTACAACCTTGAACCACTCTTTGGCAACCTTGATGTAGTGGCTGTCCGCAATGGGGAACTTGTAGTCATATAGCACGCCATCAACCGAAAACTCCTTTATGCCACCCGTCGAAAGGGCTTGCATGGCGAGGTAATTTAACTCGTTATGTACGCCACCAATCATCATGTCCGATCGCGTCTGTACGTCGTCGGCCATAAGAATAGCCATCGGCACATGGGTCATGTTATGGTTGCGGCGCATCTGAAACAGGTCGTCCTCGTCAATCGAGAAGCCGTGTCCGAGTTTCAGGATAGAGCCGCCATAGTATTCCCATCCTCCGGTGTTGCGCTGCGGCTTGTTTGAATGAGTGTCGAGGATAGAAGCACGCACCATGATTGGCGTTTCCTTTTGTCCCTGGATCCACGCTTTGTCGTCTGAGGGTGTACCCCAGGTGGCGTAACGCCTCCAAATTGCCTCGTTGTATTTAGCGTTGCTGTTGTCCAGAATTACGCCGAAGTTCTCTGCGCCGATATAACGGCGCAAGTCATTGATCGAATATTGATTAAAGTCTCTCATGTGTTATCCTCCCTTATTTGCTCTGTGAAAAACGGAAGAAGCAACCTGCATCGGCAAGGGCTTTCTTCACTGCGTCATTAATAGGCGGCATACGGCGCTCATAAACAGGGCGCGCGCTAAAGAACGCAGCCTCTCCGTAAGCCTCATACGCATTCTCGTCAAGACACTTGTCATAGGCGAGCAAGGCATTTGGGGCACAATATGGCTTGCCGTCTGATTGCGCCATAGCCAAGATGGTCGTCTCGGAAACGCCTGTTGCGGCATCTACCGTCAGCACATCATACTCCTCGTTACTGCTATCCACAGCCGACACCTTGATAGCTGTACCTGCCGCAGTTAAATCATTTCCAAGGATTACAAGGGTATCACCTGCCTTGATGCGAGTGCCGGTAGAAACGCCACCCACAGCCTTGATAACCTTAATAGTTGTTCCGCTCACCTCCTTTACGGCGAAAGTCTGCAAAGGTTTAATGGTGCGCTTCTGCTCATCCACGCATACAGGGGTCCCCGCAGGCAACACATGACCTGCTTTGGGGAGGTCTTTCAAATCAAAATTGAAGCCACCCGTCAGGAGTTCTGGCTTTCCCTCAAACACCCTACGTGAGCCTCCTATCTTGCCATTGAACTTTATGTTCTGGCTAAAAGTTCCACTAATCATGTCTTTTTTTTGTTTTTTTTGTTTTACTTAGCCGCTTACCGTAGCAGACTTTTGGTCTTTGCGGTAAGTTCGGCCTGTTTGGCAGCAGCCTCTCCTCGCTTCTTGAGATATTCTGTAACTTCGTCGCTACCACCGCCGTTACCTGTTCCGCCTGCGGAGTCACCTCCGAACGGCTTTCCACTATCTCCATAGAAGTCTTTGTAACGCTCTTCGTAGATTTTTTCTACCTTGATTTTCAACTCGTCTATATCGGAATCGGAGACGACCTCCAGCTCCTTAATGGACAAGTTGACCACGGCGTCACGGGATGCCTTGCGTTCTTCCACAAGGTAATCCTTTAGTTGCTTTTTGATGTTGCTGATTTTTTCAGCTTCGATGGCTTTCTTGGAGCTTGCGATAAAATCAGAGGTTTCATTGAGCTTTCCGCCAATAAGTCCTCCTTTTCCATCTTCACCGAAAAGTTTGATGTTGTAAGCCTCAAGCGCCTTTTCCACAGCAGACTTTTCTTCACCATCGTCTTTTTTACCATTAGCAGGATTCGTCTGGTGTGTCTTGTCCCACTCCGCCTTGAACTCCGCAATCTGTTTTTCAGCGAGAGCCTTAGCGGCACTTTCATTCTCCTTTGCCAGACGAGTCTTTTCCTCCGCCGTCTTAGTTGCCAAGTCATGCCGGTATTGCCCAGCATAATTTTTGACAACCTCAACAGGCAGTTTCCAAGTGTCATCTGTCACCTTATCGTCATCCGCAAACGATGGTAGGAATGTTGCGACAAGTGCATCTACAGTTTGTCCTGATAATACTCCAAAGTCGTTCTCTCCGACTCTGTTTTTCAATTCTTCAACAAGAGCTTCTTTCTCCATTGTATTTTGTTTTTTGTAAATTATTTTCGCAAATATAAGCATAGTTTTGATATGTAAAAACAATTTACGCAAAAATCTTTTACATTTTTGAAAAAATAATTTATTATAGAATGTATAATTGGTATATTTGCGAAAAATAATGTAAATAATTATTCGATGTCAGGAGATACAATAAAACTATCTGCGCTTTCAAAAAAGAAGATTTATACAAATGAATATATCCAGAATTTGAGAAAGCAAGAAGAGAAAAACAAGAACTCAAAAGTGTTTATAGCACAAGAGGGGCCGCAAGAAGACGACTTGCATAGCAATGTAGATATTCTCGTAACCGGGGGGAACCGTGGAGGAGGAAAGGCGAATCCATATTCTACGCCTATTGCAACACCTAACGGCTTTGTTAAAATGGGAGACCTGGAAGTCGGAGAGTATATCTGCACACCGTATAATGGTATTCAGAAAGTAAGCCAGATTTTTGAACAAGGGGAGCAAACGATATACACATTTCATTTCAATGACGGGACGCAGTTGCAATGCATGGACAACCACCGTTTTTGGGCAAGACTTGGTGCGGATGGCGACTTTCAGGAATATACCGCAAGGGAAATATTGGACCAATACAAAATAGACTCGAATTTCCCGAATTCTCTTCGCACTGGAAAAACGGACTACTTTGAGATACCATTACCGGGCGAAGTGGAAATGAATGAGAACAAAACAGAGGTTGATCTTCCTATCCATCCTTTCCTTTTGGGTTATATGAGTGGAAGTGGATATACCGAGTTTCCTAAAAAAGGCATTGACCTTGGTACGCACATGACCATATCAAGAAAGGTTTCCGGAGCAGGTTATCGTGTACTGAAAAGACATGGGAGATATGTCCTCAAGGGGCTTCCCGACGAGGCGAGGCGGCAGATCACAAAGAAGAGGGGAAGGCAGTTCGCCCGTATTCCAAAAGAATACATGACGGCAAGCATATCGGCCAGATGGCAGTTTTTGCGTGGCGTGTTTTTTCAAAACGGTTTTTCAAAGAGAAAGCATCCACACCTTGTGTTGCCCAATAAACCGTTGATAGAGGACATTGCGATGCTTGCGCGTTCATTGGGAATATGGGCGAAGATTTATGAGGTCGTAGACGAACCTAAATATATCGGATGGTGGGGGATTGTGTTTGTTTGCCCGAATGACGCCGAAATATATTGCAAAGTGTGTTATCAGAAAATGGCACATGTCAACGGAGAAAAACCCAAAAATCCGAAAACCCCTAACACGCTTACGAAACAGATAATGTGGGTGCAAAAGATGAAAGACAAGAAGCCCTGTAGATGTATTACGGTTACGGGGAAAGACCACCTGTACTTATCTGATGCCTACACGGTGAACCACAATACATTCACCCTGTTAATGGAACCGATGTATGACATTTCCAATCCAGACTTTAATGGTATCATTCTCCGAAAGAATAAAGACGACTTTAACAACATTATTCGAGACAGCAGAAGATTATATTCAAAATTCGGTAGATACAATAAGTCAAAAGACGACATGGCTTGGTATTTCTACTCTGGGGCAGACTTGAACTTTGGAATCTATGACATGCCCTACGATGACTTTGACGACAAGTATCGGGGACAGCAATTTGCGTATATTGGAATTGACGAATTGCCTCAGATGTCATTTCAAATGTTCAAATTCCTACTGACCAGCAACCGTAATGGTTCGGGCATAAGGTCTCGAATATTGGGAACATGCAACCCTGACCCGCTATCTTGGCTTAGAGTGTTTATTGATTGGTTCATTGGGAAAGACGGCTTACCTATACCCGAGCGGAATGGTGTAATAAGGTATTGTTATATGAAAGGAGATTCTGTTGATGATACCGTATGGGGTAATACACCCGAAGAGGTTTACGAGCAATGCAAGGAAGAAATTGACAGCCGATGGGATCCGTCGTATGAAGAAATGGGGTACGACAAGAAATCTTTTTTTGTAAAGTCTATGACTTTCATAAAAGCCGACCTTAAATACAATAAGAAACTCCTTAAATCTGACCCGGGTTATTTGGCGGGACTTCACAACCAAACAGAAGAAGTAAAGGCTCGTGAATTGGACGGAAACTGGAACTTCATGGAAATGGGAGACGACATGGTAAAGATGTCGCACATGGAAAGATGTTTTCGCAATGACCAAATGCTTGGCGATCATGTTCATAGAGCGACTTGTGACGTGGCTTTTACCGGAGGAGACAATTGTGTCCTGTGGCACTGGATAGGATGGCATCTTGCGGACATATTTGTCTGTAAACTCGACTCTATGTCTACCTGTCAAGCGACAGAGGCAAAACTGACAGAATGGGGTGTTACGGAAAAGAATTTTTGTTACGACCTAAATGGGTTGGGGCAAACCTTTAAAGGGTACTTCAAGCATGCCGTTCCGTTCAACAACATAGAAGCTGTGCAGGCAAAATACAAGAATGTCTATGACAATGTAAAGAGCCAGTGTGCCTACATGTTCGCAATGAAACTCCAACAGGCGGGAATAAGCTTTGAACCGACATTGCTTGAACGGAAGTTCTCAGGAAAAGGATATGACGGGAAACTGTTGAAAGATGTTTTGCAGGTTGAACGAAAGTGCATCAGGCAAGACATAAGCAAATTGGATAAAGGCTGGTGCCTAATAAAAAAAGAGCAAATGAAACGCCTTGTAAAACATTCCCCCGACTTCTTTGAAGCGTTGATTATGAGAATGTATTTTGAGATAAACAGACAATCTGTAAAGATACCGTCTTGGGTGAGAAATTTTTAACACACAAACACAAAAGGATAACAAAATATGGATTTGACACAATTTGCAACGAGAACAGAGGAAACTTCCTTGCCAAAGGTGAGAGATCTGTTGACAAAGAAACCGTTTACGAGAGTAATGCCGAATGGACATTATGACCACGGCGTAAGATATGGCGACCCTATGGAAGAGTCGCCGACAAATGATTATCTCTACCGGAAGATAGTAACCCAAGAGGATTTTGCAAGGGAATTAGATCCTTATGGGCATCTTATCAACGATCGAGAGTATTATCACGATATTTGGAGACAGGACACTCGAGAGGACGGAACGGGACTTTGGTATCTGGAAGAAGTTCCACGCTACGCATTTAGTTTCCAATATGTTATACTGCACAAGCAACTTACACATCTTACTGGTAATGACATTCAGTTTGAGCTTGCCGATAAAAAGGATGATGATAAATCGAGAGAGACTTATAATGCTTTCAAAAGAGGCTGGCAAGAGCGCAACATGGAGACGGCGTGGTACAAGTTAGCTAAGTCTGTTAAATCTACAGGCGACGGAGCAATGGTAGGCTATCTTGACAGAGGAAAGTTCGGATGGAAAGTGTTGTCTTTCTCAAATGGCGATAAGCTCTTCCCGCACTATGATTTGCGAACAGGGGAGCTGAACGCTTTTGCTCGTACTTACTGCAACTATGATGAAGACGGACGAATTATCAACCGCTATGTGGATGTTTGGGATAACAAATACTACTATCGTTTCAAGGCTGCCGGAGACGCCTCCACCGCAATCGGGAAGTTCAAGCAGACCGTCCTCAATCTTTTTAATGTAAATGGTTACGCACTTGACGAAAGGGAGGTGCACGGATTTGAGTTTATTCCTGTCGCATACCATCGTGATGATATGGGGGCGTGTTGGACGTTCTCACAAGAAACTATTGACAATTACGAAATGGCCTTTTCCCGCATGGCGCAGAGCAATCACGACTTCGGCTTACCGATTATGTATGTAAAAGGTGAGGGTTCGGAAGAGGTATCAAAGCAAGATATGAGCCATGCGTCAAAAATCTTCTTCTTGCCGTCAGATGGCGATATGGGGTTCCTCAACAAACAAGACGCAAGCACGGCATATAAGACCGAGCTTGAGGTTTTGGAGAAACAGATATATACGCAATCATTTACCGTCATTCCTCCAGAGTTAAAATCAGGAGACCTGCCCGGAGTGGCCATTAAACTTCTCTACTCCCCTGCTTATGAGAAAGCGATGTCTGATGCCAATGAGTATGACGCTGTTGTAGACGAAATGGTTAAAATCTTCTCGTTTGGATATGGGGTAGAAACGGAAAATCAACTCGACTTTAAGAACACACCCATTTCCCACTACATCAAGCCGTATGTTCACCTCAACGAGACAGAGCTAACCAACAACCTTGCTATTCAGGTTCAGAACGGCTTCTTGTCAAAGCAAACAGCAAGCGAAAAGTCTGTATATGCGACACCACAAGAATGGGATAGAATACTTGCGGAGAAAAAGCATGAGCAAGAAATGGACCTAATTCTTGAGGAACAGAAACTCGAAATACAAACCGAGAATACAGTTGAGCAGACGAAAGAACTGAACGAGGTTAACGAAAGTGGCGACAACGATGCTCCAAAGGAGGGTGCAAGCGCAAAAGGCGATACAACGGCGACAGGTGTAAGTTCAGGGAAAGGCGAGTTCATGTGGGACAAATGGGGCAATAAAATAGACCCTAAGACGGGAAAGACCTATTCTAAATGGGACAAATTTAATCAGACCAAACGATAGTGTTTCTTGAATAAATAGACGACCGTTAAATTTTGGAAATAGACTTTAGAAATGAGTAGTGCTATCAGCATAAATTTAGATACCTCAAAGTATCGCATGCCCACACAAGAAGATATAAACAACGCCAAGAAGTTTATAGTAAGAAGAAGCTACCATGCCTCTATACTCGAAAGCAGGGTAAATGCTATTCTTGTTGAAGCGGCAGGCGAGATTGCTGAAATATGCCTTAAATACAACATTCCAGCCCGAGACTTCACGATGAATGCAAACAAACAGATGTTTGCGGAAGTAGAAGAAGTTATGGACAGGATAGATGAGCAGATTATGAGCCTTATTGAGCAGTTTTCAACAATGGTAACAGATAACCAAGCAAGGAAAAAGCTATTGGCTCTCTACATTGCTTCTCTTGGCCGTGGGAACAACAACCTGCAACAGACGCTTGACGGCTACTTGTATAGGTACCTATATGACTTAGAGGCTATCATTGCCTCCATGAAACTCGCAAAAGAAAATGAAAGTAAACTGACAACCGTAGCAATCGTGTCCAAAGTCAAGTCTTCCCAACATGCTATATATACCACCCAAGAGGTAAAACAAGCCATGTCGGCTAAAAATGTAGCATCTATGCAAGCCATGTACATTCGGTCGCATGGCAGACATATAGACAACACGGGCTTGTCTTATGTGGGTAGTAGCAATTCCAATGCGAATAACATTCTTCGCATGGCACGCACCACTATGGATATGGCGTGGATGCGGAACTTGTCCATTGATTATCAGGAGAATGCTGAAATAGTCGGTTTCTTTGTGTCTCGTGGAAGCTCATACGACTGTAAAATCTGCGATTCACAGGTTGGTTTTCATGTAAAAGGCGATTTGGAAGAGTTGCCATTGTACCATCCGAATTGTAAATGTTGGGTGATGCCAATTTATTCAAACAAAGACAAATACAATATTTAGAATATGGATTTTTCAAAAAGAATAGAAAAAGAAGCGAAGAAATACGGCGTCGAGGCTCAACAGCTAATAATGGCGGACTTGATAAGTATAGGATATACTACAAACGAGGCTTACGAGATAGTATATCAAGAGAACTCGGTGCTGAACTTTCAACAAAATCAAAGCATACGAGATGGGAAAACCAAGTCAGGGCGTTTCAAGGAGATGCTGAGCGACCGTATAGAAAAACTAAGTTCAAGAATAGTATTGCCTAATGGGGAGGATATAGAACTTATAAGTACGGAAGACGCAGCAAAGCAGGTTTTGAGAGCTGCGCAAGCTCTTCCCGAGGGCTCAAAGGAACGTGGTGAAATGTTTGTGAAATACACCGATCTTTTACGTCGCAATACAACCGTGGATGCAGAACCTGAAGAAGACAACATTCGCATTTACCTGCCTTTGAAGTGTAACGACTGTCCATTACTTCAAGAATACAATGAGAAACAGAAAGAGATAGAGGAGGCGAGAAAGGCTAAAATGCAAGAAGATAGTACTAATTCGTTGGAATAATCTATTTTTCCGCTATTGGCGTAAGCTAAATAATGAGTCTGCAGTCTTTTAACACTTTATGTTTGGAAGATTGCAGTTTTATTTGTATCTTTGCAGTGTTCAAAAATTGTAGCGGCATTGAAAGTCGCTAATCCTTATTGATTAAGCGGCATTTTTTATGCCTACCAAGAAAGAAAATATAAAATTTGCCGCACCGAGTCGTGAAACGGAAACGTTCACGCTGCTTTGCTACAAGGCAGGAACAACTCGTAGTGCGGCTTTATAAAATACAGTTCAAAAATTGTAGATAATGGAAAATTTAGTTTTCAAAGGAGAGAACAGCCAAGCACTGACAAACAGTTTGTTAGTTGCTGAAAAGTTCGGTAAAGAGCATCGCAATGTATTGCAGTCAATTAGGGACTTAATGGGGACTGCTGAATTTTCAGCATACCCCCAAATGTTTGTAGAAACGGTCTATTACAATCAGCAGAACGGGCAGGAATATCCAATGTTCGTTATGAACCGTGACGGCTTCACTCTCCTTGCTATGGGGTTCACGGGTAAAAAGGCTATGAAGTTCAAACTTGACTACATTGCAGCTTTTAACAAAATGGAGAAAGCCCTAAAAGATGGTCAAAAGAATCTGTCGGGTGCAGAATATCTGTTACAGCAGGCGCAACTCATGGTTGAACAGGAACGCAGGTTGAAGACATTGGAGAACCGTATGGACACCCTCGACAAGGAGCGAGAGGAAAACGGTCGTAAGTTACTCAGCGTGAAACTATCTAACGAACGAGCACCACAACAGACGATGAAATCAAAAATAAGGGAACTCGTTAACCAATATTCATCGGCAACAAACACAAGCCAACAAAACGTGTGGCATCTGGTGTACAAAAAGCTATACTATGTGTATCACATTTCCATAAACAGCTACCACAAACTCACTCCAAAAGAAAGTAAACTTGATGTGGCAGAGAGAAATGAGTTACTCGGAAAGATATTCAATATCGTGTCAGATTTGATTAGAGACACAAAAGCTGCATAATACAATAAGAGGGGGTGAACAAAATAAGCACCCCCTCTAAAGCAAGTGTCGCATCAAAAACATACGACGCCGTAACTCTTTCTACACATGGCAGGCGAGTTGAAATATTCACATAGAAACAAGCCACCATGAAACTACAAAAAACTCTATGTATGAGGCTACTGTCAATCTGAAAAGAAAAACGAGTATTCCCCAGTACCACAAGTCTATCTTGGTTGCACGGTAAACCCAGTATGACAAAAAGACTGAAACCAGAATTACAAGCCAGACCATGGCTACTGTCCTTTCATTTCTTCTCTCAACTTGTCGGCAAGCACCATCTGCTCAAACTCTTTATTGGATAGTTCTTGTTTTTCTTTCTTGGGAACATAATCCTCCAAGTCTTTAAGCATGTCGGCAAGAATAGATTCCACAATAGCGCGATATTCCTTCTTCTTGTCTTCCTTTGAACTTACCTCGTCCCTTCTATTAATAAAGGCACGTGCGCCGTGAAGGACAATATCATGATATAGGCCATCAGCAATAGAGGTTGTATTAACCATGTTTGTTAAAAGAGTACTCAATATCTCATCGCACTCCTTTGTGTTTTCCTCGAAAAGGTCAATGATAGATTGGTACATCATTCTATTTTGTGGAATACATACACTCCACAATTCTTCTAACGAAGCAATCTTTATCGCTTCTATCTCCGAAAGCCCATTCTTCTCAAGATATTTCTGGGTAATCTTAACGTTTGCATTTTCCTCTCGTGCCGTTCCTTTGTCGGAAATCAGCAACCTTACTCGCTTTATCTTGAAATTGCCGAATCGAGCGTATGCCCCCAATGGCATTATTCGTTTTTCCTTTTTCTCTTCGCTCATATTAATTATTTGATAAAGCCTTAAACCTTAAGGCATAATTTTCAAAAAGTCTGCAACTTTCTTACACCGGTAGAACAACTCCAAGTCAGACGACAAGCCGTTGTCTTTCATAGTAACTGGATCTATACCTTTTTCTCCGTTCAAAACTCTCACACAAAGTTCCATCTGTTGGTAAGCAAGGGATAATTGTTCCCTTGCTTCCTTTTCAGATAAACTTGCTACAAAATAATTAATGACTTTTACATCTTCTTTTTTCATATAGCAATCAATTTAAGATTTCTTTGGACGTCCACCCTTTTTGGGCTTATTCGGTTCAGTATCACCAGCGTTGTCCTGAGTCTTCTCGTCACCATTTTCGTCCTCTTCTGGAGACGGCAAGTCGTCAGTGTTTTCTTCTTTCGAGCCTTGTTTTTCAGCGAGCTTTACAGAAAGTTCTGCGGCTTCTTCCTCAAAACCTGCCTCCAACAAAGCGGCGACTTGCTCTTCTTCGGGCAGCTTACCAATTTCTTCGAGTTTTACCTTTCGCTCTGCGGCGGCCTTTTCTTCCGCTTCTTTTTCCTGCTGCGCTTTCAACGCTTCCGCAGCCTGCTTGGCTGTATCTTCTTCCTCGTTCTTAGCATCATTCTGCTCACCGATAGCAGTGCCAACTTCTGGCTTGCCATAGCTTGCACGTACCAAATTCCCGATGTCTCCACTCTCAACCCTCTTAGGGTTCTTTTCTCCAATAATTAATGCCATAATTTTCTTTTTTTGATGTTAGTATTATTTTACATTGTATATCGGCGTTGCGCCGTTTCCCATAAGCATGGTAACATTTACATTTGCCTTTCCACGCACCATGTCAACTTTCTCTTTCTCAATTTCCAAAGAGCGTAGCTTGATATACTGGTCCGGCGTAAGCCCCATTTTAAGGCGGTAAGCATCGTCTGCTTCAGCACGCTTACTTTCAGAAACCTTGCGCACCTCCTGCATGCGTGCGTTAGCTTCTTCTGTCTGTAATTTTTGAATTGCCGACGCCGTATGGTTATATTCTTCCATGACCTCCTCATTAGGTTTAGCCTTGTCAATAATGACCTTGATGAGTTTAATAGGAATTTTCTCGGAGCTGATTTTCTTGTTCAAAACCTCCTCGATGTGTTTGGAGATATTATCATAAATGGACCGTTTAGACGTAAGCTGCACCATTGGGTATTTGCTAATCTCATTGCGCACCTCGTTACAAAAATCTTTCTGTATAATATTCTCGTACCACTGCGTTCCAAAATTCTCATATAAATCAGGCGTCTTTCCTTTCTCTATCTGTATAAGAGCGTGAGCAGTTAGCGATATGGGCGTGTTATCCAAAGAGATAATGTCCTTGAAGTTTTCGTTATACTGTACAGGAATAACCTTAAATGTCTCGCTTGAAGTTGACCACCAGCACCATGTAAGACCTGTCTGAACAGGCGTTTTATCAACCCCTCCGTGTCCAAAGAACCAAGGTTTATAAATCAACACTGATTCCTCGCCTGCTCCGGGGCGTACTCCGTGGCATGAAGTCATTAAAACGACCAATGCCACTAAACTCAAAATAGATAAGATTTTCTTCATAAAAAGTTGAATTAAATATTAATATATTGTTTTGGGGTTACCCCATTACCAACTCCCAATCCTCTGCAAATACATCAGATATAGATGGTACCCAACTGTTAGCAACACCCGTCTCACGATTATAGATAAGACACTGACTGGTGTAGTCAATGAAGTTCTTACCTTTGCCAATCAAATCCTTGGCACTCTGTGGAAGTGATTGCATCTTGGGGATAATATCTCCCTCAATGTGAGCGGAGACTTGTTTGAACACCATCAAGCTCTTTCCGTTCCAACCGCTTCTGCGGATTGCAAGACCGAACTTCAATGCTTGGATAGCCTCGCCGAAGTTGTACTTTGTGTCTGGTTTAGTCTTTGCGCCATTTGCATACTCAATACGATTGTGCAAGGTGCCGAGGTAGCTCCCCATAGCCTCTCGCTGAAGGTACAAGAGGAAAGCTGGGTAACTTTCCTTGATAGTATCTCTGAACTTGTCAGACTTGACAAAAGCACTGCACTTTTCATACTTCTCGGAAAGGTCAGCATCTTCGATTTTCAGTCTATCAAGGAAAGTGTCAGCAGGCTTGTACGCCTTTTCAAACACCGATTTCGGAGACCAACTCTCATAACCGTCTTCGTAACGAACATGATAGCCCTGTCTCCATTCGTGGTTATCTTCATTAGCGCGTGCAAACCCTTTTTCAACAGCAGTAAGTTCATCCATCACTTCTGCTTCAACACTCTTTGTTCCAATGTACTTTTTCATCTTCTTTATGTTTTAATAATTAACAATTTTATCTTGACTATGCAACTGTAGCATAAACTCTTCAATCTCACGGATGGTTGCCAGCCTAACCTTTCCGCCCCACATAAAATTCTTAATGTCAGAACTTTTGCAGATTATTCCATTGTGCCACCCAATCAAAATTCCGTACCCATCGGCGTTGGCATAGCCGTTATGGATAAAAACTCTTTGACCTTCAAGATGAGCTTTTCCACTTTCTTTATTGCTTGGTATTCCATAGAGGAACTCGCCAAGCCTAAATTCCGTTCTTTTCATTATCTTTTTCAGATTATAAAACCTAAACCACTTCCTCGTATGTCTTTTCAAATATATCGGGCTTGCAAGGGTAAAACTCGCCATTTACGCCCTTGATAATATAATCGCCGATGTCTGCTTTCATTTCTCCTTCCAACGTTTGTATGCGCAAACCTTTTTCTTCAACGATACGCTCATACTCATCCCATTTCCAAAAGGCTACCCCTTTTGATGTAGTTCCCTTTAAGATGAATTCGGATTTTTGCTCTAAAAAAGCTGTTACTTCCGCCAAGTTGTCTCCATTCCATTGCACGGCTTCAATTACAACTGGTCTCTTTCTGTACTTTTTCATATATTTTTAATATTAAATATTACCTTTATAAATCTCTTTTTGTAACACTTTCCAACAGCACTTGGCAACCCAGCCTACCATATAGGCTGCGTGTTCATCGTTGGTCAAGTCGTATGTTATACCCAACTCGTCAAACATTGAATTTGCAGCGTGTAGGCTTTCGTGGGCAATGCGCTTAACCATTTCGCTACCGAGTATTTCTCCCTCCAAAACGAAAAGTATCAACACGCCATATTTCTTACTTTTCTTGTGCATAACACATTGGTATGTATAGGCATTGCCGTCTTCGTACTTTTCTATTGGTTTATCATTGTTCTTATGACAGACAAATTTATCCTTTACGTCCTCCCAATTCGTAGCAACCCATAGCTTACGCGGATATATTTCGCAGTTAAACTCTTTCAGCATAATAGCACCAATTTACAACAGAGAAGAAACGCACCTGAAAGCAATATAGCAATGCACAGGCATCGCAAACCTTTTGAGCAATGTTCCCAATTAAAGCCAAGAGAAACAGCCAAGAACACCATTGACGCAAGCAGCGACCCATATATCAAGACGTCTATCATACTGTACACCCTTTCCTTGCTTTCAATTCTTTGTATCTTTTCTCGCTTACAAGGAACACACCTCTGTCCTTGAACTTGATTGCGTGGTAGCGGTTGTTACCGATATAGTAATCTGCCTTAACAATATCTTCGTAAATTGATAGATATTTAGATAGGCTACCTGTCTCAAAACTTTTAATCATATAATAAGCATGATACCCACACAACTTAGCATACAACTTATCGTCCGTTACTCCTTTTGCAACACCTTTGTATTTCTCAAAGAAGTTGTAAAGGTCTATCTCGTCGGGCAGTTGAGGCTCGTGAGAAACCTTGCGCGGTTCAAATTTGAAACTTTTTGCTTTGTCTGCAAACTGGTGCAAATCCTCCAGCTCCTTGCGCAGGACACTATTAAAAATATTCATATCACGTGTATTTGTTGAAAAGTCTTTGCCTTTCCCTAAGTCAATAGCGCATAAGTAATTATAGGCTTCTTCTCTATCAAAACACTCCCGAGCTAAACAGTCGGTACAAATCTCCCTCCACTTGTCATTATACCCCATGTCAAGATTTAGGGCATCTAAATAAGAAAGTGGGCGCAGATAAGACTTGTTAAGTTTTACCATATAATCTTCCACCCAATAGGCAAAACCTTCGCGACACGTATCGTCCGCAACTTTGATGATGGCAACATCAGAACAACAAGAATAGCCTAATGATATAAGAATGTTTGCTTTCTCTTCGTCTAATACCTTTACCCAATATCCATTGTCCTTATTCATTGTCTTCACCCTCCTCATGTTCCATGTCTGCGTCTACAATGCAGTGTAAAATTTTGCCGTATTTAACTTCTCCACTATCGGTGATAGAAGCATCGGCATTGGTGATAAAGACACTTACGTCTATACGCTCCAGCCCATGACTGTTCACAAAATCACTAACAAGAGACGCGATTTCTCTTGCAAGACCTTTCTTCGCTATCTCAAAATCTTCTCTGTCCATAGGAACCTTTCAATTATAATTAATACAAACCTTCAGAATACAACTTCTCAACGCACATTCCCGTTTCTATCTTGTCAAATATTAAGCGCGTAGCTGATTTCGTGGTCGCAGAATATCTCGTAGATATTGTTGCTGGAGTTCTTCCTCTTCTCATAACCAATGGCTCTCATTTCACGACCAAACATATTCAATGTTTCTACCTCGAACATCTTTCGCTCGCAGAAACTGACATAGTCATTATAGAGAGACTGCGCAGCTACATACTTGGGCTTCTCATCCCAATGACCGCTGTATCTAATGGGCCGATACTCCCTCGCACGTAGAAATATCTGTATCGTCTGACCATTCTCCAACAGATAGTCTTCCGTCTCTTCCAAGCTCTCCTTGGTAGGAATGAACTTAAAACCGTCTTCTTTTAATAATTTGTAGCCTTGAATAAGCCAATTGCGAATACCACTCAATTCAGTAACCAACTCTGACACCAAGTCGGGACGCATGTCTTGCTTGGAAACAGTAGTGCGGAAATGAATAAGAAGCAGACGACGCATGAAAGCCTCACCCATCGACCTATTAGAGGGCTTCTTATTCATATTGAAAACGAGGTAAGGTATATCGTCAGTCAATTCTACATTACCACCAATACGCCTGTACTCTTTCTGTTCCCCAGAGCACAGCGACTTGAAGTTGCCCTCATAGCGGCTTATATCGGAGGTGTTGACCTCGGTACAATAATTGAATATCTTACCGACAATGACAGCCCTGAAGCGTGCACCATCGTCGCCATCTTTGATTAGATTGTGCAACGACATAGAAGAGATATTGGTATCTCCGTACACCGCTTTGACAACCTCAAAGATAACACTCTTGCCATTAGCACCGCTGCCAACCAACCACAAGGTTTCCTCTATCTTGCGGGAAGCGGAATCACGAGGAGCAATGCCCAAGGAAAGAAACTTCTGAAGAAGAGACACCTGAGCGGGAGTAAGAATGGATTTCAAGAAAGAAGCCCACTTAGGACAAGTCGCCGCAGGGTTATACTCGTAAGGTAAAACGGAAAGTATATCCATCCTGTCAGAGAATGGATGACATACAGGATTGTCTATATCAGAGAAATCATACACACCATTGCTGAAGCCAACAACAAAGCGGGTAGGGGATAGCTTCGACATGGAAGCACCTTGCTTGGCAGCACGCAGAATGTTGGAGCGGGCTTTGACCAAATCAGACTTGTTGATGTGGGCCTTAACCAAAGATCCGTTCAAGGCTTGCTCCAATAAAACATCGGACAAAGGAGACCAATACTTGCCATTGAAATAATACACGGCATCATCATAATACCGAAGCACCTTGGCACAAGCGGAACGAATGTGAAACTCGTAGCCAAAGACACGGTCCCCAAACAAGGCGGACTGAATAACCAAACGCAAGTCTTTCTTGCTGTACGCAGAGTACAACTCATCGGAGAGCATGTTGATAACCTCCATGCTGCGCTCGTAATCCTCACTATGTAATGCTTTCCTTGCCATTTATGCTCCTAACTTCAAAGTTTTAGAGGGTTGCTATATAGTATATCTTATATATCTTATTCTCTTATCTTTGATTTGATGAATAATTAAGAATTATATCCATTATGATGGCAAAGATATCCTTTGTACATGGGACTTGCAAGTAAAAAAGCAAAAATCTAACGAATTTCAGAAAAATCATCCGTTTGAAGAGAAAAATCTACCATAAAAGCTGAAAAATCATATTTTAACACAAAATTAACACGAATTTTACACGGAAAAATAAGAAAAATGTCTTCTTTCTTTTTAATATTTTTCTTTCTTCTTTATATAATATATAATTAATTGATAAATATATCCCCATTCTTATATCTTTCTCTTTGTGAGACTTTCTCTTTCTCTTTTCTTAATAACATACACAAACATGATTAATCATAAATAAAACGAAATGACGAGTATTATAATTGACTGCAATAAAAAACAAAAAAATAAAAATAAAATTTTTGTGAGAAGTGAATACGCCCGTCCAAGCCAACCACAAGGGGAGGGGGTACCCCTGTTCATACGCTTTCCACAAGAAAAAAGGTTATATTATAAATATAATGTAACGTCCTGGAAATCATGGGATTTACGAGCTTTTCGTAGATTGGTTTAGAGTCGTTTTTCTCTCCAATTTTTTAAGCAAAATATCCACTAATATAACCTTTATAGTCTCTTTTTTATACTTACTTACCAAAAATAACTATTGTGTTTTGCTATCTGTAGTTTGCAATTCTGGTATATGCATATTTATTTTGTAAAGAAATCCGAAAATCTTATATATTTGGGCAAAATATCTATTATAATACTTGCATATATTAGATATAATGTGTATCTTTGTAATATAGAAATAAAGATACAACGGTATCGCTCCCAGCTGGGAGGCTCTTTGAAATTTTGACGACAAGTAAAAAGCACTTGTTGTTTTTCGATTGATTTTTTATAAACATCTAAAATATATACGATTATGAAAGATTTAAGATTAAAAGATTTTGTAGAATTTTCTGGAATCAACGCAAAGTTAATAAACACAGTAAAGAAACAATCAGGCTTAAACTGGGTTGAGTTTCAAGACTATTTGGAAAATGTATCAAATAGCCCTTGCGGTGCTGCTGGTGGCTTTTCTGGTTTCGTATGGTATTCCGAAACCTCAAGTTTTTGGCGTAAAAACCGAAAATTAATAACCGAACTTATGCAAGAACAAGCAGATAGTTTGGGTGAAAACTTATTATCAATGGTTTTGGGTTTTGATAGCCTCAAAGACGGTTCTTTTTCTCAAGAAGAAATAGGGCGGGCTTTGTTTGGCAACTTTAACGAAGACTACATACAGATATACAATACTTTTGCGTGGTTCGCATTAGAAGAAATTGCATACAGATTTTCAGACTTTAAGTACGAAAACGAATAAGTACGATTAACATTAAAAATTACAATTATGAAACGCAATGATTTATCACAGTTCACATTTGAGTTAGTAAGTAGCGGATGCTACAGAGTTCATTATTTTACAGAGAAGCGGGGCGATTTCTGGGTCTATGGCATCCATGACATGTTAATTATTGACGCAACTCTACATGCGGAAGTTGCCAAGGCGAAAGACATCAAGGCCTTGAGGGACATCGTAAAACGCAATGGAACTCACTATCATGCCAATGGTAAAGAATTCTAAAAGAACGATGCTTGGGAAAGTCAGACAGATTCTTTGATCACATTATCTATGCGGGAAGAAACATTCCGCATAGATACTTATTTGTTTACCCAAAAAATTACAATTATGAAAGTTTACAACATTACAAATAGGCTCAGTGCACAAGCACGGCGTGAACTCGTGAACATCATTGATACACACGAGAAGTACAGAAACGCTTACTTTTTCAGTCCATCTACGAGCGCAACAGGCAGGCGTTGTAGCGAAGATCGTTTCAGGGAGTCGCACACGGATGTCTCTTTTTTGAAAGGGGAAACGTTGTGATTTATCGTGGTGCTCAAAGTTTGGACAAAGATGGTAAAGAGCGTTGTGTTTCTGAAATTTGCAAAGTCGTTGACAAACTCGGTAAAGTTCACACGGCAACGGTTTGCAAAGAGTTCAGAACTCAGCACACAGTTGCTAACTACATACAAGCAATACGATACTATAACACGTATAGCGATGTCATGACAAAGTTAGTGAAAGAGTCTAAAGGTTGTGAAGTTGTATTATCAAACGCAGCAAACGCAATTCAGAAAGCCCTTGCCGCTGGTTTCAAACTTGAGGACATAACCGCCCTTCTTTGATTTTTCATTCACTTAGAATTAGCCGCTACCAACTTTTTACAGTTGGTAGCGGTTTTTCGTTCTTTTTTTTGTCGTTGATTAAAAGTTTTTGGAACGGAGGAGGCTCCTCCGTGTAGTTCGATTCTACAAACTTTGCCAATCGGCTGTAGGTTCTTGAAACTTACAGCCTTTTTTGTTCTTTGAAAATTTTACATAAAATGCAAATGAGAAATAGACCGTTTGCGAAAAGTTTTTGCGAAATATAGCCAAAATCGCAAATGCGCGCAACTGGTTGAATGATGGGAAAAATCATGTGAATGATGTATAAGCCGTCGAGGATATTTGCAGCCGTGAATGATTTGTTTTTGCAGCTTGAAAAATAGTTGCTTAAATCATTTGCGGTATTTCCATAATTGAATTTTAAACACGGAAATGTATTTGCAAACTTGCTATGAATTAGCAGAACCGCAAATGCTTTCCACCTTGAAGGGCGCGAATGAAAGACTTTGCGCCCTTCTCTATGATGTGTTAATTTGCTGGTATTGTTTATCTGTTTTTAGTTACTGAAATAGTATTAACACGGGTACAATATTGACAAATGTTAAAGTTGCATTTTTGTGTGGTTTCTATTAAAAATAACCAACTGAATATTTGCAAGTTACGTTATTATTTCGTATCTTTGTAGTAGAAAATAAGAGATGATGTTTTACTCGCCAAAGTGAACAATTCCCATTTTTCTATTAACAAACTTACTGGTACAAAAACGGGCTAAACCCCAATAAGGATAAAGCCCGAAAAACCTAAAAACGGTTTTATAAACTCGCCAAAGTTTACATCCGCAAAGTTAGTGTTTTTATTTGTTCCTTGCAAGTTTCGCAGGTTGTTTTTTGAATAAAGACCGAATTACAGCCCTTTAGATGGTTCTTTGACAGGCTTTCATAAAGTGTTTGCGACTGGCAACAAACAGCCATTTTGCCCGCATCCTGCTGCCTGTGTGCAGCTGGGAGTTTGCAGCGTGGTTGGAAAAATAATACTCTTTATCTTTTGCGGCTGGTGGTTCCTCTGGAATTGCACCCGCGGCAAAGGGTTAATTATCCGAGTGCGTAAAATGAAAAACTTTTGCACACTCACTTTTTATGTTTAACTTTTAAAATTATTCAATTATGAGAGCAAAAACAAAAAGACAGAGAGTTTATTTTTTGATGGAGTGTTACCGGTTGGTACGGTTTTATATCGGTTTGCAAAAAGTCCTTCGGTTAAGTTGGTTTGTGAGAAAATAACACACACAAGACACACCGAGGACGAGGGCGGGGCATATACATTTTACAAGACAGACAAAGGGGCTTATATAGATAATAGCTTTGTAGGAAGTCTTTACTTCTTGTCTGCAGCGGATGCTCTCCGGTACATTGCAAAGGAAAATTATGTAAATGTGCGAATAACCGAAAGAACAACACAGAATTAAACAAAGTACGAACAATTAAAACCGTCTGTATAGGTTGAAAAACACCTATACAAGCACAACTAAAAAAGATTTTGATTTATGGAAAAAGAAATCATTATTCCTTCCAGCTTGCAAAAAAGTTGGGAGGAACAAGCAATTAGGGAAAATATCCCCTACACTGAATTTGCGGAATTTATCAGAATGAAGCAAAGACAGTACGAAGAAAGTTGTAGAAATGTATATTACCGGATGACGGTTACCGTCAAAAACGGAAAAGAAAGCCGTTTTGGCAATATCTCAACAATCAAAGATTTGCTAAAACAAAGTACGAAAGGCAACTGAAAACGGCAATTTATAAAGCGATTCAGGCAAACATAACAGTTTGCCCGGATCCAATTTTATCAACAAAGATTTTAGAATTATGGAAAACAAAAGAGATTACACATGGTCAAACATCATGGTGAGTTTGGAGAACGCAAGAACCGCCGCACACTCTTTGGATGATTCTTCACGATTTGGGTACGAACGTCAAACAGTGTTGGAAACTCTGGAAGAGTTTACCAAGCAGCTTGATAAGTTAAAGCAAAAGTACGATACCATTATCTACGAAGAGCGCCTGTACGGATAAACCCTTATACTCCCTGAATATTGAGTTGTTCAGGAAGTACGATTAATTATTAAATTTCAAAATTATGGAAGAAAAAACAATCACGTACCCTAATGGAGTTAAGCATGTTTTCAAAATGGTTAGAGACAAAGCCATGTTCACATCCCATATTTGGGTGTATAAAGATGGGGACACGTATCTCCATATTACCCCAAAGAAAGAAGAACCCAATTGGTGTAATATTGCAAAAAATATTGACGGTTTTGGGTTTATGAGTATGGGCGATATTTGCTGCCAGTTTGACGAAATAACCATAGACGACGTTTGCCGCTTCTAATTAAATACCAAAAGCGACCATTTCCTTTGCGCGCAAGGCTCTAAAAACTTTCTGTGGACTAATCATCTGCAGGGAGCACTATTATTAACTAAATTCAAAACTTATGGAGAAGAAATTCGCTTTTGTGATTTGCGTCAATGGCAGGCCGATGAGAACTTTCAAATGGTGCTGTAGGCACGAAGAGGAAATAGTGCTGCAAGCAGCTTCTATGTGTATGGGGGCAAGATGTTTTAAAAAGACCGCTGCCGTACTCGTTTACGAGCTGCAAGGCTCTATGTTTAAATTAATCCATTCTGTTCAATGGAGAAACGAGTGGGAAAAAGTGAAAGAATTTCCAAGTACGGCCGAGTTTTGTGATGGTCGGCTGCTTGAGAAAGGATGACAAAAACTTCTTGCAAAGTTAAATTTGCAAGGAGGGCAAAATTATCAACAATTTTAAATTCAATTATTATGAGCAGAAGTTTGCATGTAGCATCTTGCTACAAAGTTAAGTACGAAAGAGTAAGTGTTTATTCGACCCAGGAAGATGAGTTTTGCCGCATGCTTTGCGACAACTGCGAAACATCTTGGCGAGAAGGCGATGGTGCCGGAGATAAGCTTGAAGTCGAAAAGGAAGACTTGCGGAACTTTGTGAAAAGAGTAAAAAACAACCCGGAAGTGATAGCCGGGTACGACATCAAATTGTCCCCCGAAGAACTTGTTGAGATACTCGTCAAGATTATCACGCAAGCAGAACCCGAAGACAGTACGATACACCTTGAGTGGTTCTGACAAAGGCAGCTCTGAATGTTTTAATTAATATTCAGAGTACGAAAGCAAATGTTTTCATAGTGTGTATTTTTAGTGTTAAGGACAAGGCTAAAGTCATATTAGCCTTGTCCGCAAGGCAACAATTCAAAAAAAAGTAATTATTATGAAGTGTTTTTATAGCAAAGCGTCCTTTGCTCATAAGGACGACACCCACACAGACATTTGTCTGTATAGAAAGGTGGGGAAGTGGCATAAGGTGGAAATGAAACATTTCACCATGTTTGACGATCTTTTGTCGCACAAGGCAGAAACATTCGGCACGCTGAGAGAGGCAAAAGACTTTTATTTGCGCACGATCACTTGCGAGCTAAGTACGATGTAGCATTTGTTTCGTCGCAGGATGGTATGGCAACATAAACAATTGCCATACTTTCAAATATCCTATTATTATATTTGGAGATACAATATTATTTATTAAATTTGCAAAAAAATGAGCAAAGAAAAATTCATGAGAAGAAAGTACGATGTGCCTTTCAATGAGGTTATCCCTCTCGGAAAGGAAAAGTTTGATGTTAGCAACCTGAACTATCGCCACAAGATCTGCTATTTCCCAAGAGAGAATAGCATTATCTTAAAATCAGGCTATCTTGCCGTAAAGGTAGATGGGAGCTTGAAAGAAAGGGGGGAGTTTGTAGAATTAAGCAAATTAGAAGCCCCACAGAAATACCCGGAGAGGTTCATCGATTCCGCTCTTGGAGAGCAGTACGACGGCGACAAGACCTATACAGCCGGCATCCAGTTAAACGCAAAAGAAATGCTGTTTTGCCGGAAGCACGGCTGGGTCGCAACCTATATCCGCTCTTTGATACGGGAGAAAATGAAAGAAGAAGGGTTTGAATGATGGAGTACGAGATACAGTTTCACGGAACAGCGGACAATGTTGCTAAGGCAATAGAAGCCATGCAGGACTTCTCGTCCATACTTCCCCCTCCGAAAGACATGGGGATATACAAGATGATACCCATATCGGAAGATTATTTTTATTATCTTCTTTCCACACGAGGAATCGTTAGCGAGGAGCAAGGCAAGAAATCCTTGGACAGATTTGAAGTCGAAACATCAAATATGAACGAACACCTCGTGTCGTGCTATCGGTTCTTAGCCGAGCAAATGTTATATTTCTATGACAAGTACGACGCCTGTACATTGGAGGCGTGGAGGCAAAAACATTGGGGAGTTCCCGAGCAACCGTCCATAAGAGTCTGCGAGGACGGTAAAATAAAGCCCTGTGGTGAGTTTTCTCTGCCTAGGGAGATAGTTGGTGCAATCTGTAGAAAATATGGCGTTACAGCGCAAATAAACGAGTAAATAGAGAATCCTCGCGGCCGAGGCGGGTATGATATCCAGCCTCGACACATCTACAAACATATAAACAATTAGGAATATGAGAAAGAAAAAAATGCCATTTGCGGAGTTTTACGACAAATGCGTTAAACTCTATTGCATGTACGAGCCACATTTCTTTCTGCGAGGCTGTGAGATTATCACAAACTTTGATGGGAACGAAATTGACAACGGCTGCTGGTACTGCATCGTGAAAATACGGGAACATGTTTACACCGTACTTGCATACGACCATACATGCGACAGCGAAGACAAGCCCTTTGTGGTAAATTGCGATTGGTCTTTTATTGCCACCGCACAAGGTGGCATTGCAAATATCGGTTTTTTTGCAGAGTGTGAAGAGTTTGAGAATTTAGAAGAGGCCTTTTACTACATGGTAAAAGAGCCGTCTCGATATTATCAAAATAGTACGAATTATGTTCGCATCGTAGACAAAGACAGCCCTGAAGAGGTTTATGGATGGAAAGAGGGGTGCGGACTTATAGAGGGGATAGCCTTTATAAAAGAGCATGAAGATTGGTTTACAGGTAAAACCATGCAAATTGTGTTGGCGGATAAGACGGTACTCTACCAAAGAAAGGTTAGTTAAAAGTACGATGCGACGGGGTCTTATCATTCCCGCCGCATGCAATATTAATTATAAAATTTGTGTATATTATGGAAGAACAAAAGTATGCTGGGTGCTGGTACTGCGACAATATTATAGACCACCCAGACCAAGTGGGGCTATTATATCTTGGTTTCCCAAGATGTTTTGTGCTAATTCCAAGCAGTAAAGAGTTTTACTTCTCAACCTACGAAGAATTTGTGAACGGAGCGAGCGAGATAAACTGGCTTGATCCAAAAGATATTCGCAATTACTCTGAGTACGACAAAGAGAAAGTCTTAACTTTGCTGTGGAACTTCTCTGTCGAGCAGGAAGCCAAAGATGAAGAATTGTATAACGAAAGTAATGAGGAGGATTTTTAATGGGAATACCGACTAAATTTGTCGCAACATTCAGCGTGAACAGTGGAAATGAGGAAATAATGGAGCGTCCGAACAAGGCAAAGATGGCTGACGAACTACGCAAGATTATTCGCAAACGAGCAGGGGAAAACGGCAATGGACAATACGAAATCCGCAAAATGTTCACAGATGAAGAGCGGAGTAAAATGCACATTCCCGATGACATCAAAGGGCAGATAATAGAGTTAGGCACTTTTACCAACGGCAAGAACTGGTCTTACAAAAGACCGTTCAAAAAGTATTTTTGACGAAATTCAAGCAGATTTTTGCAATTCCTTGCAAAAAAGTCGGACGGTATACATATCTTTGCAATGTTATTAGTTTTTCATTGTAATGAGATTGTTTTAAGGATTTACACTAAGAAAGGGCAGGGTTTTTACTCCTGTCCTTTCTCTTTGTGCGAAAGCAACTCTGTGAGCCGCCTAATTTGCTCATTGGCGGCTTCAAGTTGTCTATCCTTTTCATCAAGCATCGTCAAAAAACGATCCGCCAACTTGTTGCGCTCGTCAAGCCTTTGCCGGATTGCATCCATATCCGAGCTTTCTGTTTTGTCATGTTTTTCTAATCGCAATTGCATAGACATAATATTGTCTATTCCTTTCGATAACATATCAAGCATTTTATTGGTGATTGCGTCAGCTCTCTGACTCTGCTTCTCGCTGTTCCCGTTGTTAATGGTTACAGCACCGCCTCCCGAATTACTAATATCGGAAAAACGCTTTGAGGTGCGATCGTCTTCCTCTGTCCCATCTACAATATACTCAAATGTTGCCATTTTGTTTGAGACAATGGCAAAGACAAGGCTTTCTGGGACTTTCCTTTTGCCCGTGAGAATAAGGTTAAAGTTGGCTTTATTGAAACCTATCCTTTCTGCAAACTTCGGCTTTGTAAGCCCACTCATAATAACGAGTTTCTGAATGCGTTGGCGTATTTGATTGTCGTTGTCCATCTTTAATCAATTACTAAAATTTTATAAAATAATACGCAAAATCATATTCTTCCGAATATTATTGAATATATTTGCAATGATTAACTAAAAACCATATTTGTTCATGCAAAATTAGCAAAAGAAATCTTAAATACAAAAATAAACAGAAACATTTTATGGAAACAGATCAAGTTGAAGTAGACAAGGAATTGTCTATGGCACTCCGAAAGATACATGAGTGCCAGGTAATTTACATTAATGCTATGGGAAAGTACGATGACAAACAGAGCATGGAACAATTTAGAGGCCATTGCAAAGCCATCATCAGTGTGATTAAAGGTAGAATTGCCGACAACATCAACTGCCAGATAGAGGAGGCTGCAGAAGAAAAATACGATAAAGATTTCACATAGCTTGCTTTTCTTGCAAAGTTTTCATACCTTTGCATTCTATAACATTTTAATTATAAACCTTTAAACAATTAGAATTATGAAGAAAATTTTAGTTTCAATGTTTGTTGCCATTGCGGCAATGGTGACTTTTTCGTCGTGCGACAAACCGGTAAAGGAGATACGATTATGAATGAATATTTGACAATAAAAAATATTTCATTGGCTTGTGTGGCAACTTCTATACTTGTTCCAATTCTTCACTTCTTGTCGCCATTTAACCTCAAGAATTATGCAACAGTGTTAGCATTCGTCTCTTATGCTTTGTTTTTCTACCAGTCTGCAAAAGATACAGAAAGCAAAAACATAAAAAGGTGTGGTTATGCATCGTTGGCCTCTATCTCGTTTTTTCTCTTTGTTTTTATATGGAAAACGTGGTTTTATTACACCTTTGGGGATTTTTATGATATAAGTAGCAACTTTGAGATTGTCTATTTCGTCCCTCTTATTGCACTATCTTCTTTACATTTTATGATGATAAGGGAGGCGGGCTACAAGATGGCTTTCATTTGCATTCCTGCAATATTAGGGTATCTGATGATAGGGGCGCAATTTGTGGACACCAGTGTATTAATAATGTTTATGTTCTCGTCGGCTGTGGTAATTCCATACGCATTGCTTGCATTTTCTTATTATCAACTTTATAAAAAACTATAACTATGAGTGAATTAGATGATTTGATTAAGACGGCGAAAGCAAATACATCGGGAAACATTTTGCAAACAGATGACAAGTATAGGACTCTTCTTGTCTTGTCAAACATTGCTTACTATGTTGGCATCGCATTACTACCGCTGGCGGTGGTTTTGTTTATCATGGCAGCATCTGGCGAAAAAGACTACATTGCTGGCATTTCTATGGGATGTCTGTTAGGCGGTATAAATGGACTTTTCTTCGGTCTGATCGGCAAATGCCTTATAGATATATATAACAAAGTAAACCAAAACAAATAGTCTCTTTTACCCATGCAAGCCTAACCGCTTGCGTGGGTACTATGTGTAACTTTATATTTTAACACTATGAGGAAAATATTTTTAATATTAAGTGCTACTATCTTTTTAATTTCTTGTGGAAGCTCATACGAACGAAAGGTGAAGGCTGCTTTCAAAAGTTATGTGAGCACGCATTTTGACAATCCCAAGGATCTTAAAGAGATTGTGGCAATAGACTCTTGTGATACAATTTCAATAAAAGAAGTCCAAGATTTACTAAAATCGACAAAAACAACTTATGACTCTATCAATAAAGTTGTAAAAGAAAGGGCAGAAAAGATTAGCAAATCTTTGAAAAATCCTAAATTGCGAGGTTTAACCCACAGGAATCCCTACTTTAATGAAGCAATACATAAATACAATGAGGCATCAATGGAAAGGTTGTCGCTAACATCATCTGATTTATCTTGGGCATTGTATGATATAGGGAAACCATTGGAAGACAGGTATAAGGATTTTATGAGTAAGCGAGGAAAGACCTATGTCCAATGCAAAATACATGTAAGGGTTGCGCGCGAGGAAAAAGATAGAATGGTTACATATTACGCTATTTCTGACACTCTGCTTAACAATATCGAAATTAGAAGTAAGGGAATAGGAACAGAAGAAGTCCTTGGCGCCGACAATTTAATTGATTTCTCTGAAATTTCAGACGAATATTTATCAAGAATTAAAAACGCAAAAGAACTTGATGAATACGGAAAAATTGTTCTTAACATAATAAATAGGGAAATATAATAATGGTTGTGTCCATTTCGCAGGGCAAACGGTTAAGTTGCTCAATTAGCAGTTGGGCTTTTATTTTGCTCACTATTTAGATACGGGCGGGTTGCCTTTGCGTGAAATTTTCAAAGCTCTCGGAGTGGAGACCATTTCTTGAACAGCGCAAAATGGCAGCCGCTTTCTTTGTGAATCTCGCTCGCATCTTTTAAATATCCAAGAGATAAGAAGTGCTAAAAAAGTATAATTCTCCACGAGGATTGATACACGTTGTGAGAAAATTGTGTATCTTTGTAATGTCTAATAAATCAAAGCGGATTGAGGTATGCTCTTCCGTTTTTCTGGGAGGGCATTTTGCTTGAACAAAACTTTCGAGGAATAAACAAAACGGCGTACCGTCCCTTGGTTACATTGTAATGGTGTTTCCGTGCTTTCGCTTTGAAGCATTAGACAAAGGGTAGCGGTACGCTTTCTTTGTGTACCAACCCAATAAAGTTTAAACGTCTAAAAAAATCAAAGCAAATGGACGAAATTAGAAGTTTTAGTGCTCCGCATCGCATGGAGCTTGACAAAACATTTTCTTATAATGGCTCTAATGTCAGAATGAAGAAAGTGAATGGTACGGTTTTCGTATGCCTTACTGACATGGCGAAAAAGTTCCCAAACAAAACTCTATCCCACATTATTTACAGCAAGGAACTTACAGATTACATTAAACGACTGACCGAAATGCAAAATTGCACTTCGGCTGATTTACTGCAAGTTACGAAAGGTGGAAGTGAAGAACAGGGCACTTGGGCGCATCGGAAGATTGCCTTGCGTGTTGCCCAAAAGTTGTCGCCCGACTTTGCGATTTGGGTTGATGATAGGGTTGAGGAACTGCTGACATACGGCACAATATCCGTACAGCGTCATAATCTCCCTGCAGATTATCCATCTGCCTTGCGTGAACTCGCAGACAAGGTAGAGGAGAACCAAAGGCTAACACTCGAAAACAAGCAGAAAGACAACCAAATCAAAAAGCTACAGCCCAAAGCAGATTTTGCTGATGCAGCTTTCAAGGCAGAAGGAAATGTAGACATTGGGCAGGCAGCGAAAATCCTCGGGCTGCCTTTCGGACGAAATACCCTTTTCAGAAAGCTAAGAGAGAAAGGCGTTTTGTTTGGGAGCAGAAATGAACCAAAGCAAAGATTTGTCGATGCAGGCTATTTCGTGTTGACCGAATTGCCGCCTATTAAACGAGAAAGCCATCCGGACTTAATTGTCATGAAATGCATTTGCACACAGAAAGGACTGGCGTATATCAACACACTTTTCGGTGGGAGTTTAAACAACCCAACACTTGCAAAAATCAAATAAACACAGAACGAAAATGGAAAAGAAAATAAATAAAAATATGATACAAGAGAGTGTAAATGTAAGTAAGAATGTTGCAGACGCGGCAACTTGGGTTGAAAATCTGCATCGGTTCTTCGACAAGGAAGATCAGCACAGCATATACCTACAAAACTCCGAGGATATATTTGCCAAGCTAACAAGCGCAATACAGAAAATGATTGGCTGCGAGGCGTATTGGAATATTGTAGATAAGATTACAGAGTAATTTTAGATGTTAATAATGGGTTTGCGCTATCGTCCCTTGCAATACGGGCAGCTTTCGTGATTGCCAGGGTGGTGCAAGAGAAAAACCTGTACCACCTACTTAGAAATAAGTTGAACATCTAAAACATACAATTATGAGCAAAGAAGAATTAAGACTGTTTTTCGGCGGCAAGTGCACCGACAAGCAATTTGCGTCTATTTTGTCCAATCCTTTTATGGACAACATAGATTGCTATTCATTTGGGACGTGGATAAAAGGATTTGTGGGTGCATTTATCACAAAATATCCGACGCGCCCGCAGGTTGTCAGAATGATGTGTGAGGCTCTACACAAGGGCACAATCAGGTGGCAAGACCTTACAAAGGTAAACCTTGCTACCATTACAGAGTATATCAAAGCGAACGTTACCCCCAATAGCGCATGTACTTATCTTGCCCTTATCAAGGCGTTGCTCAACGAGTATTCCGAAGAAGGTGTTATTCCTTGCAAGAGCTTTACGAGCGTGCTCAACGGAAAGAAAGTGCCATCACAACATATCGCCCTCACGGAGAATGAACTGAAAGCCTTGGACGACTACAAACCTAAGAGTAAAACAGAAGATTCCGTAAAGACTTTGTTCATGCGTGCGTGCCTCACGGGAGGGCGTTGCTCTGATGTCAGACGTATGACCCAAAAGAACGTTTCTGACGGCATTCTGTCTTATGTATCACAGAAGACCAAGACAGAGGTAAACCAGCCCGTTCACAAGCGACTAATGAAGTATCTATGCAAGCCATGTCAGGAGCACTGTACGTCGGTTACGAGCAGGACAATTCAGAGAATCTGCAAAAGACTGGGAATGACGGAAGAGGTGCAACTATATGTCGGTGGCAAACTAAAGAAAGGCCAGAAATGGGAGTTCGTTACCATGCACACCGCAAGGCGTACTTTCTGCACTATCCTTGCGCAGAAAGATGTGCCCGTTGAGGTTATCAGGACGCTTGCCGGGCACAGCACGACGACAATGACAGATAGATACGTCTGCATTGATGGGAGGAAGCCGGGAGTAAACGCAATGGCATTCTTTCAAGGTTAAACACTAAATATCAACAAACAAATATCAAGAAAATGGCAGCTATAGACAGAATGTACTTAAGCAACTATAATGATAAATATATCCTTATGAAATGGATAGAAAGGCACAGGCCATCTCTATTGCAAAATGTATTTCACCCAACAATGACAGAAGCAGAGTGGGATAACGAAAAACAAGAAATATACAATTCCCACCTAAAAATAAATGAAGAAGAGTATAAAAAACACGGTGGGAATAAACATAGAATTGTCCTAAACTACGCAAAGTGTGGCTACGAGTGTCCATTGGAACAAGCAGAAAATGAGGCTAAATTATATAAAAGACAGCGCGAAGAGCTTGAAGACGAAATTTGGTATAAATTCAAATATAAGCTCCCCATTGCTTGTTTCTCGTGCGAATCAGACACGTGGCTAAAATGGCACTGTCCTCTTGACTTTGTTAGAGAACACTTGAAAGATCAGTGCGGAATGAAAGAGCATTGGTATTATAAGCTGTTCTTTTTGTATTGAATTTCACTGCAAGGAAACAAATCCCTCACAAGCGCAGTAACTTGTGAGGGAACCTTTTTTTACTCTCCAAACTCAATGTTTGGTATTTTATTTCTCAATCTTCTTCTGCCATCCTTATCCATTTGTCTGTGGTTATACTGAATTGAGTATAGATGTATGTAGTCTCTTACCTCTTGTGCGCAGTAAAGAAACAGTTCTTTGAAACCAAGATAAGAATAGTAGAAATCCACTTCATTTTCAAACCCCATTATGTGGCAGGCTTCTGGAAAAGTGAATGTCTGAGCGTAGTGCGGAAGCCAGTTTTCCATAAAGGATTTTATTCCCTTATCAAATGGGCACTTTAATTTGCGCTCTAAGCCACCAATATCCCAAAGGTGGGTGCTTATGCCGTCCTTGCTGCACAAACGCAACAGGGCGAGATTTATGCGGTATTCCGGTCGTTTAACAGGCAACTCGCTAAAAAGCGAAAACAAAGCATGATACGGTGTATATTCCAGAGCCGTAATCAGCTCAAAGAGCACATCAAACAAAGGCTTGCCATTGTCGTGCTCTATGTTCCAAACAATATCAAGTAGATTGGTCACTTTCCAACATTTCACTGAACCAAAGTACGATATGGGTTTTGTCTGATTGGCTCCGTTGGATAACTGTACGAAAGCACGATTGGAATATAAATCTTTGTATGGGTGACTGCCAAGAATATTTCTCATAGCCGACACTTGTTGCATCGCTTTATTGTTATCGTCAAGCAGAAAGCAGGCTATTAGAGTGGCTAAAAGTTTATCTCCATAGTCTTGGTAATAGTCAGACAAGATAAGTGGGGAGAGAGGATATTTCCCTCTCTCCTTATACTTCCTTGCTAATTCTTGCAACCAAGTACGATGATTAACGCCAAACTCTTTGTAGAACAGGGCTAAGTTCTTCTTCTTGCACTCCTGCCGAATAATCTTTCTTCGCTGCTTTTCTTCCTCGTTGGTCATTGTCACATCGTTAGGTTATCAGAATTAACAAGCCACTCAATCATATCAACGCAGTTCTCAAACAAGTTTTCTCCAACGCAACCACTCAATGTAAGATTGACTCCTTGGTTGTCGTACCGAACGACTTTATTATTAAATAGTAATTCAAATTCCACATCTTCATAAATTAAACGGTTTGGTAGCAATTCTATTAATGCCCCGAGCGACCAAGCGGGATAATCCACTTGTAAATTATCTCCGCTATCACATACTTCGGGAAATGACGAACCTAAAGGATAAAACATATCAGCCGTATCTGCCGATACACCTAACTCTTGGAGTTTCTTACTCTGCACTCTTGTTGTACAAATCTGTGCCATAATCTATTTTCCTGTTAATTCCAACACTTTCTCCTTAAACTCTTCTTCTGATTCGCAGAAGTAATAATCTTCTGCATCGTCGTCTGTGTCATAGACAACTCCGTCTCGGTAAAAAATAACAACATCTTTTCCCTCATGCGGCATACCTTTCCGAATGTGATATGGCGCAATCAACCCATTATACCTATCACATTCAGGGTAATCTATAGGAAGTAAACCAATGCCTTTCAGCCAACCCCTTAGTTCCGCAGTATTACTATTTATATATGCTTTCATAACATTATCCTCCATACATTACCAATTCGTACTTATCAAAGTCGAAGTTCTTGTAAATAGAGATAAAATTAAATATCTCGTATTCGTAGGTCGAACTTCCCGATACAAGCATTTTGTCTATATCTGTATCTTCTTTGAAGTCAAGTTCCATAGACAACGGAACACCCTCCCATGAATAATGCCACCGTTTGTTCTTTGTATTGACATAGTCTTTCATTCGGATTAAACTATCCTCGTCATCGCCGAGCATTGTTTCCAAATAGGATATAAACCTCTTTCTGATTTCCACAATCCATTGGTATAATTGCTCTTTTGATACCGTTCCGAGAACTGTATCTTCGTTCTCGTCTATTTGTGTGAAAAGTCTATTGTTTTCGTTCGGCACCTCGTGAAATATATCAGTGCAAGTGTCATGCTTGACCATTTCGCTCACCTTTTCGTACTCACTGTAGTAGCTTTCATAGTCGTTACCGTCCTTAAAAGAGTCTCTTAACATAAACCCTTTTGGTACTCTTTCAAAACTTATCCTAAATCCCATATATTTATACTATGATATGTCCACCGTTAAACTTTCAACTTAAACCCAATTTGAATACTCTCCCGCTTATACTTAAAATCTTTTGCATGGGTATTCTCTCCTCCGTTCCTAATGTGTAGATTTACAAGAAGGTTCTTGTGCTTGGCATGTAAATCATCATAAATCTTCAAAGCCTCATCATATTTTACAGCCAATGCGCTATCCATATAATCACACATCAACACCCTGTCGGAACTTTTGCTATTCAGGTCATAACTTTTAAGATACCGAGTTTTCTTTGAGATTTTGTTTGTCAGCGCAAAGATGATGTTAGGCTTATTTAAGTCGTTCTCGATGGTGAGAAATACCCCATACGATGTTATCTTTTCGTTTGAGTTCTGCCTTATCCTTGTGAGAATAGCGTTTACACTATCAATGCTCTTTGAGAACTCTGCCTTATTTATATCTTTGGTAAACTCTGGCACTTGTATTCTCCGTTTGAGTTTGCTGTCGTACACTTCCTTTTCAGAACAATAGTATTCTATTCCTTTTCGGGTGTGCTTGGCGATGATGTAGAATTGATTGTATGCAATAAGTTCATTCATGCCATAGTCGTTTACGGGATTCACTCTACAAGGTAATTTCGCTATAAACTCTCGTATGGGTACTTCTAACTCAAAAAGGCTATCACAAAAAAACGCCCTTGCCTCTTCCAATAACGGCGTAAGCACCAATTTTCTTTGAAACAACCAATCACGTTTGTATGATTTCACAAACATTATCACACCGTCCTTGCCGTCTTTCGGCATAACTGCTAATCGTAACATAATCTATAATCCATATAAAAAATTTTTATATTTAAGTATTTCAAAATACAAGTCCTCTTCCATATTTTCAAGATGTTTGTGTATTAACAGACTTAGTACTTTCTTCGTCTCTTCTTCATAAGAAGACTCTTTAACTTCATTTAGCATTCGTCTTTCTAAAGAGAAGACGTGCTCTGTTAGCCTTTCCTTGAAGATAGAGAGTTCCGTTATAGTTTTTTGTAATGATACTGCTTTCGTTATTTTCTGCGGATCCATAGATTAATATCCTCCTAAATGTTCACAACAATAATCTTTAACAGCAACCTCCGCCTTTGCTAATAGCAAAGACAAATCATAGCATTCATCATCAAAAACAGTAATATCGCCACCGTCTTTGGCACACCCTTTTCTTGTTATTGTCAAGCACCAATCAGTAATACTTGAATAATAAAATTCTATATGAAATTTATGAACTTTTACTATCTCTGCTAACCAATTTATATCAGCCATAATTACCTCCCTCCTAAAAACTTGTTGATAAAATAACTACACCCCTTGCCTGTAACCTTAGTGGTTATCGTAGTGTGCATAACACCCTCATTACCACTGCGCACGCCTTTCTTCAACTCAAACAATCCTTGTTCAATGTACAGTTGATTGGGTATATTGTAGTACTCCCCTTTCTTTCCAAGATAGCCATTGTTGCGTAGCCACTTGAATAAACGGTTTTGACCTATCTCATATCCGTTCTGCGTAATTATCTTGGCAAGTTCACCAATCAGACAACTTGACTTGCTTGCTTCAATGGCATTGGCAAAGGCTACTTTCGGGGCTTGTTCTGCCAGTCTTGCGTGTAATTCCTTGCCCTCTTGCTGTAACTTTTCTTTCTCGGCACGCTCTTCTTTTAGCTTCACGGCAAGTTCTATCACGAGATCAGGGTTATCAACCATTTGCTCCAACGTCGGCTGCGTGGCGGTCATGCCGTACTTCAACAACTCTTTGATTCGGTCATTACACCAAATGGCGAACGCTGGACTAAGCCAACGTGCAAACTCTAACGCTACATCTTCGTGCATCCAAGTGCCTTGTGCTTCTGGGTTACCACCTTTCACCACTATAACTGCCTGAAAATCAGCCGAAGTGCTTTTTCTCACTTCGGTGAGTGCATTAATAAATTCAACCGTGGATTGATTTTGCAGCCAATCTACTGCACGCTTACCGAACGGTTTAGCCATTTCCGTGGCGTTCACCATAACGCCGTCACCACAACTGAAAGTAATACTACATCCTTTATATTCAAATATCCTTAAACTTTCCATAGTTCAATTATTTTTTATTAATTTCTTTCAGATACTCCTCCACATCCTGACTATACACAACTCTATATTCATGGTGAAAGTCGAAAACATGACCTTTATGAGCCCCCCACCAGCTACCATAATCGTCTTTCCAAATAACAGGGATGCCTAATTTGAAAGCAAATAGTACATCCAAAATCTCACTTATATCATTCATTCACAGTCCTCCTTGTAGTTAAAATCATTCCTAATCAGGTTATCAACTAACTCTTGATTAAAATGCCAATTTTTAATATAACCATCAGCATTAACCGAGAATATTATATAGTCTCCATAACCGTTTCTGTAAGGATCTAAAAGTGCAGGAACATAACTTTCTATACGAATAATCTGTTGTTTGTTATTATTGAGCAAACAATACACCCCATCATCGCACACTTTGTAATGCACATCTGCAGTAGTTCCTTTCCTCCAATTAACAATCTGCCCATTGCTAACATCAATCAAAGGCTTCCATCTGTAATGGTCGGAGTATATGCAGCTGGTAGGCTTATCTTTAATCTTTACTACACAAGGAACAAATGGCTCACCATCACCTTTGCTGTCATAAAGACTTATGTCATCTGCTCCATTAACGACAGTGTCCTCATAGTATCTAACGCCAGCATCTACTTGTAAATACCCAACATTGGTCTCTTTGTTTTTAATATTCACTATCATAATTTCTAATCTTCTAATCTTTTGTCAATCCATTTATATAAACTCAACACATGAAATTTCTCACCCGCAATTGCGGAGATATTCATGCGATGTTTTACATCTTTCAAAGCGTCCTCATATCCTTTGATGTATGCCCTCCTTTCTGCGTAAGCAGAAATTGTCGCATCATCATCCTTTGCGTAAGGGAAAGCCTTATCCGCCTTGTTTTCTATAATCTTACTCATAAATCAATCTTTTTGAATTTACCACACTTTTTACAAACGAAAGTAGCCTCTATTCGGTAAGGCATTCCTCTTTCGCCATACTTATAAACTCTCGTCTTATTTACAAGTTCCCACTCGTGGCAGCACGACCATTTCTTAAAAAGTTCCTTTATCATCGCTTCCTTTTTGTTCTTTAATGTCAATAGCCGCCAATAGACAATATGCACTCATATCCATAAGTGTATCTATTATTTTCTCATCTTTCACTTCCAACTCGCCTTTCTTGCAGAACGACTTAATTCTATTCAGTTTGTCATTCAGCCTTATAGTGTATGAAGTCAGCCCAAATTCTTTGAATGTTTGCGTTGTACTATCTCCGTAGTCTGCGTTTTTCTTCTTGAATGTTTCAAGCATTTGTTTTGTGAGTTCTTCAAGCATCTGCTCTTTTGTTGCTTGCGAAGAATTTGTAAATGTTTGATAGTGTTCTATCTCGGTAGAATATAAGTCAATGCGCCTAAAAAAACAAGAACAAATCGTTCCGTCTTCCGATACGGAATCTACCACAAATACAGTGTCAGGGTTTATATTTTTGACAGCTCTCCTTCCTTTTTCGTTTAATATGACTGTGTCTCCAATTTTAAATTCTGTTTTTTCTTTCATATCATCAAAATAATTTGGGTTGTTGTAATTCGTTTTTAATTCTCTCGTTAGCTATCTCAAAGAAATGGTCGTCAAGCTCCATTCCTATAAAGTTTCGCTTTTCTCTGATGACAGCAATACAGGTAGAACCGCCACCAGCGAAATTGTCCAGCACCAAATCGCCCTCGTTGGAATATGTGCGAATAAGGTATTGAAGCAAGGGGACAGGTTTGGCTGTAGGGTGCAACCAATCTTCTTTGCTGTGCCCTTTTGGGAAGGTGATAATACTGCTTGGATATTTTTCGTCTGCGATAAAATCTTCGGCTTTACCATACTTTCCGTAATTCCTGTTTGTGTCCTTGTGCTTACTGTTACCTCTACTATGATTGCGTTGTTGCGGCTCACATTTAACCATTTGTGGATTATAGGTTGGTTGTTTCTTGTAAAAAACCTCAATATTTTCATGCTGTCTCATCGGCATTCGCTTCGCATTAAGAAATCCTGTTTTTCTAACCTTGTCCCATATTAGTGTGGTCTTCCACATTTTAGGATTACTCATAATGAGCATAGCGTCGAATATCCCGAAAGCAAAAAGTAGTATAGCCCCATCATCTTTGATAATACGCTCATACTGCTTCCATAATGCTTGCAAATCAATCTCTTTATCCCATTGCGCATGCTTGTTTGATTTGTTCAGACAAGCAAAGGGTGGATCTGACAAAATCAAGTCAATGGACTTATCTGGTATATCTCGCATTAAAGAAAAACAATCACCATGATATAGCTTATTTAGTTCCATCATCTTTCGCGTTTACACCAATTATCACAACATTTCCAATATCCTGCCTTAAACGCTTCTTCAAGTTTTGCTTTCGGGTGCTTCTTTATCCAATCGGCAGCATATCTGTCTATTTTACTTTCCATATTTTACAACGTAAACAGTTTCTCAATAGGTTTTTTTGTTATTGTTTGGTTCATGGCACAAGTGATTTGCTTTTGCCAAATGCATTTGAAGTCATCGGGCATTTGATATTCTGAAATGAATATTCGATAACCCTCTGAATGTTTCTTCCTGCACCAATCATAGAACTTATTATAGTTAAAGTCTTTTGATGTGGTGTATTGTTTGGTGCCTTTATATGGAATGTCGCAGTAGATAGTCGTTCTATCAGCGGATGGCAATTCAACCTCCTCGTAACTACCACTTCGGAAATCCACATCTTGCAATAGCGGGATTTGTGGCAGAATGTTTCGGATTGATTCGGAAACATAATCTCTCGTCTTGCCGTTACCAATCTTCACACAATGCCCACTGTACCCGCCGGAGTAGAAGCGACCATTCACGCTCGCCCCTCCACGATAACAAATTTCAATTTCTGTGAACAAATCAATAATATGATCCGTTTCTCCGAACTCATTCTGAATATCGTAATCCTCTGCTTCATAGCCAAGTTTACGAAACTCATTTTTAAAAGTGCCTGACTGTTCAAAGAAACAATGAACTGTTCCTGTTATTTTCATGGGGTCTTACTCTTCTCCAACACCAAGCATTTCCATATCCTTTTGAGCAAAGGCACTGAGTTTTTCTTTGTTTTTCATGCTCCACTCCAAATTGGTCTCGTAAAGATGTTCGCATCTTTTGATTTCTATTAAATTGCGGATAAGGTTGATTCTATCATCAATAGTTTGTCCTGTATTCAACCCTATATATCTAAAGGTTGTTTGCTTACAGTTCGGATATGCCAAACCCCAACTTGATATTTCCAATCTATCTTTATTGTTTATGAGCAAATCTTTTAATTCGCTTACAAACCGATATTCTAATTTGGCAATTTTCTTCATCATAACCTCATCTACAAGAATGCCACATATACAGCCAAAAGGTATATCGTACATATTTTTATGCACTCTTCTTATATATTTCTTTCCCATTTTTTTTGAAACCTCTAAGAAGGAGTCCACCAATGATTTCACTTAATGGTGGATTCCTAAAAGTTAAACATATTTTACACAATTAAACACCTTTCCAATTTAAAACCAATGGATCATGTGTGTACTCATAGTATGCATGTTGTAATTCATGGATATTGCGACATGTTGGCGTGTACTGAACGTTATCACCGAATTGAAGAACCCACATGCTAAGGTCGTATTGAAAACGATGCACATAGAGTTCCCTATCTCCAACACGCAGGAAGAACCCCCCAATATCCTTATCGTGCTCAAACCCAAAACCTTTCAGAATATCCTCATTTATCTGTATGGGGACAATATTCTCTATTTCTTCTTCCCAAACATCGGACTCATTCCCGTTAAAATCAAGGTAGACGTCTCCGTTTTCAAAGATTGCAGACACGTACATCGGGATGGATAGTTTGTCTGTTATCTCACTATACTCTTGTACCCAGTCCCCGATATGAATATCTTGCAGTGTTAAATGATTTTTATACATAACTTTCTCTTTTTACTTTGTGCCGTCTTGTATGCAGCATAAATTTGTCTTTCTGTTCTTTTGGAACAAGTCATTTCTTTACTTCCTCATCAATCACCTTGTAATGTTTGCCTTTAAACGGTCGTCCCTCGTAGACAACTTTACGAACAACCCAGTTTCCTATGTTGTTAGCAGTCTGACAATCACGGATAGAGTTGTATATTTCCCCAGTTTCAAGACAAAGGACACGTACAGACCAGCCTTTTCTCTTTGGAAATTTAAGTCTTGTTGTATCACACATGCAAACGATGCTTTCTTTTTCTTGATTTTTACCTATTGCAAAAACCGAGGCCATTCTTCCAAGTTTTTCTTGCTCGTTCCTATACTCCAATACAGAGTATTCGTTGTCTCTGAAAGTCAAATCAATAATCTTACCTTCTTTTTCCGCAGAGCATAGATACCGATATTCGTTTTTGCAGTCCTTCATTTTCGCTCAATCTTATAAATTAACAACATTCTTTTTAGTGGAGAAAGCAGGACTCGAACCTGCATGGATTTACAATGCGTTTAACATCGCGACTCTCACGCTATACACCATCCTTGTATTAAGGACGCGTCTACCAATTCCGCCATTTCTCCAAAATGCGGGGTAGTGTACCCCGCTCCACACCAATGTTTGTTCGTCTTTATTGTTTTTTATATTCAAAAACATCGAATAATGGTGTTTCTGAAATAGAAACCACCTCGTAGTCAATCATTGTGTTGCTCATAACTTCTTTTACATACAGGCGCGCCTTATCAAGACTTGCAGCTTGCACAAGGTAAACAACGTTGGAACGTTTTTCTTTCTCTGTCTTTTCGTCAATGGCAATGAATGCAAGTTTTGCTTTATACCATCTGTCATCGCTGTCAGCATCGCTGAAGAAAATCTCACCATAAGGAGCACGAGTAATCGCCTTTACGTCAAATTCGCCACTGACATAGTGCGACATTTCTTCTGTTATGGCACTCTCTGCTTCAGAAAAACTCAACGCCTCTACAGTGTAAGCCTCTGTAACCTTTTTGGTCTGACCATCTTCCGTAGTTTTATTGTAACGTACTTTGGTCTCAAACCATTCTGATGTTCTGTTTCTCATGTTATTTTCTGTTTTAATTATTTTGTTCTATCAATGGCAACACTCCATGTTTCTTCAATTCTTCATATAGGAACAAATGTCCTTTTTGCGTCCATTTGGAATGTTGCTTTGTTTCTGTTCTGCCATTGTTGTGTTCAATTACTACCGATTCGCTTTGGATATATCCATAAGGCAGATACTTTGCTTTCAAAATCCATTGTCCTGCGACCTTGTGCTGAATACCGAAATTGCGAAGCAGGATATTAAAAGCCTTTGCACTCATTCCATAGTTCTGCGCAATGCTTGTTGTACAGATAGTAGCATTGTTAGCCAATATCAGGTCGCAGTAATCGGCTTTAGGCTTTATCTTAGCAATAGTATCACTTAGTTCTAATACTTGCTTTTCTGCTTCCAACGCTCTTTTGCTCTGCGACTGAGCTTTCTCGTATTGGTCTGCCCAAGCCCTTGCCGCTTCTGCGGGATTTGAAAAGTCAGGGATTGCCAACGCTTTTACATTGTTAGCAAATTCTTCACACTTAATAAAGTATCTTCGTGCTTGCTTTCCTTTTTCGTTACCCTCTACCATCGACAACTCTTTTGCCATACCGATTGATAAAGCGTACTCTTTTTGTGGTCTACCACCATTGGGGTTTTTGACAAAGTTATCAAAAACCTCAAAGTCTTGATTTTCAATAAACCCATACTTGTCGATTCTGTTCTTTATCCAGTTGGCAAACTCTTGTTTGCTCTCTAAGAAAGCATGAAGCATTCTTGCGCTCACCGCATTCTGACCATTTCTATCCTCGATAGGAATTAAGTCTTTAATATTATTACTTTCACTCATGTTATTTCGTTATTTTACCCCTGTACTACCGTATCCGCCCGCACCACGACTTGTTTCATTCAATTCTTCCACCTCAATAAATTCCATAGGAAATGTAACCCCAATCTTTATTTGTCCAACACGATCTCCGACTTCGTACTTCGGCATGTCGGACATGACATGATAGAACACCGCAGAAACCTCACCTGTATAGGTCTCGTCAATAGTGCCTACCGCATTGCTTAACACCATTCCCGTTTTCCATACAGAGGAGCGTGGACGTAAGTCAATACAAAACTTTAACGGCATTCTCGCCGTGTCTACAGACATGTGCTCTTTATATTTGCCGTTTTCCACAACAAGAATCGTCTCCTCTCCTCGCTCAATTTGAAACGCAATCCCTAATCCGTACTTGTAAACATTTGGCGCAACCTCTTCGCACGATGTTGCGTACACATCAAAACAAAAATCGCTGTCGTACTTCTTGTAAGGCATCTTTGCCAATGGACTTAATTTCTTTACTTTTATTTTCATATTGTTTAATTTAATAGTTGTCGTTTACAATAATCTTCTATCTCGCTCTCGTGTGCTTCCAATTCGCAAGGTATCTCTCCACCATCTTCATTGTAAGCACATAATTCTAAACTACAAATACGAACAGAAGCATAGGTTGTTACCCAAGCCCCCGTCCCATTGTAGTAATCGTCCTCTTGACAACTATCCGTCTCTATACTCCCGCAGACATTGGCCAAAACGTTGTTTCCAAGTTCTACTTCCAAATCAAAAGTCCCGTCGCAAGAATCATCAAGGATGGCATTTGCGATAGCGTGATCTATTTCGTTCATGTGCTTTATCGTTTAGTCATCACTTTCTCATTGATTTACCGCTAATGGTAATCTTCCTTGTCACGGCGTGCAAGCGATCTACGACCCTTTCGCCATACTTTTCTTTTAAATGGTCCTCGTCCAGGTTTGTTGTCATAATAAGCAACTTCCCGTTTCTTTCCGCCGCATCCACTAACTCCGCAAACGGAATGCGCTTGTTTCCATAGATATTGCTGACATCTTCTGTGCCAACATCGTCAATATAAACAATATGCTTTTTCATGATTTCATCAGGCTTAGAGTTTAGTTCTTGTGCGGTGTAAATACCTACTAACAGCCTGCAGTAGTAGTTAAGCAACAATGGTATTATGCGCATTCCGATAAGCGACTTTCCCAATCCGCACTTGCCAGCTAATAGTAATCCACGCCCCTTGTTATCAGTAAGCCATTCTGTTATTCGCTCGTAATCAGGCAGCCATTTCGCATCTTTCCCGCAGAAGTATTTTATTCCATTGTACAAGTGTTCTTGTGCGCATGGAATATGAATACACACTTGTTCTGGCAGCGGTTTATATCCCGTGTCTCGCAAATACTCTATCTGTTTTTTGAAATCTATCTTTTCCATTATCCCCAGTCTGTAGATTTATCGTAATTCATTTCGTCCGCATTTATTTTCACCCCAACAGACATCTTACCCTTATTTCCTTTTGCTTGCGCAACAAGTTCGTTGTATTTGGAACTAATATTAGACACGGATAGGTTACTCAACATCCAATTGTCTGTTATCTTTTCAAGAAAAACTTTCAATGCGTTAAGCAAATCGCTTTCCTCTACAGGTAGATTTTTATTTTTGCGAGAAAATCTGAGCTGGTTGAGTAACTGTCCCATTTGTGCCGCATCAACGGCTTTCCAGTAATATTCTTCCCCAGTCTTTTCCTTGAAGTAAGGTTCAAAAACAGCTCTCGCTTTTGTAACCGCAGAGGATTCTCTTTTAACTTTTCTTTTAGACTTTGACTCTTCTGAATTTTCAACCGCGCTTTTGGCGCGGAACCCTCTGTTAAGAGATATATTCTTTACTTCTTTACTTCTTATATTCTTTAGTTGTTGCTCATTTGTTTGCTCATTTGTTTGCTCATTTGTTTGCTCATTTGTTTGCTCATTTGTTTGCTCATTTGTTTGCTCATTTGTTTGCTCATTTGTTTGCTCATTTGTTTGGTAATCGTCATATTTACAGATAGTTATATCGCTAAATCTGTTTGTCGTTTTTACCAAAATTGCGCCGCTTTCCTGGAGGGTTTTTAGCTTCCTCCTTACACTTATTACTGGTATTTCTGTGGCTTCACTAAGACTTTTTACAGATGTAACAAGTTCCCCTCTGCATATCTTTTTACCCCTCCACTTCTTGTCTTTGCTGTTTGCAGACAAAAGTAAATGTAGGAACAAATGAACCGCTTGTGAGTCGGTGTACCATTCCCAATCTTGGAATTTCCGATATAACTTTATCCAACTACCATCCATAATAGACTATAATTTGCTTCCCTTAATACAACTTCTTCTTTCCGCAAGTTTTCTTAATACGCTATTAGTATCAGAAAAGAGCAGCGTGTCGTAGTCATGACAACCTTCAAGTGGTATTTCCTCTTTGCGATTTAGCAAGTTACTTATAACAAATTGGTTGTCATGAACGAAACTTTCATGCGCAATTTTGTACAATATAGAAACAAGCTCAAAATTAGTAAATCCACTAATTGATAAGTCGTGGATAAGATTTGTTACAGAATGGTCATTTCCATTTCGCATTTCATGTTCCATCATATGACAATCTTCGCACAAAGTTATTAGCGTCTTGTCTGGGTAATCCCATATTTTTGCACCGTTCCTGTAACAAAGATGGTGCACATGTAGTGTTTTCTCTGTACTACCACAAATTTGGCATGTGAAATTATCACGCTGCAAAATCTGTAATCTGCGTTTCTGCCAATGTGGACTTCTGATTTGCTCTTCGTATGAGAGCGTTTTTTCTTGGTCTTTTTTCATCCCAATCTATTTTATCCCAATTTGTAAAAGATAAACCGGCAGGGCGATTGGGAACACCTTTTCGACGAGAGTAGCTAACACCGCCTATCCGGCTTACCATGAAATAATATTATCGTTTATAAAACAATCTTTGACTCGCTTTCATATCTCATCAAATTAAAAAGCCCCACCGACAAAGGCAGGGCTAACATGTTCATATATCAGAAGGGGAGGTCATCGGAATCTTCCTTTGGTTGTGGTGTAGCTGGTCGTTGAGGCACCCCTTGGCTATTCACCTGTGGAGGGAACTGTTGCTGAGTGGTCTGCCGAGTAGTAGCTTGTTGGTTTTCGGGGTAAACGACCGCATTTCCTTGCTGTTGGGCATTTCGGTCTACTTTCCAACAAGAAATTTGGTTGTAGAATTTCCCATTGTACTCATGGCAGTCAATATCCAAGTGCACCCGAACCCTCTCGTTTAATTGTAGACCTGCATTTAAGATTTTTTCTTCTCCAAAAATCTGAAAGCAGATTGAGCGAGGATATTGCTCGTTTTCGCCCTCTACATTGATAACATACTCTTGTTTGCTCCAATCACCCCTTTGGGAGGAGCCCGTAACTTTTGGCAGCACATTGACAATAGTGCCGATAATTTGTATATCCATTGTTATGAATTTATTTTAGTTTACCTTTGTTTGTAGCCTAACTTTTCAAGCAGGCTCTTTATGTAATTTACTCCTTTCTGATAGACAAGTGTCTTGATATTGATGCAAATTTCACCATCAGACTTCTCGTATTTCTGTTCAATAGTTCTGAAGCACCCATTGTCGATGAAACGCTGCATTGGTTGATTCTTATGAGTGAGAACTCCAGCGTCTCTAAGTATCTCAAAGAGCTTGTTTCGTCCTACGCCCACAAAATCAAGCGTATTGGCAACAGATTTCATTTCAATGGCATCCTTACTGCTCGCTACTGCATCAAAGAATTGAACTTTAGGTTCCTGTTCTACAAGAAGTCTGTTTTGCTCTTCTATCTTTTCTTGCTGTTTGGCAGCAAGCATTAATGCTTGAGCAAAGGTTTGCGGAAGTGAGAATCCACCATTTTTAATGGTTTCTTCCATTCTATTGAAAGCCTCAATGTACTTTTCTTTGAACGCCATTGCCTTGGCCCCGGTGTACCCCATAACAAGTATAGTGAAGCCGTCTTTTGTCATTTGGTAGTATTCAGACTTTTGTGCGCCGCCTTGTGGTAACTTGTTGATATTCACCATTAACGCAAAATTGCGCTCTCTAAATTCGGGGCTACAATGTAAATTACGAATATCGCGCAATACATCTGCATTTCTTTTTCCGAATACTTCTGCTATTTTAAGGCTTGTTGTCAAAGCCTTTCCGTCTTTGCTTTTGTAAACAAGTTCACCGTCTGTCATACTATCATTTTAGCATTATTAATCTTTTCTATCTTTTCTCTAAAGTACTGCACCGCCAACTCCGTGCGTTCAAGAAGTTGCTTCTGAAACTCAACATCCTTTGGTATGGTAAGCACCTTTAGTTGTTTGCTCTTGGAAGTACGCGGATCGTAACTTACAAATTTGCAGAATGGTACTTCGATATCAGTTTCACGTTCAACGCAAATCATGTTGTACTGACACTGGCTGAAATATTGCAAATTGTCTTCTTTTAAATCTTCTGCCGTTTCGTATAAGAAATGTTTAAGATGAATGGCAGGGTTGAACGGGCACTTGATTTCCAAGATGCCACCACTGCGGATAATACCGTCAGGTGAACCTCCAGCAAACCTTTCATAGCCCTTAAGCGGTATAAATGGAGCGTCAAGCACTTCTTCCCCGGTTTCATTGCAGAACCGCATTCGTGCAGAATTCTCCATAAGCGTTCCCCAATCCATTGCCCGTGAGTGCGGCGCACAATCTTCCATATATTCAAGGAAAGCGTTGTCAGGCATGAATTGCTCGGCTATCTTCCCATCAAGATAAGAGAATGTGCCTTGTGAGAACGGGACCTCTTTTGTTCTGACTCGTGACTTTGGATTAAGTTTCTTATACTCCTCTATTTCCTCTTCTGTCATATCCTCCTTGTGGTTGGCAAGGAGGATATAGATTTCAGAGGCGGTCACACGACCCTTTCGGGCGAGGTACCAATCTGTCGTTCTTTGTAAGTCGTTCATTTCTTCTCGCCTTTTTTCTTTTCAGAGGGAGCCTTATCTTTTTCCCCAAATAAGTCTTTGGCAGGATTAACCTCTTCTTCCGTGGCCTCCAAGGGCGTGGTACTCTTAGGGAAAAATGTCTCTTGAACGGTTGTTGTCCCTTCTTTGATCGCAGTAGCAAGACCTCGCAGTTCAACGACCATATCAGTATCAATCTCGTCAACCTTTGATACAGATAGGTAGTCCAAAATACATTGCTCTTCGACGCCGATTTTTGAGAAATACTGCATCATACTCTGCCGGATGTTTTCAAGCGCCATAGATTGCCCAAGGGACACCTTTTTTGCCTTGCCAATAACTTTCTTGATAAGGGCAGATGGGACAACTTTCATTACAGCATTACGCATGGCAATAGCGCAGGCTGCGTTCCCTGTTACAACTTGCATGTCGTCCGAATATGTCTTCCCATTTTTGTCGGTGATTCTGCGTTTCACCTCAACAGATGTTGCATAGTTGCTTTCGAGATCATGACATACACCTTGTGCGGTAATCATCTTTCCGTCATTGCCAATGATGCGTGCTTGGACTCTCAGATTGCCCCAGGCTGACGCAATAATTTCTGCCATGCGAACCGAAGGCCCTTCAATAACCTTTCCTTGTCTGCGAAGCACATAGAAACAACTTGCAGCCGTTTCCTCATCCATAGTAGCAAGTGTTTCAATGTTGTTTAATACTCTTGCAAGATTGCGTGGGTATTGCTTTGCCGTTGCAATCTGCGTGTCAATCTCACTCTTGTTGATTGCCGCAAGCATTTCTGCCTGCTGTACTTCGATAACTTCCATTTGCGCTTCTTCCACAGATGGCACTTGGTTAAAATTTTCTTCCATAATTATTCACTTATTTGTTGGTTAAAAATATCATCAATCACTTCAAACGAAAAGCTGTTTAATGTTTGGTTATAGGTTATTTTGTTTTCGGACACCATTTGATTAATTTCACTTTTAACTTGGGCGGTAACTTCGCCCATCACCTCGTTGAAATTAGCAGAGATTGGAAACTTGTGGGCCTCAGCTTTCTGTTTGTTTATCTGCTTTATTATATCGTATACATCTATCATACACAGAAATAAAAAAAGCTAACTATCTTCACAGACGGTTAGCCTACACCTAAATACGCAAATATAACACTTATAAATTCTTTCTCCTGGCGTACTCTGCAATAAGCAAAGAGTCCGATTTGTTATCATCAAGATTCCTACACCTTTCGCTTCTCCTTAAATCCACATCAGGGAATAGTCTCCTTGAAGCGTTAAAAGAAGTAGCCTTTGTGTTTATATCTTTTACATTGGTCTCTTTCCCGTTGCGCTTTATGACCTTATACGACACAACCAGATCTGAATTTGTCCAAATCTCTTTCTGCCACGCCTTTGGCGGCACAAGGTGGTAGGGTATTTCAAGAGCGACAAGAATGCCTTTCAGTATTCCGAATGTCTGACCAAAAGAGAATGTGGATTTTGCGGAAGATCCGAATATCGCATGTATCTCTTCCATACAAGCCACGACATTCTCGTTAGACTTGTCTTTTATTCTTTTTAATTCTCTTGACAACCCAAGTTCGTCATTGTCGGCTATAGAAATAAATTCTTTCGAGTTGTCGGGGTAGATTACAGAAAAATATCCTTTACTTCCAGGGTCTATACCAATAAATGTTCTTCCTTCCATATATCTTATAAATTATGTTCAACAAAAAATCCGCACTACCTTCACAGGCAATGCGGACACAAGATTTATCACTTTGTTTGTAGTCTAATAGTGGAGGTGGCAGGACTCGAACCTGCACGGACTTACAAAGGCTTTAGCATGGCCACTCTCAACCTTATGCCATCCCGTATTCGGGGTATGTCTACCAATTCCATCACGCCTCCAATAAAAACAGGGGCGCTCCCCTGTAAAAAAGAATCAATTAAATACTTATTTGGTATGATAAAAAGTGACTCTCACGAGCTTTGCGGAAGACGGAGGACTCGAACCTCCGATACATTTCTGTATTACACATTAGCAATGTGCTGCATTACCACTCTGCCAGCCTTCCATGTTGCCACACACCTATCCGTGGAAAGATGTGTGGCTATGTTTTATTTGAGCGAATTGCGTTATCAATTCTTTAAAGTCCATGACTACTCATTTTTTTTGTCTTAGCCTTTTATACGTTTTTATGAATATGTCTATGATATTCTATAGAGGTGCAACTTTTAATCAACCACCCCAACCGCTTTGCCTACATTCAACTTGGACCTGTCTTTCGGCGGACGCAACGGCTGCGTCTGTTTTCCAATAAATTTGCTTTCGGCGTTATAGGCTCTTGCGCCTATAGCTCATTGTTGATGAAAGCTATTAGCTGACTTTTTGCAAAGTAGTAGCGTCCCCTTGGTTTTGTGAACGGTATAATACAGTCTCTCACATACCTCCGCACGGTCTTCTCACTTACATTGAGAACGGCAGCGGTCTGTCTCGTCGTCAGATATGTTTCTTCACTTGCCATATTAGTTTTTCCATTTAATTTACACATTAATCTAATGATTTTTTGTATATTTGCAAAATTAATCTAATATATGTCGTGAGACATCGTAGATTTCGTTTTATTCATATCAGTATATGGTAAGATTTCTTATGGCAAATATAGGCATAAAATCTAAAACGCAATAGATTTTGAATAGATATTTAACATATATTTTGATTATGAAACATATTAAAACGAAGCAAATGTGATTTGATTATTAAGTAAACACCTAAAATACAGTAAATTATGGCAAATATTAATTCTTATCAAAGATTGTTGACGGTCCTTGACAGTTATCTTCAAAAAAGTTCAGACAATTCTCCTACATCGTTTGAAAGAGAGTTTGGTCTGCCAAATGGCTTCTTTCATAATGCCGAGAAGCGAGACACTCCGGATGATCAAAAGAGATTATACAGGAGTACTTATGAGAACATCCGTAACGCCCAACCGCTTTTTAACATCAAGTGGCTCGAAACGGGAGAGGGGAAGATGTGGCTACATGACGAGACAGAAAATGCAATTGAAGTGTCCAAGGTTGGTAGACCATACTACAATGTAGACTTCCTTGGTGGATTTGACTTGATGGTAAATGACCAAACAACAATCCCCGTTTCGTATATAAGTATGGAACCATACAACAAGGCTGGGTTCTATTGGTGCAACCTGACGGGCGATAGCATGTCTCCTCTCATCAGGTCTGGGGCAAAGATATGCCTCAAACACATAGAAGATGGCGTGAACGGAATAATTTACGGGGAAGTCTACGCACTTATTACAAGAAGTGATATGCGTACCGTAAAGTGGGTTGTGCGCTCTAATGATGAAGACAAGGTGCGCCTTGTTCCTGAAAATAAAGATCCTAAATACGGAGACTTTCAAGATGTTTCCAAGTCTGATATTATAAGGGTCTTCAAAGTAGAGCTTGCTGTCAACCCATTATAGAAGTACAAAATTCGTACCATTTTTATGTAAATATCTGATAATCAGCATATCTTCGAATCCCAACGGAATCACTTTAATAGTTAGAAAATCAGGCTTGTTAAAACGCATAACAAACTGATTATCAGCTGTTAAAATAATTATCAAACAAGATTATCACTTTGTTTACACCCTGCCAAAGGCGGACAAAAACGGACATTAGGGTACATTCTCGTAACAAAATCGTACCAAAGCGTCGTACCAATTTTGAAAGTTAAAGTGATATGAAAAAAATAGCAAATACAAGGATTGTCTTTGATAGGCACAATACTGCATCTAAGAAAGTTGCAGTACCCGTTTATGTTGAAGTTACCTTTGTCAAAGTCAGGAACTTCTATAACACAGGTGTAAAGGTGAAAAAGGATCAGTTTCGCAATGACAGAGTATGTAATTGCGGCCAGCAGGTAGAGTACAACAAGCGCATTGATATTGTTCGTAACACGATTATTGACTATATTAATACAAAATTAGAGAACAATGAGGCGTTTACTCTTGCTGGGCTGAAAGAGTATATGAGTAACAATAGTATTGTAGGTCGCAAGGACGCCTTTCTGTCGTTTATGTATCAACGCATCTATGAGCGCAAAATAACAGATGGAACAAGGAAAGGGCATTTGTCTGTCTATCATGTCCTCAAACGCTGGGGAAGAATAAAGGACTTCTCTGATATTACACAAGGCAACATCCTATTGTGGAATGAGCTTTCGATTACCAACGCCATAAAGACAAAGTCCATTTACAATTATCACAAAGTATTGAAGCTATACATCCGTGAAGCAAAGTTATTCGGTTATGTAAAAGAAAACCCGTATGATGTTCTTCATTTTAAGCGTTCAGAGAACTCTGATAGGCGTTTCCTATCAATAGAGGAGCTTGATAGGCTTAAGGCGGTAAAACTTACAGAATTACCCTTAATTAAGGCGAGGGATTGCTTTCTCTTTCAGTGCTACACCGGACTTGCTTATGTGGATATGTGTAATTTCGATTTTGAGAGTATGGCAAAGGAGGTGGACGGAGCATATAGGGTGAAGAATGAACGTGTAAAAACGGGGAATGCGTATAATATCACACTACTTCCTCCTGCGATGGAAATATTGAAGAAGTATGAGTATCATCTACCTATACAAGAAATGCATGTCTATAATAGGAATTTGCAAGCAATTCAATATCGAGCAGGAATAGAAAAGCATATCAGTTCGCACGTTGGAAGACATACTTTCGGGACTGTGTGCATTAATCAACACATACCTATAGAGGTCGTAAAGGAGTTTATGGGACACAAAGACATCAAGACTACTGCTATATACGCAAAGATATTGGATAAGACGGTGAACAAGGAGTTTGATAAGCTCAAAAACGTATTCTAAAGAACGGAAAGGGTGAACGAATATAGCCCACCCTTTCTCTGTTTAATACATATATTTATATCTTTCTACCCTAAACTCGTTACTCTTATCATAATGACACGAATTTATCTCGGGGCAGAAACCTCGATAACAACAACTTGGGACGCAATACTTTGCAAGTATAGGCTCAATATCGGCTAACTTTGATATTACTCCATTCCAAATCTTTCTCGTTTCCTTAGAAGCATTTATACACAGTCTGACCTTAGAAATATTGATGATTTCCTGCGCATTGAGAGAAAGCATAAGGTTTACCGGCTCGCCTTGCTTCATTTCGTTGCGATCAAGTCCGGACTTGGTTATATCTGGTCGGCTTGTTGATACATACGGCTGTGCGTGAACGTGTCTTACTAAGTGCCCCATTACCCAATAAGGAATATCGAATAAACGTACCTCAAAATGCAATTCCCTTAGCGGACTGTGCTCCGCTCTTATAATCTGTATCTTAAACTTATCACTCGGTTCGTGGTCGAGTGGTGGCAAACGTTGCGTGAATCTTGCAGCATTCACAACGTCGAGCCAAGAGGACTTTCTTTCTACTTCTATCTTCATATTCGCAAATAAATCTTAATCAAAAAACACAGTTTGCTCATTGACTTGTTCATCATCAGTAATCTTAATTGGTACTGGCTTGTCAAGCCTTACCATGACTTTTATTCGTGAGAATTGAGAGGCATCTATTGGCATGAAAGCACAATTGGTGTCTTCTGATACAAGATATTTGCCGTCCCACGACCAGTGTGCTCCATGACAATCTACAAATGTTCCCTTGTTTGGCGTAAGTGTTCTTAAATCAGCCTTTCTGCCAACGTTAGAAACATTACTATACAATTCGTTGTACTCAGGGCGCATTGCTATGACTTCCCTGAATAAATGTAGATTATAATCCTTCAGCTGATTCATAAAAGCCGGCAGGTGTTTTTTAAGATAATCCTCTATAACAGCATTGTCAAACCATGTCCTTGGTCTGAATTGCAGTATATGCTTGTCTATAAACTCTTTTGTGAACTTACTCTTTTCAACCATGACTATCGTTCCACCAAAGCCAAAATCTTCTCGTAAGGCAAAATCAGCATCTTTATTATTGTGAAGAAACGGTATTGGTAAATACACCAAGTCCACAATATTACATACTTTTGAGACACAGCCCAACGAAACGTTAAGGGTTTCCTTATGCTCCGCTTTGAAATCTCTGATAAAAGTACCATAAGATTTAGCCCTCATCGTTGGTCCTGTGCATGAATTTATTTTACCATACTTGCACCTTCGGACATAGTTTCTTAACAGACACATCCCTTGTGCATATAAATTGCATCTTTCTGGACACTCACACAAATACATAAAGCCCCTTGCTCTATCTGTTAATTTTTCTCTACTAAACAAAGAAGAGCCATCGCTAATATACGAATATATTTCTTTCATTATATCTCTGTTTTTGTAATCGGTTTCCTTTTTATCTTATGGAATCATCAAAAGTTTTCCATACGTATTTACAGATAAATTCTTTAGCTTCGCGGTAAGACTTGTAACAAACATTGTCAAATGTTGCAAGACCATTAGAAATAGACATATTACTCCATGATATAAAAAATCTGCGTTGTGGATAAAATAACTTATCTCCATTCGCTAAATTTTCTTTCTTCACTATTCGGTAATGGGGTATATTACAATATATTACCAATACAATTATAGATAACAAGATTGCTACTGTAATTACCAACACCAATATTTCAAATAGATTATTAAATACTATCATATCGTTTTTATTAATGTTTACACATCAGATTAATCGTCTTGTTGGTTTCCTCTTTTAGAAGAGAATCAAACCTTCTACAAATATCACTAAGTCTTGTAACATCGGCTTCGTTATTCAAATCAAGATTTAGCTCTTCTATGATGATGTTTTCAATACCTAATTTTATATTGCTATTATTCATTTCTAACCACATGGCACACACCTCTCGTCTTGGATAGGCAATTCTATCCCAGAACCATTGCTTAAAATCAGACCATGTGTATATAGGTATGTTTATTCTTATGCGTTTCATTGTTATAACATCTTAAATTTTCCACATTTCTTGCACCTAAAGCCAATAGTACCATGTTCATTGTTAATGTACCCCGTTAAATCAGGAGTTGTTTGTACATAATCGTGCTTGCAAAACAAACGCTTTAGTATTTTCATTGTCAGTTCGCTTTATAGTTATATATAGGCTTGATAATCTCTACAATATCCGCTGTAGGCTCTATCGCTTTCATAATTTCATCGATAGGCTTGTAAACCTGTGGAGCTTCGTCTATGGTAGCTTCATTTACAGAAGTAGTATAAATGCCATCCATAGACTTCTCGTAATCATTCATTGATACAGTTTCCTTTGCCTTACTTCGGCTCATTAAACGTCCAGCTCCATGTGGAGCAGAATGATTCCAATCCTCATTACCCTTTCCAATACATATCAGAGAGCCATCACGCATATTGATAGGAACAATGAACTTCTCTCCTTTCTGTGCACTTACAGCACCCTTGCGAAGTATCATATTCTTTGTGTCAATGTAATTGTGAATGGTCTCAAACGTGCTGACAGCGTGCAAGTCCATTTGCCCCAATATCAGTTCAGCAATAGTCTTTCTGTTCAGAGAGGCAAACCGCTGGACAATCTCCATATCGTTGATGTAGTCCTCGAAGTCCTTGCCCTCTAAATATGCAAGTTCTTTTATAAACTTTGGTTGACTTAACTTTTGCAATTCGGAGTTGATATCCTTTTCACGACCTTGTGCCTTTAGGACTGCTATCAACTCTTTCTTTTATCAGCCAAGCTGTTCAATTTCTCATAAGCAAGATTCTGATAATAGTTACATACACCTACGCCAAGGTTACGACTACCTGAATGGATGACAAGATACAATCTCCCATCTTCGCTCCTGTCCACTTCTATAAAATGATTACCACCGCCGAGAGAGCCAATGGAAAGAATAGCACGCTCCAAATTAACGTGTTCGGCGCATCTTAAATTCTTGAAGCTAAAAGAATGTATAGGAATAAGATGGATATTGAAACCCGATGGCACGTGTTTATGTATCACCATATCCAACTCTTTTAAGTCAACATCTTGCTCTTGTAGTTCTACAACTAACATGCCACATCCAATATCTACCCCCGTGAGATTTGGGGTAATCTTATCAGTGATAGTCATAGTCGTGCCAATCGTACACCCCTTTCCTGCGTGCGAATCGGGCATAATACGAATTTTGGCATTATGATACGGTTCAAAATCAGCTAATGCCTTAACCTGCTCGTAAGCCTCATTTTCAAATGTTTCGGCAAATACTTTTACTTCATTACCGATGCTGTTCTTTATTATCTTCATTATTCTCGCTTAATAATTTCCATGCTTCATACGAAATCGTTTCTGGGTAACGAGTAGCAAGGATTTCTCTCAAGGAAGCCTCTGCAAGAAGAGATATTATCTTTTACGTTTTGCTTTATTCATATCCCCAACGCTTTCTTTAGTCGTTCCTTGTAATCTTTATTAGCGGCTTGCTGCGCTTCATAGAGCGTTGCAAAGAACTTGTCGCCAATAGAAAATATACCCAATATTTTTACGTCCCAAACATCATTGTAAAAATCTATCCCATAATCAAAAAATGGTGTGCGAGACTTGTACTTTTTCTCGCTGTCCTTTTCCCATTCCAAATTGGGTAAATTCTCAACCACGGTCTGTTTACCTGCACCATAAGCATAGTTAATCGCTCGCTTTACATTAGCAACCGACACCGTGTTTCCGAAGTTTGCCTTACGGTCTACATAGTGCAGAATTCTATCTAATATCTTTTTGTATTCCATATCTACTCCTTTCCTCGGTCTTCAATGTGAAATGTTGTCCATAGTAGCGTCATACTTTCCACACGACATTGACCGTCTTTAATTGTTTTGTCTTTGAAATATTCTTTTAGCTTCGCCATTACCTCATACTGTTCGCAATCTCTTTTGTCAATAAAGAAATCTCCCTTATCGGCAAAGCTCTTGCCATCTTCACGGTTCTCCCACGAACGAGTATTAAAGATTTTCTTCAAGCCGGCTATTGCCTGCTGTTTTGTTATTTCCATACTATCCTTCTATTTTCAAGGTGTTGGTAAGAAAGTCGCTGATGTAATCATTGGATCTCTTCACGGAAGCAAGACAACTATCCCAGTTATTGCAAACTACATCGTCCACTCGCTTTACCATTTCATTTATCAACTCACAATACGCTTTCAGATTCTCAAAGCGTTCTTCGTCAATGGAAGTATCGCCTATAGGCTCTATGTTACCAATCAACTTGTTTACAATGTCTATTAGTTCCATAATCTTGTAACTTTCTTATTATTTGAATATGCTGTTTATTAGCAATACTGCCGCAACTCCCCATCCGCTGAACGCTATTGTATATGCTATACATCTTGTGATAGTAAATCTTCTCAAAGCGTCTGCATAACGGTTCTTGAACTCAATCGCATCGCCAAACTTCCTCTCAAAGGTTTCCGTACAAGCATCGGACAATATCCTTTCTATCTTCCTGCGTCCTTTCTCTGTAATAATTGGGCCAAATTCGTCGTTCTTATATAAGCCATTCTCGTGTGAGAATACATTGGTATAGAAAACTGTATCTCCGTTGTATTTATCTTGGAATCCGACTCTAATATCAATTCGGAACACACCATGTTCTTGGTAATACTTCTTCGCCAAGTCGCGGATTTTTCCATCGTTCAACTCGGCTTTTTCTTGAAGTTCGTTATACTCATACTCGCTTAATTGTACAATTCTGTTTTCCATACTAAATTTCTTTTAGGTTAAACAAATCTGCCTGTGTCATACCCTCAAACCAATCAGGGTTAAAAGGGTTGCAGCAGTAAAGTCTTTTGTACTGATCCTCGGATATTTTCCACAGGCTTTCATTATACTGGAAAGCCCATCCCGTTCCGAACTTCTCTACCATCTTATCACGCGCTTCTTCGTAGCTTTCGGCTTCCTCTATGTGGTAGCAGTTGTGATACTTGGTATCACTCATCATAAATGTAAAATAAAATCGTTCCATATTTCTTTTCTTGTTAGGTTGTATTTCTTCTGTTTCAAACGGATAAGTTGCACGTATTCCTGCCACGCTTCCTTTCCATATAATTGAATAATAATTTTTCTATAGTCCTTTTCTTTCAGGGATGGTAGAATTGATTTGCTCATTTTTATATCTTTTTACGGTTCCTTGAAATAATGCCCAAGTATTTTCTTCTATCACTTTGAGCTTAACCTGCTCTTGTCTTACAATGTAGGCAAAGGCTTTTCTTTGCCACTTAGTATTGCGCCTAACCTTGAACAGTACCTTTGTAAGCGCATATTCTTTGTTATAAACGAGAGTTGCTCCTTTGCAAGCCTTCTTAATCTTGCGTGGAATTAATTTGCTCATAACTTATCTTCTTTATAAAGTTCGCAAGCTGGATTAGTAACTTTTATTTTCAACAGTCCGTTGAAAGTTCGGTTGCTCTTCCGCTTAGCACAATATTGTATCACTTTACTCTCGCATTCCCATCTTTCCCGATATGCGCACGTTCGACAGAATTTTGTCGGTTTCAGGGTGGCTTGTGGCGAGATATCAAATAATCCATTCATAACTGAATTTCAATTTTGTTGTTTTCTAAAATCTTTCTGTAATACTCATTCTCTTCTTCGAGTTTGGTAATGATACATTTCAAGCGTTTAGCCTCTGCATTGTAGCGTTCACGCTCAAAACTCTCATAGGTCGTGTTATGACAGGTGCAGCGTTCAATATCGTTACTTACAGCTACTGCCATACACCGGGAACAAGCACCTTCCAACGCCCTTAATATTCTCATAATGGCATTTCATATCATAATATCACCACCTCTCGATTTGGGTATTCTCCCTCGACTTCTATATTTTCAGCTTCTCGCCAGCCGCAGTATTCACCGCCGTAGTCTCCATTTTGGATAGACACTTCAATATCTCCATACTTTTCATATGCCTCTTGAAGCCTTTTCTGTAACTCTGATATTGTCATAATTCTTCTTTTTCAAATTCTGTTTTTAATAATCGGCATGTAAAAAGTCGACCATTGCGACTTCCATCATGGAAAAATGATTTATAATCATTGTAAAGTTTGGAAGACGGATTGAACGAAATAAATATATAGTTATCCGTTCCATTCAAAACATCCATCCCGTTCAAATAGACCTTTCCTGTCTTTGACAAGTTGTTTCCATTCACAAGAGGCTGATAGTACAGTCCCGTTGCCTTGTGTCTAATTCTGTAGGGTTTCATATTGAATATTGTTTATAAATTAATTATCAAACCAAAAAACAAACCTTACCTCTTCCTTTCTAAAAGCTCTCATATAAGCTAAGAGTGCGTCGTAGTCTTCGTTAATATACGACCCAAGAGGTTTTCGTGCTTCTTTTATAGCTGTTTCTAATTCGTCTTGAGTAACCCAGCTGTGAGAGTGTGCATCGTATCGCCATAGTTCATAGTCTTCCTTTGTCTTATAAGATATATCATCAGGCAACCCCTTTGGTTCAAAAGCCTTAATACTTCCATTATTGCGGACGTTTGCCAACGCCGCAAACATTTCATATGCTCGCGATCCATCAAAATCCATGGAATGATTCCAAGAACAATTCCTGCTTCTTGTTTCTACGTGTCCGTGTATATCACAACCATAATTATTAAATTTTATGTTCTACCATTTGTTTACTTACCCACTCAACGGCATTTTCGTGCATGTCATTGGCTTTTATGTCATCAATCTCATTGAGTTCCCATTCACAGCCAAGACATATTTCTCTCTCGACATCTATATCGTGGAACACCATATCGTTTGGGTCAGAATAGAAGGCCATCGTTTCGTAATAGCGTTCATTTCCGACGGTGTTAAGGGTGAGTCTTCCCCAATATTCGACCATTAGTCTTCCAACTGTGCTAACAACCACTTTTTGGTTTTCGTATTCCAATAAGGTGTTTCTTCTGAAAAGACACCTGTCAGAACAAATGAAATATCCTGCCCAGCCTCTTTCTGTTCTTTTTAATTGTTTCATAGTTATATCGTTTTTTGCACACTCTTTTTCTTGCGAAAATCGTTACTTTTGACGAGTTTTACTTTCAGTTTCTTGCTCGTGCGCTTACGCTTGCGTGGGTATGCAACATGTACGCCTGCAGTAGGTAGGCTTGAATTATGTAGTATCGTCTCAAAATCTAAATTACTCTTTCTCATAATAAATTAAGCATTAAAATTGTCAAGATAAGCAAGTGGATTAGGTTTCTCAACTTTGTGCGATAGTCTCTTTTTGTGATTGTAGATAACATGCTGGAAGCTCCTACTTACTTTGTTGTCTATGATTGTATATTTGCAACCAAGATTAACCCATCCAGACCAACATCCGCTCTTTGGGTTATACCAAGCAACGAAATGTCTATGATAAGGTTTGTTTGTGTATTCGCTTGCGGTCGTGTCGTTGAGAACGGGGATGACGCACTCTGCTACCATTTCACTCTTGCTTACTTCCTTGTCGTCCACCATTCCTTTTATATATCTGCTTGCAGAAGCCTTGCTCATCCCAAAAGACTTTGCTAAACAACGCATAGATTTCGGTGCTTTAGAACGGTTACACGAAAATTTATTTTCTTGAACCAACTCGTTCCGTTTTTCGGCACTGAAAACATTGTGAAGCAATGTTCTTCGTAAAAGAGTAATGACTTTGCGAAGTGATACTTTCGTTATCTTTTCTCTGTTATTTACAAAGACAGAATCTTCTGACACAACATCAATCTTCCGAACATAATCTTCGGCTGATTTATATTGACCTCGTTTACCTCTTGTGATGATAAACTTACTCTTGAATGGTTTTGCAAAAAGACAGTTCTTCTTCTCATTATAGATAAAGAGCTCACTTTCTTTTGCCATTTCAAGTAAAGACTTCGCTTTGTAATAGGAAACACAGAACAACTCACCAAAAGCCTTTATACTCAAATTATTCAAATATAAGGTAGAATTCTCGTGCAAGGCTTTGACTATTGCAGCCAAAGCTATCATTTCAATGGCATGCTTATCAAAGCGATGTCTTTGAAGTAAATTAACCGGCATGTTCAATGTCTTATACATACACAAGTATGAGGTCTTACGCCAAAGGATAGCCTCTACTCTATTCCTTTGGCCGCCTCAATTATCTTTAATGTGAATGTCCTGTTGGCAGCGTTGATGTAGAGGAAATCAACTGCTGCAAAGATACAAATATCTAACAAACATCTATTGTGTTTCGCCATAAATCTATTGTTTGTTAGATATATTTAACAAATATCTAACGAAAATATTATGTGCAATTCTCACCTTTCAATCTGCTTTATCGTTAATTAATAAACTGATTTATAAGGGTTTTGCGGTATGATGTAATATTTTAAAAGTAATTATTATTCCCCAAACAGGCTACATTATCAATCTTAATCTTTCTAAATACAGATAGATTTTTGTTAGATTTTCTTGCACATGTTTAGACTTTTGTGTACTTTTGTCATCGCAATATGATTGCAAGAGGTATTTGACTTATTGGGTCAAGAAGGCCGAAAGGTGGTTGTGTATAGCAGAAATGCCGAGACTACACAAGAGACCAAATAGGTTATATGACGATAGTGCGTACAGTCCTTTAACGCATTGAGTAGCCTGATTGGGCGACAGGAATCGCTAAGTCATACAACGAATATAAAAATAGCCCACACTGTCATTTATGTGGCTGCAATCGAATTGGGTGTGGGTACATATAATATATAAATAAACTATTAAATGAACACGGAAAGTAAATTTTTGAACATCAAAGAAGCTGCAGAGTATTTAGGTTACTCCGCTGGCTATTTATACAAGTTGGCAAGTCTAAAGAAAATCCCGTCATACCAGCCAACGGGAAACAAAATTCTTTTTGATAAGGAGGAAATAGAGAAATGGGCAAAGAACGGAAGCCATGAAAATCAAAGATGACACAGAGCCAGTCTACCTTATTGACTTCTGCCGAAGAAAAGAATGTCAACAAATCAAAGTAGTAGAGACAAACGACGAGGAAATCCATGCGTTCCTAACAGGTATCTTTTCCAGCAAGCGAAAGAAAGGCAATGCAAGAATAGAAGATGGGACATTAGTAAGGGTACGCAAAATAGCAAAAGACGGCTCTTGTTGTGAAAGATTGCTTAACATGCCAATCTATAACATAAGCCCTTTACAGGCGAGAATTTACACACAAAAATGTATTAGATATTATTTTGAAAAACAATGAACATAGATTTTACAGAAAACAAATACGGGCACTTCGCATTAAGCGGAATATATCTGCTAAGGTGTTTCAAACATCTTGGCTTAGGGGCATGGGGGCTTGCAAGACTCTTTCACGAAAGAGTGATTAAACGCTACCCTCTTGCTATCATATTAGCCGTAATACTCTCTTCTATAGTCTTGTGTGCCGTACAGATAGGTAAAGCAAGGGCAGAGAGGGATAATGTTAGCCATGAACTGTATGTAACCCAACAGAAACTTGATAGCTTGAGTGCAAGATGAACGTACTAAGCCTTTTCGACGGCATGTCGTGCGGCAGGATAGCCCCGAAAGAGTTAGGTATCACGCCTAATATCTATTACGCTTCCGAGATAGACAAACATGCCATAGCGCAGACACAGCTCAACTTTCCCGACACGGTGCAACTCGGAAGTGTTACAGATGTTGATGTAAGCAAACTCGAACCGATAGACCTGCTTATCGGCGGAAGTCCCTGCCAGTCTTTCAGCTTCGCTGGCAGGCGCAACGGAATGACTACTACCGAACACGAGGAGGTATTAACGCTTGAACGCTATCTCGAATTGAAAGAACAGAGCTTCGAGTTCGAGGGGCAGAGCTATCTGTTTTGGGAGTATATGCGTATTCTGACCGACATTCGCAAATACAACCCGAATGTTTTGTTCTTCCTTGAAAACGTGGAAATGGGAAAGAAGTGGGAGTCAGTGTTAAGCCACGCTATCGGTCTGTACGGCGTGCATATCAACTCGGCTTTGGTTTCAGCACAGAATAGAAAGCGCATCTACTGGACAAATATACGTACACGTAAGGAAGGCTTGTTCGGGGAGATTTATACCGATATTCCCCAACCCGAAGACAGAGGTTTGCTATTGAAAGATATTCTCGAACAGGAAGTAGACGAGAAATATTACCTAAGCGACAAAGCTGTTAGTGCTTTGATTGCACATAGAGAACGCAACAAAGAAAACGGCAATGGCTTCGGGGCTGTATTTCACGAGCCGCAAGAGAAAATGGGTGCACTGAATGTTGGAGGTAAAGGTATGTATGATTTGGTAAGCATATACCAGCGCCCGAGAGGCTTCAATGCAGGTGCAGAATATACGGACAAATCACCGACATTAAGCACCCGTTCATGGGAGCAGAATAATCTATTGTGTATCTCTTCCAACCAAAAGCATGCTACTATCTCCGAAAACAAAAGCACGCCGCTTGTTGCAGCTGGTGGAATGGGTGGTGGACATGTGCCGATGGTGTCGTATATAGAAAAGAATATCAGACATGCGGACGAGAAAGCTCACGCCATGTTGGCGACAATGCACAAAGGCGTACAGGCTAACGGAACCACATTAATAGCAAACGAACGGGACTTTATGCGCATCCGCCGCCTGACGCCCACCGAGTGCGCCCGCTTGCAGACTATCCCCGAATGGTATAAGTGGGAGTGCTCCGAGACGCAACAGTACAAGATGCTCGGCAACGGGTGGAATATAGAGACTATTAAACACATTTTCAGTTTTATGAGCTTATAAACAATATGACAATGGAAAAAGAAAAGAAAATAATTGCCTATAAGGGCTTTGACAAAGATTTGAAATGTCGCGGATTTCAGTATGAAGTCGGCAAGGAGTATGAAATTGATGGCGACATCAAAGTTTGCGAACGAGGCTTTCATGCCTGCGAAAGTCCTTTGGAAGTGTTTGACCACTATGACATGTTGAACTCTCGATTTGCAGAGGTGGAACAGTCAGGGGAAATGGACAGAGAAGATACCTCTACTAAAGTCTGCTCCTCTAAGATTAAGGTAAAGGCAGAATTGAAACTTGCAGATATTATCAAACTCGGTGTCGAGTGGCTAAAAGAAACGACCTTACCGGGAAAGGTGGCGACCAAAGGTAAGCTGAATGATAATGGCGGGGACTATGCCCAGATTGGTTCCAGCGGGGACTCTGCCAAGATTGGTTCCAGCGGGGACTCTGCCAAGATTGGTTCCAGCGGGGACTCTGCCAAGATTGGTTCCAGCGGGGACTATGCCAAGATTGGTTCCAGCGGGGACTATGCCAAGATTGGTTCCAGCGGGGACTATGCCCAGATTGGTTCCAGCGGGGACTATGCCAAGATTGGTTCCAGCGGGGACTCTGCCAAGATTGGTTCCAGCGGGGACTATGCCAAGATTGGTTCCAGCGGGGACTCTGCCAAGATTGGTTCCAGCGGGGACTCTGCCAAGATTGGTTCCAGCGGGGACTCTGCCAAGATTGGTTCCAGCGGGGACTATGCCAAGATTGGTTCCAGCGGGGACTATGCCAAGATTGGTTCCAGCGGGGACTCTGCCAAGATTGGTTCCAGCGGGGACTATGCCCAGATTGAAAGTACAGGAGAAGACTCTGTTATAATGGCCGCTGGCTACAACTCTATTGCGAAAGCAAAAAAGGGGAGTTGGATAACACTTGCCGAATGGAAGAAAGACCGTGAAGACGGAAAATGGAAACCTGTCTGTGTAAAGACCGAGCAAGTTGACGGGAAACGCGTCAAGGCTGACACTTGGTACGAGTTGGTTGACGGAGAGTTTGTAGAGCAACAAGAATATTAAATTAATTAAAAACAATGGAAGCAATTAAAAAATTAATCGGAAAGAAAGTGATTGTACGCTCTTACGGAGCAGGTGTGTTTTTCGGAACATTAAATGAAGTCGAAAAATGCGAAGACAAGTACACGGTAGAGTTACTTAACTGCCGTAGGCTTTGGCAATGGGCTGGAGCGTGCAGCATTACACAACTCGCAGTAGATGGCACGAAAAAGCCCAACGAATGTCGTTTTACAATTACAGAGAAAAGCATTGTTGTTGCATCTGTTATCGAAATACACGAGTGTTCAAAAGATGCTGTTAAGTCAATCGAAAGTGTAGACGAATGGAAGCAATAGATAAGATTAATGCGTTTTTGCGCATAGACGAATTTCCTTCTGGCTCTGGCTATGGCTCTGGCTCTGGCTCTGGCTCTGGCTCTGGCTATGGCTCTGGCTATGGCGGTGGCTATGGCTCTGGCTCTGGCTATGGCTCTGGCTCTGGCTCTGGCTCTGGCTCTGGCGATGGCTCTGGCTATGGCTATGGCTATGGCGATGGCTCTGGCTATGGCGATGGCTCTGGCTCTGGCTCTGGCTCTGGCTCTGGCGATGGCTCTGGCGATAATATTAATTCAATAAACGGGAGTGCTGTCCACACAATAGACGGCATTCAAACTATAATAGCTCAAGTTGTTGGGCAGTATGCTAAAGGGTTTATATTGGGCGGCGACCTCACGATGACGCCTTGCTATATTGCTAAATGTGGCAATTCCTTTGCGCATGGAGAAACGCTAAATGATGCCTTTAGGGATGCAAGGGTGAAATTTGAAGAGCGTGCCCCTCTTGAAGAACGAATTGCACGATTCAACACTTTGTTTCCAGAAAATGACAAGCCCATTTCTGGTAGGGAATTATTTTCGTGGCACCATATCCTTACAGGCTCCTGCCTGATGGGGCGTGAGAATTTTTGTAGAGAACACGGGCTTGACATTGATGCCGAATATACTATTGCAGAGTTTATTCGCCTCACGGAGAAGGCTTACGGAAAGGAAGCCATTAAACAACTCAAGGAGAGCCGTGGCATTTAGCCACGCTCTTCTTGTATATCTTAAGAATTAAAACAATGAAACATAAAGATTTAGCAAAAGAGTACGCTACAGCAAGATTACAAGGTAGGCTTAGCGGAAACGAGGTGTCCTTTTCTGACAACAAAGTCTTCACCGAAGAAGATATCAAGGCAGCTTTCAACGCAGGGCGTGAGAGCGTGGTGGAGAATATGCCAAAGTTGAAATGGGAATGTGAATACCCATATACGGCAGACGAGGCTCGCACTCCAATAACCATTTTTCATATCTTTCATAATGACGATGGTTTCCATCTGGCTGGATATGGACTTGGACTTAGTAAAATGTTCGGCACATTGGACGAAGCTAAGCGTTTCGCTAACGAGGACTACAAGAAACGTATTAAACAAGCATTAGGGTTATGAAAAGAATATTAGATGCTTGTTGTGGCAGTCGTATGTGTTGGTTTGACAAACATAACTCCGAAGCACTGTTTATGGATATTCGCAAAGAAACAACGACACTATGTGACGGGCGTACATTGGAAGTCAATCCTGATGTTGTTGGCGATTTTCGTAATATGCCATTTGATAATGATAGTTTCCATATCGTGTTGTTTGACCCGCCACATTTGAAAACATTGGCAAATCATCATGGCTTGCAAAGAAATACGGTCGGCTATTCCCAACATGGGAGGACGACATTAAACAGGGCTTTGACGAGTGTATGCGAGTTCTTAAGCCAAGCGGTACGCTTGTGTTTAAGTGGAACGAGCAGCAAATACCGACAGATAGAATTATCGAGATTATAGGGAGGAAACCGCTGTTCGGACACACATCAGGCAAAGGCAGCATACCATTTGGATGTGTTTCATTAAGCAAATTAAGATATTAGTATAGAATAGCATGAAAATTAAGAAAATAATATCACAGTATCGCAGAGATTTTCAAGCGATATATGAGTGTGAGCATTGCGGATATACGAAGAAAGGTTACGGATATGATGATGATTTTTTCCATAACGAAGTTATCCCAAACAAAGTATGCCCTAAATGCGGTAAGAAAGCGGCAGACGATTACCGTCCGTTAGCAACGAAATATCCTGACGGAATGCAAGTGTGAAAACTTATACGCAATAAAAACAATACTGCACTAAGCCAGATAGGTTACGCCCGTCTGTGCCTCGCTTCAAGAACCTGAGAAGTTCTGGCGAATGTCGGAGGCTGCGCTATCGGCCATACGGGCATTTATTAAAACTCAATATTAAAAAGATGAAAACATATGTAATCACATTATCAAGGTATTTCCCCGCTAATCATAGTAAGGCGGGAATGCCTACTGATTTCAAAGAAAAATTCCTTAAGGGAGAAAAGATACACACCATTCGTTTGAACTACCCTCTGTGGGAAAAGCGCATTGAGGAAGTGCAAGGAGGCAAAGCCGTGCTATCAATAAGGCAGTGGGCAGGCAAGCCAGGACACAGCAAGCAAATCGAAATCGCACGGCTGACAGCTAAAGACGGAGCAGGAATACAGAAACTTTGCTTCCTAACCGCTTAACAGCGTGGGTTGATTATCCCGAAAGAACATTATCCGTTGATTTCAAACACCTGCAAAGAACGACGGACTTTCCCTCGCCGACTGGTGCGACTGGTTCAGACTCTATGACCTGTCAAAGCCCC
>NZ_PYXG01000003.1:0-287500 GCF_003043945.1 Prevotella sp. oral taxon 376
TTCGATATTCAACCAAGGGGAATTTATCGGAATGATACAAGAAGTACGAATTGGTAAGGATAACATACACATAGGTAGATTTGTAATAGATCCCCGAAAAACAGGATTGGGCTTTGGGACTGAGGCCCTAAAAAGATTTGTAGATTTCATTCTTGAGGATGATAATATTAAAAGTATTTCCCTAACGGTCTTTGATTTCAACCAAAAAGCAAAGAGAATTTATGAGAAACTTGGGTTTGAAATCAATGAAGTAATTGAGACTCCAAGGCTGAAATACATTATGAAGAGATACAGGTAATTCCGAGTTTATCTAACTCAATACAACAGAGCAGTTTTAAAAAACTGCAAATCAATTTATCCGATAAAGAATGGCACTTGAAAGAGAGGCATCTCTGTCCAAGTGCCACATATCAGAGAGCCTTTACCTTATCCCATAGTCTTGAAGGATTCTGATACCAATACCTAAGTCGCTTCTGTTACCGGAAATCATGCTCCCACACCAATCCATTTGATTGAAGGCTCTTATTGGTAGGAGTTCTTTCTACTTATTTATTTCATTGTATAATTCTTTTGTTCTAGATTCATCAACTAGTAATTCAGAAAGATTTTAGTGTCGCTAGTGATTTCTGGTTTGTTTAGAAGAATATTGCCAAGTGTTCTAAGTCTACTAAGTTGCCCGAATGACATATTCTTGATTTCAAGATTGAGTTTGTCTTTATTGTTTTTACAAACTCTTCTGCTGACTTGTTGTCAAATTTTTCAAACATCCTTGAAATTCTTGGTGCTGCCGCATCAGAATAAACGAAGTTCTGCTGAAACTATAACTTGCACCTTTATATCCTACATATGTCAGAGTTAAAGCTGCTACTAATCTTTCAACATATTCGTCTGGGATAACAGAACCAAACGATTCAAGTTCTCTTACAGACAAGGCTTCTTGTGCCCAGTTATCTAAGTTCTTTTCTAGATTTTGTATATGGGGGGCATAGATTAACTTTCTGGTTGCCGTAGACAAGTATCTTAAGCCGTCAATTAAGCTAAATAAATCAACCCCCTTCTTATTCTTCATTGCATCACCTTCAAGGTACATTTTATCAAAACGTTGTCCTATTTGTTGTCGTATTTCTTTGGCGTTACTTTCCACAAAATAGGAAAACTTAATTCAATGTTAAACGAAAACGCGTTGAGATTGTATCCCAATGTAGTATGTAAACAATTTGTTACACATTTCTTTCTTATAAACTTCTGGTAAATCAATGAAAGCTTGTTCAACAGCTAATTCATGCTTGTCATAAGTATCCGTATCCATTTTAACGATATAATCGTTTACGTTGATTATTGGAATCGGAAACTCTTGTGATAACACATATTGTTGCAATCTGCAATCATGTTTAGACCTTAAAAAGGTTTGGATCGAACTGTCTGGATGTCCGTCAAATATATTACGGGTTTCTCTTGCTTGATGTATGACTTTTTTTGCTTCCCAACTAAGAACACCTATTTATACGCACCTTCTATTAAATCATAATCAGTAATGTTATTTTGGAAGTCTTCGTAAGTCTTTGCAGATTTATTCATTTCCTTATTAAACAAGTCCAAACTTCTATGTATTATTTTTTCTTCTTAGATCATCACTTACTGCATTCCAATAGCATCCAATAGCACTTCTTAATCCACCAGCCTTCAAAACTAGTCTTGCTTCTTCAATATATTTATTCCCTATAAGTTCTTCTCTTACATTAGTTAGTTCTCTTTGTAAGTATTCAACTTTTTCAGCAGGAAGAATTATTTCTGTCGTTGTTTTTTTTACTATATTTACCATGTTCTTCTTTTTTTGTATAATAATCACTCTTTTCTTTATAGCCTTAGCTAATATCAAATTTCCTAATTCCCTTAGAAGTACGAAGTACATTCTCAAAATTCTCTTATAAGACAATTTTTGCCTTTTGCTAAGTATTGATTATCAGCGAGTTGCAAAATTGTATTTTTAAACCTTGAAAACGGTGTTCCCGACACATATGGAAAATATCCTTTTCGTATGCCGGAAACACGTTTTTCGTTAAGGCATTACGATGCTGCCATCATGCTATTTTGCGTTTACGATATCTTCCTGCGGGGCGAAGTCGAGACTTCGGATGTCGAAAGAATCACGCATGGCCGTACTCTTGGTAAACTGCACGTTCACCTGCTTTATGAGTTTCGCGCCCTTTGCCTTGGCTTCGACGGCCGTTGCTGCGCCCTCCGCCTTGATAGTGAGACGGAACGAACCGATGTCGCCCAGTCGCACGGTGTTGCCATTCTCCAAGGCCTCGATAACTTCGTATTGTAAGGCGTCCAACACAGCCTTCACGTCAGCACTCGACACGGTGGAGCGTTTCTCTATCCGCTTTACGATTTGCGCCAACGTTACCGGCGTGGTCGGTGCAGCCTGCGGATAAAACTCCACTTCTTCTTTCTTCAGCGGATTCTTCTTCGCTTGAATTACCTACTTTATCATATCGCTTAGAATTAAAGGGTTAGTAATGCCACAAAGATACTAAATTTTACGATGAAGCCAGCAGAATATCTGAACATTCTGCTAAGAGAATGCCGATTATTCCCTAATTTCACTTATAATCCTTGTCCTGCACACGTTAATTTCTATCTGTGCTTACTTGCGCTTTCAAAAAAAGTGTATTATTATTTTCTGGTGTTAATCGTGCCCCTATACCGTTGTTGCCAACATTCGGGCTTGATAGGCTTCGTGCTTTAACAATTCAAGACAAATTTAAAACACAGATCCTTTGATACGATCAAGACCATGTCAATCTTAGGAGTACGATCGGCTCAGTCTTTCCAGAACCACCAGTTCAGCTTTTCCTTTTCCCTATGCTCTGGCGGTGTCTGCGCGAAGTAAACGGCACATCTGAAAGCATACAGTACGCAACGGTCCTGCACCACTCCAGCATAGTCGTTGGACAAAGCAAAGAGTATTTCGGGGGCTTTGCCTTTCAAGTCTGCAACGGAGGTTATCCCGATATTCCACAAATCGGTTGCAAGCGATTTCCCTATTCCGGGAATCACCGTCAGTTCCTTAATTGTCTGCTCTTTGGTCATTGCACTTGACAAACTACAAGACAAGATTTCCGTCTCTGTCAATCTGCCAAAAAGGGTTGTAGGCTACCTCGAACACATAGCCGTCCAAATCCTTGAAATAGCCGCTGTATCCTCCCCAATACACTTTCTGTGCAGGTTTCACAATGGTTGCTCCGAGCCGTTGTGCTTCCTGCATCACGGCATTGACTTCCTCTTCCGATATGGCGTTATAACTGATTGTCATGCCCGAAAAGGCAGTCTGTTGATGGTATAACGTCGTATCTTTTTCCAATTCTTGCAGTGGGTATATCCCCAAGACTATCCCACCCAAAGGGAACAAGGCGTAAGTTTCCTGGCTCTGTTCCGACTTCTTCCAGCCCAATCCCTCATAGAAAGCCAATGCCTTTTGAAAGTCCTTTACTCCCAATGTAATCAAAGTGAATTTCTGTCTCATAAGTTGTATATTATTGAATTTGCCACAAAGTTACTCATTCTTAACGAGAAAGACGAATAAGTCAGCAGGAAACGTCCCTTGCGAAGGCTTTATCTTCGATAGTTCTTTTGCAATAGTTGGTTTATGTCGGAGAGTCGGTAGAGTATCTTCCCTGCAAACTGCGTGTAGGGAATGATTCTCCTGTCGCGGTAGTCCTGTAAAGTGCGGGGACTGATATACAGACGCTCGCACACTTCCTTGCCCGTGAGGAAAAGTTCGCCAGCAAAGAGTGGCTTGTGCGTCTGCGCCACTTCCACAATCCGTTTGCCTACACCTCTCAAGGCCGAGACGACCAGCTGCATCTCGTCCGTCTCCATGTTCAAGTCTCTTGCTGTTTCCATCATATCATTTTGTTTTTAGGTTTGTTCGACTTCATAAGAAGCAGTGCTTCCACATCCTCGCACTTGTAATAGCACTTGTGTCCGATTTGCGTAAACGGCAGCACGCCCGTATCACGATAATGCTGCAAGGTGCGTTTGCTGATATTCAGCAGCTGGCACACATCACCGTTGTGCAGCCAGTCCGTTTGCTTGCTTTTCTCTCCGAATGCCTTGTGGCAGCATTCCGCAAGGCTCAAGATTTCATCTCGAAGCTTTGCCCAATTGGTTTCCGTAATGACGTAATAGTTCATAATCATATTTTGTTATTGTTTGTTGTTTCAGTTCTTTCCTGTTTCTGCTGGCAAAGGTAATGGCGTACGTACGCCTCTCAAAGCCGTGGGGAACAGCAGGGAAGTATCGGGAACAATCGGGAAAAGAGCAATCCGTTTCATCGGTTCACATTTGCGTTTTCCTGCCCCGTCTTTTTTCTTTCATTGCAAAGACAATCCAAGCGAGTGCAGAGGAAAGTTCACTTATCCTTTGTCGAGCGCAGTTTGTCTTATGCAAAATTAATATTGGATATTTCTTATTCCATCACATTTCATTCAAGTGGCAGCTTGTGGCGCTATAACAAGGACAAAAGAGACAGATTGATGTTCTTGCCACTGCACAACTGAGGCTAATAAGGTAATCAAAGCAAAAGAGTACATCTGAGAGCAAACAACGACATCCGTATTTCAGCTAACCGATCTTTCCTATCATCTGTTTTTTGCTTAATGAGACGATAAATGCTCTTCTTGCCTGCCTATTCCCCTAAGAATTTTGCAGCAGACGAGCGCAACATTATGCAAGAAGGCTCTGAATGCTTGGAAGTTACACATTCTCACCCTAACTTCACTCTTGGAAACCAATTCAAGGGAATAATGAAAAAGAACACAGATGCAGGCAATACAGACAGCAGGAGAAATCCTCATCGAAGGGGTAGTTCATCCAAGAACGTAGAGATAGAAAACTACCTCTCCACACACTACGATTTTAGATACAATACAGTATTGGGTAGAACCGAATACCGAAGTAGGAACAGCGGCATATTTACAAAAGTCGGTCGTTATGAAATCAATACGCTTCGCAGGGAACTTGATTGCGATAAAAACATAGCGACTTCTGCCGAGAACCTTTATTCCATCATTGAAAGCAGCTTTTCTCCCCGTATCAATCCTGTGCAGGAGTATTTAAAAGGGTTACCATTGATAGATATAGGTGATGGTTGTAGCAATGGTGGTAGTTACAGTGGTAGTAGTGTTCTTACTTTCTTTTCACCAAAAGCAATTCCCGATTTGGCAAGCTGTGTTGTTGTCCGTAATTCTAACAAATGGTTGCCGTATCTTACCAAATGGCTTGTGGCGGTGGTCGGCAACGCAATCGACGACCGCGAGTGCCGTAACCATACCTGCCTCGTGTTGACAGGCGAGCAGGGAAAGTTCAAGACCACGTTCCTTGACCTGCTCTGTCCGCCGGCACTATATGGTTATAGTTACACAGGAAAGATATATCCGCAGGAGAAAGATACACTTACCTATATCGGGCAGAACCTTATCGTAAATATAGATGACCAGCTCAAAGCCCTCAATAAGCGGGACGAGAATGAGCTGAAAAACCTTATCACCTGTCCGATGGTCAAGTACCGTATGCCGTATGACAAATATGTTGAGGAGCATCCCCACTTGGCAAGCTTTGTGGCATCAGTGAACGGCAACGACTTTCTTACCGACCCGACAGGCAGCAGACGGTTTCTTCCTTTTGAAGTTCTTTCCATAGACATAGAGAAAGCCAAGCGTATTTCAATGGATAATGTCTATGCTGAAGCCAAAGCCCTGTTAAAGTCAGGTTTCCGCTATTGGTTTGACGATGATGAGATAGCCGAGCTATATAGGGAGAGTGAAGACTTTCAAGTACAGACTGCAGAAATGGAACTTTTGTTACGTTGTTTTGAAAAGCCAACGGAGGCTAATCCTCATAGCTCTTATATGACCACCACCGAGATAATCACCTACTTGGGACTTTATACGCACCATCCCTTATCCTTGAAGCACATGGGTGAGGCTCTAAGAAAGGCAGGCTTTGAAAAAGTAAGTAAGCGACGGGAGGGCGGTAGCCCTATCTATGTGTATAAGGTAAGGAAAATACTCCCATGTCCTTTGCTCAATAGTTGTAGTAGCCAAATGTAGTAGGCACATGTAGTAGGTTTGTAGTATGGCCTGATACTACAAAATAATATTGATTATCAATCACTTAATCACAAAATAGTATGTAGTAAGAAGAAAGATGAAAAAGTTTGGAGAGGAAAACTTTGGAAACGGTAAAACCATAAAACAGACAAGCATAAATAATTATCATTCAATCCATTAAAACATCAAAAACAATGAAAGAAGAAGATTTATCAGCTATCAAGCGATATTCCATCGTGGAATATCTCGAAAGTAAAGGCATCAAGCCTGTCCGCAAGACACCGACCTATGCCATGTACCACTCACCGCTCAGGGAGGAAACACATCCGAGTTTCAAGGTGGACACGGAAAAGAACCTTTGGATAGACTATGCCGAAGGCAGGGGTGGAAGCATCATCGACCTTTGCATGCGTTTGGAGGGCTGCACGCTCTCGGAAGCCATCTGCCGTTTGGGACAGAACGCTCCCGATAATACAACGCACAGCTACAGTTTTACAAATAGAGGAATATCCATCAGTCCAAATCAAAGAGAAAATGTAACGGCAAGCGGTACAAGGAGACAGATATGCCTATCAGACACCTTGTCGCCGCACTTACAGGAGTATTTCAAAAAGGAACGCTGTATTAATTTGGAAAAGGCAACACCCTTTCTCAAATGTATCAGTTACGAGGTAAGAGGAAGAAGATATGAAGCCATCGGCTTTGCCAACTCTTCGGGTGGCTATGAACTTCGGGACAACAATACGTTCAAGGGAACGGCCCCGAAGGGCATCACTCCGATATTTGAGGACATGGAACAGCCCGTTTGTCTGTTCGAGGGTTTTATGGACTTTCTCTCTTTTCTTTCAATGAAAGAGAAAGTAACCAACCAATGCCTTGTGATGAACTCTGTAAGCAATGTGGCCAGAAGTATTCGCTACCTAAACGAGAGAAGTATAACCTCCATTCGTGCTTTTCTTGATAATGACGATGCTGGGCGAAAGGCAGTGCAGGAATTTGTAAACACAGGTTTTAAGGTAGAAGATATGGCAGTGTATTATAGAGACTTCAAAGACCTCAACGATTTTCACGCCAGCCGTGTCCGTGAGCAACAGAAAAAGTTGGAGAAAACTCCAAATACAAGCAACAAAATAAAACAAGTCAAACTTAAAATAAGATAGAGTGATGAAAAAGGAAAGAAGAAATATGGAAGAAATAGATCGTTTCATAGGAAAAACTTTTGGTATGAGCCAAGCTGAAAATTCAAGTGAACAAACTGTCGCTGAATTCCGGGCAGAGGGAATGAAAAATATTCAAGAGCAAAAACAACAAGAAACAAAACATACCATAGAGCATGCCACGCCATCCGAGCCTGTACTGCATACAGAGCATGCAACTATTCAACGACGCATCAGTGCCAAGATGAGAAAGGAGACATTCGAAGCATACAAGCAAGCGTTCCTTGTTCCGACAAAGCTAAGTGAGAGAAAAGCGGTCTATCTGAGCAGGGAGACACAGGAACGTGCGGACTTCATTGTACGCAGATTAGGCGATAGGGGCAGCAACCTTTCAAGTTTCGTAGAAAACATTATCCGCCAACATCTAGAGGAATATGATGAGGACATAGAGAAATGGAGAAGACTGTAAGCCGTAAGAAAAAGGTCGAGGGTTTTCAGAAAAAGGAACGTCCCTTTCACTCAAAATCCTCGACCGTTTTAGGGTAGTACCAACAATAGATTTTTACTGAACACATTGAATGGTGGGAATGCCACGAACACAGTTAATCTTCTGAATGCATAGCATTCATTTTTGGACGACAAAACGCTTTATGCGTAAACGTTTCGTTAGCTGACATTGCAAGACGTCAGTTTGTACCCACAAACTGCGCTTGCTCCCCTCGTTTAATTGTCGGGGAGATTAGACCGTAATCACTCCGTTCTCATCGGTCAGTGTTCAGAAATTAAGCAAGATTGAAAACAAAGAAAAGAGGACTTTTATATGAACAGATATGATAGCAGAACTGCCAAATGGCAGCAACGAGGTAAAGAAGAAGCGAGGATGAACAAGACGGAGTTCATCAAGGTAAGATGCACCTTAGAGGAAAAGCAGCGCATCAAGTCAAAGGCGGAAAGCACAAGACGGAAGTTCTCAGACTACTGCCGTGAAATACTCCTTAATGGAGAAGTGGTTGCCATTCCTAAGATGACGGACAATGAGAGAGAAGCCATTGCCATTCTCCAGCATACGGGCAGGTTCTATGGGCAGATTTCCAACCTTATTAAAGTCAAGGATGAGAGATGGGTACATATCACACAGAACCTTTCGCTATGTGCCAAAGAAGCATTTAAGCGATTTTACGACCCGCATTTTCGTGTGGACGACGAAATATATAAGGTCTTAAATATGTCGAGAGATGATAGGAAAATGTAAGGCGATAGCGCATGGCAGCACGGCTTTGGATTATATTTTCAGAGAGGGAAAGCTCGGTAATCGGCTTGCCTTCCACAATCTTTGCAGCAGAGAACCGAAAGCAATCTATGAGGAAATGAAAGTGGTCAGCGATTATAACAGTCGTTGCAGAAACAAGTTCCTCCGCATTGAAATCGGTATAGCACCTCAGGATGAGAAGAAACTACCCGTATCTGAACTCATGCGGATAGCCCATCTGTTTGCCAAACAAATGGGACTTAACAACCACCAATGGGTAGCAGTAACGCACAAGGACACCGATAACAGGCATATCCATATCATTGCCAACCGCATCAGCCTGTATGGGGAGGTCTATGACACCACTTTTGTAAGCAACAGGGCAGCAAGAGTGGCGGAGGAAATAAGTCGCTCGAAAGGCTTGACCATTGCAAAGGAAGTAAAGGCTGAAAGGATGCATCAGAAAGCAAAATCCAATCCTACGAGAGAGCAAACGAAGCAGCAGGTACAAAAGATTTGCTACACCTTGCTTGAAAAGTATAAAGGAACAGGCATCACAGGGCATTCAATGTTTCTTTACGACCTAAATAAGAACGACATCGCCATAGAGCGCATGAAGAACAAGCAGGGCAAAGTATATGGTTTGAAGTTCTCCTTCAATGGACAAAGCTTCAAGGCTTCCGAAATCGGCAGGGAGTTCGGCTACCGTTCTTTGCAAAAGAACTTTGAAGCAGGCAATAAAGCCGAAACAAAGGAGATAATGACAAAAGCTCAAATAATGGCGCACAAGCAGGAAAAGAGCAAACCCCAACCGGATACAGCCTATCAACTTGTTCCTCCCAGCCGTTCGTACACACCGCCTACAAAAGCAAACGAAACTTCACCTATTGCACAAGCCGTAGGAAATGTAGCAAGCACTGTCTTGAATGCTGCTGAAGAAATAATTTCGGGAGCAGGTGGACTTATCAATCCACAGACACATGGCGATGATTATGCTGAGACGGTATGGCAACGAAAACTCAGAAACCAAGCCAAGAAAAAGAAGAAACGAGGAAGAGGAATATAACCATTCTCCTCATTTTTCAATCTTTCCAAACAACAGATGACGCAAAAGAGTGAAAATCTTATCAAAAACGCTTGTTATTCAAAGCAAATGATTATCTTTGCAAATAGAATAACAAGCGTTCTTTGTTGATGTAGAAATATGCGATAGAAAGTACTTCGCTCGTTTCCAAATCGTTACCTGTTTAGTTTTTACAGCGAGGTAACTTCTTCTTTCTCAATTAGATACGTTTTAGAAATCATCTTAGCTTGTAATCCCATTACAAACGGCTTGTAATCTTGTCGGGGAAAGCTTGCGGATTTACTCCCGTCATTTTTTTAGATGGCATATAATAGTGAAAATCAGCCGATTTGCATGTGCTAATAGGAAAAATAAATGTCGCTATAGGTTTTATCTGTTGCATCTTTCCGAAAAAGAAACTATCTTTGTACCAAGAAAAGAAGAATAAGACTATCAACAAAAATTAAAAAGAAAGGAAAGGAAAAATGAGAACATTAGATTTTTTAGGTTTAGACGAGAGTAAGGTGAAGGGCGTTGTCGGAGGTTTATCGCAGTTGTTGGCTGATTTTCAGGTGTATTACACCAATCTGCGCGGCTTCCATTGGAATGTGCGGGGCAAGAGTTTCTTCGTCATGCACGCCAAGTATGAGGAGCTTTACAACGACGCGGCCGAGAAGATAGATGAGCTGGCAGAGCGCATCCTGCAGCTGGGAGCCGTGCCAGAGAGTAAGTTCAGCGAGTATCTGAAGCAGTCCGACATCCGGGAGCAGGCTCCCGTGGAGCGTGGGCGTGAGGCTCGCGAGGCCCTGCTGGGATGGCTCAAGGTGCTTATTGCCAAGGAGCGCGAGGTATTGAGTCTGGCCTCTGAGTCTGGCGATGAGGTTACGGTTTCGCTCATGAGCGACTACCTCAAGGGCCAGGAGAAGATGCTCTGGATGCTTGTGGCTTACGGCACCCGCCACGACCATGATGGTTGCAAGTGCGAGGAAAAGTAAGCAGCGTGGCTTCTCTGCTTAGATCCCAAGAAAAGATCGGCCTGCGGAATCTTCCGCGGGCCGATTTCTTTTAGTTTGCCGTAACCACCTGTCCCGCTCCCTTGTAGATTCTGGCCGGACCGTCGAGCAACAGGGCAATGACCGTTATCTGTGGGTCGAGCACCTCGTCGGGCACATCTATGTAGAGGTTTCCCGGTGTGGAACTCCAGTAGGCATGGTTGTAGAGTTGGTAGTTGAGTGTTTGTCCGCTACCCACCACCCATGCCCGGTGCACCTTGTTGAGCAGTCCTTTCACCTCTATCTTGCCATTAGGCTTATAGGGGAGATACAGGTAGAGCACATCGCCGGCCTTGTTGAGCGTGGTATATCCTTGGAAACATTCTGCCCCGATGCCTGCCCGAGTGTCGTAGACGGCCTCCCGGTGCTTCCTGATCCATCGTCCGAACTCCTTAAGAACATCGACTTCCTGCTGAGGAATGGTGCCGTCTTCGCGGGGTCCGAAGTCGAGTAAGAGGTTGCCGCCCATGGAAAGACAATCGACGAAGGTGCGTAGGAGCATGTAAGGCGACTTGAATTCGAGGTCGGTGGGCTGGTAGCCCCACGAGTCGTTGATGGTCATGCAGAGTTCCCAATATTTGTCTTTGGGGCGAGAAACGGGAATTCCCACCTCAGGGGTGGCATAGTCGCCGTAGCCTTGTATGCGTGAGTTTACCACCACATTGGGGTTCTTGGCGCGCAGCATCTTGATAATATCGGCAGAGTGCCATGCCTCGGCCGTCTGTTCCCAGTCGCCGTCGAACCAGTAAAGGTCGGGGTTAAACTGGTTGCTCAGCTCTGATAATTGGGCAAAATTGAACTTCACGAACTTGTTCCATCTTGCCGGGTCGTCCTTATACCGCTGTTCAGTCTTGGTCTTGTTGGGATAGTTCTCGTTCGACCAGTCGACCAGTGAATAGTAGAGTCCTAATTTCAGGCCAGCCTTGCGCACCTCTTTTGCGAAAGGTGTGATGAGGTCGCGCCTTGCGGGCGTGCTCTTCTTGGTGCTCAGCGAGCCGGCTTTCGTGTCCCAGAGGGCAACCCCATCGTGGTGTTTGGTCGTTATCACCGTATACTGGGCGCCACTTTCCTTGATAAGATCCACCCATGCCTTGGGGTCGTAGCGGCTTGCCGTGAAGCCCTCGCACTGTTTCATGTATTCGCCGTAGGGCAGATAGTTGTTGTAGAACGACCAGCTTTCCGAAACTCCCTTGACGGCATAGATGCCCCAATGGATGAAGATACCCAGCTTGGCTTTGCCAAACCAGTCCATACGCGACTCGTAGGTGGCAGAGTCGGGAGTGAAGGGCTGTGCCTGCATTTGCAGGCAGCCCGCTAATGCTAAAAAGGTGAAGATAATGTGTTTCATATTTGTTTTTTGAGTTTAACGAAGAGTTGTAGCAGTGAAGGGATGAAGATACAGAGTGAGAAAAACACTCCTCCTGCCATCAGGCGGTCGTCGCCGTGAAAAAGGTCGATGAGCTTGCCATCGGCCATCTGGGGCATTAACTTTATCATGAGGAAGGAAACAGTGTTGTTCATCCAGTGGAACACGATGCCGGGCAGGATGCTGTTGGTGCGATAATACATCCAACCCAGCAGCAGTCCCATAAAGAAGGCATGGAAGCCTTGCAGGAAATTGAGGTGTACGAGGGCGAAGATGAGGGCGCTGAAGATGATCGGCCACCAGTGCATTTTGTTGCTGAAACTCTTCATCAGGGATCGCAGGATGGCTCCGCGGAATACCATTTCCTCGCAGATGGGTGCCAGGATTCCCACGATAAGGTAGCCGAAAGGACTTTTCATCAGCGTGATGAGGTTGTGAAAGTCTGATTCGTCGACATGAAATATGGGAAAGTAGAATTCCAGTTTCTCCACGACCCATTCCGAGGGCAGTATGGTTCCGATGGTGAGGAAGACAACCCAGAAGAGCACGCCCCAAGGTCGTGTGCGGATATATTCCCGTGAGAACGGGGCCCATTTACGCCACAGGAAAATACCGATGGTGATTACGGCGCTCAGTGCTGTCGAGAGAATGAGTACTGAAGTGTTCCATTGCTCCTTGACGGCGGCGGTCTCCCCCCAGGTGTGTGCCAGCGGTATGCCTGTAGCAGTGTTGACGGCGAACTTGATAATATACATCGTCGCCATCTGTATGAATATGAAAGCGATGAGATAGAAAATGGCGTCTACCCACGCCTTGGTGGTATTACTCATTGTCGGAAAGTTTTTCGAATCGTTGTTCAATCTGTTGTTTGTCCTTCTCAAGTTGTGCCTTAAGCGCGCTGGGGGTGTCGAACTTCCGCTCCTCTCGTATGCGCTGCACGAAGCTTACCTGTAGAATCTGACCGTAGATGTTCCCTCGAAAGTCAAGGATATGGGTTTCCAGGGTGGTCTCGGTGCCACCGAAAGTGGGGCGGGTACCTATGTTCATCATGCCCCTGTGCCAGACTGTACTTTGTTTCAGCTGTGCCCGCACGGCGTAGACACCGGGTGCGGGAACAAGCTGGGCATGGTTGGCGAGGTTGAGATTGGCCGTGGGGAAGCCTAACTTGCGGCCCTCCTGATGGCCGCCTGTTACTTTTCCCATAAGGGTGTAAGGATAGCCCAGGAAGCGGTTGGCTTTCCCGATGTCTCCTCGGTTTATCATACGGCGGATGGCCGACGAGCTCACCTTTTCCCCGTCGATGGTAAAGGCTTCGTTGTGGATGACTTCGATGCCGAGTTCCTGCCCGTAGCGCGCATAGTCGTCAAAGCCCTCACTGCGGTTATGGCCGAATCGATTGTCGTAGCCTATGACGAGTTTGCGCACATGGAACTTGTCCTGCAGGATTTGTTTCATGAACTCCCGTGCGCTGAGTTGCGACATCTCCTTGTTGAAGTGGAGGATTTCAAGGTGATCGATTCCCGTTTCCAAGAGTAGTGTCCGCTTGGATTCAAGCGTGCAGAGCAGGTCGGGTTGGAAATTGCTTTGCAGCACTCGGCGGGGATGCTCGTCAAAGGTGATAACCATGGAAGCCATTCCCGACCTCTCGGCCTCTGCCTTGACATGGTCTATCAGGAACCTGTGCCCGCGGTGAACGCCGTCGAAGAAGCCTATCGTGGCTACGCATGGTTGCGGCAGGGTGTTCATCGGGTATCCTCCTTCCTTGTTTTCTTGCTGGTAAAAAGCCGGTATAGTTCGCCAATCCACATGACTGCGGAAGTGGCTGCGATAATGATGATCCACTCTCCAAGGGAGAGCGGCACGGTGCGGAACATCTTGCCTCCAAAGGTTACGATGAGCCATTGTCCGGCAATGATGAGTAGCATGACGAACAGCATGCCGCGGTCGCCCTGCAGATTGTGGAAGACCGAATGACGGCTTCCTAAGGTCTTGGCGTTAAGGAGGTTCCAGAACTGCAGCATCACAAAGGTGGTGAAGAAGAGCGTGAGTTCGTGGATGTCGACACTGTCGCTACCGTTGCGCTCGCACCACATCAGGAAAAGCAGCAGGACGGCAAAGAAGCCAAGTCCCACAAAGACGATGGCTCGTGCCATGGACTTCGTGATGATGAAGTCGCTCTGTTTGCGGGGTTTCTCTTTCATCACCTCCCGCGAAGGTGGCAAGGAGGCCAATGCCATGGCGGCGAAGGTGTCCATGATGAGGTTTACCCATAACATCTGCGTAACTGTAAGAGGCAACTCGGTGCCGATGATGGAACCGACCAAGACGAGAAGCAGGGCCGTGAGGTTCACCACCAGCTGGAAGAAAAGAAACCGCTGGATATTCTTATAGAGCGAGCGCCCCCACATCACGGCATTGGCAATCGACGCAAAGGAGTCGTCGAGCAGGGTCATATCGGAGGCTTCTTTGGCTATGCTGGTACCTGAACCTAACGAGAGTCCCACATGGGCGTAATGGAGTGCCGGGGCATCGTTGGTTCCGTCGCCTGTTACCGCCACGACTTCGCCCCGCTTCTGGAGCATTTCTACCAGCCGTTGCTTGTCGGTGGGGCGTGCCCGCGACATCACCTTTATATAGAGGGAGCGGTCAAGGGCTTCCTCATCGGAGAGGTTTGCCCATTCCGGACCCATGATATAGGCCTTGTCGGAGTCGGTTTCAGGATTTACAATGCCTACCTGACGCCCTATTTCGGCAGCCGTGGCAGCGGTATCGCCCGTTACGATCTTGATCTCGATTCCTGCGTTCTGGCAGTTTTTCACAGCCTTCGGCACTTCCTCGCGGACAGGGTCGTTGATGGCAGCTATGGCTTGCAGCTTTCCGTCTATGCTGAGGGCCAGCGTCCTCATTGCAGTTTTTTGGAAGGCTTCTAACTGTCGGATTACCTGCTTTTTGTCGTCCTCGGCCATGTTGGAAGCAGCTAAAACCATCTCGGGAGCACCCTTGACGAAGGTAACTTCTTTGCCGTCGAGCATGACGGTGGTGCTCATATACTTCCTTTCTGTTGAGAATGGTTCTTGGCGGAGGATGGGATGTTCGTGTCGGAGCCTCTCGTAGTCGAAGCCTTGCTGTCGTAACCACAGTAACAGCGCGGCCTCCGTGGGATTGCCGATTCCGTTGTCGCCGTCAAGTTCAGCCGTTGAGTTTACGGCAATGGCCTGTGCCAGGAGATGGTTGTCGCCGTATTCTATGACTTCTGCCACTCTCATCTTGTTCTGTGTGAGCGTTCCCGTCTTGTCGGTGCAGATTACGGTTACAGCTCCCATGGTTTCGCAGGCATGGAGTTTGCGTACCAGATTGTTGGACTTGAGCATGCGGCGCATGTTGAGCGCGAGGGCAAGAGTTACGGCCATGGGTAGCCCTTCGGGTACTGCCATGACGATGACCGTTACGGCCATCATGAAGTATCCGAGCACTTCTTCTGCCATGAGCATATAGTCATCGCCGTGCCATAGGGCTGCGTTGGTGAGAATGTCGTGTATGAGGAAGATGAAAAAGGCTGCTACTGCCACGCCCGAGCCAATTTTGGAGATGAGCGATGCGAGCTTATCGAGTTGGATGCTCAGAGGGGTCTTGGTGTGAGTGGTCTCTGTGGATTTGGTGGCCACTTTACCAATCTCTGTCCTGTCGCCCACGGAGCTAACCCTGATCACACCCCTCCCGTTCATGACCAAAGTGGAACGAAGAACCATATTAGGCGGATAAGTGGCCTCTCTGGTTGTTGATTCCGGTGTTGCGAACTTGTCGGCAATAGGTTCTCCCGTAAGTGAAGACTCGTCGATCTGTAGATTCACGGACTCCAGAAGAAGCCCGTCGGCCGGCACTTCGTCACCCGTCTCTATCAGAACGATGTCGCCCACCACCACCTCTTTTTGTGGAATTTCCGTCACTTTGCCTTCTCGTCTCACCTTCACAGACTGTTCTTCGCTCATGGCAGCGAGAATGTCGAACTTTCTGGAGGCATCGCGCTCAAAGTAGAAGGCGATGGTAGTGGCAAGGAAAATGGCTATGAAAATACCGATAACCTCGATGAAATCGTTCTTGATGAAAGCCAGGACGAGCGAGATGGCTGCCGCCACGAGCAATATCTGGATGATGGGGTCGCGATACTTATCGAGATAGAGTTTCCATAACGATGCATGACGGGGCGGCGTGAGCAGATTCTTGCCGTATATCCTGCGGCTCTCATCTGCCTCTTGCCAGCTAAGTCCGGTCTGCGGGTCGGCCTTGAAAAACTGTTCCTCTTCCATGCAGGATGTTCTGATTGTTTTTTGCAAAGTTACTCAAAATCGCATGAAAAGTCCGGCATTCAATATTATTTAACTTAAAAGCCTTTTGGGGTTTACGGGTTTTGGCGTATATTTGCAAAAAACCGAAAAGTGATGATGAAGAAGTTTTTGGCACTGATAGTATTTCTTATGGTTGCCCATACGGTTGCAGCCAAGACACCGGTTTATATATGGCAAGAGTGGAAACCGGCAAAAACGCTGAAGGAAAACTTTCGCGAATGGAAACGCCATGGCGTGGTGGGCGTGTGCGTGAATGCAGGTATGGACAAGGAAAAAATTGCCGAGGCAGCCAAGGTTGCCAAAAAGCAGGGCCTGGAATACCATGCCTGGATTCCGACAATGCTGCAGGGCGGCCTGGATCCTTCTTGGTATACGGTTAACCGTCTGGGACAGTCGGCTTATGACCACCCTGCCTATGTGCCATATTATAAGACGCTCGATCCTCGTAATCCGAAAGTCCGGCAATATCTTATAGACAAGTTTTCGGAGATAGCCCGGATTCCCGAGGTAGACTATATACAGCTCGACTATATACGCTATGCTGATGTGATTCTCTCCAGAGGCTTGTGGGATAAGTATGGGCTCATCATGAATGGAGAATATGCCGAGGCGGATTATTGCTATTGCGACGACTGTGTGGAGGCTTTCAAGAAAAAGGCGGGAATTGATATTCGTAAGGTTACAGATCCCTCTAAGATCAAAGAGTGGGCGCAGTTTCGCTGTGATGCTGTTACAGACTTGGTAAATGCCATCATTGAAGCCGTCCACAAGGAGGGGAAAAAGGTAAGCGCGGATGTATTTCCGGGTCCTTACAGCCATGCCGTATGGATGGTTCGCCAGGAATGGAATAAGTGGAATCTCGACGCGGTATTTCCCATGAACTATAATGATTTCTACATGGAGCCAGCCTCATGGGTTGGAAAGGTGACGGAAGAAGAAGTGAAGGCTGTGGCAGATTGCCAGACCCCGATATATAGCGGGTTGTTCATCTGCCATGACTGGCAGAATAAAGCCAGCGTCGTAGACCCGGAAAACTCGGGCTTGCTGCCGTCGGAGATAGGCGAGGCAGTGAATGGCGCCATGAAAGCAGGGGCCAAAGGGGTTTGTCTGTTCACTCCCTTTAGCATGACAGCGGAGCATTGGAAAGCCTTTGACGAGGCTATTAGGTAGGTCAGTTTTTACTTTTTTGAAGAAAAAATTTGGGAATTCGCCTTAAAGGTTGTATCTTTGCACTCTGAAAGTGAGCGCCATTGTGTGCACACGAGGACTTGTAGCTCAGTTGGTTAGAGCAACAGACTCATAATCTGGAGGTCCCTGGTTCAAGCCCAGGCTGGTCCACGCTGAAAATCAAGCACTTACGAATTTATCGCAAGTGCTTTTTCTTTTAAAGATGACCTTTAGGTGACCTTTTTGAAAACAAAGTAAGATGATGAAACCTTGTGCTATATTGAATAATCATATTTGATTTCATTTATTATTCTTCAAATGCTTTTAGCAGGCTTAAAGGGTTATACCGCTATATTATTGTGACACTTTCGTAATCTTAAAGGGGAAGTATTGATAGAGCCTTAGTTAGCAAAGAAGACAGCTGATCTGCAATAACACTTACGCCTACTTCATACGACAAACCCTTCATAGCCTGAAGACATCTTTTTACTATCTTAATCTTTGTTTTCGGCTTCTGGATTTCTTCATCTGCTTCTTTGATAATATCTCTAAGATCTGGTGAATCAACCTGTTCTACAATATGTTTTATATTATCTATTATAGCTTTTAATTCATGCTTTATATTATCATTTAGTATAACATCGCCATTAGCTATATTTGTAATTTGGTGCGCCTCCACATTACCATCACCTGTGTTGACTATAGCTGCATTGTATGTAGTGTTGTGTGTGATATTTGTCAGGGAAGCATCTTTCCTCATAATCGAAGAGAAGTCAATTTCTTCATTATTGTCAATTTTTAGAAAGTAGTCTATCAACATCGATTTTATAACAACAAGAATATTTTTTACAGAAGCAATAGTTGCGAACTGATATGCACATTGAATTTGTCCCGTGATACAATGCCCCATATGGTAGTACCATATTGAGACGGGCAAGGGCACATGGATTGTATTTGTCATTTCTGCATCTTTTATCAATTCTTCGATTTCAGAAATAGGTTGCTGTAAAGCTATATGCGAAACTCTTTCTCTTATTTTTTCATCTTTAATCATTTCTACAGGATATTCGAAGCCTAAGACTTCTTGAAAACCTCTATGAACATCAACCTTTACTCCACAATCGATAATCCTATACAATGGCGGTCTGTCTTTGTATCCTTTTAGTTCATTAGAAACCCATTCTAACAATTCTTTATCAGAGTTCTTTACCGCGAATATTTTGGTTTTTAGCATTATGCCAGATAATGATGCATCATTCATGATGTCTGACAGTATTTTCTGAGCTATATCTGAAATGTTGTAGTACTCCATGATAAAATGGTATTTAGAAAGCAAAGAACTTTGAGTCCATTGCCTTTTTCAGGTTATACTTCTTGGTGGTGTCTAGGGCTCGCTCGATGCAGATAAACTTCTTGTCCGTATGGGCAAGGAAGTATTCAACTGTAGCATCGTCCAGCTTGCCATCTACGGTGATATATGCCTTATGCGTGACATCGGTGGCCATATACACATGGTTTGCCTCAAACTGCGGTTGCGGTTCGAGTTTATAGGTGAGTTGGAATCCTTGTTTGATCAGGATCTCAGTAATCAGTTCTTCAGCATTAAACTGAATGGTGAGCTGCTGCTCCTTTTGCCGGATATACTCTTGCAGGAGTTGCAAGTTCTCCTCATCGGTTTTCTCTGGGTCGGGTGCAAAGTCGACACGTGGGAAGCTGGACTTGCCAAGCGTAAACACCTTGAAGCCTAACTGGTCGAGTTGATCTTGGTCTTCGGGCGCTATAATCTTGCCCTTAAAAGAATCTTGCACCTTTTCTACCACGGCCTTATTCCGGGCAATGGTTATCTCGCTGATGGTTTTATACCCAGCCCTGCGTGCGTTACTCTTCTCATCTGTTATTTCGGGTATCTGAACAAGAATATATTTCCTGTGTCCTCCGTCCATTATGTTCTGATTGACGACTGCATGGCCAGTGGTGCCTGAACCTGCGAAGAAATCAAGGACTATACAATCCTTGTCGGGTTCGCCATTGATAATGTAAGAAATTGCTTTCTGCACCAGATGAGGTGGTTTTGGGAAAGGAAAAACACCTCTTCCTATCAAAGCTTCCAACTCGGCACTTGCTTGGTCTGTGGTCCCTACATCATCCCGCTTCCAAAAGTTTGATGGTACCATTCCACCCTCCATTTCTGAAAGAAACTTTTTCAATCGAGGATATGAGTTGTTACCATTCTGTCCCCAATAAAGTTTATTTTCCTGTACATGCTGAAGGTATTTGTCATATTCATATTTCCATGCGTTGGTTGGATGCTCAATCTCTGCTCCAGTGAAAGGATTCTTTATTTTGTAACAAAGATTGGGCCGTTCATCACGGGACGCAGGATTAACATAAGAAACACTCGTCCACGGCCCTCTTTCGTCATTATCTGGATTTGTATATATTTCGTCAGACTTATCGTTTCTCGGCTCTTTGATATTTATAAGGGCATCTGACTTCCGATAACAAAGAATGTGCTCTGTCATCGTTCCAAATAATTTTGAGTTATTGCTCCTTGTGTATCTCTTTTCCCAAATAATGTTTGTAAGAAGATTTTCCTCCCCAAATATCTCATCGCATATCTTACGCAAATGGTGTATCTCATGGTCGTCCATAGAAATAAAAATAATTCCATCTGGCCTGAGCAATGTTCTTGCCACAAGCAGACGAGGATATATCATGTCGAGCCAGTTGCTATGAAAACGCCCCGCACTCACGGTGTTTGTATCGAGGGCAACGCCATCCTTCCTTACTCCCGTACTCTCCCAATAGCCTTCCTTACCCTCTTTGAAGTCATCTTTGTAAAGGAAATCCTCCCCCGTATTATATGGTGGGTCAATATAGATACACTTAACTTTCTCACGATACCCCCGCTGGAGTATCTTGAGCACTTCGAGGTTCTCACCCTCAATGATAATGTTTTCAGTCTTGTCGGCATTGACGCTGCGAGTGGGGTCGTAGTGCAGGGTAGCTCGCGTAGGTGTGAAAGCATTACGCTTGGCTGTTGACTTGCCGAACCATCGGAATTCATATCGTTCGGTATCGCTTGCATCTTCTGCGCCCGTGGCTTTCTTTACCTCATTGATGTCAAGCATACCCTCTTGGGTAAACCAGTCGGGGAACAGCTTTCGGAGCGTTTGCAGACGCTCGTCGTTAAGGTCGGGGGTGATGGTGATATGGTCTTTGTATGTTTCCATTGTCGTTATTTTGTTTCAAGTTCTGTTTGCTTGGTAAATGTCTCAAAATCTTTGATGGGTGCCTTGAACTGTACATCTACACCAAGTGCATCAAAATGGCGAATGGCACATTTGATACGCGCTATCTCGTGGAGTGTGAGTGCCTTTTGGTTGTTGATGTCGTTGGTGCCCTTGATTTCTACCACAAAGTAGTATTCCTTTTCATTGGCTTCTGTGAGCCTTTTGCGTTTTAGAACTACGCCAAAGTCGGGCTCGTAGTTGCCTATGGGAGTGGGGATTTTATACCATGTGGGAAACTTCAGGAAGCACACCACATTCTTGTCTTCCTCATCGGCATCTCGTGCAAAATCGCGTTCGAGCAGGCTGTCATAAAGTGTCTTGTCCCACAGACCGTGATTTGGTGTAGAGACATACTCGGTGCAGTCGTCGCGATAGAAGTTGGTGAATCTTTCAATATCGTATCTCTCATCCGATGGCGTATATTCCACACACCGCACCAATTCGTCCAACTGCATGGCACATATCTGCACCACTGCACGCTCAATAAATACGGGCGGATTTTTCACATACTCCTGCTTATTGTCGATACCGTTGAATATCCTCATCACCGACCGATAGCACAGTCCTGTTTTTTCGCTCACGTCCTCAATAAAATCGGTAGGTGTGAAGTGTCCTTTCAGATACTTGTATTCCGATCCATTGTATTCTCTCTGTGAGAAGTCGCTGATGTCTTGAACTCGATAGCTTGCCACCTCGGCCACATAATCTTCAATTTCTATGGTGTTGACGGCCTCGATGCACCGATTGACCAATGTATCTTCGTCGAAGTGAACCCGGTAGGTGGTAAGCCGCGATATACGTTTCCAAAACTCTTGGAAAGCATGCTGCACACTATCCTTTCCATTGAGTTTGAAGGCAACACGATGTATAGGCTTACCCTTATGTGTAGGCTTCATCTTAGGTCCAGCATCGGGTGAACCATAATCCTCGGCAATCTCCGCCTGGTAGCTCCGGGCAAAGGTCTCGTAGGTTTCGTTGGGCACGATGGTAAGCTGATTGATTAGGTCATCCTCAGGTGTGTCATCTTTATCATAGACACGTTGTCCCTCTTGATTGACACAGATACGTAGTCCACGGCCTATCTCTTGCCGCTTCTTGTTCTCCGAAAAGCTCTCGTTGAGCGTGGCAATACCGAAGATGTTAGGATTGTCCCAACCAACACCGAGTGCCGAGTGGGAGAAAACAAATTCGATGGGACTGTCGAACGATAATAGAAATTCCTTGCGATGGAGTATCTGATCGTAAATTTCCTTGTTACCTTTCATCGAAGCCTCACTGTCGGTATATTCGCCCTGCGAGGTCTTGGCAAAATAATAACCCTGTACGGCCTCGGCCTGTTCCTCCGTGGGTTGCTTGCCTTTATGGTATTCGGGATAGAGCTGCTTGTATTTCTCCTCGAAAAGTTGCTTGATAATAGGGTGTTCCACACTCATATAGTTGGCTACCCTGTCAATGAATATTAGCGAGAGGTTCTTGATGCCCTGCGGTTTCAGACGGGTTGTATTCTCGAAGTGCCTCCGTATGAGCCATTCCAACTGTAAGCCCCAAACCTGCTCCTTGTTGGCAGATGTCTGTTTTTCTTCAATGGATGTCCCATTGGTAAAGACCACCATCCAGCGATGATTGCTCATCTGCTTATAGATACGGCTGATAGTGAAGTCTGCATAAGAATCATTGCCTGACTTAGCAGCCAGGTCGTCTCCTTTCTTCAGGAATCCCGACTCTTTAAATTCAAATCGTCCTTTTGTTTTATTGAGTTTCCAAAACTTCAACTTCACTTTCGGTTCGGACTTTGCTTCTTGAACGGCAGAGAGTTCAATCTTCATCGTTGCTTCATCGTTCTTCTCGGCTACTGTAAGCACTTCTATCTTCTTGACCAATCCCAATCTATAGCTTTCGGCAGGAGTCAGCCGATAGATGGTGTTCCATTTCACTTTATGGGTAGCAGAATAACGTATTTTGAACAAAGGCTGCAACTTTGACAGCCAAGCCACGGAATTCTCGGTGTCCATACCCTCCTGTGGTTCGTCCATAAAGATAATAGGATGCGTTTGTCCTAATGACTCAATATGAGGTGAATTATTGAACAGCCCCTCCTGTTCCTTGCGGTTCAGAATGTTGTCCTCAGTATTAAACGAAGCCATGGTGAGAATCATAATCTGGGGATAGTCCTGCGTGATAAAATCACGTAGTTTGCTTAATCGCGAACTGTCATATACAAAAGTATTAGGCGTAAAGCCATACTTGTCGGCCAGCTGGTCTTTGAAATTCTCAAAAGTATCGATTACTCCCTGACGGATAGGTATGGAGGGGACAATAACAACAAACTTGGTGAGCCCATACTCTTTATAGAGTGCGTATGCCGTTTGTAGATAGGTCAAGGTCTTACCCGTACCCGTCTCCATCTCTATACATACATCGTTGGTTTCCTTAAAATGAATGTCAGTTTCGTCAATGCCATTCTCCTTTGCTATTTTGTGTATATTGCCCCAAATCTGCTGAGGATACAAAGAGCAGACATTGGTATAGATGTCTTCCTTTTGGGCATTATTAGAGGAGTACTTCTCCATACCATCGAAAATGCCCACAACACTTTTGATGGCTATGAGTTGATGCTCTGGGGATTCTAATTGAAATTTCATAATTCACTTCCTTTCGGCAATTACATGTCGGCTTCTATCAGGTCTTTAATGTCCACTTCAAGCAGTTTGGCTATCTCTACGAGTTGTGATACCGAGGGCTGCACCTTGTTGGTGCTCCATCGCGACACCGTCATATCGGTAACGCCTAACTGTTCTGCCAACCAACGATTGGTGATTTGCTTTTCTGCAAGCACGACCCTAATTCTGTTGGGATGAAATATTTCTTTTGCCATAGCCGAATTTATCATTATGTGTTCAAAGATAAACATTATTTGCGACACCAAAAAGAAAACACATATATTTTCTTAATTGATAACAAAAAAAATCAATATAATTCCATTTTAACTTTCAATCTATCTTCTGAACCTCGGTTTGATTCTCATCTCCTCTTGTAGCATCTGCTTTTCCTTATAATAGTCAAAGTTATCAACCACATTCTCGATTTCCGCCTTTCCTTTCTGATGCTCGAATAAGTTGAGAAAGGGACGGGTGAGGAGAGCCAGAATCGTGGCACCATTACGCCTGTCGCTTGACTCTTTAGAAAGATATTCGTTGATGGCTGTAGCCTGAGGGAAGGTAAAGTGCTGCAATTTAGTGTCATGGGCAAAGTCGATAACGGCATTAATGGCATTTTGGCAAATGATAGTGAATCCTCGTAGGAAATCTGTTAGCCCAGCCTTCATTGTAGCGATAATGTTATCACGTTGCAGCAACTCTTGCTTGAGGTCAACCTCCCGATTCTTCGATTTGGTAAGCAATCCTTTGTAGATACGCTCTTGTTTATTACATTCAGCAAGCCAGAAATCAGCACGATTCCGCTCCTTAGTTATCTCCTCTTTATAGGTAATGGTTAAGGTTTCTACTTGCTGAGCAACCACTTGTGGAATTGCAGCAACTTGTTTTTTCATTTCTTCATTTTCCGCCTCCAATTGTGCATACTTGCCCTTTCCTGCAAGGTTGGCCAAGCCCGACAGGATGGCGCTGCCATTCTCCCGATTGGCTTTTTCCTGCTTGTCGTGGATTTCCCTATCCAACTTTTCACAGGCGAGAACTTTCTGCTCGTTCTCCTTTGCCAGCTTCTCCGCTTGTTTCTTGCTTTCATCCAACTCACGCTTCTGTTTGGCCACGATATAGTCATTCCGTTCCAGATGCAGCTTGCCCGTCTCCAACTTGGAAACGCCGCGCTCCATTCCCAATGCCTCGGCCGCCATGTCCTGAACGAGGCTGATGTCCTCATTGTCCAGCTTGTAGGACTTACCTGTCTCGTGGTTCATCCAGTCCCAGATGACATGGGCGTGATAGTTAGGCTTCCATGTAGATGTGTCATTCGGATCAAGACAATGCCCCTCGTCACGATGGAGGTGTATCTGTATGGCCGTAATGCCGAAACGCTGCCGACAAAGATCGGCGAAATGTTGCAACTGCTCCATGGTGGTGTCTGCCTTGCACACCACGACGCCCTCACGCAAGGGAGTACAGCCAGCTATCTTGGTTACCTTGCCCGTCTTCTTGTTGATTCGCTCCCGTTCCTTGGTCTGCATGGCCCTGCCCGTCTTTTCCTTCACCATTCTGCCAATGGCATCGTAATACTGCCGCAAGGTCATATCGCCTTGCAGTTCCGATGTCCACGATTGGTTCTCAGGTATCAGGTCTTTCCTGATATAAAGCTTCTCTGCATTGATGTGGTCGAGATATGCCTTTGTCCGTTGGTTGTGTGCCTCACTTTGCCCGATATTGCAGGGCTTGATGTGTACCGATGTCATTTGTGTCATAACAAAAGGGAATTAAATGATTGTTGGTTTTTCTTTTCATAAGGTTCTTAGGGAGGCTCCCTAAGCGGAGAGTCCAGAGAGAGGGTCACGCTCTGGTCAGGGGTCTTGGGGGCAGATGCCACCGAGTGGAGGGTGCAGGGGGAGAGTCATCCCCGCTGGTTCTCCAAGGCTGGCCTTGGGCCCACAACTACGAAAGCGCAGCGGGTAGTTATAGTGAGCTATAACAAGGGCAGAGCCCTGTTCTTCCCCCCCGAGTTCAAGGACTGCCACGACCTCTGATTCTGTCAATCAGGTATCGGTTAATGTCCCGATGGACAAAGCCACGGTCCACCTTGAACCTTGCCCCGAACTGCTCTTCCCAATAATCACAGCTTATATCATCAGGGAAAAGGACCACCCGCTTGCCAGCCAGTTTACTCATCATGTTATTGGTGAGATTGTAGCCTTCTCCAACCGCCAACCAGTCAACGGCCGATTCCGCCAGCGTACCCAGCAAGGCTGTCTTTTCCTCCTGCACAATGGCGACAGGCTTGTTTGAAAGCAGATGCTCGCCAAAGAAGACCTCATCGTCCGTGTAATAGTCGAAGCAGTACCAGCTATAAAGATGTTCCACCAAGGGCTCTCTTTGCAGGATTGCCCCACTGTCCGTATCAAAGTACTGCACACTTCCTCCTACGACCTTGTTGTTCCGATTTATCCGAGGCAACACCGTGCCACAGTGTCCGTTCACCAGTTTGGTGACGGCACCCAAATGAAATCCCATCATCAAGCGATCAATGCCCGACAACAGTTTGGAATCATAACCAGCCATCTTATCCAGATAATCCGTAAGGGAAGAATAATGGCATCCTATACCCAGTTTAGGAATGTCTATCAATATCCGATCATTGGGCGCAGCCTTGGCCGCCGATATTCTCTTCAAATCCTGATTTTCCATATTTTCCATGTGTTTTATGCAGTTTATGCACTTATGCATATTGCATAAAGTGAATAAAGTGCATAAATCAGCTGTTCAGAAGCCTTGATACCTTACTCTGGGTGATACCGCATTCCCTGGCTATGTCCTGCTGCTTCATGCCCTGTGAGGACAATTCCTTGACTTTCGCTTTCAGTTCCTCACGCCCGCTGGCACTTGCCGTTTCCAGATGGACGGCTTCCGTGTCATAGCCTCGGAAAGTAAAGCACAGATTGCCATCGCCGTTCTTGGTCCGCTCGTATAAAGCCACATTATCCGCATCGAGTACCACTTCACCATTGCGCCACTTGCACTGCTTCACATAGACCATAGACTTGTCACGGCTTGACTGCCCCAGTCCCACGGCATCGTCTATGAGCTGATTGAGTTTGGCGGAACCCTGTATGGCCGATAGGGAAAGAGGCACGGAGCCGGAGAACATTTTGGGTACATGGTTGAGGATGACCAGCGTCCAGTTATATTTCCGTTTCAAGGCATTTAAAGAAGCCATGAGCGAACCGGCGTCGGAGCTCTTGTCGAGCGACTGGCTGAGGGCGGTGATGTTATCGATGAACACCACCTCCGCCATATTCGTCACGGCTGCCGCCTCTATCCCCTTCAGCACATCGCCAGCTGGAGCTTCCATGTCCATCTCCGCACGGAAGAAGGTGGGAGGAAAATTCGGAGACTCGTAGCGGAGGGCCAGCTGTCGCAGTGTCATCTCGAAGTCAGCGTACAGCACCCGCTTCCCCCTTGCCGCAATATCCCTTGCCACCTGCATGGCGAAGATGGTCTTGCCGATGCCCGACTGTCCGAAGATGATGCAAAGGTCACCTTCGAGGACAATATTGGGATATAGGACGACGACAGGAGGCAGCGACTTGCCCCTCCTTACGCAGTCATTCATGGAAGACACATGGAAACCACCTGCGTCAACGGCTCCCTGTTCCTGCAACTCATGAAAGGAAGACAGGATGTAGTCTGTTTCAGGCGGTTTGGGAATCGTCTTGATCAGTTTATCCATAGCGTTGCTCTATTGATTGCTCGTATTGGCTGGGAGCCCATTGGAAATCAAGGCGTCCACTTCCTGCTTGGAATACAGGTTGCGCCTGCCAATCTTATGCACATGTATCTCCCCACGCTTCTCCATCCGCCAGAGTGTGGTATAGGTGATATGCAGGCGTGCGCACAGCTCGTCGCGGGTTAAATACTCGGTGGATTCTACCAGAGCTGTTTCTTTCAGCAGATTCTTGCCCACCATTGTCTCTAATACTTCTGCAATGACCTCTTTGAGGTCTTCCTTTTGCAGCATAATGAAATTACCTTTCATATCATGAAATTTAAAAATGATGCTGCAAATGTCGTAAGTGGGAAAGTGGCTACAAGTGGCACCTAAATATTTTTATGATTACAGGTAAAATTTGATAGTAAGACATTGATAATCAATGATTTGGTTTTAAAAATATTTTAGTAGAATTCTGTTGATTTATCAAAGGTGGGAATAAGTGGGCGTGTTTGGGAATCACATGGTATCGTATGAAACGCACAAATAGCGTATTTCCGAAGTGGAGATACGCTATTTGAGTATAGGATAGATATAGAAAATTGTCATGTACGACTATATTTCCTGAAAATATGCCCAATCTGTTCCATCTTTTTATGGTACGCTTCCGTCACGCTATCGCTCCCTTTGTACTTCTTGTTAATATTTTCAACTTTATAGCCACATTCTTTGGCTATATCTTTGAGCCAAGTGGCACGAATATCCTCGGGCAACAAGAGAGATAGATCATGCAGAATTTTATACATGAGCATTTTCTTCTGCGAACATGCGGCGAGGTGACTTGTATGCAATTTGCGGGTAATGATACTTTTGAACTCATCTGCTGAGGTTAAATCTTTGAATATTTCTCCGTTGAATCTCTTATAAAGTTCTTCTAACAAGCCATCAGGGAAATGATAATCATCTTCTGCTTTAGGTACAATTGGTGATAGTTTGTTCGCTTTTTCTTTTGGCTGGTCTTTATGTTCCATTACCATTTGTCCATTACAACTTTCTTTCTCAGCAACATAAAATAATGTACCCTCACGCCGCCCAAGGTTAATTGTATATCTGCGGAACATATCTAAGTCCCATTCACCACGCTCCAAATCGTCTGACGAATTCAATTTTACACTCCACTGAGCAAAGTTCGTATGCTCAAAGGGATGGTCAAGGTCATATCTGCGACAGTAATTATAGGCAGATGTGAAACCATTCACGTACCAGCGACTTACTTGTGAGCTTAGTAAGTCAGCTTCTTTGTTTCCTGTGGATTCAGAGTGCCTATCAAAGATGAGCTGTAATAGAGCCAGTGCATTGGTGGTAATCATGGCTTGCCTCGGTTCCTTATCCCATGTGGCAACATAGAGAGAATATCCATCAACAGTTTTGGAACTGAATTCTTGGTAATCACCCTTAAACCATGGAAGGATTTTCTCCTGAAAGAAATCGTATAGTGTCATTATATTGCTTTATAGGTTCGGTTCTTATTACTTCCACACGCTTCAATTCGCCCTTGCTCAACCAAGGTACTGAGATAATAACGAGATTGCGATGACTTCAATCCAAATACTTGCATTATATCTGAAGTCTTAACTTCTCCATTCTTCGCAATATAATTCAATATCACCTGTATTTTATCGCCGGTGTTATCGCCAGTTTCTGATTTTATCGCCGGTTCATTAGGCGTTTTATCGCCGGAACTTGTCTTTACCGCCGGTTTATCGCCAGTTTCTGCGTTTATCGCCGTATTGTCATGGTCTTTACCGCCAGCTAACTCATTTCCCATCATATCATCGGAAGCCTTTTCAAACAACACTTCCGAAAGATTTTTGCAATGTAGTCTCAAAATGGTTCGGTCTGGGTTGTGCGTGTCTTCCCACGTCGGCTGTTCACCGTATGCCGATTTCCAGCCATCGATGATAGTTGGGATGCCACTACCAGCACGTTCTCCAAGGTCGATGAGGGCGAACATCTTAAAGAGAATTGCATTGCGAGGGTCGGAAACGCCACCACTCATGGCCTCTTTCATACCTATTCGGAAATCACCCGGGTTCTCGAAGGTGTAACCATCAGGATATTTCTTGATGACCACCCCACGTCTGCCATAATAGTCGGCATTAACCAACGTGTTCAATAATGCTTCGCGCACGGCCTTATGAAGTGGGGTGTCATCCACTCGCATCATTCCCTCCAACTTGAAAGGACGAGGAAGGTCGTGGCTAAGTTTGTTAGCAACGGCAAAGAAGAAATCGAATACGTTGCCACTCCATTCGCCCGTTGAAGAAGCCAGTCTGTCCACCCAACGGATGCTCGGATCTCGATGGTCTTGATAGTCGAGGAAATATTGAGGATATTCTGAGAGAATCTCGTTTTCATACCCAAACATCAATAATCCTGCCGTTGTAGGATAAAACTTACCTTCATCAGCATCGTAACCAATGGCTCCTATTTTACCAAGAAATTCTTCATCATCCAGTTTTGACCAAACGTGATTGATGTGAGAAATATTGAAAATATTCCGATAGCTATGCACTGTGTCCATGCAGAACACTTTCATATCGCGGTGTTTGAGCAATTTACGATCTTGGGTCAGTTGATAAGCATCCCGATACATGGCCGATACCTCCTCGTGAGAGCAATGGTAATCGCCTTCACCGTTGCGCCGGTATGAGCCAGACATCGGGTCTTGACCGACATAGACAGGACGAAGGTATCGGTCTGCACGAGGTACACGAATAGAGATTACTTTCTTGCCTTCGTAATCTTCTACCGTCACATCTTTTTCAACAAGAAGATTAACATTGATTTTCTGGCGGTTGTTGACCATATTCCAAAAATCCTTCAGCATCTGGTCGGCATTCTGCACACCCGACACTTCAAAAGAGCCATCTTTCTTTTCATCAACACCAAGCAATATAATACCACCATCGGTATTAGCAAAAGAAGAATATGTCTCCCACATCGAGTTAGGGATGCCTCCCTTTGCCTTCTTAGCCTCCAGTCGATTTCCTTCCCTGTATGAACTGATTTCTTGTATATTATAAAGGTTCTCTTCCATCTTTTTTCTTCTTAATGCTTACAAATATATAGATTATCTAAAGAACTCGCAACTTTTAAAAGTCTTATTTCCACTTCCACTGATAATAAAATTATTTATAACGAAGCCAACAGTTGCTTACGCTCTTCATCGGTCATATTTTTAAGTAGGGCGAGAAGTGCCTCTTTGCCATCTTGTTTCTTATCATTCAGTAAATACCAGTTATATTCCAGCATTTTCCCCAATGGATAGGCTCCTATATAATTTGAAGTTATATCACCATTTCCACAATGTCCCATACTGTCACTGATATACTTATAAGGCACCGATCCCGAATTGTTTAGGTTAGTAGCAAAGCTATGCCTTGCCCATGTCGCAGTGGGGCACTGCTCCATGCCAAGAAGTTGTGCAATCTTTGCCATGTGTTCGCGAATATATCGGTTATATCTTTGAATTACCCACACTTCCTTTTCGGGGGTAATGAATTCGCTCATGATAGGAAAAACTCGCTTACCTTGTTCGGGCTTATTTCCGTATTTATCAATAATCTTTTGTAATTCGGGCGTGACAGGGAAAATAACTTCACTTGCACTTTCGTTCCTGTCCCTTGTCTTGTGGCGCAGGAAACGGAGCTGTTTGCCATGTGTAGCAAAGTACCAGCCATCATAGGTCAGGCGTAATGTATCAGCTAAGTTTTGACCATCGCCTAAATACATAAATAGGAACAGCCCTAAATCACGAAAGATGGCATACTTCTCCCTGGGCAGGAACAACTCCTTCCCATCAGCGTCTACTGCTTTATCAGCTTCCCAAAAGTTGTAGAGCTTGCGCATCGTAGCCACGTCAAGGAATTCATGCTTGCGACTGCATACTTTGTTATAGCCTGTATCTTTGAACATTTCCTTTGTATTGCCGTTAATTAGCCCTCGTTCTATGGCTATATTGACAATTGTGCGGAAAGTACGTAGGTCAATTGCTATGGTTGTAGCGCTCAACCCACCTTTCTTCATAGTTCTCACCCAACGTTGGACGAAGTTTTTATCAATATCTGTCAAGGCAACGCTTTCACCCATATCTTTTATAAAACGACTTTTTACGTCCCCACTACAACGAGCGGAACCAACCTTGCCTTCCTCCCGCTTTGTTTGTAGATATTTGTCCCAAATCGAATAAATAGTACAAGTATCGTCTCGTTTCCCTTGAAACCTATCTTTCAACCTTCGCAGAGAGAAGTTACCCTCAGCAATCAGTTGGTTTGTCATCAGTTCAACACCAGCTAATAGTTCTTTCAGATCATTGCGTTCTGTTTGCTGCACACGCCTTCCCGATTTCTCATAATCGCATAGGCCCACCCAATCGGACATGGTGTATTTAACTCCCAATCTGAGAAACACCTTTTGGCTGTCATAACTTACACGCACGGCAACAGGAAGCTCTTGGCTGTAATCTTCAGCCGCTTTACGAATGTCAAGCGTCAGAGACCCGAACACACTACCGTTTGACGAAGTGAATTTTGCAAGACACTTATCTCCTCTTGAACCTGCCTTTGACGCAATTTTCTTGCTTTTAGTGACCTTAATAACCGTCTCCATGCTTGAAATATCCTTTGTTTACTGTGGTTTTAGTACGAAATAGGGTGACCTTCAGGTGACCTTACGACGTGCAAACTGCTGCAAATTTAAGGAATTTCGTGAAAAGTACAAAATGTGTAACTGCTTTATTTACTGCATTTTAATATTATTTGTTATTTCATGAAATACAGGTCAATCAGACTCATAATCTGGAGGTCCCTGGTTCAAGCCCTACCTGGTCCACATTGAAAGTCAAAGAGTTGCAATAAGTAACTCTTTTTTTATTTGCCTTTCATAAACGAGAGACCTCAAGCAGATGAAACTGTAGAATTTCATAGGATCATATTGGATTTCCTACTGACCCATAATTCTATGGCGACTGCATGGATCGAATGATTTTTGTTCTTCTCCAGTTTTATATTCATCGTGTATTACATCTTCTCTTACTCTTGTAGGATATTCCTTGTCCACAATCCGCTTGATAATATTTCTATTGGAATTCCTATAATGAAGATACACGGCAGGAACAGAGAAGTCGAGGCGGAACAAGGCGTCGTCTGGCCATGGATTAGCTGATTTCCTAATTGGATAAATTTCTGGAACGCGGCATGGCGGTTTGGAAAAAATCTCTTATCTTTGTCGGGAGATAGCAAACATCAAAACAGACAGAATATGAAACAAGTGGGAGACAGACTGCCGGAAATCCTCGGCAGGGATCAGGACGGTAATGAGATTAAGTTGAGCGATTTCGCGGGGCACAAGCTCGTGCTTTATATTTACCCCAAGGACTCGACTCCGGGATGCACGAATGAGTCCTGCAATCTGCGCGACAACTATCATCGCTTCCTCGCGAAGGGCTATGCCATTGTCGGGGCAAGCGTGCAGGACGAGAAGTCGCACAGGAAATTCATCGAGAAATACCAACTGCCGTTCCCGCTGATAGCAGATACGGAGAAGCGGCTCGTTACCGAGCTTGGGGTCTACGGGGAGAAGAAGATGTACGGACGGACAACGATGGGCACATTCCGCACGACCTTTGTCGTCAATGAGGAAGGTATCATCGAGCGCATCCTGGGACCGAAGGACATCAAGGTGAAGGAACACGCTGAGCAGATTCTCGGATAGATGCAGATACTGCTGGCATGCGCAAAGACGATGAAAGATGCTGCCCGGGCGGCGGTTCCTTTCTCGTCGCCCCCGGCTTTTCAGGACGAGGCCCGGCACTTCGCCCTCGACATGTGCGGTCTTAGCCAGGAAGAAATCTCGCAACAGCTGCATTGCAATGCCAGGATAGCCGCTCAGAACAATGCGCGTTACATGAGTTTCTTCAATGAAAAAGAGCTGCTCCCGGCCGTTCTGAGCTATTATGGACAGGCTTATAAGTATTTGGAAGCCGACCGTTTCACGCAAGACGATTTCCTCTTTGCTCAGAATCACCTGTGGATAACCTCTTTTTTATATGGTCTTCTGCGCCCCCTCGATGATATTCATCCTTATCGTCTGGAAGGTAAGGTGCGGTTGCCATGGGCACAAGGCATGGATATGTTCGGGTTCTGGAAGTCGCGCCTGACAGATTTTCTCATCGATGCCGTGCAGGCCGACGACGGCATTCTGCTGCATCTGGCGACGGAGGAATTCCAGCATCTCTTCGACTGGAAGAGAGTGGAGAAGAGCGTTCGCGTGGTTCAGCCGCAGTTTATGGTTCGTAAGGCCGACGGTCTGAAAACTGTCGTGGTATATGCCAAGACCTGTCGGGGAGCCATGGCGCGCTATGTGATAACTCATCGTCTGGAGAAGCCGGAACCCCTCAACGGCTTTCAGTTCGAGGGTTTTGAGTATCGTGGAGAATATGGAGATGCCGATAAGCCCTACTTCGTGATAGAGTAGGAAGCCGTTTCCTGCCTGACGAATTCGCCGATTTTGTCCCACGAATTCGCCGATTTTGTCTGACGATTTCGCCGAAGTTGTCGGATGGGAGAAGTTGTTTGATTTTTCTGTTTGTCGTAAATAAGCATATCAATAAAATCAACCGATGAGTCTGCTTATGCGTTCCCATCGGTTGGTTTCTTGCTTTTTATCGTCTCCGGACTTAGTTCAGGAGCCGGAACTTGTTGTTTCCTGCGTTCCATCTCACCTTGAGTGGCTTGCACTCCTTGCCGTTGACAACGGGAACAATCCTGATAGAGCGTGTAACCGTGTGCTTGCGGAAGTAGTTGTAGCTGACACGGATCGAAGTACGCTCCTTGGCCTTCAGGGTGATTTTCTCCGGCATCTTGAGCACCGTGTTGTTGGGGCTGCGCCTGAATTCTATGGTCATTAGCTTGTCGGTATTATTGGCAAGCTTGAGCTCATAGGAATGACTTTGGCCCGGATTGAGGTCGGGAAACGGTAAAATCTGCTGACTCATATAGAGTCCTTCACCATAATCATAAGGATGGTCTTCCTTCACAGGATGTAGGAATGGGATGACATTGGCCTTTATCCATACGCGAGTATATTCCTTGCCACCATTGAGCAGGAGAACCACCTGCTTCACGAAGTTGCCTGACTTGTGGTCCGGATCAAAGTCCACCTGTATCTTGGCGGTCTCGCCAGGGCGTATGCCTTTCTTGGTATATTTTGGTACTACACAGCCACACCAAGTATTGACATCGCTGATAGCTACTATCTTCTTGGTGTTGTTGATGAAGGTGAATGTAGTGCTTACCTTTCCGTCTTTCTCGAGAATCCTGCCGAAGTCGTGCGTTTTCTCATTGGGAGTGAATTCTTTCAGGAAGTTGGGTTCACCGTTATTGCTCTGAGCGAAAACCAAAGAGAACTGTAATAGGCAGATGAAAAGAAGTATATACCGTTTCATAAAAGGATGTTTTGATTTTTAAAAGAACGCCCACCCTTTTGAAGGACGGGCGCTCAGTATCATGAAGTTCTCTGTCTGGCGATTACTCATAGAACCTTGGAGTAACGGAGCAATAGCTTGCACCCCAGCTGTAGTTCAAATAAGACCAACCCCAGAAGTTTGTATTCAATTTACATTTCACGCGAACATAGCGTGTTGGAACAGCACCATAGAGTACATAAGCATAAACAGCAGGCCAGCCGCCTGTATTCACACTCTTGTGCTCTGAAGTGTTTCCGATAGTTACCCAGGTAGAGCCGTCAGCACTGAATTCAACTACAGAGCTGCTTATAGCTTGACCATTGATCGCAAAGCCAGTAAGGTTGTGTGTGCCACCCAGATCGATCTCGAAGCTTGTGTTATCCTCTTTCTGCTTGAATGGCCAATATCCATTATCCTTCAGGCTGCTGAAGTTATCAACGCTCAAGCCCGCACCTGATGCAGAAACTGCTGACCAGCCAGAGTTATCGAGCTCTGAACCAGAGAAAGAGGTCGCGTTGTCATTGATCAAAGTCTCGTTTACATTGATCACGATATAGGCATTGCTCAACGGAGCAGTCTGGCTGTTAGAGTAAGTAGCCGTCAGGCGAATGGGAATTACATATTCTCCTAAGGGCAGATCCTGGGATGCGTTGTTTGGGTCGCTTATAGTAAGAGGTGTAGAAGAAGTCTTCTGGCCCTTGGAAATCTTGCCGGGAGTAACCTGCAACTGCTTCAGGATGTTCTCTGGGACAGCATTATAAGCCTTCTTGTTCTCTGTGTTGTAAGCAGTAATTAAACCATTGTCGAATTCAGCTTTTACCGTTACCTCCGCATCCTTATTGTCATACATGCTGAAGTCCCACTTAGCGTTGATCTGGCCGAACACACCGGCAGGAGTCTTGGCGATAGAGACATTCTTTACATTACTGTCAGAAATCGTGATGAAGTCCTTTGCCGCATTCTTGATGATAACATAAGCTGTGCCATAATCCTCATTTACGGCAGCCTCGTAAGGAGATGTGCCCCTGTTCTCGCTGAGCACCTTCAGGCGTACAGGAACGAGATAAGACTCTTCGGTAAGAAGTGCGCAAGCCTCCTCGGGAAGAGTTACTGTCATGGTGGTATCCGCGAGGTTGGAACCTGGGCGGATAGCCACATTGTTAATTTGCAAGGCATTTGCTGCCTGCTGGGGAAGAGCCTTAAGAGTGGTATTGTGCTTCGTGTTGTAACCTTCCACCAATGAGAGGTCGGCCTCACCGCCCAATACGATGGTAGCATCTGTTCCGTATTGGGCCTTTACGCTGAAAGTGCCATCCACTGTGCCATAGACACCGATAGGAGTATTATAGATGGTAGTGGTCTTCTCTGTTGCGGTATTTGTGTCGAAGAAAACGAGGTTCTTGTTGCTTCCAAACACATCGAAAGTCTCCTTGTCATTACCACAGCTTGTGAGAGCGACTGTCCCTAAGGACAGCGCTCCGCTAAGCAATAATATATTCTTTAATTTCATCGTATTCAAAATTTATATTTATAGTTTTGAATTTTAGTATGGACACTTGTGATTGTGAACCCATGCAGGTGCGCCACTGCGAGCTACAGCGTTATAGCCATGTCCTGTCCAGTCGCGGATTGAACCGTCTGGCAAGACATCGCTCTGACCCTGAAAGCGCCAGTAAGCAATCAGACCCTCAGACTGTGGATCTACATAGCAGATGTTGTTGAGCAACTGAGCTGGGGTACGAGCCACATTCCATACACGGAACTCAGATACGCGACCATTGAGGTAACGACCGCCGGCAGAGTAACCGATAGCGAATGGACCATTGTTGTCTCCATAGGAAGTGCCGTAATCGTAACTCCAAACAAGCGAGATATCACCTGTCGCGTCTACCGGACTACCATCCATCTCTACACCGTCAAGATACATGCGGATCTTGGCACCGTCGTATACACAAGCGAAGTGGCACCACTTACCGGTTGGGAAGTGGGTCTGGAAGGTTGTAGCGTGAGCTGTACCCTTATCAGGCTGGTCCCAGCGTGGAGCGCCGGTCTTACCACCTGCCAACTGTAATTGGTCAGGATCACAAGATACATCACCGAAACGCAGCAGGAAGTTCTCTTCACATCCCATCAGGGAAGAGATGTATGGGTTGCTGTGCTGGAACTGGTTGACATATACCTTACACTCCATCGTGAGCTGAGAGAGGTGCCCCAACTTCTCGTTGTTACGGAAGCCTGGTACCAAGAATGCCTTACCGTTGATATCAGCCACATCCACAGTGATGATAGGCACGAATACGATATAGGCCACGGAACCAGCCTTAAGTAAGTTGCCGTCGCTCTTTACGCGAATAGGCAAGCAATAGCTCTTACCCTCCTCAAACTTAGTTGGATCTGCAATCATCAACTTAGCCAGAGAAGAAACATGCTGACCTGACTGGATGGTTACATTGGGATTTGCAATACTGTAAGCGTCAGTAGGAGGAGCTACATAGTCAGAGTTGTTCGTTGCGTTGTAAGCATCCAACAGCTCGGGAGCTGCCTCGAAAGTAGCGTTTATGGGAGCATCCACGATACCTGTGCATGAAAGGGTAAGGTCAACACTATCGTTACCTTCAAAACCCTTACGGATGGTATTCTTTTCCATTGTTCCTGAGATGTATACCACATCACTATAGTCGGCGTTACCCTTCATTTCGCAGGATGCCATGACCACGGCCATCAAGCCAAGAACCATATATTTCAATTTATTCATTATCTTTTCTCTTTTTAAAAACAAGATTGAATGTTATTTCTTCACATGCATGGCAGGATTTTGAATCTGAATGCCGTGACGCATATTAGCGTAGTTGTTTACGCCGAAACCGGAGTTGGTATAGTCGCGGTGCATGAAGAATGCGCCGAATCCGCCCTTGCGCCCCGTAGCGGGCTGGTAGCGGGCATAGTTGAGCAACTGTCCACATTCCGTAGCCTGCCAGTTGTCCCCCACATTCTCTGTGTAAACCACTTTCTCTGTAGGGCAGCTGCCAAATGGTTTACGACCTGCGCTACCACCATAAGTCTGGTTTACATACCAGTTAGTGTAAGGAAGAGTGGCAGCACTTGGAGTAACGCTGAAGTAGTCGATACACAGCAATTTAGTAGGATCACCCTTGATGGTCTTAGTCTCCCAGTAAGACTCTTTCACAAGAGTATCTTTACCTTCTGTGGTCTTCTTGGTTACCCAACGGGTGCGAGCGAGTTTGGCATCATAAGTGTTGGATTCGTTGGCTTGAGGGCCTACAAACTTACCGAGAAACTCTACGAAATAGTCGAAGTTGCTACCGCTCAAGGGGTCGCCCTCTGGCTCATAGTCTAGGTCAAGACCATCGAGATTGTTCTCGAATACCTGTGCGAGCAGGTAACCGCCAAACTCACGCATAGCCTCTTGAGGATCGTTCTTGGCCACCCAGATTGAATCATAGAAATCAGCGAAACCGCGGATGCGGACAATGGTAACAGCAACAAACTTAGTGCCCTTTTCCTTTTGGACGAATCGCATCTCTGGCTCAACCTCAGGGAGATAATGAGCATCAACGAGAGTAGAATCAAGAGTTGGGATACCACCCCATAGAGAAACGATATCCATACTATCTGGAAGGCCTGTGAAGCGAGTAGCAGGTGAGAGCCTCTGTGTATAGTCAGAGAACCATCCCCAAGCAATGCTATGGTCGCTTTTCTTATAGTCGCGCAGGTTCTGGTAATACATTGGATCGTAAGTCGTAGGATTCTGTATTGCTACAGCTTCATCTTCTGTATCACAAGAAGCTATACAAGCACCGATGAACAATATTGGTAATATATATCTTAAAAATTTCATATCAGTCTTTCAATTTTAGGAATTAATGACTTTTCTTATCCCACCAGAGCTGGGTTTTAGCATTGTCAGCACCACCGAGCAGAGATACAGCTTGAGGCATGTTGCCAGCATTGTTCTGATATTCTGTTGTTGGGAAGCGCAGACGACGGATCTGAAGATTCTGCAGACTCAACCCACTAAGGTCGTTCATGGTCGGGAACAACTTCGGATAGCCCGTACGGCGATATTCACTCCATGCCTCCTGTCCGTCAGGATAGATGGCAATCCATTTCTGAGTGATAATGCGCTCGAGCTTCTCCTCAACACTTGCGCCGTCGTCCCACTTAATAGTGATGGTACCGCGAGCAGAAGTGTCGCCACCTTGACCACTTGCGTCCACGAAGTCTCCTGGCTTAGAGCTGCCGTCGTTGATATAAGATTCTGCACCGGAAGTACTGTGCTCAGCAAATGAAGTGCGGATACCCTCTTCATAGAGGTTCTTAGCGCTCTCTGACCCTAAGTTCCAGCGAACCTTAGCCTCTGCACGGAGGAAGAATCCCTCGGCAGCGCTCATCCAAAGCACAGGATCCTGCTCACCGAAGATGGCAGGAGAAGTGGAGTTGATGTAGGGCGTGTTGTTGATGTTGGTAAGACCAAGGCGTACACCATGGCAGCCACCATTACGCTCTGTGAAGTAAGTAGAGATACGAGGATCCTTATAACCATTCATGTAACTGTCGATAGAAGCACCCATATGCAAGTCCTGCCAGTCAGTGGTAACCTCATAGAATGGGTTCTTACCGGTAGATACGCCAATCTTGGCAGCATCTTCCTTCTGCGTCATGAAGTTGTCTACAGCGTTGATAGACTTCTGAGCCTCAGCCTTAGCGAGGGATTCGTTAGCGTAAGAAATGCGAAGAGCCAAACGGAGACGGAGTGTGTTGGCAAACTTCAGCCACTGAGCCACATTACCACCGTATACATTATCGAAGTTAGCGAGCAACTTAGCGGATGCATCTTGGTTGTGGAACTCCTGCAGAGTTTCGATAGCCTCATCCAACTCAGCGAAAAATGATTTATATACATCCTCCTGAGAATCGTAAGCCACATAAGTAGAACCAGAACCGAACTGAGAGTAAGGGATCGGGCCGTACATATCTGTCAGGCGGCTCATGCCGAACACCTTTACCACTGTAGCCAGTGCGAGGGCGTTCTTGTCGCCTCCTGTCTTTTCACTCTCCTTCTTGATGGTGTTCCAGTTTTGCATTACATCCTGATAAGCATATTTATATGCCTCATCCACCCATCCGTCAGGCAATACATAGTGAGAATAGTGAGTAGCACCTACGCCGTAAGCAGGTTTTAGGTTGGCAAAGTAACCACCAAACTGGCCACCAGCGAGGATGTCTACAATCTGGAATGAACCACCACGGTTATTGCCTACAGGCATCACACCATATTCCATGGTTGAAAATGGAGAGCCTACAGCCTGGTTGTCCACCTGACGCTGGGCCTCTGTAGCATCTGCCGGGTTGAGATTCCATTTGTCGAAATTGCCTGTACATGCAGTGAAGCCCATTGTGAGAGCCACGGCAGCAGCAGTGCTGAATATGTTTCTGAATTTATATGATTTCATATCGCTTTGTCTAATTAAAAGTCAACTTTTACAGAGAAACCGAGGTTACGGAGACTTGGTTGTATGAAGTAGTCGATACCAGAGTAAAAGGTACCTGTACTTGCTGATAACTCAGGATCGAACGGAGCCTTATTGTAGAACATGATCAAGTTACGGCCCACGAGGGATACATTCAAGCCTTGAATCCAGTTCACATATTTGTGAATTGGCACATCGTAACCGAGTGAAAGTTCAGCCAGACGAACATTGGTAGCTTTGTATACATACCAAGAACCTACAGAAGGACCTACGGTCTGATAGAAGTTCTGAGCCGGAATGCGGGCGCCGTTCACGAGCGCGCCGCCCAAATCGCGGGCATCGGAGGTAGCCTTTGACACGCCATAGGCATCCATGTAACCCTGTGTGAGACTGACAACGCGACCACCGAAGCGACCTGTCAGGAGCACGCCGAGATTCACTCCCTTATAGCTGAAGTTGTTGCGCCAGGAAAGGTTGTACTTAGCAGCTGTGTTACCAGCATACTGATAGTGTCCAGCGTCAACACCGGCAACCTGACGAGAGGTATAGTCCACCTTGATGAATCCGTGCTCGTCTGTCTGCAGAGTCGTTACATAGAGGTCGCCGATAGAACCACCCTCTGTGAGGCGTACCTTAACAGAACCGAGGTTAAGTACATCCAGAGCATCAAGAGATACGGTCTGACCATTCAGAGTGGTAGGACGAAGCAGCTGCTTGATCTTATTACGGTTCAGGGTATAGTTAACTGTAGAAGACCATTTCACGGCGCCGAGAGGCTGATTCAATGTCAGGCTTGCCTCGATACCCTTGTTCTCCACAAGACCGCCGTTGATAGCCACTGAGGTGTAACCGGAGGCAGCTGACAAAGATGGAGTGAAGTACTGGTTGGTGGTGTTGGTCTTATACACACTTACATTCAGATTGAGTTTGTTGCCCCAGAAGTGAGTCTCCAGACCTGCTTCCCATGACTTGGTGCGTTCTGGTTCCAGATTAGGGTTAGCCATTTGTGAAGATGTAGCGATTGATCCGTTCTTGTACTCGTAGGTGCCACCAGGAGCGAAAGCCACCGGAGCGTGCCCCACCTCAGAGTAAGAGCCACGGAGCTTTACGAATGAAACGGCCTTGCTCTTCAGCACGGGAAACATATCTGTGAGAATGAAGCTAAGACCTACTGAAGGATAGAAGAATCCCCTGTTCTTGAAACGGGTGTTACCCAGATAAGAATCCCAGTCATTGCGAGCGGTGGCATCTAGATAGATCATGCTCTTCCAACCCACCTGAGCGGTAGCGAATACGCTTTGTACCTGATGGTGTTGATTAGGAATCTGGTTGAACCAGTCATCGGTGATGCCCTTGCGGTTTACATTATTCAATACGAAACCGTGAGCGTAGTCTGTGCTGGCGTTAGAAGCCATGGTGTTCAACTGACCGCCTACATAGGTATAGTTGTAGTTCACATCCTTGACGGAAGTACCCAAGTTAGCGTTTACAGAGAATTCCCCGAAATACTTGTCCATGTTCAGGATGGCATCGGCGTAGAGCTGACGGGTGTCTTCCTGCCCGATATAGTATGCGCCATACTGACCTGCGAAGAAAGTATCGCCACCTGCGCTGTACTTCCTCTCTGCGGTGGTGTTGGTTTTATCCATCATTGCGCGGGCAGCCAGACTGAAGCCCTTGGCGAACTTGTAAGTTAGACCTGCAGAGAGGATGAAACGATCCTTATGGTTGATGAAGTCATCGCGGTTGATGATCCAATAGGGGTTCTGCATTGCCAATCCCTGGTTGCCGTAAGGCCAGTACATGGTTTTGAAACCACGGCTCTGGTTGAACTGCTCATAAGCATAGAACTTACGGATATCCTCGCCGGCCGGGAAGAGATATACAGGAACAATTGGATTGAAGTACTGGCCGGAAGAGATCATGTTCTGCTCGCGTATTACTATACATAGCGCTCAAGTCCAGATGCAGCTTGTCGTCCAGGAAGTCTGTAGAGTTGCGGATAGCAAGGTTGTAGCGCTTCACGCCGTTGTTCTCCACGATGCCCTGTGCGTCGTTGTAAGCAGCAGAAACGAAAGTCTGGTTCTTCTCTGATCCCACAGAGAAGGTCAGCGAGTTGGCCTCGTTCAGGCCTGTACGGAAGAAATCCATAGGGTCGTAGTTGCTTGCTTCGGCGAGTTTAGCGCCCCAGCTGAACATACTTCCTGTGGTAGAAGTGCCGTAAGTGTTCTGGAACTCTGGATACTGGAATGGGGTATAGAAAGAGGTATTGTTAGAATAGGTCAGGCGTGGCTTACCCACAAGCCCCTTCTTGGTGGTGATCATGATTACGCCGTTGGCAGCGTCCATGCCATACAATGCGGACGCGGCAGCACCTGACAATACAGAGATGCTCTCGATATCATCGGCATTGATCATTGACGCGCCGTCGCCACTCTGACCAGCGCCGGAGAAATAATCGTTAGGTTGGGCAGAAGTCAGTGAGGGCAATGGAATGCCGTCAATTACATAAAGGGCGTTGTTGTCATGGCTCAACGACTTCGCGCCACGCATCACAACCTTAACGCCGCCGCCGACACCGGCAGAACTTGAGTTGATTTCAACACCGGCCACCTTGCCTGCGAGTGAATTCATGAAGTTGGCGTCTTTTACGGTTGTAACATCCGAGCTATTGAGCTGCTGCACATTGTAAGAAAGAGCTTTTGCTTCTTTCTTGATACCGAGGGCCGTAACCACCACTTCATTCAGTACTTCTTCGTCCTGAGAGAGTTGTACCTTAAGGCCTGTCCCTGTCGCGGCCACCTCTTTTGGGGAGTAACCAACATAAGACACGACGAGCGTACTTCCCGCCGGAACTTTGAAAGAGAAGTTACCATTGATGTCGGTAACTGTCGCTAAATTAGTACCCTTGACAGTTACAGTCGCACCAATTACCGGTTCGCCTGCCTCATCAAGAACTGTACCACTAACTTGCTTATCGTTCGCCTGCTGAGTAGACATGACAGTAGAAGCTGTGTTATCAGCTGAAATTGTCAATGAAGCAACAAAGAAAGCTACGGAAAAGCACAGTTTTAGCAAACTGATTTGCTTTTTGTTCATAGAGATTGCACTTTATTAATTATAAGTTAGACATTGATAAATAATAATATTCACAGTTATTTGAGTTTGCCGAAAGCCCATTCGTCCCCTCTATGGGGAAGTTAATCGGCGGCATCTTGACAGTTTGTTTTGCATTTTTGATATAATCGGTTATAAATTTATTAATATTTTTTAGGGCATGCAAAGTTTTTAAAGAGATAAAGCTGGGTGAATCGGGAAGAAGTAAGTGCTTGGCACGATACTTCTCTATTCCGTCATCTTTAATTCAGCTCAATTGATGTTCTGGTATGTGCCGGCCGACTGTTATGCGCCATTTCCTTTTCTCAAGCCCTCGATGAGGTGAAGGGTCGGTAGTCCTCCGGAAAATTACCAGTAAGTGCTAACCTCGTTACCAACGGCTGGTAATATCGTTACAAACAGCTGGTAATGCTGTTACAAGCCGTTTGTAATCTCATAGGAGGTTGTCAGGTACATGGTCGGCATGGATAAGTTATCTGTAAAATCATCAAAACCAATATTGTTGTTAGAGTGTTCATCTGTACCTTTTTGCTATTGTACGGCAATGTTGAAGCCGCTCAATGAGCAGTATCTCTTGCCCCAACTGTAGCTCAGGTATTGCCAGTAATCGGAGTCTTGGTCAAGGTCGATGCTGATTTTTACATAGCGGGCCTGCATGGCAGCATAGAGCACATACCACTCGGCGTAGCTCCATCCTTCCTGAATGGAGAATGTCTTATGGTCGGCAGTATATCCCAAGGTCGTCCACGAGGCGTTGTCGGTACTGATTTCAACATTGGCTCCTTTCATCAATCCGCTCGATGCGAGGAATCCCGTTATGTTTTGTGTCTTGCCGAGGTCGATAACGCATTGTGCGGTTTCGGCCTTCTCCTTAAACGCGAAATAACGGCTCCAGCTGTTGGATGCGAAGAGATTCGTGAATGTACTTTCATCAAAGTTCTTGGACGAGACCAGTTTCCACTCATCTTGTGCCAAAGATAGGTTATAGGCTGATCCTGGCAAGGCTGTTGCGCCATCGTTGATGCTGCTTTCGGAATAGCGCAGGCACACATAGACTACTGCGGCATCGGAGCTGGGTTGCATGCCGCCGTCAGCCGATTTGATGACTATCGGGGCTAGGTAACCATTGGCATCGTTGAGATGGGCGGCCTCTGCCTTGTTGACCGTTACGCTGATGGTGTCGACGGATGCCATTTCTCCTCTCTTGATTGTCGCGGTGGTGGAACTCAATTCGAGGGCGCCCTCCGGCATCGGCAGATAGGTTGTTCCCTTAGACTTGTTATAGCTGTCCACCAGACTATTGTCGAAGCCAAGCGTAATCCTGGTATCTGAAGTTGCCGCTACCGTCGATTTAATGATGATCTGATTCGTCAGGCTCGTTACGATGCCTACGGGAGTGCTGACAATCATGCCGTCGGTAGTGGTCCTTGCCTTTGCGAAATAGGCACGCGTATACGGGTAGCTGTCTACATCGTAATCTTTGTCGCTACTACAGCTGGTCAAGGCAGTTCCGAAGAACAGCGCTCCTCCAAGCAATAATATGTTCATTAATTTCATCTTATTCAAAATTTATGGTTTTGTGGGTTTTGAATTAGAACGGACATTTCTGGTTCTCCAGCCAGTAAATGTTGCCCTTTGGATGGGCATTATGCCCATGGCCGGTCTCGTCGAGCACGCTGCCGTCGTCTTGAAGCTGCCCGTTGAAGCGCCAGTAGGCGAGCAATCCTTCCGTTGTGGGATCTACATAGCACATTCCTTCCTCGAGCTGAGACTGCGAGCGGGCAACATTCCAGAGCCGCACTTCGCTCAGGCAGCCTTTGAAGGTCCAGTGGTTGCCATAACTGCGTCCGATGGCGAAGGTGTCGTCCCACCCATGGCCTCCGTATGACATTGCCAGATTAATCTGGCCTCCTGTTGTGCTTTTCTCTATCTCGAGATTTCCGTTCAGATAGAATCTTACGGTGGAACCATCGTAGACAACAGCCACATGGTACCAGTTATCGTTCTCGAATGTCTCCTCGAAAGTCGACTCATAGTGTGGCTTGTTGTCGGGATGATAATTGGTGCCGATAGAAACTTTGGCAAAGTTCAATTTGTTGGAGGGAATGTTAGAGCCGTCGCCGAATCGAAGCAAGAGGCTTTCGTGGCTGCCCATGATGGGATTGATAAGGCTTTCCGCAATCTGAGAAGAGAGGTTGGACGGTCGCACCTTACATTCCAGTGTCATCTGGTTCATGGCGTATATCGGGCTTTCCGTGGCGTTTTTACCTGCGAATGTGGGAATCTCAAAAGAGGCCCCACCTCTCATCTGTACCACCTTGGAAGTGATGACCTTCGTGAACATGATGTAAGCAGTGCATGAAGACTGGAGAATTCCAAGGCCGCCATTCACGCTCTTGATGGTTACGGGCAGGCAGTAGGAAACCCCATCTTTGAGTTTATTGCCGTCGGCAGTAAGCTCTAAAGCGGATGAGACCGACTTTCCCGGAGAGATGGTAACGGTAGTGCCACCGACGGAGTAGGCGTCTGAGGCGGGTAGCTGATAGTTACGCTCCATGTTTTTGTTATAGGCATCAAGCAATTCTGGCGCCGGAGCTATTTCTATCTGCACGGGTTCAGTGGCCTTTGCGCTTGAAGAAACGGTGATGCCCATGCTGGAGGTGCCGTCAATGGCGAAGCGTATTGTATTTAAGCCCAGTGTCCCTGTAATGAAGACGGAGTCTCCGAAGTCTGGTGCTTCCTTGCAGCCCGAAAGGGCAAGGATGAGAGACAATGATAGAAACAGGTATTTTTTCATTTTGGGGTTTCCTTTCTTTTATTAATGAACTGCAGGATTCTGAATTTGAATACACTCGCGGAAGCGTTTGTAAGGCTCGGGATTATACTCATGAATGAAGTAGTCTCGTTGGCCATAGAAAGCGCCGAAGCCTCCCTTGTGGCCGGTGGCGGGTTCCCATCTTGCCTGATTATACAGCTGGGTGCCATCCGTATTCCAGTTGTCGCCCCAGTTTACGCAGAACACCTGTTTTTCGACAGGACAGCCGGAACGGGCATAGGGTGTGCTGACGCCATAGTTCTGAATAAACCAGTAGTCGCAGTATTCTTGTACGGATTCCTCAAAATTTCCGTCTACGCAGAGTAGCTTATCAACATCATTATGCTCAGTGCCAAACCGTTCTTGAATGACTTTTAAGCGTTCTTCCTTGGTCTGATAAGGGTTCGGCCCCATATATTCCCCTAACTTCTTGATGAAGCGTTGCATATTGGCTCCCGTCAGCATGTCGCCCTCGGGCTCATAGTCTGCATCGAAGCCGTCGAGATCGTTTTCAAAAATTTGGTCTACATAGTAGAGTGCATACATATCGATGGCCTTGTTTATCAGCGTATCACGCATAGGGTCGCCAGGTTCGTATTTGTAAGCTTTATTCAATACTTGTTTGAAGTCGTGGATGTCATCCTCTGCGCCGAGACGGACGATAGCCACATAGAGCATCTTGGTGCCTTTCACCTTCTGGGTAAAGCGCAGGTCTTCCCAAAGTTGAGTATTTTCTTTAGGAGGAATACCACCACCCCAGATGGAACAGATATCCAGACTGTCTGGCAGACCATTGAATCGTACGGCCATCGAGTTCTGTGCGCTCCATTGGGCAAACCACATGAAAGAAATGGCATGGTCGCTTTTCTTGTAATCGCGCAAGTTTTGGTAATAAAGGTCGCTGAAGGTTTTCGGATTTTGGATGGACTCAGTTTCCTGGTCGGTATCGCAGGCGGCCATGAAGGTTCCTAACAGGACAAAAGCGAATAGACATTTAATTGCTTTCATTTTATGCTGTATGTTTTTAGTTGTTGCGAATTTATCTCTTGACATCCCACCAGAGACGGGTGCCGGCAGTATCGCCACCTCCAAGCAGACTGGCTGCGGCATTGGTGTTCTCGCTGTTGTTGGAGTATTCCGTCGTTGGGAACTTCAACCGGCTGATCATCTCATTGCTTGAAACCTCTGACTGATAGTTATAAGACGATATACGGACCCATCCCGGATAGCCGCTACGCCGCATCTCGCTCCAAGCCTCCTGACCGTCAGGATAGAGGGCTATCCATTTCTGAATCATGATACGCTCAAGGTTTGTGTCCATACTCGCATGGGAATCCCAAGCGACGGGCAGCATGGAAAGCATGCCACTTACATCTGTAGATCGGTTGTTGGTCGGGTCTACATAGTTGCCTTTGGGCAGGTTTTCTGTATTGGTGATATATGAATCTGCACCAGAGACCTTAGCAGAAGCAAAAGATGTTCGAATGCCCGTTTCATAGTAGCTTTGTGCTGTTTCTGTACCGATATTCCATCGCAGTTTAGCTTCTGCCATGAGAAAATAAGCCTCCGCGGCATGCATCCAGTTCATATCTGAATTCTGAAGGAAGTTCGGTCGGGAAGTTACATCCTTATAACTGTCTTTGTTCGGCCTGGCCATGCCGTTTCTTGCGCCGCGATAGTCGCCGTTTTTGGCAGTAGGCTGAAAATAAGAGGAGATACGCGGGTCGCTATAGCCGTTCAGGTAGCAGTCCATGGTAGCGCTCATGTGCTCATCATCCCAGCTTGTGCCGATTTCCCAAAGAGGATGTCGGAAAGTAAGCGATGTGCTCTGGTGAAGGATGGCATCATCAGTAGCGACAGCCATCAGGCCATAGTCGTTGTTGATGGCTGCGGAGGCTTCGGTCTTTGCTTTGCTTTCGTCTACATTTGAGATGCGCATTGCAAGGCGCAATCTGAGTGTGTTGGCAAACTTAATCCATTTGGAAACATTACCGGAATATACATTGTCGTAGTCGGCGAGATAGGCGCTGGAATTGGTACTGGCATATTCAGTCAAGACTCTGATGGCTTCGCCAAGTTCTTCGAAGAATTTATAGTAAACATCTTTCTGGCTATCATAAGGGATCTTAACCGCCGTGCCGAACTTGCTATATGGAATGGGGCCATACATATCGGTGATGCGATGCATGCCGAAGACCTTGACAATGGTTGCCATGGCACGGGCAGGAGAAGTAGCGTCGGTAGCGTCATAGATGGATTTCCATGGCTGCATGATTTTCTCGTATGCATCGTTGAAAGGTGCATTATACCATCCTTGGTAGAGGGCATAATGGTCATTGTTATAAGTGGTATAGCCCCAAGTGGTGATAGTGGCAAAATAACTGGCGAAGAGGTCGCCCTCTAAAGCCTCGGTGATTTGATATTCACCGCCAAGGTCTTTGCCGACGATGAACACGCCTCTTTCCATCTGTGAGAAGTAGGCACCCGTGTTCAGGTTGTCTTGCTTCATTTCGTCTTCGGTTGCCTCATCTGGGTTTATATTCCACTTCTCGAAGTTACCTGTACAAGAGCATAACAGGCTTCCTATCAGCAGACCGTTGAAAATCATCATGTATTTTGAAATCTTTTTCATTTTTCTTCAATCATTAGAAATTTACTCTTGCAGAAAAACCAATGTTGCGCATGCTTGGCAACATGAAGTAGTCCATGCCTGCAAAACCAGTAGCCGTACTTGCCGTAAGTTCCGGATCGAAGGGAGCCTTGCAATAGAACATCAGTAGATTGCGGCCGGTGAAGGCAATATGTAGGCCTTTGACCCAAGGCACAACTTTTGCAATGGGGACATCATAGCTAAGAGAGAGTTCAGCAAGTCGTACATTAGTGGCACTGTATACATACATGGATCCTGCACCTGTACCTACCGGGGACATCATAGCTAAGAGAGAGTTCAGCAAGTCGTACATTAGTGGCACTGTATACATACATGGATCCTGCACCTGTACCTACCGTCTGATAATATTTCTGAACGGCAGGAATACGGGCTCCATTTATCATGACCCCACCGGCGTCGCGGTCATTGGCAGTGCGCTTGGAAACACCATAGGCATCCATCAGTCCCTGTGTGAGGGATACGACCTTCCCGCCTACACGGGCATTGATGAGAAAGCCGAGAGTGAGTCTTTTCCAGCTAAAGCTGTTGCGCCAGCCCATATTGTAGAGAGGCTGGGAATTTCCGGCATAGATATAGCCGTCGCCATAAGGTCCGGCATTCTTGTCTACCATGACCTCATTGGTTTGATAGTCAACATAGATAAAGCCTTTGGCATCGGTCGTGAGAGCTGTTACATAGAGATCGCCCATTGAACCGCCTTCCGTAATCATCGTTTTTACATTGCCCAGTCTTACAAGGTCGAGATGGTCTTGCGAAACAGTCAGGCCGTTGGCCAATCTGGTCGGAGCAAGGAGTTTAACCACTTTGTTGCGGTTGAGCGAATAGGTGAATGTGGTATTCCAGACTACAGGACCAAGGGGCTGGTTTAGGTTTAGGCTGATTTCGATACCCTTATTGTCTATTTGACCGCCATTGATATAGATAGAGTTATAACTTGATGAACTTGACAATGTGGGGTTGAAGAGTTGATTGTAGGTGGAAGTCTTGTAGAGAGATACATTCAATTCCAGTTTGTTGCCCCAGAAATGGGATTCCAAGCCTATTTCCCATGCCTTCGTGCGCTCTGGCTTGATATCGTTGTTGGGATATGTAGTAGAGGTCTGTGGCGTCCCAGATTCCAAAGGATAGGTCTGATAGGGAACATAGCGGCGAGGAGCATTACCAACCTCACTGTAAGAACCACGGAACTTCAGAAACGAGAGGAAGTAGCTTTTGATGGTCGGAAATAAATCTGTCATGATGGCAGTAAGCCCTACAGAGGGATAGGCCACAGCCTTGGAGTCGGTGCCTGCCAGAGCGGAAGCCCAGTCGATGCGTCCTGTTATATCCAGATAGAACTTACTTTTCCAGCCAAGTTGCGCGGTAGCGAAAAGCGATTGAATCTGGTCGTGGTAGCGATTTTCGTCTGGTTTCAAACTCGGTACATTCAAGTTGTCGTAGGAGAACTTGTTGGCTACGGAGTTCAGGTTGCCTCCGAGGGAGAAGTATTTGTAATTAACATCCTGGATGCTTGTGCCAGCGGTAGCAATGAATGAGAAGTCGCCGAAGTATTTGTCGATATTCAACATGATATCTCCGTAAAGTTGGCGGGTCGTTTCGTCGTTTTTCTCGTAGAACCCATACTTTTCCGCGAAGACACCGTCGGTAGAGGCACTGTACATTTTCTCGTATAGACCTGAGGTGTAGTCCATCTTTGCACGGGCACCAATCTTAACACCTTTGGTTATCTCGTATGTGAGACCGCCGCTTACCATGAAGCGATTCTTGTGATTAGTCAGATTGTCGCGATTTGTAATCCAATAAGGATTCTGCATGCCGAGAGCCTGGTTTCCCCAGGGCCAATACTGTGTCTTGAAGCCGCGGCTTTCGTCATACATCTCATAAAGCTGGTAGGTATCGAGGCTGTAACTTGGGGAAAGCAGGTAGACAGGAACTATCGGATTCATATATTGTCCTTCTGAAACCATGTTGTTCTCCTTTATATTCATATACATTGCACTCAGGTCAAGGTGCAGTTTGTCGTTGAACATGCTCGCATTGTTACGGATGGCGAAGTTGTAACGGTCGAAAGTGTTGTTAAGGACGACTCCCTCTGCATTCGTAGAACCTAGTGAGATGAAAGTCTGATTCTTGTCCGTTCCGGTAGAAAGGGTTACGGAATTGCCCACATTGTAGCCCGTCTTATAGAAGTCGAGCGGATCATAGCCACTTGTCTTGGCCAGTTTTGGTCCCCAGCTTTGGAATTCCCCTGAGACAGCTCCGTATGTATTTTGGAACTCTGGGGTGATGAATGGTGTGAAAAAGCTTGTGTTGTTGGCATAGGTGATATTGGTACGCCCTTCCTCGCCGCGCCTCGTTTTAATCATGATGACGCCGTTTTGCGCTTCGCTGCCATAGAGGGCAGAGGCCGCGGCTCCGGAAAGCACCGATATGCTCTCAATGTCCTCAGGGTTAATCATGGAGATGCCGTCGCCAGATTGTCCCTGTCCGGAGAAGTAGTCAGAAGGTTGTGTAGTCTGGAGTGAAGGCATCGGGATACCGTCGATGACATAGAGGGCATTGTTATTGTTGCTGATAGACTTGGCTCCTCGCATGACGACTTTGACACTGCCACCGATACCGGACGACGAAGAGTTGATTTGTACACCGGCGACTTTACCGGTCAAAGAGTTCATCAGGTTGGCGTCCTTGACGCCCGTGATCTCGCCTCCAACAATTTGTTGTACATTATACGACAGAGCCTTGGCTTCTTTCTGGATGCCAAGGGCAGTAACGACGACCTCGTTGAGTAGTTTCTCATCCTGGGCCATGTTGACCACGACACCATTCTGGGCATTTATCTCTTTTGTCGTGTAACCGACATAGGATACTTCGAGCCTGTTGCCTTCCAAGGCTGGAATGACAAAGTTGCCATCCATGTCGGTAACTGTAGCTTCGTTAGAGCCTTTCACCCTGACGGTGGCTCCTATTATCGGTTCCCCAGTATCGTCGAAGACCTGTCCCCTTATGGTTCTTTTAGGCCCAGCCGTGTTTTGCTGTTGGGGAGAGGGCTTGGTACTGGTTTTGTGTATGATGATCATCCTGTTGTCAATCTCATAGCTGAGGTTGTTTCCCAAAACCTGATTCAACACCTCGCGAACTGGAGTAGAGCGGAAGGTCGCAGTAACTTTCTGGTTTGCATTGACCTCATCCACTTTGTAGATGACAGACATCTTGGTTTGTCGTTCCACTTCTTTCAGGACATTCTTCAGGCTCTCATTGTTAAACTGCTTGGTAACAGTCTGGGCGTTTATCCCGAGTGATCCGAGAAACAGTGCAACGAAAAGAAAGGCTCTTAGCAATTTGCTTTGCTTTGCTTTCATTGTGTTTTACCGTTTGTTTAAGTTAGACATTTTATGATTAGTAGTTCTTAATCTCTGTGGCACAGACCTTGGTTTTCATTATCCTACCCTGTTGCGGTCAAGGCCATCCGGACTATTCTGTCATGTAGATATTCTTGCCGTTGCGCGTAATCTTCATGTTGGTGATGCGCTGGAGGGCATCGAGCACTTCGTCAATGGTTTCCTTGTTGCGGAGAGAGATGGAGAGTTTGGTAGTCTTCAGTTCGCTGGATAGGATATGGATTTTAACGGCATATTGCCTTGACAGAATCTTGACGAAATCTTCAAGGGTGATTTCGTCGAAGTCGGTCATGTTTCTTATCCATGCGTGTGCATCGTTGTTGAAGTTGGTTTTAGTAAGAGTGCCGGTAGCGGTGTTGAGAGTTACCATTTCTCCCGGCTGCATCATGAGTCGGTCTTCACCGGCATCAATCAATACGGCACCTTCCAACAGGGAGGTCTTGATAAACTGGTCGTCTTTGTAGGCGGAAACATCGAAGTGCGTACCTTTTACCACCACATCATATCCATGAGTCTTTACCACGAACTGGGCACCGTTTTTCTTCTTGGCCACCTCAAAATATCCTTCACCTTCTAATTCTACTTCACGGTTCTTGTTGTCGAACTGTGAGGTGTATTTGAGGGTAGATCCAGCGTTGAGCCATATCTTCGAGCCGTCAGGCAGGGTGAGTTGTGTCTTGCTTCCCATAGGGGCTGTGAGGGCAAACTCATGTCCCGGAAGATTGTCTACAAGTTGCCAGGTAGAAAAGGCGGTAATCATGACCAAGGCCGTTACGGCCGCCGCGATGGCAATGCGGTGCCGCAAGGTCAAAACCACAACCGACTTGGCCTTTGCTTCGATCGTGTTTGAAGCAAAGTGTAGCCAAGCCCGTTCGGTTTCTGCATGAGCAGTTTGTTGCTCTTCCCACTCCGTTTCCCAACGATGGAAGAGAGCACGCTGGTCATCGCCTTGTCCTATAAATTCGAACAGGACATTTTCTTCATCTCGGGTTATCTTACCTTCAAAATAGCGGGTGGCCAGCTGTTTCGCATTCTTAAGCATACATTATATTCATGTTAAACTATTGATAAAACAACCGAACAAAGGAATACCCACCTCTTCCTGAACTTTTTTTCTCTGTCATCTGGCGATAAAATAAAATCCCAGAAGAGGGAAGTGTAGTGAAAAGAGGAAAAAAATCCGGAAAAAGAAACGAATCTGCGAATTAATGCCTACCTTTGCAGAGGTTTCTTTAGACGAATTCTGGTGTCTCTTATGAAAAAGGGGGGATTACCACGAATTCCTTAAAGGTAGATATTTATGAAATTAAAAGGAATAGCTAAAACTGTATTATGGCTCGCATGCTGTGCTCTGCCATTTTCATCGTGCATCAAGGACGAGGCAAAGAATGCCGAGGCTGATATATTGATGTGTACCGTAAGTGGAGATCTGCTCATTCGTGAGCCTGTTATCACAAATACGGAAGTGAAGTTGTATGTCAATGGATGGGAAGACTTGACGAGCGTGGCACCTGCTTTCACGCTGACCGAGGGAGCTCGCATAGAGCCCGCCAGTGGTACGCCGAGAGATTTTACCACGCCACAGACCTACACGGTTACCTCTCAGGATGGTCAGTGGAAGAAAACCTATAAAGTTTCGTTCATCTCGGAAGACTTGGCCACGGAATATCATTTTGAGAACATCAGGTTCTATGAATATGCTAATGAGGACGATCCGTCAGCAGAACCTCGGAGGTTCTTTCATATCTTTTACGACCAGACTTTGGAAGGAAAAGAGATGGCTTGGGGAAGCGGCAACGCGGGATTCATGATTACTAACAGTGCCGCACCTGCTACTGATTATCCTACCAGTCAGGCAGAAGAAGGGTTCAAGGGCAAGTGTGCCAAGCTCGTTACACGCTCCACGGGTGGTTTCGGAATCATGATGAAGGCTCCCTTGGCAGCGGGCAATCTCTTTATCGGCGATTTCCAGATTAACATAATAGAGATGGCCAAGTCCACCCACTTTGGAGCACCGTTCCGGAAAGTGCCTCAGGGTATCGGCGGCTATTATAAATATAAGGCCGGCGCGACATATATAAATAAGAATAACACGGAAGTGCCCGGCAAGAAAGATATCTTCGATATTTACGCCGTGATGTATGAGGTAACTGACGATGTGCCCTACCTTGACGGAACCAACATCAAGACTCACGAAAATATCATTATGATGGCTCAGGTGGAAGACCGCAGGGAGACGGATGATTGGACTCATTTCTCCGCGAAGTTCAAGTTACTGGATGGCAAGGCGATTGATAAAGAAAAACTGCGCAACGGCAAATACAATCTCGCTATCGTCATGTCGTCAAGTGCCGAGGGAGCCTATTTCAATGGTGCTGTAGGCAGCACGCTGTATGTTGATGAAGTAAATCTGTATTATGAATAAAGTCATGATGAAGAAGATATATTCCAAAAGGCTCATGGCAATGGCCTTGAGTCTGTTTCCGGTTATGGTTATGGCGCAACAGGATAGAAACCAGACCCTGCGTAAGTCGGAAGAAAAAGGTTGGGAATATGAGGTGAAGGCTGGCGTGAATCTGGGTGGAGCCTCGCCTCTTCCGTTGCCTGAGGAGATTCGTGAGATTACCAGCTACAGTCCGAAGCTGAATGGGGTGCTTGAAGCTACCGTTACCAAATGGCTGGGGCACGACAGGAACTGGGGAGTTTCCACAGGTTTGCGCGTCGAGGAGAAGGGCATGATCACAGGGGCAAGAGTGAAAAACTATAGCACGGAGATACTGAACGACGGCAGCAAGGTGGCTGGTCGTTGGACGGGACATGTGAAGACGGATTATAACAGCACATTCCTTACTCTGCCTCTGATGGGAAATTATAAATTCAATGACAGCTGGAAGGTGCGGGCAGGCATGTATCTTTCCTATCGCATAGACGGCGAGTTTTCCGGAGTTGTAAGTGATGGCTATCTCCGTGAGGGCAATCCTACAGGCGAAAAGGCGGAGTTTACCGACGGAAAAACAGCTACCTACGATTTCAGTTCTGATCTCTGCCGTCTGCAATACGGCGCACAGATAGGATCTACTTGGAGAGCCTTCAGCCATTTCACGGTTAATGCCGACCTTACCTGGGCCTTCAACGATATTTTCAAGAGCAGTTTCAAGACTGTTACTTTCAATATGTATTCCATTTATCTTAACCTGGGCTTCGGATATAAGTTTTAGATTGTCGCGGGAGAGCAGGAGAAGAGTAGTCGAATAGTCGGTAAGAGGCTCGTCTCTTGTCGCTTCCCAATGCCCAAGAGGGGTGAAAGAAAGGAGGGGCCATGCGGCTCTTGCCGTGGGGAAAGATTCTTTTTTTCCGATTTTTCTTGCTTGGCTGTCAAAGTTTGTCTATCTTTGCTGCCATAAGATTTCCAGCATTCAATGCGTCATTACACAGACTCTCAAATCCTGATGGACGACATTCGCGGTGGCAGGAGTGAGGCCTTTGAGTATCTCTTCAAGACCTATTATCCGCGCCTGCGCAGCTATGCGTCGCATTTCATAGCTGATGTCGACGACACTGAAGATATCGTCCAGGACTGTTTTACCCGTCTGTGGGAGCGACGAGAGACGCTTACCTATATCTCCCTGTCGGCTCTTCTCTTCACGATGGTGCGCAATGGATGCCTGAATTACCTGAAGCACAGGGCGCTGGTGAATAGCTATGAGGTGGATTTTCTTGCCCGTGTGAGCGGCAATGAGCAACTGTATAACTATGACTTTCTCGACAAGGCCGACGCCCCGCTGCTCTATGAGGAGTTGCGCGGGCAGATAGAGAAGGTGATGGAAACGCTCACGCCCCGTTCTCGCCAAATCTTCACGATGAGCCGCTTCGAAGGTTTGAAGAACCGTGAGATTGCCGCCGAGCTCGGCATCTCTGTCAAAGTGGTGGAAAAACATATCACCAAAGCCCTCTCCGCATTCAGGACGCACTTCAGGAAAGGGGTTACCTCCGATGCTCAGTATCTGCTCTTAGTGTGGTTCTATTCCATGATGTAGTTGTCTGGAGGCTACGGTTTTTAGCAATGAAAAAAGCCTTCCATCCTGCGTGGGGCGGTGGATGGAAGGCTTCTGTGTGCTACCCCTCTGCTTTCAGGGAAGACAGAGGCGGCTCTTCTGTGTGCTTTCTTTAGAAGGCGTAGCCCACGGAGAGCGTGATGTTGCGGTTGTAATAGCTGGGGTCTTTGCCCTTTCGAATGTTTGTCAGCCCGTGCTCGTAGCCCAGTTTGAGGCGGTAATGGTCGGCAATCTGTATGCCCGCGCCGATGGCGAGGCCCGCGTCAAACCGCTTGTAGCCGTTTTTCTCGAATATCTTGGAAGTGGATTGGCCGGCATACTTGTTCTTTCCGAATAGCGCAAGACCGGCATACGGGCCGAATTCTACGAACAGTTTCGCCTGCTCGCCCAGGTCGAAGTTCTTGCCGGCGAATAGTGGAATCTGCAAATAAGTGATGTCTGTAGATGCTTTTCTATAAATCTTCTTATTATCTGGAGCGGTTTCTCCGATTGTCATTTTATTTCCTTTCTGTGTCCAGAGGAGGCTTCCGCCAACATACCAGCTACTCTGCTGGCTGAACTCATACTGTGCCGTTCCGCCCAGGTGATAGCCGAACCGTCTGCCTTCGCTGGCCGTTTTTCCGGCCGGACCGTTGAAGTTGGCACCTGCGCCGACGCTGAACTTCCAGTCCTGGGCCTGCATCGTCAGGCACTGGAACATCACTAAACCTAAAAAAAGAATCTTTTTCATAAGACCGTCATTGTTTTAGTAAGTTACAAATAATAAATTAATTTATTTGCAAATATAGGCCTTTTAGATGGATATGTCGATACTTGGTAAGAATGTTTTGCTTTTCTTAAAGAAGATTTCAATATGGGCGATTGATACGCGAGTTGCCTTTATGAATCAGGAGATTGGCTCCTGGGAAAAAAGAAGATGGTAAGAAGCATGACAAAATCGGCGAGATTGTCGCACAAAATCGCCGATTTCGTCGGACAATTTCGCCGATTTTGTCGGGAAGGAAGCCGCAAACAGGAAAAGCGGGAGCCGCACTTGTTTTTCCCGCAAATGGCCGCGGACTACTCCACGGTGAGTTTTCCCCGGAGCAGGATGTTGTCGGAGGAGTTGCCTACGAGCACCTCGAAGTCGCCCGGCTCCACCACCGGCTGATGGTCCTTGCCGATGATCTCGAGATCTTCGGGCGTAATGTCGAACTCCAGATGCTGCGTCTCACCTCTCTTTATATATACGCGCGCAAAGTGCTTGAGCTGTTTTATGGGCTGGACCACCGACGCCACCTCGTTGTGGAGATAGAGCTGTGCCACCTCTTCGCCGTCGCGGCTACCTGTGTTGGTAACATCGAACGATACGCAGAAGGTTTTTTCGCCCTGCTTGTGGATCTGCAGATTGCTGTAACTGAAGGTGGTATAGCTCAGTCCGTGGCCAAAGGAATAGAGGGGCTGGGCGCTCATCTCCACATAGTTGTGCGCCTTCGGGGCACGCTTATTGTAGTAGACGGGCAGCTGTCCGACGGTTCTCGGCACCGAGACGGGCAACCGGCCGGCAGGGTTATAGTCGCCGAAGAGCACATCGGCAATGGCCGTTCCGCCTTCCTGTCCGGGATAGTAGGCGGTGAGTAGGGCATCGGCGTGCTCGGCTGCCCATGCCTTGTCGAGGGGTCTTCCTTCTATATAGACCACCACCAGAGGCTTGCCGGTCTTCCGGAGAGCCTCGAGCAGCCGCTGCTGATGGCCCAGCAGGGAGAGCGTGGCACGGTCGTAGCCCTCGCCACAGTCCATGTCGGCGAGGCTCTTGATGTCGGTTTCCGCCGCCCCCGTGGCTTTGTAGCTGGTCTTGAAGTCGCGGGCACTGGAGCCGCCTACCGCCACCACCACCACATCGGCACGCCTGGCTGCCGCCACCGCTTCGTCGATGTTGCTGTGGAGGGTGTCGCGAACGGCACATCCCTTTGCATATTCCACATTACCTTGCGGCAGTTTGGCCTTGATGCCCATGAGGATGGTCTTCACATTGCCGTCTTCCTGCGGTGCGGTATAGTCGCCCAGCATGTTGTAGACATTGTCGGCGTTGGGTCCTACGACGGCCACCCTGGCCGCCTTGCTCAGCGGGAGGATGTGGTTTTCGTTCTTCAGTAGGGTGATGAGCTTGCGTGCGGCCTCCAAGGCTATGGCCTTGTGTTCCTCGGAGCGCACTTGCCGGGCGGCCTTCACATCCACATGGGGATGTTCGAAGAGCCCCATCTCAAACTTCAGCCGCAAGATGCGGGCACAGGCGGTGTCGACAAGCGCCTCGCTCACCATGCCTTTCCTTACGGCGTCTGTCAGTTCTCCGTAGGCCTTGCCGCCAAGATCCTCGTCGACGCCGGCCGTGAGCGCCATCACCCCGGCTTGCTGGAGAGTGGATGCCACATGGTGGGTCTCCCAGATTCCGTCGATGCTGTAGAGGTCGGAGACCACGAATCCGCGGAAGCCCCACTGCTTGCGGAGCAGGTCGGTGTAGAGTTCGCGGCTTGCCGTAGAGGGGATTCCGTCGAGTGAATTATAAGAGGTCATCACGGAGAGAGCCCCCGCGTCGATGGCTTTCTTGAACGGCGGGAGGAAGTTTTGCAGCAAGTCGCGCTGTCCGATGATGCTCTGGTTGCCGTTCTGCCCGCCCTCCGTGGTGCCGTAGGCTATGAAATGCTTCAGCGTGGCGAGGGTGGAATAAGGCTTGGAGAGGTCGCCTCCGCCCAGTCCCCGCACCAAGGCCGCCCCCATGGTGCCGGTGAGCACGGGGTCTTCGCCCATGCTCTCCTCCACGCGCGACCAGCGCGGGTCGCGCGAAAGGTCGAGCACGGGACCGTAGCTGATGTGCGCCCCTTGCAGGCGCACTTCCTTGGCCACCACTCTGCCCATGGCTTCAGCCACTTCGGGAGAGAAGGTTGCGGCCAGTCCCAGTCCCGTGGGGAAGACGGTGGTGCCGATGGCCATGTGGCCGTGGGGAGCCTCCTCGGCCAGGAAGAGCGGTATGCCCCAGCGGGTGTGGTTCATCACATAATCTTGGAGTGCGTTTGCCGCCTTGGCTGCCAGCTGGGGCGTGAGCCCGTTGGAGAGGCTCTTCCGTGTCCAGGGGTCGGCGCGGAAGGTGGCCCAGAGCATGCCGATGCTGCCCTCCTCAAGGTCTTTTCGGAAGGATTCAGAGGGCACGACTCGCTTGCCCAGTATCTCGTAGTAGTTCCAGGCGAGGGCGCAGCGCAGCTGTCCCACCTTCTCCTCGAGCGACATTCGCTGCAGGAGGTCGCTCACGCGTTCGTCAACAGGCAGCTTGGCGTTCTGGTAAGGCAGTTTTTTCTGTGCCGCCGTGCCGAGCGCGAGGAGGCTTAGCACGACGAGTGTAAGTGCTTTTTTCATATAAGTTAGGAATGTTTTGAATTATTGTATAGCGCATTTGTCAAAGCCGACGGGCTCTCCCTCCCTGACCATGCGCACTGCCTTCAGCTTCAGGTAGCGGCCGGCGGTGGGGGTGAAATGCACTTCCTGCATGATGGGGTGGTTGCGAATGTTGGAGAACTCACCCTCCGCCACCTTCTTCATGTCGCCCTTTTCCTTGCCCACATAGAGCTCGTAGTGGGATACGAGGCCCTTGTGCTGTGCGCTCTGGTCGGGCAGATAATAGAAAGCTTTCAGCTGCTGCTCCTTCCCGAGGTCGAAGACGACGGCATCGGCGAGGGTCTCGCTCACCGTGAACGGCAGGCTCTCCACATCCTCCACCTTTTCTACGAACAGGTCTTTGGCGTTCGGTGCATAATAGGCTCCCAACTCGTTGATGCATACGGGGCCGCGGCTCTTCTGGAAAGTGATGCGGACTTGCGAGGTCTGGATGGTCTTGAAGCGCAGCAGGCGCTTGTAGCCTATGGTCGTGGTCTCCTCGTTCATCTTCAGCGGCAGCCACTCCTTGCCCTGCCGATACTCGACGAGGAACTTCTGAACTCGCTGCCCTAAGGGGATATACTCTTGCAACATGATGCGGTTGAGCTTGGCAGGACGCTTGAAAGACAGCAGCAAGGAGGGCTCTTTCTGGTTGTCCTTCACGCTCCAGTAGGTATCAAACTGGCCGTCCGTAAGCTGCTTTTCACTAAACGACTTGCCGCGCACATCCGAGGCCTTGATGCTCACGCCTTTCAGCAAGAGGTTGGTCTTGAGCTCCGAGGAGATCTGTTTGTGGAAGGCAATGACACGGGCTGAGTCGACGGGATGTATCAGGCCGTCCTTGTCTATGGGCATGTTCAGGAGGAAGGTGCCGTTGTGGCCGACGCTGCGATAATACAAGTCTACGAGATGATCCACGCTTTTCACCTTGCCGTCCTCGCTCTCATGATAGAACCATCCTGGCCGGATGGAGGTGTTGCATTCGGCAGGAACCCAGGTGTCGCCGTCTTCGTGCCCTGACTGCAGCTCCCAATGGTTGGGATAACCGGGGTAGACTTCGTTGATGCGAAGGAAAGACCAGTTGGTGGCAAAGGCATATCCGTTCTCGTTACCTACCCATCTGCAGCCCGGGCCGCCGTCGGAGAAGATGACGGCTTTAGGCTGAAGCTCGTTAACCATCCTGTAGGCGCGGGGGAAGTCATAGTAAGTGCGGCGGTCGATGGTGCGGGTCTCGCGGGCTCCGCCATAATAGCCGTCGCCGCCGTTGGCGCCGTCAAACCAGATTTCGAATATGTCGCCATATTGCGTGAGCAGTTCCTGAAGCTGTGAGTAGAAGTATTCTATATAAAGAGGTGTGCCGTAAAAGGCCTGATGGCGGTCCCATGGGGAGAGGTAGACGCCGAATTTCAGCCCGTATTTCTTACATGCCGCTGAGAGTTCTCCCACGACATCGCCCTTCCCGTCTTTGTAAGGAGTGTTGCGGACGCTGTAGTCGGTGTATTTCGTGGGCCACAGGCAGAAACCGTCGTGGTGCTTGCAAGTGAGTATGATGCCCTTCATGCCGGCGGCCTTCAGCGTCCTGGCCCATTGCTCGCAGTCAAGCTTCCGGGGATTGAAACTCTCCAGCGGTGCGTCGCCGTAGCCCCACTCGCGGTCGCCGAAAGTGTTGGAGCCGAAGTGGATGAAGGCATAGGTCTCGAGTTTCTGCCATTCCACCTGATTCTCGTTGGGGAGGGGGGTAACCGGTGCGGGCACCTCATTCTGTGCCATCATGCTCGTCGGGAGCAGGGACAGCACGCTTAATAATAGACTTTTAGCTTTCATATCGTCGATGTTTTAAAGTTCCACTTGCCGTGCTTTGCTGCCAAACCAGGTTATGCGCATCGGTTTGACATGTCTCCCGTTTACCTTAATCTTGACAAGGATGTAGCGGTCGTAGGGGTATTGCCTTACTGCCTTGTAGGAAACCTTGAAGGTCGTGCGCTCCTTGGCCTTGAGTTCTATCCTGTCGGGCATCTTGAGTATGCGGTTGTCAGGTGTCTTTTCGAACTCCACGACCATAGGCTTGTCGGTGTCATTGGCGATTCTCTGCTCAAAGGTATATGACTCTCCGGGTCTCAAAGAGCTGAACGGCAACACCTTATACCCCATGTATAGTCCGCTGCCGAAGGCGTAAGGATGGTCCTCGGTAACGGGGTGCAGGTAGCCTGTCACATTCCCCTTTATCCAAATGCGGGTGTAATTCCTGCCGTCGTTCAGTAGCACGACCACCTCCTTGGAGAATTTCCCGGGTCGGTTCAGGGGGTTGTAGGTAACGGTTACCGTGCCTGTCTTTCCGGGGGCAACCGGCTTCTTGCTGAACTCGCCGCTGGTGCATCCGCACCAGGCATTCACCTCGGTGATGGCGATGGGCTGGCTTCCCTTGTTCGTGAAAGTAAAAGTGTGGTTCACTTTGCCGTCCTTTTCCAGTATGGTTCCGAAGTCGTGGATGCGCTTGTCGTATTCGAAGGTCTTCAGATAGGTAGGCTCGTTTTGTGCCGGAAGTCCTGATGAGAATGTAAGCAAGAGAAGTATTATGAGTATCTTATTCATTATTCATCCTTGATTTTTCTGCAAAAATAAAAAAATAATACTATATCTCAAAATAATTTTTGTATCTTTACCCAAAAATCTAACTTGATGTTTATGAAAAGAATGGCTATTGTTTTCCTGGCTCTCATCGGCTTTGTGCTGAATGTAAGTGCGCAGGGAGAGATTCATGAGCGTTCCAAAACCTATGAGTGGCCTACTGATCCTCAAGTCGTGGGTAAGCTTAAGAACTGGCAGGACCTGAAATTTGGCGTGCTCATGCACTGGGGCATTTACTCCGTTCCCGGCATCGTGGAGTCGTGGTCGATATGCGATGAAGACTGGATAACCCGCGACACAACCATGACCTATCAGCAATACAAAGACTGGTATTGGGGCCTTGCCGATAAATTTAATCCTACAAGATTTGACCCCGGCCAGTGGGTTGGTGTCTTCCAGAGGGCTGGTATGAAGTACATGATCTTTACGACTAAGCACCATGACGGTTTCTGCATGTACGACTCCAAGTATACCGACTATTCTATAGCCCACCATGCCTTCAAGGATAACCCTAAGCGGGATGTGCTGAAGTATGTGCTTCAGGCCTTTCGGGACAAGGGTTTCATGATTGGGGAATACTTTTCTAAGCCCGACTGGCATTCGCAAGATTTCTGGTGGGATGTCTATCCCATCAAGAACGGCCGCAATGTGAACTACGATATAGACAAGTGGCCTTGGAAATGGGCCGGTTTCCAGAAGTTTGTCTATAACCAGATGGAGGAACTGTTGACCAACTATGGTCCGGTGGATATCTTCTGGCTTGACGGCGGATGGGTGAATCCTTACAGGAAGCAATCCCTCGATATGGCACGTATAGCAAAGATGGCGCGCGCTCATCAGCCAGGTATTATCATGGTAGATCGCACCATCCATGGTCCTTATGAGAACTATCAGACCCCCGAGCGCACCATTCCCGAGACCCAACTTGATTATCCTTGGGAGAGCTGTATCACGCTGACGAACGACTGGGGATGGGTTCCCCGTCCGACCTGGAAGAGTGCCGATAAGGTCATTAACATACTTGTTGAGATTGTGGCAAAAGGAGGAAACCTCGTTTTAGGCGTCGGACCGACCCCCGAAGGGCTGATTGAACCAGAGGCTGTAAAGCGCCTTGAGAAGATTGGGGAATGGCTGCATGTGAATGGAAAGGCGATCTACGGCACTACCATTACCGAGAATTATCACGACGGGAATGTGTGGTTCACGGCCAGTAAGTACGGTAGGAAACTCTATGCCATCTATACCGTGAAGGACGGAGAAAGGGTTCCCGCAACGATTTCATGGACAGGAAATCTGCCAAAGGGCAGTGTCAGGCTTCTGGGCACGGGACAGTCTTTGAAAACCCGGAAGGCCGGTGGCAAGGTAATCGTTACGCTCCCTCAGAGAACGAAGGACCAGACTTTCGCCATGGAGTTCAAGATTTAATGTCCGGTCTTAAGCCTCAAACAATAAAAATCCCCGCATTCAAGACAGAGTGCGGGGATTTATGTTATGACATTGTGTGATTAATCGTTATCACGGTCGAGGATATCGCTGAAATCCCGGGTTTCATTTTCCTCTTCTGAGGGACGATAATCCTCGTTTTCATTGCCGCTGAAGCGACGGGGCTGGCGGTTATTGTTGTTGCCGTTGCGATGCTCGCCGTTGCTCGGGCGGTGGCCGCCGTTACGACGGTCGCCGTTGTTATCACGGCGTGGACGGCGCTCACGCTCTACATAACCTTCAGGTTTCTCTACCAAAACACGGTGAGAAAGCTTATACTTTCCTGTCTTCGGGTCGATCTCAAGGAGCTTAACTTGAATCTTGTCGCCTTCCTTTATGCCGGCTTCTTCTACTGTTTCGAGGCGCTTCCAGTCGATTTCGCTGATATGGAGAAGGCCTTCCTTACCCGGCAGAATCTCTACGAAGCAGCCGTAAGGCATGATGCTCTTGACTGTTCCTTCATACACCTCGCCCACTTCCGGCATGGCTACGATGGCCTTGATCTTGGCCAGGGCGGCTTCGATGCTCTCCTTGTTAGGAGCTGAAACCTGCACCTTGCCCACGCCGTCGATCTCGTCGATGGTGATGGTGGAGCCTGTGTCCTCCTGCATCTGCTGAATAATCTTACCGCCGGGGCCTATCACCGCCCCGATAAACTCTTTCGGAATCTCGATGGCAACAATGCGGGGAACCTGAGGTTTCAATTCCGCACGGGGCTCGGAGAGCGTCTTCATCATCTCACCCATGATGTGCTCACGACCGGCCTTGGCCTGCATGAGAGCCTTTTCGAGAATCTCGAAAGAGAGGCCGTCGCACTTGATGTCCATTTGGGTAGCGGTGAGCCCGTCTTTTGTACCTGTTGTCTTGAAGTCCATATCGCCCAAGTGGTCCTCGTCGCCAAGGATGTCGCTCAGGATGGCATATTTCTCTTCGCCCGGATTCTTGATAAGTCCCATGGCAATACCGGCAACCGGTTTCTTCATCGGAACGCCTGCGTCCATCAACGCCAGTGTGCCGGCGCAGACGGTGGCCATGGATGAGGAGCCGTTAGACTCCAGTATCTGGCTTACCAGACGGATGGTGTAGGGGAAGTCGGCAGGAATCTGATCCTTGAGCCCGCGCCATGCCAAGTGTCCGTGTCCGATCTCACGACGGCCAACGCCACGCTGTGCCTTGGCTTCTCCTGTTGAGAAAGGAGGGAAGTTATAGTGAAGGAGAAAGCGTTGATAACCACGGTTCAGCACGCCGTCTACCAGCTTTTCGTCGAGCTTGGTGCCGAGAGTGCAGGTAGAGAGCGACATGGTTTCGCCCCGCTGGAAGATGGCACTTCCGTGAGGCATGGGCAACGGAGAGGCCTCGCACCATATCGGACGGATGTCAGTCGTGGCGCGACCGTCGAGACGGATGCCCTCGTCGAGGATGCAGCGGCGCATGGCATCGCGCATCACATCTTCGTAGTAACGGGCAGCCAGAGCGTGCTTCTCTTCGAGCTCTTCTCCTGAAAGGTCGGAGTGGTTGCCGTCATACTTCTCAAGGAAGTCTGCAATAATCTTGTCGAAAGCTTCGTGGCGAGCCTGCTTTTCGAGTGCCTGGCGATTGATGGCATATACTTGGTCGTAGAGTCCCTTTACCTCCTGGCGCAGGTCCTCGTCGTTCACCTCGTCTTGATACTCACGCTTTTTGTCGGTGCCCAGCTCCTTGGCCAATTCGTCCTGAAGCTCACACATCGGCTTGATAGCCTCGTGAGCCACCTTCAAAGCCTGTATCAAGTCTTGCTCGGAGACCTCTTTCATCTCGCCTTCCACCATCATGATGTTGTCCTTGGTGGCTCCCACCATGAGATCCATGTCGGCATCAGCCATCTGTTGGAAGGTCGGATTTACTACATACTCGCCGTTTACACGAGCTACGCGAACCTCTGAAATCGTATAATCGAAAGGTATATCGGAGCAAGCCATGGCTGCAGAGGCTGCAAAGCCGGCCAGTGCATCGGGCTGATCAACGCCATCGGCGGAGAGAAGCATTACCTGCACATAAACCTCACAATGATAATCTGCTGGGAAAAGTGGACGTAGTGCACGGTCCACGAGGCGTGATGTGAGCACCTCTTCATCACTAGCTTTGCCTTCGCGCTTGGTGAATCCTCCTGGGAAACGGCCTGCGGCACTATACTGTTCGCGATAATCAACCTGCAAAGGCATGAAATCTGTACCCGGAACTGCTTCCTTTGCTGCACAAACAGTTGCCAAAAGTACGGTGTTGCCCATGCGAATTACTGCTGAGCCGTCGGCCTGTTTTGCAACTTTTCCGGTCTCAATTGAGATGGTTCTGCCATCTGGCAATTGAACTGTTTTCGTAATTACATTCATCTAAAAAACTAAAACTTTATTGTTTTGATAACATCTAAAAAAACATCAAATCGGAGATAGTCTTGGAAGGCTATGCTCCGAAAACGGCAGCAAAGGTACATTATTAATATAAAAAAAAAGAAAAAACGATGGATTATTTTACTTTTTTAGGGAAATAACGATAAAAATGAGAAGACGCCCGACAACCATTTTGGAAGCGGGTGATTTTCATAGGCTAGTTGCTCAACTCTCCTTGGCTTGGCGAGAGGCCATTAACAACTTGACGAAATCGCCGATTTCGTAGGACAAAGTCGCCGATTTTGTCCTACGATTTCGCCGACTTTGTCATTCGGAAGGCCGTCGCGGGGGGAGCCGGGCAGCTGCCCGGCTCCCCGTAGGGTTAGCGGGTCGGTCGCCGATAGTTACTTGTGCATCAGATCATCAAGTTGTTGCTGTCTCTCCGCCGACCAATATTTGCAGTCGAGTTCGAGGAATACGCTGGTATAGGGGATGGTCAGCGGCGTCTTGACAATCAATATTTTGTAGAGCTTGCTGGCCTTGTCGAGTCTTGTGATGATGTCTTCGTGCACCATGCTCTTGGCCTCTTCGCCATAGAGCCGACGGATGTTTTCCTTCACTTTCTCGATTCCGGGAGCGAGGGAATCGGTCAAGAAGTTCATTTCCCGGTCGTGATAGACATGGGCGAAGACGTGTGGGAGGGCATCGATGGATGCCTTCACTTTTGTCAGGATTTTGTCAAAATCTTCATCGGCATAGATCGTTTCAATGCCGGGTGCCGACTGCAGGGGATAGGCCATATCGGTAACGACGATCCAATTTCGGTGCCCGAGCAGGGGTAGCTCGGCTTCCAACCGTTCTTCCCAATCGCTTTTCGGATTTTCTTTCATGCTTTTTCCGGAGTTAGGGTTGCACGACACGCTGAGTGTGAGCAACAGAGTTATTATTATAAGAATGTCTTTCTTCATGGCGGTAAACCGTTTCCATGGCAAAGGTAGAGCAAAAGATTGAATAACGCAAGCGGGCGATGGAAAAAAATATCTTTCCTTTTTGGCAATTCATATTTAATTGTTACTTTTGTAGTTGTAAATCGAAAACTTAATCGTCATGAAGATATTCAAGATTTTATCAATGGCTGCCGTCGTGCTGGCAGTATTGGGCATGGTGTCGTGCAACAGCAAGAAGTTTCATGTGTCGGGACAGATTAGTGAGGCCCAAGACTCCGTTCTCTATTTCGAGAACATGAGTCTGAATGGTCCGGTGGCCGTAGACTCCGTCCGGTTGGCCGCCGATGGCTCCTTCGCTTTTAGTGGTGAGGCTCCCGAGTCTCCTGAGTTTTATCGTCTCCGAATAGCCGGACAGATCATTCATGTGGCCATCGACTCTACGGAAAACATCAAGGTGAAGGCCTCTTATCCCGTGATGTCTTCGCAATATGAGATTCAAGGCTCCGACGACAACGACAAGATTAAGGAATTGGCACTGCTTCAATTAGACCTTCAGAGCCGAATCAATGCGACGATGAACGACGCCTGCACGGGTGTAGACAGCGTGGAGGTGGCCGTGGCAGAGCTCCTGCAGGCTTACAAGGAGAATGTCAAGACCCGCTATATTTTCAAGGAGCCGATGAAGGCTTACGCTTATTTCGCACTCTTCCAGACCTATCAGCTGGGCAACATGCAGGCTCTTGTCTTCAATCCGCGTGCCAATGCCGATGATGTAAAGGTGTTTGCAGCGGTCGCAACGAGCTGGGATACCTTCTATCCGAAGGCCGAACGGGGCGTCAATCTGCACAACATAGCCCTAGAGGGAATGAAGAATGTGCGCATCGTCCGTAACCAACAGGCTGCCAGCCAGATAGATGCTAGCAAGATCTCGGTAACCGGATTGATTGACATTGCTTTGCCGGATAACAAAGGAATGACGCGTAGATTGACTGATTTGAAGGGCAAAGTGATCCTCCTTGATTTCCATGCGTTCGGCGCAAAGGAGAGTGCCGGTCGCATCATGGCCTTGCGCGATCTGTACAATAAGTATCATGCGCAGGGATTGGAAATCTACCAGGTGTCGGTAGACGGCGATGAGCATTTCTGGAAAACGCAGACGGCCGCTCTTCCGTGGATTAGTGTGAAGGATGGCAGCGGGCAGGTGCTCCGCACCTATAACGTGCAAGTTATTCCTTCCTTCTTCCTCATTGACAGGAGCAATTCACTCTATAAGCGCGCTGAGCAGATCAAGGATCTGGACGTGGAGATCAAGAGTCTGCTGTAGACAGGCGGGCTAAAAGAATAAAAGAGGCTGGATTCCCGAAGGTGTCCAGCCTCTTGCGTCTTGAGTTATTACCTTATTGTTTTTTATGAAGGGTTATTTCTTGGGCGCGGCAACGCGCTTGAAAGTAATGATGATATCAGAGAACGAGAACTCTTTATTGCCTTCCATGATCTTCAGATTGAGAAGCATGAGATCCTTAGTTCCGGTAACTTTGCCTGCCCAAGGCTGCTGAGTCTTGAATTTAGTATTAAGATCTCCGTTCTTTTCGTTGAACGTGTACTCGATATCTTTTTCTTCAGAAACCCAAGCTTTACCATCATGCTTGTAAGAGGTAGCCTTGTTTTTTTCTTGAAATTCTATGCGTTTCGCCTGTACCTTGGCAGTTTTCAAAAAGTCTTGAACCTTCTTATCGGCTTTCTCTATTGGCTTGTTGTCTACTGTTATGCCTTTTGGCTGGCCGTTCTCGAATGTCCATGTAACCATATATGCCTTCTTCTCTTTGCCGTTCGTATAGGTCAAGTTGGCTTTTTGGCTAAAGTTCTCCCATGTTCCGATAATCGTTTTGTTTGTCAGCGGGGTGAGAACTTCTTTGTTGTCGTCGTTACAGGAAGTGAAAGAAACTCCTACCAGCATCATTGCCAAAGCCATCAAAGGCTTGAAAAAAATCTTTTTCATCTTTTTTTAATTTTGAGTTTATTTTAATTTTACATGTTAAGCCGCGAGGAAAAAGTTGATTTCACTCGTGCTTTCATTTGTAAATACTCAATTTTTGGGGATTCCCCTATTTCCAAAAAGATGTTTTAACATTCTTTAGGCAGAAGCTTACTTTCTGGGAATAGGCTCTTGTCCGTGAGACAATTCATTTGGCATAGTCCTTACTATTTAGGGCTCTTGATTTCCTAATGTTAGTTTTTTCTCTGAAAAAGGTTTCCATTTCTTGATCCGATAGATGATTCTTCCTACTGCATTTTCTGCTCTCCGGGGGTAATAGAAAGTAAGGATAAAACAATGGTTTTCCTTGAGTATATGATGGGAATAATACTTGTAATCATCTGTGAATTTGACGCTGCCGGTGTCGATGAAATCACCCCTTGGAGCTTTATGTTGGTTCGTGGCCCCTACTTGACATTCGATTACGAGGTTCAGGTTGTGTGCATGATAGCCGAACTGCGCGTGTCCGTTTGCGGGGTCAGGGTATTCCTCCTTCTGGAAAAAGGTGGGATAGGTGAGGGAATACCCGTAGGCAGAGTCTGTATACTGGTCGAATATCGCGAAGTTCATGGCTTCCCGAAACTTCTCCAGGTCGCTCCGTTGGTCGGGGCGGAGGGCCATGATGCTTGCGACAGTCGCTGCCATCACGACAAGGATGAATATGAGCAGCTTTTTCATGCCTAATCCATGATTCCCGTCTGTGTGTCCTTATATTGTGGCTTCTTGTTGATCTCACGGTATTTCCTACCCTTGCTCAGTTTCCACGACAGGTTGATCGACAGCATATTGCCGTAGTCGCTGCCCCGAAGGATGACTTCCCGTTGCAGGTATCGGCTTATGAGACCAGTCTCGTTGATCTTCGGATGTGCCCGCAGAGGATTCTGCCAATAGATCGAGAGGTCGCAGTTGCCGATATGACAGGTGGCCGTGAACCAGAGGCCTGCTCCCTGTTTATTCCATGTCTCGCCCTCCATGAATTTCCAGCCGTTGTCGATGTTTGCCGTCAGTGTCCATCGCCCGAGGTAAGCCTCCATGCTGCCGCCCATGTTATAGGCCGTGAGATAATGGCGGTAGGCATCCCCGCGGTTGAAGTATCGGTAGATGCCGGCATACCCAGATACGATCCATTTCTCGGGTATCAGGTCCCGCCGGGTGTTGCTCTGCAGGTAAAACATGTCAATGGAGCCTTGGTTCGTCTGGTAGTAGAGGAACTGGTTGTCCTCCGTGCGCTCATAACAGGCCATGTTGGGATGGGCGTTGTGGCGGAAAAAGAACTCTGTGGTGCTGTTGATTCGCGGCTTGTCGAACGAGAGGCGCAGGCTGGTGTCCGTCCTGCGGGTGGGTCTGATGTCGGGGTTTCCCACCGCCCATTCCATGCTGTTCTTGCGGATGCGGGTATCGCTCACCATGGCTATCTGCGACATCTTTCCACTTGTCTCGGCCGTATAGCGTAGTTTCCATACATTCGAAAAGGCATAGGCCAGAGTGATTTTCGGCCGGAAGAAGTGGCGGATGTATTGGTGTGTCCCCTGGCTGTTGTCGAACTTTGTGGCTCCGAATCCCGCTACATAGCTTAGTTTGTGCCACCTGCCCTTTATCTCGGTAAAGAGATAGAGATTGCTGTTGTGCATTGAGTTTCTCGATTCGACATCTCCCGCATACTCGTTCCTTGTGTATTTCCGTATGTAATTCAGCCCGAATGAAACCGTGAAAGGCTTGAACCTGCATTCATAAATGACTTCGGTCATGAGCGACCATGTCTTTCCGTCCACATGATATTGGTAATCGCCCCCTTCGTTGCGGAGGTTATGCTGGGAAGTTGCTATGTGTGTGCCGGTGAAGTTGGCGGTAATAGACTGCCGGCGGTTCGTCTGACGGAAGAAATAGAGGTCCAAACAGGGGGTCAGATTCTTATCGTTTAATTGCTGAAAAGTGCTAAAACGCCCCATTCCATCGTTCATTTCCTGCTCCTTAAAGTCGCCCGGGCGAAGCTTGGAACTACCCGAAAGGGTGGCCTGGAAGATATAGGAAGCAGAGTCGGCGAGAGTGTATTTCATTTCCAGTGTATTCTCGAAGTCGCGCTCCCGATCGCTGATGTCGTCCCGGATGATGGTCTTCAGAGTGTTGTCGGTGAGCAGGTAGTGCGACCGTTCGTTGTGTCTTGTCCCTCTGAAGTCGTGGTATCCGAAGTCGTAGGATACTCCGAATTCGGAGTTCTTATGGTTCACTTTGGCAAAGACGGCGTTGGCGCCTCTCCGGGTGGTCAGCGTATTGACCATGTCTGTGCCGAGAATATAGCCGTCGTCGGCGTGTTGGGTTCTTAGGTTGAGCACATAGGCGATGTCCTCGCCGTATCTCACCCCGGGATTATCGATGAATTCGATGTTTTTTAAAGATTTCGGGTCTAAGGCCAAGATTTCTTCCCGAGTGGCGATCGTGCCGTTTATCCGCAGTTGTACCGTTCCCTGATTGCCCAGCGCAGTGATGGTATGCGTCGCCGCATCCACCCTGATAGAGGGAAGCCCCAGCTTGTTCAGTAGGCTGAATCCATTGGTCGAGCCTTCCATTTGTGCTTTCGACGGTATGATCAATTGCCCGTCGGGGCGGTTCACGATGCGTGCTGCCTCTACCTTCACCTCGTCTAAATCCACGGTTTTCTCTTCCTGCGCATGGGCAGAATATACACTCGTTGTTATGATCAGAAATAAAAGAATCCGTCTCATCCTTGCTTGTTTTTGTCGCAAAGATAAGACGGATGCCTCGCAAATTCAAAGAAGTTGTCTGACAACTGTCTGACATTTACTCTTTTTCGAGCCGGTAGCCTTTCCCCCGATTGGAGACGATGTTGAGCCCGGCCTCTCTTTCCAGAATGGGCTTCAGCCGTTTTACCAAGGTGTAGAGTGTGCTGTTGGCATCAGGTTTCTTCGGCCATAGGGTATTGCAAATCTCCTGTTTGGAGAGTTGGAGGCTGCCGGAGTCGAGGAACATCCTGACCAGCTGTTCCTGCATGGGCGTAAGGTTGATGGGCTCATGGCGGAGGTTATAGATGTGGTTGTCCGCTTCCGAGTAAGTCAGAGAGCAAAAACGCCCCGTTTCACCGCGTTTCTTTCGTTGTAGAAAAATGCAGCAGACCATCCAGTTGACGGCTATAAACAGAAAGAGTAGTGGCAGCCGCTGGTCGCTTAAGCTCCAGATTGTTGTCATAGAGCAGTTGGCATAGCCCTGAAACTCTACGCTCTTGTCCCTCGACTGCCATTTCATCTTGTTGCTGCGCAGCCCTTTCATGCGGTCGTCGAGGGCATAGTATACGATAGAATGCTTCTTTAAGGCACCGATTTTGAGGCTCTGGCGATAGTCGCGGATGGTGTCGGGAGTTATCCACGCCTCTGTTTTCATTGCAAGAGTCTTTGTCAGAGCTTGATTCATGTCGGCCACGAGGCTTGCTTCCGTATATTTGTAACTGTGCAGGCTGGCCAGTGCGGCTGATAGGGAAAGACCTAAAAACACCCCGATTGCATAAATGGGTTTCATAGGCAGATGGTTTTTTACTTTAATTGGAACTTCAGTTTCAGAGGCAGGTTGTCGGAGGCATTGCCCACGAGGGCCTCAAAGTTTCCGTTTTCCGACTTCCACGCTCCGGCTTTGTCGTCGTAGAAACTTAGGGCATCGTTGTCGACGGTGATGCTCACCTCCTTGCTTTCGCCGGGCTCGAGATAAACTTTCTGGAAGCCTTTCAGCTCCTTATAGGGGCGCTCCAACGAGCTCTCGTCGTCGTGGATATAGAGTTGTATGACCTCTGCGCCGGCCACCTTACCTGTATTTTTCACTTTGACGGTAAAGGTAATCCGGTCTTCGCGGGTCATTGCGGTCTTGTCGGCACGCAGGTCGAACAGTTTAAAGGAGGTGTAGCTGAGGCCGTGGCCGAAGGCGAAGAGCGGCGTGGTCTTGGCATGGTCTACCCATCGGTAGCCCACATAGATGCTTTCCTTGTATTCCTCGTCAATGAGCTTATGGTCCGGGCGCCATGTTCCGGGATAGGTGTTGAGGACATGAGCTCCCACATCTTCCAGTCTGGCGGGCCATGTGAACGGTAGTTTGCCGGAAGGATTCGTGTCGCCGGTGAGCACGGCAGCCAGTGCCTTGCCCGACTCCGACCCGAGAAACCAGCCCTGCACAATGGCGGGAACGCGGCTCTTCCACGGCATAGCCACGGCGTTTCCGGATATATTGACATAGACCATGTTCTTGTTGGCCCGTGCCAGCGCCTCTATGAGTCGGTCTTGATTATAGGGAAGGTCGTAGGTAAGGCGGTCGTAGCCCTCGTCGTCCTGATGCTCGCTCTTGTTCAGGCCTCCTATATAAATAATGTAGTCGGCGCCTTTGGCCTTGTCTACAGCTTCCCTGAGAAGTTCTTCCTCGGATCGGTATTCGCGCAGGTCCTGACCTGTGCGCACGCCATTGTAGGCTCCCGTAGTGTCGCCCACATACCCGCGGGCGTAGTCGACTTCGATTTTCATACCTTTTAGGCGGGCTTTCAGTCCCTCAATAGGCGTGATTTCGTGCTGTACCTTGAGGGAAGAGGAGCCCCCGCCTACCGTCATCATTTTGATGGCATTCTCGCCTACGACGAGGATGCGCCTTGTTTTCTGGAGGTTAAGGGGCAGCACATTGCGCTGGTTTTGCAGCAGCACGATGCCCTCTTCGCCCACTTTCCTGGCAGTGGCATAGTGCTCTTCGGAGCAAAGAAATCCCGTTTTCCGGTCAGGATTCATGTTGGTGCGGTAGAAGAGGCGCAGTATGCGGCGCACCTTCTCGTCAAGTTCTTTCGTGCCGTATCTACCATTGATGATGCCTTTCATGTAGGGAAAGGCCAGATAATAGTTGTTATAGGCGTTCTTGGATTCCTTGTGAAGTCCGTCGGTATGTGTTCCAAACTCCATGTCCAGGCCGTATTTCACGGCATCGTCGGTAGTCGTCCGGGCCCCCCAGTCGGTAATTGCGACGCCATCGAAGCCCCATTCTCCCTTGAGCTTCTTCACCACGAGTTTCCCGTTGGTACACATCGGCTGGTTGTTGTAATAGTTGTAGGCACACATCACGGCCCACACCTTGCCTTTCTGCACCGCAGCCTTATAGGCAGGCAGATAGATCTCGTTCAGAGCACGGTCATCCACGATGACATTCAGATTGTGCCGGTTGGCCTCGTCGTTGTTAAGGGCGAAGTGCTTCACGCAGGCCGACACGCCGTTGCTTTGCACTCCTTGAATATAGGGGACTACCATGGTGGAGATGAGGAAGGGGTCTTCGCCAAGATATTCAAAGTTACGGCCGCCCAGCGGGGTGCGGTAGATGTTCACGCCGGGACCCAGCACCATGTCCTTGCCACGATAGCGGGCCTCTTCGCCGAGGCTCTTTCCATAGATGCGGGCAAGGGCGGGGTTCCAGGATGCAGCCAGACAGGTGAGGGCGGGGAAAGCCACCACGGAGTCGTTGGTCTTTCCTGCGTCTCTCCATGAATCCCACAATACATCGGGGCGGATCCCGTGAGGACCGTCGTCGGTCCATAGGTCGGGAATTCCCAGACGAGGCACCCCGCGCGAGGAGAATTTGCTCTGGGCGTGCAGCACGCGTATTTTCTCATCGAGCGTCATGCGTGAGAGGGCGTCTTCAATGCGCTCGTCTATCGACTTGGAATTATCCAGATACACGGGTAGCAACTGTGCTCTGGTGGTTGTTGCGGCCACCAGAAGCAGACATGATATTAGAAGGTTTTTCATTTTTATTTGTTGTTTGTGGTTCTTGATTTCTTGTTTACAAGTGCAAATATAGCATATTTTTTCGAAAGACGAAATCGCCGGGGGCGGAATATTATCGCGCCCTGCCGATGTTTCTGTGGCTTGTGCTCAAACCATGGGCGGATCCTGGCAAGATTGTCGGCGGCATTCCGGGAAAGCTTCAGCTGTTGACACTCTTGGATTCAGCAACCGAAACCTTTTTGGTAAACAACTTCTCTTTTTATGGAAAGCCGCGTGTCAGTATGCGAAATACTGCCCTTTGCGCAGGATGGGGATGCCGCTCTTCATCCATTCAGGTTCCGGTGCGCCCTTCAGTTGGTAGTCGAAGAATTGCTGGAGACGGATGGTGAGATCCTTACGATTGCGCCGTTCCTTGAGGTTGTGTGCCTCATCGTTGTATTCGAGCAGCCATACGGGCTTGCCCAACCGGCGTAGCCCCATGAACATTTCTATGCCCTGATACCATGGAACGGCACCGTCGGCATCGTTGTGCATGATGAGGAGCGGAGTCTGCACTTCCGGCAACTTGAACAGGGCGGAGTTACTGACATAGAGTTCGGGTGCTTCCCACAGGTTGCGACCTATTCTGCTTTGTCCCTGCTCATACTGTCCCTGCCGGCTCGAGCCGCTTTCCCACCGGATTCCCCCAAAGGCACTCGTCATGTTGGAGACAGGCGCGCCGGCTTCGGCAGCCTTGAACATATTGGTGCGCGTGATGAGGTAGGCCACCTGATAGCCGCCCCAGCTCTGTCCTTGAATGGCCATGTTCTGCTTATCCACCCATGGATAGCCCGTGAGATACTTGGCTCCGCTGACGACGCAGTTATAGGCACTCTCACCCGGAGTGCCCGCCGTATAGACGATGTCGGGCACGAAGACCAGATAGCCCCTGCTGGTATAGAAAGCGAGGTTCACGGTCGACCAACTCGGCTGTGGCTCCACATAGCGGTAGCGGTTCTCAGAATACTTCTCGTAGAAGTAAATCATGACAGGATACTGCTTGCTTTCGTCGAAGTCCTCGGGCTTGTAGAGCAGCCCTTCCATGGGTTTTCCGTCGAAAGCTGTCCAGTGAATCAGCTCCACGGAGCCCCAGTTGTAGTCCTTTTGCTGCGGATTAATGTTGCTGATTTTCTGCTGTCGGGCAAAATCCTTGCCGGCCAGCCAGACATCGTTTGAGTGCTGGAAGTTGCCTTTCAGATAGGCATAAGAGTCTGCGTCATGGACCTTGACGATCTTTGAGAATGTGTATTCTTCCAGGGGGAGCTTCTTTAGGGCGGCGGCGAGGTTGGTGGTGGCGATGCCGTTTCTCTTGGTTCTTCTGTCAAAGACACCCAACAGGAGTCTTTCGGAGCCTGTGATATATTCAGGATCGTCTTCGTCCCGGGTCTTGATGTAGCGATAGACGCAGTTGCTGCTGCGGCCTTCGCCCCGGGTGAGGCTCACTGCCTTGTTGCCCGACAGGGGTATCCTCCAGAGATCGAACTGGTCGTAGACGAGCAAGTCGCGGTCGCCCTCCGTCCAGCCTACGGCCCCGTAGGCATTTTTCAGCATCGGGTGGTCGTCTTCCTCATCAAAGAAGTTCACGCCGAGGTCGCTCGTAAGGCTGCGCGTGCGGCCTGTTGCCACTTCGTAAGACATCCACTGGCTGGTCTGGAGGTCGTACCAGGCAACATATTTGCACGACGGCGATGCCGTTGCATGGCTTATCCGTCCCGTCGTGATATCCTTGCGCTGTCCTGTCGTGAGGTTTACGAGGCTTACTGTGAGCGGAATCTGGTAGTCCCACTGGGTTTCCACCATGTGCGGAGTGCGGTCTACCGACAGGGCAAACTCTGCGTTGCCTCGATCCACGAGGCGAATGTCGTCGTAGAGAGAGGTCGTCAGAGGTACAAGCTTTCCGTTGACGACGGAAGCCGTGCAGGTCTGCTTCTTGATTTCCTTAAGTTTTGCTTTCTCCGCCGGAGGAAGCACGGGAGCGTCGTGGCGCCATATGTCGAGCGCGGGTGTCTCAAAGGCATGAAGGGTGGTATCGTCAGGAGCGATATACTGCTGGATGCCTACGAAGATTCTCTTCCCGTCGCGGCTGTAGTGCGGCGAGCCGTTTTCGGTGATTCCCCAGTCGGCAGGGGCATCGGGCTGCGGCTCTGCCCCGACGAGTCTTTGGCTGCTTTCTGCGCCCACCTTATATTCATAGAGGGCGCAATGCTTGTTGCCCGTGGCGGCAGTATCTGTGGATTCCAGATAGAGCATCTTGGTTCCGTCGTGGCTGAACTGCGGCAGGGAATAATAAGACAAGGTGTCGCCAAGCAGGATAGGCTTGCCCGAACGGAGGTCGAGCAGCGCCAGTTGCGACTTGTGCTTCTCGTATTTACGGGTATAGGCCAATGCGGTTCCCTGTCGGTTCATGCCAAACTCCTCGACATGTTTGAGGGTGTCTACCTGTCCGCTGGCAAAGTGATAGACGAACAGAGGCTTCCCGGCATCCTTACTTTTGCGCTCTTTCTTCGGGATGAGAGCCGTGTCGCCGACGCTGAAGGCTACAGTCTCTACGGCATGCTTCCCGATGCTGTGGGAGAGTACATGTCCGAACTTCCTTACGCTGCCCGTTCGGAGGTCAACCACGGCAAGTGTGTCCTTGGGCATGTCTTCGGGTTTCTTTTTCTTGATTTTAGCCTGACGCGTTTGCTGAAACAGCGGCTTGACGAGGCAGACCACACGAATGCCGTCGTCCAGGACCTGGGCTTTATAGCCTCTGGGCACCGTGATGACTTTCCTCGTGCGGTTGTTTCGTATGAAAAGAGTGCCGTCACCCTCTTGGGGGTCTACCTGATAGGTAAGAATCCTGCCATCGGCCGACAAAGCTACAGCCGCAATGTGCTGCCAGCTGTCATATACCGAGTGGTCGAGGGGCTTCTTCTGGGCCTGTGCGGAAAGGGAGAATGCCAAAAACGCAAGTAAAGGTAAGTGTTTCATGAAAGTTGGTTTTGTATTTGATTTCGCAAAGATAAGAAAAAAAACCGGAATCGGCAATAATCTGTTTTCATACCTTTCGGAACCAAGGAGGCATGCCTTACAGGAACCTCTTTGCAGGTCTTTCCGCATGGGCAGCAGACCCATTGTCCAAGGGGCGATAGCTCCCGGGAATGTTCGTAAGCATCCTTTCCATATGTTAATTCTGGTTATCGTGATGAGTACCCGAAACGGGGCTGACATGCGCTTACGGCCTCTGAGATTACCCTTGAAATTGGACATTTAACTATTTTTATACATTTTCTCTTTAAATTTTTATTAAAATTCCAATTGATTTATTAAATTTGCAAAAGTAATCAAAAAGAGTCGCGCAGGGATGGTCAAAAGTACTTGCAATCTGACGCCATCGAATGCTCTTCTTCTATACTTAATAGTTAATGATTATGTTTTAAATAATAATAAGTACCTTAAATTAAACCTAAATTAAAAAAGCAATGGAGAAAAAAGAAAACGCTTTTAGACTCTCTTTGAGAGCAGTCTTGGCTGTTTTGATGATGTTCTTTGCCGTAAATCTTTCGGCTCAGAACATTTCAGTCAAGGGTTCTGTCGTGGATCAGTCGGGTGAGCCAATCGTCGGTGTAACCGTAAGAGTCCTTGGATCTTCGATGGGTGTGATTACTGATGTCGACGGTAATTACACGATTAGCTGTCCTCCCAATGCAACATTGGAGTTTACCTACATCGGATTCGCTTCGAAGGCGGTCGATGTCAGGGGAAAGACCACTGTAAATGTTACTATGGAGGAGGGAAGTGCCAGTCTTGACGAAGTGGTCGTAACGGCCCTGGGTATCAAGAAAGAAGCCAAGAAGGTGGGTTATGCCATCAGTACCGTGAAGGCTGGTGAGCTCGTTAAAACACAGTCCCCGACCCTTGGTACAGCTCTTTATGGTAAGGCAGCTGGTGTAGACATTAAGACGGCCCCTGGCGGTGCGGCAGGTGCCATCTCTATCAATGTGCGCGGTTTGTCTTCAATCACTCAGACCAACCAGCCTTTGGTAGTCTTGGATGGTGTGCCAATCCGCAATGGGGAAGCCAACAATAAAAGTTTCTGGGAGGATGAACGTGTAAACTCCAATGGTCTTGCAGACCTCAATCCAGAGGATATTGAGACCATCACCATTCTGAAAGGTGCATCGGCAACGGCACAGTATGGCTCGGAAGGTGCCAATGGCGTTGTGATGGTAACAACCAAGAGCGGTCATGGTGGCAGAGGTCTTGGCGTAAGTTTCAATGCTAGTTTGACCGCTAACTTCGTAGCTTACATGCCAGAATATCAGACAGAGTGAGGTCCTGGTCCTGCTCCCCAGAGCCGTAGTGGTGCGGGTGCTGATGCCTATGGCTTCTATACTCGTAACGGAAGTGGTCGCAATGGCCTTGGCACGAATTCTTATCAGTATTTGACAGGAACCACCTATTGGGGTCCGAGATACGACGGCCGCGATGTTTTGTACTATGATGGTACTGTTCGTAAATTCAACCCCATATCTTCCAACCCATATGCTCATTTGTTCCGTACGGGTGTAGACCAGCAGTATAATGTGGCTATCTCTAATGCCACAGACAAGGGAAACCTTCGTTTCTCCTATACTTATTTGAACTCTCTGCCTAATCAATATGCATCGGAATTCGATAAGCATAACTTCTCATTGGCAGGTACACAGAACATTTTGAAGAACCTGAGAGTAGACTATTCGGCAAACTACATGATTGAGAACGTGAAGAACCGTCCTTACCGCATGTATCGCCTTCTCTGTAACTTCGGAGGAATGTTTGGTGCGTTTGATGATGTTGATTATCTTCGCAACAGTGTTATGACTCCTTCAGGCTATTTGAATCGTCCTTATACTCATGGCGAGCAAACTGTAGACGATGCCAATGTTGGCTATGAGTATGCTCCTTCTAGCTATGACTTCGTTTCTGATTATCTTTGGAGAATTTATGGAAGAACGCAGGATGAGCTGAACAATCGTCTGATTGCAAAGGTTTCTCCTACATGGGATATCCTTCCTGGTCTTACCTTGAAGGGAACCATCGCTACCGACTTTACTGCCAATAGGGTTGAGAACAAGGAGTCGTCTGACAAGGCGCTTGGTTTCGGAGCAAGTGGACGCTATGCGCTTAAGCAATATCGCTATGCCATCGTCTATGGAGACGCTATGCTGAATTATGATAAGAACATCACCGACAAGTTTAACCTCTCTGCATATCTGGGATGGTCAGGCCGTCGTGAGACCTTGTTCGATCACTATTCTAGTACCGAAGGCGGTCTTTCTGTAGAGAACTGGTTTAATCTTAATGCTACGAGTCAGAAGGCCAATACCAGCAACAATGAGATGCGCATGCTGAAAACTGCAGCCTTTGGTGGCGTTACCTTGGCATGGGACAACTGGGCATACTTGGAGGGAACCTTGCGCAATGAGAAGATCTCCACGCTTGCATCTAAGAATAACTCTTACTGGTATCCGTCAGTCAATGCCTCCATATTGGTTTCAGAGATCTTAAAAAATAATCGTCCTGCATGGATGGACTATGCTAAGCTTCGCACTTCTTATGGTGTTGTAGGCCTTGCTCCTGAAATCTATCAGGCTACCATGGCTTACAATCAGAGTCAAGCTTCTGGCTACGTCTATGCTATGCAACCTTCTGAACTTGGAAACAACGATATCAAACCGGAGCGCACTTATGAGTGGGAGTTCGGTTTTGAAGGCCGCTTCCTCAAGAATCGCTTGACAGTGGATATGGCCTACTACCACAAGACCGTGAAGGATCAGATTCTGAAAACAACGACGCCTTGGTCTGCTGGTGCTGGTTCAATCTTGATGAATGTAGGTGAGTTCGAGAATAGTGGTTTCGAATTTGCTGTGTCAGGGAATCCTTGGCATACCACAGATTGGAACCTGGATCTGCGCCTCAACATGGCATTCAATAAGAATAAGGTGAAGAAGCTCCTTGGTGGTATTACTCGTCTGGAGCACAAGAACTGGGACAACGGTGCCGCTTATCTCTATTCTGTGGAAGGTGGTTCTATTGGAGACATCTATGCTTATGCTCCTTTGAAGGATGACAAAGGCAATCAGGTCATCGACGACGACGGCTATATTGCTATTACGAAAGAACCTGTAAAGGTTGGTAATGTGAATCCTAAGTTCATTGGCGGTTTTGGTTTCAACCTGAGTTGGAAGAACCTCTATCTGGATATGACGCTCGACTTCCGTTATGGTGGTTCTGTGCTCAACTTGCCTTATCAGTATATGATGGGTCGTGGAACGTTGGTAAACAGCAACCAATGGCGTGATGCTGCTCATGGTGGTCAGACCTATTATCTCGATAATAACAATAAGGTGGTTCCTGCCACGACAGCTCCTGCTGGCAAAGTGCTCTATGATGACGGTGTGGTATTCCCGGGTGTAACAAAGGATGGTAATCCGAATACTAAGATGTGTTCAGCACAGCGTTGGTATCACTGGTCATACAACTGGGGTCCGGGTGATCCGACTTATTATGAACATGCTATCTTTGACAATAGCTATGTCAAGGTTCGTGAAATCGTTGTTGGTTATCGCTTCCCGAAATCCATCTATGAGAAGCTTCATGCTACAGGCCTTTCTGTATCAGCCTATGCACGTAACCCATTCTATATCTACAAGAATATGCCAATCTTTGATGCAGAGGCAACGGATGCAACAAGCTGGATTGAGCAGAGCTGGATTGGAGGATCCTCTGTTACCACTCGTTCGTTTGGTGTGTCGCTCCATGTGTCTTTCTAAACAATTAAACTGAATACGACAATGAAAAAGATATCATTATTTATATGTGGTCTCGCGATGATGGCTGGTTTTGCATCGTGCATGGACAGTGAGTATACCGAGCTCTATAACAATCCTAACAAGACTAGCCAAGTAGGTTGCGATAAACTGATGACGGGTGTATTCATCCAGGAGTCTACAGGAAGAAACTATGCTTACAACTCTTATTGGAGAATGTACACATGGGACAACATCTTTGCAAAGTATGCTCAGACTGTAGGCTTCAATAATGAGTCGGGCAATATGTATTATGCTGCCGATAGTTATGTGGATGACCGTTGGGAGAATTTTTACCTCATGCTGAGCCAGTATCGCGCTCTTGAAGCAAAATACAATGCAGAGGATGCCGCGGCACAGGCCAATGATATAATCTATAAGAATCTGGCAGAGATATTTGTGATAGATAATCTCACCCAGATGGCCGACCTCTTTGGAGACATGCCTTATTCCAAGGCTTCTACGATTGGGCAGAATATTAATATTGTTAAGTCTAAGGCAGCTTATGATGACGATGTGGAGATTTATCGCAATGCTCTTACTCGTTTGGACGAGCTTTACAAGGCGCTGACCACCATTCAGCTCACAGAACTGCAGAAAAAGACTCTCGTTGCTCAGGACTTCATCAATAAGGGAGACCTCAGTAAGTGGATTGCTTATGCCAACTCGCTTCGTTTGCGCATAGCAGTGCATGTAGCAGCCCAGGGCACTCTTACCTCAGAGGCTCGCAATGTCATCAAGGAATGCATGGGGCGTCCGTTGGTTGAAGATGATGCCAATAACATAGAGCTCTATGCCGACCTCGATGGTTTCAACTATTGGGAGAATTTCCGCGATGGTTACAAGGATATCAACAATGTGGCTTCTCAGCCCATGATTGATGCTATGCAGAAGGTCAGTGGTGAGAACGACCCCCGTCTTTTGGTCATGTATGAGAAGAATGCTGACGGAAAATATGTAGGAAAGAGCCGCACAGAGACTGGTAATTTCCAGTCTAACCATGCTTCCTCATGGAACGAGAATGGTCCGCTCAAATGGGGTGAGCACTATTACTCATATCTCGACTCTTGTACTTTCACTGGTAACAACTATTTCATCAGTCCTATTCTCACAGCTGCCGAGGTTCACTTCCTCAAGGCTGAGGCCATTCAGAATGGTTGGGTATCTGGTGATGTCCAGGACGAATTCGTGAAGGGTATGATTGCTTCTACAAAGTTCTACTATCGCCAGAACAATCATGAGTATGGTGGTAAGACTTATCCAAGTGTTAAGATGTCTCCAACAGGTACTGTGGCTGCCTATCTTGGCGATGCTGCCGTTAAAGCCTATGCGGAAAAGGCTTGGAATGCATTCAGCGATAAGCTCGAGGCGATCATGACCGAGAAATGGGTGCACTTCGGTGCTATTCAGCCGACACAGGCTTGGACAGATATTCGTCGTACAGGCTTCCCTGCTCTCATCTATCCTGCAGATAACTCTCAGCAGAATGCAGATTTCAGAAACCTTCCAAACCGAGTGAAGTGGCCTAACACAGAGCGTGCGAGCAATAGCGATAACTATAATGCAGCTGCAGCTATTCAGGCTGATAGCCCTTCTACAAAGCTTTTCTGGCAGAAGTAAAACAGCAAAATCGTGAAAACGATCTTTGCGGTATCCATACATCATACTCCTCGGCAGTTTCCCTGCCGGGGAGTATTTGTCTCTCGCACACCTTTCATGGAGAGGCTTTCCTGAACCATGGTCTCGTTGGGGAGGAATTGTTGTCTGGTTTGTCTCCGTCGGGTTGAGCCCGGAGTTGCAGCTACCTCTATATAATTAAGGTGTCGAATAAGGAGGCCTTTGTCCGCAATTTATACTTTTCGATTTGCTTCGTCGTGTCTTGATTTTTTAAAATTGTGATACATTTAGCATGTGATTTGTTGGCTGTCGGTTTTAAATTGTTATCATATCTCCTGCTCTGGGTGTCGATATGTCGTTTATGCTCGTCTTTTGCATGGGGTCGGTATTCAAGGCATTTATCGATTTTTGTCTATGAAGCATTCCTTTCTTCCTCTCTTTTTTAACACTTACGGTTAATAAATGTTTAAAAGCGGTCTTTTTATATAAATTTATTTGTTTTTGGCCGCAAATTAATCTATATTTGCAAATACGATCTATGGAAAAAGGCCTTATTATTTAATTGCTGAATTGTTACTTGGAGTAACATTTTCCCATGTCAAATGACACAGATGAAGACCTTGTTAGAAAAGGTAATTGAGGAGAGATTTTAAATTATAATATTTTAATTCAAAAAGAGAGAACTTATGGGAAAAAGATTAACTATGATTCTTGCCAGCCTGTTTCTTCTTGTGGGAACAGCATTGGCACAGACTTCGGTCAGGGGAACCGTAACCTCTGCCGAGGACGGAGAACCCGTAGTCGGAGCGTCCATTAAAGTTGTAGGTACCAACACGGGTACAGTAACCGACCTTGATGGACATTTCTCGCTCACGGTACCTAACAGCAATTCTCGTCTGGAGATTTCGTATATCGGCATGAAGAGCCAGACCGTAAAGGTCAGCGACAACATGCGCGTCGTGCTCCAGCCCGATAACCAGACCCTCGATGAGGTGATGGTGGTGGCTTTCGGGCGACAGACCAAGGAGTCGTTCGCCGGTTCGGCAGCCGTGATGAACTCCACCGAGCTGGGCAAGAAAATTACCACCAATGTGGCCGATGCCCTCGTGGGTTCCGTGCCCGGCCTGCAGCTTACGGGCGGTAGCGGACAGCCAGGAGCTTCGCAAGGCGACATCCATATCCGCGGTATCGCCTCGCTCTATGCGTCTACGGCACCGCTTATTGTCGTCGACGGTGCACCTTACACCGCTTCGTTGAGCAATATTCCGCAGGACGATATCGAGAGCGTTACCGTGTTGAAAGACGCTTCCAGCGCAGCCCTTTATGGAGCGCGCGGTGCGGCGGGCGTCATCCTGATTACTACGAAGAAGGGTGGCGGTCAAAAGGCGCACATCAATTTGGAGGCAAAGTGGGGTGCTACGAGTCGCAGTGTACAGGACTATGACACTTTCTCCGACCCTGGTCAGTTCATGGAGGCCTACTATTCGCAGTTCTTCAACTACGCTTTCTATAGGCAGGGCATGACCCGCGAGCAGGCCAACGCATGGGTCAACCAGCGCATCATCAGCGACCAGAGCATCGGCCTGCAGTATAATCCTTTCACTGTACCCGCCGGAGAAAACCTGATTGGGCTGGATGGAAAACTCAATCCGAAAGCTACGCTGGGTCGTTCGTATAAGTATGGTGATGAAACCTACTACATTATGCCTGACAACTGGAAGGACGCGGCCTATCGCCACGGTACCCGTCATGAGTATACCGTGAATGTGAGTGGTGGCAACACCAAGATGAGCTACTACTCCAGCGTGGGCTACCTGAAGGAGAAAGGTGTTCTGGAAAACTCTGGCTTCGAGCGTTTCACCGCCCGTCTGAAGGCCGACTATGAGGCCACCGACTGGCTCCATCTCTATTCCAATGTGGGCTATGTGCACTCTATGATGGAGTCTAACCCGAACCTGAGCAACACGACAACCAATGCGGCCAACATGGGCTACTTTACCCAGTATATCGCCCCCATCTATCCGCTCTATGTGCGCGTGCTGGATGCCGACGGTAAACCCGTCATCCGCACCGACAAGTACGGGCACGAGCAGTATGACTTCGGCGTTCCGTCAACAGGTTATCCCGGTCAGGGCAGTCGTCCGTTCTTGGCTACGGGCAACCCGATTGGCTCCAACCGCTACAACGAGGTAACCAGTGGCGGCGATCAGATACAGGGCCAGTTTAGTTTCGACCTCACTTTCACCCCATGGCTGAAATTCAATTCCACGAACTCCTTCAACTTTGGGCTCTCACGCTATTCCCACTACGAGAATCCATATATTGGCAACGCTGCCGCGGAAAACGGAACCATCGACAAGTATAATAATACCTCGTTCCGCCAGAACTATGTGCAGACTCTGAACTTCCACAAGCAGTTCGGCCAACACGATGTGCAGGTGATGCTGGGGCACGAGTGGTACAAGCAGCGCGTGAACTTTCTGGAGGCCCTGGCCCGCGGGGGATTCTCGCCGGAGATCAAGGAGCTCAACGCTTTCTCCGATCGTTACGATGCTCACTCTTATAACACCACCTATAATGTGGAAGGTTACTTCGGAAATGTGCTTTACAACTACGCGCAGCGCTACTTCGCCCAGGCTTCCTATCGCCGTGATGCTTCCAGCCGCTTTGCCAAGGATCACCGTTGGGGTGATTTCTGGAGTGTGGGCGGTGCCTGGATCATCAGCAAGGAGAACTTCTTCAAGAGCCTGAACGCCGACTGGGTAGACAATCTGAAGCTGAAGGTGTCCGTCGGCCAGCAGGGCAACGACGGCATTCCCGACTTCTATTTCTTGGAGCGTTACTCCCTTTCGAAGGGCAATCTCGCCATGCTGCCTTCGTTTGCGGCGATCGGTAACCCTGACATCACCTGGGAGACCACGACCAACTTCAATGTTGGTCTGGAGTTTTCCTTCCTGAAAAACCGAGTGAACGGAGAGGTGAATTTCTATAATAAGAAAACCACCGACATGCTCTTCCAGTTAAACATTCCCGAGAGCATGGGCGTGCGCGGTTACTACGACAATGTCGGCGACATCCGCAACCGGGGTGTGGAACTGACGCTGAGCGGCGACATCATCCGCACCAAGGATATCACCTGGAGCGTTACGGGCAACATCTCGCATAACTCGGCCAAGGCCCTGAAGCTGGACAAGAACAAGATTGAACAGTACGGCGGATTCTCACAGACTGATGCAAGAGCGGGGTTCAATATTCCGATGTGGTATGCCGAGGGACAACCCCTCTACAACGGCATGATGCCCGACTATGCGGGCGTGAATGAGCAGGGTGAACCGCTTTACTGGGTAGACGAGGATATCTATAAGGACTATCAGGCCGGTAAGATGTCCAACAGCAGTAAGCCCGGCACGAAGCATTCTTTCACCACCACCAACTGGAGCGAGGCTTCCTATTACACCCACAGCATGCTGCCCAAGGCCAGCGGAGGCTTCTCCACCACGCTCAGGGCCTATGGTTTTGATGCCAGCGCAACCTTCGACTATCAGTTCGGCGGAAAGATTTACGACTTCGGTTATGCCGTCTTGATGCGTCCGGTATCTGACAGAGCTGGCGGATCGAACTATTCCACGGATGTGCTGAAAGCCTGGACGCCCGATAATACTTCGAGCAACATCCCTCGCTTCATGTATACCGATCAGAACACCACCTCGCAGTCTACCCGCTTCCTCACGAACGCGAAGTATCTCAACTTCCAGTCGTTCGTAGTGGGCTATACACTGCCTGTTTCCCTTACTTCTAAGCTCATGCTCAGCAAGGTGCGCGTCTATGTGCAGGGCGAGAACCTCTGTTTCTGGTCGGCACGCAAGGGCCTCGACCCACGCTACAGCTTCCAGGGCACGCAGTCATCGGGTATCAACTCCTATGCCCCCGTGCGTACCGTCATGGGTGGTATTCAACTGTCATTCTAAAACAATCATCCATAAAAGTCAGAATATGAACAAGATATTTTCAGCAATCATTATGACAGCTCTGGGTGCGACGATGCTCACGGGCTGTATAGAAGAGGTGGCGCCGCAGAACGGAACGCCTTCCTTGGAGCAGGTGCTCAGAGCGCCGAACGCATTTGAGAACATGGTGGCCAATCTGACGGCCAGCCTCAGTGGCCAGCGTCTCTATTCCACCACTCGTAACCAAGTGTGGGACTACGGATACACCTCCCTGTTCCTTACCCGCGATGTGGAGGGGCAGGATATCGCGGCGGCAGGTTCCAACAACCATTATTCCGCCTGGTATCAGAATGTGCAGTATTTGGCCGCGGGCTATGCCGTGTGCCAGTTGCCGTGGACCTATTACTACGGTTGGATCAACGACTGCAATGTGGTGCTCCGGCACGCCGGCGCCGCGAACTATGCCGAGCCTGAGGCCGCCAGGGCACAGGGTGCCGGCATTGCTTATGCCATGCGGGCGATGCTTTATCTGGATGTGGTGCGCATGTATGCCTCGAAACCTTACTCCGTAGACCATTCCGCCCTCACGACCATCAAGGCCGACGAGACGCGCACCATCGACGAGGCTCGCCATCAGGAGCGCATGACCTGGGATGAGGCCTTCGAGTTCATCCTCAAGGATCTGGACTGTGCCGAGAAATATCTGGCCGACTACAAGCGTGCTGACAAGTATACGCCCGATGTGAGCGTGGTCTATGGTCTCAAGGCGCGCGCTTATCTGGAGAAGCAGGACTGGGCAAAGGCCGAGGAGTATGCCAAGAAAGCCCAGCAGGGTTATCAGATGATGAGCCGGGATGAGTATCTGAGCCACGACAACGGCTTCAACACGCCCAATAGCTCGTGGATGTTCGCCACTCGCTTCAAGATGGACGACCCGAGCATCTCCTCCAATGACGGAGACGACTCTTGGGGCTCGGTCATGCTTCCGGAAAACGGCTTTGATGGTGGCTATGCCTCCAACTACGGTGGAGTGATGGTGATCGACCGCCATCTGTATGATTCCATCCCTGATACCGACTTCCGCAAGAAATGCTGGCTGGACTTCAAGCTCGACGACATGAGTAAGGCCGAAGCTCTTGAAGCGCTGAAGGAATATTCCTCCTATCCCGACCGTGTCTATTCCGCCGGTGTGGAGAAAGCCCATTATGGTCTCGGCGGTTACTGCATGAAATTCCGCAATGCGGCGGGTAAGGCCGATGTGAAGTACGAGGCCTGGTGCGTTTCCGTTCCGTTGATGCGTGTGGAGGAGATGAAGCTCATCGAGGCCGAGGCAGCCGGCATGCAGGATGAGGCACGGGGCAGGCAACTGCTCGAGGCCTTCGCCAAGACCCGCGACCCGCAGTTCAAGTACGGCCACCACAACGAAGCCTACTACAACACCGCCACCCCGGCCTTCCAGAATGAAGTATGGTGGCAGCGCCGCGTGGAGCTCTGGGGCGAAGGCTTTGCCACCTTCGACATCAAGCGTCTCAATAAGGGTATTATCCGCAGTTATCCGGGTACCAACCATCTGGAAAACGCACGCTGGAATACGAAGGAAGTGCCCAACTGGATGGTATGGGCATTCGTGGGGACGGAGTCTGACTACAATGGAGGCATGACCCATAATCCCGACCCCGTGCAACCCAAGGATGACTCCGAGCAGTTTATTTGGTAAAATGTAGGATTTAATAAAGACAAAGAATATGAAAAAGATAATGCAAAAAGCGGCCCTGCCGCTCTTGGCCCTTGTCATGCTTGCCGCATGCAGCGAGGACCAGGGAAGCTATCCGGGCGGAGACTCCACGCCTGTGGCCACGGTCTACCAGTACACGGCTGGCGCCGGACATAATGCTGACAACGACTGTTACCTGCGCGTGTTCGCCAATGCCGCCGTCAGGGAGACTTATTACCTGGCGGAGCTCAAGACAGCCAAGGATGAACGCAAAATGACCGACGCGCAGTATGCCGAGTATGTAGTGGAGAAAGGACACAAGTTCGATGTGGCTGCCTCCAGTAGTACGGATCTCTATATCGAAAACCTGCACGGACTCTATGTCGTAACGGTGGTGGCGGTCAATGGCGGCACGCGCACCTCTCAGTCAGTAAACTTCGCCGGCCTCGACTATAAGCCTTTCGGTAAGGGAACCTATTCATCGAAATTCCCTTTATTCGCGGCTACACGCGAGGTAGATGTGGAATACTCCGAGGTTGGCAATAGGTATCGCATCGCCGACAACTGGACGAAGGGATACCCCCTGGCTTTCAGTCCAGACGGCTCGAAGGTAACGGTCTATCCCACGACCATGGAGACGGGCTACAAGCATCCGCGCTTTGGCATGGTGAGCGTTACCGACCAGGGCAGCACCTACAATGAGGCCACCAAGACCTTCACCTTTAATTTTAAGTTCACGGTAGCGGCAGGTGTATTTGGAATATACCAGGAGACCCTGATATTGAAGTGATAGGTCTGGAAACAGAGATTTCTCTCTCGCGTGTAAATGAACCACGGCCCTTGCCGGTCGAGATGGCCTTGCAAGGGACTTTTAAATAAGATTACATGCGATACCCTTATCAGGCTGTCCTCTCCAGAGGACAGCCTTTTTTCTTGTCGGATATCGTTTCGGGGGAACCTGCTGGCCGTTTCTCATAAAGCGAAATGCCCGATATGATTTCACGAAATCGCCGATTTCGTCGTTCAATCTCGCCGATTTCGTCGGACGATTTCGCCGATATTGTAAACCGGGAAGCGGCGATTCAGTAGGAAAAAGGTGGGGATTATGCATATAGCTTTGCAATTCTGAAGAGAAAGAAACTCTTGCCGCTTACTCCCCTAAGGTTAGCCCTGACCAACTTAATTTTCGAGTTGAAAGATTCCGCGGCGGCGTTGGACGACCTGTTGTTGTAGAAGTTGAGAATATCGTCATAGTGTTCATAGAGCATGGCTGCTATAATGTTGAAAGAGTGGAATCCTGCTTCTTCTACCTTGTTGTACCATTTGGGCATGGATAGCCTTGCGGTCTCCTTGATGGTGTTCTTAGCGAAAATCATCCTTAGAGAATGGCATAGGCCATAGGCAGCTTTGAGTTTGGGATATTGCTCAAACAAGATGGCAGCTTTTTGCTTCTGAGTGTCCGTCCATTTTTCAGGGGACTTGAACTGCAGGTATCTGCTTCTTGCCAGTAGTTTTTTCCTTGTATCCCCGTTCTCAAAAGAAGAGGGCCTGTATTTCTTTCCTGTTAGTTTTGCCTCCTCCATCTCGTCATTTGCCTCCTGTATGGCTTCCCAGCGATATCTGACTCTCATTTCCTGTCCCGCATCGCAAGCTAACCTCTGGATGTGGAACCTGTCAATGACCCGTTTGGCATTGGGAAAGCAATGCCGTACAATCTTACGCATGCTCTCGGATAAGTTCAAGGTTACTTCTTCAACCTTTCCGCGTTCCCGCTCCCCTATCTTGTCAAGCACCGCCCATGCGTCCTCCGTCTTTGCTTCGCTGTGCCATATCATCATCTGGACTTGTTTCTGAGCACAAAGATAGCATTTCTGCTCTGGAACCATACGCTTTAAGCCAATAATTTAATAAGCAGGTACAGCTCAGGCCATGTGGCTTTCCCTATACAACTCCTTACATAATTCCACTTTATATCGAACTCACATTAAGTTTTATTCCGACACTACATTCATTTATATTTCAATTAAATTTGCAGTATTTAAAAAAAAATATGTAGTTTTGTACATCGTAAAATACACCAATGCTAGCTTGCGAACAAATTTAGGTTCTAAGGCAGGCGGACATGGGTAATAACCGAGTTAGAGGGGGACGCTACCTACCTGTTTCATACAGGGAGGAGGAATTACACACTGTCCACGCAGAATACACCTTATATTATATAATGGAACTTATCGATACTACAAAAAGTTTTGTACCATCTCGTAGCAATCGCAGACTGAAAGGCTTGGCATTAAGCATTGCAGTCATTCTCTTATTTCCCCTGTATCCCTATGAGGCAAAAGCCCAAGAACACGGCCCGGTCCCATTCTACATCTCGTGCGAGCTGTCGAGCAAATATGTATGGCGTGGTTTGGAGTATGGCAAGGCACCAACGCTTTTCCCTGCTATCAATTACGAGCGGGGCACCTTTCTGGCAACGGCTTCGGGAGCCTATGCCATAGACGGGAGCCATCAAGAGATTGACCTGGCGTTGAACTATTGTTTCAACAACTTGCTTACACTCAGCTTAAACGACTATTATTTTGCTTCTGCCTCGGGCCAAGATGACAGCTATTTTCATTTTCGCAACGCAGATACGCAGCATTATGTGGAGGCTTACGCCACTATAGAGCCCAGTACATTGCCCCTTTGGGTTAAGCTGTCGTCTTACATATATGGCGCCGACAAAGACAGCACAGGCAAGCAAGCCTATTCTTCGTATGCAGAACTAGGTTATAGCTATAAGTTCAAGGACGAGAACAGGCTTGCTCTTGCTTTAGGTGCAAATCTCAACAAGAGCTTCTATACCGATTATCTCAAAGGATTCAATGTGGTGAACATCACCTTGAAATATGAAACGTGCTTTACATTCAATCGTTTTAAGTTGCCCGTAAGTGCCTCATATGTACTCAACCCATACCGTAACAAGTCGTTCTTTACGTTTTCGGTGTATTTCAGCAGCAAGTGAGCGTTACTTTCGCCCCCTGTTGCTTAAATAATACTGATATAGCCTACGGCGTGGTTTACAATGCGAAATAATAAATAATGAAAACCGCTGTTATACTTTCAGCAAGGAAGGAGCGTGATACAGAAACGCCTTATCCCTTGCAGCCTTTCGGCGAGGGGGAATGCTTGCTCGACCGCACATTAGGCATATTACGCGACAATGGTATCGAAAAGATAGTGCTTGTGGTGGGCTTCCGTGCCGAATTGTTTCAGCCTTATACTCAACAAGGCATTACCGTAGTTGTTAACCAAGACTTCCAGTTTACGGCTTCCATGGCTTCGTTGGCTTTGGCAGCTCCTTATGTGGATGAAGATTTTATCCTTGTAGAGAGCGATACCTTTTATGAGCGTGTTGTTGTGGAACGGCTGATAGCTTCAACTTACAGCAATTGTCTTTCGATAACTGATGAGTCGGGAAAGGGCGATGAGGCTTTCGTAGAGGTTCACAATGGATTTGTATCAAAAATCACAAAGGATAGGCATCAGATATGCAACATAGAAGGCGAGATGATTGGTGTCTCTAAAATCTCTCTTGACACATACCGCATGATGCTGGCCAAGTATGCGAGTGCGTCTAACCGCTATGTTAACTATGAATACTTGTTAGTAGACTGTACCGATACCACAGAACGGCCTTACCTCAAGTTTAAGAACCTGATATGGGGTGGCGTAGACAATGTTCGTGATTTTAAGCAGTTAAAGAATTACATCTTTCCCCGCCTATGCCGCAAGGAGAATCCCTACGATAAGGAAAACCTTTTTGCTTACTTGAAAAAAATATTCCCCACAGAAAACATTGGCCCATCATGGCAGATAGAACAAATCGGGGGAATGAGCAATAAAAACTTCAAGGTGGAGAGTCCTGCGGGAAGACTTTATATCCTTCGCGTTCCTGGCATAGCTTCTGACGGCATGGTGAAACGCAGTAATGAAGACATTAATGGCAAGTTGGCCTGTAAGATGGAGATTAACCCTCCAATTACTTACTTCGACGAGCATACCGGTCTGAAACTCTCAGATTATATTGTTGGGGCAGAAACCCTAAATGCGGGCACGATACAGCGAATGGGAAACATGGAGCAGGTGGTAGACATCTTTAAGGTTTTACACCATTCGCAAGTGCGATTTGCCAATGAGTTCAATATCTTCCACGAGCTCTTAAAATATGAAAGGCTTTTGCAAGAGGCTGGTGGAAAGGCTTACGACGGGTACGATAAGTTAAGGCCAAGGGTGTTTGTGCTAGAAGACACCTTGAATAAGTTGGGTGTCGACATTAAGCCATGTCATAATGACTTGGTTCCAGAGAATTTCATCAAAGGTGGTGATGGACATGTATACCTTATCGACTGGGAATATTCTGGCATGAACGACCCGATGGCCGATTTTGCCGCCTTGTTTCTTGAAAGCGACTTTAATGATGATAACATTGACTTTGTGTTGACAAGATATTTTGAAGGAACTGTGTCCAAATGTGTGAAACAGAAAATCTTGATATACCAAGTTCTTTGGGACATATTGTGGTCTATTTGGACTTGCATAAAGGAGGCCAAGGGCGACAACTTTGGAACATACGGACAGGACCGTTTTAATAGGGCATTAATAACAATGGAAAGGGTTGTGCATGTTTTGGATTAATCGTAATTTGCGGGTGAAAGGATATATAACGGGAACGGTATCTGGTGCCACCTGGGGAATGGATACCGTGCTCTTGGGACTAGCAATGACGATGCTCCCGTTCACGGATAATCCAGTATTGCTTCTGGGTGGTACTATCATTTGCAGTATGTTGCATGATGTGTTTGCAGCCTTTTGGATGTTGATTATCATGGGTGTGAAAGGCCGGCTGCACCAGTTGTGGCGTTCCGTCTGTTCGCGCGATGGACGGTTTTGTATTCTCGGTGCACTACTGGGAGGCCCATTGGCAATGACTTTTTATTTGTTGGCCATATCTAAGGGAGGCGCTGCCTTAACAGCAACAATAACGGCATGCTATCCGCTGCTTGGTTCAGCGATGGCGGTGCGTATACTCAAAGAGAAGATGACTTTTCGTGGATGGTTAGGCCTACTGATATGTGTGTTAGGTATCGCCTATATTGGTTATGTTCCTTCCGACAATTCGCATATAGACATTATCGGCGGTATTGGCTTTGCCCTCATCGCCGCTATCGGCTGGGCATCAGAAGCTGTAGTGTGCGGCTATGGCATGAAATCGGGAAAGGTTGACCCACAGATGGCATTGCTCATTCGTGAGTTGACATCGGGGCTTACTTACGCCCTTATAGTTACCCCATTATTGGTTGGTGGCTATTCTAATGTGCTTAGTGGCGTGTCTGCGATATTTAGCTACCACTTGTGTTGGATGACGCTTATGCTAACCGCCCTCTTAGGAATGGTCTCTTTCTTATGCTGGTATACAAGCATCAACGCAATAGGCGCATCTCGTGCATTATGCCTGAACATCACTTACAGTTTCTGGGCTGTTATTTTCGGTTTGTTTATCTTGGGTGGCGAGTTTTCTTATAATGTGGTGATAGGATCTATTGTGATTGTATTGGGCGTTATTACAGCAACAATCGTTTCCAAGCCAAAGTATAGCAAGGTATGAATGCAATCATTCTAGCAGCAGGTATGTCTTCGCGTTTCGTTCCGCTTTCTTTTGAAAAGCCTAAGGCTTTGTTGAAAGTGAGAGGAGAGGTGCTTATTGAACGGCAAATCCGCCAATTGCGCGAAGCAGGAATAAACGATATTGTCGTTGTCGTAGGCTACAAACGAGAGTTGTTTGGGTATCTTACTAAGCAGTTTGGTGTACGATTGATATATAATGCCGATTATGCGCGTTACAACAACATATCTTCTGTAGTTTGTGCCATAGATTATCTAGCAGATACATATGTGTGCTCTTCAGACAATTATTTCATGGAGAATGTTTTTTTGCACCATCCCACAACTTCAGAATATGCAGCAATGTTTGCACATGGAAAAACGGGAGAGTATTGCCTTGAGGTAGATGGAGAAGACAATATCGTTTCGGTGTCAGTTGGCGGTGAGGATGCCTGGTACATGGTAGGACATGTTTTTTTTCATTCAATGTTCTCAAGAAAGTTTAAGCCAATCATTATCGAAGCCTTCCTGCAAGAAGAAAATAGACAAAAATATTGGGAAGACATATATATATCCCACATAACCGACTTGCCCAAGATGAAAATCAAGAGGTTCGATGACGGTGTAATCAATGAGTTTGACAGTCTGGAAGAACTGAGGCACTTCGATAAGAGCTATTGTCGCTCGGGGTCGGACATACTTAGATATATCACCGATGCTCTCAGATGTGAGGAATCCCAGATATGCAACATGGCAATAGCCAAAAACAAATTGACACATGCCTTTTATTTTGACATATGTTCAAAAGAAGGTCGCACAAGCTACTTATACTACGAAAAAGAAGGAAAATGTTTCATAGAAAATGTACCATAACATAGGCTCGCCGTATGACAAGTCGTTTATTGCACATGCCTTAACACTATTAAATACACTGACAAATGTTGAATATTAAACTAGATGTTCCTGCTTCATTCTATGAAGAAGAAATCAGATGTGATTTCCATGTTTCAAAACAGATGAAAGAGATATGGGCTGTTGAACTCGACCTGCTAGAAGAATTAAGAAGAGTGTGCATGAAGCATGGCTTAAAATATGCAGCAGAGGGAGGAACTTTACTTGGAGCAATCAGACACAAGGGCTTTATACCTTGGGATGATGATATTGATATCCTGATGCCCAGAAAGGATTACGACAAGCTTTGCGAACTCGCACCGCAAGAGTTTAAGCATCCCTATTTCTTGGAGAACTTCTATTCAAATGGTTTTTGGTATGGAAACTCTAAGCTGATGAACCTGGATACAACCGGCTATGAAAACCCAAGAGCAAATGCTCATGGATTGTTTATAGACATCTTTCCATGCGACAATATCCCTGACGATGAAGAATTAGCACGCCAACAGAATAAAGAGAAACTAAAGATCCAAAAGGAGTTTGGCAGGATTTTTTATTGCGACAAAGCCTTTGAAAAAGGAGAAAAGGCACCACTTGTGCGACGTATCTTAAGGTTCTTGCTCCACTATATCTACAAGATTCAGGGGAAAACAATCACCAGCAACCATTATAAAACCCTGTATGATAAATATATCGATACCATGCGCAAATACAAAGACGAACACACGAAATATTCCGGTACATTGTGCTGCTATGATATAGATATAAAAGACAAGGCGCTAAATGCCGACCTCGACACATTGACCGAAGTTGATTTCGAGTTTATTAAAGTTCCCATCGTGCCGCATTATGACGAAGCCTTAACGCGACTTTATGGCAATTGGCATGAGTTTGTTAAGGGCACAGCATGGCATTCCTTTATTACGGTAGACCCACACCGCAGCTATTTGGAAGTTTTAAATAAGAAGCGATAATGAAGAAACTCTGCATCATTATTCCTTATATAATGGTTAAAAAAGTTATCTTTGCGCATAGATGGAATAAACTGGAAGAAACGCCTTCTATGCAAAATCCTTAATGTTGAAAGTTTAATAAGCTAACCGTTTAATGTGAGTTCGATATAAACGGGAGCGCTTAAGACATCGCGGGGCAACAATCATTGCCTTCATACCGTGACTAGTGAATTATCTCCATGGTGATAAATATTTATCACCATGGAGATAATTTCGTCTCACCGTGGAGATAATTCGGTAAGTCTTATACTCTGGCTTTTCCTGATTTACCTAGACACTTTCTTTCTTTATTAGCTGAATCAGTAGGCATTGTTTCTTTATGTCTGCTGAATCGTTTGTCGCAAGTGAGCAATCCATACTGGATAGATGGACACTTGGAGTTATATGCCGGATATGCTGTGCTCATGTCTTGCTTGTTGGGCAAAACGGGGGGGCGCCAGATATGGCATTCCGTTTTTGAACTCGCTGGCATATGCCTTCGCCCGCGGTTTTCGTTTGGCACGGCAAAGATCGTGGATATTTTTCATTTCCACGCCCCTTTTGCGGATAAAGCCTGTTCTTCCACATCTTTTTCTGGGTGTCGGGCTCGGAGTGGGCTGCCTGCGGGACTTTGTAGCCTATGCTCATGTGTGGGCGGGGGTAATTGTAGAAGTGGAGGTTTCGCCCGATGACTTTGCGGGCATGGCCGAAGCATTCTACGAAATACCCGAGGAACTCATAGAGAAAGCCTATGAATACCTCCCCGGCGACATGCTGGATGTGATCGAGCAGTTCTATTCCTCCATCCAACAGGAGATTTCTCATGTATAGCGCACAGCTCCGACAGCTGCCGCTGAGCGTCGATGTGCTCAGTCCGGATGTCTTTGACTGCCGCCCATTGATGGTCGGCAAGTCCCATACGCCCCGCAAAGTTTGCCGCTTGGAAGTGAATGCATGGCATTCAGAGCATTATGTTTCGAGGCAAGATAACATTTCTTTCGTAATTCTTTGGCTATTCTAAAAAAATGTTATACCTTTGCCGCCGTGAGTAATGGCAACATGACATATCGAACAGGTATAAAGGGTGTAAGCCTTGAGCAGAAGAGCGGTAACTTTTCTGCGATTTTTATGCCCGATTATTTGGTCAATCCAAATAATTTGCTAACACACACAGGAGAGAGACCTATCTAACTACATAAATTCATACTTTTTCGTACGCGCGTGTGAGAAGCGTGTCCCCCATCAACAAAGGGCTCTATGGAGTTCCCTTTGTTCGTTTCGTCGTGCCTTTTCGGCAAGGGACGAAAAGCAAAATAAGACCAAAATTATTCATCAAAATATATGAAAATTATGAGAAAGAAGACAAGTGATTTAACCGATTTTGTTCGGCCGTACGAGGCACCGCAGATCGAGACGATCGAGGTGCAGGCCGAACGGTTTATCTGTACATCCGTGCGCCCGAACCCAGGTTCGCAACAAGAAGACTGGGACGCCGACGAGGACGTCGACGGAGGAGAATACGAATTTGAATAATAAAAATTTAAAGCAAATGACAATGAAAAGAAATACGATTTTATCAGCGATAACCGGCGCGACCCTGCTGCTGTTCGTAGCAGCTTGCAGCAACAGCGACGACAACACCAACGGCAACAACAACGAGCCGAAAGAACCGACACAAACGGTTCAGTTCAGCTTTACCGACGAAGACTTTGGCGAAGACGAAACACCGACACGTGCAGGCACGGCAGAAGCCAAACCGCAGATCGTAGACTTAGGCGATTGCGAGGCCGAGATCAGCGTAGAGAGCGAGCCGGCTGTTAAGAAGACCCGCGGCGCGCAAACCCCGGCCAACGGCCACTACACCATCCGCGCCTACCAAGGCGGAACCCTCAAAGGCGAAATGAGCGGTACCTTCAGCGGCGGAACTTTTACGCCCGATGTAGCGAATAAGGGCAGCATAAAATTAGCTCACGGCACCTACGACTTTATAGCATTCAACGACGACATTATCCCATCGGGCAATGACCTGACCGTAGCAAAAGACAAAGCCGGCACGGCGATGATCGGATTCGCAAATGCCGAGCATATCAACCAAAATCCCAACCAAACCATTAACTTCACCATGAAGCATGTGGGCGCCCGCCTGCGCACCCAGTTCGTTTGCCAAAAGCACATCCCCGAGAACATTACTGCCACGCTCGAGCAAACGGCAGCCAATGTGATTCCTACGAGCATAGCCTATAATCCCGCGACGAAAACCTATACGGCTACCAACGGCGCCATGACAGCAGAGGCCAGCAACTCGCCCGCCAGCACCGAAACTAAATATACAGCTTCATTCTATGGTAAGTTCTATTCTTACACTTCGACCAGCGATTATCATTACTTCCTTCCCACTACCGAAGGCAGCAAACTGAAACTCACCGGCATCTCGGCCGGCACCGTTTTTTGGAAGCCCATTCCCACCTTTAACGTTGCATCGCTCAATGCCTCGCTTCAGATGCAATCGAACAAATCGTATGTCGTCAAGATCAAACTCAAACCTAGCTTTACCTACCTGATGAGCGACGGAACCACCGGATTCTTTAAAGACACCACCCTCGGCGGCGGCACGAAAACGCCCATAGGGCTTGTGATAGGTAATAATCGAGCCATTGCATTGAACTGTGCAGATGGGAATAACAAAAGTCTTCTTTGGCTTGCTCCCAGCGGCGGATGGTGGCATGGTCATAACAATAGCAAGGTCATAAAGTTTACGGAAATCCTAGATGCATATAACGATATGGATGGTTATAAATACACCTGGGAGGCAAGCGGCAGCTACGATAACACAACTATCAAGGCCAACGAGAAGGACAAGTACCCCGCCTTTTACTATGCAGGCCATTATGGCGACGAACTGGCTGCTGCCGGCATAACAGTAAGCGGTAATTTGGTAGGTAGGAAATGGTATATGCCAAGTGTCGGTGAAATTGAAGATATGCATACTACTTTGGTATTTGGGGAAGTAGATTCAGAGAGTTATGGAGGGAAATACTACTTCGCATATACCGACTTAATCAATCAGGCTGTTACTCGAGTGGGTGGACAGTGGTACCTCGATACTTCGTTTTATGGTCCAATTTCTACAGGGCACACCAGTACGGAATATTATGATGACAGATTGGGATTGCCCATAGCGAGTGCTCCCCATAATCGCTTTTATTTCAACTTCTCATCTACCTATTGCAGGATCTGGCGAGACTTCGATGTATCACGGGCAAGCTTAGTCCGCCCCATCATCAAATACCAAGACTAAAAAAGCAGTGGCGGCAGAATAGTCTGCCGGCATAAAAACACCTGTTTGGTCAAGACAGAATAGTCTGCCGGCACCCCAGAACAGAAAATACTAAAAACGGATAGTGCCAAAGGGCGCAAGAGGGACGCGCTCCACAAAGCCCGGCGGCACGCGCACCTCTCAGTCGGTAAACTTCGCCGGCCTCGACTATAAGCCTTTCGGTAAGGGAACCTATTCATCGAAATTCTCTTTATTCGCGGCTACACGCGAGGTAGATGTGGAATACTCCGAGGTAGGCAATAGGTATCGCATCGCCGACAACTGGACGAAGGGATACCCCTTGGCTTTCAGTCCAGACGGCTCGAAGGTAACGGTCTATCCCACGACCATGGAGACGGGCTACAAGCATCCGCGCTTTGGCATGGTGAGCGTTACCGACCAGGGCAGCACCTACAATGAGGGCACCAAGACCTTCACCTTTAATTTTAAGTTCACGGTAGCGGCAGGTGTATTTGGAATATACCAGGAGACCCTGATATTGAAGTGATAGGTCTGGAAACAGAGATTTCTCTCTCGCATGTAAATGAACCACGGCCCTTTCCGGTCGAGAGGGCCTTGCAAGAGACTTTTAAATAAGATTACATGCGATACCTTTATCAGGTTGTCCTCTTCGGGGGACAGCCTTTTTCTTGTCGGATATCGTTTCGGGGGAACCTGCTGGCCGTTTCTCATAAAGCGAAATGCCCGATATGATTTCACGAAATCGCCGATTTCGTCGTTCAATCTCGCCGATTTCGTCGGACGATTTCGCCGATATTGTAAACCGGGAAGCGGCTTCCGGAAATGAGAAAAGAAAAAAGGAACCACATGAGTGATTCCCTTGAGCGCTCCAGGATGGGCTTGAACCAACGACCCCCTGATTAACAGTCAGGTGCTCTAACCAACTGAGCTACTGAAGCTTTTTGCCAATTGCGGTTGCAAAGGTAAGGCGTTTTTCTGAATCCACCAAACATTTTCGAGTTTTTTTTCGGCTTATCGCTAAAATACAATAAATTTTCAGGACTTTTAGCGGGAATGTGCCCTTATATTGTTACATTTGCAACTGATATGAAGAAACTACTGTTCTGCCTGCTTCTGGTGGGTGCGATGCCCGTGGGGGCACAAGAAGATAAGGATCACAACCTCGATGTGGCGAAAAACCTGGATGTGATGAATGTCATCTACAAGTATCTCGACATGATGTATGTGGATACGCTGGATGCCAATGAAGTGGTGGGCAACGGCATCAAGTCGATGCTCAAGAGCCTCGACCCCTATACCGTCTATTATTCCGAGAGCGATGTCAACGAGCTCCGCACGATGATTACGGGCAAATATGTGGGTGTGGGCATGCTCATCCGCTGGAATTTCCAGTTGCAGAATGCCGTGGTCGACGAGCCTTATGAGAATACTCCCTCGGCCGAGGCCGGCCTGAAGAAGGGCGATGTCATCGTGAGCATCGACGGCGAGCCAATGAAAGGTAAGGATACCAAATATGTGAGCGAGCGCCTGCGTGGAGACGCGGGCAGTACCTTTGAACTGATGGTGCGCCGTCCTTCCACGGGCAAGCAGATGAAGTTCAAGATTACCCGCCGGTCTATCTATCAGACTCCCGCCGTGCCTTACTACGGCATTCTGGAAGGCAGCGTCGGATATATCAATCTGAGCGGCTTCGTGGAGAACAGCGCCAAGGCCGTGCGCCGTGCGTATGTGGAGATGCGCCAGAAAAGCATCAAGGGACTCATCGTCGACCTGCGCAACAACGGTGGCGGATCCGAGCAGGAGGCGGTGGACATCGTGAACATGTTCGTGCCCAAGGGCAAGCTCGTGGTCTCCAACCGTGGAAAGCTGAAGCGCGCCAACCATGACTATATCACCAGCATGGAACCCATCGATACCGTGATGCCCCTCGTGGTGCTCGTGAACGGAAACACGGCATCGGCCAGCGAGATTATGAGCGGTGCCCTGCAGGACTTCGACCGGGGTGTAGTCCTCGGTACCCGTACCTATGGCAAGGGTATCGCGCAGATGACGCTCGACCTGCCCTATAACGGACAGCTGAAGCTCACCACCAACAAATGGTATACGCCCAGCGGACGCTGTATCCAGGCCATCACCTACAAGCATGCCCGAGGCGGCTCGACGGTGCAGAAGTCGGACTCCACGGCCAAGGTGTTTCTCACGGAACACGGTCGTGAATTCAAGGATGTGGGCGGCATCGTGCCAGACATAGAGGTAAAGGCCGACTCGCTGCCGAACATCGCCTACTATCTGGCTGCGGCCGTAGACTCGAATGAAGTGCTGCACAACTATGAGGTCGACTATATCGCCAAGCACCCTACGATAGCGCCGGCGGGGGAGTTCTGCCTTTCCGACACGGATTATGAGGAGTTCAAGCGGCGGGTGATGGCCAGCGACTTCAGGTATGACCGTGAGAGTGAGAAATATCTTAAGAACCTGAAGGAACTGGCCAAGTTCGAGGGTTATTACGATGAAGCCAAGGCCGAGTTTGAGGCTCTGGAGAACAAGCTGAAGCACAATGTGGCTAAAGATCTTGACTACAACAAGCGCTTCATCAAGCATATGATAGAGAACGATATCGTGGCAGCCTACTATTACCAGAAGGGTAGCATAGAGAATTCATTGCGCGACGACAAGCAGGTGGCCGAGGCCTTGAAACTGCTCAATGATGAGGCAAAATACAGGGAAATCCTGCGGCCGAAGAAGAAATAAGGAACGATAAGTGATGAAAGTTGCGTTTTTTCTTGGATTATTCGGAAATTATGCGTACTTTTGCATCGTTCAGTGGAATGAGGGGCTCCGGGAGAGCTCCTCATTCTATTTTAAATGAAATTGTATGATAGACAAGAAAGTCATAGAAAGGTTAGTAGATGAATGGTTGGCCGACAAGGACTATTTCCTTGTGGACATTGAAATCAGCACCGACGACAAGATCGTCGTAGAGATCGATCATGCCGACGGCGTGTGGATCGAAGACTGTGTGGAGTTGAGCAAGTATATCGAAGACCACCTTAGCCGCGACGACGAGGACTTTGAGCTTGAAGTGGGGTCGGCCGGCCTGGGCCAGCCTTTCAAGGTTCCGCGGCAATATGTCAACTTCGTGGGCAAGGAAGTAGAGGTGCTGGGTGCCGACGGCAAGAAAGTAAGAGGCCTCCTGAAGAGCGTAGACGGCAACGACTTCGTGGTAACTACAAAAGAAAAGGTAAAGGTGGAAGGCAAGAAGCGCGCCGTGTTGCAAGATGTAGACCACCTCTTTCAAATGGATAAAGTGAAATATACTAAATACTTAATAAGTTTTAAATAAGCTATGGCAGCAAGAAAAAACGCAGAAGAGCAGGTGAGCATGATTGATACCTTCAAGGAATTTAAGGAAACCAAGAATATCGACCGTACGACTTTGGTAAGTGTACTGGAGGAAAGTTTCCGTAATGTGCTTGCTAAGATTTATGGCAGCGACGAGAATTTCGATGTGATTGTGAACCCTGATAAGGGCGACTTTGAGATTTACCGTAACCGCGTGGTTGTGGCCGATGGCGAGGTGGCCGACGAAAACAAGGAGATCAGCCTCACGGAAGCTCAGAAAATAGAGCCAGACTATGAGGTGGGAGAGGATGTCTCAGAACGCGTGAACTTCTCGAAGTTCGGCCGGCGTGCCATCCTGACCCTGCGCCAGACTTTGGCCTCGAAGATTCTGGAGCTGGAGCACGATTCCCTTTACAACAAATATAAAGACCGCGTCGGGCAGATCGTCGCCGGTGAAGTCTATCAGATATGGAAGCGCGAAGTGCTCCTCGTAGACGACGAGAACAACGAGCTGATTCTTCCGAAGGCAGAGCAGATACCCTCCGACCAGTATCGCAAGGGTGAAACCCTTCGTGCCATCATTGCCCGAGTAGACAATGAAAACAACAACCCGAAGATTATCCTGAGTCGTACAAGTCCTGTTTTCCTGGAGCGTTTGCTCGAGCAGGAAGTCCCAGAGATAGCCGACGGCCTTATCTCTATCAAGAAGATTGCCCGCATGCCGGGTGAGCGTGCCAAGGTGGCCGTGGAGAGCTACGATGAGCGCATCGACCCCGTGGGAGCTTGTGTCGGCGTAAAGGGAAGCCGTGTCCACGGTATCGTCCATGAGCTCTGCAACGAGAATATCGATGTGATCAACTGGACGGCTAATATCAAGCTCTTTATCCAGCGTGCCCTGAGCCCTGCCCATGTGAGCAGCATTAATATCAACGAGGAGGAGCGCAAGGCCGAAGTCTATCTGCAGCCGGAGGAGGTGAGTCTGGCCATTGGCCGGGGAGGTTTGAACATCAAGCTTGCCTCTATGCTGACCGAGTATACCATCGATGTGTTCCGTGATGTGCCGGAAGGTGAAGAGGAGGAAGATATCTATCTGGACGAGTTCTCCGACGAGGTAGACCAGTGGGTTATCGACGCGGTCAAGGCCATCGGTCTGGATACGGCAAAGCAAGTGATCAATGCTCCCCGTGAGATGCTGATAGAGAAGGCTGACCTTGAGGAGGAGACGGTAGACCATCTGCTGAATGTGCTTCGTGCAGAATTCGAGCAATAACAAAGTGTACCCCCTCAACCCAACAAACAACCAGTAAAAAAGTAATCAATGAGTATTAGATTAAATAAAGCAATCAAAGAACTGAACATAGGACTTCAAACGGCAGTTGAATTCCTTGAAAAGAAGAATCTCTCGGGCGATGAGACCCTCACGGCGAATACCAAGCTCACCGAGGAACAATATCATGCCCTGACGGAGAACTTCAAGCAAGACGCTCAAGTGCGCACGGAGGCTGAAAAGCTTTTCCAGAAGAAACAGCAAAAGGAGAAGAAACCCGTTGCGCAGCCAGTTGACCACAGTGGTGAGAGTCTGCTGAAATCAAAGCAGCAGTATAAGCCTCTGGGCAAGATAGACCTTGATGGTTTGGCAAAGAAAGAAAAGGAGATTGCTTCTCCCAAAGAAGAGGCTCCTAAGGAGAAGGTTGCTGCCGTTCAACCTGAACCTGAAATAGAGGTAAAGGAGGAAAAGCCGGTTGAGGTGGAGGTGTCAGCTCTGCAGCCAAAGGAAGAAGATTCGGTAAAGCCCGATGAGAAACCGTTGGAGGCTTCTGCTCCGATAATTGAGGAAAAGACTCCCGAGGTTCCTGTTCAAGAGAACGGAAAGCCCGAGGTCTATCAGCTGAAGAGTGAAAGGAAGATGCTTAACACGCCCAATCTGAATGTGTTGGGTAAGATAGACCTTGATTCCATTAATCAGAGTACTCGTCCGAAGAAGAAAACGAAGGAGGAGAAGCGCAAGGAGCGTGAGGAAAAGATTCAGCAGCAGCATTCGGGTAGTGAGAAGAAAAAGCGCCAGCGCATCGGTAAGGAGCGTGTGAATATCGATGCTGCGGCCAATGAGGCAAGCAACCGCAAGAACAATAAAGGCAAGAATGGCAATAAGGATAAGAATCGCAAGCGCAACCAGAAGTCGCTTGAGGTGGACGATGAGGCAGTAGCACGCCAGGTAAAGGAGACCCTTGCGCGCCTTACGAATAAGCAGAACCAGAATAAGAAAGGTGCCAAGTATCGCAAGGAGAAGCGCGAGGCAGTTCAGGAAAAACTGGATGCCGAGGCACGCGCAGAACGCAGGGAAAGCAAGACGCTGAAGCTTACGGAGTTCGTAACCGTAAGTGAGCTTGCTACCATGATGGATGTTTCCGTAACACAAGTCATCTCTACGCTGATGGGGGTCGGTATCATGGTGTCTATCAACCAGCGATTGGATGCGGAGACCATCAACCTCGTTGCCGAAGAGTTTGGGTTTAAGACAGAGTATGTAAGTGCAGAAGTCCAAGAGGCTATCAGCGTGGAACAGGATGACGAGGAAGACTTGGTCTCCCGCGCTCCTATCGTAACGGTGATGGGTCATGTGGACCATGGTAAGACCTCTTTGCTCGACCATATCCGTAATACGAATGTGATAGCCGGCGAGGCCGGTGGTATCACGCAGCACATAGGTGCCTACAGCGTTACCTTGAAGAATGGGCGTAAGGTTACTTTCCTGGATACTCCAGGGCATGAGGCCTTTACGGCCATGCGTGCCCGTGGTGCCCAGGTTACGGATATCGCCATTATTATCATTGCTGCCGACGACTCTGTGATGCCTACGACCAAGGAGGCCATCGCGCATGCCCAAGCGGCTGGTGTCCCGATGGTGTTCGCTATTAACAAAATTGATAAGCCGGGTGCAAATCCAGACAAGATTCGTGAGGACCTGGCCAATATGAACCTGCTGGTAGAAGAGTGGGGAGGCAAATACCAATGTCAGGAAATCAGCGCGAAAAAGGGTCTCGGCGTAGAGGAGCTGATGGAGAAAGTTCTCCTCGAGGCAGACATGCTGGACTTGAAGGCTAATCCTAACCGTAAGGCAACCGGCACGATCATAGAGTCTTCGCTCGACAAGGGGCGTGGCTATGTTTCTACGGTGTTGGTAAGCAACGGTACGCTGAAAGTGGGCGATATCGTCATTGCCGGTATTTCATGGGGGCGTGTGAAGGCTATGTTCAATGAGCGAAATCAGCGTATTGAATGTGCCAAGCCTGCAGAGCCCGCAATCATCTTGGGTCTGAACGGCGCTCCTACTGCCGGCGACGCATTCCATGTCTTGGAAACGGAACAGGAAGCCCGCGAAGTAGCCAATAAGCGTGAGCAGTTACAGCGTGAGCAGTCGCTGCGTACGACCAAAACGCTGGGCCTGGATGATATCTCGCATCGTATCGCGTTGGGCGAGTTCCATGAACTTAACATTGTTGTCAAGGGAGATACCGACGGTAGTATCGAGGCTTTGTCGGATTCGTTCATCAAGCTCTCCACGGAAAAGGTTCAGGTAAATGTGATCAGTAAGGCTGTGGGTGCTATTTCCGAGAATGATGTCATGTTGGCAAGTGCCTCAAGCGCGATTATCGTTGGATTCCAAGTGCGTCCTTCTGCCGATGCCCGTAAGGCAGCCGAGCGCGAAGGTGTTGAAATCAACACCTATTCTATCATTTATGACGCCATTGATGATATCAAGGCGACCATGGAGGGCTTGCTCGACAAGGTGAAGAAGGAAATCACGACGGGTGAAGTACAGGTAAAGCAGGTCTTCAAGATCTCGAAGGTGGGAACTGTTGCCGGAGGCTTGGTTATCGAGGGTAAGGTTCATGCCAAGGATAAGGCTCGTGTCGTGCGTGATGGCATCGTGATTCACACCGCTAATATTAGTGCCCTGAAGCGTTATAAGGATGATGTGAAGGAGGTAGTTACGGGTATGGACTGCGGTCTGAGCCTCGTCAACTTCAATGATATTCAGGAAGGCGATATCATTGAGACCTTCACGGAGATAGAGGTAGAGCAGAAACTTTAATGACATTGGAGGCTGCTGTTCAATGTGGCCCGATGTTTGCTATATCAGGAATAGGGTCAGTTGGGATAAACCGGCTGTCCCTATCTTATCTAAAATAGGTGATATAAATTATGCCAGAAAAGAATGAGTTTGTCAAGCAGGTTGCGGAACAGAAATATAAGTTCGGGTTCACAACCAATGTGCAAACTGAGATTATAGACAAAGGCCTGAACGAGGAGGTCGTCCGTGTGATTTCCCGAAAGAAAGAGGAACCAGAATGGATGCTTGAGTTCCGCCTGAAAGCTTTCAGCTATTGGAAGACTCTGCGACAGCCGACATGGGGGCATGTACATTTGCCGGAAATCGACTATCAAGCTATTTCCTATTATGCAGACCCTTTGGCCAAGAAACCCAAGAACAGGGAAATCGACCCGGAACTTGAGAAGACTTTCGATAAGCTTGGTATTCCTCTTGAAGAACGATTGGCACTCAGCGGGACGGCCGTCGATGCCATCATGGATTCCGTTTCGGTAAAGACGACATTCAAGGAGAAATTGGCGGAGAAGGGCATTATCTTCTGTTCGATAGGCGATGCCATTAAGAATCATCCGGAATTAGTAAGGCAGTATCTGGGAAGCGTGGTTCCCTATCGTGATAATTTCTTTGCCGCGCTCAACAGTGCCGTGTTCAGTGATGGTTCGTTTGTCTATATTCCCAAAGGGGTGAGGTGCCCGATGGAACTTTCAAGCTATTTCCGCATTAACGCCCGTAACACAGGCCAGTTTGAGCGTACGCTTATTATTGCTGATGATGATGCGTATGTCTCTTATCTTGAGGGCTGTACAGCACCGATGAGAGATGAGAATCAATTGCATGCTGCCATCGTGGAGATTATCGTAAATGACAATGCAGAGGTGAAATACTCCACCGTTCAGAACTGGTATCCCGGTGATGAGAACGGGAAGGGCGGCGTATTGAACCTTGTAACGAAGCGCGGTGATTTGAGGGGAGTAAATTCCAAGCTCTCATGGACACAGGTGGAGACGGGCTCTGCCATTACTTGGAAATATCCTTCCTGCCTGTTGCGGGGAGACTATAGTCAGGCGGAATTCTATTCCGTGGCGGTAACCAACCATTGTCAGGAGGCTGATACGGGTACCAAGATGATTCACATGGGAAAGAACACCAAGTCGACCATCATCTCAAAAGGCATCAGTGCCGGACGCAGCCAGAACTCCTATCGGGGTTTGGTGCGTGCGACGGCAAATGCGGATTATGCCCGAAACTACAGTTCCTGCGACTCCTTGTTACTGGGTTCTGACTGTGGTGCACATACATTCCCTTATATGGATATCCATAATGATACGGCGGTGATAGAGCATGAAGCTACCACTTCGAAGATTTCCGAAGACCAGCTTTTCTATTGCAATCAGCGGGGAATTCCTACCGAAGAAGCCGTGGGGCTTATCGTAAACGGCTATGCCAAAGAAGTGTTGAATAAACTGCCGATGGAGTTTGCCGTCGAGGCCCAGAAACTTTTGAGTGTTTCGCTTGAAGGCACGGTAGGATAGCTATGGGTTAGGAGATAACGACGATTGTATAGAACTTAAAAGGCTGGTTAGTGTCAGTTACTGATAAAACAAGAGAATCATTTGATAAATATAGATAACCATAGGATTCATGGAAAGCAAGGATGAACTCTTGACTCTTGACCCCTGTATCCTAATTCATAACTCTTTAAAGAATGTTAGAAGTAAAGAATCTACACGCAGAGATTGCAGGAAAAGAAATATTGAAAGGGATCGACCTGACGGTGAACGACGGAGAGATCCATGCCATCATGGGACCTAACGGTTCGGGAAAGTCAACTCTCTCTGCCGTGCTTACAGGCAATCCTCTTTATACGGTTACTGAGGGCAATGCCTCGTTTAATGGTAAGGATCTTCTCGCCTTGAAACCGGAAGACCGGGCTTGCGAAGGTTTGTTCCTCTCATTCCAGTATCCCGTAGAGATTCCCGGAGTGAGCATGGTAAACTTCATGAAGGCAGCCGTCAACTCCAAGCGCAAGTATCAAGGACTGGAACCCTTGAATGCCAGTGAGTTCATGAAGTTGATGCGTGAGAAGCGTCAGATAGTGGAACTCGACACCAAGCTCTCCCATCGCAGTGTGAACGAAGGCTTCTCCGGTGGTGAGAAGAAACGCAATGAAATATTCCAGATGGCCATGCTCGACCCACAACTATCCATTCTGGATGAGACGGATTCTGGCCTTGATGTCGACGCAATGCGTATAGTAGCCGATGGCGTAAACAAGCTTTTCACCCCACAGAAATCAATCATCGTGATTACTCACTATGATCGTTTGCTCGACATGATCAAGCCGGATGTGGTACATGTGCTTTACAATGGGCGTATCGTGAAAACCGCGGGTCCCGAACTTGCCAAGGAGATAGAGGCCAAGGGATATGATTGGATCAAGGAAGGAGTCGACGCTAAATATGGTAAATCATGAATAGCGAGAAGCAATATATTGATTTGTATAACGCTGCCAGCGGGATGATCAAGGAGCATTCTGCCATGGTCATGAATTCCGTGCGCGAGGAGGCGTTTGCCGATTTCCAGCGACAAGGATTCCCGACGCGCAAGGTTGAGCGTTATAAATATACGGATATGCCGAAACTCTTTGAGCCGGATTACGGCTTAAACTTGAACCGCCTTGAAATTCCTATAAACCCTTACGAGGTCTTCACTTGTGGCGTCCCGAACCTAAGCACCTCACTGTACTTCGTTGTAAACGACGCCTTTTATAACAAAGTGTTGCCTAAAGTCTCCCTTCCAATGGGAGTTGTCGTCGACAGCCTGAGTGCCGTCGCTTCGAGAAAGCCTGATTTCATCGCGAGGTATTATGCTCGGCTTGCCAAGACGGGCGAAGATGCGTTGACAGCCTTGAACACAATGCTGGCTCAGGACGGACTCGTGGTCTATGTTCCGAAGGATGTGAAGGTAGACCGGACGGTGCAGATTGTGAACATACTTCGTTCGGATGTCGACCTGATGGTGAATCGGCGTGTGCTCATCATCATGGAAGAAGGCTCGGAGGCAAAGTTGCTGTTCTGCGATGACAGTGCCGATGACCGCAACTTTCTTTCCACGCAAGTGATAGAGGTCTATGTCGGAGAAAATGCCACGCTTGATCTCTATTGTCTTGAGGAGACCCACGCGAAGAATCATCGCGTCAGCAATGTCTATGTGGAACAACAGGCAAACAGTCGGTTCAACCATAATGTCATCACGCTGCACAACGGCGTAACGCGCAATAAGCTCGACCTCGTGCTGAAAGGCGAGGGAGCCGAGTGCCGGGCGAATGGTTGTGTGATAGCCGACAAGACGCAGCATGTGGACAACAATACGCTCATTGATCATCAAGTGGGTCATTGTGAGAGCCATGAGCTTTATAAATATGTACTCGACGATAAGGCTACCGGAGCCTTCGCCGGTCGTGTCCTGGTCCGCAAGGATGCTCAGAAGACCATTTCCAACGAGGTCAACCAGAATCTTTGTGCCACTAAGACGGCACATATCTACACTCAGCCCATGCTTGAGATCTATGCCGACGATGTGAAGTGCTCTCACGGTTCCACGGTGGGGCAGTTGAACGATGCCGCCCTCTTTTATATGCAGCAGCGAGGCCTCGACCGTCAGGAAGCCAAGCTCCTGTTAGAGTTCGCCTTTGTCGACGAGGTTATAGACAATATTCGGCTTGAGCCCCTGCGCAATCGCCTGCATCATCTTGTGGAGATGCGGTTCCGTGGGGAGTTGAACAAGTGTGGTGCTTGTAAGTCGTGTAAATAAGATGAGGTGTAAGTCAGTCCGACCATGTATGATATAGAAAACATCCGTAAGGATTTCCCGATATTGAGTCGTCAGGTCTACGGGAGGCCTTTGGTTTATCTGGATAATGCCGCTACCACGCAAAAACCGCTGTGCGTGTTGGACGCGATGCGCGATGAATATCTGAATGTGAACGCCAATGTGCACCGTGGTGTGCATTGGATGTCGCAGCAGGCCACGGAGTTGCACGAGGCGGCGCGCGAGACCGTGCGCCGCTTCCTGCATGCGAAGTCTGTCTCTGAGATTGTCTTCACGCGTGGCACCACCGAAGGCCTGAATCTGGTGGCGTCGTCTTTCAGCGATGCGTTCATGACAGAGGGCGACGAGGTGATAGTCTCCGTGATGGAACATCACTCGAACATCGTGCCCTGGCAGCTTCTTGCCCAGAAGAAGAGCATTGTCCTCAAGGTCGTCCCGATGACCGACAGGGGAGAATTGCGGATGGACGGGTATGAGAGTCTCTTCAGCGAGAGGACGCGCCTGGTGAGCGTTACGCAGGTGAGTAATGTGCTCGGCACGATCAATCCCGTTGAGGAAATCATACGCGTTGCCCATGCGCATGGCGTGCCCGTGATGATAGATGGAGCACAGAGTGCCCCTCACATGTCGATTGATGTGCGGCAGATGGACTGCGACTTCTTCACTTTCAGCGGTCATAAGATGTATGGGCCTACGGGTGTGGGCGTGCTTTACGGCAAGGAAGAGTGGCTCGAGCGCCTGCCTCCTTATCAGGGCGGGGGCGAGATGATAGAGCGTGTAAGCTTCGATAATACCACCTTTGAGCGCCCGCCTCTCAAATTTGAGGCTGGGACACCTGACTATATTGCGACCCATGGACTTGCCACAGCTATTGACTATATGCAGGCTCTGGGCATGGAGGATATCCAGCGGCATGAGTGGGAACTCACCCGCTATGCCACCGAACGGCTCAAGGCCGTCGAGGGAATGCGTATCTTCGGTGAGGCGGAGCACAAGGATGCCGTCGTAAGCTTTCTGGTCGGGAACATTCATCCCATGGATATGGGAACCCTCCTCGACCGTCTCGGCATTGCTGTCCGCACGGGGCATCATTGTGCCCAGCCGCTCATGGATCGGCTGGGCATCCTCGGCACTGTCCGCGCGAGTTTTTCCCTTTACAACACGAAGGAGGAAGTTGATGCGCTGGTGGCGGGCATCGAGCGGGTTGCAAAGATGTTCTAACCCCTGGAATCCATGCTGAAGAATCATTATTATGAAAACCTGGTAGAGGCAGGATGCGACGAAGCGGGGCGTGGCTGTCTGGCTGGCAGCGTTTATGCCGCCGCCGTAATTCTTCCCGCAGATTATGAGAATCCTGCCTTGAACGACTCGAAGCAGCTTTCCAGGAAAAGGCGTTACGAACTCCGTGAGCAGATTCAGCAAGATGCCATCGCCTGGGCCGTGGGTGTGGTAACGGCTGGGGAAATTGATAAAATCAACATTCTGCAGGCCTCGTTACTTGCCATGCACAGAGCTCTCGACCAGTTGGAGGTTCGTCCGGAAGCCATCATCGTGGATGGCAACCGCTTTAGACCTTATCAGGAACTTCCTTATGCCACGATCGTGAAAGGCGACGGTAAGTTTCAGTCCATTGCGGCGGCAAGCATTCTGGCTAAGACTTATCGAGACGATTACATGGACAGGCTGGATGTGGAATACCCGATGTATGACTGGAAATCGAACAAGGGATACCCTACGAGGAAGCATCGGGAGGGCATCCGCAGGTTTGGGGTCAGCCCTTATCATCGTAAAAGCTATAATCTGCTGGGTGGCGAGCTTAGTCTTGACTTCCGGGATTGATCCTGGTTATACCTTATTATACATAGTAGAGAGGCAGCCGGAATCATTTTCCGGCTGTTTGTCTGTTTGGAAAGTCCGCTATGCGGAAAACCCGCAGAAACAGGGCTTTCCGAGGTCCGCTGTATCCCCAAAAGTAAAAGGCCGTTAGAAGCCCTCCTTTTAGCCGTTAAAAGGAGGGCTTCTAACGGCTAAAAGGAGCGTAAAAAGCCGCTTCCGACAATTCCCCCTGTCGTACCCCCATGAGACGGATGTTCTCGTCAGTTTGAAAAACTGCTGTTAATTTTACTTTATTTTTACGGTTTGGCTTGGACGAAAATCTTTTGTAATTTTAAGGTGCCTTATCTCATATTCTATCATTCTATCTTAAAAAGCAAAGAAAACATAATAAAATAATGCACAAAAAGGTATTATTATAACTAATTAAAACACTCTTGGTGTTAAATAATGTTTAATGTTGAATAAAAAAGGAGGAAAAATTTGTAAAACAAAGCTAATTCTTGTAAATTTGCATTGATGAGTATTTAGGATTAAGTCGGTAAAATGAGAGGAAACCATTATATCTGATTTCTCCTACTTTTTATACTCTCCTCTGCGGGAATGGATTATTATTGTGTCTTATTAATTTAAAAAAGAGAATTTATGGAAAAAAGACTAACGATGCTTTTGGCCTGCCTGTTTCTTGGTATAGGAATGGCTCTGGCTCAAACAAAAGTTACGGGAACCGTAGTTTCTCAGGAGGATGGAGAGCCCATTGTGGGCGCTACTGTCAAGGTTAAGGGCACCAATACAGGTGTCATTACCAATACTGATGGCAAGTTTTCTCTGTCTGTCTCTACCCCCAATGCTGCCCTTGTCATTAGTTACATCGGCAGGAAGACGGTGGAGGTCAAAGCCCGGCCGGAAATGACGGTTACTCTTGAGAATGAAAACGAGACGCTGGAAGAAGTGGTGGTAACCGGTATGCAGAAGATCGACAAGCGCCTCTTCACCGGAGCCTCAACGAAGGTGAACGCCGCGGAGGCCAAGATCGACGGCATGGCCGACATCAGCCGCTCGCTGGAGGGCCGTGCTGCCGGCGTGAGCGTGCAGAATGTAACGGGAACTTTCGGTACCGCTCCGAAGATTCGAGTCCGTGGTGCCACCTCCATTTACGGCTCTTCAAAGCCTTTATGGGTTGTTGACGGCGTCATCATGGAGGATGTGGAAAATGTCAGTGCCGAGCAGTTGTCGTCAGGCGACGCCAACACGCTGATTTCTTCTGCCATTGCCGGACTGAACGCTGACGACATTGAGAACTTCCAGATACTGAAAGATGGTTCCGCCACTTCCATCTATGGCGCCCGTGCCATGGCCGGCGTGATTGTCGTAACGACGAAGAAGGGTAAGGCCGGACAAGCCCACATCAATTATACCGGTGAGTATACAATGCGCCTGGTGCCGTCGTATGCCGAGTTCAACATCATGAACTCGCAGGATCAGATGGCCGTTTACCAGGAGCTTTTCCTGAAAGGATACCTGCCTTATGCCGGCACGGCCAATGCCTCCGACTCAGGTATCTATGGCAAGATGTATCAGATGCTGAGCCAGTATGACGAGACCACGGGGCAGTTTGCGTTGGAAAATACGCCGAAAGCCATTGCCGCCTATCTGCGTGCGGCCGAGTATCGCAACACCGACTGGTTCAGCGAGCTTTTCTCTACCAGCATCATGCACAACCATTCGGTGAGCATCTCCTCGGGTACGGAGAAGTCGCAGACCTATGCGTCGGTAAGTGCCATGTTCGATCCAGGCTGGACCAAGCAGAGCAAGGTGCAGCGTTATACGGCAAATATGAACACCTCTTACGACCTTTCCAAGAAGCTGAACTTCAATATGATAGCCAACGCCTCCTATCGTAAGCAGCGTGCCCCGGGCACCTTGAGCTCGTCAATCGACGCCGTGTCGGGAGAAGTGAAGCGCGACTTCGACATCAACCCGTATTCCTATGCGTTGAATACCTCGCGCGCGCTGGATGCCAATACCTATTACACGCGCAACTACGCGCCCTTCAACATTCTGCATGAGTTGGAGAATAACTATCTTGACTTGAGCGTCATCAACTTCCGTGCGCAGGGCCGCCTGACCTATAAGCCCATCACGCAGATAGAGCTGGCCGTGCTGGGAGCCGTGAAATACGACGCCACCTCTAACGAGCACAATATTTTGGACAGTTCTAACCAGGCACAGGCATACCGTGCGATGGGCACTTCCACCATCCGCAGCAACAACCCGTTCCTTTATACCGATCCCGACAACCTGACTGCACTGCGCATAACCGTATTGCCTTACGGCGGTATCTATGAGCGTACGGACAACCGCATGTTCGGCTGGGATTTCCGTGCGACCGCTGCCTATAACGATGTCTTCAACGAAGACCACATCGTGAACTTTTACGGTGGTCTGGAGGCCAACAGTTACGACCGCCACAAGAGCTGGTCCCGCGGCTGGGGCATGCAGTACCGAAAAGGCGAAGTGGCCAACTACGCCTATCAGGTATTCAAGAAAAGCAAGGAACAGGGCACGGATTATTTCACGCTCTCCAACACCCATGTGCGCAGCGTGGCATTCTTCGCCAACGCCACTTATTCGTGGAAGGGTCGTTACACCGTGAACGGCACTTATCGCTATGAGGGCACCAATGGCCTGGGCATGTCTCGCAGCGCACGCTGGTTGCCCACCTGGAACATCTCCGGAGCATGGAATGTACACGAGGAACCTTGGTTCTCCAAGTTGCAGCCGGCCCTGAGCCACCTTACCTTCAAGGCCTCTTACTCGCTCACGGCCGACCGTCCTTCGGTTACCAATGCACAAACCATCTTCAGGAGCAGAACTCCTTGGAGATACTTCACGCGCGACAGCGAGACAGGATTGTATCTCTATGAACCGGCGAACCCCAACCTTACCTATGAGAAGAAGAAGGAGTGGAACTTCGGACTCGAGGCCGGTTTCCTGGACAACCGCATCAATTTCACGATGGATTTCTATAGTCGCGACAACTACGACCTCATCGGCATGGCGACGACACCTGGCACCGACGGTTTCATCCAGAAGTATGGTAACATTGCCTCCATGAAGTCGAGCGGTCTGGAACTGAGTCTGAGTACCACGAACATCAGGACGAAGGATTTCAGCTGGACCACCAGCTTCATCTATTCTCACACCCACAACGAGGTTACCGACCTGGAGACCTCCCCCGCATCATCGACCTGGTGAGCGGCACGGGTTTCGCCCGCGAGGGGTATCCGGTAAGGTCGCTCTTCTCCATCCCGTTCGCGGGGCTGAACAGCCATGGTCTGCCCACCTTCTATACCTCGGATGGCAGCACCACCGTATCGGGCATATACTTTCAGGAGAGCGACCAAAAGGAACTGGATTTCTTGAAGTATGAAGGTCCCACCGACCCTACCGATACCGGTTCGTTCGGCAATATCTTCCACTACAAGGGGCTCACGCTGAATGTGTTTATCACCTATTCGTTCGGCAATGTGGTTCGGCTGGATCCCGTATTCAAGAAATCCTACAACGACCTGACCTCTACTCCCAAGGAATTCAAGAATCGCTGGATGGTGGCGGGCGACGAGTTCAAGACCGATATACCGACTATCGCCACGCAGCGGCAGAACTGGAACGATACTGACTTGAAGGTGGCCTACAACTCCTATAATTATTCCACGGCCCGCATTGCCAAGGGCGACTTCATCCGCATGAAGGAGATTTCGCTCGGCTATGACTTCCCGAGGTCGCTCTACCAGTCCGTGGGGCTGAGCAACCTGTCGCTGAAGCTACAGGCTACGAACCTCTTCCTGATCTATGCCGACAAGAAACTGAACGGTCAGGATCCGGAGTTCTTCAATACCGGTGGCGTGGCCGTTCCGGTGCCGAAGCAGTTTACGCTTACATTAAGATTGGGTATCTAAAAACAGAGATAGATATGAAAAGAAATAAATTTATATATTCCGTTATCATTTTGGGCTTCGGCCTCATGACGTTCACTTCCTGCAACGACTTCTTGGATGTGATGCCTGACAATCGCACCATCATCGATACGGAGGACAATGTTCGGAGTTTGTTGGTTTCCGCTTATCTCGATCACGACTACAACCTGTTTACAGAGTTGCTTTCCGACAATGTGGATGAGTATCAGAATACATATACTGAGCGTTTCATCGACGAGATCTATCAGTGGAAAGATCCCCGGGAGTCGAACAACGAGTCGCCGGAGAGTTTCTGGGAGTCGGCCTATCAGGTTATTACCACGGCCAACAATGCCCTCGATGGCATAGAGAAGATGGGCGGTGCCACGACTACGATCCTGAGAGAATGCAAGGGCGAGGCCCTGCTGGCGCGTGCCTATGCTCACTTCATGCTGGTCAATATTTTCAGCCTGAACTATAATTCCGCCACTGCCGGCAAGGATCTCGGAATTCCGCTGATGTACGATACGCATGCGGAAATCGGCGTAGTGCCCAGCCGCGGTACCGTGGCTGATGTCTATGCGTCGGTCGACAAGGATATTCAGGAAGGCCTGCCTTTGATTGGCGACAGCCATCTCTCGATTTCGAAGTATCATTTCAACACGAAGGCCGCCTATGCCTTTGCTGCCCGCTTCTATCTCTATTACGAGAAATGGGAAAAGGCCATTGAGTATGCCAACAAGTGCCTGGGCGAAAACCCTAAGTCTCTGTTGCGCGACTGGGCGAATTCCGCCACGCTGGCCTCTACTTTTGATGTGAGGTCGCAGCATTATGTGTCGTCCGAGCTGAACTGCAACTTGCTGCTCGCCACCGGCTATTCCAATGCGGGCGTTGCATTCGGACCTTACTTTACATGGAAGAAATACACTCACGGACCTTACATCTCCGATCATGAGACCGGCGGAGCGACGCATCCGTGGGGCGGGTCTACAATGCTCTATGAGGCTCCCCACTCCTATCCGGGCACAGGCTACAGCTTTGTTATCTTCTGGCGTGTCCCTTACATGTTTGAGTATACTGACGCCGTGGCCGGCATCGGCTACCGCCGTTCGATATTTCCGCTGTTCACGACGGACGAGTGTCTGTTGAACCGGGCCGAGGCTTACACCATGACCAAGCAGTATGACAAGGCTGCCACCGACCTTACGCTATGGATGCAGAACTTCACGCGGTCGAGAACCACGCTGACTCCTGCCAGCATCACGAGCTTCTATAATGCCATAGCCTATAGCTACCAGGAGACCGGAGACTCGCTGGCATCAACGGTGAAGAAGCACCTGCACCCAGCCTTCAGTATCGACAAGGAAGGTAGCACCCAGGAGGCGATGCTCCAGTGTGTGCTCGACTTCCGTCGTATGGAAACCTTACATTGGGGGCTGCGCTGGTTCGATATCAAGCGTTATGGCATCGAATATCCTCGCAGAACCATCTCTACTTCCGGCTCGCCCGACAAGCAGACCGACTTCCTCTCTAAGGACGACCCCCGCCGCGCAGTCCAGCTACCGTCGAAGGTGCTTGACGCGGGCGTTACGGCGAATCCGAGAAATTAAAGGCAAGATAAACTTTAAACGATTAGGAATATGAAAAAAATATTAGTATATGCTTTCGCGATCCTGTCTGGTGCCGTGATGTTCACCTCCTGTTCGGAAGACGACCTGAGCCCGGAAAGCATCATCACCGTCGACCAAGTGGACTATACCAAGTTCGATTACTGGCTGAAAGCGAACTTTATCAATACCTACAACATAGATCTCAAGTATCGCTTTCAGGATATAGAGACTGATCACAACTACTATTTGATTCCCGCCGACTACAATCAGTCCATCAAGTTGGCGCACATCATCAAGTATGCCGTGCTGGAAGCCTTCGACGAGGCTGCCGGAATCAACTTCACCCGAGCCAACTTCCCCAAGCAGATCTATTTGGTGGGTAACTGGGAATTTCGCAACAATGGCACCTTCGTGCTGGGTACGGCTGAGGGAGGAAAGAAGGTCTTTCTTGCTGGCGTGAATCTTTTGGACGAGAACCTCTCGAGTATCGCGAGGCTAAACCAGTATTATCTGAAGACCGTTTACCACGAATTCACCCACATCTTGAACCAAACCAAGGACTATGCGGCCGACTATCAGCTGATTACTTCCACGGGTTATGTGGCTGGTGAGTGGAGCGATCCTCCTTATAATGCAGCTAATTATTGTCTGGAGCATGGATTTATTTCCGCTTACGCTCAGCATTCTCATGGCGAGGACTTCGCCGAGATGTTCTCCATCTATGTAACCAATACTGCCGAACAGTGGGATGCCTGGATGGAAGCAGCCGGGACAGATGGTGCGAACTACATCGCATCGAAGCTCTTCATCGTGCGAGACTACATGGAGAAGTCATGGGGAATCGACATGGACGAGCTGCGCTCCATCGTCCTTCGGCGCGAGGCGGATATTGTCGCGGGCAAGGTTGAACTGTCTGATTTGACCGTAAAATAACATAAGGATTACGATTATGAAAAAGAATAAGTTTTTTATATATTTACTGCTCCTGCTCCCCGCGTTCCTGGTGGGCTCGTGCACTCCTGAGCAGGACGACTATTTCGAGGAGCCGTCTTCCACGCGTCTGGCCAATTTGATGTCTACCACACGCAAGGCTCTGATGGATTCCGAGCGGGGATGGCTGTTTGAGGTGTTCCCCGGACTGAAAGGTCAGGAGTTTGGCGGCTTTGTCTATACCACGAAGTTCGATAGTCTCACTGTTTCGGTCAGGAGCGAGATTGCCGGCGATCCCACTTACGAGGAGACCTCTTATTATAAGATGACCAATGAGGCCGGTGCCGCCATCATCTTCGATACGGGCAACCACCTCATTCATATCCTCTCTGAGGGGACCTCTTCCAACTATCAAGCTTTTGGCGGCGACATCGAGTTCGTGATAGACAGTGTGGGTGTGGACATCATCAAGGTTCATGGTGCCCGTTCCGGTAATACCTGCTACTTCCGTCGGCTCACGATGTCGGCAGAGGACTATGTCAAGGCAGTGGATGCCATTCAGGCCGATTTCATCTATGGGAACTATTACGGCACCATAGGTGGAAAGGTTATTGCCGTAGGATTTAACCTGGACTCCAACCAGATTTACATCAATCCGGACACCACCCAGACCGTTGGAGAAATATCCACTTCCTTCGTCTATACCAATCAGGGTATTCGTTTCTATGGGCCTGTTACCATTAACGGTATCACGGTATCTGAGCTTGTGTTTGACTATGATGCCGGTACACTGACAGGTACGGGTAGTGCAGGAAACTCATTCGTTCTAAATGGGCAGTTGCCAAAGGGATATCGCAAGTTTGCGGACTACGAGGAAGGTGCTTACACTTTGACTTACAGTAGCGCAAGCGGTAGACCTCTTACGAAGGCGGTAACGCTGACAAAGAGTTCCGGCAGCAGCTTCTCCATGACAGGGTTGTTTGCCAACTCTCCGTCTACAGAGGTTAAGCTCACCTATAACAAGGCCGATGGTGCGCTTTACTGGAATGCTCAGGCTGTGGGAACAGAGAATGAAAATACTGTATGGACTTGTCCATGGGTTTATGGGAGCACGCTCACCTGGAATACGGATGCGGGCATGAAGACCGTATGGAACGGCAACGAGACCAACCCAGTATACACATGGGAGAACAATGGGAAGACTTCTTACGCCTTCGACTCCTTCATCATGTGGACTTTGAATTCTGCAGGAAAGAGTGCGGGTGAGTATAAGGGTACAACTTACAAGGTGAATAACAGCAGCAGAATCATTAAATTGGTTTCTCTTACTAAAAACTAAAGATTATCAATTATGAAAAAGATATGTGGAATATTAGGTCTTATGCTGGGCTTATTTGTATTCGTTGCTTGCAGTAGCGATGATATAGAGAATCCTTATGCACAAGTCTCATCTATCTCTATAGATAGTTGCTCGGTGCTGTTTCAGGCAGCACCCGGCACAGGCTATGTCGCTCTCGCTGCTCCGAACGGAATCACGAAGGTGGTTTCAGAGCAGCCTTGGTGTACGGCTACGATCAATGGCACCATGGTTAGTGTGCAGGTGGAGGAAAACTCTGGTATGCTGGGCCGCTCTTCTGTATTGACCATTTATTCCGGCAATGACTATGCCCAGGTTACCGTGCAGCAGATGGGGATCATTTTCGCGTTGGATGTTCTGTCCTTCGTTTCTGACAACGATGATGCCGTAACGCTGCGCTATTCGATGAAGACCAACACCGATGTCGCCATCACCTCCAATGCCGACTGGCTTCAGGCGTCTGCCTCGGGGAATACCCTGGTCGTCAGCATGACAGAGAACACCACGGGGCACATGCGTAAGGGATATGTGTATTATACGGCAGGAACGGCTACCGACTCCATTCCCGTCATTCAGTATGATTTCGACAAGGATATTGCGGGCAGTTACCGGCTGTTCTACAAAGAGACGGCAGATGCCGCCGAGTGGCATTATTTCAATGCCGTGGTCAGCAAAGACTCGATATCGCTGCCAGATCTAGGCCTGAGACTTCCCGCCTCCTTTGATAAGAGTGCCTTGTCGATCAATCTCCAGAGCGGGCAGTATTGCGGCCGGTTCGGTGCTTATTATATCTACAATGCCTTCCAGTTGGCGGATGGATATTGGACGGCTTATTACTCTAGCACTACGGCTTGGGGCTCCTTTGATTACGACGAGGAAGATGGTATCCAGTATTGCATGATCAACGAATCCACCAGCACTCGTGCCTTCATGGGCATCAGCCTCATCGCGTGCAGTAGTCAAGAGTTTAATGCTTCTACCGACCAAGGCGCGCTTGCAAACCTCTACAGCCCAGTTCTTCAGAAAGTTGCTGCCGAAGGTGGTGCCAAGGCTTCCTTCAGGCTCCCATCATTGAGACAGGCTAAGTAGTAAATTCTCTCTTTTGAATAGCCAGGGGGGCCATATACTTGATGTATATCGGCTCCCTTGCTTTTTGGCGGAAGTTCCTTATATCATAAGTTTAGGGGGTGCTGACACCGGCAGGAGGGGGATTTCTCAAAAGTTGTGCATTGTTTCTTCATTTTTTTCGAGTTATGGGGACAAACTCTTGCTAATATCAAAAATATCATATAACTTTGTGGCTATCATGAAGAAGACAACCACAATATTATTGCTGGTGCTGCTCTCCTTGGGAGTGAACGCGGCGCGGGAAGTTACCTCTGCGCAGCTCAAACTGGTGGGGGACGGCAAGACCTTGAACACCCCTGCCATCCAGGCGGCTATCGACAAGCTGTCGCGCAAGGGCGGCGGTAAGCTCATCCTGCTTCAAGGAACGTATCTCACAGGAGCCATCCAGCTCAAATCGGGCGTGGAGTTGCACCTGGAGGCCGGAGCGGAGTTGCTGGGTAGTACGGATCCGAAGGACTATTATCAACTGCAGGTAGGGGGAGAAGGCGATGTCGTACGTAAGGACAATTCCAAGTATGGACTTATCCTTGCCCAGGGGGCAAAGCGTATCAAGCTTACGGGCTATGGCACCATTAATGGTCAGGGACGAGAGCTGGCACTCACCATCGACTCTCTTTGCAAGGCTGGCATCCTAAAAGATGACCACTATAGCACGCGATTGCATCGCCCAAGTGAGATCATGCGCCCGAAACTTTTTTTCTTCAGTGAGTGCGACGGGGTAGAAATCACCAATCTCACATTGCGTGAGAGTGCTTGCTGGGGTTTGAGTTTTGACCAGTGCCGCAATATGAGGCTTGATAACCTCACCGTCTTGAATCGTGCTTATTGGAACAATGATGGCATCGATCTGACGGATTGTGCCAATGTGGAGGTGGCCAACTGCTACATCAACGCTGCCGATGATGGCATCTGCTTGAAGAGTTATCACCTGCACGGAGTGAGCGAGAACATTCGTATCCACGACTGCCACATAGAAAGCTCAGCATCGGCGGTGAAGTTTGGTACCGCCTCGTGGGGTGCTTTCCGCAACATCTTCATCACGAACAACAATGTGCTGAACACCTTTCGGTCGTGTATTGCCATCGAGAGTGTCGATGGTGCGAAGATAGAAAACATTCTCGTCGATGGTATGAAGGCTCGTAATACGGGCAATGCCATCTTCGTGAAGCTCGGCAATCGTGCCGGTGATGGCACGGGCTTCATTCGAAACATCATGCTGAAGAACTTCGATGTGGAGCTTGCAGAGGATCGTCCTGATGGCAATTACGATATTCGTGGCCCGGAGGTAAGCTACTTCCATAATCCTTTTCCATCCAGTATTACCGGTTATCCTGGTCATGCCGTCCAGAATGTGGTCCTCGACAGCATCCGGATCGTGGCTCCGGGAAATGCCAGCAAGGGGATGGCCTATGTGCGCGTAGACGAGGTTCCCGAGAACGAGAAAGGCTATCCCGAGTTCACCATGTTCGGCGAGCTGCCGGCTTGGGGCTTCTTCTTCCGCCATGTCGACGGTCTTACGATGCGCCATGTGAAGTTGATATACAGGCAGAAAGACTTCCGGAGCCCCATCGTGAAAGACGATGTGAAGAATTGTGAGGAAGAGGATGTCGCCGTGAAGTGGCATTGTGCGGACATATTTGTCGATCATCCGGAATATCTGCCATCATTCCCGGGCGGGAGTAATGCTCTCTTGAAATATATCGCCGACCATGTGCGGCATCCCGACGGCAAGGGTATGGGGCAAGACAGGGTTGTCGTGAGCTTCGTCGTGGAGCGTAATGGAGACCTCACAGGCTTTGAGATCGTCCGTCCTTCATCTCCCGCGCTCGACGCGGAGGCTCTGCGCGTGGTAAAAGCCATGCCTCGGTGGGAACCCGGGAAGAGATACATGAACGGATATGGGCTGGTGCCCGTGCGGACAAGATATAATTTGCCAATAACTTTTAAAACAAAATAAGATCCATGAAAAAAACGCTTTTAACTTTTGGCTTTGTGCTCCTTTCGCTGAGTGTAAGTGCCCAGAAAACCATCACCTCTGCCGAAGCAGGACTTGTGGGGGATGGCAAGACCTTGAACACTACCGCCCTTCAGACCACCATCGACCGTCTTTCCCGTGAGGGCGGTGGTGTGTTGCAGCTTAATCGGGGCATCTATCTCACGGGTTCCATCCTTCTCCGTTCGGATGTGGAGTTGCGCCTTGACAAGGGAACCGTGCTCTTGGGCAGTCCTAATCCCGACGATTATACCGATCTCCGTGAGCAGGTGGAGGGCAAGCCGATGCCGAAAAATGTCTACAGCCTTGCCCTCGTGGTGGCTTATAAGGGCAGGAACATCAAGATTACGGGTCGCGGCACCATCAACGGACAGGGACGCAAGGTGGCACTTGCCATCGACAGCCTACACCTGAAAGGCATCAAGAAAGACCCGAACTACTTCACCCGCCTGCATCGCCCCCGCGAGATCGTGCGTCCTAACCTGCTCAACTTCATGGAATGCGAGCAGGTGGAGCTCCGGGGCAACCACTATGAGGGCAGCGCTTGCTGGGGACTGGTGTTCGTGAAGTGCCGTCAGCTGCACATAGAAGGCCTCGACATTCGCGACCGCGACTATTGGAACAACGACGGTATCGACATTGCCGACTGCCATCATGTAGTGGTGCGCGACTGCCATGTGGATGCCGCCGACGACGGCATCTGCCTGAAGTCTGACGATCCGGAAGATACCAATAAGGACATTCTCGTCGAGAACTGCCGCGTGGAGTCGTCGGCCTCCGCCATCAAGTTCGGTACGGCGAGCCTCGGAGGCTTTCAGGACATCATCATCCGCAATATCAAGGTGAAGGACACCTTCCGCTCCGCCATCGCCATAGAGAGTGTCGACGGCAGCATCTGCAAGAATATCCTGGTGGAGAACATAGACGCCCGTAACACGGGCAATGCCATCTTTCTGCGCATCGGCAAGCGATGGGGCAAGCGGCAGGGCATTCTGGAGAATGTAATCCTGCGCAATATCACCTGCGAGGTGCCCTTCGAACGCCCCGACAAGGGGTATGACCTCCGCGGGCCTATAGAGGATACCATGCTCAACCCCATCCCCTCAAGCATCACGGGCACGCCCGAGATGAAGGTGAAGAATGTGGTGCTTGAGAATATCACCATCACCTGTCCCGGCCAGGCCTCCAAAGGCGTGCGCTATATCCCGTTGTGGAATATAGCCTCCATCCCTGAGAAGATCGACAGCTATCCTGAATACGACATGTTCGGTGAGCTGCCGGCCTATGGATTCTATCTCCGTCATGTAGACGGCATTGTCTTCCGGAATGTCCGTTTCAAGCTGGACGGTGAGGAATTCCGTCCTGCTTTCGTGCTCGACGATGCCAAGAATGTAACCTTCGAGCGCATTACCTATCCGAAAGGATACGATAAAAACCAGGTATACTGGAAGAGGGACTGACGCTCCCCGCTATTTGCATGTGGGCAAAAGTCCCTTGCCATAGACGGGAAAAAGTTCTGTTTCATCCAGAAAGATACACTGGCAACCATTGCCGTTGAGGGTGTCTTCCTCTCCGATGACTGCGATTTCGACAACACACAGATGTGGGATGTAGTGCGGGGAAGACATCTTCAAGGGCGGTTTTACCGTCTTTGGGGGTAGCCAAGGAATCTCCGGGGGCTTCTCTACTCCTACCGGGCGCGGTGGCGGGGCGGCAGAGTTAAGTGCCATTGACGCCTGTTATCTGAGTTTTATCTGTAAATATATTTCTTAATTGTCGGCTTTTGCGTATTCGGGAATGATCTGAATAATATTCAGAAAATGCCCCCCGAGTTTGCAAAAGACCGTCTTTTGCATGCCTTTTAGCGGCCTTTTACAGGGCCGGAAACCGTTAGAAGGCAAGTGAAAAGCCGCTTCCTGTCTGCAAAAATTGCATATTTCTTTTTGAAATCAGCAAACCGAAAGATTAACGAAAGTTAAATGCGGCTTTTAAACGAGTTGTAAGCCCATCAAACAGTTCTGGCCTATCATTTCCACCCCAGCCGTCCGCGTCGCTTCTCGAGGAAAATGGATAATTATGCATTAATAACAGTCTCTATTGTAATATAATTTAGCCGATTTGACTCTCGCCATGTTCCTGCAGGGGAGAAAGCCTATTTTGATCCTTTCCTTCGGTTGCAGTCGCGGCAGAGCATCTGGCAGTTTTCTTCTACGGTGCGCCCTCCCTCGCTCCAAGGAGTGATATGGTCGCCCTCCATCTGTTCGATTTCGAAGTGCTGGTGGCATATCGGGCACACGCCTCCCTGCCGCTCGTAGATGGTCAACTTGATGTCCTCGGGAAAGGCGCGAAGCCCCAGATAATGCTCATCGCGTGTCAATACATAGGGACAGATGCCCTTTTTCGATTGTACTTCTGAATCTATGATGAGGCGTGCCATCTCTTTGTCGAGGCTTGCCTTGTCGAGAATCTTATGGTGAAAGCGGTCATAGAGCCCGCCCCAGTCTATGCCCTTCATGATGCTCTTGCGTTTCCCGAGATCGAAGGTTGCCGTTATCCAAGTGATGACCGACGAGAAATACTGCCACAGCTGTGCGGCGTTCGGGTCGTGCTGATGCAGTGCCATATAGCCCTCTATGCTCATTTTGGGTGTTGGGGGAACGCTTAGCGATCCTGCCATCCAGCGCAGGGCGGTCTCCAGGAAGTCTTGTCGGATGGGTGAGCCGTTCATCAGCAACCTACCCATATTGTATGCCGGGCAGTTGGTTTTTGAGAAATAACGCTTGGCATCACTCACGAATGGTCCGGCATAGACAGCGTTGCGCAATTCCTGCGGGGTGAGTCTTTCTCCCGAGATGTTGATGGTTTCAAACCAGTTGAGTTTTTCTTTATCGTTGCCGCTGCACACATAGACCATCAGTTCGTAGTCAAGTATCTGCTGTTTTTCCGGCTCCGTGAGGTTGTGGAAGTACTGAAATTCGTAGGCAAATACGCCCGTTACATACTGACAGAGCGATATTGTGCGCTGCTGACCGTCCATGACCTCGTAGGGGACATCGGCGTCCGCATCCCGACAAGCCCAGTACATCACATTCAAGGGGAAGCCCCGCTTGACGGTGGTAATCACCGCTTCGCGCTTTTTCTCGTCATAGATGAATTCCCGCTGGTAAGGAGGGCGGATGTCGAGCTTGCCTCCGAAGCCTTTTACGCCTCCTTCATCGTTGTCTTCATAGCCGTCGGTGAGTTCACGGACGGTGATTTTTCTAAGTTCGATTTGCATGATAGTATAGTTTTATAATTCTTTATTTCTAATTAAAAGGCGTGCATAAACTCCTTTTCCATTGACATAGAATTTTGCTCTTCCATCATCTCCATTAGTCAACTCGTCTCCTTTAGCTCCACTCATTAGACCTAATATCTCGAATTGTTTAGGATTATATTTGTCCAAAAAAGTGATGGGCACGCCCATGATTCCATCATAGTTGTAGGGTATCTCGTTGGTCTTGTTCACATTAATAGCATCATAATTGTCGTACTTTTGGTAGTCTTCAGGGTTGTAGGTCTTATATAAAATCAGCTCCTCATTCCGCTTCCGGGTTTCCAAGTTGGTAAACCAGTGCACGCCGGAGACCCTGATCATACCCTCCCGATGATCCCCCGCTGAAGCTGTATCTTCGTAGACGGAGTGGAAATGGGTGGCTCCTCCCTTGAATCCATATCCCAACCAGAGCCTATTTTCTTTGATAAGAGGGAAGATTTCCTTATAGGTGATGGCGTTCTGATGGCCTATGATGAGGAATTTCTTGCCGTATTCCATCAGTTGTGCCACATATTCCCTGAAGAGGGAAAATGGTGGATTGGTTACTACGATGTCGGCCTCTTTGAGCAGCGCCACGCACTCCGTGCTGCGGAAATCGCCGTTGCCCTTGAGCAGCGTGAGGGCGTTCTTATCGTTCTGCAACAGGTACTGCACATCGGCCAGGTTGACCACGCCGTCGCCATTCTCGTCTTTCACTTCGGAAATCTCTATCTTGTGTGCGATTTTCTTAGGTTCTTCCTCGCTGTCGAAGTGCAACATCAGCTCATTTCCTTGTACGGGTGATCCGTCGTAGCAGGTAGCAATGAGCTTCTTCAAGCCCAGTACATTGAAGTTGAGGGCAAAGTATTTGAAGAAGTTGCTCTCATAGGGGTCGTCGCAATTGCAGAATACGGTCTTGCCGCGAAAGTGCTCCCGATAGTGGCGAAGCTCGTTCTCGATGTCTGAAAGTTGCGTGTAGAACTCGTCTTTCTTGTTCCGCATCGCATCTGATAAGGTCTTGTTTGCCATATGCTATAGTGTTATTGGGCGTATTGCTTGTTCTCGGAGTGAGTTTTCTTTAGGGCACAATAAAAGCGTGAACGGACTTCATCCACGCTTCAAAGGCCCTGAGAAAGCCCACTAAACCAGATTAAGTCACGCCCACGCCATAGCGCAGACGCTTGCAACTTATTCTTTCGGTTTAGTTTTTTCTAGAATTTCTCAGGTTCTTGAAGCTGTTCCGAATAATAGCAAACGCTATGTTTTTACCCACAAAAATACCGAAGAGAGTCCGCCGACTAATTCTCCGGCATCGGCAAAGGTAGCATATATTTTCCGAAGAATCAAGTTTTCGCCCGGTTTATTTTTTTGTTTGTTTTTCAGGAGGGCGGTCATGGGTAGGTGAATTTAACCGCTTTTATCTTTTTATATTTTGTAAATCAGTGGGAAAATTGTAACTTTGTAGGCAGAAATATAACGAATAAAAAACAGATATAAACTTATGGCAAAGAAAGCTTTATTGATGATTCTCGACGGATGGGGAATCGGCAAGCATGGTGAGGGCGATGTAATCTACAATACGCCGACCCCCTACCTGGATTATTTGAACGCCGTGTCGGCTCACTCCCAGCTGATGGCGTGTGGCGAGGATGTGGGTCTGCCCGACGGTCAGATGGGTAACTCGGAGGTCGGCCACCTGAACATTGGTGCCGGAAGAGTGGTCTACCAGGATCTCGTGAAGATTAACCGTGCCTGCAAGGACGGCTCCATCCTCCGGAATCCGGAAATACAGAATGCCTACGGTTATGCCCAGAAGACGGGCAAGAAACTCCACCTGATGGGGCTGACCTCTACCGGCGGTGTGCATTCTTCACTCGACCACCTTTTCAAACTCATTGAGATCTCCAGGGAATATGGCCTCAAGGACACTTATGTGCACTGTTTCATGGACGGGCGCGACACCGATCCGAAGAGCGGCGCCGGCTTTATCAAGGAAGTTCAGGAAGTCTGCGACAAGAATGGCGCGCACATTGCGAGCATCGTGGGGCGTTTCTATGCCATGGACCGCGACAAGCGCTGGAACCGCGTGAAGCAAGCTTACGACCTGCTCGTAGAGGGTAAGGGCAAGCAGGCTGCCGACATGGTGAAGGCCATGGAGGAAAGCTATGCCGACGATGTTACCGACGAATTCATCCTTCCCATCAACAATTCCACCGTCGATGGAACCATTCAGGAGGGAGATGTCGTGATTTTCTTCAACTTCCGCAACGACCGTGCCAAGGAGCTTACCACGGTGCTTACCCAGCAGGATATGCCCCAAGAGGGAATGCACATCGTCAAGAACCTGCAGTATTACTGCATGACACCTTACGACGCGAGCTTCACGAATGTTCATGTACTTTTCCCCAAGGAGAATGTAACGAATACGCTGGGCGAGTATCTCTCTGCGCTGGGCAAGAAGCAACTCCACACCGCGGAGACCGAGAAGTATGCGCATGTAACTTTCTTTTTCAACGGCGGTAGGGAGGAACCTTACGAGGGGGAGGACCGCATACTGGTTCCCTCGCCCAAGGTGGCCACCTACGACCTCAAGCCCGAGATGAGTGCATATGAGGTAAAGGATAAATTGGTGGATGCCATCAATACTCAACTCTATGACTTTATCGTCGTGAACTTCGCCAATGGCGACATGGTGGGGCATACGGGGGTATACCACGCCATTGCAAAGGCCGTATGGGCAATAGACCATTGCGTGCATGATGTCATCGAGGCGGCAAAAGCCAATGACTACGAGGCCATCATCATTGCCGACCACGGTAATGCCGATAATGCCATCAATCCGGATGGAACGCCCAATACGGCCCACTCCCTCAACCCCGTTCCTTTCATCTATGTAACCGACAACAACTCGGCAAGGGTGAAGAATGGGCGTCTGGCCGATGTGGCTCCCTCCCTCCTGCATATCATGGGACTGGAACAGCCGGAAGCCATGACGGGCGAGAACCTGATAGAAGACAAGTAAACAAAAACAGGCAGAGAGCTTCCTCACCGAAGGGGAGGCGCGAATTTTCCGATGGATGTAAAGATTGAAGAAAGCTGGCGGCAGCAAGTTGGTGAGGAATTTGATAAGCAATACTTTGTCAGCCTTACCCATTTCGTACGCGAGGAATATCTGCGTCATCAGTGTTTCCCTCCGGGAAGGCTCATTTTCAATGCCTTCAATCTTTGCCCTTTCGAGCAGGTGAAGGTCGTGATTATCGGTCAGGATCCTTATCACGAGATGGGACAAGCCATGGGCTTGAGCTTCTCTGTGCCGCAAGGGGTCATGATGCCGCCGTCGCTGATTAATATTTTCAAGGAGATAGAAGGTGATATAGGTACTCCGATGCCCGCCGATGGCGACCTTACCCGATGGGCAAGGCAGGGCGTGCTGCTGCTCAACGCCACGCTCACGGTGCGCGCCCATATGGCGGGAAGTCATCAGCGGCGGGGCTGGGAGGAATTCACCGATGCCGCCATCAAGGCGTTGAGTGCCCGGCGCGACCATTTGGTATTCATCCTCTGGGGCGGTTATGCCCGCTCGAAGCGCATGCTCATAGACCCACGGAAACATCTCGTGCTGGAATCGGTGCACCCCTCGCCGCTCTCGGCGAATCGTGGCGGATGGTTTGGAAATCATCACTTCTCCTGTTGTAATGCCTATCTTGAACAGAACGGGATCGCTCCCATCCAATGGTAAAACAGCAACTTCACATCCTTCAAGTGGGCAATGTGCTCGTCTCTCCCGATATATTCACCGAGTATTTCTGCTGCGACCTCGATGTCTGCAGGGGTATCTGTTGCGTGGAAGGCGACGCGGGAGCGCCCGTGGAGCTGGATGAAATCGCGGAAATAGAGAATTGTCTGGATGTCGTCTGGGGCGATTTGTCGGCCTCGGCGCAGTCGCTGATCGACCGTCAGGGCGTCGCCTATGCCGACAGGGACGGCGAACTGGTAACCAGTATTGTGAATGGGAAAGACTGCGTGTTTACCTGTTATTCGGGGGCGACTTGCTTGTGCGCCTTGGAAAGGGCGTGCCGGCAGGGGAAGAGCCGGTTTATGAAGCCGGTTTCCTGTTCGCTTTATCCTATCCGGGAGAAGAAGTTTCCGGGAGGAATTTCAGGCATCAACTATCACAAATGGCAAATTTGTGAATCTGCAAGGATAAAGGGCAGAGAGCTTGGTCTGCCTTTATACAAGTTTCTGAGAGAGCCATTGATTCGTCGGTTTGGTGCCGAGTGGTATCAAGAACTTCTTGAGATAGCCGATGAACTGCGGGCTCAGGGGCTGATTTAATTCCCTCTTTCTTAGGTTCTTCTGTATGCGGAAGGCGACAATCCGGTGTGTTCCCGGAAGTATTTGCCAAAGAAACTTTGGTTGGGGAAGTTCATTTCTTGCGAAATCTCTTTGATGCTTTTCGTGGAACTCTTTAGCTGAACACGGATTTCGCGCACCACATAGTTGTCTATCCACTCGTTGGGCGTGCGTTTGCTAATCTGCCTCACCGTCTCGGAAAGGTATTTCGGGGTGATGCAGAGTTGCTGCCCATACCAGCTCACGCGCCTTTCGTGCTTGAAGTTCTCCTCCAGTAAATGCATGAATTGAATGAAGATGGTCTCGCTGCGGGTCTGTTTCTTGTCGCTGTGCTGCTGGATGCGGTAGATGCTGTTGCCGATGTCGTAGAGCATGGTGGTGAGCAGCGAGCATACCACATCCTTGCGGAAATGGTGGGAAGTGTCGAGCATCTTGCGGCGAATGAGCTCGTAATACTCCTTGAAAACCTCTTCCTCGTCACTCAAAAGGCGGAAGACCGGATGGGAGCGAGAGAACAGAAACACGGAAGAAATCTCGTGAATGTCCTTCACCATCTCGGAAAAGAAGTTGAAACTGACCATCAGCCCGATGCCGTTGAAGTCGCGGCTGCGTAGGAAATCACCGGTTACCTGTCCGTGGCTGATGATGAGCACATCGCCGGCAGATACCTCGTGCATCTCCGTATCGACGGTGTAGCGGGCCTCACCCTGCAGGCATAAGCCGACGAGAATGCAGTCGAGGACACGGGGTTCTGTAGGGAACGGCAACTTGGCAAACTGGTCGAAGAGGATAATGTCGTCATCGATATATTCGCCTTGGAATGCCTTTTTGGCCTTTGCGATTGTAATCGGTTCGAATTGAAAATTGCTCATAAGACAACTTTTAGTTGCAAAGATACGGCATTCTAATGGAAAAAAGGAACAAAATCGAGGGTTTTTATTCTTAAAATGGAGAATTAATAGTTTGTTTCGGAATCGTTTACGATCGTAACTTCAACGATTTCCAGCCTCTGGATTTGCTCTCTCTTAAACCATTTGTCGCCGTAGACAAGTATCCTTTTGCCGAAAAAACGGGCGAATTTAGGAAATGCCTGCTCGTCGGTTTTCCCATTGCAGATGTACTCGAAGTTGCCGAAATGGATGACCTCTCCTTTCTTGCAGTCTCGCAGGGTGGCCCTTAGGAAGCCGTAGAAAGGTTCTCCAAATTCATAATAGATGCTGTCTCCGACAAGGTCGAAATACTTGGGAGTTCGAATCCTGATAGCCCTTTCTTGACCTGCAGGGGCATCCCGTGGGATCTTTCCGTACTCTGTATGCCCCCGGCCTTTCTTCGCGCCCTGCCAAAGGGCTATGTGAACGGAGGTGGCATTCCATGGCGCACTGTCTGTATAGCCGTCTTGTGCTTCGCTTCCGCAGAAGTCCAGGGTCCTGTTTGCGGGTCTGCACAGCCAACTCTCGTCGCTCAGATGGGCAAAGTTGCGTCCCTGACGGTCTTTCCCGCTATACACAACGGCCACCTGATGATGCTCTATGTGCGGATAGGACGGTGCATACCACAGGGCAATGGTATTTGAATCGCTCCTTAGGAGGTGAGAAATGTCGAAAGTTCTGGTAATCGGGACATCTGAAGGGGCATGGCGATTGAGACTAATCAAGGTGTTTGAGACATTGCACTCATTGACATATACATCGAGACAGCCTGTCGAGGTTACCGTCAGCTGAGCCATTAGTGGCCGCTCCTTGCTGACAAAGGTTTTCCGGAACCATATCTGCGAGACAGAGTCCGGCATCGGATGGCTTATCCAGCGGGCACCGAATTCTTGAGCCTGCGTACCCACTGCCCATAATGCCAGCCATAAAAGAAGGGAATGTTTCATATTTCCAGTCTATTCCAGAATCACACTCTTGCCCCTTTCCAGATTGATTTTCTTTGTTTTTCCGTTGTATCTTACTGTTGTGGAGCCTCCGTTCCTGCTATAGAGGGTTGCCTTGATCACCTTGCCTTGTCGCCATTCTATGTCTACAACGAAGCCCCCACGGGCGCAGATGCCTTTCACATGGCCTTCGCTCCATTGCTCCGGAAGGGCGGGGAGAAGCTCAATCTCATGAAGCGAGCTTTGCAGAAGCATCTCGCAGACACCTGCTGTACCACCGAAGTTGCCGTCTATCTGGAAAGGGGGATGGGCATCGAAGAGGTTGGGATAGGTGCCTCCCCCGTTGCCGTAGTTGGTCTCGTTCTTGTCTGCCGGTACATAGTTCAGTAGTTTCTGGTAGGTGTGGTAGGCTTGCCTGGCGTCATGCAGCCGTGCCCAGAGGTTGATTCTCCACCCCGTGCTCCATCCTGTCGTGCGGTCGCCCTTTTGTATCAGGGTCTTTCGGGAGGCTTCTGCCAGTTCGGGGGTGCCGCTGACCGAAATCTGATGACCGGGATACAGCCCTATCAAATGCGACTGGTGGCGATGGTGGATGTCGGGATCTTCCCAGTCATAATACCACTCATTGAGGTCGCCTTCATGGCCGATTGTATAGGGATGCAACCGCTTCACCTTGCCAGAAAACTCACGGGTAAGCATATTGTCGATACTCAGAATGCTTGCGGATTGCAGCGTGTTGTTCAGCAGCTCGCGGATGATGGCGAGGTCGGCGGTACCCCCATAGCAGGTCTCGCCCCGATAGCCGTTCACCCTATAGGTGTTCTCGGGACTTGTGCTGGGGGCCGTAATCAGTTCTCCCGGCTGTTTTGGATTCTCGATAAGCCAGTCGGAAACAAACTCGGAGGCTCCCCGCATGAGGGGATATGCCGTGTTTCGGAGGAAGTTTTTGTCCATCGTGTAGGCGTAATGCTCCCACAGCGACTGCGTGAGCCATGCGAAACCGAGGTTCCAATTGGCCCACATGGGACTGCCGACCTTGTCTCCTACGGGGTTTGTCATGGCCCAGATGTCGGAATTATGGCTTGAGCACCATCCTCGGTGGATGCCGTAATAGTTGCGGGCGGTGTGCCTGCCATTCTCCGCAAGGTTCTCCATGAGCGTGAAGAGGGGCATTGTGAGTTCTGAGAGATTGCATACTTCTGCGGGCCAATAGTTCTCCTCGAGGTTGATGTTCACGGTGTAATTACTTCTCCAAGGGGCTTTCTTCTGTGAGTTCCACAGTCCCTGCAGGTTGGCAGGAACACCTTTTGTGCGCGAACAACTGATGAGCAGGTAGCGGCCGAATTGTGCATAGAGCGTCTCAAGGTAATGGTTTCCCCCGCCGTTCTGCGTGTAGTTTTTCAGTTGGACATTCGTGGGGAGCTTGTTCTCATCATTGCTTACCTTGCCCAATCGGAGCTGAAAGCGATTGAAGAGGTTCTGGTAATCGGCAATATGACGCTGCCGTAATTGATCGTAAGGCTGTGCCTTGACGGCCTTAAGGTCATCTTCCACATTCGTGATGTAGGCCGCCCCTTCTTTGACGGGATGCTTGTCGAAGCCGTTGAAGCTGGTCTCATTGACGAAGTACAGGGTTGTTTCGTCTGCCTTGTCTAAGGTGAGGGTGGAATCCATGGCCGTTATTTCTCCCCCTTTGTTTACAACTTTCAGGATGGAGCAGAAGTGTGTGGTCTCCCGCTCGTTGCCGACGGCATGTCCTGTCAGGGTGAGTCGGTTGCGGAAAGCTTTTATGCCGTGGTCAATTTGGGAGCTTAGTGTAATGGTGAGGTTGACTTGTCCGGGCTTGTCGGCCTTGATCCTGACGGCGAAAACCTTGTCGGGATTCGACACGAAGTACTCTCTCGTGTAGGTAACTCCATTGCGTGTATAGCGATCCTTGCAGAGGGCGCTGTCGATGTTCAACTCCCTGTAGTATCCGGTAGCCTTGCCTATGGAGTTATCGAGGATATGGAGGGTCGCCAGAGGCATGTAGTATGCCGAGTTAGGACCTTGCAGATGGCGTTGCAGGGAGTCGGCGAGCCGATAGTCTTCATTGAACAATGCCTTTCGGATTTCCGGCAGCCATCGGTGTGCGTCCTTATCGAGATTTCTGTCAACAGGCTTCCCCGACCACAGCGTGATGTCGTTCAGGTAAATCAAGTTGTCGTCAGGATTCCCGTAGACCAGCGCTCCGAGTTTTCCGTTTCCCAAGGGCAGCGATTCCTCGAAGAAGTTCGCCGGCCGGTCATACCATAGTTTGAGTTGAGGTTGCTGTGCAAAACCCGTCAATACGCAGCTGATCAGGGTTAAAGTAAGAAGGTTCCTTGTCATCTTTAATGATTGTCTTTATTCGCAAAGATACGATAAAACTTCCGTTTTTCAAAGTAATTAAAACAAAAAAGACGATGAGTATTTCATCGCCTTTTGTCAAAGTGCTTATAATATAAGTGTTGCTTTTTAACCAGCAATATTTTCCCAGCCTTCCGGTCCTAAAGAGTTGAGGAGTACTATGATAATCATGGATAGTATCAATATCACATCATTTTTGTTTCTGAAATAAGTGGCAGCCAAGGCTACTGCGACACTCGAAAGCAATGGCGTGAAAAGCATAAATCTCATCGGGCGGAAATCTATAAACATCAGGCTAATTGCTGGCAACATTCTTCCTAAGATTATACAGCATGCAATAGGGATGCTGTGTTTGCCGTCATCGTATGCGTTTAGTAATAGATAAGCTAATACAAAATAGCAGACTGAACCGGTCCAGCTCGCGGTCTTCTTGTCATTGAGCGACCAATAGGCAAGAAAGTACAGTAGCAAGGACGCTAAGAAGCAGATTAAATACTTTATCTTCATATGTTTTATTTCAATATCGCTTATCTTAACTGTAGCTTACATGTAGTACAGACTCTACAAACTTCAGCCAAATAGGGGGAATTAAAGTGTTGAGAACTACAGCTATTATTGTTATAACTATTAATACATACGCGGTACGGAACTTGTAATAGATTCCTGCTGCGATGATAGCTGTTATCTCAACTATTGTGATATAGAATGATGGCAGGCAGTCCATAAAATCGAAAATCCTCATGGGAAGTTCCAGGATTAAGCGTCCTGCCAAGATCCACAATATGATATTCGTAATCTTTTGCGTGCTGCCATATTTATCCAATAGTACCAGACTGACACAAAAGAAGATGAAGCTTTTTCCCCATTCATGGCCTGTATCCGGAATGGCCAGTATCCAGAACGAAGTCAGTTGAGCGACTAAGGCGATGAAGAATATCTTCCAAAGAGTCTTGTTCATGTTCTTTTTCTCGTATAATGTTGTTTATGGAGTACTGCATAGACCGTTGCAGTCGTACCCGTCCATCCATCCACAACCGTTCTTGACAATTTTGCAATTGATCCAGTGGCTATCGCAAGTGTTTGTACCACATCCGTCAAAGAAAACTTGATCGGTGCAGTGGCATTTAAGATCTTTATCTGGATTATAGATATCAGTAGTATCAGGTGGAAAATCAATGTCCGTTGTGTCCACTTCAAGTCCAGGATCCTCTATGGAAGCTTTGCTTATCGGTTTCAGGATAAGACCTGTTTTTGTAATCTCCAGTGTACCTTTAGTGTCGAGCACCCTGTCTGGTGTCTGGAAGAGAGCTATAGCCACGCGTTTGTCCCAGTTCAGTTTCTCCTCTGCCTCTATGGTCCATTTGGTGAAGAATAGATCTAATTCGTTGAGTTCTTCATCAGTGGATTTCCCGCTACTCCAGATAAAGAGGCGTGCCTCAACCCATTTTATGGCTTTGTTTATATGCTCAAGTTCGGCTTTTGTCCATGGAAGTTTCTTGACTTCGACAAATTTCCCCTTCCACAATTCGTGTTTCTGCTCAGGATTAAAGGCTCTGTAGGCAGGTATTTTATAGTCTTCTCTTAGTTTAAGCCATTGGCTTCTATCCATTTGCCTAATAGTTGGGAGGTTGTCAACAATGCCCCTGTTAATGGTCGGATCACAACAATACACTCTGCCGTTAATGTCTTGGCATGTAAGGTTTGTTAAGCAACAAAATAATGTTGCGGCAAGGATCAGTAATTTTTTCATGACGGTTGTTATTTTGCAGGTTATTGTTTTTAGTTGTTTACTTTGATTGATCCTGTAATTTCTCTTTTTATTCTTACTGTCTTGGATGCGCTTTCTGCATTTGGATAGATGATTGCCGATTGGTTTAGGCAGCCAAATTGATTCTTCGGATTTATGTTTATCACAAGCTTTGCGGTTTCGTTTGGCTTAATGGTTTTAGAAGAAATGTTATATGAAAGGCATCCGCATGACAATACTACTTCTTGTATTGCTATGAGTTTCTGACCTGTATTCTTTAAATCAAAGGAAGTACTGATGAGTTTCGTTACATTCTTGCTGACGGTTCCAAATGATTTTATGGAGTCTTCAATTACTAAAATGCCTTGGCCTGCTGTAGCATCCATGGATATCCAGGTACTCTTCTTCATGCATGACTGGAGGCAGACAAAAAGGAGTGAGAGTTGAAGGCAATAGATAACAGCTTGTTTCATCTTCTTTGAAATTTTCCTGCCGTAAAGTTAGAAGGTTAGATTGAGAAATCCAAATGGATGCCAACTTTTTTTCTTGAAGCGTCGCACCATGGAATAGAAAGGTAACAGTCTGGCGAATAAAGGATTATGGAATCATTTGTTGCGACGCACCATAAGGAATTATTTTCTTAGGTTCCGCTTGATGCGCAAGCGATAATTGCGGATGGTGCTGGGCTGGACGAAGAGGATGCGCTGTATCTCGTTGTCGTTGAATCCAAGCTGGCGAAGGAGGATGAATGTGGTGTGGCGCAGGGAGAGTGAAGAGTAGGATGAGATGAGCCGGTTGTAGTCGTCGGGATGGGAGAAGGCGTAATAGTCCACGAAGCTCTGCTCGTCTTCTATCGAGATGTTTTTCATTTGTCCGCCGGTCATGACGCTTTCGTAGATGTGTTTTCCCCGCCCCAGCTCGTCGTACTTGCCCTGAAGGGTGCGTACGGCCTGTTTCCGCAACAGTTCTTTCTCTTGTTCACTATTCCGTATGCTTTCGTTGAGCTGCGTGATGGTGGCGGTTTGCTGCTCCACCTCGTTTTTCTTGGCATTATAGAGCTGCCTGCGCCTGTCGTAGATGCAGAGTGCGGCAATGCAGACGGTAAGGAGCGCGATGAGCCATGGCAGGTGTGGTATTGACGGTTGAGAACTTGCAGTATCGATGCCTCTTGCATGGTATAGCCGGAAGGGATTCTCTGTACGCAACAGGCTGCCGATGACGGTCTTTCGCAGGCTGTCGGTTCTGGCAGCAATGGCCTGTGCCTGGCTGCCTTCAAGGCTGCCCTCAATTTCAGATAAAGTCCGGATTTGAAGCAGGATTTGCCGTGCACTGTCGGCTTTCAGGATGTCCCGACGGGTCTGCAGGGTGTCCGTCAGGTGTGTCCGGAGATCTGTGGGCCGATAGTAGTAGGCCTTTACATCCTTTGCGTAGGATAGCTGCAGCAGCCTCAGGGCTTCCTTGTCTCGACGGTCTTGGAGGGCTTTTGCCGCCTTGTAAAAGTATGCCGCCGATATGCAGTGTGGCTTGTGCGTAACCAGCAGACTGTCCCGGCGCAATGCGGTCTCGGGTATCTGCGCATAGTGCGCTATGGCGGAGTCGGTCTGCTGGTCAATCAGCCGTTCGCTTTTTATCAGCGCTCGGCCGTACGGGCTCCGCGAGAAACAGGAAGCGAAGAGGCACATAGACAGCATAGATACAACAAAGGCATATCCAATCTGCGGATATGCCTTTGTCGCATGGTGCCTTCTATGCGTCGATATTGGCATAAGTGGCGTTGTCTTCGATGAACTTCCGTCGCGGTTCCACATCGTCGCCCATGAGCATGGAGAATATTTCGTCGGCCTCGGCGGCGTTCTCGATGGTTACCTGCTTCAGCAGTCGGGTCTTCGGATCCATGGTGGTTTCCCAGAGTTGCTCGGGGTTCATCTCTCCCAGACCTTTGTAGCGCTGGGTGTGCAGACCCTTGTCGTCGCTGTTGCCTTCCACATACTTGTCGATGAAAGCCTGTCGCTGTTGCTCGGTGTAGCAGTATTCGCTCGCTTTCTTGTATGTGCACTTGTAGAGCGGAGGCGTGGCGATATAGAGATGCCCTTCCTCGATTACCTTCGGCATGAACCGATAGAAGAGGGTCATGATCAAGGTGTCGATGTGCGAGCCGTCGACATCGGCATCGGTCATGATGATGATCTTGTCGTAGCGCAGCTTGTCGATGTTGGCCTCGCGGTCGTCCTCGCCTTCTACTCCGAAGCGCACTCCGATGCTTTGGATGATGTTCATGACCGACTCGGCCTCGAACACTCGGTGCCACTGCACTTTCTCCACATTCAGAATCTTGCCGCGCAGAGGGAGGATAGCCTGTGTGTATCGGTCGCGGCCCTGCTTGGCCGAGCCGCCCGCGGAATCACCCTCGACGAGGAATATCTCGCAGTCCTTGGGGTCTTTGTTGGAGCAGTCGGCCAGCTTACCGGGCAGGCCGCCGCCACTCATGACGCTCTTGCGCTGTACGCTCTCACGCGCCTTGCGCGCCGCGATGCGGGCCGTGGCGGCAAGCACCACCTTCTCGCAAATCTGCTTGGCTTCCTGCGGGTGCTCCTCAAGGTAATAAGTGAGCGCCTCGCCCACGGCCTGCTGTACGGCACCGGCCACCTCGCTGTTGCCGAGCTTGGTCTTGGTCTGACCCTCAAACTGCGGTTCCGCCACCTTGATGGATATCACCGCGGTGAGCCCTTCACGGAAGTCCTCGCCCGCAATCTCTATCTTCGCCTTCTCGATTTGCTTCGAAATGATGGGATCGTTGTCGGCATAAGCTTTCAAAACACGCGTGAGGGCGGCGCGGAACCCGGTCAGGTGGGTGCCTCCTTCTATGGTGTTGATATTGTTCACATAAGAGTGGATATTCTCGCTGTAGTCTGTGTTGTACATGATAGCTACCTCGATGGGGATGCCCTGCTTCTCGGTCTTGAGGTAGATGACATCGTCGAAGAGGTGCGTGCGATGGCGGTCGACATAGCGCACGAACTCTTTCAGTCCGTCCTTGGCATGAAACACTTCCTGGCGCGTCTTGCCCGTCTCCGGGTCGGGACGCAGGTCGGTCAGGGTGATCCTGATTCCCGCGTTCAGGAATGCCAGCTCGCGCATGCGGCGGGCGACGATGTCCCACTGGAATGTGGTAACCGTGAAGACGCCGCTGTCGGGCCAGAACTGCTGGCGCGTGCCGCGCTTTTCGGTCTCGCCGATCATCTTGACGGGATAGAGGGGCTTTCCCTTCTCGTATTCCTGCTGATAGATCTTGCCGTCGCGATAGACCTGTGAGGTCATGTGGGATGACAGGGCGTTCACGCAACTGACGCCCACACCGTGCAAGCCGCCGCTGACTTTGTAGGATCCCTTGTCAAACTTACCCCCCGCATGGAGAACAGTCATGACGACTTCGAGGGCTGATTTATGTAGTTTCTTATGCTCGTCTACTGGAATTCCACGGCCGTTGTCCTCTACGATTACGCTTCCGTCCTCGCAGAGAGTAACCTCTATGTCGGAGCAGTAACCGGCCATTGCCTCGTCGATAGAGTTGTCCACGGTCTCATTGATCAGATGGTGGAGACCCTTTTCACTGATGTCGCCGATGTACATGGCAGGGCGCTTGCGCACTGCTTCCAGTCCTTCGAGGACTTGAATGTTACTGGCTGAATAGTTGCTTTCGATGTTCTGATTTTCTGCCATTTTGTTGTTACTGATTAATAGTATGCAAAGATACTAAAAAATCTCCAATCATCGAAACTTTTTAAGGGATAAAATGATCGGCCGGCGATTTCGTTTTGTAAGTTTTTCTGTCGTCGCGGCAGGGGCCTCGTTTTTCTTCCGAAATTTAGGAGAATGTTTTTTCGTGAAAGCGGCGGCAGAAATGAATAATTATGCATGTCGCGTATGAGCCCCTGAAACGGGGCGGGGGTGGAATCGTGCCGTCGTTGCGGGAAAGAGGGCTTGTGGGGGCGTTTGAAACGATATTTCTGTTTTTATGATAAATAGAAAGGTTGATTTTCCTGTCGTAGACAAATCGTTTTCTGGAAAGAGATGGCCTTTTAGGGGCTAAAAGACGGCAGAAAGCAGGGTGGGAAGCCGTTAAAAGGGGGACAAAAGGCCGTTGGAAGGAGCGCGGAAGGCCGCTTTCCGCAAATCGGACAGCGATTTTCCGAATAAATATGCAATAGCAGATGAATATGCGCTCCACAAGGTTGGATTTCGGATTGTTCGTTTTCGGAACAATTTACGGGTGCTTCGTATCCTAAGAACAAGGAACCATTCATCTTGGTTTTATAGTCGGTCTGTGCCAATACAACTAAAGGCCGCTCCCTTTTTGGGGCGCGACCTTAGAATGGTTTCTTGCAGACAGGAGCTTAACCCAGCTTGCTGATATGGAGACACAGACTTGACTTCAAGTTTGCGGCCTTGTTCTTATGGATGATATTTGTCTTTGCGAGCTTATCCAACATCTTCTGAACTGCCGGATACATCTTTACGGCCTCTTCCTTGTTGGTCGTGGCGCGCAGCTTGCGAACGGCATTACGCATGGTCTTTGCATAATATTTGTTATGCAGGGTTCTTGTCTTTGTCTGACGAATTCTTTTCAGAGTTGATTTGTGATTTGCCATCTTCTAAGTTCTTCTTTTTATTCTGTTTAGTAGTCCCTAGCAGAGTCGAACTGCTCTTTAGAGAATGAAAATCTCTCGTCCTAACCGATAGACGAAGGGACCATAGTCTAGTTTTGCGGGTGCAAAGTTAGATATTTTTATTCGATTGGCCAAATTTTATAGAGAATATTTTCCGTTAATGGCTGTTTTTTAGTATTTTTGCAAGGATGCTGATAAAGTCGAGGGCCATAGTGCTGCATAGTTTGAAGTTCGGTGATTCTCAGCTGATAGTCGACCTTCTGACGGCCCAGGTGGGCCGCGTCTCTTTCATTTGCAGACTTCCCTCAAGTAGGAAATCAAGGATAAAGAAGCCGTTTTTTCAGCCGTTGAGTATTCTGAATATCGAGTTCGACCATCGGCAGAACCTTAAACTGCAGAAATTCAAGAATGTCGCGGTTGCTGAGCCGTTCGCCTCGATTCCCTTCGACTCCTACAAGCTGTCGATTTCGCTCTTTCTTGCGGAGTTTCTCGCTTATGCCACCCGCGGCGAGCAGCAGGACATCTTGTTATATAATTACATAGAGAACAGCATGCTCTGGCTGGACGGCACGCGGCGGTCGTTCAGCAATTTCCATCTTGTCTTCACGATGAGGCTCAGCAGGTTTATCGGTTTTTATCCGAATCTGGAAGACTATGAGGAGGGAGATTTCTTTGATCTGAGAAGCGGCATATTCTGCAAGATGCCCCCTCTTCATCCTGATTTTATTCCTCCTGCCGAGGCTTCCAGAATAGTTCTTCTCATGCGGATGAACTATGAGTCGATGCACCTCTTCAGGATGAGCCGGGAGGAGCGCAACCGCTGTGTGGAATGGATACTTACCTATTATAGGCTCCATATCCCTAATTTCCCGGTACTCAAGTCGGTTGCGGTGCTCCGGGAGCTCTTCTCGTAGCCTCGTGGCTGTGTCATGGCATGAGAGAGGGGCGGCCGCAAGACCGCCCCTCCGGGTATGATTGTCGTTTTGAACTACGCTAACAGCTTCTTCACGATTCTGGAAATGGTGCCGCCGTCGGCCTTGCCGGCCATTTGTCTGGAGGCCGCTCCCATGACTTTACCCATCTCTTTCATGCTCGTGGCACCGGTCTGGGCGATGATGTCCTTCACTGCCTTCTCTATTTCCTCTTCTGAAAGTGGCCGTGGGAGATAGTCCTCGATGACTTTCACCTGGGCCGACTCTTCGTCTGCAAGATCCTGCCGCCCGGCCTGGATGTAGGTGGAGGCGGTCTCTTTGCCTTGCTTGGCCAGCTTCTGGAGTATCTTCATGGCCGCCGCGTCCTCCAGCGTGTCGTTAGCTCCCGGTGCCGTCTTGGCTTCCAGAAAAACCTTCTTGATGTTGCGGAGGGTCATCAGGCGCACCTTGTCGCGTGCCTTCATGGCCTCCTTGATGTCTTCGCTGATTTTCTCGTATAAGTCCATTTTTGTCCTTTTTTTATCCTTCGGAGAAGTTGATGATGCCCTGCACAGGGTCTTTCTTTTCCTCTTCCGGATTGTGTGTGGTATTTCCCGCTGCCTGTTCGCGGATGTTTTCGAGCATTTGGCGCGTACGCTTGTAGGTTGGGGTGTTCTCAACGGCAAGGATTACATCCTCATTGTCGAGGTCTTCAGAGCGGAACAGGAAGATGTGCGGGCGGCGCTTGTATTGCTTGTTGTCGGAGTCTTTGCCATAATAGCGGTTGCGGCGGTCCTGCCGCTCGGCGGCTTTTTCCTCTTCCTGGGCAATGCGGTCAGCCTCTTCCTGCGTGCGCTTGTTGGTAAGGTGGGAGTTCATGCCGTCCACATCCTCAATGCCGAATCCGGTGGCAAGAATGGTAACCTTGACCTGTTTGCCAAGTTCGGGATCGATGGCAAGCCCCCATTTGATCTCAAAGTCGCTGCCAAACTTGGCCATGAAGTCGTTTACATCGTTCATCTCCTCCATCATCAGTCCGTTGTTGTCGCCCTTCTCGTTGCAGAAGTTGATGCTTAGCAGGATTTTCTTAGAGTTGAAGATGTCGTTGTCGTTGAGCAAGGGAGAGTTGAGCGCGTCGTCGATAGCTTTCTTGACACGGCCTTCCCCTTCTCCATACCCCGTACTCATAATGGCCACTCCACCGTCCTTCAACACCGTCTTGACATCGTTGAAGTCGAGGTTGATGAGGCCATGGTTGGTGATGATCTCGGCTATGCTCTTGGCTGCTACGCTCAAGGTGTCGTCCGCTTTGCCGAAGGCGTCGAGTACGGTAAGTTCCGGGTAGATTTCGCGAAGCCGCTCGTTGTTGATAACGAGCAAAGCGTCTACATGTTTGGACATTTCCTCGACGCCGTCAAGGGCCTGGTCAATCTTCTTTTCGCCCTCGAAGCGGAAGGGAATCGTAACGATGCCTACGGTGAGGATACCCATTTCCTTGCTTACTTTTGCAATGACGGGAGCTGCCCCCGTGCCGGTTCCCCCTCCCATGCCTGCCGTGATGAATGCCATCTTGGTGCCGTCGCTGAGCATGTTTTTGATGTCTTCGATGGTCTCCTCGGCAGCCTGACGGGCTTTGGCCGGCTTGTTTCCCGCGCCGAGGCCTTCCTTCCCTAACTGGAGGTGGACCGGTACGGGAGAATCGTTGAGTGCCTGGGCATCTGTATTGCAAAGTACGAAACTCACATCATGGATGCCTTCCTTGTACATGTGGTTGACTGCGTTGCCACCGCCACCACCAACACCGATGACCTTAATATAAGTGCTTTCCTGTTCGGGTTCGCCGAAATCTAATATCTGAGGTTTCATGTTTTCTGAATTTTAATGGGATTATTGTTGGGCTTTGCGCTACTCTTCACCGGAGATGATGGAAGAACCGAACTTCTTTAGGAACCTCAGGGTCTTGTTCAATACGCTGTTTTCCTTTTTTTCTATAGCGATTCTCTCTTCTTCGGCTTCGGTCTTCTTGCGGGCTTCCTCCTCTTCCTCTTCTCTTTTCCTGCGAGTTTCCTCTTCCGCCTTCAACTTCTCTGCTTCGGTTTGTACGATGCCCCGGCCGGTAGTCTCACTGATAGGCCGCGGATCGCGATGCAGCTCTTCGGTAGTAGGTCCCTGCTTGGTTTCGGGGTTGAGGAACAAGTCGTTGCTGATTTCATCGCCCGCACAGTTCATATCACCCTTCTCGAGTAAACCGAGAACGGTATTCATCTTCCCGTCGTGAGCCATGATCTCCGGGATGTTGGAGTTGATGGTCTGGGTAACGAACTTTGCAATCCTAATCTTTCCCATATGGGTATGGTTGCGGAATGCGTGCTCTATCTCAGGCATGTTAGAGCCGCCGCCCGTCAGGACAATACCTCCGATCAACTTGTCCACATACTCATTGGGTACTTGGAACCATGCATTCTCTATGATTTCCTCGAGTCTGCCTTCGATGATTTCAATGAATCTGCGGCTTTCAATCTGGCGATCCTGGTCGATTGAGAGCATGAGCGTATTGTCTATGTCGCTATTGTCGGTAAATGCCCTGGCATGTTTGAGTTTAAGAATTTCTGCATCCTTTTCTTCCATCTGTAGCGAGGCGATGTCTTTCGTGAGGTTGTCGCCTCCGATTGGGATGACGGCTAAATGGCGGAGGATATTCTTGTAGTAGACGGATACGGTCGTGGTGTCGGCTCCGAGGTCTACCAGCACGCATCCGGCACGCTTCTCATTTTCAGTAAGCACACTGTCGGCTAATGCCAAGGGAGCCAGATACATTTCGGCAATGGCTATTCCTGCCTCGTCGAAACACTTGTTCAGGTTCTTATAGAAAGCCTTACGCCATAAGATATTTAGGAAATTCCCTTCCAAGCGGTGGCACGGAATGCCCACCGGATCGAGCTGATACTGGTTGTCCACTTTATATTCCTGTGTTGCGGCATCTAGTATCTCCTGCTCCGGGTAGCTCATGTTGCGGTTGGCATCCATGAGCTCGTTTACCATCTCCTGGGTAACGGTAGTCTCGACGGGAAGCTCCTTTACAATTACATTCTTGATGCTGCGGATGGATCTTCCTCCGACTCCTACATAGACATGGGCTACCTTGGTCTTCAGCGTTGTCTCAAGTTTCTTGACGATGTTCGTGATGCACAGCACTGTCTTGTCAATGTTGTAGACTACGCCTTTGCGTATGCAAGAGGTCGAATCTTCTTGCGCAATAGCAAGAATACTCGTACTACCATCCAGGTTCTTCCTGCCTGCGACACCAGTAATCTTTGACGATCCCAGTTCAATAGCTACAATAAATTCTTTTGCCATACAGTTATATCAATTATGGGATTTATTTTTCTTACAGATGATTTGATTGTCGAATTCCAAGTTTATATAGTTATACTTGTTCCATCCTGCCTGTGAAAGACCATATTTATAGAAAGTCAACAGGCGTTCCATCTTTTTCTTTACGAAGTCTTCGATGAGCTTCTTGCGCCCACTCTTATAATTGCTTTCCGGCAATGGTCCAATATAGATGACATGGTTGCCGACTCTCGGTACGAGCTCAACTCCCTTATCGGGGAGGACATGAATCTGTACAATCTGGTTTCTCCATAGGTCGTTGGCGCAGAGGGCGGCATTCAGGTGGGAAATGTAATTTTGTGCATACCACCGACTGATGTTACCCGTAGCGATAATGAGGTCGCTGGTATAGTGAGAATTCGGCATGATGCTGTTCTTGTCGTCAATATAATAGTCATCGCCGTTGGCTGCTTTGATTCTCACGGTCGGCATTCTCTGCGTGAGCGTGATGCATACATGCCCGTCCTGGGTCTTGTAACACTCTGCGGCTTTGACGAAAGGCGTCGCTTTGAGAGCATCTTCTATATTACGGGCACTGATCTCCTTCATTGGCTTCTCTAAAGGATAGAGCTTGTTCTGTTCCAGTCGCCTTTTGATTTCCTTTGTGTTGATGAAGCCGTTTGTTGTTTCATCCTGAATGTTGATACTGACTTTATTGCACTTGGAAACCGTTTCATCGGGTTTGTTAAACGCGGTGAATGCCAGTATGAGATAGCCTCCGATGACCACATCCAGTGCAATAGTGAAAGTTTTTCGCCAGTTAATCTTCATTTGTCCTCAATAATCTTTGTGATTTGGGGAACATAGTTGTCCAGGTCGCCAGCGCCCAATACCATGAGCACATCGAAGTCCCGATTCTTTACAAGGTCTAATATGTCATCTTTCTTGACCATGCTCTTCTCTACACCGGCCTTCAGGTTGTCATAAATGAGCTTGCTGGTAACGCCGGGAATGGGCTTTTCACGAGCAGGATAGATATCGCAGAGGATGACCTCGTCCAGTTGGCTCAGTGCATCGGCAAACTCTTTGTAGAAGTCGCGAGTGCGTGTGTAGAGGTGTGGCTGGAATATAGCGGTTATCTTGCGGTCCTCATAGAGTTCGCGGATGCTTTTTGCGCTCTGATAGATTTCTTTTGGATGATGAGCGTAATCAGAGAGAAACACATGCTTGTTATTCTTGATTTTGAAATCGAAACGACGGTCAACGCCTTCATAGGTGCGCATTCCGTATCTGAGTTCCTCTGCGTTGCATCCGTTAAGCTGCGCCATAGCCATGGCCGCAACTCCATTCTCGATGTTGATAGGCACCGGTTGACCAAGCATGATGTTCGGTACATTCTCGATAGGGGAGATGAAGTCGAAGGTGATTTCTCCATTCTCAATCTTGATGTTTTCTGCGTGAAAGTCGCCCTCGTTGAGGCTATACTCGTAAATCTTCACGCTTTCCTGAACATGGGCTCGCATTTCAAGGTTCTTATGGAGGATGAGAGAGCCGCCAGGCTGAATCAGTTCCGTGTAGTGGCGGAAGCTTTCCAGATATGCTTCCTTGGTTCCATAAATGTCCAGATGGTCTGGGTCTGTGGATGTGATGATACTCATCCAGGGACGCAGCCAATGAAAACTTCGGTCGAATTCGTCAGCTTCGATGACGACATAGTCGCTCTTGTCGCTGAGGATATAGTTCGTTCCATAGTTTTTGGAGATGCCTCCCAGGAAGGCGTTACAGTCCACATGACTTTGGTGCATGATGTGTGCACACATCGTGGAGGTCGTTGTCTTGCCATGGGTTCCCGCTACGCAGAGTCCTTTATGGGTGCGGGTAAGGGTTCCTAATACCTGTGCGCGCTTCTCAATCTCAAAGCCGTTTTCGCGGAAATAAACCAGTTCCTTGTGCTCTGCGGGTATTGCCGGCGTGTAGATAATCAAGCAGGATTTTGGGTCTCTGCATGCGTGGGGAATCTCGTTAATGTTTTCCTCATAATGGATGAGCATTCCCTCTTTCTCCAAATGACGAGTCAAATCGGAAGGGGTCTTGTCATATCCGGCTACTACAAGACCTCTGTGCATGAAATATCGTGCGATGGCGCTCATCCCAATGCCGCCGGCGCCTACGAAATATACAGCTTTAATATCTTTAGGTTCCATTATTTATTGGCTAATTTAATCACTTCGTCAGCGATGATATCTGCCGAGTCCTTGAGACCGAGTTTGAGGATGTTCTTGCTCAGGGATGCCAGTTTCTCATCATTCTGTACGACTTCAATGGCTTGTTTGAGCAATACTTGTGGCGCATCGGCATCTTTTACATAGATGGCGGCATCCTTATTGACCAATGCCATGGCGTTTTTGGTCTGGTGGTCTTCTGCAACATTGGGACTTGGCACTAAGATGACAGGCTTGCCAATCAGGCAGAGCTCGCTGATGGAACTTGCTCCGGCACGGGAAATTACCAAGTCGGCAGCCTTGTAGGCGGCACCCATATCACCGATGAAATCGGTTGTCTTGAGCATTTGTAGTCCCTCTTGGTCTTTCAGTTGTTCGCTGATAGCTGCATGGTAGTATTTGCCGGTCTGCCAGATAAACTGCACGCTTGATCTTTTTACGAGGTCAAGATGCTGAAGAATGCTCTCATTGATGGTTTTTGCACCCAGGCTTCCTCCTACGAGAAGGATGGTCTTTCTGTCGGGTTCGAGGCCAAACTGCTTGCGGGCCTCTTCTTTTGTCAGTGTGGTTTCCAGCACATTTTGTCGGACGGGATTACCCGTCATGATAATCCTGTCGGCAGGGAAGAACCGTTCCATGCCCTCATAGGCCACACAGATTTTATCGGCTTTCTTGCCAAGGAGCCTGTTGGTTACTCCAGCATATGAGTTTTGTTCCTGGATCAGACAGGGGATACTCTTGTTTGCACATACATTCAGTGTGGGGCCGCTGGCATATCCGCCGACACCGACGGCAACCATTGGCTTGAAGTCGTTGATGATTTTTCTTGCCATGCGTTGGCTTTTCCATATCTTGAAGAGGACGGAAATGTTTTTCAGCAGATGCTTTCGATCGAATCCGCATATCGGGAGCCCCTTGATTTCATATCCGGCAGCGGGCACTTTCTGCATTTCCATTCTTCCAAGAGCACCCACGAAAAGAATCTTGGCGTCAGGTCTTTTCGACTTGATGGCGTTTGCGATAGAGATGGCAGGAAAGATGTGTCCTCCAGTCCCACCGCCACTGATGATGATTCTTAGTCCTTCGTCCATTTTGTCCATTCTTTGTTATCTATGCAAAAGTAATCAAAAATTTTCTTATTTGATCATATTTTGTATATTAATTTATATATTGCTCGTGGCAAGTTTCATATCATTGGTGTTTCCGTCATCAGTCTTCTTTTTCTTGGCAGATCTGCTGATACTTAGAATGACACCGACATAGATGCAGTTGATGATAGACGATGTGCCGCCTTTGCTGACCAGAGGTAGCGGCTGTCCGGTTACAGGAGCCAGTCCTACGGCCACGGCCATGTTGAACATAGCTTGTGAGACGAGCAATAATGCCAGTCCCATTGCCAGGAAAGCAGGAAAGTTGTTCTCGCATCGGTTTGCTATTCTTCCCGTGCGGAAGAGCAGGGTAATATAGAGAAAGGCTACGAATGCGGCTCCGATAATTCCCGTTTCCTCTATGATAATCGCGTAGATGAAATCAGAGAAGGCTTGTGAGAGGAAATCTCTTTCCACGGAATTTCCCGGCCCTTTACCGATGCCGTTTGAGGAAGCGATGGCAATATTGGCATGGGCAACTTGCGCGTCTTTGTCCAAGTCGATGTCTTCCGGAGCAACTTCCTTGCTTTTCAGGAACTTGTTAATTCGCGACTTCCAGGTGTCGAAACGGTGGAAAATTCTCGGGGAGTTGTTTTCTTTGTCTTGTTCCTTAGCCACCTCCTCTGTCATTTGCAGATTAGTATTCTTAGGTTGTCTGTCTTCTCCAAGCATCATGATGGCCGAAAAGAAAAAGACGGCCATCAGCATGACGACTCCCAGAAGCTTCCCTATCTGTGAAGCGGGCACCCTTCCGATAATCATCATCATCAAGATGACGGCGCAAAGTAGTACTGCGGTCGAGAAATTCTCCAATAAGATGGGAAAAATAAGAAAAGCCCCCACTATCAGAATGTACTGGATGGCGTGTTTGTCTGCGCCCTTAGGTGTCTGCATGGCACTCAGTATCTGTGCCGTGGCAAGCACCATCGCGCCCTTCGCAATCTCAGAAGGCTGAAACTGGATACCCAGAATGCTGATCCATCGGTTGGCATCATTGGTAGAAGAGCCGAAGAGGAGCACCCATACGAGCATCCCGAACGATACGATCAGTAGTACCGGTGTTACGATTTTGAAGTAGCGGCATTTGATGTTGAGCGTTACCACCATGCAGAAAATTCCCACGATGAGAATGCCGAGATGCTTGAGCATAGGTGCAAGGTAACTCCCGCTCTTATAGGTCAGCGACGACGAGGCAGAGAATACCTCGACAACGCTGATCAGGCAGAGGAAGAAGAATACCATCCATACTACCTTGTCGCCTTTGAATATATTTCCTAAGGTCTTGTTAATCATTCTTTAAAGGTTTCTGACGAGGTTCTTGAACTGTTCTCCGCGGTCCTCCATGTTCTTGAAAAGGTCGAAGCTGGCGCAGCATGGGCTCAGCAGTACGGTGTCGCCGGGCTTGGCCATCTCGTAGCAGGCGGCCACGCATTCCTTCATCCCGTGCGTGTCTCTGACAGGTATGCCGAGGCTGTCGAAATTGTCGTGGAGCTTCTGATTGTCGGCTCCAAGGTATACCAATCCCACGCATTTCTTCCTGACAAGGTCTTTGATGGCCGCATAGTCGTTGCCCTTATCTTTCCCGCCAATGATAAGGATGGTGGGCGTGGTCATGCTCTCAAGGGCATACCAGCAGGCATCTACATTGGTTGCTTTCGAGTCGTTGATGTATAATACGCCGCCGACTTTACACACTTTCTCAAGCCGATGCTCCACTCCGGGAAAGTCGCCGAGGCTCTTGCGGATGATGTCTTTCTTGATTCCGGCAATATTCGATGCGATTCCGGCGGCCAGACTGTTGTAGATGTTGTGCTTGCCGGTAAGGCTTAATTCCTCTTGCTCCATGTTGAAGGGGGTTGGTTTCTCTATTTTGTACTGCCCGTCTTCAATGTAAGCGATGGAGCTCTTTTCCTTGATCTCAGAGAAGGGGAACCTGACGGCTTGGATTTTAAATTTCTCGAGCTCGCGTTTGATGACGGGGTCGTCGTTCCAATAGATGAAATGGTCTTCGGAAGTTTGGTTCTGGGTGATGCGCATCTTGGCATCCGCATAGTTTCCGAACTCAAAGTCGTAGCGGTCGAGGTGGTCGGGCGTGATATTCAGGAGAATGGCGATATTCGCACGGAAATCGTACATGTTGTCGAGCTGGAAGCTGCTCAGCTCGATGATGTAGTATTCATGCGGGTCTTCGGCCACCTGTAAGGCCAGCGAGTTGCCGATGTTCCCGGCCAGGCCGGCGTCGTAACCCGCGGCCTTGAAGATGTGATAGATGAGCGAAGTGGTTGTGGTCTTGCCGTTGCTGCCTGTGATACAGATCATCTTAGAATGCGTGTAGCGTCCGGCAAACTCAATCTCGCTGATGATATGGATGCCTTTCTTCATCAATTTCTGGACGATTGGGCTCTCCTTGGGAATGCCCGGACTCTTGATCACTTCGTCGGCATTCAGAACTTCCTCTTCCGTATGGTGCCCTTCCTCCCACTTAATCTGATGGCTGTCGAGAAGGTTTTTATATTTATCCTTTATTTTCGACATGTCGGAAACGAACACATCGAATCCCTTTTTCTTCGCCAGTATGGCGGCTCCTGCGCCACTTTCCCCGGCACCGAGAACAACGATTCTTTTCATATCTTTTGTCATTATATTCTCTTCTGGTATTCCGCCGTTTTGTAAAAGACGGCTAAAAGCTTTCCTTTTAACGGCTAAAAGCCTTCCTTCTAACGGCTAAAAGCTCGCCTTCTAACGGCCTTTTACTTTTATCTTATCTTCAAAGTGATGATCGTAAGGGTCGCGAGGATGATGGTAATAATCCAGAACCGGATCGTGATTTTCGCCTCGTGCTTGGCCGTATGGGGCTTCCGGATGAGGTAGGAGCATTCTGGGTCGAGCTGTGAATCCTGTGTGCGGAAGTTGTCATGGATAGGGGTTCGCTTGAAGATGCGCCGCTTGATTCCCTTGCGCTTGCCCATTTTGTAGTACCACACCTGCACAATGACGCTCAGGCTCTCTACGAAGAAGATTCCACAGAGGATGGGTAGAAGCAGTTCTTTATGGATGATGACGGCTGTAACACCGATGATTCCACCGATAGTGAGTGAGCCGGTGTCACCCATGAACACTTGTGCCGGATAGGCATTATACCACAGGAAGCCTATGAGTGCACCCACGAAGGCGCAGAGGAAGACCACCAGTTCTTGAGAGCCGGGTATATACATGATATTCAGGTAAGAGGCAAACTCGATGTGGGAGCTTACATAAGCGAGTATGCCCAGCGCCACGCCGATGATGGCGGAGTTGCCGGCACACATACCGTCCATGCCGTCATTGAGGTTGGCTCCATTGCTCACGGCCGTTACGACGAGGATGGTCATGATTACGAAAAGTATCCATCCGGCTGCTGTCTTATACTTCCCGCACCACGACATGAGGCGTGAGTAGTCCAGGTTATGGCCTTTCACGAAAGGGATTGTGGTCTTGAGCGACTTCCGGGCTTCCGTCCGGTGCTTGACGACGACCTCCTGACCTTGCTTCTCGATGACCAGATTCTCGTTGGTTTTCACATCGGGCGAGGCCCAGAGCACGAGTCCCACGATGAGCCCGATGCCGATTTGTCCGATGATTTTATATTTTCCTTTCAGCCCCTCCTTGTTATAATGGAAGATTTTGATAAAGTCGTCCATGCCTCCGAGAAACCCTAACCAAACCGTGGTGATAATCATAAGGATAAGGTAGATGTTCCTCAGTCGGCCGAGCAGCAGTACCGGGATGAGGATGGCGACGATAATGATGATGCCGCCCATTGACGGGACACCGATCTTGTTTACTCCAAAGGGATCAATGGAGGCGTCGCGCTGGGTTTCGGTGATTTGCTTTCTCCTCAAATATTTGATGAATTTTTCACCGAACCAAGTAGAGATGACCAGTGAAAGTATCAGTGCGAGCAGAGCCCTAAAAGAGATGTAGCCCCATAGATGGGCACCGCTGATGCCGAATTGCTCCAAGAATCGGAAAAGGTAGTATAACATGTTGCTTGCTGTTTATCCGTTAATTATCAAATATTTCACGCAGCACTTCATGGTCGTCGAAGTGATGCTTCACCCCATTGATTTCCTGATAGTCCTCATGTCCCTTGCCGGCAACGAGCACCACATCGCCTTTCGTCGCCATCATGCATGCCGTGCGAATGGCCTCCCTGCGGTCGACGAGGCAGATTACTTTTTTCTTCTGTTGGGCGTTCAGGCCGGCCATCATGTCGTCGATGATGGCTTGCGGATCCTCGTCGCGCGGATTGTCGCTGGTGAGGATTACCTTGTCGCTCTGTCTGACAGCCTCTTGTGCCATTAGCGGACGCTTGCCTTTGTCGCGGTGCCCGCCAGCCCCGCAGACGGTGATGACATGTCCCTTGCCGTTCAGCACTTCATGGATGGCACCCAACACATTCTCCAAGGCGTCGGGAGTATGGGCATAGTCGACCACGGCCGTGTATCCTTCCGGGGAATGCAGGGGCTCCAGACGTCCGTTCACGCTGTGTAGCGTGCTCATGGCTACAAGGATTTCCTGCGGCTCCTTGCCCAGCATGCGGGCTGTGCCGTATACTGCGAGCAGATTGCTCACATTGAACTTGCCGATGAATTGGACGCCCACCTCATGTCCGTCGATGTCGAGATACATGCCTTCGAAGTGGCACTCGAGGATGCGTGCTTTGAAATCTGCCATGCGTGTGGTGGAATAGGTCTTCACCGTAGCCTTGGTATTCTGTACCATGATCATGCCGTTCTTGTCGTCGGCATTGGTGATGGCAAACGCCGTTTTTGGCAGTCCGTCGAAGAAAGCCTTCTTCGCGTTGCGGTAGTTCTCGAATGTTTTATGGTAGTCGAGGTGGTCGCGAGTGAGGTTGGTGAAGATACCTCCTGCGAATCGCAGCCCTCCTATGCGCTTCTGGGCGATGGCATGGGAAGAGCATTCCATGAAGGCATATTCGCATCCTGACTCCACCATGCGGGCAAGCAGCTGATTGAGTTCGATAGGGTCGGGGGTCGTATGGGCAGTGGGCAACGCCTCGTCCTCGATGTAGTTGCAGACCGTTGAGAGCAAGCCGCACCTGTATCCCATCTTCCGGAACATATTATATAATAAGGTGGCGACGGTGGTCTTGCCGTTCGTTCCCGTTACTCCCACCAGCTTCAGTTTCCTCGAAGGGTCGCCGTAGAAGATGGTTGCCACCTTGCCGACGGCATCCTCGGTAGAGGCTACTTGTATATAAGTGATTCCGGCGCTCCTCTCCTCCGGCATGTCTTCGCAGAGAATGGCCTTGGCACCCAGCTCTATGGCCTTGGGGATAAAGCGATGGCCGTCTACCTGTGTGCCTTTCATGGCAATGAAAAGATGCCCGTCTTCTGTGTGGCGGGAATCAATGTCTACCCCTTTGATGTCGATTCCCTCGCTTCCAATGAGCGCAAGAGGCTTGATATTCTTGATTAAATCCCTTAAAATCATAGTTGTATATCGCTTTTTAGATTTCCAAAATCAGTTTGCAGGTTTCTCCTTTCTTGATCTGATGGCCGGCCGGAAGACTTTGCGAGACTACCTTGCCTCGTCCGGAGAGTTGCACCTTGACGCCCCGGCTTTCAAGAAGGTAGACGGCATCGCGTGCCCCCATGCCCATGACATCGGGTATATAGCTCTTGCCATACAGTTTTTCTCTGCGAAGACTGATGGCCTGCCCTTTCCGTATCTCAGCCTTTCCCCAGATCGGATTGCCGGTTGCATAGGATCCGGTCCAGTCGGCCTTCACCTGGAATCCTAAGTGGTTGAGCACATAGTCGGCGGCAAGAATGTTTCCGTCTTTGATATCCGGCGTGAAGACCGACAGGGAGTCCCGGGCATCGGAAACATCGAGCTTGATGTCGCGGGCCATGATTCCTTCCGCGATGTTATGGAAAACGACGCCGCTCATACCGCCTCCGGATGCCGGGAGGCCCGATTTCTGGATGCAGACGATGCAGCTGTAGCGAGGATTGTCGGCCGGAAAATAGCCGGCGAAGCTGAGCAGATAGTTCACCCGTCCCGACTTATATCCCCCTGAGCCTTGGGAAATCTGGGCGGTACCGGTTTTTCCCGCTACCTGGAAGGAGGGCGAGCCGGCCTTCTTGCCCAAGCCTTGACTGACGACATGGCGCAGGATTGTCTGCATGTATTTCAATGTTTTCTCACTGCAAATCTTCTCGTGGCCCGGTACGACCTCTGGTGGAAAGTCTACGACTGTCCTCCCGCCTTTCTCCACTCGTTGGACGAAGCGTGGACGCATCATCTTTCCTCCGTTGGCAATAGCATTGTAAAAAGTGAGCGTGGAGATAGGAGGAATCTGCGTCTCATATCCTATGCTCATCCAGGGGAGCGCCGTGTTGCTCCAGTTGAGCCATTGGCCGTTCTTCGCTTTCTTGGGCATTCGGATCTGCGCTCTTGAATAACCGGGCAGCGGAAGGTGGAAGTCTTTCTGGATGCCTGTGCGGTAGACGCCTCTTATGAACTTCTCCGGGTCGTTGTGATAATATTGGTCGATGATGCGGCTGACGCCGATGTTGGAGCTGACCTCCAAGGTGCGGGGAAGCGAAATGGTGCCGTAACCGCCGCGGCGCCAGTTGTGATCCTTCATCTGCCGTCCGTACATGGGCCATACGCCGCCAGCAGTCTCTACGATTTTGGTCGTGTCGCAATAGCCGTCTTCCAGTACCGTCATGATGGAAACGGGCTTGAAGACGGAGCCAGGCTCCAATAGGTCGCTCACGGCATGATTTTTCAGCTCCCGGTATTCGCCGTCTGCGCACTTGTCCATATTCACAATGGCCTTGATGTCGCCGGTCTGCACTTCCATGACGATGGCGACTCCTACATTGCCATTGATAAGCTTGAGTTCGTCGATGACGGCTTTCTCGGCGATGTCCTGGATGCTCATGTCGAGCGTGGTAACGATGTCCGACCCGTCGATAGGGGGCGTATCGGTGATGCTGAGCCACTTGTTCAAGACCTTCTGGCGACGGATAATGCCATCTTTGCCACGGAGAATGGAGTCATACTCCAGTTCCAGCCCTACGCGTCCCGTGTCTTTCTCGGCGAAGATGCCGCCCACTGTGCGGTTTGCTGATGAGCCGAAAGGATTTACGCGGGCGTTGAACTCTTCTACATGAAAGCCACCCTTGTAGGGTGCCAGCCGGAATATGGGGAGGCTTTTCACCTCGCTATAGGTGTTGTAGTCGACGCGTCTTTTCCAAATGGGCCAGTTGCGGCCTTGTTCTTCGCGCCCCTTTTCCAAGTCCTTGCGAAATCCTGCCATGCCCTTTTCCGGGAAAATCTGGTGCAGGCCGCGGCATATGGAGTCGAGGCTGGCTTCCCAAAGAGAGTCGTTTCCGGCCTCGCGAAGTGCCTTGAAGTCCATGTAGAGCTTGTATTTGGGCAACGAACCCGCCAGAAGTTCTCCATCGCAGGAATAGATGTTGCCTCGAGTCGGCTTTGTGGGAACGCTGTCTCGTTTCACTCGGTCGGCCACTTTCATCCAGTAGTCGCGCTTCACGGTCATCAAATAGCCTGTCTTTGCAAGCACGATTGCGGCAAACAGAGTCATCAGGATGGCGATGAGGCTGTAGCGGGGCATAATCTTTTTATTGTCGAACTTGCTCATTTATTCAGGGACTTTGATTTTGTAAGGAGGCTCGCTTGCGATGTGCAGCATACTGTCCTTGTTGTTTTTTAACATGTCCATTACATTGCTTTGACGGCTCATTTCCGTGAGTTGGCTGCCACTTGACAGGGCTTTGTATTTTGCGCTTTGAAGTTCTTGCTGCAGATGGTCTATCTTGATGAGGTCCTGCTGGCAGCTGTAGCGGTTGGAGGTATAGATAATGAGAAAGAAGCCGATGAGCAGGAAGAGCCATATCTGGTGGCGAATCGTGCTCGTGGTGAGTATGTCGCCTCCGAGTATTTTCCGCAGGGAAAGGCCGCCGGAGATGATGGCGGCGTCGTCTTCGGTGGCTTGCTTCTCTATGACTTCCTGCAGGGAAGGCCCTTCGGGGTTGGCCTCCTTGGCCTCTGCCTCTTTTGCCTCCCTTACGATTTCGGGCTCGATGGTGAGCACGGCTTCTGCTTTTTTGTCTTTGTCTTCTTCGTTCATTTCTTCTCGGATATTCTGAGTTTGGCACTTCGACTTCGCGGATTGCGCTCCTGCTCATCGCTGTCAGGGACTATCACTTTGTTGTTGACAAGGGAGAACGGCGTTTCGAACTTCCCAAAGAAGTCCTGTCTGATTTTGCCTTCGGCGTTTCCCGTCTTCATGATGTTTTTTACGATTCGGTCTTCGAGCGAGTGGTAGGTGATGACGGAGAGTCGTCCACCCGGGCCGAGGAGCTCCGTTGCGGCAAGCAGCATTTCCTTCAGGGCTTCCATTTCGTGATTCACTTCGATGCGGAGGGCCTGGAAGAGCTTGGCCATCTCCTTTTTCTCGCGCTCCCGACGGAAGAGGCTCTCCACGGCCTTTGCGAAGTCTTGCGTGGTCTCTATCTTTTTTTGTTGCCGCGCCTTGACGAGTGCCGCACCGATTTTCCGGGAGTTTTTTAGTTCTCCATATAGGTGGAAAACATTCGCCAGCGCCTCTTCGTCGTATTCGTTCACGATGTCGGCCGCCGTTTTTCCAGCCCTCTTGTTCATCCTCATGTCGAGGGGAGCATCGAAACGAAAGCTGAATCCGCGGGTCTCATCGTCAAAGTGGTGGGAGGAGACGCCGAGGTCGGCAAGCAGCCCGTCTATTTTTTCCACTCCGTAATATCGCATCCAGTTCTTCAGGTAACGGAAGTTGCTGCGCACGAAAGTGAAGTTTTCCGCGGGTGTGATATTCTTCTCGGCATCCTCGTCCTGGTCGAAACTGTAAAGGTGGCCCCTGTCGTCAAGCCGGGAAAGTATCTCCCGGGAATGGCCGCCGCCCCCGAAGGTTACATCCACATAGACTCCTCCGGGCCTGATGTTCAGCCCGTCGATGCTCTCTTTGAGGAGCACGGGGGTGTGATATGTCTCCGCGGTTCTTACCATTAGACAGTTTTTACTTTTAGGTTATGCTCCGGTCTTGTCTTCTTCGTTGACATTGCCCATTACTTCTTCTATGGCCTTGCTGAAGTCCTCGGCATCCATGAAAGCCTTTTCAGGCTCGTCGTTTCGCCAGATTTCAATGGTATCGTCCATCCCGACGAACTTTATCGCCTGGGTGATGGCTGCCATCTTCTGGTAGCGCCTGGGTATCAGAAAGCGCCCGTTGCCGTCGAGGGTGAGGATTTCCACATCCGATACGAACTGGCGGAAAACCTGCTGTTGTTTTGAATTCCAGCGGGAAAGGCGGCTGCGAAGGGTGTCGAGCTGCCTGTTCCATACCGATTCGGGATACAGAACGAGGCAAGGTTGGAAGATGTCTTTCCTTAACACGAGCCGTTCCTCGCCCGATGCTTGCAGCACCTTTCGAAAGACGGCCGGAAGAAATGCCCTTCCCTTGGAGTCGGTTTTGGCCTCTATGTTTCCTATAAATCGCATGCGTTCTTATCTATAAGTATTGATATCGATGCCAAAGTTATATATTTTTCCCCACATTCCACCACTTTTCTCCACAAATTTTTATCAAAAGGGCTTAAAAAAGCATTTTCCCGGAATGGGGATAGGGATGGGGCAGGGGAGGAGGAATGGGTGATATTGTATGGATAATTGGCAAAAATTAAGTTGAGGTTATAGCTCTTTAAGGGATGAAAACGGCAATTTTTCGTGTGGAAAACAAGCTTTGGAAAACGGAAAAGCGGTTATTTTTGTTCGATTTTGTCTGTTTTCTTGAATTTTCCGGCGCATTTTGCCTTGCCGAAGACGGCTTTTTAGTCTACAGAAAGCGGCTAAAAGCAAAGTAAAAGGCCGTTAACAGGCGTGCTGGAAGCCGTCTTTTGCAATTCAATCTCTTGTTTTTAGGCGCTTTAAAGAGGTTTTGTGTTTTTGCCCGTTTTTGCCTCCGGCAGGTTTGTTGTTGGCAAAAAACGATTTATTTTGCAAGAATGTAAAATAAATTAATCTATATTTATCAGCAGATTGGGCCGTAGGTAATTGGGGTGGAGATTTTTTTCTGCTTATAACTTTACACCGGATTTTTTAGCGTGGGAATGCAATTCAGGAGATAACGAGATACAAACATAGCGTCGCAAAATGAGGCGAAATGGGAAACAACGGTATTTTTTTTAGGATTATTTGCATTGTATTTCGGTAACTTTTGTTATTTTTGCATTCAGTTAGTATACTGCACCTATGAGTGAAGAGATAGAGAAGGTCATCGACATCGAGAAAATTTTAGCGGGCAAAATGGGCAGCAAGGTGAAGCTTGTGCCGGGTTTTGTCGTTAATTGGCTTAAGAAAATTGCTCATGAAAACGAGGTCAATCGATTTCTTTGGGAAAATCGCGATGCCCAAGGAACGGAATGGCTGGTTCGCTGCGTGGACTATCTTCAGATGAAATTGACTATTGAGGGTGTGCACAATCTGCCTGACAAGAATGATGGGAAGCTCTACACATTCGTGTCCAACCACCCTCTGGGCGGACAAGACGGCGTGGCGCTGGGAGCCATCATTGGCAGGCATTATGACGGCAGGTTCCGTTATCTGGTCAACGACCTGCTTCTCTATCTTCCGGGCTTGAAGCCCGTGAGCATCGGAATCAACAAAACGGGTAAGCAGAGCCGTGATTTTCCCCGGATGGTGGAGGCTGGCTTCCGGAGCGACAACCACATGCTCATGTTCCCCGCGGGCCTGAACAGTCGGAGGATGGGCGGTGTTATCCACGACCTTCCCTGGAAAAAGACTTTCATCTCGAAATCGGTGGAATACCATCGGGATGTGGTGCCCATTCATTTCAGCGGCCGCAACAGCGATCGGTTTTATCGAATTGCCAACTTCAGCGATAGATATGTGAAGAAGGTGAATATCGCCATGTTGTTCTTGGTGGATGAGATGTACCGGAATGTGGGCAAGAGCTTCAAGGCTACCTTTGGCAAACCCATCCCTTGGCAGACATTCGACAAGAGCAAGACGCCCTCTGAATGGGCGCAATGGGTTGAAGACAAGGTCTATAAACTTGATCAAGGCGCCGAAGCTTAGAGTATTAAGATTTCTGAAAATGGAAAAAGAGATTATCCAACCGATTGACCGGGAGCTCCTCAAGAGGGAGCTGACTCCCGACCGCCAGCTTCGTATGACGAACAAGAGTCATAACGAAATCTATGTCATAACGGCCCGGCAGGCGCCCCATGTGATGAAGGAAATCGGGCGTCTTCGCGAAGAAGCTTTCCGCTCGGCGGGAGGAGGAACGGGTAAGTCGATGGATATCGACGAGTTTGATACCATGGAAAATGGTTGTAGGCAGTTGGTTGTCTGGAATCCGGAGTGCGATGAGATCATCGGCGGCTATCGCTATCTGTTCGGGTCTGACTGGAAGACAGACGAGCAGGGACAGCCCGTTCTCGCCACAAGTCATATGTTTCATTTCTCCGAAAAGTTTATGGAGGAGTATGCCCCGTATACTGTCGAGCTTGGGAGAAGTTTCGTCTCGCTTGAATATCAGAATGTAAGGAAAAACACGAAGAGCATTTTCGCCCTCGATAATCTTTGGGACGGACTTGGCGCACTGACGGTTTTGAACCCCAGCGTGAAGTATTTCTTCGGCAAGGTAACCATGTATCCTTCTTATGTCCGTACGGGGCGGGATATGATTCTTTACTTTCTGAAGAAACACTTTGACGACAAAGATCATCTCATCGTTCCCCTGAAGCCGTTGGAACTGGAAACGCCGGAAGAGGCTCTGGCGAAGATTTTCTGCGAGGACGACTTCAAGAAAGACTATCGGGTCTTGAATTGTGAGATCAGAAAGCTCGGTTTTAACATCCCTCCACTGGTGAATGCCTATATGGGATTGAGCCCCACGATGAAGCTCTTCGGTACAGCCATCAACTATGGATTCGGCGAAGTGGAGGAAACAGGCATCCTGATTGCGGTCGACGAGATTCTTGAGGAGAAGCGTGTCCGGCATATCGACAGCTTCATCAAGTCGCATCCGGAGGCCCTGAAGCTGACCAGCGGTGCCAACAATGTGATCTATCCCGATCCAAAACCATAAAGGTGCCCCCCTGCAGAGGAAGCATTCCCGCTATGATGGGGGTGTGGTATCCCTACACTACGGGGAGTGATATCCCGCAAATCTTCTGGTAAATATCGAGCGAGTAGACATCCGTCATTCCGCTGATATAGTCTATTACGGCCATGATGCGTGTCTGCAGATCGTCGCTCTGGATGTCATACTGACTGCTGAAGCGCTTGATCAACTGCTGGGAATGGAAGTTTTCGGGGTGTACGGCGGCCTCGACGAGATTCTGCATCAAGGTCTCCATGATCTTGTAACCAGACAATTCTACATCTAAAACCAGCTTGCTCTGATAGATTTTTTTCCTCGAAACCTCCTGACAATGCCTGTAGGCCTGTCGTGGCAACCCGCTGATGTGCTTGATGAGACTGCCCTCGAAGGTTCCTCCCAGAATCTCTTCTTCATGCTCCACGAAAGCTTTCACGCATTCGGATTCCAGCTCTCCGACAACGCAGGCCCGCAGGTAGACCACCTGTTCGTTTTCATCCGTAACCCTTTCTTCCTCGATTCGTTTCAGGATGTGTGCCCGAGATTCTTCGTTGAAGAAACCAAGCAAGAGTTCTCTGGTTTCCTCGTATGAAATAATTTTAAGCTTATGGGAATCCTCTATGTCCATAATCTCGTAACAGATGTCGTCGGCAGCCTCCATCAGATAAACCAATGGGTGGCGGGCATACTGCAAGGGCTCCCTTGGAAATGACTTACAAATAATGCCCAATTCATCGGCAATTCTCTTATAGTCGGCTTCCTCGGAGGAGAAAAAACCAAATTTGCCGTGCTCACCGGAAAGTGAAGAGGCAAAGGGGTATTTGACGATGCTTGCAAGAGTTGAATAAGTCATTACAAAACCGCCCTCTCTCCTACCGTTGAAGCGATGTGTCAGGAGGCGGAAGGCGTTGGCGTTTCCCTCGAAGTGCGTGATGTCGTCCCAGAAGCGTCTGCTTACCCGTTCTTTCAAGGCCTGTCCTTCGCCTTCGGTGAAGAAGGTCTGGATAGCCTTCTCGCCGCTGTGTCCAAACGGGGGATTGCCCAGGTCGTGCGCAAGTCCTGCCGTTTGAACGATGGTTCCGATTTCCTCGAAGAGCGTTCCTTTGAGCTCCGGGTGCTTTTCCGTCAGTCGTCTGGCCACATCGTCGCCAAGTGATTTGCCGAGTGAGGAAACCTCGAGGGAGTGCGTGAGCCGGTTGTGTACGAATACGCTGCCGGGTAAAGGAAACACTTGGGTCTTGTTCTGTAGTCTTCTGAATGGTGCCGAGTAGATGAGTCGGTCGCTGTCGCGCTTGAATTCAGAACGGTCGTCATGCCTGAGAGCATGCTTAGTCTCCTGTCCGAACCGCTTGTTGGATATCAATTGTTGCCATTTCATATCGCAAAAGTAATGTAATTTTGCCTAAATAGTCTCTTTTTATGTTGAAAAATTCAATTATCTGCACAGAATTCATTATTTTTGCACATTATTGTATTTAGTATGATTCAGATAAAAGTTGTCAATAAGGGACATCAGCGACTGCCCGCCTATGCTACGGCGCAAAGTGCCGGTATGGACATTCGCGCCAATCTTGACGAGCCGGTAGTGCTTCGTCCGTTCGAGCGCAAGCTCGTTCCGACGGGCTTGTATATTGCTCTGCCCGTGGGGTTTGAGGCTCAGGTCAGGCCTCGTAGCGGCTTGGCGTTGAGGCATGGGATAACCGTTCTCAATACGCCGGGTACCATTGACGCCGACTATCGCGGCGAACTCGGGGTCTGCTTGATAAACTTGTCGCAGGAAGACTTTGTAATCAACGATGGTGAGCGCATCGCCCAGATGGTGATCGCACGGCACGAACAGGGCGAATTCGTTGTGGTCGAGGAGCTTGATGAGACCGAACGCGGGGAAGGCGGGTATGGTCATACGGGCGTAAAATAGAACTATAAAATCAGCGAGAATATCTTGAAACTCAGAAATACACATCTTGTCATTTCCTTAGCGACTCTCATCCTGATGACAGCCGTATCTCCTTCGTTTGCCAAGAAGAAAAAGACCACCCCCCGGAAAGTGGTTGCAGGAAGGACCCTCTTGCCCGAAGAACGGCGTCGCTATGACTATTTTTTCCTGGAGGCTGTACGCCAGCAGAATGCCGGAAAATACTCCGCGGCCTTCGAACTGTTGTCTCACTGCCTGAAGATCGACCCGAATGCGCCGGAGGCATATTACCTCCAGGCCATGTATTATTCGGTCTTGAAGCAAGACAGCCTCGCTCTGCGAAATCTCGAAAAGGCCGCTTCCCTGAACCCGGGCAATTCTACCTATCTTGAGCGGTTGGCCCAATATTACCTCAATGGGAAAGACTTTGACAAGGCAATCTTGGCATATGAGCAACTGGCCGGCCGCCATCGCGACCGTACGGATGTGCTGAATGTTCTCATAAACCTTTACCAACAGGCTAAGAACTACGACGGAATGCTCAACTGTATTAACCGGATAGAGCAAATCGAGGGCAGCAGCGAGGAAATAACCCTTTCCAAAATGCGCGTCTATGAGATGAAGGAAGACAGCAAGTCGGCCTATAAGGCGCTGAAGTCTCTCTGCGACGAGCATCCTAACGACTTGACTTATAAGGTGATGATGGGCAACTGGCTCATGCAGCACGGCAAGCCGAAGGAGGCCTACAGGATGTTCACGGCTGCCCGGAAGATAGATCCTGACAATGATTATGTCCAGACTTCGCTCTACGATTACTATAATGCGGTGGGCGAGAAGGAGCGTGCCGACGCCCTTCTGGAGAGCATCCTGATCAATCCGAACACGGAACCTAAGAGCAAGGTTACCCTGATGCGGGGAGTGATTCATGACAATGAGGCTCATGGGGGCGACAGCACACAGGTGCTGAACCTTTTCCGTCGTATCCTCGGCAAGAACCCTATGGACAGCACGATGGTAGAGTTGGAAGTGGCATATATGTCTCTGAAGAAGATGCCGGAGGACTCCATCAACAGCGGACTCTATCGGTTGCTGGCCATGCAGCCCGAAAATGCTCAGGCTCGCCTTCAACTGATACAGTCGTATTGGCTGAAGGAAAAGTGGGATTCGGTCATCGCCCTGAGTAAGCCGGGTACGGAATATAATACCGATGAGCTGGTGTTCAGCTATTTTCTGGGGATAGCCTATTATCAGAAAAAAGACAACGACCACGCGCTCGAGGCGTTCCGGCAGGCCGTGAAACGGACAACCAGCAAGAGCGATCCCTCCCTCGTGAGCGACTGCTACTCCATCATGGGCGAGATATACCATGACAAAGGCATGACGGAGGAAACCTTTGCCGCTTATGACAGCTGTCTGCAATGGAAGAGCGACCATATGGGATGCCTGAATAATTATGCCTATTACCTGAGTGTGGAGCACCGTAACTTACACAAGGCAGAGGAAATGAGTTATAAGACCATAAAGGCAGAACCGAAAAACTCCACTTTCCTGGATACTTATGCTTGGATTTTGTTCCGGCAGGAACGGTATACCGAAGCGAGAATCTATATCGAGCAAGCGGTGAAGAACGATACCGACAGCGTCCAGAGCCCTGTGATCCTGGAGCATGCAGGCGACATCTACTATAAAACCAACGACGCCGACAAGGCCCTCGACTACTGGAATCAAGCCCTCAAGGCCGGTAGCGAGAGCGTGGTATTACCCAAGAAGATAAAACTGAAACAATATATCAAGGAAAATGAATAAGTCTATTTTGAAGATAACAGTAGTTTGCCTCATCCTGTTTGTTGCCTCGTGTGGCACCAAGAAGGCGGTAGTAGGCAAATCCACGCCGAATGCCCCGGCTGTTGCCAAGGGGGAAGGTAGCGTGGTTTTACAAAAGCTGGCATTTGTCCAGATGGTTTCCGATCGACAGCTTTATCAGAAGAACATCGTGGCCGATATGTCTTTCAACATTCAGGCGGGAACAAAGAATATTACGGTTCCCGGTTCCCTGCACATGCGGAAGGATGAAGTGGTGCGGCTTCAGCTGTTTATCCCGCTGCTGGGCAGCGAGGTCGGGCGCCTGGAGTTTACCCCGGATTATGTGCTGGTTGTCGACCGGATTCACAAGGAGTATATCAAGGCAGACTATACGCAGCTTGAGTTTCTGAAGGAAAACGGGCTCAATTTCTATAGCCTTCAGGCCCTTTTCTGGAATCAGCTGTTACTTCCGGGAAACAAGAAAGTAGGTGAAGGCGACCTTCAGCAGTTCGACGCCGACCTCACCAAGCAGGGCTCCACCGTTCCGGTAAGCTTGAAAAACGGGAAGATGACTTTCTGCTGGAATACCGATAAAAACGACGGACGCATCCTTTCGACCGTCGTGGAATATCTGAGTGCGGCCCATGGGAAGTCAAACCTTACCTGGAAGTACTCCAATTTTCAGCCGGTAGGCGTCAAGTCGTTTCCTGCCTCGCAGGAGTTTACCTTTATCACGAATGTCGGTGGAAAACCTCAGGCGGGTACGGTAACCATCGATATGGATGACATCAGCACCCATGCCAACTGGGATTCGCGGTCTACCGTCTCTCCGAAGTATAAGCAGGTGGAGGCAAAAGATGTGTTCGATAAAATCTTGAAAATGTAAATGAGACGGCTAATCATATTGATTCTTGCCTTTGCGTGTGCCTTAGCAATGCCTGCCCAGAAGAAAAGCGCTGTCAGGAAGACTGTGTCGACAAGCAAGGCCACGCAAAAGAAAACGACCAAGACCACGCCAAGGAAGCAAGGAACGGCAGCCAGAAAGAAGACTGTGGCAAAGAAACAGGACGCTTCTTACGGCAACAAGGAAATCAAGGGGCTGCAGAATCAGCGCGCCGCCGTGCGCAAGAAGATTCGCCAACAGGAGCAAGCGCTCAGGGCGAACAAGGCCGATGTACAGCAGCGACTGAAGAATCTGCTCGTCATCAACAGCGAGATCAGTGAGAAGCAGAAGTCCATCGACGGCATTCAGCAGGACATCTCACATCTCGACAACAATATCGGCATCCTCCAAAGTCAGCTTAAAACTCTCGAGGAACAGCTTCAGGAGCGCAAGGCCAGATATATCAAGTCGATGCGCTATATGGCCCGCCATCGCACCGTTCAGGACAAGCTGATGTTTGTCTTCTCGGCCAAGAGCCTCACGCAGATGTATCGCCGCATGCGTTTCGTGCGCGAATACGCGGCCTATCAGAAAGCACAGGGCGAGCTCGTGAAGGCCAAGCAAATCCAGGTTACCGAGAAGCACAAGCAGCTTCAGGCCGTGAAGGGACAGAAGCACACCCTCCTCGCTAAAGACCAGAAAGCCCGTGCGGAACTCGAGGGGAAGCAGACGGAACAGCAAGAGGTGGTCAAAGGCCTTCAAAAACAGCAGCAGACCATTCAGCAGGTCATTGCCCAGCAACGGCAGAAAGACAATGAGTTGAATGCACAGATAGACCGGTTGATAGCCATCGAGGTGGCCAAGGCGAAGGCTCGTGCGGAGGCCGAGGCCAAGCGCAGGGCGGCCGAAGCCGCCGCGGCGGCAAGGAGGAAGGCCGAGGAACTCGCCCGCAAGAAGGCGGAGGCCGAGGCAGCTGCGAAGGAGAATGCCCGCAGGATTGCTGCCGCCAAGGAGCGCGAGGCACGCTTGAGGTCGGAGGCTGAGGCAGCTTCCAAGACGAATAATGCCGCTGCCAAGGCCCGTGCGGATCAAGAGGCCTTGGCTGCCAGAGCCGACCGCGAGGCTGCCGAGCGTAAGGCCAGGGCCGATGAGGAGCGCAGCAAGAGGGAGATAGCCACAGCGAGGAAGAATGTCGACGAGGCCTCTGACTACAGCTCGTCCGACCGGAAGCTCAGCGGCGACTTTGCGGCAAATAAGGGACGGCTTCCTATGCCTATTTCCGGGCGCTACAGAATCGTAAGTCATTTCGGCCAATATAGTGTGGAAGGCCTCAAAGGCATTACCCTCGACAACAAGGGCATCAACATTCTCGGCAGCCCGGGAGCCGTAGCCCGCTCCATCTGCGACGGCGAGGTGAGTGCCGTAATACAGTGGTCGGGCACCTATGTGGTGATGGTGCGCCATGGGGCCTATATTTCTGTGTACTGCAACCTCGGCTCCGTAGCCGTGTCGAGAGGCATGAAGGTCTCCGCGCGACAGGCTCTGGGCAATGTGGGGAGCGACAACATCCTGCAATTCCAGTTACGCCGGGGCACGACAAAACTCAATCCCGAAGCGTGGCTGGGACGCTAACCCCGATCTTGGGAATCTGCTCCTTATCCGACAAAGGCGACCTTTAGGAATCCTGCTCATCATTGCGGGGCTTCTTAAAGGCCGTCTTCTGTCTGACGAAATCGGCGAATTCGTCAGACAAAATCGCCGAAATTGTCGCACAAAATCGCCGATTTCGTAAAACGCATAGTAACCTCTTATACTTTCGGATGTCGTGGACAGCTCTGTCGGAAGCCGTATCTGTATCCTTAGAAGGCCAAATCTTTACCGTTGAGCAGCTGCATGTAGACATCGAAGGCATGGCTGATTTCGATCAGGCAGATGAACTCATCGGCAGAGTGAGACCGCTCCGACTCCCCTGGGCCGAGTTTGAGCGACGGAAACGGCATGAGTGCCTGGTCGCTGAGCGTGGGCGAACCGAAGGGCTTCAGTCCCATTCCCACACACTTCCGCACCAATGGGTGGCTCTCGGGGATATGCGAGGACCGGAGGTGGAAGGAGCGTGCCTTGACCTCTGACCGTAGGTGTTTCCGGATGAATTCGAACACCTCCTGGTTGTCGTAGTATTCATTGGTGCGAATATCGACCACCATGTGGCACTCGTCGGGTATCACATTGTGCTGCGTGCCGGCGCTGATCATGGTTATATTCATCAGCGTGGGGCCGAGAAAAGGGCTCACCCTCTCGAATCGATAGCCACACAGCCAGTTCAGGTCGTCGAGTGCCTCGTAGATGGCGTTCCGTCCTTCGTTGCGGGCAGCATGGCCGCTCTTGCCTTTCGCCGTGATGTCAAGCACCATCAATCCCTTTTCCGCGATGGCAGGCTGCATGCCCGTAGGCTCTCCCACGATGGCCGCGGCAATCTTCGGCAATAGGGGTAGGGCACGACGGATGCCGTTGGCGCCCGACACCTCCTCTTCTGCCGATGCCAGATATATCAAGTTGTAGTTTCTCTCGAGGGGAACAAGCGCCCTGAAAACCTGTAGGAGCGTTACGAGCCCTCCTCCGCAGTCGTTGCTCCCGAGGCCGTAGAGCCTGTCGCCTTCGAGGGTTGGCGTAAAGGGCATTCGCCGCCAGCTGTCTACGGGCTTGACGGTGTCGATGTGCGCGTTGAGCAGAAGGGTGGGGCGCGAGGCCGTGAATCCGGGGTCGATCGTCCACACATTGTTAGCCTCACGGCGGGAAGTCAGCCCATAGCTCTCCATCTGTCGTTGCATGATATCTGCCGCCTCGGTTTCCTGCCGGCTGACCGACGGCGTTGCGATGAGCCTTTTGAGGAGGTCGACGGCGTCTTCCAGGAATTCTTCTTTCATCATATTACGGGCAAATTTAAGAAAAATTTCCAAATAATTTCTTGTTTTACAAAGATTTCTTTATCTTTGCAATAAACTAAAATAACAGAATTTATGCAGACGAATAGTCATCTCTCGGTGCTGATTCATGAGCAGGCCAAGAAGTATGGAAGCCGTTCAGCTCTTACATTTCGCAGTTTCGGGAGTCTCAAGTGGAAGGATGTTTCATGGAAGCAGTTCTCCCTGAGAGTCATGCAGGTGAGCAACGCCATGCTCAATCTGGGCATTAAGCCGCAGGAAAACATAGCGGTGTTCTCTCAGAACTGCGTCCATTATCTCTATACGGATTTTGGAGCCTATGGCATTCGCGCCGTCTCTATCCCTTTCTATGCCACCTGCAGCGAACAGCAGATACAGTATATGATCAACGACGCACGGGTGCGCTTCCTCTTCGTGGGCGAGCAGGAGCAGTATAACAAGGCCCACCGCATCTTCCCATTGTGCCACACGCTGGAGCGCATCATCATCTTCGACAGCAGCGTCCGCATCAGTACGCACGACCCTAACGCCCTTTATTTCGAGGATTTTATCCGTCTCGGAGAGGGGCTTCCGCGGCAAACAGAACTGGAGGCACGCTGGAGAGAGGCTTCCATGGACGACATCTGCAACATCATCTATACGAGCGGGACGACGGGGGAGAGCAAGGGTGTCGTGCTCACCTACGGGCAGTATCACGCCGCGATGGAGGCAAACCACAAGTGCGTGGCCGTTACGGACAAGGATAGGGTTATCAATTTCCTGCCGTTCGCGCATATCTTCGAGCGTGGATGGTCCTATTTGGCATTGACCGTGGGCAGCCAGCTCATCATCAATACCTATCCAAAGGAAATCCAGCAGAGCATGCGGGAGACCCATCCCACGAGCATGTCATCGGTTCCCCGATTCTGGGAGAAGGTGTATGTGGCCGTGAAGGACCGGATCGACCATGCCAGCGGCTTCCAGCAGAAGATGTTCAAGCATGCCCTTGAGGTGGGTCGCAAACACAATATCGAGTATCTTGCCAACGGCAAGCGCCCCCCCTTGGGCCTGGCATTGGAATATAAGGTCATCAATAGGTCTATCCTCAGTCTGGTGCGCAAGCAACTGGGGCTTGACAATCCAAATATTTTCCCTACGGCCGGAGCGGCTGTTTCGCCGGAGGTAGAAGAGTTCGTCCACTCTATCGGCATCAATATGATAGTGGGCTACGGCCTTACCGAGAGTCTTGCGACCGTGTCTTGCGACCATAAGGGCGAGACTTACACCATTGGTTCCGTCGGCCGGCCAATCGAAGGAATACAGATTAAAATCGGCGAGAACGACGAGATTTTGCTCAAAGGACCAACGATTACGAGAGGCTACTACCAGCACGATGATATCAATAAGACAGCTTTTGATGCCGAAGGATTCTTCCATACGGGCGATGCGGGCTATATGAGGGATGGCGAATTGTTCCTCACGGAGCGTATCAAGGACCTTTTCAAGACCTCGAACGGCAAGTATATCGCTCCGCAGATGGTAGAGTCGATGCTACTCGTAGACAAGTATATCGACCAGGTGGCAGTCATTGCCGACGAGCATAAGTTCGTTTCCGCCCTCATCGTGCCTGAGTTCCGTCTGCTCGAGGAGTACGCCAGGAATGAGGGCATAGGGTTTAAGGATCGTGAAGACCTCTGCGCAAGCAAGAAGATCCAGGACATGCTGATGGACCGGATACAGACTCTGCAGCAGTCATTGGCTCCCTATGAGCAGATCAAGCGTATCAGCCTGTTGCCGCATCACTTTGCCATGGAGACGGGGGAACTTACGAATACGCTGAAATTGAAACGCACGGTCATCTACAAGAACTACAAGGAGGTGATCGATAAGATGTATGAAGAATAATGATAACAAGTGATCAGTTGAAAGATGTGCTGGAACGCGCCGAGGCGTTGAACCGCTATCTGGATATCGACCGGAAGAAAGTGGAATTCGAAGAGGAGCAGCTTCGCACCCAGGCCCCCGACTTTTGGGAGGATCCCGTCCGCGCCCAGGAGCAGATGAAGAAAGTGAAAGGGATTGAGAAGTGGCTCGTGGGATATAAAAATGTCCGTCAGTATGCTGACGAACTGCAGCTGGCATTTGATTTCTATAAGGAAGATATGGTGTCGGAAGAGGAGGTGGATGCCGACTATGGGAAAGCTATCAAGGCTATAGAAGATCTGGAATTGAGGAATATGTTGCGCCAGCAGGAAGACCCGATGGATGCTGTATTGAAGATTAATTCGGGTGCTGGCGGCACGGAGAGCCAGGACTGGGCCCAGATGTTGATGCGTATGTATCAGCGTTGGGGGGAGAGCCACGGCTATTCCGTGAAGATAACGGACATCCAGGAAGGTGATGAGGCCGGCATCAAGAGCGTTACCATGACCTTTGAAGGCGGCGAATATGCTTATGGATACTTGAAGAGCGAGAACGGAGTGCACCGTCTGGTGCGTGTTTCCCCCTATAATGCGCAGGGCAAGCGGATGACCTCCTTTGCGAGCGTGTTCGTCTCCCCCCTCGTCGACGAGACCATTGAGGTGTATGTAGACCCGGCTCGTGTCAGCTGGGATACCTTCCGCTCCAGTGGTGCGGGCGGACAGAATGTGAATAAGGTGGAGTCGGGGGTCCGTCTCCGCTACATGTATCAGGATCCTGATACCGGCGAGGAAGAGGAAATCCTGATAGAGAATACGGAGACGCGAGACCAGCCCAAGAACAAGGCCAAGGCCATGCTGCTCCTGAAAAGTCAGCTCTATGACCGGGCGATGCAGAAGCGCTTGGCCGAAAAAGCCAAGATAGAGGCCGGCAAGAAGAAGATTGAATGGGGCAGCCAGATTCGCAGCTATGTCTTCGACGACCGTCGGGTGAAAGACCATCGCACGAATTTCCAGACCTCGGATGTAGACGGGGTTATGGACGGCAAGATCGACGACTTTATCAAGGCCTATCTGATGGAGTTCCCGACGAATGATGATGAAGGTTAGGCAACTGAAAATTTAAAAATAATACGACAATGAGTGAAAGAAGTAAAATCCGTCGCGCTCAGCGTGAGGCAAGGCAGGAGAAACAAGCCAGAAAGGTGATTATGTGGATAGGTGGCCTTCTGGTTGTATTTGCACTTTGCCTCTTGGTTTATGCAATGGCATTTATGTGATGAGCGGAATGGAGACGGAACGCAAGTTCCTTGTTAAGAAAGGCGACGCGTTTAAACGCGCCGCCTTTTCAAGCAGTCATATCCAGCAAGGATATATTCCTGCCGATGGCGCTACGGTAAGGGTCCGCGTTCGCGACGACAAGGCTTATCTTACCATCAAGGAGCATAGCAGGGATGGGGGCTTGAGCCGCTATGAGTTTGAGAAAGAGATCTCGCAGGATGAGGCGGAGCATCTCATGAGGCTGTGCAAGGGTGGCAGAATAGACAAGCGTCGCTATCTGGTGAAAAGCGAAGACGGCACCCACACTTTTGAGGTGGATGAGTTCTATGGCGACAACGAGGGCCTCGTGATGGCCGAAGTGGAGCTGAAAGACGAGGCGGAAGCGTTTAAAAAGCCCGATTTCATCGGTCAGGAAGTTACGGGTGACCGCAGGTTCTACAATTCCTCGCTGCTTCGATATCCTTTCATCCTTTGGAAAAACACCTTGCCAGAAGAATACCGATAGCCTGTCCGAGGGCTACTCCGATCACATCTGCCAGAAAGTCGATCCATTCTCCGCTTCTGGCGCCGTTCGTGCAAGTGGCCTGAACGATTTCAACGAGGCCTCCCATGAGGATGGGGGCAAGCAAAGCGGGCAGCCATATCTTCTTTCGGTCGACATGATGGTGGGTCTTGAGGTGTTCTGCCCATATCACAACGCATAGTCCACCGTACATGATTAAATGTGTCCATTTGTCCACCAGTCTGACATGGCTTAGCGGATTTTCGGGCATAGGGATAAGGCAAAGTATCCAGATGACCACGATCATCAGGCACGAAAAAGGATATTTGATGAGTAAATGGTGCAGGTGAGACATTTTTACTTTCAGTTTTGGTGCAAAGATAAATATTTTTTTATACTTTTGCAACAAACTGAATTGAATCTTGTTAGTATGTCTGAGAAACGAAATATTTTTGGAAGTAAAGTCGGAATGATACTTGCTACTGCCGGAGGTGCTGTCGGACTGGGAAATGTCTGGCGGTTTCCTTATATGGCGGGAGAAAATGGCGGCGCGGCCTTCATGGTGATTTATCTGGGTTGCGTGCTGTTGCTGGGTGTCCCGTGTATGTTGTCTGAGTTTATAATCGGGCGCCATGGAGCATCCAATACATTCCGGGCTTATTCGGAGGTTGGAAACGGAAGCGCGTGGAAATATGTTGGTTTTTTGGGCGTTCTCACAGGTTTTCTGATTACGGGATACTATGCCGTGGTATCAGGATGGTGTCTTCAGTATGTCTATGCGTCGCTTTCAGGCGAGTTGCAGGGCGACGCCACCTATGTAACCCGTTATTTCCAGGAGTTCTCTCAGAATCCCATTCGTCCGGTATTCTGGACGATTGTCATCCTGCTGACAACCCATTTCGTCATTGTTCATGGTGTCCGTAAGGGCATAGAACGCTTCTCCAAGGCGATGATGCCCGCTTTGTCTGTCTTGCTGATAATTATCGTGATAGCGTCTTGTCTGCTTCCAAATGGCTGGAAAGGCATGGAATTTTTCCTTCTGCCCGACTTCTCGAAGGTAGACAGCGGCGTTTTCCTGGGTGCTTTGGGCCAGTCGTTCTATTCTCTGAGCATTGCCATGGGCTGTATCTGCACCTATGCGTCCTACTTTAGCCGCCAGACCAACCTGTTGAAATCGGCAGTCCAAGTATCGTTAATCGACACCTTGATTGCCATTATGGCAGGTCTGATTATCTTTCCGTCGGCCTTCTCCGTCGGCGCGAATCCCGACAGCGGCCCTTCTCTGGTGTTCATTACCCTGCCGAATGTGTTTAATCAGGCCTTTTCGAGCGCTCCTTTCATAGGGTGGCTCGTGGCTCTGATGTTCTATGCGCTGCTCTCTCTGGCGGCCCTGACCTCTCTGGTATCGCTCCATGAGGTGAGTACGGCGTTTTTCTATGAGGAGTTGCACATCTCCCGAAAGAGAGGAGCCGTTATCGTTACGGTCGCCACCTGCATCATCGGTGCATTCTGCTCGTTGTCGCTCGGGGCGGTAAAGGAGCTGGAGGTAGCCGGGCTTCCTCTGTTTGATCTCTTCGATTTTGTAACCGGACAGATATTCCTTCCCTTGGGAGGATTCCTCACCTGCGTCTTCGTAGGTTGGTATGTGCCGAAGAAGTTGCTGCATGAGGAGTTTACGAACTGGAACACCTTGTCCGGCAGATGCTTTGGCGCCTATCTCTTTCTGGTGCGGTATGTATGCCCTGTGGCGATTCTGGCGATTTTCCTTCATCAGCTCGAGGTGATTTAAATGTGTGAGAGATGGCAGTCGAGCGGGGCAGTCTTCAAACAAAGATAGGTGTAACGCCGGTACCGGCTGTGCTTACTTCTGCGATTTCGACGCGTGAAGTCGGCACCGCCTTCTTCTATGAAGAGCTGCATACGGCGCATCGGAAGGGTGCGTGGATTGAAATGCTTGCCTGCATGTTGCCGGATATTGTCTCTGTTTTATCGGTCGGGGCATACGCAAATCTTCGGCTTTTCGGGAGGCCGACATCTAAAATAGTGTAACCATGAGGTTCAAGGAATTCTTCTATTTCTCAAAGTCAGACCGGTCGGCATTGCTTGTGTTGTTGGCCGTGGGTATCTTTGCGTTCTTGATGATCTATGGCATCGGACGACTGAATGACAAAACCGATCTTGTATCTGAAGATAGCCTGAATCTGCGGAAAACGCCCATTTCATCGAGAGAAATCCCCCGGAAACAGGGGACACAATATTATTATGCCGACCAGGAGCGGAAGGTGGAACGATTCTCTTTCGACCCGAATACCGCCGACAGCACCCGGCTTCTTCGCCTCGGACTGCAGTCTTGGCAAGTGCGTGCTATTTACCACTATCGGGCCAAGGGGGGAATCTTCCGCAAGAAGACCGATTTTGCCCGCCTTTACGGGCTTACGGTGAAGCAATATAGGGAGTTGGAGCCTTACATCAAGATTTCTTCCGATTATCTTCCCGCGGCGGAAGTTTATGCGGAAAAGAATAAAAAATCTCCATTTCATCGAGATTCTGTCCGATATCAAGAGAAGCTTATGCCCACTGAGCGTATCCTCTTGAACCGTGCCGACACCTCGCAACTGAAGAAGGTGCCGGGCATTGGGAGCTATTTTGCCCGTCAGGTGGTGAGCTACAGGAATCGGCTGGGTGGCTTCTATAGTCTTGACCAGCTTTCCGAGATTGACGATTTCCCGATGGAATCGATAAAATATATGATCCTCGACGCCGAAAACATCAGGAAGATAAACCTCAACACACTTACCTTGAACCAGTTGAAACGACATCCTTACATCAATTTCTATCAAGCCCGGGAAATCTGCGACTACCGACGGCTGAAAGGTTCTTTGCGCAGTCTGGACGATTTGCGGCTGCTGAAGGACTTTCCCCAAGAAGCCATTGAGAGGCTTCGTCCCTATGTAGAGTTCTGAATTTCGGTGGCTCCTTATTGCCTGAGCGGATGCGGGCAGCGACCTTCTGGAGAGTAAAATAGCCTGTTTTACTGACTAAAACAGGCTATTTTAGTGACTGAAACAGGCTGTTTTACTTTTCTGTAAGTTCCCGGAAGGGTAAGGAGAAGCTGCGCGGACCTTGATGTGTGTCGGCTGCCGGTGATGGAAAGGATCGTCGTCGTTCTTGTAATCTTGCAAAAAATTGATGGTAAAAATTTGTCGGAACTGATAAAATTCGTATTTTTGCACAGATTTAGACGCTAACTTAATTTTAGACAGGGGGATGATACCGAGTGTGTGATGGATGTGAGCATTTCCGATAAAATTATTCTGTCGGCGCTGAGCCAGGGGAATGAGGAGGCTTTCGACATGATTTTCGAGCAGCTGTATGCGAAGATGAAGGACTTTGCGACCCGTCTTTGTGGCAGTGAGTGCGATGCGGAGAACATCGTGCAGGATATTTTCATGCAACTCTGGATCAATCGCGAGAACCTCGTGGATGTAGATAATCTCGACGGCTATGTGTTCATGATGGTGCGAAATGCCGGCCTGAATTTTCTCAGGAAATCGCTCCGCTACGAGTCGGTGCATTTAGAGGACACCTTGCAGATGGTCGAAGAGGAGTCTGCGGGAGACACCTTATATTATAAGGAGCTGGAGGCAATCATCGAACAGGAAATCGACAAGATGCCGTCTCAGCGACGCGTGGTCTTCTCCATGAGCCGTATCGAAGGACTCTCAAATGCCGAGATTGCCGAGAAACTCGGCATCAGCAAGCGCACGGTGGAATCTCATATTTCGCTTGCGCTACGCGATCTCAGGAAAGTAATGCCCTTCATGTCGCTGCTGGCATTACTTGCCATGATGAAATGAAGTGCCCTGTAGGTTGTCGCCGAAGTTCCAAAAACTACCTTTAACTTATCTTAACTCTTCTTGGTTGCGTGCAGAGGTTCGCAATTGTGTCTTTATAGTATAATCTTAAACCATTTATGAACCTAACAGATCTTACCCATATCATCAGGGATTACTTTGACGGAATAACGCCAAAGAGCTATTCCGAGCGCATTAAGCGGTGGCTTCTGAGCGAATCGCAGAAGGATGAGAAAGCCGCGGTGATGAAGCAGATATGGGATGGTTTGGCGCCCGAAGAGGTTGATGTGGCGGGTGCCTTGCGCACATTCCGCGAGAATCGCCATGAGTATGAATGGGGTTTGCATCGCAGAAGTCGCTTTGTCAAGGCCTTTCGTTGGGCTGCCGTATTGGCGCTTCCGATAATAGGGGCCGTCGCGGCGTGGGTGTATTCAGGAAAGTATTACGAGCGCAAGCAGTTGGTGGAGTTCTATGTCCCGGAGGGAAAGATAGACTCACTGATGCTTTCCGATGGCACGAAGGTAATCGTAAATTCGAAAACTACGATCCTGTATCCTTCCGTGTTCAATACCCATGGCGGCCAGCGTGATGTGTTCCTCTTAGGCGAGGCCCACTTCGAGGTGGCCAAAGATACCAAGCGGCCCTTTGTCGTGCACTCGGGGAAGTTGAATATCCAGGTGCTCGGCACCCAGTTTAATGTCAAGGCTTATTCCGATGAAGACCTTATAACGACGACTCTTGAAGAAGGGAGCGTGAAGCTGTATGACGACAACTACAGCGAGACGATGAAGCCCAACGAGCAGATCGTCTACAGTCGCAATGAGGGTCGCATGGCGAAACATGTTGTAAGGGTCAGGGATTTCAATTACTGGATGCTCGGAAACATGGTATTCAAGGACCAGACCCTGCGCAGGATCCTCAACGATCTGGGTAGTCGCTATGAGGTGGACTTTATGATCGATTCTTCTATAGACCTTGACCAGAAGTTCACCATGAACTTCACAGCCAAGGAAACCATCGACGATGTGCTCGAGGTTCTTGTCCGACTGAAAAAGAATTTGAAATATCATAAAAATGGTCAAACAATAAAGCTCTTCAAGAGTAGAAAGGAGGACTCTCAATAAAACACTACAGCATTTTTGACAATCAAACCTAAACTATTAGTGAACTCAACTAACTTTATTCTCATACAAATGTTATGAAAACAAACATTATTAATTACCTTAAAGCAATAAAAGTGAAAAGAATTACCTTTCTTTTGGTTTTATTTCTTTCGATGTCTGTCAGCATGATGGGACAGAATCAGATGGTGAATCTGGATAAGACAACTACCACTGTCCGTCAGCTTATCAGCGCTATCGAGAAACAAACTAACATGTCCGTAGATTACGGGCAAAACACCCTAAACCTTGCGAAGCAGGTGAAGGTGAACTCAAAATCAGAGAAACTCAGCGTGCTGCTCGGCACGATACTGAGTGGTACGGGCTTGGAGTATTCCATCTCTGGCCGTCATATCATTATTACCAAGTCTGAGTCTCAGCAGACCCGGAAACCGGGCCAGAAGCAAACGGTGAAAGGACGGGTGCTGGACACCAATGGCAATCCTTTGATTGGCGTTACCGTGAAGGTGAAAGGAACAAGCAATGCCGCGGTTACCGATATCGATGGAAACTATAGCATCAATGCCGATCGTGGCGATGTGCTCGAGTTTTCTTATATTGGCTTTACGACTAAGGAAGCTCGTGCGAACAGCAGTCAGCTCGACCAGACTCTTCTGGAGGATTCCAAGGAGTTGAATGAGGTTGTCGTTACCGCCCTGGGCATCAAGCGTGAGCAGAAGGCGCTGTCTTATAATGTACAGCAGGTTGCGGGCGATGAGCTTTCAATAAACAAAGATGCCAACTTTATTAATTCTTTGAATGGTAAGGTGGCCGGTGTCAACATCAATGCTTCTTCTTCCGGTGCCGGTGGTGCATCAAAGGTGGTGATGCGTGGTACCCGTTCAATCATGCAGTCAAGCAATGTATTGTATGTCATCGATGGTATTCCTATGTTGAATACGGGCGGCGAAGGCTCTACAGAGTTCGGCTCTTCCGGTACATCGGAGGGTATTGCCGACCTGAACTCTGAGGATATCGAGTCGATGTCTGTCTTGACGGGTGCTGCCGCAGCCGCTCTTTATGGTGAGAAAGCATCTAATGGCGCCATTGTTATTACCACCAAGAAGGGTAGCGTTGGGCGTACGCAGTTTACCGTGTCTCAGAATACGGAGTTTTCCACAGTCTTTCGCACACCAAAATTCCAGAACAAGTATGGTACGGGTTCGGGTCTTCGCGACAGCGGCGCCGAGTCTTACAGCTGGGGAAAGCTGCTCAACGAAAGCAACTATATGGGGTATGACCCGATAAAGGACTATTTCAAGACGGGTATCATGACAACGGAAGCTTTCACCATGTCTACGGGTACGGAGAAGAACCAGACATTTTTCTCGGCAAGTGCCTTGAAGTCGGCTGGAATTGTTCCAAACAACAAATATAACCGTTACAATTTCACGGTGCGCAATACCACAAGTCTGTTGAACGATCGTATGACTCTTGATGTTGGTGCAAGCTACATCATACAGAACGACCGTAACATGACGAACCAAGGTGTTTACAACAACCCGTTGGTAACGGCCTATCTCTATCCGCGTGGGAACGACTATCAGGATATGGCCATGTTTGAGCACTACGACACTACTCGCAAGATCTATACCCAGAATTGGAATGGTCTGATTAGTGAGTTAGTTGGGCAGAATCCATATTGGATCAATTATCGCACGCCTCGTACCAATAGAAAGTATCGCTATATGATGAATGCGGGCTTGTCTTACAAGTTTACTGACTGGCTGAGCCTCGCCGCACGTATTCGTATTGATAATTCTACCAACACCTATGAGGAAAAGTTCTATGCCACGACCAATATGACCCTTACGGGTAGCAACAACGGTATGTATAACATTCAGAAGTCTGACAACAAGCAAACCTATGGCGATGTGATGGCTAATGTGAACAAGCGTTTCCTCGAGGACAGGCTCTCGTTGGTTGCCAATGTCGGCGTATCTCTTTCTGACATGAAGCAGAATCTGCTGGGCAACAGAGGTCCGTTGGACGAGAACCTTATTCCGAATGTATTCACCGTGGCACAGATAAACCGTGCCCGTCTCATGCCGGAGCAGTCGGGTTTCCACGACCAGACAAAGTCTCTCTTTGCCAGTGTTGAGCTGGGCTGGGCAAGCCAGTTCTACCTCACATTGACAGGTCGTAACGACTGGCCTTCCATGTTGGCGGGTCCCCACTCTAACAAGTCGTCGTTCTTCTATCCTTCAGTCGGTGGCTCTTGGATTATTTCCGAGACTTTTGCCCTTCCTAAACAGATAGACTATTTGAAGGTTCGTGCTTCATTCGCGTCGGTGGGCCTTTCATTCCCTCGTTGGTATGCGAACCCAAAGTACACTTGGGATGAGAACAAGAAGCAATGGAGCAGTCAAACAACTTATCCCATGTATAACTTGAAGCCGGAGCGCACGGACTCATGGGAGTTCGGTCTGCAGGCGCGCCTGTTCAAGCACTTCAATGTGGACTTTACCTATTATACGACCAAGACCTATAACCAGACTTTCGATCCGAAGATATCGGCATCTTCCGGCTACAGCAAGATGTATATCCAGACGGGTGATGTAAGTAACCGTGGTATAGAGTTGGCTGTAGGTTACAACAATACATGGGGCGATTTCTCATGGTCCACCAATTATACGCTCAGCATGAACCGCAATAAGATCAACGAACTTGTTACGAGCTATGTGCATCCGGAGACAGGAACTCTGATTACGGTAGACAAGCTCGACGAGGGAGGTCTGGGCTCTGCCCACTTCATATTGAAGAAGGGTGGCACCCTAGGCGATCTCTATTCACTCGCCGACATCCAGCGCGACAGTAACGGTAAGGTTTATGTAGACTCAAACGGTAAGGTTTACAAGAACTCTAATGTGGAGGATGTCAAACTGGGTTCTATTTTCCCCAAGAGCAATATGGCATGGCGTAATGACTTCTCTTGGAAAGGATTGAATCTTGGCTTTATGATCTCAGCTCGTTTCGGGGGCATCGTTTATTCTGCTACTCAGGCCAATCTTGACTATTACGGCGTATCGGAAGCTACGGCTGCTGCCCGCGACAAAGGATGGATTTCTGTGAACGGTGGACAGAACTATGTGAATCCGGAAACATGGTATACGACCATTGGTGGTAGCGATGGAATCCCACAGTATTATACATACAGCGCTACCAATGTGCGTCTACAGGAAGCAAGCCTGGGCTACACCTTCAAGAAAAACATGTTCTTTGGACTTGGAGATCTCAGCGTGTCTCTCGTCGGCCGTAACCTGTTGATGTTCTACTGTAAGGCTCCTTTCGATCCTGAGACGACGGCTACAACAGGTAATTACTATCAGGGCATAGACAAGTTCATGACGCCAAGCACCAGAAACCTTGGTTTCAATATCAAACTCAAATTCTAATGTGTGAAGCAATGAAACAGATTAAAAATATTTTATTGGTAAGCCTGTCGGGAGTACTTTTGTCTACTTCTACAGGTTGTACTAACAGCTATGAGGAGTATAACCAGGATCCTTATGCTGTTACTAAGGAAGAGATGCAGCGTGATGCTTATAGCTTGAGCTCCGCTCTCATTAATCTCGAAAGTTGGGTGATTCCTACTGATGTGAATGCCAATCAGTTCACGGAGTGTCTTTGTGGAGGTTCCTACGGAGGCTATATCTCTGACTCCAATCCAGGATTCTCAGGCAAGAACTTTGCTCAGTACAGTCCAGAGAATGGTTGGGATCGTGTTCTCTTCAATGATTTCGTCCCCAAGCTCTTCATCTATAGCAATGAGGTGAATAATGTAACAGAGGATGTGGTTCCTCGTTCTGTTGCCCAGATTGTAAAGGTTACTGGTATTCATCGTGTAACTGATGCTTATGGCCCTATTCCTTATTCTAAGGTAGGTGCCGACGGCAAGATTACGGCTCCTTATGATTCGCAGGAGGAGGTCTATAATCTCATGTTCGCCCAGCTTGATAGTGCGATTACAAACTTGACTGCCAATCGTACCAACGATTTCAGCCCGAAAGCCGATCGTGTATATGGTGGCAAGGTGGAGAAATGGATCAAGTTTGCCAATTCGCTGAAGCTTCGTTTGGCCATCCACATCGCCAAGGCTGCCCCAGCTAAGGCTAAGCAGATGGCGGAAGAAGCCGTAAGCCAAGCGGTGGGTGTGATGACTAGCAATGACGACAATGCAGAACTGTCAGTATCCAGTACCAATCCCTTCTATGTTGTTATGCATGAGTATAACGGAGTAGAAAATAACCACGGAGATTCTCGTGTTGGTGCTGATATCATAAGTTATATGAATGGTTATAAGGATCCTCGTCGTTCGGCGATGTTCACGCAATCAACTTTTGCGAGTGCTGTCAATGGTTTCCATGGTCTTCGTACGGGCATTAATATCCCAGGTCAGGAGATTTCCAATATGTATTCAAACTATAAAGTGGCTACTGATTCCAAGCTCCTTTGGATGAATGCGGCAGAAGTGGCATTTCTTCGTGCCGAGGGAGCTTTGCGTGGTTGGAGTATGGGTGGTAGCCCTAAGGAATTCTATGAACAAGGCATTCGTCTCTCTTTCGGACAGTGGGGGGCAAACGGTGTGGAGAACTATTTGGCAGATAATACAAGCACGCCTGCGGTCTATACCGACCCTGTTGGTCAGAACTCCTATACTGGTACCGTTTCCTCTATAACCATAGCATGGGATGATAACGCGTCCATGGATACTAACCTTGAACGTATCATCACCCAGAAGTGGTTAGCAAACTTCCCATTGGGGCAGGAGGCTTGGACCGAATACCGCCGCACGGGCTATCCTAAGTTGATGCCTGTCGTAGTGAATAATAGCGGTGGTGTCGTAAGTACGGAGCGTGGTGCTCGCCGTCTCTACTATCCACAGGAAGAACGCATCAATAACCTAACTAACTACAACGCGGCCCTCACATTGCTTGGTGGCCCAGACAACATGGCAACCGATGTGTGGCTGGCAAAGTAGATAAAGATTAAAAAGTATATAAAATGAAACATATAATTAAGAATATAGCATATTCAATGTTCTGTCTTGCTGCTGTCTTTTTCATGGCGAGCTGTGATACGGATATTGAATCTGTAGATATCAATGAACCAGGTATCGAGAAACAGAATACAGAACTCTATACCACTTACCTTGCTAACCTGAAAGGTTATAAGGCAAGAGATCATAAGGCGATATTTGCTTGGTTTGACAATAGTGCTAAGAATCCTGCTTCGCAAGGGCAGAGCATTATTGCCATTCCTGATAGTCTGGACTATCTTGTATTGTCAAGTCCTATAAACTTGAATGCTCGTGAGCTTTCTGAGATTGCCAAGATCAAGGAAGACAAGGGCACGAAGACCCTTTATGAGATTAGTTATTTCACCATTAAGAATGCTTATGACGCAGCGAAGCAGGCATTTGAAGAGAATGCAGAGAATAAGGGCAAGGCTTTCACTCCCGACTTCAATACCTATCTTGTAGATACGGTTCAGGCTCGTCTTGCCCTTTGTGAGCAGTTTGGCTATGACGGTATTGTGATGACCTTCTCTGCCAAGACCAAGATTTATATGTATGAAGAGGAAAAGAGCGAGGCCATCGCTCTTGAAAACGATTTTCTCGGTATTGCCAAGGATTGGAAAAACCGTCATGCTGATAAGATGCTCGTGCTGGCAGGCAAACCTCAGAATGTCGAGGATCAGAGTGTACTCGAACTTGCCAGTTACATTATTATTCCCTGTATGGACGCTACCAACGCAGGAGGTGTTACTTATAACATGAATAAGGCTTTGGTGGAGGGTGTTCCAACGGCTAAGCTGATTCCTCTCGTATCTCTCTATTCTTTGGATAATACTGATACGAAGACAGGCTATTGGGGAAATACTTATGCTGCTCTTGGGGCGGCGAGGTTTGTCGCTTCAGAACACTCTTCCTATAAGATGGCGGGATTAGCCTTGGATAATATCGGCAATGATTATTACCATGCTAATTTCGTTTATCCCGTTGTCCGTAAGGCAATCTCTATTGTCAATCCAACCGTTAAAAAGTAAAGTGAAATGAAGAAAGTATTTAAATATCTGCCGTTTCTGGCCGTAATGTTCCTGCTGGGAGCTTGCCAGAGCGACAAGGAAGAAAATTTCGACAACAAGGCATTTATTGATGCTCCCTCGATGTCTTCAGAAACGATCATCAAGGGTGAGGCTGGCGTCATCGCCAAGTCTCTCTCCATTGCGACATCTCGTCCGGCGGAAAAGGCAATCCATGCGAAAGCCGTTATCGACAAAGCTCTCCTGAGTACTTACAATATGGCCTATTATGCTAAGGCTCAATTGCTTCCGGATGATTGTTACGAAATGGTTAAGAGTGAAATGGTCATCGACGCGGGTAGTGTGAAAAGTACTGAAGCCTCCTTTAGCTTCAAGGCGCTTGGGGGACTTGACCGCAGCGTTGTCTATGTGCTTCCCGTAACAGTTCAGACAGCCGACATAGATCTGCTTGCCTCTGCCAAGAATTATTATTATGTATTCAAAGCTGGAGCACTCATCAATGTTGTTGCCGATATCCAGGATAACTATCTTGAGATATATCCTTGGAAGAATGCCAGCCGTGTATCCGGCATGCAGAAGATCACCATGGAGGCACTCATTTATCCCCGTGAGTTTGGACAGCTCATTTCGACCGTGATGGGTATTGAGGGAAGATTCCTCATGCGTATCGGTGATGCCGGCGTGCCGGACAACCAGATTCAGATTGCTACCTCAAACGGCAACTTTACCGATGCCAAGCTCCAGCTGCAGACCAACAGGTGGCAGCATGTGGCTCTTACCTACGATAGCGACACTCGAGAGATGAAGGTTTATGTCAATGGCCATCTGATGGCAGAGACCTCGTTCTCATGCAGTATCAGTATTCTCGGTAATGGATTTGATCGTAATTTCCTTATAGGGAAGTCTTATGAGGACGGGCGCGATTTGAATGGTTGTATTTCAGAGGCTCGTGTCTGGGATGTAGTACGCACGGCGGACGAGATTGCCAATCATATCTATACCGTCGATCCTGCAAATCCGGGACTTGTCGCTTACTGGAAGTTTGATGATCAGTCCACTTATATAGTGAAAGATTACTCTGGAAATGGCAATAATCTTACTGCCAGGCGTGCTCAGCTCACTTGGAAGAAAGTTTCATTACCTGCGGCAAATTAATTTTTGAATGCACAAAAAGAAAACAAGAAGAACTATGAACTTGAATAATATTAAGACATTGGCGTTTTCCCTGCTGGCATTTGGCTCTATGGTCTCTTGCTCAGATTCTATTGATGTTGCAGGGGTGAGCGAAGACCAATATCAGAAGGCGGGCAGCAGTCTGGCCTTCCTTACGGATAAATACGGTCTCAGCAATCAAGACTCGCTGATATTCAATGAGAAAGGGTCTACAGACTTTTATGTGAATGTTACCGATGCGCCTGCAAAAGCACAGACCTATACCATCGCTTACGATGCTACGGCACTGAATAACTATAACATGTCTCACGGCACAAGCTTTGAGCCGCTTCCGGAAAACCTCGTTAGGATAGGAGGGAATGCGACCATTGCTGTCGGCGAGACGAAGTCTTCGGCTGTAGCAGTGAGCTATACATCTGCCGACAACCTTGAGAAAAACGGTATCTACGCTATTCCCTTGAAAGTTACAGGTGCCGACGCACAGACCTCTAAAGACAAGGGAGAGTTCGTGCTTTTCGTACGCGACATCACCAAGATGCCTAACTGCCATAAGGAAAACGGGCTGCAAGTGATCAGCTGTATGGAAATCAACGATGCCAACCCGTTGTATAATTTATGCTTTACACTTGAGAACAGCGGCAAGTATTTCTTTGACCAGGTAATTCTCTTTTCTGGAAATATCAACTATAATCCAGAGACCCAGGAGGTGTATAATTATAATAACGAGAATATTACCCAGTGCCTGAAGTACAAGGAAAAATACCTTGAGCCTCTTCAGCAGAAGGGAATGAAGGTGATTCTCGGCATTCTCGGCAACCACGACCGCGCTGCTGTTACCAATCTCAATAATGAGGGGTGCAAGGCGTTCGCTGCCGAACTTAAGGCTGTTTGCGAGGCTTATGGTCTTGACGGCGTATTCTTCGACGACGAATATTCCAAACCGGGCAACTATCCGGGTTTCGTAGCTTATAATAACTTCCCTCGCCTTGCCTATGAGTGCAAGAAGCAGATGCCGGGCAAGTTGGTTGAAGCTTATGTGTATAGCGGTACGCAAACTTGTTCCCTGACAGAGAATATACAGCCTATAGATTATGGAATTCATGATTATGGAGGTACTTATGATCTGAGCGCCAACTATCCGGGCATGCCTAAAACGGGCATGATCTTGGGATCTGTCGAGTGCGCGCGTGGCTATGCGTCGTCTACGACTGTTTATCAGAATATTAAGGAAAAGGGTTATGGAGGTACGATGTTCTTCGCATTAGCCCCCAACCGAACCCCTATGGGCGCTATCAACAGAGTATCTCAGGCCTTTTTCGGCGAGAATGTTACGCAAGAGGGTATTTATGAGAAAGATTGGTAAACTGATTATCAAAAGAAGAAAATGAAAACAAGATATTTATTTTTGGCATTGGCGTCGATTGCGCTTGCATTTGGTTTTACTGCATGTAGTAGCGACGAGGATAAGCCACTCGAGCAGGCTCCTATGAAAAAAAGCACCTTGACCTTTGATACGGATACCATCAAGGTGCCCGTAGGAGAGACCGCCACCCTTACCATTAAAGATGGTGGAGGCGACTATAAGGTGATCAATGAGGATACTACGATCGTATCGGGAAAGGTAAACGGAAACGCCGTTACGGTAACCAGCAAGAAGAAAGGTATCACCGGACTCGTGATTTCAGATGCCGCAGGCAACTATAAGCGCGTGTTGGTGAAATCCATGTACTTCAAGATCGAACTGGATAAGACCGATGTTGCCGTAACTATGAAGCTTGGCCACACCTCTGGGACGGCCAAGGTAACAATAACGGGTGGAAACGGAGGCTATAAATGGGAGAGCAAAGCCCCAGAGGTAGCCAAGGTGAAGAGTATTTCTGACGATGGTGTCATCACGGTTGAAGGCCTGTCTGAAGGAGCTACTGAGATTGTCATAACGGATATGATGGGACTTACTCAGTCTATCACGGTTAAGATTTCTGTAACAGATATTCCTTTCACGGATGAAGAAAAAGCCGAAATCATGAAGTCTACAACCAAGATCATCACTTGGGATGATAAGAAGAACTGGGACGGATATGGTCCTTGCACGATCTCGGAAGTAGACGGGAAGAGGTGTGCCGGATGGAATTATTATGACTATTACTACTGTTTGGCGTATTTCACGGGCGACCTCTCCGTGGGTAAGAAGACCGATGGAAACCTCAAGCTTAAGTTCGGCTGGCAGGAACCAGAGACTACCTATGATGATGTGGACATCGAAATCCTCAAGCGCGAGGGTGGTGTTGTATGGGGTATCATGTCGAAGCTTCAGGACAACTATCTCCATACAGGATATTTTATTGTAGCGGAACGCAATTAATTTGCAAGTCAAGTTTTAACTTGAAATATTCTCAAGGGGTGGTCTCGCAGAGAGGCTGCCCCTTTTTTCGTGCCTGCTCGTTGACGGGAAACGGGTGAATGGGCTTTTCACGGATGGCATTCTGAAAGCAAGGAGGCCGCTGACAGGAAAGTTACAAGCCGTGTGTAATAGGGTTACAAACAGCGTGTAATAGGGTTACATGCTGCTTGTAACTTCCGCATACATGCCTCTCGTGATTCGGAGAGGTTGCAGTCGGGAAGATTGCTTGTGAGCAAGGCGGGTGTTGCCGTCGGCTTTCTCTTCTTCAAGGCGCATAGGGTATGGGGATGAAAAATCCTCCCCGCTGAAAGGCGGGGAGGATAATGTGAGCGGCCTTGATGGTCTTTTTGGCTTTTACAGCCAGTAGCCCTCGTTTGAGTGGGCCTTTTTCTTGTAGACGAAGTTCACATATTCCTTCAAGGCCTCATACCAGTCAAGGTTGAAAGCCTCCGCCAGATTGTTTATCACCTCATTGCTATTATCGTCAAGATCCTCCTCCGAGAGCTTGCTCAGGTCGGTGTCTCCATTTATATTCGGATCCACTTTCTCGGTATCGTCCCTATCCATGTAGATCACGAAGGGTATCTTATAGTCGATATCGAATGTGCCGCTCTGATACAGGCGGTTATCGGGCTTATAATAGGGACAGGTCTTGTCTCCGTTAATGAACTTTGACTTGTAGCCGTGGTAGAGCTTGATGTGCATGTCGAATGCCTTGCGGGTCTTTAGGAAGCGCAGCACGCCCTTGAATCCGGTAGGACTTTTTTTGCCAATAAGTCTGGCATCTTCTTTGGTGGTTTTGTTCCATGGGTCTGTGTCGCAGTATAGGTAGTCGAAGAGTTTGTCGGTTTCCTGGTCGTCTGCCTCCGTCTTTCCACCCGGCAGGGTCTTGACATCCTCCGCCATGAAGAAGTGCTGGTGAATCTTGCGCTGGTCCTCGCTCTGGAACTGGTCGGTGATTTCCTTGCCTGCCGCATTATAGTATTTGATGAAAAGCAGATAGACGGGCGCGGGCCTGCCGTCGTACCATGGCGCTTTCTGAACATAGAATTTCTTTTGCCCCTCGCTGCCGAACTCCCACTGCTTGGTGGCAGGGTTCAGCTGCCAGATAATCTTCTGCACGGTCTTGATGTGCTTGGCCTCGGTGTCGGGGTTCTGGTGAGGACCTCCGTGTTCCTGCACATCGTTCCATTGGACATGCAGGTGGCAGTCTACGAGAATAAGTTCCACCTTGGCAGGATCCTCGTGCAGTTTGTTTCCTATTTCGTTTTCCGGCTTTTTGGGGTCGTCGCTACATGCTGTAAAGCCTAATGTAAGCAGGGCTCCGCAGAGAAGCGTAAGTAGCTTTGTCTTCATTGTCTTTGTTTTCATTTCTGATAATTTTAAAGGGTTGTTTTATTCTTTTTCGTTTTGATTACTGTTGTTTCCTGAATGTTTTGAGTTGATTGTTGTTTCTTGAAAGAGGGGGTCAGAATGTCCAGTTGAGGTTGAGGCGTATGTCGCGCCCCATGTCGTGGGCGTAGTATCGTGCCCGGTTGGTGTATTCCTTGTATTCCTTGTTCAGCAGGTTGTCGGCCGCCACCATGGCAGAGAGCTTCTGCCGCCCTTTGAGGGGAAAGCTGATGCCGGCCTCGAGACCGAAGAGATGATAGGCCGGTGGCGTATAGCTGATGAGGTCGGTGGCAGGATTGAATCGGTTTTGTTTGGCCGTGAATCGGTGCTTGAGCGTAATCCAGGGCTCATGCTTGCCGGAGCCTTCAGGTTTCCAGGTAAGCTCGTTGCTCACCCGTGCCGACGGGATGTAGGGCAGATAGTTGCCGGTGGTGCGCTCGTTGGCCCAGATGAGGGCGGCGAGGCAGTGGTATTCAAGCCAGTCGGTGGGCTTTATGTGCAGGTCGGCGTCAATGCCCCGGAAGAGGGCCCGCGTCTGCTTGTAGCGGAAGGTGGGATAGGCTCCTGATATGACGACCGTGGTTTCGTGGGTAGGCTCATCGTAGATGTAGTTGTCTATCCATTGCAGAAACGCGTCGAGCGTGGCTTCAAATCGCTGCGACCTGTATCTTAGGGAGGTAATCCATTTGTAGCTGCGTTCGGAGTTCATGGTGGAGTCGCCTATGGTGAACATACCCGAACCCAGCTCGTTGCCGTTGCTGTAGAGCTCGTATACATGAGGTGCCCGCCAAGCCAAGCCGAAATTAGAGACTATGGACAGATGCCGTGTGGCCTGATAACGGCCTCCGAGACTATAAGTAAGGTTGCTGAACGAGCGTTGCCCGCCATAGAAGTTGCCGGTCCAGTCGTATCCTGCGGCCTTGGTGCGCTGTCCGTCAAACCTGATGCCAAGCTCCGATCCCCATCGGTCGTGGCTGTACTTCTGTATAGTATATATCCCAAAAGTGCTTTCCGTATAGTTTGGAATCACGGGCACCACGCCCGTACCGGCCTGACTGTGGTTTTCCGTGTAGGCAAAGTCGGCTCCCGCCTCCGTGCTCCATGCCCCGTAAGCAGTCTTCCATTTCAGGCTGTTCTGCAGGGAGCTGAGGTGCAGGCTCACGGCCGGAATGTTGGAGTGGTTCATGCGGCGGATGCGGTTCTCGGTGCGCTTGTCGTTTTGGTAGGTCAGCTGGTAGGTCATCCGTCCCCATCTGCCAAGGTTATATGCCGCCTTTGCGGTGGCCGTGTGGTGCGTGATGTGCTGATTCGGATAATCGATATGGCGGCTGAAAGGGTCGGTCTCTATGGGGCGGCCCAGTTCGATGCGCTTCTTCAGGACATCCTCACTGCCCATCTGTGCGCTCGGCATGATGCCCAGCTTCTGGTCGAACAGGCTGTAGTAGGCTTCCATGGTCAGTCGGCCGTGTCGATAGCCGGCATTCAGGGAGAAATCATGTTCCCGCATACCGGTATTATTGAGTAGATAACGGGCCGTCTTGCGGTCGCCTCCATTGCTGTGGGTGCCTTGCAGTCGCCATGCGATGTCCCTGCAGAAGGGCAGGGTGCCTTCGATGTTGCCCGAGAGGGAATAGCGCTTGCCGTTGGTTCCGTAAAGCGAGGTGAGCGAACCGCCGATGTGGTCCTGTCCGAAGGGCAGCTCCCTCTGTTCCATAACGATGATCCCCCCCAAGGCTTCGGCGCCGTATTTCACAGACTCCGCGCCTTTTACCACCTCGATGGTCGACGAGCTGTTCTGGTCTACCTCGGGCGCATGGTCGGCTCCCCACTGTTGTCCGGTGAGCCGCGCGCCTTGGTTGATGGTCAGGATGCGGTTGCCATACATGCCCTGAATCACGGGTTTGGCAATGATGGTGCCCGTCTGTATGGAACTTACTCCGCTCACATTCTCAAGCATCGAGGCCAGAGACTTGCCCAGACAGCGGTGGATGGTGGCGTTGTCGATCTGTGCGCTTACGCTGTTGGCACTTACGCCTGTGCGCCGTGCTTGCACGAGCACTTCGTTGAGATTGACAGAGTCTTTGATGATGATATTTTTCTTTTTCTCCTGCTGCCCTTCCCGGCTTTGCGCTGAAGTCGGCACAGGGACTGACAATAGTGTTGATGTCAGTGTCAGAAGCATGATGATGCAATATTTCTGTAGCTTCATGTCTCAATGAATGATGATGATGTGGCTTGCTCCAAAGGATTCCGGCCCCGGGCAGCCATAATATAATAAGGTGGAGAGGACTATTCCTCGGTCTGCGCTTTACGCCCGTGTGCGCCCCAACAGTCTCCTATAGGGATGTGTCGTGTGCGCTTCGTGGCAAAAGACCAGTGAAGATGGGGGCTGACTCAGGCTGCTGTCGGCGGGGCATGAGCGTTTATCGAATCGATATGTCGATAAGCGATTTGCGGAGAAAACGAAAGGAAGTGTATCAGCGTGACGGTTATCACGGGAACGAAGATCACGACCTTTAGAGTTGCCGACTTGTGCATGACGAAGTCGCAGATATAGCAGTCTTTTTCTACGGAAGCGTGGTGGCTCGTAGCCGCCTGTTTCGTTTCCTGATGAGAATATTCGTGTACATGGAAATTCTTCAGGGCAAGAACCGTCGTGAATGTCAGTAGTAACATCCACGCATAGAAAACATTTATGGTATTTCTTGCTCTCATCCAAATGGTTTTTCGGCGTACTCCTACGGTACCTTGCCCGTCATGGTGAGGCCGTCAACTGTTTTATTGCGGTTGCGAAGGTAAGGAGAAAAACCGAAAGAGACAGGCTGTTGTCAGTTTTGGTGTTGCTTTTTTAATGTTTTTTATGAGCACATAACGCTTATTTTCACTTCCTGCCTTGTTGGGTTCTGGTGTAATGAGCTGGGATAAAACGGCAGAAAAGACATGTCCCGGCATGATGGAATAGGCTTGCCTCGCCGTTGAAAGGGAGCTGAAAGACACCTTTTCGCAACCTCGTCGCTCATCCCGTGGAAAAAGTAAAGGGAATGTGAGCCATTCCCTTTGCCTTGCTTTGGTCGGGATGACCAGACTTGCGGATGTTAAAAACACGAGCGTAACTCATTGATAATCAATAGGACATTTTTTAAATTTACATCAAATTTCACCGACTTTTCGCCGATTACAGACATCTTGAAACTGCTTGACAATCAAACATTTGAGTGATTGCTTTGTATAAAAACAGCATTGATAATACCATTTTTTCGCTCTTTTATTTTTTGGGATACATCTTTACTATCCTGCATTTGCCGCCTTTGGGGATGGTTCATCAGGCAGTTCTTGCACGAGTCTTGCAGTTAACCGGTCTATCGTCTTCTGCTGGCTTTCTATCGTCTTCTGCTGCGTTGCAATAACAGAGTACAGTTTTTTCTTATCCATTTCGGGCTCACTTTTCTGTCCCATTACCAGCCAGTTCGCATCAACCCATTCAAAACCTTCTATGATTTTGACGATGTTATCATAACTGGGCATGTTTCTCCCGGAAACGATATTGTTGACAGTAGTCCAAGAAATGCCTAATTTCCGTGCGAAGGAACTCACGCTATGCCCTTCCTTCTCCATAATCAGAAGAATCCTTTCCGTTATATTTTCTTTGCCTTCCATATATGTATTTTTAATTTAGATATAATAAATATTGGAAAAAATCTCCCAAACATTTGTTTATTTCAAATAAAAGTTGCATATTTGCACCACGAAGTTTTTTTTTCGCTACGAAAATAATAAAAAACATTTGAAGTAACAATAAAAACATTTAAAAATTGAGATTATGGAATTTAAGGAGTATGTTAATTCTTTGCCAAATCAAAGGACTGATGTCATTTCACAGCTGTCCATCCTCTGCAGGGTGTCAAGCACGACCGTCTACAGATGGCTGCATGGAGACTTTATCCCAGACGCACTCAAGCGCAAGGTCATTGCTGATTATCTTCAGATGCCCGAAAAGGAGTTGTGGCCAAATGTATGACGAATGCAGGAACTGCCAGTTCCACAGAAATTGTATCAACGGATTGTACTGCATGATGTTGAAAGAATATGTGCAGTACTCCCGGATTAAGAAATGTGAAACCAAAAAAGAAAACCAATGAAAGTAAAAGACTTTGAAAAAGCGATAGATGCACTCAGTACCGACATCGTCATTGATGAGATGAAGCTGAGACATTCAGATGTCAGGCAGGTCAATGCCCACACGACCAACTTGTTGATAGTTTGGGACGGAAACGGTCGAGCTTTCTCCGCAAAAAAGGGAAGCGAGCATGAAATATACCTCACAGAAGGAGAGGACGGAAAGATCATTGGAATGTCCGGCGTACCTATAGAAAGAGATAAAAGTTTTGACCTTAAATTTGAATGACTATGGCCAGCATCAGAAAGGTAAGAAAAGCCTTTAAGCGCAAGAACGGTATCAAGGAGTTTAGTGTCCGGTTCAAGTTCAAAAATGGAGTAACACGCTTCACACCAACGATGAGGAAAAATCTCAGACGGAATGTAACAGAATTATTCAGAACTAATTTTGCAGCGTGGAATGTACATAGATAAAGACAGTTGGGGGAAGTTCTCCATCAATGATTTAAGCGAAAAGGATCTTCGTCTGTTTTACGAAGCCCTGAAAATATATGCCCAGCAAAATCTGGGGCGCATACATCCTGAGGATAATGTTAGACTTTTCTCATTTGACAGAGAATTTAACGGCATAATGTATGAAGAACGGCGCTCATAACAACAAGAAATGGACCGTAGAGGATGCAGAGTTCGTCAGGCAGCATCTTGGCAAGGTCTCGCTTGAGGATATGGCTACATATTTGGAGCGTAGCCCGATGTCCGTTAGGCTCTATATACTGCGAAATCGCCTGACAGTCGGTCGCACGGTGAAGCGCAACCTGTTGCTTAAAATGCTCGAGATAAAATTCAGACATCCTGAGGATTTCAGTCCGACACGAGCTTTTTACAAAGACACGGGCATCGGACAGCGTCGGTATTGGGATCTTTACTTCGGCAGGAAGGCAATCACCTGGAAGGAGTATGCTGCCGTAGCAGAATATCTTGGAGTAACAATGCAGGAGGCGTTTGAGGCACGCCAGCTGGATCTATTTGAAGAAGAGAATAAAACAATATGATTGACAAACTTTTTATAGAAAAGACAAAGTCGGCCCTGGACATCGTGAATGTGGTGGAGAACTTTACACGCCTGCATAAAGCCGGAGTGAACTACAAGGGGGTCTGCCCTTTTCACGATGATCATACCCCGTCGATGGTGGTCAGTCCGTCGAGACAGACCTACCACTGCTTTGTCTGTGGCGCGAGCGGAGATGTCATTGCGTTCGTCCAGCATTACCTTAACATGACCTTCGTGGAAGCCCTGCGATGGTGCGCCACTCAAGCAGGATTGGAATTTCCCACCAAGGAAATGACACCGGAGGAGGAAGAACGGTATAAACAGAAGGAAGCACAACTCATTGCCATCGATGCCGCTGCCAAGTTCTTTCAGAAGAGCCTGCCACAAGCGGAGTCTTTCCTTGCCTCCCGAGGATACAGCCTGTCTGACAAGACTCTCACAGATTTTGGCGTGGGCTATGCCCCGGTGGGCAATGTGGCCATATCCGAACTCACGAAAGCAGGCTATTCGCTGGATCGTCTGCAAGAAGTGGATGTCGTGGGCAATAACGAAGGCCGGGCTTATGACAGGTTCCGAGACCGCCTAATGTTCCCGTTCTACGATATGCAGGGACATGTCATAGGTTTCTCTGGGCGCATCCTCACCCCGAGAGAGGGCGTTGGAAAATATGTGAATACAGGCGAGACTCCACTGTTCACGAAGGGTAAGCACATCTTCGGACTCTACCAGGCACGGAAGGCTATCGACAAGCAGGGATTTGCCTATTTGGTCGAGGGGCAGTTTGATGTGATGTCGCTGTACAAGATGGGGGTGGAGAATGTCATCGGTGGCAGTGGAACGGCATTCACGGATGACCAAGTGAAGCTGCTGCTGCGCTTCACGGACTATGTAGTCATGGTATATGATGCAGATGCTGCCGGTGTTAAGGCCTCACTGAAAAACTGCGAGCTTCTGTTGAAAGCCGGGGCAAAGGTAAAGTGCATCCGATTGCCGAAAGGAACTGACCCTGATGAGTTTGCAAAAAATAATGGTAGTCTGACAAAGGATAAACTGAAAGAACTGACAGAACCGTTCCCGAAAGCCTTAAAGAGAATGCTGCTTCCGCACGGCTGCAAGGACGAGACTACCATCAGCGATGGACTGAACACAATTTGCTCACTCGTTGCATGCATCGACGACGCAGGACTGCGTCTGGAGTATATCAAATCTGTGGCTGCCGACTTCAAGAGTAAAATAGGTATCATCGATGATAAGGTGCGTAGCGTCCGCTTGAAGATAAAGGAGGCTTTGCCGAAAGCGAAGACACAGGCAGGATTATTCGGCATTGATGCATTGAAGGAAAATTTGGAGAGCGACCGCCCTGGCATACTGACCTCAGTCATGCAGGAGTTCCTCGATGGGTATGGCGAGGACCCAATCGTATATGTAGCTGGCCGCCCATCGAACAATGATATTCAGGAGTTGCGCCGGGTCTATTGCTATTTTGTTTCTTCAGAAACGGGATGTGGTATTACTGACGATGGGGAAGAGAACGACTACTTGTATACATTAGCAGAAATGTTCCGTTCGGGCATCAATATACGGATGACCTACAACGACTCAACGGGTTCTTTTGTGGATTATTACATAGCGCTGCACGGAAGATTTTTGGAAAACTATTCAGGCGACCGTGTTCCTCTTATCTCAAGATGTATTGAGCTGACCTCTTATGCTGAGGATACTGTCGTAACGGTCAACCGTAACCACTACTGCTCGGTATTGAAACTGAACAAGGGACAGTTCGACGAAATCCGCAAGCCGTTCGTGCAGAAACGGAAGTCCGCCATGAAGGTAAGTATGCAGACCGACAACCTCGATGACGAGGAATTCGATGTAAACGAGCCGCCCGATTATGTACAAGAGAATGACGAGTACCGCCGCATGTGGAAGGAGTGTGGCTATTATCCTCGGCTCAACAAGAAGAGCGAACCAGTCTGCTACATGTTCCGCAACAAAAATGGAAACGGCATGACACAGATCGCCGACTTCTTTATGACACCGCTGCTGCACATATTCTCTGATGACTTCGAACAGAATAAGCGCGTACTACGCATCAACCGCCGTTATTATGACACGCCCATTTATATAGAGATCCCTTCAAAGGCACTGCTGAAGATGTCATCGATAGAAGAAGTGCTCATCAATTACGAGGCGGTGAATTTCAACGGCGAGGAATGGCAGTGGAAAGCCATCAAGACCTATATGAGCCGCCACTTTGTGATGTGCTCTGAGATTAAGACATACGGCAACCAGCAGAGTGAAGGAATGAGCCGCAAGGGCGATGAACAGTTCTTTGCGTTTGCAAACGGAATCTTCCATAGCGTGGACGGTCAATGGCGTTTTGAGCCGGTCAATGAACTGGGCGTCGTTACCCATAACAGGGACAACTACTATCTGCCTGCCTTTTCGACGATTTACGCCGGCAGCGGCAAGCAATCCGACAAATACGAACTCATCAGTCAACTCGTCTACAAGGAAGTCCCGGCTGAGAAAAGGGTAACCTTTGAGAAATGGGCTGGGCTGATGAACCAGGTCTATAAAATCAACGACAACGGTAAGTGGGCAATCATCTTCGCCATCATGTGCGCCTTCCGAAGCAATATCCACTGCATCGACCGATTGTTCACGGCTCCGTTTTTTATGGGCCCCATGTCCTCGGGTAAGACACAGATAGCGATTTCCATTCGCTCCCTATTCATTTCCCCAAATATTCCCATCTTCAACCTCAACACGGGTACCGACGCTGCGATGGCCACCATCATGGGAATGTTCAAGGATGTGCCTGTTGTACTCGATGAATACAACAACAAGGATATCAGCGATAATAAGTTTCAGGCTTTGAAGGGCATTGTTTACGACGGCGACGGCAAGCAAAAACGAAAGGGTACATCAGGACGGGAAATCGAGAATGACAAAGTCTTTGCCCCTGTCATTATCTGTGGACAGGAAACGCCCCAACGAGATGACAACGCTTTGATGAGCCGTGTGATCGTTTGCGAGGTACCAAAGCCCCGAAATCGTACTCAGGAGGAAGTGCGCATCTTTGAAGAACTCAAGACCATCGAGGATCCGAACAAGGTCGGACTGTCGAATGTACTGCTGCATATCCTGGAACTACGCCCCATATTCATGGACCATTTCCGGCAACTCAAGCAAGAAGCATACAACGAGCTCAAACAAGATGTTATCAATTCCGGCGAGATGGACCGTTTGATGAAGACGGCCTCCCTCTTTCTTGGTACGGTAAAATTAATAGAGCGATACTCTAACCTGCGCCTCCCATTCACATACGAAGAGTTTTTCAAGATAGCTCAGGAAAAGATAAGATTCCAACTCTCACTCATCCGTAGCACGGATAAACTGGCCATGTTCTTCACGGCTGTTAATAACATGATCGACACTAAGCAGATTATTGAAGGCAGGGAATTTCTTATTGAGCAGCCCAAGAAGGTTACAGGCAAGGATTCTCGAGGCGATTCACATACCTTCACCTTCGAACCTGATACGAATGTCATGTTCCTGCGTCTGAGTGCCGTATTTAGTATATTCGACCGTAGCGGCTACAACAGCGAGGGCAGCACGCTCTCCACCTTGGAGCAGAACCTGCGAAGCCACCCATCCTATATCGGAACCGTACCTTCCCGTCGCTTCACGTGGGAGGAGACCATCGAGGTTCCGAGAAACGACGACCAGGAGACAATGGTCAAGATCCGCAAGCCGAGGAGTACATCAACCAGCGCAATCATCATCGACTACGATAAGTTCAAGGAATTGTACAATATTGACTTCCGTAGAACATATATCGAGGAGCCGGCACCAGCGGAAGAACCAGAGACACCACCAGTAACTGCCAGCATGACCATAAGCCAAGACCTCCCATTTGCTCCTATGGAGGATAGTAATGAACCATTTTAATTAAGGAATTATGGATTTAAGAAAATATAGAATTTGTAAAGCTGCACCTTCCGAATGTAGTAGCCCATGTGATTTATGCGAGTTAGTCGATTGCATTGGTATTGACGAGTGTGAAGAATATTATGGATCCCGCACATATTTCAAATTAGGGACACCAATACTTGACGCTTGTTGCGGCGGAAAGATGTTCTACTTCAACAAAGAGGATGAACGGGTGTTATTTCAGGACATAAGAAAGGTTGAACCAACGCTATGTGATGGCCGGCATTTTGAAGTCAGGCCGGACATTCAAGCGGATTTTACCAATATGCCCTATCCAGACGAAAGTTTCGCCATGGTAGTGTTCGATCCGCCACATTTGCTTCGCAATGTCAGCAAATCAACATTTGCAGACATATATGGAAGCCTTAATCCCAAGGCATCCCCATTAGGTTACCAGATGATAAAGTATGGTTCCCTCGGCAATGCGGACTGGCGTGAGATGTTGAGGAAAGGGTTTTCAGAGTGTTTTCGCGTGCTGAAGCAGGGGGGCTTCTTGATATTCAAATGGAATGAAACGAACATAAAGGTATCGGAAATACTGAAACTTACATCGGAAAAACCAATCTTCGGACATATCTCCGGCAAGCGAGCCAATACCCACTGGATATGCTTCATGAAAGACATCTACGAGGACGACCTCGTGCTATGGGAATAGGCATATTATATATTGTTGCACCTGCGGGGGGCTGTCATCAATTAGGGTGGCAGCCCCCTAACATTTGTCAGATACGGAAGTAGGCCTTAATTTTAAAATTTTTGACAGCAAAATCGCACATCTTCCCCCGCACCCCCAAAAATTGTAAAAAAGCAAGGAATACACGACTTTTGAAAATAATTTTCAGAAAAAGAGCGTCCTACAATCCTACAATCCTACAAATTAATTTTCATTTTTAAACCATATATTCTGTAACTATCTATATATCAAATATTTATATTAATACATTAAAGTAAGTGGGTTTATAGGAAATGTTGTAGGTTTGTAGGACGATGTAGGAAATGGCTTTTTTTGTAGGAAATGACTTTTATAGAGTTCCATCCTACAAATTGGATCGTTTTTGGATATTGTAGGAGATTGTAGGTTCGACTTTTTGAGTGAAATAGAATAAAATATGTTTGATATGTTTTGTGTAATTTGCTGATTGTTAGTATATTTGCAAAAAAGTATATTTTATTTGTAGGATTGTAGGACGGTAGGAAGCAAAAATCTTAAAAAGCTATGGACAAGAAAAAAAGAGCCCTTAAAAAAATTGCTACCATCAGGATAGAACCCTATCTTGCGGAGTATGTCATTGGAAAATACGGCGTAGAAGAGAAAAACGGCGCAATAAAAATACCTTATAATTCCGACCTTTATCATTGTGTGTGGGAGAATATGTCGAACCAGCGTTCTAATCAGACGGAGCCGCTGGATGGCAATCTGCGCATACTGTTGCCGTGTCGTAAGACTGGAAATGGTGTACCATGGAAGGATCCCGCTTACTATAACTATCTCTCAGCGGCAGCCTCCAAGGAGATAGAAAGCCAGATCCGGCGGATGTTCAATTTCGAGTTACATCGTGTGTTATTGGAAAACGAGGAGTTCGGCCGGAAGCGTAGGAACTTGGATGTCATCTATGATTTCATCCGTGCCTACCAGCTTGAGTCCATTTCGTCTGATGCGCTGCTGAAAAACTACTACCGTTTTCGCAACCGTCTGCGTCCTAAAAAAATCCGCAAATACCAGAAAACTTCACGCAATTAACATCATTTAATACATACCGAACAGGCCTTTTTGTCATTTTAAGTTATAAGTTATGATAGAGTTCTCCAATCTTATCCAGGTTATGCCGACTATTCCGAACAAATCCAATCCGGATAAAGTCTATGAATTCGTAGCGAACCCCTTCTCGTACATTCCGCAGCTCACTGATAACGAAGCAGGAAACTGTTGGAACTGCGACAAAACAATCGTGATAGACTTGCCAGACATCGAAACGCTCCGATTCTTCTCCATCGAGCGCAATGCCATCGTGACGGTCAAGACATCCGACAGGAGGTGCTATAAGATCGGGACAGCAGACATTCCTGCCCGGGTACAGATTTCTTCAAATCTGACCTCCGCCAACCTCGTTATCAAATGTAAAATGCTTGTAGACCCGCTTTTATAGGTCTTTTGCCTACACCTTATTATATAGTACATTCGCATCAAAAAGAATTTTGATGAACGAATTACAAATCCTTCTTGTTTCGGGAAAGCCGTTGTTTATCACCATCGACGGCTTTCGCCAAGCCATGCTTGCGGCTTTTCCTTTGAATGGAAAGATCGTAGAAGATAATTCTGGTACAAAGGCAGCCTTCGGCTTTTCACAGGCCGAAGTGGCTGCTTATCTGAAAAACCACACTTGGTATCAGTTTGAGACACATGTTGCCCTGGAGGAACTCAAGAAGGTGTTGGCGCAGGATAACGATACACCTATCGTAACGCTTACCGACGAGTTCGACGATGAGCAGCTTCCAGACAATTCCATTGCCTATCATCGTGTATGGGGTACGGTCATGGCAGACAGCTATTGGTACTTCTCGTCCAAACAGCTCGCCACCGACCTTCAGGCGGCCGAAACCAATCCTCAGATTTCCTGCCATTTTCTGCATATCAACTCTCCTGGAGGTGAAGCATGGTATCTTGACCGTCTGAGCGAGACGCTGCGTGCCTGTCAGAAACCAATTCTCACCTTCTATGAGCAGATGTGCTGCTCGGCCGGCTATTATATCGGTTGTCATGGTAACCGTATCTATGCGCTTACCGACAACGACTATGTCGGCTGCATCGGAACGATGTGCAGTTTTTACGACTTTGAACCTTACTTTGAGAAGCTCGGCATCAAACGCGTAGAAGCTAAGGCTACCAATTCCGATTTGAAAAACAAGACCTTCGACGACTTGCGTCACGGTAAGGACGAAAAGTTTGTGCATGATATTCTCGATCCGCTCAATGTTCAGTTCCTTGCCGAGGTGCGTTCTCAGCGCAGCCAACTCGCAGAACTCCCCGATGATGCGCCGGTACTGCGTGGCGAAACTTTCTATACCCCACAGGCAGTGGAACTCGGACTTACCGACGGGAGCCGCACGATGCCGGAAGCCGTTGCCGAAGCCGTCACCATGGGGCGTGAGTACGCTGATGCCAACAAACTGAAGACTGCCATATATAATATTGTTTAATGCTTTAATTTTTAGTTGTTTATGAATTTCAAAGAGAAACTTACCTCCGTTCTCGAATTCCTGCACCTCAAGCAGAAGTTCGATGAAAAAAGTCTTTCCAAGGAAGAGTTCAACGCTGTCGTGGCCGAATACCAGAAGAAGTACCAGGTTACGCTCAACGATGACCTCGCCGCGGAGCAAGCTGCACAGCAGACCGCACAGCAGGCTGCTGAGTTCCAGACCACGCTCAACACCATCCAGTCGGTTCTCAACGGCATAGAGGCAACGGCTGCCATAGAGGGTGACGAGGGCGCACAGCAAAACCCGCCACAGAGCAATGCCACGCTCGAGGGCATTCTTGAAAGCATCAAGGGGATGCGCGCCGACTTCAAGGCAATGGCCGAGAAACCTGCACCTGATGTCCCGTCGCAGACCCTCAATGCTTCTCCTCTCAACATCAACGGATTTGGCAATACGCCCGAATACCTTTTTGGCGTAGAACATCCTCTGTTCTCTATGAAGAACCGCTGGAATCAAATTGCAGCCAATCCTCGTGCGGCAGCTGCCATGCCGGAAGTCGACGAACAGGTAGATGGCGTAGCCTTTTACAAGGCAGTCTGCAACTTTGCCAAGTCGCTCAAGAACCGCTATCAGTATCTCCAACAGAACAAGATGCTTGATGCTCCGGCACTTGCCAAAGGCACCTATGCCACCAACTACGATGGCGTGGACAATGCCGGAGTCGGCGATCAGTTCGTCGTGCTGCGTCAGGATGCGCTCATCGCCCGTGTGCTTCAGGTGCGCGACATGACCCAGTTCTTCCCTGTCGCTTATGGCTATCAGGATCGTGGTCTCGTCTTCAACGCATTCTTCGACGAGGTTTCACAGGCTTATCAGGCCGGTGAGGTCTTCAAGGGCGGAATGAAGATAGAAAACCACATGGGTTATGTGGACGATGCGATGATCAAGATGGAATGGGGACCGATGAAAGAACTCGAGCGCAAGTACATCGGCTATCTCAACAAGGAAGGCTCCGACCCCATCAAGTGGACGATGATTGAGTACCAGCTGCTCAACACGCTCACTACGGCTCAGGTAGAGCAGAACAAACGCCGTATGCGTGGCATCTATGTGAAGCCCGAGAAAGGGGTTGCCGGTTCTTACCGAAATGCAGGTACAGGTATCCTTTATACTTTGCTTCGCTATGTCCATCAGTACGACATCAAGCCTCACACTGGCGACGAATATCGAAGCTACACACAGGCTACTTTTCTTCCTGCCGTGCAGGAGTTCATTGCCGATGTACGCAGCTCTGTTACTGAGGACATGGACATCGACCAGCACTGTGTCTATCTCAACAAGAACCACCAGTCGTGGTGGATCAAGAATGTCCGCACCACATACGGTAAGGACACGGACTTCAGCGGCCCGATGGGTGCGCTCAATGTCGTTCCCGACAGCACGGTCCGCATCATCTGGCTGCCTTACCTCGGACAGCTGCCGTTCATGATGCTGCATCAGCCGGGCAACATCCAGTTCCTGGAATTCGTGCCGGGCGAGATGCTCTCCATGAAGATGCAGGAACAGATGGAGCAGGTGCGTGCGTGGAGTACTTGGAAAGAAGGTTGCTCTGCCTCGTTCACGGGCCGTCGTTTCGACACCAAGAAAGCGATGGACGACAATGCCTGGGAGTGGCAGCAGATCTTCATCAACCTCTTCGCCGGCACCATCACCGATAAGGTAGACGCTGCCAACGGCTTCTGGCAGGTGACGGGAGCAACCACCACCGCCGACACCTACACCGACATCACCGGTGCGAAGGCTGGCGTGGCTTACTGCATCGAGGCTGGTGTGGCCGACCATCTGCCGAAGATTGCCAAGTCGGGCAAGTTCGCCAATCTCTCCGCCGCGTTCACCGCTACGGCTGTGGGTGACTACATCATGGTGATCCTCGGAGCTGACGGCAACTTCCGCGAGCTGGAGCGTTGTGTAGGTGGTAAGCGCACTATCAACAAGGAACTTCAGCCCAATGTTCCGGGTGGCCGCTAAGACAAAGAGTTGATTTGTTTATTAAATTTATTGTGTAACCGTAGGGAGCCGTTCCGGCGGCTCCCTGCAAAAATAAAAGAAAAATGAAAAAGCCAAATATTCAAAAACGCTGCCGTGCGTACAATCCCCTGAAGGGCTTTAACTACGCCAACCGGCAGGCACGCAATATGTTCATGGTCATGTTCGCCCTCTTCGGCGTGGTCCTGCTGCTTGGTGCATTGCTCGACCATTCGCTGTTCGCAGCCGGAGGTTCCGGCTTGTCCCTTGCGTCAATGGCCGTACTCGGACATATCGATGATGTGTCCGACCGTGACACGCATGGATCCGACATCTCCTACATCGTCTATCTCATCGCTCTCGACCAGATTGACCGTACCAAACCGTTTCCGCAGCCAAATGCTAACCGTGAGGTCGCTCCCGTACCGTTGAAACCGGGAGAAATACCACACTACTTCGAGGCGCACGACATCCCGACATTCACGGGAACCACCGAGAAGGGCGACATCACCACTACGGGCGAGAATAGTTTTGTAATCATCATGGGTGGTGCCCGTGTGCCGCTCTATAACTTCATTGAGGAATACAGCGGCGGTAAGTTCATCCTCATCTTCAAGCACATTAAGAAGAAGGAGTGGTACATCCTCGGCGAGCTGGAACGCCCGATTATCCTCTCTAACACCGAGACGAAGGACGACAAGGACGGTCGCTACACTACCTTAACCTTCAAGCGCTCGTCTGTCGACTTGCCACTTGTCTATACTGGCAACCCGGCAGTAACGGCGGCAGGAAGCGTGGCAGCCGGAGCGACCACCATCGCCATCACCCCGGCGTCCAACACCTACACCATAGCCAACGGTACATCCGCTGCTGCAGCCATCGCCACCGTGTCCGGACTCAGTAAGAGCGACAAGGGACGCTACATCACGCTCATCGGAGCAGGAACCGACAAACCCGCCACCATCGCCGATGGCTCTACCTTCATTCTCGAAGACGGTGCCACATGGACTGCCAAGACAGGCGCGTCTATCACGTTCCGTGTATTCGATACCACGACCCTCGTCGAAGTGTCGAGAACCGAAGTATAATCAATAACTGCCCACAAGGCCCCCGGTAAAATGCCTGTCGGAATAGGCTCCCCTCCCTTGGGAGGGGCCTGGGGTGGGCTTTAAATTCAATTTTATGTATAGCGCAAAAGAAAAACTATATCACTTTCGCCAGCTCTCCAATCCGCTGGCAGCCGCGGCCGACCTTAGCTTGCTGCACGGGAAGAATCCGCAGAGTACGGACTTCACGCGCTTCGACCTCGCACCAAGGAAGAATGCCGAGGATATTCTGTTCGCTCTGCTCGATGTAGCCGACCACGACGACATCGTGCGCAACCGGCGTGAATTTTTCTCACAGCAAGAAGCAGACAATGAACCTCCAACGAGTCCCGACGGCAACCCCGTTGTTGACGGTGAGGGCAGCGAGAACCCGACAGGCCCCAAAGGTACCCCTGTTGAAAGCCCTGTGGATAACTCTGAAAAAGGAGGAGAGGATAAGTCGCCGAAAAAACCAGCCACTCCAAAAAAAAAGAAGAAGAGTACTCGCAAATAGACTGGACAAACCTTGACGATGCAGATGTGCAGATGGCCACTGTCATCTACAACGACCGCATCAACACATGGCGAAAGATGAAGCAGCTCGACGAACTGCTGGAGACAAAGCCCACCGCACAGGCCGTAGCCGACATGGCAGAACTGCGCATCCGCAATCTTCAGGCATTCGCCGAGCTGCAGTCGTTCAACGACACGGGGAAGTTTCTCTGCAAGCACCCTATTCTCTACGGACGCTCTGAGATAGCCCGGCTCATCCGACTCCTCAAAGCTGACCCTGCCGAGTTTCTGCGCCGCCATAAGAATGTGCTTGACAATATCAAGCGTTACCATTCCTACCTCAAGCGCGGAGACCGTAAGGACCACCGGCAGCAGGATCGTCAGAATCTCGAGCGACATCAAGAATATGAACGATTGTTTAAAATGGTTTTGGAACAACAAAGTAAATAACAATGGAAAATAGTATAAAAGTTTTTAATTTGGGCAACCTACCTACTGCCCCGCTGGACTCTTTTATTGAACTTCAGGAAGACTTTAAAAAGCCTGACGCGGACAAGTTATCGAAGCTGCAAATGCTCATCATCACTCGTGGCTTCAAGTATTCATTCAAGGTATGGAAAGATCCTGATGGCAAACTGTGGATTATCGATGCGCACCAGCGCCGGAAGGCCCTGCTGGGACTTCGTTCTTATGGATTCAATATCCCGGAAATACCCTACGAGGAGATTCAGGCTTCAGACAAGCGAGAGGCTGTGGAGGAAATAGCCGCCTACAATTCCGAATTTGCACAGAAGAACCCTGACACGCTGCTTTTCACGAAATACAACATCAATGGAGACGATCTTGCCAAGTTCAACCTTGGATATGAAGTCAAACAGACAGATTTCTCCATTGACAGAGAAAAACTGTTCTCCACGGAGACAGACATATCAGAAATACAGGAGGACGCAGTTGATATAGTTCCGCAAGATGACGATATGGAGATGTTTGTCCGTCCGGGGGATATTTTCCGGCTTGGGAACAACAGGCTGATGTGTGGAGATTGTCGTGCGAAAAAAGATGTAGCGGCCTTGATGGACGGCAGAGTTGCCGACATGTTACTCACGGATCCGCCGTATAATGTCAATTATGAAGGTGGCGGGGAAGGAAAACTCACCATTCAGAACGACTCGATGGAGAATGACCTGTTCCTTCGGTTCCTGCAGTCTGTGTTCAACATGATGTTTGCCATTGTCAAGCCTGGAGGTTCATTCTATGTTTTCCATGCGGATTCTGAAGGCGAAAATTTCCGTAGGGCCATCCGGGAAGCAGGCTTTAAGATAGCCCAGTGCTGTATCTGGGTCAAGGACTCGCTCGTTATGGGACGCCAGGATTACCAATGGCAGCACGAACCTTGCTTGTATGGGTGGAAGCCCGGGGCTGCCCACTTTTGGAATGCAGACAGAAAGCAGACCACTATATGGAATTTTGACAAACCTAAAGCTAACAGGATACACCCTACCATGAAACCCATTGCCCTGATGGCATATCCGATAACCAACAGCACAAAGAATGGTGATGTAGTTGTGGACTTGTTCTCAGGCTCCGGTTCTACCATCATGGCATGTCAGCAGACCGACCGTATTGGTTATGGTATGGAGATAGACCCGAAGTATGTCGCTGCCACGGTACGCAGGTTCATGGCGATGTTTCCACAGCAACTTATACTGCTGGAGAGGAATGGAACCGTCCTCCCTGCCACTGAAACCAAAAAGATGATCCTATGTCGGAATTAGTCAAGGAAGAGTTGTCAGACGAGTATGTGAACCAGGTGAGAACCTTTGGGGCGTTGAGTTACACTCCCGAGCGTATCTGCCAGTTGCTCGGTCTGAGAAAAGCCAAGCGCATAGCCCTGTTGTACCGCATAGGCATTCCCGGCGATGTCTACTGCGAGGCATATCACCAAGGGCGTGCGCTTGGTGAGTATAATATTGACGCGGAACTCGCTAAGAAGGCGGAGAAAGGAGAGAACGATTCCATTACCCTGCTTGAGGAACGCAAGAATGAGCGCGCCGAGAAAGACCTGCGTATGAAATTGTTTGGAATATGAAAAGTGAAATCGAGAAATTAGACTCCATCCACCCTGACCTCATATCCACATTCCTGACGAATGGAGATTGTGAGGGAATTCCGCAGGATGTCAAACTGTTCTTGCAGCAGTTGCAGTGGTCTGCAGAAATTTTCGAATATGAGCGCAATATAACAAGGGCGGCAAAAAAACTGAGGCTGCGTATCAATGCAGAGCAGCACATCAAGATAGAGGAGCGTACTTGCATGGCGAGGATTTATCAGGCAATCAACTATTTCCAGGTTGACTGCAATGTCCCCATCAAGGTTTGGGAGAGTAATTTTGCCAACAAGTATGAGGATCTCGCCAAACTATGCGCTCTCAACCGCGACTATAAGGGTATGAAAGCCTGTTATGACGCAGCGTTGGAATGCCGTCGTCGTTCTTCGGAAATAGCGGAAGCAGACAAAGACTTGGGCGTTCTCTTCTTGATTTCACCTGAGCTGACACCAGAGCAGCTCGGCTTCTCGAGGAAAAACCTCAAGGAGATTGCTGCCAAGCACAATCAAGGATTTTATCACACGCTCATCGACTCGCTGCCCATCGAGACGAAAGAGAAAAGGCGTCTGCTGCGGGATGCGGACATACAAGAGGCGGAAATAGTGGAGGAGATACCAAATGACTGACAACCGACAGTATGAAAACAGCGTGCCCGACTTCGAGCACTACTATATGAATCATGTGCAGCTGCTGGCGAACATCATCGACCCCAACATGCTCTATGCCGAGTGGGCGCGTGCCACAGGTAAGACCGAGGGGGTGATCGTGCCACGGCTCATTCGTGTCGTGAACGATATGCCTGGTGAATTGTCGTTTCTGGTACATAAGACCTATGTCGCCCTGATGACCAACATATGGCCGAATATTCAGGCGTCGTTCTCACGCCCCGTCATCGTGAACGGCAAGCAGCGGGCAATGCTCGAATATGGCATCGACTATGTGGTGGGCGAGGCGAAGCTGCCCTCTCACTTCCGCCGCCCGCGCTATCCGATTGCCTATGCCAAGCACTCAATTATTTTCCGCAACGGAGCGCACTTGCAGCTCGTTTCGTCTGACCAGCCCGAGAGTGTGGCCGGCCGTAACGCCGTCCACGCCTTCGTCGAGGAGATGAAGCACAACAGCGGCGAGAAACTTAAATCGCGCCTGTTTCCTTCGCTGCGTGGCGGCTCGGCAGACATCCGGCGGTCGGCCTACTATGAGGGCGTGACGGGCGTGAGCGACACCGCCCGGGTGGATTTGGGCGAAGACGATTGGTTTGAGGAGTACGAGAACAAGATGGACCGCTGGCTCATCGAAGAGATAGCCTCTGTGTCGCTCGCCATCAACCAGTCGCTCTACCGCCAGTTCACGCTCCAACGTGAACTGCGCAAGACCAAGAACCCCATCACGATGGAGAAGATACGCCTGGAGAACGAGCGGCTCAACGCTTTTGTCGCCCGGTGGAAGCCACGCCTCGCCGACATGCGCCGCAATGCCATCTACTATATCCGTGCGTCGTCGTTCTGCAACAAGGACATTCTCGGTCCCAAGTTCTTCAAGACCCAGCTCGACACGCTCGACATGGACGAGTTCCTGACCGCCATCTGTGCCATTCGGCACAAGGAGGTAACTAACAAGTTCTTCACCACCTATGACCGCGAGCGGCATCAGTTCAAGGACAGTTACATCTACGACCAGATTTTGAAGCTGAACCTTAAGGACCATTTCACGCTCACGGCACGCTATCTTCGCCATTACGATAAGCGCGAGCCTCTCTACATAGGCTACGACCCGGGTAACTTCCAGTCGCTTATCGTTGGCCAGAAGAAGGAGTACGGCCGCCGCTTCGATATCATCAAGGAGTTTTGGGCATATATCCCCGATGACCAGCAGAACCTTGCGCAGCAGGTGTTCTCCTTCTTTGGTACCGATGCCGTGAACAAGGTTATCCACCTCTATCCAGACCGTGCCGGCAACAAGACCAAGGAGGAACTTGAACAGATAACCACCGACTCGCTGACGATGAAGGCAGCTTTGGAGAGCTATGGTTTTTCCGTGTTTCTCTACAACGACGGTGCGCCCACCATCTACCACTGGCAGCAGTTCCGGCTCTGTCAGTTGCTCTTTGCCGAAAAACTTCCGCAGTTGCCAAAGGTGCGCGTTGACGAGAACGAGTGTCCCAATCTTTGCAGTGCCATCCTCGTTAGTCCGTTGAAGAAAACCAACGGCAGGATAGAACTGGATAAGTCGAGCGAGAAGAAGGAAGAGCTGAAGCGCCGCCCCGGACTGACCACGCAGCTCCCGAGTGCAATGATTTACCTTCTGTATGGTCTTTATTCGGACATCATCAAGAAAGAATTGAGTTCTTTGCCCGATGATTTGCCCGAAAACATCACGATATAACACCCAATAATGTCCAATATTTGATATAAAAAATGTCCAAAACAGGGCTATAATGGCGGCTATTTACATAGGTCAAAAACTCATTTGTCTGAAAATCAGCGGTTTGCGTTTCTAAAAGCAAAAATCAAAATGGACAAATGACGGAAATTATCACGCACCGCTGATTTTTGATAATGAGGTGCAGCCCTTCAAAAGGGTGGAAATATGACGGCCGGCTCCACATTCCGTCCTTTGCACACATAGGAGAATTGCGTAATTTCGCAAGTGATGAAGAAGGCAATCGAAATGGACGGCATCCATGCGATGCAATGGGCAAGGGAGATTAGCAAGCTGCCGAAAGGTGACTTCACGCTGTGCTTCTTCCCCTATTCGAGGTCGCAGGGCATGGCTGGTGAGAGCATGGTGGTCAAGGAGCACTGCAAGTATCGCACGCAGCTGCCACAGGACAGGTTCGCCGTTGACTCGGAGAACTACTTTCTCTTTGAAGACGGCGATGGTGAGCCAAGGATGTGCTACCGCATACTCATCAGGTATATGGGTTTTCCGCAAGACGGATATAAACTACACAAGATAAATTGGTTATGAACGACAGTATAGAACTTTACGGCAACGCCGGAAACTATATTCTGGACGGCAATGTGTTCTCCTTCCAGATAGGGGAAGGACAGCAGGTATTTGGCACGCCGGGACTACTCGTGCCGACAGGCAGACAACTCTATCTGCACGAACACCAGTGGCTCAGTGTCAATGGCTATCAGGTGTGTATGCGTGGGGTGAACAATGCGCTCTGCGACGAGGTAACGATGGAGATCAAGCAGAACCGCCTGCTGCCCCGCTTGTACAGCAAGGAGATAAAGATGCTCTATGGCCACGGCCCCTGTGCGTATGTGCAGACAGTGGAGAGTGGCAAGTTGAAGCGTGAGTACACGGATCTGCCCGAGTGGGACGATTGGATGAACACTTGGCAAGAACGGGGCATGGAATGCACGGCACAGGAGTTCGCCAAGACCAACATCAAGAACTTCTATTACTTCGGCGACTTTTTCTGCAAATGGCGGTTTGCCCGTGGCAAACGACTGGGTATGACGCCCGTTGCTGGACTGGAGCCACTGGAGAATAAGCACTGCCGGCTCGCCACCACCCGTCAGGATGTAGCCTATGAGCAGATTGGCTATGGAGACTTCCATCACATCGCCGTGGGCAGGTGGACCTACGGGTTAGGCAATTACAAGGTCTATCCAAAGTTCGCTTTGTCAGAGGTGGACAACTACCTCTATGCTGCGGTATCGCACCATCGGGAGAAATCGGTCGATGAGTTCTATGGCGTAAACGAGACTCATCAGGGCGCGCGCCCCTATATCCAGGGCAGCAACAAGACTGCGACTTATATCAACTCTTTCCTGCGCAATTCGCTTGCGGCCAAGATTCACATCATCATTCCCAACGCGTGGGTGAGCAGTAAGCGCACCCAGCTCATCAAGCTATGCGAGGAGAACAAACTGCTCAAATCCAAGGATAAAGTCTTGGTTAAATACAACGGCATCGAAATTGGCACGGAATACCGCGAATCGTTGCTCGTGGAGTATATGCGATTGGAACTGCGCAAGATAGGCGACTATCTCAGCGGAGTAGACAATCAGGGCAAGGCCTATTCATCCATCTCGTTCATGGACTCGTCCGGCAACGAGCAGCAGTGGAAAATAGAGACCATCGACCTCAAGTACAAGGAATATATCGAAGCACTCATCTCCTACGACAAGCGCAGCGAAGAAGCGCTGCTCTCAAGCGTCGGATTGGATGCCTCCATCACGGCAGTGAGCAAGGACGGCGTGATCAGCAAGTCAGGATCCGATGCCTACTACAACTACCTTATCTATATCATGTCGCTCACGCCCGAGGACGAGATTTGCGCAGAACCGTTCAACCTCGCCCTGAAGCTCAACTTCCCCGCCCTCTACAGGCAAGGATACCGCGTCGGCTTCTACCGCGAGGTACCCCAGCGACAGGAAGACATATCACCCAAGGATAGACTCAATCAGCAACAGTCATGAATATACTGACAGAACTTTTCACCGACTTCTCCACTTTCTGCCGATATGCACCAGGCGTGGAGACAAATATGGACTTGAACGACCTCCAGCCTTCGGGACTCACAGCCCGGAAGAGAGTAGAGACAGCCATCAGTCCGGCTGTATTTCGAGCCATCTCCAAGGAAGATGGAGACTCGTCTCTCCTGGAAGGTTTGCGTGCTGCCATGGCCAACATGACCATGGCCGTGCAACTCATCTTCGACAGTATCAACCGCCGCAAGAACGATGTGAATGTCTACAAATACGAATTCGAAGCCATGCGCCGCTCCTATATGGAGAACTACTGCAATGCGCTTGACACCATCGTGCAGTTGCTCATGGATGCGGAGATACGGGAAAACGACACCACCTCGCCGGCTGCACTGTGGCGCAAGACCCGGTATTTTTCCGTTCTGAATAGGTGCGAGATAAAGTCCATGACCGACTTCGACATGATTTATCCCATCGACAGCTCTTATCTGTTCTTTTTCCGCACCGTTCCCCTTCAGAAGGAAACGCTCGATGAGTTGCTCTCCGCCTATTTCGCCAAGCTCACCGAGGACAGCACGCAGCGCGTCCGCCCGATGCTCCTGCTTGCCCTCGCCAAGAAGACCATTGCCAAGTCGTTGCGCCGTTTCGACATCCTCGAGTTTCCGCCCACCATCCGTAACCTCTTTGACGAGAGCCACGCCAGCCGTTCGGGCAAGGATGACCACGACTCAGCCCTCTCCCTTGCCGACTGCCTCGACCGTGAGGCGGAAGAACTTCTTGCCAATGCCGACACGCTCCTCTCCGCCGACATCGCTGCCGACATCAGCAGCTATTCCGCTTACAACCACCCGGATGACAAAATCATCATGCTGCCGTGAAAGATATAGAGCTTGTATATAAGGGCGAAATCTACCGTATACCCAACCGATGGGACGGTATGACCGACCGCCAGTACATCCGCCTCGTGGCCGACTTGCTCCGCATGGCAGCCGGCGGGCTGTCGGCCGGCGAGGTGCGCATCAACTGGCTCTGTGATATCATGAATTGGGACCGTCGCTGCTTCCGCACCGAGGAGCAGATTGCCAACCTCGTGGCCATTTCCGAGCAGCTCACCTTCCTTTTTCAAATCAACTATCCCGACAACAATGCGGTTCTCGACGGCATGGATAGCGAGACCTACGAACTTTGCCGGCGCGTCGACCCCTTCCGCCTGCATCTTCACATAGCCCGTGTGCTGCGCCGGTTGGACTACCAATATGTCGTAGACCTCTGCTTCTGCGCCCAGCTCATCCCTGCCGTCCGCGTCAAGGAACATACCTATCAAGGTTATACGGTGGAAAAGGGCTACGGAGTGCTCACCTGCTCGCTCACCGCACTTCAATACATAGAGGCACGCGAGCTCATCGGACATGGTTCTGAATCGCTTCCCCTCATGGCGGCCATTCTCTACTACCCGGAGAAACTATACAATTCCGAACGTGCCCACGCCCTTGCCCAGGAGTTCTCTGCTTTACCCCCGGAACTGCTCACGGCCATCTCCTTTAATTTTCAGGCTTTCAACAACTATCTCTTCAGCAAGACCCCATTCTCGTTACTCTCCAAGTTCAAGTCCAATCCTGACCATCCCATTACCACCGACGCCTCCGATGCGCTCTACGACCTCTCTAAAGACGGACTCGGCGACGCCCGTCAGATAGAGCAGATGAATGTACTCACTTATCTTAAGGTGCTGCGCAAAAAGACCATTGATGCCGTCCGCGACATGAAGGGGTTTGGCTGGGATAAGACTAAAATCAGCAACGAGGTGGGATTGCCTATCTCTGTAATCGATGATATCATATGATAAAAGACCAATTTCTCTATTTTGCCCAGTACCCGTCCAGGGACGGTGTTCTCGCCATGTTCACCAATGGGTCAAGCGACTTTCCTGGCTATAATGACCTCGTAGCCTCGCTCCGCAGTCTTCCTGATGAGTCGCGCGTCCCCGAGATTGCCAACTATGTCTATGGACAGTCGTTCGACGAGCTGAAGCAGCGCATCGATAAACTCTTCGGATCCTTCCTTTTTGTTGACTACGGAGAGCTGGACATGCTCGGATCTTCGCCGGGGTCTTTCCGCGTCTCCCAGCGCATGGCCGTTACCGTCGCCAATAAGATGCCCGACCGTGCCGACGCTGCCGAGTACATGCTGGCCTCCGACGCTACCTTGCAGCTGCTCGCCCAGGTGCACGCATGGTTGCTGGCCGATGCCGACGCCGGAAATATTGACTGGCTCTCCCGGGGCGAGCTCGACAAGGCCGAGATCGTCCCCTTTGTCGCCACCGAGCTCCACTCGGTCGGCTGGACGCTCATGATGTCCTGCGAAGCTCCCGACAGTCTCGGCACGCACGCCCTCTACCGGTCCTTTGTCCGCCGGCTACAATGACTTACCTTTGTGTCACAAATCTCAACTCCGGCAACAATGAAAAAGCTACCCATGATATCAATCGTCTCCCTGCCACTCTCCGTCGTGGCAGACTTCTCCCGATACCTCTATCAGGATTGGGAGTTCGCCAAGTGGATAGGCATCGCCGTCATCCTCGACACCATTCTCGGCGTGGTCAAGCACCTGCTCCACAAGGATGCCTCCAGCGAGTCTTTTTTCAGCAAGTTTGGAAAGAAGATCGCAGTCTACATCGTGCTGCTCATCCTCTCCAATATCCTCACCAATTATACTGTGCAGGGCAGTATCGTTGGAACCACCCAGTGGATCGGCACTTATCTCTGCGTGTTCATGATGGTGCGCGAGGGCTTCTCCTGTGTGGAGAATATTCAGGCCATCTATCCCATATTTCCAACCTCATTCGTCCGTCGGCTGAAAGACTTCAACGACAAGGGCGAATATATTAAAAAAGATTCGTAATGGCAACAAAAGCACAGCGCGCTTTCGCACGCAACATCTACGCGGCAGCCCTGACGGCTACCGACATCGCCCCCGAGTTTGTAACGGCGCAGGCAATCCTCGAAAGCGGATGGGGCAAGTCTCGTGTGGGCAAGTATAACCTTTTTGGCATTACCAAAGGGAGCAACTGGGCGGGCAAGACCGTTCTCGTCCTCACCCACGAGTATTTTTCTACGCCGGATCGCATTTTCACGCCTCCCGAGCGCATTGTGTCTGTCTGCAAGGTCAAGGGCCGACAACAGTGGTGCTACACCGTCTACAGGCTCTTCAAGGACTTCGATTCTATGGCCGACTGCCTTGCCGAGTACTCCCGGATCTTTCAGAAGCTCGCCTATGCCGACGCGTGGCCCTACAGGCACGATGCTGAGGAATTCGCGCGCCGCATCTGCGACAATCGGGGTGGTCGGTACGCTACCTCGCCCAACTACCTCCACATGATGCTCAGTCTTATCAAGTCCGTCCGCCAAATCTGCAAGTAAGCCTATGTTCCCTAAAATCAAAATCAGTGGGAGTGTCCTCGCCACCATTCTCATGCTCGTCTTCGCGGGGCTTGCCGTTCTTGCCTTCCGGGCCTACTGCGACATGAAAGCCGACCGCGACCGCCTGCGCGAGAACCAGAACCTGCTTCTCCATAACGGCGTGGTAGAGATTACCCAGACCAACGCCGGCCGAAGTCATGCTTCCACGCCGGCAATCACCCTCCGCCCGGAGGAGTTCCGGAAAAGTGGTGATACCCTTGCCAAAGTAAGCCGGCAGGTGGATATCAAGCCCTCTCGTATCTCGGGAGCTGCTACCGCTGCCACTTCCACCCGCGCCGACATTGAGGCACCGCTGACGAGTGTACAGGCCGACGAGTTGACGAGTGAACCGGTTGACAGTCAGGCAACCCGTCCGCCCGTCCACCCGTCCACCCGTTGCTTTTCCTGGCACGACCCATGGTTGTCCCTCTCGGGTTGCGTGTCCGATTCCGTCTTCCGTGGCACAGTGTCAGCCACCGACACACTCGACATCATCGTCCACCGTGTCCCCAAGCGGTTCTTGTTCTTCCGCTTTGGCTGCCGCGAGGTGCGCATGGACATCATCAGCCGAAATCCCCACACCCGGCTCACATACGCAAGATATTACAGGTTGATAAAATGATTGTTTTCATTGGTTTTTAGTTATTGGTTCACAAGTTGTTTAGGTTTATGTCGGGAGCCGTCGCAGCGATTGCGACGGCTCTTTTTTTATCATGTTTTAGCGGAAGATAAACTATGCTAAATGCCTGATTATAAATGCGATATTACTTGCGTGTCCGCACGGATAGTGTTATCTTAGCAGTACAATAGAAAACAAGAAAAATCAAAAAAAATAAGATTATGAACGAGCAAATTCAAAGCATTCTCAATGAGAACGGAACCAAGACCTGCAAGATCCGGAAACTTCTCGCCTTCGGGCTGACACGCCGGCAGGTTGCCGACCTCGTGGCAAACGGGAACTACGGATTCGTACAGAACATTTACAAGCGCATGATGCAGGGTGTTGCTGACACCGCAGCACAGGCCGCCGCCACCATCGCCCCGTCCATCGATTACACCTTCAATCGCAATTTCGGGGTGGAGATTGAAGCCTGCAACTGCACCCGCGAACGCCTCGCACGGGAACTTACCGCCGCCGGAATCAGCGTACAGGTGGAAGGCTACAACCACACCGACCACACCGACCACTGGAAACTGGTAACGGACGCAAGCCTTTGCGGCAATAACACTTTCGAGCTGGTAAGCCCCATCCTCCACGGCGAGCAGGGGCTTGAGGAACTCGAAAAGGTGTGCTGGGTGCTCGACTTCTGCGATGCCAAGGTGAACGACTCCTGCGGGCTTCATGTCCACATGGACGCTGCCGAGTTCGACCTTGCCACCTGGAAGAACCTTATCCTTACCTATAAACGCCTCGAGGGAGTCATCGACCACTTTATGCCACGCAGCCGACGCAACAACCGGTATTGCAAGGGGCTCACCGCCGTTACCGAGGCTACCATCAACTGCGCCAACAACATCGGCCAGCTTCGGGCTGCGTTCGACAACAACCGCTACCACAAGGTCAACCTCGAAGCCTACGCACGCCATCGCACGGTGGAGTTCCGCCAGCACGGAGGTTCGACAAACTTCACAAAAATGTCTGCTTGGATTCATTTTCTCGCAAAAATGATTATCTTTGCACAGCAGGGTGCAGTGCGGACGGGCACAACCCTTCAGGACATCCCTTTCCTTACCGAAAGCGAAAAGCTTTACTTCAGATTGAGAACCAAAAAATTAGCAGTATGAGAAGAATAAAAATGAATTTAAAAGGAGACGCCCGGAAAGAAGAGGGCGTCTCCCCCGAGTGCTTTTTCGACCGAATTATGGAGATCTCCCAAAGGCGAAGTGTGGAAATTCCTGGAGAACATCAACTACGCCCACCCTTCAAAATTTATAAAATCATGGGGGATGGGCATCGGGTGGTCGCCACCTCCCCCGCTGACTTTCTCCACCAGCTTCGCATGGGCAGCCGTTTCGACAGCGAAGGCACGGATATCGAGTATATGCACCGCTTTGCCCATCGTTTGCAGGAACTTGAAGGTTATCTCGTCAGCACCGAAAGCCCCGAGGCTTTCCTTGCTGACCTCCTCCGCCACGGTTTCGTCTCCGAAGAATAAATATACGATGCTCGTTCTTTGTAGCCGTAGCAGTTTTTTAGCAGTTACGGCTATTTTTTATAAAAAATATTTTGAAAAACGCTTGCGTATTTCAAATAAAAGTCGTATCTTTGCAATGTAATAATTAAAGAAGGTGAGACACACCGTAAAAACTGTAACAAATCATGAAATGTTTTAGGAGAACTTTATGTTTCTCAGTAAGGTTGGAAAGCCTTGTGTCTATTTCCGACAAAGCCTGCAAGGCTCGTTCGTACGATGGTAGCGAAGACATACTACCCAAATCTTGTGTATTTGGACAGGATCATGAAGTCCAGAAAAGCGATGCGTATTGGATAGCAGCATGGATCCTACCTAAAAAGAAACTACAATATAGTTCCAAGAAGCAAGCCTGGTTTGACGAGAACGATAAACAGCTCCCAACTTATAGTCGTGTCCGTCATAAGCCGTCTTTGGTTGCTCCTGTATCAGACAACTCCATTGACTCGTTGGCAAGATGACAGCCACCTTGTTAAACAGCCAGGTCGGTTGTATCCGACACCTGCTAAAATGGAAAGTTGGAGCTATCTTCATGGATGCTGGCACGGGGAAAACCCGTGTCGCCATGGAGATTGTCAATGCCTCTCCATGTGATTCTGTTATATGGATAGCACCGTTGAGAACCATCAGGAATCTGAATACGGAGATCAATAAATGGGGAGGGATGAAAAGTAGGATATATTACTTTGGCGTGGAAAGTATCGGTATGTCCGACAGAATCTATATGCAAGTATATAACCTGATAAACGAAAGTAAGAAACCGTTTATAGTGATGGATGAAAGCATTAAGATAAAAAACATGGAAGCGAAGAGAACAAAGAGGCTTCTTTTCCTTTCAAAATTAGCTGATTACAAGCTGATTCTTAATGGTACTCCGTTAAGTAAAAATTTACTTGACCTGTGGTCACAAATGGAGTTTCTGGATCATCGCATCCTCAATATGAGTTATAGCTGCTTCAAGAATACATTTTGCGATTATACGACCATCACGAAGAGATGTGGCTGGAAGAGCTTTACGCGTGAGATCATAAATGGCTATGAGAATATTGACTATCTGCATAGTCTCATTGAACATTATGTCTATAAATGTGATCTGAAACTGAATGTCTCACAGCTTTATAATACGGTTGAATATAGGATAGGAGTTGAAGAGAAAAATGTATATACGGAGATAAAAGAATATTTCCTTGACAACGAAATGATGGAATACAGAAACAATAATATATTCCTCGAAATGACCCAGAAGATGCAGCACGCATATTGTTGCACTCCAGACAAGTTTGTCAAGATAGATGATTTGTTCACCCGGATACCGCAAAGGGAGACGATTATCTTTTGCAAGTATGTGGACAGTCGTAACGAATGTGCGTCAAGGTACAGGAAAGCAAAGGTTCTTTCATATCAGAAGGAAGCGCTCGGGCTTAACCTGCAGCACTACAAGTATATGATCTTTTTTGATAAGATCTGGGACTATGCCTTGCGTATGCAGGCAACACGCCGCACATATCGTACGGGGCAGGAGTCAGACTGTGTATACTACGATTTGACAGGAGATGTCGGTCTGGAGTGTATGATAGATACCAATATCGAGAAGAAGATTTCTATGACTGAATATTTTAAGAAAAAATCTATTAAAGAAATAAAGTCTGAGTTATGAAAGAATTTAATTTAAAGTTGGCCAAAAATGGGGCAAAGGTTTGCACCAAAGATGGAAAATCCGTCCGGCTACTTGCTTTTGACCGGGAGAATGCGTCTTTCCCAATCGTTGGGTTAATAGAGAATCGGAGAGTTTGCTGTTATACCATCAACGGTAAGTTTTACATTGACAAGGACTCTGAAAATGATTTAAGAATGGTATGAATGTATATGAAGCAGCAAAGGCACGACTGAACATCATATTTGACAGATTCGAATATGTATATGTATCGTTCAGTGGTGGTAAGGATAGCGGAGTTCTGCTTGAACTGTGTGCCCAAATAGCAGAGGAGAGGAGAGTTCGATTTGGAATATTTCACATGGACTATGAAGCTCAGTATGTTATGACTACCGAATATGTGGAACGGACACTTGACAGGTTCAGGGACAAGGCTGACATCTATCATGTCTGTGTTCCATTCAAGGTAACTACCAGTACGAGCATGTTCCAGTCATACTGGCGACCATACGAGCAAAGCAAAAAAGACCTATGGGTAAAGAACCAGCCTGTCAATGCATTGACAGAGAAAGACTTTCCGTTTTTCTCTGAAAAGCTATGGGACTATGACTTCCAAGACGAGTTTGGCGAATGGCTGGCATCTAAGTACGACAGCGTATGCTGCCTGATTGGCATAAGAACCGGCGAAAGTCTTAACCGGTGGCGCGCCGTGCACAGCGACCGAAACTATAAAACATGGGAAGGATATTCCTGGACGAATACGGCAAAGAAATGCGTTACTGCTTACCCGATACATGACTGGACTGTCGAGGATGTATGGACGGCATTTGCAAAGAATTACTGGGATTATAACAAGTTATATGACCTTTTCTTTTATGCAGGCGTCCCTCTTCACAAGCAGCGTGTAGCCTCTCCTTTCTTGAGTGAAGGCATGGAGGCTATACACCTTTATCAGGTAATAGAACCTGATACATGGGGCCGGCTGGTCGGTCGTGTCAATGGCGTGAACTTCGCAGGCTTATATGGTGGCACTACTGCTATGGGTTGGCAGAGAATCACCAAGCCGAAACATTTTACATGGGAACAATACATGTACTTCCTGCTCGATACCTTGCCGGAAGCGACAAAGCAGAATTACCTTGACAAACTCGCTACGAGTGTCAGGTTCTGGAAGGAGCGAGGTGGATGCCTTGATGAAGATACGATCGGCAGACTTAAACAAGCTGGCGTCAAGATAGAAGTCGGAGACACAACGAACTATAAGACAACGAAGAAGCCTGTCCGGATGGAGTACCAGGAAGACTATGCCGGCAAGAACTTCAAGGACATACCAACCTATAAGCGAATGTGCATCTGTATCATCAAAAACGACCACCTTTGTAAGTACATGGGATTCTCGCTCACAAAGGATGAAATGGACCGAAGAGAAGCAATAAAAAATAAATATAAGGACTTATGAAATCTCCTGTGTATAATGTAAAAGCTGTGCCTGTTGAAAAGATACAGGCCAACAGTTATAACCCCAACAATGTGGCTCCACCAGAAATGAAGCTGTTGTACGAAAGCATCAAGGAGGATGGGTACACGATGCCCATCGTCTGCTATGAATTGCCCGATGGGAAATATGAAATCGTAGACGGTTATCATCGTTATACGGTTATGCTTACGCACAAGGATATCTATGAGCGTGAAGGAGGCAAGTTGCCGGTTGTTGTTATCGATAAAGATATAAGCAACCGTATGGCGTCAACCATCCGCCATAATCGTGCGAGGGGAAGCCACTCAATTGAGCTGATGATGAATATTGTCGGCGAACTGAAAAAGGCAGGGATGAGCGACGCCTGGATAATGAAAGAAATCGGTATGGATGCCGACGAACTCTTGCGCTACAAGCAGCTGTCCGGTCTCGCTGCAATGTTTGAAGACAGGGAATATTCTGAATGTAAGGAACTATGAATAGGTATATTATAGAAAAGAGCAGCACCCAGACAAATAGCTGGGTGCTGACCGATACGGAAAAAGGTGTGGTCATTACCTTTGAGGATGGTCGATATGACGAGACTATGCACATAGATTTGCCGAAAGACGCGTCTCGTGAAATGACAAACGAAGTCATAATCCAGACGGTAAGGGAGATGTGCGACTGGGTGGCACGCCACCATGGAAGCAAGTGTTTCCGCCAGCCTTACGGATTCGAATTCAGTGAAGATGATACGAGACGCTATTTCTACCGACGCAAGTCTCCACGATGGCGTATGGAGATACAAGAAGGTGAAGTTGAACTTCACCGCCTTGCATCTTCATTGCGCAAGGCTGCGGAATTTTTAATAAAAAGGAATAATTATGAACGATAATAGAGGTGGTGCACGCCCTAATTCCGGTCGCAAATGTCTGGGCAAAGTTCCGCTCTGCTCACGTGTAAGCGAGCAGGCAAAAGAACGGTTAAGCCTATTGGCGGCAAAAAGAGGCGTTTCGATTTCAGACATGCTCGAGGTGGTTATCAACAGTTTTCATCTTCGTTGATTTCTTTTGCGGAGACACTTGAGCTTGCCGCACAAAAGGACCTTTGATATTTATAGCCGTGGCGGTTCCTATGCTATTACGGCCTTTCAAATGTTAAAAAATAGGCAATGGAACAATTTTGTTCTAAAAATATTTGGAGATTTGGAACGGAATTGTTACCTTTGCATTGTTCATTTAAAACAAGCGGTCTATGAAGTATTCTGAATTTTACAAGTTGATTGAACAGCATGGCTGGACAATCAAGGGAGGAACAAGGCACTACAAATATGTGCATCCTGACTTCCCTTACTCAATTCCGGTAGGCCGGCATAAGACACAGGAAATTCCGAGAGGAACTCTGAATGCAATGCTGAAAGCTGCAGGATTGAAAGATTAAAGAGCTTCTAAGAAAGCTTCCCACTCCTTCGGGAGTGGGTTTTAAGTGAACATTTTGATAACAGTTAAAACAGAAAGATATGAAGAAAATTGTTGCGATTATCGAAAAAGGTGAAGATGGCGGTTATAGCATCTATGCAGCCAATGACTTTCCGCTCTTTGCAAGCGGAATGACGGAACAAGAGGCAAAAGACGAATTCAGCAATTTCGTTCAGGAACAGGCTGAGTATATGAAGGAAAGAACAGGAGAATATCCTGCATGGTACAGCGCTGGTGGAGTCGAAATAGAGTATCATTACGATATGTCCGCATTCTTCCTTGCCTTTCCGTTTATCAATGTTTCAGAACTCGCCAAAAGTATTGGCATTAATCCCTCATTGATGCGTAAGTACAAAAGTGGATTGGCAAAAGCAAGTTCAAAGCAGAAAGACTTAATTCAGCATAAGTTCGATGATATTATAAACAGGTTGAGTCTTGTAAGATTCTAAGACCTTGCCGCTTTTAAATGAACACTCAAACCTCTTGGTATGTCCACCAAGAGGTTTTTTATTCTAACCTTTTCGTACTCTTATTATATTTTTTGTATCTTTGTGGCAATATTAACTAAAAACATAGTATATATGAAAAAATTAAGACTATTGCTGTTAACAGCATTCGTTGCTTTTACTTGCAGCGCACAGAAACCTCTCAGCTACACTAAGGTTATTCAAAAGGAGGGTATGACAGCCCAACAATTGTATGAGGCATCCAAGAACTGGTTTGCAAGGACCTATGTTGACTCTAAAGCCGTAATGAGAGATGCAACCCCAGGCAAAGAACTTACGGGAAAAGGTAAGTTGGTATTTTCCACCAATATGATGTATTCAAGTATTCAGGGATACATCGGCTACCTTATAGATATACAGTTCAAAGATGGTCGGCTGAAGTTCACGATGAGTGACTTTCGCCATGACCCTTCCCATGAAGCAAAATATAATAACCACATGGGTGTACTTGTTGACTCACTCCCAAAAGATCTTAAAGACATAGGTATTGAGGGAATGAACAGAAAGGCAAGTTACAAGTATTATTTCAAAAATGGTGTGCCACTCTGTGAAAAGCAATTCAATGAACTCAGCAAAAGTCTTGAAGAGTTCATTGATAAGCGAGATGAAACCAAAGACGAATGGTAATTTTTACGCTACGCAAAAATAATCCCCGAAATCCTTGCAGGTTTCGGGGATTATTTCTATCTTTGTAACCGCTAAATGTCGTGTAGTAATACACAATCAAGGGCGAGAGTAACATCAAGCCCCGAACTTATTAGATTTCGATGGGCTTATTTTTATGCCCATATTGCAGCTTTGCTGCAATGAAGATATGGCGGATGCCTTCCATGTGAATTAGCCCTTGTTGGTGTAAGACACGATGTTTAGCGACAGGAAGAGCATCCGCTTTTCCTGTCTCCGCACCCGGCGGATCCGGGCAATGCTAAACATCGTGCAATATGCAACAAACAATTCATTTCGAGCCTTCTGCCCAAGTGCAGCAGCCTATCGACGTTCGTGCTACGATACAGCGCAAAATCAAGTCCATCAACCTCTGGCTCTCAACGCCCAGCAAGTTCTACACCCAAATCTGCGAGTTCCCGGTAACCCGTCTTTTGGCAATCCGTATCAATCTCCTATCTTTGTGCCTGATAGTCGCAGCTGTCGCTATCGAGCAGCAGCCGGTCGCTGCCGTGGTTTCGGCCCTCTGCGCCGCCTGGCTGGTCTATCGTGTTAACAAGACTGATAAAGAGCAGAAAGGAGGCAATGCATGAAAATTATACAAGACACTTCCGTCTATGGCTTCAAGGCTAAGACCGGACTTTTCATTCCATTTGAAGATTTTGTTTTATTTCCAAAATTGCTGAAGTCCATACGAATAAAAGTACAACGAGAGGCCGATAAAGCGTCGTATATGTATGGGCATTACAAGGATATTCACGAGTTCGGGGATGCAACATCACGGCAATGTACGCTGATGGATAAGTGGGAAGACAAGTTGCAGACTCTTGAAGGATTTGTCAACACATTGGCAGAACTTCAATCTTTATTGGCAAAGAAAGGAGGCAAAAAATGAAAACCACTCTCATTCATCTTAACGAGCAAGCCACCGAAACCCTCGAAGCAATGCTCGACCCAGGTTATATCTACGAGCGCACCGAGCGTCTTCAGGCCATTGAGGACTTCCTGCTCGACCAGTGGCGGGATGCCCATGCCATCAAGCCTGAGGCAGCCCTAACCTTCCTCGACACCCTGCGCTCCCTGCGTAAGGACTTCGGCACATTTCTCACCTCGGTCGACCCGTCAGGCGAAGCCGACGATCGTCAAACCTTAAATATGTTAGACAATGAGTAAAAAGAAAGAACCACAAGAGCAGCCCATCACCGACATCAGCGTCTATGTGGCTGCCCTGCAAATGACCTATCGCCCGGCGTCAACTCCGGCAGAGGCCACCCACTTCTTCTCCACAGAAGAAGTGGTGCAGGCCATCAAGGAGATAGACTCTTCCGCCAAAGTCAGCCCTATCCAAGTGTTCGAGGCACTCCGACAGGCCGGTTTCGATTTCTGCAATCGTCCCGGTTCCCAGGGACTGTCGTTCAAATGGATGTTCCGTGAACGATAATTTTCTTTTTGTCAAAGCATCCATTCATTTGGATGTTTGTTTGTCGGGGCACTTCGTCGGGAGACGAGGTGTCCTTTACAAACAGAACAGAAGTCTATAATTTTGCCATTGACAAACAAACAAGAAAATGAATGAAACAAATTATCAGACACGCCTCGCTTTTCAGCGGTATTGGCGCACCCGAACTCGCAGCTTTTTGGATGGGGTGGCAAAATGTTTTTCACTGCGAAATCAGCGAGTTCTGCAACACAATTCTCAATTATTGGTATCCTAATTCAATCGGTTATGAAAACATCAAGCAGGCAGACTTCTCCAAATGGCAAGGAAAAATCGATGTACTCACAGGCGGTTTCCCCTGTCAGCCTTTCAGTTCGGCAGGACAACGACTTGGAGCGAATGATGACCGTTACCTCTGGCCGGAGATGCTACGAGCAATCAGGCAGATACAGCCCTCTTTCGTCATTGGTGAAAATGTTGCTGGCATCCTCTCGATGGTACAGCCCTGCGAGGCGGTTAAGGTGGGATGCACAACCTCTCTATTCGGTGAAGGCGACGACATATACCGAAAAGAGCAACAGTTCGTTGTCGAAACCGTCTGTACAGACCTTGAGCGTGAAGGATACACCGTCCAACCGTTTGTTATTCCGGCTTGTTCCGTCGGTGCGCCACACCAACGAGACAGAGTATGGTTCATCGCCCGAAGGAATGTTCCCATATATCTTGCCAACTCCATGCGCTCAGGACTTCAAGAAACGAGGAAAGAACTCCAAGCAGAAAGGATTGCCCGAAACATTCCGCAGATGCGACTGGTTGCTGACACCATGCGCGAGCGACGGTATGCGAGCCATGATGCCGATGGACAACCTGAAAGCACACAAGAAACCGAAAGCGGATCAGAGCAACTTGGCGGAGCAGATTGCCCACAAGGTTGGTGGAGGGACTTCCCAACTGTCTCCCTTGTTTGTAGAGGAAATGATGGGCTACCCTTTGATGTATCTCATCTTGCCATTCCTTTCACCCAATGGAGACAGGAATCCATAAAAGCTCTCGGCAATTCTATGGTCCCACAAGTCGTGCTTGAACTGTTCCGGGCCATAGAAACAGAAATACTCGAGGAATGACTTGCAACTTTCAACTATAAGTGTTATATTTGCATTGGAATTAATATTAGGATTATGGTACTTTTAGAAGCAATTTTTCTTTTGATAACGCTTGCCTTGATGCCGTTTTTCACACATGGCGAGCCGTGGTCTGTAAAGTTGTTCTATATTGGGTTATGTGGCTTTCTCACACCTATAATAGGCATTCCATTATACAGGCATCTCGTTAAATAGGATATTCTCTGTCCTTTCTCCTATAACTGTCTGTTACTATATTTGCAGCATAAAAAGCAAGTATGGTAACAGACAGTCTCATTCGTAAGAAGTTCGTCCATGATGCCCTTCAAAAAGGCATCTCAAAAATCTATGCCACGCAGGAATCCGTAGTCCGTAGCAATTACCAACTACGGACAGGACGGTTGCAGACCTCCCTATCCAAGCATTCTTTCAACAGCCAGATTACCGGCGAATCGCAAACCATCTTTGTCAAGATACTCCCGTATCTCCGCTTTTTGGATATGGCTTACCGACAGCGGAATGACAGGGTCGCCAAATTCAAACGCCGTAACCTCGCACTTTACAACCGTGTTGTCTGGGGTGTCCTCTATCATGAGACATTCCCCCAACTCCGTTACGGGTTTACCGATGAAGTTAGACAAGCCATCCACAATCAACTTGAAAAAGCAGTTAATCCATAATAGTTATGTCAAGCAAACATCTCTCACAAGACGAAATAGAGTATGTTGTCGATGTCAAGACGGCAAAGGCACAACAGGCAATCCACAAGCTGGAGATACAGTCGGCTTCTCTCCGAAATGAGAACAAGCAGCGTCTTCAGCAGATGATAAAACTGGAGGCTTCAGGCAAAAAAGAAACAGAGCAATATAAAAAACTTGCAGCCAGTTACAAGGATACGGGCAAGCAGATAAAGGAACTTACTTCCCAAATTCAGGAGCAGACAAAGTCCCTTGACACCAATGCGATGACCATGTCGCAACTTAGGAAACAGTCAAAGTCCTTACAAAAGGAGCTTGACAATGTGTCACAAGCACTCAATCCTAAGCAATATGCCGACCTTGAAAGCCGCCTTCAGACAGTCAATGCACGGATGGCAGAATTGAAGCAGAATGCCAAGAACTTCAAGGAACTTGCCAGCTCGGACGAATACAACAACTTCTTCCTCGGCCAGCTTACCATAAAGGGTATAGAGACAGCTGTCGGATGGCTTAAGTCGCTTGCCGGAACATTGTCCGATACCATCTCCAAGAGCGTCGAGTTGGCCGAGTCTGCCGACGGCATTACCCATGCTTTTGACAAGATTGCTACTCGGGATTATCTCCAGACACTCCGTACTGCCACAAAAGAAACAGTATCAGACATTGAGCTGATGAAGGCTGCCGTAAAGGCCAAAGACTTCCGTATACCACTCGAAGACCTCGGCAAGTATCTCTCCTTCGCACAACTAAAGGCACAGCAGACAGGGCAGTCGCTCGATTACATGGTCGACTCCATCGTTACCGGTTTAGGACGCAAGTCTCCGATGATTCTTGACAATCTCGGTCTCTCTGCCGCAGAAATAGGCGAGCAGACCAAAAAGACCGGAGATTTCATGAAGGGAGTGGCATCTATTGTCGAAAAACAACTTGCTGCCGCAGGCGAGACCTATATCTCCGCGGCCGACCGTGCGGAACAGCGCACTGTCGCCTTGGAGAATGCGCAGAAAGACCTCGGTGATGTATTGCTGCCGCTGAAAGAAAATTTTGCGGATGTTTATGGGCAAATACAGCTTACCCTTATAAAAACCATCAAATATCTGGTTGAGCATCGTGATACGCTACTTGCTTTGGGAAAGGTGGTGGCATTGCTTATTGCCACTTATACCGCTTATATCTCAACGCAGAAGCTGGCACATCTATGGAGCCTCCGTGCCGTCGCCGTGAGCAAATTAAAAGCTGCAGCCATGGCGGTGGAGAATACCATGCTTGAGCTCTCCGTTCTCCGCCATGCTGTTCTCAACAAGACGATGACTAAGTCAATTGCGTTGCAAAAGGCTTTCAATACCGTGCTCAAGCTGTCTCCGTGGGGATTGGTGTTCGGCGGCATCACGCTTGTCATAGGCGCATTGCTCATGTTCGGCAAACGCACTGACGCAGCTGCGAGAGCACAAAAAAGACTCGCTGATGTAAAAAAGGAGGCGATCTCACGAGCGGCAGAAGAAAAGTCGAAGATCGATTTACTCGTAGCCGCTGCGCGTGACGAAAATATGTCTATGAACGAACGCCGGAAGGCCGTCGCCGAGCTCAATCGCATTATACCTAATTACAACGCACAGCTTGACGAGACTACAGGAAAATACAAGGAAAACAAGAAAGCGCTCGACGCCTATCTCTCATCCCTCGTACGCAAGTATGAGATAGAGGCGGCCAAAGAAGAGTTAGCAAAGCTCACCAAGGCCGCATGGCTGGCAAAAAAGGAAATGGAGAAGGCCAATAAGGCTCTGGCGGACACTGAAGGGGCCAATGGGGGATACACCTACACGACTTCATGGGGAACAACGGGCAACACCAAACAAGACCTTGTCGACAGGGCTCGCAAAAAAGCGGGAAGCGCACAAGCAGAATACAAGCGATCTGAAGAAGATAAAAAAGCGTTCATAGATAGTTTCGGTCAAGATCTCAAGCAGGATGCTGTCCGTCAGACTCAAGGAGAGAGCAAAGCTACAGGAACAGTCGGGGCTGAGTTGGACCGGATCAAAAAGAAAATAGACGAGCTACAGTCTAAACGGCTTTCTATCAAGGTAGGCGATACGAAAGGATTGAAGAACCTTGACAATCAGATTGCGGCTTTGGAAAAAAGAAAAGCCAGACTGGAATACAAATCGGGAACCGGTAAAGAGAAGAAGAAGTCGAATCCAGCTCAGCTCGCCGCCAAAGACTTCTCCCACGATCGGTCTCAGGATCTTGATGAAGCCAAGCGGGCTTATCAGGAAGATGTCAACGCGCTTCAGAAAGCCTTGACTGAAAAGCGTCTCACGCAGGAACAGTACAATGCCTATCTCTCCGCGCTCAACATCCGGCATCAGAACAACCTGCTGGCAATCGAGGAGTCCTATCAGACACGCTCGCAGGGCATGGTCATGAAGGACGCCTCCAAAAAGAAGGCGCTTCAGGAACAGCAGGATAAGGCGGTCGCCTCCCAGCAGCAAGCCGTCAACAACGCTTACCTCGACGCCGAGAAGCAGTATTATGACGCCCTGGACAAGATGCAGCAGATGCGCACCTCGTCTGTCCCGCAGACCCTCCAACAGGAGTGTGATGCTAAGTTGCTCGTTCTCGACGGCTATTACCAGGCCTCGCTCCAGCTTGCCGGCGACGACGCGGAGCGTCAGAAGCAGCTCACCGAGTCTTACGAGGCGGCCAAGGTCGCTATCAAGGCCGAATACGCGCGCAAAGAGCAAGAGGAGAAGGCCCGGGCAAGGCAGGAATACGGACTCGATACCTTCGAGGACCAGTATGCCGCGCAGGCTGCCAAGCGCAAGGCTGACTATGACAAGGGCATCATCGACAAGCAGCAGTATGACCGGGCCATGGCCAACCTCGATCAGCAGGCCGAGGAACATCACCTACAGATTCGGCAGCAGTATGGGCTCGCCTCGCAGCAGGAGCTCTACAATGCCGAGCTCGAGCTGCTCAAGCAGCATCTCCGGAATAAGGAACTCTCCGAAACGGAATATGAGGAAGCCATTAAAAATCTCAAGATCGCCAAGATGAAGGAGGCGTTCGATTATTATTCCAATCTTTCAGGCGATGCCGTGCAGGCTCTTCAGCAGGCCGAGGAAGCCAATGTCGAAGCCAGGTACGATGCTGAGATAGAAGCTGCAAAGAACGCCGGCAAGGACACTACGGAGCTGGAGAAGAAGAAGGCCAATGAGAAACTGAAGATACAGAAAAAATATGCCGATGTAAACTTCGCCATCAAGGCGGCACAGATTGTTGCCGATACAGCTACTTCCATCATGAGAGCCTATTCAGAGCTTGGACCCATCGCAGGAACGGTGGCTGCCATCCTGATGAGTATTACCGGTACCGCCCAGCTTGCCGCTGCCAATGCTGAACGCCAGAAGGTAAAGCGCATGACCCTCAGCGGCGCGAGCGGATCGGCTTCCGCCTCCGGCACTCGTGTCGCTACTGGTCTGGAGGCAGGTGGAAGCATCGACATCGAGCGCGAGCAGGATGGCCGTCGCTTCCATGCAGACTACGACCCGACCAAGCGTGGCTTTGTCGATAGGCCAACCGTCATCGTCGGTGAGGGTGGATATGGACATAGCCGGGAGTGGGTGGCATCCAACGCCGCCGTGGAAAATCCCACGATCGCCCCCATCATCGATATCATCGACCGGGCCCAGCGTGCAGGATCCATCCGCACCCTCGACATGAGCAAGTTCCTCATTCAGCAGGCCGGGGGGCGTGCCTCGGGCGGAAGCATTGCCCCGTCCGTGAATGATGTGCGCCCCATGGCACGGGAATCTTACAAAGACACTCTCATTGAGCGACTCACATCCGTCCTCGATCGTCTTGCCGACGATGGCATACCGGCCTCTGTCGCCCTCGACGAAATCGACCGGAAGCAGCAGCTGCGCGAACGCTCCCGTAAGTTCGGATCGAAAACTTAATAAAAAGACCTTTACTCCATAAATCCTCAAGACAATGAGAATAACGAATCTTGAAAAGGGCGAGGACTACAACCTCAAGCCCGACACACAGATACAGGTTGAGCGCACCAATCCGTTCTTCAACGACTACGGTGAGCAGACCACGCCGCTCGAACTGCCCGCCTCCGAGCGCAACCGACGCATCCTGGGCTTTCCGGACACCTTCGGTCGCCGTGTCAAGATGTCGCCCGTCGATGTCGCCATTCAGGATGGCGAGTATTTCGCCCAATGCCGGCAGGTCGTGCTTTCGGCTCAGCACAAAGGCAGTATCTCCACCTCGTTCTACATCAACGACGGGTCTTTCTACTCCCGCATCCAGAAAGTCAAGCTCAAGGATATCTTCGGGGATGAGCTTGTTCCGGTCCCGCATGTTGGCAACAACACGCCGGTGGAGGACTGCATAGAGTTCTGCCGCAACCTGAGGTCGAATACCAACGAGCAGTATGGTATATTCCCGCTCTTGCTGACGGATGACTCAGGGGTGGACTCGGGCTTCAATTACAAGTTCCTTAACGCCTTTGGCAAGGATGTTCCCCTCCGTTCCAAGAAGGTGTGGATCTTCAGGTTCGGGAGGTTCGAGCAGATAACGGTGGACTCTCTATATGCCTTCGACCCCGACAGGTCGGGCGACGAATGCGACTACTACAATGCCGTGCAGCGTACCGAGTATGTCGGAGAGGTACCCATCACGCTGGCTCCGGGCTACTACATCTCGCCGTTCATCCGGGCCAACTATCTGCTCCGCCGCATCTTTTCCCATTTCGGTTATGAGCTGCAGGAAAATTTCTTCACACGCACCGAGCCGTTTTCCAAGATGGTGGTCGTGAACAATGTCATGGACGCACTGGTCAACGGTCATATCCGGGTCGCCGACCTCGTTCCCGATGTTTCCTGCGCCGATTTCATAGCCGTGTTCCGTAAGAAGTTCTGCTGTGAGTTCACATCCGACGAGGGGCGGCGGACGGCGGATGTAGTCTTCCTGAAGGACGCATTGGCGTCCAAACCAACAGAAGACCTTACCCGCTGTATGACGGAGGAACCGGTCATATCCTATAAGTCGGAAAAAGACTATCAGCGGGTAACGATTTCTTCCGCCGATAAGGTAGACAGCGGCATCTCCGAATCCTATGATAACCTCGCCGACATGGTGAAGAGTAATCCGGGAGCCTACTTCAATCCTGTTGACGGGGTATTCTATAAGCAGGGCTTCTCGGGCAACTACGAGGTCATTACCAAAATCGGCGAGGCCTCGCAGGACTACAATACAGGAGAGGATCTCGAGGCGAAGGAGGTCAAGATCCCGGATCTCATGCCGGAGTTCCGGAAACTCAAATATAAAGGTACCGTGGAAGATACGGAGGTAGAGATCGATTTGGGCCCGTTCTTGTATGTCGGTTCATACATTTCTCTCAATTCCAAGATGATGGTGGCGGGAGAAGATAAAGAGTCTGACTCCGAGTCGGCAAACAAGCAGAAGACCATGCTCGCCTTCTGCTATCGCCTGGGGGGACGGCCGGAAGGTACCATCTCGTCCTACAATGTCTATGGCGACCTTCATCCCCGCATCTTCGACTATGCCCTCTATTATCATGGTCCCGATGGCATCTTCGAACGGTTCTATCGTGATTACGACTTGCTGCTGCGAAATTCCCTGCACGAGACGAAGGTCAAGCTGCTGCTCTCGCAGTCGCAGAAACAGAACCTGCCCTCCTATGCCAAGGTGGTCATCCGGGGTGTGGCGTTCTTTTTCGGCAAACTCAAGTTCGTCCTCGGAGGCAAGAACGAGCCCGTGGAATCGGAGCTTCGCACCATCTCGCTCATGAAGCCTGTCATGTCTGCCCCACTTATCAACGGGCAGCTTACGGCGATGGACACCACCTACAAATGGGTGGGACACGAGAGACAGACCGAGGTCAGCGGAGAAGAGTATGAGAACTCCGGACTCGACAAAGACCGCACCTTCACCACCATCTATCCGCCTATCCCGTCTGCCGAATATGCAGGGAAGCCATACGGTCAGCAGTCCTCGTTCACATCGGAGATGATCAGGCACGGATCGTTCTGGAGGCACAGCAAGTGGAAGTTCACCAAGACGGAGGTATGGTTGGAGTGCGTTCCCAAATAACCCCCGACACCTATCACCCGACATCAGAGCTTGTCCTTTACCATCCACCTCTATTCTCGTAATTTTGCCATAAATAGTAAAGCGCATGGATATATTGTTGAAACCAGACTCTCTCTGCCTTGCGGGAACCATGAGTCATTTTGTCATATCAACCGGCAACGAGATTACTCTTGTCCTGAAGTTTGCCGACACGGATACGATCGTCGTCCAACATACCTATACGCCGAGCAAGTCCAACCGCGTCGAGGTGGATCTGCAGAGCATCATCACTCCGCTGCTGTCGTTCCGGCTTCAGGACATATCAGAAGTCTATAGGCAGCCGTCGATCGTACGCAAGTTCACGGCCGTACTCTCCGAGGTCGGTACCTCCAACACCGAGTCATGGTCTTTCTCCGTGCTGCGTGCCGGCATCGACCACTTTGCCGACTCGGCGTCCAACTGGCTGCGGTCAAACTTCCTCACCTGGCAGCCCACTGTCAAGCCCGTTACCTATTATACGCCGGAATTCCTCACCTACTACGCCCAGACGGATTCCGTTTGTAAGTGCAAGGGATATGTGGACAACAATGGGAAATATGATGAGATCTTGATCTCCATGGGCAACCTTTCCGCGGGATACGCCTGGACCATCCCCGTGCAGTATGCCATCATTGCCGGAAAAATCAACGCCTTACCCTCCTACTATGATGTCTGGGTGGAGAATACGAATGGTGAGAGACTGACCTACATCCAGCGTTATTATGCCTCCGATATCCGGAGCGAGCAGGAACAGTGGGTACTGTTCGAAAACTCATTGGGAGGCGTCGACACCTTCCGGGCTTATGGAAACTCGGAGAATACCGCCAAGCACACCCACAACATCGCGGAGATAGAGAACGACTCGGAAGAATATCGGGTCGACACGACTCGGGAGTACAAGAAGAATACCGGGCACCTCTCCGCCCCGGAACGCAAGTGGCTGCTCGACTTTTTCCCGTCGCTCGGCAAGTATCTCTATGCCGGTACGCATATCCGTCGCATCGTCGTTACTGAGAGCGAGGTGAGCTGGCAGACGAGGGAGCTCCCGTCCTCCTATACCTTTACCTACAAGTATGCAGACAGCCGACCTTATCTCAATCTATCCCGTACGGACATCCCCGCGGAGGTTCTTGATATCAAAATCCCCGATATAGGGTCTTTTACCGTCGCCCCGCGCTTGGTTGAGCTGGACCGCCTGCCGCTGAGTGGCGGGGCACTCTTTCCCGTCCAGAGTCCTTACTCCGATAAGTGGAGTACCACTACTGCCGCGGCCGTCCTCGACTGGCTCTCGCGTGAGATTACATCTGCCTACAAGGGCGATGGATCCTTTGGACACTCGCACTCCAATATCTCTTTGTTGGAGTCGATGACAAAATTTGGCAACTATCTCCTTATAGGGGCGAAAAAAATATCCGCGGGGCTGGCCGATGTGGCTACGAAGGCATTAGGACTCGATCCAAAAAGTAGCGATTGGGACAAGATCCTCCGCAAGGACACCCCCGACATGGCACAGGAGTTAATACGCTTCCTGAAAGGCATCGCCCTCGGGGAGGAGAACGGCAGGTACTATCTCGACGGCGACGGCTTCGCCCGTCTCTACCGCCTCGTGGTGTCCTCCGTAACGAGCAGCCGCTATGCGGCGGGCGACGAGGGTCGTGGCTACTCCCTTTACGAGGATGAGCACGGCACGGGCACGCTCGAGGTGGACAATCTCAAAGTGCGCAAGAAGATGACCGTGGCCGAGCTGGAAGTCAGGAAGAAGACATATACCTCGGGCAACCTCTCGCTGGGCAAGGCGGGCAACACGATATTCGCCGTGCGCCCGATCGGCAAGGACGGCGCGCCCATGGGGAACATGGTCTTCGCCGTGGGAGGCGTGGCCATCGCCGTGCGGGACGGCGGTGTCGAGGTGCTCGGCAAGCGGAGCGAACATGAGACTCCGTCCTATTATCGCTGTTATTTCATCAGCACGGACGGCGACCGCACGATAGACAACTGTTGGCGCATCGGCGACCAGGCGAAGTGCCAGACCAGCAACCTCGTGGAGGGCACGACCATGAACGTCGCCAACCGCTACTACTGGCGTATCGTCGTGGGAAAGGGCACGGAGACGCTCGAGGACGGCAGGCAATATCACTATGTGGACCTCTCGAACGAGAAAGCCCCGGTCGTTGAGATACCCCCGAGGGTCGCCGGCTCGGCGTCAAGACTGTACAAGAGCGTAGACGGAGAGGCGACCCTGTCATGGGAGGAGTACACGGCGACATATCCTGTCGAGCCCCAGGCCGGGGATGTGTACCTGTTTGCCCATACCGACGGGGCGGGCTCGCAACCCGAGGTCATCATCTATACCACGGCGGCGGAGCATACGATCCTCGTCCCCAAGCAGGATGACATCTACCGAACGGCGGCCGGAAAGTACTACCGTGCCGACCTCGACTACAACAGCGACCTGTGGGTGGAAGTCTCTCCAGGACTCCGCACCTGCACGGGCTACGACCTCTCCGTGGCGAACGACACGCCGCATACGGGCGACGACATCGTGCAGGAGGGCTCGCAGACCGACCCGGAACGACAAGGACTGATAGTCCTTGACGCTGACGACGGCATCAGCAAGTACAAGGGCATCGACTCCTTTTCCTACAAAGGAAAACGCAAGCAGCACATCGGCGACACGGTGGAGCTGGAGGTTAACCGTCTCACCATCGTATCGTCAGCCCCCGACGGCACGCCGGAGTCCTACCCTGTCCCGTGCGACATGGGAGCGTGGACGGCAAGGCCCTACCCCTACTACGCCCGGGTGAGCAAGGACGGGTCCCTGTGGCTCTGCGCGAATCCGGCCGGGGCGAAGCCCACGGACATACCCTCCGACGGATCGACTGTCTGGCGGAAGCAGGTCAGCAAGGGAGGGAAAGGCGACAAGGGCGACAAGGGCGACAAGGGGGATGCCGTAAGCTCGTATACCTACATCCGCTACTCCGACGATGGCGGGCAGACCTTTACGGCGGCGGAAGCCGGAAAGCTCGCCGAGGCGAGAAAGATACAGGGCGTTGGCAGGAACTATGCCAACCAGCCGGCCGCCTATAAGAACGAGAAAGTCATCACGCTGTACGACGGGTTTATCGAGAATCAGCCCGCAGAGATCCCGTTTGTCCTCTCCGCCCGGGCAAAATACCATATCAGCGCCGCCGCCAAAAGTGGTGAGATGAAATCGAACATATCCCCAAAATTGGAGAACGGGACCACGGTCTGGTCGAATCTCCTGTTTGCCGATGGAAAATCCACGCTAAAGGCCGACGGCACGGAAAAGGACGGAGAAGCGTCTTTTTCAAAGAAAATCAACGGTCGGATAGCCGCCATGCCGGGGATATGGCTGCGGTCGTATGTTTATCTCGAGGACGGCATCACCAAAGACCCTGACTCCTACTGGTATGACATACAGATAGAGTACGGACCATTGACCGATTATATGCCAGCCCCGGAAGACATGGTCGCCGGAACGACCCCCGGAAAATGGCTCGGCGTAGCCGTCTGGGACAAGCCCTATCCACCCCTCGAGCCCTCCGCCTACTCGTGGAGCAAGGTACAGGGACCGGACGGCAAGCCTGGCAAGGCCGCCGAGTTCTTCCGGTTGAGAGCCGTTACCGAAAAGGCCGTGGTTGACGGCAGCGGAAAGCTCACGGCAAGCCTCTCCTACCAGGTTGAGCATGTAACGGGGGCCGACATCGAGCTGCGGGACACATCGCCCGACGGCATGAAGATACGCTACCGGGGAGACACGGGCACCCCCGCTGACACCGTGATGGGCTACGGGAGCATCTCTACCGCCACCTATGTGCTGGAGGACTACTCGCATGTGCCCCACCCGGACAACCTCGTCGTGGAGCTGCTCGGAGCTGACGGCTCTGTCCTCGACCGCCGCACGGTGCCCGTTACCTTCTCGACCGTCGCCGCCCTCGACATCAACGGTCAGCTGGGAGAGATAACAGCGAGGGTACAGGGCATGGCCGGGGGCGGCCGGAACCTGCTCAAGGGAACGGCGTTCGACAAGGAGCATCCCAACTGGTTCCGCCTGTCGTCCGGAGCGATTATCGACCCCGCCAACAAGCATGGTGGACACAACAGCGTGGACTGCTCACTGACAGGCGTGCAAGAGGACCTATACAAGGGCGTATTTTTCAAAGCGGCCGTGGAGCCTGGCAAGGAGTACACCGCCTCCGTGTGGGTACATGGCGACCCCGCCACGATGGACCGTGGCGCCTCTCTTGAAATAGTATATACAGACCAGCAAGGGCAGCGGCAGCATATCGCCGTGGAGAGTGTCAAGCCGGCGCTGACAAATACCTGGCAGCGTTTCTCCAAGACCTTTACCGTTCCGTCCGGGGTCTCGGAGATAGAGTGCAATACCTATAATATCCGCAACGGCGGCATGCATATTGCCGAGCCGATGCTTACCTCCGGGAACATGCTCTCCGACTGGCAGCCCGCACCGGAGGACGCGGAGGCGTACCTGTCTGAGATAAAGGCGAGTATCGCAAACATATCCCTGTCGATCACGGATCTGAAGACGGGGCTCGAGTCCGTCGGCATACACCTGTTCTCGGCCGAGAAGCCGCAGATACGCCTCGTCGGCAACAATGTCGGCTTTTATGGCACGGACGGCAAGATGTACATCGGTCAGGGCGTGGATGACCAAGGCAGGGTGTACCTCATTATCTACGACAAGGACGGAATCACCCCGAAGTACAACCTGGGTTACATGGGCATGCCGGAACTTATCGGGCATGCCGTACCCTACAGCATGGTGGTCTCGGAGAGCCTCGGCCCGATACCGCCCGGAACCGTGCTCTCCGCACAAGACTTGTGGAACGACTTGCAGACCACGCCCTATGCCTCGCTAAGGCATACGGTATGGGTCTACACGGAGGCCTACACCCTTGACGGGCAGGGTAACAGGCTGTACCAGTACGGGGGAGTATACAACGGCATGTATGACAGCCCGGCGGTGGACAGCGACAACAAGCCAACCGGTAACAAACTTCCGGAGAACCCACAGGGAGCATACATTGGCGTATGGGACACCTCCGACCCAAACCACAATCTGAAGAGCACGACCATTCTGTACAATTACCCGAATGTCGAGGGGCGGCACGCCGAGCGATTGAAGGTAAATTATCATAAGGATTACTACGGCCCCGGACTGGACAGGTACATGCTGAGTCTGAGGGGCGGAGACTATGAGGAGAATATGACCGTCCCGCTGGCTTTGGTGAATCCGTGAGGTCTGGTTTGAGCATTATTTTAAAAATAAGGAAATACATTATGGCAAAAGTAAGTGAATTAGAAATTAAGAATCCTTCGGATCTTCCGAGGGCGGAGAGCTTAGAGGGCGTCAGCCTGCCCTTTGTGAGTAGAAATAGGCTGGTTACGGCGGCCGTCTCCGACTTTGTGGAGGCGTGCAAAGTGCCCGTGAACGAGTTCATCACGGAGAAAGGCACGGAGTTTGATAAGAACCTCGACGCCGTGAAGAAGCCCATAGTGCAGGTGTCCGGGAACAGTGTTACCATGCTCCCCAACAAGTTCTACCACATCCCCATGCCGGACGCCGGCGGGGCGTACACCCTGACCCTGCAGGCTCCTACGGACACGGCGAGCACCAACGACTACGAGGGTGGTTTTGACACCGGGGCCACGGCACCGACCATCACCTTCCCGGCCAATGTGGACTGGGGTGAGGTGGACATGAGCATCTTGGCCAACACGCACTACGAGTTCTCCATCCGCTACGACAGCGTGAAGAACAAGTATTATGGAGTTATATACAGCTGGGCATTATGAGGAATATCAGAAGAAGACTGATGATTACAGAGGCGGCACACCAGAAATGGCTCAATACGCCGATAGATTTCGAGGACGCCGAGGTCAAGCGCATCTGCGTGGAGAACTTCGGTGGCGAGAGCGGAATCACGAACAAGAGATACGGAACTGTCGGCGTGGCAGGAATGGCGGGCGAGCTCACACGCAGACAAGCGGCGGAGGTTAGCTATTTCGGGGATCTCTTTAGAGACAATCCCGCCATCGTCAAGTTTAATGAATTCCGGTACTTCACGGGGTATTTCTCCGGAAGTATCATCAAGAGACAGGCCTTTTGCAAGGGCAGTGTCAATCTCACGGAGATTACGACACCGCCGACAACAAGGGTACTCTCCTACTACTGGCTCTTCCAAGATGCCCTCCCGAACGCCCTTACGAAAGTTACCCTCAACGAGGGGCTGGAGAGCATACAATATATATTTCTGGATAAAGCCACATCCTTACGGAAGCTGGTATTACCAAGTAGCTTGCGGGAGATTAAATCGGGCAGCATGACGTACTATGGTCTCAAATTATCCGTCCTTGTCCTCAAATCGGCCGTGCCGCCTGTTAACACGCAACCGCCGAACCTGATATCCGTGGACATGTATGTGCCCGACGAGAGTGTCGGGCTCTACAAGGCGGCTGACGGGTATCAGGCAGACAAGGTGCATCCCATGAGCGAATATCAAGAATAATTATTTTACGACTATGATACGATACAGAAAAGACAACGAGATTTACAACGGCCGCTACATCAAGGTAGACGGCATGGTGATTGTCAACCCCACGGAGGCCATGCTGGAGCAGCTGGGCTTCACGAGGGAAGAATACGAGCCCGAGATCCCGGTACAGACAGAGCCGGACACCGGCGAAGTCATCAACCAGCTGAAGGAGCTGCTTGCCGATAAGATAGATGGTCTTTCGGACGAGGATGCCGCCGCCAAGCCCGCCCTTTATCCGTCATGGATGAGCAAGGTCGGCAAGGAGGTCAAGGCGGGCGAGAGGCTGTGGTTTGGCGGGCGCTTATACAAGGTCGTGCAGACGCACACCGTGGAGCGGCAGCACCAGCCCTCCGTGTATACGGCGGCTCTCTACGCCGAGATTGGAGACACCGACCCCACCAAGGGCACGCTTCAAAACCCCATTGCCTTTTTGATTGGCATGTCCCTAAAGAAAGGCTTGTACTACAGGCAGGACGGGGTGCTGTACAAGTGCGTAGAGAATTTGGACAACTGCACCTGGAACCTGAAGGACATCCCCCGCTATGCGCAGGTGTATGACCCGGCAACGGGTGGCGCAGAAACGCCTGCGGAGCCGGGCAGCAGCAAGGACAACCCGATCATGTTCCAGGTGGGAGTCAGTTTGAAAGAAGGCAAGTACTACAAGCAGGCGGGCGTGGTATACAAGTGCCTGAAGTTCGTGCCCAACTGCATGTACGACCTTAAACTCCTCGTGGCGCAGAAGTTCGTCGAGAAGGCGTAGTTCGCACTGTGCTTCATCCCGGAGACGGGCTACTCTTACTCATTAATTATGCCTGTTAGCAGTTTAGCTGCCATGTGAATTTTGTAAGAAGGAAAGAAAGAAGGTGGAAAACAAGATTTTTATTGCTTTCCACCTTTTATTATATATATAGGAGAGAGTATCATAATACGCCCTTGTAATTCAGCAGCAGGTCATTGGCGTTTTGTAAATCTTTGGGCGTATAAATGTCTGTGATAAGGATTGAGGAATGCCGCGCCTGGTCCCTTACAGTTAGAATATCCGTATTGGCACGAAGCATGTTGGTGATTCCTGTATCCTTCAGGCTGTAGAACTTATAGCGATCTGTCATTTTTAGATTTTTCCGTATGTAATGATGCCAATAGTCCCGGAATGATTTTTCGCTTCTTCGCTCTGGTCCGGGAGCAAATCCGTGACTAAACAAGTAATAATTGCTTGGGCTGTCGAAGATGTGCAGGTCAATCATCAGTCTGAGAACATGGTCAGGCATGGTTAGCAGCGCGTCATTATGATTCTTTGTATTCAGGCCATGAAGAAACAGAGTCTTCTTCTTGATGTTGAAGTCGCCAATCTTTAGATAGCTCATTTCTTTCGGGCGCACAAAGAGGTAGTGAAGAATGTAGCATGCGAGCAGGTAATGCCTGTTGTGTTTCCATGCCCAGTTTTTAATTTTTATCAACACATCATCGGGTATGACATCCCGGTTCTTTAGTTGCCGATTTCGCTTAACGCAAGAATAGCCCTCTGTGGGATCGTTTGGAATATACCCGCGTTCGACCAGATATTTGCAAAAAGTCTTAAGCCATGATAGATAGTTATTTCTTGTCCTTATCGTATTGTTTCTGTCAATAAAGATGTAGTCCAGGAATTGTCCTACCAGAACTTTGTTAAACTGGTAGCTATAATGCAGGTTGATTTTCTCTTTCTCCTTCCATTTCCTCAGTATTCGGATCCGACTGGTATAAGACGCGACGGTGTCTTCCCTCATGTTGCCTTCTCCAAGCATCTTTAGTAGATATTCTTCATACCTCCCGCAAGCATCATCAAAGGATGTGTATTCCAGAGGCTGCACAATCTCCACCCACGGGTTCCATCCCTGCACGAGTTTTTCCGTCAGCCTCTTGATGAGAGCCTCTCCGTATGCGCGTTGCGCCCTCTTGCCCTTGATATGCCCAAGCATAAATTTTTTCAGGCACATCTTTCCTCGGGAAGGATCGAACGCTGAAAGAGATACATAACATTCCGAAGCCTGATGTAGCCTCGGGGTTTTCCAAGCGACAATCTCCTCGATGGCTGTCTTTCTTTTTTGAGTAACAAAATTTTTTTTAGGCATTTCTAAATTTTTGAGTGAAATGCCCGATTGATTTAACTATAGAATTTCTCGCCGACTTTTCGCCGACCTTTTTACCCCCGACAAAGCAAAAGAAACTGATTATCAGCCACTTTGCTTTGTTTTGGTCGGGATGACCAGACTCGAACTGGCGACCCCTTCGTCCCGAACGAAGTACGCTACCAACTGCGCTACATCCCGATTGCGGGTGCAAAGATACGGTAAAAATATGAAACGAGGGAATTTTTATAGGGAAAAATTTGCAGATTCGGCTTTAAAAGCGTATCTTTGCATCACTTTTTCATACTTGGTACCTTAGCTCAGGTGGTAGAGCAATGGACTGAAAATCCATGTGTCCTTGGTTCAACTCCAAGAGGTACCACATATATTAGTCTTTATGAGAAAGTTTAGAAGATTATTCCTGATTGTTCTTATTGCCCTTTGTTCCATGCCGTCGAGAGGGCAGATCTTGCTGGTGAAAGACGGAAAAGCCAAGGCTTCCATCGTTTTGACCGACCCAACTGCCGAAACCCGGCAGGCTGCCGAGTTGCTGAATAAGTTTGTCGAACGCATATCGGGCACTCAACTGCCCTTGGCACCCCAGTCGAAAGTCAGGCGAAACGGCGTGTTCATCGGTGGAAAGAGCGCAGGTTTGGACACCGACGGTTATCAGGTGGAGTGCCGCGCCGGCTCGCTGTTCATCACTTCGGGGGGTGGTCGGGGAGCGATTTATGGCGTCGTGGCCCTGTTGGAGCAGTATATGGGTGTGAACTATTGGGCTTATAAAGCCTACGACTGCCCCCGCAGGCCGACCCTTGAGTTGCCCGCGATGCGGTTGCGCGAGGTTCCCGCCTTCCGTTTCCGCCAGACTTTCAGCTATGGAAACGATGATCCCGACTATGTATTATGGTATAGGCTGAACCATCAGAGTGAGGTGTTCGCCTCTAATCTCTGGGTGCATACCTTCAACCAAATACTTCCGGCCTCGATATATGGTACGAGCCATCCTGAATACTACTCCTTCCTGAACGGCGAACGGCGGCCGGGGGCGCATAGCCAGTGGTGCCTTACAAATCCAGAAGTTTTCGAGCTCGCCTGCCAGAAGATTGATTCCATCTTCAAGGCGAACCCGGGGAAGACCATGATCAGCGTGAGCCAGAACGACGGCAACAATACTTATTGCCAGTGCGAGGCATGTCGGGCGGTGGACGAATATGAGGGCTCGCCCTCGGGTAACCTCATCCGATTCCTCAATAAACTGGCGGAACGGTTTCCCGACAAGCAGTTCTCCACCCTTGCTTATCTCTATAGCATGCACCCGCCGAGGCATGTGAGGCCACTGCCCAATGTCAACATCATGCTCTGCGACATCGACTGCAAGCGCGAGGTGCCGCTCACGGACAATGCATCGGGCCGTGACTTCATGCGTGCCCTTGAAGGATGGGCTCGCATCTCTGACAATATCTTCGTATGGGACTATGGGATTAATTTCGATAACATGATTGTTCCTTTCCCCAACTTCCATATCCTGCAGAAGAATCTGCAACTTTTCAAGAAGAACCATGCCACCATGGTCTTTGAGCAGGTCAACGGACAGCGGGGCACCGACTTCTCGGAAATGCGTGCCTATATGCTCGGCAAGCTGATGTGGAACCCTAATCTTAATGCCGATTCGTTGATGCAGACTTTCCTCAACGGCTATTATGGCAAGGCAGGCAAGTATCTTTATGAGTATCAGAAGGTGTTGCAGGGAGCTTTGCTGGCTTCGAATACCGACCTCTGGATCTATGATTCGCCCGTTTCCCACAAGGAAGGAATGCTCAATGGGCATTGTATGGCGGTGTATCAGGAACTCTTCGACAAGGCTGAAGCTTCCGTGCGCGGGGATAGCATGCATCTCGCAAGGGTGCAGATAGCCCGTCTGCCCATACAGTATAGCGAACTCGAAATAGCCCGTACGCAGACCGGACTTGACAAGGCGGCCGTGGAGCGCAAGCTCGAGACTTTCAGGGAGCGCTGCGCGAAGTATCATATTGTCCACCTCAATGAGCGTAATAATCTTGTGCCTGATTACTGCCGGCTTTATGAGGAACGCTTCCTGCCCCATGTCAACAGCAACAAGGCCGCGGGCGCCAAGGTGGTGTGGAACCACGCGCCGGCCGCCCGCTATCAGCCTATTGCCGACAAGGCTCTCACCGACGGGCTTTATGGTGGCGCGTCGTATGTGGAGAGTTGGGTAGGATGGGAAGGCGAGGATGCCGACTTCGTACTGGATATGGGTGAGAAGAAAACTTTCAGCAGCATCACGACCGACTTTCTGATGCAGTCGGGGGCATGGGTGTTGCTTCCCCAAAGCGTAACCTATAGTTATTCTCAGGACGGTAAGACCTTTACTGACTTGGGTACTCGTGAGTTTGTCGAGGACCGCGACCCCAGTATCAAATTCGTTCCCGGCGAGGTGAAAGGGCCTTCTCCCGTTACGGCGCGTTATATCCGCGTGGTGGTAAAGACCATCGGCCTGTGCCCATCGTGGCATTATGGAGTAGGCTATCCGGCCTGGTTCTTCCTTGACGAGGTGAATGTGAAATAATCCTATGAACTGCAGGATATGCAGGCAACGGGGATTCCCATTCATGGCCGATGCGCCACATGGGAATCCCCGTTTCTGTTGTTAGCTCCTGTTCTCACTCCTTTTTTAGAGAATTTCTGGCAACTGGAAGAGCTGGATACCATTGCTGCCCTTTATAAGGATGTAATGGTTCGTGAAAGGTTCGGCGGCAATGGCTTCCTTCACCGCTGCCACATCCTTGAACTTGCGGAAGTCGCAGTTGGTTTTCATGAACTCCTCGCCTACCAACCAGACTTGTTTCAGGGAGGTGGTTTTCAAGTAGTCTACAATCTTCTGGTGTTCTTCCCGCGAGGCTTCTCCCAGCTCACGCATGTCGCCGAGGATGGCCATCTTATGATCCACCTGCATCATCACGAAGTTTTCCAGTGCGGCCCGCATACTCGTGGGGTTGGCGTTGTAAGCGTCCACGATGAGCTTGTTGTGATTCGTTACGGTGAGTTGGCTTCGGTTGTTGCCGGGAACATAGTTCTCCAGGGCGTGCTTTATCTGCTCCGGCGTTACCCCGAAATGCAGCCCCACGGTGATGGCGGCGAGCATGTTGCTGAGGTTGTATGTACCGATGAGATGTGTCTGGACCTCCTGTGGGGCGATGCCGTTTCCGTGCCAGACGAACTTCAGGAAGGGCGCACATTTCGCGAGCTCGCCTTTTATTTCAGCCTCAACGGTCCTGTCGGCGGAATATCTCTCTATGGCGGCAAATTTTCTCTTGGCCGCCATGCCCGCAAGATAGGGGTTGCCGGCATCCAGGAAAAGGAGACACTGGTGTGCTTCGAGGTAGTCATAGAGTTCGCCCTTGGTTCTTTTCACCCCGTCAAACGAGCCGAATCCCTGCAGATGGGCCATCCCCACATTGGTAATCAGGCCGCAGGTGGGCTCTACATAGTCTACAAGAGCCTTTATGTCGCCCGGGTGGGAGGCACCCATCTCGATGACGGCGATGTCGTGCTCCTTTCGGATTTGCAGCAAAGTCTTGGGCACGCCTACATCGTTGTTGAAATTGCCTTCAGTGTGCAGCACGCTGTATTTTTCTGAAAGCACGGCCGAGAGCAGTTCTTTGGTAGTGGTCTTCCCGTTTGTACCGGTAATGCCGATAACCGGAATGTGAAACTGGCGCCGATGTTCGCGGGCAAGTTCCTTGTAGGTCGTGAGGCAGTCGGCTGTGAGAATATAGCGTGGGTCGCCCATTTTATAGTATTCGGGTTCATCCACAATGGCGTAAGAACACCCCTTGTCGAGCGCTGACTGAGCAAATTTGTTTCCATTGAAATGGGTTCCCTTGAGTGCCAGGAAAATGCTTCCTTCCGGACAGTCGCGGCTGTCGGTGGTTATCACGGGATGTTCCTCGTAAAGCTTATACAGTTGCTTGATATCCATTTTTCCAGTTTGAATTTGCTGCAAACTTACTAAAAATATTCTGAACGGCGACAAGAGAAGAAGAAAAAGTGGATTGGATTCTGTCGAGGGGGCAGCAGTGGAAAGTGGTGAAGATTAGGAGTAGAGGAGGAATGGGCGGGTCGGTATTCGATAAAGGGTATCGAGTTTAAGGCTTGGAGGAACTCAAGTCGATGAATTCCGTCTCGTTCCCGAACAAGTTGCCTTCTCCGGCCTCGAGCCTTTTCCTCGTTATTTCTATTGCCAGATCCGTCTTGTCGATGCCTATCCAGCTCCGTCTGTTCCTTGCCGAGGCCTCTAATGTCGTTCCCGAACCGCAAAAGGGATCGAGGACAATACTATCCGGCTCGGAGGAAGTCCGCACGATGAGTTCTATCAGGGCAATGTTCTTTTCAGTGGGATAAATAGGATATTGCGGGTCTTTGAAGTCTGTCCAGATGTCTTGGAACCGCTTGCCGTACTTCTCGTCGGCATAGATGATTTTGCGGGGATTGCCATTCGCCGACCATTCTATCAGTCCTTCCTTGTCCCATTGATCCATGATTTCCACGCTTGTCCTCCAATGCCTGCCCGCTGGGGGCATCATCCCCTTGAATTCTTGTGGATTATTTGATTCCCCGGGAGCGTGTATTGGCACAGTAGTATAGCGTCTTCCATCCTGATCTGTTTTAGGAAACAGTCTCACGATATCTGATTCGGCATATGGTTTAAGCGGCTCATTCCAGATGGGATTTGTTGTCTTTGTATAGAACAGGATCATGTCTTTTATATTGCCGTAGCCGATTCGCTTGAAGTTCTTTGGATTGCATTTCACCCTCGTTATGTCGTTTCTGAAGTTCTCAATGCCGAACACCTCGTCCATCATCACTTTCAGATAATGGCCTATTTTGTAGTCCGTATGCAGATAGATAGACCCTCTCTCGGAGAGCAGCTCTCGCATGAGAAGTAGCCGTTCTCTGATATATTCCACGAAATCCCTGCCCAGTAGTTTGTCGGTATAGGCTATGTCTCCCTTGGCAGAGTTGCTGATGGTGCTTGCTCTGCCGTCTGTGATGGTGAAGTTCACATTCGTTGCGAAGGGCGGGTCGGTATAGATGAGGTCTACCTTGCCCGCAAGTTGCCTCTGCTCGATTAAGAACTTGAGTGCGTTTATGTTGTCGCCTTTGATAAGAGTGTTCATTGTCAGATGGAGTTTAGGAAACTGCGAAGCAGCAGGGCGCTCATGATGTTGTGGTCGGAATGCTTGCCTGTTATATCCTTGTACATCTTGCCATCCCCCTTGATGTAGACCACTCCGTCTAATATCGCTATTTTTATGGCATCCGCATGGCTCTCGAGAGTTGCGATGGCATCATTGAATTGGGCATTCTGATGACCGCCTATGTCGGACAGGAATTTAGCTTCCCCGATGATAAATTGCCCGTTTATGCGCGCCAGAAAGTCTAAACCTTTCTCGTGGGTATAGGCCAGTTTCTGTCTCGCGAAGTCTTCCATTTCCTTGTCTGATGCGCTCAAAATGGCATTCCCATTCGTATTCTTGAAGTCTTCTAAACACAAAGTAGGAAATCCTAAAGCGCCAGATCTCACCCAATTCTTGAACATGGGGCCGATTTGTCGATTGGTTTCTTTAGGTTGGCTGCATTTCTCGTATAAGTTGCCCAAATCCATTTCCCTGATTTCTGCTGCCAGCCGGTTTACGGTTTTAGGGTTTCTTGCAAGTGCGCTCCTGTCTCTTTTGAGATATGCCACATAGCTGTCTTTGATGGGGAAAATCTCTAAATCGAGCAAGCTCAGTATGAGTGCGTGATTATCTGTCGAGTTATAGGCGGCCTCCACGCGTTTCCATTTGGCATTGTCTATATCCCTTATGCCGTTGGGAATTGTCGGGTATACCTTGAAGAGATCATCTAAATATGACCTTTGCGATGCGTAGTCGATGCTTTGCTCTAAGAACCAGTTCATATTTGGTTATGCTTTTTGTTTCTGCAAACTTACTAAAAATATTCTGAACGGCGACAAGAGAAGAAGAAAAAGTGGATTGGATTCTGTCGAGGGGGCTTTAGATGAAAGCGCTTGCCGCCGGAGGATGGGGAGGGATGGTTGATCATAGATGAGAAAATCCGTTTTCGGAATTTATTTTATAAAACGCTACTAATAATATCGGAAATCACTTGCATGACACCTCACGAAATGCAACGGGTCTGAGGTCTGTGGCAAAACGGCCTTATTTCTGGAGTTTTCTAAGATTTTGGAAATCAGGGACTTGTGGGTTTCCTGTCGTTTTCCGGGCGCCAAAAGACCGTTAAATACCCTGTCGGGAGCGACTTTTAGGGCAGTCGGAAGCGGCAAAAAGGAAAGTGAAAAGCCGTTGAAAGGGATACCGATGGCCGTTATCAGCTCTGTAAAAGGGCGCCTTCTGCGATTCTAAGGGTTATTTTTCATCATTCCGGAGAGTATTTCCATCCTAAAGTTTAAAAATATTTTGTAATGATTTTGGAATAAATTTATTTTACATGTGATATCCTTTTGCCCATCTCCGGTTTCTTTCCAGAATGTATATTTGTGAGGAATTGTCGTGTCTTGTATGGACATAAGAATGAAAAAAATGCGTCTTGCGTGCCAGAAGCAAGATATTTTTCGTATATTTGCGAGTGATATGGAATATACGATTCATGTAAACGGCAGATTGCTGTCGTTGTCGCGGCCTGTGGTAATGGGCATCCTGAACGCCACTCCCGACTCTTTCTATGCGGGCAGTCGTGTACAGACCGAGGAGGCAGTCATGGCACGGGCGAGGCAAATGCTCGACGAAGGCGCCGAGATCATAGATGTAGGAGCGTGCTCCACGAGGCCTGGTGGCGAGGTGGCGACGGAGCAGCAGGAAATGCGGCGGTTGCGTGTGGCACTCACGGCCATCCGGAAAGTTGCTCCAGAAGCGGTTGTTTCAGTAGACACCTTCCGCCCAGAGGTGGCTCGCATGGCCATCGACGAGTTCGGAGCGGGCATCATCAACGATGTCTCCGAAGGTGAGGATCCGGCCATGTTCCCACTGGTGGCCGGGAAAGGGGTGGCTTACATCCTGATGTCCGTCAAGGCCAACCTGCACGATATGCTCATCTCGATGGCACAGGAAGTGCAGCGGTTGCGCGATCTTGGCCAGAAAGACATCATCCTTGACCCAGGGTTCGGATTCGGAAAGACGATGGAGGAGAATTATGCTCTGCTCGGCGAGATGGACAAGATGCGGGTGATGGAGCTGCCGTTGCTGGCGGGCATCTCCCGCAAACGCATGATTCATCAGGTGCTCGGCATAACGCCCGACGAGTCGCTTAACGGTACTACCGTACTCAACACCATCGCCCTGATGAAGGGAGCGTCAATCCTGCGGGTGCATGATGTGAAGGATGCCGTACAGGCGGTTAAGCTGTTCAATCACTTAAATCCATAAAAAAGCCCTTCCTCTGTGGAAGGAAAGACGACTATGTTTTTCGACTTTGGCATAAAAGATATTATCGACATCCTCCTTGTCGCCCTGTTGCTCTACTACATCTATCGCCTGATGAAAGAGAGCCGTTCGCTGAATGTGTTCATCGGCATCATGGTCTTCGTCGTGGTATGGCTCTTTGTGAGCTATGTTCTGGAGATGAAGTTGCTGGGTTCGATTCTCGACAAGTTGGTGAGCGTGGGCGTCATTGCCCTCATCATACTGTTCCAGGAAGAGATACGAAAGTTTCTTTATAATCTCGGAGCTCATCGCCGCTTCAAGAGCGTCTTCAAGTTCTTTGCCTCGAAAGGCGAGAAACCGGAGCGGGAGGACAAGGAAACCATCATGCCCATCGTGCTGGCCTGCATGAGCATGTCGAAGAGCAAGGTGGGAGCTCTTATCGTCATTGAGCGCGTTACGCCCCTTGATGACATCGTGGAGACGGGCGATCTCATCGACGCGAACATCAACCAGCGGCTCATCGAGAACATCTTTTTCAAGAATTCGCCGCTGCACGACGGGGCGATGATCATCTCGAAGAAGCGCATCAAGGCGGCCGGATGTATCCTGCCGGTGTCTCACAGTCTTGACATTCCTAAGGAGTTGGGGCTTCGCCACCGTGCGGCGATGGGCATCTCGCAGGCTTCCGATGCCATAGCCGTGGTGGTTTCCGAGGAAACGGGCCGCATCAGCGTGGCCGTGAAGGGCGAGTTCCGTCTGCGGCTTTCCGCCGAGGAGCTGGAAAGCATCCTTGCCAAGGAAATGGGAGGGTAATCGTTGGATTTATGAAAATTTATACATCCTACCACGGACAAAGTCGATTAAAATTAGTAATTTTGTAAATTGAAAATAGCAATCAGGGTATTTTATACCTCTAAATATATCACTTTTTTATTATAGCTATGAATTTATTGGAGCAAATTGTAGCGCGCGCAAAGGCGGACAAACAGCGCATCGTACTCCCGGAAGCAGAAGAGGAGCGCACATTGAAGGCGGCTGACAGGGTGTTGGGCGATGGCATTGCCGACCTTATTCTTATTGGCGATCCTGCCAACATCAAGAAAGAGGCAGAAGAGTGGGGCCTGAAGAATATCGGGAAGGCAACCGTGGTGGATCCTCTGAACTGCGAAAAGTCTGAGGAGTATGCGGCTCTTCTGGCAGAACTTCGCAAGAAGAAGGGCATGACATTGGAGCAAGCCCGTGAACTCGTTACGAAGAACAATCTCTATCTGGGCTGTATGATTATCAAGACGGGGGATGCCGACGGGCAGATTTCCGGCGCGCTGAGTACCACCGGCGACACGCTCCGTCCGGCCTTGCAGATCATCAAGTGTGCTCCGGGCATCACTTGCGTGAGCGGTGCGATGCTGCTCATCACGGGCCGCTCACAATATGGCGAGGATGGAATCGTCGTCATGGGCGATGTGGCCGTAACTCCCAATCCTACCGCCGAGCAGCTCGCGCAGATAGCCTATACGACAGCTCAGACGGCAAAGAGCGTTGCCGGTTTCAAGGAAGTTCGCGTGGCCATGTTGAGCTTCTCGACTAAAGGAAGTGCCAAGGATGCCATTGACAAGGCTACGGGCAAGAGCGTGTACATCATAGACAAGGTGTTGGAGGCCACCAGGCTGGCACAGGAGAAGTATCCTGACCTGCAGGTGGATGGCGAGTTGCAGGCCGACGCGGCGCTCGTGCCCTCTGTCGGGATTACGAAAGCTCCCGGCAGCCACATTGCCGGAAAGGCAAATGTCCTCGTCGTACCTAATCTCGAGGTCGGAAACATCGGCTATAAGCTGGTGCAGCGGCTGGGTGGCGTAACGGCTATAGGACCCATCCTGCAGGGGATAGCCCGTCCGGTGAACGACCTTAGCCGTGGATGTTCGGTAGACGACATATATTATATGGTGGCCATCACCGCCTGCCAGGCCCAGGATACCAAGGCATAAGGATGAAAGATTGCGAATTAAAGATTAAGAAATAAATAAAATTTAAGGAAAAATGAAGATACTTGTACTGAACTGCGGAAGTTCATCCATCAAATACAAGTTGTATGACATGGCCGACGAGAGCGTGCTCGCACAGGGCGGCGTGGAGCGTATCGGCCTCGACGAGGCTTTCATCAAGGTGAACCTCGGCAACGGCGAGAAGCGCCAGATCATGGCAGAACTGCCCACGCACAAGGAAGGCGTGGCCCTGGTTTTCAAGGTATTGCTCGACCCAGAAATGGGTGCCATCGAGAGTCTCGACGAGATTGATGCCGTGGGACACCGTATCGTGCAGGGAGGCGACTTGTTTGAGAAGAGCTGTATCGTAACGCCCGAGGTGGAGCAAGGCATCGAGAGCCTGATCGACCTCGCGCCTGTTCACAATGCCGGGCACCTTCGCGGTATCCGCGCCGTGAACGCCCTGATGCCTGATGTGCCGCAGGTAACGGTATTCGACAATGCCTTCCATGCCACTATGCCCGACTATGCGTACCTCTATGCAGTGCCTTATGAGTTCTATGAGAAGTACCATGTGCGTCGTTATGGCTTCCACGGAACCTCTCATCGCTATGTGTCGCAGCGCGTGTGCGACTTCTTGGGTGTCGATATCAAGACCCAGAAGATCATCACCTGCCACATCGGAAACGGAGCGTCGGTGGCTGCCGTGAAGTACGGTAAGGTCATCGACACCTCCATGGGGCTCACCCCGCTGGCCGGCCTGATGATGGGCAGCCGTTCCGGCGACATCGACCCGTCGGCCGTAACCTACCTGATGGACAAGCTCGACAAGGCTCCGCAAGAGATGGCAGAGTTCTTGAACAAGGAGAGTGGCGTGCTCGGAATCACGGGCATATCAAGTGATATGCGCGAGATAGAGGCCGCCGAGAAAGAGGGCAACAGGCGGGCCCATCTGGCGATGCAGATGTATAACTACCGCATCAAGAAGTATATCGGTGCCTATGCGGCGGCCATGAACGGCGTGGACATCATCGTCTTCACTGCCGGCGTGGGCGAGAATCAGGAAGGCATGCGCTGGGAGTCCTGCGCAGGGCTGGACTATCTGGGCGTGAAGATGGACCGCGAGCGCAACCATGTGCGCGCCAAAGAGCAGATCCTGTCGGCCGACGACTCCCGTGTGAAGGTCGTGATGATTCCTACGGACGAGGAAATCGTCATTGCCCGAGACACCGTTGAGCTCATGAAAGGTTTGAAGAAGTAAGCGGGAGAGCCGTCGTCCCAGGGTGGGGATGTCGGCAGAGTCTATACGAAAGAGGGCAAGCCGGGAGATGAATCCTGGTTTGTCCTCTTGCTTTTTGCCGTCTTCCGTCCGACAATCTCGCCGATTTTGTGCGACGAAATCGCCGAAATTGTCCTACGAAATCGCCGAGATTGTCATTCAGAAAGCGGCTTCCGTTCCCTCCTCAGCTGTCTTACGGCATAGGTAAACACGACGCAGAAGCACACGAGGGGCAGCACATAAGAGACATTTACGGCAGGATGGCCGAGGATAACCCTTTGGTCGATGATCATGCCTTGCAGCGGCGGCATGACGGCTCCACCGACGATTGCCATGACGAGGAATGCTGCTCCGAGGCTGGCGTCTTGGTTGTCCACATGCTCGAGGGCGATTCCGTAGATGGTGGGAAACATCAGCGACATGAAGATGCTGATGCCTACGAGGCTGTAGAGGCCTGCCATTCCTACGACGCAGATGGCCCCTATGGTGCATATTCCTGCGCCGACAGCGAAGAGGGCGAGCAGCTTCCGGGTGTTTACATACTTCATCAAGGCTGTTGCGAGGAATCGCCCGCAGAGGAAGAACACCATGGCCACGATGTTATACATCTGCGCCTTGGCCTTGTTGATGCCGAGGTTGTCGGCATACTGGATGATGAAAGTCCATACCATGATCTGCGCGGCGATGTAGAACATCTGTGCTGCCACGCCCTCGCGATAGGATGGATTGTGCCATAGATTCCGCAGTGTGGTCTTGGCATTGTTGGTGTGGGTATTCTCGGAATAATCGGTTTTGGGCACCTTGATGAATACGAAGGTTGTCAGCACCAGTAATACTACCAGTCCGATGGCTACATACGGATCGCGGATCACCGCAAGGTCGTGAAGGCGGATGCCAGCTTTCTCCGCCTCAGAGAGCATCGGGAAGATAACCTTTCCTGCTGCATCGCGCTGGTCGGAGATAAGGTTCGGCAGCACGATGAGCGAGGCTACGCTCATGCCCATCAGCGATCCCATGGGATTGAAGGCCTGCGCGAAGTTGAGGCGGCGTGTGGATGTCTCCTTGGAACCCAGTGAGAGCACGAAGGGATTGGCCGTTGTCTCGAGGAAGGCAAGTCCGAATGTCAGGATATAGAGGGAAATGCAGAAGAACGAGAACTGCTGATAAATGGCCGCGGGGATGAACATGAATGCCCCGAAGGCATAGAGCCCGAGTCCCAGGATGATGCCGCTCTTATAGCTGTATTTGCGGATGAACAGGGCCGCGGGGATCGCCATGGTGAAATAGCCGCCGTAAAAGGCGAACTGAACAAGCGACGCCTTGGCCGCGGAAATCTCCATTACCGTTTGGAAGGCGGCAACCATGGGGTTGGTAATGTCGTTCGCGAATCCCCAAAGGGCAAACAATGAGGTCAGCAGGATGAAAATGAGAAGATACTTCTTCTCCACGACTTTCTTCTTTTCCATAAATCAGGATGGTTATCTTTATAGGTTTTTATAAACTCAACCCCTGGCCCTCTTCCTCGTGAAAGAGGAAGGGGCGGTGGGGTTGAAGCGGATATCAGGTCTATCGGCTATTTGTAGATGGGGCCGAAATTCTGGCATGCTCTGTAGTCAGCACCTTCCTTGTCCATGCCGAACGCGTTCCATGCCGACGGGCGGAAGAGGTTCTTGTCTTCTACATTGTGCATGCATACAGGAATGCGGAGCATCGCAGCGAGGGTGATCAGGTCGGCACCGATATGCCCGTAGGTGATGGCCCCGTGGTTGGCACCCCAGTTGTTCATCACAGAATAGACGTCCTTGAATGCATCCTTTGCGGCATCCGTGCGCGGTGTGAACCAAGTGGTAGGCCATGTGGGGTCCGTTCTCTTGTCTAGAACATCGTGAATTTCTGGATCAATATTGACTACCCATCCTTCGGCAAGCTGCAATACGGGGCCGAGACCGTCGACGATGTTCACGCGAACCATGGTTGCGGGGAACTCTCCCCTCGACAGGAAGTGGACGCTGAAGCCGCCCCCACGGAAATAATCGCGGTCGGCCGGCATCCACTGCGTATGTTCCAGGCAGCGTTTCTCGTCCTCGGCGGTAACTTCCCAGAATGGTTTCATGGTGGGATTACCTTCTGAATCCTGGCATTGGCCGGAGCCGTCCATGGTCGTCGCGCCAGAGTTAATAAGGTGAATGATGCCATTACGGGCAGTACCGGACAGCTCCTTGCCCGTAACTCTCTTCACGGCTTCGGGGCTCCAGTAGGTGCGCACATCCGAGAAAATCATCGGCTGGTTGGTGAGCAGATATCCGAGCAGCATCGCGGTGCCGTTGAGGGTGTCGTTTTCGGTGGCCAGGATGGAAGGCTCGCGCCGCCCGTTCCAATCGAAAGTGGTGTTGAGGAGAGTCTCGGTAAAGTCGCCGTTTGGCATCCAGTCCGTCCACTGACGCTGCCCTTGGAATCCTCCGGCAATGGCGTGATGGCCGAGTGCCTCTTCCTTGAATCCCATCTCGCGGAGCTTCGGGTTGCCATGGTAGAGGTCGTTGACGATGAGCGTCATCTTGACAACGAACTCCCAGTCTTTTTCCTTCTCCGCGCGGGTCTTCTGTTTCTCGGCTGGGTTCTTGTCCCATCCTTCGTTGGGCTTGATGTATTTATTGACCCATGCCATGGCTTTCTCATACTCTTCATGGTCGTAGATGCCAAGGTCCATGCGGCGAAGAATCTCTACTTCGTCCACGCTTTCTGTCCTCATGCCGAGATATTTCTGGAAGAAATCGGTGTTGATGATACTTCCGGCAATACCCATGGTTACACTACCGATCGATAGGTAGGACTGGCCGCGCATCTCGCCAACAGCAACGGCAGCACGGGCAAAGCGCAGCAGCTTCTCCTCCACATCGCCCGGGATGGTGTTGTCTTCTATGTCCTGCACATCATGTCCGTAGATTCCGTAGGCGGGAAGGCCTTTCTGTGAATAGGCCGCCAATACCGCCGCGAGGTAGACGGCTCCCGGGCGCTCGGTCCCGTTGAAACCCCAGACAGCCTTGGGCCAATGCGGATTCATGTCCATCGTTTCCGCTCCGTAGCACCAGCAGGAAGTTACGGAGATGGTGGCGCATACTCCTGCGCCCTCGAATTTTTCCGCACAGGCGGCAGCTTCGGCAACACGGCCGATGGTGCTGTCGGCAATTACGCATTGAACGGGCGTTCCGTCGCGATATTTCAGTTTGCCCGAAAGCAGGTCTGCAACGGCATGAGCCAGATTCATGGTCTTGTCTTCAAGACTCTCACGAACGCCTCCTTGACGACCGTCAATGATGGGGCGTATTCCAATCTTTGGATACTTCATATTCTATGGTATGTTTAAAGTTTAATAAATTGTTGACGCAAATATAGTAAAAATATCGGGAGAACGATGCAGATTAATCTTTTTTAAACCAGGCCTATCTATATTTCTCTATAATGGGGGCGATGAGCCTTTCCATGACAGCATATCCTTTTTCGTTGGGGTGTACGCCATCGGTGCAATAGTCGGGGTTTAATTCTTCACCATCTTTCGACAACATGGAGGAAAAATAGTCTACATAGGGGATCTTGTTTGCCTCAGCAAATGCTTTAACGCGTGCATTCAAGTGGCGTATCTTGTCCATGGCATCTGTAATATTCTTCCTCCAACCGAATCCTTTTGCAGGCAGACAGGAGGCGAGGATGACCTTGATTTTATGGAGTTTGGCCAGTTCTATGAGTGTCTGGATATTCCCAAAGGTAAGATCTTCGTCGTATTTTCCGCTGTTTTCTGCGATGTCGTTGGTTCCATAATTAAATACCATTACCTTTGGACGGAGGTTTATGACATCCTCTCTGATACGGAGAAGAAAGTGGTAGGTTGTCTGTCCGCTGATTCCGCGGCCGATATAGCCGTGCTCCTTAAAGAAGTCCGGGCGTTTACGAATCCACCCCTCAGTAATGGAATTGCCGAGGAATACGACCCTTTTCTCACTCTTCTTTGGCAGTCCCAGTTGGGCGTTGGCCTCCCTGTAACGATTGGTGGTGTTGGCAGTCTCTTCTTGTGCCGATACACATAGTGGTATTGTCAAAAGCAATACGAGGATGGCTAGCTGTTTCAAGGTTATTTCCATGGTTCTTATGATTAGTTCGGTGTCAGGGTTTTGTCAAGGCCGGCTCTCGCCTTCTACATACTCTTCGAGAAACATGTGCTCTCCGTCGAAGACAGCATAGGTGAATTGCCGTATCCAATCACCAAGGATGAGCATGCGTGTTTTCCGTGAAAGGGTGAGATCGAGCTCGATGTGGCGGTGTCCGTAGATATAGTAATCCACATCGGGATGTGTCTTCATGTATTCCTTGGTGAATCTAACGAGATATTCCTTGTCTTCTCCCATGTAGGGCATCTCTTTGCCGTCGGCTCGTTTCAGGCGGCTGTGTTTTGCCCAGTTGAGTCCCAATTGCATTCCCCACCACGGGTGAAAGAAGTTCAGAAGGCGTTGGCAACTTCGGTTGTGGAACGCTTTCCTGAGGAACTTGAACTTGGCGTCAGGATCTCCAAGACCGTCGCCATGGGCAAGGAAGAATACCTTGTCGTAAATTTCGGTGGTAATAGGAGCACGATGGAGGATGACTCCGCATTCCTTTTCAAGATACCCGTAGGTCCAGATGTCGTGGTTCCCGGTGAAATAATTCACTTCTACCCCCATGTCCGTGAGTTCCGAAAGTTTACCTAAGAAGCGTGTGTAGCCTTTCGGGATTACATACTTGTATTCATCCCAAAAGTCGAACATGTCGCCCAGCAGATAGATGGCCGCGGCCTTATATTTGATGCTGTCGAGGAAGCGAACCAGTCGGCGTTCCTGCGTCCGTGCGTGCTGGATGGCCAGAGAACCGAGGTGCGCGTCGGAGAGGAAGTAGACATATTTTGCCTCTTCATGGTTTCGGCTTGTTGTCGTTGCAGTCTCTATTTGTGAGAGGTTTGGCATAATGCTTTGTTGGTTTTTATGTTTTATGCTGTCTGCGAGGCCGTTTCCTGCTTCACGGGAGTTGAGAATAGGAGAGTGCCTGCCGCTTTCTCAGTCGAAGCCGAGTTCCACCCGTGCCTCCTCACTCATCATACTCTGATCCCAGGCAGGCTCGAACACCAGGTTTACATTGGCAGATTTCACTTCTTCGAGGCTTTCCACCTTGGTCCGCACATCCTCCAGAATGAAGTCGGCGGCGGGGCACGAGGGCGCGGTGAAGGTCATGTCGAGGTCTACGGTATGGTCGTCTTTCACCTCTATCTTATAGATCATTCCCAGATTCCATATGTCTACAGGTATCTCGGGGTCGTAGACGGTTTTCAGCACATCCACGATTCGCTCTTCCGTCCGGGTCTTTTCTTCTTGGGTCATACTGCTTGTATTTTCAGCGGAAATAGCGCAGGCGAGGACAGGGAGAACTTGTTCTCCGTCTGCCGGGCGCAGGTTATTTTCTGCAAATATACGAAATATTCTTCTAAATGCGCAATTTCTGCGGGATGTTTTTATGCGGGCGAAGAGGCAGAAGGTGCCAAACAGTCCGTCCGGAAGAGGTAAAATTCCAAACTTTCGGGCATTAGGATGGAAGCAAGAAACCGTTAAGGGGAGAAACGGGACTCGCCAGCAGGAAACCATGAAAAAAGTGTTCCTCTTTTCGCGGGCCCTCAATAATATTTCATATCTTTGCAGGGAAGTTATATTAATATTTTGACATATCATGAAAAAAACAATTTTGTTCTTGATGCTGTGCGGCATCTCTTCCGCCTTTGCACAGGACAACGCTCTACGACTGACGGAGAAAAACATCACTAAAGTGGTCAAGGCCATGACTTTGGAGGAGAAGGCGAGACTGCTCGTCGGCCTCAGCTATATCTATAACGACTCCTCGCAACGGCATACGATACCCGACATAGAGGTAGGGGCGGTAGGCTATACATTCCCTATTCCCCGCCTGGGTATTCCGGTAACCCTGCTTACCGACGGACCGGCCGGCGTGCGCATTCCCGCCAAGCGCAAGGACGACTCCCACACCTATTATGCCACGGCTTTCCCGATAGGTACGCTCGTGGCCTCGAGTTGGGATATTGAGACCGCGCGCAAGGTGGGTGAAGCTCTGGGGCAAGAGACTCTTGACTATAATTGCGACCTGCTCTTGGGGCCGGGGATGAACCTCCACCGCAATCCGTTGTGTGGCAGAAACTTTGAATACTTCTCCGAAGACCCTGTCTTGAGCGGTACGATGGCCGGCTACGAGGTGCTCGGCATCCAGTCGAAAGGCGTGGGCGCTACCATCAAGCACTTCGTATGTAACAATCAGGAGTCATATCGCACGCAGAACAACTCCATCGTCAGCCAGAAAGCTCTCCGCGAACTTTACCTCAAGAACTTTGAAATAGCCCTCCGCATCTGCTCCCCGTGGTCGGTCATGAGCTCCTATAATACGCTCAATGGGCAACGGGCCATGTATCACAAGCCACTCCTCATCGACTGGTTGCGCGGTGAGATGGGCTATCGCGGCATGGTCGTTACCGACTGGTATGACTACCGCGACCCCGTTCAACAGGAGATCGGAGGGTCTGATTTGCTGCAGAGAGGCGTCAAGCAGCAGGTGGACGATATCATAAAGGGCGTAAAGACCGGTAAGCTTCCGATGGAAATCGTTGACCGGAATGTAACCCATCTGCTGGAGTATATCGTCAAGACACCTCATTTCAAAGGCTATCGGGCTGCCAATCAGACCGATTTGGAGGGGCACGCCCGCATGGCCCGGGAAGCAGCCGAGCAAGGCATCGTAATGTTGAAAAACGAGGGGACGGCCCTTCCGCTTGGCAAAGGCCTGCGCATTGCGCTCTTCGGATATGGCTCCTACAAGGGCTTTCTGGCCCATGGCACAGGCTCGGGAAGCGTGAACAAGGCATACACCCTCAACCTGATGCAGGGTCTGGAGGGGGCAGGCTTCCGTCTCAATGCCGAGCTGAAATCGCTCTATGAGGACGCCGAAGCTGATGTGGCAGTCAGCAAGAGCTATGCTGAGCGGCGTGCGCAGGAGTCGGATGTGGCAGTGGTAACGATCAGGCGCAATGCCGGGGAAGGTGCCGACCGCTGGGAAGAGCCGGGCGACTGGCTCCTGAGCGACCTTGAAAGGAACATGCTCCGCAATATATCAGAGGCTTTCCATGAGCAGGGAAAGAAGGTGGTGGCAGTGCTCAACATCGGAGGCGTTATCGAGACAGCCTCGTGGAGCAGCCTCGTCGATGCCATCGTGCTGCCCTGGCAACCGGGAATAGAGGGTGGCAACGCCGTCGCCTCTATCCTGTGCGGCAGGGTGAACCCGTCGGGGAAACTGCCCATGACCTTTCCTGTGGCATATGAAGACATCCCTTCGGCGAAGAATTTCCCAAATCATTTTCATAAGGAAGCATGGGACAAGACGAAGAAAAACATCGGGTGGACTCGCTATGAGGAAGGTATTATGGTAGGATACCGCTATTTTGACTCCTTCAAAGTTCCGGTAGCCTATCCCTTCGGCTATGGTTTGTCTTACACCACCTTTGCCTTCAGCAATCTTAAGGTCAAGAGACAGCGTGGTGGCTATGTGGCTTCCGTAACCGTAACGAATACCGGCAGCAGGGCAGGGAGAGAGGTGGCGCAGCTCTATGTGTCGGCCCCGAGGGGAAGTCTGGAGAAGCCCGTGCGGGAACTGAAGGCTTTTGCGAAGACGCGTGAGCTGCGGCCCGGCGAGCGCGAGACGCTCGTGATGAAAATAGAGGCTGTCGACCTTGCCTCCTTCGATGAGGCCGCCAACAGCTGGGTAACCGATGCGGGAACCTATCGGATTGAGGTGGGGGCGTCGGTGGAAGACCTTAAAGTGAAGGCGGAGTTTAAGGTTGGTAAGCCGGTTGTCAAAAAGGTTCCGACTGTAATCTAAGTTCAGGGAAGGCTCGTCAGAGTCTTCCGCTTTCCCGATAGCTATAGTATTTGCCATCGGTAACGATGATGTGGTCGAGAAAATATATCCGCATGGTTTCCGCGGCATGCTTGATGCGCTGGGTGAGGCGGTCGTCCATCGTGCTGGGAACGGCATTGTTGCTCGGATGATTGTGCGCCAAGGCGAGTATGGTAGCGTTGCAGAGGAGGGCTTCCTTCATGGCGATGCGCACATCCACCGCCGTCTCGCTGATTCCGCCATAGCTGAGCTTCACCGCCTTGATAAGTTTGTAGGCCTGGTTCATCAATAATATCCACGACTCCTCTACATCCAGGTCCTGCATCTTGGGGTGCATGAACTCATAGATGGCCGTGGCCGATCCTAAGTCTGGCCGCTCTTCGGCCCTCGCGCCTTGCCGTCGCTTGCCCAGTTCGCAGGCCGCGAGGATGGTAACGGCCTTTGCCGGCCCCATGCCCTTGTATTTTTCCAGCTCTTGAATCGACATCTTCCCCAGGGTGTTCAGGTTGTTCTTGCAGTCGCTGAGCACTTCTTTCATGAGGTCGACGGCACTTTGCCGGGGCGACCCCGACCCGATCAAGATGGCAAGGAGCTCGGCGTTGGAGAGGTTCTCGGCACCGATTCGCATGAGTTTTTCCCGTGGGCGGTCTTCCTCGGCCCACTGATTGATGGTGAGTTTTACCATTGTTTAATCTCCTTTATTTATAGAAAGTCCTCTCGAAGGCATGGAACTCGTCCTTTCCCAGAACCATGCGCTTCCAGCATGCAGCCATAAATCCGCAGCCGTATCCTGCCAGTTGGATGAACGAGGAGACAATGCTCATGGCTCCGATTTTGATGTTCTTGTTCCGGATAGACGAGTCGAAGAAAATGAGGAGTGAATAAAGCAGGATGGGGATGACGCTGACTTCCATGCATGCGAAACCGAAAGCCCCCTGCATGTGCGTGTAGCCAAAGAAATAGTTTACTACTCCCAGGAGAAAGAGTAGCATCAGCAAGCCCACTCCGACGGTAAAGGCCATGGGCAGCAGGTGTACGAGTTTCAGGCTCTCCGGATATTTCATATAGAGGTTGATGCGGGCGATGCCGCTGTTGTATACCTGCCGCCAGAACTTGCGGAAGTCGGTGCGGCGCTTGTGATAGACCCACGCCTTCGGGAAGAGGCGGCATGTGAAGCCTGCCTTGAAGATGCGGATGGAGAAGTCGATGTCCTCGCCGAAGCGCATCTTGGAGAATCCCCCGAGCCTCTGATACACCTCTTTCTTGATGCCCATGTTGAAGGAACGGGGATAGAACTTATCCAGTTTTTTCCGTCCTCCACGGATTCCGCCGGTGGTAAAGAAACTTGTCATGGAGTAGGAGATGGCCTTCTGGATGTCGGTGAACGACTCGTGGGAGCGGTCGGGACCACCGAAGGCATCGCTGTCGGCCGCCGCCAGTTCCTCGTCTACGGACTGAAGGTATCCTTCCGGGACTACGACATCGGAGTCGAGAATGATGAGCCACTTGCCCCGCGCACGCTCCGCGCCATAATTGCGGCTCTGCCCGGGCCCGCTGTTATCCTTATAGTAATAGTGGATATCCAGCTTGTCGGCATACTCCTCGCATACCTCCCTGCAGGGATTTGCCGATCCGTCTTCTACGATGATGACCTCAAAATCACGGGATTGCTGGTGGGTGAGGCTCTCGAGAAGCTCTTCCACCTCGTCGGGACGATTGTAAACGGGAACGATAAAGCTGTATTTCATATTTGTGTTAGGAGCGTGCAGGATGTCAAAAGGTTATCAGAAGAATGACAAAATCGGCGAAATCGTGCGACGAAATCGCCGATTTCGTCAGTCAATTTCGCCGATTTTGTTGTGTGGGAGACGGTCTTTTGCGACTTCGCCTATTCGTTTACGCGACCCAGATAACTGCCGTCGCGGGTATCAACCTGAATGGTTTCCCCCTCGTTGATGAACAGCGGCACGCGCACCTCGGCTCCGGTTTCGAGTGTGGCAGGCTTTGTCGCGTTGGTAGCTGTATTGCCCTTGATGCCCGGTTCGCTGTGAGTGATCTTCAGATTGGTCTTTACCGGCATCTCGGCAGACAGGATCGTGCCATCGGAAGTGTCGGTAACGATTTCCACGATGTCGCCCTCTTTCATGAACTCTACCCCCGTAATCTGGTGGCGGGCAACGGGAATTTGCTCGAAAGTTTCCTGATTCATAAAGATAAGTCCTGATGGATCCTCGTAAAGATACTGGTAGGGGCGGCGTTCCACGCGTACATCGTCCAGCTTGAAACCTACCTGGAAGGTGCGCTCAAGCACGCGGCCGTCGGACACATTCTTCAGCTTGGTGTTCATAACGGTGTTGCCTTTGCCCGGCTTCCTGTGCTGGAAGTCGATGCAAACCCAAATCCCTCCATCCATGCGGATGCAGGTTCCTTTCTTGATTTCCTGTGAATTGATCATTGTAAATGTCTGATATTGTTTGTTTATTAATCGTCGTAATCCTTCCGGAACCGGTTGCAAAGTTACTATATTTTTATAAAAAAACATCCTTTTCATGGTGAAATTTCGCATAATTCTTTGTCGTTTCGAAAATTATGTGTACTTTTGCAACCCAAAAAGGTGTGAACTCATCGATAGGGTTGACCGTTCTTAGAATAATAATGAATCATAAATAGATAGGACAATGAAAAGAACATTCCAGCCACACAACCGCCGCCGCGTGAACAAGCATGGTTTCCGTGAGAGGATGGCAACGAAGAATGGCCGTCGTGTATTGGCATCCCGCCGTGCCCGTGGCCGCAAGAAGTTGACTGTTTCTGATGAGCACCACGGCAAGTAAGTTGCCGCTGATTCTCTAAAAAATCAGTTAAAACAGAAAGAAGTGAAGTCTAATCTTTGCTTCTTTCTGTTTTTTTATTATCTTTGTACTCAAAAAGAGGAAGGAATGAAGGCTTCTGAATTTGTTCGGAAAATCATGAGCGGCTATCTTTGGGCTAACTTGGCTGCCATGGCTATGGTGGTAGTCTTGCTGTGCCTGGGCGTTAAGTTCGGTATCGACCTCTACACCCATCATGGCGAGGAGATAGCGGTTCCCGATGTCCGGCATAAGGCTTTTTCCGATGCGAGTAGTGTTCTGGAAGATGTGGGATTGAAAGTGGTAGTGAAGGATACGGGCTATGTGAAGACCCTTGCCCCTGATTGTATTTTGGATCAGACACCCGCACCCGGGGAAAAGGTGAAGTCGGGCCGTATCGTATATGTTACCATCAACTCGCCGCATACGCCCACATTGACGCTTCCCGATGTCATAGACAACAGTTCCCTTCGCGAGGCCATGGCCAAATTGACATCGATGGGCTTCAAGCTCGGTGCCCCGGAGTATGTGGCCGGCGAGAGAGACTGGGTATATGGCATCACTGTGAAGGGTCGCCATGTGGTGGCCGGCGACAAGATCTCCGTCGAGGAGACGCTGATTATCCAAGTGGGAAACGGATTGCGGGATGACACCGATTCTGTGGACTACATCGCCCCTGTCTATCCTGAGGAAATGGAAGAGGCGGAGGAAGGTGAGGTCGACGAGTTTGAGGAGGTAAAGGCTCCGCCTGCCGCAGAACCTCTCGTGAAGCCTTCCGCTCCCGAAAAGAAATAACCAGGCGAATGACTGACTATATAGAAGACATAGACGAACTTGACGATGACGACCAGCAGCTCTATGAGCACTTCCGATTCGTGGTGGACGAAGGGCAGAAGCCTCTTCGTATCGATAAGTATATGTCGGAGAAGATGCAGCATTCCAGCCGCAACCGCATACAGCTGGCTGCCGACGCGGGGTTCATCCATGTGAACGATAAGCCTGTGAAAAGCAACTACAAGGTGCGTCCCCACGATGTCATCACCCTGATGCTCGACCGCCCGAAGCACGATAACACCATCGAGGCAGAGGATATTCCGCTTGATGTGGTTTATGAGGACGGGGAACTAATGGTGATTAACAAGCCTGCCGGACTGGTCGTGCACCCGGGAGCCGGCAACTTCCATGGTACCTTGATTAATGCCATAGCCTGGCATCTGAAGGATTTACCCTCGTTCGACGCCAACGATCCCGAGGTGGGACTGGTGCATCGTATCGATAAGGATACCAGTGGTCTGCTCCTGATAGCTAAGACTCCGGATGCCAAGACGAAGCTGGGACTTCAGTTCTTCAATAAGACCACCCACCGCAGTTATACCGCCTTGGTATGGGGAAACTTCACGGAAGAAGAAGGAACGATAGAGGGCAACATCGCCCGCGACCCCAAGGACCGTCTCCGCATGAAAGTGTTCTCTCCGGAATCTGGGATTGGGAAATCCGCGGTTACCCATTATCGGGTCATCGAGCGCTTCGGATATGTAACGCTCGTGGAGTGCATTCTCGAGACGGGTCGCACTCATCAGATTCGTGCGCACATGAAGCAGATAGGGCATCCGCTTTTCGGCGATGAGCGCTATGGCGGCATGGAGATACTCCGCGGCAATCGAAGCTCCACCTATAAGGCTTTCATCCAAAACTGTTTTAAAATCTGTCCCCGCCAGGTTTTACATGCCCGTACCCTTGGATTTGTGCATCCGAAGAGTGGTGAACAGATGGATTTTACCTCTGAATTGCCGGAGGAAATGGACAGGTTGATAGCGAAATGGCGTATCTATATCAATGGTACGACCAACGATACATTTGAAGAAAACTAATGAGAGATATGGAAAATTTCAAGAGAAATATAGCCATTGTCTGTGGTGGCGATTCCTCGGAGCATGATGTAAGCATGCGTTCGGCCGAGGGTTTGTATTCATTCTTCGACAAGGAGAGATATAATGTCTATATTGTCGATGTGAAAGGGGTGGACTGGCATGTGGAGTTTGCCGGCCGGAACAATATCAAGATTGACAAAAACGACTTTTCTTTCGTCATGGATGGGAAAGCTGTTGTGTTCGACTATGCTTATATCACCATCCATGGTACTCCCGGAGAGAACGGCATGATGCAGGGTTACTTCGACATGCTGCACCTGCCTTATTCCACGAGCGGCGTCCTGGTGGAGGCCATGACCTTTGATAAATATGTGCTCAACAACTATCTTCGCGGCTTCGGAGTCCGTGTTGCGGACAGCATCCTGCTTCGCCGGGGTGAGGAATATGATGAGGAAGAGATCGGGAAACGCATCGGTATGCCCTGCTTCGTAAAGCCGGCTGCGGACGGATCGAGTTTCGGCGTTTCGAAAGTGAAGAACACCGACCAACTCGCACCTGCGTTACGGGTTGCCTTTATGGAAAGCGACGAGGTGATGGTAGAGCGCTATATGGAGGGAACGGAGATTTCAATTGGTTGTTACAAGACCAGGGCGAAGAGCGTGGTTTTCCCCGCTACGGAGGTGGTTACATCTAATGAATTCTTCGATTATGATGCGAAATACAACGGTCAGGTTCAGGAAATCACCCCCGCCCGCATTGCTCCTGAGACCGCCAAGGCTGTCGCTGAAGAGACCAGTCGTATCTACGACATCCTGCATTGCAATGGTATTATCCGGATTGACTATATCATCACGAAGGATGCTGATGGCAAGGACGAGGTGAACATGTTGGAAATCAATACGACGCCAGGTATGACAGCTACCAGTTTCATCCCTCAGCAGGTGCGGGCGGCAGGTCTGGATATTAAGCAGGTCCTTACGGAAATCGTTGAAAATCAATTCTAATACAGGCAATGAAGATACCAGAGAAGTTTGACTCTATTCGGCCGTTTGAGCCGGAGGAGTTACCGGAAGTCTACGACAGGCTGCTCCGGAGCGAACAGTTCTGCCAGATCGTGAAGTATCTCTACCCGCAGATGCCCATCGAGGTGGTGGCCCGGAAGATGAAAGGGTGCAAGTCTTCTCTGGAATTCCAGTTGGCTTTTTGCTATGATTTCATCAAGAATCTGCTGAAGAAAGCCAGTCTGGGATGTGATTTCGATTGCTCCGCGCTGGATGTAACGAGGCGTTTTACCTTTATCAGCAACCATCGCGACATCGTTCTTGACTCAGCGATTCTTGATGTTCTGCTTTATGACGCAGGCTTCAAGACCACTTGTGAGATAGCCATTGGCGACAATCTGCTCTTGCTGCCGTGGGTGAAAGACCTTGTCAGGCTCAACAAATCGTTTATCGTGGAGCGTAATCTGCCGATGCGAGAGATGCTGATGGCGAGCAGGAGACTGGCAGAATACATGCACTTTGTCATCGGGGAGAAAAACGACAATGTGTGGATTGCACAGCGGGAAGGTCGCGCAAAAGACAGCAACGACCGCACCCAGGAGGCCGTCTTGAAGATGATGACCATGGGAGGAACGGGTTCCTTGACCGACCGCCTCGTTCAGTTGCATCTTGTTCCCTTGTCTGTCAGCTATGAATTTGACCCCTGCGACTATCTCAAGGCAAAGGAATTCCAGCAGCGCCGCGACATCGCGGGGTGGAGAAAAGGGGCTCAGGATGACCTCGTGAGTATGCAAACGGGCATTCTGGGCTTCAAGGGGCACATTCATTATCATGCCGCTCCCTGTATAGATGACTTTCTGCGCAACCTCGACCCTGACCTGCCGAAAAACGATTTCTATCGTATTGTGGCAGAACATATCGATCACGAGATACACCGCGGCTACCGCCTTTATCCGGTGAACTATCTGGCAATGGACTTGCTGGCTGACAATAACGAGCATGCCGCCTATTATTCAGAAGCAGACAAGGCGCAGTTTGAGCAGTATTTGACTGCTCAGATGGCGAAGATCGACCTTTACAACAAGGACGAGGCTTTTCTCCGGGAGCGCATGTTGACGATGTATGCCAACCCTGCCATAAATCATTTTGCCGCACTATGAAGCATTTCCGACTCTTTCTGATGACTTTGCCCTTCCTTGTAAGTTGCTCCAATGAGGGCTATGAGACGGGCGATGGTTCTTACTCGTATGTGAGGGCCGACTTTGTGGAGGCTCATACCGTGGCAAGGGGAGAGTTTGACAGTGCTGTTACGGATGAGAATGAGCACCTCGTGCTTAGCCCTCATGCTATGGAGAAATGGGCGGGGACGGCGGATTCCACTTACCGTGCGCTCTTATATTATAAAAAGGAGAAGGTTGCGGGACAGGTAGTTCCCTTCCAAATTGTCTCGGTACTTACCGTGAAATATGCCGATACCAGCCGGCCGGATACGCTGAAGACCGATCCCGTTACTTTCCAGAGCTTGTGGAGGAGCAAGAATGGACGATACCTGAATATAAGTTTTTATGTAAAAACGGGACAGGGTGGAGAGATGCGGTACGGTCCCCAGACCATTGGAATACGAAAAGACAGCGTGGCTACGGCGGCCGACGGTACTCGCCAGGTGTACATTACGCTCACCCACGATCAGAATCATGTGCCTCAATACTATTCCTCGCGTGCTTATCTGAGCCTTCCCTTGCAAGAGGAGGACAGGACATCGGTCTTCCACCTGACCGTCAACACCTATAAAGGCATTATTCAGCGCAGCATCTGACAGCAGTTCCTTGCATGCAAAAGTGAGACTTGTCTGTACGAAAGAAAGCCGTTAATGAAAGAACATTAGCAGCCTTTGTTTTTTCGCGGAGAGGTCTTCCTTTTACGAATTCACAACTACTTTAGTTTTACAGCCAGATGCTCAAGCATATCCTTTGTCATGGCATCAAGGTCGTAGATCGGTTTCCAGTCCCATTCCTGACGGGCACAGGTGTCGTCCATGATATCTGGCCAGCTCTCTGCGATTCCTTGTTTCAGGGGATCGATATCGTAGACCATCTCAAAGTCTGGCTTGTATTTCCTGATGGCCTGATAGACGGTCTCCGGTCCAAAGCTAAGGGATGCGATGTTAAAACCATTGTGATGGACAAGTCGGGTTGGGTCAGCCTCCATCAGCATGATGCTTGCGTTGAGCGCGTCGGGCATGTAGATCATGTCCATTCTGGTGCCTTCCTTGATAGGACAGGTAAATTTCTCGCCGCGCGTGGCATAATAATAGATGTCTACGGCATAGTCGGTGGTGCCTCCTCCGGGAGGAGTTACATAGGAGATGACACCCGGAAAGCGCACGGAACGCGTGTCGACGCCATACTTGTGGAAGTAATAATCACTCAGAAGCTCGGTCGTTACCTTTGTAATGCCATACATCGTGGTAGGCCGCTGAATGGTATCCTGGGGCGTATGGTCGTGGGGCGTGCTGGGCCCGAAGCTTCCAATGGAGCTCGGAGTGAACACGGAACAGTGGTTCTCGCGGGCCACCTCGAGGATGTTCCATAGGCCCTCGATACCTATCTTCCATGCCAGGCGGGGCTTGGATTCGGCTACTACCGAAAGTAAGGCTGCGAGATTGTAGATCGTATCGATGTTGTAGTGCCTCACAATATCGGCAATCATTTCGGCATTCGTAACATCGGCTTCTGCTGAAGGCCCCGATTCCAAGAGCTCTCCCTTAGGTTCCGCCCCCTTGATAAAGCCTGCTACTACATGCTCGTTACCATACCTTTTTCTTAATTCTCTGGTTAATTCAGAACCAATTTGACCGGTAGAACCGATTACCAAGATATTTTTCATACTATTGTACTAAAGTTGTTTTTATTTCCGGAATGCAAAATAACGAATTTTTTTCCAGATTCCATCGATCTTTGAGGTTAAAAATAAGAATTTCGCCAGCTGTTTTAAAAAAAATAACACAAAACAATAGGTTATGTAGAAAATAATGAGTTACTTTGCATCAAGCAATTTTAAAATCTAATGTTATGTACGGAAAAATGAAAGAACATCTTAGCAAAGCCTTGGATGAACTGAAGAAGGCAGGTCTATACAAGGAAGAACGCATCATCGAAAGTCCGCAGGGAGCCGCCATCCAGGTAAAGGGAGAGGAAGTGCTCAACTTTTGCGCGAACAACTATCTGGGACTTTCCAATAACCCGAGAGTGATTGAGGGATCCAAGAAAATGATGGACAGGCGGGGCTTCGGTATGTCATCGGTGCGATTCATCTGTGGCACCCAGGACATCCACAAGGAGCTCGAGACCGTCATTTCAGAGTATTTCCACACCGAGGACACCATTCTCTATGCCGCTTGCTTTGACGCCAATGGCGGCCTCTTCGGCTCTTTTCTCACCGAGGAGGATGCCATTATCTCCGACGCCTTGAACCATGCCTCCATCATCGACGGCGTACGCCTGTGCAAAGCCAAGCGTTATCGTTATGCCAATGCCGATATGGCGGAGCTGGAGAAATGCTTACAGGAGGCCCAGGCACAGCGTTTCCGCATCATCTGTACGGATGGAGTCTTCTCCATGGACGGCAATGTGGCTCCCGTCGATAAGATCTGCGATCTGGCAGAGAAGTATGACGCTCTGGTAATGGTCGACGAGTCGCATTCCGCGGGTGTCGTCGGGGCTACCGGCCACGGCGTGAGCGAGCTGACGGATACCTATGGCCGCGTGGATATCTACACCGGCACGCTGGGTAAGTCGTTCGGGGGAGCCCTCGGAGGATTCACCACCGGGCGCAAGGAAATCATCGACATGCTCCGCCAGAGCAGCCGTCCTTACCTGTTCTCCAACTCCCTGGCTCCCGGCATCATCGGTGCCAGCCTCGAGGTCTTCAAGATGCTGAAGGAGAACAACGACATTCACGACCGCCTCGTGGAGAATGTAAACTACTTCCGCGACAAGATGATGGCAGCCGGATTCGACATCAAACCCACCCAGAGTGCCATCTGCGCCGTGATGCTCTACGACGCCCCGCTGTCGCAGAAATATGCCAACCGCCTGCTCGAGGAGGGCATCTATGTTACGGGCTTCTACTATCCGGTAGTGCCGAAAGGCGAGGCTCGCATTCGTGTTCAGCTCTCCGCGGCGCACACGCGAGAGCAGCTCGACAAGTGTATTACGGCCTTTGTGAAGGTGGGCAAGGAGCTTGGCGTTATCAAATAATACATCTTTAAATTCAAACTGGGTGCCGAGTATAAATGACTTGGCACCCTTTCTGTAAAAATCTCACCCCTCAAAGCTTTTCCGCAGTATGTTGATGGAAGTATTGTTAGGGCTGGTAGTGCTCGTGCTCTTGATGGTTTTGCGTTCCGGTCGCAAGCAGGAAATGCCCGTGGGGCTGATGATTTTCAATCTCATTCCTTTGTCTATTGCTCCTGTTCTGCTGTTTATGAGTATCTTTTTCTTTGATGATCCTAAGGCAGACTGGCGTGCCTATGCTGCCTTTTTCGCGGTAAACAGTTACCCGTTCCTCATTCTGGCTGGTATGTTCTGCTCTTTCCGGCTCTACCGACAGGGGCGGCATGGCTGGGCGTGGGTGCCCCCTGCGGTTTTCCACGGTATCAATCTCTGTTTCGTGGCCTGGGTGTTTTTGAACTGACGAGGCGCATGCTATCTTACAACGCGCACTCTTCTAAGGGGACGTAAACCTCCAATTTTTTCCGCAAAAGCTTGATCATGTGCCGAGAAAAACTTATTTTTGTCTATAAATCGAAACTTGTAAACATGCGGAAAACCATCTTTAAAATCCTTATTTGGCTGCCCCTCGCCCTGTGGGGAGTGCCTGCTCAGGGACAAGTTTTGAGTCAAATCATCGACAGCTTGAACCATCGTACGCTGTATTCCACCTACTGGGACAATGGCTGGGGTGGCCTGGTGCCGGAGTGGATTTACCAAGACTTGTTGGGGCATATGGCTTCCACCCCCAAACTTATCGCCCTCGTGAAACAGCAGAATCTCTCGCCGCCTCTGCGGCTCTCGGCCCTGCGTGCGCTCATAGACAGTCGGTCGCCCGTGTGTAAGGCCCTTGTGCTGCGCAATATGAGTGATTCGTCCCGCGTAACGGTGCGGTCTGCTGATGTCATTTACGGCGACTACACCCAGAATCTATATATAGAATGGTTGATGGAAGGCCGTGGCGAGGGCTGGCTGAGCGCTTCCGACTCGGCGCGAATAGACTCCGCGGCACTCTGTTCGCCCGTTGCCGCCCGATTGGATTATACCCGCCGACTGCTCTACCGACTGCCATCGGGACTTCCAGAATATGAGCAACGGGTGCGACAACTATATGTAAAAGAACACATCGCAGAGGCTTTGCCGTTGCTTGCCCGCTATCGTCGGGAGGCCGACAAGGCGCTCATTGCGGAAGCCTTGCTGCAATATGCGAGAGGATTGGATAAGGAGGGTGCGCAGGCTGGCCGCAAAGGCCATACCAACGAGGCATTGCTGGCCGTGAGAAATTGGCCCGATGAGGCTTTCAAAACCACGCTGCTGACCATCCGGAACTATGAGGTGCGCCGCAAATATTATGACTATGCCCGCATCAAATACCTTTTCGAGGCACTCATGGCCTACGACAGCCCGTGGGCTTACCGGCAGATAGACCTCACGCTGCGTAAGGCCAAGGGCAACAGGTATTACCGTGAGTATTTCCATTCGGCCATGAAGAAGCACTATCATGCCCGTTATCAGCCCCTGCTTGACAAGTGGCCGTATACGCCTTGGAATGATTTCGGCGACGGATTCGAGTAAGATTGGTTTTGGAAAAGTGATGGACATTTGACCGTAATGCCGCCTATAGAAAAAAGGAAAGCCACCCTCCATGTTGCGGAAGGTGGCTTCCTGTTTGAAAAAATCGGCGATATTGTCGCACGAAATCGCCGAAATTGTCATTCAAAATCGCCGATTTTGTCGTGTCGGCAACGGCTTCTTGTTTTCTCGTAGGTCGTCCGCCTTCTTGCCAGAGGGGTTTCCCCTTGTCGACGGAGAGAGCGAGGTGGCGGATTACAATATCTTGTCGAGTTCTTTCTTCAGGGTTTCAAGGTCGGCTTCCGTCGTTGACCAGCTGGTTACGAAGCGGCACACCATGCTGTCGGTGCTACTGGGCTCCCAGAGCGAGAAGAGCACCTGTTCGCCCAATTTGCTCACCTGCTCGTTGGTCAGGATGACGAACTGCAGGTTGGTGGGTGAGTCGATGGCGAGGCGTAGGCCTTTCTCCCTGAAGAGTTGCTTCATCTTTCCTGCCATTTTCAGGGCATGACGGGAGATGTCGAAGTAGAGGCAGTCGGTGAAGAGGGCGTCAAACTGAATGCCGATCAGTCGCCCTTTAGCCATCAGCGCACCATGCTGCTTGGTGATGGTGAAGAACGACTTGGGGGCGTCTCCTTTCGGGAATACAACGGCCTCACCGCAGAGAGCGCCCACCTTGGTGCCTCCGATGTAGAATACATCACAGTGGGCGGCCAGCCATGACAGGTCGATGTCGCCCTCTGCTGCCATCAGCCCATAGCCTAACCGTGCTCCGTCGATGAACAGCTTGAGGCTGTACTTCCGGCAGATATCGTATATCTCCGTGATTTCCGCTGCCGAATAGAGGGTGCCGTATTCGCTGGGGAAGGTGAGATAGACCATTGCGGGTTGGGCAAGATGTTCCCGGCTCTCGTCGTGGGAAAACCATTCCATATATCGGGCGAGGTCCCGGGGCATCATCTTGCCGTCTTTTGACGGCAGCGCAATCACCTTGTGGCCGCTGAACTCGATGGCTCCGGCCTCATGGATGTTGATGTGGCCCGTCTCGGCCGATAGCACGGCCTCATAATGCCGGAGACATCCGTCGATGACAGTCATATTGGTCTATGTGCCTCCCGATAAGAAGTATATCTGCGCCTCGGGACATCCGCAGACGGTGCGGATCTTTTTCCGTGCGGCTTCGCTCCACTCGTCGGAGCCGTAAGTGAGGCTCTGTCGGTCGTTGGTCTCTGTGAGGTGCTCCAATACCTTGGGGTGCGCTCCGTTGTTATAGTCGTTCTCAAAGGAGATCATTGCTTTTTGGGAAGTTAAGAAAGACGGGAGTTGAAGGAGTTAAGAAGAATGAAAGGAATCATGAAGTTATGGGTTGATGGAGTCAGAGGCCGTTGATCCAGTTAGCGATGTCGCTCAATACCTCGGGCGAAATGGTCTCCTCTATCTGGTAATACTCATTGCCGCCACCCGTGGTGCAGTGCTGGAACAGATGGTTCAGTCCCTCGTATTCCTTGATGAGATTCTTCCGGTTTCCGTTTTTCTGTAGTTCACGAATCATCTTTAGGTTGGTCTGCGGCAGCACCTGATGGTCTTTGCTGCCGTTGATGGCCATCAGTGGGATGCTGATCTGGCGTATGTAGGGGGCCGGATCGCAGTCGATGAAATAGTTCATCCACGGGTCCTGTGGCTTGGCAGCCAGCTCGCGGCGCAGGTTTTTCACGCTCTGCGTGGGCTTCTGACCGTAAATCTGCAGGTTGGCGTTGGCCTGCTCGGCGATCAGCGTGTCGCCTTTGATGCCCGGTCCGGCCATGACAACGAGGAAGTCGGCGGCTTTTTGGGCTCCTATCATGAAGGCGATGAGGCCGCCTTCGCTATGCCCGAGAAGTCCGACGGGGCCAAACTGTCTGCGTTTTTTCAGATAGTCGAGCCCGGCCTTGGCGTCATCGGCAAAGTCTTTGGATGTTGCGCCCTTGAAGGATCCTGTAGACTGGCCGATGCCCCGGTCGTCGTAGCGCAGCGAGGCGATGCCGTGCCGTGCCAGGAAATCTGCCAGGACGAGGAACGGCTTGTGGTCGAAGACGCCCTCGTCTCGCTTTTGGGGACCGCTTCCTGTTACCATCAGCACCACGGGTGTGCGTTTCCCGGGCTTGTAGCCTACGGGGAAAGTCAGTGTACCGGCCAGCGTGGCATTGGCTTTGGGATTATTGAAGGTTACCTCTTCGGTGGTGTATGGGAAGGGGGCTTTGGGCTCCTGTGGCCTGTCAGGGGGCGCGGGGCGGCCCGGTTTCAGCTCCAGCGGGAGCGTAGCGAGGCCTTGCCGGAAGGTTCCGTGAATGACCTTGTCGGTCAGTTTGCCAGTATAAGTCATGCCGATGGCTGCCACCCGCAGGCTTACGGAGTCTCTCGAGAAGTGGAGCAGCTGGGCGGGAATGCCCTGTGCGCCCTGCTCGGGTATATCTATCGTGCACTGGTTGCTGCCGTCGGGGGCTTTGGTGAAGTTGAAGATCATCTCCAATTTTTGGATACCTGCATCCAGATTGCCCTTCCAGGAACCCGCGATGCCTTGTGCATGGACGGCACCCGCCATTACTATAAGGATGAGGGATGCAGTCAGTCTGTTTTTGTTCCGCATGTTTTTTTCGTTTTTCTATAGGATGTTTCCTGTCTGTTCAAAGGGTTTCCAGCATCCGCTTCAGCACAACCTCGGCGCTGATTTCACGGTTGGCGGCCTCTGGAATGATCAGGGAATGGTCGCTTTCGATGACCTCGTCGCTGACGATGAGCCCCCGTCGCACGGGCAGACAGTGCATGAAATATCCTTGGTTGGTCCAGGACATGTGCTCGCGATCGATGGTCCAGGCCCTGTCTTCGCTTAGGATTTGCCCATATTGCTGTTTGTCGGATACTCCCGGGCAGCTCCAGTTCTTGGCATATACGAAGTCTGCTCCTCGCAGGGCTTTATGCTGGTCGTACTCAATGGGAGCCTTGCCCGTGAACTTCGGGTCAAGTTCATAGCCCTTGGGGTGGGTGATGACGAAGTCTACATCGGCGGCGTTCATCCATTCGGCAAAGCTGTTGGGCACTGCCTGGGGCAAGGCCCGGCAGTGAGGCGCCCAAGTGAGAACCACCTTCGGTCGCTCCGTCTGCCTGTGCTCCTCAATGGTGATGAGGTCGGCAAATGCCTGAAGGGGATGCACCGTGGCCGTCTCCATGGCCACTACGGGCTTTCCGCTGTATTCCACAAACTGATTGACAATGGTCTCGGCATAGTCGTAATCACGATTCTTGAGGCCCGCGAAGCTGCGTATGGCGATGATGTCGCAATAGCATCCCATCACGGGAATGGCCTCGAGCAGGTGTTCGCTCTTGTCTCCGTTCATGATGACACCCCGCTCCGTCTCCAGCTTCCACGCCCCGGCGTTCACATCGAGTACGATGACATTCATGCCAAGATTCATTGCGGCCTTTTGTGTACTCAGTCGGGTGCGCAGACTGTTGTTGAAGAATATCATCAGAAGCGTCTTGTTCTTGCCCAGCTGCTGATATCCGAAACGGTTGTCCTTTACCTCCTTGGCCTCTTCGAGGGCCAGCCTCAGGTCGCCTATGTCTTCTACATGGAAAAAAGTCTTCATATCTGTGATTCCTTGTTTTGGTCTTTCTCGCGGATTTCCACACGGCGAATCTTGCCGCTGATGGTCTTTGGAAGTTCATCGACAAACTCGATGACACGAGGATATTTGTAGGGCGCGGTCTCGCGCTTTACGAAGCTCTGGAGTTCCTTTATCAGCTCTTCTCCTGCCCGCGTCTTGTATTCGCCGGCGAGGATGACCGTCGCCTTTACCACCATTCCCCGCACGGGATCCGGAACACCGGTAACGGCACACTCTACGACGGCGGGATGCTGCATCAGCGCACTCTCCACTTCGAAAGGCCCGATGCGGTAGCCGGAACTCTTGATGACATCGTCGGCACGGCCTACAAACCAGTAATAGCCGTCCTGATCGCGCCAGGCGAGGTCGCCGGTATGGTAATATCCATCGTGCCAGACATCCTTGGTCTTGGCTTCATCACGATAGTAGTACTTGAAAAGGCCGATGGGCTTACGGTCGCCAATCACTATGCAGAGTTCTCCTTTTTCTCCATCCTCGCATTCAGTGCCGTCAGGCTTGAGCAAATGGACATCGTATTGCGGATTAGGCTTTCCCATTGAGCCGGGCCGCGGCTCGTTCCAGGGAAAGGTGCCAAGCGTCATCGTGGTTTCGGTCTGCCCGAATCCCTCCATCAGCTTGATGCCTGTGAGCTCATGGAACTTCTGGTAGACAGCGGGCTCGAGGGCTTCTCCGGCCGTCGTGCAATACTTTAGGGAAGAGAGGTCGTAGTTCGCAAAATTCTCCTGAATCATAAACCGGTAGATGGTAGGCGGCGCACAGAAGGAGGTGATGCGGTATTTCTCAATCTGGCGGAGAATCTTTTCAGCGGTAAATTTCTCGTGATCATAGACAAAGACAGTGGCTCCCGCAAACCATTGACCGTAGAGCTTGCCCCAAACGGCCTTGCCCCAGCCGGTATCGGCAACGGTGAGATGGACGCTGTCGGCATCCAGATTGTGCCAGTAGACGCCCGTTGTGAGATGGCCGAGGGCATAGAGATGGTCGTGGGCGACCATCTTCGGCTCGCCGGAAGTTCCGCTTGTGAAATACATCAGCATGGTGTCCTCGTTGGAATTCGCATGCTCCGGCCGCCTGAATGGCGGTGTCTGCCTCCACTCCCTGTTCCAATCATGAAAGCCTTCCGGTACGGGAAGGTCAGCCTGGGCCGGCGAGTTGACGGCTACGAGCGTTTTCACGGTTGGGCTTTCCGGCATGGCCGCCCGGATCTGCGCCGTTACATAGTCGTCGTTGACACAGATGATGGCTTTCACGGAAGCCCGCTGGTTGCGATAGACGAGGTCGTGCTTGGTGAGCATATGGGTAGCGGGAATGGCCACGGCACCAAGCTTACAGAGTGCCAGCATCGACAGCCACCACTGGTAGTGGCGCTTGAGAATGAGCATCACTTTATCGTCGTGTCCGATTCCGAGCGACTGATAGTAGGCCGCGACTTGGTCGCTCTGCTCCTTCAGGTCCTTGAAGGTAAAGCGAATTTCCTCTCCGCGCTCACTGGTCCACAGCAAAGCCAGTCTTTCCGGTTGTTCTTTTGCCCATTCATCCATCACATCATAGGCAAAGTTAAACTCCTCCGGTATGATAAAATGCAGGTTTTTCTTGAAGTCTTTCTCTGAAGCAAACTGAGTCTGCGATAAGAATCTCTCTATCATTTTGCTAATCTCCGATGATTATATGACGACACACAGAAACTGGCACGGCTCCTCGCCGATGGCCCTCATGCAGTGGTCTTCGTTGGAATTGAAATAGATACTGTCGCCCGGGTTCAGCGTGAGCACCTTCTCGCCGATGGTAATTTCGAGCTGTCCCGACATGACCATGTCGAATTCCTGCCCTTCATGGTGGTTCTTGCTGTGGTTCTCGTTGCCGGGAAGAGGGTCTACGGTTACGAGGAATGGATCCACCTTGCGGCTTCTGAATCCGCTTCCGAGACTCTGGTACTTATAGTCCTTGCGCCGATTGACGCTCAGCCCCTGTCCCTTTCGGGTTACGAAGTAGGCGCTCATGTGAGGTTCTTCGCCGAAGAGGAGCACATTGAGGTCTATGCCATATCGCTTGGCAATCTTGGAGAGTCGGTATACTCCGGGGTCGGCCTCGCCTTCTTCTATTTTCTGATAATGCTCAAGGCTTATGCCACAGAGTTCCGCGATCTCTTCTGCCGGGATTTCGAGAACCTCTCGCAGACCTTTTAATCGCTGACCGATTTGTTTGATTGATTCTTCTGCCATTCTTATATTGTCTTAAACTTGCGTCAAAGATACTAAAAAAACACGAATCCGGGGATGCGCATGAATGATTTTTAACTAAACGGCCCGATAAAACTACAAATGCCACATAAGGCACAGGATGAAACGAGACATTTGTAATTTCCGGGCTGTGGGTTGCCGTCGGGAATGTTTAAAGTGATGCGAACGCGGCCTTCAGGCGGTTTATGAAATCGTCCACATCCGCTTTCGTGATGGAGAGTGGCGGCAGGATGCGCAGAATGTTGCTCGAGGCACAGCCCGTAAAGCAGTGCTGCTCAAAGATGAGCTTCGACCGCAGCTCTTTGTGCGGGATGTCCATCACTACGCCTATCATCAGTCCGCGCCCCCTGACAGCAAGGATATGGGGCTCCTTCTTCTGCAGTTCTCTCAGCCGGCTGATGAAGTATTCACCCACCTCGTGCGCATTCTCCACGGTCTTCTCTTGCTCGAAGACATCCAGAACGGCCAGGGCTGCCGTGCACGCGAGGTGGCTGCCGCCGAAGGTGGTGCCCAGCTGGCCGTAGACGGGGGCGAACTCCGGCGCGATGAGCACGCCTCCCATTGGGAAGCCGTTGCCGATGCCCTTGGCCACGCTGATGAGATCGGGGCGGATGCCCAGCCACTGGAAGGCGAAGAATTTGCCGCTTCGGCCATATCCGCACTGTATCTCGTCGCAGACGAGGACGGCGCCATACCTCCGGCAGGCAGCCTGAAGTCCCTGGGCAAACTCTGGTGTAGCCATGTGCACGCCGCCCACTCCCTGAATACATTCAAGGATACATGCGCACACATCTTGCTTCTCCAACTCTCGCTCCCAGGCCTCGAGGTCGTTGAGAGGGAGGAAGGTAACATGGCCATTGTTGTTTACCGGAGCCACGATCTTCGGGTTATCAGTGGCCTCGACGACAAGTGAGGTGCGCCCATGGAAGGCTCCCTCGGCGGCGAGAACGCGCTTCCTGCCGGTCTTGAAAGAAGCCAGTTTCAGACAATTCTCGTTGGCCTCTGCCCCTGAATTGATCAGAAACAGCTGATAGTCGTCGCAGCCGCTTGCCTTTCCGAGCCGTGCGGCGAACTCGTGCTGTAGCCGATTGATGATCGAGTTGCTGTAGAACCCGATCCTGTCGAGCTGCTCGGTCATCTTCTTGACATAGTGGGGATGGCTGTGCCCGATGCTGATTACGGCATGGCCGCCATAGAAATCGAGGTATTCCTGCCCCTGATCGTCCCATACTTTGCATCCCTGTCCTTTCACGATGGTTACGGGGAAGAGGGGATATACATCAAATAGTTTCATGTCTTGGTGTTTTCTTGTTCTTTAAAAGATTCTGCCTTCCTTTGGCGGGAAATGTGAGGAGGAAAGCTTTTTGCGGCTGGAAGGATGACGAAATCGCCGAAATTGTCGGACGAATTCGGCGATTTCGTCGTTCAATCTCGCCGATTTTGTCAGGCGGGAGACAGCCTTTCGTCATCCTTTCTCAGAAGGCGCTCGGTTTCAGGTGCAGTCCCGACGCCTCGTCGATGCCGAACATAAGGTTCATATTCTGCACTGCCTGTCCCACGGCTCCTTTCAGGAGATTGTCTATGCAGCAGGTAATGAGGAGCTTGTCGCCGTATTTGTCGGCATGGACAAGGGCTTTGTTGGTGTTCACCACCTGTTTCAGGTCGAGAGGCTTGTCCACATAGTGTGTGAATCTTGCGTCCTTATAGAAGTCCTCATACCCTCTCACGATGTCTTCAAGGTTGGCGTCGGTCTTTACGACAGCCGTCGCGAAGATGCCCCGGGCAAAGTTGCCGCGGTAGGGAATGAAGTCGATGGCAGCGTTGAGATACCCCTGCGCCTGCTTCAGGCTCTGCTTGATTTCGGGCACATGTTGATGGCTGAAGGCTTTATAGACGCTCAGATTGTCGCTGCGCCACGAGAAATGGGTGGTCGGTCCGGGTCTCTGACCGGCTCCGGTGCTTCCCGTGATGGCGTTCACCGACACATCCTCGTTGATGAGGCGCATGCCCGCGGCAGGAAGCAGACCGAGCTGTATGCAGGTGGCAAAGCATCCCGGGTTGGCCACATGGCGGGCTCGGGCTATTTTTTCTTTGTTGATTTCGGGTAGTCCGTATACATAATCATTGTCCGGACATTCAAGTCTGAAGTCTTGTGCAAGGTCTATGATCTTAAGTTCCGGTGGCAGGGCGTGCTCTCGGAGGAAGGCTTCGCTCTTGCCATGGCCGAAGCAGAAGAATGCTATATCTATCTTTTCGAACGGCATGTCGCGGGTAAAGCGCATGTCGGTGTCGCCATAGAGTCCTTCGTGCACATCTGTCAGGAGGTTTCCGGCGTTGCTCTCGCTGTTCACGAATATGATTTCTGCCTGCGGATGATTGAGCAGCAGGCGGATGAGCTCGCCTGCCGTATAGCCGGCTCCGCCTAATATTCCTATTCTTATCATGAGCTGTTTATGTTTTGGGCGGCATCACGAACCAAAGGAGTATATAGACGATGATGCCGCTGAACGCAGTGCAGAATGTGAGCAGGGTATACACGACGCGGACCACGGTGGGGTCCCAGTCAAAGTACTCGGCGATACCCGCGCATACGCCGCCCAGTATCCTGTCGGCCGAACGCTCTAATCTCTTGCCTGTAGACATAATTCTTGCTTTTTAAAGTTGTTGTATCTTTTAGACGGCATGGTGGAGGGAAAGGTTGCGGAAACCGCCGAATTCTGTCTTTTTTCACGAAGACAGGGCGGATGCTTTACCTTTTCTCGTCGGGGTGCATGCCGTAGTAGACGCGCAGCGGAGTGCTCAACACTTTGATGAATCCCTTGGCATCCTGTGCCGTCCAGCCGTGTTGCATCTCGCCATATTCGCCGAGCTTGCTTTTCGTGAGGTCGTCGGGGGAGTCCACGCCCACGCTCTGGAACCCGTAGGGACGGAGCTTCAGGATGGCCGTTCCGTTTACATGGCGCTGCGAGGAGCGGAGCATGGCCTCGATGTCGGGCATGACCGGCTCGAGATACTGGCTCTCGTGCAGGAACATACCATACCAGTTAGCCACCTGATCTTTCCAGTATTGTTGCCATTTAGACAGGGTGCTTTTCTCCAGCAGGCGGTGAGCCTCGATGATGAGCTTGGGAGCCGCGGCCTCAAAGCCTACCCGCCCCTTGATGCCGATGATGGTATCGCCGACATTGCAGTCGCGCCCGATGGCATAGGCTGCGCCAATTTCCTCGATTTTCTGGATGGCCTTGACCTTGTCGTCGAATCTCTCGCCGTTGACGGCCACGACCTCGCCTCTCTGGAATTCTATCTTCAGTTCACTCTCTTCCTCCCGGGTTACATGCTTCAGGTAGGCTTCTTCCGGGAGGCCTTGCGCAGGGGCAAGCAATTCGCCGCCGCAGATGGAGGTCCCCCAGATACCCACATTGTAGCTGTATTTCAGTTTCGTGAAGTCGGCATGGAAACCATGCGCGTTCAAATAGTCCACTTCCTCCTGTCGGGAGAGGGCCTTGTCGCGGGTCAGGGTGATGATTTCGATGCCCGGGGCCAGTACCAGGAAGGTCATGTCGAAGCGTATCTGGTCGTTGCCGGCACCCGTGCTGCCATGGGCAATGGCATCGGCCCCGATCTCCCTGGCATACCGCGCAATGGCAATAGCCTGGAAGATGCGTTCCGAAGAAACGCTGATGGGATAGCAGTTGTTGCGCAGTATATTCCCGAAAATCATGTATTTCAGGCTCTTTTCGTAATATTCCTGTGTTACATCGAGAGTCGCATAGGCGATGGCTCCCAATTGATAGGCGTTCTCTTCATTGGTTTTCAACTGCTCGGGAGAGAATCCTCCCGTGTTGGCACATGCCGCATAGACATCCCATCCGTCCTCCGTCAGTTTCATCACGGTATAGGATGTGTCGAGTCCTCCCGAGAAGGCCACCACTACTTTCTTCTTTGCCATAGTCTTATCTGTTGTTTTGTTTGTTTATATCTGATCTTCTTTCGGTCTCTTCCTGTCAATTCGCCGGATTCTCTCAAGCACGGCCGTGGGGATCTTCGCGGGCAGGTGCTCCTCCGGATCGTAGAGCATGGCGGTGCAGATACAGTATTTTCGATTGGTGCGCTGCAGCACATCTACATTCACACAGCTTTCGCAGCCCTTCCAGAAGGCCTCGTCGCTGGTGAGGTCGGCGAAGGTAACGGGCTGATAGCCGAGCTGGGTGTTCATGGCCATCACCGCCGCTCCGCTCGTGAGACTGAATATTTTCGCGTGAGGCCAGCGGGTGCGGGCCAGCGAGAAGGTCATGTCCTTGATTTTCTTTGCGATGCCCTGGCCGCGGAAATCGGGGTGGACGATGAGTCCGGAGGTGGTAACATATTCTCTGTTTCCCCATGTCTCGATGTAGCTGAAGCCGGCAAACTTGTCGCCCGAGAGGGCTATCACGGCCTTTGCCTCCCGCATCTTCGTAGTCAGATACTCATGGGTGCGCTTCGCTATACCCGTTCCGCGCACCTTGGCAGCATCTGCGATGGTCTGTAGGATGGTGTCGACATACTTCTCATGAGAAGGGTCGGCCACCAAAACCTTGATTTCTTCCATTTCTCTCTCTTATAGTCTTTATTCGAGTTTCAGGTTCGGAATAATAGTTCCCAGACCTTCCTCAAGTGCCGTTTTTGATGCCCCTTCCTTCAAGGCGAGGAAGATGGTGTCGTCTCCGGCGATTGTTCCGAGAATCTCAGGTATGCTTGAGATATCTATGTTATAAGCGATAGAGCTCGCGTAGCCGGGCCGGGTCTTGATGACACCCATGTTCCCGGAATAGTTGAGCGACACGAATCCTGGAGTCTGAAGCAGAGTCGTGGCGGCTTTTGGCTTGCGCACGCGTTTATACATGGTCTCATTGGGCAGAACATAAACGCTTTTCCCGTCCATGCTCGAGGCTTTTGCGATGCGCAGTTGTTTCATGTCGCGGCTCAGGGTGGCCTGCGTAATAGGGAATCCTTCGTTCTTGAGTTCTTGCATGACTTCCTCCTGACTGCCCATCTCCTTGCTGGAAATCAGCATTTTCAGTACTTCTATGCGGTCGTTCTTCTTCTTTGACATGTTGTATATTTATTCAAATTTAGTCGCAAAGATAGTCTATTTTTGAATAATATGCAAGAAATTGGCTTATTTTTTGTGAATATTCATTTTATTTTTGCATATTATGCACAAATTAGAGGGGACTTCTGGAAGATCCTGCCGGTTTTTCACCGTGATTCCGATTAGTTTTATTATCTTTGCCGAGGTAAAACTTTTAAATCTTAGGAATCATGTTGAAAGAAGGACTTACGCATACAAGTGTTCTCACGGTGAGGGATTCGGACACGGCCCTTCATGTCGGATCAGGCGATATGCCGGTACTTGCCACGCCTGCCATGCTGGCTCTCATGGAGAATGCCGCCATGCTGGCGGTGGCCGCCGAACTGGAGGAGGGACAGACCACGGTGGGTGGACATATAGAGAGTTCGCATCTCCAGCCGTCCAAGGTGGGCACACGGGTGGAGGCTACGGCCATCCTTGTCAGGATAGAAGGCCGTAAACTTTATTACCACATCACCGCCAAAATGGGGGATAGGGTAATCGGCGAGGGGAAGCACCTGCGTTTCATGGTTGATCGAGCGCGCTTCCTGTCAAAGCTTTAAGTTGGCCGCTCGCTGGGTTATGCCGCTGGGTATTCTTCTGGCATATACATTCTGATACTTGTTCTTGATACACAAACGGGAGCCGAGGACTAATCCCCAGCTCCCGATAAGTGTTTTCTTAACTCTTCTGACTAATTGTCGCTGTTGCCGAAGAAGCGCAGCAAATAGAGGAAGAGATTGATGAAGTCTAAGTAGAGGCTCAACGCCCCTGCCAGTGCAATCTTCTGACTGCTCTCGCTCAGGTCGGGAGCCATGGCCAGCTGGACTTTGATGCGTTGGCTGTCCCACGCCGTCAGGCCGACGAAAATCAGCACGCCAAGGGCGCTGACCATAAGGTCCATCGTGGAACTGGCAATGAACATATTCACGAGTCCGGCGATAATCAGGCCGATGAGTGCCATCAGCAGGATGCCTCCAAGTTTGGTCAGGTCGCGCCTCGTGAAGTATCCGAAAGCTGCGGTGGCAGCGAAGGTGGTGGTAGAAACCAGGAATGTCTTGACAATGGCTGTGGTGGAGAACATGGCGAAGATGTATGCCAGCGTGGCACCGTTCAATGCCGAGAATATAACAAACATCAATGTCGTGGTGGTGAGGGAACGGTTCTCTTTCCAAACGCTGCCCGCAATCTTCCATACCATTACCAGTTCGGCGATGATGATGCCGAAGAAGACAAGACTGTTGCTATAGATGGCCTGTAGCAAAGCCGGAGAGTTGGCCACGCCGTAAGCCGTAACGCCACTAATGGCGAGAGCCAGCGTCATCCATAGATATACTTTACGCATTAAAGCAGGAAACGCCTCGGAAAGGCTGATGCTTTCCTCTTTTCTGATCGTTCTTTCTAATTCGTCAATTTCCATATTACCTTTATTCTATTAATAAGACCTTGCAAATATACCAATACTTTTCGTATTTCGTATTTGCTTCTATTGATTATTAACAAAAATTGTGCCGCCCCCTCCTCTACGACAGAATTCTTCCCGCCCGCTCTGACAGGATGGCAGAAAGCTTTACGCCCTCATATCCGCAGGCGTGAGGGTATAATGAAAAAGATAATGGAAGTCCATTTCTTTCTTCACTCTATATATAATAATAAGGTATGTTTTCTTTTCTTGTTCCTTTCTTCCTCCTATATATATAATAATGTATGCATTTTCCCCTTTTTTCCCTTTCCTTTTGTTTTGTCAACATTTCCGAAAACTTTTCCTTATTCCTGAAATTATCTCCCCCAAAGTTTGGCCGGTTGTTTTTTTTGTGTTACCTTTGCACTCGCTTTCGCCCATTTTGCGGGTCGTTAGCTTGATATTTTTCGTTCTTTGGCATTCTTACATAGAGAGACAGGTAGTACAGGAAGTCCAGGCATTCTCCTTCCCGGCGCTCGTTGCCCGGTTTGGTTTTTGCCTGTCATTTTTCAGGAAGAGTCCGTTTTTCCCTTTTCCTTGATTGGTATTGGGAAGATTCCACGGATTCCGGATAGCCGTTCTGACCGGATCGGCGCGCGCCGTTTCCTTTTTTGGGAATTTGGCGCCGCCACATGATTTTTTACAATGGAGAGTTTGATCCTGGCTCAGGATGAACGCTAGCTACAGGCTTAACACATGCAAGTCGAGGGGCATCATGTCGGTTGCTTGCAACCGATGATGGCGACCGGCGAATGGGTGAGTAACGCGTATCCAACCTGCCCCCGGCCGGGGTATAACCCGTCGAAAGGCGGCCTAATCCCCCATGTAGTCCTCTGAGGTCCTCCGATGAGGATGAAAGGTATTTTTCCGGCCGGTCGATGGGGATGCGTCCGATTAGCTTGCTGGCGGGGTAACGGCCCACCAGGGCTTCGATCGGTAGGGGTTCTGAGAGGAAGGTCCCCCACACTGGTACTGAGACACGGACCAGACTCCTACGGGAGGCAGCAGTGAGGAATATTGGTCAATGGGCGGAAGCCTGAACCAGCCAAGTAGCGTGCAGGATGACGGCCCTATGGGTTGTAAACTGCTTTTGCGCGGGGATAAATTGGGGAACGTGTTCCCCTTTGCAGGTACCGCGCGAATAAGGACCGGCTAATTCCGTGCCAGCAGCCGCGGTAATACGGAAGGTCCTGGCGTTATCCGGATTTATTGGGTTTAAAGGGAGCGCAGGCCGCCCCTTAAGCGTGTTGTGAAACCCGGGCGCCCAACGCCCGGCCTGCAGCGCGAACTGGGGGGCTTGAGTGCGCGCAACGCCGGCGGAATTCGTCGTGTAGCGGTGAAATGCTTAGATATGACGAGGAACCCCGATTGCGAAGGCAGCCGGCGGGAGCGCAACTGACGCTTATGCTCGAAGGCGCGGGTATCGAACAGGATTAGATACCCTGGTAGTCCGCGCTGTAAACGATGGATGCCCGCCGTTGGCACTTGGTGCCTTCGGCCAAGCGAAAGCGTTAAGCATCCCACCTGGGGAGTACGCCGGCAACGGTGAAACTCAAAGGAATTGACGGGGGCCCGCACAAGCGGAGGAACATGTGGTTTAATTCGATGATACGCGAGGAACCTTACCCGGGCTTGAATTGCTGAGGACGGCGCCGGAGACGGCGCTTCCCTTCGGGGTCTCAGTGAAGGTGCTGCATGGTTGTCGTCAGCTCGTGCCGTGAGGTGTCGGCTCAAGTGCCATAACGAGCGCAACCCCTCTCCGTAGTTGCCATCGGGTCATGCCGGGCACTCTTCGGACACTGCCGCCGCAAGGTGTGAGGAAGGTGGGGATGACGTCAAATCAGCACGGCCCTTACGTCCGGGGCTACACACGTGTTACAATGGCCGGTACAGAGAGTCGTCCGGGCGCGAGCCCGGCCCAATCCCTAAATCCGGCCTCAGTTCGGACTGGGGTCTGCAACCCGACCCCACGAAGCTGGATTCGCTAGTAATCGCGCATCAGCCATGGCGCGGTGAATACGTTCCCGGGCCTTGTACACACCGCCCGTCAAGCCATGAAAGCCGGGGGCGCCTGAAGTCCGTGACCGCGAGGATCGGCCTAGGGCGAAACCGGTGATTGGGGCTAAGTCGTAACAAGGTAGCCGTACCGGAAGGTGCGGCTGGAACACCTCCTTTCTGGAGACGGCATTGGGTTTTTTCCGTGTGTCTTTCGGTTCTCTTCCCTCCTGTTTCCTGTTCTCTCTTTCCCATATTTTTTCGGGGATGGTCCTCCGCCGCGCCTTGCCTGTTGCGGGCCGCGCGGGCTGGTCCCGGGCCTTCAGTCCCATAGCTCAGTTGGTCAGAGCGCCACACTGATAATGTGGAGGTCGGCAGTTCAAGTCTGCCTGGGACTACGTCCCTTTCCCGTTTCCCCGGGGGATTAGCTCAGCTGGCTAGAGCACCTGCTTTGCAAGCAGGGGGTCAACGGTTCGAATCCGTTATTCTCCACGACTCGGCCCCATCTTTTTGGGTTCCGTTTGGTAAGATCTTTGACATATTGACACAGGCAAGACAATGAAGTAGAGGAAGGCCCTCCTTATATAGGTGGGCCGGAAGTACGGGCCCGCCCCTGGCCTTTTCGGCGTTGGGGCGGCGCGCGAAAGTATTTAAGGGCGCATGGTGGATGCCTTGGCTCACTCAGGCGATGAAGGACGCGATAAGCTGCGATAAGCTCCGGGTAGGCGCAAATGGCCATTGATCCGGAGGTTTCCGAATGGGACAACCCGTCTGTCTGCAGGACAGTCACCCGGTGCGTTTATGCTCCGGGAGCTAACGCGGGGAACTGAAACATCTTAGTACCCGCAGGAGAAGAAAATAACGATGATTCCCCCAGTAGCGGCGAGCGACCGGGGATGAGCCCAAACCGTAGGGGTCTTTTTGGCCCTTTCGGGGTTGTAGGACCGCGCCGTTGTACCTTGATTGTGAGGAGAAGGCCCTGGAAAGGGCGGCCTTAGCGGGTGATAGCCCCTTATCCGAAGCATGACGGGACATAGCGGTATCCTGAGTAACGCGGGACACGAGTAATCCTGCGCGAATCCGCCGGGCCCATCCGGCAAGGCTAAATACTCGAGTGAGACCGATAGCGTATAAGTACCGTGAGGGAAAGGTGAAAAGCACTTCTAGCAGAAGAGTGAAATAGTTCCTGAAACCATGCGCCTACAAGCGGTCGGAGCACGTTATTCGTGTGACGGCGTGCCTTTTGCATAATGAACCTACGAGTTTCCGTTTCCGGCGAGGTTAAGCCCCATTGAGTGGCGTATCCGCAGTGAAAGCGAGCCTTAATAGGGCGTTTTAGTCGGTAGCGGCAGACGCGAAACCAAGTGATCTACGCATGTCCAGGGTGAAGTTCCGGTAACACGG
>NZ_PYXG01000003.1:290000-316614 GCF_003043945.1 Prevotella sp. oral taxon 376
TTTTCTGATCCTCATTTTTCAGTATCCGCTTCTTGTTATGATATTTCACAACCTGTGGCCTGTAGCTTGCGGGTCGTCAAAGCAATAAAATGTAGAGCAGAGCGTTAATAGGGTGTATGCAATGGACAGACCGTATTCGCCAGGTGAAGATTCTGCTGGTAGTCGCCGCTATCCTCATAGCGGTAGTCTCACTCGTTATTTCCCATTTCCTGACCTGTGATTTGGAGGAGGAAGAAAGAAATAAGGTGGAGGTGTGGGCCGAGGCCATGCGCTCTTTAAATAACGCCGATGAGAATACCGACCTGAATCTTGTACTGAAAGTCATTAATGAAAACCATACCATTCCTATCATCGTGATGGATTCCAGACAGCAGGTGCAGACCTTCAGGAATGTGGATATGAAGGCACGGAGCCGAGTAGATAGCCTGAGGGAGTCCGCATTCATAGGCCAGCAGTTATTAGAGGCCGGCCGTTATATCCGTATTCAGCTTGATGATTCAATCAAGTCAGACTATATCGATGTTTGTTATGATGATTCCAACATGCTCCGGCGTTTGGAAATCTATCCGTTCGTACAGTTGGGAGTTGTCCTTATTTTCGTCGTCATTGCCATATTCGCCCTGCTCACCTCCAAGCGGGCAGAGCAGAATAAGGTGTGGGTCGGCCTTTCCAAGGAGACGGCCCATCAGCTGGGTACCCCCATCTCGAGCCTGATGGCCTGGATGGAGATGCTGAAGGAAAATTACCCGAACGACGAACTGTTGCCCGAGATGGACACGGATGTAAAGAGACTGCAGCTTATCGCGGACCGTTTTTCCAAGATAGGCTCTCTGCCAGAGCTGGTGCCTACGAACCTGAACGAGGTTATGGATCATGTCATCGATTACATGGATCGCAGAACTTCAAGGAAGGTGGAGATGATAAAAGATTTTCCCGATCAGGACATTATTGTAAACCTGAACGCATCACTCTTTGAGTGGGTAATCGAGAATCTTGCCAAGAATGCCGTCGATGCCATGGGAGGAGAGCATGGAATGATAGTACTGCATGTAGAAGATGCTGCTAACAAGGCTGTTATAGAAGTCTCGGATACGGGTAAAGGTATCCGGAAGAAAGACCTTGGCAATGTGTTTCGCCCAGGCTTCACTACCAAGCAGCGTGGTTGGGGACTGGGGCTCAGTCTGGCGAAGAGAATCGTGGAGGAATATCACAAGGGGAGAATTTATGTCAAGAGTTCTGAGATGGGAAAGGGCACGACTTTCAGGATTGAATTGAGAAAATAGCGGGGCTTTTGTTGGAAGCGGTCTTTTACTCCTCTCTTAGCCGTTAGAAGCTCGCCTTTTAGCCGCCTTTTGCCGGGCTTTTAGCCGCCTTTTGTTTTATGGCTTCCCATTTTTGTCAGAGAAAGCACTTTTCCCCTTCCTTGAGAACTCTATAATAAGGTGGAAATTAGGGCTGAAGATAAAGTTTTTCAGATAAAATTATCAATTATCGGAAAAAAGTAGTAACTTTGCAATCCAAAGTGGAGTTATGTCCAGTATAGAGTCGTTGAAGATTGACCTGAAAGACCTGAAAGAGGGAGAAAGCCTTCTGGAGTTTGATCTGGATGACGGATTTTTCGAGGCCGTTGACGCCCCGGATATCCGCAAAGGTAATCTGCATACGGTGATTTCGATACATCGGACGGACGACACCTTCCAACTTGACTTCCATATAACTGGCGTGGCAATTGTTCAATGTAACCTTTGCCTTGACGAAATGGAGCAGCCGGTAGAGGCCGAAAACCGCCTATGGGTGAAGTTTGGAGAAGAGGGCTCAGAGGATGATGACCTCGTAACCGTTGATGAGGACGAAGGAATACTTGATGTCGCATGGCTCATCTATGAGTTTGTAAATCTCAGCATTCCTATCAGGCATGTGCATGCACCAGGAAAATGTAACCCTGCCATGATGAAGGTTCTTGAGGAACATTCGGCCTCTCGAAGAGGTGAGGAGGAAGGCGAGAAGCCTGTGGATCCCCGTTGGGCAACACTTGCGAAATTGAAAGATTAAAAAATAAAAGATTAAAAATTAAACAATTATGGCACATCCTAAAAGAAGACAGTCAAAGACCCGTACACGGAAGAGAAGAACTCATGACAAGGCTGAAATGCCAACATTGGCAGTATGCCCTAACTGTGGTGCATATTATGTATACCACACAGTCTGCCCGACCTGCGGTTACTATAGAGGCAAGGTCGCTATCGTAAAGGAAGCTGTTGAATAATGGAGAAAATCAACGCGATTATCACAGGTGTCGGCGGCTATGTGCCCGACTATATTCTCACCAATGAGGAGTTGGCACGCATGGTGGACACCAGTGATGAATGGATAACAACTCGCGTAGGTATCAAGGAACGCCGCATCCTCACCGAGGAGGGACTTGGAACCAGCTATATGGCCCGTAAGGCCGCCAAGCAGGTTATTCAGAAAACGGGCGTAGACCCCGACTCCATAGATGCTCTCATCGTTACGACCACCACTCCAGATTACAAGTTCCCCTCTACGGCTTCCATCGTTATTGGGAAACTGGGACTGAAGAACGCCTTCGCCTTCGACCTCGAAGCGGCGTGCTGCGGCTTCCTTTATTCCCTCGACATAGCTGCCTCGATGATTCAGAGTGGGCGCTACAAGAAGATTATCGTGGTAGGGGCCGACAAGATGTCATCGCTGATTGACTATACGGATCGGCAGACCTGTGTGCTCTTCGGTGACGGAGCTGGGGCCGTTTTGGTAGAAGCTACGACCGAGGAAAATGTCGGCGTACAGAACTCGTTCCTGCGAACCGACGGCAAAGGGCTTCCTTTCCTCCACATGAAAGCAGGCGGCTCAGTATGTCCGCCATCGCATTTCACAGTGGACCATCGTCTCCATTACCTCTACCAGGAGGGACGCACGGTGTTCCGTTATGCCGTTACCAGCATGAGCAAGGACATCCTTGAAATCATGCAGATGAACGGTTTGTCGGATCAGGATGTAAATTGGGTGGTTCCTCATGAGGCCAACCTCCGTATCATTGAGGCGGTAGCCAAACATGCAGGCATCTCTCTCGATAAAGTGATGATTAATATCGAGCGTTACGGCAATACCAGTGCTGCAACCATTCCATTGGCTGTCTGGGATAATGAGGAACGATTCCGGAAAGGCGACAATGTAATCTTTACGGCTTTCGGAGCGGGATTTGTCCACGGAGCCTCATACTATAAATGGGCTTACGACGGAGCTTCCGCAGTGGCAAACAAGTGAATTCCGAAAAAGATTAATCAAGAAACGCATCCTTCTTAGAATCTTAAGACGATGCGTTTTTTGTTCTCATAAAAAACAGGAAGTATGCATAAGGCAGGTTTTGTAAATATCGTGGGCAACCCGAATGTGGGAAAAAGTACGCTGATGAATCAGCTGGTGGGCGAAAGACTGAGTATAGCCACCTTCAAGGCACAGACTACCCGTCATCGCATCATGGGCATCGTGAGCGACGAGGAGTGCCAGCTTGTCTTTTCCGACACGCCGGGTGTACTGAAACCCAACTACAAGATGCAGGAGATGATGCTGGCTTTTTCGGAGTCGGCACTGGCTGATGCCGATGTCTTGCTTTATGTAACTGATGTCGTGGAGACTCCCGAGAAGAACAAGGACTTTCTCGACAAGGTGGCCAAGATGACGATTCCCGTACTCCTCCTGATTAACAAAATTGACGAGACCGACCAGAAATCGCTTGGAAACATCGTGGAGAGGTGGCACACGCTACTGCCCAATGCCGAGATCCTGCCTATCTCTGCCAAGAACAAGTTCGGCATCGACATGCTTTTGAAGCGTGTCAAGGAGCTGCTTCCGGAGTCGCCCGCCTACTTTGACAAGGACCAGTTGACCGACAAGCCCGCACGATTCTTCGTCTCGGAAATTATCCGCGAGAAGATACTGCTTTACTATGACAAGGAAGTTCCCTATTCCGTAGAAGTCGTGGTGGAACATTTCAAGGAAGAAGAGAAGATGGTTCATATCAACGCCCTCATCTATGTAGAGCGCAATTCGCAGAAAGGAATCATCATCGGGCATCAAGGTGTGGCCTTGAAAAAGGTCAGTTCCGAAGCGCGGAAGGCCCTTGAGCGCTTCTTCGGAAAGAAAATTTTCCTCGAGATTTTTGTGAAGGTGGATAAGGATTGGCGCAATTCCCAGCGAGAACTCACCAATTTCGGCTACAATCCGGGCTCGTGATTCCGTCTCCGGCCTATACGGATCCAGGGGGCGGACATACTCTTGGAATAGATTAAAAATGATTGGGCCCTGAATGAAACGAGGGCATACTCTCCTTAATGGAGGGCCGAAGAATGTATAACTTCAGAAATTAAACAAGCAAAATGGCAAATTTAGTAGCAATCGTAGGTCGTCCGAATGTAGGCAAGTCTACGCTTTTCAATCGATTGACACAGTCTCGCCGCGCTATCGTAAGCGATACCGCCGGTACCACCCGCGACCGCCAGTATGGCAAGTGCATCTGGAACGGAAAAGAATTTTCCGTCGTTGATACCGGTGGCTGGGTCGTAAACTCCGACGATATATTTGAGGATGCCATCCGTCGGCAGGTGAAGGTGGCCACGGAAGAGGCCGATCTGGTGCTCTTCTTAGTGGATGTGGAGACCGGGCTTACCGACTGGGACGAGGATGTGGCACTTATTCTGCGGCGGGCGAAGCTGCCCGTCATCCTCGTGGCCAATAAGGTGGACAACAGCGCAAACTATTATCAGGCCGCCGAGTTCTACAAACTGGGACTGGGCGACCCGCAGTGCATCAGCGCCGCTACGGGCGGCGGCACCGGCGATCTGCTGGATGTGATGCTCGACAAGCTCCCTGCCGAGAACAAGGAGGAGGTGGAGGACGACATCCCGAGGTTTGCCGTCGTAGGCCGTCCGAACGTGGGTAAGTCAAGCCTCATCAATGCCTTTTTCGGCGAAGACCGCAATATCGTAACCGAGATTGCGGGCACCACCCGCGACAGCATCTATACCCGTTTCAATAAGTTCGGCTTCGATTTCTACCTTGTCGATACGGCCGGCATCCGCCGTAAGAACAAGGTTTCCGAGGATCTGGAGTTCTATTCCGTCATGCGAAGCATCCGTGCCATCGAGAACAGTGATGTCTGCATCCTCATGATCGACGCTACGCGCGGCATCGAGGCGCAGGACATGAACATTTTCCAGCTCATCCAGAAGAATAACAAGTCGCTCGTGGTGGTAGTAAACAAGTGGGACTTGGTGCAGGATAAGGACCAGAAGGTCATCAGCACCTTTGAGATGGCGATTCGAAACCGCATGGCCCCGTTTGTAGATTTCCCCATAATCTTTGTCTCGGCACTGACCAAGCAGCGCATTTTCAAGGTTCTGGAGACTGCTAAGCAGGTCTATCTGAACCGTCGGACGCATGTGGGAACCTCCAAGCTCAATGAGGTGATGCTGCCGCTCATCGAGCAGACGCCGCCGCCTTCGATAAAGGGTAAGTATATCAAAATCAAGTATTGCACCCAGCTGCCCAACACGCAGATACCCTCATTTGTGTTCTATGCCAACCTGCCGCAGTATGTAAAGGAGCCTTACCGCCGCTTCCTGGAGAATAAGATACGCGATAACTGGTCGATGCATGGGTGTCCCATCAATGTGTTTATCCGTCAGAAGTAAGAACCCTCATCCCTTTCCCTTCGCCGGGGAAGGGCTTTCCAAGAAAAGATATGAAGAAGATTTTGTTTTCTGTCGTCGGTCTTGTCTTGCTCTGCGCTTGTCAGGATGCGCCGTCGCAGAATGAGATTGCCGCCCGGGCGGCCAAGGCCTATTATGATCAGTTGCTCGAAGGAAAGTACGAGCAGTTTGTAGACGGGCACTACCAGCCTGACAGCATTCCTGCCGTTTATCGTGAGCAGCTCGTCGCCAACGCGAAGATGTTCGTCGGGCAGCAGCAGAGCGAGCACCGTGGCATCCGCCGGGTGGATGTCGTGCGGGCAGATGTAGACACCGCAAGGCATGCGGGAAATGTGTTTCTGACCTTCCTCTATGGCGACAGCACGAGTGAGGAAGTGGTTGTCCCGATGGTCTTTCAGGACGGCCTCTGGTATCTGCGCTGATCGTAATAACCACGATCGGGAATGCCGGAGACTACTTCCGATAGACTAAAATCACAGACTTTACAAACTGAAATCTCAGATTTTACTCACTAAAGTCTGGGATTTTACTTTTCCGGGGGTATCCTCAAGCCATGCGGATGGGTGTTCCCTTGTCGCACGGAGGCAGGCGGACGCCGTGCCTCATGCTGCGGAGATGGTTAAATGAAGTTATTTTTTGGTAGACTTCCGGATATATTTCCTATATTTGTGAAGTACAAGTTTTCAAAAAAATACGGATTATGACGAAGCGTTTTGTTATTATTGTCCCGGTCTTGGCGTTGCTCTTTATGTTCTCCGCATGTGGTAACGACAATGGCGGCGGGAGCAATCTCGTCGTGAGAAACATCTCAAACTCGGGCTGCAAGGGGACGGCAGTCACTACAGAGAGCAACAAGGCGACTGCCCCGGATATCCTTGGTCGGGCGGAGCGGATAGTCTGCAAGGGATCGGCCGACGGCATCCTGAGGGTTACCCATCAGGATTTAGTGGCCAATTGCGCAAGCAGATTCAACGCAAGCGTACAGTTGGATGGCAACCGGATCGTGCTGACGGAGACCGCCGAGGGCGAGGAGGCTAAGTGCGTTTGCACCTATGATCTGACCACGGAGATAGGTCCCTTGCAGGACGGCGACTACACCCTTGTCGTCAGGACGCCGTCGGGCAAGGAGGTAAAAATGGATTTCCACTTCAGCGCAGACCTGGATTATACCTATGATGTGGGAAAATAGGATGGAATAAGCACGCTGTATCGAAAGATGGATCCGGATCTCTTAGATTCTGATTTGAAGGCATTTGCCGTGTAATCTTCCCTGTAATCCGGACTTAAGGGATTCTCATGAGGGCGGCATAGTCGGTAAGAGCGTGGAACGAAATCAACGGGAGGCGGGAGAATCTGTTGCCTCCGATTCCTGAAAAGGTGAAAGGGTGGAAAGAAGCGAATGCTGCGTCTTTCCACCCTTTATATGTTGCGCAGGCTCTCTTGAGGATTCAGTTGTCAATTTAATGAATCTCCTTGAGAGGAGGCAAGCGAAGGGTTATTGTCTGATGAAACGGTGGGTGCGGGTGCGCCCGTTGTCCGCTATCTGCACGAGATATATGCCCGGCGCAAGGTCGGCAAGCGAGAGGCTTGCCTGGTTTTGCATAGCGATGGGGAAGTATTTGAGCATCCGGCCGTTGAGATCGAAGAGTTTCGCCCATTGCAGACGGCTCCCTTGCAGGGTGAGAGTGTTGCCGTCGTTGGTCAGATGTAAGTCGGGGCTCGTTGCGTTGTCAATGCCGGTGGTCTGCTGCGAGATGTTGAAGACGGTGTCGTCTTTGCCATATACCTTGGCTACGGTGTAATGGTCAGCTGTGGGGTCGTCGATGCCGCCGTTGCCATTTTCTTCAATCAATTCGAGCTTGACTGGGTATTTGCCCTCGGCAAACAAGTCGGGGATGCTCACGGTGAATGGGAGCAGGGTGGTATCGAATCCGGCGAACTCCATCTTCTGATCGCGCCGAACTTCGAGTGCGACGGTTCCGTCGGCATTGAGCAGTTGGAGCTTGGCATAGCAGGTGCGCTCCAATCCGCCTTTGTTTCTTACGGAGAAGTATACCTTCTCTTCGCTTCCCGGCTTGATATGCATTGTCGAGGGTTGCTCGGTGAGTTGGAATCCGGCATTGAAAAAGCCTTCTTCCACCACCCGCACGGTGCCGTTGCTGATTTCAATCACTATGCGTGGAGCCTGCTTCATGCGTCCCCATTCACCCCAGCTTCCGTCGTCTTTCTTAGGCACGCAGATGGGCAGGAGCTGATAATAGCCGTCGTCCAGTTTCGTGGGGGCTGTAAGGTTTACCTTTATCTTTTGAGGAGTAATGATCACATTGTCTTTCCTCATGAAGCCGTTGTCGTATTGCCCGAACATCCGATCGGTAAAGCCGCCCGTCTCGTGGTCGTCGGACGCGCAGGGGGTGAGCATCTTTCCGTTCATGTCAAAGATGCCGACGCCGATGTCGCCTCTGAAGTTGCGGCCTTTGTTGATGAAATCGGTCATCTCCACAGCCGGCATCTCTTTCACGGCAAAGGATTTGGCGTGTCCTTCGGGTAGGATGAGGCTGCCTCCTATTGTGAATCTTAGTTTCGGACTGTCTGCAAGCAACGAGGGGTCTATAGGCTTCGTATCCGCCTTGTTGGGGTGAGCCAAGATGGCAATCAGTCCTACCTTGAACGATAACGGGCGTCCGCCGAACTCGCTTCCGCTCTGCGCAACATCTGTCGCCGTCAACGAGAAATAGCCGTCGCTCTGTCCGCCCCAGCCGAAGTTCATGTGGAAGAGTCCCTTAGCGTCTATTCCGTCGGTTACCCATGCGTGTCCGCTGGATCCAACGGAATAAAAGCCCGCAAGGTAAACGGGAAATCCATTGAGCAGTTCCTGTCGTACGATTTCAGTGAATCCCGCCGTTCCTTCGTCGGATCTTGTTACGAAAGCCGTGGTATAGTCGAAGTGCTTTTTCCATGCGCTTTCAGCCTGCTCATTATACGCGCCGCTTGCATGGGGAGTATATTGCATGTTGGTGGCGATGCCTATGTCGCTCATCAGCAGCGCGACGGCTTCTTTCTCGGTGGGGGTTGAAGGATTATGATAGTCGTAGATGTCCTTCATGTTCTCCCAGTCGTAGTGAGAGAGGCTGAAATCAGCATGCTTCACTTTTTTATCGTGCGCCACGGTATAGGTGTTTTCGCCTTGTCCCTGAGCGGGCCATTTGTGATAGAACATTACCTGTGCCATTGCCGTGGCCACGCATCCGGTGTAGAGATAGCCCGTGTTTTTATTGTATGGGTATGTCTGATTCCACTCGCATGTCAGCAGCGGAGCCACGGCTTTGTAAGCGGGCAGCGTGCGTGTGGCGGGTTGTGCAGTGGCGGGCGTCTGTTGCAGCTGAGCAAAACTCTCGCGATAGGCTTGTAACAATAGTTTTACGCCGGGATTGACATTGAGCGTGTCCAGCTTTCCCGCATCACTGTAAGCGAGGACTTCGCCCATGGCATCGTCGCCCGAAACTACGACATAGCCTTTGCCCCGCGCATCGTTGAATACATAAAAGGGCTCTGCTGCCGGCTGTCTGCCGCTTCGGGTCTGCGGCGCAACTGCCGAACGGCGGTCGGGTGTAATGTATTTCCGGGCGATGTTGAGTGCCTGCCGGGCTGAAACCTGCTTGGCGTGGAGCGGCTGAAAGGTGGGAAACACGAGTGCCGACAACACAAATGCGAGGCGAAGTGGAGTAAAGAATCGGTTGGACTGACGGTCCTGTCTGCACTTGTGAGACATGTTCTTTTGAGTCATTTTCCTGAAAAATTGTTTTAATATTGTTTCTTTTTTGTCCGTAACTTGCCTGTCGACTTGTCTCGAACTTGTCTTTTAAGTTTATGTTTCGTGATAAGACGGGTGCAAAGGTACAAATAAAAAACGGAAAATCGCCCATTTGCATACCTGTATGTGAGGTGGGGCATGAAAACAATGAGAAATAACAAAAATATCGAGTTGAGTCTATTGTTATCAGTAATTGATACTTTTCCAAGAGGAAACTGGGAGGTATTCAAGCTCTTGCTTCTTGCCGGTTTTTCCCATAAGGATAGCGGAGAACTGCCTGGTATCAATCCATGCAGTTTTTCTTCCCGGTTGTTCAGGGCAAGGAAAATGCTGCGTACAATACTGATTAATTATTGCTTCTCATGGAGATAGCAGCATCTGATGTTTCTGCGGGTTTCCTATTTCTGTTCGTGAATTTTCTGTTCCTCCTCCAGTTCCACTTCCTTTACCTTGCGGAAGAGGTCGGAGGCGAAGACCAAGTCGTTCAGTTTCTTGTTCGTCGCGCCGATGACTTCTTCCTTGTTGCCTTGCCATTCCTTGCGTCCCTTATAGATGAAGATGATGTTCTCGCCGATGCCCATCACGGAGTTCATGTCGTGCGTGTTGATAATCGTTGTAATGTTGAATTCCTTGGTGATGCCCGAGAGCAGCTCGTCGATGACGAGCGAGGTTTTCGGGTCCAGTCCCGAGTTAGGCTCGTCGCAGAAAAGGTACTTGGGATTGAGCACGATGGCTCGGGCAATGGCTACCCGCTTTTGCATACCTCCTGATATCTCGCCGGGGAATTTGTTCTCTGCGTCGAGCAGATCCACGCGGTCGAGGCACTCCCGAGCCCGCTTCACACGCTCATAGTTGTTCATTGAGGAGAACATGTCAAGCGGAAATTGCACATTGTCTCTTACCGAGAGCGAGTCGAACAGTGCCGAGCCTTGGAACACCATGCCCATTTCCCGGCGCATCATCACCTTTTCTCGCTTGGTCATCATTACGAAGTCGCGTCCGTCGTAGAGCACTTTGCCCTCTGTGGGGTCAAGCAATCCCACGAGGTTCTTCATCAGGACGGTCTTGCCCGATCCGCTTTGTCCGATGATGAGGTTGGTCTTGCCAGTCTCAAATATTGCGTTGATATCATGGAGGACAGTCTTGTCCTCGAATGTCTTGGTGAGGTTTCTTACTTCGATCATGTATCTTGGAGTTAAGGAGTTAAAGAGTTAAGGAGTTAAGACGGATGCGGGATATGTAATTAATCGTGGATGGCGTGGTCTTTAAAAATTCCATTGCTGTATACATTAAGTAACTTGCTCGCTTCTTCTATATAGATTCTTCAACTCCTTGAAGTTCTAACTCAACACCTGCGTAAGGAAGACATCGGAGAAGAGAATCAGCACGGAACTGCATACGACGGCATCGGTGGAGGCTTTACCGACCTCTACGGAACCGCCCTCGACCGAGTATCCGAAGTAGCTGGAGACACTGGCGATAATGAAGGCGAAGAACAGGCTCTTGATGATGCTCATGTACATGAACCACGAGTTGAAAGCATGTTGGATGCCTGCGGTAAGGTCGGCCGGCGCGATGATGTGCCCTATATAGGAAGTGCCATAAGCGCCGATGATACCCATGGTCGACGAAAAGATGACCAGAAACGGCATGATGGTTACCAGGCCGAGTATCTTTGGGAGTATCAGGTAGTTGGCGGAGTTCACGCCCATGATGTCAAGAGCGTCTATCTGCTGTGTTACACGCATCGTGCCGAGTTCGGAGGCAATATTGGAACCCACCTTTCCAGCCAGAATCAGGCACATGATGGAGCTGGAAAACTCGAGGAGCATGATTTCGCGAGTGGTATATCCTGCCACCCAGCGGGGCATCCACGGACTCTCAATGTTCACCTTCATCTGGATGCAGATGACGGCTCCGATGAAGAAAGATATCAGCAAAACGATGGGGATGGAGTCAACGCCCAGCTGAGACATCTCCTTGACATAGCGCTTCATGAACATGCGCATCTTATCGGGAATGGCGAACGAGCGTCCCATCAAAATGAGATACCTGCCTAGGGTGGTGAGATATTTTTTCAGTAAATGAGTTATCAGCATCTCTTTTTTATCTGTTTCCTGTTGCAAAAGTAACCAAAATCCGCTAAAAAACTGCAATATTCCCAATAGTTTTTGAATTTATAAGGGTATTTAGCCGTATTTTTAGTAATTTTGTGCCATAATTACAGAATTCGTTATGAGCGAGGAAAGAAAAGCTGGTTCTGTCTTGAGAACCGAGGGATTGGTGAAGCGCTATGGCAAGCGGACGGTTGCCAACGGGGTTTCCATCAATGTGAAGCAAGGCGAGATCGTGGGTTTGCTGGGTCCGAACGGGGCGGGCAAGACCACTTCATTCTATATGACGACCGGTTTGGTGGTTCCTAACGAGGGGCATGTGTATATCGACGATCAGGAAATCACCGACTATCCCGTTTACAAGCGGGCTCGTGCAGGCATCGGATATCTGCCTCAGGAGGCAAGCGTATTCCGCAAGATGAGTGTCGAGGACAACATCATGTCGGTTTTGGAGATGACGGAGTTGTCTCACGAAGAGCAGCTCGGTCAGCTGGAAGGCCTAATTAAGGAGTTCCGCCTGAACAAGGTTCGGAAGAACAAGGGTGATCAGCTCTCTGGAGGTGAGCGACGGCGGACGGAGATTGCCCGTTGCCTCGCCATCAGTCCGAAGTTCATCATGCTCGACGAACCCTTCGCCGGAGTCGATCCCATCGCCGTGGAAGATATCCAGCACATTGTCTGGCGGCTGAAGTACCGCAACATCGGAATCCTCATTACCGACCATAATGTGCAGGAAACCCTTAGCATTACCGATCGCGCCTACCTGCTCTTTGAGGGGCGCATCCTGTTTCAAGGTAATCCCGAGGAACTTGCTGCAAATCCTGTAGTTCGCAAGAACTACCTCAGTGAGAACTTCACTCTCCGCAGATTTAAACCTAATGAGGAAGATGAACAGGCTGAGGAAATTGTCGAGGAGGCAGAAACTACCATGGAAAGGGCGGAGGAAGAAGTTGGTTAAAAAAACAAATTTCTCGTATATTGGTTAGGTATTGTCGTTTAAAATGAGTATCTTTGCACTCCGATTCGAGCAAGTAAAAAATAATAAATATAATTAACATCAGAGATGAATATTTCATTTGAAAACCCTGACAAGGTCAATGGACTGTTGACAATTACAGTAGAGGAGGCCGATTATGCCGCTAATGTCGAGAAGACATTAAAGGATTATCGCAAGAAGGCGAATGTTCCCGGCTTCCGTCCGGGCATGGTTCCCATGAGCCTTATCAAGCGCCAGTTCGGCGCATCGGTAAAGATGGATGAGGTCAACAAACTCATTGGTGAGCAGATCTATAAGTATGTGAAGGACAATAAGATTCAGATGCTGGGCGATCCGCTGCCGTCTGATCAACAGGAATCTGTAGACATCGAAAAGGAGGGTCCGTATACTTTCAAGTTTGATATCGCCGTAGCACCAGAGTTCAAATGCGAGCTTACCGGCCGCGACAAGATAGACTATTATGATATTACGGTTGATGACGCGCTGATCGACCGTCAAGTTGATATGTTTGCGTCGCAGACGGGTAAGTATGTATCGGTTGAGCAGTATACAGAAGGCGACACCATGAAAGGCGACCTCCGTGAACTCGACGAGAACGGCAATACCAAGGAAGGTGGTCTCACCGTTGAGGGAGCCATGCTGATGCCGTCGTATATCAAGGGGGAAGACCAGAAAAAGCTCTTCGATGGTGCCAAGGCCGGTGATATCATCACCTTCAATCCGCGCAAGGCCTACCCGGAAAGCGACGTGGAGGTCGCTGCCCTATTGAAAGTAGAGCGTGAGCTGGTGGCCGAGCACACGGGTAACTTCAGCTATCAGATAACGGAGATCAATCATTTTCAGAAGCATGCAGTCGACCAGGAACTCTTCGATTCTGTCTATGGCAAGGACTCTTGCAAGGATGAGAACGACTTCCGCGGGAAGATAGCGGAAGGTCTGAAGACACAGCTGGCTACCGACAGCGACTTCAAGTTCATTCAGGATGTCCGTACTCATTGTGAGAAGAAGGTCGGGAAGCTGGAGTATCCAGACGCAATCTTGAAGCGCATCATGCTTACCAACAACAAGGACAAGGGGCAGGAGTTTGTTGACAAGAACTATGAGGCAAGTCTCAAGGAACTTACTTGGCACTTAATCAAGGAGCGCCTCGTAGCAGCCCATGACATCAAGATCAGCGACGCGGAAGTAAAGGACGCTGCCAAGGAGGCCGCTCGCGCACAGTTTGCCCAGTATGGCATGAACAATGTGCCGGATGAATATGTGGAAAACTATGCAAACGAGATGCTGAAAAAGCAAGAGGGCGTACAACCCTTCGTAGATCGCGCCATCGACCGCAAGCTCACCGAGATACTCAAAGGAGTGGTAAAACTCAATACCAAGAGCATCTCTTTAGACGACTTCAACAAGTTGATGGAGCCATAATACTATTTTTTTATAAAAAATCTTCTTCAAACAAGGGGTTATCAACTTTTTTTTGTATCTTTGTTCTAAGAAGTTACGAAAAGAGTGTAATTTATTGGAAATGAGCGTTGGTTAATCGCTCTTGATAGTAATAGGTTACGATTTAGTTAGTTATCTACTGCATTATCCTTCTGCGCGTTGCGTAACCTTCAAAGAACTCTTCGTATGCAAAAGTAGCTATTTAATCCGAGATTTTGATATAAACTCCCAGATTTTTATCCCCTCATTCATAAGATTTTTCCGTAAAAGCGGTATTATCCGTCGGCACACCATTGCCCAAAACGAGTTTGGAACAAACGTGTGCCAACTACCGCATAGCCGGAGAAAAGGGCATTGCCTCACGCCTAAACGATGTTTAGACAGATGAAGCAATGCCCCTTTCTTTTGCGCCTATGCCAAGAGGTGCTTTTACGGGTTTTCAGATGATTTTTTTTTTTCGCTGTCCCTTTTGCCGGAAGCGGAAAGTGAATGCAGAGTGTGTCCGCCTGCCCCATGAATGAAACAGGTAGCCACACACAGCGGGCAATCCGGGAAGAATGATTGTTGTCGCCCGGCTGGACAAGTCCTGTCGGATCGGAAAACAATCATACTTCCTTTGTAGTGGTTTGCCCTTTTCACGCTTCCGGTGATGTCTTTTTCCTTTTGGTGATTCCTTTTTTACGGATTTTTCCCTGAAGTTTTTTCTACCCAATCAGCCTCTGTTTTCGTTTACCTCCATTTTTGCGCCTTTCAGTGAGCCGCATCAGGCAGTCATTTCCGTTCTGGGCGCAAAGGTAATTCCGGGATTGGACGGGAAAGCAAGGTCAAGCCTCCTGTTTTCGGTAAAAATCTCCAGCCCTGCGGGTAGTATTTTGACCGAAAAACCTTGCATTCCCTAATCCCTACCTTTTCAAGCACCCGAAACGAAAACGACCGATGCGACAGAAAGACGCATAAAAAAAATGTCGGATAAACGAGAGGCAGATAAGATAGTTTGAAACTCAACTCCCTCAGCTCTTGAATCCGCATAAAAAACAAAAAAATCAAAAACAGCGAAGATATGACAGCAACGGCAAATTTCAGACAAGTGGCGCAATACATCGGGTTGGCGATATGCGGCTTGATGATGCGCACCGCCTTCGGGGTGTTCGGCATCCTTTGGGGCATCATCAGAGAGATTGTAAACGGAGTGTTCCGAGTGGCGATAGGTGTAATCGTGGCTATCCTTTTCACCATTGCCTTCTTCGGCTTCATCCTTTGGTTATTCACCCTTTAACCCTTACCGACATGGCAAAGAGAAACTGCAAGACGGTAGCGCAGCAGTGCAAATATTACGAGGTGGACAACATCTTCGTGTATATGGTGGAAACGTACATCAACGGCAATTTTAGCACTTTCCGAAGATTGTACCACGAACTGAACAAGGACGCACGGAGGGACTTCATGGACTTCCTTCTCAGCGAGGTAGAGCCGACCTATTGGAGAGAGATACTTAAACAGACAATCTAAAAACGACAGCGATATGAAAGGAACAGACCATTTCAAAAGAACGATACAAATGTATCTGGAACAGCGGGCGGAGGAAGATACGCTCTTTGCGAAGAAGTACCGCAACCCTGCCAAAAACATAGACGAGTGTGTGACCCACATTCTGAACTATGTGCAGAAAAGCGGTTGCAGCGGCTTCACGGACGGAGAGATATTCGGGCAAGTCATCCACTACTATGAGGAAAACGAGATAGAGGTGGGCAAACCTATGAACTGCCAAGTGGTGGTGAACCATGTTGTGGAACTCACGGAAGAGGAAAAGGCGGAGGCACGTCAGAATGCAGTCCGCAGATACCAAGAGGAGGAACTCCGCAAGTTGCAGAACCGCAACAGACCGTCAGCGAGAAAAGAAACCCACCCCCAACCCTCATTATTTGATTTAGGCTTATGAAACCGAAGACCAAGATACAGAAAGAGGTGGCAAGACTTTCAGCCAACCTCCGCCCCATATCAACGACACAAATTGAATGGGCATACCGCCACTGCATTGAACATATAGGCTACCGCACCAAGAAAGGGAACATCACCTGCTCCGACTGCGGTCACGAGTGGCACAGCGACAGCGTACTGTGCGACACCCTTGAAGGTTGCACCTGCCCCAAATGCCATGCCGAACTCAAAGTGCAGGACACACGCAAACGTATCTACAAGGAAACGCAGTATTTCAGCGTGATAACCACCTGCAAAGGCTATCAGGTAATCCGTGTGGCGCAGGTCAGATGCGAGAGCAGGAAAGGCGAGCCGATGCACTTCTATTGCCACGAGGTTGTGCAGCGTTGGATTTCACCCGACGGTAAGGTTACGGACATGGCGTTGCTCCGTGGCTTCACATTCTGTTACTGCGATGTATGGGCATTGTGCAGCGCGATGGAGATAAGACCGCACAACAGCCTATACGATGATGTTGTGGCAAGAAGCTGTGCATATCCCAAAATGAGGGTATTACCCCAACTCAGACGCAACGGCTTCAAGGGCGATTTCCACGGCATTTCCCCCGTGCGTCTTTTCAAAGCCTTGCTTTCAGACCCAAGAATTGAAACCCTTATGAAAGGCGGTGAGATTGAGGTTATGAAACACTTTCTTTTCAATGCCCGTACTGCCGATGAATGCTGGGCATCATATCTGATTGCCAAGCGTCACAAGTATCTGATAGACAACTTCTCCATGTGGTGCGACTATCTGCGTATGCTCAACAAACTCGGTCAAGACCTCCGCAACCCGAAGAACATCTGCCCCGAAGATTTCATGGCGGCACACGACAACGCAACCCGAAAGATTGAAACCATACACGAGAAGGAACGAGCCGAGCAACGCCGCCGCTGGGAGATTGAAAGGCGTGAGCGTGAGCAACAGCGGCAACTGCAAAGGGAAAAAGATGCGGAGGATTTCATCGCCAACAAATCCAAATTCTTCGGATTGGTAATCACGGACGAGGAAATAATCATCAAGGTGCTTGAAAGTATAGACGAGTATTACAGCGAGGGCAAGGCACAGAACATCTGCGTGTTCGGCAGTGAATACTACAAGAAAGCCGACACCCTCATACTCTCGGCAAGGATTGGCGGTGAGATAATTGAAACCGTAGAGGTGGATTTGCGGACACTCAAGGTGGTGCAGTGCCACGGCAAGTACAACCAAGACACCGAATACCACGAGCGCATCATAGACCTTGTGAATAAGAACGCCAACCTTATCCGTGAGCGGATGAAAGTGGCATAGCATCAACCCTAAAACAACATTGATATGGAAGTAAGAATTGAAAGCATGATTTGTGTGTGGGACGATAAAATCCCTGCATTGTTCCTTGAATTTGTAAACCTCCTCACTCTCACAACGAGTGAGGGGGAATTGAGAAAGAGCGTAAAGGAGTTTGCCGAGAAGCACGAACTTGACAAGTTCTTCCTTTACGGCTTCGGCTCACACCATTTCTACCTGCACCAACGCTACACGAGCAACCCCGAAATGGTGATGAAGAACAGAGTTCTGTCAGTACATTTTTAACCATCTAAAAAGCAACATTATGGCAACACGAATGACCATCAACGGAGTAAGTACCTGCACGGAAGCAGGTACGGAGAAATACGAGCGTTTCCAATCGGGTATCGGCAGACGCAGGCGGACACTTGTGCAATACGACTACCGCCACACGGACGGAGAATTGTTCGCTTGTGTAAAAACCACATTGGACGAGTGCCGAACCGCAAGGGACAAGTGGCTGAACGCAAAGCAGGGAAAGGAGGGCAACCGATGAACACGACCTATCAAACGCTGATAGTCAAATTCAGCGAACCTATCACGGCATTGGACGGTATCTTTGACGATGCCCAAGCGTGGGGAACTGACACCCTCAAAGGGTGGATAGATGATTACGAAAGCACACGTTTCACCGCCACCGACAGCCATACGGCAGTCATCACGAGCGAGTATAATATGGAATGTGTGAAAGAGTGGCTGCAACGGCAGACACCCATTGCCGAGATGCGAGAATTTTGAACAAGTTGGCGGTGCGGACACCGCCAACACTTAAAACCCTAAAAACAACGGTTAATGATAGCACAGACGATATTACAGCAGATAGGCGGAAGAAGATTTACCGCCATGACGGGTAGCCGTGATTTCATCGACATGGGCAACGGCTTACGGATGAGCCTTACACGGAACAAGACAAGTGCCAACCGCCTTGACATCATCTATGATGCGGGGGCAGACCTCTACAATATGCGGTTCTACCGCAGGACATTCAGCAAAAAGACTTTCGAGTGCAAGGAAAAGTACATTGCCGTACACGAGGGCATCTATTTTGATATGCTGGAAGAAATATTCACGATGGTGACGGGACTTTACACACGCTTTTGAGTTGCGGCGGCGAGAGCCGCCCTACTTTCTTTCGGTGAGCATGATGGCGGACAAAGAAAGTAGCAAAGAAACCTCTGTGCCAATCTGCGATATTATTCACAAAAACAAGTTTTTATTATGGAAACAATCAGGCAGGACGGAAAAATCATCTTGCACGGCAACGACGGCATAAGCATAAAGATGATTTTCAAAAACCTTACGGGAAAGAATTTTCAAGGTAGGGAGTATGCGGACTATATCCGTCACATCGCAATCGGGAGCATGGGATTTACACCCGGAAGCATCGAATTTTGCAGGGATGGTGACGTGATAGATACGGGTACAATCCCGAATGTATGAAAAGCGGAAAATCCGATGAAGTTGGCGGCTTCATCGGATTTTCATTTACAGTCACGGGATATACAGCAGTGCAAACTCCGCCTTTCTCCGTTTGAGCAGCATGGCGTGGCGTTTTCCTTTGTAGTTGCAGAAGGCTACATACTCCCGGTAGATGTTCCTGTCGCCAGCCTCCAGCTTCTTTATCAAGGTGCTTTTAGGGATTGTCTTGCTACCCAAAAGCCGGTATGGACCCACGTTGTAAGCAAGCGTGGCAAGTAAAAGACTATCCTTCCCGAACTGCCGGAACATCGCGCAGAACTTCCGCAGGTCTTTCCGCAGGAGCGCGTCCGCCTGCCGCTTCGTCATGGTTCGTGCCGAGTACCTTTCGCCCGGCAAAATCTTGTGACCCCAACCCACGTATGGGTGGTGCTTTTCCGAGTGCCATCCCTCAAAATACTTCGTGCATCGTACCGCCCTCTCGAATAGAGACAGCCGGTAGATTGCCGCCTGCCCGTCCGTTCCCTCTTGGCGGCTGATCTGTGCGGACACAAAACAGACCGTCAGAAGCGAACAGAGCATTGTCATGAATACACGCATCATTTTAGCAAGGGGCTGAAGTTGCCGATGGGAACGATGGTCAAACCGTCATCCTTTGCATTCCGGTTGTTGAAGTCAAATTCCAACTCGAAAGAGTTGCCGAAGTTGTCCTCCACCACCACAATAAAGTTGTGCGCCTCTTCGCCCTCCGCCGTGTAGTACAGGCGGAACTTTTCGTTCTCCAGCAGGTAGCGGTCGTTAGGCAGGAAGGTGATGCCGTTATCCATTTTCAACTTTCCTTCTCCCTCAAACTGAAAATAGCGGATGGTGTAAAGCGTGTTAGCGAAGTCGCCCTCCTTTTTCAGCTCACAGCGGATTTCCACCGTCTGCCCCTTCGTCACCTTGTTCGGCACGGGCATGACCTCCACCGTGAAGGGATAGGACTGCTGGATGTCCATGTCGTCATCGCACGACACGATGGTGAATGACACAGCGGCTATCAGGCATAACGCCACCACCTTAAAGATATTTGTTCTCTTGTTTCTGTTGTTCAGTATGTTCATTTTTCTTCGATTTTTAGATGGTTGTTTTTCTGTTTTTTCGTTGTCTGTTGCAGATACTCGTTCAAGTCCTTGCAACCGCCATAGAGGGAGGAACGGTCGGCGACATGCGCCCCATACCGTTTGGCAAGAGCGTCAAGCGTCCGCCGTCCGGCTTCGTCACGGTCAAGGAAGCATCCGATGCGCCCGTAGCCGTCCAGCAATCCCGCCGCCTTCTCCACGTTGGCGACAGAGTTCAGTACAAGGCAGTCAGCGTTACCGGTTACGCCAAGCGTCACGGCGGAGAGAAAGTCCATGAAGCCCTCAAACACGAGGCACTCGTCAGCCGGGATTTCCTTCGTCCTTGCCAAAGACACATCTTTTGGCGGGATGCACCCCTTGAAATATCGGCTTCGGACTTCATATCCACCTGCCATATTCAGGAAACCGACAGCGAAATACCGTTTTCCACGCACACTGTAGTTCAGGCGGCAACAGTGGCGGGATGCTACTCCGATTGGTATGCCTCGTTCCTCTAAATACTCCGTCAGCGGTGAACGAAACAGCGGAGCGACCTCCACATCCTCAAAGACAGGTTCGGTCGGCTTCGGGAGATAGGCGGGCTTTTCCCATCCGGCAACCGTCATATTGGCGGCTTCCGCTATGAACTTCGCTTGCTTCATGAAGTCATCGCTTTGCAGAAACTCCCCGGCAAGCGTGAAGATGTCACCGCCCTTGCCCAAACCGAAGTCGTACCAAAGCTGTTTCGCCACGTTCACACGGAAAGAGGGGGTGCGCTCGCCCCTGTACGGGGCGATATACCACAGCTCGTTACCGCTCCTTCTGACAGGCTCATGCCCCAACCGTGCGAGAAAATCCGCAAGCGGCATCCTTCTGATAGCATCTATTTCCGTCCGTTCCATGCCCGTGTCAGTTGATGATGAACTTGACGCCGACCCCGAACTGCGTGTGGAACTTCCGCGTGTCGCCACCCCACAGGCAACGCTCACGCAGGTTGGCAAGCAGGGCGATACGGTCTGTCACGTAGCACTCCACATCGAGCGTCAGCGCACCGCCGTAGATGAAGGCGTCCCGGTCGTGCAGCGTGGAGCCGTCATGCAGCACCTTATTCCCCCAATTCACCGATTCATATCCGGCGAGAGCCGAAGCCCCGGCATAGACGAACACGATTTTTCGGGCGTCCGACAGTATCTTGAAGTAATATCCGCCCTCCGCCGTGAACTGCGCCACGGGTATCTTGGTATCCTTGTAGGGATTGTTTTTCAGGAGGTATTCGCCACCGAACACCCACTTGTTCCCCCTCTTCGTGTAAGTGGAGAGAGCCGCCCCGAAACTGTACCCGCCGTCCTTGCCGCCGGGATTGAAGCCGTCCGCCATGTCCGCCCTCACCTCGATGCCCTGCATCTTCGGCAGACACCGCTGGGCGTGCGCCTGCCCTGTAAAAAGGGCAAGCGACGCGATGATTATTGCGATGTACTTTCTCATGGTCAGCGCACTTGAAGTTCGTTGATGGTACCCGCACGTACCAAATCCTCGTTCTCAATCACGAAGGACTGGTGACGGCCGCCGTTCTTCTCGTTCAGCTCCACCACGAGGCACTTGTCATCGGGGATGGTGAACTTCGCCATCGTGAAGACCGTGCGCTCGCTCTTTTTGCCCGGCACGAGGGTGGCGTAGTTCTGCGCGCGGAGCGGCAGGATGATCTGCTCCTGCACGGCGGTACGCTTCGCCACCTTCTTGTCCACGATTTTCCAAGTGATGTAGTCCACATCGAAAGGCACGTTGCTCTGGTTCTTTATCTCCGTGTGGAAATAGAGCAATCCGTTGTGCGTGTAGATGCCTTTGAGAAGATACTGGATGCCGAAACGCTTGCAGCCGATATGCTTCACCTCGCGCTTGTTCTGTTTGTGGATGGACTTCATGATAAGTCGCACCAGCATCGGGCTTTCGCTGCCCAGCTCTTTCAGATAGATTTCCTGTGCGTTATTCGGGCGGTTCACCGTGCTGCCGTCATGGATGAAGTCGCACATCTCCACATTGAGCAACAGCGGTTCGGCGGCGTACTTCACGTTGAAGGTGTAGAAACTGCCGTCCTCCGTGATGACGGACATATTCGTTTCGTTGGGAAAATTCCTTACGGTAGCCTTCACGCGGATGACGTTCTCCGCTCCGTCGGCTTTCCCGGCAATCAGGTCGGGCGAGCCTAAATCGACATAGCGCACCTCCGCCGGAAAAATGACGTGGACGGTCTTGTCGTAGGTCACTTCCAGACCGTGCGGCGGTATCATGCGGTCGAAGGTCAGCTTGCGCGACAGACCGTGATACAGGTCTCCGTCCGCCTCCTTCTGCGGATAGACCTCCTTCGTCAAGGTCGGCTGTTCACTTCCGTTGGTCGTTTCAACGGTTACATTCTCCTGCGCGTTGGCAGTTGCGATGCCCATAGCGAGGGCAAACATGATGATTACTTTTCTCATTACTTTTGGATTTTAGTGGTAATTTTTTTATTGATTTCAATCTTTTTCTTGGTAAAGCATGACCCTGTACCCGGCTTTCAGATGCACCTTGACGGTGCGCATCTTCCCCGCGATGTACTGGCTCGTTCCTTGTATCAGCCCCTTGCCCAAGTCGGAGGCGAGCTGCGCCCCGGCATTGGTGGAGATATTGATGCTGCTACCCAACGAACCTCCCATGTTGGCGGCGACCTCTCGGACGGCGTTCATCTCCATCGAGTTCGGGATGAAGATGCCGGGCTGTCCGTCCGTGTCATAGACCGCAAGCTCCACGGGGATAATCGTGCCGTCGTATTCCAGCGAGGTGATCCCGATGTCGAGTCGTTCACCCTGTATCTTGCCCGTGCCGACCACCACCGCACCCCGTGGGATTGTCCTGCCCGCCACCGCCATAGGCTCCAGCAGGCGAAGCCTTACCGTCTGCCCGTCCGTCACGCTCTGCGCCTCATGCACACACGCCGGGATGGTGTTCCTGTCCGATACCTCCGCCGTGCCGACAGCCGTGTTGAAACCCCGGTTGCGTTCCTGTGAGAAAGTGGCGACAAACTCCGCGTTGCTCATGGGCTGTGCAAGGGAGGAAACGACTTGGCGGGTCACTTGCCTTACGGGTGTCGCCGTGTTCTTCTTTCCCTTCTGCACGGTGGCAGGCTCTGCCGCCTGTTCCGGCTTCCCACCGTTCTGACCGCCCATGTACTTTGCCGCCAGCTCATAGGACTTCTCCATAAGTGCCACCTGTTCGTCTATAGATGAAGTCCTGCCTTTTTCACTTTCCAGTTCCGATTCCAACGAGGCGATGCGCTCCAATAGCACATCCATCTCCGCATTGTCATTCTTCGGCTGTTCGTAAAAGTTGCCGAGGGTGGCGTTCAGGTCACGGTAGGCGGCTGCGGAGGATTGGATGGTTTGCGGCGTGGCAGGCTTTGCCCTTTCTTCCTTGCCGCCCGGATTGGCGAGGTCGAAGTCCGTACCGTCCTCCGTTCCCGCTATCTCGCGGTCGAACATGTCGCCCAGCTGCCCGATGGCACGGTTGCGGCTCTCCAGCCGCTCTTCCATCTCCCCATGCTCGTAGGCTTTCAGCTTGTCGCCGATAATCTGCCGGTTCGCCTTGTCCGCGTCTGGCATCTCGGTGTTGTAGCCGTCCGTTCCCGGCGGTTGTTCCTTGCCGGAGGAAGGGGCGAATATCAACCACATCGCCCCGATGAAGACCAGCACCATAGCAGGCAGGACTATCATCTTCTGCCGTTTCAGCCGCTGCGCCTCTGTCAGCGGTTCGCGCTCCTTTTTCGGCTTTCCCGCGTCGGGAGCGGCTTTGTTCTCTTTCGTTGATTCATTCTTCGTCTGTTCCATATAAATAAGGTGTTAAGTGATTGTCAGTTTCCACCGGGGTCGGTAGTTCCACCCGTCCGGCATGTCCCGTATCCATACGTGAGCCGTCGTTTCTGCCGATGTCATAGACGGCTCTGCCGAAGGTGTAGAGGGCAAGCATCGCGAAGGCGGCGAGCATCCCCAGCACGATGCGGCGGCGTGTTTCCGGCGGCAAACCGTCCAGATACCCTTTGAGCCTTGCCACCAGCCGTTTCCGTTTGTCGTGGAGTTTCCAATACATGCCCCACATTGATTTTCTGATACTTTTCATGTCCTGTTACCGTTTGATTGTCTGTAAATCCTTGTTCTCGATGATGGTGAACCCCTCGATGGTGAAACCGTTTGGGTTGTCGTCCGACCGCGATGCGTTCAGCAGGCGGCAGGTGGTCACGAGGCTGCGCTCGGTGACGTTGCTTTGCCGGATGATTTTCTGCGTGGCGTAGGTCACGGCACGGTAGGGATAGGCGTTGAAGTCGCACACCACGCTGTCCACTTTCAGCACTTGGTTGATGTTCCCGGCGATGATGCGGTTGTAGTACCCCTTCTCCGCGAAGTCCGAATAATAGTGGTACACGCTCTTGTCCGCCAGCAGCAGGGCACGTTTTACGTTGTGTTCAATCGCGCTTTTTTCAGGTGACAGCGTGAAGAAAAGCTCGTGGAAGCGGCGCACATGCTCCCGTGCTTCCGCCGGGCGGTTCTGCGATAAATCCTGAGAGAGAGCCAGCATCAGCGACTTGCCGTTGTCCAGCACATAGATTTTCTCCCGTTGCTTCTCTGCGAAACGGTAGGAGTTCCACACGCTCCACACCGTCACCACAGCGCACAGCGAGAGGAAGACGATACCGAACAGGCGTAGCTGCCTGAACGATGATTCGATGTTTCTGAGTGACTTAAATTCCATTCTTAATTCTGTTTCAATGATTCTACATGATTGTTATTTCAGCAATTTGCCGGCACGTCCCATCATATTGCCTGTCGCAGCTCCGGCAACACTGCCCGCCATTCCTCCGGCACGTCCCGCCATCTGGTTCACGTTGCGACCGTAACCGCCCATGCCTCCGGCTTGGATAATCCAGCCGGCAACGGTGGGAATGGTGAAGTAGCCGATGATGCCGATGCAGAGGAACACGATGTACACCCCGTCGCTCGAATCCAGCGAGAAGTTCGGGTCTGCCTGCATCCGCTCGATGTCGCTTTGCAGCATCAGCACCTGTATCTTCGCCAGTATGGTGCTGAACATGTCCGACACCGGCAGCCACAGATATACCTGTATGTAGCGGCATATCCACTGCGTGAGCGTGCTTTGGAAACCGTCCCACACCGATATGGCGAAGGCTATCGGACCGAGTATCGCCAGCACCACGAGGAAGAAGGTTCGGACGGTGTCTATCACGAGGGCGGCGGCTTGGAACAGCAATTCCAGTATCTCGCGGAAGAAGTCGCGGATGTTTTTCTTCATGTTGTACATTCCCCGGTCGATATATCCCCGCCATCGTCACCATGTCGGAGGGCGACCAGCCGAGTTCCTCCAGCTGCTTGTCAAACTCCTCGTTGGACACGAGGTAGGCGGTTTCGGGGTTGCGCATCATCGCCTCGTATTCCAATTTGTCCTTCTGCTGGCGGTAGGTGTTCATGTCCAGCGTTTCCGCCTCCAGCATCTTTGCCGTGCCCTGTACGACGGGTGAGAGGATGCTGTTTATCGTGCCCAGCACCACAGTCGGGAAGAACATGATGCACAGACCGATGGCAAAAGGACGGAGCATCGGGAATACGTCTATCGGTTCGGCTCTCGCCAGCGACTGCCATACCCGGTAGGCGACGTAGAACAGCGCACCCAGTCCGGCGATGCCTTTCGCCACACCGCCATGTCTCCGCACAACGGCATCATCTGCTCGTAAAGCGAACGTAGAATCTGGTGAAGGTTGTCGAAATTCATAGGCTACCAGTATCTTTCGTTCATGTTTCCGTACAGCCCCATGATGCGGTCGAGGTCGTTCTTCTTTTTCGCACGCAGGTAGCTCACGGAGATGTTCTTGTTCGTGTAGTAACTTACGAGGTTGCGGTAACGCTTCATCTTCGAGTGGCAGCGTTCCACCACGTCCATGCGCTCCTTGTCGGTCATGGAGAGCGTGGTGATGTTCACCACATTCTTCAGTTCCGTCAATACTTCGTTGCTCTCTTCCAGCAGTTTCGTGTAACCGAAAGCGATTGCCGACAGCTCTTCTGGTCTGAAATTTCCATCACGGAGCATCCTTTGGAAACTGTTTACATAAATGTCGGTGATGTCGCCTACCATCAGGATGGTCTGCTGCACCTTGCGGGCGTCCTTGACGAGATTGTTCACCGATTTGAGAGCATCGTAATACTTTTTGCCCTGCTGATAGATTTTCACCGTTTCCTGAAAGTTGCTCACCATGTTCGTGGCAGTCTTGGAGGTATGGATGATGTTTTTGGAGGCATTGATGATACCCTGCGCCAGATTGCCCGGATCGCTTACGACCCACTGTGCGCTTGCCCTGCCTGCGAAAAGCAGGCACAGGCAGATAATCATTGTTATTCTTGTTCTCATGTTACTTTGGATTTTAGTGGTTGTTATTCTTCTGTCGGGTGTCCCGGCTGCGGTTTCACCCGCACATAGTCGCCGCCCGGCGAGAAGGTCAGCACGTCCGTGGCCTCGTTATAGGACACGTCGATGCGGAAGCCGGTGTTCATGAACAGGTTGCCGGTTTTCTCCTGCAAGAGATAGGTTTCCGGTTTCAGCTTGCGGCGCAGACCGCTCCGGCGGAACACCGTCACCTTGTAGGCTTCGCCCTCCTTGTAGATAAGCAC
>NZ_PYXG01000002.1:0-522500 GCF_003043945.1 Prevotella sp. oral taxon 376
TTTGCTCATTTGTTTGCTCATTTGTTTGCTCATTTTTGCTCATTTGTTTGGTAATCGTCATATTTACAGATAGTTATATCGCTAAATCTGTTTGTCGTTTTTACCAAAATTGCGCCGCTTTCCTGGAGGGTTTTTAGCTTCCTCCTTACACTTATTACTGGTATTTCTGTGGCTTCACTAAGACTTTTTACAGATGTAACAAGTTCCCTCTGCATATCTTTTTACCCCTCCACTTCTTGTCTTTGCTGTTTGCAGACAAAAGTAAATGTAGGAACAAATGAACCGCTTGTGAGTCGGTGTACCATTCCCAATCTTGGAATTTCCGATATAACTTTATCCAACTACCATCCATAATAGACTATAATTTGCTTCCTTAATACAACTTCTTCTTTCCGCAAGTTTTCTTAATACGCTATTAGTATCAGAAAAGAGCAGCGTGTCGTAGTCATGGACAACCTTCAAGTGGTATTTCCTCTTTGCGATTTAGCAAGTTACTTATAACAAATTGGTTGTCATGAACGAAACTTTCATGCGCAATTTTGTACAATATAGAAACAAGCTCAAAATTAGTAAATCCACTAATTGATAAGTCGTGGATAAGATTTGTTACAGAATGGTCATTTCCATTTCGCATTTCATGTTCCATCATATGACAATCTTCGCACAAAGTTATTAGCGTCTTGTCTGGGTAATCCCATATTTTTGCACCGTTCCTGTAACAAAGATGGTGCACATGTAGTGTTTTCTCTGTACTACCACAAATTTGGCATGTGAAATTATCACGCTGCAAAATCTGTAATCTGCGTTTCTGCCAATGTGGACTTCTGATTTGCTCTTCGTATGAGAGCGTTTTTTTCTTGGTCTTTTTTCATCCCAATCTATTTTATCCCAATTTGTAAAAGATAAACCGGCAGGGCGATTGGGAACACCTTTTCGACGAGAGTAGCTAACACCGCCTATCCGGCTTACCATGAAATAATATTATCGTTTATAAAACAATCTTTGACTCGCTTTCATATCTCATCAAATTAAAAAGCCCCACCGACAAAGGCAGGGCTAACATGTTCATATATCAGAAGGGGAGGTCATCGGAATCTTCCTTTGGTTGTGGTGTAGCTGGTCGTTGAGGCACCCCTTGGCTATTCACCTGTGGAGGGAACTGTTGCTGAGTGGTCTGCCGAGTAGTAGCTTGTTGGTTTTCGGGGTAAACGACCGCATTTCCTTGCTGTTGGGCATTTCGGTCTACTTTCCAACAAGAAATTTGGTTGTAGAATTTCCCATTGTACTCATGGCAGTCAATATCCAAGTGCACCCGAACCCTCTCGTTTAATTGTAGACCTGCATTTAAGATTTTTTCTTCTCCAAAATCTGAAAGCAGATTGAGCGAGGATATTGCTCGTTTTCGCCCTCTACATTGATAACATACTCTTGTTTGCTCCAATCACCCCTTTGGGAGGAGCCCGTAACTTTTGGCAGCACATTGACAATAGTGCCGATAATTTGTATATCCATTGTTATGAATTTATTTTAGTTTACCTTTGTTTGTAGCCTAACTTTTCAAGCAGGCTCTTTATGTAATTTACTCCTTTCTGATAGACAAGTGTCTTGATATTGATGCAAATTTCACCATCAGACTTCTCGTATTTCTGTTCAATAGTTCTGAAGCACCCATTGTCGATGAAACGCTGCATTGGTTGATTCTTATGAGTGAGAACTCCAGCGTCTCTAAGTATCTCAAAGAGCTTGTTTCGTCCTACGCCCACAAAATCAAGCGTATTGGCAACAGATTTCATTTCAATGGCATCCTTACTGCTCGCTACTGCATCAAAGAATTGAACTTTAGGTTCCTGTTCTACAAGAAGTCTGTTTTGCTCTTCTATCTTTTCTTGCTGTTTGGCAGCAAGCATTAATGCTTGAGCAAAGGTTTGCGGAAGTGAGAATCCACCATTTTTAATGGTTTCTTCCATTCTATTGAAAGCCTCAATGTACTTTTCTTTGAACGCCATTGCCTTGGCCCCGGTGTACCCCATAACAAGTATAGTGAAGCCGTCTTTTGTCATTTGGTAGTATTCAGACTTTTGTGCGCCGCCTTGTGGTAACTTGTTGATATTCACCATTAACGCAAAATTGCGCTCTCTAAATTCGGGGCTACAATGTAAATTACGAATATCGCGCAATACATCTGCATTTCTTTTTCCGAATACTTCTGCTATTTTAAGGCTTGTTGTCAAAGCCTTTCCGTCTTTGCTTTTGTAAACAAGTTCACCGTCTGTCATACTATCATTTTAGCATTATTAATCTTTTCTATCTTTTCTCTAAAGTACTGCACCGCCAACTCCGTGCGTTCAAGAAGTTGCTTCTGAAACTCAACATCCTTTGGTATGGTAAGCACCTTTAGTTGTTTGCTCTTGGAAGTACGCGGATCGTAACTTACAAATTTGCAGAATGGTACTTCGATATCAGTTTCACGTTCAACGCAAATCATGTTGTACTGACACTGGCTGAAATATTGCAAATTGTCTTCTTTTAAATCTTCTGCCGTTTCGTATAAGAAATGTTTAAGATGAATGGCAGGGTTGAACGGGCACTTGATTTCCAAGATGCCACCACTGCGGATAATACCGTCAGGTGAACCTCCAGCAAACCTTTCATAGCCCTTAAGCGGTATAAATGGAGCGTCAAGCACTTCTTCCCCGGTTTCATTGCAGAACCGCATTCGTGCAGAATTCTCCATAAGCGTTCCCCAATCCATTGCCCGTGAGTGCGGCGCACAATCTTCCATATATTCAAGGAAAGCGTTGTCAGGCATGAATTGCTCGGCTATCTTCCCATCAAGATAAGAGAATGTGCCTTGTGAGAACGGGACCTCTTTTGTTCTGACTCGTGACTTTGGATTAAGTTTCTTATACTCCTCTATTTCCTCTTCTGTCATATCCTCCTTGTGGTTGGCAAGGAGGATATAGATTTCAGAGGCGGTCACACGACCCTTTCGGGCGAGGTACCAATCTGTCGTTCTTTGTAAGTCGTTCATTTCTTCTCGCCTTTTTTCTTTTCAGAGGGAGCCTTATCTTTTTCCCCAAATAAGTCTTTGGCAGGATTAACCTCTTCTTCCGTGGCCTCCAAGGGCGTGGTACTCTTAGGGAAAAATGTCTCTTGAACGGTTGTTGTCCCTTCTTTGATCGCAGTAGCAAGACCTCGCAGTTCAACGACCATATCAGTATCAATCTCGTCAACCTTTGATACAGATAGGTAGTCCAAAATACATTGCTCTTCGACGCCGATTTTTGAGAAATACTGCATCATACTCTGCCGGATGTTTTCAAGCGCCATAGATTGCCCAAGGGACACCTTTTTTGCCTTGCCAATAACTTTCTTGATAAGGGCAGATGGGACAACTTTCATTACAGCATTACGCATGGCAATAGCGCAGGCTGCGTTCCCTGTTACAACTTGCATGTCGTCCGAATATGTCTTCCCATTTTTGTCGGTGATTCTGCGTTTCACCTCAACAGATGTTGCATAGTTGCTTTCGAGATCATGACATACACCTTGTGCGGTAATCATCTTTCCGTCATTGCCAATGATGCGTGCTTGGACTCTCAGATTGCCCCAGGCTGACGCAATAATTTCTGCCATGCGAACCGAAGGCCCTTCAATAACCTTTCCTTGTCTGCGAAGCACATAGAAACAACTTGCAGCCGTTTCCTCATCCATAGTAGCAAGTGTTTCAATGTTGTTTAATACTCTTGCAAGATTGCGTGGGTATTGCTTTGCCGTTGCAATCTGCGTGTCAATCTCACTCTTGTTGATTGCCGCAAGCATTTCTGCCTGCTGTACTTCGATAACTTCCATTTGCGCTTCTTCCACAGATGGCACTTGGTTAAAATTTTCTTCCATAATTATTCACTTATTTGTTGGTTAAAAATATCATCAATCACTTCAAACGAAAAGCTGTTTAATGTTTGGTTATAGGTTATTTTGTTTTCGGACACCATTTGATTAATTTCACTTTTAACTTGGGCGGTAACTTCGCCCATCACCTCGTTGAAATTAGCAGAGATTGGAAACTTGTGGGCCTCAGCTTTCTGTTTGTTTATCTGCTTTATTATATCGTATACATCTATCATACACAGAAATAAAAAAAGCTAACTATCTTCACAGACGGTTAGCCTACACCTAAATACGCAAATATAACACTTATAAATTCTTTCTCCTGGCGTACTCTGCAATAAGCAAAGAGTCCGATTTGTTATCATCAAGATTCCTACACCTTTCGCTTCTCCTTAAATCCACATCAGGGAATAGTCTCCTTGAAGCGTTAAAAGAAGTAGCCTTTGTGTTTATATCTTTTACATTGGTCTCTTTCCCGTTGCGCTTTATGACCTTATACGACACAACCAGATCTGAATTTGTCCAAATCTCTTTCTGCCACGCCTTTGGCGGCACAAGGTGGTAGGGTATTTCAAGAGCGACAAGAATGCCTTTCAGTATTCCGAATGTCTGACCAAAAGAGAATGTGGATTTTGCGGAAGATCCGAATATCGCATGTATCTCTTCCATACAAGCCACGACATTCTCGTTAGACTTGTCTTTTATTCTTTTTAATTCTCTTGACAACCCAAGTTCGTCATTGTCGGCTATAGAAATAAATTCTTTCGAGTTGTCGGGGTAGATTACAGAAAAATATCCTTTACTTCCAGGGTCTATACCAATAAATGTTCTTCCTTCCATATATCTTATAAATTATGTTCAACAAAAAATCCGCACTACCTTCACAGGCAATGCGGACACAAGATTTATCACTTTGTTTGTAGTCTAATAGTGGAGGTGGCAGGACTCGAACCTGCACGGACTTACAAAGGCTTTAGCATGGCCACTCTCAACCTTATGCCATCCCGTATTCGGGGTATGTCTACCAATTCCATCACGCCTCCAATAAAAACAGGGGCGCTCCCCTGTAAAAAAGAATCAATTAAATACTTATTTGGTATGATAAAAAGTGACTCTCACGAGCTTTGCGGAAGACGGAGGACTCGAACCTCCGATACATTTCTGTATTACACATTAGCAATGTGCTGCATTACCACTCTGCCAGCCTTCCATGTTGCCACACACCTATCCGTGGAAAGATGTGTGGCTATGTTTTATTTGAGCGAATTGCGTTATCAATTCTTTAAAGTCCATGACTACTCATTTTTTTTGTCTTAGCCTTTTATACGTTTTTATGAATATGTCTATGATATTCTATAGAGGTGCAACTTTTAATCAACCACCCCAACCGCTTTGCCTACATTCAACTTGGACCTGTCTTTCGGCGGACGCAACGGCTGCGTCTGTTTTCCAATAAATTTGCTTTCGGCGTTATAGGCTCTTGCGCCTATAGCTCATTGTTGATGAAAGCTATTAGCTGACTTTTTGCAAAGTAGTAGCGTCCCCTTGGTTTTGTGAACGGTATAATACAGTCTCTCACATACCTCCGCACGGTCTTCTCACTTACATTGAGAACGGCAGCGGTCTGTCTCGTCGTCAGATATGTTTCTTCACTTGCCATATTAGTTTTTCCATTTAATTTACACATTAATCTAATGATTTTTTGTATATTTGCAAAATTAATCTAATATATGTCGTGAGACATCGTAGATTTCGTTTTATTCATATCAGTATATGGTAAGATTTCTTATGGCAAATATAGGCATAAAATCTAAAACGCAATAGATTTTGAATAGATATTTAACATATATTTTGATTATGAAACATATTAAAACGAAGCAAATGTGATTTGATTATTAAGTAAACACCTAAAATACAGTAAATTATGGCAAATATTAATTCTTATCAAAGATTGTTGACGGTCCTTGACAGTTATCTTCAAAAAAGTTCAGACAATTCTCCTACATCGTTTGAAAGAGAGTTTGGTCTGCCAAATGGCTTCTTTCATAATGCCGAGAAGCGAGACACTCCGGATGATCAAAAGAGATTATACAGGAGTACTTATGAGAACATCCGTAACGCCCAACCGCTTTTTAACATCAAGTGGCTCGAAACGGGAGAGGGGAAGATGTGGCTACATGACGAGACAGAAAATGCAATTGAAGTGTCCAAGGTTGGTAGACCATACTACAATGTAGACTTCCTTGGTGGATTTGACTTGATGGTAAATGACCAAACAACAATCCCCGTTTCGTATATAAGTATGGAACCATACAACAAGGCTGGGTTCTATTGGTGCAACCTGACGGGCGATAGCATGTCTCCTCTCATCAGGTCTGGGGCAAAGATATGCCTCAAACACATAGAAGATGGCGTGAACGGAATAATTTACGGGGAAGTCTACGCACTTATTACAAGAAGTGATATGCGTACCGTAAAGTGGGTTGTGCGCTCTAATGATGAAGACAAGGTGCGCCTTGTTCCTGAAAATAAAGATCCTAAATACGGAGACTTTCAAGATGTTTCCAAGTCTGATATTATAAGGGTCTTCAAAGTAGAGCTTGCTGTCAACCCATTATAGAAGTACAAAATTCGTACCATTTTTATGTAAATATCTGATAATCAGCATATCTTCGAATCCCAACGGAATCACTCTGATAGTCATATTGATATACTTTGTCAAGCTGATCTATAATTGAAAAGATCCCCCCTTGAATAGACGAGGAATCAATGCAAAACGGCGAGGGGTATATATCCCCGTTCGGGGGACAATAATTATTCCTATTGAAATCCAAGTTAGACATCGATTTATCAGTATTTTTATTCAAGGAGAAGAAAATACCTTTTCAAATGAATTGAGATGCTCCCTGCCTAAGCCATTGTTATTAACAGCAACATAGAATCTTAAGAGAGATTCTACATCAAATTTTTGCAAGGAACCATACTGTTTGCAAAAAGAAAAGCTCCATAGTACTATGGAGCTTTTCTTTTTAGGAGCTAAATGATAGCTTTTTATCATTATTCATAATGTGCTGTCTACTGCTATTATTTTACTATATATTTCTTACCATTGATAATATATATGCCCTTACTCAAGCCTTCGAGCGAAGTAGTATTGCTACGCACAAGCTGTCCGTTGATGGAGTAGACATTTCCTGCCATGCTTGTATCCCCATTGGCTACAATCGAGTCTATGCCCGTTATGGTATTTTCTTCTATTCCATCTATATAGAATGTCAGCGCTTTAGCCTGCGCTTCAGAACCGGTGGCTATCCAGCAGCGGAAACCCTTTATCGCATTCGCATTCTGTGTGTAGTACCACAATCCATCTTTCGCCCCCAAAACATACGAATAGGCTGGTACAACCTTATTGCTTTTATTGACAAGCGAACCACAGAACTGCAACTTGCCATCGATAGTGGTAGAAGTAGAAGACTCTTCTTTCACAATACCATCTGAATAGTTGATGGCAGGGTCGGTAGCCAATGTTACATTATTGATGATATAGTAAGGTGCTGTTACGGAGATATCGGTGTTGTCCTTGAGCCGCTTTGTATATGGGGCATTTCCTGTCCCGACAGGCTCTTTGCTTGGCTTAATGATATAGAGCGTATTGGCCTCAATAGCAATATCTGCGTCATTAGTGAGACTGACAGATGTAAAATCAATTCTCGTAGCAATGTTTGTAGACTGTTTAGGCCGCTTCGAGAGCTTAGTCTGGTCGCCGAAAGCAGTCTTCACTTGTGCGGCTGTGAGCGACACGGGCAGCATGATCGAGTTCCACAAGCCCACTTTCATGGTGCGTTTTAGGATGAGCGTGTTGGCATAATTGGCATCAACCTGTTGCGTGATATAATTCAGGCCTGTCTGTGCTTCGTCCAATACCATGTCTCGATTGCCGCAATATTGCAGTTGGAAGTTGTCCCACGAGGTCCAGTCGAGGTCTTCAGTAGAGCCGCTGATCTCTATTCCAAGGTTCAGGATATTACCCGCAGTGGGCACATACACCAAGAGGGAGTTCTCGTACTTGCCTTCAGCAAACAGCATTCCTGCCTTGGCATATGGACTGATGACATGATTGTCTAAATCCGTCCCATCATAAACATGTGTCATATCGCTCACCGTATAGGCGAATTGGTCGCTTTTACTGAGCAGGTCGAGTGTTGTTTCCACATTGGACTGTGGCTCTGTGGCACCCTGCACTCTTGCAAACATCTTGGAAACTATGCCGCTATTGCTGTCCGCATGATAGAAGCCATTGCATGTAACCTTGTACCATCCGGCTTTAAGGGTAGTAACCGACTGCGTTATGGCACCATTGGCCTTGTTGTCGTGGCCGATATTGCGCACATTGGCCGTAGTGTAGCCGGCATAGTTGGCCATGTAATAGTTGCTACTGATGGCACCATTGCCCACATAATAAGTTTCGCCCGATTTGGATGGATCGAAGACAAACTTGTTGTTGTATGTGCCGGTGAGGCCTCCGCTTGGCACCCATTTACCCACATGGATATTGCCGCGCTCGAAATTCTGGTCGTAGACAAGGAATGTGGCATCCGCGGGCTTTTCGTCGGAGGCGTAGGTTTCCTTGAACGCAGCCTTGAGGTCAGCCTTGGTTACAATCTTCCATTGGCTGTAAGCACCGTTCTCGGTATGCGGATAGGTGATGTCGTAGGTCTTTCCGGTACCCGTAGATGCCATTGTGAGATAGATTTCTCCACCCATTCCGGCGCGGGTTTCATCATTGGTGCAGTGGATATAATAGGTCTTGCTGCCATTGCTTGTCTCTGTAAACTTCCATTCCAATATACCATTGAGATGTTCTGTATTGGTGAAAGGGTCTGTATAAGATACACCTCTATCCACATACACGCGGTTATAATTGATGAGGTTATCATGTCCAGGTGTGTCCATCTGTCTGCCGAAGGCGATATTTTTTCCCTCCGTGGTCACCAACGGGCCGATCATCTGGTAATATCCTGGAATGGTTGAGGTTTTAATGGTTACGGTCATACCCACATTAAAGCCTACAACCACAGTGCCCCAGTAGCTTCCTGTATTGAGGTATTTGCCCGTTCCCATGTTGTAAAGATACACCGTGCCTTGGTCCTCATCGGTTTCGTCGGCCACTGAGGTTACCGGATTGCCTATCCATTGAAAGTTGGAGTTCTGTCCTTGCGCCATTGCCTTACCTGCGACAAAGAGTAATACGAGCACAAATATGTTTGGTAAATTCTTTCGCTTCATCTTTTTTAAAACTTTTGATTTAAACTAATTCTCCTAAATTCCCTCATGTCTCATCATAATCGAAGATTCCTCTCTTTGCGCCAATACCTTCGTCCGGATCGCCGATAATAGGGGGTCTTTGGTCTGTCTGTCCATCACCATCATTGTCGAATTGTGATGCACCGGGTAGTTGCATCAGCTCCGCAGAGGATAGTAGGAACAGCTCAACAGCAGGTTGATTATAAATTCTCTTTTTCATTGCTTTTTTATATTTTGATATTTCTTTGACATATCAAAGAGCAGTTTGATAGGTATTTTTTTTCTTTCTTTTATAGCGTTAGATGCAGGATTTTTTCTTGTCTCACAATCACCTTACTCAAAGCGGTGGGTATAACGCTCTTGGAACGATTTTACTATATAGGCACACCAGCAACTATCGTTTCATTTCCGCGACTCCATTTTGCGATGTCTTATAATTTGATTTCAATTCATATCTTCTTTTTGCTTTATTTAAATGATTGTTCGTTGAAATATTGACCGCTATTCCCAACCTTATTCTACTTTTGGTAGATTTGGCATAACGATACGGAAAGGGTTGTTATAAGATTCCTATGAATGATAGTGTTAGCACGCTATCTCTTGCGCATGTGCGGAGCAGAAATGTTTTTGGGGAGTGTAAGCGACGGCTCGTCTATATGTGCGAGAGGAAGAAACAAATTATTTGGAGCAGCCAAATAATTCACCTTCATATTTGCAGAGATCAATTCTTGTTCGGTACGGCATAAGTCCACTTTTTTAAATGTCGTTTTGGCATTGCTAATTTTAGAACCCTTTATAAACGGCAGCAAAGGTAGGCAAAATTATTTGAATATGCAAATAAAATCCGGGAATTATGCAGAAACAGTATGCAGGCGAATGCCTCGCGAAAGGAAAAGATCGCTTCCGGTCGAGAAGACGATCGTTATCAGCCCGTCTTCTAACGGCTTTTAGGAGAGTAAAAAACCGTTAGGAGAAAAGCTGCAGAAAAGAGGCCGTATCAATTATTTTTTATCGCGCCTATTTAAAAAGCGATTACCGAGCGGGCCGCATAGCCATTAAGTGAATTTTCGCCAGACCGCTTGTCAAGGTAAGTGAAGGAAATCGCCGTCTGCGACAGATGGACACAACAAGCATAGCCACCGCTTTTAGCCTCGTCGCAGGTCCACAGATACCAATCCGATTGCCCATCGGCGGGCAGATAGAAAGTTATCTCCGGAATTCTATGAGACTCATAATATGCTTTTAATATCGGGTTGGAATTGCTATCAAAATATTTGGTGAACTTATCCAAATACTTTCTCTTTTCACTTGCGGAACTGAAAGTCCAGCTCAATGTATACACCTGTCCATATTGGTCCGCTCTCTTGATGAGGTCGTTGGGATTGAGTCCCGTTAAGTTTGTAAACATCATAAACCATTGTCCGATGCTTGGAAGATACCAGCCGCTTGTACCTGTGGGAACCGGTACTTCAGGTGAGCCGGTGTAAGCATGCCGCCACCATTGCTTCCCGTATTCCATTGCCAAGGGGATGGCCGCCTTCTTTCCGCCATGGTTATAGTAATTATCATAAGTGTAGTTACTCAAATATTCAGTGTTCAGCTTTTGGCAAGTCGTCAGCCCGTCCAAGTTTTTCATCATGGTGAGAGGAGCCGTAGCGCCAATATGCTCAAACACATTCTCCGCCTCTGGATAGTCCTCGTTGTCAGGGCTCCAAGGAGTTGGCCACGCCGCGTCACGCAAGGCTACGGCATAGCCATGCTTGTAACCTTTCTGCCTGTCGGCCTCACTCGTATAGTTGCTGAACACTAATGCCACGGGGAATTTGTCCGCGTAATAGGCAAGTGGTCCCCATGTACCATCGCTATATAGATAATCTCCGATATTGGGAATCCGATGCTCCGTCTTCAGCCTGATTGTCTTTGCCACCACTTTATGCGTGGAGAATGACTTCCCCGTAAGATTGATGTGCCTGCGAAAGACCCGTCCGTCGTTCTCTTCTAACCTCACGGAGAGCTCGCCCGTAAGTTTTTCGTCGTTAGCGGGAAGCACGGCATAGACGGCAGCTTTCCCGTTAACGAAAGGAATGGAAAGATTAGATAGCTGAAAAAAGGTTGCTCCATCGTATGTGCTCGTTGAGGCGTCTCCAAACTCGAACTCCGCGCTCTTTGCAAAAACGCTCTTGCTGGTAGAGGTCGATGGTACATAAATCAGCGACAAGCCGGAAATGGCATTTCCCGAAGAGCCCTCGGAGGCTGAAACGATGTCTAACCGCATGACGCTTACCTTATGGGCGAAACGAAGTCCCGATGTTGCCTGGCCCTCTGCATACAACAAATCATAGTCTGCTATTTTGCCTGCTTCGCCCGTTTGCCTAGAAAAATCGACCCTCACCTTCAGCTTGTTGCCCGAAATCGATGTGCTGATCTTGTCCGAGGCATTGTCGTTGACAGCGTATAGAGTGCTTGTCCTGAAAGCCTGGGCATCACTACTGCTCTCCACGCTTCCATGAAAAGTAGCGGACCTGCCGTTCGTTGAAACTACGGAAAGTTGTGTCGTTTTCAAAACGCCGCCACTTCGGTAGGCCACGGTCAGCTTGTCGCCGTCTTCCCAAGTGGTCTTGAGCCCGCTCACCTCATCCTCCGTAACAGCAATGCGCGACATCATCTCTTTTGCTGCCGCCTTCTTTGGTTTCTCTATCTCAACATCAAGAGAAACCTCATAGCCTGATTTCGCAACGGTAACGGCTCGCCCCACCTCCTCGTGGGAAGAGCAAGTCGAAAATAGGAATGCCACCAGCAAACAGCTGCATAACGACATGCTTCTGAAAAATCCCTTATTGCCAGTTTCTCTCATGGAAAGCTGCGTCGGCTTGCTATTATTCGAGTCGTCGTCATCACTCCAGTCATCCTCATCTGAATCGTCCTTGTCCAATGTCCAGTCTCCCATCTTTCCCGATACGCAAATGAAGTTCTCGGTCTCTACAGATACAACTTTCGTGAAAGGGAATTGATAACTTTTCCTCTTCATGTTCTTGTCTTTTTATAGAGTTATTACTAAATTCCACTCGAAAGTCAGCACTAACTTTTTAAAACAAAAAAAGAGCGCAGACTCTCGCCATACCTCAGTCGGGCTCTGCAATGCCCAAATACACTATGGTGAAGCCTGCGCCTTATGGCACCTTCTCAATGTGTATTTGTGCTGCTCTTTTCATTTTCGTATTGCAGATTCGACTGAGGAATTGAGCAGATAAAATATTGCGTTTCTCTGGAAACACGGTACAAATATAAGTAAAATTTGTGAAACACAAAAGAAATGCTTGGTTTTTTCTTCAAAAAATGACAAAATGCAAGGCAATTCCCCCATATATGAAAGAAAATATTCAAGTGTAAAAAGCACAAATAAAAATAATATGAAGCTCGGGAGGGTAATGTCAAAGAAAAACAGTATCTTTGCAAAAACAGCCAAAACTAATCAATTACATAACATGAAAAGAACTTTTTTAAGCCTGCTGTTCATCGGGACAATGCTTGGCATGAATGCACAAATTGAGAGGCCCAGACTCGTCGTTGGCCTCGTCGTCGACCAGATGCGCTGGGACTACCTGTATTATTATTACGATCAATATGGTGAGGGTGGGTTGAAGCGTCTTGTCAATGATGGTTTCAGTTGTGAAAATACGATGATTAATTATGTGCCTACGGTTACGGCCATCGGGCATTCAAGCGCGTATACAGGTTCTGTGCCGGCACTTACGGGCATTGCCGGGAATGATTTCTTCATCAATGGCAAGCAGGTGTATTGCTGTCAGGATGATGATGTGCGGAGTGTCGGCTCTAATGGTCGGGCCGGCAAAATGTCGCCCAAGAACCTGCTGGCTTCTGGTATTGGCGATGTCCTGAAAATCGCCACCGACTATAAAGCGAAGGTCATTGGAGTGGCATTGAAAGACCGGGCGGCCATTCTTCCCGCGGGTCATGGTGCTGACGCGGCCTACTGGTGGGATACGGAAGCCGGACATTATATCTCCAGCACCTATTACATGAAGGAACTCCCCCAATGGGTACGGAGATTCAATAAGGAGAACCAGCAGGCTCCCGGGAAGGATGTGAAGACAAGCAACGAAGGAATCACCCTGACCTTTAAGATGGCGAAAGCCGCTCTCGAGAATGAGCAGATGGGGCAAGATGAAATTACCGACCTGCTCGCGGTAAGCGTATCTTCCACTGATGCCATTGGCCATAAGTATGGCACTCGCGGCAAAGAGAACTATGAAGCCTATATGCAGCTTGATAGGGATCTCGCGGATTTTTTCAGATTCCTTGACCGGAAGGTGGGGAAAGAAAACTATCTTTTCTTCCTCACGGCAGACCATGGGGCTATTCACAACTATAACTTGATGCGTCGACATCGTATCAAGGCAGATGCTTATGCGGCATGGGAAGAGGTAAAGAAATTCAATGAGCAGTATCATGCGGAGCACGGGTTCAAGCCCTTGCTTGCCGCTAACGCCGATCGTGTCTATATAGACCGGACTGCTGTTCAGAAAGCAGGCGCAGACTATGGTAAGATAAAGCAGGAAGCCATGGATTTCTTCAGTAAGAATGAAAAGGTTTATCGTGTCGTAGATTATGAGAATGTGCAGAGCACGACCTTGAATCAGTTGATTCGTGAGCGTATCGTGAACGGCTATAACCCCGAGCGCAGTGGCGATTTCTATGTCATAACGAAGCCGGGAACCGTGGATGCGGATCCTGATCCCAACTATATCGGGACGGGCCATAGCGTATGGAATCCCTATGACAGCCATATTCCGCTTGTTTTCATGGGATGGCATATCGATAAGGGCCAGACTTCAATACCAACGCGCATCGTAGATATTGCGCCCACGGTCTGTGAGTTGTTGCATATCCAGATGCCCAATGCCTGTGTGGGCGATGCCATTAATGAGGTGATTCATCCTGCCGGGAGATAGCGTCTTTGAGGATGTTAAAAGAAAAGGCGAGCTCTGATGGGAGCTCGCCTTTATGGTTTCTTTCTGAGAAAGGTTACACTTCTGCGGGAGTTTCCGGGGCTTCCTCTACGGGAGTTTCTGTTGGCTCTTCAGCGGGAGCAGCCTCTGCTTCTGCCTTTGCGGCAGCTTCAGCAGCCTTCTTGTCGGCCACCTTTTTAGCAATAGCCTCGTTGGCTTTCTTCTCTGCCTCCAATCTCAGTTCTTCGGCCTTTTTCTTGTCATGAGCCTGATTGGCGATGAGAGTGCTTGCTTTCTGTTCCTTGCCAGACTTCCAAGCCTCAAACTTCTGCTGGAGAGCGGCCTCGTCGAAAGCTCCTTTCTTTACGCCACCTTTCAGGTGTTTCATCAAGTAAACGCCCTCGCCCTTGAGGATGTTACGCACTGTGTCTGTTGGTTGGGCACCCACCTCAACCCAATAGAGTGCACGATCGAAATTCAAATCTACGGTTGCAGGATTGGTGTTTGGATTATAACTGCCAATCTTCTCAGTAAATTTACCATCTCGTGGTGCGTTAACATCAGCGATCACAATTCTGTAAACTGCGTATCCCTTGTGGCCGCCGCGTTGCAATCTGATTTTTGTTGCCATTTTTAATAATTTTTTTAATTAGGTTTGAATTCTATGCGCTCAACTCGTAAACGCGGATGCAAAGGTAATTAAAATTTCAGGATTGAAGAAATAAAAAGGGAAAAAAGTGCTGTTGACTTGAAGAATAGCCTCATTTTCCAGCTCTTTTCCTCTCCAAAGGGAGTTTCCCTTATTCTTTCCGGCCGTTTCCGGTGATGTTACAAGCAGTTTGTAATCCGGTTACACGCCGTGTGTAACCCCATTACAGGCTGTTTGTAATCCCACGGCAAGCAGCCTGCGATTACTTCTTGCGCTCTCTTTCAGTCAGGAAGCCGTGGCGATAAGCGAAGAGAAGTTCCTCTAAATCCTTGATCTGCTGCCTTAGTTCAACGCCCTTGTCGGTATCAGCAACGAGCATGCGGTGGGCACTCATCTCCACGATCTGGATGGTGCTCTTGATATCGGTGCCTTTCTCGATGGCCTCGGTGGTGGAAGTGAAGGGGGCATGCTGCACCAGCTGGAATCCGCGACTGTGATAGACCAGGGTGTACCCGGCTATTCCGGTCTCCTTGTGGTAGGCCTGCGAGAAACCTCCGTCAATGACCATCAGTTTGCCGTTGGCCTTGATGGGATTCTCACCGCTGGCCACATGTACGGGCACATGACCATTGATGATGTGGCGGTTGGCTCCTTTTACTTCGAACGCGTCGAGTATGTGGTCGACGATTTTCTCATCGTTGCGCAGTTTGAAGTAGCTCCCCTTTTCCTCCTTGTGTGTCTCTTTATCGGTGATGAAGTAGCGTTCGAAGGTGGCCATCTTCGACTTGTCGAATAGCAGACTGTCAGGCCCGCACCATAGATAGAGGAAATAGTCTCTTGCATACTGGCACATTTCGGGGGCGGCATCATTCTGGAAGGCCTGGCGAATCATCATTCCCGTGCGGTGCATCAGGTCTCTGCCGGAATATTTCCGGCCGGGGTAAATCTCAACTTCTTTCAGTGTGCCGTCTTCATTCAGCGGAACCGAGGCATGGAAGAGAAGGTTGTTGTTGTAGATGGCATACATGCATCCATGGCCGAGGAGCAGATTGATGTGTTTATGCAGTTTCTCGCTGACCCTGAAAGAGTGATGTAGCTTCTGCATTAATGCTTTCTCCTCTTCGGTGAAGGCGATGGGGTCTGCGGGATCGATGGTGGGAAAGTGGCAACTGGTCAACTGGTATTCCTTTCCCTCCAGTCTGATGGTGCCAGTCTGATAATCAATGGCCTTGAGCAGTTCCCTGTCCTGCATTTTCCATTCGGGGTGGCGTTCGAAGAGCTGGGCCTCGGCCTTGAACTGCATGACGGTGATGGTCTTGTGCATCTGGGCGGTAAGGATTTTCTGTCGCTCGTCGATATGTTCGGCCCCTCCGCTTAGCTTCGGCAGGAATTCCTCGCAGGGGTCGTCTTTATAAGTGTCCATGGCAAAGGTGGCAAGCGGCACGAGGTTGATTCCGTATCCTTCTTCGAGCGTCGCGAGATTAGCGTATCGGAGCGAGAGCCGGATGACATTGCAGACGCATGCGTCGTTGCCGGCACAGGCCCCCATCCACAGGATGTCGTGGTTTCCCCATTGTATGTCCCAGTTGTGATAGTTGGCCAGAGTGTCCATGATGATGTGTGCGCCGGGTCCCCGGTCATAGATATCGCCGAGAATGTGGAGCTGGTCGATGGCAAGGCGCTGTATCACATTGGCAATTGCTATGATGAAGTCGTCGGCGCGCCCGGTGCTGATGATGGTATCGATAATCACATTGACATACGCAATCTTATTAGCATCGTCGGTCCGCTCGTGGAGTAGTTCCTGAATGATGTAGCTGAAGTCTTGGGGCAATGACTTCCGGACTTTCGACCGTGTGTATTTGCTCGATACATCGCGGCATATTGCCACCAGCCGGTGGATTGTGATATGATACCAGTCGTTGAGGTCTTTTTCTGTAGCTTCTACGAGTCCCAGTTTCTGTTCGGGGTAATAGATAAGCGTACAGAGCTCGCGCTTCTCATAGTCTCTGAGGGTGGTCCCGAAGAGCTCGTTTACCTTGCGTTTGATATTGCCAGACGCGTTTTTCAGCACATGTTGGAATGCCGGATGCTCTCCATGGATATCGGCAAGGAAGTGCTCTGTACCTTTCGGGAGGTTCAATATTGCCTGCAAGTTTATGATTTCAGTACTGGCATCGGCAATCGTGGGGAAAGATTGTGATAGCAGTTGCAGATAATGCATGTCTCGTTCGATGTTATAATTCTTGGCGTTCATAATCTTCTTATTTTCGTAATGTTTCCAGTGAGTCTGTCCGTTTCCTTGTCGTTGACAGGTGAGATGGGCATAAATCCTTCCGTGAGATTGAGAATGTTGGCCATGACACCTAATATCCGGCCTACAAACTTTTCCTGTCTGTCTTTCCTGATAATACTTTCAAACTTGTTTTCATCATAATTTACGAATCTTAAAATCTGATATAGGTCTGCGAGATGGCTGAAAGGCATAGAATCATGACGAACTTCGCCGTAGAGCGTTTTAAACACTTTAGCGAGCTCTTTTTCTGGTTCCGCGCCTTCTATTGTGATGGGTTGCTCCGTATATTGACGGTTGGGATCGAATCTTACTGTATCATGAAGTGGGATGTCGGGTGCCTGAATTTTTAGATAGGCAATGCCTTGACGGAGTCGATTGATGATGAGTTCGTCGGAGGCATATAGGAAGATGGTCCTCCAGTCTTCTTCCCTCAGATTCCGGATGGCGTTCAGAAGTCCTGTCTTATGGTTCTCGTCCAGGAAGGCGTCCTTGTCCAGGCTGGCTTGCAGGAGGCCTCCAATGATGCCAAGTGTATTCCGGTCGAGCAGGCTGGAGCTGTTAGAATCAAGCACTTTCTGGTAGAATGCCCGTATCTTTTGCAGCATTCCCTCCTCTGAAATCTGGTTCGTAACAAATGGATTCTCAACAAATTGTACCTTTTCGTTCCACTTGATCTCCAGAAGTTGTTCGGCCTCCAATTGGCTAAAGGCAAGGAGCGCATAGGCTTTCGTGGTCATCTGTCTCTGAAAAGACAGCATTTTCAGTTGCCTGCCATATTTCTGTTCCTTTAACTTCCATGGCATCAGTCCTCCTAAGGGCGAATAAACCGTGGGTATGTCTTTTCTGTGTGCCTTGAAAATCATGTCTGCCGCTGTGCGATTCCAACATCCAAAGACATGGACAAGGGTGGGGGGCGTCCCCTTCAAAGATGCTTCATGCCGGAGTTCCGCGTCTTCTCCGTAGGCTTTGAGCAAGGCATCTATCAGCTGATGGCTGATTTCATCCTTGTAGTCGGTCTTTGACATGTATAGAATGAGCCTCATAGCTTATGGCTTGTGAAATTTAACTTGTCTGCCCGTTTATATCTGATGATGCTCACCAGATTATGCCATATGATACTTATTTCATATGGATAGATTTTCCATGACGGCATATCTTCTTCAAACGCGCTTAATGCTTTCCTGGCGGTTAATGTCCTTAAGACCGCCATTAATAGTAAGCAGAAGATGCCGGTGCCGGCGAGTATCCACCTCTGGGTAATTACCGCGAAGGCAATTGCTGATACAGTTAAAAGCAAGGGTAGGTGAATCGCCCATTGGTCTGTATTATAAAGCAATCGGTAAGACAGGCCCCTCTGCATCTGATTCCTGCCTGCGAGATCATGGATATGCTTGTTTCTCCACCCTTTTGCGGTTGGCCTGTCCTCAATCATCCAAGCGTCGGGACTTGTCTCTATGGCAGTGGTATGTTTCCGGGCATATTTATTGACGAGGAAATTATATTCCCCTCTTTGCAGATCGAGGCTTCCGCTGAATCCGCTTTGTGCAAGGAAGTCGCTCTTCCGAAACATCAGGTTGGCACAATTCGTGTGATATGCCGTTCCTTTGGCTGCCTTGCGGAGGACATAATATAAAGTGTGGAAGTGTTCAAAACGGTAGTAGGGCTTAGCCTCGTCCACATATTTGCTGATTCCCAGCACCAGGTTCTTATCTTTTCTTGCGTTGCATGCCATCGTGCGGAGCCAATTCTCTCCTGCGGGTCGGCACTCGATAGCAGTCAAGAGAATCCATTCGTTCTTGGCGGCCTTTACGCCCATGGTTACGGCCAGTTTCTTGCGACTTACATACCGCGAGCTGTCTGGGATGAATGTATGGTAGAGATGTCTGTTGTCGGCGAATCTTTTCAGTATGTCCTCGGTCTCGCTGTCGCCTTCTTCGTAAACAATAATAACCTGAAAGTCTGATGGATAATTCTGATTCAGATACAAAGGCAGTCTTTCTTCTATCTCGCGGGCATTGTCGTGGAGCGTGATGATGACCGAAAGGGGAGGCAATGCATCTCTTTCGGAATCCTCGTCCCTTGTTTCATCGCGAGAAGCCTTCTCGAGAAAGGATCGTCTGAAGAAAGGGTTGATGATTACGGAGAGTAAAGAAACAACCACAACGATGCCCGCTCCAATTATCGTAACATAGTCTATAGTCATAAATCTTCCGTAATATAACCTGTTGGAATTTTGCGACAATTATACTGGCTTGCCATAATTTCACCGTAGGCACCCGCACTTCGGATGGCAATCAAGTCGCCTCTATGGCTTTTGTTGAGGTCTATGGCCTTGGCAAAGACATCACTCGACTCGCATATCGGCCCAACCACATCGTATGTTTCCGTAGGTTCTTCGCTACTGATATTCTCAATCTTGTGATAGGCTTGATAGAGTGCGGGACGGATTAAGTCGGTCATGCCGGCGTCAACGATCACGAATTGTTTGTGGGTTCCTTGCTTTATATATAAGCTACGAGTAACCAAGGAGCCACATTGAGCAACGACAGCTCTTCCCAATTCAAAATGCAGCTTCTGCCCATCGCGTAATTTGAGGTGTCGGGCATAGGTGTTGAAATAGGTCTTGAAATCAGGAATGGGAACTCGGTTGGGATGTATGTAGTCAACACCGAGACCACCTCCTACATTGATGTTCTCCACTTTTATATGATGCCTTTCGAGATGATTCTGAATTTCGTTAATGCGATTACAAAGCGCCACAAAGTCATCCATCTCAAGAATCTGGGAACCAATATGGAAGTGAAGCCCCAAGAACTGGATGTTTCCCATCTTATTCGCGGCCTCGATAACCTGATCCATATCGCTCATAGCGATGCCAAACTTGTCTTCCGCAAGTCCGGTCGTTATGTTTGCATGGGTGTGAGCCCCCACATCAGGATTGATTCGGAGACAGATCTTGGCAGTCTTATCTTTTCTCCCGGCCAACTCATTGATGACTTCCAGTTCGGCTTTGCTTTCAACATTAAAGCAGAAAATATCCTTATCCAATCCAAGATTGATTTCCCAATCACTTTTACCAACGCCTGCATATACAACCTTAGATGCCGGGAAGCCCGTAGACAAAGCAGCTCGTATCTCTCCACCGCTGACGCAATCAGCTCCCAGACCGGCCAGGCTTATGACATTCAGAATCTTTGGATTGGCATTGGCCTTTATAGCATAGTGCACGACAAAGTTCTCATGCCTACCAGCCTCCTTGTTAATGGCCTGGAGGGTGGAACGCAAGAGTGCCGTGTCATAATAGTAGAATGGGGTCTCTATGTGATTAAATTGCTCAATTGGAAAACAGCCCTTCATTCTTCTTTATTTGAAAAGTACATGACTAAGGTTCTGGAGGGTTCGCTTTTTGTCAGCAGTCTTGATGAGGAAAGAGATGTTATAATTACTTCCTCCATAAGAAATCATGCGAACCGGGATATTCTTCATCGCGTCAGTTGCCAATGTTTCGAAACCAAGATTGCTCCAGTCGAGGTCGCCGACTACACATACGATACACATGTCTGTATCGACGGTTACGGTGCCATACTTCTTCAATTCGTCTACAATCTCTGTCAGATGGGTAGAATTATCGATACTCATAGAAACGCCGACCTCACTGGTTGCAATCATGTCTATAGGTGTCTGATAACTCTCGAAAATTTCAAAGACCTTTCGTAAAAAACCTGTTGCAAGAAGCATTCTTGACGACTTGATCTTAATAGCTGTAATATTATCTTTTGCGGCAACCGCCTTAATCTTGCCGCGCGTGATGACATTGTCGATAATGGTGCCGGGTGCGTCAGGGTCCATAGTGCTCTTTAGACGGACGGGAATACCCGCATACTTAGCGGGCTGGATACAAGTGGGATGGAGAATCTTTGCTCCAAAATACGCCAACTCTGCGGCCTCTTCGAAATTTAGCTGTGGAATGGCTTCCGTATTGTCCACGATTCGGGGGTCATTGTTGTGCATGCCATCTATATCTGTCCAGATCTGAATCTCTTCGGCAGGTAATGCGGCTCCTATTAAAGATGCAGTATAGTCAGACCCGCCACGCAGAAGGTTATCGACTTCACCATATGCATTGCGACAGATGAAACCTTGGGTGATGTAAACTTGATAAGCGGGATTAGCTTCCATGACGATTCCCAGTTTCTCTTTGATATACCGGGAATCAGGCTCGGCATTCTTATCGGTGCGCATAAAGTCGAGTGCATTCAGGAGAATTGCCTTTACGCCGGACTCCTGCAAATAGTTGACGACCATGTTCGTACTTATGATCTCGCCTTGGGCAACGATGGATTTTTCTTCGAAAGAGGTGAATAAATCTTTTGTGAAGGAACGCAAGTAGTCAAACTCTCCATGGAGGAAGTCGCGCGTCTTGTTTTTGTATTCATCGGTGGCATACAGCTCTTCGATATGCTGCATGTATTTCCGCTCAAGATGATTGATTACCTCATTTGCGCTCCCTGGATTTTTTTTGTACAGGTAGTTGCTGATTTCTATAAGTGAATTGGTCGTTCCACTCATTGCGGAAAGAACGACGAATGTAGGTTCTCCAGATTTGGTAACTAAGGTGGCAACCCCCTTCATGCGCTCGGGTGAGCCTACTGAAGTACCGCCGAATTTCATTACTTTCATAGTCTATGCTCTTTTAGTTTTTATTCTTCCTCACCATCTTCTGTCAAGTCCATTTTGTTATACTCATTAGTTACATCTGTAATGATACAGTCTTTACAGCGGTATACGATGCCAGGATACATGTCAAGCATCGGTATGTTATGTGTCGACATGAGCACGGCAGTGCCTTGGCGGGTGATATCTTTAAGCAGTTTAACGATGTTGCTCGCCGTTTCAGGATCAAGGTTTCCTGTGGGTTCGTCCGCAATGATCATCTTCGGGTGGTTGAGGAGGGCTCGTGCGATGGCAATTCGTTGTTGTTCACCTCCGGAAAGCTCATGAGGCATTTTGTCTTTATGGTCAATCATGCCGACAGAAGTGAGCACATCTTCGATGCGCTGATTGATCTCATCACGATTCTTCCATCCCGTTGCTTCAAGCACGAATGAGAAATTGCGGTATACATTGCGGTCGTGAAGCAGTTGGAAGTCTTGGAAGATGATACCTATCTCTTTCCTTAGTGCGGGTACCTCCTTGCGGCGGATGATGTTGATATTCCTGCCCAGTACTTCAGCCTTTCCGCTTTCTTCCATGTCGATGTCCAGTTCGCAATAGAAGGTTTTCAATAAAGAACTTTTCCCCGAACCGACTTTTCCGATGAGATAAATAAACTCTCCTTCGTCCGCATGGAAGTTTACATTCTGTAGAACAAGGGTGTCTTGTTGATAAATATTTACTTTTTGATAATCGATTAACATGCTTTACTTATTTTCATTCTGATTCTTTGCTGTTCTTAGTCTTTTCTTCACGGCGTTTTTTGTCCCAGTTTGGGTTATGCCGCTTTTGCAATTCCGTCGCAAGGTCCTCAATACGGAGATTTTTGCTGGTAAGCAGGACTATGAGGTGATACATCATGTCGGCAGCCTCATAGATAAGTTTATCGTTACTCCCGTTCGTAGCCTCGATGACCGTCTCTAATGCCTCTTCGCCCACTTTCTGTGCCATTCGGTTCATACCTTTCTTGAATAGACTGGTGGTATAACTTCCTTCTGGCATTTCTTCGTGGCGTTTCTCGATGAAGTCTTGAAGTTCGGCAAGAAAGAGCAGCGGATTCTGTTCATTGTCTTCACCCCAGCAAGTATCAGCACCTTTGTGGCATGTAGGCCCTGTAGGATGAACTTTTACGAGCAAGGTGTCTTCGTCGCAGTCGTTCTTAATCTCAACAAGACTCAGAAAATGTCCGGAAGTTTCTCCTTTCGTCCACAGGCAGTTGCGGGAACGGCTCCAGAAAGTAACCTTGCCGGTCCTAAGAGTTTTCTCATAAGCTTCTTCGTTCATGAAGCCGAGCATAAGGACATTTCTGGTCGTCGCATCCTGTATGATTGCTGGCACCAAGCCGTCCATCTTATTGAAGTTTATGTTCATATGTTTATCTTTTTTCGTTTTTTATAAAAAGGTTGTCTTTTGTTCAGAGTCTTACATTGATGCCCTTGTTACGAAGGAATTTCTTTAATTCCGGTATTTTGATTTTTCCGAAATGGAAGACGCTTGCAGCCAGTGCCGCATCGGCTTTTCCAAGTGTGAAAGCATCGTGGAAGTCTTCCATTTTACCAGCTCCGCCACTTGCAATTACTGGTATTGACAACTCGTCGGATAGCTGGGCTAATGCGTCATAGGCAAATCCGGCTTTCACTCCATCATGATTCATGCTTGTAAAAAGAATCTCTCCCGCACCACGGTCTTGAGCTTCTTTGGCCCATTCGAAGAGACTGAGCTTGGTTTTCTCTCTTCCCCCCTTCATATAACAATGCCAGCCAGTGTCATCAAGGCGGGCATCAATGGCACAAACGCAGACTTGTGAACCGAATTTTCCCGTGATTTCATCAATGAGACGAGGATTGTGGATTGCTGCGGAGTTTACACTCACCTTGTCAGCTCCGGCATAGAGTAAGCGCTCAACATCTTCAAGCTCGTTGATACCGCCACCGACTGTAAATGGTATATTTATCTTGCGAGCTACCCGGGTTACCATATCGGTAAAAGTCTTGCGCCCCTCAATGCTGGCCGTGATGTCTAAAAATACAAGTTCGTCGGCTCCGGCATTGCTATAGGCTTGCCCCAACTCGACGGGATCACCAGCCTGGCGGAGATTGATAAAGTTGGTGCCTTTCACAGTCATACCATCCTTTACATCCAGACAAGGAATGATTCTCTTTGCCAATCCCGGGTCTTTTTGAGGATGAGATGCCAGTAATTTCCCAGCATCAATCCGGCCCTCGTAGAAGGCCTTGCCAAATACGACGGCCAGGATTCCGGCCCTCTCAAGCCTATGGAAATCTTCATTGCATGACACGCCACCACTTGCGATAAGATGTAGATGGGGATATTCCTGCATAATCTGGCGATATAGCTCAATGTCTGGACCTTGCAAGGCACCATCCCTGTTGATTTCGGTGCATAGTACATGTCTGACTCCTCGGTCAACATATTGCCGGAGAAAGGGTAGTAGTTCTTCTTGGGAATCGTCTCTCCAGCCATTGATCGCAATTCTTCCGTTCCTGACATCGGCTCCAAGGATTAACCGATGGGCTCCGTATTTATCCAGCCAGATATGGAACAGTTCTGGATTTGTAACGGCAATGCTACCAACTGCAACCATAGAGGCGCCTGCGGCAAAAGCTTTCTCTACATCTTCCTCCGTCTTGATGCCACCGCCGAAATCTATAACCAGGTTTGTGTTCTCAGAGATAGAATGCAAGACGGCATCGTTGACAATATGCTTTGACTTGGCCCCGTCGAGGTCGACTACATGCAAACGCCGAAAGCCCATCTTCTCAAAACGCCGTGCAACTTCGGTAGGGTTGCTGTCGTAAACCTTCTTCTGGCTATAGTCGCCCATTGTGAGTCGGACGCATTGGCCATTAATGATATCTATAGCGGGAATGAGTTCTATCATAAATCCAAGAAATTTTTGAGAATCTGCTCTCCGACTTTTCCACTTTTCTCCGGATGGAACTGGGTAGAGTAGAAGTTTTCCTTATGGAGTGCCGCACTATAAGGCAGAATGTAATTGGCTTCGGCAATTGTCCACTCGCAAATAGGCACATAAAAACTATGTACAAAATAGGCATAAGGATTGTTGCCGAGATTCATCAGGAGGCCTTTGCCAGCTTTGTTGTTCTCTTCTTTTATATTCAAGCGATTCCATCCCATGGCCGGTACCTTATCTTCGTGTCGTTGAGACAGGAAGCGTTTTACGCTTACGGGGAAAATTCCGATGCCTTCAGTATCACCCTCCTCCGAATGCTTACAGAGGAGTTGTTGTCCAATACAGATACCCAGGACTGGTTGTCTGAGATTTCGGATGATCTCATCCAGTCGATGTTCGTGTATGTAGGCCATGGTAGTACTTGCCTCGCCTTGTCCTGGGAAAAGTACTTTGTCAGCGGACATAAGCTCTTCGGCCTTGTCGGTAAGGATGGGATTAACTCCGGCTCTGCGAAGAGCGTTTTCTACAGAGTATATATTTCCTGCATTATATTTTACGATGGCAACTTTCAATTCTCATTTGTTTATGAACAAATGCAAAGATACGGATTTTCTCTCAGAATCACCGCTGTTAAGAAAAACAATTTATTGAAAACACGGAAATAATTGGAAATTGCCAACAAAGGCGGAATTTACTTTTCCATGTTGCCTTTGGTTTTGAGAATAATGCTAGTTGCCCCAATCGTGAAAAGGCTTCCATCTTCAATGACCCGTCGCTCTCGATTTCCTAAAATTTCATTGTCTACAAAGGTGCCTGTATTCGAGGGGCCATCTGTGAGAATATATTTCAGATTGTTTTTCTTGTCATATGATATATTGATGCAGCAATGATTCATGTCGATACTTGGATCTACGGTTTCAATAGGGCAGTTGATGTCGGATCCTTTCATGTATCTTCCTATAATGTTATCACCTAATTGCAAAGGGAGGATTTGCTTGTAGTGGAAGACATTCTCGATGACGACAATAGAACCGTAACCTTTGTCTTCTGCAGTATGTTCCGGATCGTATTCCTTTTGTGTGTTGTGAAGTTTGGAAACGCCCATTCGAATGCCAAATTGTTTATGGCATTGAGGGCATTCAAAGACAAGAGACTGCCCGGCTTGGTATTGGGTTTCGTCGAAAGTGATATAATTATCACATTTGGGACACCTGACTCGCTTCATGTTATCCTTTTACTCTCATCACCCAACAATCCTTGAATTCTGGGTGGTTGCGAAGTTTATTTAGAATATTATATGCTTGGTTCTCGGTCTCGTATTTGCCGTAAATTACTTTTGTGCTTTTGCCTTTCTGTAGGACTTCAGCCTCTGTATAACCGCTTTTATGAAGTGTATTTTTATAGTTTGTTGCGTTCTTTAGAGATACTTGACTGCAAAGAACGATGGTGTAGAATGGGACTCGAGTCGGCTCTATAGAGTCTTGTGAGGTGAAAGTGTTGTTTTTGGCAATGTTTTCTTTGACGGCAATTTTCTCTATGATAGGAGGCCTTTGCGTTGCTTCGAAAGAGATAATGCGAGTGAGCATTCCCGTATCTATCTTGCTTATCAGTATAGAGCGGGAATCTCCATTGCCGATATTTGCAGGGAATAGCAAGAATGCCAACGCCGCAATACACGCTGCGAGGAGATTGCGAACAACACCAGGGCGAATGGTATAAGGTTCTTCATCTTCATTATCCAGAAAGATATTAGAACTGAATTTCTGATGTATTTCAGTCTTTACAAGCTCTTCGGTTTCTTTTTCTGCTTCTATAATAATAGGCTTGGTCTCGACATTTATAGTTGGTGCAAAGCCCGTCAGCAGTCTTTCCATCTCAAAGGAGTTAAGGCCATAGAGCCCAGGAGTCAGAATGCCAGCTTCGCAAGGCGTGAATTCATATTTGCCTTCGTCGTTCAACCGAATGGTCCCGAGGTCGTTGAATTCATATTCAGCCTTGTGTTCAAGATGCTGTTTGAGTTCCCAAACCTCGTCTTCAATTCGTCTTAATGCTTCTGGATAGCTGATGTCATAGGCTTCGATATAAGATTGGACGAGAAGGGAATCGTTCAGGGTCAATTGTTGATTGAATCCGAGAGTCCTTTGTGGCGGAAAGAAAATATTTTCTTTTTCATCATAGCAGGCATCTACATGATGGGTCATGAATCCTCCAAAATCAGGGACGATTACACAATCATTGCTTAGGAGTAGTATCTCTATATGTCTTTCCAGTTCAATCACAAGTGCAAAAATAACACTTTTTGTTGAATCAGACAAGTAAATCTTTTAAAAAAAAGAAAAAAGGAAAATAATCTCTCTAAACTGCTTTGTCCTCATTTTTATTTTCTATCTTTGTAGCTAAATATATCAAAGTTTAAAATAAAATGAACTATATAAAAACGGAGATAGAGGGTGTTTATATCATAGAGCCAAAGGTATTCAATGATGCAAGAGGCTATTTCTTTGAGGCATGGAAAAAGGAAGAATTTGAGGCGTATGTAGGCAAGGTAGATTTTATACAGGAAAACGAGTCTCGGTCAAGTTATGGAGTGCTTCGCGGGCTTCATTATCAGAAAGGAAAATACTCACAGGCTAAGCTTGTGAGAGTCATCAGAGGTAAAGTACTTGATGTCGCCGTGGATCTTCGCAAAAGTTCTCCTACTTTCGGTAAGCATGTCATGGTGGAGTTAAGCGAAAAAAACAAGCGTCAGTTTTTTATTCCCCGAGGTTTTGCACATGGGTTCCTTGTTTTGTCAGAAGAAGCAGTCTTTACATATAAAGTGGATAATATCTATGCCCCGCAATATGAGGCAAGTATTCGCTGGGATGACGAATCGTTGGCTTTAAAATGGCCTATAGACTCCAAAGAAGTGGTCATCAGTGAAAAGGATTTACAGGCAAAAGCATTAGCAGAAACAGATTTATTCGAATAAAATGAATATAGCGATTGTTGGAACTGGATATGTAGGCCTTGTATCAGGAGCATGTTTTGCTGATACGGGTGCTTGTGTTACTTGTGTCGATGTTGATGAGAAGAAGATCCAACATCTTCTCCGAGGCGATATCCCAATTTATGAACCGGGTCTTGATGAGCTTGTTAAGAAGAATGTTAAAGCGGGCAGACTGAAGTTTACTACCGATTTAGCTTCTATTCTAAACGATCAGCAAATTGTTTTCTCTGCAGTGGGAACTCCTCCTGATGAGGATGGAAGTGCCGACTTGCAGTATGTTCTTCAAGTAGCGCGGACAATAGGAGAGAATTTGAATAGATATATGGTTGTCGTAACAAAGAGTACGGTTCCCGTCGGGACGGCTCGCAAAGTTCGTGCAACAATTCAGGAAGAGCTCAATAAGCGAAGAGTCGATATACAGTTTGATGTTGCCAGTAATCCGGAATTTCTAAAGGAAGGTAATGCAATAAAAGACTTCATGAGTCCAGACCGCGTTGTTGTCGGGGTTGAGAGTAGTCGTGCACAGGAGATTCTTACTCGCCTTTACAAACCTTTCCTTGTCAATAATTTCCGTGTCATTTTTATGGATATACCAAGTGCAGAGATGACAAAATATGCGGCAAACTCCATGCTTGCTACCCGTATCTCATTCATGAATGATATTGCGAATCTTTGTGAGAAGGTAGGGGCTGATGTTAACATGGTGCGTCAAGGTATTGGGAGTGATACCCGTATTGGCAGGAAATTCCTTTATGCAGGTTGCGGTTATGGGGGAAGTTGTTTCCCAAAGGATGTAAAAGCAATCATCAAGACCGCAGATGACAATGGCTATTCCATGGAAGTCTTAAAAGCCGTTGAGCGCGTAAATGCCCGACAGAAGGGGATTCTTTTTACGAAGTTGAAGCAAGTCTATGGTGATGAATCCCTCACGGGAAAAACCATTGCTCTATGGGGATTGTCTTTTAAGCCAGAGACGGATGACATGCGTGAGTCAACGGCTCTCGTCATGATCGATCTTCTGCTCAAGGCTGGTAGCACTATTCGTGCTTATGACCCGGCTGCTATGGTAGAGTGTAAACGGAGGTTGGGTGATGATGGCATTATTTACTGTAAGGATATGTATGATGCCGTTTTAGGTGCTGACGCATTGCTTCTGCTTACTGAATGGAAAGAATTCCGTCTCCCAAGTTGGGAAGTTGTTGGTAAGGCCATGAAGCGGAAAGTTATCATCGATGGTCGCAATATCTTTGATCCGCAGGAATTAGAGGCTGCAGGCTTCATATATCATTGCATTGGAAGATGAGGAAAAGTTTTGTTCTAGTAGGTCTGATTCTCAGTATATTCTTTTTTTCTGGCTGTAAAAGGAAAAGTAGCCAGCAAGTCTTTCAGAAAGAAGACAGGGTTGCCAAAGAGATGTTTCAAGGTGTCTGGATGAATGAAGGTGAGGAGAATGTTGCCTTTCGAGTAAAGGGCGATACGGTCTACTATGCCGATTCGGTTAGTCTACCTGCATATTTTCAGATATTCCATGATACTTTAATACTTCATGGAGTCAGCGATGTAAAGTATACTATTGTAAAGCAGGCACCTCACCTGTTTGTTTTTGCTAATCAGAATGGCGACCAAGTGCGGCTTGTGAAATCGGAAGATCCTAATGACTTGGCTCTTTTTGAAGAAATACAAAGCCATCGTCCGGCTGTTTTAAATCAGAATCGCACGATAAAGCGTGATACGGTTATCATGGGCAGTAATGGGAAATATCATTGCTATGTACAGGTGAATCCAACGACCTACAAAGTAATTAAGCCTTCCTACAATGACGATGGAATGGAAGTGGGGAATGCGTATTATGATAATATCGTTCATTTGAGTATTTATAAAGGGGCTCAGAGGCTCTTTTCCAAAGATTTCAGAAAGCAAGACTTTGCGAACGAGATATCGGCGCAATTTTTGAAAGTGAGTATCCTAAGTGATTTGTTGTTTTCCAAGATCGACGCGGAAGGCATCCATTATACGGCTTCTATTGCTACTCCTGATGAACCAAGTTCTTATCAGGTAGATGTCTGTGTAACAGAGAATGGTAAATTGAAAATGCAGGTTAAATAGCAACCTGCATTTTCAATTTATATTATTAAATACCGCAACAGAATAATACGATCAATTGGGCGGTCAGAATTCTCAAGAACATGCTTAGTGGGTAAACCGTGGAATACCCAACAGCAGGAGCCTCTTTTGAACAAATGGAGTTTGCGTATGCCAGTGCAGGAGGGTCTGTATAAGTACCGGCAATCATACCCATGATAGTGAAATAATTAAATTTATATCGCAGTCTTGCCAATGTGCCTATAATTAAAATAGGTATAATGGTTATCAAGAAACCTGTATAAACATATTTTAAACCGTCGCCTTGCACTACAGTCTCCCAGAAACCTGCACCAGCCTTTATTCCTACGGATGCAAGAAACAGTACTAATCCGATTTCTCTGAGCATCATGTTTGCGGAGGTGGTTGTGTATGTTACGAGGTGCATGCGGTAACCGAAGCGGCCTATCAGGATTGCGATAATCAGCGGACCTCCTGCTATGCCAAGCTTTAGGGGAACTGGCATGCCAGGAATGACCAATGGGATACTGCCGAATAGAATTCCGACAATAATACCAATAAAGATAGTTGCTATGTTGGGAGCGTCCAGGCGTCTGACAGAATTTCCCATGATGTCAGCAATTCGGTTTACATTATCTTCAGGACCCACAACCATGATTTTGTCGCCTACATGGAAGTGGTGGGATCGAGACGCAAAGAGATCCATCCCCTGACGGCTGATGCGGGTTACATTCACGCCATATACGCTTGAGAAATGCATCTTTCCAAGCGACTTTCCGTTCATGGCAGGATTGGTTACTACGATCCTACGGGCAACCAGTGGCTGTTTCTCGTCATCTTCCGGAAACTCCTCTTGGATGCTGGGACCGATAAAAGCCCTTACGGCTTCTGCATCGGATTCTGCACAGATGATGAGCAGTTCGTCTCCTATATTAAATATGGTATCGCGGTTTGGGATGGAAATCTCGCCGTTATGAAGCATACGGGAGCAAACAAAGTCGCGATTCAAAAATTCTGAAACCTGACGCAGGTTCTTGCCATTCAGATATGAGTTTTCCACTTTCAGGCGCATCTGATATGGTTTTTCGTGAGGGTTTTCGTTTTCTTGTGCCTGTAACTCTGATTCTTCTTTCTCTAATTTAACCTTGCAAATGTAGCGTATAAGGATGGTTGCTCCGATAATTCCAAGTACACCCAAGGGATAGGCGCAGGCATATCCACTTGCAATTTGGGGAATGTTGCTTTCTGTAAATATGGAGCTTAGGGCTTCGTTTGCGGCGCCAAGTCCAGGGGTGTTGGTAACTGCACCAAATAAAGTGCCTACCATCATAGGGAGATTGTTAGCGTTACTGGTATCGAAGAAAAGATAGTAGCAGGCGAACATGACCACAACATTCAGCAGAATCGTCCCAGTTGCAAGCATGTTGAGGGTTACGCCCCCTTTGCGGAAGCTCTCAAAGAATCCTGGACCAACTTGAAGACCGATCATGAAAACGAATAGGATCAAGCCAAAGTCTTGTACGAATGTGAGAGTTGCGGTGGGAGCTGTAAAACCTATATGGCCTGCCAGAATACCCGTGAATAGTACGAAGGTTACACCAAGGGCGATGCCGCCGAATTTAATTTTCCCTAATAGTACGCCAATCGCGATTACTATGGAATAGAGTAAGGCTATGTGCGCAACAGAATCTTGATTTGTGAATAGATTAATTAACCAATCCATAGATATCTTCTAATTTTTCCGGATGCAAAGATAGGAATTATTTTTCGGATAAGCCCCTTTCTTTATAGATTTTAATTGAGGAGAAATAACTTTTTGTCTTTGAAAAGCTGACTAGTTGGTAAAAGATAGTCTTTTTGGCCTCAGAAGGCAACTTTTTAAGAGCCTACACTTTATCTTCTGATCCTAAAAAAGCCCAGACGGCGTGTGATACCTTTATTGTTGAGACTTCTCAACTGATACATTCCGTCTTGTAAACTTCCGACTTCCAGAAATTCTTTGTTCCATAGATGACTGCTGATATTCTTGCCTTTAAGGTCTTCAATAATGAGAATATCGGCATCGTTTTGGGAATCCCGGACGGGCAGTTTGAGTTGAAGACCATTGCAGAAAAGCATTGGGGAACGGATGGCCTTTATGGATTCAGTAGGCAGGTCCATCTGCAACGGGATGCTTTCGTTGCCATATCTGTCAATCACGGTAACGGCATAATAGCGTGGCTCATCTTTAACAGGAATTGTGAGATAAGTATCTTTGGTTCTTATCTTTATGAGGTTATTAGCATCATTGATATTTACGGGATAAGTTCTGCTACTATAGATATTAAACATTTCACCGTCCCGGCCTCTCCAAATGAGTTTATGGTTCTTGATTTCAAGTGCGAGGGGAGACTTCGGCCGTACATTGTTTTGCCAACTCATTGGAGGAACGAGCGCAAGGTTGTTGTCAAACCGCTTTGCTGCAAAATCGTAAATGCCTTTTACATTATCGGTAAAGAATTTACTGCGAAAAAAGGCATGCCCCAGGTTATATTGGCGGAGCACTTCCATCTCGCGGGTAATGATATCCAAAGACCAGTTCTTTTCTGTTGCGGAGAGGAAATAGATGCCTAATCCTGGTGCCACGATTTTTCCGAAAGTGTTTTCGCTCCAGTCGATGGCAAAAGGAAAGAATTGCTGTCCTTGAAAATACATCATAGGAAAGAGCTCGTCCATGAGTCCGTCCCTTAGCCAGCTTTGTGCGTCTTGGCACACGCGGTTGTAGGCATTCCAGCCATGACTCCAGTAGCGGCTGAGGTCATCTGATTTGCCGATAGGTGAGCAGCTAAGTTTTAAATAAGGCTTTATCGGCTTGATGCGGTCATGGATAGCCTTGACAATATTTGTGATATAGCGTCGCCCCTCGGTTTTCGAAACCTTGATGTTCCAAGTTTCAGGATATCGAATATAGTCAAGATGAATTCCGTCGATATCGTAATTGCAGACAATTTCTTCACAGAGGTCGGCTAAATAGGTAGCTGCCTGTGCCTTTTCTGGATTCATGAATCCATCATGGCCTATTTTTCTTATCATGCTTGGATACCTTTTCCGCAACTGCGCACATCCCAATGTGTTCCATTTCCCTACAGGTATTGTAACTATCCAGGCATGAAGTTCCATTCCTCGCTTATGAGTTTCTTCAATGGCATATGCAAGAGGATCGTACCCAGGGCTTTTTCCCGGATTTCCGCTCAGACAGCCGTCCCAAGGCTCATAGTGGGAAGGGTAAATAGTAGTGGCTCTTATTCGAGTCTGCAGTAATACTTGGTTGATGCCCGCCTTCTGAAGTTGGTCGAGAATTTTGGTCAATTCCAGCTTCTGCTTTCTTATGGAATACTCGTTTTGTGCATAGGAGTGTGGCCAGTCAATGCCTCCGATTGTTGTAAGCCACACGGCCCTTGCCTCATATTTGGGCTTCCGAAAACCGTAATTAAAGTATTGGGCATGAATGCCGGTGGCTATCGATATATATAAAAGGAGAAAAAAAGTCCGTCTCATTTCTAAATTTTCTACAAAGGTACTTATATTTTTTGTATTTCCAATAATTTGCCGTATCTTTGCATGGAAGAAATAAAGGCTTTCCGCAAATGATTTCATTTTCTGTTGCTTTGGTAGCATTGGTTCTTGGTTACCTCATATATGGTAAGTTCATTGAACGGATTTTTGTTCCCGATGACCGTCAGACACCAGCCGTTACGATGGCAGATGGTGTGGATTATATCGTAATGCCTAATTGGAAAGTCTTCATGATCCAGTTTTTGAATATTGCAGGTACGGGACCTATCTTTGGTGCCATTATGGGTGCTTGGTATGGGCCGGCAGCATACTTCTGGATTGTTTTGGGATGTATTTTTGCTGGTGCCGTCCATGATTTCTTCTCTGGAATGTTAAGTGTCCGTCACGGTGGGGCCAACCTTCCGGAACTTGTAGGCGACTATCTGGGGACAACAGCCAAGAAGGTGCTGCTGTTTTTCTCAGTATTCCTGCTTATCATGGTAGGAGTTGTCTTTGTATACAGTCCGGCTCTTATCCTAAAGGACTTTTGTTTTGATACGCTTATATGGGTACTCATTATCTTTGCCTATTATGTCTTTGCAACGATGTTGCCGATAGATAAGCTTATCGGGAAGTTCTATCCTGTCTTTGCCTTTGCCTTGCTGTTTATGGCGGTCGCATTGATGGTAGTGCTATTTGTAAAGATGCCAGATCTGCCCGAATTGTGGGGAAGTTTGGAAGCGGCAAATCATAATACTCCTGCAGCTGTATTGGGGACGGAGAGCTTCTTTGTGAAGAATCCTCTTTTCCCATGTTTGTTCATCACCGTTGCCTGTGGGGCTATCAGTGGATTTCATGCCACCCAAAGCCCTTTAATGGCTCGCTGCATAAAGAGTGAGAAGATGGGGCGCCCTATATTCTATGGAGCGATGATAACAGAAGGACTTGTGGCGTTGATATGGGCTACGGTATCGGCTTATTTCTTCTATAATGGAGGCTGGAGAGATGTTCTTGATGCCAATGCAGTGAATGATTTTCTTGCACAAGTAAATGCTCCTGATGGGAGGTCTTTAGTCCAATATTTTTCGGCACCGAATGTCGTGGAAAAGGTATGTACGGGGTGGCTTGGAATCTTTGGTGGCATTTTGGCAGTTTTCGGTGTTGTTGCAGCTCCTATTACCAGTGGGGATACGGCATTCCGAAGTGCTCGCCTGATTATAGCAGAAGCTCTTCATCTGGATCAGAAGCCTATTGCCAAGCGCTGCTATATTGCTTTTCCAATGTTTATGGCTGCAATCGGATTGCTTGTCTGGCAAATGGAGAGCCCGGATGGTTTCAATATCATTTGGCAGTGGTTTGGATGGGCAAATCAGACACTGGCGGTATTCACTCTGTGGACCATCACGGTATTTCTTGTTATAAGCAAGAAGAATTTCTGGGTATCACTGATTCCAGCACTCTTTATGACCACCGTGGTAAGTACCTATCTGTTTATTTCCAAACAGGCATTCGCTCTCGATCATACTTTGGCGTATGTATGTGGCATCATCTGTCTGCTTATGGCGAGCGTGTGGTTTTTTATGTGGTATAGGAAAATTAATAAATAATATTCATTAATCTGGTTTTTATGAAGAAAATTGTAATAATGTTTGTATTGCTGGTGATGACAATCACGGCAAGTGCACAGTTCCAAGAAGGGAAAGGTTATCTGGGGGCATCGCTCACAGGGCTGAATCTACATTATAATAGCGCTGATGGCTTCAACCTGGGTGTTGAGGCTAAGGCTGGATATTTGTTTCGAGACAACTGGATGTTATTAGGTGAGGCATCCTTGAATCATAATGGCTCAGAGGCTGTTGCTGACCATATCACAATCGGTGCAGGCCTTCGCTATTACATCATTCAAAACGGTTTGTTTCTAGGTGTTAATGGAAAGTATATCCATGCCAATCATGATTATAATGATGTAATGCCGGGTATTGAGGTTGGCTATGCATTTTTTATCAATCGTTCAGTAACCATTGAGCCCGCAATCTACTATGATCACTCTTTTAACGACAGTAACTACTCTACAGTCGGACTGAAGATCGGTTTGGGTATTTATCTCTTCGACGATTGAGCATTTAAAGTGGACCAGCAATATCCATCTCAACTCTTGGAGAAAGCTGTTCAGGAATTCTCCAAGTTACCGGGAATAGGGCGCAAAACAGCTTTGCGCCTTGTTCTTCATTTGCTTCGTCAAGGTAATGAAGATGTCTCTGAGTTTGCTCAGTCGATAGAGCGAATGCGAAGGGAGGTAAAGTATTGCCGGATCTGCCACAATATAAGTGATACCGAGATTTGTCCGATTTGTTCTGATGTACATCGGGATGTACATACGGTTTGTGTTGTGGAGAACATTCAAGATGTGATGGCCGTGGAGAATACCCAGCAATATCAAGGTCTTTATCATGTATTGGGAGGAATTATTTCTCCCATGGATGGTATTGGCCCTAATGACATTGAGCTGGACTCGTTGGTTGATAGAGTGGAAGAGGGGACAATTGATGAGGTCATTCTTGCACTGAGCTCCACGATGGAAGGTGATACGACCAATTTCTATATTTCGCGGAAATTGGCACATACAGGCGTAAAGCTAAGTGTAATTGCCCGTGGAATATCAGTAGGCGATGAATTGGAGTATACGGACGAAGTAACTTTGGGTCGCTCGATTCTTAACAGAACCCCGTTTGGTAAATAATTGTCTTAAGTATTATGTCGGATGAAGAAAGTACAAAAAATACTGCAGCTTGAGTTCTGGATGCCAATAGTTGTTTCTCTTCTTTTGGTGGCGCTCTTTGAAATGGATATTCTGGAAACAGGACTGTTGAGTGAAGATAAAAGTTCTGAGTTTGTAATGGTCTCTGTTATGGAATTGACTACAATCTGTTTTATTCCGCTCGCACTATATCTGTTTCGGTTTAATAAGATTCATAATCAGCTTTGTTCTGAAAAGAAGGAGCATTATCTTCAGAAATGGGGCACATACAGGTTAGCCTTGCTTTGCATTCCCATGGTGGTCAACACCTTATTATATTATCTCTTTATGCATGTGGCCTTTGCCTACCTCGCCATGATCCTGTTGTTGAGCCTATGCTTTATCTATCCCTCCTTAGAGCGTTGTCTGGATGAAACTGACGGTCGTAATAGTTAGTTATAATGTCAAGTATTATCTCGAGCAATGTCTTGATTCTCTGAAGAAAGCGCTTGAGGGCATAGAGGCAGAAGTCTTTGTGGTAGACAATCATTCGCGTGACGGGTCGGTGGAATACCTCCAAAGACGCTTTCCGGATACTCACATGATCGCCTTACAGCATAATTCCGGCTTTGCCCGTGCCAACAATATGGCGGTAAAGGCTGCTAAGGGTAACTATGTTTTACTGTTGAATCCCGACACGATCGTTGCGGAGAATACCCTTCGTGAGGCGCTCCAATTCTTGGATACCCATGGGGAGGTAGGTGCCGTAGGCGTGAGGATGATGAAGACCGACGGCACGGATGCTATGGAGAGCAGAAGGGGAATCCCGACACCCATGGCAGCTTTTTATAAGATGAGTGGTCTTTGTGCCCGTTTTCCGGCAAGCCGTCGCTTTGCCCATTACTATATGAGCTATCTCTCATGGGATGAGCCAGCCGAGATAGAAGTAATCAGCGGAGCATTCTTTCTCGTTCGTCGGAAGATATTGGATGAAGTCGGACTCCTTGATACTGATTATTTCATGTATGGCGAAGATATTGATTTGTCATATCGCATTTATAAGGCGGGCTGGGAGAATTGGTACTTACCTTTGAAAATCCTTCATTACAAGGGGCTGAGCACTCGCAAATCCTCTTTTCGCTATGTGCATGTCTTCTATGGAGCGATGCTCATTTTCTTCCGAAAGCATTTTGCTTCGTTGAGTTTCTGGTTGAGTATTCCCATCAAGGTGGCCATTTATTTTAAGGCTTTTATGGCTTTGCTGTCTATGGCAGCGGGGACTGTGCGTAGAAGCTTAGGCTTTTTCCCGGGAAGCCTTAAGGGACAGGAGCCCGTTTATGTTTTCTTGGGAAGTGAGGGCAACAGGAAAGAGTTTATGAGAATCATGAGGGAAAGAGGTCTGTCGGTCCTTTCAATAGAAGAGTGTGCTCTTGCCGGCTCATCTAAAAGACCGATATTGACGGTCTATGATACAGAGACTTATAGCTATATGGAAATCTTCAATCAACTGTCTTCCCAGTCTCGGGAGAATATAAGACTGGGAACTTTTAATCCGCGCACAAAGGTGATTATTACGGAAAGTGAGGTAATTGTATGAGGAAGGTAAACTTCAGGGCTCTTGAGCCGGAAGATCTTGACATGCTCTACAAGATAGAGAATGACGGAGCCCTGTGGCGTGTCGGCAACACCAATGTACCTTATTCCAGATATGCTCTGCATGATTATATTGCTCATGCGTCGAATGACATATATACTGATAAACAGGTTCGTTTGATGATAGAAGATGCCGAGGGCCATCCTGTAGGGATTTTAGACCTCGTAGACTTTAATCCCAAGCATCTAAGGGCAGAGGTCGGAATCGTCGTCGAGAGTCGCTATCGCCATCAGGGGTTGGCTACGGCTGCTCTCAGGGAAGCCATTGAGTATAGTCGTCGGGTTCTTCATCTTCATCAGATCTACGCAGTTGTCGATATGGAGAACGAAGAGGCATTGGCTCTTTTTCGAAAGCAGAATTTCACGGGGGATACCATTTTGAAGCATTGGCTTTTCGATGGCAAGCGGTATCACGACGCCCTCATGATGCATTTTTTTTTATAAAAAAGTACACCTAACATTTGGAGGAACAAAAAAATATCCTTACCTTTGCACACGCAATTGAGAAAAGGCATGAACACCAAGGTGCGTTAGTTCAGTTGGTTAGAATGCCTGCCTGTCACGCAGGAGGTCACGAGTCCGAGTCTCGTACGCACCGCAAGCCTTTTCTAAAATTGCACTACTGGTGCGTTAGTTCAGTTGGTTAGAATGCCTGCCTGTCACGCAGGAGGTCACGAGTTCAAGTCTCGTACGCACCGCAAGCCTTCGATTTCATTCGAAGGTTTTTTTGTTTTCTGCCTTGAAGTCTCATTTATTTTTTATATTTTTGCAATCAAACTTGATAGATTATGATAGCTTTGATTACAGGCGCTACCAGTGGTATAGGCATGGGGTGCGCAAAGAGATTTGCCCGGGGAGGATATGACCTCATCGTAACGGCGCGCAACGAGCGGAAGTTGGAACAGCTGAAGGCCGAATTGGAGCAGCTCGGAGCTAAGGTGCTCACGCTGACCTTCGATGTCAGAGACCGTGAAGCTACCGCGAGAGCGGTAGGGGACATCCCTGCAGAGTGGCGCAATATAGATGTGCTTATCAATAATGCCGGGCTTGCCCGAGGCCTTGAACCGGAATACGAGGGTAGCTACCGGGATTGGGACGAGATGATAGATACGAATATTAAAGGCCTGCTCACCATGACCCGCCTTGTGGTTCCGGGAATGGTGGAGCGCAATCGGGGGCATGTCATTAATATTGGTAGTGTGGCAGGCGACGCTGCCTATGCCGGCGGCGGAGTGTATTGTGCCACGAAAGCGGCCGTGAAGACCATTACCGATGGCCTCCGCATTGATGTGGCGCAGACTTGCATCCGTGTTACTGACATTAAGCCCGGTTTGGTGGAGACCAACTTCTCAAAAGTGCGTTTCCATGGCGATGCCGAGCGTGCCGGCCATGTATATGACGGTATCAGGCCTCTGACGGGCGACGATATAGGCGATGTGGCTTTCTATGCCGCGAGTGCTCCCGGGCATGTGCAGATAGCCGAGGTGCTTGTGTTGGCCACCCATCAGGCCAATGGAACCGTCATTCACAGGGAGAAATAACTGAAAGCAGCAGATAGGAATGGTTCAGATATTCCAGGATTCCAAGCCTCACTATCAACTACTTGACGGCCTTCGTGGGGTTGCGGCCCTTATGGTGATATGGTATCATGTAGGAGAAGGATTCGCTACAAGTCCTATTGACCAGCGTTTTAATCACGGCTATTTAGCCGTAGACTTTTTTTTCATCCTTTCAGGGTTCGTCATCGGATATGCCTATGACGACCGTTGGGGAAGAATGTCGTTGAAGGATTTCTTCCGCAGGAGGCTCATCCGTCTCCACCCGATGGTGATCATGGGCGCTGTGATAGGCGCGCTGACCTTCTGTGTGCAGGGTTGTGTGCGATGGGATGGGACATCCGTAGGTTTTTCATCCATTCTTCTCGCCTTGTTCATGGGCATGCTCCTGTTGCCGGTCTTTCCCGGAGTTGGCTGCGAAGTGAGGGGAAACGGCGAGATGTTTCCTCTCAATGGGCCGTCGTGGTCGCTCTTCTTTGAGTATATCGGGAATATCCTTTATGCTCTGATGCTTCGCCGGTTGTCGACCAGATGGCTGGCCGCCGTAGTCGGAGTCTCGGGCAGTGGGCTTCTGGCTTTTGGTGTTTTCAATCTCAGCGGGTATGGACATTTGGGCGTGGGATGGTCTCTGGGCGAGTATAACTTTCTCGGGGGTATGCTGCGCATGCTGTTTTCTTATTCCATGGGCATGTTGATGGCCCGGAATTTCAAGCCGTTGCATATCCGTGGCAGCTTCTGGATAGGCACGATACTGCTGGGCGTTCTCCTGGCTGTTCCCCATATAGGCGGCATGGAACACCCATGGATGAACGGACTCTACGATGGTTTCTGTATTCTTGTGGTCTTTCCCGGCATTCTTTATATGGTGGCATCAGAACAGAAGAAAGATAGGTATACCGTGAAGATCTGCCAGTTTTTGGGCGACATCTCATATCCGGTCTACATGGTGCACTATCCGTTCATGTACCTTTTCTATGCATGGGTGTGGGACAACCATGTTCCCTATGAGCAGGCACTTCCGGCAGCCTTCGGGGCTATCGCCGTGAGTTTGCTCGTGGCATACCTTTGCATGCGTTTCTACGACCTGCCCCTGAGCAGGTGGCTTGCCGCTCATTTTCAGAAATCGGGGGGTTGATTCTGCATGGGGAGGCGGATGGAGGAAGAGATTCTTACACGCCTTGCCGGTTTCGTCTATGGCTACACATGCGCCAAGAAAGAGAAAATTAGGGTCGTCATCGCGCTGGGCTGGCTCTCGGAAGATGCTCTATGCGCCCTTAAGAACTGTCGGAGATATCATGCGAACAAAATATAAATCATAGTAAAATGAATACAAACATTCATCTTAATTATCAGGATTTGCCCCTTTCCTACAAGTTTTGTTTCAACCGGGAATGTCCTCTTCGGGAAGATTGCACGCATCATCTTGCCGGTTTGGTTATTCCGCCAGACAGGCAATGGGGTACTGCTATATTTCCGAATGCCCTTAATGACGCTAAGTGTGATTTTTATAATCCTGCCGTGAAGGAAAAGTTGGCATATGGATTCAGACGTCTTTTCATGGATGTGAAGAGCAAGGACATTGCGCTCCTGAGGCAGAAAGTACAGGAATATCTTGGAGGAAAGACCTCGTATTATCGCTTTAACAAGGGCGTTTACAAGCTCACGGAAGAGCAGCAACAGGCAATTCTGGACATTTTCACGAGGTTTGGCTACACCGAGAACCTCTCTTTTGATGAGTATAAAGAGTGTTATAGGTTCTGAATAATGGCATTCCAGGCTTACACAGGCCGTTTGTAAGAGGTGTTTCAGCAGCTGAAACTCGGAGTTTCAACGGCTGAAACTCTGAGTTTCAATAACTGAAACTTGAAGTTTCAGCGGCTTGCACCAATCCGGGATGGCGCTGGCGTCTTTACGGGAAGATGCCGTTTAGTGAGTTGCCTTCCACCAGTTGGTCTGTGTCTTGTAGCCCACAAGATAAGTGTTGTCCGTCGGGTCGGAGATGGTAATTCCCGAGAAAGTGTTTACGGGAACGGTGTTGAAGCCGCCATTATATTTGCTCAGAGCAGTATAGATTTGCGGCGTGCAGTTGTAATAGGGCACCAGTCGGCTGATGGCGGCGGTGAATTCCGGGGGCGTGGCATCTCCGCAGAGCTTTTCGACATAATCGGCGAAATCAAAGAATGCCGTCTGGCCGTATCCATCGAGCTTCTGTAAATCGCCAAGTTTGTTGGCGTCGAAAGTGTAGTTGGTATTTATGTTTTTCATGAGAGCTGCCATGTTCTCCATCTCAGAGCACTTGATGGCCGACAAAGTCCCGTAGGGATAGGTTTGCGACATATAGTGCAGATAGAATGTCTGACAGATTTTCTCGTAGTCGGGAGTTGCCGAGGTGATGTATTTCCAGACCTCGTTGTAGGGAATGCCGTCAGCAAGAACTTCGCTGGTTGATGCTATCAGATAGTCGGCTGCGTTTCTAAGGTCGTAGGCAACCTCAACCTGAGCCAGGTAGCAATCGTCGAAACAGATGAACTGCATGTGCATGCCCGCCTGTGAAATGCCTGCGGCCAAATCAGCTATGTTCATCTGATAGCGGAGGGTAGAGCCGCCGAAAGCCCGGGTACGGTAATAGTTATCCACGCCTTTAGGAATCCATCCGTTGCCGTGAGAACCGATAATCATGTCATATTGGTGGGCTGTGGCGTTCGATTTCACATCATTCAGAATGACCGCGATGCCTTCGGGTGTCGTATAGTCGAGGTTGCCATACCGCTTGAGGGTATCCCTGACGCACCGTTCTCCCGCATATTTGATTTCTAAAAGGGCGGAGTTGGTGGGCGAGGGAGAGATGAACACCAGCACTCGGTTCTGCCCCAGGCCTTTCTGGGCGATGATGCCACTCTCCACATGGGCGATGTTGGCCAAGAAATAGGAATACAGACTTTCTCCCTTGGGAGAATCGTTGCCTGTCCACGGCATATAGAAGAAAATTGTTTTCTCTGCTATGACAGGAGCCACGGAACCGCCGTTGTCATCTCTGCATGCCGCGAATGACAAGATAGAGAGGATTGCCAATAATATCCCGAAAAAGCGATTTGTCATCTTGCTATTTCTTTTGAAGTTCTGCTATCGATAGTCTGAGGGCTGCTATTTTCTCTTCCGAATCTCCCTGTTTCTTACGCTCGCGTGCTACCACGGCCTCAGGTGCATGGGCCACGAAATTCTCATTGGCCAGCTTCTTTTTAATGCCGGCCAAGAAGCCTTCAAGGTGTTCCAATTCCTTCTGCTGTTTCTGGAGCTCAGCCTCAACATCAATCAGGTTGCCAACAGGAACCGCATATTCGTTGGTGCCTATCATAAAGGCACTGGCATCGGCGGTTTTTTCGCTGACGACTTCTATGGAATTGAGGTTTGCCATCTTGATGATGACGCTCTCGTAGGCCTCAGCGGCATTTTCACCGACAGCCTGTAGGACAAGCGGCTCTTTCGGACCGATGTTTTTCTGGTTGCGCACCATGCGAACGCCGCCTATGACCTGCTTGACACTTTCCATGTCTTGACAGAGCTTCTTGTCGGCCTCTGTGGGCGCATGAAGGGTCAGCGTGGCCCTCATGATGCTTTCGCCGCCCTTTCGGTCGTAGATGTGCTGCCAGAGTTCCTCCGTGATGAACGGCATGAACGGATGCAGCATTTTGAGCAATGTGTCGAAAAAACGCAGGGTGGCTTCATAGGTCTGGAGGTCGATGGGCTTGCCGTATTCCGGCTTGATCATCTCAAGATACCAGCTGGAGAACTCGTCCCAGAAGAGCCGATATACTGTCATCAGCGCTTCGGAAATGCGATATTGCTTAAATTGTTCATCCAAGATCTCATTGGTTTCCTTCAACTTTGCTTCAAACCAGCTGACGGCAATCTTGTTGGCTGCAGGTTGCTCGATGGCGGTCGTCTGCCATCCCTGAACAAGGCGGAAGGCATTCCAGATCTTGTTGTTGAAGTTTCGCCCTTGCTCGCACAGGCTCTCGTCAAAAAGGATATCGTTGCCGGCAGGGGCGCTCAGCATCATTCCCATGCGCACACCGTCGGCCCCGAACTTCTCGATGAGCTCGATAGGGTCGGGGGAGTTGCCCAGGCTCTTGCTCATCTTGCGCCCGAGCTTGTCGCGCACGATGCCCGTGAAGTAGACATGCTTGAACGGGAAAGTGCCTTTATACTCATATCCGGCCATAATCATGCGAGCTACCCAGAAAAAGATGATGTCCGGTCCGGTTACCAAGTCGGAGGTCGGATAATAGTATTTGATGTCCGCGTTATCCGGATGGTTGATGCCGTCGAACACAGAAATCGGCCACAACCATGAGGAGAACCATGTGTCCAGACAGTCGCTTTCCTGTTCCAGATCCTCCGCTTTCAATACGGGGTTCTGCCGTTGTGCTTCCTTCAGGGCCTCCTCCGCCGTCTCGGCCACTACGCAGGCGTTCTTTCCGTCGGCATCTTTGAAGTAGTAGGCAGGTATGCGATGCCCCCACCAGAGCTGTCGGCTGATACACCAGTCCTTGATGTTTTCCAGCCAATGGCGGTAAGTATTCTTGTATTTCTTGGGATAGAACTCGATTTCATCGTCCATGACAGGGCTCAACGCAATATCGGCAAAGTGTTGCATCTTTAGGAACCACTGGGTGGAAAGCTTGGGTTCGATGGGTACATTGGTGCGCTCGGAAAATCCCACCTTGTTGTCATAGCCCTCCACCTTTTCCATCAATTCGGCTGCCTCAAGGTCTTTGGATATCTGCTCGCGCACCTCCATGCGGTCTTCTCCCACATAAAGTCCTGCTGCCTCGCTGATAGTCCCATTGTCATTAAAGATGTCAATGGTCGCCAATCCGTGTTTCAGACCCAGCGCATGATCGTTGACATCATGAGCCGGAGTAACTTTCAGGCAGCCCGTACCGAATTCTATATCTACATAATCATCCTCGATAACGGGAATCTCACGACCGATGAGGGGCACGATGACATGCTTTCCCTTAAGCCATGTGTTCTTAATGTCCTTGGGATTGATGCACATGGCGGTGTCTCCCATGATGGTTTCAGGGCGTGTGGTAGCAACGACGGCATAATAGCCTTTTTCGTCTTTGTGCATGATGTTGCTCTCGTCCGCCTGCGTACAGTCGTCCTCTACAACGCGATATTTCAGATAGAACAGCTTGGAATGCTCCTCTTTATAGATCACCTCTTCGTCCGAGAGTGCGGTCTGAGCCATAGGATCCCAGTTTACCATTCGCACGCCACGATAGATATAGCCCTTGTTATATAAGTCGCAGAATACCTTGATGACGCTCTTGCTACGAGTTTCATCCATGGTAAACGCCGTGCGATCCCAGTCGCAGCTCGCGCCGAGCTTACGCAACTGCTTCAAGATAATGCCTCCGTGTTCATGGGTCCAGTCCCATGCGTGTTTGAGAAACTCATCGCGTGTAAGGTCTGTTTTCCTGATTCCCTGCTCCGCAAGTTTATTCACGACCTTTGCCTCGGTAGCAATGGAGGCATGGTCGGTGCCTGGAACCCAGCACGCATTCTTGCCCTCCATTCGGGCACGACGAACAAGAATGTCCTGAATGGTATTGTTGAGCATATGTCCCATGTGCAGAACACCGGTTACATTAGGGGGCGGAATAACCACCGTGTATGGCTCACGGCCATCGGGCTTGCTACTGAAAAGCCTATTGTCAAGCCAATATTGATACCATTTTGACTCTACCTCTTTAGGATCATATTTACTCGCTAATTCCATATATGTAAAAATCTGTTATCTTCCTCGTTGAGTTTCTATTTTATAAAAAACAGTGCAAAGTTACTAATTTTTCGTGGGAAATGATTATTTTTGCAATAAATAAAATGTGGTTATGCACACAAGAGAGGAAAAACTGGCAGCTTTCGGCCGCCTGCTTGATGTCCAGCATCGGTTGCGTAAGGAATGTCCTTGGGATAGAAAGCAGACTTTCGAGAGTCTTCGGCCAAACACGATAGAAGAGGTTTTTGAATTGGCAGACGCCCTGATAAAACATGATTTACAGGATGTGATGAAGGAGCTGGGGGATGTGATGGAGCATGTGATGTTCTATTCTATCCTCGGAGACGAAGAGGAAGAGTTCGACATAGCCGATGTCTGCGATCATGAAGCCCGGAAGCTCATGTTTCGCCATCCGTTTATAGACTGGACGGGATGGCCCAACGCCCCAGAGGCGGATGTGCAAGAGAGGCCTGACGACGCGGCTGGCGTTGAGGCTACATGGGAGCAAATCAAGCAGAAGGAGAAGGACGGGAACAGAACCGTTCTTTCCGGTGTCCCTGAATCTCTTCCTTCTCTGATAAAGGCTTATCGCATACAAGATAAAGCCCGTAATGTGGGTTTTGACTGGGAGAAGAAAGAAGATGTATGGGATAAGGTGAGGGAAGAACTTGCAGAACTGGAAGCTGAACTTAAAAAGGAAGATAAGGAAAAATCTACAAAAGAGTTGGGAGACTTTATCTTCAGCGTCATTAATGCCGCGAGGTTATATCATCTGAATCCGGATAATGCGCTGGAGCATACGAATCAGAAATTCATCCGTCGTTTCAACTATGTCGAAAAGAAATCGAAAGATATGGGTAAAGCATTGAAAGATATAACATTAGGCGACATGGATGAACTTTGGAATGAAGCAAAACAAATGGAAAAGAAATAGATATTAATTATGAGGAAGGTCGGATATATAGTTGTCTTTATGACAGTCGTGGTGCTATTTGCAAGTTGTTTTGGTAACAAGACTAATAATCAGGCAACGGAAACGGACAGTATCGCCATGGAAGAAGATGCTTTTCCGGATAGTACAGTCTATGGCGTATGTGGTGAGGGCACATCCATGCATTCTCTGGAGTTGCTTACCGATGGTGGTGATACCCTTACTTACGAGGTACTGGATGAAGGTCCGGAGGAAAGCCTCGTGGTCGGCGGTCTGCTTGCCGGCGACCGTCTTGCCGTTGTCGGGTATGTAAATGAAGAGAAGGAACACATTGCCAGCAAGGTGATTAATCTTACAACCTTACAGGGAAAGTGGATGAGCATAGACAAAAACTTTGAAATTCAGGAGGGAGGAATCGTTAAATCCAACATTAAGGCAGAGACGAATCCATGGGTCTCTTGGAAGATTTATAATGGTCAATTGTTGCTGAATAAAGATACTTTCCAAATAGACGGACTGGGTGCCGATAGTCTTTATTTGGAAAATAAGCAGGGAATCTTCACATTCAAGCGACAAAAATAAAATGCCCGGACTTTGATAATGGAACCGTTTAAGGTACATATTCTCGGCTGCGGAAGCGCTTTGCCGACTTTAAAACATTTCTCATCCTCGCAGGTTGTGGAACTTCGGAATAAGCTCTTTATGGTGGATTGCGGAGAGGGAACTCAAATCCAGCTGCGCAAAACGCGACTCCGTTTTACTAAAGTCAGCTGTGTGTTTATTTCTCATCTCCATGGCGATCACTGCTTCGGGCTGATAGGTTTGATTTCTACATTTGGCATGTTGGGGCGTGCAACCCCTCTCCATGTCTATGCTCCCAAGGAGTTAGAACCGATGTTGCATGCTCAGATGGAAATGTTTTGTCATGGTCTTGAATTCGAGGTGGTATTCCATGCTGTTGATACGACAAAGAATCAGGTGATTTACGATGATAAAAGTCTTACCGTAGAGACAATCCCTCTTCTGCACCGGGTGCCGTGTTGCGGGTTCCTTTTCCGTGAAAAGCCGGGCCGTAGGCATATCCTCCGCGATATGATAGACTGCTATGAGATTCCCGTTAGTCAGATAGATAATATAAAAAACGGGATGGATTGGACAGCTCCTGATGGCCGGATTATACCCAATAGCCGGCTGACGGCTGACCCGAACCCGTCCCGCAGTTATGCCTATTGTAGTGATACGCGCTATATCCCGTCGTTACATAAATTGGTAGAAGGCGTTAACTTGCTCTATCACGAGAGCACCTATGGCAAGGCTTGCGCAGAGAGGGCCAGGCTTTATTATCATAGTACTGCTGAACAAGCGGCAATGGTAGCTCGGGATGCTCATGTCGGACAGTTGCTTTTAGGGCATTTTAGTGCAAGATACAATGATGAAGACCAGATCCTAAATGAGGCTAAGGCATTGTTCCCCGATACTTATTTGGCTTGTGAAGGAAAGGATTTCAGTGTTAAATAAACCTAAAAACGCAATAAAACGCATATGTGGAGGAGCCACTTTTGGAATTATTCTTTATTTTTGCAATACTAATATTGTACGCGTATGGCAAAATATATACTTTCTATTCTTTTCTCCGTGATACTCTTAATGGGGCATCCTACAGAAATATATGCAAGCCCAGCCATCGAAATAGTTGATAATGATTTCAATACGATCACGATCACCTTGGCCGGTTCAGTGTTGAAAGTCAGTGGCGCCAATGGTCAGATGCTTCAGGTTTATAATGTCGCAGGAGTCAAGGTGATGAGTGTAAAGGTCGATGGCGACGAGAGGAATTATGACTTGAGTCTGCCCAAGGGCTGTTATATCGTGAAAGTAGGTAAGGTGGTTCGTAAGGTATCTATCCGTTAATACCTTGAAATTATCGAAGTTCTTTTTATCTATGGTCGCCGTGGCGGTTGTTTTTGTCTCATGCCGCCATCATGTCAACCATCCTTATCAGAACCTTACGCTTGACGGTTATTCCGATATGATGGTATCGGAATATAAAATAAATTCGACAAAGATTCAAGAGGAAATTAACCGTCAGATTCATTCAGATGAGGATAGTCTTACTGCCGACTTCAGGGCTCGAAGCTATTATCTTCGCAAGAAGCCCTGGTTGTGGATTAATCGTATGGGTGTAGATGACAGGGCTGACACTTTGCTTTTCTTTCTCGATAGGATAGATGAATTGGGATTCTCCAAGTCAAAGTTCAAGGTTCAGAGGATAATGGGCGACTTGCGGCGGTTTCGCAATCTGGATTTTGATACATTAGATAACAAGATTGATAAAGTTTTGGGTCGTTTGGAATACAATCTGACGAAGGCATATCTTCGTTATGCTACAGGGCAGAGATTTGGCTTCATCAATCCTAAGTATGTTTTCAACAAGTTGGATGTGCATGACAGTGATAGTGTCAAAGTTTCTTATCGTGCCCTGTTTGCCATTCCCATGCAACATCCGAAGACTTCTTTCTTTGACGATGCTCTCAGAAAGGTCTATAATGACAGTATCTCTGAGTTCCTGCATGCAATTCAGCCCCAGAGTTCATTGTATAATAGACTTCTTGCAAGGCTCAATAGTGCGGCGACCAAGGTAGCAGAAAAGCCAAAGATCATGGTAAACATGGAGCGTTGCAGATGGCGGCTGAACGAATATCCGCAGCAATATACCAAGTATGTCTTGGTGAATGTGCCCTCGTTCAGGCTCAAGGCTGTAGATGGAAATTCCGTTTTGGAGATGAGGATTGGCTGTGGTACTCTGGAAACGAAGACACCCTTATTGACCAGTCGCATTAAACGGATGGATATCAATCCGCAGTGGATCATTCCGAGGAGCATCATTGAAAAAAGTATTATCAACCATGCCGGCGACAGTAGTTATTTCTCCCGCCATCGTTATTTTGTCAGGGACAGGCGGACAGGCAAGGCTGTCTCGCTGAACAGGATATCGCGGGCCGTCCTGGAGGACCGTAATTTTCTGGTTATTCAAGAGGGGGGAGACGGCAATTCGTTGGGCCGAATCATTTTTCGCTTTGATAACAGCTTCTCCATATATCTTCATGACACATCCTCCAAAGGAATGTTTTCGCGTGAAGACAGAGGGGTCTCGCATGGCTGTGTTCGTGTAGAGCGGCCGTTCGAGTTAGCAGTCTTCCTTCTCGGCGACAAGGATGAAAAAACGATCGGCCGTATCCATTATTCGATGCATGCAGATGTTAGCAGTTTAGGCATGAACGGGAGAAAGGATATAAACAAGCCCGATACCTTGGACAAGCGCAAAGTCATAGGAACGGTTCCAGTAGAACCCGAGGTTCCTGTTTTCATTACATACTACACGCTTTACCCGAATGAGAAAGGAGAAATAGAGGAATTCAGCGATGTATATGGCTACGACAAAGTGATTTATCGATATTTTGCGAATTATAGATGAATGCGAGCGACGACCAGCTAATGCTACTGCTGAAAGATCCTGCGACTTTGCGTCAGGGATTTGAGATGCTGGTACGCCAATACAGCGAACCTCTGTATTGGAAGATCCGTCATTTCGTGCTTATCCATGAGGACGCGAATGATGTTCTTCAGAACACTTTTATCAAGGCGTGGGTTAATTTGGATGGATTCAAGGGGGACGCAAAGATTTCCACTTGGCTTTATCGAATAGCTATCAACGAGTCTTTGGGGTTTCTGAGGAAGCAAAAGACCTCTAATAAAATCAGTACTGATGGCGGTCAAGGAGTTGCTGACCGCCTGATGGCGGATGAGTATTTCGACGGAGACGAGACGCTGGCACAATTGCAGGAGGCCATAGCCCGTCTTCCTGATGTACAGCGCACGGTCTTCAATTTGAGGTATTATGAGGAAATGAAGTATTCCGAGATAAGCAAGATTCTCAATACTTCGGAAGGCTCGCTGAAGGCAAGTTACCATATAGCAGTACAGAAGATTTCCGAATATTTTAAGCATAAGAATTAAACCTTCTTAGTCCGATAGCGTCAAATAGATAAAATAAAACAAATGAACATAGACAAGGATGAACAGATCTTGAGGCAAAACTTTGGCAACAAGGCACCTTTCCGGGTGCCGGAAGGCTATTTTGAGGAATTTGCCGAACAACTGATGGCCCAGTTGCCGGCGCGGGAAACCAGAGTAGTTCCCATGCGCCCATGGTGGTGTCGCCATCGGGCATCGATGCTTGCCGCGGCCTGTATCTGTGCCGCAGTCTTCAGCGTGGGCGTTTATCTTGGGTCTTTGGAGTCCCGACAGGCATCACTTGCCAGTGCTCCCGTTGAGAATGTTGATAACACGATGGATGAAATAGCCGATTATGTCATGATGGACAATGAGGCGATCTATGCATCTCTTACAGATAATTAATAATATATTAGGATATAGGAAGTTGAAGAAAGTTGTAACAATATTCATGCTTTGGGTGTTCACGCTGAGTCTAAGTGCACAGCAGGAAGGTAGACACCGTTTTGATCCGAAGAAGTTTGAGGTCGAGATGGAGCAGTATATTACCCGGCAGGCCGCCCTTACTCCTGTTGAGGCAAGCAAGTTTTTCCCTCTTTATAGGGAGATGCAGAAGAAGCAAAGGGCGTGTTTCCACGAGATGAAACGGTGCCGCCATGTCGACGCGAACGATATAGAAGCTTGCGGTAAGGCCGTGAGACGCATGGATGAGATTGACATTCAGATAAAAATGATTCAGCAGGAGTATCATCTTAAATTCATGAATGTGATCCCGGCAAACAAGGTCCTTGAGGTTATCAAGGCAGAGAACAGATTTCATCGTCAGGCCTTTAAGAAGGCAGCCGGTCGCCCAGCCCCTTCACAGGAGAATTGATCTGGATCCTGAAAGGCTGTCGGAGTCAATGCTCCTAACAGCCTTTTTTCCCTATTCTCAGGGATTTTTTGCTTTCCTAAAACCGATTTTCTTATCCGTCAAGGTCTGTTTGTTCTCGGCATGAGACTTGAGTATGGTGTCAGGACTGATGTCTTTTACTTCTTTTCCTCTTAGCGTATCTCTTTTTGCGGAAGGTTTTATCTTGATACGATCTACCCTCATGCAGGATATTGGAATTGCTGTTGCTGATATCGGGGATTTCTGGCCGACAAGGATTTGGGGAGAGTGGTCTATTTTAGGGTTCTCTGCCGCCGGCTTTGGCTTCGGAAGGTGCTCCTTGATTCCGGCCAGCATGTTCCTTATCTGCGCAATTCGTGGTGTCTGGTCTTTATCCTTGTACTTGAGATAGAGAGACAGGGCCTCATTGAAACAATCGTATGCCTGCTGCCAGTCGTTCCGGAACATGTGGCAGAATCCCAGCCTGTAAAGCGCGTCGGGCTTCTCGTTCTCATGGCAGACTTCCAGCATATTGCCATATAAGGGTGCGGCCGCGGCGAATTGCTTCATGTTGAAGTGGCTTTCGGCACAAGTCCAGTAGTAGATGGAGCGCTCATGGGGGGCGAAGTTCCTGAGTTCGGGAATCAGCGTGTCAAGCAGCCTGTAAGCCTTTTCGTAGTCCCATTCATAGTAATAGCATACTCCCAGATAGGCTCTGAAGCGAGGGTTCAGGCGATGCTGATGATCGAGCTTTTCAAGGAGCAGCATGCATTCATGATACTTCTCTGTCTGAAAGTATTCAAGTGCCCTTCCCAGTTTCTCGCTGTCTGATGTCTGGGCTTGAAGCTTTCCAAGTGCGGCACATAGAATGATAGCTATGAGCAGAGCCTTCCTCAATACCTATTTCGTGTAGAAGTCGATGAGCCTTTGGATGGCTTGGCGGCAGGCCGGACAGAACTCCGGATGCTGATTTGTGCGCATCCTGCAATCGGGATAGGCTCTATAGACACCTTTCAGGGAATATCCGGCACCCTCATAGAGTCCCACTTTCTTGTCTTTCTTGCCGATCAGGTTCTCCCATTTGTTGATAAAGTTTACCTTCGTGGTCAGATTTGGCTCCCAGGGTTCGATATCCGTCGGATACATGGGAATCCGCTCGTTCTCATAGGCATACTCGTCGCCGAGTCCGGCAAAGCTGTGCCCGAACTCATGCACGACAACCGGGCGGTAGGCCGGATGATGTGTCATGGAGAGGTTGTAGCTGTTCAGGATTCCGCCGCCGCCATAGTTTTCCGTGTTCACGAGCACGATAATATGTTCGTATGGGGTGCCTGCGAGCCAGTCGTGCATATCTTTCAGGTGCAGCGTCGTGAGGTATCTTTCGCTATAGAAAGTGTCGAAGTGGGAATGGAGGGCGGTGTTCTTCCAGATACCTTTCGACGGTTCGCTCGTTCCGCTATCCTTTGAGGGGGCTTCGACGGCGATGATATGAAACTTTTCCCGATTGCTTTTGAAAGGCTCATGATGGAAGAGGGCCTCGATTGCGATGTTCGCGTCCTGTATAAAGGTTTGCATTTCATCCTTTTGGTAGCCCTCCGCAAGGAATGCAATGTGGATGCAACGAGTGGTATCCTTGGCCTGTTGGAGCGTTACATAAGGAGTTACCTCCCGCTCGCCGATATGGCGGATCAGGATGTCGGTGGGTACGACCTGGTGGGTGAGTGAGGCCATAACCTCACGGCGGTTGTCCCTCAGGTCGAGCGTAATGTCAATGGTATCTTTCGGAAACGGTACGAGAAACACATTCTCAAACGATTTTCGGATGCCGGAGGCTGCTTCCGGATAGGAGAGCCATTCCTGGAAAAGGGTAGAGAAGGAGTTGCGGTAAATCACTTTCTGCGTCTTATGGTCGCGCACGGTTATCTGCCCGTTACCCTCAACGGGAAGCCCGGCAAGGTTCTTCGTCTTGCCGTACCATCGCGGCGACACATTGAGCTGGTCAACCGAGATGCTCTGCTCCTGGTTGTTTCCCGCGAAGTTATAGTCGATTCGCAGGGTCTTATCCACGAAGTAGTCCTCGAATCTCTGCGCATTTGCCGCCCCGCATGCCAGGCAGAGTAGCATTAAAATCATTTTTTTCATAGCCTATACCTTATTATATTGAATAGTCAGCGAACTCTAAGTTGGTCTCCCACCTTAATCTCATAGTCTTCCGGGAGCTTGTTCATCTTGTAGAGACTGCTCAGGCGGATACCGTATTTCTGGGCAATGAGATACATGCTCTCTCCTGGTTGCACGATGTGGGGATGATTTTTGAATTCTTTCAGTGCCTTCTTCTGCTTCTTTTTCAGATAGACAATTTCTCCCTTGTGGAGCACATCCTTGTGATTGCGCTCATTATATTTGGCTATCGAGCGATAGCTGATACCTATTTCTTTCCCTATGTCCTTAAAGGTGTCGCCTTCGCGGGCATAGATATAGTAGTTTTGGTTATAGAGATAGATGGGGTGCAGGCCCAGAGCCTTGGAGAGAGGGCTGTCTTCCGTGCGCTTTGCCATGAACTTATCGTAGCTTCTGGCATAGTCGTATTCATGCAGGCGGTAGAGTTCAATGAGCTGGATCAGTTTGCTCGCATACTGTGGATTGGTAGCATAGCCACACTCCTTGAGGCCTTGCGCCCATCCCCGATAGTCTGTCCTCTTCAGCGAGAAGAGGCGGCGATAGCGGAGGTTGTTGGCAAGAAATTTACTATGGTCTGTGTAGCTCTCCTTCGCATTATTGTAGACGCGGAAGCATTCGCCCCTTGCGTCGTCGTCATGATACATCGCCGCCCCTGTCCAGTCATGGCATTTGATGCCAAAGTGGTTGTTGCCTCTGACTGCCAAATCACTCTTCCCGGCACCGCTCTCGAAGACACCCTGCGCAAGGGTGATGCTTGCCGGTATGCCATATTTCAGCATTTCCTCGATGGCGAGGTCTTTATATTGGTCGATATAGGTCTGGTAGGCCTGGTTCCATTTCATCTGGGCGTGAATCTGGAGGCACACGCAGGCAGCCAGGAAGGCGATGGTTAGTTTTTTCTTCATGAATTGAACTTCTTGTCGCAAAATTACTTAATAATGTTGAAAAGCGATTGTTAACCCGATTACTTTTAACTCATAATAACAATCAATATGGATGCCCGATCATTTATGCGCCGTTGCCGGTCAACTTATATTGCCCGCTACCATTGGTATGTGGCAGGCATTAATTTGGCTTACAAGGTCATCGATGCTTTCCGCATGCAGGGTCTTGCCATGGGGAGGGCCGGGAATACCACAATCATCAGCCATGCATACACCAAAAGAAATCCATGAAGAGAGAATGTTATACATGCGCCAAGCATGCCTACGCCCACAAGGACATTTCTCCGGGACGACCTCGGAGTCCTTCCATTGGCTATTTCATCATGGGGCGGCATGGGCCCTTTCGTGGAAATGCTGCCGTTTATGTTATGACCATTCATTACATTGATGAGCTGTTTTCGGTGGTGCAAATGTAGTGAAAAAGTTCGTAAAAGCCTATTGTTTGCCCAAGATTTAAGGGTATACACCCATTTTGCGTGAATCTTTTGTATATCCAGGAGTCAATTCCGTATCGCCATTCTTTTTTGCTTCGAGCATGTATTGCTGGGACGGAGACAGATTCCGGCAGTGTGGGGAGCCTCCAGGAGTCTGACGAAATCGGCGATTTCGTCGCTCAATTTCGGCGATTTCGTCGGACAATTTCGCCGATTTTGTCGCGCTCTTTGCCGTCGGAAGGAAAGTTGAATGAAATCTAAGATATGGCTTTTCTCCGATTCATGCGGGGCGGGAAGCCGACTTTCAGACCTGATGCAAGGCTCCGGAAACGAATGAAAACAAACATATGGATGCAGCCATAGAGGTCGTTAAGAATATTTCTTGCTGATTTTATACTTGCTTCTGGAATCCACCGGAATTCGCTTGGCGTATTATTTTTCTTAAAAAATGCAAATAAAAGTATTATAATTGGATATTTTTGCTAAATTTGTCCAAAACACATAATGCCATGGCTATGAAACAACATAAACTGATTATAGCTCTTGGAGCTAATATGGATGCTGACGCAAATATTGACTTGGCTAAGATTCATTTGGGCAAGTTGTTTCCCGGGATAACCTTTTCGACAGTCATCTCTACCGAGCCCATCGGCATAGAGTCGGACGATTTTCTGAATTGTATCGCCGTGGGGAGCTGTGTCCATAACTATACTCAGGTGAATCGGGCGTTGCGGCACATAGAGAAAACCATGGGAAGCGGTAAAGGCGAGCACGGGAAAGGAATCGTGCGCATAGATCTCGACATCCTCTATTTTGATGATAAAAGGTATCACGAGGATGACTGGAAACGAAGTTATGTTCGCCAATTACTGACAGAAATGGGCGAGAAAGCCCTTATCTGGAAGCCCTGAAAGACTCCATGTTGACATAACGACGCTTCATCAGGCGATTGTAGATGTTGCGCAACCATAGCCGGCTGGTCGCAATGAAGAGCAGGCCTATCAGGAACATGATGAGATAAGACATGTCCTTGGACAATAGATTCTGCAGGATGTTGACCAGAATCATCGGTATGGCGAACGCGGAAATGGAGGCTGCCACGGAGAAATAGTTGTTATCTACATTTCCTTTTGCGATGAATTTCTCATTCAAGGGTATTGTCTGCTTATTGTAAACGGCCATCTGAAAGAGGATGAAGAACTGGAATCCCGCCGTGAAGACTCCGTAGGAAAGCAGCATGGCGATATCCCATTTGCCGGTAAAGACCGTCGGGAGCATCAGCAGGAACGGGAATATCAGCATGGCACAGTAAAAGATGTATTTGGCCTTCAGCAGGTTCAGGATGTTTTCTTTATGCACCATGAGGCCGTCTATGTAGTTGCCCTCGTTGCACATCACCTTGATAATGTTCATAGTTCCCAAGATGACGAAGCAGTAAATGCACCAAAAGTTGGAGGAGAAATCGCCGTCATACACATCTGTAAACGCAATCAGCAAGATGAAGAAGAAAACTGCAGCGGCACTCGAGATAAAACTTTTCCGTGGGTTCTTATTCCTTAAGATTGTTTTTATCTCGAGTTTCAGGTATTCGCCAATCTCCCCGTATTGGTCGAGGAATGAGAATCTGGTAACGCTGTGCAGCTTGGTAATTTCGACCTTTGCCAGTTCCTTCCAGACATGGGAGTACTGGATCTTCCTGTTGATGAAAAAGAGAGCGGTGAGCAGGGCAATGACCCCCAGGAGCGGAAGTGGATTCCCTCGTTCCATGAGGGTGCCGATGCCGGCATAAAGTTCAAAGAAGTTTTCCCATCCTTTCTTTTTACCAAGCTCCGAGAGGATGGGCGCAGCCATAATGGCATATACCGCAACGGGCAACAGCCACCATAGCTGGCTGTCGGTAATCTTGGTTCTGCATATCAGATACCATTGGCTGTTGGCAACGATGAGCAACCACCAGAAGAGCAGAAACACGAGAGTTGTCCAGATTGGGTAGCTGAAAATGAGCGACATCAGTGCATATGGAATCAGCAAGGTAAACCAAATGAGGTTGCTGCTATTCAGCATCGCGGTTCCCAAGAAAGTGTCGACACAGGCAAATTTGTGGATAGGTAGCACGATATAGGGCTTTACCAGCTGTGCGGGCGTTTGCTGTACCATGAACCGGAAGCCGAAATCAATGAGGAGGATGAAAGGTGCCAGTCCGAAGATAAACTCCAGCTGCGTAACGCTGGTGCTATCGTTTGCGACAAGGGAGAGCATGATCGCGATGAAAATCAGATATAGGAGCATGAGGGAAGAGCCAATGTAAATCATCACCTTTGCCGCCTTGTTTTGCCGATAGCTTAGCGCTCTCTTCTCCGCGAGTTTGCGATGCCTGCGCAATTCCTTGAATAATGCCAGTCTCTTCATGGGTGGGAGGTGTGTGTGTCTATCTTAAATCGATTACTTCCGCAGTAGGATAATCCTTGGCATTGAATGTAAACAGACTGTTCGGCAGTCTCTTCGCCTTGAAATTCGAGATGTTTATATCTGTCCAGTCCGAGCCTTGTCGCATGCGAATCTGGCTTGGTCTATAGCTTTTCTTGCCGATACGGATGTAGAGTTCCTGTACGGTTGCCGACTTGTTTTGTGCAGTCAGGTGAATCCAGTAGTTACTCCCCTTGTCGGTGATACCCATATTGTAGCCTGTCTTATACAGGGTGATGAACTTATAGGGGTTCATCCTCATTTGCTGGGCCTCGGTAGGATGGTTCACATTTACTTCATTGGTTTTCTTCATGTAGCTCCATTGGGTCTTGCCGTTATACCATACAATGGCTTCGGGAGTCGTTGCGTGGAACATGTTGCCTTTGATGGCGATGGCTCCGGTAACGCTTCCGTATTTCTTGCTTGTCAGTGAGAAGTCGGCACTTGCACCGTTTTTGCTGCCTACGACGGCAGCGGTCTTGTCAAGCACTTTTCTTGCTAAAGTGGCATTTTGTGCTCCCGATGTAAGGCCTGCCATCATCAGGAGCAGGCATATACTTAATTTCTTCGTCATGATTTCAGTTTTGCTAATATCTCGTTCAATGTGTTTTCGTCTTGTACAAGTACATCACGAGGCTTGCTGCCCATGGCCGATCCTACGATTCCTGCGGCTTCCAATTGATCCATCAATCGGCCGGCACGGTTGTAGCCGATGGCCAGACGGCGCTGGATCATGCTGGTAGAGCCCTGCTGGGTGAGTACGATTGCACGGGCGGCTTCCTCGAAATAGGGATCTACATTATTCATATTGGCTCCTCCGCCGCCATTGCCGCCAGCTCCTTCTTCCGACGGCTCCGGGAGTTCCATCGGTTCTATCGGACCGGGTTGGTCGGCCACAAAGTCGTTGATCCTCGCGATTTCAGGCGTGTCAACAAAGGCGCACTGCACGCGGACAGGCTCTCCGCCATTCAGGAAAAGCATATCGCCGCGGCCAATCAACTGGTCGGCACCTTTTGTGTCGAGGATGGTGCGGGAGTCGATCTGTGCCATTACCCGGAAGGCCATGCGCCCGGGGAAGTTAGCCTTGATGTTACCCGTGATGATCGTGGTCGTCGGGCGCTGGGTGGCTATTACCATGTGGATGCCCACGGCACGGGCCAGTTGGGCAATGCGGGCGATTGGAAGCTCGACCTCCTTTCCCGCCGTCATGATCAAGTCGCCGAACTCATCGATGATGACGACGATGTATGGCATGTATTCATGCCCCTTGGTAAGGTCAAGCTGATGGCTCAGGAATTTTTCATTGTAATCCTTTATCTTGTTAACTCCTGCCATCTTGAGGAGATCGTAGCGATAGTCCATCAGCTTGCACAACGAGTTCAGGGTGCGTACGACTTTCTGCACATCCGTGATGATGGGCTCTTCCTCATTCTCTGGGAGTGATGCCATGAAATGAGGGGCAATCTTATTGTATACGGAGAACTCAACTTTCTTAGGATCGATGAGGACGAACTTCAGCTCATTGGGATGCTTCTTGTAGAGGAGGGAGGTGATAATGGCATTCAGGCCGACAGACTTACCTTGGCCCGTTGCGCCCGCCACAAGCAGATGGGGAATCTTCGCGAGGTCGACCATAAACACCTCATTGGTGATGGTCTTACCCAGTGCGAGCGGCAAATCCATCTTGGCCTCCTTGAATTTCTTGGTTCCAAGGACGCTCTCCATCGACACGATGTTCTTTTTCTTGTTAGGAACCTCGATACCGATAGTGCCTTTCCCCGGAATCGGAGCTATGATACGAATGCCCAGCGCGGAAAGACTTAGGGCGATATCATCTTCCAGATTGCGAATCTTGGAGATTCTCATTCCTTCTCCCGGGGTAATCTCATAAAGGGTGATGGTTGGGCCAACAGTTGCCTTAATTTCCTTGATGGTAACGCCGAAGCTATTCAAGACTTGCACGATATGGGCATTGTTATCCTTGATTTCTTCCATATCAACCTGTGCCTTGTTGTCCGCTTCATACTTCTTTAGCAGGTCAAGGGTGGGGAACTTGTATCTTAAGAATGGCTCACGAGGGTCGATGGGGGTGCTCAAGTCTATGCCTGACATGACTTGGTTTCCCTTTACGCTTTCTTCACTCTTGGCAACTTCTATGGTAAGTTTATCGTTGTTTTCAGCTTGCGCTTCCTTGGGTGTTGGGATAAGATTAGCCTTTGTGCCCGCCATGTCTTCTTTTTGTATAACAGGATTTGGTGTCAGGTCTATCACCGAAGAGGTGGGCTCTGGGTCGGCGACTTCTCCCGCAGTGCTGTCAATATACTCTGGTTCATTGTTTTGGCCATTGTGATTGTTGGTAACCGTAAACTTAATTTTAGAAGTAATGTATCCGATGGGATTCAAGGCCTTGCGAATAACTTCTATGGTCTCGGCACTCAGATAAGTAAGGAATGCAATGGCCACGATAAGGAGCAATGCCGTGAGTCCCGGAGGGCCAATCATATCCTCAAGCCGCTGTACGCAGAAGAGCCCGTGGTTGCCACCAGGATTAAAGACCAGGTCGCCCATGAGCGGGGTAAGAAACTTGGCAAATGTTACCGAGCACCAAATCATTACGAGCATTGTGCCAAAGAACCATTTCCATAGGTTTATCTTCTGGTAGGCCTTTATAAGCTTCAGGGAAACCAGAATGGCAAATGCAGGAATCATGAATGCCGACAAACCGAAGTTCACCGTGATAAGGTTATAGGCGATGATGGCTCCTATCGACCCGCAATAATTGGTGAAAGTCTTGTTCGTATTTATCCATTCTCTGGGGCGAAGGCTTTCCAACAGGCTTTGATCTGCCTGTCCTGTCGAGAAGTAGGAAATCATAGCGATGATGGCATAGATTGCCAATGCCATCAGTAAAAGTCCTAAAATAAAGTCAGTTTTCTCGTTGCTGAATATATTGCTAAAGCCGACCGCCTCACCTACACTTCTCGGCTTACGCTCAGTTTTCTTTCTTGCCATTTGTTGGATGTTATTCTTTTTCCTTGCAAAAATAGTGGAAAAAAACCAGAATCGTTCATAATTTCGTAACTTTTTTCTAATTTTGCACATTGTTATAAACGAGTGATGAGAAAAATAATATATAATAAGTTTGATAAGAGAGCTATCACGGAGATGCCAACAGTCTCGTTTCCCGGCCGCATAATCACAATTATAAGTCCGGGCGAGACCCAGAAGGCGGTGGATTATCTGTTGTCGAAAGACATTCTGGGAGTTGATACGGAGACCCGCCCATCTTTCAGGAAAGGGGATAATTTCAAGGTATCGCTCCTGCAGGTATCCTCAAGGGACACCTGTTTCCTCTTCCGTTTAAACCGCACTGGGCTGACTCCCGCCATGGTAAAACTACTTGAGAATACCTCTGTTCCTATGGTTGGGCTTTCCTGGCACGATGATTTGCTGGCCTTGCATAAAAGGGCGGAGTTTAAGCCGGGATACTTCATAGACCTTCAGAACATAGTGGGGGAGCTTGGAATAGAGGATTTGGCTTTGCAGAAACTTTACGCCAACCTCTTCCATCAGAAAATAAGTAAGCGGCAAAGGCTTTCTAACTGGGAAGCAGATGTGCTGAGCGACAGACAAAAACAGTATGCCGCCACGGATGCGTGGACCTGTATAAATCTCTATGAAGAGATACTCCGATTGAAAAGAACAGGAGACTATGAACTCGTAAAAGTCCCTGAACCAGTTGTAGAACTAAAAGTATAGCGAAATGGCCAGATACAAGACCCTCCTATTGAAAAAGGGAAAGGAAGAAAGTTTGTTGCGTTTTCATCCTTGGATATTTTCCGGTGCAATCCAGGAAATGGATGAAGGAATCAAGGAAGGGGAAGTCGTTAGAGTCCTTACGAATCATGGTAATTTTATCGCGGTGGGACATTACCAGGTCGGTTCTATTGCCGTGCGCGTCCTGTCTTTTCGTGATATTGAGATCAATCAGGACTTCTGGGAAAGTCGTTTAAAGTCTGCCCTTCGGATGAGAATCAATATAGGTATTGCCGACAATCCGTCAAATAATACCTATCGACTGGTTCATGGTGAAGGCGACAACCTTCCGGGATTAGTGATAGATTGCTATGGAGAGACGGCGGTAATGCAGGCTCATAGTGTGGGGATGCACATGGGTCGTCAGCAGATATGCAATGCCTTGACGCAAGTGATGGGTGAAAGAATCCGGAATGTTTATTATAAGAGTGAGACGACGCTGCCCTATAAGGCAGGTTTGGGACAGGAGAACGGCTTTATTTATGGCGGTAGCAATGATGATATAGCTGTGGAAAATGGTCTGAAATTTCATGTGGATTGGCTGAAAGGGCAGAAGACGGGATTCTTTGTAGATCAAAGAGAAAACCGTGCATTGCTCGAAAGGTATGCAAAAAATCGCTCCGTCTTGAACATGTTCTGCTATACAGGGGGATTCTCGGTCTACGCAATGCGTGGAGGTGCAACCTTTGTTCATTCTGTAGACAGTAGCGCGAAGGCAATAGAACTTACCAATCAAAATGTTGGCTTAAACTTCCCTGATGACAAGCGGCACCAGGCCTTCTCTGAAGATGTCTTTAAGTATCTTGCCGCCAATGACGGTAAGTATGATCTGATAGTCTTGGATCCCCCGGCATTTGCCAAGCACCGCAGTGCATTACACAACGCATTGAAGGGATACATACGGCTCAATGTCAAAGGGTTGGAGCGTATCAAGCCGGGTGGAATCCTTTTTACCTTTAGTTGCTCGCAAGTGGTTACAAAGGAAAATTTCCGCAATGCGGTCTTTACCGCCGCCGCCCAGACAGGCAGGAAAGTGCGTATTTTGCATCAGTTGCATCAGCCCGCTGACCATCCTATTGATATCTATCATCCGGAAGGGGAATATTTGAAAGGCTTAGTTCTTTATGTTGAATAGAATCATAGAAAAATACATCTTTCAGAATAACCTTCTTCGAAAAGACGGGAAGTACCTCGTGGCTCTTTCGGGAGGTGCCGACAGTGTATCACTTCTATTGATTTTGAAATCCTTAGGCTATCAGATTGAAGCCGTTCACTGTAACTTTCATCTTCGTGGTGAAGAGTCGGATAGGGATGAACGGTTCTGTATCGACCTTTGTGTAGAGGAGGGCATTCCGCTCCATCGGGTTCATTTTGAAACCAAAAGCTATGCGGAGTTGCATAAAGTGAGTATCGAGATGGCCGCTCGAGAACTGCGGTATAAATATTTTGAACAACTTCGTAAGGATATACAGGCCGATGATATCTGTGTGGCTCACCATCGCGATGACAGCGTGGAGACAATTCTTCTGAATCTTGTGAGGGGAACAGGCATTCAGGGCCTTACCGGCATTGCTCCCAGAAACGGGCACATAGTCCGTCCGTTGCTTTGCGTCAGCCGTTTAGATTTGGAGGATTATCTTAGTCAAAGAGCCCAGAAGTTTGTAACGGACAGCACAAACCTTGTGGAGGATGTTCAGCGGAATAAGATTCGTTTGCGGGTGATACCTCTTTTGAAAGAAATCAATCCAAAAGCTGTTGAGAATATTTATAAAAGTAGTTTATACCTTAGAGAGGTGGAGAAAGCGGCTCTCAGTACGGTTAAGGACGGTCTTCTGGAGGGTAAAAAGATACTTTTCAAGCGCTTACGGGAAACCCCCTCTCCCGAGTTTAGTCTTTGGTATGTGTTGAAAGACTTTCATTTCTCGTCTTTTCAGATAGAAGAGATGCTTGAGGCCATTGGTTCCCAGAGTGGCAAGGAATGGCATTCAGACTCACATGTTGTGGTTACCGATCGAGATGGTTTTGTCATCGATAAAATCAAAAAGCAAGATTTCTTTTCAATGAAGATTATCGGAGAGGGTAGTTATATTCTCCCAAACAGTGGATTAAAACTGATAATCCGTTCAGTACCGAAGCCTGGGGACTTTAGGATAGACAAGAGCAAAACGGTGGCCATGCTTGATGCGGAGCTCGTGAAGTTTCCCTTGACCGTGAGGAATACCATAACCGGGGACAGCTTTGCTCCATTCGGAATGAAAGGGACGAAACTTGTGAGTGATTTTCTCACGGATTTAAAGAAAGATATTTTGTCGAAGCGGGAGCAACTTGTGGTAACAGATGTGAGTGGCAACATTCTCTGGATCATGAACGAAAGGCCCGATAATCGTTTCAGGATAACTGCAGAAACCAGGAATATCCTGATTCTCGAGATAGATTAAGTCCAGAATTCTTTCTCATCGGTAACTCTCATCTCGCCCGCACACCTCGGACAGGTGTACAGGTTCCATACCCTAATCTTATCACTTCCGCACCTTAGACAGAGTCTGCCTGTCTCTGTACTGTACGATGGAGCGACATCTCCGATGACCCCGCCTACCACAATGTTCTGGATGGTGTGGCATTCCGGGCAAGTCATAGGGGTAATGTGCTGGCCGAAGAGACCTTTTCCTTCGTAGACCTCCGCTTTGTATCCGCATTGCTCACAGATATAGGTCCTTTTCCATGCCATAGGCCTTTATATATTGTCTGGCCACCTTGATATAGTCGTGATGGCGCTTGATGTACTCCACCGATTGCTTTTTCAAAGGAATGATGCTTTCCGGGTGCAATACAAGATGTTCCAACTCATGGAAAACACTCTCATAAGAGGGTTGTATATTTACGATGGGGCGGAGTTCTTTTTCGTGCAAGATTTCATAATTCTCCGGTTCGCCGCCCCCGACCACGATGATGCCTTTGCTCATTGCTGCCAAGGCATTCATGGCCGGAGTATAGCTGTAGAGCTGATCGAGGATGACATCTGAGTCGTCCATCATGGTTTGGTATTCATGGAAAGGTATGCTTTCCGCGATTTTGAGCTTTGCTTTGTCGGGGTATTTGGCGACGATCTCTTTTGCGGCTTTCAACATGATATCCGTCCCTTTATACTCTGAACGCTCTTTATTGATGCCGATGAAAATGTTCAGTTTGTCATGCCGGGTGATGGAAGGCGTTTTCCCAAACCGTATCGGATAGGGAATGAAAGTGGTTTTTGAGGAGAAGTTGGGTTTATAACATGCATAATATTCGTATAGGCCGGCGATGATGCCATCACAGTCATTGGCTATATTCTTGTTTAAAGATTCTTTCGGAGTACTTGACCAGTCTGCTTTTTCTTTCAAGGCATCCGCATTCATGCGCAATTCATCTCCCATATTAAAGTCGCTATAGCGAAGAGGTTTCCGGGTACTGCATTCGTTCACCCAGTAATAATCCATGCCGAAAGCTCCCAGAAAGATTCTTTTGTTGTGTCTGCGGAGATATTTGTAGATGGGGGCTATTCGTTCTGCTTTTAATTCAAGAAACATGGGATTGATGAGTTGGACCGCATCGAATCCTCTCATCCGTGGAAGATATCCGAGCAGGCGGCATAGATATTGTAATCCGCCTATCGGTGTGAGCTTTCGCTCAAGGTTCCAGTCGCGTGGATAGTCTTTCCAGAAATCGCCGTTCGAGAGAACGACGACTTCGTGCCCCAATGCCCGGAGCCCCTCCGAAAGCGTCCAGTGCACACTGCTATATTCGCCTATGAGCAAGATCCTCATTTACCGGATGCCTATTAAAAGAATTCGTCTTCCGAGCCTGGAATTCACCATCTTTCGGAAAGTATTATACTTTTTGGAATACTTCTTGTCGGGCAGAGGGAAAAGATCTCTTCCTCGCAGGTTAGCGATGGTGTGCTCCAGTTGAGTTGCGGAGTGGGTCTCCTTGATCGTATTATATAACAAATCCATTGACAGTTGGTGAACTCTCCGCTCCAAGGCAATTCGCTCGCTTGACGGAAGTCTTTCCGATAACTCTTGCAGATGTGCGATAATCTGCATCGTGTCGTTAAGCCTTTTTTCCTTCATAGTCGGGTCAGGAGTGTTGGTTAGGGAATCTTTGCGCATGCGATAGAAATAGGCTTTGGCCTCCGCCTTATACAGTTTCTCGGCACGCAGAATGAGCTGAGGGGTAAACTCCTCGTCCTCATGGAGCAGATTCGGGGTAAAACGAAGCTTGCCAAGGATATCCTTTTTAAAGATATAGCCCCATGTCGCTGCTTTCATGTTGTGATTGTGAAGATAAGCGGTCCCGGTCAAAGGTCCTTCAAAGGCAAATGGAATTTCGGGCTGCGGCTTACTGGTCTCATCAAATAAGACGATGTCTGGATTGTGATATCTCACAATATCCAGGCAGTGCTCATAGGGGGCACGAAGAAGATAGTCGTCTCCGTCAACGAACTGGATATATTTCCCGTTGGCCATCTTGAGCCCGATATTGCGCGCGACAGAAAGCCCTTGGTTCTTCTGGCGTATATAGACCACCTCGTTTCTGTGGGCAATCAGGGCTTCCATGGTGGTCAGCGGAGAGATGTCAGACCCGTCGTCGACAAGAATTACTTCAATTTCCGAAGGACTTAGAGAGAGGCTAAAGATGCTTTGCAGGCATTCTTCGAGCATCTTTCCGGGTATATTATAATCGGTTATAATAAAACTGATTAGTGGATTCTGTGAAATATTTTGTGAAGTCTGCATAGATTTTTTAATCCTATTGATTGTTTCAGTTTCAGTTTCAAGCTGTCGTGATAGGGCAGAGAGACCAACTGGGGAACCCGGCCCGACAGGTCGTAGACATCAAGGACAATGTTGACGACATGCGCATAGTATTCGGAATCATGCCACAAAGGCAATATCCGATTATGAGCCTGTAAGAGAGCTTCGAGATCTTGGGGGGTAGCTCTCGCGGTGATACCCTCACCGTTATAGTAATAATTATAGAGTCCCACGGGAGTGGTAGCCACCTTTCTGCACCTTTGCAACAGTAGGGGGAGTACGGCTACATCCTCAAAGTTCCTGTCCTCGGGATATTTTATCCCGTCAAACAGCTTCCTCTTATAGATCTTGTTACAGGCATAGGCATGACGATAAGCTTTTCCCTTGAGCCAATAGGCTTTCATGTCGTCATATTCTTGTTGTGGAAACTGGACCACGCGTTGCTTTCGGGGATGTCCGATTCGTTCCGCGATGGGAAATTCAAGCAAGTCGTATTCCGGATGGGCGTCAATCATCTCCATAAGCCTGGCAAGGCTTTGAGGGGCAAGGGTGTCGTCGCTGTCGACGAAGGTGATATAGTCTCCCTTGGCCAAGGCGACCCCAGAGTTTCGGGCACATCCCAGTCCTCCGTGGCTCTGGTGGATAACCCGAATCCTGGTATCGGCTTCCGCGAGGTCATCGCAAATGCTCGGACAAGCGTCAGGCGACTCGTCATCTATCAGAATTATCTCCATGTCAGGATAGTTCTGCCCCAGAATGCTCCCCACGCAGCTACGAAGAGTCTTCTCGGTGTTGAAAACAGGTATGACGACAGTCAGCTTCATATATGCAAAGATAGTGAAAATCCTGGAAATATAGTTTATGTTTCGTGATTTTTATACTAAAACATGCAATTCTTCGTTCATATTTCAGATGGAGAACCAGGAAGCTAATTATCACCATATCCTTAAGTATACCGGAATCTTCGGAGGTGTAGAAGGGATCAACATATTGGTCGGGGTCATTCGCAACAAGCTTGTCGCGATGATTCTCGGGCCAAATGGAATGGGGCTGGTTTCCCTTTTTAATTCTACCGTCAAGCTCCTTTCCGATTCCACGAACTTTGGCATTGCCATGAGCGGAGTGAAGCAAATCTCGGAGGACTACGACCCGCAGGAAGAAAAGGCGAAGCGGGAAGCCTCCGTGTCCCTGATTCGTTCGTGGGCCTTTCTTACCGCATTGCTGGGCATGGCGCTGTGCGTCGTGTTGAGTCCGCTGCTCAATCGGTGGACTTTTAATTGGGGCGACCACACCTTGCATTTCATTTTTCTCTCTCCGGTCGTGGCATTGATGGCTATAACAGGAGGTGAAGCCGCCATCCTGAAAGGACTGCGGCAGCTGAAAAGTCTCGCCAAGATTTCCGTGTATAATGTCGTCGGGGCATTGATAACGAGTGTTCCCATCTATTATTTCTATGCGGAGTCGGGAATAGTTCCTTCTCTTTTTGTCATGGCATTGATAGAGATGCTTCTTACCATAGGGTTCTCCTACAGGCTTTGCCCGCCTCGCCTGTCGTTCAACAGGCAGTTTCTGCGGAAAGGCATGAATATGATTAAACTGGGAGGGGCTTTTGTCCTGGCAGGGATTATGGGCAGCGGAGCGGAGTTCATCATCCGCTCTTTCCTCAACAATGCCGGCTCTCTTGAGACGGTTGGTCTCTATAATGCGGGATATATGATGATCATGACCTATGCGGGAATGGTCTTCTCGGCGATGGAGACCGACTATTTTCCCCGCCTTTCCTCTATTCAAGGCACAGGGTTCTCATTAAATACCTGTGTCAACAGGCAGATAGAGGTGAGCATCTTGTTAATTTCCCCGCTGCTTGTAGCATTGATGGTCATCATTCCCATCCTCTTGCCCCTGCTCTATAGTGGAGAGTTTATCTTCGCGAGGGGGATGATACAGGTGGCAATCTTTGCCATGTATTTGCGGGCCATCACCCTCCCAATAGCCTATCTGCCGTTGGCAAAGGGCGACTCGGTATCGTATCTGCTGATGGAGGCAGTCTACGACATTGCCGTGGTCTTGCTCGTTATTTGGGGTTTTAAGGCCTGGGGGCTCTGGGGAGCCGGACTTGCGCTCGCCTTGGCATCGCTTCTGGAGCTGATGGTGCTGTGTGTCTATATGCGTTGGAAGTATGGCTATCGGTTAGGGAGCTCTGTGCTCAAGTATGCTTCCATACAGTTCTTGCTGGGGCTGATGTCGTATGGAGCCGTGTGTCAAGGCAATCCCGTCGTCTATTGGCTGCTGGGTGGAGCCTTGCTCGGCGCAAGCCTGTCTTATTCCGTCGCGGTCTTGAAGAGCAAGACGCACCTGTGGGAATCATTGAAGAGGAGGATAAAGCGATGAGCCGACCCGTTTGCACCATACTCGTAGCGGCCTATAACGCGGAGAAATATATAGGGAAATGTCTTGACTCATTGTTGGGTCAGACCTTACAGGATATAGAGGTGATAGTCATTGATGACAAGTCGACCGACCGAACACGGGAAATCATAGCTCGATATGCCGCCGGAAATAGCTGTGTCCACTCCTTGTTCTTGGAGGAGAACCGGGGACAGGCTCATGCCCGGAACGCCGGCCTGAAAGTGGCAAATGGAAACTATATCTGCTTTTTGGACTCGGATGACTGGCTGGCCGCGGACGCACTTCAACAGGCTGTTGAGGTTTTTGAATCTAATCCACTGGCGGACTGCGTGTTATTTAATGTTATAAATTATTATTCAGAGACCCTTCAGGAGACTTATCCCATGCCTCCTTTCGAGGTGATGGACGGACAGGAAGCCTTCGAGAAAAGCCTTTCATGGACTATCCACGGAGTGTATATGGTCAGAACGGATATTCATAGGCGGTATCCTTATGATGAAACATGTCGCAGCTATAGTGATGACAACACGACGCGGCTGCATTATTTGGCCGCGAGAGAGGTGCGTTTTTGTGAAGGTAAATATTTTTACAGACAACACCCAGATTCCTCAACTCATAAGATTGGCACGGGCCGCTATGACTATCTGAAAGCGAACGCACACATGAAGGCGATGCTGGAGGAGATGAACTGCGGAGACCGCATCCTAAATCTTTATGAAAATGAGCGGTGGCAGAATGTCGTGGGCCTCTACATGTTTTATTTCAAGCATCGGAACAAATTGTCGCAGGCGGATAATGAGTATGGTCTTCGCGAGATAAAGCATGCGTGGAAGTCCATAGATACGCGGCGGCTTGCCTGCAAGAACAAAATTAAGTTTGGCTATATTCCCATGCGCCATCCCGCTTGCTGGCCGCTGTTTCGCCTGCAGGAGGAAGCCTACTTCACCCTTCGGAAACTCATCGGGCATCTGTAGAGATGGCTGGCGGAGATGTTACAAGCCGTGTGTAACGCCATTACACGCTGTTTGTAACATCATTACACGCGGCTTGTAATCGGGCTATATGCGGCCTGTAACCATTCGGTTGGATACTGCCGAAATCGGGAAAAGCCTGTTTTTTTCAACTTTCCAGCGTTAATCGTGTTTAAAAAAAGCGGCTTGCTCTTGCATATTAAAAGATAATTCAATATCTTTGTGAGCAAATTACAGAAAATGATAACACTCGTAATTACCGCAATCCTGATATTCGCATTCGTATTGATAGCCACGGAGAGGCTTACCAATATCAACAAGGCTGCTGTCGCGATCTTTGCGGGAACTGTGTGTTGGATGGTGTATATCGCTTACGGGACTGACTTTGTGATGGCCAGGCATGCCCCGGAGTACTCAAGTTTTTTGGAAGGGGCCGTTGCCAATAGCAGTGCCGTCAAGGAGTATATAGCGAGGAATGTCTTCCTGAAATATGTCGGCAGGGCTTCCGAAATTGTCCTCTTTCTGTTGGCGACGATGTCTATCGTTGAAATTCTGGATAACAATGGCTGCTTTGATTTTATCCGCCAGTTGCTAAGAACGCGGAGGAGCCGGAAAATGTTGTGGACGATTGCCATCGTTACCTTTGTCATTTCCGCCAATCTCGATAATCTTACTACGACCGTGATGATGCTTACCATCATGCACGGAATCATCCCGAACCGTAGGCAGAGGATGCTCTATGGCTCGGTCATCGTGATTGCTGCCAACTACGGAGGAGCCCTGACGGTTATCGGCGATTCGACGGGACTGCTGCTGTGGAATTCCGGCCTTGTTTCCGCCACTGATTTCTCGATGTCCCTCTTGCTGCCCTGCCTGATAGCATGGGCATTGCCGACATGGTGGCTCGGGCGCAGTCTGCCGGAGCGGGTGGAAACAGATTTCGCCACGATGCCTTATCGTGGCGACGACACAAGGCTGAATATCTGGCAGCGTCTGCTGATGCTCTTCGTCGGCATTGGCGGGCTGTGGTTCATTCCGTCGTTTCACAGTATCACGAAGCTGAGCCCGTTTATCGGCGCCTTATGCGTGCTTTCGGTGCTCTGGATCGTGAATGAAGTTGTCAACAGGAAACTCCTTGCGGCCGATGCCAATATACAGCGCAGGATGCCGAGGGTCTTTCAGTATGGGATCATCCAGATGATGCTCTTCGTGATGGGCATTATGCTGGCAGTGGGGGCGGTGAATGAAACCGGTGCCATCGACTGGCTTTGGGCGCAGCTTGAGGCGCAGATACATAATGTCTGGGTATACGGCATGGCTGCAGGATGCATATCGTCGGTTCTCGATAGTTTCGCGACCTCGCTGAGCTTCATCACTCTGAATCCGTCTGCGGAGATGAATGCGGATTATTGGAAAATCATCGCGTTCTGTTCGGCGATGGGCGGAAATTTGCTTTGCATCGGTTCTATAAGCGGCTTGGCGCTGCTGAAGGCAGAGCGTCTGCATGTGGGATGGTATTTCATGCATGTGGGGCAGAAGTGCCTTGTGGGCGGCTTGGTTGGACTATTGACAATGTACTTTATTTTGTAAAACATAAATTGAGACATGGGGAAGATTAAAACGATAGGAATCCTGACCTCTGGAGGCGACGCTCCCGGAATGAATGCCGCCATCAGGGCGGTAACAAGAGCCGGTATATGTAATGGATTCAAGATCAAGGGCGTCTATCGTGGTTATGATGGATTGATAAATGGGGAAGTGAAGGATTTCACCACGGAGAATGTGAGTGGCATTATCTTGTCGGGCGGTACGATCCTGAAAACGGCCCGTTCAAAGGAATTCATGACCGACGAGGGCAAACAGAAAGCTTATGAAACCATGCGGCGAGAGGAGATAGACGCCCTGGTGGTTATTGGTGGAAACGGCTCGCTGACCGGTGCAATGGAATTCGCGGCGATGTTTGATGTTTGTTGTATCGGACTTCCGGGTACGATAGACAACGATCTCTACGGCACTGATTCTACCATTGGATATGATACGACCCTGAATACGATAGTGGAATGCGTCGACCGCATCCGCGATACGGCCCAAAGCCACGAGCGTATCTTTTTCGTGGAAGTCATGGGGCGTGATGCCGGCTATCTGGCACAGAACAGCGCCATTGCGTCGGGAGCGGAGGCGGCGATTATCCCTGAGGATTCCACCGATGTCGACCAGTTGGCACAATTCATGGAGCGCGGCATTCGCAAAAGCAAGCGTTCCTGCATCGTAATCGTCTCGGAAAGTCCAAAGTGCGGGGCTCTCTATTATGCCGATCGCGTGAAAAAGGAGTTCCCGGAGTATGATGTCCGGGTGTCGATTCTCGGCCACTTGCAACGGGGGGGGCGCCCGTCTGCCCATGACCGTATACTGGCTTCCCGTACAGGGGTAGGGGCCATAGAGGCCATCCTCCAGGGACAGCGCAATATCATGGTGGGAGTGAGAAACAATGAGGTGGTTTACATCCCTCTTTTGGAGGCCATTCGCTCCGACAAACCGTTTGACAGAAAACTGATAAAGGTGCTCGATGAATTGAGTATTTAGAAAAAGTGGGGAAAGGTTTTGCTCGCTTGGATTAATTTTTTTATCTTTGCAGACAAGTCCACGAACGGATTATATCAAAAACAAACATATTAACAATAAAGTTTATGGCACAAATTAACGGACGCATTTCTCAGATTATCGGTCCTGTCGTCGATGTTTACTTCGATACTAAAGGAGAAGATCCGGAGAAGGTGCTCCCAAAGATTTATGAGGCTCTGAAGGTGAAACGCTTTGACGGCCGCGACTTGATAATCGAGGTGCAGCAGCACATTGGTGAGGACACGGTGCGTTGTGTGGCAATGGACAATACGGATGGCTTGCAGCGCGACCTGGAAGTTGTTCCGACGGGAAGTTCGATTACGATGCCGGCTGGAGAACAGATCAAGGGCCGTATGATGAATGTCATCGGGGCCCCGATAGATGGCATGGCACCTTTGAATATGGAGGGAGCTTATCCCATCCATCGTGAAGCACCGAAGTTTGACGAGCTTTCTACGCATAAGGAGATGTTGGCCACAGGTATTAAAGTCATCGATCTGCTTGAGCCTTATATGAAAGGCGGTAAGATTGGTTTGTTTGGCGGAGCTGGAGTAGGAAAGACCGTTCTGATCATGGAGCTCATTAACAATATCGCCAAAGGGCATGACGGATATTCAGTGTTTGCCGGCGTGGGTGAGCGCACCCGTGAGGGAAACGACTTGATTCGGGATATGCTGGAGTCCGGTGTCATTCGTTATGGTGAGAAATTCAGAAAGGCCATGGACGAAGGTAAGTGGGATCTTTCGCTGGTCGACTCAGAAGAACTGTCGAAAAGTCAGGCCACGCTGGTCTATGGGCAGATGAATGAACCTCCCGGAGCTCGTGCCTCGGTAGCACTTTCGGGGCTAACCGTCGCGGAGGAGTTTCGCGATCACGGAGGCAAGAATGGGGAACCGGCCGACATTATGTTCTTTATTGATAATATCTTCCGTTTTACACAGGCAGGTTCCGAGGTCTCTGCGCTGCTTGGCCGTATGCCTTCAGCAGTGGGTTATCAGCCCACTTTGGCATCAGAAATGGGTGCCATGCAGGAAAGAATCACATCGACAAAGCGAGGTTCTATCACCTCGGTGCAGGCAGTCTATGTGCCGGCAGATGACCTGACAGACCCTGCTCCCGCGACCACTTTCACTCATCTGGATGCAACGACAGAACTCTCGCGTAAGATAACGGAGCTTGGTATCTATCCGGCGGTAGACCCTCTGGGCAGCACATCGCGTATTCTTGACCCGCTGATCGTGGGTAAGGAGCATTATGATTGCGCCCAGCGTGTAAAGCAGTTGTTGCAGCGTTATGCGGAAGTGCAGGATATTATTGCCATCCTCGGTATGGACGAGCTTTCTGATGAGGATAAGCTGACGGTGGCAAGAGCCCGCCGGGTTCAGCGTTTTCTCTCTCAGCCGTTTGCCGTTGCGGAGCAGTTTACGGGTGTCCCGGGTGTGATGGTAAGCATTGAGGATACCATTAAAGGCTTCAACATGATTATGGACGGTGAAGTTGACGATCTTCCGGAACAGGCATTCTTGAATGTAGGAACGATAGACGACGCCATTGCCAAGGGCAGGAAGCTGTTAGAGGCCGCGAAGGGATAAGCTCAAGGATTCTGACTATGTTGAATTTAAAGATTATATCTCCTGAAAAGATACTCTTCAGTGGTGAGGTGGAAAGTGTGCTCGTGCCTGGTACTGTCGGAGAATTTGAAATTCTTAAGGATCATGCACCCATTATTTCAACCTTGGAGAAGGGACGGGTGGTTTATACAACTGCCAACGGAAAACGGCAATTGAATATACAGGGAGGTTTCGTAGAGGTGAAACGGAATGAGATCTCTTTGTGTGTAGAAATGTAAGGAGCGTTTGCTATGCTAACCCCGGAGAATATAGACTCTATATACCGTTTATATAATAAGGTGTCGTTGTGGCTGATTGCTGCGGCCTTGCTGGTTGGCCTGCTGGTTATGCAGGTTACTTCAGATCTGCGTTTGGTGAACAGTTTGCTCTTTACGGCTGCTTATTCACTTGTAGTTACGCTCATCTACGGAATATGCTGGAAATCCTTAGCCCGTCGTTCTTTGAATGTGCTGACCCATTTCTATATGGCAGCCTCGGCTTTGAGGATGATATTGGCACTGGTCGTTGTGCTTGCAGGGATGGCCATATTGCGCGATTCCAAACCACAGTTATTGGGATTTGTAGGTATTTTCGTGAGTTTCTACTTGCTATTACTCATCTTCGATTGCCTGTTTTTTGCAAGAGTCGAGAAAAATAAAAAGATTAATAAATAAGAGAAAGGTATGAAATCAATCAAACAATATCTCCTTGTGTTGCTATTGACTCTGGTGGCCTTGCCTTCGTTCGCAGGCAAACAGGACATTAACATGAAGGAAATCTTGTGGGGACATATCAAAGATTCTTATGAATGGCATATTACCAATATTGGCGATGAGCCTATTGTAATCCATCTTCCCATAATCGTGAAGAGCTCTACAGGGTGGCATGTGTTCTGCAGCAGCCAGTTCTCGGAGGAGAAGGATGCAGGGGGTAATCGCCCCGGACCTTACGGACTTTATATTAAGAATGCCGATGCAGAGACTTATCCGAATAAGATTTGCGAATCGGTGAATGGTCAGGAAGTTCGTCCGCTAGATATATCCATAACCAAAACGGTCGTGGTCTTGTTTATCGATGCTTTCGTCTTACTCCTGTGTATCTTGCTGCCGGCTCGTTGGTGTAGACGACATAAAATAGATGATCCTGCTCCTCGAGGTTTTACAGGACTGATGCATATGTTTGTTATGTATGTCTATGATGAAATCATCCAGCCCATAATGAAGGAGGAATCGACAAAGTACGCTCCCTATCTGCTTACTTGCTTCTTTTTTATATTTGTGGCTAATATCATGGGAATAATCCCGTTCCCACCGGGAGGAGGTAATCTGACCGGTAATATTGCTTGTACCACGTTCTTGGGTGTATGTACTTTCCTAGTAACAAACATTACGGGAACGAAGGAATACTGGAAGGAAATCTTCTGGCCCGAAGTGCCGACTTGGCTGAAAGTGCCCGTTCCCTTAATGCCAATCATAGAGGTTGTGGGCATCTTTACGAAACCTCTGGCATTGATTATCCGACTCTTTGCCAACATGATGGCAGGCCATGCCATCGCCTTGACTTTTGCGGGGATGATCTTTATCGTGTTCCACCTTACAGAGAGTGATCTCGTTAACACCTTAGCAGGCTCTGGAATGTCTGTGATCAGTGTGGCGTTAAGTGTCTTCATGATGCTTCTAGAGATCCTTGTGAGCTTCATTCAGGCCATGGTCTTCACGATGCTGAGCGCAATATTCATATCTATGGCTCATGTGAAGGAAAGTACAGAAGAGGCGTAGTCTCATCAGATAGAAAAGAAATAGATTATAAACAATTTTAAAATTACAGTTATGTTATCATTATTATTGGCAGCAGAAGTTGCAAAATTGGGTGGCGCCTTGGGCGCAGGTCTTGCGGTAATCGGTGCAGGTCTTGGTATCGGTCGTATTGGAGGTCAGGCTATGGATGCCATGGCTCGTCAGCCAGAGAAGATGGGCGACCTTCGTTCTTCAATGATCGTTGCGGCAGCATTGGTTGAGGGTGTAGCCTTCTTGGCTGTTATTGTGGCTTTCCTTGCCGTCGTTATGTAGCCTGAAGAATTTATTCTCAACATTAACCCCAAGATATGGATTTATTACTTCCAGATAGTGGCTTGTTGTTTTGGATGACCATCGTCTTCGCCATTGTCTTCGTTGTCTTGTTGTTCTGGGGATTCCCAGCAATCATCAAGATGGTGAATGACCGAAAGACCTTTATAGACGATAGCCTGCAAAAGGCTCATATGGCCAACGAAAAACTTGCCGGTATACAAAAAGAGGGTGAATCCATTTTGCGCAAAGCACAGGAACAGCAATCCGTGATTTTAAAGGAGGCTGCTGGCACTCGTGATACGATCATCGCACAGGCAGAAGATAAGGCAAGGACAGAAAGTGCCCGCCTCATATCAGAAGCGAAGGCAGAAATCGAGATTGAGAAACAAAACGCAATTCGTGATATTCGTTCGCAAGTTGCAGAGCTCTCTGTTCTGGTTGCCGAGAAGATTGTCAAGGAACAACTCAGTAGCGATGCGGCGCAGATGGATTTAGTGAATCGATTACTGGATGAAATCTCTGTGAATCAAAAGTCGGAATAATAGAAGGTTATGGATCTAGGTGTAATATCGGTCAGATATGCCCGGGCATTACTGAAGAGTGCCATGGAGCAGAAGAGCGAAGACAAGGTATATGCCGAGATGGAGACTCTCTCGAGAAGCTATCTGGACATGCCGGGACTTCGTACTGCGATAGAGAATCCCATGCTCATGGATGACAGGAAGCAGATGCTTTTGGAGACAGCTAGTGGCAATGATGTCAGTGAGTTGACCAAGAAGTTTATCGCCTTGGTTCTGAACGAGGGCAGGGAAAAGGTCTTGCAATTCATGGCAGCTTCTTATATAACTCTTTATAGAAAACAGAAGAATATCATTCGTGGTAAGCTGACTACCGCTACAGCGGTCTCTCATGCAGTAGAGGCAAAAATGCAGCAGATGGTTGAAAGTCGGACTCAAGGTGTTGTGGAGTTCAATACCGAGGTGGCCCCTGAAATCATCGGAGGCTTCATCCTTGAGTATGACACTTATAGAATGGATGCTAGTGTGAGGACGAAATTGCACAGCATGTTCGTAGAATTAAAGAAATAAAAAGAAAGAACAGATGTCAGATAAAATAAGACCGAGTGAGGTGTCGGAAGTCCTATTGCGACAACTTGAAGACATTAACTTGGGTGAGAAATTTGACGAAGTAGGTACGGTGCTCACGGTCGGTGATGGCGTAGCTCGTATCTATGGTCTTCGTAATGCCGAGGCCAACGAGTTGTTGGAGTTCGAAAACGGCACGATGGCAATTGTCATGAACCTAGAGGAGGATAATGTGGGCTGTGTGCTCTTGGGTCCAACGGCAGGTATCAAGGAAGGGCAGAAGGTCAAGCGTACGCATCGCATTGCCTCCATCCGCGTGAATGACAATTTCCTCGGTCGCGTGGTAAATCCACTAGGACAGGCCATTGACGGAAAGGGAGATATAGACCTCTCAGATAGTTTCGAGATGCCTTTGGATCGAAAGGCACCTGGCGTTATCTATCGCCAGCCTGTAAAGGAGCCTTTGCAGACGGGATTGAAGGCTGTTGACTCGATGATCCCTATCGGCCGTGGGCAGCGCGAGCTGATTATTGGAGACCGTCAAACGGGTAAGACGGCGATTGCCGTTGATGCCATCATCAACCAAAAGAGTTTCTATGAACAGGGAAATCCTGTATATTGCATCTATGTTGCTATCGGACAGAAGGCAAGTACGGTGGCCACTCTTGTGCAGACTCTGAAGGAGCATGGGGCATTGTCTTATACGATCGTTGTCAGCGCTACGGCGGCAGATCCTGCGGCTATGCAGTATTATGCTCCGTTTGCGGGTGCAGCTATCGGTGAATATTTCCGCGACCGCGGTTATAGTGCATTGGTGGTATACGATGATCTTTCTAAGCAAGCTGTTGCCTATCGCGAGGTTTCGCTGATTCTTCGTCGTCCTTCGGGTCGCGAGGCGTATCCGGGAGATGTGTTCTATCTTCATAGCCGTCTTCTTGAGCGTGCTGCGCGAATCAACGACCAGCAGGAAGTTGCAGAGAAGATGAACGATCTTCCCGACTGCATGAAAGGATATGTGCGGGGCGGAGGTTCTCTGACGGCGCTTCCTATCATCGAGACTCAAGCCGGCGACGTGTCGGCATATATACCGACGAATGTCATCTCGATTACCGATGGGCAGATCTATCTGGAGAGCAATCTCTTCAACCAAGGTTTCCGTCCGGCTATCAATGTCGGTATCTCCGTTTCGCGTGTAGGTGGAAGTGCCCAGATTAAGAGTATGAAGAAAGTAGCTGGTACCTTGAAGATAGATATGGCTCAATATCGTGAACTTGAGGCTTTCTCTAAGTTTTCAAGTGACATGGATCCGGTAACGGCCATGACAATCGACCGGGGACGCAAGAATAATCAGTTGCTTATCCAGCCACAGTATTCTCCAATGCCAGTGGACGAACAGATCGCAATTCTTTACTGTGGGGTTCATGGTTTGCTGCATGATGTGCCAGTAAGCGAGGTGCGTAGTTGTCAGGATTTATTCTTGGAGCAAATGCGTTCGCAGCATGGCGATATACTCAATGTCTTGGCTTCTGGTAAAATAGATGAAAATTGTACAGCTGTTCTGGAACAGACAATGGATAATATTGTTGGACAATATAAAAAGTAAGTGTGTATGGCTTCTCTGAAAGAAATCAAGACTCGTATAGCCAGTGTAAACAGTACTCGTAAGATTACGAGTGCGATGAAGATGGTTGCGTCGTCTAAGCTTCATCATGCTCAGGTCGCCATTCAGAACATGCTTCCCTATGAGAGTCTCCTAGAGCATATCCTCAAGTCGTTCTTGGTGTCTACTCCAGACGCGCGGAGCATCTTCGAGGAGTCGCATTCGGAAGTTCGTCGTGTTGCTCTTGTGGTATATTCGAGCAATTCTTCCCTTTGTGGTGGCTTCAACTCGAATGTGCTCAAGCTGATGGAGCAGGTGATCCATGAGTATCAGAAGCAGGGTGTCTCTGAGTTTGTGGTCTATCCGATCGGTCGCAAGGTTGCCGAGAAGGTGGCAAAGCTTCAGATTCCTTCGGCTGGTGATTTCCTGGAGCTTGCTGAGAAGCCGAGTGCCCGTGCTTGCGCGGAGATTTCTCGTGCGCTAACGGAAGCATATATGGGTGGCAAGATTGATAAGGTAGAGCTGATCTATCATCATTTCAAGAGTGCGGGAAGCCAGATTCTTACTCGTCGCCAGTTTCTTCCGATCGACTTATCGACGGAGTCTATTGGCTCTATGAACGATCGCGACCTTACTTCAAACCTTGTAACGGCAAAGGCTCAGGAGTATTTGCGGAAGAAGGGCGCGAGCAAGAAGCGCGAGCAAGAGGCTGCAGTTCCTTTGAACGATAACTTCTTGGTGGAGCCGGACTTGGCTACGGTGATGCAGAAGCTGGTACCGAAATTGTTGAACTTAATGATCTATACGGCGCTTCTGGATAGCAATGCTTCGGAGCATGCTGCCCGCATGGTGGCGATGCAGACGGCAACCGACAATGCCGACGAGTTGCTGCGCGACCTCAGCTTGCAGTATAACAAGAGCCGACAGGCTGCCATTACGAGCGAATTGCTGGATATCGTAGGTGGCACGGTGAACAACTAGGGACGCTGTCCTTTTTGTTTTCCCGCGGGGCTTTGAGCTCCGCGGGTTTCTTTTTTATTTTATTTGACGAGGAAGGTTTTCTTGATGAGATCTTCGTCGGCGGATGAGCTTCCGATCATGATTTCGAATTCTCCGGGCTCTACGGTCCATTCCATGTCTTCGTTGTAGTAGGCGAGTTTGTGGGCGGGGAGGGTAAAGGTTAGGGTCTTCGTTTCTCCGGGCTGTAGGCTGACTCTCATGAAGTCTTTGAGTTCTTTGACGGGGCGGGACACATTGCTGTAGCAGTCTCTGATGTAGAGCTGCACGATTTCTGTTCCTTCTCTGTCTCCGGTGTTTGTGAGGTTTATGGTTGCTTGTAGTTCTCCGTTGGCGTTGATTTCACGGCTGGAGAGGGTGATGTCGGAGCATTTGAATTGGGTGTAGGACAGTCCGTAGCCGAAGGGGTAGAGGGGTGTGTCTTGTGTGAGTGTGAAGGGATGGAAGGCTGCAGCGGGTTTTTCGTTGTATACTTTGACGATCTGTCCGGTGTTTCTTGGGATGGTAATGGCGAGCTTGGCGCTGGGGTTTACTTTTCCGTATATGATTTCGGCGATGGCTTTTCCTCCTTGTATTCCGGGTGCGAAGGCTTCGATGATGGCGGGTATGTGCTCGGTTGCCCACTCGGTGCTCAGAGGTCTTCCGTTGATGAGCACGAGGATGGTGGGTTTCCCGGTGGCGTGCAGTTTTTGTATGAGTTGTTCTTGGAGTCCTACGAGGTTGATGTCTGATCGGTCTAGGTTTTCTCCATCGGTGCGGTTATTCCAGTCGCTTCTGGGCATGTATTCTCCGGCTACGATGATGTTGAGGTCGCATTCTTTGGCCATTTCCACGGCTTTGTCTATGTTTTCCTGTTTCATGTATCTGGGGTTGTTGCCTTGGTCTGCGAAGAGGAATTGTGTGTTGGGTGCTATTTCTTTGAGTCCTTTGAGCACGGTGCTGGTTTTGTCTCCCATCCAGTTGCTCCAGTCGCCGAGTATGTTTTGGCTGTTGGCATTGACTCCGGTAACGAGTATTTTCTTGTATTTGCTTTCTTGGATGGGGAGTGTTTGGTTTTGGTTTTTGAGGAGTACGATTCCTTCTCTTGCTGCCTGGAGTGCGGTGTTGAGGTGTTGCTGGCTTTGGCAGATTTTCTTTCTGAGTTTCTCGTCGGTGTAGGGTTTCTCGAAGAGTCCGAGTTGGAATTTGGTGGTGAGTATTCTTCTGACGGATTGGTTGATGCGTTCTTCGCTGATTTTTCCTTCTTCGACGAGTTGGCTAACCATTTCTTGCCAGTGTATGCCTTGCATGTGCATGTCGATTCCGGCGTTGATGGCTTGCCGGAAGGCTTCTTTCATGTTGGGTGCGGTTTTGTGTACTTCCCAGATGTGTTCGAGGTCCATCCAGTCGCTGACGATGAATCCGGGCCATTTCCACTCTTTGCGTAATATATCTTGCATCAGCCATTTGTTGGTATGACAAGGGATTCCATTAACCTCATTATGCGCAACCATAAGTGTTGCCGCCCTTGCGTCGATACTCGTTTTAAAAGGTGGAAAGAAAACTTCTCGAAGTGTGCGTTCTGAGATATCCGCGGGCGACACATTCTTACCGTTAAGCGGTTGGCTTCCCGCAACAAAATGCTTGATGCATGCCAACACATCGGTCGGTTGGTCAAGATTTCGTTGGAGTCCTTTTACAATTTGCTCTCCCATCACGCTTACCAAATAGGGATCTTCTCCAAAAGTTTCACCGACACGCCCCCAACGAGCATCACGAGCAACTTCTACATTCGGGTTAAAAGCCCATCTCATACCTACGGTTACCATTTCTTCCGCAGTCTCTCTTGCAATCCTATAGGTTAATTCCGGATCAAAGGAACAGCCAGCATTAATATTTGAGGGGTATGTAGTCATGTTGTCGCACATAGCGTTACCATGTATTGCATCAATGCCGAAAAGCAGAGGGATGCCCAATCTGCTTTGCATGGCAAGTCGTTGGAGATGATTCGCTTCTTCAGCTGTAAAAACCATCAAATAAGAACCTATGATGCCTTGTTTTGTCCAAGTTTCAATTTGGGCAATGGGAGTGTGCGGATAGAAAACATTCTCATTTTTGTTTTTTGCATCACCTTTGTCAAGATTTGCTCGATTGGTTTTCAGATATTCCAACCCTAGAAACTGATTCATTTGTCCAATCTTCTCGTCAAGTGTCATCCGTTTGAGTAGGTCTTCCACCCGGTCCTTAACGGGAATACTGGGATTTTTGTAGATTTGGGCGCTCAATAGAGAAGAGAGCATCAGTCCGATAATAAGGATAAGCAGTTTTTTCATCTTATATATTTAAATTATTAAGATTACAAAGGTAATTATATTTTTCGAGACCTCCAAATTCAACGACAGATTTAAAACATGCCCCCATGTGTCTGTCTATTAAGTCTATGTGATAATGTACTTTCTTAATTTTTGTCCATTTCATCGCTGCTTTCTCATTTTTTTTTAATATCTTTGCCGAAAATAGAATAGAAATGGGAATATTTGGATTATTTAATTCTAAGAAAAAGGAAACTCTGGACCATGGTTTAGAGAAAACCAAGCAAAGTGTTTTTGATAAGATTTCCCGTGCTGTTGCAGGAAAGTCTAAGGTAGATGACGAAGTCTTGGATAACTTAGAAGAAATCCTTATTACCTCTGATGTGGGGGTAGATACTACTATCAAGATTATAGAGCGCATAGAAGAGCATGTCGCTCGTGAAAAATATGTATCGACAAGTGAATTGAATGGCATACTGCGGGAAGAAATTGCTTCTTTATTAGCAGAAAATAATGCAGGGGATAACGATAATTGGGATCTTCCCATTGACCATAAACCCTATGTGATTCTCGTAGTGGGAGTGAATGGCGTGGGAAAAACCACAACAATAGGGAAGTTGGCCTATCAATTTAAGAATGCTGGTAAAAAAGTTTATTTGGGCGCAGCAGATACTTTTCGTGCCGCTGCTGTAGAACAGATATCCATATGGGGAGAACGGGTAGGGGTTCCTGTGATTAAACAGCAGATGGGGGCCGATCCTGCATCGGTTGCCTTTGATACATTGCAAAGTGCTAAGGCTAATAATGCAGATGTAGTCCTTATTGATACGGCTGGTCGTTTACACAATAAGGTTGGGTTGATGAATGAGCTGAAGAAAATAAAGGAGGTAATGAAGAAAGTTCTTCCAGAAGCGCCTGATGAAGTGATGCTCGTTCTTGACGGCTCAACAGGACAGAACGCTTTTGAACAGGCCAAGCAGTTTGCTGCTGTCACACAGATTACTTCACTTGCGATTACGAAGCTTGATGGTACTGCAAAGGGTGGTGTCGTAATTGGGATTAGTGATCAGTTAAAGGTTCCTGTGAAATATATTGGGCTTGGGGAGCAGCTCGAAGACTTACAGCTCTTTAATCGTCTTGAATTTGTCGACTCTCTTTTTAATAATGAATAGCCCAGTTCATTTTTTAGTGAAATGAAAAAGAATCAGATAGATATTATTACGATGGGATGCTCTAAAAATCTGGTCGATTCAGAGCGACTTGTCAAGCGATTTGAAGAAAAAGGCTACTGTTGTGTTCCGGATTCTCATCGACCAGAAGGTGAAATCGCCGTAATAAATACTTGTGGTTTTATAGAAGCAGCTAAAGAGGAGAGTATTAATACAATTCTTGAATTTGTTAAACGAAAAGAGAAGGGACAGTTGAACCGTCTGTATGTGATGGGGTGCTTATCTCAACGCTATAAGAAAGAACTTGAGAATGAAATTCCTGAAGTTGATAAGTATTATGGCAAGTTTAATTTTAAAAAGCTTCTTCAAGATATCCCTGACGCTAAGAGAGATTTCATTACTGACCGAGAAAGAAGATTTGCTACACGTGCCCGTTTTACACCTCGCCATTATGCTTATTTGAAAATTGCTGAAGGGTGCGACCGCCATTGTGCTTATTGCGCAATTCCGTTGATAACAGGAAAGCATATATCCCGTCCAAAAGAAGAAATCTTGGCCGAAGTCCGTGAGCAAGTAACCAATGGAGTAAAGGAATTCCAAGTGATAGAGCAGGAGCTTACCTATTATGGGATGGATTTTGACGGAAAGTCTCATATAGCAGAACTCATTGAAGATATAGCTAATATTGAAGGGGTAAAATGGATTCGATTGCACTATGCCTATCCAAACCAGTTTCCGATGGAATTGCTTGATGTAATGGCTCGCCATGATAATATCTGTAAGTATTTGGATATAGCTTTGCAACATATAAGCGACCATGTGCTTAAGCGTATGCGACGCCATGTCAGCAAACAGGAAACGCTTGATTTAATAGCTAAGATTCGCGAGAAAATACCGGAGATTCATCTGCGGACTACCCTCATGGTTGGTTTTCCTGGAGAAACCGAGGAAGACTTTAAGGAATTAATGGAATTTGTTAGATGTGAGCGATTTGAAAGAATGGGAGCTTTTGCCTATTCAGAAGAAGATGGCACTTATAGCCAATTGCATTATGAGGATAATGTACCCCAGCATGTGAAGCAGGAACGCCTTGACAGATTGATGGCCCTTCAACAGGGAATAAGTTTAGAAATAGAGGCTGCTAAGATCGGTAAGACAATGAAAGTGATTATCGACCGAAAGGAAGGTAGTTATTATATCGGGCGTACAGAGTTTTGTTCGCCTGATGTGGATCCGGAAGTGTTAATCCCTGCGACACGCCCCCTTCGCACAGGTTTTTTTTATAATATAAGAATTACGGATTCTACAGAGTTTGATTTATATGGAGAAATTTTATGAATAATAAAGAATTTATAGCTGAATTATCTCAGCGAAGCGGTTATACCCAAGCGGATACACAGAAATTGATTTCAACGATTATCGATGAAATGGGGAGAAATTTTGATGAAGGCAATTCGGTATCTTTCTCACATTTTGGGACATTTGAGGTGAGAAAGCGTCTTGAGAGGATGGTCATCAATCCTTCAACAGGAAAGCGGATGCTTGTGCCTCCAAAGTTAGTACTGAATTTCAAGCCGAATATCTATATCAAAGATAAATTGAAAAATAAAGAACAGGGTGATGAGTAAGATTGGATTTAAAGACTTGGCTGTAGTCCTTGCACAGCGACATGGTTTGAGTCAAGATGCGGCAGATAGGTTTATCTCTCAGATGCTGGATGTGCTTAATGATGGTCTCCGTTATGAGAAGCTCGTGAAGATTAAAGGGCTGGGCACTTTTAAAGTTCAGAGTGTGAATGCCCGTAAAAGCGTTGATGTGAATACAGGTGAGCCAATCGAAATTGCAGAGCGCGAAAAAATTTCATATATTCCCGATGCGGGAATGCGTGATTTAGTAAACAGGCCATTTGCTTCATTCGAAACGGTTGTCTTGAATGACGAAGTAGACTTATCTGATTTGGATGAAGCCCAAGAAGATGACAATGCCGGACCTATGGATTCGATAGATAAACCAGACGAAATAACAAGGGTAGATAATTCACCTATTGCCGTAGATACAGAGGAAAGTGTGGAGGGACTTGCACCAAGTGATGTTTGGGCCGAACAAGTTGAAAAGGGTCTTTCTCCTGCTTCGGTTATAAATCCAGAAGATAATTCAATATTGGAAGAAGATCAAGTTTCCATGAGGAGTGCGGCCTCAGCTACCCCCTTATTGGACTTTACCGATAGTGTTGATACTAAAGCGCAAATGGCTTCGTTGGAGCCAGAAGCGAGAATTCAAGAAAAATGGGCTAATGATCGGATAAATGCAGAGAATAAAGTACTTTCATCTGCGAATAAATTACTTCGAGATCAAGTTTTACAGTTTAAACGCCTTACAAATATTTTTGGTATTATAGCAGCGGTTCTACTGTTGTTATTTATTGGGGCTTCTGTTTATGTATTTAATCAGCTGAAGCTTCGGGACAACCAGATAGAGTATTTGCTGACGCAAATACATATAAATAATAATGTAAAACAGGAGGTACCTGTTCATACAGAAAAGATCGGAGAAACACCCGAGCAGTCTGCTACTGCTACAAATAAGGTGAAGGAGACCATATCTCAGTCTGCTTCAAAAAAAACATTAGAAAAAGTTACACCTTCTACGATGTCTGCAGCAGGAAGAAAGAGGGGAGTGCCGATTCAACAAACTTCATCAAAGACAACTGCAAGAGTGAGAGAATCTTCTCAAACAACTCAATATGAAAAAGATCCGCGTATTCGCACAGGGGCTTATAATATTATAGGTATAGATCAGATTGTTGTTGTTCGCAAGGGACAGACATTAAAGTCGATTAGTAAAAACCATCTTGGACCGGGTATGGAATGCTATGTTGAGGCCGTAAATGGTGGAGTTAAGGAATTAAAAGAAGGTCAGAAAATAAAAATACCTAAACTGAAAATAAAGAAGAAATAATTTGGCTAATTCTTGAAAAAGTCTTAACTTTGAAGCAAATGAAGGATGCTTATGATTACGCAGGAGAATTTTGACAAAAAGTTTGCCGACCCGATAGAAGAAATGCAAATAGACAAATTTGTATGTAAGGAGATGGCCCGGCAGATCCACCGCTATATTAAAGGCATGTCAGGTTCAAAGTCCATTATGGAGCGTTTCGAAGAGCGTCTTAAGGATTTATCGCTGTTAGAAAAAGAGCGAGCTATAGCTTTGTATATTGACCTCAACCGTAAGGTGCTTGATGGACTAGATTTCAAGATTGTGCTAGCCAGGGCTATTGCAAATTATTGTGATACTTTCAGCTATATGTTAAAACTTGTCAATGACAAGGAGCGTATGGCCTATTATCTCAGTCGTATTAAAGATAAATATATTCGTTATCACAAGATATATGAAGAAAATGGAAAGTTTGGCATGAAAGACCATGAAGGGAAAATTCTTGTGCATGCTTTTTACGATTTTCTTCGTACTCCCTATGTATATGTTGATGACCTTCAGCTGTTCCCTGTCATTGCGGAAAAGGATGGAAAAATGGGATTGATAATACCAGATGGTAAAGATACCATTGTTGCCGATTTCATTTATGACAATATTTCTCTTCGCGATGAGCCTCCTTACTTTGAGGCAACAATAGGGAGCAAGGTGGAGTTACTTTAATATATTTGTATACAAGGGGTTATTCTTTTTGTTTTAAAGCTTGCTTCAGAAAATCTGGAGTATAGCCTTCTTGGCTTTCAGCGACCTTTTCCGGTGTGCCAGTACTTAGAACCTGACCACCTCCACGGCCTCCTTCCGGGCCCATATCAATGATGTAATCTGCCAGTTTCATCACATCCAGATTATGTTCTATTATAATAACTGTATTCCCTTTGTCTACGAGTTTTTGTAAGACATCCATTAAAATACGAATATCCTCAAAGTGAAGCCCTGTGGTTGGTTCATCAAGAATATACAGAGTTTTGCCCGTATCCCTTTTAGCTAATTCTGTCGCAAGTTTTACTCGTTGACTTTCACCACCGGAGAGAGTTGTACTCGACTGACCAAGTTTGATATATCCCAATCCCACATCTTGGAGAGTCTTTATTTTTTGAAGAATATTAGGGACATTCTCAAAGAATTCTACCGCTTGGTTTATGGTCATGTCGAGCACATCGGCAATGGACTTCCCTTTAAATCTTACCTCAAGGGTTTCCCGATTGTAGCGTTTGCCGTGACAGACCTCACACGGTACCATTACATCAGGAAGAAAGTTCATTTCAATAGTCCTATAGCCATTTCCCCCACAAGCTTCACACCTTCCACCTTTCACATTAAATGAAAATCGCCCTGGTTTATACCCGCGAATCTTTGCTTCAGGAAGATTTACATATAGGTTACGGATATCAGAGAATACACCTGTATAGGTGGCAGGATTAGATCGAGGAGTGCGTCCGATAGGGGTTTGGTCAACATTTACGACCTTGTCTATATTTTCGATTCCTTCAATAGAGTCATATGGCATCGGCTTTTTGAGAGACCGATAAAAATGATGGGAGAGTATGGGTTGGAGAGTCTCATTGATTAAGGTAGATTTTCCTGATCCGGAGACTCCTGTAACAACAATTAGCTTAGAAAGCGGAAACTCTACATCGATATTCTTCAGATTATTGCCTTTACATCCATGAAGCAATATCTTCTTCCCACTCCCTTTTCTCCGTTCCGATGGAATAACGATATTCAGCTTCCCATTAAGATACTGGGCAGTAATAGTTGAAGACTTAAGCATGTCAGCTGGCCTTCCTTGAAATACAACTTGTCCGCCCTTGCGTCCAGCTTTCGGACCGATATCTATAATCCAGTTGGATGCTCGCATCATATCTTCATCGTGTTCTACAACAATAACAGTATTTCCTATGTCGCGAAGTTCTTTCAAGGACATTATCAGTCGTTCGTTATCTCGCTGATGTAAGCCAATGGAAGGTTCGTCAAGAATATACAGCACATTCACAAGTTGACTTCCGATTTGAGTCGCGAGGCGAATGCGTTGGCTCTCACCTCCGGAAAGCGAGGCTGATTGCCGGTTCAGAGCCAGATAATCCAGGCCGACTTCCAGTAGGAAGTCAACACGAGATCGGAGTTCTTTCACTATTTCAGTGGCAATTTGTTGTTTTTGTATTTCGAGATGTTCCTCAACATGATCAAGCCAATGCTTAAGGTCGATCATATCCAAATTGGCAACTTCAGATATATTCTTGTCCCATATTTTATAGGAAAGCGACTCTTGTTTAAGCCTTTGTCCACGGCATTCTGAGCACTCTGTCATGGCCATAAATTGTTCTGCCCATTTCTGTCCCGACGCGGAATCGTCGCTTTCCATCACATTGTGCAGATATTTTACAACACCATCAAAAGTTACAAAATAGTCGCTGGATGTCTTGATAAGATCTTTTGGAATTCTTACATTTTCCAGCGAGCCATAAAGAATTTCTTGCATAGCATCTTTAGGAATCTCTTTTACAGGTGTCTTGATATTCAATTCATATTTATGAAGGATGGAATCTATCTGCCAGAAAATCATTTGGTTTTTGTATTTTCCTAATGGGGTAATGGCTCCGTCGTGAATGCTAAGGTTATCGTTAGAAATTACCTTTTTGAGATCTATTTCGTTTATCCATCCCAGCCCTTTGCAATGTGGACATGCGCCTTCAGGCGAATTAAAGGAGAACAGATTGGGGGCAGGTTCCCCATAGGAAATTCCTGTAACAGGATCCATCAGTCGTTTTGAGAAATTCCTGATTTCACCGCTGTCTTTGTTCATGATCATGAGGGCTCCATCGCCTTGTTTCATGGCAATCCGAACACTCTTTTTCAAGCGTTCGTCATCCTTTCCGTGGACTTGGAGTTTGTCGACTACAACCTCAATATTGTGGTTTTTATAACGGTCGACTTTCATGCCTCGGGTGATTTCCTGGATTTCTCCATCCACACGGATATAAAGATAGCCCTTTCTGCGCATAGACTCAAAGAGTTCTCGATAGTGTCCTTTTCTCTGACGAACAAGTGGGGCAAGGATGTAGATAGACTTTCCGTTATACTCGCCAAGGATCATTTCAAGCACTTTTTCTTCGGTATATTTCACCATCTTTTCACCAGAGAGGTAGCTGTATGCTGTTCCGGCACGAGCATAGAGGAGGCGGAGGTAATCGTAAATCTCCGTTGTCGTCCCCACGGTAGAGCGAGGATTTTTGTTCGTGGTCTTTTGCTCTATGCTGATCACGGGGCTCAGTCCCGTGATTTTGTCGACATCCGGACGCTCCAGATTACCAAGAAAGTTACGGGCATAGGCCGAGAAAGTCTCTATATACCGCCGTTGTCCTTCGGCGAATATAGTGTCAAAAGCCAGCGAGGACTTACCCGAACCAGACAAGCCGGTTATTACAGTGAGTGAGTTGCGGGGAATTTCTACATCCACATTCTTAAGATTGTGCACACGGGCTCCCCACACATTGATCTTTTCGTCTTCTCTTTCCATATTTCTTCTCGCCTTAAGCGGAAAAGCAAAAGGCCGCTTTTTACTCTCCTTTTAACGGCTATTTACTCTCCTTTTAGCGGCTTAAAGCAAGGCTTCAAGCCACTTTTTGCAATTCAGTATTTCGTCGTGCTTCCTTCGGTGAATCCTCTGAGGAGGTTGACATCGCGCTTGATTTGAAATTCACGGCCGTCCGCCCCCTTGGCTTTGACCAGACAGAAGTATACCCCCTGCTTGGCATCCTTTCCTTTGTACTTGCCATCCCAGCCTCCGTTAATATCAGTCCACTCAAACAGCTTCTGCCCCCAACGGTTAAAGATATATCCATGAAATTCAATGATACTCTGAAAACCACTTTTGGCCTTGTAAATGTCATTAATTCCATCGCCGTTGGGAGAAAAAGCATTCGGCATTTCGAGTTTACTTTCAGCAATCGAGACCTGAAACGCTCCTGCACTTTGCCAATATTCTTGGGTGAATGATATGATGTCGGCTCCTTTTGTGAAAGTAGCGTAACAGACAATATAATGCACCCCCGACCGAGTGAAAGTGTAGTTGGTATTTTCCTCATAACGGATAAGGTAAGGAGCGTCTGCATTCCCCTCTGTATAGAAGCGCCACTCGTAATGGGGAGAATAATCTCCGACCTCGGATGGATTCGCTGAAAAACGAGCTGTTACGGGGGCAGAGCCGCTGAATTTGTTATCGGTGGTCTCATTGCCTTCCGAATCGGAAAAAGTTGCCGAAGGTGCTATGCTTGGTGTTTGTGCGGCAATGCTTCCTACGGCGAAGAGACTGATCCAGAAAACTAATATTTGTTTCATTTCTATTTTTTTTCTTTCAAAATATTCATGCAAAGTTACAAAAAGAATGTCGATTATTGATGAGAGATTAGATATTTTTTGTATTTTTGCAACTGAATATATGTAATTCTAATATGGATGATGATGCGATATATTAAATATATATTAGTGGGAGTGATGCTATTCATGGGTAGCATGGCTTATGCCCAGATCAATCAATGGAGAGATTTATATAAGGTTAAGAAAAAGGATACGATGTACAGTATTGCCCAGAAGTATGGCATTACGCTTGATGAACTGAAGGATGCGAATCCGGAAATGAAGAAAGAAAACTATAATCTCAAAAAGGATGATACGGTTTTCATTCCCTTTGCGAAACCTCGGGGGCAAGACCTCCAGAAGCCAGCTCCGGTTACCGCCGTGAAGACAGATGTCCGTAATCGTGAGATTCGTGTGGGCATCATGCTTCCTTTGCATCATAACGATGGGGATGGCCGTCGCATGGTGGAGTATTATCGCGGCTTCCTCCTTGCCATTGAAGATATGAAAGCACAAGGGATTTCTTCTGCGATTCATGCGTGGAATGTCCCTATTGATGCTGATATTCGGCAAACGCTTCTAAATCCGGAGGTCAAGAGTCTTGATATTATTTTTGGTCCCCTCTATACACCGCAGGTAAAGGCATTAGGGGATTTTTGTGCGCAAAATGATATTAGACTGGTTATCCCATTTTCAATAGCAAGTGATGAGGTTACTCGCAATCCAAATATATTCCAGGTTTATCAAACAGGGAGCAAGCTGAATAATGATGCTATTAAGGCGTTCTTGAGTCATTTTAAGAGCAGTCATCCGGTTTTCATAGATTGCAATGATAAGAATTCAACCAAGGGAGTTTTTACTTTCGGTTTGCGTAATCAGCTTGAACAGAAAGGAATTAACTACAGCATCACGAATCTTGAGTCATCAGAAGAAATGTTTGCAAAGGCATTCTCTCGTACTAAGCCCAATGTCGTTGTGCTCAATACCAGTCGGTCTCCGGAGTTAAACATTGCTTTTCAGAAACTGAATGGTTTTAGGGCTAATAATCCACAAGTTGGAATCTCGATGTTTGGATATACCGAGTGGCTAATGTATACGAACTATGATCTTGACAATTTCTATGCATTTGACACCTATATTCCCACAACTTTCTACTATAACCCGATGTCATGGAAAACACAACAGTTGGAAAAGAAATTTCATCAATGGTTTGGTGTGGAAATGCAACATGCTCTTCCTCGCTTTGCCCTTACGGGATATGATCAGGCTCTGTTCTTCCTTCAGGGACTACATAAATATGGTAAGGACTTCAAGGGAGGGAAAGAAAAGGACCCATCAACGCCAGTGCAAACAACCTATTACTTTGTAAGGCAAGGAAGCGGCGGCATGCAGAATGAGAATTTCCAGCTCATCCATTATAAGAATAATAAAACCATAGAATCCTTCACTTATTAGATGAAAAGTGCATTATTATATATATTGTTTTTGTTTCCTGTGCTAGCTCAGGCGCAAATCGGTGAGCATCGAAATGGTTTTTCTGTAGGTATCAATGGAGGATATGCGCTCAGTAATATTAGTTTTACACCTGAAGTTCCTCAAAAAATGCATGGAGGTATGACCGGGGGGCTATCTTTCCGTTATGTTTGCGAAAAGTATTTTAAGACGATAGCATCTGTATATGCCGAGATCAACTATGCGTCTATTGGGTGGAAAGAGGACATCCTCACCCGAGAAGACAAGCCCGTAATAAATGCGATAACGGGTATGGCAGAACAATATAGCCGTACGATTAATTATATTCAAATACCTGTGATGGCTCATCTGGCATGGGGGAAAGAAGACCGAGGAATCAATTTCTTCCTCAATCTGGGACCGCAGTTTGGTGTGTATCTTGACGAAAGCACATCAATGAATTTCGATCTTGCTCAGCGGAATATTGCAGACAGGGCTACCTCGATAGTGGCGCAGGATACGATGGCTGTAGAAAATAAATTCGACTATGGTATTGCCCTTGGTCTTGGCGCGGAATACAGTATACCCCGAGCAGGGCATTTTCTTCTTGAGGCGCGTTACTACTATGGATTAGGAAATATCTATGGAGACACCAAGAGGGATTATTTTGGCAGTTCGAATTTCGGAAACATACTCGTTAAATTAACCTATTTGTTTGACATTACGAAGACAAAGAAGAATAATCATTAACTAAAATCATAATATTATGTTTAAAAATCATCCAACAGGACTGATTCCTGCAGCTCTCAGCAATATGGGCGAGCGTTTTGGGTATTACATCATGAATGCCGTTTTACTGCTTTTTCTTTGCTCAAAGTTTGGCTTGAGCGATGAAACCAGTGGTATTATCTACTCCGTGTTTTATGCACTCATCTATGTGCTAAGTCTTGTGGGGGGCATTATTGCCGACCGTACACAGAATTATAAGGGCACAATCATGGCAGGACTTGTCGTCATGGCATCCGGGTATGTATTGCTTTCTTTCCCCATCCTATCTACGGCTGCCAATATCAGCTGGTTGTTGCCATTTACCTGTTTCGCTTTGTTGCTTATCGCTTTCGGCAATGGTTTGTTCAAGGGCAATCTGCAGGCAATTGTTGGCCAGATGTACGACAACTTTGAAGCCGAGGCAGCACGAAAAGGTCCAGAAGCCTTGAAGGCTGTTCAGGGGAAGCGCGATAGCGGTTTCCAGATTTTCTATGTGTTTATTAATATAGGAGGCCTTATAGCCCCTTTCATTGCTCCTTATCTCCGTCAATGGTGGTTGGGAACTAAGGGACTGCTTTATAACGCGGAGCTTCCGGCTCTTTGTCATAAGTTTATTGAAGGTAAAGTGATGGGCAACGAGGAAGCTGCCAATCTAACCAAGCTGATGACTGATGTTGGCGGTAATGTGGGCGATATGGCTAATGCTTGTAGCAATTATCTGGAGGTATTCAATACAGGAGTTCACTATTCATTCATTGCCTCTGTAGTAGCCATGCTTATCTCGCTTACGATTTTTATAGGCTATAAGAAGAAGTTCCCGATTCCCGCAAAGAAGTCTGCTTCTGAAACGGTCAACTATACTCCCGAAGAGAAAGTGGCGATGGCTAAGGAAATCAAGCAGCGTATGTATGCCTTATTCGCTGTACTCGGTATCGCTATCTTCTTCTGGTTCTCATTCCACCAGAACGGGCAGTCTCTTTCTGTTTTTGCCCGTGATTTTGTGAAGACTGACTCTATTGCCCCTGAAATATGGCAGGCTGTGAATCCATTTTTCGTGATAGTGCTTACACCTATCATCATGTGGATTTTCTCTAAACTGACAGCCGCAGGGCATGCTATCTCCACCCCGAGAAAGATTGCCTATGGCATGTTTATTGCAGGTTTGGCTTATCTGTTCCTGTCGGTTTACTCTTATGCAAGTGGCTATCCTTCAGGTGAGGAGTTTAAGGCAATGGATGTTACGGCTAAGGAGGCCCTCAAGGCAGGGCCATGGGTGCTTATCGTTACCTATTTCTTCCTTACCGTTGCAGAGCTCTTTATCTCCCCGCTTGGCCTAAGCTTTGTCTCCAAGGTGGCTCCCAAGCATTTGCAGGGCGTATGTCAAGGTCTGTGGCTGGGGGCTACGGCCGTTGGCAATCTGCTTATCTGGATAGGCCCGCTGATGTATAACAAGATGCCTTTGTGGCAGTGCTGGAGCGTATTTCTTGTTGTATGCCTCATTTCAATGGGGGTAATGCTTGGAATGGTAAAATGGCTTGAACGGGTTACCCAGTAGAGACTCTCTTAATATAAAAACAGACTCCCTGATATCAAGTGGTATCAGGGAGTCTGTCTTTATGGGGATGTTATTTCACGCCGATATTTGCCTTCTGTAATCCATAATGCTTTTTCTGGTCCATAAATAGCAGAAGTGCCGCGACAACACTTGCCGCGATTCCGAGACCCGTGAAAACCAACATGGGCGCGAGATAGTCCACATGGCCTGTGGCGGGATTTGTATTCTCATCGATAATGTTTCCCACCCACATCGGGACGAGCATTAATCCAAGGTTCTGGATATAGTAGATGATGCTGTAGGCTGTTCCCAGCTGTCTTAATGGGACGAGCTTGGGCACGCTGGGCCACATGATGCTGGGCACCATGGAAAAAGCTATGCCCACAAGGATCATGATTCCAAGAGCGAATCCGCTTGTAGGGACAAAGGGTAATGCCAGACAGAAGTGTGAAACCGTGATGATGATACAACCTATGAGCATCAGCTTTGCGCCATGCCCGATTTTGTCATAGATGCTTCCAAACAGCGGAGTTAGTATCATCGTGCTATACGGAATAGCGGCAACAATCCAGCCCGCGGAAGTGTCAGCGACCCCGAACTTGTTAATCAGCAGGTCTGTGGCGAATTTCATAAACGGGCGAATGGAACTATAGAAAAATACGCAGAGGATGGCAATCAGCCAAAAGCCTGGGTTCTTCAGCACGACGACAAAGTCTCGGAATGAAAAGCTTTCGCCTTTTGCAACTTCTTTCTTCTCATTGGCCTCCGCATGCTCATAGAGGGAATTGTCAAATTTCTTGTCAATAAAGGCATAGAGAACGAAGAGTGAAAATCCGAACAGCAAGAGAAGTGCCCCGCCTAAGACAGGCGCGGAAATCCCAAACGACTGTGCAATGAGCGGGCTGAAACTTAAGGCAGAGGTGGTGCCAAGACGGGCTAATGCCACCTGTATGCCCATTGCCGATGCCAATTCGTAACCCGTAAACCATTTGGTAACGATCTTGGATATGGTTATGCCTGTTATGTCGCATCCCATTCCAAAAAGTCCGAAGCCCAAAGCCGAGACGAGCACCTGTATCTTGGCGTGTTCAGGAATCAATCCGAATAGCGTGAAAGACAAATCGATGTATAGCTCCGGAGAAATCCTTGTCAGCGCATAATAATTGATCAGGGCTCCAAGAAGCATGGTGCCGGTTGCGAGCAAGCCGGTAAATCGGATACCACACCTGTCAAGGATGATACCGCCGAAGAATAACATCAGCAAGAAGATGTTAAAGATGGAGTAACTGCCGGCATAGAATCCGTACTCAGCTGCCGTCCACCCCATGCCGCCTTCACTGAGGGAAGCCCTGATCTGGGTGGATATTGGCGACACGATATCCCAGAATACATACCCCATCATCATAACGATGGCTACGAGAATAAGTACGGTCCATCTCTTGATGGGGGAGTCATTAGGCCTGGTTTTCATGCAAAATTTAACCTGATTGGTAATAAGGGGGATGTGCCAGGAGGTCTGTGGACGGTGTTACAAACGGCGTGTAACCCTGTTACCAATTGTTTGTAACGACATTACAAGCGGCGTGTAACCCTGTTATCGGCAGCTGCTAATTCTATCAAAGACCCTTGGCACATCCCCTTGTTATTATTCGGAAGAGAGTGTTCTGTTCTAATTGTGCGATGAACTACTTAATGTTCGGCTCTTCGAGGCCAAGTTCCTTCTTTTTGTCCACGGCCTTGAGAATCAGCCCGATAATCAATGCGGCGACGCCAAGGCTGGCAAGCATGATCAAGGGAGCCGTGTAGTCGAGCTGAGTAGCATCCGTTACGCCCGGATTGGTCTTGTCCAAGACTTTGCCAATCAATAGCGGGAATAGCCACAGGCCTATATTCTGAATCCAGAAGATAAGGGCATAGGCCGACCCGATTACCTTCGCGTCTACGAGTTTAGGCACGCTTGGCCACAAGGAGGCGGGAACCAGCGAGAACGATGCGCCAAGTACCAAGATCGTCAGATAGGCGACGACAACACCACCGATTTGGCTGCCTTTGAAAGCCGGCAGGACAAAAGCGAATGTGAGATGGCACGCAATTAACAACAGCGAGCCTAATACGAGCATGGAGGCCGCCTTGCCTTTATGATCGACATAGTTGCCGAGAATCGGAGTAATGCCTACGGCGAGCAAGGGGAATACTGCAAAAATGGATTCTGCCGACTGGCGCATGTAGCCCATATAGCAATAGGTGATGAGTGCCAGGACCGAAAGACACAGTATGCTGTACTTCGTCGTCTTGTTTTTCATGAAGTTAAACATGAAAGCTGTTGCCGCCACGACGAGCATGATTACATACTGGATAATAGTTATAGAGGTGGAATTCCAGAAAGAATCCGCGGGTATTTCCGTGAATGTAAGGTTGCATTGCAGCATGTTTACGGCATATTTCTGGAAGGGGAATATGGCCGAATAGTAAAGCACGCAGAGCAGGGAGACCAGCCAGAACCCGCTGCTGGTGAGAATCTGGCCGATATCGCTGATTTTAAACGGCCCGTCTTTCTCTTCGGCCTCGCCGGTCTGGGCGTCCAGTTTCTTGTCCATGAAGAAGTAGACAATAAACATGATCAGGGCTATGCACAACAAGACGACACCGAATGCTACAGAGCGGGATACATCGATGTTACCGCCCAGCTTAGCGAAGAAGGGTGAGAATATCATGCAGGTGGCTACGCCCAGACGGGCCAACGCCATCTCTGAGCCCATGGCCAACGCCATTTCGCGGCCCTTGAACCATTTGACAATTCCGCGGGATACCGTGATGCCTCCCATCTCTACACCGCAGCCGAAAATCATAAACCCGCAGGCTGCGAGCTTGGCGGAAGCAGGCATGCCCTCATAGAACGGAGAGACCCCCAGCTGCTCGAATACGGGAATATGGTTGAGATTGTCTGTAAACCAGGCCTCAAGTCCGCTGCCTATAAAGCTGTCGCTGATGGCATAATACTTGATGAGTGCCCCTGCGAGCATCACCGCGCCGGAAAGCAGGGCCGTAAAGCGCACGCCCATCTTGTCGAGGATAATGCCTGCGAAGATCAGGAAGAACACAAAGACATTCAGAAATGTTTCCGCCCCTTGCATCGTGCCAAATGCCGTAGAGCTCCACCCACGCTCACTCAGCATCAGGTCTTTGATGGGAGAGAGTATATCCATAAAGATGTAGGCACAAAACATTGCCAATGCCAGAAGGAGGAGGGCCGTCCAACGCAGGGCCGCCGAGTCTCTCAGTGTTTTTTTAATTTGTTCAGTCATATTTATATGTTTTATTCTCTCAAACGATGAGTCCTTGTCCTTGCAATCTATTTCTTCAGCCAACGGTCAAGCCAGTTGAAGAATGTGCGCTGCCACAGGATGCCGTTCTGGGGCTTTAACACCCAGTGGTTCTCGTCCGGATAGATGAGGAGTTCGGCAGGAATGCCTCTCATGCGGGCGGCATTAAAGGCTCCGAAGCCTTGATTGGCATTGATACGGTAATCCTTTTCCCCATGAATGCACAGGATAGGGGTGTCCCACTTGTCGACAGCCTTGTGAGGAGAGTTCTCATAGGTGCGCCTTGCTGCCTCGGTCAGGTCTTTGTTCCAATAGGCATCGTCGTATTCCCAATTGGAGAACCACGCCTCTTCTGTATCAGTATACATCGATTCGAGGTTGAACGCACCGTCGTGGGCGATAAAGCATTTGAAGCGCTTGTCATGATGTCCGGCAAGATAATAGACCGAGAAGCCGCCGAAAGAGGCACCCACCGCCCCCAGGCGATCCTTGTCAATGAACGGGAGGTTTGCGGCAGCATCGTCAATGGCCGACAGATAGTCGTTCATGCACTGTCCGGTCCAGTCTTGGCTGACGGCTTCGTTCCATTCCATTCCGAATCCCGGAAGACCTCTGCGGTTGGGGGCGACTACCACATAGCCGTGTGCCGCCATGATCGACATGTTCCAACGATAGCTCCAGAACTGTGAGACAGGGCTTTGCGGTCCGCCTTCGCAGAAGAGCAGGGCCGGATATTTCTTATTTGCGTCAAAATGGGGCGGGAGGATAATCCAGACGAGTTCCTGCTTCCCGTCTGTCGTCTTAACCCAGCGTTGCTGTATGGCAGGAGTTGCGAGCTGGTCAAAAATGTGTTTGTTCTCATCCGTAATCTGTATGACCTCCGATTTCTTTTCTTTCTTATTGGGCGTTAACACAAAGAGATCATCCGGGTGCAGATATGAATGGCGGGCAACAAGCAGCTGCTTGGTGTTACCTAATACTTGTACGGAGCCATAGTCATACCAGCCGTCAGTGAGTTGTTTTACTTCGCCATTCAGGTTGGTCCGGTAAACCATTTCCACCGCATGCCATACTCCTATGAAATATAAAGACTTGGAATCGTTGTCCCAGCAGTAGTCGTCGACATTGGAATCGAAACTCTCCGTTACATATTTCTTTTCTCCGGTAGACAGGTTATAGATACACAGGCGGTTGCGATCGCTCTCGTATCCATTGCGGGCCATGCTCTGCCAGGCTATATATTGGCCATCGGGCGAGAACTTGGGATTGACATCATAGCCCACATTCATATCACCATGCTGGTGATTTACGGCCTGATTCCGCATGCTCTTGGTGGGATTGATCTCTGGCTCGACATAGTTTTCCGGCTTGCAAAGATTCCTCGTGGTCTTGGTTTCTATATCATATAGGTAAATGTCAGCATCCGTGGATATGGCGTAGTCGACACCGGTCTTCTTCCTGCAGGTGTATGCCACTTGTTTGGAATCTCTGCTCCAATCAAGCTGTTCTATACCTCCGAATGGAGCCATGGGGGATTCATAAGGCTCTCCATCAAGGATATCGGTTCCATCGCCGACATTGCTTCCTGAAACCTCGGCAATAAAGGGATGCGATACCGATTCTACATAATGATCCCAATGGCGGTAGTTGAGGTCGGTAACGACTCTGCCCGTTGCTTTCGGGAGGTCTTCCGGATTCTTTTGGATGGATTGATGGTATTCCAGACTTTTGATAAGAAGCGCCCGTTTTCCATCGGGAGAGAACTTGAAACCCTCAATGTCAATCTTGGAGGAGGAGAGTTTTACTCTGTCGGTTCCGTCCGGATTCATCTTCCAGAGCTGTCCTCCGCGGAGGAAGGCAATCTTTTGCCCGCCTTCAATCCATGCGGCATCTGTCTCGTTCTCTGCGTCTGCAGTAAGCTGTGTCGGCTTGGCAATTTGTTTCCCAGTCTTAGTTGACTGGACGAAAAGCATGGTATGGCTTCTGTTTTCCTTTACGCTGTAATAGGAAACCTGATAGACCACCTGTTTCCCATCTGGCGAAACTTGTGCCCCGCCAATTCTTCCCATTGCCCACAAAGCTTCCGGAGACATAAGGTCCGACGAGAGCTTAATGTTGTTTTTGCCTATCATTGTCTGTGCTTGCATGCTGTTGCAGCCCAATGTGAGAACCGCAAACAGCGTTATAATTTTATTTGCCATAAAGCTTGTTCTTTTTGCGTTCGAGTTCCTCTCTTTTCTTCTGCATGTCAAGCTGCTGTTGCTGCATGGCCTGCATTCTCGCCGCGAGTCCCTTCATCTTCTGTGGATTGTTCTGGTTTTCCTTATATTTAGTCTCTAAGATAGCCAGCAGTTTTTCGTCATTTGTTGTTTTGCGAAGAATCCACATGATAGCGGCACTGAAGAAAAGACTTATGAAATAATAGAAGTTGAGGCCGGAAGAATAATCATTGAAGATGAAGAAGAACATCAAGGGCATTAAATACATCATCCATTGCATCATCTTCATCTGGTCAGCCTGAGCACCAACCATCTGGTCTTTTTGCTGCCGCATTGTCATCCAAGAATAAAGAATTTGGGCAATGCAGAAAAGAATGCAGGTAAGACTTAGATGGTCTCCAATCAGCGGAATATTCTTTCCCCACTCGAAAACAGGGTCGTAAGTGCTCAGATCCGTCATCCACAGGAAGCTTTGTCCGCGCAGTTGGATTGCGTTAGGCACAAAGTTGAACATGGCAATCCAGATTGGCATCTGAATCAGCATGGGCAGACAACCGCTTAATGGCGAAACTCCATATTTGGCATATTCACTCATCATTGCTTGTTGTTTCTGCATCTGATCTTCGGGCTTGTTATATTGACTTGTCGCCTCATCGAGTTTCGGCTTCAAGACGCGCATTTTGGCAGAGCTCATGTAGCTCTTCTTGACCATTGGGTAGGTGATGGCCTTGAGCAACAGCGTGATTAGAATGAGCACAACGCCCATCGGGAAAATCCTGCTTAACCAGTCAAAAACATAGATGGTAAACCAGCGGTTGATGATGCGGAACAATGGCCAGCCCAGATAAACCAGGCGTTGCATTTGTAAGTCTTTCCCAAATGTGCTTTCGTTTTCAATCTTTTGCAGTAGGCGGAAATCGTTGGGACCGTAATAGAAATCAAATTCAGACGGAATCTTTCCGCTCGGATCGAAGAAGGCATTCATCTTGGCCCGATAGCTCTTTAAATACCCTGATTCCTTTTCTTGCGGAATTGATGTCATGAGCGACTTTTCTGCAAAGTCGTTCTTGGCTATCATTACTGCCGAGAAGAATTGGTTCTTAAACGCAACCCAGTCAATTTTATCATCAATCACCTCGTCAACTTTCTCTGATGTCTCACTTAGGTAATCAGTACCGCCGGCAGCCTTATGATAGGTGAGGGTAGCATAGCGGTTTTCAAATGTAAACCCTTTTTCCTGCTGACGACATTTGTCATACCAGTCTACAAACATCATCGATGTGCTCGGAGCAAACAAATCGCCCATATTGTTAATGCTCATCTTCATATGAAGCATGTAGTCTTTGCCGAGCACATATTTTAGTTGGATTGTTTTATCGGTACCAGTTTTGGCAGTAAAGAGAACCGTCGTATCTGTTACTTCTGATGGCTGGAAGAACAAATCTTGTGTAGATATGTTGGCTTCCTTTGTCGCAAAGGTATAATTCAGGGATTGTTCTTTCTCATCGAAAAGGGTTACATCCATTTTGTCATCATCATTACTTTTTGTCTTGATGGTTTTCTCATGGGAAATATAGTTCTTGATGATGGCTTTTTCAACTGTAGCCCCCTTCGTGCTTAAGGTAAGTTCCACTTTCCCATTCTTGAGAACAATGTCTTGGGCAGTCCCTTTCAGTGCATGATGAAAAAGCGCGGTGGTATCTTCTTCTACTTTTTCTCTGGTCTTTTGCTGCTGTTTCGCTTTGAACTGTGCTGTCTTCTCAGCTTGAGCTTTTGCTGCTTTTTCTTTTGCCAACTGTTCCTGTTGCGCTTTGACTTCTTCTTCGGAAGGCTGGTTCCACCAGCTGAATCCTATCAGTATTACGGCTATCAGAATGATGCCGATAATCGTATTTTTGTCCATATCCTATTTATGATTCCTTATAGCTGTTTCAACGAAGTTTACGAAAAGCGGGTGTGGCTTCAGCACCGTGCTCTGATATTCCGGATGGAACTGTGTCCCAATATACCATTTTAGCCCGGGAATCTCAACGATTTCCACTAAATCACTTTCCGGGTTATGGCCTACACACATCATGCCGTTGCGCTCGAACTCTTGCTCATAGTTGCTATTGAATTCATAACGATGGCGATGGCGCTCCCGAACGCTTTCTTTCTTATAAATGTCAAAGACCCTCGATCCTTGTTTCAACATGCATTCATATTGGCCAAGGCGCATGGTTCCTCCCATATTCGTGATGTTTTTCTGTTCCTCCATGATATCGATGACATTGTGCGGAGTCTTTTCGTCCATCTCTCGGGAGTTCGCATCCAGGTATCCAAGTACATTTCGGGCAAATTCAATAACCATCATTTGCATTCCGAGACATATGCCAAATGTCGGGATATCATGAGTGCGGGTGTAGTGGGCAGCAACGATTTTCCCTTCTATACCTCGCTGACCGAATCCCGGACATATGACAACTCCATCCTGGCCTTTGAGTTTTTCCGCGACATTCTCTTCTGTTATCTCCTCAGAATTCACATAGGTGATCTTCACCTTGTGGTCATTATAGGTCGCGGCATGTGAAAGACTCTCTCGAATACTCTTGTAGGCGTCTTGCAGATCGTATTTCCCAACCAATCCGATATTGACAATCTCTGATGCTTTCTTCCTTCTTTCAAGAAAGGCTTTCCACGGGCCTAACCCCGGAGTGGGGCCAATAGGCTCTCCCATCTTTCTAAGAATGGCCGCATCAAGGCCTTGGTCCTGCATGTTCACGGGCACCTCATAGATGCTGGGGAGGTCTTCGCTCTGGATGACACAGTCAAAATCCACATTACAGAATGCCGCGACTTTACGGCGGAGATTCTCCTCAAGATGCTTTTCAGTCCGGAGAATCAGTATGTCTGGTTGAATGCCGACACTTTGCAGTTCCTTGACACTGTGCTGAGTGGGTTTTGTTTTCAATTCACCAGCGGCCTTGAGATAAGGAACATAAGTGAGATGCACATTGACGGCGTTCTTTCCTAGTTCCCATTTCATTTGTCGGATGGCTTCCATGAAAGGCGCGCTCTCAATATCTCCGATTGTTCCGCCAATCTCGGTAATCACAAAATCGTAATGATATTTCTGTCCAAGCAGTTTAATATTACGCTTGATTTCGTCTGTAATATGTGGGACCACCTGGATCGTTTTGCCGAGATAATCTCCACGGCGCTCCTTGTCAATGACGCTTTTATATATCCGCCCTGTCGTCATGGAGTTTGCTTTGGTGGTCTGAATGCCCGTAAAGCGCTCATAGTGCCCAAGGTCCAAGTCGGTTTCCATGCCGTCCACCGTAACATAACATTCGCCGTGTTCATAAGGGTTCAGCGTGCCCGGGTCGATATTGATATACGGGTCGAATTTCTGAATGGTAATATTATAGCCCCTTGCTTGAAGCAACTTACCAATAGAGGAGGAAATGATTCCCTTGCCAAGAGACGAAACCACTCCGCCCGTAACGAAGATATACTTTGTTTCTGCCACAATATTTAAATGTTTAATTCAGGTTGCAAAGATACTATAAAAATATGAAAAGAACAAGCTATTTCTGTTTTTTAATCCGAGCTTTTGCGCTTTCTTCCATTTTTTTCTTAACTTTGTAGCCGTTATTTTGAATTCATCATATGAAGTTTAAATATTTACTGCTTCTAAGTCTGTGTCTTGGAGTATTTACCGTTTCTGCACAATCCTCTTTGGGTAGGGGGAGACAGCATGTCCGTTTGTTCCAATACGAGGATTCCCTCAATAGTTTCCGGCGGAAGTTAGACAGCCTGCTTGCGGATCCAACGCTTTCACAGGTTGCCAAGTATCAGGTTTTGCGAGAGAGGATGGGTGATTCCAAGCCCGGCATAGAGTATAATTCCCTTTTCCTTCCACCGACTTTTTATAAGAGCGTTTCCCATAATAACTTCTCCTTGGACAAGACTCCGACCCCGCTCGACAAGACCATGTTGGGCCTTTATTTGACCCGTCCGGATCTTGTCGTGAGGACAGAGGCACAGCTTAGTGATATCGGGGGCACCGTCGACGCGGAGCTCATTCACATAGATCATGCGCCGGAAATTGTAGATCAAGTGGCCCCCAAGGCCATTGAACCTGTTGCCGCGCCAGTGGATGTGGTAATCCTGAAGCCGAACTTTTGGGCATTTACGGGAGACCATTATCTGCAATTCCTCCAGAATTATGTCTCGTCGAACTGGTATAAGGGCGGCGAGAGCAACTATTCCATGGTAGGATCGATAACTTTAAATGCCGACTATAATAATAAGCAGAAACTGAAATGGGACAACCGCCTGGAAATGAAACTCGGCTTCCAGACATCGCGCGAGGACACAAAACACAGCTTCCGCACCAGCGAGAACTTGCTCCGACTTACCAGCAAGCTCGGCCTGCAGGCCTCGAAGAAATGGTATTATACAGCTCAGGTTATGGGCTATACCCAGTTCGTGAGACAGTGGAAGAGTAATTCCGACGAACTTACTACCGAGTTCATGGGGCCTTTCGTGATGAACATCTCCCTCGGTATGGACTATAATGTCATGTGGTTGAAAAAGCGACTTACGGGAACTGCCCACCTTGCTCCTTTGGCTTATAACTTTAAATATGTACATAGGAGCATCCTTGCTGTCCGCTATGGCATAGAGGAGAACAAGCACCAACTGCATGATTTCGGTTCTCAGTTCACGATAGACTTAAATTGGAAGTTCAGCGACAACATCAGTTGGAAGACCCGATTTTATGGATATACGACTTATGAGCGTGCGGAGCTGGAATGGGAGAACACCTTTACTTTCCAGTTCAACAAGTGGATTTCGACCAAGCTGTTTGTCTATCCCCGGTTCGACGACGGTGTCGCCCGCATTGATAATCATGGTTACTGGCAGTTGAAGGAGTATATGTCGATAGGTTTTTCTTATTCTTTCTAATCTCTTGATAGTTAAGAGAAAACTAAAACAGCCTGTTTTACTGACTAAAACAGGCTGTTTTAGTTACTAATTCAGGCTGTTTTACTCTCAAATTAGCGGCTTTTCGCGGAGCGAGGAGCGAGTGTCGGCAACTTTGCAACCGAGTTGCATCTTTTACTTCGTATCTTTGCGTCTGAAAAAAAGAATGAAACAACAGAATGAATAAGAAACTATTGCGAATTATTATTACAGCCATACTCCTTTCCGGGGCGTGGCTCGTGGAGAAGAATTTGAATCTTCCGATGTGGCAGATGCTCATGGTTTATCTTGTTCCTTACTTGCTGATCAGCTACGACATATTGGCTGAGGCATGGGAGGGTATACGCGAGGGCGACCCTTTCGACGAGGACTTTCTCATGTCAATAGCTACCTTGGGCGCGTTGCTGATAGGTTTTCTGCCTGGCGCGGAAAACCAGTACCTCGAAGCGGTATTTGTAATGCTGTTCTTTCAGACAGGAGAATTGTTTGAAGATTATGCCGAAGACAAGAGCCGCGACTCGATATCCGACTTGATGGATATTCGTCCTGACACAGCCAATGTAGAACGCGATGGCGAGGTGCTATCGGTTTCTCCGGAGACGGTCGGGGTGGGAGAGCGCATCATAGTTCGTCCAGGAGAGCGGATTCCCTTGGATGGAGTTGTCGTTGAGGGACGTTCGAGTCTGAATACAGTTGCCTTGACGGGCGAAAGCCTGCCTCGGGATGTGGGCGTGGAAGATGAGGTCGTATCAGGGTGTGTAAACATTTCCGGGATGCTTAAAGTCAAGACCACTAAGATTTTCAATGAGTCTACGGCCTCTAAAATTATCGCCCTTGTGGAGAATGCGGGGGAAAATAAGTCGAAGAGCGAAAGCTTTATCACCCGTTTTGCCCGTGTTTATACCCCCATTGTGGTATTTCTTGCCCTCGCGTTGGCATTCATTCCTCCGTTCTTTGCAGACAGTTATACCGGGGCTTTCCCAGTTTGGCTATATCGGGCATTGACTTTCTTGGTGGTTTCCTGTCCATGCGCCTTGGTCATTTCGGTGCCTCTTACCTTTTTTGGGGGAATTGGCGGAGCCGCTCGCCGCGGAATACTGGTTAAGGGGGGAAATTACATGGAAACGCTTGCGAAGGCCGGAATCGTGGTGTTCGACAAGACCGGGACACTTACCAAGGGCATTTTCTCGGTCAATGCCGTGCATCCTGAAAGAATTTCAGGCACTGAACTCTTGCATCTGTCAGCGCATGTGGAGCGATATTCCACTCATCCTATTGCCGCGGCTCTGCGCCAGGCTTATCCTGACGAGCCGGACAAATGCTCGGTCGAGAATGTCGAGGAAGTTGCCGGACACGGCATCAGGGCCAGGGTTAATGGAAAGTTGGTATGCGTGGGGAATGCGAAGATGATGGCTTTCTCGGGTGCCCGCATCCATGAGTGTGAGCAGTGCAAGGAGCAGGTGGGAACGACGATTCATGTCTCCATTGATGGCGAATATGCCGGACATATAGTAATATCAGACGAAGTAAAGGCTGATGCCGAAGAAGCGATAGCCCGCCTGAAGGAGCTGGGGGTGGAGAAAGTGGTGATGCTTACCGGCGACAGACGGGAGGTTGCTGCCTCCGTTGCTGCCCGGCTTAGACTTGATGATTATAAGGCAGGACTGCTTCCGACGGAAAAAGTCTCTAAGGTTGAGGAGCTCCTGCGGTCAAAGCCGGTCGGCAGGAGCCTCGCTTTTGTCGGCGACGGCATCAATGATGCTCCGGTCTTGGCGCGTGCGGATGTGGGAATAGCCATGGGAGGCCTGGGCTCTGATGCTGCTATTGAGGCTGCCGATGTGGTTTTGATGGATGATAAGCCATCCAAGTTGGCTACAGCAATAAAAATTGCCCGCCGGACAATCAGTATCGCGCGCCAGAATGTTGTGTTTGCCATTTCCGTGAAGGTGGCCGTGCTCGTTCTCGCAACTTTCGGATTGGCAACCATGGGCATGGCCGTGTTTGCCGATGTGGGAGTGATGGTCTTGGCGGTTCTCAACGCAATGAGGGCGTTGAGGGCATAGACGAGTCGGGAATCCCCTTTCTCCAAAAGTGAAAAAGGGGATTCCCGGTGTTATAGCACTTTGGTCTTAATGGATTTATGGGCTGCTGTTTGAGCCGTTTGGGCCTCTTTCCTGTAGATCGTAGTGGGACAATAAGGACTGTCAACCACTGATATTTGTCAGACTTGTGTATACAAGGCGAGGGCCAGCGGCAATTAAAAGAGAGTCCTTCGCGTTTCCCGTTTCTTGTGTCTTTTATCTTCCCAGCGAGAAAGGTTTGTCTTCCGGGGCCAAGCCTCGGCTCTTGTTTGGCTTGCTCCCCATCGTGAATTCTATCGTACACCCTTTCGTCAAATCTTCATAGGTGATATAAAGTTTACGGTAAGGACGGCCATTTAGCTTTACGCTTTTTATATAACGATTCTCGTCGCTTACATCTTTTGCGATGATGGTTATCGCCTTCCCATTCTCAAGTGTTACTTTAGTATAGGGAAGGTAGGGTGCCCCAAGTACATATTGGCCGGTAGCCGGGCAGACCGGATAGAAGCCCATGGCAGAGAAAAGATACCATGCCGACATCTGACCGCAGTCGTCGTTTCCTCCCAGACCTCGTATATCGTTCCTGTACATTTGGTTCATGATGGTGCGCATCCATTTCTGTGTCTTCCATGGAGCTGATGTCCACGCGTATAAATAAGGTATGTGGTGGCTTGGCTCATTGCCGTGCACATAGCCTCCGACCAGGCATTCTGCCTCAATGTCTTCGTTGTCTTCATAGTATTTGGCAGGAAGCTTCATCTCGAAGAGCCGGTCTAATTTCTTCTGGAAAATCTTTTCGCCGCCAAATTCATTCATCAGACCATAGACATCTTGCGGTGCGGAGAAGGAGAAATTCCAGGAGTTGCCCTCAATGAAGCCTTCGTCGTAGGTCTGATAGGGGTCCAGATTCTCCTTGAACTTTCCATTTTCGTAGCGGGGGGAGGCAAATCCGGCCTTTCGGTCAAATGTATTTCGATAGAACAGGGCGCGCTTGGCATATTCGTCTGCGATGGTTTTGTTGCCGAGCTTATGTGCCGCCGCATAGATGGTGAAGTCGTCAAGCGAGTATTCCAGAGTATTGGAAGCCGCGGTGGCATCCTTGTCATAGGGGGCATAGCCCAGCTTGCGATACTTCTCCACGCTGGGGAAATACTTGCAGTTTGAGGTCTCCACCATGGCTTTTAATGCTTCTTCCGCGTTAAGGCTTGCGCCGTTGACAAGTGCGTCCGCAACTACGGTTACGGCGTGATAGCCCGTCATACACCACCCCTCATTGCCCATAAGGCTCCAGACCGGAAGCATGTGAAGTCGTTCCTGTTGCTGGTGTTTAATCATCGATTTGACCATGTCGGTATTGCGTGAGGTCTTCAGCAGCCCGAGCAGCGGATGTTCGGCGCGGTAGGTGTCCCAAATGGAGAAAATCGTATAGTTGTCGAATCCTTCTGCTATGTGTATATTGCCATCTACGCCACGGTATTGGCGGTCGACATCCATGTAAATCGACGGGTTGATCATGGTGTGATAGAACGAGGTGTAGAGCATGACTTTCTGATCTGCGGTTCCTCTGCACTCCAAGACACCTAATTCGCGTTCCCACGCCTCATTGGTTTCTCTGACGATTTGCTCGAATGACTTCCCGCAGGTTTCTGATTCCAAATTCTTTAAAGCGCCATTAGTGCTTACTCCGGAAAGTGCTACTTTCATGACGATAGGTTGCCCATCGTTTTCAAAATTGAAGTAAGTTACGATGCTTTGGCCTGCCATTTCCGGGAAATTGTGATGAGTGTCGAACTTCCTCCAGAACCCTTTGTATAAAGGTTCTTTCATGTCTTTATATCCATAGTCCTTAATCGGCTTTGAGAGAGAGATGGCAAAATAGGTATAGTTGCCGCGCGACCATCCATTTGTCAGGCGCATGCCCGTGAGCAAAGTGTCGTTCTCCACTCGCAGGGAGCTCCATAAAACCTTGCCGTCGTAGTTATAGATTCCATGCAGAAGGTCGATGATAAGGCGTGCCTCCGTACCTGCCGGGAATGTGTATTTGTGAATTCCTACCCGGGGAGTGGCCGTGAACTGGCAGCGCACCTGATTGTCGCTTAGCGTTACTTCGTAGTATCCGGGGAAAGCTTTCTCGGTGGAGTGTGAATAGCGGCACCGATAGCCGGCATCGGGATTGTCTTTGGTGCCGGGATTCAAAATTAGTTTTCCGGTCTGCGGCATCACCATGATGTCGCCAAGGTCGCTGTGTCCGGTACCGCTTAGGTGCGTGTGTGAGAATCCTACGATCGAGGTGTCGTCATACTGATAGCCGGCGCAATAGGAATAGACCTTCGGCTGGTATTTGCCATTTAGGTTGTGTGGGATGGTATCGGTCTCGGGACTTAGCTGCACGATGCCAAACGGCGCGCATGCTCCGGGAAAGGTATGCCCCATGCCCCCCGTGCCGATCATGGGATTCACATGGGCCGACAGCCTTCCGGGTTGTTGTGCGTGGAGGTTAAGGCTGTTGAGAATCAATAGGGTCGCAATGATGATTTTCTTGCTCATAGATGTGGTTGTTTTTCGTTGTTATATGGGTATCTGGCAGAAACGAGTGGGGCGCAGCCCGTATCATCGATGTTGGTTGACATTGGGGATGTATTCATCTTTCCGGTATTTGGATTACAATGGCAAAGATACAACTTTTTTTTGATTTTCTTCTTGTGCCCGTTTTATTTTATATAAAAAGCATGTATCTCTTGCCATTGGATGGGTGTTGCGCCGACAAAGGCAAATCCCAGCTTGGCCGCAGCGTATGAAGTCGGGCGTGAAAAGCCGTCGCAAGCTTGACGAAATCGGCGAGATTGTGGGACGAAATCGCCGATTTTGTCTTACGATTTCGCCGATTTTGTCGTGTGGCAAGTACTCTCCGGCAGGGTCATCTGCTGAAAATGGTGGACGGAGTGGTGGCGTATGGCTTAAAAACCGCTTGAAAAGTTTTTGCATGTCGATTTTTTTTTGTAATTTTGAGCCTTGTTAGAAAGCGCAAAAATCGATTCTGGGGCGTTTAAAGGGCCTCTATGCCGATTTTGTGGTTTCTAAGCAGCGGAACAAACGATTATAATTAATCAGAAAAATAAATATTAAAGAAAATGGATGAAGATCTGACTATTGATCAGGACAGGATCAAAAAGATTAACATCGAGGAAGAGATGAAGAGCTCCTATATCGACTATAGTATGTCGGTGATCGTGGCTCGCGCCCTTCCGGATGTTCGTGATGGTTTCAAGCCGGTGCATCGCCGAATCCTCTACGGAATGCTTGGAATCGGAAATACCAGCAACACCCCCTATAAGAAGTGTGCCCGCGTAGTGGGTGAGGTGTTGGGTAAATATCACCCTCACGGCGACAGTTCGGTATACGGGGCCTTGGTCCGTATGGGACAGGATTGGAATATGCGCTACAAACTTGTCGACGGACAGGGGAACTTTGGCTCCGTCGACGGCGACTCCCCCGCAGCCATGCGTTATACGGAGTGCCGCCTTTCTCGTATGGGCGAACATATCATGGACGACCTGGAAAAGGATACTGTCGATATGACGAACAACTTCGACGACACACTTCAGGAGCCTGTCGTAATGCCCACGAAGATTCCCAACTTGTTGGTAAACGGAGGTAATGGTATTGCGGTAGGTATGGCGACTAATATTCCGACCCATAATTTGGGTGAGGTAATTGATGGTTGCTGCGCTTATATTGATCATCCGGAAATTGATATAGAGGGCTTGATGGAGTATATTCCTGCTCCGGATTTCCCCACGGGAGCGTATATCTATGGCCTGGAAGGCGTCCGTCAAGCTTATGAGACTGGCCGCGGTCGCATCGTAATGCGTGCAAAGGCCGAAATTGAGGCCGGCGAGAACCACGACAAGATTGTCGTTACGGAAATTCCCTACGGCGTGAACAAGCAGCAACTCATAGAATATATTGCCGACTTGGTAAAGGAAGGAAAGCTCGACGGTATCTCCAATGTCAACGACGAGACCGGCCGGCAAGGCATGCGTATTGTTGTCGATGTGAAGAGGGATGCCAACGCCAATGTGATTCTGAACAAGCTTTTCAAGATGACAGCGCTTCAGAGTTCATTCTCCGTTAACTGTATCGCCCTTGTAAAAGGTCGTCCCCGCTTGCTTAGCTTACGGGAGTGCATCAAGTACTTCGTAGATCATCGCCATGATGTAACCATTCGCCGTACGAAGTTTGACTTGAGGAAAGCCCAGGAGCGTGCCCACATTCTTGAGGGATTGATTATTGCCTGTGATCATATCGATGAGGTGGTACATATTATCCGTGCTTCCAAGACTCCGGCAGAAGCCCAGACGAACCTTGAGCAGCGTTTCGAGCTCGACAGTTTGCAGAGTAAGGCCATCGTCGATATGCGTCTCTCACAGCTTACAGGCCTGCGCATGGATCAGTTACACGCTGAGTTTGATGAGCTGCAGGCTCAGATTGTCTACCTGCAGTCTATTCTCGATGATCCGGAACTTTGTAAGAAGGTGATGAAGGACGAACTCTTTGAGGTTAAGGAAAAATATGGCGATGCGCGCCGAACGGAGATCATCCCGGCCGAACATGAGTTTAATGCCGAGGATTTCTATCCGAATGATCCCGTTGTCATCACGGTCAGCCATCTGGGCTATATCAAGCGTACTCCTTTGGCAGACTTCCGCGAGCAGGCTCGTGGGGGGGTGGGAAGCAAGGGAGCCCATACACGGGACACCGACTTCACAGAGTATATCTATCCCGCGACTATGCACCAGACGCTGCTATTCTTCACGAAGAAGGGGCGTTGCTACTGGCTCAAGTGCTATAATATCCCGGAGGGCGACAAGACCTCTAAGGGGCGTGCTATTCAGAACTTGCTGAATATAGAGGCAGACGATGCGGTCAATGCGTTCCTGCGCCTTCGTGGCCGCGGTCTGGAGGACGAGGAATTCGTGAACAGCCATTATGTAGTATTTGCGACAAAGAACGGAACTGTCAAGAAGACATCCTTAAAGGCTTATTCTAACCCACGCTCTAAAGGCGTGATTGCCATCAACATTGCTGATGGTGATGAAGTGGTAGATGTCCGTCTGACCAATGGCGAGAACGAGTTGATTCTTGCGGACAAGCATGGTCGTGCCTGCCGTTTTGATGAAACAGAAGTGCGCACAATGGGGCGTACCGCTACCGGTGTTAAGGGAATGACCCTTGATGGTGCCGACGACGCCGTGATAGGCATGATCGTTGTCAACAAACCGGATGAGGAGACCGTGATGGTAGTGAGTGAGGAAGGATATGGCAAGCGCTCACAGGTTGTTGAGTATCGCAAGACTCACCGCGGTTCTAAGGGGGTACGCACTTTGAATGTTACGGAAAAGACCGGTGGACTTGTTGCCATCAAGATTGTTACGGATGAGAATGACCTGATGATTATCAATAAGAGCGGTATTGCGATCCGCCTTGCCGTTGCCGATGTTCGTGTAATGGGCAGGAATACCCAGGGAGTTCGTCTCATCAATCTCTCCAAGAAAAATGATGTAATTGCAAGCGTCTGCAAGGTCATGAGTTCAGAACTTGAAGCTACGGTCGAAGAAGAAAGCCGGGCCGAGTGGGCAAAGAAGAGTGGGGAAATCAAGAGTGATAGCACCTCTGCAACAGGAACTGATAACGAGAGTGATGTCTTTGAAGGCAAATCTCCTGATGATCAGGCGCCGCTTGTAAGCTTTGATGACGCGGAGCCGATAGATGAATAAGCCGCTTTCTGCTTTTTTCAGACCGAAAGAGTGGATTTGACAAGTGAGGCCTCCTGAATTGGAGGCCTTTCTTTTTGGGTTAGCTAACTGTTCCAGTTATTGATCTTTTTTGTCTATGGATGTGGATATATGAAAATAATCCTCTACAAATCACTTGCGGAGGATTATTAAATCGCTTTAAATGAAAGTATAATCTACATGGGTAAGTTGAATATGATCACTTGAACAGTCAACTAAAAGGGAATACATAAATTTAGTAGAGAAACTCGTCATTCACATGAAAAGAAACCTACCAGACTGAACAGTCTGATCTTTTCTTACCTCTAATACTTGGTTGCAAATATACAATAAAATCTATAAAGCTCCAATTCTTGGGAGGTTTTTATTCCTAAAATATACTAAATAGACTATTTTTAAGTAAAAAAGGACATGTTATGACATATTACCATACTCCTTTTTTATGTGATAAGGTTATATTATTTCAGTTTCTCTTAAATGCCAAAACTTTCTGAAGCCCGTGGTCAAAGTAGAAAGTATATGTATGCTTTTCATCGTTTTGCCTGAATCTCACGGTCATGAAAAGCAGTTTTTCGGTGGGTTTTCCTTTCGTATATCGAATCTTAGGCCTGAATGCTTTCATCGTGTCTGCCTGTTGATGCATCACTTGAATAATACTGTCGGTAATGTAGATTGTGGAATCAAGTTCGCTATACGAAACACTGCTGATATCCGGGTCGTTCAGGTTTTTATCAAGAAAATCGGATATAAGTTGTTTGGCATAGTGCTTCTGTCCGCAGCCAGTGAAGATGGCCGCGGACAGAAATATGAGAATGACAAAACTTTGCTTCATTTATTCGGGTATGTTTTTCAGAATCTCCAACAAATGATCCCACACCATTTGCACCGTCGGGATGTGAAGTTTCTCATCCGGAGTGTGCACATTGCGAAGAGTTGGGCCGAAGCTTACCATGTCGAGGTTGGGATACTTTTCAGAGAAAAGTCCACATTCAAGTCCTGCATGAATTCCCAGAACTTTAGGCTCTTTGCCAAAAAGTTTTTTGTAAGCCTCGACTGTGATTTCCTGAAGCTTTGAGTCGGTACGCATCTTCCAGGCAGGATAACCATCGTTTTGGACAACCTCCGCACCAGCCAACTGGAATGTTGCTTTGATGGTATTGGCCATATTGCGGAGATTACTCATAACATTAGAACGCTGACTGGTTACAATAACGACTTTGTCTTCTGAGCTTTGCACGCTTGCTACATTGCTGGAAGTCTCCACCATCCATGCCAGTGCCTCGTCCTGGCACATAGCAAACACGCCATTATCGAGTGCCTGAAGCGCAAGAATCAGTTTTTCGCTTGTTTCCTTGGGCATAATGGTTTGGGCATCGGTGCTTTCAAGAGTCCATACCATCGCTGTATCGGTAATATGGTATTCATCCTCAACTGCTTCCGTAAACAGGTTCCAATCAGCTTTGACTTCTTCTTTCTTATCAAATGGGACGGCAAAGATGATTTTTCCGTCTCGGGGAATTGCATTGTGCATTCTTCCAGAATTCCATTGCGCAAGGCGGAGGTCTGTTTTCTGAGATTCATCATACAGGAAGCGGGACAAAATCTTGATGGCATTGGCACGCTTCTTCTCAATGTCGTCTCCGGAATGGCCGCCATTCAAGCCCTTTAGAGAGGCGAGCATAAAGAAATAGTTTTCAGGGGCAGATTCGCGTGTATATTTGAATATAGCTGTAGTATTGATACCCCCGGCACACGAGATGAAGATTTCTCCTTCGTCTTCCGAATCGAGATTGATGAGATAGTCTCCATTCATGAATCCAGGCTTCATCCCAAAGGCTCCAGTGAGTCCGGTCTCCTCATCACGCGTGAAAACACACTCTAAAGGGCCGTGCTCAATGTCGTCAGAATCGAGTATGGCGAGTTCGATAGCATCTCCTATGCCATCGTCAGCACCTAATGTGGTACCTTTGGCATGCATCCATTCTCCATCTACATAAGTCTGGATCGGATCGGTTTCAAAGTTGAAATCAACATCTACCAGTTTGTCGCATACCATATCCATATGGCTTTGGAGAATCGTGGTCTTGCGATTTTCATAACCTGGTGTTGCCGGTTTCTTTATAAGCACATTTCCTGTCTCATCGACTTTTGTCTCAAGACCATGTTTCTTTCCAAAAGTTTTTAGATACTCAATCATCTTCTCCTCGTGTTTCGAAGGACGGGGAATCTGATTAATTTTTGCAAATTGCTCAAAGACACGAGCAGGTTTTAACTCTACATTACTCATTTTTATGATATTTTATTTTGTCTTTTGATTTTAAAATATTACCTTTGTTCCGATAATTGTCATTATTGACACTGCAAATTTAACAAAAATGATTGGAACATTGCTATTAAGCGTGTTAATAATTGCTATAGCGGTTGCTTTGCTTTGCGTAAAGGTGATTGCAAGAAAGAATGGTAGATTCTCTTCACAGCATGTTCACGATAATCCCGCGCTTCGCAAACTCGGTATTCATTGCGTAATCGATCAGGACCGGGAGGAAAGAGCGAATTAAGCCTGAATTTGGAAAAATAAAAAATATAAGATTATGAAAAAAATGGTTTTCAAAACAATGGCAGTTACAACCATAGTTTTTGCTTTGACATCATGTAACAAAAGTAATCCACAAGTAGACCAAAAAGTTTCGGAACAGAATGTCCCCTCAAGTTTGAAGATAGCCTATGTAGAAGTAGATTCAATCATGACCCAATATGCTTTTTGTAAGGAATTTGCCAATATTCTCGAGAAAAAAGGTAACAATATACAGAACACGCTGAGTGCCAAACAACAACAGCTGCAAGCAGCAGCTGCAAATTTCCAACAGAAGCTTCAGCAAAATGCTTATACCCGTGAACAGGCAGAGGGCATTCAGGCTAATCTCCAGAGGCAGGGTAATGATCTTCAAGCATTAAACCAGCGTCTCACTAATGAATTTCAGGCAGAAACAGAAAAATATAACAAGGCACTTAGGGATTCTATTCAACATTTTCTTGCAAAATATAATGTGGATAAGAAATACAGTCTTATTTTAAGTAAGTCGGGAGACAACCTCCTTTATGCTGATAAGGCATTTAATATTACTGACGAAGTTGTTACAGGTTTGAATAAAGCTTATAAGGGTGCTTCTGCGAAAAAGGAGACTTCTGCAGAGGAAAATAATGCTCCTGCAAAGAAAAAATAGTCTTTCTTGTGGCTTTATAGATTCTGGTCCCTGTTCTTTCGAAAGGAAGACAGGGATTTTCCAAATATATTATTGTACGCGTACCTTATTAATTTCATTTTTTTATATGACCCGTCAGCAACGCTATCAATACATACTTGAATACTTTCGTGAAAAGGAACCGGTAGTAACAACGGAACTTCAGTTTTCTAATGCTTTTCAGTTACTTTGTGCCACGCTCCTTAGCGCACAATGTACTGATAAGCGTATAAACCAAATTACTCCTGAACTCTTTCGCCATTATCCGACAGCAAAAGAAATGGCAAAAGCGGAGCCGGAAGATGTTTTTGAGTTTATACGGTCGGTAAGTTATCCAAATGCTAAGTCGCGTCATCTGGTTGAAATGTCCCGTATGATAGTAGATGAGTTTGCCGGAGAGGTGCCCTCTGCAATGGAAGACCTGATTAAACTTCCAGGAGTAGGGCGTAAGACTGCGAATGTACTTCAAGCAGTATGGTTTGGACGGGCAGCCATGGCAGTGGATACACATGTCTATCGGGTAAGTCGTCGTTTAGGACTTGTTCCTCAAACGGCTAATACTCCATTAAAAGTAGAGTATGAGTTGATGAAAAACATCCCAGAAGCTGATATTCCCAGTGCGCATCACTGGCTCTTGCTCCATGGTCGCTATATCTGCCAGAGTAGTAGGCCGAAGTGTGAGGTATGCCCTTTTGATGAGATTTGTCCGAAACTATTGGAGAATTCTAAACTATAAAGTCTGAATGTTATGAATACACGGCGAATATTGAAATTCCTCACAGATATCGCGGCTAATAATAACCGCCCATGGTTTCAAGAGCATAAGGTTGAATACCTGGCATGCAAGGCTGATTTTGAAGACGGAGTAGGGAAGCTGATCGCGGAAATCTCTAAGTTTGATCCGGAAATATCTCATCTTACGACAAAGGACTGCTGCTACCGATTTTATCGTGATATCCGTTTCTCGAACGACAAATCGCCTTACAAGCGACATTTTGGAGCTTTTATATGCTCTCATGGGCGCAAGGCATTGCGTGGTGGTTACTATATTCACATTCAACCCGGCCAATGTCTGGTTTGTACTGGAAGTTATTGGCTTCCAACAAATATCCTTACATCGTGCCGGAATGAAATCATGGGGAATATTGGCGAATGGAGACATGCAGTAGAAAATGGAAAATTCATAAAATACTATGGCTACCCAGGTGAAGGACACTGGGAAGACGATGGTAACATTTCTCAAAAAGGATTTGGCATTTCTCTTCTTCGTACAGCTCCTAAAGGTTTTCCCAATGATTATGAATTTCTTGATTATCTGAGGATGAAGGATTATGCGGCATGGCATGTTCTATCCGAAGATTTTTTCGATGGCGATGGTTGGATCAAGAAGATTACAGACTACTTCAAGATAGCTAAGCCTATGATGGATATCATAAATTCTGTGATAGATGACTATGAATAATAAAAAATATTTAAATCCTATATACTGTATAGGATTTTTTTGTATATTTACCGCAGATATTTTTTAACTTTTTAAATCATTCTATCATGAAAATTGGTATCCCAAAAGAGATCAAAGACAACGAGAATCGCGTAGGTATGACCCCAGCGGGAGTATCTGAATTGGTCAGGCACGGTCATGAAGTCTATGTACAACATACGGCGGGAGAGGGTAGTGGCTTTGCTGATGAAATGTACGAGAAAGTGGGGGCAAGAATGCTCCCGGCCATAGAAGATATATATGGTATTGCGGACATGATCCTTAAAGTAAAGGAACCTATTGCTCCGGAATATCCACTGGTCCATGGTGGACAGCTGCTCTTCACTTATTTCCATTTTGCATGTGATCGCCCGCTGACAGATGCCATGCTTAAGAGTGGGGCTGTTTGTTTGGCCTATGAAACAGTACAGACTTCGGATGATCGTTTACCCCTTCTTGTCCCAATGAGCGAGGTTGCCGGGCGGATGGGACTTATGGAAGGTGCCTACTATCTTCAGAAAACCCATGGCGGCAAAGGCAAGCTTATTAGTGGGGTCCCAGGAGTAAAGCCGGCTAAAGTGCTCGTTCTTGGTGGTGGTACAGTGGGAGAGGCTGCTGCCCGCATGGCTGCCGGTATGGGGGCAGAAGTTTATGTTACCGATATAAATCTGTCCCGACTGCGCCAGTTACAACTTGAATTACCAGAGAATGTTCATACACTTTATTCATCCCTCCATAATATACAAAACGAGTTAGGAAATGTGGATATTGTTGTTGGCTCCGTGCTTATCCCGGGAGACAAGGCTCCTCATCTTATTACTCGCGATATGTTAAAGCTCATGGAGCCAGGAACGGTTCTGGTTGATGTCGCCATAGATCAAGGAGGATGTTTTGAAACATCGCATCCGACAACCCATAGCAACCCTGTTTATACAGTAGATGGCATTGTTCATTATGCTGTCGCTAATATCCCCGGAGCAGTCCCCAATACTTCGACGACCGCTCTTACGAATGCTACACTTCGTTATGCTCTGAAGCTGGCAGATAAAGGATGGAAGCAAGCTTGTAAGGAGGATGCCACCTTATATAAAGGTCTGAATATCGTTGGTGGAAGAGTTACCTATAAAGCCATTGCAGATGTGTTCGGTTTGCCTTATGAACCGTTGACATTGTAATAGCAGGTCCTTATTCCATATATTTATGCGGAAAGTGAATATAATACCTAATACAATAGACTTGCTCAAACTATGTGCGACAGGTCTATTGTATTTTGTCCAATGATATAAAGGAGTCATTTCTCTAAGTCAGCACGATATCAGTAAAACAGTGTAATTGTTGAGGATACAACAGGGGAAAACGGTACTTAAAGGAACCGAAGTATTATTATCGGATTTCTCCATATTTTCAGGAGAAGCATATAACAAAACTTTTAATAAAAATTATATATAAAAATTCTTCCCTATTTGATATTATTTATTATTTTTGTATACAGATTTAAATTTCGTAAGAATATATATTCTGAGAAGATAATAGTAGATAAAATTTTTCTAATTATTAAAACAAGAACTTTATGAAGAAGTATGTATGTGATGTTTGCGGATGGGTTTATGATCCAGAAGTAGGGGACCCGGATAACGGCATTCAGCCCGGAACGGCATTCGAAGATTTACCAGAAGATTGGGTATGCCCAGAGTGCGGTGTCGGAAAAGAGGATTTCAGTCCAGAAGAGTAGCTCCAGAGTCTCTTGTTACAAAAAAGGTTGCGCCCAGTACAATTGATTGGCGTAACCTTTTTACTATAAACGACTTATTCAAATGTACTATTAAGAGTCTTTTGGTGTGTTTGTTGCAGACATAGGATAGATTCGCGTAAAGCTGTCCGCCACAAACTTTAACCTACGGCGTATGGTTCTTTTTGAGCATTTGTGAAGAATGGAAAGTTCAGCAATGCTTCACTTGGCAGTCAGATAATCATTCCATAAAGAGACTTTATTTATATACTGACTACCTTGAAATTGCCCGCCGCAATCCCTGCAAAAGTTTTGCTTTGGCGTTTGCTCAAAGTGAGCGGACGCTTTGGCGGATGACACCGCCCTTGCTCCAAACGGGTAATATCATTTGATTATGAAGAGGAATGATTTTTATAATGCGTTTTCCCTGGCCATAGCACGGGCTTACTAAGATTCCTTTGATTGTCCCATAATTTTGTTGCTCGCTTTGTTGCTTTATAATTTCAAGCAACAAAGCGAGCAACAAATAAACGAAAAAACAAACACAACTACTGCAAAATTATGATTTATTTTTTGTTTTTGCATCTTATTGATTTATAATGATATATTTCGCAGTAGTTGTGTTTGCCTGGTATTTGATTTGTTCACATCTCTGCAGGCTTATTTGCCGATGCAGAAATGTTTAAAAATATTGCTTAGAACCTCATTAGGTGTAATCGGTGTTCCGGTAATTTCAGAGAGTTGATCAAGGCAATTGCGAAGATCTTCTGAAATGAGGTCTCCGCTAAGTCCCATTTGTATGGATTCGATGACTCTCAGAATACTTTCTCGGGCTTTAGTCAGAGCTTCATAGTGTCGTATATTGGTAACAATAACACTATTCTCATTAATTTCTGGGATATCAGCACTATTAATCAATGCAGTTTCTAAATCTGCGAAACCTTCGCCATATTTGGCACTAATCTCAACGAAAGGTCTATATTCTATAGGAGTCTCGTCCTCCGGGTTTAAGTCTATCTTATTGCGTACAAGGATAAGTTTTTTTCCCTTGCATTTCTCTTGCATTTTGCCAACATCCTTATCTGTTATGCTTCTGTCAATAATCCATAAAACGATGATGGCTTCATCCAGTTTTTGGTAGGTTCGCTTAATGCCGAGTTGTTCAACCTTATCTTGGGTATTGCGTATGCCAGCCGTATCAATAAAGCGGAAAGTTATTCCTTCTATTTCAGTGGTGTCTTCGATAACATCACGCGTTGTTCCATGGATATCGCTCACAATGGCTTTTTCTTCGTGAAGTAATTTGTTTAGTAATGTACTTTTACCTACATTCGTCTTGCCGATAATAGCAACAGGGATGCCATTTTTTAGTGCATTTCCCGTTTCGAAGGAATGAATTAGAGTGTTGATATGCTTTAGAATCTTACCTGTTAGTTTCAATAACTTTGTACGATCGGCAAATTCCAATTCTTCATGATCACTGAAGTCGAGTTCTAATTCTAAAAGTGAAGTTATCTTTAGTAACTGTTCACGAAGTTGGCTAAGTTCACTACTGAAGTGTCCACGAAGTTGACTAAGGGCTAGTTTGTGGGAGGCGCAATTGCTGGAAGAAACTAAGTCAGCTACAGCTTCTGCTTGGCTTAAATCCATTTTATTATTTAGATATGCACGCTGTGTATATTCCCCTGGCATTGCTTGTCGACACCCGGCATCAATAAGAGTCTGAAGTATTTTTTGCATGATATAACGAGAACCGTGGCAGCTAATTTCCGTCGCATTTTCTCCTGTGTAAGAGTGGGGGGCACGATAGATGCTGATCATAACATCATCCAATAACTCGCCATGTAAGGTATGAAAGTTTCCATAATAGAGACTATTGGTCTTTGAGTCAGTAAGATTTTTACTAAAAAGTTTAGAGGTAATAGTAATTGCATCAGGGCCAGAGACCCTAACAATGCCAATGGCGCCACCTGCAGGTGTCGACATTGCTGCAATAGTATCTTGAAGATCTTGTATCATCAAATTCGTTTAAATTCTTTCAAGGACTAATTTGATTAGCCCATCTATGCTGTTTTTATAGCTGGTGTTAGCCTCAAGAATGCGGCGATTAGCAATCACCATACAGCATGTCATCGCTTTGTGTCCCATTAACTTAGCAAGGCCTGCAAGCGCACTACTTTCCATCTCAAAGTTCATGATTCGCAAGCCTTTGTATTCAAAGTTTTCTATTTTCTCATTCAGGTTCGGATCTGCTAAAGGGACACGGAGCACACGACCTTGTGGACCATAGAATCCACCGCATGCAATCGTAACACCCTGTACCATTTCCTCGCCCGCAATATGCTTGACGAGTTCCTTGTCCGCATCTACGACATATGGGTTCCCAAGTTGATCATCCCATTTGACTTGACTCCTGAATTCATGTTCGAACTCCAAATCGCAAATTTCATTGCGATTCGCATAAAAGTTAATGAGCCCGTCAAAACCTATACTCTTTGCACTGGCAATATATGTGCCAACAGGAGTATCTGGTTGTAAACCACCGCAAGTTCCTATACGGCAAATAGAAAGTGTACGATGTCTGGATTTTTCCTTACGGGTCTTAAAATCAATATTGGCAAGGGCATCTAATTCGTTCATTACAATATCAATGTTGTCGCACCCTATACCTGTACTCTGAGCCGTGATGCGCTTGCTTCTATATATGCCGGTAACAGAATGGAATTCACGACTCTGAACTTCGTCTTCAATACTTTCAAAATGAGAGGAAACCAGAGAAACTCTGTCAGGATCACCGACTAAGATTACTTTGTCTGCCAGTTGCTCTGGCTTCAAATGAAGATGGAAACAACTTCCGTCTTCATTAATAATCAACTCTGATGGAGCAAAATATTTGTTCATGTAGCATCTGGTTTTAGTTATTTTAGTATACTGATTTCATTGTTTCGAATTCTCTTTTCTTTTTGATGGAGGGACAACCTTAGTTGTTCCACATTCTCTTCTGTGCGAATAATTTCTTGTTGAAGATGCTGCTGCGTAGATTTGTTGCTTTTGGCATATATTTCTCGTAGCTTGTGGAGCTTTTCTTCCTCGTTCACCAGCATGCTTTTCTGGTTTTTCCACTCAAGGAATAGTTGTCGATTATTTGAAAACTTGAAATCTTGGATATCGTGATAGACTATATCATCGTTTATGGCGAAATCAATTGTGTTTGCATTGTGTTTTTTTTCTTCTCGTGCCTTCATGCTTTTAAGTCTTACAATAGCTGTCTTATAATTGCCAAACTGCCAAGTTTCATCAATGGCATTCAAGTTTGCATATTTGGTAAGCTCTTCATTAGTGATGTCTTCCCCTTCAAAACTTTGTCGTGGAGTTGTGGGAATAAAAGTATATATACAGACCTTTCCTTCAGGCTGGAAACGATCGCTAACAAGCCAACCGAGTGTGTCAACTTCATCAATGGCGAGCAGATAGTCATTGGCATGAGAATTAAAAGGAAGCCCATAGTTCTGCGGCTCATAGAATTGGCCAGACTGGCTGTCGAACATTGTAGTAAAGATATCGTATCCTCCCAAGCTATGTTTTCCTTTGGCTGAAAAGAACAGAGTAATGCCATCTGACATAAGGAACGGGAAATTCTGATCAATATATTCGTCTCCAATGCCATCAAGCGTTGTTCCCGTTCCCCAACTTTCACCTAATTTATCTGCAGAATAGAGATGGCGGATGGAATCATTCTCCGCAGAGTAATAGGTGTGATTCTCAAATTCATTCGTATAACCATTGACACCGTCTTTAGTTGTATAAAGGTAGCCGGATTCGTGGTTTAGCGGGATTCTTATCAGGAAAGAATCCTTATCGACAACGAGACTGTCAATGAACATAACCTTTGCTGTTGATGGCAGCATCGACTTAAATAGCTTGTCCTGAAGGGACTCTCGCGTCACGACAGGTTTAGGCGCTCCCCTTGTTTTTCCCTTTTGCGCAGAGGCACTGGTTAGAGAAAATACAATTAATAGTAAAACAATGTTCACTTTTCCCATATCTGCAAAGATAGTAATAATATCTTATATTACAAAATCAGTTATATGAAATGTCTGTTTTATGAAAATTAAATATACTGAGCAGTATACAAATCCATTTATGATTGTATGAGTCTTTTAGCCATGTTAGTTGCGGCACGCCGCCCGTCTCCCATGGCGAGGATTACAGTCGCACCACCGCGAACAATGTCTCCGCCTGCAAATATATTGGCTTGCGAACTTTGCATCTCGTCATTGACAACGATGGTATTCTTCCGCCCAAGTGCCAAGCCGGGAATTGACTTTGGAACCAGTGGGTTGGGGCTGACCCCAACGGCAACAATCACCTGGTCGCAATCCACGGTTAATGTTTTTCCGGTAACTTCTGGTCTGCGTCGTCCGCTTGCATCAGGTTCTCCAAGCTTCATTACATCAAGAACTGCTGCCGCAACCCTGCCGTTTTTGTCAGATATATATTCTTTAGGATTATGCAAGGTTAGGAATTTGATGCCTTCCTCCTTTGCATGCTTGACCTCCTCCAGACGGGCAGGCATCTCTATTTCAGACCGACGATAGACCAGTGTAACATCGGCACCGAGACGCTTGGCTGTGCGGCAAGAGTCCATGGCCGTGTTACCTCCACCTACTACTAAGACCTTTTTCCCCAATATGATAGGAGTGTCAGTTTTAGGATTTGCCGCATCCATGAGGTTCACACGAGTAAGATATTCGTTGGAGCTCATGACATTGATGAGGTTCTCCCCAGGAATATTCATGAAATTTGGGAGCCCTGCCCCAGAGCCAACAAAGATGCCCTTAAATCCTTTTTGCTCAAGTTCATCTATGTTAATGGTCTTTCCGACTATGCAATCAGTCTGGAAATGAACCCCTATCTTTTTCAGGTTTTCTATTTCGACATCAACGATGCGGTTAGGAAGGCGGAATTCCGGAATGCCATATTTCAAAACCCCGCCGATTTCATGCAAAGCCTCAAAAACATAAACGCTAAACCCTCTTCTGGCCATGTCGCCGGCAAAGCTCAATCCTGCAGGCCCAGAGCCTATAGTGGCAACCTTAATGCCATTGGCAGGTTCCATTTCTGGCAGTGAAATATTTCCACTTTCGCGCTCATAGTCAGCAGCAAATCGTTCAAGATGTCCAATGGCAACTGCAGGGCCATTCATTTTAAGGTGGATACACTGGCTCTCGCATTGTTTTTCCTGTGGGCATACACGACCGCATACAGCCGGAAGGGCAGAGGTGTTCTTCAAGACCTTGGCAGCGGCCAGATACTCTCTACGCTCAATATTCTTGATGAACGAAGGAATATCAATGTTTACAGGACAGCCTCCTACACAGGTTGGTTTCGCACAGTCAAGACAACGCTTTGCTTCCATGACAGCCATCTCCTCTGTAAGTCCTTTGTTTACCTCTTCAAGTCGTGTCGTTGCACGATACGCAGGATCCAGTTCGGGCATCTTAACGCGTTCGATAGCCATCCGTTCCTTTGGTTTCATGGATATTCGTAAATCTTTACGCCACTGGGCATTACGATCTGTTAATAGCCCTATAGAGTCGTCTACCCTAATCTTTTCTTCGGTACCCTTTTGCGTCCTCGGGATTTCATGGCTAATCTTCTCTATGTGTTCCGCATAGTGTTCCATTTCATCACGCTCTACGCTTTTGAATGTGCTCATGCGCTTGAACATCTCGTCCCAATCAACTAAATCTCCGTCAAATTCCGGACCGTCAATACAAACGAACTTGGTCTTTCCACCGATGGTAAGTCTGCATGCGCCACACATGCCAGTACCGTCTACCATGATGGTATTTAAGGATACATCATTAGAAATATTGTATTTCCTGGCAAGCAAAGAACAAAATTTCATCATGACAGGAGGCCCGATGGCAAGTACCTTGTCTATATGTTCTTGGTTGATGACCTTTTCCATACCAACCGTAATGACTCCTTTTTTTCCCCACGAGCCATCGTCTGTCATAATGATGACCTCATCGGAAAACTTCCTTACATCATCTGCCATGATGACAAGTTCTTTCGTGCGCCCTGCAAGAACGGAAATGATACGGTTACCTGCCTGTTTCAAAGCTGTTAGAATAGGTAGGATTGCGGCAATTCCAATGCCGCCACCTGCGCATAGAACCGTTCCGTAATTCTCTATTTTTGAAGGATTGCCGAGAGGCCCCACAATATCTTTTACCTCGTCGCCGACATTCAGACTGCAGAGTTTGGTCGAAGAAAGGCCAACTTCTTGGATTACCAGGTTAAGTGTACCTTTCTCCACATCAGCTTTAGCAATGGTATAGGGCACTCGTTCACTATTGTTGTCAACACGGATGATAATGAAGTTGCCAGGCTTGCAACTCTTAGCTATCAATGGGGCCTCGACTTCAATGTTGAAGACTTTTTCTGAGTATTGATTTTTGGAAACGATTCTATACATGATATGAAGATTAATGTCCTTGTATAAATATAATAAACCCTCTTCGCCACATATAAAAAGGTTAAGAGAGTTTATCGAAATAGTCAAAAGTTCTTGTCGTCAAGCATATCAAAGCCACAATACGGAATGAGCACCTTGGGCATGCGGATTCCTTCCAGAGTCTGGTTGTTCTCGATAATGGTCGCGGCAATACGGGGAAGCGCCAGCGCCGATCCGTTCAGGGTGTGGCAGAGCTCTATTTTTTTGTCTTCTGTGTGGCGGTAGCGACAATGTAGCCGATTGGCCTGATAACTTTCGAAATTGCTTACCGAGGAGACCTCTAACCAGCGTTTCTGGGCGGCACTATAGGTTTCGAAATCATAGCAGATTGCCGAAGTGAAGCTCATATCTCCGCCGCAAAGTTTCAGAATGTGATAAGGTAATTCAAGTTTCTGAAGCAGCCCCTCCACATGTGTGAGCATTTCTCGCAGACTTTCATAAGAGTGTTCTGGTTTATCAATGCGCACAATTTCAACCTTATCGAACTGATGCAGACGATTCAGACCTCTTACATCCTTGCCATAGCTGCCAGCTTCGCGGCGGAAACATGCTGAATAGGCACAACGCTTGATGGGCAGATCCTTTTCGTCAAGAATTACATCACGGAAGATATTTGTAACAGGAACTTCTGCTGTCGGGATGAGGTAAAGATCGTCAAGATTAGCATGATACATCTGTCCTTCCTTGTCTGGAAGCTGCCCTGTACCCAGCCCCGAGGCTTGGTTCACCATATAGGGAGGTTGAATCTCGAGATATCCAGACTTGCGAGCCTCCTCTAAAAAGAAAGCTTCCAAGGCACGCTGAAAACGAGCCATCTTGCCGATATAGATGGGAAATCCTGCGCCTGTGATTTTAACGCCAAGATCGAAGTCAGCCAGATTATATTTTTTCAAGAGATCCCAGTGGCAGAGAGGGGAAGGTCCGAGGTCTGGAATCACGCCTCCTTCTCTTACTACCACATTATCTGTTGCATCTTTCCCCTCTGGAACTTCCTCATTGGGAATGTTCGGGATGGTAAGCAGCACTTCTATCATGTCTTGTTGTGCTTTCTCCATGATTTTCTGAAGTGCTTTATCGGCGGATTTTAGTTCTGCTACCTGATTCTTTATCTTGTTAGCCTCATCTCTTTTGCCATCCTTTATCAAGCTGCCAATTTGCTGTGAAAGTTGATTCTGCCGTTGTTTATTAGCATCCAGCTTCTGCTGTGTCAGACGACGGAGCTTATCATATTCCAAAACTTTTCCTACGGTACTACGGGCATTATGGAAGTGTTTTTTTTCAAGCCCCTTGATAACGCGTTCGGTTTCCTCACTGATGAGTTTTAATGTGAGCATATTGCTATATTTTATAAGATTTTTTTTATCTTTGCAAAGATACAAAATATATTTCAAACAAAATAACAAATAATATTTAAAACCAAGGTGAATATTTTTTGTTTCCTTTGGGATTCTCGAGAGACATTTACTAATGAAGAATGCCAATCTTCGGGTTGAAGATTGGCATTCTATTTATTTGTGTGGAATAAGTTTTGTTGGTTGTATTAAACTTCAGCCTTCTTTGTTTTCTCAGCGTAAGCCTCTGGTGAGAGGACTGAGACTGTACTCTTATCTCTGCGACCTTTGTGGAAATAAACCACACCGTCGGTAAGAGCATAAAGGGTATCATCTTTACCTTGAGCTACATTTTCTCCGGGGAAGTGCTTGTTACCGCGCTGGCGAACGATAATGTTGCCTGCTACAATCTTCTGGCCTCCCCAAATCTTAACGCCTAATCTCTGAGAAGCTGACTCGCGTCCGTTCTTAGAACTACCTACACCTTTCTTATGTGCCATTTCTAATCCTCCTTGATTTAAGCGATTACTTGTTTAACTTCAACTTCTGTGAACTGAGCGCGATGACCGTTTTTCTTACGATAGTCCTTACGACGCTTCATCTTGAAGACGATGACCTTGTCTCCCTTGACAAGAGGGTTCACTACTTCTACTACAACTTTTGCGCCCTCTACCGTGGGTGCGCCCACTTTGACAGTTCCCTCATTATCTAAGAGGAGCACTTTGTCAAATTCAACAGTCTTACCAGCCTCTACATCTTTAATGTGATGCACGAAGAGCTTTTTGCCTTCTTCAGCCTTGAACTGTTGACCGTTAATTTCTACAATTGCGTACATTTTAATTTTATAAACGGGTTTTTCCGCAAGGCGCCCGACCTTATATCGGAACTTTTTCGAGCCTATACGAACTAAATCGGATGCAAAATTAATAATAAAAGTTGAAAGTAGGGTGATGCAGGCAATCAGAAATCTTAATTTTAAGAGAAATTAACGGCGGATTCCATAAGCAAGTACAAATTTAATATATTTCTTCCTTAATCATGTCTTTTGGCTTGACAAATCTGTTTTTCTTTCTGGGCCTATTGTCTTCCTTTCCACCAAGGTAACAATCGCTCCCTTGCCATTCTTTCCGACAATGGTATCCGTCTTCCAGTCACCCAAGGTCTGACCATTGGCGTGGGCAGGCCTGTCATCGATGGACATGCGGTTGGGTATCTGGATTTTTGCGCCTTGCACCTCTTTGTCCTCAACACGGCCAGATGCCCGTCATAAACTCCCTTCGCGTTGGAATTGCGTTTTCGCTCACGGCATCAGTGCTGACTGACACACCAATCGTATCAGCGATGAAAATAAGTGAGCATTTACAAAATTAATTAATTTTAGGGAGAAGGGCGAAAGTCCTTCTCCTTTTTTGTATTACTTAAGTTATCCGCCGATGCTCTTGGGGGCATCGTGCCCCCTGCCGCAATGAAAACCACCACGGTGGTTTTCATTGGCATCTTATCTCGGAGATGTTGCACTTCTAATTGGAAAGAGCGAGCAGAGTCTCTGCTGCTACATCCATCTGCTTTTTACCTCTTAGTTTAGTACTTCACGAAGGGGCGGACATGGTAGCCCCTAGTATAATACTTGAAGTTTGCGCCCCAATTTAAGAAGGAGGTGCTCGGGGCGCAAAAGCCAGCGCTAGTAGTATTATTCTCAGAACTCGACCAATACTGCTTTGAACTTGCTAATTCAGTTCCCCCCACTTGAGTAAAGGCGACCTCTGCCAAGTAGCCATACCAGTAGTAGCTGTGATAAGACTCAGTTATAGCTGGTATATCAACAAAGCCCAAGGGGAATAGCCATTTAAAATCGCTATACGATGGCAGGTACCATTGTAGTGCAGGTGAACCGGAATAAGCTACGCCAGGATTGTAATCGGCAGCAGCTTTAAAAGGAAGAAAATCGGGATTGGTTGCTTTTACGCCGATACTTCCTGTGCTGTAACTGGAATTCCATGTTTCGTCAATACCGCTGGCGGCTTGGCTATTTAAAGCATCATCCATGTTTGTTACCATGTGCGTGTTGGTTTGTGTATTGTAATACGTGTTTGTACACCACCTCACTGTAGCTCCGCCATTGGCATCGTTTAAGGCGATAGCCATATGATTATCTTTGTCTAATACCAGAGCAATGGGCGTTTTTGCTGTTGCTGTAGGGGCACCGCCAAAAGCGGTGTCTTTAAAATGACCGGTGGTTCCGTCGCTCATGAGGTAAGTGTAGTTAGGTTTGAGCTTGATTTTGACGAGGTATGATTTTCCCGGCTGCATTGATAGCGTAGTATTGAGTTGAGGGATGGTAGCTGTAAGCGGTTTCCAGAAGAGGGTGCCTGCCGAAAAGCTAAGTTTCAGGTTAGAGGTTTCGGTGGTGGGGAGAAAGTAGTGATAATCGGTGCATGTAGAAGTGTAAGTATAGTTTTGACCGAACCTCGACCCCCAGTATTTGCCCTGGATACTAGCTGGTGAATTGTTGGATTCTGCGGCTATAGCGCCAGGAGTTCCGGTGTAGGCTTTTGTTGTGGGATTGTAGGTTACACTCACAGGAATTACATTGGTGGCTGTGGCTTCAAGGGTAGCCGTGATAGCAGTAGGGATATGTTTCTGGCAAACGAATTGAGTGCGCAGGCGGGCACCGACATGCTTCATCGAGAAATTCACGTGCACATCTGCGCTACCGGTAATGTTGATGGTGGTTGCGCCCATTCGTGTTGTTTGTACCTTGTTGCGTGTTACGGTCAGTTCATTACCGCTAACGGTTACATCGTCGTTGAACGCAACGAAGTCGTAAGTGCCGTAGGGCAATCTGAAGCTCTTTTGCGAACCGCCGTCAGGAGTGAAGTTGCCTCCGCTGAAGGTGCCGCTCATTTCGCCTTTCAGCACGCCGGCTTGGTAGGCGCGGATGGTGTAGTGGCCGTTGGCCGGGGTTTGAGCGCCGCGGGTCTTCTTTGCCGCCGGCTCGCTCTCTACGCTGATCTCGGCTTCGCAGTCGCCCATATCTATTGTTTGCGGTTTCGCTTCTGCTGCCCCTGTGGCTCTGGTTAATGCCTCGTCTTCGCCGAAGTCTTCATCGGTAAAACTGAACTGAACCGTTTGTGTCGGTTCTTTCTGTTCGTTGTTGTTCCCGTTGATGCTGTCGTCGCTGTTGCTGCAAGCTGCTACGAATAGCAGCAGGGCCGCGCCGGTTATCACTGATAAAATCGTATTCTTTCTCATTGTCATTTGCTTTAAATTTTCATTATTCAAATTCGTATTCTCCTCCGTCGACATCCTCGTCGGCGTCCCAGTCTTCTTGTTGCGAACCTGGGTTCGGGCGCACGGATGTGCAGATAAACCGTTCGACCTGCACCTCGATCGTCTCGATCTGCGGTGCCTCGTACGGCCGAACCCAATCGGTTAAATCACTTGTCTTCTTTCTCATAACTTTCATATATTTTAATGAATAATTTTGGTCTTATTTTGCTTTTCGTCCCTTGCCGAAAAGGCACGACGAAACGAACAAAGGGAACTCCATAGAGCCCTTTGTTGATGGGGGACACGCTTCTCACACGCGCGTACGAAAAAGTATGAATTTATGTAGTTAGATAGGTCTCTCTCCTGTGTGTGTTAGCAAATTATTTGGATTGACCAAATAATCGGGCATAAAAATCGCGGAAAAGTTACCGCTCTTCTGCTCAAGGCTTACACCCTTTATACCTGTTCGATATGTCATGTTGCCATTACTCACAACGGCAAAGGTATAACATTTTTTTAGAATAACCAAAGAATTACGAAAGAAATGTTATCTTATCTCAGAGATGTTGCACTTCTAATTGGAAAGAGCGCAGCTTCTGATTTGGGTTGATTCTGGGCCTTTAGGGAAGCAAGGGGGCATATCAAAGGCCTTCAAAGATGCGACAAAGTCGGTGAAACCGCACGGCAAAATCGTGATTCCGCGAGATGAGATCACCGATTCTGTGAAAGGAAATATGATATGCGACGGATTCCTTGACCGAAGTATTACAAGAGGACAGTTGATGCCGGTGAAATAGGGGAGAAACCGACACTTCTACGATTCGGGAAAATATGGGGAAACAAAAAAGCGATGAACTTCACAGTCAATCGCTCCACATTCAATAGGTATTAGCTTTCTTTAAGGTAAAAAGATTGTTTTCAGGATAACGAGAACAAAAGTAATATGTTTTTCTGAAAATTCCAAATTTTTAAAGAAACTTTTTTGAAAATTCAGATTGTGCGCCCACACAACTCCTTTTTGTTAGTGTAATTCTTCATGCAAATAATAATAATCGTTATTTTTTTTGTATTTTTGCCACTATATACATAATATGCGTATGATGAAGAAACTCTTTAAAATCGGGCTACTTGTTTTTTGCCTTACCGTTCCAGACCTTCTTGTCTCATCGCAGGTGAGATATGATGTGAGCCTTGAAAACTGGGAGTTCTCCCACGATAGTCTGCACTGGGAATCGGTAAAAGTGCCTCATGATTGGGCAATCAATGGCCCTTTTGACAAAAAATGGGACTTGCAGAAGGTGGCAATTGTTCAGAACGGCGAAACTCTGGCTACGGAGAAAACCGGTCGTTCGGGAGCTCTTCCCTGGATTGGGGAGGGCTGGTACAGGACTTCTGTCGTGATTCCGCCGGCAGACGACGGCGTTTATGATTTTAGGTCGCACACGGAACTTTGGTTCGATGGTGCCATGTCGGAGCCCATGGTCTATGTAAATGGCATGCGTGCAGGATATTGGCCTTATGGATATAATGCTTTTCGCGTGGACATTTCACCTTATTTAAATAATAATGGAGAAAAGAACGAGGTGCTCGTGCATCTGCGGAACATGGAGGAAAGCAGTCGCTGGTATCCTGGGGCCGGACTGTATCGCCCTGTGCGACTGGTCAGTTCAAGTGATTGTCGTCTGGACGACTGGTCTGTTTATTTCCGCACCATAAGCCAGAATGCCAACGAGGCGGTTGTGGGCATAGACATACAGGCCGTCAATGCCTTGCAATTTGAGGATATGCCCGCATTTGTCAGGTTCATGCTTTTAGATGATAAGGGGAAAGAAATGGCTTCGCAAGATGTCTCATTGGACAAGGAGGACAAGGCTCGTGCACGGATAAAGATACCAAGTCCACGGTTGTGGTCTCCGGAAACGCCCTCTCTCTATACGCTTGTTTGCCAGCTATATTGTGATAACACCCTGTTTGACGAGCTGGTAAAAAAGGTGGGGGTGCGTATCGTGAAGATAGACAAGGAACGGGGACTGCAATTAAACGGCGAGTCAAGAAAGCTTCGGGGAGTTTGCCTGCACCATGATTTGGGTCCCTTAGGGGCAGCAGTCAACAAGGATGCCCTCATTCGCCAGGTAAAAATCTTAAAGGATATGGGGTGTGATGCCATACGAACTGCGCACAACATGCCCTCTACGATGCAAATGGAAGTCTACGACTCATTGGGCATGATGGTCATGGCCGAGAGTTTCGACATGTGGATCTATCCGAAGTGTAAGAACGGCTATGCACGCTTTTTCAAGGAATGGGCCGACAAAGACATTGCCAATCTCGTCTTGAATCATCGCAACCATCCCTCCCTGATTATGTATAGCATCGGAAACGAGATACCGGAGCAGGGGAGTGAAGAGGGTGTGATGTATGCCCGGCATTTGCAGGATATTTGCCATAGGCTGGATTCCACGCGCATGGTAACCCAGGGATTAGACCAAGTGGACAATGCCCTGGAATCGGGATTCGCACAAGTGATGGATGTGCCCGGATTTAACTATCGAGTGCATAGATACATCAAGGGACACGATGAGCTTCCCCAAGGGTTCCTCCTTGGTTCTGAGACGGCCTCTACTGTAAGCAGCCGTGGAGTGTACAAGTTTCCCGTTGCGGTAAACAAGGATATAACTTATTCTGACGGACAGGTGAACGGCTATGACAATCAGTATTGCCCATGGAGCAATTTGCCGGAGACAGACTTCATGATGCAGGATGATTATTCGTGGACGATAGGGCAGTTTGTGTGGACGGGATTTGACTATTTGGGTGAGCCTACTCCCTATGATGAGTACTGGCCTTCGCGTTCCAGCTACTTCGGAATCTGCGATTTGGCAGGGATTCCGAAGGATAGGTATTACCTTTACCGCTCACAATGGAACAAGAAGAACCACACCGTTCACCTGCTTCCTCATTGGACATGGCCGGGACGGGAAGGGAAGGTTACGCCGGTGTATTGTTATACAGATGGAGTTGAGGGCGAATTGTTCATCAACGGCAAGTCGCAAGGCCGAATCAAGAAAGACTTTTCAAAGCATGCATGGGACATGGAACCCGATAGCGTGAATGCCTGTCCCCTGTTGGACAGATATCGCCTGCGCTGGAATCATGTGCGCTATGAGCCCGGCGAACTGCGTGTCGTGGTCTACGACTCAATGGGAAACGAGATTGGCGAGGATGTGCGCCGCACCGCAGGCATCGTGGCGGGATATCGCGTCGATGTTTCCAAGGAGCCTTCCTCCTATGATGGCAGCGACTTGGTGTATCTTACGATCAGTGCCGTAGACAAAAAAGGCGTCGAAGTGCCCGATGCCGATAGGGACTTGAGTTTCTTCGTGAGTGGCAATGCGGAGTTTAAGGCTGTATGCAATGGCGATGCCACGAGTCTGGAATCCTTCACGAAGCCGCGGATGAAGCTGTTTAAGGGGAAACTCGTCATCACCCTCAAGAGAACCCAACCGAACGGGCATTATAGGCTGGAGGTAACGGATGGTCGAATCAAGACTACATTCCGTGGTGAATGAAGAGCGCCGGAGAAGGAAGAGCGAGTGCCTTTGAATGAATTACAAACAGCTTGTAACACCCTTACCAGCGGCTGGTAATCCTGTTACAGGCTGTTTGTAATGCCGTCATCAACGACTGGTAACACATTCGGAAGTATCCTGTTGCTGTGCTTGGAACGACAGCTTACCTGAATGTGAGCTCTTCCTTGTTAGGATTCTTTCCAATGGAAATCGTATCCCCGGGCTTGAGATCGCCCGAGAGAATGAGTTCCGAGAGGCCGTCCTCGATATAATTTTGGATGGCTCTCTTTAAAGGCCGGGCCCCAAACTGCACATCATAGCCTTTCGAGGCGACGAATTCTTTGGCCTTGTCGGTGATCTGAAGATGATATCCCATGTCTTCAACCCTTTTAAACAGATCGCTCAAATCGATATTGATAATCTGCTTGATGGCATTGATATCCAGCTGGTCGAAGGTGATAATCTCGTCGAGACGATTGAGAAACTCGGGCGCAAACTGCTTGCTCAAGCTCTTCTGGATGACGGATCGGGCGTATTGCTTGTCTTCCTCGTTGATGCTGAGGCCGGTAGAACCGCTCGCGTTGAACCCGATTCCATGTCCGAACTCCTTCAGTTGGCGGGTTCCCGCGTTTGAGGTCATGATGATGACGGTGTTGCGGAAGTCTATCAGGCGGCCGTTGCCATCGGTGAGACGACCCTCGTCGAGCACCTGCAGCAAGAGGTTGAATACATTCCCGTGCGCCTTTTCGATCTCGTCGAGAAGTACGATGGAGTAGGGATGGCGGCGGACTCGTTCCGTAAGCTGTCCGCCTTCTTCATATCCGACATATCCTGGGGGAGCCCCGATGAGTCTTGACACATTGAAACTCTCCGTGTACTCGCTCATGTCGATGCGGATGAGGGCCTCAGGAGAACCGAACATGAATTCTGCAAGTTTCTTTGCGAGATAGGTTTTGCCAACTCCGGTGGGGCCCAAAAACATGAAGACGCCGATGGGATGATTCGGCTCCTTCAGTCCCACACGGTTGCGCTGGATGGCCTTGACCATCTTGTTAATGGCCGCGTCTTGGGCTATCACGGCCTTCCGGAGCTCATCAGCCATGCCTTTCAGGCGAATGCCTTCGGCTTGTGCCATTTTCTGGACAGGCACTCCGGTCATCATGGAGACGACATCGGCCACCTCTTTGTCTGTGATTTCAACACGATTGGTCGTGTCTCCGTTTTTCCATTGCTGCTGTAATTGGACGAGTTCGGCCTCGGATTCGAGCTGTTTGTCGCGGAAGCCCGCTGCCAATTCAAAGTTTTGATTCTTCACAGCTTGCTGTTTCTTCAGTTTCAAATCCTCAATCAGCCTCTCCTTCTCCGTAATTTCCGGTGGGATCACGGCATTCTGAAGGTGTATTCTGGAACCCACCTCGTCCATTGCGTCAATGGCCTTGTCGGGGAAGAAGCGGTCGTTGACATACCGGTCGGTAAGCTTCACGCAGGCCTGCAGCGCCTCATCCGTATAGTTCACATGATGATGGCTTTCGTATCTGTCTTTGATATTGCGAAGTATTTGCAGGGTTTCTTCGGCCGTCGTGGGCTCTACGAGCACTTTTTGGAAGCGCCTTTCCAGGGCCCCGTCTTTCTCGATGGAATTACGGTATTCGTCTAAAGTGGTGGCGCCAATACACTGAATGGTTCCTCGTGCCAAAGCCGGCTTCATGATATTTGCCGCATCCATACTCCCGGGCGTGCTGCCCGCACCGATCAAGGTGTGTATCTCATCGATGAAGATGATGATGTCGGAATTTTGTTCCAGCTCTTTAAGCAGCGCACGAATACGCTCCTCGAATTGGCCACGATATTTGGTTCCCGCGACGATGGCCGTCATGTCGAGGCTGACCAGCCGCTTGTTGAACAAGGCCGGAGAGGTCTTCTTCTTAGCGATAAGTTGGGCAAGTCCTTCAACAATGGCACTTTTGCCGACTCCCGGCTCGCCAATGAGAATCGGATTGTTCTTCTTCCGGCGGCCGATAATCTCGATGACCCGTTGAATTTCCTTCTCTCGGCCCACCACGGGGTCGAGCTTGTCTTTTTCGGCAGCAAGCGTGAGATCAGTGGAAAAGTTATCCAATACCGGGGTTTTGCCATTTTGTCGGCTTGTTTGGGTGACAGTTTGTCGTTGTTGTCCCTTGTTGTTGTCGGTAGCCCCGTCGTTTTCGTCCATCTCATCATCGTCCGGCAGTCCGATCCCATCATGTGTGCTTGTCTGCTTTTGCAGGTACGCAAGGGTATTCTCGTAATTTATATTGTTGAATTCAAGTATTTCCTTTGCGCCGTTATTCACCTGATCATGCAGGATGGCAAGTAGAAGGTGGTGGATGTCCACCATCTGGGTATGTTGTACCCGGGCCTCCAAAACGGCCAGTTTAAGAATGTTGCTGGCCTTTTCGTTAAGCACGAGCTCCGCTGTAACAATCGGTTCGTTAAGCTCATCTTCGCGGACACGCAGCTCGAGTTCAGTCTTGACTGACTGGATATTTACATTCATGCGAGCGAAGAGGTCGGGGATGATCCCCGTCTTTTCCCTCAGAATTCCGAGCAGCAAATGCTCTGGCCCGACTGACCGACTGGCCAACCTTGTCGCCTCTTCACGTGAAAATGCAAGAATTTCGGAAACTTTAGGTGAAAATTGACTAGTCATATCTCTCTTTTATCCTTTCTTTTTCTAATATCGTTGTTGCAAATATACTTATTTCCTGCATAATATAGGCAAATGTTGTGCCAAAAATAACTAAAAAGCTAAGGCAACCCGATTTTTCCGGTTGCCTTAGCCATCGTACACCCTTAGGGATTCGAACCCTAGACCCACTGATTAAGAGTCAGTTGCTCTACCAACTGAGCTAAGGGTGCTCATGAATCTTCTCTGTATTGACAGCGGTTGTACACCCTTAGGGATTCGAACCCTAGACCCACTGATTAAGAGTCAGTTGCTCTACCAACTGAGCTAAGGGTGCATTCTGCCGTTGCTCTTCGAAGTGTAGTTTTCGAATTGCGTGTGCAAAGGTACTACTATTTGAGGAAACCACCAAATATTTCTTTGTTTTTTTTGGAATTATTTTTCATCGCAAAATGACTGTATAACGGTATCTATATTTATAATATGTAGGCTTATAAACCATGTTGCGAGATAAGCAGGACCTTATTCAAATAGGAATGGGGATTTTCCATAAAAGAAGGGCGGAAAGGAAAAAAATATCCGGTTTTGTTTTTTATTACAGAAAAAATAGCTATCTTTGCAGCCGTATTCGCCGATATGGCTCAGTTGGTAGAGCAACGCATTCGTAATGCGTAGGTCCCGGGTTCGAGTCCCGGTATCGGCTCCAAAGGTAACTTTGAATGCATGGCATATTCGCGGAATTAGCACATCGGTAGTGCACGGGCTTCCCAAGCCTGGGAGGCGGGTTCGACTCCCGTATTCCGCTCATGGGTTTAACGGCGGGCTCCCTTCTTGAGATTTGAGAAGAGGGCCCGTTTGTTTGATGGGGCTTTTATTGCTGCAAAATGTTTGATGGATAAAGACTTGGGATCTTTTAGCGAAAGTCTTTGTGTCACAGCCCCGTTTCTTATGCATCTATGTATATGTTATCTTCAAATTGATTCACATGACATCTTCATGTTTTAAAATAAAGAAACTGGACCCTATTCACATTCCCTCATGAATTCAAGCCAACCTTGATGGGGAAAGTCAATGTCGAGTTTTGGTGTGAAAAACTAAATTATCGTAAAATAAAGTGTGTTTTTAGAAAAGAAATAAGGCGATATAAAAAAAATATTGTATCTTTGAAACTTGAAACGGGCTGACTGATCTATATGGAAAAATATATCCGCAGTATATAATTTAGATGAGAATTTCAGCTTGGAGAACATCTCATGTAGGGCTTTATGCGGCTCTGGAGTAAGTAGAACGACAATAAACCTTTAAAACAAAACGAATATGAAGAAGTTAATGATCTTGGTTCTGATGATGCTTGGCACATCAGTAGCTTTTGCCGCTCAAAGTGATGCCTTGAAAGCCATTTTGAAAGCAAAAACCTTTGACGAGGCTGAAGCTTTAGTTAAGTCAAGCCTCAATTCTCTTATGGGCAACGAAGAGAAAGCCGCGGCCTATAATAAACTTACTGACCTTGCTATGGAAAAGGTCTCAAAGGAACAAGAGGCCATGCAAAATAACCAGATGGTTGATCAGTTGAAGACAGGAAAGCTCGTCCCTGTTGATACAATCGGCTATGAGAAGGCTTGCTATGATGCAGTTCTGAATGGTCTTGAATGTGAAAAATACGACATTCTCCCGAATGTAAAGGGCAAGGTCAAACCTAAATTTCATGATGCGAATGCTAACCGCTTGTGGCCTATCCGTACACAGTTGATTATGTACGGTCAGGGGATTGGAGAAAAGGACAAGAACTTGGCACTAAAAGTCTTTAGTACATATGTAGATAGCAACAAGAGCAGCCTGTTCAGCGGTATTGATCAGTCGAAGCGTCCGGATGAGTATTTAGGTGAGGTGTCCCGTGTTGCGGCTGTTTATGCTTACCAGACAAAGGATATCGACTTGGCCAACAAATATGTAGATATTGCGCTGGAAGATACATCTACTTATAAACAGGCTCTGGACATGAAGATATTCTTTGCGTCTCAAGGTCTGAAGAACAGAGAGGATTCATTGAAATTTGAAAAGACTTTGGAAGAACTCTATGTGAAGAATCCGGAAAGTGATGTGGTGTTTGGTCAGCTGACCTCCCTCTACCAGTCGCTCGGTCAGCCAGAGCGAGGGACAAAGATGATAGAGGATCGTCTTGCGAAAGATCCGAACAATTATACCGCGTTGGCAATGAAAGCCCAGACAGACATGAACGCCCAGAAGTATGACGAAGCCATTGCTGGATTCAAGAAAGCGCTCTCCGTAAAAGATGATGAGCCGTTGGTTTATGCCTATATGGGTTTCTGCATCAATGCAAAGGCTGCTGCCAGCCAGAGCGTACAAGATCAGAAGAATCTTTATGCAGAAAGTCTGCCTTATTTGGAAAAATGCCGCCAGATTGATCCTGATCGTCAGCATGCCAATTGGGCATATCCATTACTTCAGTGCTACTATTCCTTGTATGGCGAAAACGATGCCCGTACAAAAGAACTTGAGACTTTAATTAAATAAATAGTATAAACCAATCTGATGGGGGAGCCTGTATTCTTGGAATAAAGGCTTTCCCATTTTGAATTATAGCAGATGGAGCGGTTTTCTCTTCTTACAATTTGGATGTTGGGCACATGGTTAAATTTATGCGCCCAGCGGATGGATTATCGTAAAGAGGCGGAGAATTTGAATTATCAAGTCAACTTTCTAATAGGTCAACTTGAGAGTACGACCGATTCCGTTTATTATTACAACACGCTTCAAAAGACCATAAGTACAGCCCTACAATGCGCGGAATATGATTCAAGAGCTAACAAGGGGGGGAAGATAAAAAACAAATATTTCCAACAACTTAAACATGAAGTAGTACCGCTTCGCGAACATCTGATAGATGGCGCATGCTATTATTATCGACACTCGCGCGGAGAAGATGCCATCCGAGCATTAGAGTTATATTTATCAACAGGAAAAAGCTCTCTTTTCAAAGAACAGCCAACGAATCCCGCGGCAGCCTATTACGCGGCCCGTATTGCCTATGGCCTGAAAGATTATCAGCGTGCGGAGCATTATGCAAATACTGCGCTCTATGAAAAAAAATATGCGAAAAGAGCGGCCGAGATAAAAGTGGATTGTATGCGCCAGTTGATGCGAACAAGCACCGATTCATCCAAGTATGTCATTGCCTTGTTGGATTTACATGATAAAGATCCGCAGAATCAAAATTATCTACTTCAACTGATACGCTATTTTTCATCACCTGGGCATGAGCGGGAAGTGATGCAGTTCGCCAATGGCGAGGTCCAAAAGTATCCCCGGAATAAAGTTATATGGGAGTTCAAAGGTGAGGTAGAGATGTCGCGGCATAACTGGGCAGGAGCCATTGCCGCATTTAATCGTGCCATTAAGATAGACTCGCTTTATGTGCCAGCGATATATAATATCGGGGTTTGCTACTCCTCAGAGGCACAGCAGGAAAAGGCAAGCCAGGAAAAAGACCATGGAGGACTGAAGGGAGAAGATATAAGAAGGCTTAAACATAAGTTCGACTTAAGTCGGCAGTATTTGGAAAAGGCTGAAAGGCTTGACCCAAAACAAGAGATTGTACAATGGGCCGCTCCACTTTATCAGGTTTTATATGCGCTTGATGACAGTAAAGCGGCGTCAGTCAAACCGTTAATAAAGCAATAGGAATTGAGAGATGAAAAGGATAATAAATATAGTTTTTTTACTTTTGATGGTACTAAGCGTTGCTGCCCAGAAAAAAGACATCTCCAAGGCAAGGGACTATTTGAAGTCTGGCAAGAATCTTGAACAGGCCGAGCAATTAATGCAAAAATTATTGGAAGACACAGCGCATCGGGAGAATAAGAAGATATGGGCAATACTTTTTGATGCTCAGAGAAAGCAGTATGAACAAGGGAACGAAAAGCTCTATCTGAAGCATCCATATGATACGGTAGCTTTGTTTACTATTGCAAGTAGGATGTTTACGACTGCGGAAAGATTGGACTCCCTTGAAATGAAACCGGATAAGAAAGGAAAGGTTAATATCGAGTATAGGAAAAAGCATGCCGAATACTTAAACCAATATCGCCCAAATCTATATAATGGCGGAACCTTTTTTATAAACAAACAGAAATACAAAGAAGCATATATGCTTTTTAACCAATATATAGAATGTGCCCATGAGCCTCTTTTCAGTTCTTTCAAATATAATGAGACCGACCCATTGATGCCAGTGGCTGCTTACTGGGCTGTTTATTGTGGCTATAAGATGCAAGACCCAAAACTTACCTTACATCATACATATTTGGCCCTTAAAGATGAGAAGCACTATGACTTAATGTTGCAATATCTTGCCGAGACATATAAGCTGGAAAAGGATACTGTCCGCTATTTCCAAACCATTCAGGAGGGATTCCAGAAATATCCTAAATTCCCGTTTTTCTTTCCGCGTCTGATAGAGTATTATTCAAATCGTGGACAGTGGAGCGATGCGATGCAGGTATGTAATTATGCTTTGGCGGCAGATTCGACAAGCCATCTGTTTCGTCTTGTGAAAAGTAGCATTCTACTTAATATGGGCAAATATGCGGAGTGTATTTCCATCTGTAATGAGCTTTTAGCGGAAAACACCCATCTTGCAGATGTTCAACTCAATATAGGTCTGGCTTACTTCAATCAGGCCGTGGAATTAGACAAGACCACACAGGTGTCGCATTCACGAAGGAACAAGATCGTGGAGCTTTACAAGAAATCGAGGCCCTATTTAGAAGAATATCGCAAAATGGCCCCCAATAAGAAGGAGCGATGGGCAGTTCCGCTATATACAATCTATTTAAACCTCAATATGGGAAAGGAGTTTGACGAAATCGACCATATATTAAAGAAATGAAAGAGATAAGTGAAATATTAGCGAAGATGCATCTTGAGTCTCTCAATGAAATGCAACAAGCTGTGTCCGGTGCGATTCTCAATACCGAGGACAATCTCATGATATTGTCGCCTACAGGTACAGGCAAGACATTAGCATACCTCTTGCCTTTGTGCCAACGATTGAAATCTGAGATAAATGCGGTACAGGCTATAGTTATTGTCCCTGGAAGAGAGTTGGCCTTGCAGTCCTCTTCCGTCTTGAAAGATATGAGCAGCGGACTTCGTAGCTGTGCTTGCTATGGAGGGCGTGCGACCATGGATGAACATAGAACTCTTCGTCAAGTGCAGCCTCATATTATATTTGGGACGCCGGGAAGATTAAACGACCATTTGGACAAGGCTAATGTTTTGGTAGACAATCTCCGGTATATCGTTATCGACGAATTTGACAAATGTCTGGAGATGGGATTTCAGATTGAGATGCAGAATCTTATAACTCGCTTGCCCCAAAGTGCTCGCCAGATACTTCTTTCTGCGACGCCCGCGGAGGAAATGAAAGATCAGAGGATTCTCAACCCCCAATTTAAGACGCTCAATTATATCTCCAACATAAAACAGATATCAGACAGGATTACGGTTTATACAGTCCAAAGTCCCGAGAAGGACAAGCTGAATACTCTGCGCGAACTACTTCTTCATCTTGGCGATGCTCAGAGTATTGTGTTCTTGAATTACCGTGAGAGTGTAGAGCGGGTATCTGGCTACTTGCAAGAAGAGGGTTTCGGTGTAAGTTGTTTCCATGGAGGATTAGAGCAGAGTCAAAGAGAGGCTGCCCTTTATAAGTTCTCAAATGGCTCTGCAAATATTCTTGTAAGCACTGATTTAGCCTCACGCGGTCTGGACATACCCAATATTGAAAATATTATTCACTATCATTTACCGGAAGCTGAAGAAGGCTATACCCACCGTGTTGGCAGAAGTGCGCGCTGGGATGCCAAAGGAAACAGTTTCTTTATTTTAGGTCCAGGAGAGTCGGTTCCCGATTATGTGGATGCCGATGTGAGTCCGTTTATTCCCTTGGGCAACAAGAAGACGATCCCCATTCCTAAGATGTCGACATTATATATTGGTAAAGGAAAAAGAGAAAAACTGTCGAAAGGTGATATTGTTGGCTTTCTTTGTAAAAAAGCCAACCTGCAAGGAAGTGAGATCGGGCACATAGATATAAAGGATTATTATACTTATGTGGCTATTCCGAAATCGAAAGTCAACCAAGTCCTAACACTGACAAATGGTCAGAAAATCAAAGGAATTAAAACTGTATTTGAGGAAGTTAGATAAATTTTTGCTTAAAATTTTGTTTATTCAAATAAATAATGTAACTTAGCAGCATAATTTTAACATTTAAATTTTATGGCTATGAAGATGTATAATTTTAATGCAGGCCCCTCAATGCTTCCAAGGGAAGTGATTGAAAACACGGCAAAACAGATTTTGGATTTTAATGGTACAGGATTGTCTCTTATGGAAATCAGCCATCGAGCAAAATATTTCCAGCCTGTTGTTGACGAGGCAGTCGCACTCATTAAGGAATTACTTGATATTCCAGAGGGCTACTCGGTTATCTTCCTTGGTGGCGGTGCTTCATTGCAGTTTATGCAGATTCCCGCAAACTTCTTGATCAAAAAAGCTGCTTATCTTAATACGGGAACATGGGCAAAGAAGGCATTGAAGGAAGCAAAGCTTTATGGGGAAGTTGTAGAGGTGGCTTCTTCTGCTGACGCGAACTACACTTTCTATCCGCACGAGTATCATGTTCCAGAGGATGTGGATTATTTGCATATTACCACAAACAATACGATTTACGGAACGGAGCTCCGTAAGGACCTTGATGTGAAAGTTCCAATGATTGCAGATATGTCCTCAGACATCATGTCGCGCCCTGTAGATGTTAGCAAATATACCGCTATTTATGCAGGTGCCCAGAAGAATATGGCTATGGCTGGTGTAACGGTAGTGATCGTTAAAGATGACATGCTTGGAAAAGCTCCCCGTGAATTGCCTACGATGATAGACTATCGCACCCATGTGGAAAAAGGTTCCATGTTTAATACCCCTCCTGTTGTGCCAATCTATAGTGTACTTGAAACCATGCGTTGGGTGAAGGCCCAAGGTGGAGTAAAGGAAATGGACCGTCGTGCGTTGGAGCGTGCCAAGATGCTTTATGATGAGATAGATCGCAACAAACTGTTCCATGGAACGGTAAAAGAAGAAGACCGCTCTGTCATGAACATCTGCTTTGTAATGAATGACGAATACAAAGAACTGGAAAAACCCTTCTTCGACTTTGCTACAGAGCGTGGTATGGTTGGCATCAAGGGACATCGCTCAGTAGGCGGATTCCGGGCTTCTTGCTATAACGCCCAGACTCTTGAGGGAGTTAATGCTCTCGTTCAGGCAATGAAAGACTTCGAGTCTAAGTATTAAATTTCAATAATCATGGGGACGGGACATCTCCGTCCTCACATAAATATATAAGGTATGAAAGTTTTAGTTGCAACCGAAAAGCCTTTTGCTCCAAAGGCTGTGGAAGATATTAGAAAAGAGATAGAAGGGGCAGGCCATGAGTTGGTTCTGCTTGAGAAGTATACCGATAAGACCCAACTGCTTGAGTCTGTTCGGGATGTAGACGCCATGATTGTCCGTTCAGACAAGGTTACCCAGGAAGTGCTTGATGCGGCGGAGAATCTAAAAATCATAGCCCGCGCAGGTGCCGGTTATGATTCTATTGACATTGAATATGCCAAGACGAAAGGTGTGGTCGTGGAGAATACCCCCGGTCAGAACTCAAATGCTGTTGCAGAATTAGTTTTCGGCCTTTTGGTCTATGCCGTTCGCAATTTTTATAATGGCAAGAGCGGTACGGAACTGATGGGAAAGAAACTTGGCATCCTTGCTTTTGGAAATGTTGGCCGCAATGTGGGCAGGATTGCCAAAGGCTTTGGAATGGAGGTCAGCGCATACGACGCTTTCTGTCCTGCCGAGATTATAGAGGCTGCCGGTGTGCATGCTTGCAACAGTCAAGACGAGTTGTTCCAGACAAATGACATTGTTTCCCTTCACATCCCCGCAACTCCGGAAACCATTCAGAGCATCGATTATCGCACTGTCAATCAGATGGGCAAAGGTGGCATCTTGATTAATACGGCCCGAAAGGAAGTTATCAATGAGCCAGAGCTCCTCAAGCTGTTTGCTGATCGTGGGGATTTAAAATATATATCCGACATTAAGCCTGATGCAGACGAGGAGTTCAAGAAATTTGAGGGGCGCTATTTTGCCACACCCAAGAAGATGGGTGCCCAGACGGCTGAGGCCAACATCAATGCCGGTATAGCTGCCGCCAGGCAGATTAACGCCTTCTTTGCAGAAGGTTCAACTAAGTTTCAGGTAAATAAGTAGTTTCTTCTATGGCAACAGTCAAACCTTTCAAGGGAGTCCGTCCACCACGGGAATATGTGGAGGAGGTGGAGAGCAGGCCTTATGATGTCCTTGATTCTGAAGAGGCCCGGCAAGAGGCGGGCCATAATGAGAAAAGTCTTTATCATATTATCAAGCCTGAGATAAACTTTGCCCCGGGAACATCAGAATATGATCCCCGGGTCTATGAGTCGGCCGCGGCACATTTCCAGATGTTCCAAGACAAAGGCTGGCTTGTCCAGGATGCCGACGACCATTATTATATCTATGCTCAGACCATGAATGGAAAGACGCAGTATGGTCTTGTCGTAGGTGCCTATGTGAACGATTATCTTACGGGCGTGATCAAAAAACACGAACTTACCCGCAGAGATAAAGAAGAAGACCGCATGAAGCATGTGCGCATCTGCGACGCCAATATGGAACCTGTCTTTTTTGCGTATCCAGACAACGCCGTTCTCAACGCGTTGCTCCTGCGTTATGCCAAGACAACTCCAGAATATGATTTTGTGGCTCCGATAGACGGATTCCGCCATCAGTTCTGGGTGGTTTCTGACCAGGGAGACATTGACACGATCACCGAAGAGTTTCGCAAGATGCCGAGTCTGTATATCGCGGATGGCCATCACCGCAGTGCGGCAGCAGCTCTGGTAGGAGCCGAGAAAGCCAGACAAAATCCGAATCATACGGGAGCGGAGGAGTATAACTACTTTATGGCCGTATGTTTTCAGGCTTCACAGTTGACAATACTCGACTATAATCGTGTAGTTAAGGATTTGCATGGCATGTCATCGGAAGAATTTCTTTCTGCCTTGACTAAGAACTTCGAGGTCGAGCAGAGAGGAACAGCCAACTATAAGCCTCGGCACCTGCATGAATTCAGTCTCTATCTTGACGGTGAATGGTATAGCCTCACAGCCAAGCAGGGTACTTATAATGACATGGATCCTATCGGAGTGCTGGATGTAGACATCTCCTCCCGCCTTATCCTGGATGAGCTTCTTGGAATCAAGGACTTACGCTCAGACAAGCGGATAGATTTCGTGGGTGGGCTCCGAGGCCTGGAGGAACTCAAGCGCAGGGTTGATTCTGGCGAAATGCGAATGGCATTAGCCCTTTATCCTGTTAGCATGAAGCAGATAATGGATATTGCCGATAGCGGTAAGATCATGCCACCCAAGGCCACATGGTTTGAACCTAAGTTGCGTAGCGGATTGATAATTCACAAGTTGTCTTGATAGACTCATTCCAAACGATAACCAACGAAATAAGCGAAGGATTTTACTCTGAGAAGCGGAGTAAGTTCTTCGCTTTTGCGCATCATGTAACTTCTGTTGACGAGATAAAGACTATCGTGGCTTTTTATCGTAAGAAATACTTTGATGCACGGCATGTCTGTCATGCGTATATGTTAGGCGCGGAGCGCAAGGAATTCCATTCAAATGATGACGGCGAGCCTTCTTCAACGGCGGGGAAGCCCATCCTCGGACAGATCAACAGCAATGGTCTGACTGATATCCTGATAGTAGTTGTCCGTTATTACGGGGGAGTTAACTTGGGAACAAGCGGCCTGATTGCTGCCTATAGGAGCGCGGCGGCGGACGCGATAGGGAATGCCCGGATCGTGGAAGAGATCGTTGAAGAACATATTACCTATGATTTCACCTATCCGATGATGAATGAGGTCATGCGGATCGTGAAGGACATGAATGCCCGAATCATCAGCCAACACTTTGACAACACCTCTTCGATAACGCTCGGCATCCGCAAGAGCGAGGCCGAGAATCTCCGCGATCGCCTGGCTAAGCTTTCATTCTTATGATAGGATGCCGCAAGCCCTCTGACAATCTCGGCGATTTCGTCGCACAAAATCGCCGAAATTGTCAGACGAAATCGCCGAGATTGTAAACCTGGAAGCGGCAAACGGAATCTGTTGAAGCAACCAGCCCTTCCGAGTTCTTTCTCTGTTAAATATTTAGAAAATCACCCTTGTTCTTCTTTGTTCTTTCTGATTTTTCTTATATTTGCGACATTGATAAACCATAAAATTACTTGAGAAAAATGAAAAAAATCTCTATTCTTCTTGTTTCTTCCTTGCTGATAGGCTTTGTTTCATGCGGCAATAAGGCATCTAATACCGCAGAGAGCCAAGATTCAACGGATGTATCCAAAGTCCTGCTTGATTCAAATTTCATGAAAGGTGCTGCGGGAGATTATCTGAGCTATGACCTTCAGCGCACGATAACGCTGAATGCTGACGGAACGATAACAACAAAAGGCATTGACCAAGAATATACGGAGTGGGAGCTTGCCTCACAGCCGGCAGCCGGCATGGCAGAAATCAAGGTGAGCCGTAAGGGCATTGACGCGATCGTAAAGGATCCCGGAGCCATTGACTTGAATGACGGCCGACTTCTCATTAAAGATGAAACCTATCGCAAGCAGGCTCAAAAGAAGAAGTAAAGATTCGGTTGCATACTGGCAGGTGGCCGTGGTTTTGAGGTCATAGTTTGCCCCCTTCGGTGTTTCGTAGGTTGTTAAGTTTACGAAATGAGAAGCTTTTTATCGGATTTTTCTTTGCCGTTTTCAAAATAAGTATTACTTTTGCAGTACGAAAGTTGAGGAAGATTGGCAGAGTGATCGAATGCGCTGGACTCGAAATCCGGTATACCCTCTTTGGGTATCGGGGGTTTGAATCCCTCATCTTCCGCGATAACAAGGTCTCTCATTATGGTTGGGAGGCCTTGTTCTTTTTTATCGTTACGACCAGCACAGTTGATGATAGGCACAGCTCTTGCAGCGATCTCTGTCGTCAGTAGGCGTAAATGTCGTCTCTGGATCAAATATTTCTGAGAGCAGCGACCTCAGTTTCTCCATAAATTCATCTTTGTATTCCGCTATATTGTCTATTTTCTTTTTTCCCAAAGACAATGTCGGGTCTGCGTTCTCACCTTGCGTATGCTGAATATAGAGCAGGGAAGGGGTAACGGGGAAATGCATGGGATTTATTTTCGTGTTGTCGTATACGAGCAGAGAATACAGCATTGTCTGCAAATGATAGTTGCTATGGTTCTTGAGCAGGTTAATGCCCGAGAATATATCTTCAATGCTGTTGGTTCTCATGCTTGGTATATTTCCTGTCTTATAGTCAACAACGCGGATATGGCTCTCCCCATTGGATGCCATCTGGTCAAGCCTGTCGATATTGCCTTTGACGGATATGCCTCGCTCTCCTTCGGCAGTTGAGAATCTGACTTCTTCTTTTATTGGCAATTCCAAGCCTTTTATTTCAAAAGGAGTCAGTTGCTCGTCAATACTCAGCAGCTGCCTAAGATACCTTATGATGACAGAGCGATTGATGAGTTGAATGCCATTATATTCGGGCTTGAAAGTCTCATTCTCGTTTTTGAAGACTTCTTTCTTGAAAGCCCTGTCTACGACGCGCTCTATCATCTCCGGGTGATTCAACAGCTCTTTCAGGTGGCTTTCGTGGATTACAGGGTGGCTTTCCCTTAGTGATTGATAGATGAGCTCGGCGCTGTAGTGAAAGATATTACCAAATGTGCGGTTATCCATCATGTCTTCATCATCCATATCAGGCTCCTTGATACCCAGTATCATGTTGTAATAGAAATTAAGTTGGCAGCGGATATACCGATTCAGGGCAGTAGGGGAGATTTCCTCCATCGCCTTGAGTTTCCCTCGAATGAAATCGTTTCTCTTATCTATTTTTGTAGGATATTTCACCGAGGCGATTTGTCCTGGTTGCAATGATAGTCGCTTGATTTTGTGAGGACTTTCCACCATGAGCTGGAGCATGAAGCGGCTCATTTCTCCCGTATGTCCGTCTTCCGTGGCATTATTGTACATCAGGGTTATATCCGTTGCCCTCTGCAGCAGTGAATGGAAATAATAAGCATAGATGGCCACCTTGTTATCAATGGTCGTCAATCCAAAGGCTTTTCTTATGTTATAGGGAATAAAAGAGGAATCATTGACCCCTTTGGGCATGTTTCCTTCATTGCATGAAAGTATCAGCACATGTTCGAAATCCAAATTACGGGTTTCCAGAACACCCATGACCTGTATTCCAACGGCAGGCTCACCATGGAAAGGAATTGATGTAGACTGTATGAGCTGGTGCATTAATCTTTCGAGCGTGATCAGGTCGACCGAGAGGTCTCCGTTTTGAGATAACTCAGAGAGGCGGTTGAGCAGAGTATACATCCTGAAAAGGGATTCCTGAAACAAAGGATTACTCTCTGTCTTCGCATTGGTGCCAATCCGCTTCAATATGGCCAGCATCCATTGCAGCAGCTTGACATTAAAGCTGCTGTCGCCAGTCTCGATACTGCCGAATAATAATGTGAGTCCTTCGTCTATACAGAGTCTTTCCCTCGTAGGATAATATGTCTTCTTGCTTTGAAGGTCGTTTAATAATGGAAGGCAGCCTTCAGAGAGATATCGGGCATATGGATGAGACAGGACTTGGCTCACCTGGCGAATCCGGAACTTCTCTGTGTTGGCAGGGTGCCCAATGGTCTGAAGTCTAAACAGCAAACCCACCAGTGCGGAAAAGGGGGACTGTGATAGCGGATAGCCTGTCGTTATATTGACTTTGTCTGCTTCCGGGGGCAGACAATGGATGATTGTCTGCAGCAGGCTCTCGTCGCACATGACAATGGCCGTCTTCTTGCCTGCGGCAATCCTGTTGTTCTCGCGAAGCCATCGGGATATATATCGTGCCTGGATATTCTCCGTAGTTGCGCTGATATAGTTGATTTTCTTAGGTTTGACAAGATTCCCGTAGATGTCGCCATCCATTGAATCCAGCTCATTGGGAAAGTCCGAAAGATACTGACTAACATAATGACCGGCTTCGTTGTCTTTCATATAATAATCGTCGAAGTCCCAATAGAAGCGTGCTTTGCCTTCCCGTTTCAGCTTTAAGAACAGTTCGCGTTCCACTTTGTGCAATGCGTTGAACCCCACGAAGATATATGTGTTGTATTTAAAAACGGCATTTCCGTCAGCGACTACCGACCGATATAGAGCCCCTTCATACGCTAAGTTTTGTGCCGTAAGCCTTTCATTGTAATTATGATATATGTCGCCTAAATGATTCCACAAGGTAAGAAACCGTTTCTTCATCTCTGTTTGGTGACTGTCAGTAAAATTATGGAAGAACTTTTTCAATATTTCTTTCTGGCTCTCGTTGAGAAACGAGATGTCGTCGAGCTCATGGATATCTTTCAAGTTGCTAAATACTTTGTCGGCATCGGCCATGTTCTTGTCTATATCGTCAAAGTCGGTGAGCAACAATTGGCCCCATCCGTAGAAATGGTCAAGGGTTTCATCCGTTCCTGTACATTCAATAAAAGACTTGTAAAGGTCGCATATCAGCTTAATGGAATCACCGACTTCCACTTCTGTCTGTTGGCGAAAAAGATCGCTGATGGTTATATATGCCGGACTCCATATCGGCTTGTCCGCAATGCGGGCGAGGTGCTCATTGATAAACAACGCGGCTCTCTTATTGGGGAAAACCACCGCTACATCCGCAAGATTTGTACCAATTTTACCGATTATATCCTCTGCTACATATTCAAGAAATCCCTTTTTCATTTCACCTCTTCTATTTTGTTGCTATAAACATACCATAAATATCCCTTGATATTCCTGTGTCCCATATCCTTAAGAAGCTGCATATAGAGCCTGATCTGATCCTTATATTCATCTCGAGGATTTCCGAATTTAAAGTCAACAACAATGGTTTCCTTTCCATTTGTCATCACCCTGTCTGGCCGGTGTTCGACCACTTCATTCGTATTCGGCTCAATATGGAGTATCGTGCATTCATTAAATAACTGCCATTTAGGAGAAAACCAATCTCTGATCCGAGGAAATTCCAATCGCTTCTGCAGCAGTTTCTTCAGACTTTCTGCATTCTGGTTTTCATCATATAATATGCCTTCTAATTCCAATTGCTTTAACGCGGATGTAATATCGTCGGTCGTGTGGATCATAGAAAGTACCGCATGCAGGATATTACCCAGCTTGATGAACCGATTCTGCTCCTCATCTCCTTCCGTTTCGATAAAGCTCTTGCTTTTATTGCTTTGGCGGAATTCCGTGTGATGATTGTAGTTTTCGAGTTTCTCAATGGTGATAATTTCTGGCTTTTGAATGAAGACATTGCCAGTCTCGGCTTTTTCTTCTCCCTTTGACATGGAGATAGTGCCATAGGAAAAGGATATATTTGATTTCTTGTCTTTAACATCTCCTTTAAATATACTATCCTTTAATGAAACCGAGACTGCCTCAATGACTTTTTCAATAATATCACTACGGGTCGCGGCCGTGCTTCTTTTACCAGATATGAATAGATTTCTTGAGGCACGGGTAAATGCCACATAGAGCAAATTCATATTGTCGACCATGTTTTGTAGATGTTCATGCAAATAGTCTTTTTCATAAATGCTTCCCATTAATTGCTTGGAACTAAAGTCTATGGACACAAGCGGTAACTCGTCAAAAGGCTTTCTTTCAGGCTTGCACCAGATCGTAGTGCCGCTTTTTTCAAGTCTCCAATCACAAAACGGAATAAAAACATTATCAAACTCAAGACCTTTGCTTTTATGGATAGTTAAGAGACGGATTCCCTGTACATCTCCACTCTGTATTGTTTTCTGGCAGATGGTTTCGTCCCATTCTTTTAAAAAGGTATCGATATCAGGTATATTGTCTTGAAGAAATTTATTGAGTTGGTCAAAAAACGCACAAATATATGCACCTTGTTGCTCGAATTCTTTCTTGTTAAAAGTTAAGAGAAGCTGCTCTGCAAGGCTATATAGTGGCATGGACACCAAATCATCCCGGTGAAGAAAAACATCTTCTTTGGCACCAATCTTTTTGAGAAAGGCTTTTTCCAGTTGATTGTCAGGATGTATAAGAAATCTCAAGGCACTAATTAAGGTGCATACGGCTTGGGAAGCATCTAATCTGAATGCTTCATCAGAAACCAAAGGAATATCGGGGAAGTTATGGCTAAAATGGTCTGCAAGTAGTTGAATGTCTTTGTTGTTACGCACTAAAATTGCCATTTTGTCATAGCCTATGCCTAATGATCGCAATTCCTTAATAGTTGTTGAAAGGTTTTCTAAGATCTCGTCCGTTTCATTATATAAATCTATGCGTACTAAGCCTTCAGCTTTCTTTATGGGGATTTCTTGGCACACATCGGCATATGCACGCTTCATCTGCAAAACATCAACAGGATTATCTGTGCCCAAAACTCTGCTTTCTTCGGCTGAAGCCCTGCTGAAAAACTCATTATTGAATTCTATAATATTTCTTTGTGAGCGATAGTTTATTTGCAGATTCTGTATATCTAATTGAAGCAGAGGTGATGGAAATTCCTTTTCGATCTCATTAAGAAGCCTCCAGTCTCCTGACCGCCATCTATAAATACTTTGCTTCACATCGCCCACAATGAGATTATCCGCATTAGCATGACTCATACATTCAAGTAGCAGAACTTTGAAATTGCTCCACTGAACTATGCTCGTATCCTGAAATTCGTCAATCATGACATGCTCCAACTGAGAGCCTATCTTCTCAAAGATAAAAGGGGAGTCGCTGTCATCAATCAGGGCATGCAGAAGTGATTGCGTATCACTTAATAAGAAGCGGTTGGCTTCAATATTTAGTTCTTGGACTTTTCGTTCTATGCTACTTAATAGGCGCAATTGGTTTAAATGCCGCAATGTAAGTTCCGCGGACTTATATATCTTTACTAATTGTGGTCTTTCTTGCTCTATTTTGTTTAAAAGGGGCATGAGGGTAGTCTGAACAAATATAAACTTTTCATTTGTGGAATTGGCCTCTGCCTTAAGAACCCATTCTTCGGGATGCTCCATGCCGCTAACAGCTGTCTTGGTAAGTAATTCTTTATCGGAAAACTTGCCATCTCTAAGCTTAATGAAATATCCACATACTCCTGACGCGCCTTTTGAGAAGTCGTCAACCTTTAGTCCCTTTTCGTCCAGAACATCAAAAAAAAGCTTTGCATAATGGTTAAGCTTCTCTTCTGACTCCTGTTTAAGGCTGCGTAATTTTCGTGTATAGGTATTAAAGAAATTCTCTTTGTTGAGAACTTCATTCAACTGCCGACTGTTCTCCTTATAAAAATCTTTGAAGATGGTAGCCCCAAATTTCTTGATTTTCCCTATTACATTCCACCCCTTATCGTCAGAAATGTTCTGGTCTATATACTCGATAATCCATGTAAGAATCTTGTCGTGTGAGTCCAGATTCTCAATAAGCTCATCGACGGCCTGTTCTTCTACTTGATAGTCATTTAGCCCAACCTTAAGATTTGCAGTTAAGTCCAGTTCTCTGGCAAGATTCCTTAACACAGTTTGGAAGAAAGCGTCTATTGTCTCAATGCGGAAGTAATTGTAGTTGTGTAATAGATTTCTTAAAGCAATATTGGCATTCCTTTTTATAATATCTTCTGCAAGTCCAGTTTCTTCTATGATTTTATCTTTGTATGTCTGAGATTTCCCGTCGTCCTGTGATATCCCATACAATTGACTTAAAATCCTTATCTTCATTTCCTCTGTGGCCTTGTTTGTAAATGTAACAGCGAGGATATTGCGATAGCTTTGTGGATTGAGTATCACAAGTTTCATGTATTCCACTGCGAGTGTGAAGGTTTTACCAGAGCCCGCACTGGCTTTATAAATAGTTAATGGTTTTGAGTTTTTCATAGGTTTACCATTGTCTAAATAGTTCCAAGCCGATTTTTGCTCCGAAACCGTTATACTTGCCATTCCTGAATGCCGAGAAGATGGCTATGGATACCCATCTTGTCGTAAATCCATAGCCGAATTCCGTATAGGGATGTAGATGGGGTACGATCAAGGTGCTTCCATAGAGGCGTTCCTTCTCTATAAAATGTCCGGCAAGTGGCATCCAGCTTAAAAAAAGCAGAGGGCATTCGTAAGTTATATTAGAGCGGACATAATATCTTGAAAGATTATATTGATCACTGGACAGAAGTTCAAATTCACCAGTCCAATCATCGTTCCATCCACCAGGTATGTTATTGTCCTTGAAGTTGGTATAATCAAGAAAATAGTTGCTTCCGTCAATGAATGTATATAGCCCGACGCCACCTCTGAATGAGAGATTTCTCAATCGGTGTACACGAAGAATATATTGTAAGTCTGCTTCCCAGCGCTCATATGCGATATCTGCATTCATAAATCCTCTAATTGAGCGTTCCCAGTCAAGGTTCAGCACAGGGCCTCTCCATCCTATGGGGCGCAGACTGACTTCCAGCATGGGCGCAACAGATCTATACGAAACAGGCATTCCTGCTTTTTTATAAGCATATCTTTCAACTGCATCTCTATGGTGCGCAATAAGGCCAACTTGAAAACTAAACCTGTCGGATATATCGTAATTGTTTAATAATTTCAATTGGAAATCTTTGAAAAACTCCATCCTTTCAATATTGAGGCCCTCCTTTTCAGTCAGGTTGGCGAGAGCACCTTCCCGTGCTGCAGCGTTTTTTATCCAGTTTCCGTTACCAACGAAGAGTTCTATGTATCCATGCTTTTTGCGATTGTAATGATATTCAAAGGGAATTTGATAATAGAATTGCTTTTGTTTGAAAGAATACCCGGCCTTGAACCTGGCAAATACGAAACTATTTTCCGAAAACGAAAAGGTTGTTCGGATGTCAAACTTGTAATAGAATCCTTTCCTTTTGCTATAACCCATATAAAGCGGGTTGAAGAGTGGATTCACCCTAATATAGCCCTGGTCGTTGGTTCCATAATAGCCAGTTGTCTTTTGCAGCAAATGTTCTCCGATAGTATCCCAGAATACGCGTTTAACCCAACTGCGTTCTCTCTTCGTTTCTTTAATATTTAGTTGTGTTGAATCGCCGTAGAACTCTTTATACACTTCAATCTCTTCAGGCCTTAACTCCTTCGTCCGCAATCGAGACATCAGCCGCAAATCCTCTACTTCGTCGACATAATCATCTATCGTCTTTTCCAGACCAAAATAAGCTGAATACCTTGCGGCAATCTTATTCCCTATGAAGTCAAACTCAGCCTTCAAATCGCAGCTTACGGGAAATAATGATCTCGCCCCTTCATCACCCATCTTAAGTGTCAAGTGAAATGATATCATGTCATATTCTCCATCCATATATCCACTTATAATGCGGCCGGAAAGCGAGTCGACCACTACGGATCCTTTGACCAGCTGTGTATTTTCTATTCTCGGCTGAAAATAGATATTCACCTTATGTTGAGGAAGAAAGATAACATTGTATTTATAAAATCGCTTGTTCGTCTGGCAGAATGGAGACAGAATGTAATCTTCAATGATGGTTTCAGAGTATATTGTTGGCCTCAGAAACTTGCCGATTGTGGGCAAAGCACTTCCATGATGAGGTATTGTACTGAGGAAAACCATTCTTTTCGTTTCTACATTTTCCATGTTGTGATGAATAACGCGATAATAGCTTTCGGTGATATATTTCCGCCGGGGGCCGTGCGCAACTCGGTACATCGAAGGAACGGGAAGCAGTGCGATGTTTCGTCTCTCCACCTCAAATTTGCTCTTTACATATGAGTAGCTGATGGCATCGTTCAACTCTGCGGTGTCGACGGTAGATATATAGTTGAACACGCGACCCAACATGAGGGCATCATTCTTCTCCTCGCTGTCTGCTCTCACTACTTGGGACAAGCATGTAAAGGCTAATAAAAATATGTATTTTGCCATGCGCATCATTTACAAAGGTAACAAAAATCCCCGTTTCCACAATAGAGACGGGGGGATATTTTTGAATGATCTTAAACTTATCCGAGATATTTCATCAGAATTTTAGCATTGCCGCTGTCGCGAAGTTTGGCTATGCTTTTCTCGCGAATCTGGCGTACTCGCTCACGGGTGAGACCGAGCTGATCGCCGATTTCTTCTAAACCTTTTTCGTGGCAGCCGATTCCGAAGCACTCTCGGATGATCGTTATTTCACGATCCTTCAGTACCTTGATCAATACTTGGTTTAGTTCCATGGCCATGCTCTCGTGGTCGACCTGTCTGTCCGTACGGCTGTCATCACCGGAAGGCATTACATCGAGCATGCAGTTGTCTTCGCCGTCTTGGAAGGGAGCGTCAATACTTACATGGTGGCCATCGGCCATCAGGCTCTGCCCAATCTTCTCTTCATCGATGTTTGTTGCCTCAGCAAGTTCGCCGACTGAAGGATGGCGCTGGTTCTCTTGCTCAAACTTGTTGATTTCGTGGTTAATTTTGTTCAGAGACCCTACCTGATTCAACGGCAGGCGAACGATGCGACTCTGCTCTGCGATGGCCTGAAGAATACTCTGCCGAATCCACCAAACAGCATAGGAGATGAACTTAAAACCGCGAGTTTCGTCAAATTTCTGAGCCGCTTTTATCAAGCCGATATTACCCTCGTCTATGAGGTCGGTGAGGGTAAGGCCTTGATGTTGGTATTGTTTTGCCACGGAGACAACAAAACGCAGGTTGGCCGTTACCAGCTTGTCCTTTGCCCGTTCGCCTTCCGGTCCTCCTTTCTTTATCTTTTGTGCTAATTCTATTTCTTCATCAATTGAAATGAGAGGTGCTCGCCCAATCTCCACCAGATACTTATCCAGGGCTTCGCTTGAACGATTCGTAATACTCTTTTGAATCTTTAATTGTCTCATCTTATATAGCTTATCCTTTCTAACAACTTGATAATCAGTTATTTTCCGGTTGAAGTTACCGAAAAACATTGCAAAATTACAAAAAATAACGATACCTTGTTCAATATATCGGATTTATTTTTGCATAAAAAATGTTAAGCGGCGTCCCTCCCCGTCGTCTCTTAAATACAGCAAAAAACATGCCATAAATAGGCAACAGGAAATTCAGAAGTCGTGCCCGCTTCGACTGGCCGATATCGGGAGAATGTGTAAAGGCGGTTAGTGGGATGACAATTTCGGCGACTTTGTCGTACAATATCGGCGAAATTGTCAGACAAAATCGCCGATTTTGTCATTCTGTTTGCGGCTGTCAGGCACAAGGGGGGTGATTATCCCTCATCAGGGTGGCAGATTCCATGATAATAAGTGGCAGCATCCTAATAGGCAAGCAACCACAGCCTGCCTATTAGGAGCCGCTACAAGGATGATATAGGGGTGCGGACCAGTAAGTTAATAGCTGCGGGCGATAATCACGCGCGCCTTGCCTGGCTTGCCAGAAACCATGTCTACTCCCGGCGTCTGCTCGAAACCATAGGGAATGCAGCGAATCGTAGCTTGTGTCTCTTCCTTGATTTTCGCCTCGGTCTCGGCTGTTCCATCCCAATGGCAAAGGAAGAATCCTCCCCCTTGAATGCGCTCTTTGAATTCCTCATAGTCGTCGCATTCATAAATGTGAGCATCGCGATAGGTGCGGGCCTTCTCGAATATGTTTTCCTGAATGTCCTCAAGAAGATTTTTCACACGCTCAACAATGCCTTCGAAAGACACGCTCTCTTTTTCAAGGGTGTCGCGGCGCATGATCTCAATGGTATTGTTTTCCAGATCTCTACCGCCCATTACGAGGCGCACGGGGACGCCTTTCAATTCGTAGTCCGCGAATTTGAAACCTGGTCGTTTGTTGCCAGAGTCGTCGTATTTCACGCTGATACCCGCCGCACGAAGAGCGTCGATGACAGGGGTTAACTTCCCGGTAATCGCCTTTAGCTGTTCCTCGCCCTTGGTGATAGGCACGATGACAACCTGAATCGGTGCGAGCCGTGGAGGAAGCACCAAGCCGTTGTCGTCAGAATGGGTCATGATGAGGGCTCCGATGAGTCGCGTCGAGACACCCCAGGAGGTAGCCCACACATACTCGGGTTTGTTCTCCTTGTTCAGGAATGTTACATCAAAGGATTTTGCAAAGTTCTGCCCGAGGAAGTGGGATGTGCCGCTCTGAAGCGCCTTGCCATCCTGCATCATAGCCTCGATGGTGTAAGTGTCGAGAGCTCCGGCAAATCTTTCGGTCTCACTTTTTACTCCCTGGATTACGGGAACGCCCATCCATTTCTCGGCAAAGTCGGCATATACATGCAGCATCTTCTGTGCTTCAGACTCCGCTTCTTCACGGGTGGCGTGGGCCGTGTGGCCTTCCTGCCACAGGAACTCTGATGTGCGGAGGAAGGGCCGGGTGCGCATTTCCCAGCGCATGACATTGCACCACTGGTTGCACATCAGGGGAAGGTCGCGATAAGAGTGTATCCAATTCTTATAGGTGTTCCAAATGATGGTCTCGGAAGTAGGGCGCACGATGAGTTCCTCTTCCAACTTAGCCGCAGGATCGACCACGACGCCATTGGCATCTTCGTCGGCCTTGAGGCGGTAATGGGTAACTACGGCACACTCCTTGGCAAATCCTTTCACATGTTCGGCCTCTCGCGAAAGGAATGACTTGGGGATTAGCAATGGGAAATAGGCGTTCTGAACACCGGTTTCCTTAAACATCTTGTCAAGCTGTGCCTGCATTTTTTCCCAGATGGCATAGCCATATGGCTTGATGACCATGCATCCCCGGACGGCAGACTGCTCGGCGAGGTCTGCCTTTACTACCAAGTCGTTATACCACTGACTGTAGTTGTCGGCACGCTTGGTAAGCTCTTTTAATTCTTTTGCCATAATTTATTTCTGTCTTTATTTTGCTGCTTTTAGGGAAATGCCTATCATCCTTTAGGCAAAATCCCGGCGCAGAGATTTCTGGAATCTCTAATTTTGCAGCAAAAGTACTAAAAAAAGTTGGTAAAACAGCCATTATGCGAAAAAAGAATTATCTTTGCAATAGATTCAAATCCTATTGATACAGACATTTAAAATTAAATAGATTATGAGAAAAATGAAATTGATGACATTGGGCCTTGCTTTCCTGACCGTAATGAGTGGAGTTACTTCTTGCGCAACAAAGCAGGGAACGGGCAGTCTGGCCGGCGCCGGAGGTGGTGCCGTGTTGGGCGGTATACTTGGTAATATTATCGGTAAAGATTCTAAGGCCACGGCTATCGGTGCGGCAATAGGCGGTGCCGTCGGTGCGGGCGCAGGTGCGCTGATTGGCCGACACATGGATAAAGTCGCGCAGGAAACGGCCGCCCAGGTCCAGAATGCCAAAGTGGAGGAAGTAACCGATGCCAACGGACTGGCTGCAGTCAAGGTAACCTTTGACAGCGGTATCCTATTTGCTACGAACAAGGCGGTATTGAACGCAAGGTCCAAGAACGAGCTTGCGAAATTCGCGGGAGTGCTGAGGAATAATGCCGATTGCCATGTTGATATTTATGGGCACACGGATTCTACGGGGAACGATGGTATTAACATCCCGTTGTCCAACAGCCGCGCGCAGAGTGTCGTAAGCTATCTTAAGAGCTGTGGAGTCCCGTCTTCCCAATTCAAGAACATCGTAGGCAAGGGCAGCTCGGAGCCTGTGGCAGACAACTCCACCTCGGCAGGCAGACAGCAGAATCGCCGTGTAGAAGTATATTTGTATGCTTCCCAGACGATGGTCGACGCGGCCAATGCCGGTACATTGAAGTAAAGTGTATAGAATTTTAAGTCAAACTAAAACAGGGATGCATGCCATATAGAAAGTGTGCATCCCTCTTTCTGTAGAAATGAGGTTGATACTCAAGGCCATTCGTTGGATAACAGCTCTCTTTTTTGCTTCCACAATAACAGCTGTGGTTGCATACAGGTTTCTGCCTGTTTATGTAACGCCGTTAATGATTATAAGGTGTGTGGAAAATGGAAGCCTTACGATGCGCCACCATTGGGTCTCCATGGATGAAATCTCGCCGCATATGCCCGTTGCCGTAATGGCAAGTGAAGACCAAAGGTTTCTGCTGCATCATGGATTTGATTATAATGCCATAGAAAAGGCTGCCGCCCATAATCTCAAGAGTAAGACCGCTAAGGTGCATGGGGCAAGTACGATTTCGCAGCAGACGGCTAAGAATGTCTTTTTGTGGCCGGGTCGGAGTTGGGTCAGAAAGGGATTTGAGGTCTATTTCACGGCGCTCATCGAGCTGATATGGAGCAAGCAGCGCATCATGGAAGTCTATCTGAATTCCATAGAAATGGGGGATTGCGTTTATGGCGTTGACGCGTGCGCGGCATATCATTTTGGAAAAACTGCCAAAGAACTGTCCAGGGCAGACTGTGCGTTAATATCCGCAACCCTTCCCAATCCGCGGAAATTCTCCTCTAAATATCCAAGTGCATATATGAGGCAAAGGCAGCGTCGCATAGAACGGGAAATGAAATTCATACCCTCATTCCCCAAAGAGGGCAAAGATATAGATCCCAAAACGGTATCTGGCGGTATATATCACAATAAAAGATAAGTTCGTAATGACGGAAAACATACTCACCCAATTGAATGAAAGCCAGCGTCAGGCTGTAGAATACTGCGATGGGCCAGAACTTGTAATTGCAGGTGCGGGCTCTGGGAAAACCCGCGTGCTGACCTATAAGATAGCATACCTCCTACAGAAAGGCATGAGTCCTTGGAATATTCTTGCCCTCACTTTTACAAATAAGGCGGCAAATGAAATGAAGGAGCGCATAGGCAGTCTTGTGGGAAACGGTAAGGCGCGCGAGTTATGGATGGGCACTTTCCATTCGATTTTTTCCAGAATTCTCAGATACGAGGCCGATTTGGCGGGGTATACGCCGGCATTTACCATATATGACGAAGCGGATAGTCGCTCACTCTTGAAGGCTATTATCAAGGAAATGCAACTGGACGACAAGGCATACAAGCCTGCTTCGGTACATAATCGAATTTCCATGGCGAAGAATCATTTGTGCTTTGCCCAACAATATGCCAATGACGGAAGTCTGCTGGAGCGGGATAAACAAATGAGAATGCCGGAGCTATATAAGATATATTCAACCTATGAAAATCGACTTCGGCAAGCCAATGCCATGGACTTCGATGATTTGTTGACGAATACATTTAAGCTCTTCCGGGATAATCAATCTGTTCGGGAGAAGTATGCGGAGCGGTTCCAATATGTATTGGTCGATGAATATCAGGATACCAACTATGTACAACAGCAAATAGTATGGCTTTTGACAAAAGAAAACCAGAAGATATGCGTTGTCGGCGATGACTATCAGAGTATCTATGGGTTTCGTGGTGCCAACATTGACAATATACTTGATTTCCAGAAAATATATAAGAGTTCCCGGCTCTTTAAACTGGAGCAAAACTATCGATCAACTCAGCGGATCGTCCTGGCAGCTAACAGTCTGATGAAACATAATCAGCGGCAGATAGATAAAGATGTATATAGTAAAAATGAAGAAGGAGAGAAACTGATACTGAAACCTGTATATAGCGACCGTGAGGAAGCCGCCGTTGTTACGAAGAACATCCAAAAGATTAAGAGACAGGAAAGTTGTGAATATTCTGATTTTGCCGTCTTGTATAGGACAAATGCACAGAGCCGGCCTTTCGAAGAAGAAATGCGGAAGCAAGGAATTCCTTATCGTATCTATGGAGGACTGAGCTTCTATCAGCGAAAGGAAATAAAGGATATCATCGCATACTTCCGCCTGGTGGTAAATCCTAATGATGAAGAGGCATTTAAACGAATAATTAATTATCCTGCGAGAGGAATAGGCAATACAACCATACAAAAGATTATTGAAGCTGCCCAGCAAAGTACGGTGAGCTTATGGGAAATTATCAATACCCCGGCATTATATGAGTTGAATTTAAGCAAAGGCACACTTTCGAGAATCAATGGATTCAGGAATATGATAACAGCCTTCATTCAAAAGCTAAACAGTACTGATGTATATGAGCTGGGAAAGGAAATTATTTCCATAAGCGGTATTAGCATGGATATATATTCTAATTCGGACCCAGAGGGATTGTCCAGACAAGAGAATCTTGAGGAGTTTTTAAACGGGATGAATGACTTTGTCGAAGGAAGAAAAGAGGAGGGGAGAGAACACGAGGCGCTTCTTCCGGATTTCTTGCAAGAAGTGTCGTTGCTTTCCGACCTCGACAGTAATGATAATGAAACAAGCAAAGTTGCCTTAATGACTATACACTCCGCAAAGGGGCTTGAGTTCCCCACGGTATTCATAGTGGGAATGGAAGAGAACATTTTTCCAAGCCCGATGGCAGCTAATAACCTTCGTGAATTAGAAGAGGAACGAAGACTGCTTTATGTTGCCATAACACGAGCTGAACGGCATTGCATCTTAACTTGTGCAAGAAATCGCTTTAGATATGGAAAAATGGAATTTGATACGCCAAGCCGTTTCCTTAAAGAGATAGATCCGAGACATATAAGTATAGAGGAGGGGACTGTTCCCGATATGGATTCCAAATGGGAAAGGTATAAAAGAAAGCTTTGGGATGCAGATGGTGAAATAAATACATTCTATCCGCAGAGATCTGATAGATGGCAAAATTCCAAACCTGTTGCTGGACAGTTTATGGCAGATCCTAAACAGAAAATCACTTCCCGGCATCAACAAGAGATAGCTGTTGACCCTTTGTCGGAGTCTTTTAAACAGCGATTAGTCCGTAGTGGTGGAAGTTTGAGAAAGGTTACTGATGCGATTCAGAATGGCGGTAGAAAAACAAAGGAATCGCCCTCTCCGCATGATATGACCTCCTTGGCAGAAGGAGTAATGATTGAACACCAGCGTTTTGGCCTTGGAAAAATCATTAAAGTTGAAGGAACAGGAGAAAACGCGAAAGCTACCGTGGAATTTCAAAATACCGGAACCAAACAATTGTTGCTGAAGTTTGCGAAATTCAAGGTTATTTCTTAATTAGCAGCAACGATGGCATCCCCACATATAGGGAATGCCATCGTTGCCTATAAACTTTCATCTTCGGGTTTATCCAAACTTCTATTTGTTTTATAAGGGCTTTTCTTTCGGAGTAACCATTCCGCTTTTCGAGCCTCATATTCATCCCTATGGCGTTCTAAGAAGTTATCTGCCATTTACTTGAATTTAGAATAGATTACGCCTATCTTTATTGGTGAGCCCGGATTATTGAGCCCCCCCACTAATTTCGTACTTGTAAGCGACATGTCATGCGTTATGCTCGTAAGGATCGTTGATGAGCTCACGGTCGTGTATGCTGCATTTACTGGTATCAATACCACTTTATTCCAATCGTTTCCCGTGCGGTGTTTGTTCATATAGCTAATCATGCCCGAGATGTTGTTAAAGGTATATGTATTGGTGCTATTTGTGTATGTAGCGAGAAACGATGACTTATAGTCAGGCAGACTATTGCTTTCAAAGAAAGAATGAAGCTGCGCCTTTGGTATCATTAATATTGTTGATGGGACATCGAGCGAATATTCACTATTCGTGGAATTGTTTATGCGGTTTAGGCTTATCTTGGCCGAATTGATTGAATCATTTTCATGTCCCTTTACAATCTCGTCTATTGGCAATGTCATCTCTGTAAAGATACCGGCAGGAGATTTGAGGTAGGAGCAGGTGTTATCAGCCACCAACTGGTCTATGACATGATTGTCATTGGTGAAATGCGTTGTCTGCAAAACCTCTTCCGTACCAGCAAATGATGCGATTCCGGTGTAAATGCTATCCTTATAATTGTACCTGAAATACACATTCAATTGACTTGCCGAGATATATGCCATGGAGTTAAGACCGCTTTCACTCTTAAAGTAGAAGCCCGGCACGACATTCTGTATGAATGTGTATGCGTTTTTAAAATAAGACGGATTCTTATAGTAAGTACGCATAATATATGTGCCAAAGTTGTTATAGGAGTTACCCTCCTTGTCAGTATAGGACTTGTCAAGGTTTATGCGAATATTCTTTCGGTATGAACTTTTCTTGCGGAGACTTTCCGGAATATTAAGGTCTGTCAGCGTATAAGGCAGTTCTGCAATCGGGCCGTTCTTACGGAGATAGCCCATTCCTTCAATATCGTAGTCTGTATAATAATTCCCGTCAGCAAGAGGCTTGTCAAGTTCATGGACGCTCATTTTCATTGGCACAAGCGAATCCCCATAGAATGTGTCATAATAGAGGCGGATTTCTACCGAGTCAGCAATTACTTCTCCATCTTTCAGACTCCGTATATCATCTTTCTTGGGGAACTCGTAATTCTCTAAATTATGAAATTGAATCATACAGTCGCCTGTAATATACGCTCCTGTCTCCGGATCGCGGACCTTGCCGAGATAAGCTGTTGTTGTACGAGACAATACAGAGTTGGCTTTCAGGGAGCGTGTCATTACCGTGAAAGTATCTGTTTTAATGGTCAGATTATCGGCGATATCCGTTATGGAAATCCCCAATGAATCTGTTGTTGTGTCGCAAGATGCGAAAACGAAAGATGCAAGTACAAGACCTGCGAAGAACTTTGGTTTCATTAATTTGTGTATATCTAAAAGCAATCTTTCTGTTTTTCTTGTCCTATAAGGCTTTTGTAGAAATCTGTATAGGCATCGGTATTGCCATAACCAGGGAAATCAAGCAGGGGGATTTCCTTGTCCTTTGCATAGCCGAGAAGTTCTGCGTTGACATCCTTACCGCCCTCGATGACACCATCGCTGTAGTCAATTGCGAGTTTGCCCAATTCTAAAAAGTCAAATTTATCCTTATAATTCTTTAGCAAGTTGGATTTGGCATCACGGAATTCCAAACATTCCTTGAATCTGTCAGACAAGTTATCTGTCAGCTGTTTCTCATAAAGTGTCATAACCACCTTGCTGTTGGAGAACGAAGGCTCATCCTTGTAGGCCGTCTTTATATAGAAAGGAATAACGGCGGATATCCATCCGTGGCATACTACCAAGTCAGGAACCCAGCGGAGTTTCTTCACGGTTTCCAATACGCCGCGGGCATAGAAGATGGCGCGTTCGCCATTGTCAGAATATTCGACGCCTGCTTCGTTCTTTTCCATTTGCCGCTTCGAGAAATAGTCTTCGTTATCTATGAAATATACTTGGATACGGGAAGTTGGGATAGAGGCCACCTTGATGATCAGCGTGTGGTCGCTCTCATTGATAATAAGATTCATTCCAGAGAGACGGATTACCTCGTGCAACTGATTGCGGCGCTCATTGATGGTTCCCCATTTGGGCATGAAATTGCGAATCTCGAATCCAGCCTCTTGTGCCGTCTGGGGGAGCTCACGCCCCATAACCGACATTTCTGTTTCAGGTACAAAAGGGTTTATCTCCTGGTTGATGAATAATATTTTCTTTGCCATATCAGTTATAGTTGGTTATGCAAAGATACATTCTTTTTTTGAGAAAGCGTCCACTTTTGCTGTTTTTCAAACAAAAGTGAACGCTTTATTAGGGAATTTTTGTATTTTGCTTTTTATTTTTGCTTTTGTTGTAAATTTTACTCAATTACAACGAGAGCGTCTTCCTCGAGAACTGATTGTCCTGGCTTTACGCAGATAGCGGTAACCGTGCCGTCTTTTTCAGCTTCGATGTTGTTTGCCATTTTCATGGCCTCAAGGACCACAACGGTGTCGCCCGCCTTAACTTCCTGGCCAACAGTAACCTCAATACTTGTGATTGTGCCAGGAAGCGGCGCCTTGATGGCATTGGCCGTATTTACATTTGCTGCGGAAGCTGAAGTTTCTCCAGGCTCTTCTGCAGTTGGTTTGCCGAGCTCAACCTTTGCTTTCTCCGGTTCGGCAGTTTGCTCCATCTGCACCTTGTAGCTCTCTCCGTTCACGGTAACCTCAGCTACATTGTTCTCGTCGATTTCACCGATGGCAACTTTGTATTCCTTACCACCAATGGTATATTTAAATTCTTTCATTCCTCTTTATGGTTTTGGTGTTACACTCAAGAACTTTGCATTCCAGAGAGTGGGGCGTTGCTTGATCGTAATGAGCCCCGCTTCCTTGTCGTGCACATTGTTTCCCTGATATTCGAATATGGCCATGGCAATGGCTGCATATATGTTCTTATCCATCATCTTCAATTGATATTCATTTTTTCGGGTTACATAGGCATGCAGCCATGCTTCTTTGCCGGCAGACTCTGCTTCTTCGTCGCAAGGTGAGCCAGACCGCGACAGATGCGGAAACGGGTATTGCGAGGCTCGATAACATCGTCAATGTAGCCATATTGCGCAGCCTGATAGGGATTTGCAAAGAGCTCTGTATATTCTTCTTCCTTTTCTGCGAGGAAAGCCTTGACATCCTCTCCCGCATCCTTTTTGGCCTTGGCTTCCTTAGCCGAGAGGACGGCAACCGCCCCGGATGCGCCCATCACGGCAATCTCAGAAGTTGGCCATGCAAAGTTCAGGTCGGCACGCAATTGCTTGCATCCCATCACGATGTGGCTTCCGCCATAGCTCTTGCGGAGCGTAATGGTAATCTTTGGAACAGTAGCCTCACCATAGGCATAGAGCAATTGGGCTCCGTGAAGGATGACGGCATTATATTCCTGACCGGTGCCCGGCAGGAAGCCTGGCACATCCACAAGACTGACGATAGGAATGTTGAACGCGTCGCAGAAGCGCACGAAGCGTGCTCCTTTACGAGAGGCATTCGTGTCGAGAACGCCGGCATAGGCCGAAGGCTGGTTGGCAACGATGCCTACGCTCTGCCCGTTGAAGCGGGCAAAACCTGTGATGATATTCTTGGCGAATTTGGGTTGCACCTCAAAGAAATCACCATTGTCGGTAATGGCGGTGATGACTTTATACATGTCATAGGCCATATTGGGGTCGTCGGGGATGATTTCGTTGAGTAAATCGTCCTTGCGGTCAATCGGGTCGTTGCATTCCACGCGTGGAGCCTCTTCCATATTGTTAGATGGAATATAGGAGAGCAAGGTTTTGATCATCTCCATACATTCCTCTTCTGTCTTTGCCGTGAAAGTCGTAACGCCGCTTTTTGTGGCATGCACGGTTGCCCCACCGAGATGTTCGGCGTCAATGTCCTCGCCCGTTACGGTCTTTACAACCTTCGGTCCGGTAAGGAACATATATGAAGTCTGCTCCTTCATAAAGATGAAGTCGGTCAGAGCGGGGGAATAAACGGCACCTCCGGCACACGGCCCGAGGATGGCAGAGATCTGGGGAACCACGCCGCTTGCAAGGATGTTGCGCTCGAAGATCTCGCCATAGCCGGCAAGAGAGTTGATGCCTTCTTGGATACGGGCACCTCCAGAGTCGTTCATACAGATGACCGGCGCCCCCATGGTCATAGCCATATCCATGATTTTGCAGATCTTCTGTGCCATGGTCTCTGACAGCGAGCCGCCGTTCACGGTAAAGTCTTGGGCATAGACATATACCAGTCTTCCGTCGATGGTTGCCGAGCCGGCTACCACGCCGTCGCCATAATACTGCTTCTTTTCCATGCCGAAGTTATGGCAACGGTGCAGCTTGAACATGTCATATTCCTCGAAACTGCCCTCGTCGACCAGCATCTCGATTCTTTCCCGCGCCGTGTATTTGCCGCGGGCATGCTGTTTCTCGATGGCTTTTTCGCCGCCTCCAAGGCGGGCCTGCTCGCGTTTGGCAATCAGGTCCTTGATCTTTTCAACTTGTCTACTCATAATTGAATCTTATAGTTATTTCTTTATTGTGTTCCAAAACAGGCTTTTGAGTACAGGCCTCCTTGTGTCTAAAAAACATTGCAAAGGTACTAAGAATTCTTGATATATGAAAAAAGTTGGCTGTTTTTTAATAAAATAATGTAACCGTCCACACCTTTTGTTCCGGCATTGATGCCTATAGATAATGGGAGAAAACACATTTCTTCGGGCTGCTGCCGGCTGGTCATGAAGCGAAAGACGGCTTCCTTCCTTACGAAATCGGCGATTTCGTCCGACAATCTCGCCGATTTTGTAAACCGGTTGTCGGCATTTCTTGCTCTATGCAGCCCCTCCTGATGGGAATTCTCCTTAAGGGGAGAAAAACAAAAGTACGCCTTGAGCTCCCATGGAGATTTTTGCGATTTTAAGTTAAAACGGGAAATTCCACGAAAATATTTAAGTTTTTTAGCAAAAAATTTGGAATTAAAAATGTTTTTTAGTATTTTTGCCTCTATAAAAACAAAGATTGTTGACATAAGGTGAAGAATCTCTATCTTGTCATTTTAATGACCCTGTTTCTTTTTACGGCTTGTGAGCTTAAGCAGAGGCCGTATGGGGACGAAGATCATAATGCCCGCATTGAAGTGCTGCGTTATGACCGTTTGGAGAGCCGCTATCTCACCACCAGTGATTTTTCAGCCTTGCAAAGGATGAACACCGAGTTTCCCGTGGAGACCCGAACTTTGTTGGAGAAGGTTCTGCAGATTGGTGAAGTCAATGATCCGGAAATCAGTTCCAAGTTTCTTCGCTTCTTTCAGGATTCTACATTGCTGACGCTCATTTCCGACACGGAGGCCGAATATGCCAATATGGACGATTTGAACAAGGGATTGAATGCGGCTTTCGATTATTTGAAGGAGCAGATCCCGGGTCTTTCCATACCGCGGGTCTATGCGCAAATCGGCGCCTTGGATCAGAGCATCATCATAGGCGACAAGAGCATAGGGATTTGCCTGGACAAGTATATGGGCGAGAATTATCCGCTTTACGAGAAGTATTACAGCTATCAGCAGCGGGAGTCTATGACCCGCTCCTACATCGTTCCGGACTGCGTAACCTTCTATCTCTTGAGCCTTTATCCGATTCAAGATTTCGAAAGGCGTACCCAGCTCGAGCACGACCTTCATATGGCAAAGGTGATGTGGGTAACGAACCAGGCTTTGAAAACGCCATTCTTTAACACAGAATACACCCGTATCATAGATAATTTCATGACATTGCACAAGGGGCTGACGGTATCTGAACTGCTTGCCTTGGACGATTATTCCAAGATCATGCCTTGATAGATGCCGTTCTTTCTTAGGTAATTTGTCAGGAGATGCGTGAATTCAAAGTTCTTCAGTCCCCATTTCGGGGCTATGAGAAGGTCGGAAGGCGACTGGCTGACAAACCTTTCCAATACCAGGTCTTTCCGAAGAAACTGAATATACCGGGCTATCAGCTCGATGTATTCTTCCACGGAATAGAGATGGAATGGGTGTTCGGCATACATTCTTGCGAGCTTAGTCCCTTTGATTACCTGCATTTGGTGGATTTTCAGAATGTTGAGTGGGAGAGAAGATATAATAGGGGCTTGCCTTAACGACTCGTTGCAGTCTTCTCCCGGCAGGCCAAGGATGATGTGACCGCCTGTAATGATGCCCTTCTCGTGTGTTTTTCGGATGGTTTCTTCACAACATTTGAAGCCGTGTCCTCTATTTATCAGCTTGAGAGTTTCATCGTTTGCGCTCTCAATGCCGTACTCTACAATCAAGAAGGTCTTATGGCTTAATTCAGCTAAATAATCTAATAATTCGTCAGAAACACAATCAGGGCGCGTGCCAATTACAAGCCCCACGATATCAGGATCTTGCAGGGCTTCTTCATAGAGTCTCTTCAAGTCGTCTAACGGAGCATAAGTGTTTGTGAAGGCTTGAAAGTATGCGAGGTACTTCATGTCAGGATATTTCCGACCGAAGAATATCTTTCCTTCCCGGATTTGTTCTTTTATGCCTTTCCCAGGATTGCAATATGAGGGATTAAAAGTACGGTTGTCGCAATAGATACATCCTCTCTGAGAGATTCTCCCGTCCCTGTTAGGACAGGAAAAACCGGCGTCGATGGATATCTTCTGAACCTTAAATGGGAATTTAGAGTGGATCCAGGAACCGTAATCATTGAAATGTTTCCGCATATTCTGCCGCAAATTTACAAAAAAGAAACCAAAACACTGCTTGTTTGGCAATCTTTTAGTATCTTTGCAATAAAACAAATTAAGATATGATAAAGAAAGTTCTTTCGACCATGGCATTGCTTTTAGCGGTCTCTTCCGTTGCGGTAAGTGCGCAGAAAATGAGCATTAAAGACATCACTTCAGGAGCTTTTGCAGCCAAGACCATCAGCGGCATTTATCCTATTGATGGGACGGATCAGTATGCCCGCATATCTCAAGACGGCAAGCAGATTCTCCAGTACTCTTTCAAAACGGGCAAACAGACCGCCGTCTTATTTGATGTGGACAATACGATGGGGGAGAAAATAAGTCGTTTTGACAACTATATGTTCTCACCGAAAGGAGACAAAATGCTGATTGCCACTAATACCGAAAGAATCTATCGCCGATCCTATAAGGCTGATTTCTATATTTACAACATTAAAACGACAAAGCTTGAAAAACTTTCAGACAACGGCAAGCAGCAGGTGCCCTTATGGTCGCCAGACGGAAACCAGATAGCATTTGTCCGCAACAATAACCTCTTTCTCGTAAAACTGCTATATGACAACGCGGAAAGTCAAGTTACCAAAGATGGGAAATTCAATGAAATCATGAATGGTATCCCAGATTGGGTGAGCGAGGAAGAGTTCGGCTTCAACCGGGCCTTCTGCTTCAATGCGGATGGGACAATGCTCTGTTGGATTAAATACGACGAGCGGAAAGTCAAAACCTATTCCTTGCAGTTGTTTAAAGGGTTGCAGCCGGAGATGATGGAATTTGCCTCATACCCGGGAGATTACTCCTATAAGTACCCTAAAGCAGGTGAAGATAATTCGATCGTATCGGCGTGGAGCTATGATATAAAGAGCCATCAGACTTATAAACTGCAAATACCATTGGAGGCAGAAGGCTATATTCCACGAATCAAAATGACGGCCGACGCCTCGAAAATCATTGTCTACACGATGAACCGACACCAGGATGAGCTGAATCTTTACATGGTCAACCCTCGTTCGACTGTAGCCCGGTTGCTGATAAAGGAAGAATCGAAATGTTATGTGAAAGAAGAAGCTGTGGAAGGGGTGCTTGTGGGACACAGCACGATTCTTCTCCCCAGTGATCGTGATGGTTACATGCATCTCTACCTTTACAACATGGCAGGGACGCAGATCAGGAAGATTGGCGATGGCAATTATGACATAACGGATGTATACGGGTATGATGAAGCCACGGGAGATGTATATTATCAGGCTGCGGCAATAAGCCCTCACGATCGTCAGGTCTATGTTTCCCACAAGAACGGAAAGACGGAAAGGCTCACCGATAAGGAAGGCTGGAACACCGCGATGTTTTCCGGAGACTATAAATTCTTTATAAACACATGGAGCGATTACAATACACCTTATTTATATACACTGCGCGACCAGAACGGGAAAGTTCTTTCAATACTTGAGGACAATCAGGCCTTAAGGTCAAAGGTGGCTCAATATGGATGGACAAAGAAGGAAGCCTTCTCGTTTACGACACCCGAGGGGGTGAAACTTGACGGATGGATGATAAAGCCGGCAGGCTTTGACGCTTCCCGAAAATATCCCGTAATCATGCACCAGTATAGTGGTCCGGGCAGTCAGCAGGTCGTAAACTCATGGAGTGCCGGCAGCATGGGGCAGGGAGGGGCCTTTGATTATTATCTTGCGGAGCACGGCTTTATCGTCGTCTCTGTTGACGGACGAGGGACAGGAGGCCGTGGCTCGGGCTTCGAGAAGGCAGTCTATTTGAGAATGGGAGACCTGGAATCAAAGGATCAGGTGGAGGCAGCCCTGTGGCTGGGCAAGCAAAGCTATGTGGACAAAGACCGTATCGGCATCTGGGGGTGGAGCTTTGGAGGCTTCAACACCCTGATGAGCATGAGCGAAGGCCGCAATGTGTTTAGGGCAGGAGTGGCAATAGCTCCCCCCACAAACTGGAAGTTTTACGACACCATTTATACAGAGCGATACATGCGGACTCCAAAGGAGAACCCGGAAGGCTATGCCACCAATCCCATAGAGCGTGCCTCGAAGCTGCACGGCTCCCTGCTGATATGCCACGGAGTGGCCGATGACAATGTCCATCCGCAGAACAGTTTTGAGTATTCGGAGGCCTTGGTACAGGCAGACAAGGATTTTAAGGAACTGTTTTACACCAACCGCAATCATAGTATATATGGTGGCAATACGCGTAATCACTTGTTGCGTCAGGTGGCAAACTTCTTTATCAGTGAGCTGAAATAAGGCAGTAGGCAGCCAGAGCACATACGGTTGCCCCCGGAAAAGGCTGCATATAGCGTTCTTACACGCCGTGTGTAAACTCGTTACTCGTTGTCTGTAATGCGTTTACACACGGCGTGTAAGATTTGTGGAGGCGGCCTCAAGACGGGTGGTCTGCCGTTACCGTGAGTTCGGGACGCGGTCGCTGCGACCCGGCAAGGCCTGTTCCTTCACAACGATGCCGCTAAGATTTAAGGCTAATGAGGCAGGAAGTTTTTTGATTCTGCCCGTATCAAGTTTGTGGGCATAGCCTCTATGGAGGCAGGCAGGGAAGCTGATGCTGCCAGCCCCCTCGGCAGAAACCAGGGCTATACCGATATAATAGGTATGGCCTTTCTTGAAAACGATATTGTCGAGGAATCTTTGCGTGTAGTCTGTATTCTGGTGATCCTTGCCGCAGTGGATGTATATCGGCCTGTGTTGTACGGGGGCAATATTCCCTCCACATACTTCATAGGCCGTCAGGCGAAGGACGCAGGACTGGTAGGTGCACTTATCTATGTGCAGGGAGAACTGCCTCAAAAGGTAATTCTTGCCGGGTTTTATGACTGGGCCAAGCTCGTAATCGTAGAAATGATTGCCCCCATCTTCCGGATTTGTCGTGAACGCGGCATCCCCCGGCATCTTCATCCCCTGTCGCCCGACTTTAACTATCTTGGCTCTTGGAGCGGCAATGGTTACATCTCCAATCGTTTGAACCTTTTCTTCCAGACGCACATGAAGGCTTCCCGACCTGTACTGTGCATAGGGTATTGTCTGGGTCTTGTAACTTAAATGGCTGACAACAAGGTCCGACCTATGCCCCTCTGGTATCCGAAGCACGAAGTTGCCGTCTTTGTCGGAGATGGTGTACTGGCTGTCAACCCTAAGGCTGACATACTCGATGTGATGCCCGTCAGTATTCTTGACATCCCCAAAGATTGTTGTTTGGGCCGATGCCGGTACGGAAACTACAGCCATGGAAATGGCTATGAGAAGCTCTTTCTTCATCTTGCGACTACCAACATTCCGGTCAGAAGTGATAACGAGAAGGAGGCTCTCAGGCTATTCTTCCACGATTCCGGCTTTCACCCATTGCTGGGCGATGTCCTTTGCATCGGCAAGTGCCTTATCCTCTTTTACTTCATATTCCTCAAGAAGGAGCCGCTGGAGGGTCTCCGCCGTAAAGTCTTTCCCCTGGATTTTCTTCCAGAGATATGCGGAGCTTTCGTTCATACTGATGATGTTGCTGAAGTCTATGTTCTCCTTACCTTCTGCAACAATGATATTTTCCCCACACACTTCACGGAGATTAAAACCTGGTTTTGCTTTCATATTCTTATATCGGTTTGAAAAGTTTTAGCCATATTCGCCTGTAGGCGGCGAGCAGATAGCGGCGGATGGGGTAGAGCGCTCCCCATACAAGTGAGTAGAGTGTCCATTTGAGGCCGTTGGTCTTATCCATTTTTTCCCGACCCTTCCTGTAGAACCCTATGACAAAGCCCTTCACATCTTCTTTCGTGCAATGTTCGGTACTAAGGTTACCGTCTCCTCGTAGGATTACATCATTTCCACTAATCTTTATGACACGATGCAAGACAAAATGTTTGGGCTCAATCTCTGCCAATACGGCATCTCCCTTTTTAAAATCTTTTGCCTTTGCCATGAGTGCCTTGTCTCTGTTGTCCTCGAGAAACGGACGCATCGAGTAGCCCCTCAACCGTAAGGTTACGGTGTGCCCTTCGTCCATCATTTTCACGATTTCCGGCAGGAGCTCCGCATTAGAGAACTGGACTTCCCTTATCTCGATATTGCCTTGTTGCATACTTCTGCTGCTTCGCGGTTTGGCAGGCAATGTAATGTGTAAATGCCTGTTGTCTCGACCACCTTGGTGATGGTATTACAGATTCTGTTGTAGATGTCGATATCCCATTTCATGGCCGAGCACGACGGGAGGAAGGAGGTAAATGCCTCGACTGGGGGAAGCTTCTCGATGCTGTTGGCTTCTGCCCGGTCAATTCGAGTTATTGCTCCCAAACGAGCTTTTGCATTGCGATAGCATGGTGTCTTGCCGCTCCATGGACTGCCATAGATGAATGGCTCACCATCAATAATCCTTATAATGGGATTATCGTCATTCATTAAGTCGCAGCCAGACAGATAACGAAGCCACATGCTGACTTGTGTACTCTTTCCTGTTCCACTTTTGGCGATGAACGCATAGCCATATCCTTTCTGCCGAACCAGCGAGGCATGGATCAGCAACACCTGTTTCCTGCTCCCGGCAAAAGCAAAGATCAGCATGAGGGCATTGTTGAGTCCGAAGGAGCGCATGTTATAATTACCGTTTAGGGCACACTTGCATTCGCGGAAGTTCTTGTCGCTTTCTAACAGGCAGCAATCAGCTCCATTAATGTTTTTGATAATATATTGATACCCGCCATCATCTATCCTGTCTACGATCGTATCCCCATTACCTGTATCAAAAGCCCGGATTCGTTCCCTTCGTTTTTTTGGAATCGGCCTTAAAGAGTCATCTATCGTCAATTGGAAGAAAAGATCCCCTTTAAGCTCGTTTACCCGAAAGGGTTCGAAGGATGGAAGAAGAGTCATGGAATTAAGGCTACCTTCTTTGAAGATAATCCTTATATTCAGTTCAGCTATTTGGAAATGGTTGATGCTATCCATGAAACGGTGTTAGTGAAAAATACCTAACGGGACATAATTCAATCCCTTTATTGAGAATCGTCTGTAATCCGGTTTTCTTTGGGAAGCTTTTTCCCCTTCTTCTTGCTTTCGTCGATTTTAGGAGTTGGCAGTTCTGTTACTTGCTCTTCATGACCGACAACTTTGAATTTGAACTCGTTCCCTGTCAGATACTTAACCTTATAATGCCCATCCTTGGAATATCTCTTGCGTAACTTCACAAGTTTTTTCTCCGCATTCTTCAGAGTCAAGCTATATAAGATGATGCATGTGCGATGCTCCAATCCGATTGAGTTAAAATAATCGCGAAACTGGTCTGCATATTCAGTACGACCCGACAAGAACTTACTTTTGGATTCTATGGTGGCATTATCTATCTGTTGGACATCCGTGAAATAAACAGTAGAATCATTGAATGAAGCTGAAAATCCAAAAGCATATATGGTGGCTTTTTTATTAGATGCTGATACATTCATTGCGACCAATAGCATTAAGGCCGTAAATATCACTTTTAATCTCAATTCCAATTTACTTCCCATTTCTTTGATTTATTATTACCCTAAGTATGATTTCAAGAGTTTGTTCTTTGTATTCTTTCTAAGTTTGCGAATAGCTTTCTCTTTTATCTGTCGAACTCTTTCTCGAGTTAACTGAAATTTATCGCCAATTTCCTCTAATGTCATTTCGGGTTGATTGATACCGAAAAAGCACTCGATAATATTGCGCTCCCTCTCATTGAGAGTGGATAATGCCCTGGAAATTTCTTCTCTCAGAGAATCCATGACCAGTTCTTTGTCTGCCAAAGGAGCATCATTATTAGGAAGAATGTCCAACAGGCTGTTATCCTCTCCATCCATGAATGGCGCATCAACGGAAACATGGCGGTTGTTGTTCACTTTGAGGGCATCTTCTATTTTGTCTTCAGGCAAATCTATGTTTTCCGCAATCTCATCAATGCTTGGGCGGCGTTCATTTTCTTGCTCGAATTTATTGAGCAGCCGATTGATTTTATTGACAGAGCCCACTTGATTAAGGGGCAATCTTACAATGCGGCTTTGCTCTGCAATTGCCTGCAAAATGCTTTGACGAATCCACCATACGGCATACGAGATGAATTTAAACCCTCTGGTTTCGTCAAATTTCTCGGCAGCCTTAATTAGTCCGAGGTTTCCCTCGTTGATCAAGTCCGGTAAACTCAATCCCTGATTCTGATATTGCTTGGCAACAGAAACCACAAATCTCAAATTGGCTTTCGTCAGTTTTTCAAGTGCCTTATGGTCCCCTTCCCTGATTTTCTGAGCCAATTCCACCTCTTCCTCAACAGTGATAAGATCTTCCTGTCCTATTTCCTGCAAGTACTTATCGAGTGATTGGGTCTCTCGATTGGTGATGGATTTTGTGATTTTTAGCTGTCTCATTAGGCATCCGGTTTTATGCTTCAATGCAAATTTACTCAATTTACCTAATATGAGCAAATTTTTCCTTATCTTTTTACGAGAAGGGGGAACAATTATACATTGCTCCCCCCAATATGATATTTTACCTTTTCAGATTATTTATTCGTTAACTTGAACAGCAAAATAATCACGCTTACCGGTGGGCCAAATACCCTTAATATAGAGTACGGGGTCTTTGCTTGTAGATGCTTTTTTCACGGCATCCTGCAAGTCGGTAATGGTTTTGATAGAAGAGTCATTCGCATTCTGGATGATAAAACCGGCATTGATACCCGCATTCTTAAATGCGCCCTTCCCAACTTTCAATACTTGAAGACCATAAGCAATCCCCAGTTGCTCCTTAATCTCATTGCCAACAGGAGCAAAACTGCCGCCGAGCACATCGAGATCGGCCGTCTTAACAACTTTCGTGTTACCTTGGGCGTTTTTTAGAGTTACGGTCTTACTTATCTTTTTCTTGTTGCGGAGATAGGTTATGGTAACCTGATCCCCGGGACGCTTCTTTGCAAGCATTTCTTGCAGTTCTGCCATCTTCTTGACTTGCTTGCCATCAACACTGGTGATGACATCGCCCTTCTCAAGGCCTGCCGCGGCACCAGCTCCATCTGCATCCACTCCATTCACATAAATTCCATCGTTTGTTCCAAGGTCTGCCGTTACGCCCTTTTCTTTTTGGGCGTTGATATAGTTAAGTACATCCCCTCCGCTGATTCCAAGGACCGCACGCTGAACCGTACCGTATTTTTTCAAATCGTCCACAACCTTGTTCATGATAGATGTCGGAATAGCGAAGCCATAACCACTATAAGATCCAGTCTGTGAATAAAGCATGGCATTGATGCCGACAAGTTCCCCCTGCGTATTGACCAAAGCGCCTCCCGAGTTGCCCGGATTTATCGCTGCATCAGTCTGTATAAAGCTTTCTATTCCATTTGTACTGGCATATAGTGAACGAGCCTTAGCACTGACAATACCTGCGGTTACGGTGTTGTTCAAGCCATAGGGATTGCCTACTGCGATTACCCATTCGCCGACTCTCAGCTTGTCGGAGTCGCCGATGGGAAGAGTGGGAAGGTCCTTGCCATTGATTTTTATAAGTGCCAAGTCCGTCGAGGGATCAGTACCAATGATGCGTGCAGAGAACTCACGATTATCATTCAATGTTATTGTCAATTCATCAGCACCACTTACCACATGGTTGTTGGTAACGATATAGCCATCGGAACTGATAAGCACGCCACTTCCCGTAGCCTCTTTTTTGGGAGTTTGAATCTGCTGTTTGCGCGTGCCGCCCTGTCCCTGTCCGAATCCGAAGAAATCACCGAAAAAATCGTCAAATGGACTTGATTGCACATCTACAGTCTGTGTTTTTGAATTCTGAACATATTTGATATGTACGACAGCGGGCAAGGCTTTGTCCGTTGCGTATGTCAAGTCAACCGGCTGACCAGGTACGGCAGAAGGACTTGATGATTCTGCCGCATAAACCTTCATGAGTGAGCCTGCTGACAATCCCAATGCTACGACGCACATAGCCGCAAGCAAATACTTTGAAATCTTTTTCATACCTTAAAATATTTAATTAGTTTCTATTCTTTTTTCTACAAGTTTGGGAGGATGATTCCCGCCTTTACAGCAGTCATATCTGTTAAGACGCTTGCAATTCCCACTGTTTTGATTTAACTGCAAAAATAGGCGCAAAGTTTGTTAAACTGCCATTATGTCCATTATCTTTATTTCATTTTAACATTTCTTTTTCTTCGGTTAAGTTATCTTAATTTCGGCAACACTTAATTTTACATTCATTTATAATCTTGACAGCCCTTAAAGCCCAGCCGGCCAACGCCTCTTCTATTACTGTAGATGCAATTACATACATCCTGTTTTTATTTTTTGCCCCCAGAGTATTTGCTTTCTAAGAAAAAATACTATCTTTGCAACGGAATGGCAGACTCCCGGCTTTGTCGCTGGTCTTATGAAAGACGAGAGGAAAGTCCGGGCAACAGAGAGCACTCCACTTCCGAAAATAGAAGCTATTGGCGACAATAGGGTAAGGCAGAAGAGAATGACCGCCCGATACAATACTGAACTTCGCAAGGAGAACAGGCAAGTCGGGTGAGGGTGAGAAGGTGGTGTAAGAGACCACCGGGCAGTGGGTGATCACTGTGCCGTGCCGCTGGAGGTTGCAAGTTCATGTATACCATCGCCTGAGGGCTGCTCGCCCGAAGCTTTGCTGCGATGGAGGGTAGAATGCTTGAGGCGCAGGGCGACTTGCGCAGTAGATAAATGATGAAGCTCCTCTTTGAGGATACAGAACCCGGCTTATCAGGAGTCTGCTTTCCTTTTTTATGTCTCATCATCAATTTGTCCATTATGGAAGATAGCATCCTGAACGATTTTGAACACAGCGTAACCGATAAGATAAAGAAGTTCGGAAAGACGGCCGGTTTCCCCATGCCGGAAGATTACGGCATAACGAAAGAACTGCTGGACGACTACCTCTTTGACAAACAGGCGCTGATTGACAGTCTGGGGTCGGAAAAATCCCAATATACCCAGGCGGGCATACTGATTGTCCTTCCTGTCATTATCGCTGCTGCATTTCCCGAGGAAAGTCTTCCCGGAGGCGCGTTGGGCGGCTCGCTCATCTCAATAGCAATCGGAATTGTACTTGCCTTGCTGGTTGCCGGCATACAACGCCTCATTCGCAGGATTCGATTAAGGCGTCTGTACGACGCGAAAATAGAGAATTATATAGATAAGGTTCTTAATTACGAATAAGCTTACTATGGGTTTACCTGATTTTATGAAATACAAAGACAAGTTCACTCCAAAAGGATTTGTCGAGAAAATACAAAGAATTGCCAAGCGCGCCGGAGCCAAGATGGTCTACGGGGCACTCTTATTGTTCTATACCCTTGACAGCGACAAAGTGTCAGTGAAAGACAAGGCCATCATCATCGGGGCACTTGGCTATCTGATTTCTCCCGTGGATGTCATTCCCGACGCTATCCCACTGGCAGGGTTGAGCGACGATCTTGCCGTATTAATCTATGTAATTCATAAGGTATGGAACGAGGTCTCCGAGGAAGTTAAGGAAAAAGCAAAGGCCAAGCTGACCAAATGGTTTGACGAGGACGAAATCAAAGAAGCCGACAATCTTTTTCTTGAAGACCCTAATCAAGACCCCGTCTAACGCTCCTATTCAAGATTTTATCCCCTGTTTATTCACTAAAAATACATAAACACAACATGAAAGTTAGAAACATATTGGCACTAATGCTATTCGCGGGAATTTTCACTTCCAGCTGTTCCAATAAAAATGCGAACCAGAAAATTGCGCAGACAAGTCCGGATTCTGTTTCTGATAAGAAGCAGAACACAATGGAAATGACCCTGGAAATGTTTAATGAGCGGATTATGGACATGAAGAATAATCCCAATAAATGGGCCTATAAAGGTACTCGCCCGGCCATAATAGACTTTTATGCTACTTGGTGCGGCCCGTGTAAGATAACTGCGCCGATATTAGACTCTTTAGCTTTTGAATATAAAGGAAAACTTGAAGTGTATAAAGTCGATGTCGACAAACAGCGTGAATTGGCTTCCATGTTTGGAATAGAATCTATTCCCAGCCTGCTCTTCATCCCAATAAAGGGACAACCGCTGATGCAAGTCGGGGCTATGGGAAGAGCAGACCTTGAAAAAATCATCAAGGAAAAACTGCTCAAGTAATTAAGAAAACATCCTGCATCCCGCATTTATCCAAAACAGATAGATAAATGCGCTCCGTATCTGAAGTTGCCATAAGAAAGCGACAAACGGAAGACCTGCTTTATGGGATATAGACAGCTAAGCTATAAAAGGCGGCTTCCCATTCCACAAAATCGCCGAATTTGTCAGACGAAATCGGCGAAATTGTCGGACGAAATCGGCGATTTTGTCAAGCATAAGCTACTATCTGTTCGACAGGAAGATGGGAAAACGGGGGATAGAAAGCCTCTTTCTCATTTCCGGGCAACTATGAACTATCTGCTGATATCAAGAGTTGCCTTAATGCTGATAGCATTATTTGATTTTTAAAAATTCGCTTTCATATTCCATTTTTTATATTTATCTTTGCATCATGAAAGAAGTGAAGATTCGGGATTCTGTTCTTAAGGAAGCTGCCGAAGCCGGAATGGACGAGTTTGTGAAGGCCTTTCTGAAAGCAATTCACGAGGCAATAGGCGGCAATCTGAACGCGGAGAACATGCACGAGCTTAGCAGCGACCAAATAACCTTGCTCGGTTGGGAGGCCTTGCACGACGAGGTCATGGACGGTGGATTCGTTCAGCTGATTCATAATGGATGGGGAGCGTTCATCTTTCGCAATCCTTTTGACAAGGCCATTCGCGAGTGGGGCTTACCCCAATTGTGTAGTCTCATTCGGAAAGGGCATAAGCTCTACTTCGCGCATCATGACGAAATAGAGCGGGATTGTTCAGACGAGGAATTCATGGCCTTGTTTGAAAAACATCCTGCTTTCGACGAGCTCGACGATGAGTTCTTGGAACATGAGGAGGAGTTCACTGCTTCCATTGCTCATTATATTGACGAGCATATAGAGGATTTCGCAACGATAGAACAATGAACAAACAGGGGCAAGACATAAGAAAGAAAAGTCCTGTACAGATACGCAATAAGAAGGCGTCTTTTGAATATTACTTTGTCGACACCTATACCGCGGGGATGGTACTTACCGGAACGGAAATCAAGTCGATCCGCGCCGGCAAGGCCTCGCTCGTAGACTCCTATTGTGTTGTCGAAAAAGGGGAAATTTGGGTTCGGGGAATGAATATCAGTCCCTATTTCTACGGGTCTTTCAGCAATCACGAGGCCAAGGGCGACCGCAAATTACTACTCAACAAACGTGAGATACGCCGGCTGGAAGAAGCAAGCAAGGATGTCGGCTATACCATCGTTCCCACTCTCATCTTTATCGATGAGCACGGAAGAGCCAAGATGGACATAGCCTTGGCCAAGGGCAAGAAGGAATTTGACAAGCGCCAGACACTGAAGGAAAAGGAAGACCGGCGGGAGATGGACAAAGCCATGAAGCACTATTAATGGTGCTATAAGTTTGTTTTCTCAGAAAGTACACAGACATGTTCCTCGCTTTTATTTAAGTGAAATATTTTAAAAATACCGCACATCTTTTGGCGTTATATCTAAATTGAAGTAATTTTGCATCGGAATAAAAAAAGAAACGGATGTTTAAGAAGAAGAGAAGATGGCATTGCCTGCCGGGGCAGGAACCTACGGAACTTGACAAAACCATAATATATTGGGAGAATAAGGGGAAAGAAGTGCCAACGCGTGAGTTGGTGAAGACTCCTGAACAAATAGAGGGAATCCGTATTGCCAGTGCCGTTAATACGGGCTGTTTAGACGCTGTTGCTGCCGAAATTCATGTAGGAATGACAACCCAGGACATTGACGACATCTGCATGGAATATTGCAAAGAGCACAATGCGATACCAGCAAGTCTTAACTATGAAGGCTTCCCGAAAAGTGTATGCACCAGTATTAACGAGGTTGTTTGCCATGGTATTCCGAAGAAAGAAGATGTCCTTCAAGAGGGAGACATCGTCAATGTGGATATGACTTTGAGCGTAAACGGATATTTTGGGGACGCATCCCGCATGTTCGTTATCGGCGGAAAAACCACTCCAGAGAAAGAGAAGCTCGTTCGTGTAGCTAAGGAGTGCCTTGATATTGGCGCGGAGGCGGCAAAACCTTATTGCTTTGTCGGTGATATCGGGCATGCCATTCAGAAGCATGCGGAGAAAAACGGATTCAGCGTCGTGCGCGATTTGTGTGGGCATGGGGTAGGCCTTGCCATGCATGAAGAGCCGGATGTAATGCACTATGGGCACAGAGGGACGGGCATGCTGTTGGTTCCCGGCATGGTCTTTACCATTGAGCCAATGATCAATATGGGCACATGGAAAGTTTTTATAGATGCTGACGACCCGTATGGCTGGGAAGTTATCACCGCGGACGAGATGCCGTCGGCACAATGGGAGCACACCTTCCTGATGACCGATAACGGCGTTGAAATCTTAAGTTATTGAGAACATATGGCTGATATATATATATTAGGTATAGAATCCTCATGCGATGACACATCAGCGGCAGTGCTGAAGAATGGAGTGATATTGAGTAATGTTACCGCTTCGCAGGAAGTTCACCGTGCCTATGGCGGCGTTGTACCGGAGTTGGCCTCAAGGGCACACCAGCAAAATGTGGTCCCCGTGGTCGATCAAGCTCTGAAAAAGGCAGGGATAACCAAGGAGCAACTGAGCGCAATAGCATTTACGAGAGGTCCCGGGTTAATGGGATCACTATTGGTAGGTGTGAATTTTGCAAAAGGATTTGCCCGTTCGCTGGAGATTCCCTTGATTGATGTGAACCACTTGCAGGGGCATGTCATGGCACATTTCATCAAGGAAAATGAGGCCGACGACCATATGCCGCCGTTTCCATTCATCTGTTTGCTGGTCAGCGGAGGTAATTCCCAGATTGTCAAGGTGAACGCCTACAATGATATGGAAGTTCTCGGGCAGACCATAGACGACGCTGCTGGCGAGGCGATTGACAAGTGTGCAAAAGTTTTAGAGTGGGGCTATCCGGGCGGACCGGTTATAGACAAATATGCGCGGCAAGGTAATCCGCATGCCTTCAGGTTCTCTGAGCCTCATATCGAGGGTTTTGACTATAGCTTCTCAGGCTTTAAAACCTCGTTTCTATATAGTCTTCGCAAATGGATTGCCGATGATCCGAAATTTATCGAAAAGAATAAATTTGACTTGGCCGCAAGCATCGAGTTTACAATTGTAGATATTCTCATGAAGAAGTTGCGATTGGCTGTTAAAGAAACGGGGATAACCCATGTTGCCGTAGCGGGAGGCGTATCGGCCAATAACGGTCTGCGCAATGCTTTTAAGGAGCACGCGGAAAAGTACGGATGGACAATTTACATCCCTAAGTTCAGCTATACGACTGACAATGCGGCGATGATAGCCTGTGTGGGAACATTTAAATATCTTGATGAAGATTTTGCGACTATCAACCTTCCCGCCTTTTCAAAAGTAACATTCAAATAAGATGGAATTCGAAACAAAAATAATCAGTAAAGAGATATTGAACACTCTTTATGACAATGGAAAAACCCTTGGAACAGCGGAAAGTTGTACAGGTGGGCGTATTGCGGAAGCTATCATTTCTGTGCCCGGAGCTTCTAATTATTTCAAGGGGGGCATTATCTCCTATGACAACGAAGTGAAAGAACGCCTTCTGCATGTATCGCATGAGATTCTTGAAAACAAGACGGCCGTGTGTGAAGAGGTAGCTGTTCAGATGGTGAAAGGTGCCTGTGCGGCTCTGAATTGCGATTACGCGATTTCCATTACAGGCATTGCGGGTCCGGGAGGAGGCACTCCGGAAATCCCGGTTGGTACGATTTGGATTGCCTATGGATCGATGGAAGAGGTGCGTACTTTTAAGTTGACGGAGGATCAGGGTCGCGATACCAACCTCGCAATAGCCACGAACAAGGCCCTCAAGCTATTTTTGGATTACTACAAAGAGCAGAATCCGCCGGTTGAAGAGACTGAAAAATAAAAAAATACTTAATAAAAAGATTCTTTAAAGAATTATTTGGTTAATTCCGAAAATATTTGTAACTTTGCAACCTGTTTGGAATAAGTATCAAAATTAGAAACAAAAAATTATAGATAGCAATGTCTAAGATTTGTCAGATTACAGGAAAGAAGGCACAAATAGGTAATAATGTGTCTCACTCAAAGCACCGTACAAAGCGGAGTTTTGATGTAAATCTTTTCAGCAAAAAGTTCTACTATGTAGAGGAGGAGTGCTGGATTAGCCTCAAGATCAGTGCAGCTGGTCTTCGTCTTATTAACAAAGTTGGTCTGGATGCTGCCCTCCGGCAGGCTGTTGCGAAGGGTTATGTAGACTGGAAAGACATTAAAGTTATAGGAGATTAATCACCATGGCAAAGAAAGCGAAAGGCAATAGGGTTCAGGTTATCCTCGAATGCACGGAAATGAAAAACAGTGGTCTTCCGGGGACAAGCCGTTATGTTACGACGAAGAACCGCAAGAACACTCCTGAACGCATGGAATTGAAGAAGTATAATCCGATTCTTAAGAAGATGACTCTTCATAAGGAAATAAAGTAATAGAGGAGATTTTAAACTATGGCAAAGAAAGCGGTAGCTACCTTGCACGAAGGCTCAACTGACGGCCGTGCTTACACGAAGGTAATTAAGATGGTTAAGAGCCCTAAGACCGGTGCTTATGTTTTTGATGAGCGGATGGTTCCCAATGAAGCTGTTAAAGACTTCTTCAAAGACTAACATATAAGTCAAGTTATATAAGACGAGGCTGCAGGCAATGCCTGCAGCCTCGTCTTTCGCTATTAAATGTGATTCTTACCAAATCTTACAAGCTGTCTGTACCCATAATGCAGACAGCCTATGCTCTTTATGCATAATAACCTTCCCCGAACAAAAATCCGTCGCAAGGATTGCGGAATGTCCTTGTCGGCATAGCTATTGAATATTTGTCGAGAGACATGGAAGGATCTCTGACAAATATTCTTGCTCAAAGTTTGGAGTAAAGACATTCTTCCCGATGTTTTCAAGAATTTCTGTCTGACTCCAAAAGCGCCCTCCAGAAAGCTCTTTTTCACTGGGTTTGACAGGACCATCATAAATGCAGCGGTTGACATACACCAACTCTTTCTCTTTCTTGCTCTCAAATATATAACAGCCCATCGCGACAGGCGTGAACTCTGTAATTCCCAATTCCTCCATGGCTTCGCGTCTAAGGGATGAGACAATGTCTTCTCCCAAATTCACATGCCCTCCCACGGCAGTGTCCCATTTGCCTGGTTGAATATCCTTCCATGTGGGGCGCTTTTGGAGGTAGAGTTCCCCATGACTATTGAAAACATGCAAGTGAACAACGGGATGCAATATCTTGCATCCGTCATGGGCGTGTTCCCGGGATATGGTTCCGAGAAAATCTCCATTTCTGCTGACTACTGGAAAAAGCTCGTAACGATTGTCTTTCATAGTTGCGCAGAGAAAGTGAAACAATCTTTGAAGCTTTCTTTTAGGCCATGAGGTTTTTCTCTGAATATGCCGAAGAGTGCGCTTCCACTTCCAGACATCTGCGCATAGCTTGCCCCGAAATCATAGAGACGCTCTTTGATGGCTTTCAATTCTGGATGCTTCAAAAAGACAGACTGTTCAAAGTCGTTGATAAGGTCGTCTTTCCAGGTCTCAATAGGCTGCCTTACAACCATTCGGCAATTCTTAGAAGGTTGTTTAGGGGTTATCATCTGATAGGCTTCTCTCGTCGAGACAGCAATATCTGGTTTGACAATAGCGATATAATACCCCTCCAAATTTCCCCAAGGACCGTCTGCGGGCTCAAGTTCATTCCCAATGCCGGAGGCAAATGCTGGCTCTGCCGTGATGAAGAAGGCACAGTCAGCACCCAGTTTTGCAGCATAACGCTCCATCTCTGCTATTCCTATGTTCAGCCGGAAACGCTCATCCAGCAGTCTAATCATGAAAGCTCCATCACTTGAACCTCCGCCCAGCCCGGCCTGTGAGGGAATCCGCTTATATAAATAGGCATGTACGCGAGGGATCTTGAAATCATTAGCAATCAGCTCATAAGCTTTGACAACCAGATTTTGGCGCTCGTTGCAGTCAACTATATTCCCTGTAACTTTCAAATCGCATGATACATCTGAAAGAAACTCATCACTCATACTCTTTATCTCAAGTACATCCGTCAGCGGGATAGGATAGAACACTGTCTCAAGATTATGGTATCCGTCAGGGCGTTCTGATATGATATTTAACCCAAGATTGATCTTGGCACAGGGAAATGTAATCATAAGCAAAAGATTTATTTTATTTCTTACAAAAATACAAAATTATCATGACTAATGATAGGAAACTCTAAACTTTTTATTAATTTTGTGTTCTAAACATGTGTGAAATGCTAGGCAACAATACGAATAATAGCAATCGCAGACATTCATCGGTACCAATCGATTCTTCTTATGGACATCTTCAGCCACAGGCTTTAGACATAGAGAAATTGGTTTTGGGTGCTTTGATGATAGATCGGGATGCCTTTTCCATGGTCTCCGAGATTTTGCATCCGGAAACATTCTACGAGCCCCGACATCAAAAGATTTATCAAGCCATTCAAACTTTGAATCTTGAAGAGCATCCCGTTGATATCTCTACTGTTACGGAGCAGTTGAAGAAGGACGGTACCTTGGAAGATGTCGGCGGTCCCATGTATATTCTGGAGCTGTCGCATAATGTGGCATCTTCCGCACACATTGAATATCATTCACATATCCTTGCTCAGAAGTTTTTGGCTCGTCAGCTTATATCTTATGCCTCCCGCATCGAGACATCAGCCTTTGACGAAACCATAGATGTAGAGGAACTGATGCAGACTGCCGAAGGGCAGTTGTTTGAGTTATCGCAGAAAAACATGCGCCAGGATTATATCCAGATAGATCCTGTCGTCAAGCAGGCCATAGATATTCTGACCCAAGCATCGGCAAATGCTGGCGGCATGACGGGTATACCTTCTGGTTTCACGAAGCTTGACGAAATAACTTCCGGATGGCAAAAGTCAGACCTTGTCATTATTGCTGGCCGACCGGCCATGGGTAAAACTTCCTTTGCTTTAAGCATAGCGAAAAATATCGCCGTGGATTATAATCGCCCGATAGCCTTCTTCTCACTTGAGATGAATAATGTGCAGCTGGTAAACCGCCTGATATCCAATACTTGCGAGATTGCCGGAAATAAAATTTTGAATGGTCAGCTGTCGCCCGATGAATGGGAGCGCCTCGACAAAAATCTTAATAGACTCATGGGAAGACCTCTCTATATAGATGATACTCCTGCGCTGTCTATCTTCGAGCTTCGGACAAAGGCCCGGAGACTGGTTCGAGAACAGGGGGTGCAGATTATCATGATCGACTATCTACAGCTGATGAATGCCAATGGGGCGAGATTTGGTAATCGACAAGAAGAAGTTTCCACTATCTCTCGATCGCTGAAAGGGCTTGCCAAAGAGTTGGATATACCCATTCTCGCCTTATCGCAGTTGAACCGTACCGTAGAGAATCGAGATGGAGCTGACGGTAAACGCCCACAGCTGAGCGACCTTCGCGAGTCTGGTGCTATTGAACAAGATGCCGATATGGTATTGTTCGTACATCGCCCTGAATATTATCATATATTTGACGATGGGAACGGACATGACCTTCACGGAATGGCTCAAATCATTATAGCCAAGCACCGCAAGGGTGCCACAGGGGATGTGTTGTTGAACTTTAAGGGACAATATACTCGCTTTGACAATCCTGATGCCAATCAGTTTAACAGCGGACCTGACCAAGGTGGCGAAATCCTGGGAAGCAAAATGAATGGGGAAGAAACTCTTTTGCCTCTTCCTTTGCCTTCAGACGAGGATGTGCCATTCTGACAAAAAACTCCAATTTGCTACCAAATAGCACGAGAAAGTAATCGTTTTCTTGTTTATTGCGTAAAAAACAACTATCTTTGTCAAATCCTTATTCGTCAAAAGAATTTAACTTGGTATATGAAAGGCCTTTCTTAATAACAAAAGAATGATAGGCTTTTCTTTTTATAAAGAAATTATTAAACGAGAAAAAATGAACGACAGGCTTTACATTTTTGATACGACATTGCGTGATGGCGAACAGGTTCCTGGCTGCCAACTAAATACGGTAGAAAAAATTCAGATTGCCAAACAACTGGAACAATTAGGTGTTGATGTCATCGAGGCAGGATTTCCCGTATCATCTCCCGGTGATTTTAATTCCATCGTTGAAATCAGCAAGGCTGTTACTTGGCCGACCATTTGCGCATTGACCCGTGCTGTGGAAAAAGATATAGACATTGCTGCGGAGTCGCTAAAATATGCAAAGCGAAAGCGTATACATACTGGGATTGGCACCAGCGACAGCCATATTAAGTACAAATTTAATTCTACCCGTGAAGAAATCATAGAGACAGCAGCTCGTGCCGTTAAATATGCCAAACGCTATGTAGAAGATGTAGAGTTTTACGCGGAAGATGCTGGCAGAACCGATGATGAATATCTCGCAAGGGTCATAGAGGCTGTCATTAAAGCGGGGGCCATCGTTGTCAATATTCCAGATACAACAGGGTATTGTCTACCCGAAGAGTATGGTGCTAAGATCAAGTATCTCATGGAACATGTGGACGGTATTGAAAAGGTACAGATATCCACACACTGCCACAATGACCTTGGCATGGCAACAGCCAATACGCTTCAAGGGATATTGAATGGGGCTCGTCAAGTAGAAGTAACCATTAATGGCATAGGAGAAAGGGCTGGTAACACATCGCTTGAAGAGATTGCTATGATTTTGAAATGCCATAAGGGAATCGGTATTGAAACCAACATCAACACTACGAAGATTTATCCTACATCGCGCATGGTGTCAAGTCTTATGAATATGCCTATACAGCCCAATAAGGCTATTGTCGGCAGGAATGCATTTGCCCATTCCTCTGGCATCCATCAAGACGGCGTTCTGAAAAATGCGCAGACATATGAGATTATGGATCCAAAGGATGTAGGCCTAGATGACAACGCGATTGTATTAACGGCCCGGAGTGGCCGAGCTGCCTTAAAATATCGCCTGCATGTAAATGGCATAGAGACTGCCTGGCCTTGGCCTGCAGCTCATAGAAGGCGTCTTCCCGAAATTTCGCCTTGTGTCCTCGTGCCTGTGGCATTCGCCGCATCCATTCCAGTTCCTTGCGATACAGGTTGTTGGCTCGCGCAATCTCGGCTCTCTGATTGTCAATGCGTTCTTGATGTCTCTTCAGGTAGTAGCTGTAGTTTCCCCGATAGGTATAGATGGTTTGATTGTCGAGTTCGAGTATCAGGTTGCATATCCGGTCGAGAAAGAATCGATCGTGGGTTACCATCAGAAGAGTTTTGCTTCCTCGCTTCAGGAAGCTTTCAAGCCATTCTATCATCACGAGGTCAAGATGGTTGGTGGGCTCGTCGAGGATCAACATGTCCGGCTCGGTGAGGAGAACATTGGCAAGAGCCACGCGCTTCTGCTGTCCACCGCTGAGCTGTCCCATGGGCTGATTGAGGTCGTCTATATGTAGCTGGGTCAGGATTTGTTTTGCCTTGAGCACCTGCTCCGGATTCCCCTGATGGTTGAAGCAGGCATCGAGTACGGAGTCTTCGGGGTCGAACGCTGGCGATTGTTCCAGATAGCCCACCCGAATGCCATTGCGATAAATGATGTCGCCGGAATCCCGGCTCTCCTTTCCGACGAGGATTGAGAGCAGCGTAGACTTCCCCGTGCCATTTCGCGCAATGAGCCCAACCTTCTGTCCTTCGGCAATAGAGAAGTTCAGATTGCGGAACAGCACTTGTGCGCCGAAGCTCTTACTTAGGTTCTGTACATCCAGATAGGGGGTCATGGCCATGGGCTTATAGGCTTAAAGCGTCTTGTTGATATCTTCTATATAGTCCAAGACTTCCTTGCGCCCTGTCTTCTTCTCGCTGCTCGAGATGAAGTAAGGGGGCAAAGTCTCCCAAGTATCCTTTAGGGTTTCCATCCATTTTTCCGCATATAGGCTGGCTTTGGTTATCGCCACCTTGTCGGCCTTGGTAAATATGATGGCGAAGGGGATTCCGCTAATTCCGAGCCAGTCAATGAATTCGCGATCCATCTTCATGGCTTCGTGCCGAATATCCACCAGCACAAAAACATTGACGAGCTGTTCCCGTTGCAGGATATAGCTGCGAATCATCAGGTCCAACTTCTCCTGCACGCTCTTGGAACGCTTGGCGTAGCCATAGCCTGGCAGGTCTACAAGATACCACTCATTATTGATGATAAAATGATTGATAAGCAGCGTCTTGCCCGGCGTGGAGCTGGTCTTCGCCAAACCTTTATGATTGCATAGCATATTGATAAGGCTCGACTTTCCCACATTACTTCTCCCGATAAAAGCATACTCGGGTTTAGTGTCCTTCGGGCACATGCTTACTCTCGGCGCAGAAATGACGAATTCCGACTTCTTTATTTCCATACATCTTTATTTTGCCTGCAAAGATAAGAAAAAATACGCTAATAACCGCAGGAGAACCAGAGTTTTAATACGGCTCGGAACTGTTATCGACGGAAAGAGAAAGGGATAAATAAACAAATATAGCGGTCGTCGCCAAACAATACTTGTCACTTGCGGCAACCCATACCTGTCTAATCAACAGTCCGGGAAATGGCAAGCAAGACATCCTCCCATGGTCCCCGCCAGACAAGGAGGTGGCATCTTGCAGGATTACAAACAGTGTGTAATCATAGTTTCAACAGCTGAAACTTCTTGTTTCAACGGCTGAAACTCCGAGTTTCAGTAACTGAAACTAAGAGCGTCGATGGCTGAAACATTTCCCCGGGACGACATGCAGAAAGGAGATTTGACACTTTCATGCCTGTCCATAATCGCATTCCTTGTTGCCTAAAAGACTTTTCTGCCGAACCACAACAGATGAACACGCCCAGCAGGACATTCCCAGGCTTTCCTGGCAAGGAGCTCATTGCATGAGAAACCTCAAGGTAAAAGGTTTTCTGCTTTCTTTCTAATTTCCCTCAAAAACTACATGTTTTTCATGCGTTATCCCGGGATTTTTGTATCTTTGCATGCAAAAGAGAATTCGAGCTTTGGCGAATGTTCCTTCGGGAATGGGCGACCGAAGTGGATAAAACTTGTTGATATGAAGGAAATTAATTGGGGATTCATCGGGTGCGGCGAAGTTACCGAGAAAAAATCAGGGCCGGCCTTCAATCTTGTCGACGGCTCGCATGTAATGGCCGTGATGAGCAGAAACCCCGACAATGCCGCATCCTATGCCGCACGACACCATATCAAGAAATGGTATACGGATGCCCAAGAACTCATTGACGACCCGGAAATCAATGCCATCTATATCGCGACGCCGCCATCGAGCCATGCCACCTTTGCCATCATGGCCATGCGTTCGGGCAAACCCGTCTATATAGAGAAGCCCCTTGCGGCAAGTTACGAGGACTGTGTGCGTATCAATCGCATCAGCGAACAAACCGGCGTGCCCTGCTTCGTGGCGTATTACCGGCGCTATCTGCCTTATTTCAGGAGGGTGAAAAGCATTGTAAACAATGGGGTTCTGGGAAATATCGTCAATGTGCAGATTCGTTTCTCCACTCCTCCGCGCGAACTCGACTACAATTCCAACGACCTTCCCTGGCGGCTGCAGCCTGACATTTCGGGGGGCGGATATTTCTATGATCTCGCCCCGCATCAGATAGATCTGCTTCAGGACATCTTCGGCGTAATTGTCAAGGCCCACGGATATACGGCCAACAGGGCCCATCTCTATCAGGCAGAAGACACCATCAGCGCCTGTTTCCGTTTCGAGAACGGGCTTGTAGGCTCTGGCTCATGGTGCTTTGTAGGACACAAAAGTGCCAGCGAAGACTGCGTTGAAATCATCGGCGACCGAGGCACGCTCTCTTTCTCGGTATACAACTACGACCCGATCAGGCTTGTTACCAGCGACGGCATTACAAATATTGTGGTCAAAAATCCTGACTATGTGCAGCTTCCTATTATCAAAAATGTGATAGAAGACCTGCAGGGCAGTGATATCTGTCGTAGTACAAGCGTAAGTGCTACTCCTACTAACTGGGTGATGGACCGCATCCTTGGTAAGATGTAACATGAGAAGGGCAGCGTTGATCATAGGTCTGGCCGTTCCGGCCGTCATGGCCGCGGCAGAGGCGGGCATCCTTACCCGGGACACGCTTCCTTGTCCGCCGGAAGGTGCAGTCGTGGCTTCTGTCCCCAAACAAGAGAAAAGGGGTATTGGCAATGCGCTTTACCAATTCGTGAAAAAGTTCAGCCAGCTGGACACTAATTATGTAGAGCCTCAGAAATACAACTTTGAGGTGATGCTGCAAAACACCAATACCTATGAGGCCTATGCACTATCTACTTCCAACGGGCAACATATCCGCTTTTCTCCGGATGTGAGCATGAAGCTGGGACCATATGTAGGGTGGAGGTGGATATTCCTCGGGTATACCATTGATTTCAGCCATCTCAGCGGCGGTGGCAACAAGCAGGACTTCAACATGAGTTTCTATAGTTCGCAAATCGGATTAGACCTGTTCTATCGCAAGACAGGAAGAGACTATAAGATCCGCGAGATGGACCTTGGAAAAGATATTGATACGAGTCCGCTAAAGAATGTCGACTTCGACGGAATAGAGGCGAGCATCAAAGGCTTTAATGTCTACTATATCTTCAATCATCGAAAGTTTTCCTATCCGGCAGCCTATAGCCAGAGCACTGTCCAGCGCAGAAGCGTCGGCTCGTTTCTTGCGGGATTCGGGTATACAACGCACAGTCTGAAAGTAGACTGGAAGAAATTAGGCCAAATTATAGAAGATCGCCTCGGCTCAACGCTTGCTGCCCAGGTGTTAGACAATACCTTGGCGCACGAGCGCATCCACTATGCAGATGTTTCCCTATCCGCCGGATATGCCTATAACTGGGTGTTTGCCTACAACTGGCTGTTTGATATGTCCCTGTCGGCTGCGCTGGCCTATAAGCATTCCACCGGCGACATGGAGCGCAGCCGGTTTAAGTTTCGTGATTTCAGTTTTGCCAACTTCAATCTTGACGGTGTCCTTCGCACAGGTATAATATGGAACAACGGCAAGTGGTATGCGGGCGCGAACGCTATTTTCCATTCTTATAATTATCGCAAGAGTCAGTTCTCGACGAACACATACTTTGGCAATATCAATATTTACATCGGATTCAATTTCGGAAAAAGGAAATAATCCTCGGAAGAGTTTAGTAAATTTATGAAACACGATATCGACAAACACTGTAGGCGAAACATCACAGGTCTGCTGCTGCTCATATTTTCCTCGTCTCTTTTCGGACAGATCCAATTTTCCAAACAGGATAGTATCCAGGTGGTAACGATGTTGCGGAAGGCTGACGCCTTGAAGAAAGACACCAACCTGATGCTCTATTTCGGACGGCAGCTCATAGGTGCGCCCTATGTGGCAAAGACCCTTGAGAAGAATCCGCGGGAAAGACTCGTGGTGAATCTGCGGCAATTTGACTGTACGACATTTGTGGAAAACACGCTCGCATTGACATTATGTGCCAGGAATCATCTGACTCGTTTTGAGGATTTTCTTACATTCTTGCGCCTTATTCGCTATCGTAACGGCGAAGTTACCTATGTCAACCGACTGCATTATTTCACGGAATGGATTGCGAATAACACACGCATGGGGTATGTAGAAGAAGTTTCAGAGCCCAATCCTCCCTTTACGAAAACTCAAAAGATTGTGATAAACTTTATGTCGACCCATGTTTCACTTTATCCCATGCTGGTCAAAAATCCATCTTGGATATCCGGCATTCAGAGTGTGGAACATGAACTGCAGGGCAGAGAGTTCCCATATATACCCAAAGAAGAGATCGCGAATACTGCCGTATTTCGTAACGCGATACATGATGGGGACATCATTGCAATCCTTACATCAAAGCCGGGTCTGGATACATCCCATATCGGGATAGCCGTGTGGCATGTGGACGGTCTCCATCTGCTCAATGCTTCACAAATCCACAAAAAGGTCGTTGAAGAACCAATGACACTTAATGCTTACATGAAAAGACATCCCTCACAGATGGGCATTCGCGTCATAAGGGTGAATCAGTTGCGGTAATAAGGCCCTTATCTTATCCCTATTATTTGTATCTTTGAACAAAGATTACATTTTTAATTAAAAACTTTGTTAAAATACTTGATATTTCCAAAATCTATACATACCTTTGTTACCAGTTTAGGGATAAACATATAAATCCGAAAAAACAACATTATAACATCATCATTAATATGTCGAAGTATAATATCACAGAGCTCAAAGAGAAAGAAGCCACTTACCGCACATTAGTCAGTCCCCGTTTGATGGATGAGTTAAAGGAAAAAATTCTGGAAGTCATCCTCATCCAAAAGAAATACAAAGATAAGGATTATTCTGCGAAACAGCTTGCAAAGGACCTTGGTACCAACACACGCTATATTTCGGCTGTGGTAAATGTAAAGTTCCACATGAACTATACCTCTTTCGTCAACAAATATCGCATAGAGGAAGCTATGGCCCTGTTGGTCGACAAGCGTTATCAGGATTTGAACATGGAGGAAATCTCCGATATGGTTGGATTCTCTAATCGTCAGTCTTTCTATGCCTCATTCTTTAAAGTAAATGGCTGTACACCCCGTGACTATAAGCTGAAGCACCTCTCACAGCATCCGGCTTTAGTGGAAAAGCCTAAGAAAAGAGGTCGCAGGCCGGGCTCAAAAAATAAAAAAACTACAGAAAGATAAAAAAAGATGCAAGATGATTTCAAATATTCGGACGAACGATTTGCCGATGTGCAATTGCTCCGCTATCGTCTGAACGGTTTTGAAAGTCTCTCTGTCAAGCAAAAGACTTTTGTCTATTATCTGGCTAAAGCCACATTGGCCGGTCGTGATATCACCACAGATCAATTTGGCAAATATAACCTCCGAATAAGAAAAATTCTGGAGGTTATATTTTGTGGATATAAGGGAAACCGAGAAACCAAGGATTTCAAGGCCTTAGAAATATATCTTAAAAGAGTATGGTTCTCCAACGGCATCTATCATCACTATGGGTGCGAGAAATTTACACCCGGATTTACGGAGGACTTTCTCCGAAAAGCCATATTGGGCATGCGGCCAGAGGAGTTGCCTCTGAGGGAGGGGGAGGATATTGATGACCTATGCAACGACCTGTTTCCTGTAATCTTTAATCCGCAGGTCTTGCCGAAACGCGTTAGCTTAGCCGATGGCGAGGATCTTGTGCTCACCTCTTCCTGCAATTTTTATGAGGGCGTAACACAAAAGGAAGTTGAAACTTTCTATGAAGAGAAAAGACTCGCATGGCCAGCTGCAAGGGAGATTCCGTCTTTCGGACTGAACTCTCGACTGGTGAAAAAAGATGGTGTTATAAAAGAAGAAGTATATACAACCGATGGTTGTTATGCCAAGGCTATTCAACAAATTGTTTACTGGTTGGAAAAAGCCGCGGATGTTTCAGAAAACGAACAGCAGAAAAAAGTTATCAAACTCTTGATCCAGTATTACCATTCCGGAAATCTACAGACCTTTGATGAATATTCCATTGAATGGCTCAAAGAACAGGAAGGGGAAATAGACTTCATCAACGGATTTGTCGAAGTATATGGAGATCCTTTAGGACTGAAAGGAACATGGGAAGGTCTCGTGGAATATAAGGATAAAGAAGCGACCAAACGCACTCACATTATCAGTGAGAATGCCCAATGGTTTGAAGACCACTCGCCCGTTAACAAGCGTTTTAAAAAGAACAAAGTAAAAGGCGTTACGGCAAAGGTTATTTGTGCTGCTATGCTTGGTGGAGACGAATATCCCTCTTCTGCCATTGGTATCAACTTACCGAACGCAGAATGGATTCGCACTCAATATGGAAGCAAAAGTGTAACGATTGGAAACCTCACTGAGGCTTACAACAAAGCTGCCTATGGCAATGGCTTTCGAGAGGAATTCGTAATCCCGGATACAGAAATACGAGATTGCATCAACCAATATAGTGATGTATGCAATGAACTACATACAGATCTTCACGAATGCGTGGGGCATGGTAGCGGACAGTTGCTTCCCCAGACAAGTCCGGACGCCCTAAAGGCATACGGAAGCACAATTGAGGAAGCCAGGGCAGACCTCTTCGGACTCTATTATCTTGCGGACGAGAAGTTAATGGAGTTGTGTCTTCTTCCAAATCCAGAAGCTTACAAGTCGCAATATTACACCTATATGATGAATGGACTGATGACACAATATGTTCGTATCAAGCCTGGCTTTCAAATCGAAGAAGCTCACATGCGCAATCGCTCCTTGATAGCACATTGGACTATGGACCTTGATAGGAAGAACATAGGAATCGTAACGCGGAATGGGAAGTCGTATGTACAAATCAAAGACTTCCAAGCTCTTCGCGCTATATTTGGCAAGGAGCTTGCCGAGATTCAGCGCATTAAAAGCGAAGGAGACTATAATGCGGCTCGTGAACTCGTAGAGAAGTATGGCGTTAAAGTAGATCCCCAACTCCACAAGGAGGTTTTGGCACGCTATAAAGCCCTTGACATTGCTCCTTTCAAGGGCTTCATCAATCCGGTTATGAGGCCTGTAATTGACAGTAAAGAGAATATTACTGACATAGAACTCGATTATACTGAAAGTTATGAGCATCAAATGCTGCGATACTCGAAAGAATATGGAATACTATGATTTCAGAAGAAACTAAAGAAAAGATAAAGAAGATAAAGCAGTCGTTTCGTTTGATCATGAATGGCCCTATTTCCCAGTCAATGCGTGAGAAAGGTATTAATTACAAGATTAATTGGGGCGTACCATTGATTGAACTTCAGAAAATGGCAGAAGAATACCCCAAAGACTATGAACTTGCCATAGAACTCTATAAAGAGGATATACGCGAATGTAAAATCCTTGCAACCCTACTCATGCCGCAAGAAAGAATGCTTCCGGAAATAACTGAGATATGGATGGAACAATGTCCTTCGCAGGAAATTGCCGAGATGCTTGCATTTAATCTCTTTCAGCATCTTGACTATGCATCAGTATTAGCATATCAATGGATGGCAAGTGATGATCCCTTTTCTCAAATTACCGCTTATCAAATATTGTCAAAGCTCTTCACGAAAGGACAAGAGCCTAACGAGCGCGGAATCAATGAATATCTCGATCAAGTTGCGGTTGCATTACAGAGTAGCAATGTGAGTGTCAGGCATGCTGCATACAACAGCTTGATGCGTTTTATCGACTTAGGCACAGAATATAAAGTTATCGCACGCAATGCCATGAAATCTCAAGGGTTTGATATTATTTAGATTTTTTAAAGATATCCATTTTCTAATATAAATAAAAATAGGTAACTTTGTATGCCTGTTTATTATATGTATAATGAAAAAGAGTTCCAAAGAAAAAGCTCAAAAGATTCTGGATAATTATCTTGAGACCAACAACCATCGGAAGACGCCTGAACGTTATGCTATTTTGGAGGCCGTTTATTCGATGAAAGGACACTTTTCATTAGATGCCTTAAGGGAAAAACTTGAGAAGAAACATTTCCCCGTGAGCCGGGCAACTCTCTATAATACCATAAAACTTTTCATCTATCTGCGCCTTGTCATTTGCCACCGTCTTGCAGATGGAACTAAGTATGAGGCGATAAACGACAAGGAAAACCATATCCACCAGATTTGTACGGTATGCGGACAAGTTACAGAATTGGAGGCTCCAAAGATTGTACATGCCATTGAGGATACCAAACTCCGCCGGTTCGCCCAGGAAGTATTCTCGCTTTACATTTATGGCGTTTGCTGCAGTTGTAAACAGAAAACAAGTAGATTATAAACACAAGAAATATGAATACAGGTAAAGTTGATGTCCTATTGGGGCTCCAATGGGGAGACGAAGGTAAAGGTAAAGTTGTAGATGTCCTTACTCCAAATTATGATGTTGTAGCTCGCTTTCAAGGAGGACCTAATGCTGGACACACCTTAGAATTTGAAGGACAGAAATATGTTCTTCGGTCTATTCCTTCCGGTATCTTTCAAGGAGACAAGATAAACATTATCGGCAACGGGGTGGTTCTTGCTCCAGACCTTTTCATGGAAGAAGTTATCGCATTGGAAAAGAGCGGACACGAATTAAAATCGCGTTTGCACATCTCAAAAAAGGCTCATCTTATAATGCCTACTCATCGCATCCTCGACCATGCCCAAGAAAAGTTAAAGGCAGAAAACAAGGTTGGGACTACAGGAAAGGGAATTGGTCCGGCTTACACCGACAAAGTCTCACGCAATGGATTACGAGTTGGTGATATTTTCGAAAACTTCGCAGAGAAGTATGATTTACATAAAAATCGACATATGCAAATGCTCAAGGCTATGGGTTGGACAGACTTCAACGGCTTTGAAGATGTTGAGCGGCACTGGTTTGAAGGCATTGCTTATCTACGAGAGTTTGTGATTGTTGATGCCGAGCACGAAATCAACCATTTGCTTCATGAAAACAAAAAGGTTCTTTGCGAAGGGGCCCAAGGCACCATGCTTGATGTTGATTTTGGTAGCTATCCATTTGTAACCTCATCAAATACGATTTGTGCAGGTGCTTGTACAGGACTTGGCATTGGCCCCAATAAGATTGGTGAGGTTTATGGCATCATGAAAGCCTATTGTACTCGTGTCGGCTCCGGGCCGTTTCCTACGGAACTTTTTGATGAAACGGGAGTTCAAATCCGTCAGATAGGCCATGAATACGGTGCCGTTACCGGGCGAGAGCGCCGTTGTGGCTGGATTGACCTTGTGCAGCTGAAGTATTCCATTATGATAGATGGCGTTACCCGGCTTATCATGATGAAGAGTGATGTCCTTGACAGTTTCGATACCATTAAGGCTTGTATAGCATATAAACTTGCGGATGGTTCTGAGACAACGGAATTCCCATATGATATATATGATGTTACTCCTATTTATAAAGAGTTCAAAGGATGGGAAACAGATATGACAAAGTTCACATCTGAAGATCAGTTCCCCGTACCATTCAAGGACTATATTAATTTCTTAGAAGACTACTTAGAGACACCTATCAAAATCATATCAATCGGTCCTGATCGCGAACAAACTATCATAAGGAAATAATGGCACAGAAACCGTCTATACCAAAAGGTACCAGAGACTTTGGCCCCATTGAGATGGCCAAGCGTAACTATATATTCAACACGATTAAAGAGGTTTATTCCCTCTACGGCTTTCAACAGATAGAAACTCCCGCAATGGAGACCCTCCAGACCCTTATGGGCAAGTATGGGGAGGAAGGGGACAAACTGCTTTTCAAGGTATTAAACTCTGGGGACTATTTGAATAAGATAAGCGACGAGGAACTTGCGACACGCAATGTTCTCCATTTGGCTTCTAAACTTTGTGAGAAGGGATTGAGATACGACCTGACAGTTCCCTTTGCCCGCTATGTGGTGATGCACCGCGATGAGTTGCAGTTGCCGTTCAAGCGCTATCAGATTCAGCCCGTCTGGCGTGCCGACCGTCCGCAAAAAGGACGGTATCGGGAATTCTATCAGTGCGACGCGGACATCGTGGGCTCGGCCTCCCTCCTCAACGAGGTTGAATTGATGCAGATTGTGGACACGGTCTTCAGTCGTTTTGGTATCAGGGTTCAGATAAAGATTAACGACCGCAAGATACTTTCCGGTATAGCAGAAGTGATTGATGAGGCTGACAAGATCGTAGATATTACCGTCGCCATCGACAAGCTCGACAAGATAGGGATAGAGAATGTAAACGAAGAACTCCGCAATAATGGCCTTAGCGAAAAGGCCATTGAGCAACTTCAGCCAATTATCTCTTTAAAGGGAACTAATGCCGAAAAGCTCGATACTATAAGCAAGGTGCTTGAAACCTCTGAGATTGGGTTAAAGGGTGTTGAGGAAATTCGTTTTATACTTGACACCCTAAAGATCACGGGCCTGAAGAACGAGATTCAGCTCGACCTTACTCTCGCACGAGGTTTGAACTATTACACGGGTGCTATATTTGAGGTAAAGGCCCTCGATGTGCCCATGGGAAGTATTACCGGCGGCGGCCGTTATGACAATCTTACGGGAATCTTCGGAATGCCAGGCTTGAGCGGTGTGGGCATCTCGTTCGGTGCAGACCGCATATACGATGTTCTTAATCTGCTCGACCTTTATCCGCAGGAAGCCGTGGACGCCACCCAGTTGCTCTTCATCAACTTTGGCGAGAAAGAAACAGCCTATTGCCTTCCTATTGTTGCTAAGATTCGGGAAGCCGATATCCGTACAGAGATCTATCCGGATAAGGCAAAAATGAAGAAGCAGATGAGTTATGCCAACGCGAAGCTGATACCCTTTGTAGCCCTTGCGGGCGATACGGAGATCGAAGCGGGCAAGATTACCTTGAAGAATATGCATACGGGAGAACAGAGAATGGTCTCCGTGGAAGAAGTGATTTCTATGATAAAAGGATAAATGTGGTCTATAACTGAACGGTCTCGGACAATCTTGCATCGCCTGGAATACAGGCACTGGCTCCGGCGTGGCTATCTTGTGGGGCGGCGGCATGCAGTGATATATAGATTCAAGGATACCTATCAATTTGTTGCCGAACATCAGAATGAGTGCGGCTATTTGAGTGAGGACGAGACGGTCTTCGTTCTCCCGAGAACCTTGGAGGGAGGGGAGTTCGTACAGACTCTAAAGAAAGCCCTTCAAAACTCCGGAGCTATAGACACACGAAGCATAGAATATGATCGCACGAAGTTCTTAAAAGCTCATCAAGCAAAGTCATATAGCGATTTCTATAGCCATTCCTGTGCCCTGTCTGTGAGCTGTGATGCTAAAAATAACACCATTTCCGTGTTATTCTGGAAGCCAGCTCAGGATAGGGGATTGGTACCTGTAGAGAGTAGCAAGCAGATATTTGACGCAAATAAGGACACCTCTTGGTTGCAAATCAAGGGGATTCTTGACGAAGGCTCTGAAACTCTGTGAACAGCCAACTTCCGTTCTTCGGAAAGCAAGAGGGACGAAGAACCATAAAGGGCTTCCATGTCGGCATATGCATGGAAGTCCTTCTTTTATTATAGAGAATTTCTAAAAAGAGCATTCTTGTCGTTTAAGAGAGTTTACTTGAAATAACGGTTATACAGCCCGATGAAGCCTGCGGCGTGGCGGGCCTCGTCCTTTGCCATTTCATGAATCGTGTCATGGGGTGCAGCCGACCCCTCTTTCTTGGCAAGCTTTGCGGCCTCGAGCTTCTCTGCACTCGTTCCTTTCTCTGCGGAAATACGAACCTTAAGGTTGCTCTTGGTGTCGTTCAGCACTTCTCGCTGCACTTCTGCATAGCGACTTGCATGGTTTAGCCTCCTCATAGGCATAGTGCTCAAAGACGCGTGCAACTTCCGGATAGCCCTCTCGGTCTACCTGGCGGGTCATGGCGAGATACATGCCGACCTCACCCCATTCACCCGAAAAGGTGTCCTTAGAGTGTTAAATGAGTTCGTCGCTGACCTTGTCCTTATAGGCAACCCCCAGTTCGTGTGCCGTCGTAAACTCCGGTTTGTCCTCAACGGCCATTTCCTTGAACTTGCTGGCAGGGGCTTTTCAAATCGGACATTGCCCGGGAGCCTTATCCCCCTCATAGATATAACCGCAGACGGTACAGATAAATCTCTTCTTCATAATGTTCTTGTATTGACTTGTTGAAATAGATTTCTTCGCGTTTCTTCTTGCCTACAGCTCTGCTTCTCGGCACTTTTTGCAAATGCCCTTGTAGTAGAGTTGGCTCTCATCGATGAGATTACCGTCAATCACATTATTAGAGGGCATCGGAGCTACTTCGTCAACAAGGTCGTATACCTTTCCGCAATGCTTGCAAAAGAAGTGCACATGGGGGGTGGTATCCCCGTCATAGCAGACACGATGATCGTCAATGGTAATCATCTGTGCAGCCTTATGCTCCGACAACATGCGCAAGGTCTTATATACGGTGGTTCTGCTTAGTGTTGGAATCTCACCGCGTAATGCCAGAAAGACTTCTTCCACTGTAGGATGGGTGTAATGGGTCAGCAAATAGTCCATGATGGCCAGCCGTTGTATCGACGGCCTTATACCATGCTCAATGAGAGCATTATATGCATGCGTGTCTGTTGATTTGATATTCATTTGTTACCTTTTACCTTATATTCCAATTACAAAGGTAGGTTATTTTTGTAATCTATACAAAAATAAGCCATCATTTTTTAATTCCTTTTTATAATTCCTATAAAACGGCAATAAAGCTATCTGCCTAAAATAGCTGCATATCCCACAAGCCGATCTGCTCTTTCCCCAATACCTCTATAATATATGAGGGCTTGGTATTCATTCCTGGTCTGATAGAAATTCCCCTCACTCTGAAGGGGGGCAGTAGTTCCGTCAGCCCTCAGGATGAGGTATTGATAAGAATAATAGCCCTGCTTGAGCAGCACGATTGCTTCATATTGCTGGCGCTCTTTATTCCAAAGCATTTCGTATTCCGGCGTAAACAGGTCGTAAGTCCACTTGCCGTTCAGATAAATCCTGTCAGCGATGTGCGGACACTTCAAGCGGAAATGGACAAGGAGATACTCCGACTCGGTGTCGTTTTCACGATTGTCGCTGTTGCGGATAAAGAAATCTCCTTTGGCCGCTTCATCGTAGACATAACTCGGTCGAGGCTCATCCGTCCATGTGTAGGCATGGTATTGGTGTCCGTCCCAGTCCATTTTCTCAAGTCCCATGGTGGTGTGATTGACATCCAGCATCTCAAACTTTCGATATTCGTTTCCTCCATCAAAGATATAGGCACGGCAGTGCTCCCAGCGAAGTCCATCATTCATCGTATACTGTGGGCTTACATTCACCTTGCAATTGTCCCAGCGGCCGTTCTGCAGAAGCACGGTTTTTATCTGCCGCGCCGGGTCTGAGACTTTCATCTCACCATAGTTGACTCTCATGGAAATCTGCTGATGGCGACCGTTTATATCTGCATCCGTGTTGGTCTGCATCCTCAAAGATACGCTCATCAAAGGCTCAAGCACCATGAAATACACCTTTGCCACAGGTCTTTCTCCATTGTCTTCGTCATAAATGGTAACTTCATAGTTTCCACTCATCTTCAAGCGGCATCTGTCGTTAGGCACCTGAAGGGTATAGTGGGTGTAAAGCGTATTCGTATTGAACGATTCCTTGAAGTCGTCAATGGTATTTCCTTCTGCAAAGCCCTCGCAGAAATCGCTTTGAAAGAGTTCCCGGCTTTCCGTCCAGTCAGCCTCACAATGCCTGACAGAATAGGTGAAACGATGGTGCTCATGGGTCATGTCGTCAAACGAGATGTTGACGGTCTCCCCATTGGAAATGCCGATGACGGGCAAGTCGCGCCATCGATTGCCGGCTACGACTTGAAGTGAACGGATGTTGTTCGCGAGAATCTGCTGGCGTTGTGCATTTATATTCAGGGCCAGCATGATGAAAGTGATTATGAGAAAAGTTTTCTTTTGCATCTCCTGCAAATATACAAAAAAATATCTTCATCCGCCTTCTTTCATCGCATATTTTAGGGTTTTCTATTTTAAATGCCGTTGACAGCTTTACAAAATCGGCGATATTGAACGACAATCTCGGCGATTTTGTGCGACGAAATCGCCGATTTTGTAGTGCTCAAGACGGCCATTTATAATATAAAGAAAGGCGAACACACCTGTTAAGATGTATCCGCCCTCACATTATAAAGTTGTTTTAGATTAGCCTTCAATAGCCGCAACGCCGGGGAGCACCTTGCCCTCAATGGCCTCGAGCATGGCGCCGCCGCCCGTGGAAACATAGCTTACCTTGTCTGCAAGTCCGAACTTGTTAACCGCGGCGACAGAGTCTCCGCCGCCAACGAGTGAATAGCAGCCATTCTCCTGAGTAGCCTGAGCCACAGTCTTGGCAATCTCGCCAGTACCCTTGGCAAAGTTCTCGAACTCAAACACGCCTACGGGACCATTCCAGAGAATTGTCTTTGAGTCGAGGATAATTTTTTTCCACTCGGCAATACTCTCTTCGGAAGCATCCATTCCTTCCCATTCGTCAGGAATATTATATATCGGGAAAACGCAACGCTCTGTATCGTTAGAAAACTCCTTGCCGCATACCGTGGCAATAGAAAGGCTCAAATTCACACCCTTCTCCTTGGCTGCCGCAATGACATTCAATGCCTCTGGCATGAGTTCATCTTCATGGAGCGATTTGCCGATGTGGCCACCCTGCGCCTTAATAAAGGTATATCCCATGCCGCCGCCGATGATGAGATTGTCTACTTTGTCGAGCAGATTTTTGATAACACCCAGCTTAGAGCTTACCTTTGAGCCGCCGATAATGGCAGTGAAAGGATGCTGCGCGTTTTTCAATACATTATCGATAGCAGTAACTTCTTTCTCCATCAAGAAGCCAAGCATCTTGTGATCCTGGTCGAAAGAATCGGCAATAACGGCAGTAGAAGCATGCTTGCGATGAGCCGTACCGAACGCATCATTTACATATACATCCGCATAGGAAGCCAACTTTGCGGCAAAGCTCTTCTGGCTTTCCTTCATGGCCTTCTTTGCCTCGTCATATTCGGGTGTGCCTTTTTCAACGCCTACAGGCTTGCCTTCTTCCTCCGGATAGAAACGGAGGTTCTCAAGAAGGAGGACTTCACCTGGTTTCAAGGCTGCAGCGAGCTCATCCGCATGAGCGCAGTCAGGGGCAAATTTAACCTCTACTCCAAGGGCGTCGCTTACATTCTTGACAATTTGTCCAAGCGAAAGTTCTGCCTTCACCTTGCCCTTCGGCTTACCCATATGGCTCATCATGATGAGTGAACCGCCATCAGCGAGCACCTTCTTCAAAGTAGGGAGGGCACCGCGGATGCGAGTGTCGTCAGTAACCTTGCCACTCTCATCCAATGGCACATTGAAGTCTACACGAACGATTGCCTTATGACCAGCAAAGTTGAATTGTTCAATTTTCATTTTTTGTATATTTTATATGTTAATCCTTTCTTGTTGCAAAGATACTACTTTTTCTTTAAACAAAATGCAGAGGGTATGAGTTTTTTCGTTTTTTATCACTACCTTTGTCCTTGAAATTCAAGGAAGATGAAAGATTCTGTAATTATAGTAAGTGGTGGGATGGATTCCATCACCATGCTTTATGAATATAAAGACCGTATCAAACTGGGTGTTTCCTTTGATTATGGAAGTAATCACAATGCCCGGGAAATCCCGTTTGCACAATTGCATTGCGAGAGGCTGGGCATCCGGCACATCGTCCTGAACCCCGGTTTCATGCGCTCGTACTTCAAAAGTTCACTTTTAGAGGGAGCAGCCGCTATTCCCGAGGGCAACTATGATGAAGACAACATGAAGTCGACGGTGGTTCCGTTTCGCAACGGGATCATGCTGAGCATTGCCGTCGGCATAGCAGAGAGCCATCATTTAAAGTATGTAATGATGGCCAATCATGGGGGCGACCATACCATCTATCCAGACTGTCGGCCGGAATTCGTGCGCGCCATGTCGGCCGCGGCCACGGCCGGCACCTTTGCCGGCATTGAACTCTGGGCGCCCTATACCGGCATTGCTAAGGCAGACATTGCCAGGCACGGCAAGGTTTTGGGCATTGATTACGCTGAAACTTGGAGCTGCTATAAGGGAGGTAAGCATCATTGCGGCAAATGCGGAACCTGCCTTGAGCGCAAGGAAGCGCTCAAGGATGCCGAGATCGAAGACAGGACCGTTTACGACGGCTAATGCAAGCCGTGATCAGGCATTCCCACATCAAAGACCTTCTTGCACATGGGAAGACCTTTGGCATCAGATTCGGAATCATCCAAACAGAGCCCTGAGGGCTTCTTCGACTTTCCGCACAGGATGCAATTCTATCTTATATTTATGCGGATTGAATGCCTTGAGGTTATAGGCGGGGAGTAGAAGGTGCACAAATCCCAGTTTTTCAGCTTCAGCCACCCGTTGTTCAACGCGGTTTACCGGACGGACTTCTCCGCTCAGTCCCACCTCGCCACACATACACCAGCCTGCCTCTATGGCCGTATCCACATTGCTGGAAAGTACCGCGGCAATGACGCTCAGATCCATTGCCATGTCTGTAACGCGCAGTCCACCGGCAATATTAAGGAACACATCCTTCTGCATCAGCTTGAAACCTACGCGCTTTTCGAGAACGGCAAGGAGCATATTCAACCTCCGCTGGTCGAATCCCGTGGCTGATCGCTGAGGTGTTCCATAAGCGGCGCTTGACACCAAGGCCTGGGTTTCAACGAGAAATGGCCGCCCCCCTTCAATCGCGGAACTGATGGCTATACCTGAAAGGCCTTCATGGTCTTCGGAAAGAAGTAGTTCCGAAGGATTTGATACTTGGCGGAGTCCGGTCTGCTCCATTTCATAAATTCCCAATTCTGATGTACTTCCGAATCGGTTCTTGATACTGCGAAGAATGCGATACATGTGGTGTTGGTCGCCTTCAAACTGAATCACCGTATCTACGATATGTTCAAGTATCTTCGGGCCGGCTATGGTTCCCTCTTTGTTAATATGTCCGATAAGGATAACAGGAATACCGCTTGACTTTGCAAAACGAAGTAGGGCCGCCGCACATTCACGCACCTGGACTATACTTCCGGGACTTGAGTCTACCTGCTCTGTCGCTATGGTCTGGATAGAATCTATGACTACAAGCTGTGGCTTCACATCCTTAATGTGGCCGAAGATGTTTTCGAGCGATGTCTCGCATAAGACAATGATATTGTCCATGGCACCTTTTCTGCCATTGATTCGTTCAGCCCGCATCTTAATTTGATGCGCGCTCTCTTCTCCCGAGACATAGAGCACCCGGGTGTCTTTCATGTTCAGGATTGTCTGGAGGGTGAGAGTTGACTTTCCAATGCCCGGTTCTCCTCCTAAGAGAACGATGCTTCCGGGCACAAGCCCTCCTCCTAATACCCGGTTTAACTCCACATCCCGCATATCCAAGCGGGGTTCGTCTTCAGCAGAGATTTCTTTTAGGAACACAGGCACAGCCCCCTCCCTAATCGCGTTTCTATGCTCATTGATGGTCAAGGCTGCTGACTTTGCCGCCAAAGAGCCGGACTCTGAGGCAATGCGAATCTCCTTAAAGGTGTTCCACTGTCCGCAATTCGGGCATTTTCCTATCCATTTGGGGGATTCTTGACCGCAATTTGAGCAGACATAAGCAGTCTTGTCTTTTGCCATGTGTATTTATTTTTTCGTTTCTACAAAAATACAAATTATTTTCTTAGTATCAAAATTAATTGCTAAATTTGCACTTATTATAGAAGTCAGAACATGAAGAGACTTGTCATATATATTTGCGCCCTGATCTTTTTGATATCGTGTGGACAATCATATGAGGAGAAACAGGCTGTTTCAAGAGCCGAAAGAGCTCGCTTGAAGAGGCTGGATTCTTTGGCGTTGAAGGTTGCGGTCCTGCCGACACTCGACTGCCTGCCTGTTTATTTGGCAAAAGTGCATAATCTCTTCGACACCACCAAGGTGGATGTACACCTCCGCATGTGGAATGCGCAAATGGATGCAGATGCAGCTTTAATAAATGGCAGTATAGAAGGAGCCATTACTGACATAAAAAGGGTGGAGAAGATGGAGAGCAGGGGAGTCGAGTTTGAGATTCTGGGGCATACCAATGCCTACTGGCAATTGATAGCAAACCATACGGCCCGGATCAAACATGTAAAGCAGTTAGGCGACAAGATGGTTGCCATGACCCGTTATTCGGCAACCGATTATCTTACCGAGAAAGCACTTGAGGGCGTTAAGACTACCGCATCCGTCTTCCGAGTCCAAATCAATGATGTTACCGTCAGGCTCCATATGTTGCTCAACAACGAGATGGATGCCATGTGGCTTACAGAACCTCAGGCTACCACGGCACGCCTTTATAAGAATCCGGTATTAAAGGACAGCCGCGAAATGAAGGAGACATTAGGGGTCGTAGCCTTTCGCTCCCGCATACTTACGGACGAAAGAAGACGACAACAGGTGTGCAATTTCGTGAAAGGATATAATGACGCGTGTGATTCCATAAACAAGTATGGAATAAAACATTACGCGGATTTAGTAAAGACTTACTGCAAAACTGACGGGAAAACTTTGAAAGCATTGCCGGCACTAAAATATATCCACCTATCGGATGCCGTAATAAAGAGCGGCAGGAAGGCAAACCAATAACAATATCAACGAGCCGAGGAGGCAATAAGAAAGAGAGCCCAAAGCGGCCAACAATAAACTATGAATATAAAACTTAAGGATAACCTCAGAGCGTATCTCCATGCAAATTATCGTTGCAATGATCTCATCAGAATTATCATGCAACTCTCGGAAGAGGAACATATCCATGACATCCATCATCGGATAGAGCGCGTCTCGGAAGACTACAGGCGCATGTTAGACTTCATGCGTAAGGGGTATCAGGATCCTGAGCGCGGCATATTATACCATAAACTCTTCGTGAAAGCGACGAATATAGGGCTTGACCTCTATAAGCGGCTTGACATGCAGGCGCGCCCCTCCTTTCTTAGAGCCCAGAGCCGTACTGCCAATAACGACTTCTCACATGAGGCAATCCGGTCGGTCATGGAGGACATGGTTACTGGCATTGCCATGCTGAGTCTTGAGTCGGAAGAGCTAAAACAGCAGAAGCAAGCCGAGATCTTCGATACGCATCAAAAGAAAATGAGCAGGATCTTTGATCACATTCTTGTTTCTGACGGATGGACAGAAGCAGATTCCCAATTCTATACCGAACTCATCTTGTCGCCGACCATAGAGTCGAATGATGCCCAGACTCTCGCAAGTGCAATAAGTCTTAGCGGTTCGCAATATTTCGATTTCCAGAAAAACAAGTCTTTGGCAGATATTTATCTGAAAACAACCGATAAGCATGTCCGGCAAAGAGCGTTAGTAGGGTGGGTTTTCTCATTGGATGACGGCTTTCCGGCCTATGAACAAGAACTGAAAGCGTTGTGTGAAACAGTTTGTAAATCAGAATCTAACATCCAAGATCTATTCGAACTCCAGAAGCAATTCTATTATTGTAACAATACACAGATTGACAGCAACCGCATTCAAAATGAGATTATGGGAGATCTTATGAGAAACCCGAATCTCAAGTTTACACGGTTCGGCATAGAAGAAAAAGAGGATTCTCTGAACGATATCCTACATCCAGATGCTTCCGAGAAGGCCATGGAAGAGGTGGAAGATGCCATGAGGAAACTTACCGACATGCAGAAGCAAGGCATGGACATATATTTCGGCGGCTTCAGTCATATGAAACGCTATGCTTTCTTCTACGACCTGAGTAACTGGTTCGTGCCTTTTTATATAGACCATCCCGACCTAAAGCGGGCCAATACGAAATTACAGAATATATCATTCATGAAAAACCTTCTCGAGAAAGGACCGTTCTGTGATAGCGACAAATATTCTTTTGCACTGGCTCTCTCTTCCACAATTGACATGATTCCCGATAATGTCAAGGAAATGCTGAATAATCCAGATGCGACCTTTGGTGGCGTAGCAGTTGACAATACGGAATCTCCTGCATACATCCGGAGAATGTATCTGCAGGATTTTTACAGGTTCTTCAATCTCTATACAGATAATCGAGATTTCAGAAACAGCCTCTACAGCCCAAATGGAGAAACTCGGGAGTTTATGTGTAGCAGATTATTTCAGGCTACAGAACTCCCCAAATACAGCTTAGAAATGATTTCCTTTCTAAGAAAAAACTTCAGGCCCAAAGAAAGTGTACTTTATGATTTTGCTCATGCATACCCCAATAAACAAGAGGCAGGATACTTCATTGCAATGGGACTTCTCGCTTCTAATAATTCTTGGGGGAATTCATCATCTTACTTCCGAAATGCATTAGAGCTTGAGCCGGAAAACGAACAAGCCATCAAAGGTCTTGCCCGTACGGAACTCAGGGATGGAAATGCAGAAGAGTCAGCAGCTCTTTATGCAAAACTAATGCTGCTTCATCCTGAAAGAAAATCATATCAGATCAATTATTCCTTGGCACTCGTTAAAACTGGAAATTATGATTTGGCCCTGAATACCCTCTATCGATTAAATTTAGAGAATCCAGATGACGAAAATGTAAGCCGTGCTTTAGGGTGGGGACTACTGTGCAAAGGAAATGCACAGCAAGCCTATGCTATTTATAAAGGCCTGATAGAGAAAGGCAACACCATCATAGATGACTATCTGAATATGGGCTATGCCGCATGGGGACAACACAATATAAAAGAAGCAGCCGGACTGTTTAAAAAGTATAGTGATGATCCCCGGAGCGGAATGGATAACGAGTCTTTACTCACACAGGCATTTGATGAAGATGAGCAAATCCTTTCGACTTACAATATAGACAAAACAGAGAGATTCTTAATGATAGAGATCGCAACTCAAGCATAATCATTAAAGGCTGCTCCGATGGGCAGCCTTTAATATGTCTTACGAATTCATCGACAAAAGAAATTCTTCATTATCACGGGTATGAATCATTCTGTCATGTATGGTATTCATAGCTTCTATAGGATTCATATCGCTAATATATTTACGCAAGATCCACATGCGGTCAAGCGTAGTCTTATCCTGCAAAAGATCATCACGGCGGGTACTGGATGCAACAAGGTTTACAGATGGGAAAATACGCTTGTTGGACAATGAGCGATCAAGCTGGAGCTCCATGTTTCCTGTACCCTTAAATTCCTCAAAGATCACTTCATCCATCTTACTGCCTGTATCTATCAATGCAGTTGCGATAATTGTCAGTGAACCTCCACCTTCGATATTACGAGCCGCACCGAAGAAACGCTTCGGTTTCTGAAGCGCGTTTGCGTCAACACCTCCTGTCAACACCTTACCCGATGCGGGACTGACGGTGTTATAAGCACGCGCCAATCGGGTGATAGAGTCGAGAAAGATTACTACATCATGACCACATTCAACCATGCGCTTAGCCTTTTCAAGAACAATACCCGTAATCTTTACATGGCGCTCTGCAGGCTCATCAAAAGTTGACGCGATAACCTCGGCCTTCACGGTACGCGCCATATCTGTAACCTCCTCCGGACGCTCATCGATGAGTAGCATCATCAAATATGCTTCTGGGTGATTTGCCGCAATTGCATTGGCAATATCTTTCATCAAAATAGTCTTACCTGTTTTAGGCTGAGCCACGATTAACGCGCGCTGGCCCTTACCAATAGGAGAAAAAAGATCAACTATGCGAGTGGAAAGGTTTGTTGTGGCAGAATCGCCACAGAGAGTAAACTTTTCGTCAGGGAAGAGTGGGGTGAGATGTTCAAAAGGTATACGATCACGAACCTCAGAAGGTTCTCTTCCATTAATCTTGTCAATGCTTGTAAGCGGGAAATATTTCTCTCCGTCATGTGGTGGACGGACATGGCACTGGATAACATCTCCGGTCTTCAAACCATAGTGTTTTATCTGATTTCCAGAAACATAAATGTCATCAGGTGAAGAAAGATAGTTATAATCACTTGACCGCAGAAAACCATAGCCGTCAGGCATAATCTCAAGAACCCCATTAGCTGTTACAATATCAGAAAAGTCATACGCATTGGTAACCATAGGAGCTACTACCGGAGCCTGATAGGCAGACATCGGGACGGGACCAGGTACCGTAGGACGATCGAACATGTCATATGTGGGAACGGCTCCTTGATCTTCAATCGGGAGATCTACTGTTACTATGAAATCTGTGCCGTCGCCAGGATCGCCTCTCCAAACCTCATCTTCTATCGCGTCACGCTGCTCCTCTATATTATTCTGGTTATGCGCATTGATTTTTTCCTGAAGCTGAGCGAGCAAACCTTCCCCCTCAGTCTCCTCGTTTTCTGGTTCTACTCCAGACGCAAACTGTGCCTCCGGAATAAGACTGTCTTCTTCCACGGCAGGAGCAGTTTCTCCTGTCGTTTCCTCTGGTTCCTTGCCGGCACTCTCTATTTCTGCTTGTGCGGTAAGTCCTGACTCACGCTTGGTCTTTCTGCCCCTGGGCTTAAAAGCTGCTACGGGCGACTCCTTTTCAGGAGATGGTATTTCTGATGATTTTTCCGGATCAGTAGTAATCTCTTCTTTAAACAAGGGAGTTTCTTCTGCTGCAGGCTTTTTCTTCTTCAGATCATAATTCTCGCCCTCTTTTCCCTTTACGGAATACACTCGGTCCACCTCTTTTTTCACAATGCGAGTACGGTGTCTCTTCGTTGTAGCTAATGGATTCTTATTGCTTTCATCCTCGGCTTGTTTATCCAGAATGGCATAAGCAATATCCTCAATGGTTGCACCTGGTGCGGCGTCTACACCAAGTTTCTTTACTATATCTTCCAACTCAGAGATATTCTTAGATAATAATTCGTCTTTGCTATACATATATTTAGTATAATATAATATAATGAATGTTTGTGAATGATGCTGCTTCCAGAACAGAAACAGTAGTTGCTAAAAACTGAATGCAAAGATACAAATAGTTATTGGAAATACCAAAAAAAAGCTCGCTTTTTTGAAGCGAGCTTTTAATTTAATAATAGGAATGGAGTTCGTTATTCACCTTTTTCCATTTTTGCCTTGAGATCTGCCAGAACATCAAGATCACCAAGGGAAGTACCAGCCGCAACATTATTGACTACTGGCGCATCACTCTTCTTGGTAGAATGCTTGTGGGCAGGCTTAGCATCTTCCTTGACATCCTCGAATGTACGAGAGTGGGAGAGGATTATGCGGCGTGTCTCTTTCGCAAACTCAATCACCTTGAAAGGAAGCTCTTCTCCAAGCTTGGCCTGAGAACCATCTTCTTTCTGGAGATGCTTAGGAGTAGCAAAGCCTTCACCACCTTCGTTCAAGGTTATGACAGCCCCCTTGTCCATCATCTCCGTGATCTTGCCTTGATGGATTGAACCCGGAGTGTAGATCGTCTCGTATGTATCCCAAGGATTATCCTCAAGTTGCTTGTGTCCAAGGCTCAGGCGGCGGTTTTCCTTGTCTATTTCAAGAACTACCACTTCAATTTCAGCCCCAACTTGAGTGAACTCTGACGGATGCTTAACCTTCTTGGTCCAAGAAAGGTCAGAAATGTGAATCAATCCGTCGACACCCTCTTCAAGTTCCACGAAAATACCAAAGTTGGTGAAATTGCGAACCTTTGCGGTATGCTTGCTTCCTACAGGATACTTCTCCTCAATATTTTCCCATGGGTCTTCTTTCAGTTGCTTGATGCCGAGGCTCATCTTACGCTCTTCGCGATCGAGCGTCAAGACCACGGCCTCTACCTCATCGCCTACATGCATGAATTCCTGAGCCGAACGCAAGTGCTGACTCCACGACATTTCCGACACATGAATCAGACCTTCTACACCCGGCTGGATTTCTACGAATGCTCCATAATCAGCAATCACGACCACCTTACCCTTAATATGGTCGCCAACCTTCAGGTCTGCGTCAAGGGCATCCCATGGGTGTGGAGTCAATTGTTTCAGGCCAAGGGCAATGCGCTTCTTTTCTTCATCAAAATCCAAGATTACGACATTGATCTTCTGATCAAGTGCGACAACCTCATGAGGATCACTGACGCGTCCCCAGGAAAGATCTGTAATATGAATCAATCCGTCGACACCGCCAAGATCTACGAATACGCCATAGGAAGTGATATTCTTAACAGTACCCTCAAGTACTTGGCCTTTCTCAAGCTTAGAAATGATTTCTTTCTTCTGCGCTTCCATCTCTGCTTCGATCAGGGCCTTATGGGAAACGACAACATTCCGGAATTCCTGGTTAATCTTAACAACCTTGAATTCCATTGTCTTGCCTACAAACTGGTCATAGTCGCGGATGGGATGAACATCTATCTGGCTACCTGGCAGGAATGCCTCAATGCCAAACACATCAACAATCATGCCACCCTTTGTACGACACTTAATATATCCTTGGACAATCTCGTCATTATCAAGAGCGGCATTGACACGCTCCCAGCTTTTTTCGAGGCGGGCCTTCTTGTGAGAAAGCACCAACTGTCCCTTTTTGTCTTCCTGATTTTCTACATAAACTTCTACCTTGTCGCCAACTTTAACATCGGGGTTGTAACGGAATTCAGATGCTGGAATAATGCCATCACTCTTGTAACCGATGTTAACGACAACTTCTTTTTTGTCTACCGAAATAACTGTTCCCTCAACAGTCTGATGCTCAGAAATTTTGTTGAGAGTCTCATCATAGGCCTTCTCGAGGTCTTTTTTGCTGACATTTACATTTGCCCCATTTTCATACTCTTCCCAATTGAAGTCCTGTAATGGTTCAATGTTCTTGAAATCTGCCATAAAATAATTAAAATGATTAAAATTAATAAAGTTAGACTTTATGTGAATTAACTCGTGATAAGACAACAATTGTCAAATCAGTTGCAAAGGTACTGTTTTTCAAATAGATATCTGTCTGAAAATACGGACAAAATCTTTCTTTTAAATAAAATTAACAATCAGGGTCTGAGAGGTCGATTTCGAAAGGAAGTGCGAAATCGGCGAAAAACACTCTTGACTGCCACACTTTTCTGTTTGAAGCATAAACCTCCGTGATGTATGAATCTACGGAAAATGCGGAAAGATGCTTTGTGATGGAACATAATAAGCTATATCCGGTTGGTGGTATGATCGCAGACAGGCTCATGGGAAGAGGGTGGGAATGGATGTAACGATAGGCGTCTTCTTAAAAATTGTTACCGAATAATTATGCATTTTGTATAAGAGCTCGTATGGATGGGCGGCTTCATGTAATGCCACCGTCTTCCCGTAAGCTCCTTGTGGGGCATTTATAAGCCTCCAAAATCTTCTTTCTTTACAAAATGAAGTTGTTGTTCACAGAAGACGCCACGGCGATGCGACTAAAATGCCGTCTCCGGCAATGCTTTTAATGGATTTCAGGTCTACGAACGACGACTTCCGGTCTCCCTTAAGGCCGTTAGAAGGTTTCCGAAAAGCATATTCCATTTGCCATTACGGTTATTTCTGAATAATTATTCAATAAGAAGCGCATATACAATTTGTGTTTTTCACGCTAAGTCTTTGTGGGTTACGAATTGAAACCATGATAGAGTTTGAAAGACATCCAAGTTGAGTTTGTTTACCGTCCTGTTATGACACTCCCTCGAAAACCCTCTCAAGACTGGTGGTGCGCGAGTTTTATTTTTGAAAGTGCCATTTTTGCCATGTCTTTATATCCATAAAAGGAGAACCCTATCGAGATTGCCTTTTAGTGTGCTTTTATTACTTTATTCTGTGATTTTGTCTTTCTCTTCCGAGAGTTCCTCCATAAGTCTGCCCAATTGGAGAAATCTTTCTTTAAAATGAATCCCAATCCCTGCGTGTTCAGGCTATTACGCGTGAAATATCTATCATTGGTTTGATTATAAACCCGAATGGCAAAGTTTCCATTCGGGACAATAAGATAACGCAAATCAAAATCCCCTATAAAGCTCGTCGTTGTATTTGCATTATCCCGATATCCAAATTGTCCGTTGAATAAAAGGCGATTATTGAGTAGACGGCCCGTCAGAATGCCTTCATACTCCGCATTGTTAAAGCCTTCCGTTCCCGTTGAGATATTCGCGCCTAAATTCCAATTGCTATTATTGACGACACTCTTCAGGACATTATTCAGTTGTTGACTTAGCTGACCACTCAGAATACTTTGCATGGCCAATGATGTTTCACTTTGCTGTGTGGATGTTCCTTCGGCAACGGCATTATTGTTTCCTTGGGAATAGAATCGGCCGATGGCCAGAAGATATAGAACCTGCTGATTCATCTCCTCCTCGCTATTGATGAGATTCATTACCATCTGTTTTGCCTCGCTGTTTACGGTGGGCAGATCTAAGTCAAAGTCTATTTGGGGAGAGGCGGGAGTCCCCGTAATATTCATCAGGCAGTTTACGCGGATATTGTTATTTGAGAACGACCGGCCGATGTTCAGATCTGCGAGACTTACTCCATTTACGGTATACTTTGCCTTTAAATTTAAAGTGGCGTTATATGCATCCCCGCCAAAAACAATACAACTCCCTTCCTGGAACTCAAAATTGCGGCTGATGACATTTTGGATGGTCAGCTTGTAAGTCCCATAATCCACATTATAATTACCAAACAGGTCAAACTCTCCCTTATTATAATAGGTGGCACGAATAGCGCCATTACCGAACAAAGAAATCATATCGCCTGACTCCTGATCCATAAGCACGCGTAGATTAAAGTTTGGATTACAATTAATAAGGAAATTCAAGTGAATATCTGTTGGGATGTCTACAGTTGTGCCTTTCGATTGTAGAAGACGGCCGCTTCCTATGGTATCTGTCTGGAGAAAATTATCTCTATCTCTCCAATGAATAAAAGTCTGATTACTAATTGTTGCTGGGCTTGCTGCATTATAGACCATAAACGAGCCTTTCTCTGGAGTCGCATTAATATGAAAGTCGAGACTTCCGTTGCGACCTACGATATCACAGGTGCCCGTCGCATAGACTGTCCCATAGAAAGAGTTAGCCCCAAACTCTTGGAAATCGTAAACTAATAGATTATCAGCAGAGAAATTCAAGTCATATGTCAAATTTGTAAGTGCTTTATGATGCAACGCCCCGTTTACAATACCATGATGCCCCCTATAGTCCAGAATGGAATCGTTTGAAAATATGATTTCATTCGGAATCATCATGATCGTATCATTCTTCAGAATGTATGTAGTATTCAGTGGGATGATGCCAATGGTTCCATTCGCTACAAGCTTTCCAGTTAAGTTCACCTCGTCAAGAGCTCCTATAACCCTGCAAGCTCCATCTGCATGCACATTGACATCTCGCATAAAACTTCCACAGAAGCCCTGCAGGAATTCACATCTCGTGTTCTGTGCCTTAATGCCTAAATCGATATAATTTCTTTGAGGCGACACATACCCCTTGATTAATGTGCGACTATTATCCTCATCGTACGCGATCCCATCTATATCTATCTGCTGTTCTTTATTATTCAGGTTTACATCAGCAGAGAGAATGCCCATACGCCCATCTTCAAAAGTAAAGTCTGAAACCATCAAATTAGCATGGACTTCCAGCTTTTCAAAAACACTCGATAGATGTGCATGCCCAGTAGCCTTCCCGCCAAATTCGACAGAATGGAAATTGAGTAAATTTAAAATATAATTCACATCAACTCCCTGCAAATCTATTTCCACCGTATCTTTAATACTTTTCGTGGCAATTCCACTAATAATGACATGTTGTTTATTATGCTCGATAGCAAAGTGATCAATGACAACACGATCTTTACTATAGACTATATCAGATGGGTTAATAGTCCATATACTATCACCGACATTAATCTCAGATGTGTGAACCATGATGTGCGCGGCCGACTCATTTTTCTCATTCTTGAAAAACTGAGTCTCCGTATCAAGGACTCCGGCATAATCTAAATCTCCCTTATTCTGAAACGAAAGCAGGGTTACAAGTTTATTATTCACAGCGCTTGCCTTAATAGCCCAATTTGTAAAATCGCCAACTTGCCCCATCTGCCGGAACTTGACATTGGCAACCAATGTGTCATTGGGCGTGTCAATATCCACATATCCCTGCTCATATTGTTTTCCCTTATATGCAAATCGGGGCATCCGGAATACTAGATTTATCTTTTCCTTGGAATCATCAATATATCCCTCCATATGAGCGGGCTGATCCAACTTTAATGGGATATCCAACAATTTGTTGAGCCAGTCAGAGCGGGTTATAGTTGCATTTATAGAAAAGCAGTTGTCATGTTTAGAAATATTAGTCGGAAGCCCGGGAAGAGTTGGCAATTTATTACCTACCAGGCCCGAAATGCTATTGACAATAGAGGCGTAATCAAACTTACCATGAATTTGTATATTTCCAAAGTCACTTGTCATCTCAACTTGACGGGCACCTCCTTCAGATGAAGATAGAATCGTTAAAGATGACAGGCTATAAGCATTTTCTCTCGATTCCATCGAGAAATTACGAATATTAATCATGCCATTTAGTGAATTCAGTTTTTTGCCTTTCAGGTTTATATTAGCATCAAAACTGAATATCGTGCCAGGATATTTATTCGTAAACTTTAGCACGGATGGATTGAGAAGCCTAACCTGTGCTATAATATCAGCAGATGGATTTGATCTACTGATATTGAAAATGCCTTTCAAATCGATTTTTCCATTGGGATCATCTATTCCCAACGCACCATCAAATTGTCCATCCAGCAAAGTCCCGTTTATCGTTAAGTTCCTGTAACTGTAGTCTTTGTAATCAAACCTTTGGATTATTCCTTTAGCTGCTAAATTAGGTAGCGATTTACCATCCAACTTTCCATTTACATCAATAATTGTTGCTATTATTCCGAAATCATCATCAGCTAAAACCTTATTCAGACTAATGCCCTCTGTCTCAATATGTCCATTAAAGGTTGACCCATGTTTGCCTAATGCAAGATTTGCACTTCCCACATCTGTTACAAGAACTCCTTTTGCTGACAGATTCTTGTCAAAACCTCCGATTTCACCGTGATATTTGAGGCTTCCAACCCTGCTTAATTCTTTGGGTAAGTTTAGTTTTCGCCCCAAATTCTCAGCAATCATATTTATATCGTCAGAACTTATAGACAAATTTTCAATCTCCATATTCCACCTGGGATTGCCCCCAAAATGGCTCACAGCCCCCTTCGCTATTAATTTAAAGCCACGACGGTGGGATTCCATTTTAATGTCCTTTATCCTTAACGAAGTACTTGTTCCCGAAAATGAAGAAGAAAAATAAAGTGGATTATCGAAACCTTTTAGCAAATTGTCTAAACTCGACAAATCGCATAAAGCTATTTTTGAGTCCGCAAATTCGCCGTGATAGGTTAATGAGGGTAATTCCAACTTGTCTCTCTTAAGTATGTAATCTGCTGTTATTAAATCTGTCTTTAGCCAAGAGTTGGGGAGTTCAAGGCGAAAGTTGGCTAACTCAGCCTTTGTCTTATTAGCTATCAATTTAAATTTAAGCAATCTCACATCTATTCCCTTTACTTCTTTAAATATCATTTTCTTTACATTCAAGTTCAGGGAGTCATCTCTAAGTACATTTATGATAAAGTGTGCGCTGATATCTTTTATATCTAAGTGGTGTAATGATACTGTATTGGGAGTCTCAACAGAATATAGTTCATTGTACTTTAGTTTTCCATTTCGAATAATCAAGGAATTGATGGCTAAGTCGAGTGAGGTGTGGGCTGTCGTATCCTTTGATGCCAAAGAGTCTATAAGAAACTGAAAATTCAAACCTCCTTTTTCCGTCTCCTTATATAAATTAGCTTGCAAACCGAATAACTGCACAGATGAAATAGACACCCGTCCTTGTATAAAAGGCAACAAATCTACTTTTGCGGACAGACGGGTGGCTTTCAGCATTTGATAACCTTTCTGATCCTTTATTAAAAGATCATCTATAATAAAACGATTCAAAAAGCCAAGATCTACACGGCTGATTTTAACTTCCGTTCCTAATTTCTGAGCCAACGAGTTGCTAACTTGGACAGCTACAAAATGCTGTACCGACGAAAGATGCGTCAGTAAAATCAGTAATAGATACAACCCAGCCAAAGTCCATACTATACTTAGTATTATATGCTTTAACCTCTTCAATGGTAAGAATATGTGCCACAAAAGTACATTAATTTTGTTGTAATAAAAAATAAATAAATGGTTTTTCTTTCTTTTATGAGTATTTTTTGTTAATTTTGCAACATCACATTAAAGAATTAAAATTCTCGAAATATTATTAATTAATATGGCAAATGTTATTAAGTTGCGCAAGGGCTTAGACATTAAGCTGAAAGGCAAAGCCGTAAATGCTAAGATAAGTCTCGGAAAGAGTGAGGAATATGCACTCGTGCCAGATGATTTCACCGGCATTTCTCCGAAAGTAACCGTAAAAGAGGGAGATCATGTAAGGGTTGGCGAAGCCTTGTTTGTCAACAAATTCTATTCTAGCGTGAAGTTTGCCTCTCCTGTCAGTGGCACCATCACCGCAATTGTTAGGGGAGACCGTCGCAAGGTGCTTTGTGTCAAAGTGAATGCCGATGTCCAGCAAGAATATATAGACTTTGGGAAAAAAGATCCTTCTTTGCTTGATGCTAAGGAGGTAAAGGATTCACTTCTCGAGGCTGGCCTGTTCGGTTATATTAACCAATTACCCTATGCAATATCAACTAATCCGGAGGCAAGGCCAAAGGCCATTTTTGTTTCAGCATTAAGGGATATGCCTTTAGCCGGCGACTTCGAGATTGAGCTTAAAGGAAACGAAGCTGCGTTTCAAGCCGGATTGACAGCTCTTAGCAAAATCTCTCAAACTTATCTTGGCATTGGACCTAAAGCTAAGGCAAAAGCACTAACAGCTGCAACGGATGTACAAATTACCGTATTTGACGGTCCTTGCCCAGCAGGTAATGTTGGCATTCAAGTTAATCATCTTGATCCCGTAAATAAAGGTGAAGTTGTTTGGGTTGTGGATCCAACGGCCGTCATCTTCTTTGGCAGATTGTTTCTTGAAGGGAAAGTTGATCTCACGCGCACCATTGCCGTTGCGGGAAGTGGAGTTACAAGCCCCCAATATGTTGACACACTTGTAGGAACTCCATTGAAATCAATATTAGAAGGTAACTTGGTGAGAACCGATCACATCCGTATCATCAATGGAAATCCACTTACTGGAAGAAAAGCTAATGTGGGAGACTATTTAGGAGCGCATACTTCTGAGGTCTGTGTGATTCCTGAAGGGGATAATGCAGACGAGATATTAGGGTGGATTCTACCGCGTACCAAGCAATTCTCTATAAGCAGAAGCTATTTCAGTTGGTTGCAAAAGGAAAAGGAATACGACCTCGACGCCCGCATAAAGGGGGGAGAGCGCCACATGATCATGAGTGGAGAATATGACAAAGTTCTTCCTATGGACATTTATGCAGAATATCTGATAAAGGCAATTATCACCGGAGATATTGACAAACAGGAGGAACTGGGCATTTACGAAATATCACCAGAAGACTTTGCAATAGCCGAGTTTGTAGATAGTAGTAAATTACCATTGCAGGAAATTGTTCGCAAGGGATTGGATACATTAAGAAAAGAAAACGCTTAAGGATATGTGGTTAAAAAAATATTTTGATAAAATCAGACCAAATTTCGAAGAAGGTGGCAGGTTCCATATGTTCTGGAGTCTTTATACTGGTTTTGAGAGCTTCCTCTTCGTTTCCAATGAAACATCCCAAAGCGGAGTCTCTATTCATGATTCCATCGACTCTAAACGCATTATGAGTCTTGTTGTAATAGCCCTAATGCCTGCCATGCTCTTTGGAATGTATAATATTGGCTGCCAAAACTATATGGCTGCCGGAATTGATAATGTCCCATTTTGGAGTGCTTTTGCTTATGGGCTATTTGCATTGTTACCGAAAATTCTGGTAAGTTATATCACAGGTCTCGGCATTGAATTTGCATGGGCTCAGTGGAAACACGAGGAAATACAAGAGGGCTACTTAGTTACAGGCATTCTGATTCCTCTGATAATTCCAATTAATACTCCATTATGGATGTTGATGTTGGCTATCGCGTTTGCCGTTATCTTTGCAAAAGAGATTTTTGGCGGCACAGGGATGAACATCTTTAATGTTGCCATAGCAGCTCGTATGTTCCTTTTCTTTTCCTATTCCAATAAGATGACAGGAGATCAGGTATGGGTAGCCAACGACACCATTTGCGGACTGGGGCATGCACTCCCTGACGCCTTTACCTGTGCCACTCCTCTCAGTATGCTCATGCAGGGGGGCGCCGTACCATTCAATTGGAACATGATAACCGGACTGATTCCCGGATCTGTTGGAGAAACATCCGTAATTGCGATTGCCATCGGGGCATTCATACTCTTATGGACAGGTATTGCTTCATGGAAGACCATGGGGAGCGTTTTTGTCGGAGGCATTGCAATGGCATATATTTTTCAAGCGTTGGGAATGACCGGAATACCATGGTGGCAACACATTATTCTTGGCGGATTCTGCTTTGGCGCCGTATTCATGGCAACAGACCCTGTTACAAGCGCCCGCACGGAGACGGGAAAATATATCTACGGACTATTGATCGGTGCTCTTGCAATTATCGTCAGAGTAATGAATCCCGGATATCCAGAGGGCATGATGCTGGCAATCTTTTTTGGCAATATGTTTGCACCGCTTATTGACTATTGTGTGGTTCAGCGTAATATCACTCATCGTGCAAACCGCATCAATAAAAAATAAGAAAGGATGGAATATGAAAACAAATTCTAATTCATATACGATTATCTATTCAGCCATTCTTGTGCTGATAGTTGCATTCCTGCTGGCTTTTGTCTCTAAGAGTCTGGAAAGGAAACAAAATGCCAATATAGCCCTCGACAAAAAGAAACAAATACTCTATTCTCTCAATATTCGCAACATAACCAATGAGAAAGCAGAAGCTCAATATAAAAAGGTGGTGGAGGCTGACGAAATTATAGACGAAAACAATAAGGTTCTTTCTCCTGGTGCAGTAGGTGGAGAAAATGATGGATTCACCCTCAATAGCGCCGACCAGAAATCAGGAAAACTTGCTCTATTCTTGTGCAGGGTGAACGGCAAGCGAAAGTATGTAATACCCCTTTATGGGATGGGCCTTTGGGGTCCCATTTCTGGTTATATTTCCTTAAATGAAGACAAAGCCACCGTTTATGGAGTCTACTTTAACCATGAGAGTGAGACTGCCGGCTTAGGAGCAGAAATTAAAGATAACCAAAGCTGGCAAGAGAAATTTCAAGGTAAGAAAATTTTTAAGACAGAAAGTGCCAAATCTATATCTCTTTCTGTAAACAAGAAAGTAGAAGATGCCACAACACAAGTAGATGCCGTTACGGGAGCAACACTTACATCTAATGGAGTAACAGACATGCTACATTCTTGTCTTGAAAAATATATGGTCTTCTTAAACGATAAATAACATGGCACTATTTAATAATCAAAATCGAGAGGTATTTACAGAGCCTCTTAACCTGAACAACCCTATTATTGTTCAGGTGCTCGGCATTTGCTCAGCACTCGCCGTAACCACCCAACTGAGGCCTGCCATCGTTATGGGATTGGCAGTTACAGTAATCACGGCATTTTCGAATGTAATCATTTCTGTTATCCGCAATACGATTCCAACGCGAATACGCATCATCGTACAGCTTGTAGTAGTTGCGGCACTCGTTACTATTGTCAGCCAAGTGCTCAAGGCTTATAATTATGATGTGAGCGTACAGCTATCAGTATATGTCGGATTAATCATTACCAATTGCATTCTCATGGGACGGCTTGAGGCTTTTGCAATGATGAACAAGCCTTGGCCTTCATTTCTTGACGGCTTGGGCAATGGACTGGGATATGCCATGATTCTGGTCATTGTGGGTACCGTTCGCGAATTCTTTGGGCGGGGCAGCTTATTGGGTATCCAGATTATTCCAGACTCTATATATCAAGCTGGTTATATGAACAACGGCATGATGACCATGCCAGCCATGGCACTCATCCTTTTGGGTGGTGTCATTTGGATACATCGTGCCTATTTTTATAAAGAGGAGGATAAATGATGGAACACTTGATAAACTTATTCTTTCGCAGCATCTTCGTTGACAACATGATTTTTGCATTTTTCCTTGGAATGTGCTCATACTTGGCAGTTTCAAAGAATGTAAAAACCAGCTTTGGACTTGGAGCGGCTGTTACTTTCGTGCTTGTGGTTACTGTTCCTGTCGATTATCTGCTACAAACAAAAATCTTAGACCCATTGGGGCTTTCATATTTGAGCTTCATCCTTTTCATTGCCGTAATTGCTGCGATTGTGCAAATAGTTGAAATGGTTGTGGAGAAATATTCACCTTCACTTTATGGTGCACTTGGAATATTCTTGCCCCTCATTGCGGTAAACTGTGCCATTATGGGAGCTTCTCTTTTTATGCAGCAGCGCATCCACATGGATCCGAGTAATAGCCAATATATAGGCAATGTGATAGATGCGGTAGTATATGCATTAGGTTCCGGCCTGGGATGGATGCTGGCAATTGTTTCCATGGGAGCTATCCGAGAAAAAATGCAATATTGTGATGTGCCCAAGCCCTTGAAAGGTCTCGGCATAACATTTATTACCGTGGGACTCATGGCTATGGCCATGATGTGCTTTGCTGGACTTAAAATATAATGTATTGCCATGGAACTGTTTATTCTAAATAGTGTTGCTGTATTTCTGGTTACCATCTTACTTCTTGTGGTCATCCTACTCATAGCCAAGAAATATCTGAGCCCGAGTGGGAATGTAAACATTAAGATTAATGGCGATAAGACAATTAGTGTAGAGCAAGGTAATAGTCTAATGTCTACCTTGAACGAAAATGGCATTTACCTCTCTTCAGCCTGTGGCGGCAAAGCCAGCTGTGGACAATGCAAGGTGCAAGTCCTTGAAGGTGGTGGGGAAATCTTAGACTCAGAGCGTCCTCACTTTAGCCGCAAACAGATTAAGGAACATTGGCGCTTGGGATGCCAATGTAAAGTTAAGGGGAATTTGGCAATAAAGGTACCCGAATCAATTCTTGGGGTCAAGGAGTGGGAGTGTACCGTTATCTCCAATAGGAATATATCAAGCTTTATCAAGGAGTTTAAGGTTGCCTTGCCTCCTGGAGAACATATGAATTTTGTGCCCGGTTCTTACGCCCAGATCAAGATACCAGCATATGAGTGTATTGATTACGATAAGGATTTTGATAAAGGCATGATAGGAGATGAATATATAGGGACATGGCAGAAATTTAATATTCTATCGTTGAAAGCCCATAATCCCACGCCAACTGTCCGTGCATATTCCATGGCCAATTATCCGGCAGAAGGCGATATTATAATTCTTACGGTGCGCATAGCTTCAACACCTTTCCTTCCGCGGCCACAAGTGGGGTTCGAGAATGTACCCACAGGTATAGGCTCATCCTATATTTTCTCTCTCAAGCCCGGAGACAAAGTAATGATGAGCGGCCCATACGGAGACTTTCATCCTCACTTTGATTCAAAAAAAGAGATAATATGGATTGGTGGAGGAGCAGGCATGGCACCATTGCGTTCACAAATCATGCATATGCTGAAAACTCTGCATACCCGAGACCGAGAGATGCACTTCTTCTACGGAGCCCGTGCTTTAGTTGAGGCGTTCTTCCTTGAAGACTTCTGGGAATTGGAAAAAGAGTACCCCAATTTTCATTTTCATTTATCCTTAGACCGTCCTGATCCCAAAGCGGATGCAGCCGGAGTTAAATATTATGCAGGGTTTGCGGTTAACTGCATACGGGATACTTACTTGAAGAATCATGAGGCTCCAGAAGATTGTGAATACTATCTTTGTGGGCCACCGATGCTGATAAAGACCGTTACTGATTACTTAGACAGCTTAGGAGTTGATTCCGACTCTATTCTATATGATAATTTTGGATAGACCTGCCATATTCCCCACTCCTTTCGGGCGGGGAATTATTAGATTCATGCTTTTTTCCAAAAGAAGATTGAAATCATATTAAAGGAAAAAGCGTTTCGGATAAGGAAACGCTTTTGTAGTCGGTACGAGAATCGAACTCGTATGCCAAGATTGAGAATCTTGTATCCTAACCGTTAGATGAACCGACCGTTAGTGCATTTGGCATCATACCTGTCTGCGGAAGGAGGGGGATTCGAACCCCCGGTACGGTAACCCGCACGGCAGTTTAGCAAACTGCTGGTTTCAGCCACTCACCCATCCTTCCCGGGATCGTTTCCGATTTGCCAAGCATCGTTTCAAATGCGGTGCAAAGGTAAGGCTTTTATTTTAATTCTGCAAATCTTTTCTGTGTTTTTTTGCTAAATAATTGATTTCCATCCTAAGCTGGCATTGGTTGCCATCAGATATGGTCGTTAAACATGAAGCCATAGCTATGGAATGCTATTCATGGTGGTAAGGTTCGCCTTTTATAATTGTACAAGCCCGATAGAGTTGTTCCGTGAAGATTAGTCTTACCATCTGATGGGAAAAAGTCAGGAGGGAAAGGCTCAACTTGCCATTTGCACGATTATATACATCTTGTGAGAATCCATAAGGCCCCCCAATAATAAAAACCAGCTCGCGGGATGTGCGTTGTTTCCGTTGAAGCCATGATGCAAATTCCACACTACGAAACTCTTCTCCATGCTCGTCTAACAGGATTACAGTATCAAAAGGAAGAACTTGTTTCAAGATAAGCTCGCCTTCCTTCTCTCTTTGCTGATTTTCCGAGAGATTTTTTGTATTCTTCAGTTCCGGAATCGTAATTACATCAAAGGGCATATAATGGTTTATGCGCCCTACATAGTCCTCGATTCCTGCCGCGAAATGCTTGTTGGCGGTTTTACCGACAAGAATCAGCTTCGTTTTCATTTTTCCTGTCTATCCAGAGTTTCACCTCATCTGCTTTCTTATAATAGTTCTTTCGTTTGGGATTTTTGGGAAACCAGCCTTTTTCACAACGCTTTTTCTGCTCAAAGATTTCGCCTATTGACCAAAGGCATGAGGCGCCAAATACGCCATGGAGGGCCGACACCAGTACATTCTCAATAGAAAAGGCCGCAAAGATGGCAAGGCATCCCAAGATCAAGAACACCCACCAGGGTTTAGTTCCAAAGTAATATTCCACCTTGATTACAATTGGGTGGAACAATCCAATAATTAGGAAAGTAGTGATTGCTATTATGATGCCGGTAAAATACATTTTGATCTGTTTATCGTAATTATGTGCAAATTTACTAAAAAAAGGGATAAAGAAGCTATAAAATACCAATAAAAATATTATCTTTGCAAATATAACATTCTTATTCACAAACAATTTAATTAATATGGAAAATAACTCAGAACTTATTGCTCGGTGTGAAGAACGCGCCAAACAATGGTTGTCGCCGTCCTTTGACGAACAGACCCGTAAAGAAGTTCAGACCATGTTGGACAATGACGATAAGTCAGAACTTATTGATTCATTCTATAAGAACCTGGAATTCGGAACTGGTGGGTTACGCGGTATTATGGGAGCCGGTACAAATCGGATGAACATCTATATTGTGGGCATGGCCACTCAGGGCTTTGCCAATTACCTGAAGAAAAACTTTGCCGATCGGGCGCAGATATCCATTGTGGTCTGCTACGACTGCCGCAACAATAGTGATGTTTTTGCCCAGACGGTCGCAAACATATTCTCTGCAAATGGCATCAAGGCATATATTTTTGAGGATATGCGTCCTACTCCGGAGTGCTCTTATGCCATTCGGAAACTGAAATGTCAGGCAGGCGTAAATGTAACGGCGAGCCATAACCCGAAAGAATACAATGGCTACAAAGCCTATTGGGAGGATGGCGCACAGGTTCTCGCACCGCACGATGCCGGTATTATCGAGGAAGTAAACAAGGTAAAGATTGAAGATGTCAAGTTTGAAGGCAACAAGGAACTCATCCAAGTTATCGGAGAAGATATCGACAGGCCTTACCTTGAGGAAATCAAGACCTTGAGCATAGATCCGGAAGTCATCAAGCGACAGCATGACCTGAAGATAGTTTATACCCCATTGCATGGAACCGGCATGACTATGATTCCTCGTTCCCTGAAATATTGGGGCTTCGACAATGTCCACTGCGTAAAGGAACAGATGGTAAAAGACGGCAACTTCCCGACAGTGGTCAGTCCAAATCCAGAGAACGGAGAGGCACTGACATTGGCTATCCGCGACGCGAAAGAACTTGACGCAGACATCGTAATGGCATCCGACCCGGACGCAGACCGCGTCGGCATGGCTTGCAAGAACGACAAGGGGGAATGGGTGCTTATCAACGGCAACCAGACCTGTCTGCTATTTCTATATTATATCATCACTAACCGTAAGAACAAAGGCCTCCTGAAGCCGAGCGATTTCATCGTAAAGACCATCGTTACGACCGAAGTTATCAAGAAGATTGCGGACAAGAACCACATTGAAATGCGCGATTGCTACACTGGTTTCAAGTGGATTGCCCGTGAGATTCGCATTTCAGAAGGCAAACAACAGTATATTGGTGGGGGAGAGGAAAGCTATGGCTTCCTGGCCGAAGACTTTGTGCGCGACAAGGATGCTGTCTCGGCGATGAGCTTGCTTGCTGAAATCTGTGCCTATGCGAAAGATCAGGGAAAGACCTTATATGATTTGCTGATGGATATCTATCTCGAATATGGCTTCTCCAAGGAATTTACCATTAATGTGGTACGCCCGGGAAAGGCCGGGGCTGACGAGATTAAGCAGATGATGACCAATTTCCGTAATAATCCACCTAAGGAGCTCGGAGGTTCAAAGGTCGTTCTGTGGAAAGACTATGAAACGCTTGAGGCTACTCATGAAGATGGCAGTAAGCAAAAACTCGACATGCCCGCAACAAGCAATGTACTCCAGTGGTTCTGTGATGACGGCACGAAAGTCAGTGTCCGTCCGTCTGGCACAGAGCCAAAGATAAAGTTCTACATTGAGGTGAAGGGAAAAATGAACTGTGCCAGTTGCTATACTCGCTGCGACAAGGATGGGGCCGACAAGATTGCAGCTATCAAAAAAAGTCTCGACCTTAATTAATCCCGATATAAATTAAAACTCATACTAAGGAGCATCCTCTCTGGGGACGCTCCTTTCTCTTGTTGTCAATAAGACAAAATCGGCGACTTTGTGCGACGAAATCGGCGATTTTGTCCGACGATTTCGCCGATTTCGTAAATCAAAAAGCTGCCATTCACAATTGAGTTTATCGGTAACCACACATAAACGGGCTATCTCTACCGATTTTCTTGAATGTGGGGAAGCTCGCACATCTCATATCGCTAAATCCACCCAATGGAATGGAAGAGGAATGCAACGCCGTAGCCACAGATGGTAGAAGTAACAATAGAGATCAATCCCGGAACCATGAAGGAATGGTTTAGCAGATATTTGCCGATGACTGTCGTGCCAGAGCGGTCGAAGTTTACGGTTGCAATATCCGACGGATAGTTGGGGATGAAGAAGTAGCCGTAGACGGAAGGCATGATGCCGAGCAATACCCAGCCGTCAATTCCAAGAGAATATGCCAAAGGCAACATGCTTACGACAACAGCTCCCTGTGAGTTGATGAGAACCGATACAAGGAAAAAGGCAAACGCCATAGACCATGGATAGGCTTTCACAAGGTCGGTCAGCATAGCCTGCATCTCGGGTTTATAGTTGTCGAAATATGTATTGGCCATCCAGGCAATACCATAAATAGCGACTACGGCAACCATACCACTTTGCCATACGGAACCGGCAATGGCTTTCTTCGGCTTGGCCTTACAGAAGAGAATCATCAACGCGGCGGCCGAGATCATGACAATTTGGATGACAAGGTTCATTGTCAGATGTTTGGGAACTGTCTCCGTTACACCTGCAAGAACTACGCCGGCTTTCGCCAACTGCTTGGCAGATTCCGTAACGCCATTGGCCAGCGTGATCTCTGCCGGTCCACCTTTGACAACCGTAACCTCATTCCAAGAGGGGAGAATGTTATGGCCAGCCATCGTAAAGACGGAAAAGAGGACGATGAGTCCAAGGGCCGCGAGGAAGATGTAGACGGCCCGCTTGCTTTCCGGGGAAATTTCCTTATCCAAGGTCGTAGCGCTGCTGCCGTAAATGTAGTTATACTGTACAGGATCTTTCAAGCGAGCCTGAAACTTAGGATCCTTATCCAAATCGAGACCGCGATTCCAGCTATAGGCCACGGCCATCAAAATACCAATGATACAGGCTGGAATTGTAACCATGATAACCTGCAGATTACTCACATTATAGCCATTCTCCGCGGAAATAGCAGAGAATGCGACAACGGCAGCGGCTATAGGCGAGCAGGTAATACCAATCTGCGAGGATATGCTTGCAATACTGCAAGGCCGCTCAGGACGGATGCCCTTCTTCAGCGCAATATCACAGATTATAGGCATCAGTGTATATACCACATGCCCGGTTCCGACCATGATGGTGAGGATAAATGTTGTGAAAGGAGCTAAGAGCGTGATGCGGTCCGGATGCTTGCGCAGTAGCTTTTCCGCAATCTGAATCATCCAGTCCATGCCTCCTGAGGCCTGCAGCATACCCGCGCAAGTTACGGCGGCAATGATGATGTAGATAACATCTGTAGGAGGAGTGCTGGGCTCCAATTGGAAACCGAAAACAAGAATGGCCAAGCCAATACCGGAAATTGCTCCAAGCGCCAGCGAGCCATAGCGGGCTCCTACCCAAAGAGCCAGTAATACTACCAGCAATTCAATTAGCATTAATAGTGTCATAGACTTTTAGTTTTATGTGTATTTAAGTTTCATATCAATCATTTTGCTGGATATATATCGCAAAAATACGAATTAATAATGAAACCGCATGTTTTTTTCGATCGTTTTTTTCTTGAAAAAGAAGCATAGGACACACAACACACTGATGATGCGCTTCTTTTACATCCCTATGGGGCTTGTATCTCGCACAATCAAAAAGTCCTCAAAGCAGCAAGTAATTCGCTGTTTTCGCTTTTAGTGCCGACTGTGATGCGAAGGCAATTACCACAAAGTGTGATCTTGTTGCGGTTCCGGACGACAATCCCTTTTTCCACGAGATAATTATAAATACCTTGCGCATCGGTCATCTTAGCCAAGAAGAAGTTCGCATCAGTAGGATAAACTTTCACTACGCAAGCCAAATCACGGAAAGCGCATACCAATCGAGTGCGTTCATTTAATATGGTCTTCACCCAATCTTGCACTTGATAAGGATCTCGTAAAGCTTCTATGGCCTGATTCTGGGTAAGCAAATTCACATTATAGGGATACTTCACCTTATTGAATAAATAAATAATATCCCTTGACGCAAATGCCATTCCCAAACGAATTGCCGCAGATCCCCAAGCCTTGCTCATTGTGTTCAAAACGATAAGATTGATATACTTCCCCAATTCAGAGCGGAAAGTCTGCTGTTTGGAGAAGTCGCTATATGCCTCGTCTACGACAACAATCCCTTGAAAATCTTGTAATACCCCTACGATCTCTTCGCGACATATATTATTAGCAGTAGGATTATTTGGAGAACAAATCCAGATTAGTTTTGTTTTCTCATCGCATGCAGACAGCAATTTTCCCGCACTGATTTGATAATCCGCATCAAGAAGGACCGGCCTATACTCCACATTATTTATATCAGCACAAACCTTATACATCCCATATGTTGGCTCAATGGCAACCACATTGTCCTGACTTGGATTACAAAATATACGATATGCCAAGTCTATCGCTTCATCGGAACCATTACCCAAAAATATATTTTCTGCGGGAACACCCTTTACTTTACTAACCTGGGCTTTTAGCTCCAGCTGCAGAGGGTCCGGATAGCGATTGAAAGGGGAATTGTATGGATTCTCGTTTGCATCAAGAAACACATGAGCTGCCTGCCCGGAATATTCGTTTCGCGCGCTACTATAGGGAGCTAATCCCCATATATTGGGCCGTACTAATTCCTCAAGTTGTTTCATTTATTCGTCGTTTTTCAAATTATTCATCCGCACGCGCATAGCATTCGCATGTGCTTCCAGGTGTTCGTTTTCTGCCATTACTACAACAGACCTTCCTATAGACCGTATTCCTTCTTTTGAAAGATGCTGGAAAGTTATCTTTCGACAGAAAGAATCGAGATTCACTCCACTATAAGCAATCGCATAGCCATGCGTAGGTAATGTGTGATTAGTGCCCGATGCATAATCTCCAGCGCTTTCACATGAATACTCACCAAGGAAAACAGAACCGGCGTTGATAACATGTTGGACCATTTCATCATAATTACTAACGGCAAGAATCAAGTGTTCGGGAGCATAGGCATTGCTTAGTGCTATGGCTTCCCGCCAATCATGTACGAGAATAAACTTACTGTTTCCTAACGATTTCTCGACGGTCTCTTTCCTCGGAAGTGCATTTAATTGTCTGCCCACTTCCTCTTCAACGGCCATGAGAGTTGCTTCAGAAGTTGTGATAAGAATTGCTTGGGAGTCGCTCCCATGCTCTGTCTGTGAGAGAAGATCTGCGGCTATATACATGGGATTGCTTTTCTCATCCGCAATGACACAGACCTCAGAAGGACCAGCTGGCATATCTATGGCAACTCCTTGAGTTTGGACTTGTAACTTTGCTGCCATAACATATTGGTTCCCAGGGCCAAATAACTTATATACTTGAGGAATACTTTCTGTTCCATAAGCCATCGCCCCAATAGCTTGGATGCCCCCAACTTTATAGATTTCGTCAACACCAGCCACCTTTGCGGCTACCAGAATTGCAGGATTAATTTTTCTTTCTCGGTCTGGAGGAGTGCATAGAATAACTTTTTTGCATCCCGCTATTCTGGCAGGGATAGCCAGCATGAGTACAGTAGAGAACAGAGGAGCGGTACCGCCGGGAATATAAAGCCCAACCCTATCAATAGGAATACTCTTCTGCCAGCATACGACTCCTCGAGCTGTTTCTATTTTTTCTCCATTAAACACTTGTTTCTCATGAAAGCGCAGTATGTTATCAGAAGCCTGTTGTATGGCACCCTTTAAGTCGGAAGAAACTAAAGAATCCGCCTCTTGGAATTCTTCTGCCGACACTCTCAATGATTTCAATTCCACATGGTCGAATGTTCGACTGTATTTCCTCACCGCTGTATCTCCATGCAACTTTACATCCAATAGAATCTTGCTAACCGTTTCATTAAGTTTTGAGAAATCTAAATGAGAACGCTCAACTATTTCTGTCCACTCCTCCTCAGTCGGGTAGATATATTTCTTCATACAAATTTTATAATATCATTTTTTCAATAGGGGAGACAAGGATTCCCTGCGCTCCCAACTCTTTAAGTTTCCCGATGATTTCCCAGAATCTCTTTTCATGTAACACGGTATGAATCGAACACCAGTCTGTATCAGCCAATGGAATAATTGTAGGACTCTTAATACCAGGAAGCACTTCTGTAATTTCCTTTACTTTATCCTTAGGAGCATTCATCATGACATATTTCTTGCCCATAGCAGAGCGAACAGCCGCAAAACGGAACAACATATCCTTGAGAATCGCCTTTTTATCGACTCCCATCTGCTTGTTACCAATGAGAAGCGCTTCGCTGTTCATGATAACTTTAACTTCTTTCAAATTGTTATGCACCAATGTAGAGCCAGAGGATACGATATCAAAAATTGCATCGGCCAACCCAATTCCCGGACTAATCTCAACACTTCCTGTAATTACATGTATATCTGCATTAACCCCTTTGCTTTTCAAAAAGTCCCTTAAGATGGTAGGGTAGGAGGTTGCAATCTTCTTTCCCTTGAAATACTCAATACCACTATACTCCTCTGTTTTTGGAATAGCCAGGCTCAAACGACATTTGGAAAACCCTAATCTTTCTATGATTTCTGCATCCTCCTGTTGCTCACAGAACTCATTCTCGCCGACAACTCCAATATCCGCGACACCATTTGCAACGCTTTGGGGAATGTCATCATCACGAAGGAAAAGAACCTCAAGAGGGAAATTGCTACTTTTGACAAGCAATGTACGCTTACTTGGAGTTATCCTGATATCTGATTCCGAGAGTAAATTCATCGTGTCATCAAAAAGACGACCCTTAGACTGTACTGCAATTCTCAACATTTTCAATGTAAAACTTTCTAAGTCCAATAACTTAATTAATCTCAATTTCACAGGCAAATTTACTATTTTCTGCCCGATTTAGCAAATATTGTTGTACTTTTGTGCCAATCATGTACAGAATTGGATTTGTATTCACTCTCATTACAAGTTTCTGCTGCTGCGTCGGATGCAAAGAAAAGAAGCCTGAACTGTTGACTCCATGGGGCACTCCAATGGAGCAAAGTATAGATTCCATTTCTGTCGATATGAGCCTAAGCGACATCGTCAATAATGGAGAACTTATCATGCTAACCCTTACGGGGCCGGAGAATTATTATGACTACCATGGACATGGCATGGGTACACAATATCTGCTGTGCGAGAAGTTCACACAAACGATAGGGGTTGCACTAAGAGTTGAAGTCTGTAGAGACACGACCGAAATGATACAACGACTCGAACGAGGAGAAGGAGATATTATAGCATGCGCATTGCCTATGTACAAAAGGAGCGGGCTTCTTTATGCTGGTGTAACAGATCGCACAAAAGGCACTTCATGGGCCGTAGAAAGAAAGAATAAAGAGTTGGCAGATACCCTGAATAAATGGTTTAAGCCTGGAATGCTGGCAGAAGTTAAAAAACAAGAAAGTTGGATGCTGTCAACCGCAAGCATCACAAGGCATGTATATTCTCCAATGCTCGATAGAGGCAAAGGGGTTATCTCAAATTACGACCACCTTTTCCAAAAATATGCTCCGATTGCCCGCTGGGATTGGCGTTTATTAGCCGCTCAATGCTATCAGGAAAGCACATTTGACCCCAAAGCCCATTCATGGGCGGGTGCTTGCGGACTCATGCAAATCATGCCTTCTACGGCCGAGATGCTTGGGTTATCTCACGACCAATTGTATGAACCCGAGCCAAACATAGCTGCCGCGGCACGATACATTAGTCAAATCAACGCGAAATTTCAAGATGTTCCAAACAGGATGGAACGAATTTCCTTCGTACTTGCAAGTTATAATGGCGGTTACAGCCATGTTCGTGACGCAATGGCATTAGCGAAGAAATATGGAAAAGATCAGTATAGATGGGTCGATGTGGGTGGATTTATATTGAGATTGAGTGATTCCAAATTCTATAACGACCCTGTGGTTAAGTATGGTTACATGCGAGGTTCTGAAACTTATGATTATGTGCAGCGGATTCAGGCGAGATGGAATGAATATCGCGGGATTTCCAGCGGCGCGGGGTTTCATGTCTCGCCGGGAGTGGTAACCCCACAACGAGCTACCAAGAAATATAAATACCATGTTTAAATGCCTTCCGGATTGTTTGCCCTGGGTAGGGCGGACATCTTTAATCGATTTTATTTATTTATCATAATGCCGATTATGTTGAAAACATCTATTGCAATCTGAGCAGAGGCTGTTGGCAATCTTGCTAGAAGAGGCATCAATTGTTTAACATCAAGAAATGTGATTGTTTTTAAGAATTTAGCATTACTTTATTTGAGTTATCCAAAAATGCGACTTAAATTTGCAGTTGCCAATTTTAAAAGAAAGCTAAATATGGATAGATTACCAAATGATTTGCCGATGCTGGTATCGGCTATCAATTTCTTGTTGAGAGACAAGGAATTTGATAACTTGGACCAGATTTGCTTTGCCTTTAGCCAAGACAGAATGGAATTAGAGCAAAGACTGGCTAAGGCTGGATATCATTACGATGCACAGGACAAACGCTTCTGGTAAACCGGAACGATCTTAAATTATGATAAATAGGAGGCATGTCGAGTGATATGCCTCCTATTATTTATACGGGGAAACAATTTTTGCCCCAAAGCAAGTAACTGACTGATGGACAAGTTCGGCGAAATTGTGAGACAAAATCGCCGATTTTGTCCGACGAATTCGGCGATTTTGTCATGCTGCAAGCGGCAAACAACAATTCCCCTTATTATTTCCTTGATGAAAAAATGGTGCCGATTCTGTCTATTGGTTTCTTAATGCTAAATTATAATTGTAGTATTCCTTACGCCCGGTTATATCTTCAACGACCTTTATAAACGGCGGGAAGTTTACCATTTCATCAGACGCAACTCCTTTTGTCTCAAGTATTTGCATTCCATTGTTAAAGCGATGGTATGAATCAAGTTCAAAATATTGTCCTTTCCAGATAAAGCTTTGGCGAGTCTTTTCTATAGTCTGGCGATAAGGATCGGCCTGTTGAAGCAACGAATCGTAAAGGTTATTGCTTACCTGACGCTCCACTTCCACCTGCTCATTATTAGGAAGGCGCTTAATAGTTGTATGCACATTCACGCGTTTACCCTCCCAGATGCGTTTACGCAAGCGCACTTCCGCGCCCGGTTCTGCCGTGAGATAGGTCTGAATTATCTCACTCTTGACAGAATCGGGTATTTCGCCGATAACCTCTACCCTATACTTTCGTTCCTCCGTAATGGGCTGCGGCAGACCGAGAACCGATGATATTTCCTTGAGCACACGGTTTATTTTGTTCTCGAAATTCTCATGATTATTGATGACACGAAGATGGGAGTGCCCGGCCCAAGCCTCCATGACGCGCTTGTCCAAATGCCTGGCCACGGCGAGTCCCTCGTCGTCAGCCCTTTCCAGGCGTTGCGCATTCGTCGCCGTCGTATAGAATTTTTCTGCACCGTCCGCAGCACTCACCATGTGGATTACGGCATCATATCGCCAATCTCGTAATTCCATGGTCGAAGTCCCGACTTCTGAAGTAATCTTGTTCCATGTAGTTTGGTCCATATATGCAGAGATATCCAGAGCCCCCCGATCACATATGATAATAGAGGGTTGAGTGCATTGCTCTGCCATTCGCGTGAATTTATCCTCAAGAGCCAGCTGAATTTCCAAGGTAGATTTCTCTCCTTCATAGAAAAAGGCCTTGTTGTCGGTCAGGTAGTCCATACCAGCCTGCGTGAACAGCGTAGGCACCTCTGGAATGGTGAACACCTTGAAGCCCAAGGAAGAGAAATGTTCTATCACCTTCACCAAAGCCGTTGTCTTACCTGCGCATGGCCCGCCGGTAAGCACGATTTTCTTTATACTTTTCATTCCTATTGATGCTCTTCCCTCAACAGATCGTTAACGGTCTTTACAGGATTGAATGTAATCAACGGAACCTCTATGAATAGGGTGTTCCAATCGCTCATCGCCCCATTCCACAATCCTGGCAATTCCAGGGCCAGGAGTTCTTTGCCATTTTTGCTTTTGCTGCTGACGAAGCCTGTCATAGGATCTACATACTTGGGCAGGTCAAACTTCCTCCCCTTATAATTCTTTGTTGCGCAAACAATATCTACAGGGTTAAAGTGCGTCCCTTCAGTGAACATACGCATATAATCCGGATTGTTCTTGTCAATCTGCGAACTCTCCAATATTTGCAATGATACCGAACCGTCTGCGTTCTTGACAAGGAACGGGCCACCGCCGGCTTCGCCTTGATTCTTTACGACACCGCAAACGCGCATCGGGCGGTTCAATTTGTCATGCAAATAATTTACAAGTTCTGCGTCCTCCATATCCTTGATGTCCGGGCGACGGCAACACAAATCTCGTTGGACGAAACGAATGATCTCTTCTATCTGTTCATGGTTGTATTCACCGCTGTCCAATAATTCGAGATAGCCAAAGGCTTTCTGCTGTAATGTTACAAGAATTCCGGCAAGGATATTCTTATATAATGTAGTGTCTCCCTTTAGTCTGTCAGGCACCACATTGTCTATATTCTTGATAAATACGACATCTCCGTCAAGGTCATTAAGGTTCTCGAGTAAAGCCCCATGGCCTCCGGGACGGAAAAGCAATGTGCTATCCTCGTTACGGAACGGGCTTCCGTCAGGATTTGCGGCAATCGTGTCAGTGCTTGGTTTCTGCTCCGAGAAACTGATATTATAGGTTATGCCGAACCGCTCTTCATATTTTGCTTTCTTTTCTGCCACCTTTTGCTCAAAGAGTTCAAGATGGTCATGGCTTACAGTAAAGTGAACATCGGCCTTACCATTACTGTTTGCATATAGCGCAGCTTCCACCAAATGCTCTTCCATTGGAGTGCGAGGCCCATCCGAGTAATGATGGAATAGCAGAAGTCCCTTGGGAAGATTGCCATAATTCAACCCTTTGGCCTCAAGCAGATTAGCGACAACAGCTTTGTAATTACCTGTCTCAATAAGCTCCTTGATTCCTTTTCCCTCATTCTCTTCGCATTTATCGCACAGATCCTTGGCAAAGGCAAAGCATTCTATATGCGCAAAGAATTGCTTCTCAAAGTCCGTGGTAGGAACCTCATAGTCTGCTGCCAGGAAGGCGAACAGATCTTTGAACATGCGACTGGCCGCGCCAGACGCTGGAACAAACTTAACTATCTGGTGGTCCTGAGCCTTATATTCATTCCAATTATCTATATAATGCTCACAATCTTCCTGATCTGGCTGGAAGATTCCATTCCCTACGGAGGCCGCAGCTTCAAGAACTAAGAACGGAAAGCCTTCCCTGATCTGTTGTAATTGATGCTCCACCTGCCCGACACTATTGCCTCGAGTCTCAATTTGCTTAATATCGTTATTCGTAAACATAATTATTTAGGTTTTATTTATTTTCCGTAATATATCACCCACAAATATAGTTACTTTTTCTGAAAAAAGGAAATCTTTCCATCATTTTTTGTACCTTTGCAACATCAATGCATATATGAGCGAGATATTTGAATTCACCCTTGCTGAAAGGCAACAGGCCATAGCAATCCTCAAGTGTCTTAAACAGTCTATTGGAGGCACTCTGAAGATGGATGATGAGCAAAAAATAGAAAAATTGCTCACTGCTGCCATCAGGCAGAATCAAATCCAAAGGGACATTTTCGGACTGAATCCTATACTCACTGCGCTACAGACCGCCGAGCTTGCCGTGAACGACATCGGATTGAAAAGGGACGGAGTGGTCTCTATCCTACTCTATTGCACAGTCATCAATGGCTTCACCACGATTGAGAAAACAAAACAAGACTTTGGTGAAAGTGTTGCACATATCATCCATGGGCTTACACGCCTTCATGAACTATATAAGAAAAATCCCGCCATTGAAAGCGAGAACTTCCGCAATCTTCTCCTCTCTTTTGCTGAAGATATGCGCGTCATCCTAATCATGATCGCCGATCGTGTCAACTTGATGCGCCAGATTCGTGATACGGAAAAACTTGAAGCAAAAAAACAAGTAAGCGAAGAGGCGAGCTATCTCTATGCCCCACTTGCTCATAAACTTGGCCTTTATCAACTGAAGTCAGAGCTCGAAGATCTATCCTTGAAATACTTGGAGCATGATGCCTATTACATGATAAGGGAAAAGCTCAACGCAACCAAAAGAAGCCGTGATGCCTACATAGAGAGATTTATCAAGCCCATCAGTAAGAAACTTCAGGTTGCAGGCTTGAAATTCCATATGAAAGGCCGGACAAAGAGCATACATTCCATATGGCAGAAAATGAAGAAGCAACATTGTGGCTTTGAGGGTATATACGACCTCTTTGCTATTCGCATCATCATCGACAGCCCATTGGAAAAAGAGAAGATGCAGTGCTGGCAAGCCTACTCCATCATTACCGATATGTATCAGCCCAACCCTAAGCGGCTTAGAGACTGGCTCAGCGTGCCAAAATCTAACGGCTATGAAAGTCTGCACATCACGGTGCTGGGACCGGAAAGCAAATGGGTGGAAGTGCAAATACGCACAGAACGGATGGACGAAATAGCAGAACATGGCCTGGCGGCTCATTGGAGATATAAAGGCGTCAAGAGCGAAGGCTCCATAGACGACTGGCTGGCAAGCATCCGGTCCGCCCTCGAGGCAGGAGACAACCTGCAGGTGATGGACCAATTTAAAATGGATTTATATGAAGACGAAGTCTATGTGTTTACCCCAAAGGGCGATTTGTTCAAATTCCCCAAGGGCGCAACGGTGCTGGATTTTGCCTACCATATCCATACAAAAGTAGGAAGTACATGTGTTGGAGGAAAAATAAATGGCAAGAATGCATCCATCCGTGATATTCTCCATTCAGGTGATACGGTCGAGATTCTGACGCAAAGCAACCAAAAGCCGAATGCCAACTGGCTCAATATTGTCAAAACTTCCAAGGCAAAATCGAAGATTCGATTGTCTTTGAAAGAAACCCAGGCTAAAGAAGGACTACTTGCGAAGGAAATGCTGGAGCGCCGTTTCAAGAATAAGAAACTTGAAATGGAGGAAAGCGTGATGAATCACATGATCAAGAAGATAGGGTTCAAGGAAATGTCAGAATTCTACAAGCAAATTGCAGAAGGAAAGCTTGACCCTAACCAGATTGTCGAGAAATATATTGAGACAAAGGAACACGATCAGAATTCGAACTCCACGAAAGCCTCTTTGTCAGCGGAGAATTTCAGCTTTGAAGGCCATGAGGGAGATAGCAGCAAAGGAGAAGACGATGTATTGATTATTGATCGCAATTTGAAAGGGATTGATTATTCTCTTGCTAAATGTTGTCATCCCATCTTTGGAGACCCCGTATTCGGATTTGTTACCATCAGTGGAGGCATAAAAATCCATAGGATAGATTGCCCTAACGCGCCGGAACTGCGCAAGCGCTTCGGCTATCGTATCGTAAAGGCTAAGTGGTCCGGCAAGGGAGCCTCGCTATATACGATTACGCTCAGAGTTGTTGGCAATGACGACATTGGAATTGTAAGCAACATTACAAACATTATCTCAAAAGAAGAAAAAATCGTGATGCGCTCGATTAACATCGACTCCCATGATGGGTTGTTCAGCGGGAATCTGGTTGTCATGATTGATGATACTTCTCGCCTCGAGAATCTTATCAAGAAAATCAGAACTGTTAAGGGTGTGAAAATCGTCAACAGACTATAACTCTTCTAACATCTGATCCACGACTTTTACTCCCTTGGGGGTGCAAATGCCCCTGATTAAGAGTAAAAACACATTGCGGAATATGTGTTGTAATGAATATTGCTTGTAGAGTTGTATCTGCATTACATGCAGCATAGTTGCCTGCCCCATACGAGAAACAATATCGAAATTGACATCATCCCTAAAGAATCCCTCCTCTACTCCTTTCTGCAGGAATTCCTTGCTCTTAGACTGATTCTCCTCATGTAGTTCGGCCAGAAAAGATAACGCATTCGGGAATTTATGTATATCAGAGAAATATAGTGGGCTTACCGTGGCAAGACTTCGCATTTGCATCTTGAAAAACTGGACAAGAACATCTATAACGCTACGGCTCCCTGTAGTCATAAACCTCATAAATTCCAAGTCCATCGCCTCGTGTTCAGCCCTCAAGCCTTCCAACAAGAGCACCTCCTTGTTGGGATAAATCTCATATAAGGGACGCTTTGAAATGGAAAGATTATTTGCAATATCATCCATTTTAACTTGTTTGATACCATTCTTCTTGAATTCCTTAATGGACTCTTTTAATATACGCCCTTTAAGTTCCTGACGGTAAGCTGTAACTTTAGCCATAGCAACTCTTTTATTCTTTCTGCTGCAAAGTTATAAAAAACATCAAAAACTCGCACACATTTCTTAGTTTTTTCTTACCTTTGTAAAACGAATGTATATACCCAAGCTATATAAATAAAACATAATATCTATGGTTAAAGTTACAAAAGAAGCTGCCTTGGAATATCATCAAATGGGCAGACCAGGAAAGATTGAAGTAAAGCCAACCAAGCCATTCCACACACAAACGGATCTCAGTTTAGCCTATTCGCCGGGAGTGGCATTCCCATGTCTGGAAATCCAGAAGAATCCCGATGACGCCTACAGATATACTGATAAAGGTAATCTTGTGGCGGTAATATCCAATGGCACTGCCGTCCTTGGCTTAGGCGATATCGGCGCGCTAAGCGGAAAGCCGGTAATGGAAGGAAAAGGTTTGTTGTTCAAGATTTACGGAGGCATAGATGTCTTTGATATTGAAGTGGACGAAAAGGATCCCGAGAAGTTTTGCGAGGCTGTCGAGCGCATAGCGCCTTCGTTTGGAGGTATCAACCTTGAAGACATTAAAGCCCCGGAATGTTTCTATATAGAGAACCGTCTCAAACAGACACTTGACATTCCGGTTATGCACGACGACCAGCACGGCACGGCAATTATCAGTGCCGCAGGTTTAAAGAATGCGCTGGAAGTTGCCGGCAAAGATATTGCCAAAGTAAGACTTGTCGTCAATGGTGCGGGAGCAGCAGCGATTAGCTGTACGAAACTATATTGTGCCCTTGGCTTGAAAAAGGAAAATATCATCATGCTCGATTCCAAGGGGGTCATTACTTCTGATAGGAAAAACCTTAATGAACAAAAGAAACTCTTTGCAACCGACCGCCGAGATGTGCACACCCTGGAGGAAGCCATCAAGGATGCAGATGTCTTCGTCGGACTGTCTAAGGGCAATATCCTGACTCAAGATATGATTCGCTCCATGGCCGACAATCCCATTGTGTTTGCACTTGCCAATCCCGTTCCGGAAATCAGCTACGAAGACGCAATGGCCAGCCGGCCCGATGTGCTGATGTCGACAGGCCGTTCTGACTATCCCAACCAGATTAACAATGTCATAGGGTTCCCCTACATCTTCCGCGGGGCGTTAGATGTGCATGCCAAAGCCATTAATGAGGAAATGAAAATGGCTGCCGTGCATGCTATTGCCGATTTGGCAAAGCAAGCTGTTCCCGATATTGTCAATGATGTCTATCATGTCAATGACTTGACATTCGGTCCACAATATTTTATCCCGAAACCTGTAGATCCTCGCCTGATCACGGAGGTAAGCGCAGCTGTAGCCAAGGCTGCGATGGCCAGCGGCGTTGCCCGCACTCCCATCAAAGACTGGAAAGCTTACAAGGAAAACCTCCGCCAACTACTGGGACAGGAGACTAAGCTTACGCGTACCCTCCATGCCACGGCCGCGATGCATCCCCAGCGTGTCGTGTTTGCCGAAGGGGGACACTCCACCATGATGAAAGCTGCCGTCCAGGCTAAACAGGAAGGCATCTGTGAACCCATCCTGCTGGGCAATCCCGACCGTCTGACCCGTCTTGCCAATCGATTGAAACTGGATCTTTCAGACATCCAAATTATCGATATGCGTGCCGACAAGGAACAGGGGAGGCGTGCTACATACGCGAAGCACTTGGCAGAAAAGCGTGCACGGCAAGGATACACATTCGAAGAGGCTTATGATAAGATGTACGAGCGAAACTACTTTGGCATGTCAATGGTGGAGCATGGAGATGCCGACGCGTTTATCACAGGACTCTATACGAGATATTCGAATACCATCAAGGTAGCTAAGGAGGTGGTTGGCATCCGCCCGGAATTCAACACTTTCGGCACCATGCACATCCTAAACACAAAGAAGGGAACCTTCTTCATTGCCGACACACTCATAAATCGGCACCCCGATGAGAATGTTCTCTACGATGTGGCTAAGCTATGCGCCCAGTCTGTCAGCTTCTTTAACGAAAAGCCCGTCATTGCCATGATCAGTTATTCAAACTTTGGAACAGACAGCACCGGAAGTCCCCAGCGTGTTCACGAAGCAGTAAGCAGGCTTCAAAAAGACTTCCCCGATCTGGCTATCGATGGGGAAATGCAGGTGAATTTCGCTCTTGACAGAAAACTCCGGGATGCTAAATATCCGTTCACCCGCTTAAAGGGCAAGGATGTGAACACACTGATTTTCCCTAACATGAGTAGTGCAAACGGCGGTTATAAACTTCTACAGGCTCTTGATCCAGACACCGAGATCATCGGTCCCATCCAGATGGGATTGAATAAGCCGATACACTTTACAGACTTTGAATGCTCCGTCCGCGAGGTTGTCAATATCACTGCCATTGCGGTCATTGACGCCTATGTAGAGAGAATCAAGAAAAAACAATAGGCACAAAAAGCGCATCCCGAATCCTTACTCTGGGCAAGAATCGTTTTCAACGACCATCTTGCCCAGACTTGGATATAACCGTAAGTATTCTTACAAACCATTTGTAATCTTATTACAAGCGGTGTGTAATCCCCTTACACATTGCTTGTAATTCTGTAGGAAGCTATCAACAGAGATTAAATTTGCAAGATTTTCTGGTGCAAAAAGAAGAGTGCCGACTAAAACATGGTCAGCACTCTCCTTGATATCAGGTGTGGTTATTCTGGCTGTTTGAATTTGTCCCCTGTCTCCTGTGCCAGTTTGCGGGCATATTCTGTAGGAAAACCTTCGCGAACAACCTTGGCTCCAAGGCCCGTCTTTGTCCGGAGAAACTTGCCGTTCTCTGTCGGTTTTACAGCCATATCATTATATTTCACTATCAGATATACTGCCAATTGCTTCCAACGGGCCAACATCTGCTGCGCCTTCTCATTGCTATACTCATTCAGATACTTCAATGCCGCAGCCTTATCTGACGCATAGAGCGACTTTGCTTTTGCCTCTACCGATGGCTGCAACTCGAAATAGTTTCTTTCCAAAGAGTCTCTTACTTCCCGAAGAGTTGGGAACATCTGCGAATAACGAGGATAAACCATATTGCTCACCCAGTTACATACCCAGAACGCATTCTTGTCAGAGAAGGTAACGGCGTCAGCTCCCGGCGTGTTGTAACATTCCGGCTGAATCGTATTTCCACAGTAAACCGGGGTATAGGCAACCATGTTACCATCATCGTTTCCCCACCATATGACGCCTCCAATCTCGCGGGGCAGCCAAGCGCGCATCTGTGAAACATAGCTGAACCCTGTCTGTTGAGTGCTCGTAGGGCGCTCGTTGAAATACTTCTGCCCGTTTATCGTGAATGAAAGTGGAGTCGGCCGATAAGGCATCTGCCAAATACCTCCCCCCATGTCAAGCGTATCCATGGCAAGTGGCGTTCCCTCATAGTGATCACGCATGCAGGCTTCCACTTCCTGTACGCTCACCTTATGATCTGGGATAATCCACAAGGGCATGTCTTCAGCCTTAGGGTCTTTGCCCAATGCCCAGGGAAGATAACGGTCAAACCCTTTATCAAAGTGACGGAAGAAGGCCCAGACGCGGGCGTCGCAAAAGCGTCGGCCGCCAAAGTCCGGGGCTGCATATACCCACTTCCAGGAGAAGTCTTTGTCTTTACCAGAATACCACCCTTTAGAGCGGGCAAACTTTATGACATCCTTCGAATAAAGAACATTCTTCTTGTCGTTCATGTCAAACTTCCCGATACGGCTCTGGTTGGCGTGTGCGCAGATTGCATTGTCAGGCACTCTCATGGCAACCCATACAATTCCTTTTGAGCCTGGTCCTTTCCCCATCATCTCCATAATCCATGCCTCATTGGCATCGCAGATGGTGAATGTCTCCCCGCTGCTGTTATATCCATAGGTCTCAGCAAGAGTAGTCATCACGGAGATGGCCTCCCTGGCAGACCTTGAACGCTGCAATGTGATATAGATAAGGCTCCCGTAATCGAGAAGACCGGTAGAGTCAACCATTTCCTTGCGGCCGCCATATGTCGTTTCACCGATGGTAACCTGGTATTCATTAATATTACCAATCACATTATAGGTTACAGATGCTTCTGGAATCTCCCCATGGTATTCGCCGGTATCCCAGTCATATACTTGGCGCATTGCCCCTTTCTGGTGAGTTGCAGCCGCAAAATGGCACAGATTCTGAAACATGCCATAGTCATCTGCATTATAAGTGCAGATGACAGAGCCATCAGTACTCGCTTTCTTGCCGACAATGAAATTTGTGCAGGCTATTCCTGCCGTCGAGATTGTCAATAGAAACGATAATAGAATTTGCTTTCTCATATTTAAAGTGGTTAGTTATTATTTCATTACCTTACGACGGGCTTGTTTATCGATGGATTATCGGGAAGCGCCTCAGTCTCCTTCGTTTTTTGCGAGTGATTTGGGGTCTCCCCCACTCGTGGTGGAGGAAGGGATGCGTTGGCAGAAGAAGGCATGCGTCCATCTGAAAGACGGAGCTGGTCGAGAGCCTTGAGAGAATCTTGCATTTTTCTTTCCTTCTCAACCTTTTGGTTTTCATGCATACGGATAAGTTGGATGTTATTTATGAACATCAATTGGAGTGTAGTAGATGAAACATCATCTGCCTGAGACTGATTGAGAATGAAATACCCCCTCACCTCTTTAATGCCGAGATGAGTCTCATCTGCCAATGTCAAGCGAAAATGGTTGCTATTCGTTAATTGGGTATTTGTAGTGGCAACACTGTCATTGGTAAATCGCATGGAGATAATCACTGCGCCATTCCTCATTCCATCTTGATAAATAAAGTTCGCGTCAAAATTAAGCATTAGCTTATCCCCTTTGTGGAAGCTGGAATCTGTTTTGAAAGAGAACGACTTATGATTAAACGGAACTTTTGGCATCAACATGAATGATTTTTCCCCAGCCCAAATATTAGCCGTATCCCCAGCGGCTGAAAGTGCGCTGTATTTATTTAACTCCGATTCACTGGCACCCAATGCCTCGGCCTCTTTCTTATAGCGTTCAACAATATTCTCATAAATTTCATAAAGCTCTCCCGTATGACGCATATAATATACCAAAGAAGAGTCAAACAGCTCTTGAGTTACTTCATATTTACGAAAGACGGCATCTTCATAAGTCCGTTCGTCAATAGAGCGGGATGCACTCCGCTCTGCCATCGTCTGGGCCAAATGGTAATCATAAAGGATATCCTCCATGTCTCGCTTTGAAAGGACCCCATCTGGCAAAGATGGTTTACAACCAGATAGAAATAGTAGCTGGATTGCAAAAAGGACCCATTTCATCGGATTATTTCTCATCGGATTCTATCTTGTTCATCATGTCTTTGTCTGCTCGACCTTTCTTAGAAGTAAGCAACTCCTCCAAATCTTTTCTACAGAAAAGAAGCAGCAAGACTACCCCTACGGAAACACAGGCATCAGCAAAGTTAAAAACTGGCGAGAAGAATACGAAGTCTTCTCCGCCGACAAACGGCATCCATGAAGGCCAAGTCGTTGTGATAAGCGGAAAGTAGAACATATCTACTACTCTTCCTGTCAGGAAATCTGCATAACCGGTACCGAAAGGAACGAATGTTGCGACGGCATAAGGCGTAGATTCACTAAATATCAGACCATAAAATGCACTGTCAAGAATATTTCCTGCCGCGCCTGCCAATATCAGAGAAAGAAATACGATAAAGCAAGTGCGGGCACCCGAGTTCACTTGCTTCCAAATATACCACCCTAACCAACATGAGACAACGACACGCATCAAACTCAAGAAGAGTTTGTTGATGAATGTCATGCCAAATGCCATGCCCTTATTCTCGATGAAATCGATGAAAAACCAATTTGTGATCTGGATAGACTCTCCTAAATACATATTGGATTTCACGAGGATCTTAATCGTCTGATCAATGACGAGGAAAATGACTATAAGGAGGATGGACAGGCAGCCATTGCTAAACTTCTTTTTATGATAGTTCATTCTCAATGCTTGCGGGCATTTTTAGATGCGACACTCAATGTGGCATGAGGAACCGCACGAAGACGCTCTTTGGGAATCAATTCACCCGTAAGGCGATCCACCCCATATGTTTTGTTTTCGATGCGCATCAAGGCTGCCTCCAATCCCTGGATGAATTTCTGCTGCCGATAGGCCATAGTTGTAAGCTCCTCTTTCGTCTGTGTAAGGCTTCCCTCTTCCAAAGCCTTATAGGTAGGAGAAGTGTCATCCACATCATTGGTGTCTTGATTCATTAACTGGCGCATCATCTTGTCATAACTCTCGTGCGCTATCTCCAATTTCTGATTAATTATAGTGCGGAACTCTTCAAGCTCTTCATCACTATAGCGTTTTTTTGTTTCCATTAGCTTAAGACTGAAATTAGTTATTGAAGAGGTAGAGAAGATTAGTTCTTCTCCACCAGAATATTAAGCTTAAACTCATCAAAATCCGTTTCCACACCATTGTTTTCCGCAATGGTAATGTCATCCGCAAGAACTTGAGTTTTGATATACTCCCCATAATCCTCTATTGCAGCGTCAGTTTCGGCATTTGGTGCCACAACGATTTTGATACGGTCTGTAATTTCAAGTCCACTTTCTTTGCGGATATTCTGAATACGATTGATTAGCTCACGAGCCATACCTTCTTTGCGAAGATCGTCTGTGAGTTCCACTTCTAATGCAACTGTGAGATTTCCCTCATTGGAAACAAGCCATCCGGGAATATCTTCACTGATTATCTCCACATCCTCTGCGTCGACGGTAATCTCCTGACTTCCAATCGAAAAAGTGTATTTCCCTGTAGCTTCAAGAGAGCTTATCTCTTCTTGAGACAGGCGGTCCATCTGGGTTGCCACACCCTTCATCAACTTTCCGAATTTCTTGCCCATTACACGGAAATTACACTTTACCTTCTTTACAAGGAAACCACTATCTTCCACAAAATTCAAGGACTTCACATTCACCTCATTCATGATGAGATCCTTTATAGCCTCTATGTGTTTCTTCTGTTCATCGTCGATAGCAGGAATCATAATCTGCTGCAATGGTTGACGAACCTTGATGTTCACCTTACGGCGAAGGGCCAATGTCATCGAGGTGATTTTCTGTGCCATATCCATGCGGGCCTCAAGATCTGCATCTATCGCCGTCTCGTCAACTTCCGGGAAGAAGTCGAGGTGCACACTCTCCCGCTTACCTCCCAAGTCGTGATATAGCTCATCTGCATAGAATGGCGCAAACGGGGCTATCAACTTTGAAACAGCCATTAAGCAGGTATAGAGAGTCTGATAGGCATCCAGTTTGTCCCGGCTCATTTCTTTACCCCAGAAACGCTTTCGGTTAAGGCGAACATACCAATTGCTGAGATCGTCATTGACGAATGTTTCTATAAGACGACCTGCGCGAGTAGGATCATACTTGTCAAGCTCCCTTTCTACACCCTTAATCAGCGAATTAACTTTTGAGATAATCCAGCGATCAATTTCCGCGGTAGGCTTCAGAACATCTTTCCCCGGCTCATATCCATCGACATTGGCATAAAGGGCAAAGAAGCTATATGTATTATAAAGCGTCCCGAAAAATTTGCGACGGACTTCATCAACGCCTTCCGGGTCAAACTTGAGGTTATCCCATGGTTCCGAGTTTGTCATCATATAGAAGCGCACGGGGTCTGCCCCATACTTATGAATCATCTCAAACGGATCCGTTACATTCCCTACATGCTTACTCATTTTGTTTCCCTTGGCATCAAGCACAAGTCCTGTCGAGATTACATTCTTGAAGGAAACAGAATCAAAAACCATCGCTGCAATGGCGTGCAGCGTAAAGAACCAGCCACGGGTCTGGTCTACTCCCTCATTGATAAAATCAGCCGGGAAGAAAGCCGGAGCAATCGGTATTCCCTCATAATCTGAATGAATCAGTTTCTGTCGGTCTGTCTCCGTACCTCTTGACATTTCTCCCTCAAACGGATAATGCAACTGGGCGAAAGGCATAGAGCCGCTGTCGAACCAGACATCAATCAAGTCTCTTTCTCGGTGCATGGGCTTACCTTCGTCATTTGCCAATACAATATGGTCGATATATGGTCGATGAAGGTCTATCCTGTCGTAGTTTTCTTGGGAATAATTTCCGGGTACAAACCCTTTGTCTTTCAGCGGATTGCTTTGCATAACTCCGGCAGCGACCGCTTTTTCTATTTCATTATAGAGTTCTTCCACGGAGCCTATGCATTTCTCATGACGGTTATCATCACGCCAGATGGGCAATGGGGTTCCCCAGAAACGCGAGCGGCTCAAATTCCAGTCATTTAGATTTTCAAGCCAGTTACCAAAGCGCCCCGTTCCCGTTGACTCCGGCTGCCAGTTAATGGTCTTGTTAAGTTCTACCATTCGCACCTTGCACTGAGTATCCTTAATAAACCAACTGTCCAAAGGATAATAAAGAATGGGCTTATCCGTGCGCCAGCAATGCGGATAGTTATGCACATGTTTCTCTATCTTGAACGCGGTTCCCTCCTGCTTCATTTCCATGCAAATGACAATGTTCAGGTCTTCGGCCCTCTCGCTTGCCTTCTTGTCCCACACTCCGTTCGGATTGAACTCCGGCGCATAAGCATTCTTCACATAATCGCCCGCATGATGAGCATATGCACGAACATCGACACAAGCCTTCGTAAAATTCTCGTCAAGTTCATCCAGGACATAGTATTTGCCCTGAAGATCAACCATGGGGCGAGTCTCCCCTTTCTTGTTGACAAGATACAGGGCCGGTATATTTGCGTCTCTGGCAACTTTTGCGTCATCGGCACCGAATGTAGGGGCAATATGCACAATGCCAGTACCATCCTCGGTAGTTACATAGTCGCCGAGGATAACACGGAAAGCCTCACTCTCCATCTCGACAAACTTGTCGCGGCCATTTGCCGCTACAAAGACTCTCTCGGGATGGGCCACTGCATACGAACTCACGAAGGGAGCCGCAAAATCATCAAGTTTTTCGCACGGCTTAACCCATGGCATCAGTTGTCGATAATGATATCCTTCCAAATCAGCACCTTTCATGCGGTCTATCACCTTAAATGGTACATACTTGTCGCCATGCACATATTCCGGCAGTTCACCACCATCCGTAACCTCTCCTTCCGGCTTCAGATAGGCATTTATCAAAGGCTCCGCCATGATGAGGGTCATTTTCTCCGCAGAGTAAGGATTATAAGTCTCTATCGCTACATAATCAATTTTCGGACCCACACAAAGGGCCGTGTTTGACGGCAATGTCCATGGAGTGGTTGTCCAGGCGATAAAATAAGGCTTGCCCCAATTCGTCCACTCTTCTTTCGGATCCTTGATCAAGAACTGCGCCGTAACAGTGGTATCCTTGACATCCCGATAACAGCCCGGCTGATTCAGTTCATGGGAGCTCAGACCTGTACCTGCTGCCGGAGAATAAGGCTGAATGGTGTAGCCCTTATATAGCAGCCCTTTATTGTAGAGCTGTTTCAGAAGCCACCATAAAGTTTCTATATACTTATTGTCGTATGTGATATACGGATGGTCAAGGTCGATAAAATAGCCCATCTCCTCTGTCAGTTGGCGCCATTCTGCCGTGAATTTCATCACATTCTCCCGACATCTCCGGTTATACTCCTCGGTCGAGATATACTTGTCCGACTTCTCGTTATCAATATCTTTCTTAGTTATTCCGAGCTCTTTCTCTACACCCAGCTCCACGGGGAGGCCGTGTGTATCCCATCCGGCCTTGCGATGCACCTGCATGCCGCGCATGGTCTTATAGCGGTTGAATGTGTCTTTGATGCTGCGGGCGAGCACATGGTGAATACCCGGATGGCCGTTTGCCGAAGGAGGTCCCTCGAAGAAAACAAATTCCGGACATCCCTCGCGTTCATCAATACTCTTATGGAAGATATCGTTCCTCTCCCACTCTGCCAGCACTTTCTGATTGGTCTCCACCAAATTCATGCCGGTGTGCTCTGCAAACTTTTTTGCCATTTTATACTCTAACTTTTATTTTTTATCAAATTTGTCGTGCAAAGATAGTATATTTTTGGTGCTCCACCAAATTCTAAAACTTATTTTTTATGTTCGCACGCGCAATACGGCGCAGTAGAAAAAAGTTCCGAGGAGTCCTGAATACATCCTTGTAGCAAGGCAAAAGAGAAATAAACACTCCATAAATATTGACAAACATGCTAAAATAAAGCCTTGTTTTAAGAGCCAACACTATGATTGCTCACAAAACGGGCCTAAAAACGAGGAAAATATAAGGATCTGATTCCCAATGTTTTGCACAAATACCAAGTGACGAATGAGAACTTTGAATGATGCAAAAGGCCGCTTTTTAGTTTCCTTTTAGCGGCTTTTTGCATTGCCGGAGACTGCAAATAGCAATCCAAAATGCCGTTAGAAGAACACCCGGCAGCCGTTTTTCACCATTCCATCGAGAAAAAAGGCTCTCCAAAATGGCATCTTTGCCCACAGATGTTAGCTGTTTAGCGTCGGAAAAGAATTGTTTGGAAGCAGCGAAAAATGCGAATTTAATTTACAAAATGACAGCATTTCCACGCCTTGCCTCAAGTCTTTCAATTATAGCCTTATCAGCTGGAAGCCACTTTAATTCTCCCAATTCATCTAATAACAGCCATCTGGCATTTTCCGCCTCCAGCAATTTCGGTTCTCCCTTATGTAAAGAGCACAGGTAATAATGTATCTTCAAATGAAACTTGGGATAATCCATGTCTATGGTCGCAAGAAACCCATTTATGGAGATTTCCACATCCAATTCCTCCTTTATCTCCCTTTTCAAGGCGATTTCCGGAGTTTCTCCAGCCTCTATCTTGCCGCCAGGAAAATCCCACCAACCTTTCCATTCGCCGTGTCCTCGCTGTGTGGCAAAATAGCGACAGCCTTTCTGAATGATTGCCGCAACGACTTCCATTTGTTTCTTAAATTTGAAATTCGGGACAAATATACTCATTTTTTCAGAAAGAAGATACGGGATTCGTGCGATTTATAATAAATAGGAATAGGTTCGGAATAGGTCCGGAACAAGCAGTCCACAAATCCATATTTTGAAATATCAATTATTTTTATTACATTTGCAGCCGATATGAGAGTCAAGAGAGTCATAATTACAGGCCTGTTCGCAATGTTTCTGGCTGCTGCGGCAAATGCGCAGACTCCGGTTGCCGACCGCGTCAGGGCCGCTATCAAGCGTCTACCTACGAGCATAAAAGTGGTGGCAAAATACACGGATAACGCTCGCCACTGTCTCTATTACATTCTCGACCACCGCCTCTATTGCCTGGATGTGATAAGAAACAAGAACGAGGAGGTGGACTTTCCGGAAAGTTATCTGAAGATTCTCGACTGTTACCTTATCCACAAGAGCAAACTCCTTTTCGTGAGCATTGACCGCGGTTCTCTGAGCAAGACCTATGCAGTCGATGGCCAGAAGTTGTATATGATAAACCCGCTGACCCGAAGAATCAAAGAGATCGGTTCGGGATACTCGATTGAGAAAGGCACATTGAAGGGCAACGAATGCTTCTGTGTAAGAAAAGCTCATAAGTGTCTGAATCCCAACGCGGTTATAGAGAAACAGCAATGGATTGCACGAGAACACTTCTATGGTGCTGACGGATCTGTTCTTTATGCGGGAAAAGAATTCAAGATAAGAATTGCGCCAAAATAGGGAAACAAGTTTCCTCCTCCGGGCAGGCCGTTTTGAAGTTTACCTTACCGTGATATGAAAACACCCTTGGCGAACTTCGTATTTGATGTAACATCTTCCCGACTCATGCATGTCGCGAAGAACCTCGCTGAAAATCCACTTTAAGGTATCATTACGCACCTCGCGCCGAGACTCCCCGGGCGCCTCTACTGTTTTATATCGATTATAGGCAATATCAAAAGTGGTGCCATACTGATGGCAGCTGTTTTGCGTTGCGTTACCATTCCGAGCACGCAGGTTGGCCACATCATTCTGGCTGCGGAGCACACTGGTTATCACAATCTTATGCAGGGGAACGCCCTTCACCACCAGGCTATCATAGAAGCTGCGCCCAATATCCTGCAGCAGAACCGATGCCCGAGGAACGAGATAAGGTATCGAATTGCGCAACTTGTCGACATAAAAATATGGATTAGAGCCTATATACACAAGTTCCGCCTTCCGCCTCTCTGCCTCCGCCCTATCCTTGACAGGTTTTACTCCTAATTTCCGGGCAGCTGCCAACTGCACATCATTCTGATCAGGAAAGGTAGAGTCAAAGTGAGGGACGCTGTAAATGCGGTTTTTTGCCAAGCTCCCATCTGCCTTGAAGAACCTCGACCGGTTCTCTATCCTTTTCGAAGGGATAACAGATTCTGCAATATCTTGAGTTGTTGCGGGCACATCTCCTATTGAGGCGGCAATGGAGTCTGAATCAACGGGAATGTTAGTTATATCAGTTGTTTTGAGATCGGCACCTGTTATTCCCGGATATATACACCGCACCATTCCCAGAATAACAACAACAATGCCAAAACCTTGCAAATATCTCGTCTTACTTATCTTCATTTTTCGAAATTCATCTAAAATTGCGACAAAGTTAATAAAAAGTTAAGAGTTTCTTATCTTGTCTCGTAATATTTTTGTAAATTTGCACAAAAATAAGATTCGCTGAACTTAGTTCAGGGAATGTTGATTTCCCAAGGAAGTGAGGCGGAAAAGCAATATATGATAGAGAAGCATTTAATACTTGAAGATATTGATCCCATAGTGTTCTATGGAGTAAATAACGGGCATCTTCAAATGTTGAAATCCTTGTTTCCCAAACTTCGTATCGTTGCTCGCGACAATGTCATGCGCATTATCGGAGACGAAGAAGAAATCTCAAAGATAGAGGATGATGTGGAAAGCCTGCGCCAGCATGTCTTGAAATACAATTCCTTAGACGATGAAGACATCCTCGATATTATCAAGGGGAAAAAGACCAAGGCCGACTCCATAAAAGGCGTCTTAGTCTATTCGATATCGGGAAGACCTATCAAGAGTCGTTCCGAGAATCAGCAGAAACTGATAGACTCCTTTGAGAAAGACGACATGATATTTGCCGTCGGACCTGCCGGCACGGGTAAAACCTATTTGAGCATTGCACTTGCGGTAAAGGCACTAAAGGAAAAGACGGCAAAAAAGATTATTCTTTCCCGACCGGCAGTAGAAGCCGGTGAGAAGCTGGGATTTCTTCCCGGCGACATGAAAGACAAGATTGACCCGTATCTGCAGCCACTATATGATGCGTTAGAAGATTTGATTCCCGCCGTGAAGCTTCAAGACATGATGGACAAACATATCATTCAAATTGCCCCTTTGGCATTCATGCGGGGAAGAACCTTGAGTGATGCAGTGGTAATCCTTGACGAAGCGCAGAATACGACGCCGGCGCAAATCCGCATGTTTCTTACACGAATGGGGTGGAACACGAAAATGATTATTACCGGCGACATGACCCAGATAGATCTGCCCCATGAACAGAAGAGTGGTTTGAAAGAAGCCCTTAAAATCCTGTCTGGAATTGAGGGGATTTCGGTTGTTGAGCTGAACAAAAAAGATATCGTCAGGCATAAGCTGGTTACTCGCATTGTCAACGCCTATGAGGCTTACGACAAAAAGCGGAACAATGAAAAGGAATTGGAATTTAAGGACTAAATTATACACAAAAGCAATGAAAGCATTAACAAGAACCGACTTCCATTTTGAGGGTCAGAAGAGCGTTTATCATGGTAAAGTTCGCGATGTATATAACATTAATGACGAACTTATGGTAATGGTTGCCACGGACAGAATTTCCGCATTTGATGTAATTCTGCCCAAAGGCATCCCCTTTAAAGGACAAGTCTTGAATCAGATTGCCGCAAAATTTCTGGATGCAACCAGCGATATATGCCCTAACTGGAAACTCGCAACTCCCGACCCGATGGTTACTGTTGGGTTAAAATGTGAGGGATTCCGTGTCGAAATGATTATTCGGTCTATTCTCACTGGCAGCGCATGGAGAGCATACAAAGAAGGATGCCGAGAACTATGTGGGGTAAAACTTCCCGACGGAATGCGTGAGAATCAGAAATTCCCAAAACCCATCATTACCCCTACTACAAAAGCTGACGAGGGACATGACCTGAATATTTCCAGAGAAGAAATCATCAGCCAAGGGCTTGTTTCTGCAGAAGACTATGCCGTGATTGAAGACTATACTCGCAAGTTGTTTGCCCGTGGACAGGAAATCGCGGCTAAGCGTGGTCTTATCCTTGTCGACACGAAATATGAGTTTGGCAAACGAAGCGGAAAGATATACCTTATCGACGAAATCCATACTCCAGATTCGAGTCGCTATTTTTATGCAGATGGATATGACGAGAAATTTAAAAAGGGAGAACCACAGAAACAACTTTCAAAGGAATTTGTTCGCCAATGGCTCATAGAAAACAACTTCATGAATGAACCGGGACAAAAAATGCCCGAAATTACCGATCAATATGCAGAAAGTGTATCCCAAAGATATATCGAACTCTATGAGCATATTACCGGCGAAAGTTTTAATAAATCGATTGAAAAAGAGGGTGATATTGCCGGGCGCATTGAAAGGAATGTATGTGAATACTTAAAAACAAGAAGATAGACTTTCACTTTTATGCATCATGTATAAGCAAGAAAATGTCAAGCCTTATGACGGAGATGGAGAAAAGGGAGAATTAGTGGAACAATTATTCAACAACATTGCCTCTACTTATGATACCTTGAACCACCGCCTTTCATGGAATATAGACAAAGTGTGGAGAAAAGCTGCTATCAAGCAACTCATGCCATTTAAGCCTAAATATATATTAGATATAGCCACAGGAACTGGAGATTTTGCTATCCTTGCCGCACAAATGCTTCAGCCTGTACGGCTTATGGGTGCTGACATATCTGAGGAAATGATGAAAATTGGTGTCGAGAAAGTCAGAAAAGCAGGATTAGAGAATTTGATCGGCTTCAAGATGGAGGATTGTATGAATATGTCGTTTAAAGATAACACATTTGATGCTGTTACTGCAGCATTTGGTATCCGGAATTTCCAATGTCTTGATAAAGGCCTATCGGAAATATACAGAGTTTTAAAATCCAACGGGCATCTCTGCATCGCGGAGCTTACAACTCCGATTTCGTTTCCCATGAAGCAGTTATTCCGGTTTTATTCACACTATATCCTTCCTACATACGGTAGTCTGATTAGCAAAGACAGGGCTGCTTACGAATATCTGACCAAGTCTGTCGAAGCATTTCCGCAAGGGGAAAACATGATGGTGATACTGAAGAAAGCCGGCTTTAGTAAGACGACCTTTAAGCGCCATACCTTTGGCATCTGTACGATATATCTTGCATCAAAGTAAATATAATTATTAAAATTAATTATGGATAAATATGGACTGATAGGCTACCCTTTAGGGCACTCGTTTTCGATTAGCTATTTTAACGAGAAGTTTCAAAATGAAGGTATTGATGCAAGATATGAGAATTTTGAAATTCCCAAGATTGAAGATTTAAAAGAAGTTCTAGATCTAAATCCGAGTCTCAAAGGTCTGAATGTAACAATTCCTTACAAGGAACAAGTCATGAAATACCTTGATTCTATCAGTCCCGAAGCCAAGGCTATTGGTGCCGTAAATGTCATTAAAGTAACGCATAAAGGTCGGAAAACAGAGTTAAAAGGATATAATAGTGATGTCATAGGATTCACCAAAAGTATCGAAGCAGCTTTAGAACCTGCACACAAAAAGGCTTTAATTCTGGGCACAGGAGGCGCGTCGAAAGCTATTGATTACGGCTTGAGGTCTCTGGGGCTTGAGACTCTTTTCGTAAGCAGGACTAAAAAGAAAAACGCCATTACTTATGAAGAGCTTACTCCTGAGCTCATAAGGGAATATAGAGTCATCGTCAACTGCACCCCAGTTGGCATGTATCCCCATGCAGACGAATGCCCAAAACTTCCATATGAAGCAATGGATACACATACACTACTTTACGACCTTATATATAATCCAGACGAGACTTCATTTCTGAAGCGAGGTAAAGAGAGAGGGGCTACTATCATCAATGGATTGGAGATGCTCTTATTGCAGGCCTTTGCCTCGTGGGAGTTCTGGAACGGAAAAGAAAGATTACAATAATTTAAGGATAATGGATAATCGTTATATGATGCGTGGCGTCAGTGCTGCAAAAGAGGATGTGCACAATGCCATTAAGAATATAGACAAAGGTTTGTATCCACAAGCTTTTTGCAAAATCATCCCAGACATTCTGGGGGGAGACGAGACTTACTGCAATATTATGCATGCTGATGGTGCAGGAACGAAATCTTCTCTTGCTTACATGTATTGGAAAGAGACCGGAGATCTCGATGTATGGCAAGGTATTGCCCAGGATGCCATAGTGATGAACACTGACGACCTGCTCTGCGTGGGTGCGGTCGACAATATCCTCGTTTCAAGTACTATCGGTCGCAACAAGATGCTGATACCCGGAGAAGTCATATCCGCCATCATCAATGGCACTGATGAGTTCCTTGCAGAAATGCATAATATGGGTGTCGGCATTTACCCTACTGGTGGAGAAACTGCAGATGTGGGTGATTTGGTTCGAACGATCATAGTTGATTCCACGGTTACATGCCGAATGAAACGCTCAAATGTCATTAACAATGCGAATATCAAACCTGGAGATGTCATAGTGGGGTTAAGTTCTACGGGACAGGCCACCTATGAAAAACGATACAATGGCGGAATGGGCAGCAACGGGCTTACTAGTGCCCGTCATGATGTCTTTGCTAAATATTTGGTAGAAAAGTTTCCAGAAAGTTTCGACCATGCGGTTCCGAACAAACTTGTCTATAGTGGGAAATACCATCTGACCGATACGATTGAGGGGGTTGCCGTTAATGCAGGCCAACTTGTACTCTCTCCTACTCGTACATACGCCCCGATTATTAAGAACTTACTGGACGAACTTAGACCCCAAATTCACGGAATGGTGCACTGTACGGGTGGTGCACAGACAAAGGTTCTACACTTCGTTAATGAAAATTGTAAGGTCGTGAAAGATAACTTATTTCCCATTCCTCCCCTTTTCAAGATAATTCATGATTGCAGCGGAACCGATTGGAAGGAAATGTATCAAGTATTTAACATGGGACACCGCATGGAAATCTATGTACGCCCTGAAATCGCAGAACAAGTAATCGCAATCAGCAAAAGCTTCAATGTTGATGCCCAAATCATAGGACATATCGAAGAAGGAAAACGAAGCTTAACCATAAAATCTGAGTTTGGAGAATTCTTTTATTAAAAGGTAAGAAGACTGATTATGGCAGACAACAACAATATTCTGGGAAAACTAGACGGCCTGGAAAGTCGTTACGAAGAAGTATCAACACTAATCACGGATCCGGCTGTTATTGCGGATCAACAACGATATGTAAAGCTTACGAAAGAATATAAAGACTTAGAAGACATCATGGATGCTCGTCGGCGCTATATAGCATGCCTAAATTCCATAAAGGAAGCAAAAGATATTCTTGCAAACGAAAATGATCCTGACATGAGGGAAATGGCACGAGACGAGCTATCTGAAAGCGAAGCCTTGCAACCCAAGCTTGAAGAAGAAATAAAAATTGCACTGGTGCCTAAAGATCCTGAAGATGCCAAGAATGTACAGATGGAAATCCGTGCAGGAACAGGAGGAGACGAAGCTGCTCTTTTTGCTGGTGATTTGTTCAATATGTACAAGAAATTCTGCGACTCAAAAGGGTGGCTAGTCAGCGTTACCGATGCTTCCGAGGGAGCTGTCGGTGGATTTAAGGAAATCGATTTTGCCGTAAGCGGAGATAATGTGTACGGCGTCTTAAAATACGAATCGGGAGTGCATCGTGTACAAAGAGTTCCTGCTACAGAGACCCAAGGGCGCATGCATACATCTGCCGCTACGGTTGCTGTATTACCGGAAGCTGACAAATTTGAGGTTCACATCAATGAGGGAGATATCAAATGGGATACTTTCCGCTCAAGTGGCGCCGGAGGTCAGAATGTAAATAAGGTGGAATCCGGTGTTCGTCTTCGCTATCCATGGAAAAACCCTAATACAGGAGAAGTGGAAGAGATCCTGATAGAATGCACAGAAACTCGCGATCAACCCAAGAATAAAGAGCGTGCGCTGAGTCGTCTCTATACATATATTTATGACCACGAACATCAAAAATATGTTGATGACATCTCTAGCCGGCGAAAGAGCCTTGTCTCCACTGGAGATCGTAGTGCCAAAATCCGCACATATAATTTTCCGCAAGGTCGAGTTACCGATCATAGAATTGGATATACAACCCATGACCTTAGTGGCTTTTTAAATGGAGATATTCAAGATATGATTGATGCCCTTACGGTAGCAGAAAATGCAGAGAAACTTAAAGAATCAGAATTATAAATAAAACTCATGCTATCAAATGACAAGACAAGAACTTACAAAACAAATATTCGAAAGAAAATCTTTCCTATGTGTTGGATTAGATTCTGATATTCAGAAAATCCCAGAATTTTTAAGGGCCAATGACGATCCGATTTTCTTGTTCAATAAATCTATTATTGATGCAACGGCTCCATATTGCGTAGCCTATAAGCCCAATCTTGCTTTTTATGAGAGCCAGGGAAGGAAAGGCATTGCAGCATTTGAGCAAACTATTGAATATTTGAAAAAGTTCTACCCTACCCACCTCATCATTGCAGATGCCAAACGTGGCGATATTGGCAACACATCCTTTATGTATGCAAAAACTTTTTTTGAAGAATATAATCTGGATGCGCTTACCATTGCTCCATACATGGGCGAAGACAGCGTCAAACCTTTTCTGGAGTATAAAAATAAGTGGGTTATTCTCTTGGCCTTAACCTCCAATAAAGGATCATTGGACTTCCAGCTAACAGAAGATAAAAATGGTCAAAGACTTTTCGAAAAAGTCATCACAAAAAGTCAGAAATGGGGAAATGACAATAACTTAATGTATGTAGTAGGTGCCACTCAAGGAAGAATGTTTGAAGATGTTCGCAGAATTGCCCCAAATAATTTTTTGTTGGTTCCAGGTATCGGTGCACAGGGTGGAAGCCTTCAGGAAGTATGTAAATATGGCATGATTAAAGACTGTGGATTACTCGTAAATTCCTCAAGAGGAATCATCTATGCAAGCAAAAACGAAGATTTCGCAGAGGTTGTTGCTCAAAAAGCAAAAGAACTGCAAGTCCAAATGGCAATAGAGCTCGACAAAATTGAACGATAATAAGATAATAAGCGACCCTGTCTTTGGGTTTATAAAGGTTCCAAGAGGTTTGTTGCTCGATATTGTAAAACATCCTCTGACACAAAGGCTGACCCGTATCAAGCAGTTAGGCCTTGCAAGTGTCGTATATCCAGGAGCACAACATACCCGATTTCAGCACTCATTGGGATCCTTTCATCTGATGAGCGAGGCTATAGTGTCGCTTCGTCAGAAAGGTATTTTCATCTTTGATAGCGAGGCAGAAGCCATTCAAGCTGCCATCCTCATGCATGATATCGGTCATGGACCGTTCTCCCATGTATTAGAAAATACCCTGATCCGAGATGTCTCGCATGAAGAGATTTCATTGATGATGATGGACAAGATCAATCAAGAGATGAAAGGAGCCTTAAATTTAGCTATCAGTATCTTTAAAGATGAATACCCTAAACGCTTTTTACATCAATTGATCAGTTCACAATTAGACATGGACAGACTGGACTATCTGCGTCGTGATAGTTTCTTTACCGGTGTTACAGAAGGTAATATAGGTTCTGCCAGGATCATCAAGATGCTCAATGTTGTAGACGACAATCTCGTTGTAGAATATAAGGGTATCTATTCCATTGAAAATTATTTAACTACCCGCCGTTTGATGTATTGGCAAGTTTATCTCCATAAAGCAACAGTTGCCTATGAAAAAATACTTGTCAATGTTTTACTACGGGCAAAAGAGTTAGCCTCTCAGGGAAAAGAGCTTTTTGCGACTCCGGCTCTCCATTATTTCTTATATAACGACATAGACAAAGATTTTTTCATCTCACATGAAGAAGCACTTCTAAACTATGAGCTTCTTGACGACAATGATATCTGGAGTTCGGTTAAAACTTGGATGAATCATGATGATAAGATTCTTTCCACCTTGTCAAAAGACTTAATTAATAGAAATATCTTTAAGGTAGAAATCCATGAGGATCCTCTTTCTAAAGAGAAAATCAAAGCCATTCAAAAGCAACTAAGTGAAAAGGCAGGAGTATCATTTGAAGACGCCAGATATCTTATGAGCGTAAACACGATCCAAAAGGATATGTATAATATTAATGATGACCATATCTCCATACTTCACAAAGATGGTACGACAGAAGATATCACCGACGCTTCGGAAATCTTGAATGTAGCCCTTCTTTCCAAACAAATACGGAAATATTATCTCTGCTATCAGAGATTCTAAAATAAATTTGTTATATTTGCAAAAGAAATCAATTGATATAAGATAATATGGAATTTTCAGCAAAACAGATAGCTCAATTTGTACAAGGCACGATAATTGGCGATGAAAATGTCTCTATTAACACATTTACGAAAATAGAAGAAGGGAAAAAAGGGGCGATTTCATTCCTTGCTAATGCCAAATATGCCCATTATCTTAAGAACACGGAATCCTCTATCGTTCTTGTTGACGAATTGATTGAAATTGAGTTTCCTGTTAAGCCAACTCTCATTCGGGTAAAGAATGCTCGCGACTGTGTGGCTAAGCTCCTGCAACTTTATGACAGTATGAGGCCCAAGAAACAAGGAGTAGACTCGTTGGCATTTATCTCGTCAAAAGCCAAGATTGGAAAGGATGTATATATCGGAGCATTTGCCTATATCGGTGATGGAGCTGAGATAGGAAGCGGCACGCAGGTGTATCCACATGTTACAATTATGGAAGGATCGAAGATTGGGGAGAATTGTATTATCTATCCTAATGCCAGCATCTATCACGACTGCATCCTAGGAAACAATGTGATTGTCCACTCTGGAAGCGTTATTGGGGCTGATGGTTTCGGTTTTGCTCCTAACGGCGAAGACTACGATAAAATCCCGCAGATTGGTATTGTTACCATTGAAGACAATGTAGAAATTGGCGCGAATACCTGTATAGACCGCTCCACAATGGGTTCCACTTTTATCCGCAAGGGAGTCAAGCTTGATAACCTTGTGCAAATCGCCCATAACACGGATATTGGCGAGAACACGGTTATGAGTTCTCAGGTTGGCATTGCCGGTTCAACCAAAATTGGAAAATGGTGCATGTTTGGTGGGCAAGTAGGCATTGCTGGGCACATTGAGATTGGCGATAAAGTGTTCTTGGGTGCCCAGTCAGGTGTCCCTGGAAATCTCAAGAAAGACCAGACACTTATCGGCACTCCTCCTTTTGAGCCAAGAAACTACTTTAGATCTCAGGCCATATTCCAAAGATTACCAGAGATTTATAAACAGCTCAATGAACTTCAGAAAGAGGTTGGAGAGCTCAAAAAACGGAAATAGATTCCAAATATCTAAGGTAGAAAACTACAGAAATTTTCTAAAGAAAAGCTTAAAGCTACATAAAAGCTATATGATAAGAAGAAGTTGAAAAGCCACTATCTACGAAATCAATAAATTTGAACTAAAAAATAAAATATAAAAGATGGACGCAGAAAAGCAGAAAACCCTGAAAGGCAGTTTCTCCTTATACGGCAAGGGGCTGCATACAGGCTTGAACCTTACGGTAACTTTCAATCCAGCTCCAGAGAATACCGGCTATCAGATTCAGCGTATTGACCTTGACGGACAGCCCGTCATCAAGGCTCTGGCCGAAAAAGTGACGGAAACGCAGCGTGGAACAGTAATAACAAGCGGGGAAGTTCGTATAGGCACTATTGAGCACGGTATGGCCGCCCTTTATGCAATGGGTATCGACAATTGCCTTATACAAGTAAATGGCCCCGAATTCCCCATCCTCGACGGTTCGTCCATCATGTATGTAGACAAAATCAATGAAGTGGGAACTGTCGAGCAGAATGCGCCGAAGGATTATTATATCATTCGCAGAAAAATTGAATTTAAAGATGACAAGACCGGGTCATGCATCACCATCTTGCCAGACGAGCAGTTCAGCATTACGGCTATGTGCTCGTTTCAATCCAAGTTTATCAACAGCCAGTTTGCGACACTCGACAATATCGATAATTTTGCAAGAGAAATCGCTCCTGCTCGTACTTTCGTATTTGTGCGCGATATTGTCCCTCTCCTTGAGGCCAATCTCATCAAGGGAGGCGACTTGGACAATGCCATTGTCATCTATGAACGCGAGGTAACACAAGAAAGCCTTGATAAACTTGCCGATATTTTGAAGGTGCCACGCATGAATGCTAAAAAGATTGGATATATTCAACATAAGCCTTTGATGTGGGAGAATGAGTGTACCCGCCACAAACTCCTCGATATCATTGGAGACATGGCCTTGATTGGAAAACCTATCAAGGGACGCATTATTGCCACCAGACCAGGACACACGGTAAACAATAAGTTTGCCCGCTTAATGCGCAAGGAAATTAGAAAGCATGAAGTTCAGGCTCCAATTTATGATCCGACAGAAATCCCAATCATGGATAATAACCGTATTCGCGAGCTTCTTCCCCATCGCTATCCCATGCAATTGGTCGATAAGGTTATTGCCATTGGCCCTACAAGTATTGTTGGTGTCAAGAATGTAACAGCCAATGAGCCCTTCTTTCAAGGGCATTTCCCACAAGAACCTGTAATGCCAGGTGTACTTATGGTTGAGGCGATGTCTCAATGTGGTGGGCTCCTTGTATTAAATCAGGTTGAAGAGCCCGAGAGGTGGTCTACTTATTTCCTTGCCATCGATGATGTCAAATTCCGCCAAAAAGTGATTCCGGGAGATACCCTTCTATTCAGAGTCGAACTGCTTCATCCTGTCCGCCATGGGATTAGTTCCATGAAAGGATATATGTTTGTTGGAGACAATGTCGTAGCGGAAGCCACTTTCACGGCTCAGATCATAAAGAACAGATAAAACTTATAAGATATGAATCAAGTCAGTCCGTTGGCGTATGTGCATCCGGAAGCAGAGTTAGGGAATAACAATGTTATTGGCCCATTCTGCTTTATCGACCGTAATACTATTATTGGAGATAATAATGTAATGCGGAACAGCGTTACCATTAATTACGGCGCACGCATTGGCGACAACAACGAGTTTTTCCCAGGTGCAAGCATTTCCACCAAACCCCAAGACTTGAAGTTCAAGGGTGAAGAAACATTGTGCGAAATCGGCAATCATAATAGTATCCGTGAAAATGTAACCATCTCCAGAGGAACGGCATCTGCTGGAACCACGAAGGTTGGCAATAACAATCTTCTCATGGAGAACATGCATCTCGCTCACGATTGTGTTTTAGGAGATAATTGCATCATTGGCAATTCCACCAAATTCGCGGGAGAGATAACCATTGACGATAATGCGATTGTCAGTGCCGTGGTCCTCTGCCATCAATTCTGCCGCATTGGCGGATATGTAATGATCCAAGGGGGCTGCCGCTTCTCTCTGGACATTCCTCCTTATGTCATTGCGGGAAAGGAGCCAACCCGTTATGCAGGCATCAATATTATTGGTCTCCGTCGACACGGATTCAGTAATGAACTGATTGACAAGATTCATGAGGCTTACCGTCTGCTTTATTCTAAAGGAATATTGAAAGAAGGTGTTGAAGAAATCAAAAAGAATGTTGATATCATCCCGGAAATTCAATACATCATCGACTTTGTCTCTTCTTCAAAGCGAGGCATCATCAGATAAATGAAAACACTCGTTGTTGTTCTCGGACCAACAGGTGTCGGCAAAACTGACCTCTGCCTGCAAATTGCAGAACATCTAAAAACACCTATTATAAATGCAGACTCTCGGCAGATTTTCACAGAACTGCCTATCGGTACCGCCGCACCAACCCCAGAACAACAACGGCGCGTTGCCCATTATTTTGTAGGCAGCCACCACATACAAGACTATTACAGCGCCTCAAAATTTGAAAACGAGGTAATGTGTCTATTACAAAATCATCTGTTCCAAACTTCAGACATTGCCTTAATGAGCGGCGGCAGCATGATGTATATCGATGCTGTATGTAATGGCATTGATGACATACCGACTGTGGACGAGGAGACCAGACGGTTAATGACAGACAGATTGGCCCAGGAAGGACTTCCGGCATTAGCCGAAGAACTCAGGATGCTTGATCCGGAACATTATGAGATTGTAGATAAGAACAATCCCCGACGCATTGTACATGCTCTTGAAATCTGCCATATGACGGGAAAGACTTATTCTTTTTTTCGAACAAACTCTCAAAAAGAACGCCCGTTCAAGATTTTAAAGATTGGGCTGAATCGTCCAAGAGAAGAACTTTATGAAAGAATCAACAAGCGAGTTCTTCAAATGATGCAGATTGGACTGGAAGAAGAAGCTCGCAATGTATATCCTCTGAAAGGATTAAATGCGTTGAATACAGTAGGTTACAAAGAATTATTCAATTACTTTGACGGTAATATCGACAAAGATGAATCCGTCCGACAGATTCAGTCTAACAGCCGCAGGTATATGCGTAAGCAACTTACATGGTTCAAGAAAGACGACCGCATTCAATGGTTCAATCCCGAGAATAGTAAAGAAATTATAAATTATATCGATACATCGATATAAATATAGAAGTATTTTAGTACTTTTGTATCGTAATACTATAGATTATGTGGAACAAAATTGAGAATATTTTCAATTGGTGCAGACACAGGGCCAAGGCTTTCTGTAAATGGTATAAGGCCCTTTATAAGGACACGCCATGGTGGAAAAAGACGATTGTGGCGGCGACTTCCTTATTGGTTCTATTTATTCTTTACCTTGGAGCAGTCGATCTGAACCTGTTCTGGCTATTTGGTAAATCACCCGGTTATTTTTCCGGAATCAGAGATCCACAAACTTCCCAGGCATCAGTGATATATAGTGCGGATGGCAAACAGATCGGAAAATACTTCAACGAGAATCGCACCCCCATAACTTACGAAGAGGTCAATCCTGCATTCTTCAAGGCACTCATTGACACAGAAGATGAACGATTCTACAGTCATTGGGGAATAGACCCTATCGGACTTTTTGCCGCCGCAAAAGACGCCCTGCTCCATCATGGTGGCCGCGGTGCCTCGACCATTACACAGCAATTAGCCAAAAACATGTTCCGCGTCCGCACGCAATATTCTACAGGCCTCTTAGGAAAGATTCCTGGTCTCAAAATCCTTATCATGAAAAGTAAGGAGTGGATTATAGCCACCAAACTTGAAACCGTATTTTCCAAGAAGGAGATTATTACGATGTATGTCAACACGGTTGATTTCGGTTCTAACGCATATGGCATTAAGACTGCCGCAAAGACATACTTCAACTGCTCTCCTAAAGACTTAACTACTGATCAGGCAGCCATACTGGTCGGAATGCTGAAGGCTACTACCTACTATAATCCCAAGACCCATCCGGAAAACAGTATCAGACGCCGCAATGTGGTATTGAATAATATGCTCATTCATGGAGATCTGGATCAGAGTGAATACTCTCGACTAAGTCAACTACCTATCAAACTTGACTATACGGTTGAAAACAACTATGATGGACAGGCATTGTATTTCCGTGAGGCCGTGGCAGACTACCTGAAAGACTGGTGCGAGGAAAACGGCTACGATCTATATAGTAGCGGACTGAAGATATACACCACCATCGATACGCGCATGCAGAAGTATGCGGAGGAAGCCGCTCGTAAACAGATGAAGCAAGTCCAACAGAATTTCAATAATCATTGGGGCATTTATCGCAGACAGGATTCCAACTGGCTAAGACAGGAGCCATGGCAGGACGAGAACCATCAGGCGATTCCTAATTTTATACAAGATATTGCCCAAAAACAACCTTTCTATAAGGCTTTATTGGCAAAATATCGCAACAATCCGGACTCCGTGGCCTATTACTATAAGGAATGGATACACCCGGTGAAGGTCTTTGATTATGAAAAGGGGGAAATCACAAAGATGATGACATCCGAGGATTCTATCAAATACATGACAACTTTCATGCACTGTGCGATGGTTGCGATGGAATCACAGACTGGACATGTGAAAGCATGGGTGGGCGACATCGACTTCAAGCATTGGAAGTATGACAAAGCCACAGCCATGCGCCAGCCTGGCTCCACATTCAAGCTCTTTGTCTACACCGAAGCCATGAATCAGGGATTGACCCCTTGTGATAAGCGTAGAGACGAATACATTTCCATGGATGTATACGACAAGAAGAAACATGAAATGACCAAATGGACTCCTGGCAATGCTAATGGATATTTCACAGGAGACTCCATGGTTTTGAAATCAGCATTTGCGCGGAGTGTCAATTCCGTAGCCGTGAGGCTTGGCCAGGAAATGGGTATCAAGCGAATTATCGAGACGGCACACAAAATGGGCATCAAGAGCCCTCTTGAAGATGCTCCGTCTCTGGCATTAGGCTCCAGTGATGTGAATCTTCTTGAGATGGTGAACGCCTATTGCACTGCTGCTGACGACGGAAAGCATCACGATCCCGTTCTGGTAACTCGCATATTGGATAAAGATGGCAACGAAGTCTTTGTCGGGCCAAGTACGACGGAACAGGCCATCCCATATAAAAGCGCCTTTCTCGTGCAGCAGCTATTACAGGGGGGCTTGCGTGAACCCGGAGGAACATCACAAAGTTTATGGGGATATATAGGAAATGTAAGAGACACGGAATTCGGTGGAAAGACCGGAACCTCTAATAACCATTCCGATGCCTGGTTCATGGGTGTAAGTCCCAAACTTGTAGTCGGCGCGTGGGTCGGTGGTGAATATCGCTCCATCCACTTCCGCACAGGGGCATTGGGCCAAGGCTCAAGGACGGCGCTCCCCATTTGTGGATACTTCTTGCAATCGGTATTCAGCGATCCGGCATTTGAAAAGTATCATGGAAAATTCACTCGGCCAACCGACGAAGGAATTACGCGAGACATGTATGAGTGTGCAAGCTATTATCCCCCAGTAAAGAAAGATACGACACAGAAAGACAGTCTTGAAGTTGTTACGGAGGAGATTATCCTCGACAAGAATGGCAACCCCATAGAAAGGCATGCGACAACAGAGGGCGAAAAGAAATCGGAGCAACCCACAGAGTCTAAGCATCGTCAACCGACAGAACAAGTTGTCAAGTTTGATGAACTTTAAAAAGCAGACACTATAAGTGAACCATATCAGTGTAGAAAACATTGATTTAAACAACCCGGAGTTGCAGAACGCACTCCAAATATTGGAATTTACCCGTCGCTCACTTTTCCTCACAGGAAAGGCAGGGACGGGTAAATCAACTTTCCTACGCCATATCGCGGCTACAACCAAAAAGAAACATGTGATTCTGGCACCAACCGGAATAGCCGCAATCAACGCTGGCGGAGCCACGCTACACAGCTTCTTCAAGTTGCCCTTCCATCCCCTACTTCCTAACGATAGCCGCTATAGTGCCCGAAATATAAGGGAAACCCTAAAGTATAATGCGGAAAAGCGCAAATTGTTGCGAGAGGTCGAGCTCATCATCATTGATGAAATCAGCATGGTTCGTGCTGATATCATCGACTTCATTGATAAAGTCTTGCGGATTTACAGCCGCAACATGCGAGAGCCTTTTGGCGGCAAGCAGCTCTTATTGGTAGGAGACATCTACCAGCTCGAGCCTGTGCTGAAGGAAGAAGACCGCCAGCTTTTGCAACCATTCTATCCATCATCGTTCTTTTTCGACGCCAGGGTTTTCCGGCAAATGCAGCTTGTGAGCATCGAACTGACTAAGGTATATCGCCAGTCAGACCCTGTTTTTATAAATATTCTCGACCATATACGGACTTCCAAGGTGGGAACTACAGATTTAGTCATGCTAAACCAACATGTGGGAGCGGCACTGGAGAATAATGATTCCAAACTGGCAATTACCCTTTCTACCCGCAGGGACACAGTAGACTATATTAACGAGAAGAGATTAGAGGAATTGCCCGGTGAGCCCACCATATTCCATGGTGTCATTGAGGGGGAATTCCCCGAGAGCAGCCTGCCCACCCCTCAGGAACTGGTATTGAAAACAGGTGCCCAAATACTCTTCATCCGCAATGACAAGGAGAAACGGTGGGCAAACGGCACGCTGGGCACCATCATCGGTTTCGGGGACGAAGCCGATGGGATTATCTATGTCCGTACGGAGGAAGGAGCCGACTGCGATGTGGAACGGGAGCTCTGGGAGAATGTGAAATATACATTCAATGAAAAAGAACAGAAAATAGAAGAACAGGCAATCGGCACCTATACACAGTTTCCCTTGCGGTTGGCATGGGCGATAACCGTGCACAAAAGCCAGGGACTAACCTTCAATAAAGTGAAGATAGACTTTACGGGCGGTGTCTTTGCCGGCGGACAGACCTATGTAGCGCTATCGCGCTGCACATCATTGGACGGTATAAGCCTCAAGGAGCCCATCCGCCGAGAGGATGTATTCGTAAAGGCGGCAGTACAGAATTTTGCCCGTAATTACAACAACAAAAACATGATATCCCTCGCATTACGGCAAAGCAAGGCCGATAAAGAATACTTTGATGCCATGACGGCTTTTAACCGGGGCGACATGCAGGAAGCGTTGGACAAATTCTTTCTGGCCATTCATAGCCGATATGACATAGAGAAGCCAGAAGTCAAGAGGCTGCTCCGAAGGAAGCTGGATGTCATCAACCGGCAGAAAGAAGAAATCAGGAAACTCAAGGCCGAAGCCCGGAAGAAAGAGGAATTCCTGAAACGCCTGGCCGTGGAATATGTCCAGATGGGCAGAGACTGCGAGAAGGAAGACTTCCTGGAGGCCGCTATCAAGAACTATGAGAAGGCACTGGAATTGTATCCGGGCATTCCCGAAGCCAAACGGAGACTGAAGAAGCTTCGCAAGTCTGCCATCCCCTGAATTCGCGTTTGAGGTATATGGTCGGGTTGCAAGCCGCAAGTAATGGCATTACACGCCGCTTGTAACACTGTTACACACGGCTTGTAACACGATTACAAACGGTCTGTAACAATATTGGGGGCCGCTCCTCGGAATGCTCAATGATGCTCTGGCACTATGGCAAAGTAAACCGCGTCGTGGTCGGTCAGGTTCTCCATATAGTGAGAGTGCCCTTGGGAGCAATAGTGCACCTGTCCAGCACGAGCCACCTCTACCTTTCCGTCGTAATGAAAACTCAGCTCTCCACTAACGACAAAGACAACCTCACAGTTCTCATCATGGCTATGTATGCCCGTTGAGGCTCCTGGGTGCAAAGTGGAATACATAATCTTTACCTTGTCATCGATATAATTACGAGTATCAAGAAGACCCTTGCCTCCCTTGAAGCCGACCTGACGCACTTCCGGTATCTTATCAAAATCGATAATCATAATGTCTTTGACTTAAATGGTTTGTCAATGCAAGGATAGCCAAAAGCGGATAACTTTGAAATGAACCCTAAATGAGTTGAACAAAAAACTCTTGGGATGCAGTTCAAGTTACCCGCTTTTCTTCTACTATCCTGTTAATTAGAATGTATATTTCAAACCGATCTGGCCACGCCAGCGGCTGTAATAATCACTATAGTCTCTTGAAGCATAACTGCCCGTGAACTGGTATACGCCCTTGCCCTGATAGTTTACAGGACTGGAATATAGTCCGAATCCGTCGCCCATCGTGTGGCCCCAATCCTTATTGAGCAGATTCGCAAGGTTTATAATGTCGAAGCTCAACTCGATGGAATTGGTCTGCCCCGCAACCTTGAAGCTGTATTTCTGGGCAAGATGCACATCGAAATGGTGCTCGAAAGGAAGGTTGTCGGCATAGCGCTTATAGTATTCGCCACGATGATCTTTCATATACGAATCATTGCCCATCCAGTATTTCATCAGCTGGCGTTGCTGGTCTTCAGAGAGTGAGCCACCCTTATAGGTATCTCCGAACACCCTGTTGGTCAAGGCGTTGGGCGTAGTGTTGGGTGCAGAAGGCTCAAACCGCATCTTGTCAATTTGCTCATCCGTGGGAATGAAAAGAAGATCATTGCCATTGGCGCCGTCTTCATTGACATCCCCATAATAGTAATAGGTATAAGGTGAGCCACTGCGAGCCTGATAAATCAAGCCTACGGTGGTCAACCATGCCTTATTCTTGCCATAGGCAGCATGATAGAATGCCGAAGCCTGAATGCGGTGAGGAACATTATAGGCAGAGTTCCCCAACTCCGGATCATTTGAATTACGGTATGTATAATTGTAGCGCCAGTTGCTCTCCGCCACCGACGATCCGCCATTATTCACGCTCTTCGACTTGGTAAAAGTGTAGCTTGCCATCAAATCGAGGCCGAAGTAGAATTTCTTCTCTGCCTTCAGAGAGAGATTGGCGGTATAGCCCTTGGATGTATTATAAAGTCCATAGACATTAGTATAGGGCTGACCTGTTGTTATGCGGGTAAACAGAGGACGATTATCCCAGGCTATGTCGGTATAAACTTGGTTCATGGTCTTGCCTGTCTGCTCATAGGCAAGGTTCTTGTAGACAATGTCATTCAGGGTTTTTGAGTAAATAGCCTCCAAGGTCCAGTCGATGCCAAGCAACTGGAAATCAAATCCGAGATTCAGGCGAAGATTCTGCGCAAACTTAAATTTGCGGTCATAGACATTTACTTTCTGCCTGCCATCGACATTCAGTTTCTTCGCGTTCGCTTCTTGTCCGTTTGGATTCAGAATCAATTCTAAGCCTTTGGTGCCGTAGGTGTCATAAGTGGAAAGCTGAATACCTGTCATAGAGAAGTTGTTACTAATCCAGACGAAAGGAATACGACCCGTGAAAACACCTATGCCACCACGAAGAATGAACTTGTGATCATTATTGATATCCCAACGGAAACCTACACGCGGAGAGAACAATGGGGAACTGGAAAGCCTCTGGTTAGTCTTGACATTCCATCCCTGCGACTCTGCATAGGTATTAAAACCGGCGTTTTCTGCAGGTGTATCAAAGAAAACAGGAACATCGACACGCAGTCCATAAGTGAGCTGGAAATTATTCGTGGCATCCCACTTGTCCTGGGCATAAAAGCTGAACTGAGCTGCGCCGAAGCTGGCTCGCCAACGGGGATCTCCTGTTACATCCGTATTCGCGTGACCATAACGATATTGATTCATGTAAGCCACCTTTGGATCTATAGTACCAGCCTTCCATGCATCATAATATGACTTGAACATATCATAAGTCTTGAAATTATAGGAACCAAACAAATCTTGAATGAAAAGATTTGAGAATTTATATATCTCATTATGCGTTCCGAATGTAAATGTATGACTGCCCTTATACCATGTCAGGTTGTCTTCTATGGTATAGATGTCCTGATTCAGTCTGTTTGCCATGGAGGAACGCTCCACACCAAGATTCACACTACCGCCCCCGACACCATTGACCGATATCATTGGAAATTCGGACGATATGGCACGCTGGTCACGAACACGGACATAAGAAGCGCGGGCCTCATTGCTCAAAACAGGAGATAAGCGGCTCTGCAACTCCGCAATAAAGGAATTAGTCTTGCTCTTAAATGGATAGCTGTAGGTATTTGCGTTAATTGAGGACCTATTTCCTGTATTGTTCAACTGAGATGCACTTACTAAGCTCCATCTTAAGCTGAATTTATTGAACTCATTGATATTCCAGTCTAATTTGGCACCTGCCTTATCACTCTTCGTGTAAACATCAGGATTGGTCAACTCCCCATTATATTCTACCCCTTGAGCAGCAGCCATCTCTTTCACCCAAGCGAGAATATCCGCGGCCTGCTTAGAGTCAAACTTGGCTTCTTTAGAACCGAGCCCATAAAGATTTGGATAGGTCTTGTTAGATTTCTCATAGTTCACAAAGAAGAACAACTTATCTTTCACAATGGGGCCACCTAATGTAATGCCTGCATTGTATTCTTGCTGCTTATTGTATTTTGCGGCATATCCGCTGCCATCGGCCAAGGGAAACTTGTGCCCGATCAAATTCTGGTTATTTCCAAAACCATACAGACTTCCATGAAACTTATTAGTTCCGCTCTTGGTAATTGCATTGATCGCACCACCCGTAAAACCACTTTGACGAATATCAAAAGGAGCTACATTTACCTGAATCTGCTCAATTGTCTCCATGGATACCGGCTGTGTTCCCGCCTGGCCGCCATTGCTGCCATTGCTTGTAAGACCAAAGACATCATTGTTGGCGGCACCATCAATCATGAAGGAGTTATAGCGGTTATTAGTACCAGCAAACGACATTGCTCCGGTGCTTGTCGTTGTCAGCTGTGGATTCAGACGAGCTACATCGGCAATGCCATGTGAAATGCTCGGCATATCATTAATTTGCTGAGCATTCATACTTGTTGCTGCACCTGTTTTAGTTGCATTCATTCCCGCTTTTCCCGCAACAACAACCTCCTGTAATTGCTGTGCATTCTCCTCAAGAGAGCAAGAAAGAGTTTGAGTTTCACCCAACAAGAGACTTACATCGTTAAAAGTCTTTGCTTGATGACCAATATAGGTGATCTCAACTTTATAAGGTCCCCCCGGACGCATACCTTGAATGGTATAGCGACCGTCTACATTGGTAACTGCACGGTACATAGTGCCGGAAGGTAGGTGCGTAGCCGTAACTGTAGCACCAACGACTTCCTCGCCAGAAGAAGTAACCTTTCCACTAATACCAGAAGTTGTAATTTGGGCTGAAACAGAAATTGTAAACAACAATAACAGAACAGCCAAAAAGTGCAATCGTCTTTGCATAGCTTTTATTAAATTTTGATTAATATTACGGGACGAGACCCCTGATTATCTTTATATGCTACAAAATTACTTAAAATTTCTCATATATTTGATAGAAGAGTGTTAAAATATAAAAGATTTCCTGATCCGTTTTAAATCGTTTTGAGTTAAATCCTTTTAGCGAGCTGGGCCATGGTTACAGCCATAAGACCAGCTGTTTCTGTTCTCAGCCTATTGTTTCCCAATGTTATGGATTCATAACCTTTATCCATTGCTAGTTTCACTTCCTCTAAAGAGAAATCTCCTTCCGGACCAATGAGAATCGTAACATGTTCATTTTGGGGTTGTATCTGTACATCATTAAACAAATCAACTTTATCTATCTCGTCGTGGCAATGGGCTATGTATTTAGATCCCTCACATGGTCGATTGACGAATTCTTGAAATGAAATCATCTGATTAATCTTTGGTTTCCATGGTTTCCGACTTTGCTTGACAGCAGATATCATTATTTTTTCCAACCTAACAGTTCTCATGTATTTCCGCTCAGAAAACCGTGTCTGAAGAAATGTCAGCTCGTCAAAGCCTATTTCCGTTGCCTTTTCCAGCATCCATTCTATGCGATCCATCATCTTGGTCGGAGCAATAACCAAGTGAATGTGGCCTTTCCATGTTTTTCTTTGGGGAAGGACTTCCTGTATTTCATACATGCATCTTTTGGTTGCTGCCAAAGTTACGGTGGCACGATAGAAAGTACCCTGCCCATCCATCAGATACATTTCATCCCCCGACTTAAGCCTCAACACTCGCAATGCGTGCATAGCTTCTTCAATGGGAAGCTCTGTTTGTGATGCGGCATCGGGAACATAAAAATATCTTGATTCTTTCATTCTTGCAGATTCTTTTTTCTGTGATCTATTTCTTCTTTCAGCATTGAGGCCAACTCGTAGTTTTCTTCACTGATAGCCCGGTCTATGGCCTTCTCAAGCATGTCAAGACTTAATGCGTTTATCGGCAATTTTAATCCATGACTATCTTTATGAAACTCTGCACCCTGCTTCCGTATAAGCACCTCATCAATATAGATGGGGATACCACTTATTATCGACAAAAGAACCGCATCTGCAATTTGTATAGGCACCATTTCCAGAGTCTTCATATTATAAATCCTTGAGAGATATTCTCCTTTCCGGATGTCTTCTATTCTGATTTCGAAATGCATATCCGTCTCGGACTTAAGAAGACGCACCAATACCTCCGGCAGTAATCGATTGCAATTTGGTGTAGCAAAATCTCTAAGACTGAAATCATAAGTCGCATGCTTGTTACAAGGAATGGATACTTGCAATGTCTCATCTTCATTGACAAGCACCAAGATTCCCAGATGATCAGAGCCTACAATCTCCGTTATACACTTATATTTCAGCCGCACTTGAGACATATAGCTATATTGCTTTTTTCTTCGGGTTGAATACCAATGCAAAGGTTATTCCGACAAGCAATGCATATCCGGCAAAGATAAACCAACATGTAGGCCAATCGCCAACGGTAAGTATATTGCCATCCAAAACTTCTGAATGGGTATATGTATTAATAATGGCCTGCGCAGCCAGAGTGCCGACAGTTGCCCCTACACCATTAGTCATCAACATAAACAATCCCTGAGCACTTGAACGAATGTCAGGATCAGTCGACTTATCTACGAATAATGAACCTGAGATATTGAAAAAGTCGAAAGCGACACCGTAGACGAGCATGGAAAGAACAAACATCCAGACTCCATTTCCTGGATTTCCCAGACCGAACAGTCCAAAGCGAAGTACCCAGGCAAACATTGCAATCAACATGACATTCTTTATTCCATAGCGTTTCATGAAAAATGGAATCAGCAGAATACAGCAAGTTTCGCTAATCTGTGAAAGAGAGATCAGAATATTCGCATGCTGGACACCAAAAGTCGATACATATTGAGGATCTGCCCCAAAACTAAAGATAAACGGATTGGCAAACCCGTTGGTTATTTGAAGGCTGACGCCAAGCATCATCGAGAAAATAAAGAATATAGCCATTTTCTTCTGCTTGAATAGTGCAAATGCCTTTAAGCCAAAAGCCTCCGCAAGAGTCTTCTGTTTTCCTTCTTTCACATTCGCACAATCCGGTAATGTAAATGTATAAAGAAACAGGAAGAGACTCAAAATACCGGATGTAATAAACTGATTCTGATCTATCTGGAAATTCATGATATCTACGAACCACATAGAGCAGATGAAGCCGATAGTGCCAAAAACTCTGATTGGCGGAAAATCCTTCACTGTATCAAGTCCTGCATCCGTCAGGCAAAAATAAGCAACAGAATTACTCAATGCAATGGTCGGCATGAAGAAAGCAACACTTAATGAATATAATGTAAAGATTATGCCAAACTGAGTATCTGTACCTGCCGTATAGCCATAATAGGCTGTGGCAATCATAAAAATGCCGGCAATCAGATGGCATAACCCTAAGACTTTCTGAGAAGCCATCCATCTGTCTGCAATTATACCCATAATAGCAGGCATAAAGATAGATACAACTCCTTGCATTGAATAAAACCACCCGATATGAGTGCCAAGTCCAAGATTACCCAAATATCTTCCCATTGATGTAAGATAAGCTCCCCACACGGCGTACTGCAAGAAGTTCATCAAGATCAGTCTAATCTTCAGATTCATAGTTACTAGTTATTTTATACAAGTGCAAAGATACGAAAAATGGCCGTGAATAAAAAGCATTTTTTAGATTATTTTTTATAAGTCATGCAAAGCCAAAAGCCCCCAGAACAGGTAGGCCGTGAAATCTTTAATTCATCTTAAGATCTTTCAACGACATTTACTGCTGACAAAGAGAATATTCTTAACACCTTTTTATAAAGGCCAAGAGTATCATAACAAAAAAAATTGATTGTCTCACGACAACCAATCTTTTCTTAACCTTAATAATCTAATACCATGAAAAACACAATGCAAAGATAGCACATCTTCTGTGAAACTCCAATATAGTGCGCAAATTTGCTTTAAATTATAACACTCTTAAACATTTCTCCTGTCCATTTAAGCTTTTTTGGCAAAATAAAGTCTTTAATTGCCTCTTTCTCCTCCCTACTCATCAAGGGAAAGGAGAGACGGAAGAGAATTTCATTGGTTGCCAAATTTAACGAGGCATACATCAACACAGGATCGGGCATATCATGCTTATTTTCTAAAAGGGCATGCTGAGCAAAAACGAGACTATCCTTGATGCTATTGAGGTCAGAACCATCAAACATAGCTTCTGAGGGTAATCTGTTCCAATCTTTATCATAAAATTCTATCATGCTCTCTGATTCCGGAGCATTCAAGGTCTTTATCATGCACAATATGGAATCCGCATTAACGAAGGGCAACATTTTCAATTCAATCTTAGTGGAAGGATTGACCGTCAAATGCAGATAATCTGTTGACAATGTATCCAGCACTGTACTATCCCCTAATAAATTACTTACCTCAGATTTCACATTAAGATTGATAAAGTCTACCAACTCTATCCGCTGGTTATTATTTAAATAAGGTATAATGGAATCGGGCATAGACAGCCACATCTCTCTAACTGATTTCGCAGAGAGAGGTATCATAGACAACGATACCAAAAACAAGATTAATAGTTTTTTCATTATTTTTTAATAAGCCTATGAAATGCCCCAAAACGCAATTCCGTTGTCCACTGTCCTCCCCGGAGATGCGTTGAGAGCGTAAAAAGATGTCCTATTCCAGATGGAGCTACCCCACCTTTATAAAACTTATTGCCATTTTCCTCAAAGTCATATGTCATACTATATTTCTTACCCAAGTCGCAAGCAAGGGAATCTCTATCTGCAACGGCCCCCGGACGAGACGGTGCAACCATGAAAAAACGAGCTTCATTGAAATAGTCGCCAGTTTGCTTGGGTTCAAAGCCGAAGATTATTCTGTTGAAATAATATCCATTAATCGTCAAATCATAGTAGATTAAATTGTCTCCATCAATAGTATTTGGTTCTCCATACCTTGCTTTGAATATAGATAGGGCATCATGGCGAGAAGTGCCGAAGTCAACACCTACAAACTCATTTCCCACTGCATGTGCAGCAACGACCGTAAACCAACAAAATAATACAAGAAGCTTTCTCATCAACCTTTAGAATTCTAATTGGATACAAAGATACATTTTTTCCCCGACATATACAAGAAGTAAGAGGCAGAACTCCTAAGAATTCCGCCCCTCACAAAATAAGTTTTTTAAAGGCTATCCTTCTTCCACTGCTGCCTGCGCCGCTGCTAACCGAGCAATTGGCACACGGAACGGAGAACAACTTGCATAATTCATGCCAATCTTGGCACAGAACTTAACAGATGTCGGCTCACCTCCATGCTCGCCACATATACCCGTACGGAGTGTCGGACGAACCTTGCGTCCTTTGTCAACAGCCATCTTTACCAACTGGCCTACGCCTTCTTGGTCAAGAACCTGGAATGGGTCAACCTTCAAAATCTTCTGCTCAAGGTATACAGGCAAGAAGCTTGCTATATCATCACGAGAATATCCGAAAGTCATCTGCGTAAGGTCGTTCGTGCCAAACGAGAAGTACTGTGCCTCGCTGGCAATCTTATCGGCGGTAAGGGCTGCACGCGGAATCTCGATCATTGTACCAATCTCAAAGTCTATCTTGAATCCATACTGGTCGAATGTACGACGAGCACTCTTCAAGATTACAGCCTTTTGTTGGCGGAACTCTGCTACCGTGCCAATTAGAGGAACCATTATTTCCGGTTTTGGGTTCTTGCCTTCCTGTTTCAATTCACAAGCTGCACTGATAATAGCCCGAGTTTGCATCGCTGTTATTTCCGGGAAAGTGATGCCCAGACGACAACCACGATGCCCCAACATAGGATTATTTTCGGCTAAAGATTCCACACGACGCTTGATGGTCTCCAAGGAAACTCCCATCTCGTCGGCCATCTGCTGCTGGCCTTCCTTATCATGAGGAACAAACTCATGCAATGGCGGATCCAGCAAGCGAATATTCACCGGAAGCCCGTCCATTGCGTCAAGAATTCCCTTGAAGTCTGCTTTCTGATATGGTAGAAGTTTGTTTAATGCCTTTTCTCTTTCCTCTCCATTTTCAGCGAGAATCATCTTGCGCATAGCGATGATTTTCTTATCCTCGAAGAACATGTGTTCTGTACGAGTCAAGCCAATACCCTTGGCACCAAAAGAACGAGCCACAAGTGCATCGTGTGGAGTGTCAGCATTTGTACGAACCTGCAGACGGGTATACTTGTCGCAGAGATCCATTAATTCCTTAAAATCTCCACTAAGTTCTGCAGCCTTTGTCGGGACTTCTCCAGTATAAACCTGTCCCGTAGAGCCATTCAGGGAAATATAGTCCCCTTCCCTATATTTGATGCCGTCAATTTCAACTGTCTTTGTCTTATAATCCACATTAATGGCACCAGCACCGGATACACAGCATTTACCCATACCACGAGCAACTACTGCCGCGTGAGAAGTCATACCTCCACGGGCCGTCAAGATTCCCTCTGCGGCGGACATACCAGCCAAATCTTCTGGGGAAGTTTCTATACGGACCATGATCACTTTATGTCCATCCTTATGCCATGCCTGAGCATCATCCGCATGAAATACAATCTGGCCGCAAGCTGCGCCAGGACTTGCGGGAAGGCCCTGGGTAATAACTTCAGCCTTTTGAAGTGCCAGCTTGTCAAATACAGGATGGAGTAATTCGTCAAGTTTCTGTGGCTCACAACGCATGATTGCCGTCTTTTCATCTATCATCCCTTCGTGCAGCAAGTCCATTGCAATCTTGACCATTGCGGTGCCCGTACGCTTTCCGTTACGAGTTTGGAGAAACCAGAGTTTTCCTTCTTGTACAGTAAACTCCATATCTTGCATATCATGATAGTGATGCTCCAACTTATCCTGAATTTTATCCAACTGCCCATAGATTTCCGGCATGGCTTCTTCCATTGAAGGAAATCTTTCTACCCGTTCTTCTTCAGAAATACCAATCCGCTGAGCCCAACGCTGCGAACCGATTTTAGTAATCTGCTGTGGAGTGCGAATGCCGGCAACGACATCCTCGCCCTGTGCATTTACAAGATATTCTCCATTGAAAAGATTTTCCCCATTACCGGCATCACGGCTAAAGCAAACGCCGGTTGCAGAGGTTTCTCCCATATTGCCAAATACCATTGCCATGACAGAGACAGCCGTACCCCACTCATCAGGAATTCCTTCCATCTTGCGGTAAAGGATAGCGCGGTCGTTCATCCAGCTGCGGAACACTGCGCAAATAGCTCCCCAAAGCTGCTCTACGGGATCATTCGGGAAATCCTTACCCGTACGCTCCTTAATGGCCGCCTTGAAAAGTCTTACCAACTTTTTCAGTTCATCAACACTAAGGTCTTTATCTAACTTAACGCCGCGTTCGGCCTTGACAGCTTCTATGATTTCCTCGAACGGATCTATATCTTCCTTGTTTACGGGTTTCATTTCAAGCACCACATCACCATACATCTGCACGAAACGACGATATGAATCGTAAACGAAATGAGGGTTGCCTGTCTTTTTTACCATCCCCTCTGCAACCTCGTCATTCAAACCCAGATTAAGGATGGTATCCATCATGCCTGGCATGGAGGCACGAGCTCCCGAACGAACACTGACAAGCAGAGGATTTTCCGCATCACCAAACCTGGAATTCATTAAATTCTCAACATGCTGGACTGCAGCGGCAACCTCGTCCTTCAAGACTTCTATTATTTTCTCCTGCCCTACTTTATAGTATTCATTGCAGGTATCAGTGGTGATAGTGAATCCCGGAGGAACAGGTACACCTATTAAATTCATTTCCGCAAGGTTGGCGCCCTTACCACCAAGTTGTTCACGCATTGACGCGTTCCCTTCTGCCTGTCCATTACCGAAGAGATATACTCTTTTTTCGCTCATAGTTGGTTGTTAAATATATTTTTATAGAATGTCATTTATATTTCCTACTGCAAAGATACATTAATTATTTATTATATACAAATTATTTAATTGAAAAATTGTAAGGTCGAGTTTACATTTTAGATTGTTTACGACAACATGCATAAAAAACAAACACAGCCAGGGCAAATTCATAATATTTTTGTAACTTTGCATCTAAATTCAAAGTTTTATGAGCAGGAAAAAAACTCTGCCTTTATTAGAAAATATTACGATTGAGGCTGTCGCGGCTGAAGGTAAATGTATTGCCCATGTAGAAGACATGGCAATATTTGTACCATTTGTCGTCCCCGGTGATATTGTAGACCTTCAGGTAACTAAAAAGAAGCATCGCTATTGCGAGGCTGAAGCCATTAAATTTATCAAATACAGTGATGTCCGCGAAACTCCAATGTGCCAGCATTTTAGAATTTGCGGAGGATGTAAGTGGCAGAATCTGCCTTACGCGGAACAATTAAAGGCCAAGCAGCAACAAGTATATGACCAATTGAGTAGAATCGGAAAGATTGAATTGCCTGAATTTTACCCAATTTTAGGCTCTGTAAAGACCAAAGAATACAGAAACAAGCAAGAATATGGGTGTAGTGAAAAGCGTTGGTATACAAAGGAAGAACTAAAAGAGCTTCCTGCAAATTCCGGTTTGGCAGAAGGCGCAATTGGCTTGCATATCACAGGCGCGTTCGACAAAGTATATCCCATTGAGAAGTGCTGGCTAATGGACGACTTCCATAATCTGGTGCGTAATGAAATCTTTGAGTATGCCCAGAAAACTGGTATGACTTTCTATAACATCCGAGAGCAGCACGGACTTCTCCGTGATTTAATATTCCGTAATTCAAATACAGGTGAGTGGATGCTCATAGTACAATTTCACTACGACGAAGAAGGCGACGCAGAAAAGGCCAAAGAATTACTGAATCATATTTCAGATAAGTTTCCCCGAATCACCTCCCTAATTTATGTTGATAATCAAAAAGGAAATGATACCATTGGTGATCAAGAACTTATCACTTTCAAAGGTACGGACTATATCTATGAAACAATGGAAAGCCTGAAATTCAAGGTTGGTCCCAAGAGTTTCTACCAGACCAATACCGATCAGGCTTACCATCTATATTGCATTGCTCGCCATTTTGCAGAACTGTCAGGAAACGAGCTTGTCTATGACCTGTATACAGGGACTGGCACTATTGCAAACTTTATTGCCCACAAAGCAAAGAAGGTTATCGGAATTGAATATGTGCCTGAAGCCATTGAAGACGCAAAGGAGAACAGCCACTTAAATGGTATCGAAAATACCCTTTTCTATGCCGGTGACATGAAAAATATACTGACAGACGATTTCATCTGTCAGCATGGCCAGCCGGATATAATCATTACCGACCCTCCCCGTGCCGGCATGCATCCCGATGTGGTGAAAGTCATTATGAATGCCGCACCAAACAGAATCGTCTATGTAAGTTGCAACCCTGCCACTCAGGCGCGCGATCTAGCCCTGTTCGACCCCATGTATAAAGTTGCTAAAGTTCAACCTGTAGATATGTTCCCGCACACGCCACATGTAGAGAATGTCGTGCAACTCATAAAACGGCAGACAGTTTGATTTTTCCCTGAAAAACTCTATAGCTTTTAAAAAAGATTCTTATCTTTGTTATTGAAATATGTTTCATGATCTAATTAAACCAAATATGAAAAAAGGTATCATCATCGCATTGTTGGCTTTCATCGCGATTTCTACCAAAGCACAGGAAAAGAAACAGACTTGGATTAACAATGTCAAACTTTCCGGCTATAGTATTATTCAGTATCAAGCCAGCAGCCAGGAAGAAGCGAAGAGCAATTCTTTCAATCTCCGGATTGCCCGTGTTTCTCTGGACGGCCGTATCCTGAAAGACTTTTATTGGAAGGCACAAATCCAATTCAACGGAAACACCTCCACTCTTGGAAGTTCGCCCAAGGTTGTCGACCTCTTCGTCGAGTGGCAGAAGTACGATTTCTTTCGCGTAAAAATCGGCCAGTTCAAGAATCCGTTCACCTATGAAAATCCGATGAACCCGATTGATCAGGGATTCATGGGATATGGTCAGGTGGTTCAGAAATTAGCGGGATTTTCTGACCGTGCGGGAGCGCATAGTTCTAACGGCCGAGACATTGGCCTACAGTTTCAGGGAGACTTCCTTAAGAATGCCAATGGCCGTAATCTGATTCACTATCAGGTTGGGGTTTTTAATGGGCAAGGAATCAATATGAAAGATGTTGACGAGCAGAAAAACATCATTGGAGGCGCATGGGTAATGCCTGTGCCAGGCATGCGTATCGGCGCCTTCGGCTGGACCGGAAGCTATGCGCGCAAAGGAACATGGACAGATGGCGGTGGCGGTAATGGAGTGCGCAAGCTCCAGCAGCGTCGCTATGCCTTTTCGGCAGAATATCTTGTAGATGACTGGACTTTCCGTTCTGAGTATATTCACTCCACGGGTTATGCCTTCGCCCAAACACTGACAAATACCGATAACGCAACCAACACCAACTGCAACCTCAGCAGTAACGGCGACAAGGCACAAGGTGTCTATGCGTTGATTATCGCGCCAATCATCAAGAAGAAGGTTCATGTGAAGGGGCGTTACGACATGTATCAGCCTACAGGAGATTCAAATAAACAAAAAACACAGTATGAGATCGGCGCAGATTACCTGTTCCATAAAAACTTCCAGATCAGTGCCGAGTATTCATTTGTAAACGATAAGTCCCTTTCCGACCGTAACTATGGAATTTTTGATGTAGAAGTTGCATATCGTTTTTAACTGATAAGACTCTTAAGCAACCTATATCCCCCGAAAAAATCCCAATGTTTTTCGAGGGGCATAGGTTGTTTTTAACTATGCGCATACAGAAAATTCCGTATAGGTTTCAATCTGAAACCGCTATGGGGCCATATAGAAGTCAATTTCTGTATATGCATTTATTTTCTAAATAATTATCCAAAAATTCCCTGTGAATTAAGAGAAGGAAGCTCTTTTAACGGCTTAAAGGAATATCGGAAGCTGCAATTCTGAAAACAGGAAGCCACTAATTAGTTTGCAAAATACCGCTTTTTTAAATCCTGGCTCCGATATCCCAATCCGAAGAAATATACTGTTTGTAAAATAAAGAGAAAGAGAAGTCCATAAACGCGCCGTATCGCACTTTCAGACGACGCCCCTTGCCAAGTGTCCCCCTCCCCTCTTCAGAAAGCCATATCCGATTTGCATAATTATTCACTAACAGTTTTTCAACTTTCCTATAAAATCCGGGGATTCAGATATAACCGGTCTATTAGAACATCCCCAAAAACATCTTAAAATTGTGTGGAAGGTATTTTTTTTCGTCAATAAAATTTCTTTTCTAAAAAAATATTAATATATTTGTCGGCATATAACTACAGAAACCTAATTAATTAAATTAAAAACTATGAACATTCCTAGTGTATTTTGGCTGGTACCTGTTGCCAGCGTAGTTGCCTTGTTGATGGCGTGGTATTTCTTCAAATCCATGATGAAAGCAGATGAAGGGACCCCTCGCATGCGAGAAATTGCCGAGTATGTCAGAAAAGGGGCCATGGCGTATCTGGGACAGCAATATAAGGTAGTATTTATAGTGTTTATCGTACTGGCCTTGGTTTTTGCTTTCATGGCCTATATTCTTAAAGTACAAAATCCATGGGTCCCGTTCGCATTCCTTACTGGAGGTTTCTTCTCTGGCTTGGCAGGCTTCTTTGGAATGAAGACCGCAACCTACGCAAGTGGCCGTACTGCCAATGCTGCCCGCACAGGGCTTGATGCCGGATTGAAGATTGCTTTTCGCTCCGGTGCTGTGATGGGACTGGTGGTTGTAGGCCTTGGACTGCTCGACATCGCCATGTGGTTTATCATTCTTCACTGTGTTTATGCGGATGAGGAAACAGCCCTCATTACTATCACGACCACGATGCTTACTTTCGGAATGGGTGCTTCTACACAGGCTTTGTTTGCCCGCGTAGGTGGTGGCATTTATACAAAAGCCGCAGATGTCGGGGCAGATATAGTTGGCAAAGTCGAGGCAGACATTCCGGAAGATGATCCCCGTAACCCTGCTACGATTGCCGACAATGTGGGAGATAATGTTGGTGATGTAGCCGGCATGGGAGCAGATCTCTATGAGAGCTACTGCGGCAGTATCCTGTCTACGGCAGCCCTTGGTGCCACGGCTTTTGCCATGACCAACGACATGCAGCTGAAAGCCGTTGTCGCCCCGATGCTCATTGCCGCGGTCGGGATATTTCTCTCTTTGATTGGGATTTTCCTGGTGCGCACGAAAGAAGGTGCCAGCATGAAAGACCTTCTCCACTCTCTATCCATGGGTACAAATGTAAGTGCCGTCCTGATTGCGATAGCCACATTCATCATCCTCTATCTCTTAGGTATCGAGAACTGGCTCGGGCTCTCATTCTCTGTCATAACAGGTCTTGCCGCTGGAGTTATCATCGGCCAGGCTACAGAATATTATACATCTCACAGCTACAAGCCTACGCAGAAGATTTCTGAAGCTGGACTTACCGGATCTGCAACCGTTATTATCAAGGGTATCGGCACGGGTATGATTTCCACTTGCATTCCCGTCCTCACAATTGGCATAGCCATCATGCTAAGTTATCTTTGCGCCAATGGCTTCGATCTGAGTATGGGTGCAAGCAGTATTTCCCATGGCCTCTATGGCATTGGCATCGCCGCTGTCGGCATGTTGTCGACACTGGGTATTACTTTGGCAACCGATGCATATGGCCCGATTGCCGACAATGCCGGTGGCAATGCAGAGATGAGCGAACTGGGCGAAGAAATCCGCCATCGCACAGACGCGCTTGACGCACTTGGAAACACCACTGCCGCTACAGGCAAGGGGTTTGCCATCGGTAGTGCGGCCCTGACAGCCCTCGCGCTTTTGGCATCGTATGTAGAAGAAATCAAGATTGCCATGAGCCGTGCAGCCGAAAGTGGACAGCAATTCATAGACGCGGCAGGCAATGTGTTTAATCCAGCCACGGCCACGATGCCCGACTTCATGAATTTCTTTCAGGTAACCTTGATGAACCCCACTGTCCTCGTCGGCGCATTCATCGGTGCCATGGCAGCGTTCCTATTCTGTGGACTGACGATGGAGGCTGTAGGTCGTGCGGCTCAGAAAATGGTCGTGGAAGTTCGGCGTCAGTTCCAGACCATAGCCGGCATTCTTGAGGGCAAGGCAACGCCCGACTACGGGCGCTGCGTGGAGATTTCCACCAAGGCCGCCCAGCACGAGATGACCGTCCCTGCCTTTTTAGCTATCCTCATCCCTATCATCGTTGGAATCATATTGGGTGTAGCAGGAGTGCTCGGACTCCTGGTCGGTGGCCTTGCGGCAGGATTCACTCTTGCCATATTTATGGCAAATGCCGGTGGTGCCTGGGATAATGCGAAGAAGATGGTCGAAGAAGGTAACTTCGGCGGGAAAGGTAGCTTTACACACAAGGCGACGATCGTGGGCGACACCGTAGGCGATCCTTTCAAGGACACATCCGGGCCAAGTTTGAACATCCTCATTAAGTTGATGTCGATGGTCAGTATCGTTATGGCAGGCCTTACAGTCGCTTTTATATGATATTTCTTTAATAGTCTAAACTAAAAAAGTATCTTTGCGAGAAATAAAAAAAAAACTATGTCGGAAAACTATAGACATCATCACAATCATCACAGGCGTATTGAGAAAACCAGGCTAAAGACTCTGGCCTCCCAAAAGCGTAAAAAGATTATAGCAAATATATCATTTACGGCTTTGTGTGTCATAGCCTCTGCCATCATCATCTTTGTAATCTGGTTATATATGCCTGGTGCATGAATATAGAGAATGGGGTTGCCAATCGGCAACCCCATTCTCTATATACCCATTCTTTTATATCTTCAAGTATAGTTAATACTCCAGTTCGGGATAAGTTTTTCTCTAAAGAGTGATTTGCGTCTACCAGAAAATGGCGTGGCGTGAGCCGTAGGGGCATGATTCATCATGTTCCGCCTTGGCAATCAAGCTTTGGCGTTTGCTCAAGTTGAGCAAGGCTGCCGTCATTTGCTGGGACGTTTGCTCGGGTTGAGCATTTAACATCCGTTTTGTTTTGGCGTTTGCTCAAGTCGGGCATTTAACATCTGTTTTGTTTTGATGTTTGCCCAGGTTGGGCAAGGCTACCGTCATTTGCCGAGACATTCCGCCTTGACAATCAAGCATTGAACACTGCAGATTTTAGAAAAACTTATTCCGAACTGACATAGTTAATAAGCTTTCTGATCATGAATGAAAATCATTTTCACTGTCATGAACATGATTTTAATATCTAACCAAAAACTCCAGTTCTCAATATACCAGATATCTCTCTTCACCCTTTCTTCCATCTGCCAGAGCTCTTTGGTCTCACCACGGCATCCTGTTACCTGAGCCATCCCCGTGATTCCCGGCTTACAAAAATGCCGTACCATATATTTATCAATAAGTTGGCCATAGATTTCCGTGTGGTACAGCATGTGTGGTCTCGGACCGACTATGCTCATATCACCAATCAAGACATTGAAGAATTGAGGGAACTCGTCAAGGTTGGTCTTCCGCATAAAGTTACCAAAAGCAAATTTTCTTGGATCATTCTCCGTGGCCTGAAGGATGTCTGCCTGTCTGTTTACATGCATTGAGCGAAATTTTAAACATCTAAATACCTTCCCATTCATTCCTGTACGATTTTGGACAAAGAATATCGGACCAGTACTTTGCAACTTAATAATGAGTGCAATAATTGGAATAAACGGTAGTAGGCAAATACACACTATCAAACTTACACAAATGTCAAATAACCGTTTTAACACTCTATTTGGCAGGATAGACAGCGGCTCGATATGGTTGGTATATACATTTATGTCCCCGAAACGCTCTGGCTTAAGATTCAGTTGATAATTGCCAAACATCCTGGGAACATAAAAGAATCGAATTACATTCTTATCGCAGAATCTCATAATCTCAACCATCTCCTCCGATTCCTCATGGGACATGCTGCAAAACACTTCATCAAGCTTGTCAATATTCAGAGAATCTCTTTCTTCGGAATCCATTTTCTCATTCAGATCTTCAATGGTACCGAGGTAATTCAGTCCGTCAGGACAATCTTTCATTTCTACACTGGCGTAATAGCCAAGAACATGATAGCCCATAGATGGAGTAAGAACCAAGCGTTCATAGAGAGTTGCCAACGAAGGGTCGCTACCCACAAACAACACCAATCTGGTGTTCATTCCTAAATCACGCAAATAGCGGACAATCCCGAGTTCAACAATCCTGGCTGTTATCAACACCACATACTCTACCGCTCCGAAATAGAGCATAAAACGAGAAAAATTTCCACCATTCTGTTGAAGTATGCGCAATGTTATGAACAAGAGTCCTACATGGGTGAAAGTCAACCAAAACGCCCTTGTCATTACACGCATGATTTCGATTTTCCGATCATGGACTGTCGCATAAAAGAAATATTCTGATATCATCATCGCCATATTGGCCACAACGAAAGTGATACGCTTGGACACGAGGATATATTCAGGGACAAGATCCTTTCCGCCCCACTTAACGAAGCCCAACAAGAGCAAATTCATGATAATGAAATCACCTATAATGACTCCAAATTTCACCAAATTATTTCCATTAGTATATTGTCGCATCTTGCTTCTATTATTTTTTTTACCGAGAATTATACTTTAACCTCCAAAAGAAATGATATATTCTAAAGTATGGTTCCCAGAAACACTCTGATGGGAAATACCTAAACAAGCGGATATCTCGTATCAGCCGATCCACATTTTTGTAAACGGCACTGTTCTTTAAAACCAGATATTCATTCCCGAATTGAAATACCCCCAAAAATCTCTTGTCATAATGTCCAAAGTTACCTGTTGTAAGGATTTCATCAAAAAGAAATCTTCCAGATTTTTCATTAGATTCTGAAATTAAGTATTTATCTTCAAGTCCCAATTTCTCGGATAAGACCCACATCAGCGACTCAGAAATACCTTTTAGTCCCAAAAACTTTATAATCTTTTTAAAATCTTGTCCATTGGAAGTTTGGCTCTTTAGAAGATAATAATAGTCTACAATCTGTCTTAATCCTATCCCGAAATGCGTAACATGATTAAGAATGTGAACCTGTTGATAGATAAGATTAAAATTCCAAGATGGGATACCGATAAGATCCATATGCTCTGGCAATTCTATTTTATTTGATACACTGTCTTTAAAACCAGAATAAAAGAACTGTTGAATTCTTTTGTTATTCCAAGGATTATTTAGCCAGGATGCCCGATAATGAACTTCAATCTCAATTCCCTCTTTCTTAATAAATCCTATATGGTGGTAGCAGGCTTTCCCCTCGGGAAATATGTTCTTGCAATACCTAATTACTTTCTTAATCTCATCTTTTGAGGATAATGTACCTAAAGTTTTTTCAAGCTTAGGAGCAACTAGTATATCTATATCTCCTGATGTCCTTGAGAATGGATCTGGATAGAATATAGCATTGCCTTGTCCCTTTAGAATAAGTGCATCAAAGTTTTCTGATTCAAAATTATTCCAAGCCCAGGAAGCAAGCTTATTGAGCTTCAAATTATTCTTTTCTATCTTTTTATATGTTGCCATCCATTCTAGGATATCATCATCGACAGGTTTGTTTACTTTTAATTCACCTAATTTTTTAATTCCGCACCAATAGACGCCCACAATAGCCTGAGATTTAGCAAACTCCAATAACGCATGCCAATTGATGGTATCAATACAATTAGGCCTATCTAAAGATGTATCCAAACACCACTTTAGGAAATCTATATATTTATCTGTCTCGCTCATAGATATTTAAAATATATCTTTCAGTTAGAAAACTTTTCTCTTGTAATATAATATATAAACAGCAAATTGCCTAAAATATATCTCTTCCACATTCTTTTCGGTTCTTTTAATAATCTGTACAACCATTCCAATGAATGCTCTTGCCACCATTCTGGAGCTCTTCTCTTCGTGCCGGCAAAGAAATCAAATACGGCGCCAATGGTTCCAACATGACAGTGAACACTCAATTCAGGCCAATACTTGTATACCCATTTCTCTTGTTTTGGAGCAGTCATTCCAACCCATAATAAATCTGGATTAGTTTTATTAATAGCATTTATGATATTTAGGCTCTCTTGCTCTGAAAGTTCTTGCTTAAAGGGTGGAGAATAAGTTACTATCTTCAAATTGGGATAAATATCACCTACCTTTTCTACAATTTTATCTAAAACACTTTGTGAACTACCTACAAACATGACAATGGGGTTTAAAGCTAATTCTCCAAAGGAATCATATTGTTTCGATGTATTTATGCGATTCATCTCAAACTCAAACAAATCCCATCCTGTAAGTCTTTCTGTAGGCATACTTTTTGCATGCAGCCATTTACAGGATTTAACAATACTGATACCATCTGGAATTAAAAAATCCCCTCCGATCAAAGCTTTTGCAAAAAACACATCTTTTTGAGCTACATTATAAGAATGGGCATTAATCGTGTTTATAAGAACCTTTCCGGGAGGAATCTTGTTCAGTTCCTCCTTAGACTCTACAAGCTTTATATTCTTTAAAGTCAACATGTCAATGCCTTTAGAATATTTACAAATCGCTGTTCAAAAGCTTCTAAAGTGTATTCCTGTTGAAATTTGCTCCATCCTTTATTTCCCATTTTCTTAGCTTCATCAGGATTTTCCATCATCCATTTCATTTTGTCGCACAACATTTCTTCGTTATGCACTTCCACCAAGAAGCCAGTCTCTTCATCATCTACTATAGACGGGATACCGCCTTCGTATGTAGAAATACATGGAAGCCTATGCTGCATTGCCTCTAACAGGACTAAACTAAAAGCCTCATTTGCATAAACAGTAGGGAAAACAAAACAATCAGCCATGCTTAATAAGCGTTGTTTATCTTCCCCATATTTAGGTCCAACTGCAATTACATTATTTGTAAGTTGCAACGCCTCTACTCTTTTCCTGAAGTCTATTTCTGTAATATCTTTCCAATCTCCAATAAAGGTACAAATAAAACTAAACCCTTTCTTTTTTAAGAGCATACAGGCATTTAAAAGAGTATAAACACCTTTTGAGCGCATCATATTAGATAAGAATAAGAATCTGAAGACAGCCGAATTTTCTTTCTTCAAGACGGGGTCTACACTTGCCATCGGTATTCCATTTGCACAATAATATACATCTTCCTGCATCACATATTTAGAAATATCCGGATATAATTCTTTCGAAAGCAAAATAACCTTTAAATCTTCAAAGAGTTTCTTATGCAGCTTGTCATAAAGCCACTTATCTTGATTAGTCGAAATACCTTTATTATGATAATGGACCACTATGTTTCTACAATGGCATTTAACGAACTGAATAATCAGAAAGTCTTTAAAAAATGCTTTACCTGAAGCATTTGGAGTAAGGTATATCAAACCCGGGGAAAAATCTCTGATGATTTTTCTTATAACCTTCAACAAAGACCACAGACTAAAAAGTTTATGAAGATTTATCTTACCAATATCATTGAGTTTATTGGATGTAGACATATTGATATACCTACATTCAAACTCATCATTGACAAGTTTGCTGTCATGAATATATTTCCCCATCATTGCGGCCCCATGTATAGGGGGCGGCATATGCATGATAAAGAGCACTTTAGGTTTCATAAAATGTCTTGACTCGCCACAATTGTGGTATTATACACCTTAAATAAATAGTAAAATAATGGAATGTTGCAAGTAATATATTAAAATGCTTCCGTTCAAAATAAAATGTCTCTTTAGGCGGCATTCCATTAGGGCGATGCAACATTAGCCATCTTTTTCTAAAAGGTACTTGAGGATTACACCAGCTGTCTAAGTCCTCATGCAAATCACATTCTCCCAATATCTCCGCCGTCTGATAAATATTTATTCCCAGCTTCCCCGCGCGTAACCCATAATCAAAATCACCCTTACTATGAGTATAATAATAATCCAGATTGCCAACTTTTTGATATACATTACGAGGTATATAAACGATATTGCCATTAAAGAAATCAACTTTCGTGATTTTTCCTACAGTATTCGCAATCTTACCTTTTTTGTATCTGCCCCCATAAGTCAACTTTGAATGTGAAGAATCTTGAGTCGGGCCTACTATAATTGATTGATCATTAAATTTATTTGAAGTCTTAAGCAAAACTTTTAGCATATTCAAATAGACAACTGTGTCATCATTCAACCAGATATATCCATCAAAATCTTCTTTAGCCGCTTGATTCCAGGCTGTCCACATACCTCTATTCCAAAAGAGACTTCCATCCCCATGGATGATAGCAACTTCTGGGAAAATCACAGAAACAGCTTCTGTCGTTCCATCGGTACAACCATCTTCAACAAGATAGACTTGAAAATTGCATCGTGGAGGAATAATTTGGCGACCTACCTGTTCAAGACAGCTAAGCGTTTTCTCTTTACGATTATGAGCTGTTATAAGGATGGCAACTCTCATAAATAAAATTCAAATGTTCCAAATAAAGCGTATAAATAACTTTTCTACATGACCCAAATGCAAACTCAATAATCCTCATAAACAACCTTTTTATAAATAGATAACATGCCACATAAGATTTTATCTCTGTCATGGCGAACTAATGCTGTTTTATATCCCTTGTTACTAATTCTATCAGCAAGAGCTCTGTCTATACTGAGATTCTGAATCAAGTATGAAATACTATAAGGATCATTTGCAGGAACAAGAAAACCATTTTGGGCATGATCTATTAATGAGGGAATACCTCCAACATAAGTTGCAATTACTGGAATACCTAAAATCTGGGCTTCGCAAAGAGCATTTGGACTATTATCTATATACGATGGATGAACAAAAATATCAGAATGAAGAAGGTATTCTATTATTTCAGAGGAGTTCAACACACCTACACATTTGATATTCACCCCCTGACATTTTATATGATAATTTTTCTCAAAAAGGTGTACGAACTCAGCATTAGGCTTTATTCCTATTACATTCCACTGAAAATTAATTCCGGTCCCAGTTAAAATTCTGGCTGTTTTTAATATAATATCAAACCCCTTGTATATGGTTTCCGATATAGTGGAAGTAATCACTATTTTTTTATTGTTTCCATTCCAACTTCCCGCATTCTCATAAAACTCATCACGCAGAACCTCGTCAAGATGGAAATATTTTGAATGAGGAGCATAGAGTCTTGAAATGTCATAATCCCACTGCGTTCTTCCCATTACATATTTAATTTTTTTAAAAAGTTCCATCTCATATTCCGCCCTTCTCACAATACTATTATAAGCATACCTATAACCATTCTTGATAATCCATTCTCGCTTCGAGAAAGGCCACAGTAAAGAGACCTTATTTAAACCTTGAGGCCAAAAAGCATTTTTACACGGATTTAAGATTCCTTGAAGATAGACTATGACAGGAATATTTGTTCGACCCAGAATTGAGGCAAATGGATTTTCTATGCCAAACAAATGAATCACATTGGGCTTGAAGTCATTGATAACATTCTGAATTTCCAGAATGTGCTTTTGGGGGGCTATATTCCGATATCCCCCATAATAAAACTTAATCTTCTGGAGTTTGCTTTTTTCTGGAGTGTATATAGGATAATAGTTCGTATTTCCGTTTTTTGAATAAGGTAACTTGGATTTTGACGGGAAAGCTACTGCCAGCTCTATTTCAGATTCAGAATTTAGCAGTTTTTGGAGAGAAGGTACCCAACCTCCACCATTGTATGTATTAGTTATGCCTTGATTTGTCCCAGAAGTTGGCGTCAACCATAGCACTCGTATTTTCATCATATAATAGTTCTAAACCACAATTTGAATTCTTTATCAGTCATCTTTCTAAAAGAAGAAGACAGGCATATGGAAATAAAAATCCAATAGGTAACATTGATTATATCAAAACTTGTTGAATTTTCTATCCAGCCAAATGCAAAATAGAAAACCACCATAGCGCCACATAACTTCACATATTTGCTGTTGGACTTAAACAATCCCAAATAAGCAGAATACAGATATATACACATATATAGTAATACACCGACAAGGCCTAACCAGGTAAAAATATTAGTAAAACAGATCTCGTCTTTATGGCGTTCTATTTTCAAATTATCAACATAATGCACAGACAAAAGGTCCCGGGCTTCTTCTGCGAAAACGATTGCATCGTGCCCTCGGGCAGGAGTTCTACCCATCAGAACATAGTCATTTTTAATTGCAGAACCCAAAACCTCCTCATAAATGAAAGTTCTTGTATCTCCAGACATATCAATAGTTTTGAGTTCTCCGTCAGCATCGGACACCATTGTATACCGCCCTTCATAATTATCACTTATATCCTTAAAGAGGTTGAAGTTTCCTGTCAAACCTAAATAAAGTAAGATAATTGTCGCTATAATTACAGCCAAGCAGGCAACTCTAATGAGATAAGTGGAAATAAATTTATGAAAAACAGATGAGAAGAGGATTAGGAACGACATTGCGGCCTTTATGAACTGGCTTCTATTATCTATAATATTGTCTGTCAACATCAGGATTCCCAGCACAACGATGACTATTTTCATAAAAGGATTTTTCCCTAATGACAAAAAGCATAATGCGAAAAAGAGAGGACCTAAATAGAATTGACTAATCCCCACCATCCAATAGAAAAACAATACAAAAGCAAGCAGTGCCCACCTATACCATGGTTTTAAAATACTTTTTAAGACAATCGGATCTTTTAGGACAAAGACTATCAAAGGAAACAAAACTACTGGTATTGTACCTGTAAAGTTCTTCCATTCCCAATAATTCTCCGCAACATAAAAGCCTCTTAGTATTTCAAACAATGCCCAGCATAGATATACACCAACTATTGTATATTGATTCCTTAAGATATTTATCCTCTGCTTAACAAGGCTCCATATAAAGCAAATCAGAAGGGTGTAATTTAATATATAGGTAGTTGTTGTATTACCTATAGGAACAGGACTCCACTGATTGACAGAAATAAATGTCAATAGTAGAAACAGATATTTATAAATTTTGTTAGGGGCAAGAGACAAGGAACAGAAGATATTAAATTATGGCCTATTAAATCATGAGGTCTTGTATTGTTTTTTAAACTTTAACCTTATTGAAAAGATTATTTTCTTTATTGTCATTCTCTCTTCCTGATTTAATATCAGAATATATGCAAATAGTGCATATGCAGAAATCCCGATTATGGATATTAGTACAAATCTCATGAGAGACGGGGGAAAATACCCCTTGACTAAAGAAGATATGTATATGGATAATAATATATTCATAGTATATGTAAGAATAACCTCCCTAAAATACTTCCTTGGATTTAAGCCGCAATATTTATGCCCATAATATAGATCAATAATAATTTTAAATATCATCGAGATCATCAACGCATAATACATATACTCTGGAGTTGCGTGCAGCATATATGCCCATACTGCCAAAACAAGAGGTAGGAAATTACAGATCGAGATAAAAAAGGAATATTCCTTAATTTTTCCAACAGCATTAATCATTTGCGGAATAAATAGTGTTATATTTCCCACCATTGTTGTTATTAAAAGAAGAATACAGAAAATATCTGAGTACCGCGGTACTTTATACAACCACAATTTTAATATATACTCAGTATCAACTATAAAAGGAATGAAAACGAATGTTATTATAAAGAAAGATACCTTAGTGCCTGATACAGCAGCTTTCAACATGTTTTCATATTCTTCCGATCCTGCACTTTTAGTAATCACGGGATTCAATGCTTTTATAATACCATTACCCAATGTAGACAATTGCCCGTTTAACTGATTTACGACTCCTTGAGCGGCATTAGCCAGAGTTCCAAAAAAGAAATTCAGAATTATCCCCATGCCAAACTGCCTAAACATAGAGGATAGACATATTCCTAAGCTCCATCCTGCAAATACAGTCATTTCTTTCATTAAACTACGATTCCAATACTTTTCCAAAGAGAATTTGCATTCATCATAATATCTATGGCAGTAAATCCTCATTGCACCCATAGATATAAATGGAATCACGGACATTAAAATCGCATATAAAAGTAACTTGTCATTATTTGAAACGACACATGCAAAAGCTACACCTAACTTCATAAAGGATTCCGCCAAGCCGATAAGAGCATAGATCTTCATATTCTCATGGGCATTCAGTATTGCATCATAGGGTACTGTCATAATTGTAAAAACTGTGCTGCCAATCATACATATATATACGAGTTTAGCAGAAGGCATCCTCTCTGCTGGTATATTTAACAGCCCATGAAAATATATGTAATACCCCAACAAGAAAACAAGTACGGCTAAAAATGCAACAATGAGATGAAGAACGATGCTAATTGTAAAAACGGTTCTCATTTTATTTGCATTGCCTTCACCTTTCGTATAGGACATAAATCTTTGCGTAGAGGTAGCCATTGCATTATTCAGGAATCCAAGCATGGCAATAGCACCTCCGACAACATTATATATACCAAAGTCGGAAGCACCCAAGGAATTAAGGATCAACCGTGTAGTCCATAAAGAAATGAACATCGATATGCCCATTTTAAGATAAAGGAATCCGGTATTCTTAACAACTCTGGTTGCGGTAGACATTGGCAATTACTTCACTATATATAGTTGTTTCCCGTAAATCTTCGCGGCACAACTGGAATAGGTAGATGCGGCACTTCCAAGAATATATTTACATGCGCCAAGACACCATAGGTCTATTACCGCATTCTTCATACCCTTGAGTGTTGCTCTTGATAAATCAGAATCGTTGGTAATTACCTTTTCTCCATAACGGATCCTATAGCTCTCTTTGACTTGCAGATCATCTGTGGCAAGAAAAAATGTGCTATCAGGATCGGCCTCTAACATCTGGTCTGTCCGTGCAAAGAATTTTGCGTCGTTACTTTCTTCTATTGCCTTGGTGTTATCTGTCCGCCTTATATGAAGGCCAAAAGTATTTTTAAAGGTTGCCGTAATCTCATCTATTTGCTGCCGAATAGAATTTATTGGTTTAAAATAAGTGTCTATTTCATCAAGACTATAAGGTGAGAACCGATTGGAAGTCTGAATATAAACTTTGCCATGGGTATATTTTCTAAAATCATCATTAGAGATTTTACTTCCATGATAACAATGATCAAATTCCAACTTCCTGACAAAGTCCATTATCGGAGACAGTCTCCCGCCTGGCAACAAGATTCTTCCTTTTAAAGGAGAAATCGTAATGCCGGGCATGTGGATAGGTTGAAATAAATCAAGAAAATCTGCCCTCAGCTCCGAGTTATTATGCCAATAGATATTAAAATTATAACCCAATTGCTCATGCGTAGCAATCGCACACAATATAGAATTTATGCGGTTACATAAACCTCCTATAGGAACTATCGATATGGGATCAGCCATTATATATTACGGGATTAAAAGTGTTGAATTCAAGCTTTCCTGCTTACTGACTAACAAATTATCAGCAAGCTGTGGATAAAAATTATCAAATACATTCGCTTGAATTCAGTAGCCGCCTTAGAGGATGTTCCTCGCAGCAACTTAAGTCAATAACTGAAATGCTGGACAAAGTTAATATATTTTTTCGAAAAATGATAATTATAAATTTATTTTCTTCCAGACAACTCGTTTTATTAACAAAAACTTTTAATAAAAACCGTCGCTCGGGAAATGCGGAATAGTAAGCGGGAAGTGTTTCAGTTACTGAAACAAGAAGTTTCTGTAGCTGAAACTCCGTGTTTCAATGACTGAAACTTGAAGTTTCAACGGCTGAAACTCAGAGTTTCAAATGTCGACAACAATTTGAAACTGTGCTTACAGTGCTGAAGAATGATACTCAACAAGTCCCTCTATAGGGGATTTAAGGACCGTGCCAACCGTAAAACCTTCCGATTGCGCAACTTCTCTCAGTAAAGGTTCAAGACTATAAGCAACTCCGCCTACAAACCCCACGGGGAGCCCTGATTGCTGATATTGCTGAATATTTAATCTAAAGAAACTTTTAAAATCGCTTATAATCATCTGTTTCAGTTCTTCATTCTCAAGTTTTTTTGAAATATAGGGAACAATGCTTGCAAGAAAACGATTGGGCAGCGAATGACGGTAGACACGCTCAATGACCTGCGGATAAGTCATCTTGAATTCCATCAAAAAATCATCACGCATTTTTTGGGACAGCCATCCTTTGAAGATGCCATTCAGAAAGTGCTTTCCCAGCGAGGCTCCACTTCCCTCGTCGCCCAGGATGAAGCCTAAGGGAGGAGTATTCTCCAAGATTCTCTCTCCGTCATAGAGACAGGAATTTGATCCCGTTCCCAGAATGCAGGCTATGCCGCTAGCGTGCCCGCACAGTGCCCTTGCCGCTGCCATCAAGTCGCTGTCGACATGGATTTGCAAACTTTCTGCGGGAAAGCGGAAAGCCGCTTGGAGCGTCTGCACCATCAAGGGAGCCTTGTCGACCGTGCAGCCAGCTCCGTAAAAATGGACAGACAACGGGGGCTGTAAGGTGGGGAACTCGTGATGGAGGAAGGATACTCCCTGCTTAACATCCTCAAATGACTGAAAGAGCGGATTGATTCCCTCTGTTTTATAATATACCACGGAATTATCTTCACCGATCAATGCCCAGTCGGTCTTGGTGCTGCCGCTATCTGCAATAAGTATCATAAAATCCCTAATTTTGTCTGCAAATTTAATAAATTATTTCTTTCTATCAATTCTTTTGATTATTTTTGCATCAAATATATCAATTGGGATGAGGAAACTACTATTCATATTTGCGCTACTGACTTCTGTCCTGTCGGCAAACGCCGTACTGAAAGAGCGAGACATTGCCAGTACGCTGTCGATTCTGAGACAGGAGTTGACGAGATATCATTCGGAGCTTATTCATGAATCAGGATTCTTGAAAGACGAGCAGGACAGGATCGGCAAGGAGATGTTCTCCATCATGAACAGCAGTAATCAGAACTCGCTGATGCTCTATTCTCAGAAAACCGGCTACATTTTCGACCTCACCTATGCATGCCACGAGGCAACCGAGCAATACCAGAAATTTCAAGAAACCGTGAGACCTTTCCGCGCATTCGTGGAGAAGAACGATGTGGAGATAGCCCGCTATGACAGCCTGGTAAATGTGCTGGGATCGATGTATCCCCAGTCGCTTAGTGAGAGGGCCCAGATTGACAGGAATGTATGCCTCACGCTGGCCGTGAATATTCGGCGCACGCTGCAGGAAAACAACGAGCAGCAGAACGACTACATCAAATATTACAAGATGACTTCAGAGCATTTGAAAGCTCTGAACGATTATGCCAATAAGCGATACTACGAAATCCAGACAAGCATCTTCAGCAATGCAGGCGATTCTTATTTCAAGATTCTCAGTAACCTGCACCACTCCATTACCGAAACCAAGTCGACCCTTATAGAAAAATACAGACCCCAGACGCGGGTGGAATCCCAATGGGACAGCCGGCTTATGTTCGGCCTGCTCATCACCTTGGTTTTCTTTGGCTTTATTGCGACATCACTCAATATCTTCTTTATCCGATTCCTCTTTACAAAGATCATAAAGAGCGAGAAGCTGAGCGTACTCTACGGCCGGTTATTCAAAAGAGACAATGCTGCCTCTATCCAAGAATCATTCCTGGATAAGCGGAAATATATTGTGTGGGCGACAACGGTCATCACTTTTGCCATCCTCATCGCCATCGTGAGACTGGTATGGGACCAGAACTTTTTTATCATGGCCTCCGATCTGCTGGTTGAGTACACCTGGCTCTTAGGCGTCATCCTGATTTCGCTGCTGGTCCGCTTAGAGGGCGATCAAATAAAAAGCGGCTTCCGCATTTATGTACCATTAATGGTAGTTGACTTCATCGTCATCAGCCTCCGGATAGTTCTGGTTCCGAATGATGTGGTAAATCTCCTCTTCCCCCCCATCCTCCTTGCCTGTACATGGTGGCAGTGGGGAAGGATAAAAAAGCATGGCACCAACATTCCAAAGGCAGATAGACTCTATGCCGACATAACCCTTGTGGTCTTCCTTGTCTCCCTGATTGCTTCCTGGACCGGCTATACCCTGCTGAGCGTAGAAATCCTCATCTGGTGGATCATGCAGCTCACCTGCATCCTGACCATTACCTGCTTCTCCGGGTTGCTCAAGGCATATGCCGAAAGGCATAATCTCGAAGAAAGGCCCATCACGGAAACCTGGTTTCACCGGCTGCTCTCGAATGTACTACTTCCCATATTAGGTGTGGCTTCAATTATTCTCTCTATCTACTGGGCAGCTGATGTGTTCAACCTGAACGATACCACTTGGCGCATCTATACGACGCCTTATATCAATTCAAAGAATATACAAGTAAGCATCTTCGGCATTTGCCAGGCCATTATTTTGTTTTTCCTTTTCTCGTATATCAACAAGACGCTGAAAGAGTTCATGAAGAAGCATTTCGAGGAAAAAGACCCTACTACCGCTGCCAGCAAGATGACCATGGTCAAGAATGTGATGCAGGTAATCGTATGGGGGATCTGGCTGATGTTTGTACTTACCATTTTTCATGTAAACAACACCTGGCTGGTAGTCGTTTCCGGAGGATTCTCCACGGGTGTCGGTTTTGCGATGAAAGATATCCTTGAGAATATCTATTATGGCGTATCACTGATGATGGGCCGCATCAAGGTGGGCGACCTTATTGAATGCGACGGCGTTCGTGGCAGAGTAAGCTCAATCAACTATACTTCCACTATGATGGATACTGTCGACGGCAGTGTAATTGCTTTTCAGAATTCACAACTCTTCACCAAGAACTATAAAAACCTGACTAAGAATCATGGTTACGAGCTGGCCATCATCCCTGTCGGCGTAGCGTATGGCTCAAATGTCAAAGAAGTAAAAGACATTATTTATAATGCGGTGAATAAACTTGATTGCCGTGATCGCAACAAAGAAGTGCAGATTATATTCGTGGAATTTGGAGACAATAGCATTAACTTCAAGATTCTTGTATGGGTCCCGGTACTTACCCGCTCCTATGCAAAAAGCGAGATTATGGAAGCCGTCTATGACGCTCTGAACGAAAACAATATAAATATCCCATTCCCACAGCGCGATATACATATCATTCCGGACGAAGGCCCCAGCAAACATGTCGACAGCGAGGATGAAGCTATGGAAAAAATAAAAGGTCATCATGAATAAATCAGTATTTATCGCTGGTCCCTGTGTCATTGAATCGGCTGAACTGCTTGACACAGTAGCACAGGAACTCGTAAAAATCAATCAACGCTTAGGTGTTGATATTATCTTCAAAGCCTCGTTTGACAAGGCAAACCGAACTTCTATCCATTCGTTTCGCGGCCCGGGCTTAGAGAGAGGGCTGCAGATGCTGGGTGATGTGAAGTCTAAATATGGACTTCGCATTACCACCGATATCCACGAGAGCTATCATGCCGAGACCGCAGGACAAGTGGTTGATGTATTGCAGATCCCTGCATTCCTATGCCGGCAAACAGACCTGTTGATCGCTGCCGCCAAGACAGGAAAGATCGTTAATATCAAGAAGGCACAATTCCTAAGCGGGGAGGACATGAGGTTTCCCGTGGAGAAAGCTCTTGATTCCGGAGCCAAGGAAGTATGGTTGACGGAAAGGGGTAATTCCTTCGGCTATAACAACCTTGTCGTGGATTTCCGCAATATTCCTGATATGAAGGAAATCGTTTCGACGGTCATTATGGACTGCACGCACAGTGTCCAGCGTCCCGGAGCCGGCAACGGAACAACCTCTGGCGACCGCCGTTTTGTACCTTCCATGGCATTGGCGGCAAAAGCTTTCGGCGCTACCGGATACTTTTTCGAAGTTCATCCAAATCCCGACAAAGGTTTGAGCGACGGACCAAACATGCTGAAGCTGGACCAGTTAGAAGCCTTAATCACACAATTACTATGACAGAAAAAGCTACAGAAAAACTGAATCATGCCCGCGAGTTTGCCATTCAGGCACTAAAGGAAGAATCTGACGCACTGCTCGGGCTTGTTCCCCAATTGGACCAGAACTTCGACCATGCAGTGAAAATGATGTTCGAATGCAAGGGAAAGATTATCGTAACCGGCGTAGGTAAAAGCGGTAATGTAGGCGCCAAGATAGCCGCAACGCTGGCATCTACAGGGACTCCCGCCTTTTTCATCAACCCCCTTGATGTCTATCATGGCGATCTGGGAGTGATGACCTCGGATGATGTAGTGCTTGCGCTCAGCAACTCTGGGCAGACCGATGAACTGCTTAGATTCATCCCAATGGTACTCCACATGAATGTGCCCATCATTGCGATGACAGGAAATGAGAACTCATTACTGGCAAAATACTCAAATGCCCATATAAAAGTGTGGGTAAAGAAAGAGGCCTGCCCTCTGAATCTGGCTCCTACCAGTAGCACAACCGCAGCCCTGGCCATGGGAGACGCACTGGCTATTGCACTGATGAGAGTGAGAGATTTCAAACCGAAAGACTTCGCACAGTTTCATCCCGGTGGAGAGCTCGGAAAGCGATTGCTCACCACGGCAGAAGATGTCATGCGCAGCGACGAGCTCCCCATCATTCCAAAAGAAATGCATCTGGGAGAAGCCATCATCCATGTCAGCAAAGGTAAACTCGGACTTGGTGTTTCTCTGGAGAATGGTAAGGTTGTCGGGCTTATTACCGATGGCGATATCCGCCGGGCAATGGAGAAATGGCAGGCACATTTCTTTGACAGGACCGTGAGCGACATTATGACCACGGAGCCTAAGACTGTTTTGCCGAATACGAAGATTACAGATATACAGCAAATTATGAACACGCACAAGATTCACACGGTGCTTGTAGTTGACGAAGATGGCTCTTTGTTAGGCGTTGTCGACCATTACAGCTGTATGATTTAAACGAAAATGGAATTTCTAAGAAGTATATTGATAAGCTCATTAATATTAATGGGCATACAGGTGGATGCACAGACTTCAGACTCTATCATTGTGAACCAACTTCGCGAGAAAGGGGTGAAATTCTCACACAACAACTCTGTGGTGCTGCTGATGAACGGACAGCAAAAGTTTGACGACTTGTTCAAAGCCATAGACCATGCCAAGAGCTCTATCCATTTGGAATACTTTAACTTCCGCAATGACTCGATAGCACGACTTCTCTTTCAACACCTTGAAGAAAAAGCAAAAGAAGGCGTGGAGGTCCGTGCATTGTTCGATGCATTCGGAAACGCGTCGAACAATCGTCCTCTAAAGAAATATCATCTGGATTCTATCAGGTCAAAAGGTATCGAGATATATAAGTATGACCCCATTAGATTCCCATGGATTAACCATGTGTTCACTCGCGATCACCGCAAGATTGTGATCATAGACGGGAAGATTGCCTATACCGGCGGCATGAATGTTGCCGATTATTATATTAAGGGGACTCAACAAGTAGGTGCCTGGCACGATATGCATTGCCGCATTGACGGCGCCGAAGTAAACACATTGCAAGCTATCTTCCTTAAAGTGTGGAACAAGGTTTCAAAGCAGAATGTGTATGGATCAAAATACTATCGGGGACTCTATGACAACAAAGACTATAGCGAGGGACTGAAGGCTGATACCACCTGTTCTAAAGGAAACAAAATGGTGGGCATCATTAATCGGGAGCCTCGAACCACTAATGAAATCATTAGGACTTTCTATGTCAATGCCATCAATGATGCCCGGGACAGCATAAAACTTATCAACCCCTACTTCACCCTTAACCACTCCATCAAGAAGGCTCTGCGGAAAGCCGTCAAGAGGGGGGTGAAGGTGGAGATTCTGATTTCTACGAAAAGCGATATTCCGCTCACTCCCGACTGTGGATTCTACAATGCCCACAAACTAATGAAAAAAGGGTGTACGATATGGATGTATACTTCTGGATTTCACCACACCAAAATTATCTTGGTAGACGGGAAGTTCTGCACGGTGGGAAGTGCCAACCTTAATGCACGAAGTCTGAGTTGGGATATGGAAGCAAATGCGGTCATCGTTGATCTCCATACAACCAAAGAACTTGACGATCTGTTTGAAAAGAACAAAAAAGACAGCTTCTTATTGACAGAAGCCTCATGGAATGAATGGCGCACGCCGTGGCAAAGGTTCAGAGGATGGTTTGCCCACCTTCTGGCCCCGTTCCTCTAATTGAATCTGCCACAGATATAAAATTAAGGTTTCCCAGACAGGAGAAATTTGTTACCCCTCATTAAAGATTGTGTTATTAGCATTCGAAAGGTTACTCTCATATCACCTTACAAAAACTGTTATAGCTTCACGGATGATATATCTACAAGATCGTTCACAATTGCATAGATCGTAAGGCCAGCCGGAGAATGAATCTGCAATTTACGGGCAATATTCCTACGATGGGTAATCACCGTATTAATAGAGATACAGAGATGTTCTGCTATCTCTTTATTGGTCATTCCCTGCACAAGGCTCACAATGACATCTTTCTCGCGTTCACTGAGACTTTCAGGATTTTCAGCATTCTTATTAAGCATGCAGGAAATCCTAAAGCTTACATCCGTCTGCTTCACCCGACTTTCCAGACGACGGATCACCGGAATAAAGATATCATCCTCTACCGATGCATGTTGAGCCAGCCATTCCTCGCAATTATATATGTTGTATAAAGCCGCAGACAGTTGATTATTGTGCAAGCCATCAGAAGGCAGATATTTGATAATGATATTCTTGAGTTCTTTTAACTTCTGGTCAATCTGCCCGTGATGCTTAGAGAAGGTCTCAATGTCATAATTATCGGCTGGCTGATTTTTCAGCAAAGTCTCTACATATGGAAAGACAGTCTTCTCCTCATATTTCATATGGCTTTTGATGGTATGTGCATACTCATCATAGAGTCTCATTATCAGTCGTGCAAGATTATCATTCTCATCTAAAGCCTCTTCAAGCTCCTTGCGAATGTAAGGTAACTCAAAGTCTAGAAAATATTCATGCGAAGCCTTTAAATAATGCAGTAATGTGGGTATCGATAGACGGTCAGCATCATCATAGTCTCGATAACCGTTTATAGTAAAGTTTACGACGGTCAGGAATGTATAGGTATCTACATGTTCCGTCTCGCAGACTTCCCGAACAGTCTTATCGCCAAAGCCTAAACTAATGCCGAATGCACCAAGGCTCTGAAGGATGTTGTAATTATCACGGATGATAGAAATCATCTTATCATCTGCTTCATACATTTTTTGATTTCTCATCGCCAAACTTTTTATACGAGTGCAAAGTAAGTGATTTTTTCTGAAATATGCAACATTTTAGCATAAGGAATCATGATACAAGCATGATAAATACCTAAAAACCATGATTTAAAATTACCAACTATTAAGTATTGCAGAGTTGGAAAAATGATCATATCTTTGCAATGAGAAAATATTAATGAAGAAATCTAGAACAAATAAAGTGCAGTGATGGTTACCAATTATGATTTCCCTGATGTCTGATTTGATACAATTTGTGTAACTCATTTTTCATCAGGCGGAACAAATCCGCAACTAGAAACCTGCACTTTATCTTTACATACAGGAGCACATCCGTCTGGATGTGCTCCTGTATTATATTTTGGTAATAAACCAATACTATTTGGCGTATGCTACCGAACGTGTCTCCCGGATAACGGTAATCTTCACTTGCCCCGGATAGGTCATCTCATTCTGAATCTTTGTAGCAATTTCATCAGAAAGCTTTATACTCTCCTCATCATTCATCTTATCAGCCCCCACGATAACACGAAGTTCACGACCAGCTTGAATAGCATAGGTCTTAGTTACTCCGGGATAACTCATCGCAATGGCTTCAAGGTCGTTCAGGCGCTTAATATAGGCTTCTACTACTTCTCGACGGGCACCGGGACGAGCACCAGAAATAGCATCGCAAACCTGAACTATCGGCGCAAGCAATGTCTGCATTTCAACCTCATCATGGTGGGCACCAATGGCATTACAAATGTCTGGCTTCTCCTTATATTTCTCTGCAATCTTAGCTCCGTAAAGTGCATGCGGCAATTCACTCTCTTCGTCAGGCACCTTGCCGATATCGTGAAGCAGACCTGCACGCTTTGCTTTTTTAGGATTCAGGCCCAATTCCGAAGCCATGATGGCACAAAGGTTAGCTGTCTCACGAGCATGTTGCAACAAATTCTGTCCATAGGAAGAACGATATTTCATCTTTCCGACAATTCGAATCAATTCTGGATGCAGACCATGTATACCAAGGTCGATTGTTGTACGCTTACCCGTTTCAATAATTTCATTGTCAAGCTGTTTCTTTACCTTTGCGACGACCTCTTCTATACGAGCAGGATGAATTCTTCCATCAGCAACCAACTGATGAAGGGCTAATCGGCAAACCTCCCGCCGGACAGGATCGAAGGCTGAGATGACAATTGCCTCCGGAGTATCATCGACGACTATCTCAACGCCTGTTGCAGCCTCAAGGGCACGAATATTACGCCCTTCTCTACCTATGATGCGCCCCTTGATTTCATCATTATCAATATGGAATACGCTTACTGAGTTCTCTATTGCGGTCTCTGTCGCAACGCGCTGAATGGTCTGAATAACAATCTTCTTTGCCTGACGATTTGCATCAAGCTTTGCATCTGCAATAATCTCATTGACATAGCTTGCAGCATCCAACTTAGCCTGATCCTTCAAGCTCTCTACCAACCGCGACTTTGCCTCTTCTGCACTAAGCCCAGAGAGCTCCTCAAGTTTCATACGCTCCTGCTCCTGCATTTTCTCAAGATCAACTTGCTTTGCTTGGAGGTGTTTCTTCTCATTATCGACACGCTGTTGTTGCTGATCAATCTCCATCTTTTTACGACCGAGTTCTTCCTGCCGTTGATTCAAAGAAATCTCACGTTGCTTCAGGCGGTTTTCATTCTGCTGAATTCTCTGGTTACGCTGCTGGACTTCTTTTTCCAACTCGCTTTTCTTATTTAAGAATTTCTCCTTGACCTCGAGAAGCTTTTTTTCTTTTATCACATCTGCCTCTTTGTTAGCGGCTTCAACTATACTCCTATATTTTCCTTTAATCACATAACGGAAAATCAGATACCCTGCAGCAAGACCTATTACCAAAGCAATAGCTGCGACGATTAATATTGTTGTCATTTATTTTAGTTATTAATAATATTCTCTTTCCTCACCCCTCATTTCAGAGCTTCTTCTATTTCCAAAGTCAACTTTCCGAGAATATCATTAAAAGGCATAGCATCATGACGCATGGATTCCTTCTCGTATCTAAGCGCAATATCTATAAGTGCCATGTACAGAATTTCCTTATCACTCTTTTTTCCTTTGAATACTGCACTATAAGAATTAACGATATCTGTTATAAGCTTAGCACACTTACGATAAAACTCCTCGTCTTCACGAGGAACCGTCACCGGCATGTCGGTGTCGTATACATGCAATCTTATATGTAATCTTTCTCCGTTGGCCTCACTCATCGCTCTGATTTACTTTTCACTGAGCAGTGTGATACATTTGTTTACTTCTCTAATAAGCTTCGCAATTCTTTTCTGGGCTCCTTCGAGATCCCCGTCCGAGACTTCAATCATGCGAGCCATTTTCAAACTGTCATAATCATGGTGAGCTTGAGTCAACTTCCCTTGCAAGGTGTTCAGCTGGGCATCGCGTTCTTCCAACTCTGCATAGAGACTTTCCCTCTCTTTTTTCATTTCTTGAAAGCGAAGAATCATCTGCCTCATACGAGTCGTAAACAACGCTAATGTTTTCTCGTTCTCATCCATAGATTCGACTATTTGGATACAAATTTAATTTAAAAAACTGACAATTCCAAAATATTATGCAAAATTTTTATTTTTCCTACTGTCGTCTGCTGGCTTAGATTCTTTCTTTGCAAGCATCACAACTTGATAGACAAAATCAGTAATCCATTTTCGTGAGAATCCAAGCTTTCTATCATACTGACGAACGGACGCAACAGCTTTCAAAACACCAGCGTCCTTAAAATCATTCTTGTCAAAAAGATCGTTTACAGTTTTCTCTGTCATTACATAGATCGACTTTTTAAAGAAAGACGGTACACGAAGCTTGAATTTCATTAAGTTTCCAACCAACATCATTAAATCTTGTGAAAAGCCTTGAAATTGCACGAGATAAACCTGAACATCTTGAATCTTATGACAATTTTTTCGAATACTTAAATCTATTTCTTTGAAGAATTCCTCGTTTGTGTTGTACATATTCTTCAATATTTTTTTAACCTGCGACTTTTCGCCTACTCCCAACTTATTATTGACGGTTGGAACATGGAGCGTTGACTTAAACATTCTTAGGTCTGGAAGCATTGATAAGTTCGTTATTCCCAAGTTACTTGCTAATGCTGCTTGAAAATAAACTCTAACAAGCATCATATAGTCTTCCATTCCTCCAACTTTGTCTTTTTTGGAAGTTTTCCCGAAGATCTTTGAAAATATTCCCATGATGTTTTATAATGTTTTTTATATTTATTTTTTACTTCCATTGTGGAAGTCTGCTACAAAATTACAACAAACCCATGATATTTCAAAATAATTTATGCATTAATTTCCTTGCCCCCATCGTGGTCTTTGATGTGCGCAAGCCCCACCATTTATGCATCGTAGATAAATTTTTCTGACTTTATTTGAAATAAACATAAAAAAATCTCCGGGTTATTTATCCAAATATCATTATTTTATTGTAACTTTGCACATTATTAAAAATGACATTTCATTTTTCACTTAAAAGATGAAAACGATATGAAAGGTATTGTACTTGCCGGTGGTTCAGGGACTCGTCTCTATCCTATAACAAAAGGAATTAGCAAGCAACTCATTCCAATATATGACAAACCCATGATCTACTATCCTGTTTCAGCATTAATGTTGGCAGGCATCCGTAATATCCTTATCATTTCCACCCCATTTGATCTTCCTGGGTTTAAAAGACTCCTTGGTAATGGCCATGACCTAGGGATTAATTTTGAATATGCAGAGCAACCAAGCCCAGATGGCCTTGCGCAAGCATTCATCATCGGAGAAGAATTTGTCGGTAACGACAGTGTCTGTCTGGTGTTAGGTGATAATATTTTCTATGGTGCAGGGTTCACTGGCCTATTGGAGCAAAGCGTCATCAATGCAGAGCGGAATCATAAAGCTACCGTATTTGGCTATTATGTAAATGACCCTGAACGCTATGGTGTTGCGGAATTCGATGCAGAAGGCAATTGCCTAAGCATAGAAGAAAAGCCTGAACATCCCAAGAGCAATTATGCTGTGGTGGGACTCTACTTTTATCCCAACAGTGTCATTGAAATTGCCAAGAACATAAAGCCAAGCGACCGTGGAGAATTGGAGATTACGACCATCAATCAGGAATATCTGAAACGCAATCAACTGAAGCTCCAGACTCTCCAGCGCGGCTTCGCATGGCTAGATACTGGTACACATGACAGTCTCTTCGAAGCCAGTACCTTTATTGAAGTCATGGAAAAACGACAAGGCCTAAAAGTTGCCTGCCTTGAAGAAATTGCATATAAGAAAGGCTGGATAAACTCTGACCAACTTCGTGAAATCGCAAAACCCATGTTGAAAAATGAATATGGAAAATATCTCATACACTTGATAGAAGAAAAATAAATAAAATATAAATAAATAATGGAAGAAAATAAGAATTTAGTTCCAGAAGAATCACTGGAACAAGAAGGAAAATCTTCGTTCGACTTTGCCCAAGTTTATAAAACCGTAATCCTAAATTGGAAATGGTTCGTACTTTCCTTGATTATTTGCCTGGGTATAGCAGCTATCTACCTGCGTTATACGACTCCTATCTATCAGGCAAATGCTAAATTCCTAATCAAGGATGATAATAATAACCAACGCGGAAACTCATTGAAGAATGCCACCAACCTTGGCTTTATTTCCAATTCTAATGGCATCGACAACGAGATAGAAATTCTCAAGTCCCGTTCTCTTGCAGAACAAACTGTGAGAGACTTAAAGCTTTATGTTTCCTACCGTACGGAAGGACGAATAAAAGATGTCATCTTGTATAAAGGACAGCCCGTCAGCGTCGACATGGATCCCATACATCTCGAATCGCTTGCCACACCAGTAAATCTTGAAATACAGCGTAAGGACAAAGTCTATCATGTAACCGGAACCTATGGCAATGAATCTGCCCCAACCAGTTTCGAGAAGACTTTCTCTACCCTTCCCGCAACCATTGGAACCCAGACGGGGACCTTGATATTCACTTCCAATGGCAGGACTCCCTTGAAGGACGGACAGAGAATAAAAGTGCAAATTGTATCGCCGAAGACCGTATCTTATAAATACAATAACGCTCTGTCTGTCAATCAGGCATCAAAAACAACCACCATTGTACAGTTGTCTCTTACAGACCAAGTTCCGATGCGTGCCATGGATTATCTCTCCCAACTTGTCGTCGTATATAATCGTCAGGCTAATGAAGACAAAAATGAGGTTGCCCGTCATACGGAAGAATTCATCAATGGACGCTTGGAGAAAATCAATGCCGAGCTAGGTAGTACTGAAGGACAACTTGAAAGCTACAAAAGAAGAAACAATGTCGTTCAGCTTAATATGAATGCTACGCAAGCCATGCAGAACTCTGATGAATACTCCCAGAAACTGAGTGAAGCTAACACGCAAATGGCTCTTTTGAACAGCGTGCAGCAAAGCATGCGATCAAGCGAAAAGTACGGACTGCTTCCTGCGAATGTAGGCATTAGTGATGGCAATGTCAACAACTTGATAACCAAATATAATGAATTGGTCTTGGAGCGCAACCGCATATTGAAGAGTGCTTCTGAGACCTCTCCAACAGTTACACCCCTTACAGAGCAACTGGACGGCTTGAGCAGTAGTATCAATCGTGCGATGAACCAAGCAAAGACAAATTTGCAAATCCAAAGAAATGCCGTTGCTTCACAATTCAACAAATATTCTGGGCAGGTAAATGAATCACCGGAGCAAGAGCGAATGCTGACACAAATCGGTCGGCAGCAGGAAGTAAAGTCGGGGCTCTACTTGATGTTGTTGCAGAAACGTGAGGAAAACGCCATCTCGCTGGCTTCTACCGCAGACAAAGGAAAACTGCTGGATGGCCCTGACTATGGCGGACAGATCAGCCCGAAGAAAAGCATGGTTTTGCTCATAGCGCTCATCCTCGGTCTGGCAATTCCCGCATTAGTCCTCTTTATTCTCCAGCTCTTCCGCTATAAAATAGAAGGACACGAAGATGTGGCCAAACTCACCAAACTACCAATCCTTGCAGATGTTGCCGTGGCGAGCGAGTCTGCCAAGACTAAGGCCGATATCGTTGTCCACGAAAACCAAAATAATCAGATGGAGGAGATATTCCGAAGTGTGCGCACCAATCTGCAGTTTATGCTCAAGGAAGGCGAGAAAGTCATAATGTTCACATCCAGCACTTCTAGCGAAGGAAAGACTTTCAACGCGGCAAACCTTTCCGTCAGTTTTGCATTGCTCGGAAAGAAAGTCCTTCTTGTGGGACTTGACATCCGTAAGCCACGACTTGCCGAATTGTTTGAGATAGACGATCACATCCATGGCATTACCCCACTCCTTATAAAGGACAATCCGTCATGGGAAGACATTCAAAGACAGATTCTTCCTTCGGGAATTAACAATAACCTCGAGTTGCTCATGGCCGGGCCAATACCTCCCAACCCAGCAGAACTGGTGGCACGAAAAAGTCTCGAAGAAATTTTTGATGAACTCAAGAAACATTACGACTATATCCTCATTGATACGGCTCCAGTCGGCTTGGTTACAGACACCTTACAGATTGGTCGTGTGGCCAATGCCTGCATCTATATGTGTCGGGCCGATTATACACCCAAGAGCACTTTCAGCCTCATCAACTCTTTTGCCGAGGAAAAGAAGTTGCCTAATATGGCCATTATTATCAATGGCATCGATATGAGCAAGAAGAAGTATGGATACTATTATGGCTATGGTCAGTATGGCAAATATGGCAGGTACGGGCATTACGGGCATTATGGAAACTACAGCGACTATGGATCCTACAGTTCATATGGCAATTATAGCAACAGCCATTATGGCGACAAAAACGATACCTCAATTAAGAAATAAACCATGGCGACCATAGCTGTTGACTTCGACGGTACAATTGTTACCCATGAATACCCTGACATCGGCGAAGAGATTCCGTTTGCAACGGAAACTCTTCGCATGCTTATCCAAGACCACCATCAACTCATCCTGTGGAGTGTCCGCGAAGGCCAGCTCCTCCAAAACGCTGTAGACTGGTGCAAGGAACGCGGTGTAGAGTTCTATGCCGTGAACAAGGATTATCCCGAAGAAGAAAAAGACAAGAACAACCACTTTTCTCGGAAAATCAAAGCAGATTACTTCATCGATGACCGAAACATCGGAGGCTTACCCGATTGGGGACAAATCTATCAGATTATAAGTACAGGGAAAAGCTATCGGCAGATATTGAGGGAATCAATGGAAGGACTGGCAGACCAACAAGCATCGAAAAAAAAGCATTGGTGGAGCAAATAAAAACGACAAAGGGAAGCAGAGAAGCTTCCCCTTGTTACTATAATAGAGTATCGGCATCGCATCTTTGGCGAAAGCCTAATACTCCGCAAGGCCGTCCGGAGAGTATAGCCGCATTAATGCTGGCCATACCCTAAAGTCGTTCTAACAGATTGAAACAAATAACTTCAATGGCAGGAAATGTAGCGAAAACGACTCTTGAGAATATTACAGGCAATATGTAAACATGTTACAGGCTGCGTGTAAGCATATTACAAACAGCATGTAAACATGCCATTGGCGATGACTTGTCATCTGCGCAGAGCCTGCCCTATTTTCTTCGGGATGCTCCTGAAGAATAGGCCCCTCATCATAGCCGGCGACAAAGAATAGAACTGCCGGTAATTTCGAATCTTTTTGATAAAGGAATCCAGATAATATCTGATTCCACTTCTTACCGCATATTTCTGGTCATACTGGCCAAAGTTCCCCCCCTCAAGCACCAGCCTCAGAATCGGTTCTATCTCCTTTCTGTCCCTCTTGTCTATTGCTACAGGGAGAACAGCCTCGTCCAGTCCGAGTTTCTCCACACAGATGGCTTCGAATGCCGTAAAACCTCGCTTAATGCCAAGTTCTTCAAGGATCAGCCTGATTTTATTGTCATCATAGTGTTGATTCAGTAAAACGGCAAAATCACAAATCTGCCGTAATCCCACCCCTAATTCTATAAAATGATGATAAAGATGCAAATAGGTATATATCAATTCTGCTTCCGGTGAAAGAATCGGTACATCAACGCCATCAATACGGCGAAAACACATCCTGCTGTCGGCAATCATTTTATTGAAAACAGCCTGTAACCGTGGTGAAGCAAGCTCCAGCAAAAGATAATGCATTTCAAACATGATGGCATTATGCATAAATGATATATGCTGTTCACCTGTATCATCTTCCCTGTATTCTACTTTCCAGGTCTCTGAGATTGCGGCCTTTGCCTTCTCAAAATTATCCGAATCGCAATAGAAATCCACATCTCCGGGCATCCTTGATGAAGCCTCAGGATACAACGCGCCGATAGTTGCCCCCTTCACAACGACAAATTTGATATGCCTTTCATTCAACAAGCTGCACAGGGCAATGAGTTCCGCGTTAAGCCTCTCGTTCATATCCTGGATGTCGCGCAAGTTTGCGAAAGTATTGATGGCATCCATCTTCTGCAATTTTACATTATTCGACATCAAAGCCTGGCAAAGCAGGCCTGTGACGGTCTGCCTGTCTGCCAAATCCATAAGACTCTTATAGGCTCCGGAGGGCATTTCAAAAGCCCTCGTCGGCTTCTCCCACAAAGCCGAGGCAATCATCTGAAAGAGAAAGTCCGTTCTCGTCATTTAGCTCAATTAACAGGCTTAAGATGCGTCCAAGGCAGCGAAAATCGAGTTGTTGGACACATATTCTGGCACGATTTCCTTCATGACTTTCACAATGGCCATCTCATCATAGGTATACGAAACATGAATTAAATCCTCTATCTGCTTATTTGCGATGTCATAATCATATTCACGCACCTTTGCAATACGAATCTTCTCATGGAAGCTCGGAATCGTGTTCTCCCCATTTGAGAGCAGCTCTTCATAAAGCTTTTCTCCCGCACGAAGGCCTGTATACTTTATCTCTACATTCGTGGCCCCACTCAACTTGATCATGCGTTTTGCCAAATCCGCTATCCTTACGGGCTTACCCATGTCAAAGACAAAGATTTCTCCTCCTTTCCCTCGAGTACCGGCTTCCAAGACAAGCTTGCATGCTTCGGGTATCAACATGAAATAACGAATGATATTCGGATCGGTAACTGTAACGGGACCACCATGCTTAATCTGTTCCCTGAACAGAGGAATGACAGATCCGTTCGATCCCAGTACATTTCCAAAACGAGTCGTGATAAATTGCGTGATGGCCTTCTCTCCATTATATGTTTGCTGATTTCCCTTTGCCACCGATTCATTCAACGACTGCACATATATCTCACAAATTCGCTTGGAGCAGCCCATTACATTGGTAGGGTTCACCGCCTTGTCGGTGCTCAGCATCACAAACTTCTTGACACCATACTTGACGCTGAGGTCTGCGATGACCTTCGTCCCATATACATTGTTCTGAATGGCCTCTGAAGGATTATTCTCCATCATAGGAACATGTTTATATGCAGCAGCATGAAATACATATTCCGGCAGGAAACTCTTGAAGACTCTTTCCATACGCTCCTCATTCTCGATAGAGCCTACTAATGTTGTTGTCTTGATATTCGGCCACCGACGAGCCATCATGAGCCGAATGTCGTGCTGGGGTGTCTCGGCAGAGTCTACCAGCATGAGCTCCGATGGGTTATAATCTGAGATCTGCCGAAGGATTTCACTTCCAATACTTCCCGCGCTACCTGTTATAAGAATCTTGTGCCCGCATAGCAGATTGCCAATAGCGGCCATATCCACTTGAATTTGGCTTCTTGGCAACAAATCTTCTATGTGAATTGGTCTTAGCTGCGTCATATTGATATCTTCCCCGGGATGCCATTCTTGGGTAGCGGAGGTCATATAAATCTTTATGTTATTAGATATCAATATGTCCTGCAAGTTCTCGTCTGCACGGAATCGTTCATTTTGCAAAGGAGAAACCACCACTGCCTGGATATTCATCCCCTTTAATACATGGGGCAGTTCGTCATTCACTTCATAGACCTTCTCACCCAATAGAATCCGGCCCTCATAGCGGGCTTCCGGAGAAATGAACCCTTTCAGCTGGAAACGAGAAGGCTTCTCATTGCGGATATTCTTGGCAAGGCCGACGCCTCCTTCCTTCACGCCATATACAAAAGTGCGTATCCCTTTATCAGTACTGAAAGCAACATCATAAAGACTCTTTACCAATACACGCATTGCCCACATAAGAATTGTCGCAATGACATACATTGCCAAGATCTGCCTTCCTTCCAAAGGAACAAAACCCCATGTCTGATGAAATGGATAGATGATATAATGAAATACCTGAGCTATAACGCACGATAGAGCCATGGCAAATCCAACTCTCTCCAGATCGACAAAAGAAGAATAGCGGATGATCCCCGAATAGGTGTGGAATATTCTAAAACCAATCAGGTTGAAAATCATATAGACAAAGATAGTCTTTGTCAAGATGACAATATTGCCCAGCGTAATAGCCCCATGGTAATACAGCCAGAACACGAAGATTCCCGACAAATAGCATATCAGCATATCCAGTATGAGGATACACCAATACGGCAAAGCATTCTTCGTGAAATACCAGTTTAATATCTTTTGCAACATGTTCGTTCTACCTTACTTTATATCTAAAACTCCTTAAAGAATTGCCCTCTTTATTGTGTCTATAATATATGCAATGTCTTCATCCGTTACCAGCGGGCCGGATGGCAGGCAAAGTCCTGTCTCAAAGAGTTTCTCGCTCACCCCGTTGGTGTATGCGGGACAATCTTTGTATATCGGCTGCTTGTGCATGGGTTTCCACAATGGGCGACTTTCGACATTGGCTTTGTCCAAAACGATGCGCATTGCCTCGACATTCGCATTGGGTTCACAGTCCGTATGCACCTTTCCCGTGGAATGAACCACACCGGCAGCCCCTCCAACAGCAGCCTTCACAGCTTCATGATATGCTTCACTCTGACCTGTAACCTTAAGGTCGGGAGTCAAGGTTATGGTATTTAGCCAGAAATTAGAATCGCAATGCTCATCGGGATTTCCATGAAAAGTGATACCTTCCAGATCCTTAAAACCTTCTGCATATAGTTTTGCTATATGGCGATGGTGGGCAATATGCTCATCCAAAACGGTCAGTTGACCACGGCCAATACCCGCACAGATATTGCTCAAACGGTAGTTATAGCCAATTTCCTCATGCTGATAATACGGGAATGCTTCACGCGCCTGGGTAGCAAAGAACATCACGCGATTCTTGCTCTCCTGATTCGGACAAATCAAGGCACCGCCCCCAGAGGTCGTTATCATCTTATTGCCATTGAAACTCATCACGCCATATTTGCCGAATGTGCCTACCACCTGGCCGTCGTACCTGGAGCCAAGTCCCTCGGCAGCATCTTCTATCAATGGGATATCATATTTTTCTGCCACCCGCATGATATCCTTTATCTTTGCGGGCATGCCATAGAGATAGACCACGATGATGGCCTTGGGCTTCTTTCCCGTTTTCTCGACACGATCCTTGATGGCCTCTTCCAATAAATCCGGGTCCATATTCCAAGTGTCTTCCTCTGAATCCACGAATACAGGAATGGCTCCCTGATAAGTTACCGGATGTGAACTGGCACAAAATGTGAAGCTCTGGCAAATAACTTCGTCTCCAGCCTTCACCCCCAATGCCACCAATGAGAGATGCACCGCTGCGGTACCGGAGCAGAGGGCCACAACCTGCTTTCCTTCCAATCCGGATAATGAGTTAGGCCACAAGTTGTCTGGATTGTGCTCATGAGCATTGATTCTGGCGGGATAATTCTCTTTCGCATAAACATCTTCTCTATAGGAAGGAGCCGAAGAGATTACAAACCGTTTCAATTCTTCTTCAAACGCATTCACATTGGGGCCAAGTGGAACCACCCAATTGGCGTCGAAAGCTTCTTTGATATATTTCATTTCATTGCCCGACATGTGGGCAAGGCAAAGCAAAATCCGTTTTCTTTCCATAATGTCTTTTATTCGCTATTAGTTTACGGGAACACTATCTTAAATAAAATTTATTGAGTCAGTCTTCCCAAATACCCATTTCCTCATACTCCTTGCTATGCGCACCGCTTGCTCCGCCCTCATCAGGATTTGAAGGATCTACCACCACTGTATTCGGGTCGCTTGCTGAAAGAATGGGCACTAAGGCATATGCCCGAACCTGACATTTAGGCTTTATATAGCTTTTCTTCATGATTACGGCTATCTAATAATTATTTTTCGGCCGTTTCTGATATAGATACCTTCCGGCAGTTTTTCATTGTTCATCCTAACTCCAGAAATTGAATAGACGGCATTTTCATCCCCTACATCCGAATTTATCTTGCCAATCCTCGTGGTCTGGTCCACAAGGTGAACCTTTGCCCCAGGCTGTCTGGTTTTGACAAAAGCCCTGAAACCATAGATTATCTTATCTGATTCTATTGGTTTATAAAGCTTATCCTCTGAATCAAAGAACAATTCCGTACCATCCGTTGCCATCTCATAGGTTCCAAAAGTACCTACAAACGAACATCCCTGAATCGTCTGATCGATGGGAGAAGCAGTAGAGATGGTTACATCCGTAAACTTCGGACTATTCACATCAGCCTTTATCAGATAACCCTTTCCTGCCTCGAGATGATCTGTCTTCGTAAATAACAGAGTGGAATTCTGAACCGAAGAGAATTCCCGAATCTCTGTATTCTCACCAAAGACCGTCTTCACCAGATTGGCATCTACATCGAAAGGCACACAGAAAGTGTTCCAATAAGTGGAAGACAGCTTTCGATCCACCAGGGTTACCGTTGTCTTTTTACCCAGGAAACTGGTCAAGAGGGAGTAGTTGTCATTTTTCTGAGAAAGCGAAAGCATGTTGGATGCATCCGAATAGGTAACTATAATCTTAGAGATATTAGCAGAAGACGCCCTGGAACTTAGCTTCACCGATTCACCATTTGTGAAATTAGTTAAGGTGCATTCCTTCACGCCTCCCCCTGCAATATCTTTATTATTATACTGCAAATAGGCCAAATTCCCCCCAATAAACTTTAGGGACTGAATGGTGTTCCCTTCCTGAACAGAAATCGTGATGGCATCGCTCTTATAAACCCTCATCTGCCCCACATTGTTGTTAATCAGGTAGAAGCCACTTTTGTTATCGGAAAAAGAAGATTTAATGACTACGGGAGATGGTGTCGTAATTTTCTTGAAATCGCGCGAAGTTTCCGAATAGGCTGGATAATAACTTTTTATTGACTCTTCGGTTGTAAAATCAAAAGTTACGATATGCTGTGCGTTTATCCCAAGGCACGCAAATAAGACTCCACAAATCAATGATACATATCTTTTCATAACTATTATTTACATATCTAACAGACAAAGATAATCATTCTTCTCAATAAAAGGGAAAGATTTGTTGAAAATTTACATCGTAAATTAAAAACTACCATAAAAGTATTCCCTTATATTTTAGAGATAGCATCTATTTTCGTAGTTGTATTAGATCTCCTCTCCGGCATAATTCATCTTCTTTCCTAAAACGGTGCAAACTATCATTTGTATATCCTTAATGAAAGAATAGTGCTGTAGATAGTAAAGATTCAACCGCACCTTATCAGGAAAAATTACCTCATCATTATATTTCTGAGGATTATCCACGATGGCCAACAGATACTCTTCATCACGATATTTCAGGCTTGCGGGTCCCGTAATTCCCGGCTTCAATTTCAGTACATTCCTGCTCTCTCCCTCTAACTTGTCAGCATAGCCCGGTACATCCGGTCGGGGGCCGACAAAGCTCATGTCGCCCTTCAGCACATTCCAAAGTTCAGGAAGCTCATCCAGCTTGTACTTCCTTAGCTTTTCACCCAAAGGAGTAATCCGACTTTGTTCCTTCGAAGCTATGGAAGCAGCCTCTGAACCTCGGCTGGCCGTCGAGGCTTCTTCCTTTACCGTCATTGAACGAAACTTATAAACGGTAAACAACTTGCCGTTCTTCCCTACTCTTTTTTGTCTGAACAGGACAGGTCCTCCCGGCATTTTCATCTTAATCAGAATGGAAATTATCAACAGCACTGGGCTCAGGCAAACAAGCCCTACAAGCGACATCAACCTGTCGAATACAGTCTTTATCAGCATATTTCAGCTATAAGTTATACCAAATTAGTTCGTATCCTAAACCTGAATCGGCTTTATTAAGAACATTCAGAGGATTTGGGCAAATATTGCACATACATATCGCCATTAGGAAACTCCTTTATAACCCGAACTTCATTTACAGCTTCGGCTGATTTTAATGAAGCTATATTATTACGAGAAATCGTACCATAGGTTTCCATCTGCAGACAGGAGGCTATCTCCGTAGCGCACTGATTCATCATCTTGTTTATCCCCATCCGCCTATGGCGGCAATCCGTCATATAGCCACGAAAGCATTTACCCCAGAAATAACTTCTCATGAAGAAATAACCTATTACTTCTGGCTCGGTTGATTCATTCTTGTCATCCGCAATGATACTATTTCTCGGAGGCTCAATAACCATAAACGCTAAAAATGACTTATCCTTGGCAAGGATTTTTAATGAAGCTGCGTCAAAGCCATGTGGCCTGAAATAAGCAAATGCCTCCTTTGGCTGTCTTGCAAACATACTGGCCAACAAAGGAATATTAGTCTCATCCAAAGCCGCAATCAAGTATTGTTTCGTTTTATATTTATCGAGAATGAGCGGAATTTGCATGAGTTTTCGCCTGTATCTGGCATTAAAAAGGGAAGACAAGATTATTCCAAGAAAATTCCAGACTTGTGGACATCTGTCCCGCAATAAATGTGCTATTCTATACAACATCACTTTCTATGCCAATCCCTACATCCAAAAACTATCAGCAACTAAACTTCAAGGCTGCGATAATACTCCAATAAAGCAGTCCAAACATCTTTCTGTTCATACCGATTTACAATCATATCTCTGGCATTTGCACCCATTCGCTTCACTTCTGCCGGATGCTCCAGAAAATATCTCATCGTTTCATAGAGAGCTGTCTGCATAGCGGTTTCCCCCTTCTCATCCCTACGCTTGCCAGCATCAGATAGTGGTGCTACTATAATCCTCCCATTCAGCCCGTCCTTGATAATCTCATTACACCCGTTAATATCGGTTACGATACTTGCCAAGTTCATGGCTCCTGCCTGCATCGGGACATTGGGGAATCCCTCCCGATAGCTTGGAAAGACAAGAGCATCTGCCGCCGCAAGACAAGGCCTCACATCTTCCTGCCAGCCAATCCATCTTACACTCGGCGAGGTTTTCAACCACATTTCATCTTCTTCGGCAATAGGATCCCCGTTCTCAAAGGTGCCGACCAGTAAAAGTTTAGGAACTTTTGACTGGTATCTGTTTGTTGTCTGCTCACCATCAACAGTAATAATAGCTGAAGACTGAAGACTACAGACCGGAAGCTGCATTAGCTTTCTCATGGCACCGACAAGTTCACGAATCCCTTTATCACGAACTATCCTTCCTATAAAGACAAAAACGAAGTCATCTTCTGAAAACCCATATTGGCTCCGAATGTCGTGGATGGTTCTAACTTCAAGATTTGCAGGCAAGCCATCTTTTTCTTTAGAATCCACAGCATGTGCTAATAACGAATTTCGACAGAAGAACTCAGTATCCACACCGTTGATATTCCCATGATGCAAGACTCTCATAGGCTTGGTTGTGATACCATCCGTCCTTAAAGTATGTAAGACCCCATTCCCTTCAGGGATAATATTCGTAGCGCAAAAACAAGAAACCTTTTCCATCATTTTCAGAATCACCCGAAGCCATCCCGTTGCTCCTTGATAGCGAAGTCCTGTTACCAGATAAATCCTAAAGGGAATCCCGGTTATTTTCCCGGCAATTAGTCCGAGCAGGCTTCCTTTGGGAGTATTGCAATGCAGGATGTCTGGTTTCTCTCTTTTGAAGAGTTTGTATAAATTCCATAATGACCTGAGGTCTTCCTTCAAGGAAATCTCACGACGCATCGGCACATCAATTACCCTAATCCCCTCTCTTTCTGCTACACCTTGCAGAAGTCCGGTGTCTGATGCCACCCCAACGACATCGTAATAATCTGATAAAAAGCGCAACTGACCCTTTATCAGCTTATCCAGAGAAAGGTCAACTGTCGTAAGCCTAAAAAGTTTCTTCTTGTTCTCCACTATAAATTAATTGTCTGCGGGTATGATGATTATGAAAAAGAATGAGGCTTTTGTGAAGTAATATAAGTGTTGTATAGCGGCGGCAAAGTAAAAGGCCGTCTTTTACTCTCCTTTTAACGGCTATCTATCCTCTTTCTAACGGCTTTTTGGAGAGTAAAAAGCCGCCTTTTACTAACATGGACTTATTTCCCTGAATTTCAGACGGTTACAATTTCCCTAACAAGGAGTCATACACCAGTTCATACCCCTCCACCATCTTATTGATGTCGTATTGCAGGGCACGGCGATAACACGCATCTGCCACCTTATTATAATAGGCCTTATCTTCATACAGCAGGTTGATGATGTTGGCCAAAGCCTTGGCATCTTGATGGGGAAAAAGAATTCCATACCCATCCGTAACCTCTCGCAGTCCATTCACATCACTCGCAACAAAAGGTCTGCCAGAAGCCATCCCTTCTATGTTCGACAGTGAAAGTCCCTCCCAATGGGAGGACATAACAATGATATCGGCAGCCTTTAACACACAGGGAATATCTGTGCGCATTCCTAAAAACCGGACCCTGCCAGTAACGCCTAATTGGTCAGCCAACAGCTTAACCGCCTCCTGCCTTACACCAACACCCGCAAACCACACCTCAAATCTCTCCCTGTCCAAGAGCCTCAAGGCCCTCACAAGAGTGTCCTGGTCTTTTGCCTCACGAAAGCCGGCCACCATGAGAATGGCTTGCCTATCCCCTTTTAGCCGTAAAAGTTCTTCGTCGGCACGGGCATCATGAATGGCCGCGACATCCACGCCATTGTTAATCGTCGATATACGCTTGTATTTATCAGAAGTCTCATCCAGCCAGCCTCCTCCCATATATTCCCGGAGTTTCTGCTCCGCAATCTCGCTGATGCAAATGACATGATCATATTGCCCATACATCCAGCTTTCTATCGGAGCATACCACTTCCAAGCGCGTTTGCGATTGGAAGTGGTATGCTCGGTGGAGACTAGCTCCACCGAGCATAACACTTTTGCAATTGCCGCGAAGAGCTGTGGCGAGGAGTTATGCGTATGCACGACATCATAGCGATGCATAATACGGCCCAACTTCAATATATACAAAGGATAATAATATCCATGGCCCAGTTTGAATATCTTTACCGCAGGATTCTCTGCCCGCAGCTTTTCCATCAAGGGAGTCTCCTCCCCATTGAAAACTGCCAGATCTACGGTATGCCCCATCGCCCTCAATCTCGGAATCATCTCCACCAACAACATTTCCGCTCCCCCCATGGCGAGGGAGGTGATGACCTGTAGAATCTTCATGACTTATAAGTTTACCCTCAGTTTTGGCAGAATATACGGTGTAACTATTCTATTGAATAAAAAAGAAAAGGATTTATAGAAAAAGAATGAATGCATGATTTTATTCATTGCCCACCTCATTAGCCCTACCTTTAAATTACTGGAATAACTCATAACAGGGAAAAAACCTGTCTTCCGACATAAAGCCTTGATACTTTTGAATTCCATATAGTTAAATTTCGCGCTCATAATACGACTTACGCCGAACATCTTCTTTGAATTAAGAGATTTGATACAAGCCGCATATACATCCTGACGGGAGCCTACATGGTAATATGTTAGCAGATCCATAATATCTCGATATGAATTCACATAGTCAACTACACAACGCCTTGTATGTTCTATATTTCTCTTGGTTGTTGCACTCCCTTCATTTACAACATATCGATATATGTTTGCTCTTGTTGAAACTATATGCGGATTTGCGATATATACATGGGAGGAGAATAGTTGATCTTCACCAACTATATATTGTCTAAACCTTATTTTTTCTCTATCAAGAAAGCTTCTTCTGTATAAACATAGCCAGCAAAAAGATGGAAGTCCTCCTCGTATTATCAAGTCCCATCCGTCTCCCTCAAAATCTTTGATATTATCTATGGAATTCTTGGGCCAGAAATCATAGCTACTGTAATAATGAATTACATCTATGTTCCCTTGCTCTACATAGGGATAACATGCCAGTTTTAAACCATTGTCTAATAAATAGTCATCTGCATCAAGAAAACCTATAAACTCTCCCTTTGCTTCCTCAATTCCCCGATTTCTGGCAATGGCAACTCCCGCATTCTCTTGACTAACGAATCTTATCTGAGAATAGTGTCTGCTATACTCCTCACAAATTTCTAATGAGTTGTCCGTTGATCCATCATCAACAAGAATTACCTCGTACTCATTTTGAGCAAGTCCTTGCCGAAGAACAGACTCTAAACAGTTCTTCAGATAGTTTTCTGCATTGTAAACTGGTATGATAATACTAATTCTTAGCATACATTTATCTTAAAACCATAAACAAAAAACTTTATTGAAAACATTACATGGAGTTTTTGTTTATTTAAAAACAAATCGCGGTATTTTTGCATATTCATCGCTCTTAACAAATTTCCTCGCACCGACATTTCCCCTTATATGAGCAATCAAGAACCTCGGGGAAACTCTAAAAACAGAATAAACTATTCTTATCAAGCAACTCAATGACAACCTATATCCATATGCGAGATTACAAATTATCTTATCCTTCTTTGTATTGCGGGGGAGATCGTAGCAACACCTGTACCAAGTCAGATATTGTGCCATCGCCCTATAATAGATTTTATCATAAGTCTTTTGGCTGGCTTTATTTGTATTGGCATCAAGATGCTTAACACCAGAATCATACCACATCAATAATTTAAAGCCATTTTCCACAATTTTCTGATACATCAGTTGATCTTCACCGAAAGTTCCCGCAGGAAAACGGTCTATCCAGACTTCTTGCTCGTAATGTACAGCCTTCCAGACAAAGGTTTTCATAAAGACTGCTGTACCAGGGGCACTCTCTGTCGGATAAATAGCTCCATGCTCCGGGTGGTTATTATAAGAAAAAGCACCCGACCTCTTGATTTTTATTGCCCAGCCATCATTTTTTCTTGGACTCACAGTATTTATAAGATATGCTGCAACTTTAGAATTCATAGAAAGATTCTGAGAGGGAAAAGTATCTGGGGCAATGCCGTCGGCATTATATCTCTCCAAAGCCTCATGCATTTTTTCCACAGCATCCTCAGGAAAGAAAACATCATCATCAATTATAAGAATATATTCTTCATGCACCATATTCGCAGCCGCACGCTGATGGACAAGTCCTTTTGGGGTATCAATATACTCTTCTATCCCTACTTGTTCTGTTGGTCGATCAAAACCATGGGCTAAATGAACATAGATGTGCTTCGGCCTGATTGTCTGATTATGAAGCGATCTTAACTCTTCTAAATATTTATCTCCTGCTTTCCCCACAGTACGAATGGCAACGGAGTATTCAAATTTTTCCATACTATAATATTAGTTTGTCATAGACATATATCATTTCACTATTCCATTCAAGCTTATGAATTGTTACTTTTGAAAATTCATTTCTGTTTTAATATCCACATCATCATACTATAAACGAAAGGACAATTATACATTATAAAAATAATTAGCTTTTTCCTTATAGATAAACTTTCGTTCTTCCTGACCTCTGCCAAAGTCTTATTGGCAACTTCCTGTATTAACCGCTCTGCTTCCTCCCTAAACCCCGTATAGCGAGCAAGATAACGAACATTAAATATTTTCTTATATAACTTCCAAAGACACCAAGCCCGATATTCCTCTTTCTGTCTCTGCAAAATATTCATATGAATATTGTATAAAGTATCTATATTATAAATGAAACGACTTCTTGCTAACTGAAACCTCTCATTAGCATCCAGATGGGTTATGGAATCTCTCCGTTGCACATATCCGTATAATTTTACCTTTACCAATACAGCTTTAGCTGCTTTCAGAAAGACATATATATTAAAGTCAGTATCCTCAGATACAATGTTTTTAAAAGAGATGTCTTGAATCAATGCTTTAGGGTATAATTTATTCCATACAGACTGGTATAATATAGCATTGCTTGATTCTCCAAATAGCCCATAAACCAAACAGTCCTTATCAAGGATTTGAATTTCTGATGGTTTTGTAGAGAGAGAGAGAGAGAGAGAGAGAGTGTGTGTGTGTGTGTGTGTGTGTGTGTTCCAGGAGCATATATGGTCTTATAAAGCCCCATTGAGAAAGATGCCTTACTTTTAATAATTGCATTATAAAGCACTTCTATAGCAGTAGGAATAATAAAGTCATCTCCATCTACAAAGTAGATATACTCTCCGCAAGCCCGCCGTAATCCCGTATTTCTCGCCTCCGACACTCCCTTATTTTCTTGATGAATTATATGAAAACGAGAATCGCTTAGGCTATATGAATCACATATTTTCCCAGAATTATCCGTAGAGCCATCATCAATAAGAAATATCTCTAAATTTGGATAAGTTTGATTCTTCAAACTATCTAAACAAAAGTGAATATATTGCTCTACATTATATATTGGAACAATGATACTAATTAATGGATGGTAACTTTTCATTTTAACTTATATACTTATATTGATTGCCAAATAAAAACAGATTCACTTTTCTCGACCGACTCAGAAATAGAACAGAAAAGTAACTTATCATTAATCCAATACAACCAATTGCAAGAGATAAAATATTATATATAATATAACCACCTCCCAAAGATCCTATTAACATATCCGGTATTACTATTATTTTTTTAGCAACCTGTTCTAGTACCATATATTGCATGACAAAAATACCCAAGGTATATTGACCCACTTTGCCCATCATGAGAAGAGGGGCCGCCGCTTTATAACTTTGGCACAAATAAAATAAGCCACCTATAGTCATAAAGGATCCAGATGCTCCTATCAAATATTGGGCAAACAAAGAAACTGGATCCTTCATCAAACTCACCATCGAAAACGGGCAGTATGCCCAAATTCCAACCTTCTTTAAAAAGACCAGTAGAATAAATAATAAAAGCGATATTACCGTAATTGTACTCCGGTAAGAATTATAATCTTGACAATATTTCTTCCAATAATAACCTGTCCAAAACATAAGTAGCATAAATCTTATATCCATTATATCTCCATAGGGAACAAGCATAAGTAACAAACAACTAAGTACCATTCGAAACCAATCTGGGATTCCTGGTATTCTCTTAAAACTGTATACTATAAGATAACATACAAATAGAGTTTTCAAAAACCATAAGAGTGCAATTGCCTGACTTCCCAATAATCCTACATTTATTTTGAATCCATCAACAATTGTGTGGTAAACAGTCATGATTACATAGACAGTAGAAAAAGGAAGCAGTAACTGTTTCGCTTTCTTTTTTACAAAAGAGACAAAATTCTGATTATAAGCATTTATTGAAAAATATCCACTTAGAATCATAAACAATGGCATATGAAAAGAATAAATAATCTCTCTCACACTACTTGATTTTCCCAAAGTTAGATTATATGCGTGGCCAATGCAAACCAACAGAATCGCAACAAACTTAACAACATCCAAATATAGTATTCTTTGTTTCGGCATCCTACAACTACATTTTATATTTTCTCTTCCAATAATGAAAAAGGAGTAATCCCGGCAAATAGACAAACAAGACGAGCAAGGGATAAGGGCATTTAAGAATGTTTTTCAATCCAATGCCGCCAAATTTTGAATATACGATATACAGCAAAGCCTCTTTAATTCTAATCTTTAAAGAAAACTCTTTTGACATCGTTTCCAAAGAACCATAAGCCATTCCCTGAGGACATTTAAATCTCAATGTTCTGCCAACCTGTGATAATCCCCCCTCCAAATATTCCGTAATATAAATAATCTTATTTCTAAAAAGCATATCATGGCTTCTGGAAATCTTTATCCAAAGAACCGACTCTGAGATAAATCTTTCCCCGTCAAAGACAGGAAATCCTCCATACTCCCTTAAGTATTGAGTAACCCACACTTCAGCTTTATCCCCGCTTATGTCTTTATTAAACCGCTCATCTATAAAATTCCCAATGAAACCATCTTTTGAATAGCTTGCCCCAATAATATCCTCTTCTGAATATCCACGAAGATAGCCTATACCACATAATCCCTTGTTTCTTACTCGCTCCCAATCATTCAAAATGGTTTCTATGGCATTCGCCGTTAAGATGTCATCACTATCAACAATAAAGAATAACTCGCCTAAAGCTTCTTTTATACCCAAATTTATAGCAGTATGTTTTCCTCCATTTGATTTGTGGTAATATCGGATAGGAAAAAGTCCATTGTTTTGTTTCTTAATCTTCTCTACAACAGAAAGAGTGTCATCTGTACTTCCATCATCAATAATAAGCCATTCAAACGCCGTTATAATATCTTGATTTCGTATACTATCATAAAGCAATGGTAAAAAATGACCTCTATTATAAGTTGCAGTAACTATAGATACCGTGATCATATGCCTTTCTTTTTTCTTTATCATTTGAGCCTGAAAACTGGACGATAGAACTTATCTACATCATAATAATCATCATACTCAAACCGATCGTGAATTCTATCACCTTCCCGAAATCCATCTGTCAAGAATGTTTTGTATGGATAAAGATATCCTCCCCATGACCACAAAATGCGTACATATAACAAACAGCTAAGAGCTAATAATCCTAAATTCGTTTTATTCAAAGTCTTATGCTGAGTAGCGATCTCCGTAAATAAAGCTATTACTCCGATCATATAATACCAACCCAAACGCCCACCAGATGAGGAACGAATAAAAAACAATAAGACTCCACAAAACATCAGGGAACAATTCAAAAAGACAAGATGTTTCCGATCGTCTGGTATGTGACGATAATGGATGAAGATAATTGCAAGAAATACAAAAACTTCCAATAAATACTCTATACGAAATCCACTACTCTCGTATTCCTGCGCATAATACAAGACGCGTTCTTCAGAAGCAGCTAATTCTCCGAATTGAAGGAACAAGGCCGCTGGCACAGAAGAAAGCCCTATGACAAAAAGAAATGCCATTATTATAGCCACATGACTCATCTTATATTTCCGTATTGGAATAAAATACATCGGCAAGAAAATTATCGCCGAGTTATGAAAAGAAAATGCAAATAACATGACCAATAGAAACTTTTTCAAGTTTCTTTGATATATATACTTAAGTGAGAGCCATGCTACACTCATCCCTATGACTTCCCTCAAATAAGTGAAAGTGAAAAAAAACATAAGGCCTAAGAATAATATACAGGCAAAAGGATAATCGCTAATATACTCCCTTATAGAAAAGAATATGAGGATATATATGATACAAGTTAAAACAAGAATAAAGATATACCTGTTAGCTGTTACATGAGAGAGTAATATATTTAATAGCACATAGCCAAATTCCTTTTCATATCCAATGATTGCACTATTCAAATAACTTCCTCCAAAGTCTGTTGTATCTGCTGTCGAATCAAATAGTTCGGCATAAATATATCGGTCATACCCGCCCAACATGTCCGAAAGACCAACAAATAGGGCAAGAAATAAGAGAAAAAAGGAAAACAGCCTAATATCCTTCTTTTTCTTGTTATAAGTAGAGAGATACCATGCGATTACAACTCCAAAAATCAAAAAATATAGTAACATATATAATATTGTTATCGTCTACCCATTATCAGTCCTGTAAAATGAGGAAAAAACAGATTTATACATTTATAAATAATCACACAAATCAGACTGGTCAATATAGGAATAATAAATAAGATCCCGATTGTCGAAAAGGTATTTATGGGCAATATTCTTACCCAATATATTGTCGGTATCTTAATAATAAACATGTGAAAAGCAAACATGAAAAAACTACTTTCTGCTAAAAAAGCATTCGTCTTTATCCGATTCTGGACTAACAACCTACTGACAAGAAGAGCTATAGCCAAAGGTCCTATAATTTGAGATAGTTGAAATAAAATAGGACATGAAACATGATGACTCCACAAGGTAAGTATTTAAGAAGATCAAAGAAATTGAAATTAGGTAGATCTGCCGTATTTTCTTAAAACTTCTACAAAGCCTAACTTATGAATGCTAAACCACGCACCAAATGCATAGAAAAAAGAAGCCCTTAACCCAATACCTGGAAGCCATTGCCCAATCTGAAATAGCCACAACAGGCACATAAATGATAAAAATAAAATGCCAGTTTTCTTTAACAACCAATATAAGAGTGGGGACAAGAGATTTATCACCATCAAGTCTCTGATAAACCACAAGGGTATCAACCCTTGGTTTAAGTTCCAAAAAGCATTTAAAAACTCGGTCAGACTCATACCCAACATGTTTTGCTTCTCTGCCAACCAAGTTGGGTATATCACTGCTATCCCTGTAATAAATAACATGAAAGCAGTATTCCAAAAAATGTAGGGAATAAATAAAGAATAAAAACGCCGTTTCAATTTTTCTTGATACACTTTCTTTGAAAAAGATGTGCCAGAAAAAAAGAGATAACCAGAAATAAAGAAGAAGAGAGGAACCGCCATATTGGCAATCTCCACCCTGAAAACATGCTCAATTAAGTCGAATATAGGGAATTGCCCTCCTTTCACATAAATATATCCGCCTATAGGCTTATCTACGATGTAAGTGTGCAACATCACGACTGCTACAATAAGTGGGAACCTAAGAGCTGTAATCGTTTGAGAAGATGAATTAGATTGTATTTCCAACTCTCTAAATTTATTTGAACAAATTAAAGAAATCTCTTGAAATCTCTGTCCTTGAATGTTGCTTAAGCACACACTCCCTACCCCTATCAGCTATCTTTTTATATCCAGATAGATTATGAGGAATATCTTTTAGTAAATTGACAACTTCTTTTGCAGTATCATATTTTAGGCATGAAGCCTTATCTTTAACAGCAATGTTCTCTAACGCATAATTCGTTCCAATAACCAATAGACCGTTGGCCAAAGCATCTAATACTTTCCCTTTAGTTCCTGTCCCTATGGTTATAGGTGTTAACTGAATATCATATTTACGAACTTCACTTATATAATCTATAGCAAACTCAATATGGTTAACTTGATAACCGGCATCCCTCAATAGGTTAACATAATATTGCCATCCCCGCCCTAAAAATGTAATTACATACTCACTTTTTAAAGTCTTCGCAATTGGCAATAATTCATTTACCAACTCATCCACACTCTGTCTCATATAATAGTTATTCTGCCCCGCAATCAACAACCGAATAGGAATATGAAAAGAATGTTTTTCTATATTGCTCACCTCATAGTGTGGATGCCGCAAAAAAATCACACGAATCCTGGGATTGACATTTCTTAAAAAATTTGCATCCTCTTCGCCCACAACACAATAAGTTATATTATCATCTTGGGGAAACTTCTGTTCAAGATTAAGATATTTTGGATACATTAAGAATTTCCTGAATAGATTCCATGCCTCCATAAACACAAACCGCTTCCCTAACAGCCTGTAATAATAAAGGCTTTCACAATCAGGCCCCAATAGAACTCGTTTATAGGTTGGAAATTGAGAGAGTACCTGGGAATACTCTTCTCCATACACCCATATTCCATCAACATTTAAAGAATTAATATAGTCTACTTCTCTCTTCTTTAACTTTATATAATTGCTAAAAGGACGAGTCATTAGTACCCTGACAATGGGATGTAAATGAAGTTTAAATATCCATTTTACCCAAGTTCTTTCCCGCATCAAATAGATATTTACATCTAATTCATGTTCACACTCCTCTATTTGCTGGCGAGTAAGCTTATTCGTATTGAAACTGAATATCTCCATTTCCACTCTCTCCTCACGAGATGCTTGCGTAAATGCTCGTTGCCGATGAATGATCAAATGGTAAGGCAAAGCGCTTGCTCCTCGTATATTCTCTTTATAAGGAGTTATAGAAGTGATTAAAGCGATCTTCATACCTGTCAGAATTAAATTACTTCAGAAAAAGTTCAATATTTAACAGCCCTCGCAAGATGTTTTTTCTCCTTTTTTTATATTGACCTAACGGATAAAATCCATATTCTTTCATTTTCTGCAAAATAGAATATCTTACAACAGCACATCTTCCTTTTATCCTCCATTTAAAAACTGACCAGACTATCCCAAATAAAACGCTGTCAGCATAGTCATTAATCTTCATGTACAGAATGTAATCAGAGTTTTGGAATGACAAGGCCAATTCCTTAAAACTTTTTGCCACCTCTATTGCATCAAGATAGTATTTCTCTTGAAGTCTTATACCATGCGGGCTATTTCGTTGACTATTATACAAAAGATAATTATAAATAAGATGGCTCGAAAAAAGTACACGAGAGGCTAATGCAAACATACGATAAGTAAATTCCGAATCTTCTTGAGTTATATCAGTCCTAAAACAAAGAGCATTTTCCCTCAAAAAATCTGTTCGAATAATCAGACCGCAAACACTTCCCGGTTTGTAACCTTGAAGAATCGCTTCACGTCCTGAAAAGACTTTGTCACACTTTACTAATGGTTGAGAATTCCCAATTCCGATTATCTTGTCATTTCCTTTAACCCAATTATAATGATAAGAGAAAATATCTATATTCTTATACTTCTTTAGTTGAGCGGGAATTACACCCAGATTTGTAGCTGCTGTATCATCAGAATCAAAGAACCAAATGTATTCGCTGTTAGCATATTTTATACCTGTATTACGAGCCTTTCCGGCACCTCCATTTTCTTGAATTACAACTTTGACATTATTGAACTCCAATGATATTTTTTGTACAATATTTAAACTGTTATCAGTCGATCCATCATCAATAATAAGTATATCATAAAACTCCTTCTCCAAACTTGACTGGAGAATAGAAAAGACAGCCTTTTCTATAAAAGCCGAAGAATTATACATTGGAATTATTATACTTAACTTCTTCATACCTAACTCTCTATTTCTGCCAATTTCTCACATATGGACTATTGGTATCAACTGACAAGCATGAGTGGACAGAAGTTCCTTTCACTTGCTTGTGCCAATCCCCATACAATCCTTTTAAAACCTCATCGTAATGGGTAACTATTGGTGTTGACACAAATTCAAAATTTGCTATTTGCAAATTCTTTATATCAGACCTCAAATACAATCCTGGGATTTTATTCAGATGTGTACTTAAAGTTCCCATATATTTTGTTTCCTTATTATTATATTGCTTACAACCTACCGAAGTAGTGTTCTGTTGAAAGCACTCACAAAACAATTTATTGCTTTTATCCTTCTATTTATAGACTTCAGCTATGATTTTTAGTATATTCGCCGAGGCGTTTCCCCATCCCTGCTGCTAAAATAATTGCTTGCATATTTTCTATACTCTATTAATTTCCGTGAATAGATTTGAATTCCAACATGGGTCTATTTACTCTCTAATTATTCTTTTTTTAATTACTTTATTTATATTTTTTCTCATTTTTGCATCTATAACGCCAAAATATACCATTAAACTTGTGAGAATAGTTGAGGTTAATAAAATCACGAATATTGCAATCCACTGATTTGTTAATATTCTATTTAAATAATAGCAAATGCCAAGAGTTATTAATCCTATAAGTGTCATTAAAAGAATATTTTTTATTATGAAACACTGTAATTGAAACTCTTTCATATATAATTTGAGAATCACTAAATATGCAATACCCGTACATATCGGCAAACCAATATTTAGGATGTAAGCATATATATATGAATGTGTGAGTCGTAAGAGGATATAAATTAACGGAATTTGTAAAAGATTTATAGTTCCGCAAATCATATTGACAATTTTCACTTTACCCGTTGCTGTTATCGCGGCATAAGGAAGAGGATTAAAACTATTAAAAAAATTCATTACCAATAATAATTGGCAAATAATAATTGTACCTTCTGGGACATTCTCTAACCATAGGGGTATCAAGAAATCCATTTTTAGAATTATTGGTATAGATATTAACAAAGTAAAGAAAGATGACAACTTCGCACCAAAATCTATTAAATAATTTACTCTTTCATAATTTTCTACAGCGTATTCTTTAATAACCTGTGGTCTAAAAGCTGCAGAAATGTTTCCTATAAATGCGTATAATATAGCCTGTACTTGCAATGCCACACCAGCAGCCGCATTTATGATAGTACCAAAGAACCAATTCAAGATAATGTTTAACCCCTGTTGTGAAGCAGTCAGAGATACATTACCAAACAAATTCCACCCAGAGAATTTCAACATCTCTGGTAAAAGACTTTTATCCAATACTCTCTGGAAACGACTCTCCGGGAAATGTTTTATGCAGTAATAGCGATAATACAGCATTATGGTAATGGCAACTATTGCATATAAAATGCTATATAAAACCAAATGGTCTTTCAGACTATATAGGACAACGAATGCGATTCCCAGTTTCAGGCAAGAATTAAGGATATCTATTACTGCAAAAATGCCAAAGCGCTCATGGGAAGTTATCAACGAATTATAAGGTACCTGCGTTATGCCGAGCATCGTTGATATAATAGCCGACTGGTATACCCAATTTGCCGCGACCATTCTGTCTATAGGTATAACTAATTGCGTATTGACGAACCATAACCCCACGGTTTCAGCAACGAAAAAGAACAAAAGTGCTAATCCGCAATGTATAATCAAGGCTGTGGAAAAGGTTCGCCTTAGCGTGTCGTCATCATGTAGGCCCAAGGCATATGTCAAAAATCTGCTCGTTGCCCCATTTAATGCCGAGCTCAGCATATTGACGAGAACGACAATCCCACCAACCAAATTATAAATGCCATAATCAGAAACACCAAGTGCTTGCAGGACTATACGAGATGTATAGAAGCTAATGGCCATGCTGATAAACATCCGCAGATATAGCATGGTGGCATTTTTGGCAATAAGGCTATTACTCGAATTTTCCTTTTCCCTTGACAATATTTAATCGCTAATAAAAGACAGAAATAGACAATTAAAAGTTCTTGTTCATATACACACCTCCCCCTCCCTCCCCCACAAATTGCAAAGAGGATGAAGAGTAATTAATGCTTCCGCTTTTGAACAAGTTCAATACAGCCATAGAAAAAGGCTAACGGATATGAAACCAGGTTTCTTTCTTTATACAAAGACCTATTGGTTCCTTCTCTAACTTTGCTCGCAGAGCTTACTTAATTGCCTTTTTTATTTTTACAAAATTATGAGTTATAGCGACTCTCCCCATGAACAACAGGATAATTGTTTCTTTTCCTATTGATTAGTCAAGTCCACTTTTCACTCGATTTGTCTATAAACGGTGCAAAGATATAGAAAAAAAACGACACACAGAAGAAAAAGCTAAAGTTTTTGATATCGCTTTAGGCTGAATCAAATAATTCAATCTTCATAGAGATAGAACATCCGATCCATTTTATGCCACTTTTCATCAGATGTACTGCCTTCCGGACATACCTGAAAGCGGCCGACAAAATCTTCCCACTCCTGTTGGCGCGGCAAGCCTGCCAGTTTGCCCATGGCCGTATTCCAGTCGAAATCAAGGGGAGTTTCCACAATCATCACCTCGGTATTACCATATATATATAATTCCATCTCGAGAATACCGACAGTCCTGATACCTTCTTTTATCTCCGGCCAGAACCCTTCCTTAGAATGGGCATAACGGTACTGGCGAATCAACTCCGGCTCATCCATCAAGCTCAATATCTGAACATAGCGCTTGACAGGTTGTCCGAATTCTTTTACTTTATATCCTTGCATGATTTTTCTGTATAAACCCTATCGGGAAGTGATGAAATTGTAAGGAGACTGTCCCTCCTTAGTCCTTTACTCCTTACTCCTATTTCCATAAGCCCTTACAGCACTTTCTATAACAGGCGCCATGTCGTAATACCGGTATTCTGCCAGACGCCCCCCAAAAATTACACTCGATTCCGCCGTCGTCTCAGCGCGATACTTTGCGGCAAGTTCATTATTACGGGCATCGTTCACGGGATAATAAGGCTCCATACCCGGCTGCCACTCCGTGCTGTACTCCTTACTGATTACGGTCTTCGAGATATCATAAACTTTCTGGCCGAACATCTCGAAATGCTTGTGCTCGATGATACGGGTATAGGGCACTTCTACCTCTGTATAGTTAACGACAGCATTACCCTGATAGTTGGGCATGTCGAGCACATCGTTCTCAAAGCGCACCGTGCGATAATTCAGCCGGCCGAACTTAAACTCGAAGAACTCATCAATAGGCCCGGTGTAGACGAGGGTATCAGCAAGATGGCTCCAAGCTCCCCTTAGTTCCTTGAAGAAATCGGTATTCAGCCGCACTTCCACGCCTTCTAACAAGCCTTCCACCAGCCTATTATACCCCCCTATGGGGATTCCCTGATAGGAATCATTGAAATAATTGTTATCGAAGACTAAGCGCACCGGAAGGCGCTTGATGATAAATGCCGGGAGTTCGGTACACTTCCTACCCCACTGCTTCTCGGTATAACCCTTGATAAGTCGTTCGTAAATATCCTTTCCGATAAGCACTTGAGCCTGCTCTTCCAGATTGCGGGGCTCCGAAACTCCATCGGCCTGCATCCTGGCAACGGCTTCCGATTTTTGCTCCTCTATCTTTGCCTGTGCCTCCTCAGGCGTGGTTACCCCCCACATCTGATAAAAGGTGTTCATGTTAAAAGGTAAATTATAGAGTTTACCTTTATAATTGGCTACGGGCGAATTGGTATACCGGTTGAACTCAACGATGGAATTCACAAAATCCCAGATCCTCTTATTGTTCGTATGGAAGATATGAGCACCATACTTATGCACATGGATGCCCTCTACATACTCGCAATAGACATTGCCGCCAAGATGTGGACGCTTGTCGATAACAAGGCACTTCTTTCCATCCTGATGGGCCAAATGGGCAAAGGTCGCGCCAAACAGCCCGGAACCTACTATCAGATAGTCATAATGTTCCATCCATTCTATGATTTAACCTATTTGTATAGATGGCAAAGATAGTAAAATAAACCGAAACCACAAAGAAAAGACATAAAAGTTTCCATTCGCATGTTTTAGATGAATTCAGGACCAGACAAGACATCTCTGCTCTTTTGGCACGCTTTTTGCAATCTTTCCGGCAGAAATCAAAATTAAACATATAAACATGAAACAAGGCAACATCGGGGTTACAACAGAGAATATCTTCCCCGTGATTAAAAAGTTTCTCTATTCCGATCATGAAATTTTCCTGCGCGAGATGGTGTCTAACGCCATAGACGCAACCCAAAAGTTGAAGACGCTTGCCACGCAAGGCGACTTCAAGGGTGAATTGGGCGATCTAACGATTCACATAAGTCTGGACAAAGACAAAGGAACCCTGACCATCAGCGACCGCGGCATCGGCATGACAGCCGATGAGGTGGAGAAGTATATCAACCAGATAGCCTTCTCGGGAGTCAACGATTTCCTTGACAAATACAAGGACAAGGCGAATGCCATTATCGGACATTTCGGACTGGGATTCTACTCTGCTTTCATGGTCAGCAAGAAGGTGGAAATCATCACCAAGAGCTATCAAGACGGAGCGCAGGCCGTAAAGTGGAGTTGCGATGGCAGTCCTTCGTTTACATTGGAGGATGCAGAAAAGGAGGACCGGGGGTCTGACATCATTCTCTACATTGACGACGACTGCAAGGATTTCCTGGAAAAAGCCCGCATAGAGAGCCTGCTGCGGAAGTATTGCAAGTTCCTCGCCGTGCCTGTGGCCTTCGGAAAGAAAACCGAATGGAAAGATGGCAAGGAAGTGGACACAGCCGAAGATAATATTATAAATGATGTAGAACCACTATGGATTAAAGCCCCAAGTTCGTTGAAAGATGAAGACTATATCAAGTTCTACCACACGCTGTTCCCCATGAATGACGACCCGCTGTTCTGGATCCACCTGAATGTGGACTATCCTTTCAACCTGACGGGAATACTCTACTTTCCCCGCATCAAGAGCAATATAGAGCTGCAACGCGATAAGATCCAGCTCTACTGTAACCAAGTCTTCGTTACAGATCAGGTGGACGGCATCGTACCGGAATTCCTCACCTTGCTGCATGGTGTCATCGACTCACCCGACATCCCGTTGAATGTCAGCCGCAGCTACCTGCAAAGCGACGCGAATGTGAAGAAGATATCAACCTATATTACCAAGAAAGTTGCCGACCGGCTGCAGAATATCTTTAAGGAAGACCGAAAGAACTACGAGGAGAAGTGGGACGACCTGAAGATTTTCATTAACTACGGAATGCTCTCACGGGAAGACTTCTATGACCGTGCCAAGGACTTCGCCCTGCTCAAGGACATAGACGGAAAGTTCTTTACCTTCGAGGAATACAAGACCCTCATCAAGGATAGTCAGACAGATAAGAACGGAGACCTCGTCTATCTCTATGCCAATAACAAGGAGGAACAATACAGCTACATCGAGGCGGCAAAAAGCAAGGGCTACAGCGTACTCTTGATGGATGGCGAACTCGATACCCCTGTAGTCTCCATGCTCGAACAGAAGTTTGAGAAAAGCCGCTTCACACGGGTGGATTCCGACATCGTCGATCGGCTTATCATCAAGGAGGAGATGAAAAAAACCGAGCTCAGCAAGGAGCAAAGTGCCAATTTGGCAGAAGTATTCCAATCTCAAATGCCAAAGATCGAGAAGGCGCAGTTCATGGTGGAAGTGCAGTCGCTGGGTGAAAACGGGCAGCCCATACTGCTCACCCAAAGTGAGTATATGCGTCGGATGAAGGATATCAGCCGCTTCCAGCAGGGCATGGCATTCTATCAGGAGATGCCCGACAGCTATGCCGCCGTATTGAACGCCGACCACCCGCTTATCAAGAAAGTGCTTGAGGATACTGAGAATGCCACTGCCGATACCCTGAAACCTATAGAGAGCGAGCTGAAAGGACAGGAAGCCCGACTGGCAGCCTTGCACCAGAGCCAAAAGAACAAGAAGCCGGAAGAGCTTACCCAGGAGGAGAAAGACGATCTGAAGAATACCGAACAGGCTATTACTGACCAGAAGAAAAAGAAAAACGAACTTCTCGCCGGATATGCCAAGGGCAATAAAGTGATACACCAACTCATAGACCTGGCCCTCCTCCAGAATGGAATGCTGAAAGGAGCCGCCCTCAACAAATTCCTCAAGAGAAGCGTGGAGATGATTCGATAGCAGCGAGGCAGAAACCTGCTGAATAAACAAGGCCTCTCTCCTACAGGTATTTCCGAAGGAGAGAGGCTCTCTTTTCTATGTATGTTTTGAGTCCCTTGCTCTCATGCGGGCTGCTTCCCGCAGGATTACATGCTGCGTGTAACGATGTTACAAACGGCGTGTAATGGCATTACAAGCACCGTGTAACAACATCAGCAGAGGCTCCGGGCTTTGCCCCGAAGACTTTTCTCCAGAAAACGAGGCATTCCCCAGCGTCAAAGACAAGCCTATTGAAGAACCCCTTGAGCCCGCCTTGGCGGGAAAGGGGACAAATAAAAAAGCCCCAGAAAAGAATCTGAAGCTTTCTTGGTGACTCCGGCGGGATTCAAACCCACAACCTCTTGATCCGTAGTCAAGTGCTCTATTCAGTTGAGCTACGGAGCCGATCCGTATCATGTTGCTATCGTAAAGAAGTGACTCCGGCGGGATTCAAACCCACAACCTCTTGATCCGTAGTCAAGTGCTCTATTCAGTTGAGCTACGGAGCCGTCCTTTTGAATAGCGAATGCAAAGGTACATACTTTTTTCGTAATCAACAAATTTTTATTTGTTTTTTTGCCCTGTCTCGTAAAGATAGCAACTCGCACACTTGTCTCTCCTCTATTGCAACTGTGTAGGGAGGAGAAAATGACGCTATAAGTTCACGAGAATTCCCAGGCTGAAGACGCCTTGCATGCCATAACCGAACTCCGTAAAGAAACGCGCACGCTCGCCGCCCACCTCAACGCCTGCCACAGAAAGCTGATAGGACAGCTTCACATTGTTCTCATGTGTTTCAGGAAATGATTGCGTGTCGCAAGTTGCATCAAGTCTGTAATATCGTGCGCCCAGCCCCGCTTTGGAGTAAAACCGGAAGCGATTGTGCCCATACCATGTATATTTCACTACCGGCATTGCAAAACAAGAGCGGCTCTTCATGTCTACCGTGATATCGGGATAAACCTCTGGCACATGCGCGGCCTCCCATCCAATCCCGCCTCCGACAGACACTCCTACAGCCCAGCGCTTGCCGAGATGACAGAAATACTCCAGATAAACGATCCAAGAAAGACATTGCGTACTCACGCCGATATCGCCTGTTCCTGGCTCCAAATGATAGTCGCGGACATAGCTGTGCTGCACGGAATGCAAATGCGGCTCGTCTCCTACCCCGAATCCGGTTCTGATTTCATGACGAGAGTCCTGACCGAAAGCCGTTAGGGAAAAGAGCATAAGCGTTCCGACAAGAAGTAGGAAGTGAAAGTTTGGCCTCATAAAAAGGTTCTTAAATTGTTTTTTTTGCATGATAAAATTGTTTTTTTTGCATGATAAAATTGTCTCTTTCGACAGATTCTCATCCTCGGACAAATGCCCCGAAAGGAGGAAGAGGGCTCTGCGAGGGCTACAGCATTGCCTCTAACTGGTTTACGGCGGATTCCATATCAGCGGCAAAAGCAGGATGCGCCTTCATAAAGTCGGGATTGCCTTTAGATATCATGGCATACAGCTCCGGGTTCATCTCATCGACATATTGGCTTATGGCATATTCTATATCGTCCTTTTGCCACTCCATGGTGGAGTGGCAAAAGACATTCCATTTCTGGTGGAAGAAGCTGTAGGCTGATTCTATGCTATCTCGTGAGATCATAGACCTACTTGCGATGGAGCCAGCCAAAGGCTTTCTTTACCAGACCCGTGATACTCTTTTTCTGCGGCTGGGCTGTCTGCGCCTGTTGACGAGCCACGGCCTCCGCCTGCTGCTTTTGTACATTACGGTTATTATGACGCTGCCTGTTGACGCGCTTACGGTTCTGCGGCGGCCGTTGATTGTCATTGGGGCGCTTGTTCTGCTGCCCTTCGGAAGCAGATGATTCTCCCCTGCTCTGCCGATTGCGAGAGCCGGACTGCCCTTGAGGCTGCCCGGGATTCCGACGACGGCGATTGGCGGAATTCTTTTGCCCGCCATCATTTTTCCCTTGAGCAGTCTTTTCCGCTGTCTCTAATGGTTCCTGCCGTGTCTCTTGGCGACTGGCAGAGGTTGGCTTACGCTTGTGGGCGGTCTGATTACGGTCGTTGCGGCGACGCGCCTTGGCCTTCTGCCCGCCCCTGTTATAAGACGGCTGCTCGCCTAAGTCCTGCGGCAACTCGTTCTTCTTGATCTCTTTACCCAAGAAACGCTCTATGTCCTTGAAGTAAGACATGTCCTCGGCACTGACGAAAGTGATGGCCACCCCGTCTTTATCGGCACGGGCCGTACGCCCGATTCTATGCACATAGTCTTCCGCATCACGAGGCACATCGTAGTTGATGACCATTGCGATATCATCAATATCGATACCGCGCGCGACGATATCAGTAGCGACAAGCACATCCAACTGCCCGCTCTTGAAACGGAACATCATATCATCCCGCTCACTCTGGGTGAGATCGGAATGCATTTCTCCCGAATTGATTTTCATCTTCACGAGTTGGCGATTCACCTCTTTCACCTTGGTTTTCTTGCCGCAGAAAACAATGACGCGCTTCAGGTCGTTCTCCTTGAAAAGATGACGGATAATTCCCAGTTTCTGTGGCTCATAGCAGAGATAAGCACTCTGCTGAATCTTCTCCGCAGGTTTGCTTACTGCCAACTTCACCATCGACGGATTCTTGAGCAAGGTCTTTGCCAACTCCTCTATCTTGGACGGCATCGTTGCGGAGAACATAACCGTCTGGCAGCTCTTGGGTAAATACTTGGCTATTGTCATAATATCCTCCGAGAAACCCATGTCAAGCATGCGGTCGGCCTCGTCAAGCACGAAGAAGGAAACCTTGGAAAGATCCAGATTTCCCAGTTGCAAATGTGAAATAAGCCGCCCCGGAGTCGCAATGATTACATCTGCCCCTAACCGCATACTCTTCAACTCTTGGTCGTAACGGTTTCCGTCATTGCCTCCATAGACCGCCACACTACTCACTCCCTGCAAATAATAGCCAAAGCCTTGCATGGCCTGGTCTATCTGCTGGGCAAGTTCACGCGTCGGCGACATGATTACACAGTTCACGGCATCTTTCGGATAGCCCCCGTCATCAAGCCTTGACAGGATGGGCAATAGATAAGCTGCTGTTTTGCCCGTTCCCGTCTGGGCTACTCCCAGAACATCCTTACCACTCAAGATTTCAGGAATACACTTTTCCTGTACTGGAGTGCATTCGTCAAAATGCATGGCGTAGAGCGCGTCCAGTATGTTATCATTCAAATCTAATTCTTCAAATTTCATATTCATTGTTTTAATTTGGTGCCTGTCGGTAACAGAAATACGCGACAACGGCAAATAATATATTAGGTACCCATGCTGCCAATATGGGAGGAAAACCTGCATTAATGGCAAAAGTTGCCGAAACAGTCTGCAACATGATATATGCAAAACTCAAGACCAGACCGATACCCAGATATAATCCCATCCCCCCCTTTCGTTTCCGTGAGGACAGAGAAAAACCGATAATCGTCAAGATAAACGAGGCAAACGAAGAGGCAATTCGTTTATGATACTCTACTTGATATTGGACGACATTGCTGGATCCGCGGTCTATTTGCTTAGAAATATACTCGTGCAGCTCTGGAGAGGTAAAAGTCTCCTGCTGTCCTTTTGAGTAAACAAGGTCTGTAGGTTCCATCTGAATCAAGGTATCCATACGGGCACCACTCGTGATATGCTCTTTCAATCCCTTTAGCTGACGAATCTTCCATTGTCGGGCATTCCAGTGATACTTCGAATCAGAGATGGTGTCATACTGTATCTCCATTGCTGTCATATGGCTTATCAGTTTCTTATTCTCAAACTTATCAAGCGAAAAACCATATCCCTTTTTCAGATTGTTATCATAGTGCTGGATATATGCGATGATGCCCGGTCCCACTTGTAGCTGCACATTTTCCGCGGAGGTGCTTTTCTGGTTGTTACGATAGAGTGCCTCAAAATTCTGTCGCACAACAGTTCCGTGGGGAATAACATAAGCACTCAAATAATACGACACCATGGCAATGAGCACGCATGATATCATATAAGGACGCATAAGACGCTTGAAAGAGACACCTGCCGCCAACATGGCTATTATTTCGGAATTTCCTGCCAGTTTTGATGTAAAGAAGATTACGGCGATAAAGACAAACAGCGCACTGAACAGATTGGAGAAGTAAGGGATGAAGTTCAGGTAATAGTCGAATATGATGGCGTGCAAAGGCGCATGATAGGAAGTGAACTTAGACAGATTCTCGTTGACATCAAAGACCACTGCTAACGAAATAATCAGCACAATAGAGAAGATATAAGTGCCGATAAACTTCTTGATGATATACCAATCAAGCCGCTTGATATATTTAAATGGATTCAGCACTTTCAGAAAGCCTAGTTCAGATGCGAGGGCCATGCCCCTCTTCCGCAACCATCCTGTATGGTCATAAAGCCAATGTGCAAGACGGTGTAACCAGGCCGGATGCCTATCCAGCCATCTTAGCACCCGATAGCGCTGATAGTGTCTTCGCAATTCCTTGTATTCCATATTCTCCTTAAACTCTCTTTCCAAGTTGATCGATGATACTATTTTTCCAAGGGACAAAATCTCCCAGCTCTATATGGGTGCGGGCATCAGACACCAACCTGAGATAGAATGCCAGGTTATGGATCGAGGCAATCTGCATGGCAAGAAGCTCCTGCGCCTTAAAGAGGTGGTGCAGATAAGCCTTGGTATAAATCTTATCAAACTCGCACCCGTCGGGGGCTATGGGGGTGAAGTCCATTTCCCACTTCTTGTTACGCATATTCATCGTACCGTTGTAAGTAAAGAGCATCGCGTTACGCCCATTACGAGTAGGCATCACACAGTCAAACATATCTACCCCCCGCTCAATGGCTTCAAGGATGTTCCGCGGTGTCCCCACTCCCATCAGATAGCGGGGCTTATCCTTGGGCAGTATCTCATTCACCACTTCTATCATCTCATACATCACTTCAGTAGGTTCTCCCACGGCAAGTCCTCCGATAGCATTGCCGTCGGCCCCCTTATCTGCAACAAATTTGGCCGCCTCCTGACGCAAGTCCTTATAGGTACAGCCCTGAACTATAGGAAACAACGACTGAGCATATCCATAGAGAGGGGCCGTCTCATCGAAACGCCGTATACAACGATCAAGCCAACGCTGCGTCATCCCAAGGCTTTGCTTGGCATACTGATAATCACTCTGCCCGGGAGGGCATTCGTCAAAAGCCATCATGATATCTGCACCGATGACCCGCTCTGTATCCATCACATTCTCTGGGGTAAAAATATGCTTGCTGCCATCAATATGGCTACGGAACTCACACCCTTCCTCTCTCAGCTTTCGAATGCCAGTCAAAGAAAAAACCTGGAAGCCTCCACTATCTGTCAGGATTGGCCGCTCCCATCCACTGAAACCATGCAAGCCCCCTGCCACCTTGAGTATTTCAAGCCCCGGGCGAAGATAGAGATGATAGGTATTACCCAAAATAATCTGAGCTTTGACCTGATCACACAGTTCTTGAAAATGAACCCCTTTCACAGAGCCACAGGTTCCCACCGGCATGAAGATGGGAGTCTTGATCTGACCGTGATCGGTAGTAATGATTCCCGTACGGGCATCACTGGCATTATCCGTATGTTGCAGTACGAATGTCATTGGCCTATTTTTGTTCTTCGATTTCAAAACGAATAGGATTCTTAACCTGCTCGTCAGTTAAAGCGAAATCCCATACATCCTGTACATTCTCAACATAATGGAAGTTGACACCCTTAAGGTAGATGGCAGGAATCTCGCTGATATCTTTCTTGTTATCCTGACACATAACTATATCGGTAATCCCAGCACGCTTTGCAGCCAGAATTTTCTCCTTGATGCCTCCTACAGGTAAGACCTTGCCTCGAAGAGTTATCTCACCCGTCATAGCCGTATTCTTACGCACTTTTCGCTGAGTGAGCGCAGATGCTATAGAAGTTGCAATCGTAATACCCGCGGAAGGTCCGTCCTTGGGAGTTGCCCCTTCTGGTACATGTATATGAATATTATATTGGTCAAAGATGCGATAGTCTACTCTCAATTTATCAACATGTGCCTTGACATATTCAAGGGCGATGACTGCACTTTCTTTCATCACATCACCAAGGTTACCTGTAAGGGTCAGCTTCCCAGCCTTGCCTTTACTCAGAGATGTTTCGATGAAAAGGATCTCACCCCCTACAGAGGTCCAGGCTAACCCTGTTACCACTCCAGCATAGGCATTGCCTTGGTAAATATCACGGTAGAATGGTGGTTTACCCAAAAGATCTTCAATCTCCGCAGGAGTGATTTTCTTATAAGGCAACTTGCCATCCTTAGCTTTCAGGAAAGCCAGCTTGCGCAACAACTTGTTGATCTGCTTCTCCAACTGACGAACACCGCTCTCACGAGTATACGACTCGATGATCTTTTCAAGCGCAGCCTTTGCGAATACAGGCTTTTCACCAGACATGTCGAACCCCGTATTCTCTAATTCCTTCGGAACTAAATGGCGCTTTGCAATTTCAATCTTCTCTTCCGTTATATAGCCAGTAACCTCGATAATCTCCATGCGGTCAAGCAAAGGACGGGGAATTGTGTTCAAATCATTGGCCGTGGCAATGAACAAAACCTTTGAGAGATCATAGTCCACATCAAGATAATTGTCATGGAACGCATTGTTTTGTTCAGGATCCAGCACTTCAAGCATTGCCGACGAAGGGTCGCCATTGATGGTGTTCTGGGTTACCTTGTCTATCTCATCAAGAATGAAAACCGGATTAGAAGAACCTGCCTTCTGAATACTCTTGATGATGCGGCCCGGCATTGCACCGACATAAGTACGACGATGTCCGCGAATTTCACTCTCATCGTGCAACCCTCCCAAAGAAACTCGAACATATTTACGCTTCATGGCCGCAGCAATGCTCTTGCCGAGACTGGTTTTCCCAACTCCCGGCGGACCATACAGACAAAGTATAGGCGATTTGAGATCACCTCGCAACTTTAATACGGAAATATACTCAAGAATGCGTTCTTTCACTTTTTCCATACCATAATGGTCGCGGTCGAGAATACGCTGGGCTCGCTTCAAATCCAAGTCGTCTTTTGTGTATTCAGCCCATGGAAGGTCGACCAAAGTCTGCAGATAGTTTAACTGTACGCTATATTCCGGACTCTGTGAATTCAGCAAGTCAAGCTTGGTAATTTCCTTATCGAAAATGGCCTTTACACTCTCTGGCCACTTTTTCTTTGCAGCTTTCTCTGTAAGTTCTTTGCGTTCGGGAGTTCCTTCCCCTCCTAATTCTTCTTCTATATTCTTGATTTGCTGCTTAAGGAAATACTCTCGCTGTTGCTCATCAAGGTCTTGGCGGGTCTTAGTCTGAATTGATTGCTTTAACCTCAACAATTCCAGATCACGATTAATCAGGCGAAGAGTACGGAACAAGCGCTCCATAGTATCTGCTCCTTTTATCAGATTTGCCTTGTCCGTAACCGTAAACGGAAGATTTGTTTGGATAAAACTCAGACAGATAATATCATTTGTCGTATCACGGATCACAAACTCCGTCTCATTAGGAACTTCATCATTCAGATGGATATACTCCACTACTTTCTGGCGCAAATCTTGCATCGCCGTGCGAAATTCCTTGTTTTTCTCCAAAGGATACACCTCCTCTAAATGTTTCACTATGCCTCGGTAAAAAGGGGTGTAGTGGGTAATCTGTTCAAGCTCGCAGCGGCCAAGGGCCTGAAGGATAGCTGTTACAGAGCCTCCATTCCCCGGCATTTCCATGATCCGGAGCAACTTGGCATAGACACCGGTCTTATAGAGATCTTTCTCCTGTGGCAAGTCAACATTCACATCCTTTTGACAAAAGACGGCAAAGATTCCCTCTGGATCCTTCTGTTGATACTCAAGCAATTTCAAACTTGCCGGACGACCGATAATAATTGGAGAGACTACGCCTGGGAAAAAGAAGAGGTTACGAGTGCAAAGTATTGGCACATCGCTGTTTACATCTATCTTGAACAGCTCGTTCACATCTCCATTGAAGTCAGTAATAGTCTGTATAGATGGGTTCATTTTTCTACTCATATATAACCTAAATAACCATTTAGCATGCAAAGATACATATTTTTTATAAGAAATCGATAATAAAGTCATGTTATTTATCTATAAGAAGTTGGTTTTTAGGGAAATTCATAAAATAAAAAAGGGATTCATGCGTTTAAAACCATGATGAAAGACGAGTTTACATTCAAGCAATTCACGATAAAACAAAATCGATGTGCAATGAAAGTTGGCACAGACGGAGTTTTATTGGGAGCATGGGCAAAAGGAGGGAGGCGCATCCTTGACATTGGAACAGGCACAGGACTGATAGCGCTCATAATGGCGCAAAGATTTCCTAAGGCTATCGTGGAGAGCATTGATATTGAAGAAAATGCATGTGAGCAGGCAGAAGAGAACTTTTTAAACAGCCCGTTCTCTGACAGGCTACAAGTCTTTCATACCCCCTTACAAAAATTCCAGCCCGAGTTGCAATATGATGCCATCGTCTGTAATCCGCCTTACTTTGTAAATTCCTTGAAAACTCCTGACACCAAGAGAGCTATTGCACGACATACGGACGCCCTGTCTTTCAATAACCTCTTCCATCATTCAAAGAGGCTCTTAAAGCCAGAAGGAGAATTAAGTATTATAATCCCTGTCGAGAACTTAGAAGACATTCTTGCAGAATCTTATTTTTCAGGATTCTTCACCAAAAAGAAAATATGGGTGAAGACCACCAGAGACAAACGAGAAAAAAGATTATTGCTCGCATTTTCAAAAAGAAATACAGAGACAGAAGAATTACATGTATCCCTATTAGAAGAACACAATATAAAAAGTGAGTGGTATAAGAAATTAACCGACGATTTCTATTTATAGATTCAACTTCCTGTGCAAGATCTTACTTAGGGCCAGCACATGTCTGCCCTGTTTGGAAATATCATCTTTAACAACATTGATTTCATTAAAAAGTTCCGCCGCTGCACTCTGAAACATATTGGGTTTACGAAGGTCCTTGTTCGCACCAGGATTTACAACAACTTTGAATCCCTTTTCAAATAAACGCACATCCACATCAGCAACAGTCATCACGGGATCGCCGTCGAAATGGATAACCCCTGGAGCAGCTCGATGAATCTTTAAGTGTTTTGTTTTAAAGCTCTTGATCTTCGAACTTCTATCAAGAGTTTTATTAAACATGTCAATAGCTATCTGTGGAGCTTCCAACAAATCAAATGGTTCCATAATAATCACATCCATCATGCCATCACTCATTGAGGCTTGTGGGGCGATATAAGCATTATTACCATACTGGGAGGCATTGGCGCAAGAAATAAGGAAAGCCCTGTAGCGAGTGGTATCACCATCGAATTCAATCTCATAGGCTTTAGGTTTATATCTCAGACCTTCCTCCAAAACTTTCTGGACATAAGTTATTGGCCCACGCTTACCCGACTCCGCAAATTTCTGGCTGATATCCGCATCAAATCCCATACCACAAGTGCAAAAGAAAGGATGATCATTGATAACGCCATAATCCAAATCATGGATTTCGCACAAGTTTATAACTTCTATACTCCTACGAAGATTCATTGGCAGCATCAAATGGCGAGCAAGTCCATTACCAGAACCACAGGGAAGAATACCAAGTGCCGTCTTTGTATGCACTAATGAACGGGCAACTTCGTTTACCGTGCCATCACCACCTACGGCAACGACAATATCGATAGCACAGGCCACCGCCTCCTTTGTCAATTCAACACCATGGCCCGCATAGTCTGTACTCTTAATTTCATAGTCAAACCTTTCTTTGTCGAGATATTTGTCTATGAGATTTGGGACGCCTGACTTCGAGGTTGTTCCCGAAATTGGGTTCATGATAAAAAGTATCTGTTTCTTCATGATGTCTCTACTTTGCTGCAAAGATACGAAATAAAAGAAGCAAATCCTCCTATTTTCTAAAAAAATCATCATTTAGAATATTTCTTGATGAAATTAAGCAAATTAAGAGTTTTTTTTTGTAACTTTGCAACCTGTAACAAAAAGTAGTTATTCTACATCGTTTAAATGGGACAATTACAAGAAAGGTATAAGAGCTATCGTGAGCCACAGAAATTTATGGCCGCAGGAGTGTATCCATATTTCCGCGCTATCACAAGCAAGCAAGGACCTGAAGTTACGATGGAAGGTCATCGGGTATTAATGTTCGGAAGCAATGCTTACACCGGTCTTACGGGGGACGAACGAGTAATTGCTGCAGCAGAGAAAGCTCTCCTGAAATATGGCACAGGGTGTGCTGGAAGCAGGTTCCTCAATGGGACATTAGACATCCATGTACAACTGGAAAAAGAACTGGCCGAATTTGAGCATAAGGACGAAGCCCTTTGTTTTTCAACAGGCTTTTCTGTAAATTCCGGCGTCATCGCCGCCGTTGTAGGTCGTGGAGACTATATCATTTGCGATGACCGGGACCACGCTTCCATCGTTGATGGCCGCAGACTTTCATTTGCAACTCAGCTACACTACAAGCACAACGACATGGAGGATTTGGAGCGTGTGCTTCAAAAACTGCCACAAGAAGCTGTCAAGCTGATTGTCGTAGACGGCGTATTCTCGATGGAGGGAGATTTGGCGAAGTTGCCAGAGATTGTTGAACTTAAGCATCAATACAACTGCTCCATCATGGTTGATGAAGCCCATGGCTTGGGCGTATTCGGCAGACAGGGCCGTGGCGTCTGCGATCACTTCGGTCTTACTGATGAGGTAGACCTCATCATGGGAACATTTTCTAAGAGCTTGGCATCCATTGGAGGATTCATTGCCGGAGATTCTGATACCATCAACTATTTACGGCATACCTGTCGCACTTATATATTCAGTGCCAGCGACACTCCCGCCGCTACGGCTGCAGCAATGGAAGCTCTTCACATCATTCAAGAAGAGCCCCACCGTATTGAGCATCTCTGGAATGTAACTCACTATGCCCTAAAGCGTTTCCGCGAAGAAGGATTCGAAATCGGAGAAACCGAGAGCCCCATCATTCCACTATATGTGCGCGACATTCACAAGACATTTGAAGTTACGAAAAAAGCTTTTGATGCAGGTGTATTCATCAACCCGGTTATCCCTCCCGCATGCGCCCCACAAGATACTCTCGTCCGTTTTGCCCTGATGGCTACTCACAGTCAGGAACAAGTAGAGCGTGGTGTGGTTGCGTTAAAAAAGATTTTCATAGAAGAAGGTATCATCAAGTAAGATAAGGTATCATCAAGGTAAGTTAAGTAATTAAAATATAAAATATAAGATGAGGCTCCAAAAGCTTCCTCTTTTTTATCTCCCCCACGAGAATTGTCAGTAAAAGTAAATTATTTTAAACTTTGCTGACAAAACCTGTAACTTTACTGCCAGTTATGGCAGAATATAGAGACTGGTATGAATCTTGTCGTTTTAGATATTGAGACTTGGAAGCTCATTCAGCCGAAAGGCCTCAAAACATAAATAAAAGACTAAAACAGAAATAGGAGGTATTAATTATGTTATTAGCTCGCAGAAACAAAAATTCTAATTGGTTAAGCAATTGGTTTGATGACAATTTCTTTGATACAGACCTAATGCCGCAGTTTAACACCACGGCACCCGCGGTCAATGTTAAGGAAAATGAGAAAGAGTATACGATGGAGATCGCTGCTCCAGGCCTGAAGAAAGAGTTCGTCCGCGTAAATGTAGATCATGACGGGAATCTGAATGTTGCCATAGAGAACAAAATGGAACACAAAGAAGAGAACAAGAAGGAGCACTATCTGCGCCGTGAGTTCAGCTATTCTAACTATGAACAAAGCTACATCTTACCTGAGAATGCGGATCGTGATAAGATCTCTGCCAAGGTAAACGATGGAGTTCTGGAAATTGTAATTCCAAAGCTCAACAAAAAAGAAGAAAGCAAGGATGTAAAGCGAATAGAAGTTGTATAGAGGCCCAAAAGGATGAGAGAGGCGGTAGGCCATAATCAGGCTTACCGCCTCTTTTTATTCTCTTGAAGTTTCACCAATTGCCGAGACCAATAATATTTCCCGTTTCCATCCGTTATATTGGCAATTCATAATACATTTAACAATGCGAAAGCTCATCTTGATATTGACAACTGTCTTTGCCCTCACTGCAACGGCACAGGAGAATCTATACGGATTCACGGTTAAGGACGAATACGGGAAGGATGTAAAACTCGAAGAGTACAGGGGAAAGGTACTGCTTATCGTAAATACAGCGACGAAATGTGGCTTCACACCTCAGTATAAGGAATTGCAGGCTATCTACGAGAAGTATAAAGAACTAGGTTTCGAAATACTCGATTTCCCTTGTAATCAATTTGGGGCGCAGGCTCCCGGAAGCATCCAGGATATCCACCAATTCTGTACGGAGAACTACGAGACCACTTTTCCTCTGTTCGACAAGATTGAAGTAAACGGAGATAATGAGAGCCCGCTATATACTTGGCTGAAAAACGAACAAGCTTTCAAGGATTTCGGCAAAGGCATCAAGGCGAAATTCATGGCCGGCATGCTCAAGAAGAAAGATCCCGGCTATGCCGATAAGTCTGATATCAAATGGAACTTCACCAAGTTTCTCATTGACAGGCACGGTAAGGCGATTGCCCGTTTCGAACCCACACAAAACATGAAAGAGGTTGCCAAGGCCGTGGCCGCAGCTTTAGCCGAATAATAAGGGAAAGGCGATGAATTCTGTTTCATCGCCTTCTTTGCTTTTATCAGATAGTCCCCAAAAGTTTCTCCATGAGCTTCCGTCTCTTCTCCGGATGCGGACAGTCGGATGCTATACATCCCACAGGAACGACGGCCGCCGCCCCGTATCCTGTCAAGGGGAAGAATTCTCTCAGCTTACCTGTATCGAAATTGCACCCCCAACAGATTCCTAACCTAACTTTTGGCAACCCTCTTAACAGATCGCGGGCATCTCTTCCCTATGATCTGCAACAAAAACAGCCATCATTATTCTTGTCCCGACAACGCAGGCAATTCCTCTTGAAAACAAAGATGCCAAATGGTTGTCGACCAACCATTTGGCATCTCGCCTTTGTCGGGGCGACAGGATTCGAACCTGCGACCGCCTGGTCCCAAACCAGGAGCGCTACCGGGCTGCGCTACACCCCGCTTTTTCGGATTGCGAGTGCAAAGGTACTATCTTTTTCCGACCCTTGCAAATTTTCCTATATGTTTTTTCTAAAATTCTCATTCGCGATTCTTAGACCGGAAAGCCGTAAAGATGACGGGGAACCGTCGCCGCTCCGCCTCCCCATCCTATTGCCGCAAGAAGGCAAAAGCCCTGCGGGAATAGACCACATAGGCCACAACCATAATCGCCCCCGTCAGAATCCAGGAAACCGGATAGACGAGCATCAGATTCTGATAGCCGGGCAATATCGGACAGACAAAGAATATCCAGATCAACCGGAGCACACAGGTTCCGAGAATGGTAATAACGGCCGGCTGCATGGAATAGCCCATGCCCCGCAAGGCGGCAGCCGTCAGCTCATACGAAGCGGCCAATGTTTGGAAGAGAAGCACATACTCCATGCGGAGCTTGGCATAGCGGATCACCTCCAGATCGTCCGTGAAAAAGGAGAGGAAAAAGTTGGCCCCGCCATAGAAAAGCATGTTGCTGAGGAAGCAGGACGCAGCCGCAAAGAACAGACAAATCCAGAAGATGCGCTTGCAGCGCTCAATTTTCCCCGCTCCGTAGTTCTGACTGATGAAGGTCATGGCTGCCCCACAGAAGGCCGACATCAGAAAATAGCAATAGCTGTCGAAGTTCTGGGCAACGGAAGCACCCGCAATCGCTGCCGCTCCATACCCGTTGATGGCCGTCTGCACGAAGATGTTACTGAACGAGAAGACCGTGGTTTGTATGCCCGCCGGGACTCCTATCTGAAGAATGCGCATAAGCTCGTGCCGCGCTGGACGAAGCGCCCTTATCTCAAGGCGAAACGGCTCTGGCTCTTTCAGCAAGAGCCATACGATGCTGCAGGCACTGAAAACATTGGCAATATCGGTGGCGATGGCCACCCCTGCCACTCCCCATTTCAGTCCAATAACGAAAATCAGGTTGAGGGCCACATTGATGGTTCCCGCCACAAGGAGTATATACAGCGGTCGCTTGGTATCACCATGACTTCGCAAAATGGCTGCCCCGAAATTATATACCATGATAAAAGGAGCTCCAAGGAAATAGATTCTCAGATAGACCACCGCCAAGGGGAGCACCTCTTCCGGCGTATTCATCCACTGAAGGATTTGATGAGAGACCCCGACGCCTACCAAGAGCAGTACGATTCCACTAACGAAAGAGAGCAACATGCTCGTAGACACGGCATTACGAATCCGCGTCTTGTCATCTTGACCTATGTGATTGGCAATGACCACATTGGCTCCGAGGGAGATACCAACGAAGAAATTGATCATCAGATTTATCAGGAAGGTGTTCGCACCCACGGCCGCAAGCGAAAGAGAACCCACGAACTGCCCCACCACAGCCACATCGGCAGTATTAAACAACTGCTGAAGCACGCTGCTTGCCGCAAAAGGCAACGCAAAGACCATCAGCTTGCCCAGCAACGGTCCATGAAGCATATCCAGCTCGTGGGTCTTCACCATATTCCTAATTAACAATCATTTGGACGACTACAAAATTACAAATAAAATCCCGGCCGCAGGCATTCAGCATTCAAAATAAAGCGGCAGGAAGCGGAATCGTTAATCTATATCAAAACCGATGACGGCAAACAGGCTGACAAAATCGGCGATTTCGTCCCACGATTTCGGCGATTTCGTCAGTCAATATCGCCGATTTTGTCGAATTATCAGCCATCACTCTCCACCCCGCGAGATTCAAATTCGGAGAGTACATTTCATTTTCTCACAAATTATATGTATCTTTGCAAGACAGATGAAACTGAAACGACTTGTATTTCTCATCCCGATATGGCTCATCGCCCTATGCTCCTTCGGGCAGGCGGGGCATGTGTCAGCCCGGCTGACCCTTGACGGCAAGATGCAGGCTTTGGCCGAAAGGCTGCTCGAAGGCAAACAGGGAAGCATCGTAGCCATTGAGCCCTCAACGGGCGAAGTGAAATGCCTTGTGTCCAAGTCGTTCCTATCAGACACCATCAACCGTGCCATCGGACAGGCCTACTCTCCTGGTTCCACCTTCAAGGTAGCGCAGGCACTGGCACTCGTGAGTGAAGGCATCGTCAACAAAGACTCTAAATTCACATGCAGCGAAGGGTTCTGGAAAAACAACATGCACATCGGATGCCATAAGCACAGCTCGCCCCAAGACCTCATCGGAGCCATCGCCCATTCGTGCAACTCCTGGTTCTGCAAGGCATTTATGAATATGATAAGGGACAGGGTAAAATATAAAAACAAACTTGAGGCCATCAACAAATGGAAAGAATACATGTCGAGCCTTGGCCTCGGAAGACCTTTAGGCATTGACATGGAGGGGGAAACCGACGGCGAGATGCCGGATTCCGAGATGCTGGAAAGGCTCTACAGCGGGCGATGGAACGAGGCCACCATCATGTGGGTGGGAATGGGACAAGGAGAAGTGCTTGCCACCCCACTCCAACTCTGCAACCTCGCAGCGATCATCGCGAACAAAGGATACTATTATATTCCACATATTCACAAAGATGTGGACACCACCTACACGACCCGCCGACTGTCGACGGCATCGCCAGAGGCTTTTGAACTGATCCGGAAGGGCATGCGCAAGGCCGTTACAACGGGAACCGCAACGGCCATCCAGCATCCGGACTGGCAGATTTGCGGCAAGACCGGAACAGCAGAAAATCCGGGAGAAGACCACTCGGTGTTTATCGGCTATGCACCCATGAACAACCCGAAGATTGCCGTATCCGTATATGTGGAGAACGCGGGATTCGGTGCCGACCTTGCCGCCCCGCTCGCCCAGCTCATGATAGAGCAGTATCTTACAGGAAAACTGTCGGAACGCTCCGAACGGAAAGCTCGCCAATGGTATGACTTCCTGGTGGTGCCCCATGATCCCACAGAGGTTACGGAAAAAGAAACTCCAACTAAAATTCCGATGCCAACACAGCCTGCCTCACCATCAACATCCCCCAAAGGCAAATCCTGACAGGTCGGCCATGAAGCCTTCCGGCAACAAGCAAAAATAATTAAGATGGAAGATAAATTCATAGAAATCAAAGGGGCGAGGGTTAACAACCTGAAAAATATCAGCCTGAAAATCCCCCGCAATCGGTTTATTGTCATTGCCGGGGTAAGCGGTTCGGGGAAGAGTTCCCTTGCTTTCGACACCCTTTATGCCGAAGGACAGCGCCGCTATGTGGAGTCGCTGTCGAGCTATGCCCGCCAGTTTCTCGGTCGAATGAGCAAGCCGGAATGCGACTTCATCAAGGGGTTGCCTCCTGCCATAGCCATCGAGCAAAAGGTCGTTTCGAGAAACCCTCGCTCCACGGTGGGCACTTCCACCGAAATCTATGAATATCTCCGCCTTCTTTTCGCACGCATTGGCAAGACCTACTCGCCCGTCAGCGGCCAAGAAGTTAAGAAACATTCTACAGAAGACATCATACAATGCACCCGACAGTTCTCGAAGGGGACCAGGTTCATGGTGCTCGCGCCGCTTCGCATTATCGAGGGAAGAACCTTGAAAAAACAGCTGGAAATGGATTTCCAACAAGGATACTCCCGCATCTTCGTGAACGGGGAAGTGGTCCGCATCGATAATTTCCTTGAAGAGAAGCGCAAGGAGACCAACCTTTTCCTCCTCATCGACCGCCTGAGCGTCTCCGACGAGAAAGACGAGATAGCCCGACTGGTGGATTCCGCGGAAACGGCCATGTATGAAGGAGACGGCATGTGCCGGCTCGTCTTCCTGCCTTCCAACCTCACTTTCGACTTCTCAGACCGGTTTGAGGCTGACGGAATGAAATTTGAGGAACCCAACGACAACATGTTCTCGTTCAACTCCCCTTTAGGTGCCTGCCCCACCTGTGAAGGCTTTGGCAGTGTAATCGGCATCGATGAGAAACTCGTCATACCGAATTCTACACTCAGCGTATACGACGGCTGCGTGCAGTGCTGGCACGGGGAAAAAATGGGGGCATGGCAGACGGAGTTCTGCAGAAGGGCACAGGCGGATGACTTCCCTATCTTCAAACCCTATATGGAACTTTCACAGAAAGAGAAAGACATGCTCTGGCATGGTCTTCCTTCAGAGGAACACCTGGACTTGCGGGAAAAAGTATGCGTGGATTCTTTCTTTCAAATGGTGAAGGAAAACCAGTATAAGATCCAGTATCGTGTGATGATGAGTCGCTATAGGGGCAAGACAACTTGTCCAGACTGCCATGGCACCCGACTGAAGAAAGAAGCAACTTGGGTAAAGATTCATGGCCGGAGTATCACCGACTTAGTGCAGATGTCTATCGTAAACCTTAAAGATTGGTTCGATCATCTTCAACTAAACGAGCATGACGCAGAAGTGGGCAAACGACTTCTCACGGAAATCAAAAACCGACTTCTCTTTCTCTGCGAAGTCGGATTAGGATACCTGACGCTTAACAGACAATCGAATACCCTCTCAGGAGGTGAAAGTCAGCGCATCAATCTGACAACATCCTTGGGAAGTTCGCTTGTAGGCTCTCTCTACATTCTCGACGAACCGAGCATCGGTCTGCACAGCCGGGACACCCACCAACTCATCCATGTACTCAAGGAACTGCAAAGCCTTGGCAACACGGTCATTGTCGTTGAGCACGATGAAGAAATCATGCGCACTGCTGACTACCTGATCGATGTTGGGCCAGACGCAGGCAGACTGGGTGGGGAAATCGTTTTCCAGGGAGACACCGACAAACTTTCCAAGGCAACGGTCAAGGCTTTCCCGAATTCTTATACGGTGAAATATCTCACGGGAGAAGAATTTATCGAACTCCCAAAATCGCGGCGGCCATGGAACATGGCCATCAAAGTGAAAGGAGCGAGAATGAACAACCTGAAAGGAATTGATGTGGAAATACCCTTAAATGTATTGACGGTCGTAACAGGAGTTTCCGGATCAGGCAAAAGTTCCTTGGTTAAAGGCATCGTATACCCGGCCTTGAAACGCCACCTTGATGAAGTGGCCGATGTCCCGGGAGAATATCTTGGACTGGAGGGGGACTGGAAAGAGGTGAAACATGTGGAGTTTGTAGACCAAAACCCTATCGGAAAGTCAACCCGCTCCAATCCAGCTACCTATGTAAAGGCCTACGATGCCATCCGCCAGCTGTATGCCGAACAACCTCTCGCAAAGCAATTAGGCTTCAGTCCGCAATACTTTTCTTTCAATGCAGAAGGCGGTCGGTGCGAGGAATGTAACGGAGCCGGCGTCATCACGGTTGAAATGCAATTTATGGCCGACCTTGTCTTAGAATGCGAAACCTGTCATGGACAACGATTCAAGAAAGATATTCTCGATGTACATTTCCACGAGAAAAATATCAATGATGTGTTGAACATGACCGTTTCCGAAGCCATTGAATTCTTTGGGAAATATAAACAAAAGCTCATTGTTAGCCGATTGAAACCCCTCGAAGAAGTTGGATTGGGATACATTAAACTGGGGCAGAGCTCCTCTACGCTTTCCGGGGGAGAGAACCAGCGAGTGAAATTGGCATACTTCATCGGTCAGGAACAAGCCGAGCCGTCTCTGTTTATCTTCGACGAGCCTACGACGGGACTGCATTTTCACGATATCAAACGACTGCTACACGCCTTTAACGCCCTCATCGAAAGAGGACACAGCATCCTGATTATTGAACATAATATGGACATCATAAAATGCGCAGACTGGGTGATCGACCTGGGTCCTGAAGGCGGCGACAAGGGAGGCAGTCTGGTGTGTGCAGGAACTCCAGAAACTTTAGCCAAATGCGAGCAAAGTCTGACCGGCAAATACCTGAAGTCAAAACTGTAAAGAAAAAATGAAGAAATCGCTCTCAATACTCATCCCGACCCGTAATGACGACTGTACAGACCTCGTAAAGAGCCTTGTGGAACAAGCTGCCTCTATACAAGATTTAGACTATGAGATCATCGTGGCAGACGATGGCTCTACAGAGGGCACAATTATCGCCGGTAACAGAATGGTTGGTAGTCTGCACAACTGTAGATATATAGTAAGGAAAGAAAATGTGGGAAGGGCTGCCATTCGCAACTTCTTGGCACAAGAGGCCAAAAATGAGTGGCTGCTTTTCATTGATAGCGATATGCTCATAATTAATTCCCACTTCCTTGAGCAATATCTCAAGACCGAAAATCAGGAGATGGTAATTTACGGCGGTTATAAAGTTATCGGGAGAAAACTCCATAATCTCCGCTTTCACTATGAGAAGACCTCTGAAAGAAAGCATACTTGCAGAAAGCGCAGAGAGCATCCCTATCTTGACTTTCATACATCCAACTTCATGATTCTCAGGTCGCTCATGCTTGAGCATCCGTTAGATATCAATTATCGAGGATACGGTTATGAAGATGTTGCATATGGAAAACAGCTTAAGGATGCCGAGATAAAAATTACGCACATCAACAACCCCGTGGGGTTCTCCAAGTTTGAAAACAACTGCGACTTCATTGCCAAAACCGAAGAAAGTATCCGGACACTAAAAGCGCACAGGAAAGAACTGTATGGCTACTCCCGTATCATTCTGTTCGCGGAAAAACTGAGGAAATATCACCTAAGAGGAGCTATCGACTCCCTGTATAGGAGGTCCCATAACAAATGGAGAAAAAGATTATGCGAAGGGAAAGGCTCCCTGCTGCTTCTTAACCTATACAAGGTGGGATACTATATCAATTCCTGAATCTCTGACGGAACTTTGCGCTTCAAAACATCAAGCTTAAAATCTGTCCCCGCAATAATACCATAACCACGAAGGACATGCTCGATGGTCTTTCGTGCTAATTCCGGATGATTGTTCTCTTCGCTTAAATGACAAAGCCAGACATGTTTCAGATTAGGCGTCGCATTCTCTGCCAATGCCACCCCACACTCCCTATTACTCAGATGCCCAATCTTACTCTTAATCCGACTTTTAAGGTGTTCCGGATACGGGCCGTTCTTCAACATGTCATCATCGTGGTTAGCCTCAAGGACCAAATAGTTTGCCAAACCGATAATACGTTTCATCTCGTCAGTAACATGCCCGACATCTGTCATCAAAACAAATACGATTCCCTCTGACTCAATTTGATATCCCACACAATCTTGACTGTCATGAGGAATATGAAAAGGCATTATCTTAAAATCACCAAAGACAATTGGGACATTGACCTCTATTAATTTCTTGTGTTCGGGCAATATCTTGCATCTTACACAACAATTCTGTTCTATGCCTTTATGCACTTTTGAGGTTGCATAAACCGGCAACTTAAAGTCTCGACTAAAACTTCCGACAGATTTCACATGATCGGCATGATCATGTGTAATAAGTATATGGTGCACATTTTGTGGTGGCACTCCATAATTATGGAAACTCTTCTTAAGGATTCTCACCCCAACCCCCACATCTATCAACAAACCGTCATTATCGGTATACAGATAATAACAGTTGCCGCTGCTACCACTTCCAAAAGAAATGAATCTCAGCATGCTGTTCTGAATTTTAAAACAAAAGTAACATAAAAAGACGGAATTACAAAATTATTTCTTTACCTTTGTTCAAATTTAATGTTTAGAGATGAAAATTAATCTTTCTATAATAGCTGTTTGTTTGGCGTTCTTTTCTTCCTGCGGCAACAAGCAAAGTGAAAATAAGCTCGAAGCTGTTGTTGACTCTTTTGCCGTACATTACTTCAACTGCCAATACAGAGAATCTATGCCTTTTGTAACAAGAGATTCTCGGAAATGGCTTTACTATGCGGCCTCTCAAATGTATCAGGCTGATATTGACACTCTCCATGCACAGACAGAAGGAGCCACTCATGAATTGGAGAATATCGCACTTGAAAGGAACGACTCATGCGCACATATACGCATTCATGTGAAGAATTTCCTACAACTCGACACCATCGGGCAGATTGGCCACTTTATCAACAATGCTACTTTTGTAGTTCAGGCTGTTAAGGAGAATGGTAAATGGAAGATTAAAATGGAAGGCCTACCGCAAAGTGAAAAGAAAAATCACGATTGAACTTCGGATGGAATATCGCATAATGTTCCCGTGAAGACTCATAAGCAGGATTGATCGCTTTCATGCCTGCATCAAACCGCAATATGAAATAGCCGAAGTTTAACCTTAGCCCTAAGCCATAAGCAACGGCAATCTGCTTATAAAACTCATCCAGCTTGAACTGTCCGCCAGGCTGTTCTTCATAATTACGAAGGGTCCAGATATTTCCTGCGTCGACAAAAACAGCGCCGTTGAACTTCCAAAATAAAAAAGTGCGATATTCCAAGTTCAAGTCCAACTTCATATCACCCGTCTGATTAATAAAGTCTATTCTTCCGTCAGTTCCCCGAAATGTGCCTGGTCCCAGCTCCCGGACTCCCCATCCTCTGACAGAGTTTGCGCCTCCTGAAAAATATCGCTTCTCAAACGGCAGGACATCACTATTACCATAAGGATAGGCAATACCAATTCCAGCATGCATGGCTAAAGAGTTCCGGGAATCAAATTGCAGCAACCGAGTGTAGTCAAGATCCAATTTCACATATTGTGCATAGGCTATATTAAATAATGTATATTGCCCGTTTTCCTTTTTCCTAAATCTTACCATATGCGCTAAACCTCCCAGCAGATTACCTGCCGTCTCAACATTTGCACGAAAAACATTCTTGCTATCACTATAGGTCAAGCCGAAGCCAACCTTGATAATAAACAAATCTTCGTAGTTGTAACGCAAAATGGCATTTCGGTTGCTTACACTGTCCAGATAGTCATGCTTGAAGGTCTCGCTTATCCATGGCATGTAAACATAATTAAGGTCTAACAAATCAAAGCGATAGGCAGTGTGCCTGCGAGAGTTAGACCATCTATAACGCCATGCCGCAGAAAAGACTCGGCGATGGAATTCCGGCCGATTCTGAAGATTCCAACTTAAGGAAAGCTCAGATGCCGCCTGACTACGCCGACGGAAGCCCTTACTCAAGAAAGGTGCTACAAACCGAGGAAAAGACAACTTGGTCTCTATACCATATTCCTGATAATCCTGATCGGCATATCCTTCCAGTCCCGTGATAGCTTCAAAAGCCCCTCGTAGCTCAATAGAAAGTAATTCTGAACCATGGAAAATATTTCGGTTGGTATAGGTAAGAGACGCTGCCGCCCCTAAATCTCCAGCTGTATTAGTACCCTCTGGTTGAAAAGATATCGTCGACGGCTTATTCATACTCAACAGTATATCGCAATCCAACATGTTGCTATCAGGCACCTCGAGAAAATTGATATTTGTATAGCGGACGGCTCCCAACCTGCCAAAGTTATTATAGGTGCGTTGTAGATCTGACGAGCGAAAGGCTCTCCCCTCGCTAAATGCCGTGTTATATTCCAATACAGAATTGCGCAGATGCAGCCCTTTACTGTCATTGCCTCGGTAGCGAACTCTACGAATCCTGTACTGAGGATGATCTCTGAGTGAAGAGGTCTCATTTGCGCGATACTGCGCCAAATGCAAAGTAAGATTAATATCATGGCTGTTTTGGGCAGTGTCCGCACTATAATAAATATAGTCCTTATGGAACTTATAATAGCCATCATCCATCAGAATCGCCGTGATACGGCTGCGCTCGGCATCCAATTTATCAACCGTAAATTGAGAGCCTGGCTTTAGGCCAGCCTCCAATCGGTTATCTATTTGTAATATTCTCTCTATGTTTTTATCCTGAATATCATACTTTATCGAATGGATATAATACGGTTCTCCCGGGTGAAGTGTGTAAATTGCGGTAAGCTTCTTTCCCTTTATCTTTTTCTCCAAATCCACCGAAGAATGCATATAGCCCATGTTTTGCAGGGCTGTATGCAAATCATTCAATGTCAATGCCGACTGTAATGTGTCAAAGATGACAGGCTCTTCTCCAATTTTCTGAAGTGTCCGGTTTATCCATCTCGTGGTGTCTCTCCCAGAAAGAGCATATGTCCCTAACGGAATCTTGAAAAGCGAAAACCATTTAGAATTTGCCTTCTGACGGATATATGGCTCTAACAATGCAGCATCAAAACCTTTTTTATCTGATCTGATCTCTACTTTCTCCAGAAGATATTGCTCATCCGGAATAAATTTCGAGGCACTACACGCAGTAAGAAGGAGCACCAACAAAAAGCATGTATATGATTTAATAAATTTCAAAACACTCTAAATTATTGTACAAAGGTAAGGAAAAAATAAGAATTATTGCTATCTTTGCAAGAAAATAATGGAGATGCTCAGCAAAGCCAAGATAAAATACATTCGTTCGCTGGAACAGAAAAAAAATCGACAACAAGAACGAGTGTTCGTAGCTGAAGGGCCAAAAGTCGTAGGCGACCTATTGAAGGTCGCATCTGCAAGGCTTATCGTTCACACTGCGGCATGGAAAGACTGCGGATCCACATGTACAGAACGCATAGAGGTAACAGAAGAAGAACTTAGAAAAATCAGTTTTCTACAACATCCCCAGGATGTCTTAGCCATATTCCCGATATTTGACAAGACGACATCCAGCATTCCCAATACAGGTCTCGCCATAGCCTTAGACGGCATTCAAGATCCGGGAAATTTAGGCACAATTATACGAATTGCCGACTGGTTTGGAATCTCTCAGATTTACTGCAGTAAGGATACGGCCGATGTCTATAGTCCCAAAGTTATTCAAGCCACGATGGGAAGTATAGCACGAGTTCAAGTCTCATACACGGATTTAGAGAGATTGATCGACTCTTGTCCGGACGGGTACCCGGTATACGGCACCCTTCTGGACGGAAACAACATCTATGAAGAGCCGCTTTCAGGAAAAGGTCTCATAGTCATGGGAAATGAGGGAAACGGAATTTCTTCAGTAATTAGAAAGAGGATAAACCACCGACTCCTTATCCCGAACTATCCCGAAGGGCGGAAAACAGCAGACAGCCTGAATGTCGCGATTGCCACCGCTATAGTATGCAATGAATTTAGAAGAAGAAAGCAAGCTTAATTATGAAAATAGAATTATATACCAACAAGAGCACCTCTGCCTGCATAAAGGCGGCATACACTCTCTTAATCTCTACCTTCAAGACTACTATTAAAAGGCTATGGCTGCCGGCATTAGTCAACGCCGCTTTATTAACCCTGCTATTCCTGTTATACATCCCCGATAAGACATTCAACGAGGTTGGACTTTCTCACCCCATGATAACTTTGCTCCTCATAACGGGATGCTATATCCTGACGGTAGCCGCAAATATATGGTTTATGGCAGCTATTGCCTCATTACTCAATGGAAAGAAATTAAATCAAAACATACTTCGAGCCATTGTAGTGGTGGGAGTAGGGTTTATTATTACGGGAATTGGCACATTCATCATCAACTTTGGCTCCTCCTTCTTTGGAAGTTTGGTGTCTTCTTCTCATATTGCCTCACCAGAAAAATCCGCAGCTGCCGGATACATCGCCTCCGTGATAATACTCCTACTTCTCTACATATTTACATTGCCACTCACATTCTCCTCCATTCGATGTCAGATTGACCATAGGACTAAACTTACCGAGATATTCCGTAAGGGATACAGGATGGGACTTCGCCATTGGGGATTCCTGTTTGTTACCCATCTTGTGGCAACCTTACTGACCTTTGTCGCATGCTTCATTGCCTTCATACCACTCCTGATAACGATTTTGTCGCAGACTATAAATCAATTGGGGATGCTTAACGGCGACCCGAGCGGGGTCCCCGGCTATTTCATTTATCTACTCGTCGCAACCAGCCTGATCACCATGTACATACTTTGTTTCATAGGTGTATGGATGTTTTTCATCTCCTATTATATATATGGCAGCGTCGAGGTTAAAGAACGGGCCGCTAAAATGGCAAAGCCTTTTGCGAAGTCGCCTGATGGAAAACTTAAAACGCACGGATAAAAAATGAAATCAACAAGGTGCCTGTTTATCGATCGTGATGGAACGCTGATAGAAGAACCTCAAGATGAACAGATAGACTCTTTTGAGAAACTGAAATTTACAAAAGGAGTGTTCCGTAATCTCGGCTTTATCCGCGAGCATCTCGACTTTAAATTCGTAATGGTCAGCAATCAAGACGGATTGGGCACAGAGTCTTTCCCTGAGAATGCCTTCTGGCCTATTCAAAACTTTCTGCTTCAGTCGCTTGAGGGGGAAGGTATTACTTTCGACGATATCTTAATAGACCATCACCGACCGGAAGACCACTCCCCTATGAGGAAACCCGGCACAGGAATGCTGAAGAATTATACCGATAACAATGCCTATGACCTGAAAAACAGCTATGTCATAGGCGACAGAGACACAGACGCCGAACTCGCAGGCAATCTTGGATGCAAATCGCTCATCTTGGGAAAAGACGGAATGGATTGGAACAAGATCGCGGAAATCCTGTTTGCAGGCGAACGCATTTCCGAGATTCACCGCACCACAAAGGAGACGGACATTCTCGTCCGACTGAATATAGATGGAACCGGAAAATGCGACATCTCAACCGGACTTGGCTTCTTCGACCACATGTTAGAGCAAATAGGCAGACACGGCACGATGGACCTCACCATCCGCTGTAAAGGCGACCTTAATGTTGACGGGCATCACACCATTGAGGACACGGCCTTAGCGTTAGGCGAATGCCTATTGAAAGCTTTAGGCGAGAAGCGCGGCATCGAGCGATATGGCTATTGCCTCCCGATGGACGACAGCCTCTGCCAAGTTGCATTGGATTTCGGAGGGCGCCCGTGGCTTGTGTGGGATGCGGAATTCCGCCGTGAGAAGATTGGCGAAATGCCCACGGAGATGTTCTTCCATTTCTTCAAGAGCCTGAGCGACGCAGCCAAGATGAACCTGAATATCAAGGCAGAAGGAGCCAACGAACATCACAAGATAGAAAGTATCTTCAAAGCTTTGGGCAGAGCTTTGAAGACAGCCGTGAGAAGAGATATCTATCACTTTGAGCTCCCGTCAAGCAAAGGAGTTCTTTAAAAAATACTCACAAAAGCACAATGCCTAAAGAATGAGAACGGGAAAACTCTTATTGACCTTAATGGCCACAATTTATCTCACAGACCTTTCGGCGCAAGAAGTAAAGAACGAGCCTCTCTTCGGAGTGTTTTATTACCTATCCGACAGCACCCGAATGGAAATTCCTGCCAATACGGAATACGACGACATCATGACTGGCCTTATGCTGCACAAGGCAAAGATCGTATTCAAAGAGAATGGTGCATCGACCACTTTGCAGGACCCCGACTTTATCTATGTGGAGATTTTGGATACTCCGCAACTCAACCACCACTATTTCAGGCTGGCAAAACTCACGCCAAAGAAAGGAAAACGCAATATGACGCTGTGGTCGGGCTCCCCCTTCGGAGTTACACGGAAGCCTAAAGATGCACAAGACTTATGGCTGAGCCCCGTCTCCGGGACGCTCTACCGATTTGAGACCAAAGGCCTGCCGAAAGGTCAATATTGCATTTATTGTCAACAAGGGATCTCCACATTGCTGAAATTCCACGACTTTGCGCTTCAGTAGACATCTCCCCCTCACTCCCGCGAAAAGAGCAGGACAATCATGAACGGATGAAAGCATGACCGCAGATTTAAAGAAAATTCAGGGCGCAGGGCACCTTGCCTCTAACTTTTTGATAATCAGCATCTTGTCTTTTTGTCGCAAACTGTCCGGCAAAAGACCGTTAAAAGGTGAGTAAAAAGCCGTTAAAAGGCGAGCAGATAACGGTCTTTTACTCACCTTTTAACGGCCTTTTACTTTCAAGGATGTCAACTCCTTAAAATCAACGAGTTTACTTGCTCATGTTTTCGTCTACAAAACAAAGTGGCATCAGGTCCTTTATGCTCTTCAAGACATAGACCCCATGAGTTCCATAAAGCATGATTTTGACAGGGTGCTTGTAGCGATCTTCTATTTCGAGTATCACCTGTCTGCAAGCCCCACAGGGCGTAACAGGCTCTCCCGTAAAACCATATTCGTTTTTAGCGGCAATGGCCAATGCGGCAATCGGCAGTTCCGGATAATTAGCCTGGGCGGCAAAGATGGCCGTTCTTTCCGCGCATAGACCAGAGGGAAATGCGGCATTCTCCTGATTAGCACCCTTCATAATCCGACCATCTTGCAGGCGAATCGCCGCGCCCACACAGAAGTGGCTGTATTTTGCATAGCTGTTTTGCGTGGCCTCTTTTGCCACTTTCACGAGTTCTTGGTCTTCGTCGCCCAGCTCATCGACTTGACAATATTGGATATTGATCTCAAGCTTAATCTCTTTCATTGCTCTCGGTTTTTAGTTTCTATATCATTCAGGAGCCTCAAAATGGATGCTATTTCCTTTCGAACGCACCAATATCGGGCTTCCCGTCTCGTGCCCTGCCATTCCGATCCGTAGGAAGCGATGTCGTGGCATTGGCTCGCCCAACGGCCGGTGATGCCGCATCAAGCTGAAAATCATAGACGAGATTCTCCGTATCGATTCTCTCGAAATGTTTCTTTCCTGTCGTAAGAGTATCTTTAGGGTCTTCAAACAAGACTGCCGAAAACCTGACACTATCCTTGGTTGTTATCTTCGGGGTGCGGATAATACAGTCCTCAAACCGGTAATTAAACACATCCCCCGCCTTTCCCATCATTACATCGTCCGCATATCCGGTAATGAGAGAGTTTCGGCAAAGAAGGTTTTGCAGGGGAGCCCTGAACCTTATAGCCGGGCCGCGATTGGTGTCGAAGGGATAAAACTGGGCGAGCGTACAACCGTTTACAGCCACATCACCTCCGTTTATCTCAAGACAAGCCATCAGGGTGTTGGATATCAGCGTGTTTTCAAGCCGGGCCTTGCAATGGTTCAACTGTAGTCCTACTCCCTGGCAATTATGAATGGTCGACGCAAAGACATGCAGTTTCTCCGAATCGACATCCGAAGAATCGGCCACGATGCCGTCAAAAGCACCATGAAGATCGGTATACCTCAATTCATTGGCATAGGATTCGGAACCAAAACGAATGCCCCTCCACTGACCGGAAAGCCGGTCATAAGGCAGATAATCAAACATTCTGTCAATACGGTCGCCCCTCAGAACCACAGGACGATCCGCCGTTCCCTCGGTTTTTAAGGTTCCATCGACCTTTATTCCCGCGGCATTGGCAAAATAAAGAGTTGTTCCAGAAGCTATGGTCAATGTCGCACCCTTGTTCACGGTGATGCCCCCATAGACGACGATGGGATTCGTGGAAGAGATGACAGAGTCTTTCGTAACCACCATATCACGCCACAGCATGGCATCCCATGCCCACCCTGACAGGCAAAGCTTCTGCACCGCTCCACTTTCCAAATTAAAGACCAGGTTCTCTTCCACCCTTTGTGGATCATCTACATGTTGCCGCGAGGCCGTAAGCTCCACATAGATACGGATGCTGTCGCCGGCCCGGATTTCCACATCCTGCGCCTGATATCCGACCACCGAGCTCAAATAGGTGCCGTCGACATTCACTCGGAATCCGCTCTGATTTCCCCGCTCAAGGAGAATGGAGGAACAGCGTATGCCTGCGCCGGAATGATTGAAAACCCAAAAAGAGCGGGTGCTTGACGGAACATTACTGAAAACCGTGTCGACTCGAACCGTATCTACGGAAAAAGAAAGCAGATCCGACTGCGAAGTCGTGAAGGTGTCATTGTCTTCGCATGCGGCTACCAACAGAATTGCAGCCAGAATATGGAAATATTTTTTTAGTCTCATTAAGATAATAACGCGTTCGAACTCATTTTATTATACAAACTATGCCAATCCGTTATTGATAACATTCTCCGCGGTATTCAAGACTCTGAAATGATATTTTCCGGCATATGAGATTTGCATGAGCTTCTGAGCCTCCGTCGCTTTCACGCCAAACGAGAGCGCCACGAAGCCCATAGTGCGGCGAAGGTTCAGCTCTACGCACGGATGGACCTTCAGTTTTCCACCGTCACGCACCACCATCATGTCTATTCCAAAAGGCCCTCTATAGGATTCGTGGAAAAAAACCGTCAATATCGCAGATATCCTCTCGGCCAAACCATCTATTAATTCCATCGAAATATATTTACCAAGCATCATTCGCTTATCAGCCTCGGAAGCAAGAATATTCCCTGCATATGCTCCATTAATCGTCTTGAAAAGCGACAGGCCTAAATACCGGACACCACTATTAGTAGACTCAAACTCAAGGGCAAAATCCTTCACTTTGTCATAGAGAGGCTCCATCATTATGAATCCCTGCCTGTCCATGATATTCAATGCCCAATTCTCCATTTGAGGTGTCAACCGATCCACATAGCGGACGCCTCTGCCACTGCTGCTCCATGGAGCTTTCAACACAAACGGTACGGTACTTTTACGAATAACTTCCAAATCAGAAATCGGGCAAGCCTCCCCTATCAGTACATTGGAATCCGTCAGCAGTTCCGGCAATACCCTCTCTGCCGCCCACCTACGATTACTCATCTCCCGGAGTAATTTCAGAAAGGGAATGGACGGAAGGTTAGCCTCTTCCACTCCCGCCTTCAACAACTGAAACCTCAACGAAGAATTCCACCCCCATACGGAAAGCTCACATGGGGGAATATTTGACAAATCGGCAAGTGTAACGAACACCACATCCCGGGCGTATTTCTTAAGGTGCCGGACTGAATCCAAGGCTGCATCGACATCATCTACCAAAACGAAATCTCCGTCATCGGCCCATAAAGCAGGAATGAAGCCAAGGTCTGCCTTGAGTTCCCGCCCCGCATGTGGAGGCGTGAATCGTTCGATATTTGCAGCTAAGGCGATATCGTGTTCCGGATTGAATATATGCAATTTCATCTTCAGACAGAAAATAATTTCATTGCAAATATACAAAGAATAGTAACTCCCTCGCAACAGCATGTGCAAAAAAAAGCAAAAATGAGAATATTTTGCAATCTTGACTTTGCATTTTTCAAAATAAATATTACCTTTGCAACTAAAATAACCAACTCGGTACAATAATTATGGAGGAAGCTTTCTTTCGCACTCATACCAATCTTGTTGAGCTCCAGAACGCGCCCGTGCGCCGTAACCTCATGGATGAAATTGACTGGAACGACAGACTGATTGGTATTAAGGGGACTCGAGGCGTGGGGAAAACGACCTTCCTGTTGCAATATGCCAAAGAGAACTTCAGCCCTACAGACAGGCAATGCCTCTATGTGAACATGAATAATTTTTATTTTCAGGGGAATGGAATCTTTGATTTTGCCGTCGACTTTGTCAGAAACGGCGGTAAGGTATTGCTGATAGATCAAGTTTTCAAGCAGCCTAACTGGAGTAAGGAACTACGCCAATGCTATGACATGCTGCCAGGACTGAAGATTATTTTTACAGGCTCGAGTGTCATGCGTTTGAAAGAAGAGAACCCGGAGCTCAACGGTATTGTAAAAAGCTATAACCTAAGAGGGTTCTCTTTTCGCGAGTTTATCAACCTGCAAGCCGGTACTGACATTCCAGCCTACTCACTCGATGCGATACTTTATGACCATGAGCACATCATTAAGCAGGTTCTGCCTCTGGTTAGTCCCACAAAGTATTTTCAGGATTACATCCATCATGGCTTCTATCCCTTCTTTCTTGAGCATCGAAATTTCTCGGAGAATCTCCTGAAGACAATGAATATGATGACAGAAGTCGACATCCTGCTCATCAAACAAATAGATTTGAAATATCTCACAAAGATAAAAAAGCTGTTTTATCTATTGGCACAAAACACAGAAAAAGGGCCAAACATCAGTAATCTGGCAAAAGACATCGAGACCAGCCGAGCTACCGTGATGAACTATATCAAGTATCTTGCCGACGCCCGACTCATCAATATGATATATCCCGTCGGAGAAGAATTCCCCAAGAAACCGTCCAAGATAATACTCCACAATCCGAACCTGCTCTATGCCATATACCCCATTCAGGTAAACGAACAAGAACTGATGGAGACCTTCTTTGTGAATACGATGTGGAAAGACCACAGGGTGAATCAGGGCACCAAAGACCACTTCTTTATTGTCGACGACACCAAGAAGTTTCGAATTTGCAATGCAAAGGGGGAATATAAACTAAGGTATAATTCCGATACCATCTATGCAAGATATAATACAGAAATAGGAAAAGACAACCGCATACCACTGTGGCTGTTAGGCTTTCTTTATTAAAATCATACAACAAACATTCATTAATATTTATCAAAAACAAAATGGCAAAAGAAAAAAAGTTTATCACTTGTGATGGTAATACTGCTGCTGCACATGTAAGCTACATGTTTACTGAAGTAGCTGCCATCTATCCTATCACTCCGTCATCACCCATGGCAGAGCATGTAGACGAGTGGGCTGCGAAAGGCCGCAAGAATCTCTTTGGGCAGACCGTGTCTGTCCAGGAAATGGAATCTGAAGGCGGAGCTGCCGGCGCACTTCACGGATCACTCCAGGCTGGTGCCCTGACAACAACATTCACCGCTTCGCAAGGCTTGCTGCTGATGATTCCTAACATGTATAAGATTGCCGGCGAACTGCTTCCATGCGTATTCGATGTTTCTGCCCGAACGCTGGCATCTCACTCTCTTTGCATCTTCGGCGACCATCAGGATGTAATGGCATGCCGTCAGACGGGTTTCGCGATGTTCTGCTCCGGTTCCGTACAGGAGGTTATGGACTTAACGGCCATTCCCCATATTGCCACACTCAAGACGAGCATTCCTTTTATCAACTTCTTTGATGGTTTCCGCACTTCCCACGAATATCACAAAGTTGAAGAAATGGATATGGAAGATATCCGTCCATTGGTTGACTTAGACGATATCAAAAAGTTCCGCGACCGTGCACTTTCTCCAGAGCGGCCTGTTACACGCGGCACCGCAGAAAACCCAGAGACTTTCTTCACCCACCGTGAGGCATCCAACTCATACTATGAGAATATTCCCCAGGTAGTAGAAGATCTTTGCGGCAAGATTTCTGATATCACAGGGCGTGAGTATCACTGCTTCAACTATTATGGTGCCCCGGACGCTGAAAATGTAATTGTTCTGATGGGGTCTGCCACAGAGCCTGCTCGTGAGGCTATTGATTATCTGCTGAAACAAGGCAAGAAAGTAGGTATGGTGGCAGTACATCTCTATCGCCCATTCTCTGTGGACTTCTTGAAGAAGGCCTTGCCTGCAACCGTAAAGCGGATTGCCGTGCTTGACCGTACGAAAGAACCCGGCGCAGAAGGCGAGCCGCTGTATCTTGATGTCAAGTCTGCCCTCTACGATGATCCACGCAAGCCGTTGGTTGTCGGCGGGCGTTATGGTCTCGGCTCTTCAGACACGACACCGGCTAAGATCATTGCCGTTTACAAGAATCTTGAGATGCCGGAGCCCAAAGACCACTTTACCGTGGGTATCGTCGATGATGTTACCTTTACTTCTCTCCCGGAAGAAGAGGAAATCCCAATGGGTGGCGACAGCCTGTTCGAAGCAAAGTTCTATGGGCTCGGAGCTGACGGTACTGTAGGCGCAAACAAGAATTCCGTTCAGATTATCGGTAACAATACCACCAAGTATTGCCAGGCCTACTTCTCATACGACTCAAAGAAATCCGGAGGGTTCACCTGTTCCCATCTCCGCTTTGGCGATGAACCCATCCACAGTGCTTATCAGGTGAATACTCCTAACTTCGTGGCATGCCATGTTCAGGCTTACTTGCACATGTATGATGTAACACGCGGATTGCGCAAGAACGGCATATTCCTCTTGAACACAATCTTTGACGGAGACGAGCTCGTCAACTTTATTCCTAACAAGGTAAAACGCTGCTTTGCCAAGAATAACATCAAGGTTTACTACATCAATGCCACTAAGATCGCTCAAGAAATTGGTTTAGGCAATCGCACGAACACCATTCTTCAGAGTGCATTCTTCCGCATCACGGAAGTTATTCCCATCGACCTTGCCATAGAACAGATGAAAGCATTCATTGTAAAGAGCTATGGAAAGAAAGGTCAAGATGTCGTAGACCTGAACTATGCAGCCGTGGACCGAGGCGGGGAATACAAAGAACTTGCCATTGACCCGGCATGGGCTAATCTCACCGACAACAATGACACCGAGGACAAGGCCCCGGCATTCATCAAAGAGATTGTCCGCCCTATCAATGCACAGGCTGGTGATCTTCTCAAAGTCTCCGACTTCGTGAAGCACGATACCGTAGATGGAACATGGAAAAATGGCACTGCGGCCTACGAGAAGCGCGGAGTAGAAGCTTTCGTTCCCGTCTGGAATTCAGACAACTGCATCCAGTGCAACAAGTGTGCCTATAGCTGTCCGCATGCTGCTATCCGCCCGTTTGTCCTCGATGAGAAAGAGACTGCCGGTTTTGAGGGGCCGATGCTCGATATTCTTGCCCCCAAAACGCTCAAGGGAATGAAGTTCCGCATTCAGGTTTCTGTACTCGACTGTCTGGGTTGCGGCAACTGTGCCGATGTTTGCCCAGGCAAGAAAAACCGTGAGACTGGCGAAATTGAGAAAGCCCTCAAGATGGTTCCATTCAATGTGGACGCACCAGATATGATTCAAGAGGCTGGGAACTGGGAGCACCTTATACATGAAGTTACTTCCAAGCAGCATCTCGTCGATATCAAGCAGAGCCCCAAGAACTCACAATTCGCTCAGCCCCTGTTTGAATTCTCCGGTGCATGTTCCGGTTGCGGAGAGACACCTTATGTCAAACTCATTTCTCAGCTGTTCGGCGACAGGGAGATGATTGCCAACGCCACAGGATGTTCCTCTATTTACAGCGCGTCAATCCCTTCAACCCCCTATACGACCAACGCACAAGGCCAAGGGCCCGCCTTTGACAATTCCTTGTTTGAGGACTTCTGTGAGTTCGGACTCGGAATGGCACTTGGAAACAAGAAAATGAAGGAACGCATCACACTCCTCCTGAACGAGCTGATTGCCGATGAAAAGACACCTGCCGGCATGAAAGAAGCCGCACAGGAATGGATTGAAAGCCAAAATGATGCCGACAGCTCAAAAGTTGCGGCAGCCAAGCTCAAGCCACTGATTGCAGAAGGTGCGGAGCACGGGTGCCCCATTTGCGCTGAACTCAAGACGCTCGACCACTATCTGATAAAGCGGAGCCAGTGGATTATCGGTGGCGATGGGGCTTCTTACGACATCGGTTACGGCGGCCTCGACCATGTGCTCGCTTCCGGAGAAGATGTAAATATCCTCGTGCTTGACACCGAGGTGTACTCCAACACCGGCGGCCAGAGCTCCAAGTCTACACCTCTCGGCGCGATAGCCCAGTTTGCCGCCCAAGGCAAACGCATCCGCAAGAAGGACCTTGGACTGATGCAGACCACTTATGGCTATGTATATGTTGCCCAAATCGCAATGGGAGCCGACAACAATCAGACCCTCAAGGCTATTCGCGAGGCTGAGGCTTATCCCGGTCCGTCATTGGTTATTGCCTATGCACCATGTATCAATCATGGCATCAAAGGCACCAAGAAGATGAAGAGAAACATGGGTACGAGCCAGCGTGAGGAAGAACTGGCAGTAGCTTGCGGTTACTGGCATCTGTGGCGCTACAACCCACAACTCGCCGAGGAAGGCAAGAATCCGTTCACGCTCGACTCCAAGGAACCAAAATGGGAAGACTTCCGCGACTTCCTGTTGGGTGAGGTGCGCTATTCTTCTGTTGCCAAGGCCTATCCCGCAGAGGCAGAGGAACTCTTCTCTGCCGCGGAACGCATGGCAAAACTGCGCTATCAGACCTATGTTCGTAAGACTCAGGAAGACTGGAGCGAAGTCATTTAAATAACAGACAGATAAATTTCTCTTGATAGAAGATGGCCTGCAGGAATCTGCAAGCCATCTTTTTTTGATTAAAAAATCATAACAAAAAGAATAACCTATTTTAAAAGACACTATATTTGTCCGCAATTATCAACTCATTTAAAAAGAAAAAGATATGAAGAAAATCATTTTTATGGCTATCGCAGTTGGAGCAATCACCTTGGCAAGTTGTGGTAACAAGACGGCAACTCCCGTGGAAACTGCAGACTCCGACAGCATAGCAGCACTCACCGAAGAATCCCAAGCTACATTCAAGCATCTCACAGCTGAGTTGCGAAAAGCACTCAAATCCAACAATAGCGAAGAAACCATCGCTTCACTTGCCACCTTACAGACCGTCTACAAGAACCTTGTAGATAATAACAAACTCGACGAAGCCCTGAGTTACGGAGCGGCAATCAAGAACTTCATCAATGAGAATGCTGAAGCCATTAAGAATGTCGCCTCGGATAATAATACCATCGCCAACTTGGTAGAAAGCATCAAGAATCTCCCGACAACTGCGACAACAACCACAGAGAAGGCCAGGAATGCCGTTGCCGCCGATGTAGCAGACCTGGCTTCACCAGCCATAGCAAAAGGCGCTACCGCCATTGCAACTGCTGAAGCTGCCGCGGAAGCTATCAAGAACGCTCCTGCCACGGCAAAAAAAGCTGCCACCACAGCCGTGGAGAATGCTGTTGAGAAGACAAAAACAGCTGCGGGAAACAAGGTGGGCGAAAAAGTTAGCGAAGCTCAGACAAAGGCTAATGACGCTGTGAACAAAGCTGCAGGAAAAGCCAATGATGAAGTTAATAAAGCTAAGGAAAAGACATTGAAAAGTTTGGGGCTCTAAGATTCCCCAGCCAAGATTGGTTCTTTGACCTCCGACAAGCAATTCTCACAGACAAGAATGCCGTCCCCTCTTAAACAGGGAGCGGCTTCCTTGGCGTAGAAACCATATATACCCCACATGGCAAAACCGCATCAAGCAATATTACAAACGGCTTGTAACGGCATTACCAACGATTTGTAACAGCATTACAAGCAGCTTGTAATCATGTTACCAACTGCTGGTAATGCCATGGAGGGTTTGCGACACCTCTCCCTGAGATAACTTAAAGACTTTTATCTGATTCTCTCCGAAGACCTGATCAGCTCTTCGTCTTTCATGATTCCCCGACGCGCGAGGGCATACAAGACAATTGCGACAAATGGCAGGCAAACCGCAAAGGCCACATGATAGGTACCCATCTGCTGGAAATCATTCAATACCATGAATGCATAGTAGGCATACCATGCCAGGCAAAAGACAATGTTCCAATAGCAAAGCTTTGCCTGCAACCTACGCTTTTTATAGGCCATGGTGGCCGCTATTGTCAGCGGACATGTAACCAACAACAACGCAAACAGAGGCCATACGGAAAAGTTCACCGTACCTTGCCCTACCATTACGAAAAGATTAAAGACTTCTACATCGACTCCCATTCCCTTAGGCGCAATGCTGCCAATCGGGAGACACAGGCAAATAACAGTCGCCAAGAGTGCCAACAACAGATAGACGGTCTGTATACGCTGAATCATGCCCCGAATTCCTCTTTGTCTTTCGCGGGGTCGCGCCAATAAACATTCCCCTCTATAAACTCCTGCGTTGCCAGCAATGTCGGCTTGGGGAGCTTTTCATAATAACGAGAGATCTCTATTTGCTCACGATTTTCGAAGACTTCTTCCAAAGAGTCATTATATGAGGCAAATTCCGCAAGCTTCTTGTTCAAGTCAGTCTTTATCTCCATTGCAATCTGATTGCTGCGCTTTCCGATGATCGCGACACTCTCATAAATGTTGCCGGTTTCCCTGCAGAGATCCATAATGTTGCGGGTTGCAGTGTTTACCGGTGCCTTTGACTTCTTGTAATCCATTTTTATTATTTATAGTTTGATTTCTTAATTTCTGTTCATATCATTGATTGGACCCATGTTATCGGCGTCATGCTCATGTGCTGCGATATAGCTCTTACACTTTTCGATATATCGCTCAGCAGATGCCTTCTCCTTTGAATCCGGATATTCGTTGATAAACCCATAACATTCATCTTGCGCATCCTGATACCTGTCAAGCCTCTTTGACTCCACGCTCATCTGTGCAAGCTCATATTTGCTTTTCATGATGAGTATTGAAAAGTTCTCACGATACTTACTATAGGGATAGTCTTTGAGGGCGTTCTGGGCTGTAATAACACATGACTCGTAGTTATTCCCTCCGCTTGAGCAATTACCAAAGTATGTGCCAATGTCATAATAAAGCCGCGCGTTGTAGAGTTCTTTCTCTACAAGTTTGTCCTGAAGGGCAAAAAGGCGTTGCTGGGCAATCGGCTTCAATTCGGAATTCGGATATAGGTCCAAGAACTCCTGAAAGGCAGAAATGGCCGCTACGGTCTGGCTCTGGTCAAGGCGAGGCTCGGGTGTACTCATGTAAAGGCTTTGCCCCACATAATATTTCGCTTGTTCGGAATAAGCGCCCCGCGGATAAGAATTGGAATATCGCCTGAATGTTTCTGAAGCATTGGTGTAATCCTTATTATTATATTGAGCCATCCCCAACATATAAAGACTCTCTTCCGCCTTGTCCGTACCTTTCATAAGGGTTATCAGTTCTGAAAGCAATGTCGTTGCCCGAGTGTACTTACCATTCGCAAAACATTCCTTTGCATACTCATATTTGTATTGGTAATCACTACTCTTGTAAACATTGTTGAATTCTTTTGCACAACTTGTTACAAGCAACAGGCCCGAAAATATTATAATGGGAAGTTTCTTCATACATTTCAGTTTAAGTTGCAAAGTTACATATATTTCCTTTATTTACAAAGTAAAAGCTATATTTTTTAGCAAAAAATCACGAATAACAATACATTAAAACATATAATTTTAGTAAATTTGCACATATGGATTTCAAGCTTACATCAAAATATAAACCGACCGGCGACCAACCCGAGGCGATAAGAGAACTCACGGAAGGCATCAGGCGCGGGGATCCCGCCCAAGTCTTACTTGGGGTTACCGGTTCTGGAAAAACCTTTACCATTGCTAATGTAATAGCTAATATCAATAAACCGACTTTGGTGTTAAGCCACAACAAGACATTGGCTGCGCAGCTATACCAAGAAATGAAAGGATTCTTTCCTGAGAATGCCGTCGAATATTATGTCTCTTATTATGACTATTATCAACCGGAAGCATATCTTCCGGCATCAGACACTTATATAGAAAAGGACCTCGCAATCAACGAGGATATAGACAAGCTCAGGCTTGGAGCGGTAAGCGCCTTGCTGTCAGGGCGGAAAGATGTTGTTGTTGTTTCTTCTGTTTCCTGTATCTACGGCATGGGTGGGCCGACCGCAATGGCAAATAGCGTGATAGCCATAAGTATAGGACAAAAACTTGACAGAAACCAATTCCTAAGAAAGCTTGTCGATGCGCTTTATATCCGAAACGACATTGATCTGCAACGAGGCAACTTCCGGGTAAAAGGCGATACGGTTGATATCGCTATGGCATACAGCGACAATGTGCTACGCGTTACCTGGTGGGACGACGAGATAGATTCTATCGAAGAAGTCGACTCCGTTACATTCCGTCAACTGGCTTCATTCCAAGAATATCAGATTTATCCGGCAAATCTCTTCGTAACTTCCAAGGAACAAACAGAACTGGCCATTCACGAAATTCAAGACGATTTAGTCAAACAGGTGGACTTCTTTGCCGAGATGGGAGAGAATATCAAAGCCCACCGCATTAAAGAGAGGGTAGAATACGACATGGAAATGATCAAAGAATTAGGACATTGTTCCGGTATCGAAAACTATTCCCGCTATTTTGACGGCCGCCAACCCGGAGAGAAACCATATTGCCTGCTTGACTTTTTCCCCAAAGACTACCTCATGGTAATCGATGAGAGCCATGTGAGCATACCGCAAATCAACGCCATGTTTGGCGGCGATAGGGCACGCAAGCAAAACTTGGTTGAATATGGATTCCGCTTGCCGGCAGCTTTCGACAACCGTCCACTGCGATTCGAAGAGTTTCATGAAATGATTAACCAGGTGATCTATGTGTCTGCCACTCCTGCCGATTACGAGTTAGAAGAGTCTGAAGGAGCGGTCGTAGAACAATTGATCCGTCCTACCGGCCTTCTTGATCCAGAGATTGAAGTTCGTCCAAGTGAGAACCAAATAGATGATTTATTGGACGAGATTCTGACCCGAAGCCACAGAAGAGAGCGTGTGCTGGTTACCACCCTGACCAAACGAATGGCAGAAGAACTTACGGAATATCTGCTGAATCATGATGTAAAGGCCAACTATATTCATAGCGATATAGCCACTCTTGACCGTGTGAAGATAATGAACGACCTTCGTTCTGGTGTCTTTGATGTCCTTGTTGGTGTAAATCTCCTTCGCGAAGGACTTGACTTACCCGAGGTTTCCCTTGTTGCTATTCTAGATGCGGACAAAGAAGGATTCCTCCGCAGCCATCGTTCTCTAACCCAGACAGCAGGGCGCGCAGCCCGCAATGTGAACGGAAAGGTAATCATGTATGCGGACACTATCACGGAAAGCATGCAGAAAACCATTGACGAGACTTATCGCAGACGCACGAAACAATTGAAATATAACGAGAAACATCACATTACACCTAAGCAGATAGTCAAGGATATTAAGAATGCCCTCCCTACGACCAAGGACATTATTGCTCCTTCTATTCAGGCTCCTTCCAACGCATACATCTATATGGAACCTGACAGTGCAGCCTTTGCTGCAGATCCTATTATTGAGCGCATGTCAAAAGAGCAATTAGAGAAGAGCATCGCCAATACAACAGCCCTGATGAAACAGGCCGCAAAACAACTTGATTTTATCCAAGCCGCCCAATATAGAGATGAAATCGTCAGACTTAAAGAACAGCTGAATTCGAAATAATTAATGTTAAACATTAGTTTAAGGCATCGTTAATTCAAGAGATTTGATTACCTTTGTAAAATAAATATAATAACTACAAGATCATGAAGAAGGTTCTGATTGCATTATTTGCCATTATGCCATTTGTAAGCTTTGCACAAAGTAATACAACATTAACTCCTGAGCAGCAGTTGGAAAAAGCGCGGCGGCAATTGGAGGCTGCCCAGAAAGCGGTAGCCGAAGCCAAGGCCAAAGCGGAGAAAGCACAAAAGGCCGCCGCGGAAGCAAAGGCTAAAGCCAAAGCTGAGGCTGACAGAAAAGCAAAAGAAGAAGCTGACAAAAAGGCCAGGGAGATTGCGGCAAAGCAAGCTGCGATTCAGGAACAGATAAGAAAAGCCCAAGAGGAAACGGCTAAGTTGAATGCAGAGGCGGAACGGCTTAACAAGGAAGCTCAGCAAGCTAATGTAACCCCGGCAACCGCCGTACCAGAAACAAAGAAAGAAACCTCAGCTTCCGACAACAAGAAAGAACCGACAAAGACAGATACCCCCACAATACCCAATGCCCCTGAAAGCAAATCCACAACAGTTATACCCTCCTCTAATGGCGGCTGGAATCCGCCTGCTACAGCAGCAAAGAAAACAAATAAATATGTGAAGAGCAGTAAAAAAGACGACGATGACATTTCCAAGTATCTTGAAGGAGCTGTTCCTGTAGTCGATGGTTCCGTAACATTCACGCTCGACCTTGATGTTCCCGGCAAGAGCGCTGAAGATATTTACCAGATTGCCTATGAGTATATGGATGAATTGGCAGAAGACGACAACCAGAAAACAGACGAGGCTGCCAAAAGTGCTATTGCCTTAGTGAACGAAGCCCAGCACCAGATTGCAGCACGCATGTGCGAATGGCTGGTCTTCAACAGCAGCTTCATTTCGCTCGACCGATCGGAATTCAATTATACGCTTGTCGCAAATTGCACAGACAATCATCTGCACATGACCCTGTCTCGCATAAACTACAGCTACGAGGAAAATCGGGATACCGGCTTCAAGACGAAGGCAGAGGATTGGATCGTCGATGAGTTTGCCCTCAATAAGAACAAGAACAAGCTGAGCCGTCTGTCCGGTAAGTTCCGCCGTGCGACGATTGATCGCAAAAACGAGATATTCAATGGCATCAAGGAAGCCTTAAGATAATTATGGAAATAGGAAGCAACAGACCAAGACACCATCGACTGATGAAAGAGCCCAAAGATAAGTATCTTCAAATCCGCAACATCCTCAACATCATATTCATGTTGGGAGCTATTGCAGGTGTCTCCATCTATTTTCTCGCAAACGCAACAGTTGGCACTATCATAATTCTGGCAGCAATGGTTTTCAAAATCATTGAATGCTGCCTCCGATTCATTCATTAATGAAGAGATTACTTATTTTGATCTTCCTGCTTTCTGCCATTACTTTAGGCAGCAAAGCGCAAATTGACACATCCTCTGATTATAATCAAATCAATGAGGATGGCACTTTTACAACAAACAGGAATCAGCGAAGACAGCAAGACTCCCTGGGAACGGACAAAGAGATTCCTATAGGCCTGAAGACTTGGACCATCAACCGATTCGGCGACCGAACTTTTACAGAGCCCGACACCATATCCCACATGTATATGAATAGCATATTCACTACCGGTATGCGTGGTGAATACAACACTTTGGGGAATCTGGGATCTCCGCGTATCGCCCGTATATTTATAGATCGACAGCAGGCGCCGGAATTCCTCTTCGCTGCCCCCTATGACTTCTTTCTCACTAATGTCGAAGATTTCCACTTTACAAACACCCTCTCACCGTTCACGAACCTGTCATTCAATACATGTGGCAATAGAACCAACGGCGAAGACCACTTCTCGGCTAAGTTTGGAGTAAACGCGGGTAAACGAATAGGCCTGGGATTCAAGTTTGATTATATCTATGGTCGCGGCTATTATTCGAATCAAAGTACCTCTCACTTCAACTATACAATGTATGGCTCATACTTGGGCGACCACTACCAGGCACATTTACTCCTTTCAACTAATCACCAAAAAGTGGCTGAGAACGGTGGTATTACCAATGACGACTATGTAGCAAGGCCAGAGATTTTCAATGAAAGCTTCGAGTCAACTGAGATTCCGACCGTTCTGGAATCCAACTGGAACCGCTATGACAACCACCATCTCTTCCTGACCCACCGCTACAGCCTCGGCTTCAAGCGCAAGGTAAAGATGACCGAAGAGGAGATCAAAGCCCGCAAGTTTGCCATGGAAGCCAAGAAAGACCAGAAAGCCCGTGAAGAGAAAGAGGAAGCTATGAAAAAGGCTCGCATGAACGGCGAGGACCTGGACGAAGCGGAGTATGACAAAAAAGCAGCAAACAACCCAACCTTCGGCGGGCGTCCGGACGATGCCAAGATAGCCGGCATAGAACCTGCGGATACCACGAAACCGGCAAACAACCGCATAGCAGTCAGCAACAAGGAACAATTGGACAGCATTCTTGCCGCAGAAAAGACAGCTGCCGAAGACACGATGTGGCTAAAGAATGAATATGTGCCGGTTACCAGCTTCATCCATACCCTTGAATTCAATACAAACCGACGCATCTATCAGGCTTACCAAACTCCTGACGGTTTCTACCAGAACACCTATGACATAACGGAAAGACTCTTGCCCGACTCTGTTTTTGACAAAACCCGCTTCTATAATATCAAGAACACATTTGCCCTGTCCTTATTAGAGGGATTCAACAAATGGGCAAAGGCCGGGCTGAAGGTTTTTGCCAGTCATGAGATGCGGCACTATACATTGCCGGGCCAACTGGGGCCCGCAACTTACAGGGAGAATGGCGTCTTTATCGGCGGACAACTCTCAAAGACAGAGGGAAAGACTTTACATTACAATGCCTTAGGCGAATTCGGCGTAGCTGGAGATGACGCGGGAGCCGTTCATCTCAGCGCAACTGCCGACTTGAACTTCAAGCTTTTCGGCGATACCGTAACATTGGCCGCAAGTGGTTTTTTCAACCGCTATCGGCCAAGTTTCTACTACCGGCACTATCAGGGTCGGCATTACATGTGGGACATAGATGCCGACAACATCATCCATAGTCGCATACAGGGCATCTTAAGCTGGGCTAAGACCCGTACGAACCTACGGATTGCCATAGACGAAATTAAAAATTACACTTATCTCGGACAGAGTTATGAGATTAATGAAAAGTATAACCGGCTCAACAATCAAGTGATGGCCCGTCAATGCGATGATGCCATCAGCCTGATTACGGCACAAATAGCTCAGGATTTCACTTTCGGCCCGCTGAATTGGGAGTCCGTTCTCACCTATCAGAAATCCAGCAAGGAGGATATTCTTGTCGTGCCCCGATTTAATGTTTACACTAATCTGTTCCTGAGATTCACGATTTCCAAGGTCCTGAAATGCGACTTCGGTGCCGACGCGAGATACTTCACCAAGTACTACGCTCCCGACTATGCCCCCGGGCTCGGGCAATTCACCGTGCAGGAAGGCAATAGCAAGACCAAGGTGGGCAACTATCCGGTGGTGAATGTATATGCGAATTTCCACCTGAAGCACACTCGCTTCTTCGTGATGATGAGTCATGTCAACGAGGGCTTGAGCACAGGTAACTATTTCTTCACCCCCCACTATCCCCTGAACGCCCGCATCTTAAGGTTTGGATTGAGCTGGAACTTTTTCAACTAAATACCTCCGGTCCTCCCTGCACGGGATGGTTTAAACATATAATCCGATGCATGAACGAGAACGATATACAGACTAACTCGCCGAAATCGTGGCTGTTGGCGGCGCGCCCGAAGACCTTGACGGGAGCGGCCGTTCCTGTAATGATCGGCTCGGCACTTGCCTTGAAGGATGCCGGTATTGCCGCTTTCCAGCTGATTCCCGCCATTCTCAGCTTCCTGTTCGCATTCATAATGCAGATAGATGCCAACTTCGTGAACGACTATTTTGACTATAAGCACGGCAACGATGACCGGGCAACCCGCCTTGGCCCCAAGCGCGCATGCGCCGAAGGCTGGATTACGCCCCATGCCATGAGGAAAGGAATCGCGGCAACCTCTCTTCTCGCTTGCGTCACCGGCCTGCCCCTCGTCGTCTACGGGGGACCGCAGATGCTGCTTGTCGGCATTGCCTGCGTGTTGTTCTGCTTCCTGTACACCACCATCTTGTCTTATTGGGGTCTGGGTGATGTACTCGTTCTCTTGTTTTTTGGAATCATTCCAGTCTGCTGCACCTATTATGTCATCCTGCCGGAAAACTTGCAAAACATTACCATTGAAGTCTTTCTGGCTTCCGTTGCTTGTGGATTTGTCATCGACACCTTATTGTTGGTAAACAACTATCGCGACCGCAACAACGATAAACGCGACCATAAGATAACCCTCGTCGTAAGAATCGGATACAGGAATGCCGAACGGCTCTACCTCTGGGTGGGCTTCATCGGCGTGCTCATCATGGCCGGCATCTATCTCCACGAATTCAACCTGCAAGGGCGTTCGTCAACATTCGCTGCCATGGCGCTGCTCCTGCCCTACCTCTTCCGGCATCAGAGCACGCAAAGGCAGATGTGTAGAATCCGCGAAGGCCGCGAACTTAACCAGATTCTGGGGCAGACAGCACGCAACATGCTTGTTTACGGCGTTGGAACGGCCCTTGGCATCCTACTACTCTCATAACGAAATGCAACAACAAATAGACTTGGAATTGATGGGATTTGTAGAGAGGCAAATCCTTCCCCGATATTCAGAATTTGGCAAGAGCCATGGGCTTGTCCATGTTCAGCGCGTAATCAAAAACAGCCTCGAACTGGCCCGCCTCACGGGAGCCGACATCAATATGTGCTATGCGATAGCGGCCTATCACGACCTCGGGATGAGCGGTCCGCGAGCCATCCACCACATCATGGGGGGAAAAATTCTCGCCGCGGACGCACGCCTGAGGAAATGGTTCTCGCCCGAACAGATAAAGATCATGAAGGAAGCCGTCGAAGATCACCGTGCGTCAGCCAGCCACTCCCCCCGTTCCCTGTATGGGAAAATCGTTGCCGAAGCCGACCGCGACCTCGATCCCGAGATGGTATTCCGGCGTGCGGTGCAATATGGTTTGGAAAAAGAGCCTGCCTTGGACCGGACGGGCCAATGGAACCGGTTCCGAAACCATATGCAGGAAAAGTATTCCAGAGCGGGATACATCCGCCTCTGGGTGCACAACTCGCCGAACCGGGAGCGGCTCTCGATCATCCAATCCACCATCGAAGATAGAGAAAAGCTTCACCAATGGTTCGACAAGCTTTACGACGAAGAGACCAGAAAAACATAAGAACACCTCCTCCCTACCTCCCTCTCATATCCGACAAGCCTCGCATCTCAAGGCAAAATGCCGTTAACACAATGACAAAATCGGCGAGATTGTCCGACGAAATCGCCGAGATTGTCGTTCAATCTCGCCGATTTTGTCATCCAGAAGGCGGCTTCCTCTATTGAGGCCCACCACAAAACGACGGGCGGCTTAATATTTTTTAGAGCTATTCATTTGACAGTATTAATTTAAATTACTATCTTTGCAACCAGAAAAGGAGAACAATCTCGGGGGTTGCACTGATTCGATCGGGATAGTCATCAAAATTAAAATAAGAACCGAGACAGCTTCTTTTGCCAATGGCGGGCCATATAAAGTTCCTCGGAACCTAAGCCGCAAGGCCGGTGGATTACAAAGGCGGAGAGTTCTCAAATCATATATACTCGGACTTATCATCACATCATCGTGCAGCCCCTTTTTATTTTACCCAACCTTTACCAAGTCATATGTTTAGCGGTATCGTAGAAGAAATGGCCATCCTCACGGCAATCAATAAAACGCAGGGCAACATCGATCTCACCCTGAGATGTTCGTTTGTGGGCGAACTGAAAATTGACCAGAGCATCTCCCATAACGGCGTATGCCTCACCGTAGTAAGAATCACGGACGACACCTATACCGTTACAGCCATGAAAGAAACCCTCGACCGCTCTAATCTGGGGCTCCTCCAAATTGGAGATGCCGTCAATGTGGAACGCTCCATGCGCATGAACGGGCGGCTGGACGGGCACATCGTCCAAGGTCATGTTGACGAGACAGCCCGTTGCGTCGGCATGCGGGATGCCGACGGAAGTACCTACTTTAAGTTTGAATACAAGCTCGATCCCGACATGACGCGGCGCGGATACTTCACGGTAGACAAGGGGTCGGTAACCGTAAACGGCGTTTCCCTCACGGTCTGCAATCCCACCAACAACACTTTCGAGGTGGCCATCATTCCTTACACCCGTGCAAACACCAACTTCCGTGATATCCAAATGGGCACGGTGGTCAACCTTGAGTTTGACATCCTCGGAAAATACATAGCCCGCCTGCAAGAACTCAAATCCTGATCAGAAAGAGGATTCCGATTGAAAAGATTGGGACAACTGCAGATTTAGCCGGCTTTGAGACTGAGAAACGATTCTGGCTACTTGATCCGCCATGATTCCGCCATTCTCTTATAGCAGGATTAACTTTTTTCATAAGTATTGTTAAAATCCGAACTTGTGGATAAACCAGAGAAAGTTTTTCCGCGTCTAACAACATAAAATATTCTCGGAAATTAGTATTATAATATGAAACATTTTTGGAAACTATCACTGATAGGGCTGGCGTTCCTGCTATTTCCATTGCAGATGGAAGCCCGCCGGTGGACACTGAAAGACTGTATCGACTATGCGTTGCGGAATAACATCTCGCTTCAGAAGACCCGCGTTCAGAAGATGACTGCCGAAGAGGATGTCAAGCAGAGCCAAGCCGCTCTGCTGCCCTCGTTGAATTTTAGCACCAATCACAATGTGAGCTACAATCCATGGCCGGAATCCAGCCGCACGATAGTTGCCAACGACCAGGTACAGACGAGCGTGGACAAGGTATATTATAATGGCACCTATGGGCTGAATGCCAACTGGACCGTCTGGAACGGCAACCAGAATCACAATCAGGTCAAGCTGAACAAGCTCGCCGCGCGGCAGGCAGAACTGGAGTCAGCCGTCTCGGCCAACAATATCCAGGAGCAGATAGCCCAGCTGTATGTGCAGATACTCTACTCCAACGAAGCCATCAAAGTGAGTAAAAACGCTCTTGAGACAAGCAAGACGAATGAGGAGCGTGGCAAGGCTTTCGTTGAAGTAGGCAAGATGAGCAAGGCCGACTTGGCCCAACTAACCGCCCAGAGAGCGCAAGACGAGTATAACATCGTACAGGCAGAAGGTAACCTGAGAAACTATAAGCGACAGTTGAAACAACTCCTGCAAATTACTGACGACGAGGAGTTTGATGTCGTGATTCCGGAAACGACTGACGCAATGGCATTGCAGGATATCCCGAACATGCAGATCGTTTATACTTCCGCATTGAGCAGCCGCCCGGAGATCAAGAACGCGCAGCTCGGAATCGAGTCAAGCAATGTGCAGGTGAAGCTCGCAAAAGGCTATCGCTATCCCACTGTCAGCCTCAATGCCGGAGTGGGCACCAGCCATAATTCCATGGCAGACTATGAATGGGGAAAGCAGATGAAGAATAATCTCAACATTGCAGGAGGGGTCTCGCTAAGTATTCCTATCTTTGACCACCGACAGACCAAGACGGCCATAAGCAAGGCTATGCTCCAGCGGCAGAGCTACATGCTTGACCTGCGCGACCGGCAGACAACCCTCTACTCTACCATTGAGAACTATTGGCTGCAAGCCGTTACCAACCAGAATATGTTCAAGGCAGCTAAAACAAGTACCGAAAGTGCCCAGACAAGCTATGATCTCTTGAGCGAGCAGTTCCGGTTGGGGCTGAAGAACACCGTGGAGCTGATGACCGGTCGCGACAATCTGCTTCAGGCGCAGCAAAACGAGCTGCAAAGCAAATATCTCACCATCCTCAACATCGACATGCTCAACTTCTACCAAAACGGGGAGTTGAGATAAGAAACGGGTAAGCTAACCGATTCGGACAGGTAAGAAAAACAAAGAACAGATGAGCATCAATCCCCTAAAAATCAGCAAAGCCTGGTATATCGCCATAGCGCTTGTAATGCTTGCACTCCTTGTTTGGTTATTTTCACAAGGCAAGGAGAAAGAGAAAGTGAGCTTCGTAACGGAAAAAGTATCCGCGGTCAACATTCAGAACAGCATTACGGCCACAGGAACCATCGAGCCCGTAACCTCCGTTACAGTGGGCACTCAGGTCTCCGGTATCGTAAGCAAGCTCTATGTTGACTATAACAGCGTGGTCAAAAAAGGGCAGGTAATTGCCGAACTGGACAAGTCGAACCTTACCAGTCAGCTCAATTCGGTCAAGGCTCAGCTTCAACAGGCCAAGGCTCAGCAGCAGAGCGCGCAAAGCGATTATAACTATCAGAGCGCCAATTATAAACGCTATCAGACACTTTATCAGAAAGGACTTGTCTCCGCAAACGACTTCGAAACCGCCCGCCTAAGCTATCAGACCAGCTTACAGAGCGTTAAATCAGCGAAACAACAGGTAGCAAGCACGGAGGAAGAGGTGAAGCGCGCGCAGACCAACCTGGGTTATGCGACCATTACCTCTCCTATAGACGGCATCGTTCTCTCAAAGTCTGTGGAAGAAGGACAGACCGTCGCAGCCAGCTTCAGCACCCCGGAACTCTTCAAGATTGCGCAAGACTTGACCAATATGCAGGTGGTCGCAGATGTAGACGAGGCGGACATCGGTGATGTAAAGACCGGTGAAAGGGTTTCGTTTACCGTCGACGCCTACCCTAATGACACTTTCGAGGGAACGGTAAAGCAAGTCCGTCAGGAAGCTACGACTACCAATAATGTCGTAACCTATGAAGTTGTCATTAGTGCCCCTAACGCGGACTTGAAGCTGAAACCCGGTCTTACAGCCAATGTTACCATCTATACACAGGAACACAACGGCGTGTTGAGCATCCCGACAAAGGCCCTGCGGTATACTCCGCAAAAGGAAACGGTAGGCGACAAGAAGATTCTGGACACCAACGGCAAGAACAAGGTGTGGACGATAGAGGGAAACAACATTGTTGCCCATAGTGTCAATATCGGCATCAGCGACGGCACTCACACCCAGATTCTGAGCGGCATCCAAGAAGGAAAGGAAGTCATTACCGGTGTGAGTGCCACGACAGACGAGGAATCGACAGTCTCCTCACAAGAGAGCAGCCCGTTTGCGCCCGGCCCTCGCCGCAACAACAAGAACAACAGGAATGGAAGCAAATAACCGCGGCAGGAAGGTTGTCATAGAACTGCAGGATGTAAAGCGCGACTTTCTCGTGGGCGACGAGACCGTACATGCGCTCAGAGGTGTAAGTTTTAAGATCTTCGAGGGTGAGTTTGTTACCATCATGGGCAAGTCAGGATCCGGCAAATCGACGCTGTTAAATCAGCTCGGCTGTCTCGACACTCCGACCACCGGCGAATATTATCTGGACGGAGTGAGCGTACGGACGATGTCGAAATCACAGAGAGCTATCCTCCGGAACCGCAAGATAGGCTTTATCTTCCAGAGCTACAACCTACTCCCAAAGACAACGAGCGTGGAGAATGTGGAACTTCCCCTGATGTACAACAGCAGTGTAAGCGCAGACGAGCGTACGAAGAGAGCCATTGAGGCCCTTCAGGCGGTCGGACTTGGCGAGCGACTTTATCACAAATCAAACCAGATGTCGGGTGGACAGATGCAGCGCGTCGCCATTGCCCGCGCCCTGGTGAACAATCCCACCGTGATTTTGGCCGACGAGGCAACTGGCAACCTGGACACCCGCACTTCTTTTGAGATTCTCGTTCTATTCCAGAAATTGCATGCAGAAGGCAGGACCATTATCTTCGTAACTCACAATCCCGACATAGCCAACTATTCAAGCAGGAACATTCTCCTGCGTGACGGCCGCGTTATCAGCGATGAGTATAATCACAATATCAGGTCGGCAGCCGAAGGATTGGCCGCCCTGCCGGAAAACTCGGATGAATAATGAACTATGCAAACCTCTTTAAAATAGCGTTGAGAGCCATCTCGGCCAACAAAACCCGATCATTCCTCACGGCTCTCGGCATCATCATCGGCGTGGCTTCCGTCATCACCATGCTCGCCATCGGTCAAGGTTCCAAGAAGAGTATTCAAGCGAACATAGCGGAGATGGGCTCTAACATGATCATGATCTCGCCCGGGGCCGACATGCGCGGAGGCGTGAGGCAAGACCCGTCGGCCATGCAGACGCTGAAGATTACTGACTACGAGGCTATCAAGAACGAGTGCAATTATATCAAGGCAATAAGCCCAACCGTCAACAGCTCCGGCCAATGGATCTACGGAAACAATAATACGCAGTCTACAATCTATGGAGTTAACCGCGACTACCTTGAGATACGGCAGCTCTCTGTGGCAGATGGAGAGATGTTTTCCGATACGGACATCAAGGCCAGCGCCAAGGTGTGCGTGCTCGGGCAGACGGTCGTAGACTACCTGTTCCCCGACGGCAAGGATCCCGTAGGCAAGGTTATCCGCTTCGGAACGATTCCATTCCGCGTGGTGGGCGTACTCAAGAAGAAAGGCTATAACTCCATGGGAATGGATCAGGACAATCTTGTTCTGGCGCCATACACCACGGTCATGAAGCGCATCCTTGCCCAGACCTATCTCGGCGGCATCAACTGCTCGGCCATCACGGAAGGGGTTACAAGCAAGGCTACGGAGGAAATCACCTCTATTCTGCGCAGGAACCATAAGCTGAAGGAAGCCACGGAAGAAGCGGAAGGCGACGATGACGACTTCAATATCCGCTCACAGGAAGAGCTTTCCAGCATGATGAACTCCACCACCGACATGCTGACCATTCTCTTGGGCTGCGTGGCGGGCATCTCTTTGATTGTCGGCGGCATCGGCATCATGAACATCATGTATGTGTCTGTTACCGAGCGCACCCGCGAGATAGGCCTGCGCATGAGCGTCGGTGCCCGTGGCATCGACATCCTGAACCAGTTCCTGATAGAGGCAATCCTGCTAAGTGTAACCGGAGGAATCATCGGAGTGCTCCTCGGAGTCGGTGCCTCGTATGCCGTCAACGCGTTTGCCCACTGGCCAATATCCATCCAGCCTTGGAGTATCATCATGAGTTTTGCGGTCTGCACCTTCACGGGAGTCTTCTTCGGATGGTATCCAGCCAAGAAAGCCGCACGGCTCGACCCCATCGAAGCTATCAGATACGAATAAGGCTTAATACTGAGGGCTGGCACAATGACTTCTTCTGGTGTAATTACAAGCAGCTTGTAACATGATTACAAGCCGCTGGTAACAGCATTACAAACGCTTAGTAACAGCATTGCCAACCGCTGGTAATTTCACGAAAGAGATTTTGGCTGTCTCCGCCTTATAGCCGTAACAGTTCTTCCGGGCTGCTGATAAACCTCTCGGCACCATGTGCCAACAGGAATTCCCGCGTCCTGAAGCCCCACAAGACGCTGATACAAGGCATGCCGCTATTCTTAGCCGTCATGATGTCTACTTCACTATCGCCTATATACACGGCATGATCAGTGCTTGTCCCCAGCTGCCGCAGGGCTTCCCTGACCGTATCCGGAGCGGGCTTCTTGCGGATATTCTCTCTCTCGCCGATAGCCACCGAAACATAATCTCCAAAGAAATGACGGCAAAGACTCTGTGTGGCCGCATAGAACTTGTTACTCACGATAGCAAGATTCTTATCCTGCGACTTGAGCTTTTTCAACATTTGCAAAACACCGGGGTAAGGCATTGTCGTGTCGAGGTTATGCACCAGATAATGCTCCCGGAATGTCGCAAAGGTCTCCTCGAACTTCGGATTCTCCAATCCCGCGGGGATGGCTCTCTCCATCAGCTTCTTAACCCCGTTGCCCACGAACTGGCGGACTTCATCCAGGGTTCTTTCCGGCATCCCGTGCAAACGCAAGGCATAATTCGTACTGATATACAAATCGTTCAGGGAATCAAGCAATGTCCCGTCTAAGTCAAATATATAGGTATCGTATCTCATATCGCCATCTCTTAAATACTGCACAAATTTAGAAAAAATATTCCGTAACACTGAACATAAACCGAAATTTTACAGTATCTTTGTAATCGTTTTTGATATACATCATCATGAAAAAGAATCAGAAGAAAAAATACCTCATACCGGCAGGGACCTGCCTGCTGATAATCGTCGGGATCGTTTACTATTATTTCTTTTCTGCTATCAGCACGAAACCCTATACGCAATATATATATGTGGACGCAGATGACAATATCGACTCCATATACACCCATCTCGATTCTATCGTATCCGAACATGGCATGAGAGCCTTCCGCATACTTTCCCGCCACTGTCAATACGAAGACCACATCCGCACAGGACGATACGAGATAACAACCTCCATCGGGGCATTCCAGCTTTTCCGTCACATGAAGAACGGCATGCAGAAGCCCGTAAGACTGACCATACCCTCGGTGCGCACGATGGATAAACTGGCCGCGGAATTGTCAAAGAGGCTGATGCTGGATAGCGCCACCCTCCATAATGCTTTCAACAACGACACTCTCCTTCGACGAATGGGGTATACGGAGGAAACCATCCCGGCACTGTTCATCCCCAATACTTACGATGTTTACTGGAATATCTCATTGGATAGGTTTCTGGAGAAAATGCAGGAAGAGAACCAAAAATTCTGGAACGGCAGTCGCACGGCCAAGGCAAAACAACTCAAGCTCTCGCATGTGGAGGTAATCACGCTGGCAAGCATCGTCGATGAGGAAACCGCAAACGAAGCGGAAAAGCCAAAAGTGGCAGGAATGTACTACAACCGGCTGAACTTCCGTGATAAGGAATATCCTCTGGGAATGCCCCTGCAAGCCGATCCCACGATCAAGTTTGCCCTGAAAGACTTCGACCTCAGGCGCATCTATCACAACATGCTGAGCGTAAACAGCCCCTACAATACATATAAAAACATAGGACTTCCACCCGGACCGATCCGGATTCCGAGCGTCGCCGGTATTGACGCCGTATTGAATCTTGAGCAGCATAATTATCTCTACATGTGCGCGAAAGAAGATTTCAGCGGAACACACAATTTTGCGCATACCTATCAAGAGCACTTGCAGAATGCCTCGAAATACTTGAAAGCTTTAAACAGCAGGGGGATAAAATAGGCTTATCCAAGCCTCCGGCCATGGCATGATCCGACAAGGCGCCAAGCCCCTGCATATAAAAAGCCCTCCTCTTCACAGAGGGGGCTTTCCGTTTCAATGGGATATTAGCTTCTTAAGGTAAAAAGATTGTATTCAGGATAACATGAACAAATATATACACTTTTTGATAATAACGCAAATAAAAATAGATGTTTTTCAACCTTTTCGTCGGAAAAAGTCTCCAAAGGGCCCGTTTTCCTGCGCAAAGTTGCGCATTTTTCTCCCAACAGCCCATTCTTTTCCACCTTTCGAATAAAGTCCAACAGATTTATTTTTTCTTCACGAAACCTGCTGAAATACATGCAAGCCAGACAGCTTTCATTATTCTGTTTGAGACAGGGAGATCATGACGCCCGATGGTTCAAATAGTAAGTGGCGGCAGCTTAAAAGATATCAGACAAAAAAATCCTTTACTCAACAAAATCAGATCTACCTGCTTCCGTACGATTCTCAACAGAAACTCGGAGAACAACAATAATATTTTTGCCATCAATGAATTTCTTGTTCCGGGCGCTACGGATAAAATCCGCAGAAATGGAAAATGGCCATAGGGCAATCAAAATGAAACCGAATAGGATCCGCTTTTTCCCAAACAATTCTACTATGAGGATTAAATATGGGTCAATTACCTTACAAGCAATCCTGCATGTATGAAACTTTCAAGTTTCTGCCATTATTAAAATGATTTTATGTATCTTTGCAGCGTAATTAAAACTGGTGTTGAATATGACAACTAAAGAAGAAAACTCAAGCGAAGAGAAGAAAACCCTCAGCTTTGTAGAGCAACTCGTAGAAGAAGACTTGGCTGAAGGGAAGAATGGAGGCCGCATACAGACGCGCTTCCCGCCAGAGCCAAACGGTTATCTTCATATCGGCCATGCCAAAGCCATCTGTATGGATTTCGGGGTTGCGGAGAAATATAACGGCATCTGCAATCTTCGTTTCGATGACACCAATCCCAGTAAGGAAAACACTGAATATGTAGAGAATATACTGGAGGATATCAAATGGTTAGGCTTCAAGTGGGGCAATATTTATTTTGCTTCTGACTATTTCCAGAAGCTCTGGAACTTTGCAATCTGGATGATAGAACAAGGGCATGCCTATATTGATGAGCAGACCTCAGAACAAATTGCAGAACAGAAAGGAACGCCAACAACTCCAGGTGTCGCATCACCTTACCGTAACCGGCCTATTGAGGAGAATTTGGAACTCTTCAAAAAGATGAATACTCCCGAGGCCGCAGAAGGCAGTATGGTACTGAGGGCCAAACTCGACATGACCCATCCGAACATGCATTTCCGTGATCCGATCATGTATCGCATCATCCAAACATCGCACCACCGCACGGGAAACAAATGGCACGCATACCCTATGTATGACTTCGCGCATGGACAGAGCGACTATTTCGAAGGGGTTACCCATTCTATCTGTACCCTTGAATTTGTTCCCCACCGCCCTCTTTATGATAAGTTTATCGACTATCTCAAAGAAATGGACGGCACAGCAGACCTGTTACACGACAACCGTCCACGGCAGATAGAGTTTAATCGCCTGAATCTTACCTATACGGTTATGTCCAAACGCAAACTCCATACACTCGTGGATGAGCACTTGGTAACTGGATGGGACGATCCCCGCATGCCTACATTATGTGGCATGCGCCGTCGGGGATACTCACCGGAATCCATTCGCGCCTTTATTGACAGCATCGGCTATACCAAGTTTGACGCGCTGAACGATGTCGCGTTACTTGAGGCCGCCGTAAGAGATGATTTGAATAAGAAATCTTGTCGGGTCTCCGCAGTGCTCGATCCTGTAAGGTTGGTCATTACAAACTATCCCGAAGACCAGTCTGAAGAAATGGAAGCCGTCAATAATCCAGAAAACGAAGCAGATGGCACACATACCATTACATTCTCTAAGAATCTCTGGATTGAGCGTGAAGACTTCATGATTGATGCCCCTAAAAAGTTCTTTCGCCTAACCCCGGGAAAAGAAGTACGCCTGAAGAATGCATACATTATTATGTGTACGGGATGCACACAAGATGCAAACGGCAACATTACAGAGATACAGGCGACATACGACCCGCAAAGCAAAAGTGGCCTTGAAGGTGCAAACCGCAAGGTAAAGGGCACCTTACATTGGGTTTCGGCCGAGCATTGCGTAAAGGCTGAAGTCCGCGAATATGACCGATTGTTTTATGTAGAAAACCCGTCCGCCGACGAGAGAGACTTCCATGAGCTCCTGAATCCCGACTCCCTGCACATATACACCAACTGCTATGTCGAGAAATATGCTGCAGATAAAATTTCCGGTGAATATCTCCAGTTCCAGCGTATAGGATACTTTATGGCCGACCCGGACTCAACGGCAGAGCATCCTGTATACAACAAGACTGTCGGTTTGAAAGATACTTGGGCCAAGCAGAATAAACAATAAATGGCATATAACGACAATTACTTTGACAGCAAACCTTTCAAGGATATCTTGAAGAGATATGAATCATCAGTCCTTACTGGTGATTCAATCTATTTAGAACCAGACGAATTCACGCATATTGCAGAATATTATCAAGAGAATGGCAATACGGAGAAAGCGAAAGAAGCGATAGACCAGGCCCTGAGGCTATTCCCCGGAGCACTCGCCCCACTCCTTCTGCGCTCGCGTATAGCGTTGATTACCGAACAGGATATCGAGAAAGCCAAGGAATATGCTGCCTGCATTGATGACAAGAGCGACCTTGACTATTATTATCTGTACGCGGAAATCATGCTTGCCGATAACCAGATAGAAAAGGCCGACGAATACCTTGAGTCCAAATATGCAGACATAGACGAGGAAGACAAGGAAGATTATGTCTTAGATGTGGCTAATCTCTATGCTGACTATGGCTATGCCAATGAGATGGAAAAATGGTTAGAAAGGTCGGAAGACCGGAATTCCACCGACTATCTTGAGCTCAAAGCCCGCATGGTATTATCAGAAGAAGACTTTGAAGAAGCTGAAAGAATTTATCAAGAACTTACAGAAAAAGAACCCTTCTCATCATATTATTGGAACCAACTGGCCACCACACAATTCATGCGCGGCAACATTAGCGACTCCATACAAAGCAGCGAATTCGCCATTGCCATTAATCCTAATGATACCGATGCTATTGTAAACAAAGCAAACGGGCTTTTTAGCATCCACAATTTAGAAGGCGCTTTAGAATACTATCAGCGCTATGCCAGATTGCATCCGCAAGATCCCATGGGCGAAATGTTCGTTGGAACGATTCTTTTAAATCTCGGCAGGTCTGAGGAAACAATACCCCACTTCCGAAAAGCCATAGAACTGGCCGAGGGAGACGATGCCCGGCAAGCTGACATGTACAAGCAATTAGCGTTTACATATTCCAATCTCAATGAAATGGACAAAGCTTTGGCCACGATAGACAAAGCATTGGAAAAAGACGAGCTCGACGCCAACGAAGCCATGGTCATCAAAGGATACATGGAACTACAACGGCAGAATGTGAAACAGGCCGTAAAATTCTTTACCGCCGCAATCACCAATTCTAAAGAAAATCCGGAAATTGTTTTCCGCATTGCGGTTTCCGTTTTTGAAAATGGTTACCAAGTGCTGTGCTACAGGTTACTCTCACATCTGTTCGCGATGGTGCCTGATGACTGGGAAGATGGCTATGCCTATATGGCCTATTGCTGCAAGTCTTTAGGAAAACAAGACGAATATGAGCTATATCTTAAGATTGCCTGTGATAGAAACCCATATGAAGTAAGTATCGCTTTTGAAGACATCTTACCGGAAGACTTAGATGAAAAAAAGTATTACAATTATTTAATAGAAAAGAAATGAACTGGCTATCAACCCTCTTGGGAAATCTGAATTATGGAACCATCTTCTTTCTGATGTTATTGGAAAGTACGGTTATTCCCGTCCCTTCAGAGTTCGTAGTGTCGCCGGCAGCCTATCATGCCGCCGGTGGGAACCTCAATATTTTCCTTGTCATCTTATTTGCAACAATCGGTGCAGATTGTGGTGCGACAATCAACTATCTTGCAGGATATTATCTCGGGCGGCCCATCATCTATAAGTTCGCAAACAGCCGTTGGGGGCATGCTTGCCTGCTGAACCAGGAAAAGGTAGAGAAGAGCGAGAAATACTTCTATGATCATGGCATCGCAGCAACCCTTACAGGCCGACTTATACCAGGAATCCGCCACCTGATTTCCATCCCCGCGGGCTTGGCAAAGATGAAATATTGGCAGTTTCTGCTCTATACGACCCTGGGGGCAGGCGCATGGAACTGCATTCTTGCTGCTCTTGGCTGGTATCTCCACTCTATTGTTCCAGAAGACCAGTTGACAAATAAGATTATGGAATACAGCGATTACATCAAGGTAATCATAATGGCGCTAATAGGTATCGCATTCGTCTATTTCCTCGTAAAATGGTATATCAAGCGCAAAAAGGGCATCCGTGGAGAAGAATGACTATTTATCTTCTCCACTGAATTGTTTGATTCGTTGCTCCTCAGATAAGTTGCATATCAATAAAGTGCCGTCTTTCTCAGCAACGATATAATTGTCAAGCCCCTGTATAACTACATGGCTCTCCTGAGTAGTGTGCACTATGCAGTTATGGCTATCATACATTTCTATATTCTCTCCTATGAGGCTATTGCCATAAAGGTCTTTCTTGGTCTGCATCAGGAGACTTCCCCAAGTGCCGAGGTCGCTCCAACCGAATTCCGCCGGACATACAAAGATTTCCTCTGCCCGCTCCATAATGGCATAATCCACCGAGATACTGGCACACTCCGGATACCTGCGATTGATTTCTTCCTGTTCTTCAGGCGTCCCGTAAATGGGACGCAGGCTTTCAAACACCTTTGCTATGGAGGGGGCATAGACACGAAAAGCATTCACGATGGTACTTGCACTCCAGATGAAAATTCCCGCATTCCAGAAATAATCTTTATTCTTGATATACTGAATGGCGGTCGGTAAGTCGGGCTTTTCACGGAAACTGTCTACCCGGAAGATTTCTTTCTGGCGGGGAGAGCTCAAGGATAGGTCGGCTTTAATGTATCCATATCCCGTCTCCGGACGGTTCGGCTTCATGCCCAAGGTTACAATGGCATCGGTCTCCCGCGTGAAATTCAAGCACAACTGAATGATCCGCCTGAATTCATTTTCATCCGTAACGATGTGGTCGCTGGGAGAAACCACGATATTCGCCTTATTGTCCTGCGATTTGATTCGCCAACTGACATAGGCAATACAGGGAGCCGTATTGCGACGGCATGGCTCAAGGAGAATCTGGCTTTGGGGCACTTCCGGCAATTGTTCCTTGACAATATCTGCATATCTGGCATTTGTTACCACCCACACATTTCGTGGATTACAGACATCTTGAAAGCGTTGATAGGTAAGTTGAAGCAACGACTTCCCCACTCCTAGCACATCGATAAACTGCTTCGGCTTGTCCGTGGTACTCATGGGCCAGAACCTGCTACCCACTCCACCTGCCATAATGACCAGATGACTGTTAGTATTCTCCATAACATTCAGTATTATTGGCACAAATATAGGCAAAAAAAACCAGACCCAAAAATATTCGCCGGAATATTTACCCAAACAGGGAAAGGACGCTACCGTTATCAGCGCCGGCCGACTCTTCCCCTCGCTGTTCATCCATCGCAAAGTTCAGTATCAACTGTCGTGCCTTTCCAGACTTCATGTTCAGGCGATAGCGTCCCCTGATCTTTGCTTTTTCTATTATCGAACCAGGGTTTTTCGAATGTCTCGTAAGAAACTTCGCCACATCCTTATGAACTGCTTCAAAGTCCTCTGGCTCAAAGAGTGAATTACAGGCATTGAATACATGACGGGCAATCTTCATGATCGAGATTCCCTCATCGTCAACTTCCCGCAATACGCGAATAATCTCCTTGTCGTAATTCACTTCCTTTTATTTATAAAAAAAGCCGTACTCTTATTGAATTAGAGCACGGCCTTTCTGAAATATCATCGATTTAAGCGAGAACCACCTTTGTGCCCTCATCCTTAATCTTGCCTTCTTTGAAGAGCCAGCCCATGCCGAGGAGCACTTCCTCTGTACTAATCTTAGCTGCCTTCGCAATCTCTGCTACCGTAAGACCCTTTTTTGCCGTTGCAAGTGCCTGATATACATCACCGGCCTTAAAACCTACATTCAAAGCGTTGAATTCTACGGTTGCCTTTGCTACAGCTGTCTTCTTGGGAGCCTCAACCTTTTTTGCAGGAGTTACCTTTACGGCTGCTTCTTTCTTTACAGGAGCTGCTTTCTTTGCTGTTGCAGCCACCTTTGTTGCTTTCTTTTCTGCCATAATAATTTTAAATTTTAATTTAACCGTCTCTCAAAAATAACTAACGGCTTTTACCCTTAAACGCCACAAAGTTAGCTATTTATCTTCGAAACTTCCAAAAATATGACAGGAAAATGCTGTTTTTATTTATTTTTTGTCAATCATTTTTACCCCTCTTGATTCAAATCAACTTTTATCCGAAGTTCGTCAAGTTGTTTCGAATCCAATTCCGAAGGGGCATCGAGCATCACATCACGGCCTGAATTATTCTTGGGGAACGCGATACAGTCGCGGATCGAATCAAGTCCCGCCATGATGGAAACGAAGCGATCGAGACCGAAGGCCAGACCGGCATGGGGAGGAGCACCATACTTGAAGGCGTTCATCAGGAATCCGAACTGGGCTTCGGCACGCTCCTGGGTGAAACCGAGAATCTTGAACATCTTTCCCTGAAGCCTCGTATCGTGTATACGAATTGAGCCTCCACCCACCTCGATGCCGTTGCAGACAAAGTCGTATGCCTTGGCTCTTACCTGCTCCGGATGCTCTTCCAGCAATGGGATATCGTCAGGATTCGGCATCGTAAACGGATGGTGCGTCGCCATTAGGCGTTGCTCCTCATCGCTCCATTCAAAGAGCGGGAAGTCAACAATCCAAAGACACCTGAAGACATTTTTGTCGCGAAGACCCAGACGGTCGCCCATCTCCAGACGGAGCGTACAAAGCTGTACGCGAGTCTTATTGACATTGTCGCCGCTCAGGATGAGTACGAGGTCGCCGTTCTTGGCTCCCATTGCCTGCTTGATTTCCTGAAGCACCCCAGGGGCATAGAATTTATCGACAGAACTCTTAACGGTTCCGTCAGCATTATACTTGATATAGACAAGTCCCTTGGCCCCCACCTGCGGCCGCTTTACGAAGTCCGTAAGCTGGTCAAGCTGCTTGCGGGTGTAGTCGGCACATCCGGGCACGCAGATACCGCCGATATACTTGGCCTCATTAAATACGGAGAAATCTCCCTTCCCACTGAAAGCCTCCTTCAGTTCCACGAACTCCATGCCGAAGCGAAGGTCGGGTTTATCAGACCCAAAGCGGCGCATCGCCTCATGCCAAGTCATCTGCTCAAGCCTCTCCGGCAGCTCCACGCCTCGGATTTCCTTAAACAGCATCCGGGCCATATCCTCAAAGATAGCAATGACATCGTCCTGATCCACATAGCTCATCTCGCAGTCTATCTGGGTAAACTCCGGCTGGCGGTCAGCGCGCAAATCCTCGTCGCGGAAACACTTGGCAATCTGGAAATAGCGGTCGAAGCCCGCTACCATGAGCAATTGCTTCAGGGTTTGCGGACTTTGAGGCAAAGCATAAAACTGTCCGGGATTCATGCGAGAGGGCACCACGAAGTCGCGGGCGCCCTCCGGGGTGCTGCCTATCAGGATCGGCGTCTCCACCTCTATGAAGTCCTTGTCGTCCAAGAAGTTGCGGATAAGAATCGTCATGCGGTGGCGCAGCTCCAGATTCTTGCGCACAGAGGGGCGGCGAAGGTCTAAATAACGATATTTCATACGGAGATCGTCGCCGCCGTCGGTGTTATCCTCTATCGTGAAAGGGGGCGTAAGGCTGGGACTCAGAATGTCCAGCTCTCTTGCCAGTATCTCTATATCTCCCGTATCCATCTTCGGGTTCTTGCTCTGCCGCTCACCGACAACACCCCTCACCTGAATGCAATATTCGCGCCCAAGCTTGTTTGCCGCGTCGCAGAGGACTTGATTGTCAGCCTCATTGAAAACCAACTGGGTGAGACCATAACGATCGCGGAGGTCGACAAAGGTCATGCCGCCCATCTTCCTCACACGCTGCACCCATCCCGCAAGCGTAACTTGCTTACCAGCATCAGAGAGACGAAGCTCTCCACAGGTATTCGATCTATACATATAATATGGTATTTATTTCCGACATGCAAAATTACAATATTTTGCCGAGAGTGCAAAATAAATCTTTCATTAAATCTTGGAAAAGCCGTTCCGGAAACAGCAACCTGGATCGTGCGCCGCGAAAACAGAAAAACAGGAGAAGTGCTCATGTGTTATTTTTTTATTACAAACATCTCTAAAATAAAGCCTTCAAATCAAACGGGCACACAAGTTGCCGCGAAAACAGGCCTAAATTTCAGCTTTTTATAGCCTTCTGAATATCAGAGCATTACAGAAAATCACGGGGCCTAAAGCCCCCAAAAACAGGAGCAAGAAAAGCAGGAAGCCACCTTTTGTCTCGCAGAAAGCGGCAAACTACATGGCTTCTAACGGCTTCCGACCTTGCGAAAGGCAACCTCCTTGAGCCTAAAAAGCCACCTTTTGGTCGCGTTTGATGAAAAAAGCATGCCATAAATCAAGGATTTCAAGCCCTCCAGCCGTATTTCCGAACCTAAAACGCAGATTTCTCACGACGCTTTTTTCGTTATATTTTCTTTACAAAACTGACGCATCTTGAGTTTCGGACGAGCATTCTTCTCTCACTTTCCGGCGGCTTCGTCCTGACTGAAAGAGACTCTGAAGGATAAAACAAAGCTGTTTTTTAGTTTTCAAAAGATAATAATTAATGGATATTGCTAATTTTCAAGATGGACAACTCTATCGCCAGCTGCATCAACAGCAGCGAGGAAGACATGAAGGCCGTGTACTTATACAATGTGGGCACGGGAAACTATCTGAACATCGGCTCCAACTGGGACACGAGCGTGTCGGCCTATAATGTGGGCATGCTCACCATCCTGGCTGCCCAAGGCGGAAATACTTACCGGATACAAGGGAGCCTCACAACCTCCGACGCCACAACCTTAGATTCCCCTATCCGCCAAATACTCCCTCCGAAACCAACAAGCCCGACAGGGTCCGAGTCTACTGCGACCATAGGCCCGATAACGCTAATATTACTTGGACTATTAGCGAACCCCCCAGCGACAGCAAGACGCTGATACAGACGGTTACAACGCTGAAGATATGCCATCCAGCCCCCCAAAAGCATTAATATACGCTAAAATATCGGGCGAAAAGCAGGAGATATTGAAACTTTTAGTATCTTTGCAACGATTTAAAGACGAAAGAATATGAAAAAGATTTTAATGATAGCTATGTGGCTCGTGGCTTGCCTCTCGATGCAGGCACAAGGCAATCAGGCTGAAATCAAGTTTGACAAGATCACGCATAACTTCGGGACTTTCAGCGAAAAGGACCCCATACAAACCGCAACATTCACCTTTACCAATGTGGGTAGTGCTCCACTGATCATCAATCAGGCGATTGCAAGCTGTGGATGCACCGTACCTACTTTTACCAAGCAACCGATCAAACCTGGTGAGAAGGGTGAGATCAAGGTGAAATATAATGGTACGGGCAAGTTCCCCGGCCATTTCAAGAAGTCTATCACCATCCGTTGCAACGGCAAGACTGAAATGACCCGCCTTTATGTGGAAGGCAATATGGAAGAAGCAAAATAGCATGATGCCTGGCTGGACTCCGTTCCGGCGCGAAGGGCAAAACATGGAAAGACCTCCCTTGAGTTCTCTTCTCACGGGAGGTCTTTATTTTTCCATCAACCAATCCATGCCTGACCAAGATTGCCCCGGGCCAATCAGCAAACACCGTCAGAGACCGAAAAGCTGACCAATCTCCGCTTTCCAGTTGGTGTAGTCTTTTATCACAAAGTCAGAATAACGACGAATGGACTCCTCTGAATTGGTCGTTGCCAGACCTATCGTTAGCATATCGGCCGCCCTGACGGCCTTCAAGCCGTTGAAGCTATCCTCAAACCCGACACAGTCCTCCGGATAAAGGCCAAAGGATTCAACCCCCTTAAGATAGCAATCAGGGTCCGGCTTGCTCTTGCTGAAATCCTCCGCGGTCAACACCTTGTCGACCAGAGGCCTGAATTCCGGATGCGCCTGGTAAACTTTCTGCATCTTCGACAGGTCGCTACTCGTAACGATAGCGATTCTCAATCCCATTTTTCTGAGCTCCGAGACAAATTCCGGGAATCCCGGGACATACTCAAAACTCATATGGCTTTCAAACTCAGCAATGTGCTCGACCAATTTCGGCTGGTCGGCTTTAAAGTCTTGGAAATAAAGATCAAAAATCTCTACGAGCGTCCTGCCCTTTATCTTATACGCAAAATCCGGCTCGTCGGGGAAATAATGCTTGCCTTCCTCATTCCAGAATTTCGTATACTGTGGCTCCGTATCAAATACCACCCCGTCTAAATCGAAAAGAGCTGCTTTTATCATTTTTACCTTAAATAATACTATATAGGTACAAAGTTACGAATTTTTATCGTAACTTTGCATGAAATATATTACTTTTGAATGGGACAAGCATGTTTTGGCACAAAGGGGCCAACGATGTTAAAAGAACGGAGAAATCCCGTGAATACGGAATAGCAATTAAGAGATTATGCAAATAATAGTAAAATATTTCCCACATCTCACTGATGTCCAGAGGCAACAAATTGAGGAATTGGGCGCCTTATACCGTGATTGGAACAGCAAGATAAATGTGATCTCCCGAAAAGACATCGACAATCTTTACGAGCATCATGTGCTTCATTCGCTGGCAATTGCCGAAGCCATTCGCTTCAAGGACGGTACCCGAATTCTTGATATTGGGACAGGAGGAGGCTTTCCCGGTATTCCGCTTGCCATCATGTTTCCTGAATGCCAGTTCAAATTAATAGACGGAACAGGCAAGAAAATCCGTGTTGCCACAGAAGTTGCCAATGCCATCGGACTCAAAAATGTAGTGGCAGAACATCTGAGAGGGGAAGACGAGAAAGGAAAGTTCGACTTTGTAGTCAGTCGCGCGGTAATGCCCCTACCCGACCTCATAAAGATTGTGCGTAAAAATATCGACAAAGAGAACAAGAATGCCTTGCCTAACGGCATCATCACATTGAAGGGAGGCAATCTGGAAAGCGAATTGAGATCTTTCAAAAAGATTGCAGATGTAATGCCCCTATCTGAATGGTTTGGCGAGGAATGGTTCAAAGAAAAGAATGTTATCTATATTCCATGCTGAAAATAGAACGATTTACATGCAACATGTTGCAGGAAAACTGCTATGTGGTCAATGATGAAAGCAAAGAATGCGTAATCATCGACTGCGGGGCTTTCTCGTATGAAGAGCGAAAGGACATCGTGGATTACATTCATGAAAACAAACTCACTCCCAAACACCTCATTGCTACTCACGGACACATAGACCATAACTTTGGCAACAACACCATTTATCAGGAATTTGAATTAGAGCCCAAAGTCCACAAGGACGATCAATATCTGATGGAAGAACTTCCCGAACAGGCCCAGGCAATTGCAGGGATTGTCATAGAATATGACATGCCGCCCGTGGGGAAATATCTGGACGCAACGGACAGAATATCATTTGGAAGTCATACTTTCACCATCATTGAAACACCGGGACACTCTCGTGGGAGCATATTTTTCTATTGTAAGGAAGAAAATGTGGCCTTTTCCGGAGACACTCTCTTCAGGGGCTCTATCGGAAGAACTGACTTTGCCGGTGGCTCGATGTTCCAGATGATGCAGAGTCTGAGGATAATCGGACAGCTTCCCGACGAGACAAAAGTCTATCCCGGACACGGAAATCCGACGACAATAGGACTGGAACTTGCTACTAATCCGTATATGGACAGATGATAAAAACAGAGAAGATCATACTTGGAATCGACCCTGGAACCAATATTATGGGATATGGAGTCATCAACGCAATTGGTAACAAGGCGGAAATGGTGGCTATGGGCGTCATCGATATGCGGAGGATGAGCGACCCTTATCTCCGGTTGGGCAAGGTTTTCGATCGCATTACAGGCATTATCGATGAGTTTCTGCCGGATGAGATGGCCATTGAGGCTCCATTCTTCGGCAAGAATGTACAGTCCATGCTGAAATTAGGAAGAGCTCAGGGGGTGGCCATCGCGGCTGCCATACATCATGATATTCCCATCCATGAGTATGCTCCCCTAAAAATTAAAATGGCCATCACAGGAAACGGAAGCGCAAGTAAAGAGCAGGTTGCGGGCATGCTGAAGCGACTCTTGAAACTCGAGGAAAAGGAAATGCCGAAGTTCATGGATGCTACTGACGCTTTGGGAGCTGCCTATTGCCATTTCCTGCAAAGTAACGCACCGCTTCCAGAACACCACTATGGCAGTTGGAAAGACTTTGCCAAAAAGAATTCTGGTCGAATTAAACAATAAATAATCAATTAAGAAAATATGAATTATAAGAACATGAAGAAAATTGCTTTATCATTGATGCTGATGTTCGCATTTACGCTCACGGCGTCGTCGCAAGAGATTTACAAAGAGGTAAGACGCATCATGCAACAAGAGGAAGCCATCAAGAATGATGTTTCCAAAAGCCTTGATGCCCGAAAAGTTGCCACTTTCAAATGGGACGCCATCTATTATATCATCATGAAAGCGGCTGAGAGCCCAAACTTTACTACTTATCAGCTGGGCCAGCAGGCAGATGCCATGATAGACTTTGTAAACCGTTATATCAATCGTCTCTCCACCGAGAAAAAAAAATCACAACGGGAAATTATCATGGCCAGGTATAAAAGTGCTACTACCCATAACATCCTCTTTCATGATGTGGACAAGGACATTATCTACGGATATGTAGACAACGACAAGTTCCTGACTCAGTTTTCACTCGATACCGACTGGGTAAATGCATTAAAAGAGGTGAAAGACAAGAATTATTAAGAAGATCCTCTTATTAAAATCCTGTCACGAGCTCTCCTTTGCTTTTAGCAAAGGGGGGCTCTTTGTTCTTATCTCTTAAAATAATAATACCAATAGGTATCGCCAAAAGTCCTTTTAAGCACAGCCTGCCTCGCTGTTGGCCGCTTTTCTGAACGCGAAAGTCTCACAAAGTCCTTATAGTCTGCTTCAACCACATTGTTATGATACTCTACATAAGGATTGGAGTGCATATGGTTATATAATACCAAAGCCTCACAATAGTGTATGGGAAGGTCTTTCGACACATCATAATACTGTGTAATAGCATAGGCAAAGGCATCCAGCCTGCGATCTAAAAGATAGCCAATAAGAAGATAGTCTGCGGCCATCCGAGTTCCTAAACGATGCTTGTTGACAAACTCAAGATACCCCATAGGATCCTTCCTCGGCAGAAGTACCACCCCAAGACTTTTGTAGAACTTTTCCTCTGGATAGAGCAACAGTTTGGTAGTAACTCCATCCGGAAGCAACACCCTTGATGTTCCCATCAGTGAATATTCGAAGAACCGGTCTCCTAACAATCCCTGCCGACCTAATGCATAGGCACGAATCATTGTAAGGGAAGAGTCTGTTGCCTGAGATTTCTGCCCCACTGATGAGGCCTCTTTGAAATCATTATGTAACATGGCATTCTCCGCATGCATACGGTAATGGAACACATCGTTGTGATTACTAACCAATCCAACAAGAAAAAACATAAGAGCCATGAGGAGGACATTTATCCACATCATGCGTAAGGGCCTATCTGATGAATTGGCACCTGGCTCATAGGGCAGGAATCTCCTTGATAGCCATACCCATACAACATATAAAAGAATAAGAAGTGGAAATATCCACAACCAGACACCCAACGAAAGACCTCGATCTATATCCGTGTTAATATCCGTGATCGTAGCAAGGATGAGCAATGAAGGAAAATAAGTCAAGGCATGGGTACGGTGATCAAGCTTCGTGAAGGAACAGACACCTAACTGTAAGAGATACAGCACTATGGTAATGAGCACGGCGCCTATCGTACGGTTATAATGTGTCTGCCCCTTAGAAAGCACATGCTGCGCAACGGTAAGGATGTCTGCCTGATAACAATAAAGAAAGCAGAATGTGAAAATCAAAAACAGAATAGCACACACCATCTTCATGAGCATGGCGCCATTCTTCATTATTTTTACCATTTAACCTAATTCTTTTTTAAAACCACGGCAGACCGTGCGGGAATATAGAGCTTCAACCATTCCTTTCGGTCTTTCACATAAAGGGGATCATAATTGGTAAAATGCGTTATACTATCATCCGACAAGCCATTTCCCCCAAAGTCTTTGGCATCAGTATTCAAGACCACATCATAAGACCCTGTAGGCACCAAAAAACCGTAATCGGTAAATGAGCGGTTCGGTGAAAAATTAAATACAAAAATCAGATTACCTCGCATAAATGCAAGCACCTGATCTCCGTCATTGTGCCATATCTCCACAACGGGTGTTTTGTTAAAATCTTTTTCGCTCTTTAAAACCTTCAACATCGCACGGTCAAAATCACCAAGATATTGATAATCCAAAGATTTATCGTCTACGAGATGCCATTGCCGACGGGCATATTTGTAACTCCAGCCATTACCCTCACGGGGGAAGTCTATCCATTCCGGATGCCCGAATTCATTCCCCATAAAGTTCAAATAACCACCATTAATGGCAGAAGCCGTTACGAGTCGAATCATTTTGTGCAACGCAATACCGCGGTTAGCGACATCATTCTCATCTCCCTTCTTAAAATGCCAATACATGTCAGCATCTATCAGACGGAATATGATAGTCTTATCACCCACAAGGGCCTGATCGTGAGACTCACAATAAGAAATGGTCTTCTCATCTGTACGACGATTCTTTACTTCCCAGAAGATGCTACTCGGTTTCCAGTCTTCATCTTTTAATTCCTTAATGGTCTTAATCCAGAAGTCGGGGATATTCATGGCCATCCGATAGTTAAATCCGTAACCACCGTCTTCAAACTTAGCCGCAAGCCCCGGCATGCCACTCACTTCTTCCGCAATGGTAATGGCATTGGGGTTTACCTCGTGGATGAGTTTGTTCGCAAGCGTCAGATAACAAATGGCATTATCATCCTCATGCCCATTGAAATAATCTCCATAGTTCGTGAAAGCCTCCCCAAGGCCATGGCTATAATAGAGCATAGAAGTAACTCCGTCGAATCGGAAGCCATCGAAATGATACTCCTCAAGCCAGTATTTGCAATTACTCAGGAGAAAATGTATAACCTCATTCTTTCCATAGTCAAAGCAAAGAGAGTCCCAGGCCGGATGTTCGTGGCGCTCCCCTGGACAAAAATACTGATTCGGATCGCCTGCAAGATTTCCCAAGCCTTCCACCTCGTTCTTCACGGCATGGGAATGTACAATATCCATAATGACAGCAATCCCATTCTGATGGGCCGTGTCAATAAGTTCCTTCAGTTCTTCGGGAGTACCGAAACGGGATGAAGGTGCGAAAAACGAGCTTACATGATAACCAAAACTTCCATAATAAGGGTGCTCTTGAATGGCCATAATCTGAATGCAATTATAGCCAGCCCTGATAACTCTGGGTAATATATTGTCCTTGAATTCACGATAGGTTCCCACTTTCTCTGCATCTTGAGCCATGCCAATATGGCATTCATAGATAAGCAGCGGATTCACCTTTGGCTTGAACTTGTCTTTCTTCCACATATAGGGATGCAACGGATTCCAGACCTGTGCGGAGAATATCTTAGTCTGTTCGTCTTGGACGACACGCTGTGCCCATGCAGGAATGCGCTCTCCGTTTCCACCATTCCAATACACATGCATTTTGTAAAGGTCGCCATGCTTCATTGCCTTGGACGGCAGTTTAAGTTCCCAGTTAGCCGTATCTTGGATGCGCTTGCAACGATATGCTTCTTCTTCCTTCCAATCATTGAAGTCTCCCACAAGATAAATCTCTGTGGCATTGGGCGCCCATTCCCGAAAGACCCACCCCTTAGGCAAGCGGTGCAGACCATAATAAGCATAGCCATTGGCAAACTCAGAGAGAGACCGCTTGTCATTCTGGGCAAGTTCGTTCATCTTCCACATAGCATGCTCATGCCGTCCACGGATGGCGTCTTCGAAAGGCTCGAGATAGGGATCATTCTTCACCAGTCCTATATGTTTCGCAGACTTCTTAACCTGCTTGGTAACTTTATGTGTAGCAGCCATAATATTTATACTTTAATTTTGAATATTGCTTTCTTAATTTCTTCTGCCTCCGTGATAAGGGGAGCATGCGCATCCTGAGGAGCAAACATGATAAACATTCCTGGTTCGCATCTTACATATTGCCGTGGCTTTATTGTCGGTGCAAAGCCAATATCACGAGCCATGTCATAGCTTCCTTGCGGTACAGCTCCTATTGGACACCACCCGTATTCTTCCTCCTCGAAAGGAATCTGAACATCTATCATCTTGCGGTGAAACTCCAGAAATGCATTTGAACGGCTCTTGCCTTTGCTCAGGTCTATATTCAGAAGAAGTTCATCATCCTTTAAGACATAATGTCCTACTGGTAAATCCTTCAAATCATGCGTATTGATAAATTCCAGCACCTTCCCAACCAGAGGATTCAAGCCTATATACTTCTCCAGATTATCAAGCGTGTCAATGATCATGATATCTCTATATTAATTAATCGATAATTCTGCGCCCATGCTCATAATGACCACGAGCGGTGATCTGACCGTTGCGATCTTTCTCTACGAACTTGCCTGTACGCTCATCATGATCATATCTACCTTCGAAACGCTTGCCGTCCTTGTCTTCCTCTATGGCTGGTCCTTGGCGCATACCGTTTTTATAAGAGCCCTTGAACTTGCTACCGTCAGCAAAATGGATAACAACCTCACCCTCTACTTTGCCAGCCTTGAAATTTCCTTCAAATACATCACCTGCCTTTTTCACAAGCTTACCATGCCCATCTTGCATATCTGCTTTCCAGCTGCCCGTATAGCTATCGCCGTTCCGCCAGAGATAAGTTCCCTGCCCGTTTTTCTCTCCCTCGAGAAACTGGCCCTGATACTTGTCTCCGTTCGCATAACGGAATATACCAACTCCGGTTCGCTCACCTTGCACATAGTCGCCTTCATAGTAATCACCATTCTGAAACTTATAGATGCCCTTCCCGTTTTGAATGTCATCTTTCCAATCTCCTATATAGGAATCGCCATCAGCATACTTGAATGTTCCTTTTCCGGAACGCTGGTTATTCGCCCACATCCCATCATAGGTGGTTCCATCCCCCCAATCAAAGAAACCTTTGCCCGATTTTTTGTCATCCTTCCATTGACCATTATAATATGCGCCATTAGCATAAGTATACTTTCCTTTACCGGACCGCTTATCGTGATCCCAGTTTCCATCATACCTATCGCCATTGTAATAATGCATGACACCATGGTCTTGCTGATAGTCTCGGTACCAGAGACCTACATACTTATTGTTATTCATGAAATAATAAGTACCATGCCCATGCTGTTGATCTTGATACCACTGACCTTCATATTTCTCCCCATCCGAAAAAGAATAGACGCCATATCCCTGTCGCCATCCTTTCACATATTCACCCTCAAAAGTATCACCATTCTCAAAAACAGTAATGCCCTTTCCATGCGGTTTCCCATTCATCAACTCTCCTTTGTAAGTGCCCCCGTCATGTGTTACACATGAGCCCAAGGTTATCTTCTGAGCATGGATGCTCAAAGGCAGGGAAAGAAGTATATATGCTAATATCCTAATTTTCACAAATTCAAAATTTAATATTCAATGCTCAAAATTAGCAAAAAACATCGATAATTCAAAATGTATTAGTAAATTTTAGTATCTTTGCAGAAATAATCCATAACAAATCATGACAAAATTCATTGCGATTATTCCCGCACGCTATGCATCGACACGCTTTCCCGGTAAACCCCTCGCCATACTCGGCGGCAAACCTGTGATACAGAGAGTTTACGAGCAAGTAACATGCGTTCTTGACAATGCATATATAGCCACTGACGACCAGAGAATATATGACACGGTAATGGGGTTTAAAGGTAAGGCCATCATGACGCGTCCTGATCATCAAAGTGGTACCGACCGCATAGAAGAAGCCATTGAGAAAATCGGTGGAGACTTCGATGTCGTAGTTAATATCCAAGGGGATGAGCCCTTCATCCAACAAAATCAGATAGAGGCTTTATGTGCATGTTTCAAAGATCCTGATACCCAAATCGCCACCTTGGGGAAACCGTTTTCCACGATGGAAGCTGCGGAGAACCCGAATTCTCCTAAGATTGTGGTAGATAACCATGGATATGCAATGTACTTCAGCCGCTCGGTAATTCCTTTCGTCCGCGGTGCAGACAAGTCTGAATGGCTGAATAAATACCCTTTCCTAAAACACTTGGGCATTTACGCCTACCGAAACGAAGTGCTCCACGAGATCACACAATTGCCCCAGTCATCCCTTGAAAAAGCGGAAAGCCTCGAACAGCTTCGCTGGCTTCAAAATGGATACCGCATCAAGGTGAGTGTTACTGATGTAGAAACTATAGGCATTGACACCCCGGAAGACTTGCAAAAAGCAGAAGAGTTCCTGAGAAGGATAAAATAAATCCTTTCATAATTCACAAGATTTCTTAAGACAACGAGGGAACTGCAATTAGCCGGTTCCCTCATTTACACAATTCTTTTTATTCCTAAAAGAAGGCCGCCGCTTATTTATAGCGCCTCCACCTCATTCTGCCATAATGTATTAGCCGCATCGCTGGGCATACGCCAATCTCCTCGAGGACTCAGACTCACACTTCCCACTTTTGGACCGTCCGGCAAGCAAGAACGCTTAAATTGTTGGCTGAAAAATCTTCTACAGAATACTGACAACCAATGTTTTATAACTTCGTCTTCATATTCTCCTTTAAATGCTTTCTGGGCTAATAGGAATATCTTCGCAGGACGGAAGCCATGACGTAAGAAATAATAAATGAAGAAGTCATGAAGCTCATATGGCCCCACAATATCCTCTGTCTTCTGCTTAATCTGTCCATTTACATCAGCAGGGATAAGTTCTGGAGAGATCGGAGTATCCACAATATCGAGCAGAGTTTTTGCGGTAGCCTCGCTCGCGGTGGTTGCCACATAGCGGATAAGATGCTCTACAAGTGTCTTGGGTACACTCACATTTACCCCATACATGCTCATATGGTCGCCGTTATAGGTGCACCAGCCCAAAGCCAGCTCCGAGAGATCTCCCGTGCCGATAACCAGAGCTTTCTCTTTATTGCTCAGATCCATGAGAATCTGGGTGCGTTCGCGAGCCTGTGCATTTTCATAAGTTGTATCATGGAGCGCCGGGTCTTGAGCAATATCCTCGAAATGCTGCTGCACGCTCTTTACGATATTGACCTCACGAGTTGTAATACCAAGGCCCGCCATCAGATTGACAGCATTGGCATGGGTGCGGTCCGTTGTCCCAAATCCCGGCATCGTAGCGCCTATGATACCTTTACGATTGAGCTTCATCTTGTCAAAAGTGCGAACGCATACTAACAACGCCAAAGTAGAATCCAATCCTCCACTGATACCTAAAACGACCTTCTTGATATGGGTATGCACCAGCCGTTTGGCAAGTCCCATGACTTGTATATTGAAGATTTCTTCACAAGTGGTCTGCATCTGCGTGTCAGAGGGGATAAGAGGATGAGGATTTACATAGCGTTCTAAAACAAAGTCGCGCTCTTCGATAAAGCGCGCATGGATATGTTTCACATCCTCTTTCAGCATACGGCGCTGTGCATTCACATAAGTCGTGTTGTTCACGCGTTCCGTACGAAGCCGCTCCACATCCACCTGATTAACCACCAATTGGCTATCCATAGAGAATCTGTCGCCTTCAGAAAGCAAAGTTCCATTCTCAAAGATAAGAGCTTTTCCGCTATAGACAAGATCCTGTGTGCTTTCCCCAAAGCCTGCGCTGGAATAGACATAGCCTGTAATGGTGCGGGCACTCTGCTGGGCAAGGAGTCCTTTCAGATAAGAGTGCTTACCATTCAGTTCATCGCTTGCCGAAAGGTTGAAGATGAGGTCGGCACCGGCAAGGGCCAAATGATTGCTCGGAGGTGTCGGAGCCCACACATCCTCACAAATCTCAATGCCGAATTTCACGCCTTGGAAGGTTTCAAATATTTGTGGGGAGGATGTGATATGCACTTGATTCCCGGCAAAATGAATGTCCTGTTCCTTAAGATCTTGGCATGAAGCGAACCAACGCTTCTCATAAAACTCACCGTAGTTTGGCAAATATTCCTTAGCCACAATGCCGAGAATCTGACCTTTTTGAATCACGATGGCACAATTGAGCAAGAGATCGCCTGCTATCACGGGAAGTCCGACAATGCTGATAACGCCCAGCGAACGGGTAAAATCAAGCAACTCCAGTACGGCATCTTCCGATGCGTCGAGCAGCAACTTCTGCCGAAAGAGATCCTGACAGGTATAACTGGTCAACGACAATTCCGGGAACACGACGATTTCGACACCCTTGCCCTCGGCCTGAATGATGAGCTTCTCTATTTCTTTCACATTATACTGGCAATCGGCCACCTTCACCGAAGGCACTGCCGCTGCTACCTTGATAAATCCGTACTTCATATATTTGGCTTATCTATATTATCTTATTATAACCTGTGTGGCACCATAGCCATATTCCTGGAACGACGCATCCTGATACTGACAGCGCCTATAGCGATAAGTGAGTTCATTGATAATGGCATGACGCAGCACTCCCTCACCTTTTCCATGAATGAAAATGATCTTCTTGCCATGCCTGTCTTTGTTTTTCTCGAGCACTTCGCGGAACTTCTTCAACTGATACTGCAGGATATCCTGATGCTTCATGCCCTCAGTACTGTCCAAAAGTTGATCGATATGTAAGTCTACCACTAAAGTGTCCTTGTCGTCCGGACGCCTCTCAATGGCCTTTTTCCCCTCTTCGGGCTGCTTATACATTTCTTGTTTCAAGGCTTTGGCATCCACGAAGAGAGGGCGAACCTGTCGATCGTTCTCAACAATGGCATAAAGCAAGGCCGGGGTGTCGAAAAACTGATTGTCCTGAAAAGTATGCAGCTTATAGAATTTCACCGGATCCAGCCGCAATTGCACCTCTATGGGCGGCTTCTGGGCAAAAGGCCTGTCTTTTTTATAGGCAAGCATCTGCACGGCCAGATGCAGCATTTCGTTAAGGCTCTCACGACCGATTTCCTCTATATAGAACTTGGTGTTTGGCTTTACCTCCGCCCGCGAGCGCAATGTCCACGAGGAGCCTTCGGCTGTCATATAAGCATATTGTACGAAATAGTTGCTGTCATTCACGAAGTAGACCTCAAAACGGGTGTTTGTAACCTCCTTGATATCTATGGGGACGAAGGCAAGAAAACAGCTAAGCTGATTTCCTCCCTGTCGCTCTTCCACGGGCGCCATAAAGGTGAGGGGCTTTTCGAGGTCGACGGTATCCTCCACCGCCATGTCAACTTCCTCATCCTGCCCTTGTTTCATCAGCTGGCGAATACTCACGCCTTTCCGCCTCTCGGGGGCACCCTCTTGCTTCTGAGCCACGATACGGCTTGTCTCATAGTCCTGGCCCGCGGCGACTACGACAACCTCCGTAATGGGCGTAGGTATCTGAAACCCATCCTCATCTTCCACGAGAACGATGTTCTTGCCTTGAAAACCGGCAACGACACCCCCACCCTTTTCTGACAGGAAACTTACTTTATCTCCAATTTTCATATATTGTCGTTAATAATGTGGGCAAATTTACATAATATTTGCGAGAACCACAAAGATTTCGTGGCCTTTTTCAAAAAGGGAGAATAGGCGTGGATTCTGCTCTCTGGATTTCCCTTTTACAAGGCATTCCCATGGATTAAGAAGCCCCGAACGGCAGTATAAAGAAGAGAGAAATGCCCATAAAACAAATTTGGGATGCAGGAGAGAAAGCATGCCAAGGGTTCTTCCATCATTGTTACAAGCAGCTTGTAACACGATTACCAGCCGTTAGTAATGTCGTTACTAACGGCTGGTAATTCAGCGAAAAGCCCCCTGCAGGCTCCCTTCCATTATATTATATATAAAAAGAGAATTACTTATACGACAACTTCAGAATCTCCACGATCTCATCATGCCTAAGTGGTTGGCGGTCGCACGCTACCAATCCGCCCATCACCTCGAGGGCGTTGCTTGCCATGGTGTCAAACTCCGCGGGGGTGATGCCATAGTCGCTCATCTTCAGACCGTCAACCCCACAAGCACGCTGCAGCTCTACAAGTGCCGTGATAAAGTCTTCCGGCTTCTCCGCGTCAGCCTTACCAAGCATCTTGGCCATATTCACGAATCGGTCATCGCATACATGCTTGTTCATCACCGTGGTAAAGTAGGCCCTTGAAATCATAATCAGGCCTGCCCCGTGAGGCAACTGCTCGTGATAGGCACTCAATGCGTGCTCTATGCTGTGCTCCGCCGTGCAGGCGCTGGTATCCATGGAATAGCCGCTCATGGTGTTGGCAAAGGCCACTCGGGCACGGGCCTCCATATTCTTACCATCTCGGCAGGCTATTGGCAGATACTTGCCGATATTGGTGATAGCCGCCTCCTGGACCATATCGGAATAGAGGTTTGAGCGATTGCTCACATAACCCTCCAGACTGTGGAAGAGTGCGTCAAAGCCTTGATAGGCAGTGAACCGAGGAGGTACACTCACCATGAGCTCCGGGTCTACAATGGCATAGACGGCAAAGGCACGCGGGTCGCCGAGGCCCAGTTTCTCATGGGTCTCCGGATTGGTGATGACTCCCGCGCAATCGACTTCCGACCCTGTTCCTGCCGTGGTGGTAATGGCGATCCAGGGAAGCGGTGCGTTCACGGCGTGCTTTCCCTTTCCGGTACGGCCCGTCGCGTAGTCCCAGAGATCGCCGGAATTGGTCGCATTGATCGCCATCACCTTGGCCGCATCCATGACGGAGCCACCGCCAAGAGCCACCACGAAGTCGCAGCCGTTCTCGTTGGCTACCTTCGCTCCTTCTTCTACGCTCTCCTTCACGGGGTTGGCCTGAATCTTATCAAACACCACTGCCTCTACTCCAGCCTCCCGCAGCTCATTCAGGGTGCGGTCGAGATAACCGTTCACGCGGGTTGACTTACCATTTGAAATTACGAGCAGAGCCTTTTTGCCCGGCATGGGCAGGGTATGCAGACTATTCAACTGACCGGCACCAAACAACACCATTGTCTGTCCGGGAAAAACGAAAGATAGTTTTGTTTCCATTACGACATCCTCTTTAAAGTTACGAATTGATTCTGGGTCAAAGATAGCAAGTTTTTCAATATCTCATATTACCACTTTTACGGATTTTATCGCCACCTTCATTTTTACCGAAAGGCATCTCCCGTATGGGAAGCGGATAACGATGGTAGCCGGACAGATGGTGGCATCCGGCATCCCCATGCGCTCCACACTGGTATGCCGTCGCTCAACATCCGTCTTGCTCATAAGTATTCCATGGTGCATATCCATAAAAACGCACACGCCCGACATAGCCACGCCATGCCGACTGAACCCGGTTTTGACAACGACGCGTGCCTTACCTGTCATCTTTTTGTGTGAATGACTTTATTTCTCCCTGACCTCCTGAATGAATCTGCGCAATTTCATAACATCCTTTACGCCAGGCTTTACCTCAAAACGACTATTCAAATCAATACCCGCAAACATCGGATGAGTCAAAGCCCTCACGCTCCCAGCATCGTCAGGACCTATGCCCCCACTCAGAAAAAACGGAATATCACCGTCATACTGCCGGAGCACAGACCAGTCGAAATGCTCACCGCTTCCATCTATAGCCTTGCGTTTGATATCAAAAAGGAACATGTCTACGGCACCTCTGTAAGCTCTGCACTTCTTGAAGTCCCCAACGCCAGAGACACGGATGGTCTTAATAATCTTTATACCGGGACGAATGTCGGGGTCAAGCGTAAGGCGCAGGTTCTCACAAGTCTCTCGGGGCTCGTCTCCATGCAATTGAATATAATCGAGGCTATAATTAAATACGCGTGTAACGATATTCTGGGGCATATCATCAACAAACACCCCCACCCGCTTAGGTTGAGTCTTAGAATCCGCTGTTGCGCCATATTCTCCTTGGCTCCGGCGAAGACGCTCCTCGCTATAATCGGGAATGATACCTGCCTGGGCACTGATCATCTGCACATATCGGGGACTCTGAGGCCAGAAAACAAAGCCTATCATATCGACACCCAGTACCGCAACTTCGCGGATATTCTCGGATTCTCGCATGCCGCAAACCTTTATCAACATAGTCATATTCATTTATAATGCCCAAAGTAGTTGCAAAGATAAGGCTTCCTTTTGGATTATCCAAAGCCTTCCCTAAAAACTTTCATAGACTTCCTGTTGCTTCCCGCTTGGCAATATCGGCGACTTCGTGCGACAAAATCGCCGATTTCGTCCTTCAATTTCGCCGATTTCGTCAGACAATATCGGCGAAATTGTCAAACGAATAACGGCTGACAGCCGATTTGTTTATGTCCGGGCGACTTCCTCTTCTCCCTCGTTTTCCCCTCCGCCTCCTATACCTATTATAATAAGGTATATGCTATAGAGGGCTCACAGCTAATGCGACGGAAATAGAAAAAATGCAAGGAATGATGTAATAAAGCCCAGATTCCATCGTTTTCTAAATGTATACCAACCACAAAAGCAGATGAATGGCCTATGAAGTATTTTACCCCAGAAGAAATGGAGCCGTCTGAAAAGACCCTGAGTTTTATCCGGCAATTCGCAAGAAACTATCATGCCCTTCACGCAAAGGGGAATAATATGTCCAATTGTCTAAACTAAAATCTCTGCCATGAAGAAAATAATGGTATCCCCTTCTCTGCTCTCCGCCGACTTCCTCAATATACAAAAGGAGGTGGAAATGATCAACCAGAGTGATGCCGACTGGCTTCATATGGATGTAATGGACGGTGTCTTTGTTCCGAATATATCGTTTGGATTCCCCATACTATCCGCTGTTTCAAAGATATCCAAGAAGCCCCTTGACACCCATTTCATGATTGTGCAGCCTGAAAAGTATATCAAGGAAGCTAAAGAATCCGGAGTCTACATGATGACTATCCATCAAGAAGCCTGCCTGCACCTCAATCGCACAATCCATGCCATACGCAATGCGGGCATGAAAGTAGGAGTGGCACTAAACCCCTCCACGCCAGTAAACACCCTGGAAGATGTAATCAACGATATCGACATGGTGCTGCTGATGAGTGTCAATCCGGGCTTCAGCTCTCAGAAGTTCATAGAGAATACTATTGGCAAAATAGCACGACTGGGCAAACTCATTGCTGACAGCGGAAGTAAGGCCCTCATTGAAGTTGACGGCGGGGTGCAAAGTGAAACCGCCCCACGCCTCGTTGAGGCCGGAGTCGATGTGCTGGTGAGCGGAAGCTATGTATTCAGATCAAACAATCCAATAGCTACAATTCACGCCCTAAAGAATCTCTGATTCTAATCGGACATTAAGGTGATGTGATTGGTCTTGGCCATTTTGCGAAGGTTCAAGATGGCATAACGCATGCGCCCAAGGGATGTGTTGATGCTCACATTCGTGATTTCGGCAATTTCCTTGAAAGAAAGTTCCTGATAGAAACGCATGAACACCACCTCGCGCTGGGTCTCTGGAAGCATTTCCATCATTCTCCGCACATCGCCAGAGACTTCTTCCCTTATATGCACATTCTCTATATTGCCGTCAAGCAACTCCGTTCCGCGGATATTCGAAAGGTCATTGTCTTCGTTAGCCTCCACCATATGTTCGTTTCGTTGCGAACGGTAAAGGTCCATTATGACATTGTGGGCTATACGGATAAGCCATGCGGAAAACTTCCCGGTGGGTGAATATTTGCCTTCCTGCATTTTGATGATGACCTTAACGAAAGTATCCTGGAATATGTCATTGGCTTTTTCGCGGTCTCTGACCACAAACAAAATGTATGAAAAAAGCTTCGCTTTATTGCGTTCCAACAATAGATCGAAAGCCTCAACGCTACCGTCAATATAAGAAAGAGCCAACTCTTCGTCGGTCATCTTACTGAAAATACTCATTTCCTTTAACTTTTAAATTGGAGTAAAGGTTTTGCGATAGGCTTCTTTCTATTTATTGTTTGAAGACTGTTAATATTCGTTGCAAATATAAAAGTTTTCTTTGATTTGGCCAAATTTTTAACATAAAAGTTACTATTCTTCACAAGAAAAGAGGTTGGCGCAGGATGCTACCAACCTCAAATTCAATGTTTCGAAAATGTCGAAACCCATGAAAAACATGCCTCAAATATAAATTTTAATTTTGAAAAAAGCAAATTTTTAACATAAAAAGTTACGAAATTCATTAAAAAGACCCCGTCTTCCAATATGACGGGGCTGCTTTTCGATGTCATTCTTTCGAAAATCATTCGGATTTCTTTGAAGAGGTTTTCTTCGGCGAAGTCTTTTTCAAGGCCGGTTTTCCCCCTATCTGGGCACGAAGTTTATCGCTCGCGGTTTCAATCTTTTCTATCTTTGCTTGCAAACGGGTGATTTCCTTGTCTTTCATTTCAATCTCGTCGCCCTGATTTTTAATAGTGGTAAGCAAACTTTCCAGTTCGTCGTTATCTATATCTTCCGGATAAAGATTGTTCACTCGGGTAACGAAATCACCCAGAATATTCATGTAGTTGGTGAACGCGTCAAACGGAGATGTATAAATGCCACGGTCAATACCCACCCCGGAAGACTTAGTAGTCATGAAACGGAAATTGTTGGTAGCCTGCAAATAGTCCCAATCCTGATTGATACGGGGATCATTGGCAATACGAACACGGTCGGCTACACTATAGAGTTTGTTGAATGCCTCGCGCTGCATAGGGTTGCCCAACCATGTGGAAACATCACGCTCCTCGTCCATCCACGAAAGCGTATCTGGAACATCGAGCGCACCCGCACTCTTCATCTTCAGGCAGACCTCCGTAGGGGTGGAGAATGTGATGCCCTTAGCCTTTGCACATGCCGGTAATGCTTTGAGGAATTCCAAGATATTGCTCGATAAAGGCTGGGAGATCCCGAGCGCATACAAGTTCATGAAAATGCCATAAAACTGCTCTTCTTCTGGACAATCCGCAATCTTCTGAATATAATTGTCAGCAAACAGAGGATAACCTTCCCAGTCGCTATTATTGAAGCGTAGTGAGATATCATCACTCAAATTCACATCGCGGAGCAAGAGCTTGAGACTTGGAGCTAAAGCCGAATGATAGATATAATGTGGAGACTTCCAACCTAATACATGCTTTGCACCTTCAGTAAGCATTCCTTTGAAACCTAACTGGGAAGCCTGCAGACCAATATCGTCGCTATAGATAAGTCCCGAATTACGAAGGATCTGGGGAGTATGACCGAAATACTCCTTGACTTTTTCCATCTGACGCTTAACTTCCGCGGCAAAGCTCTCCTCGTTGGTTAATGAAGCAAGCCCATGGGAATAAGGCTCCGCGAGGAACTCCACACATCCAGTTTCGCTCAGCTCCTGTAACTTCTCAAGCACTTGGGGAGCATGCATTTCTAACTGCTCCATACCCACTCCCGATAGCGAGAAAGCCACCTTGAATTCCTTTCCGTTTTCCTTAATCATCTCGCCGATGGCATTCAAGGCCGGCATGTAGGAACGCTCCGCAATATCTGTTATGGAACGCTCATTCTCGTAATCATCATAATAATAATGATCAGTACCGATATCAAAAAAGCGATATCGCCTCAGATGAATAACCTGGTGTATCTCAAAATATAAACAAATCGTCTTCATATTCTTATTATATTAATTGTTTTTTAAAAGATGACTTTCTACTCTCCTTTTCGTGTTTCCCATACGGAAAAAGATAACCTTTCATACGGGTTGCCTACAGCCTTTTACCTAAACACTATGTCCAGCCGAGTGTGCGCTCATAAAGTTTATAAATCCAGGCACCTACCTTCTCCCATGTAATCTGGTCGACTTCCTTTTTCCCTTCTTCTTGCAGATAGCGGAAAAGGCTCTCGTTATGGCAAATGGAATAAATCGCATCGGCCATTGCGTGAATATCCCAGTAATCTACCTTTATACAGTTATTCAGAATCTCGGCGCATCCACTTTGTTTGGAGATAATCGATGGCGTGCCACATTGCATGGCTTCCAAAGGAGAAATTCCAAAAGGCTCACTCACAGACGGCATTACATACACATCAGAGTCTTTCAGGCATTCGTAAACTTGTTTTCCTCGCATAAAACCTGGGAAATGAAACCTATCGGCTATACCCCGTTCGGCTGCCAGATAAATCATCTGATCCATCATGTCTCCTGAACCTGCCATACAAAAGCGAACATTGCGCGTGCGGTGGAGCACCATGTTCGCTGCTTCGACAAAGTATTCTGGACCCTTCTGCATTGTCAGGCGTCCAAGGAAAGTAACAACTTTTTCCTTTCCCGTATGATCCGGGCGAGGAATATCCTGCAATTCCTGGCGGAGCGGATACACGGCATTATGCACCGTGAAGCACTTGCGTGGATCCTGGTGATACTGATTTATAACGGTCTGACGAGTCAACTCACTCACGCACATAATGCAGTCCGCATTGTCCATACCATCCTTCTCAATGCTATAGACGGTTGGATTTACATGACCGCGGCTGCGGTCGAAATCAGTAGCATGAACATGAATGCACAATGATTTTCCGGAAACATGCTTTGCATGAATGCCAGCAGGATAAGTGAGCCAGTCATGGGCATGGATAATATCGTAATCAAAGGTACGGGCTACCACGCCGGCAATTACAGAGTAGTTATTGATTTCTTCATGTAGGTTCTTAGGATAGCCGCCTGCAAACTCCATAGCACCCAAGTCATTAACATGCATATAATTGAAATCACCATAGATGTGGTCGCGAAGTTGATAATAAAGCTCCGGTTCCATGATTTTCCCTATACGGCTCTTTAGGTAGTCATAGTCAATATCCCGATAGGTTATGGGCACGCAGTTCATCGCCACCAAATTCGCTGCCGATCGGTCTTCATCGCCGAAAGGTTTAGGCAGGCACAAGATTGTCTCCACCTTGCCCAAGGCATGCAATCCCTGTGAGATGCCATAATTGGCCGTTGCCAAACCGCCATATACATGAGGAGGATACTCCCATCCAAACATTAAAACTTTCATGGTGATGCCCTCCTTATTTAATATGTATATTTTTCAAGCAGCTCAAGTGTACGAAGCACTTCAGCCACATTCATCGTATATGAGATTGCCCCGCGCCCCCTGAATGGTGGATTCCCATCGAAGAGTTCTGGCAAAGTGCCCAAACAATGATAGAACATCTCATCCTCATATCCTACCATCTGGCGCTCAACAAAGCTCAGACGCGTACGCTTATAGAGTTTCAGGCAGGCTTCCATGTAGAAACCACCCAACCAAGGCCAGGCCGTACCCTGATGATAAGCAAAGTCGCGCTGATTCTGCGGCCCCACATACATGGGATTGTAACCGCCGCTCTTCGGGGAGAGCGAGCGCAGTCCTTTAGGAGTTAGCAATTCTCGGGTACAAATATCAATGATGTTCTTTTTCTGTTGCTGATCCAACGGTGAATAATCAAATGCGACAGGAAATATCATATTCGGCCGAACGCTCCAGTCTACCATCATACCATCTACATAGTCATATAGATATCCATACTCATTGAGAAAAGTTTCCAAAAACGATTGCTTGCATTTTGCGGCAATTTCCTCCAGATGGTCGGCATATTTATCGTCCTTTCGGTCACGAGCTATCGAGGCCGTAAACATCAAGGCATTATACCATAAAGCATTAAACTCGACAATGTATCCATTACGCGGAACAACTGGGCGCCCGTTTGACGCAGAGTTCATCCATGTGATGGGTTCTTCCTTGCCACCGGAAGCATAAAGAAGTCCATTCTCCTGAAGATCAAGATTGGGATGTTTGCTGTTTTCAATATACCGCATGATCTCCATAAGCAATTGACCATATTTATCGAAACATTGCTGACGACCACATTCACGGGCATACTGTTGGATACACCATACCGCCCAGAGTGGAACATCTGGCTTCTCGATCTCATAAATCTTCTTGCTAACAGGCTTTCCCTCCATGAACTCTCGCAATGCGACGGAAGCCGTCTGCATGACCAAGTCATAATAGTCATCTTCTTCTATGGAAAGCGTAAGCCCGGGAAGTGAAATGAATGTATCGCGCGCACGACTCTTAAACCATGGATATCCGGCGAGGATGTAGCGGTCGTCGTTTTTCTCGTGAATGCGGAATTGATGAGCCGCATTTACCAGACAATGGAAGAAGTTATCACGAGGAGTGCGCTCATCCACCTCCGCCTGAAAGAGTTTTTTCAAGCCAGTGGTCTTGATCTCTGAAACGGCAGCCGAGAAGACAACGCTCTCACCCTTGCGGATATTCATCTCGAAATATCCCGGAACATAAAGATCTTCGTTAGAAGCATAACCACGCTGCTGTTCCTTCGGATACTCTATGCCGCGATACCAGTCGGGCTGGAAGACGAACCCGTTCTTCTTCGAGAACTGCATATAAAGGTCTGGGTAACCTGCATACATACAAGTCTTAATGCCATTGTCAACAGGTGAATAGTCGCGTGATGCCACTGAGTTTTCATGTGTAAACTGGCGAACGCTCCTAAACGCCAGGAACGGGCGGAAGCGAAGTGTCGTTGCAGAATGTGCATCCTCCAGTGTATAGCGGATGAGGATTCTGTCTTCATAATGTTGGAACACCACTTCCTTTTTCAAAATCACGCCTCCCACACGGTAAAGCGTGGTCGGGACTTTGTCGCAATCAAACTCGCGGATGTATTTATGTCCTTTAGGACTGAAATTGTCGCCCTGATACTTGTGAAGGCCGAGGTTGAACTCTGCTCCATGCTGGATAACGGTTACATCGAGCGAAGAAAGGAGCACATGGTTGTCATCATCCAGATTAGGCACAGGAACGACGAGCAGGCCATGATATTTCCTCGTGTTGCAATCCACTATCGAAGAGCATGAGTAGGCACCCGATCGATTGGTACGAAGCAGTTCCTTAGGCAGAGCCTCCTCCAAGTTGGTCATCAGGGCTTTTTCGAATTTAAGATAGCTCATAGGTTATATGTAAGATTTAGTTATGTAAGATAGCATCAGAATAGATATATCGACATGTTCTGTCGCTATATCATTCTTGCTTCAAAATTACAAAAAAATAAATATAAAACCAAATAATTTCTAACTATTTTTCTCAAAACAAATATTTAGTGTCTTACAAAACAAAACCGACAAAGGAATTATAAAAGTAGGAGGCGGGCTATACATCGAGAAAAGAAAGAATTTGAGAATTTTCTCCAAACTATAAGTTTATCGGGGAAAGAAAAAGAAAGTCCTTCTCCATCGAGGGACTTTCTAATATTTTGCAACCAGAGTAACCGATATCCTATACTGGTATCAGGAAATTGATAACTTCCTGCTCTACCCTGATCGTGTATTCGCCTACCGGGGAATTGAGAAGCCGCCCGTCGATGCCAACCAAGGCCTTCTCCGCATTCTGCACCTGCACTTCCTTCGTGCGATAGGGATGCACACTCCTGTGGTTCAGGAACTTTCCTCTGACAAAAAGGTAAATCCCCTCTATCAGCTGTGCCATCTCCGGATGATAGACCACGCTCACATCAAGCAGTCCGTTATAAGGGACAGCATTCGGCGTCTGCCCATATCCGAGGGCATTTCCCACGCAGACCGTCATCACCTTGCGGTTGATGCTCTCGCCATTTATCTTCAGATGCATCTTATACTCCAGTCGCTGGAATATCATCAGGATAAAGGAAATCACATAGCTGATCGTTCTCGACCCTACGGCATGGCGGGTCTGACGACGCAGGTTCATGATCGTTGCTATCAGACCAATATTGACGCAATTCAGGAAATAACGATGACAGGCCTCTCCGTGCTTGTTCTTATAATTGATCCGGCCAAGGTCTATCTTCCTCACACGATGTTCTTTCAACCATTTGACCGACTTCTCCGTCTCCCCTTCCTGAAATCCCCAGAAATGGGCAAAATCGTTCATCATGCCGTTGGGAATCACCCCCAACGCAATCTGGTCGCGCACTTCTTTCTCCGTTTGCATCAGACAATTCACCGCATCATTCAGTGCCGAGTCGCCACCTACTATTATCAGAGTGCGATAGCCATTGTTAATCATCATCTTAACGAGCCGCTCCACGCTGCCCATATTTTCGCTCTGCACATAGTCGAAATCGATGTGCTCACTGCGAAGCACCCGCTCGATATTCTCCCATCGCTTCTGCGGGCGAAATGAATTCTTCGGGCAATAGAGGATGCCCCATTTATTTTCGTTTACTGCCATAATGCTAATATTTGTCTTATCTTTGTTTCCAGCGGAAGCATCGCGTCTATCCAATGGATGGTGAAGCCCCTGCGCTCCATGCCGCGAAACCATGTCATCTGCCGCTTCGCAAACTGATGAATGGCTATCTCAAGGTTTCTGAACATCTGGTCGTAGGTAGTCCTCCCGATGACATACTCCGTAACATACCTGTACTCAAGCCCGTAATATATCAAATCTTCGGCAGGTATTCCCCTGTCCAACAAGCCCTTAACTTCCTCAATCATACCCGTTTCCAGCCTTTTCCTTAAGCGATGCGTAATCTTCTCCCGTCTTAAGTCCCGGTCAATATTCACCCCAATGACGAGAGAATCTACCGGAGGCATCTCGCGCAAGGGCATCGGGTGCTCGAGATTATAGGTCTCTATCTCGATGGCACGGATTGCCCGCTGGCAGGAATCCACATCTGTCTTGTTGTGCATTTTGCTCCCGGTCTTCGCCTTCAGGTCTTTCAGCACCACAGTCAATGCTTCCAGAGACTGCCCCTCCAAGGTTTTCCTCAGACTTGCATTCTGGGGCACGGGCGAAAGTTGATACCCCTTCAACACGGCCTCGATATAAAGGCCCGTCCCCCCACAAAGTATCGGATGCTTTCCCCGCTTCCTGATATCCTCATAGACGGCACGGAAATCCCTCTGATATTCATAGAGATTATACTTCGTCCCCGGCTCCGCGATGTCAATGAGATGATAAGGTATCTTCCCTTCGGCCGTCTCATAGTCGGCGAGATCCTTCCCCGTGCCGATATCCATGCCGCGATAGACCTGCCGGGAGTCGGCGCTGATAATCTCGGCACCTCCCATCCGGGCGGCCAAGGCCGTGGCAAGCGAGGTCTTCCCGCTGGCGGTAGGGCCGAGTATCGTTATCATCTCATTCATGCCGCAAATATAAATAAATTATCCCAAACCACCAAATCCGGAAACGGAATGAATGGGAAGAGGTGGTATCTACAAAAAAAGAACCGCCCGGCATCAGCCGGACGATTCCTATAAAGTCTTTAGCTTGTAGCCGTATTACTTCAGTTCAGCGAGGTACTTAATGGTACGAACCATCTGAGAGGTGTAGGAGTTCTCGTTGTCATACCAAGAAACAACCTGTACCTGATAGGTGTCGTCGTCCATCTTGCTTACCATTGTCTGGGTTGCATCAAAGAGAGAACCGAACTTCATACCGATGACATCGGAAGAAACAATCTGGTCCTCATTGTAGCCGAAGCTCTCGTTGGCAGCAGCCTTCATGGCCGCGTTGATGCCTTCTACGGTTACATCCTTGCCCTTAACGACAGCGATAAGGATCGTGGTAGAACCTGTAGGAGTCGGAACACGCTGTGCGGAACCGATCAACTTACCGTTCAGCTCAGGGATAACAAGACCGATGGCCTTGGCTGCACCCGTTGAGTTAGGAACGATGTTGCAAGCGCCTGCGCGCGAACGACGAAGGTCTCCCTTGCGCTGCGGGCCGTCAAGAATCATCTGATCGCCGGTATAAGCGTGGATGGTAGACATGATACCTGACTGGATAGGGGCATACGCGTTCAGCGCAGCGGCCATGGGAGCCAAGCAGTTCGTCGTGCAAGACGCGGCGGAAATCACCGTGTCGGCAGGAGTCAGGGTCTTGTGGTTGGTGTTGTAAACGATGGTAGGCAGATCGTTGCCTGCTGGAGCAGAGATCACCACCTTCTTGGCGCCAGCCTGAATGTGGGCAGAAGCCTTGGCTTTAGAGGTATAGAAGCCCGTGCACTCAAGTACAACATCTACATCGAGCTTACCCCAAGGAAGCTCTGCAGCGTTTGGCTTTGCATAAATGGTAATCTCCTTACCGTCAACGATGATAGAACCTGGAGTTACGACGGTCTTGCCATCCTCTGCGAGAACAGCATCCTTATAGTCTACGGTGTGCTTGCCTTCGCCGTACTTGCCGGCGAAACCACCCTGGGCGGTGTCATACTTCAAGAGGTGAGCGAGCATCTTTGGACTTGTCAGGTCGTTGATGGCAACAACCTCATAACCTTCAGCCTCGAACATCTGACGGAATGCGAGACGACCGATACGGCCAAAGCCGTTAATAGCTACATTTGTCATTTTACTTTTTTAAATTTATTAAAGGGTTAAAATATCGAATCGATTTACTAATCTTTTTTCCTTTTGCTGTGCAAAGTTACGAAAAAATTCCTATATTTGCAGTCGGTTTTAGTCTTAAATTATATAAAATGCGCGCCCTAACAACATTTTTTGCTGAAATCGGCCGCATTCTATTCTAAGTCTGATAACTCGATGTTGCAAAACTATAGATTTTTAATTTTCAAATAAAAAGGACAAATGAGGAAATTTCTGAACGAATTCAAGGAATTCGCCATGCGTGGCAATGTCATGGACATGGCAGTAGGTGTTATCATCGGCGGTGCCTTCGGCAAGATCGTAAGCTCGCTGGTAGACGATGTGCTCATGCCTCTCATCGGCATGCTTCTGAAGGGAGTGGACTTCAAGACATTGGGAATTACGCTGGGCGATGCCAAGATTACTTACGGCAACTTCCTGCAGAACATCCTTGACTTTGTGATTATCGCATTCTGTATATTCCTCATGATTAAGGGCGTCAGCAAGCTCAATCGCAAGAAGGAAGAACCTGAACCGCCCGCGCCAGCACCGGAACCCACGGCTGAAGAGAAGCTGCTCACCGAGATCCGAGACTTGCTGAAGAACAAATAAGACACTGAGATCCCTACCGGTGCATAGGTGAAAGGGCAAAAGCCTTTTTCACCTATTTTGTTTTATATGTAAAACATTTTCGTAAAAATCTGTTTTTGCATAATTTCAAGCATATTGCATATTATGCAAAAAATCATGGCCATTCGGGCAAAAAGCGGCTTCCGGGAAGGCTTTCAGCGGCCTTTCACCCTCCTTTCAACGGCTAAAAGCCGGGCTGTTTACCGCTTTTTATAACCGGAAACGGGCGTTCCGGACGCCCGGAAGCCATTAACACGGCTCTTTTTTGAATTTTCAAAAAACCGAGATTGCCGCAGAGGCACTTTTCAGGCGTTCTAAGGAGCTTTCGCCTTTACCCTTCACCGTTTCCGCCGAGACAGTCATCCGGGCTCCTGCCCGATTTATGCAATATGCATTTTAGCTTCGCGAATTCCATAAAGTATTTTCATAAACAACACCATCCTGAAACATAAAAAAGGCTTCAAGAAGTTCCTCTCCCTGAAGCCTTACCATTCCGTTTTTGCGAAAAGGCTATTTCTCAATGGAGTATCCCGCATCTTTCCATGCCAGGATACCCCCTTCGAGATTTACCACTTTATAGCCCTTCTTTGCCAATTGGCCTGCTGCCATGGCACTTCTACGACCCGAACGGCAATAGACGGCTACCGGCTTATCCTTCCGCAATGTCTGCTCACATGTCGGCATGAAATCAGACTTCGTTACATCGATGAGTTTCGCCCGGCTTATATGTCCCTCGAGATATTCCTCCATGCTGCGCACATCCACCAGTTGGACATCGCCTTTCTGGATGGTTTTCTCAAAAGAGCTCACATCAACAGTGTCGAAAGCCTTGCTGGTGGAGCAACCCGTCAAGGCCGCTCCTGCCAGCAGGTTTACTAAAATCTTTAAAAAACTTCTCATTTACTCCCATTCTATGGTCGAAGGGGGCTTCGAAGAGATGTCATAGCAGACTCTGTTCACCCCCTTCACCTTATTAATAATCTCATTGGAAACTTTCGCCATGAAGTCGTAGGGCAGATGAGCCCAGTCGGCGGTCATGGCATCCTGAGAGGTTACGGCACGCAAGGCCACCGGATGCTCATAGGTGCGCTCGTCGCCCATCACTCCCACGGAGCGAATCGTAGAAAGCAGCACCGTTCCCGCCTGCCACACATGATCATAGAGAGAGGTGCCGTCAGGCATGGTATACCGGTGCATGTTCTCGATGTAGATGTCGTCGGCATCCTGAAGAATGCGGACTTTCTCGCGGGTAATATCTCCCAGAATCCTCACTGCCAGACCCGGGCCGGGGAACGGATGGCGCCTGATGAGCCGTTCGGGCATGCCCAGCTGGCTGCCCACACGCCGCACCTCGTCCTTGAAGAGCCACTGCAGGGGCTCGCAAAGCCGCAACTTCATCTCCTTAGGAAGCCCTCCCACATTGTGATGGCTCTTGATGGTCATGCCCGTGATGCTCAGGCTCTCGATGCGGTCGGGATAGATCGTACCCTGAGCAAGCCACTTGGCGTCCGTGATTTTCTTAGCCTCCGCATTGAAGACTTCCACGAAATCCCGCCCGATAATCTTGCGTTTCTGCTCCGGTTCGCTCACGCCTTCAAGGTCTTTGAAGAACTTGTCCGACGCATCGACACCGATTACATTCAGCCCCAGACCCGCATAGGCATCCATCACTTTCCGGAATTCATTCTTGCGGAGCATGCCGTGGTCGACAAAGATACAAGTAAGGTTTTTGCCGATCGCTTTGTTCAACAGGGTTGCGCAGACACTGGAATCAACGCCGCCGCTCAGTCCGAGGATGACCCGGTCATTGCCCAGCTGCTCCTTCAGTTCCCTCACCGTGCTCTCCACGAACGACGCCGCACTCCACTCCTGCCTCGACTTGCAGATGTCGATGACGAAGTTTCGCAAGAGAGTCTTGCCCTGAAGGGTATGAAAAACTTCCGGATGGAACTGCACAGCCCATAGAGGAACCGTCGTAGAGGCATACGCCGCAAACCTGACATCGGCCGTAGAGGCTATCACATGACAGTCTTCGGGAATGGCCGTAATGGTGTCGCCATGGCTCATCCACACCTGCGAGCCTTTCTCGAAGCCCTTGAACAAGGGGTCGGCGAGGTCTATCTCCTCCAGATTGGCGCGCCCATACTCTCGCGTGCCGGCAGGTTCCACCTTGCCGCCATTGGCATGGCTGATGAACTGGGCACCGTAGCAGATGCCCAAAACGGGCACTTTGCCGACGAACTGCGTAAGGTCTGCCTTGAAGGCTTCCTTATCGTGAACGGAGTAAGGACTGCCACTTAGGATGACGCCAATGACGGAGGGGTCGTCATGGGGAAACTTATTGTAAGGCAGAATCTCGCAGAAGGTGTCAAGTTCCCTCACCCTTCGCCCGATAAGCTGGGTGGTCTGGGAGCCGAAATCGAGGATAATAATCTTCTGTTGCATGGGGTTATCTATTTAATTCTTGAATAAATTGCTCTGCTTCTTGCAGGGTGCCGAGCTTGCCGACATCCATTAATCTCATTCCCTCTGCCACATAGCCCTTGATGGGAGCCGAGGCACAGTTGGCAAGATAGAAGTCCATGATCGGGAAACGGGCAGGATAGTCGGCCATCCGAGGAAACAACGAAGGCGAAAAACAATGGATGCCCGAAAAGGCATATGCCTTCAGAATCGTCTGCCCATAGCCCAACAGACAATGCCTGACCTCAATATGTTCATGATGGCCGGGCAATGTCATGAACTCTTCCGGATGCTCCGTGCCGAATTCACGAAGCCACTTGAACGGGCTCTTCACCTCGCCGGTTTCGATGTTCGTCCAGCCTACGAGCCGCATCTGCCCATCGAAAAGCAGGTAACGGCTGGTCTTTCTCCAGCTCACGAGCAGCGTTGCCGATGCGTCAAGACAGCTTCTGGAACCATAGTTGCGCATCTTTGGAGCCTCGGCATAGAATCTCTCCAAATCCACATTGCTCAGAATATCGACATTGTGAATCAGTATCTGTCCGCCGGCATCAAAGCAGGGCGCGGCCTTCTTCATGCCCCCTCCCGTGTCAAGGAGTTCCGCGCTCTCGTCGCTGACTATGATTTCCAAACCGAAATCGCCGTTAGCCTTCAGGTAATCGATGATTTGGCGTGAGAAATGGTGTACATTGACAACGATGCGGATGAAGCCAGCCTTCTTCAATCGAAGAATCACATGCTTGAGCAGCGGCTCTCCCCCAACCTCGACCAAGGCCTTCGGCTTTTTGTCGGTCAATGGTTTCAGGCGGGTCCCAAGGCCTGCCGCAAATATCATTGCTTGCTTCATAGCTGCAAAGTTACTAAAAATCCGTCATTCAGCAGGCAAAATCCGTGAAATATTTTGCTCCCGATGGATGATGCGGACCTCTATTCCAAACCTCTCGTGAATGTGCTCTCCAAGATGCTGGGCCGAATAGACGCTGCGATGCTGGCCGCCCGTGCAGCCGAAGCAAAACATCAGATGCGTGAAACCGCGCTGCATATAGCGTGCCACATGATGGTCGGCCAGTCTGTAAACCGCGTCCAGAAAGCTAAGGATCTCACCGTCGTCCTCAAGAAAACGGATAACGGGCTCGTCAAGTCCGGTAAGTTTTTTGTAAGGCTCATATCGCCCCGGGTTGTGTGTGCTGCGGCAGTCGAAGACATAGCCTCCGCCGTTTCCCGATTCGTCAGCCGGCATTCCCTTGTGATAAGAGAAGCTGTAGACCGTCACGACAAGCGGCCCTTTGCCGTCATATCGCGAGAAGGTGGCCGGCCCGTCGAGTGGATTACCCTCGTAAATGTCCCGGTCTGTAACCTTATAACCATCCTCCCGCTTCACGACGGGTTGTTCCTGGGGGGCAAACCGGGGCATTTCCGTAAGCCGACGGAGCATGTCCATCATATACGGATATGGGAATGTGCCTTCTCCCATCTTGAGAAGTTCGCGGAGATTGTCCATTGCCGGAGGAATGGAATCCAGGAAGTGCTTCTTGCGCTCGAAGTATCCGCGGAATCCATAGGCGCCAAGCACCTGAAGGATTCGAAACAGGACGAAGAGTGCCAGGCGGTTGACAAAATGCCTTACCGCAGGAACTTCCGTATAGTTTTTCAGCGAATTGTAATACTCGTAGACGAGCTCACGGCGCAGCTTGTTAGGATATTTTGCGGAGGCCTGCCACAAGAAAGATGCCAAGTCATAATAATAGGGCCCTTTCCGACCACCTTGGAAATCGATAAAATATGGCTTGCCCTCTGCGTCAAGCATAATATTGCGAGCCTGAAAGTCGCGGTAAAGGAAACTCTCACCGGGCTCCGAGGTCAGATCCTTGGCAAACATGCGGAAATTAGCCTCAAGCTTGAGTTCGTGAAAATCAAGTTCCGTTGCCTTCAGAAAGCAATATTTGAAATAGTTCAGATCGAAGAGGACGCCGTCGACATCAAACTCCGGCTGGGGATAACAATTGCTGAAATCCAGCCCATGGGCTCCTCGAATCTGAATGTCAGGTAACTCTCGAATGGTTTTTTTAAGGAGTTCTCTCTCTTTCTGATTGTATCTTCCACCAGCCTCACGCCCACCTTTGATGGCATCAAAAAGGGAAACCTGTCCTAAATCAGTCTGCAGATAGCATAGCTCGTCTTCACTTACAGCAAGAATCATCGGAACAGGAAGCTGGCGATGGGTGAAGTGTCGGGCAAGATAGATAAAAGCGTGATTCTCGTCGCGGCTGGTTCCCACAACACCGACAACACTCGAACCTTGACTGTCCTGGATGCGGTAATAGACACGGTTGCTCCCTGCGCCAGGGAGTTTCTCCACCTGCGAGGGCTCTTCACCGCTCCAATGTCTGTACAACTCAACAAGCTGCCTCATTCCTGCCTGTGTTTTTTCTCCCACTCGCCAAGTGCCCAATCTATGAGCAGCAGGAGTATGAAGATGCCCAAAGACATGAAGAATGACTTCGTCAAATAGATTAGCCCGGCCGCAACGATAAAGTAGACCAGCCATTTTTTCCAATTAAACTCTACCTTCATGTTACAAAGATACAAAAAAGATGGGATTATCACATGGATGGTTCGTGTTTTTTTAAAAGAAAGGATGTCGACTAAAGCCTATTTGGTTAATCCTGGCATGAAAATCTCCATGCCTTATATGAAAAACAGAAGAGGACAAGCTTTTATAGCTTATCCTCTTCATAATTATCAACTTAGTAATTCCCAATTACATCATACCTGGCTGTGGAGGCATTGCCGGAGCCTGTTCCTCTGGCTTGTCGACAATCAGGCACTCGGTTGTCAGGAACATACCCGCGATGGAAGCGGCATTCTCAAGAGCCACACGGGCAACCTTAGCCGGATCAATAACACCCGCAGCGCGAAGATCCTCATAGGAATCCGTACGGGCATTATAGCCATAATCTCCTTGTCCCTCGCGCACCTTATTGACAACAACAGCACCTTCATCACCGGCGTTCTCGACAATCTGGCGAAGCGGCTCCTCTATGGCGCGCTCTACGATGTTGATACCCGTCTGCTCGTCAGCATTATCGCCTTTGATATCCTTCAATGCTTCCTGGGCGCGGATGTAAGTGATACCACCACCAACAACAACGCCTTCCTCGATCGCCGCACGGGTTGCGCAAAGAGCATCATCGACGCGGTCTTTCTTCTCCTTCATCTCAACCTCGGAATTAGCACCCACATAGAGTACTGCTACGCCGCCGGCGAGCTTGGCAAGGCGCTCCTGAAGCTTCTCCTTATCATAGGAACTCTTCGTGTTGGAAATCTCATTCTTGATCTGCGCGATACGCTCCTTGATGTTCTCTTTCGAACCGTTGCCGTTTACTATCGTGGTATTATCCTTTGTAACATTAACCTTATCTGCCGTTCCGAGCATTTCGAGGGTTGTCTGCTCGAGCTTCAGACCCTTGTCCTCGCTGATGACTACACCACCGGTAAGCACCGCGATGTCCTCCAGCATGGCCTTACGACGATCGCCAAAGCCCGGAGCCTTGACGGCACAAATCTTCAAACCGCCACGCAGACGATTGACAACCAAGGTTGTCAAGGCCTCTGAATCCACATCTTCCGCAATCACCAACAATGGACGACCGCTCTCTGCGGCAGGCTGCAAGATAGGCAGGAAATCCTTCAGATTTGAAATCTTCTTATCATAAATGAGAATATAAGGACTCTCCATTACACATTCCATCTTATCAGCATCCGTCATAAAATAAGGAGAAAGATAGCCGCGGTCGAACTGCATACCCTCTACGACACCGATTGATGTATCACGACTCTTACTTTCCTCAATAGTGATAACGCCATCTTTAGAGACTTTGCGCATAGCATCAGCAAGCAACTTACCGATTTCGGGATCGTTGTTGGCTGATACGGTAGCCACCTGCTCAATCTTGTCGTAATTGTCGCCTACCACCTCGGCATGCTCCTTGATATACTCAACAACTTTGTTGACGGCCTTGTCGATGCCACGCTTCAGATCCATGGGATTGGCTCCTGCCGTTACATTCTTCAAGCCTTCGCTCACAATGGCCTGAGCAAGAATGGTTGCGGTGGTCGTTCCGTCGCCGGCATCATCACCCGTCTTGCTGGCAACACTCTTAACAAGCTGGGCTCCGGTATTCTCGAATTTATCTTCAAGCTCTACCTCCTTGGCAACGGTAACACCGTCCTTGGTAATCTGAGGAGCCCCGAATTTCTTCTCGAGGACTACATTTCGGCCTTTGGGACCGAGAGTTACCTTTACTGCATTTGCCAACTGATCTACGCCCTGCTTCAACAAGTCGCGAGCTTCTGTGTCGAATTTGATTATCTTTGCCATAATTCTTTATTAACTTTAAGATTTAACCAATTTAATTCTTTTTGAGTATTATTCAACCACTGCGAGTACATCGCTCTGACGCATCATCAGATACTTCTCGCCCTCATTCTCAATTTCCGTACCCGCATACTTGCCATAAAGCACGGTATTGCCTTCTTTCAGGACCATGGGGTCATCCTTGGTTCCACCACCAACGGCAACAACCATACCACGCTGTGGCTTTTCCTTAGCCGTGTCCGGGATAATGATTCCACCTACTTTCTCTTCTGCTTGTGCTGGAAGCACCAGTACTCTGTCTGCTAATGGTTTAATTTTCATAATTCGTATGTTTTTAAGTTTGAATTCTCGAAATTTCACCTTTCCATATGCGAAAAGTGTGCCAAAAACGGCAAGTGCCACATGTGTCAGTCTGATATATGTCAAATATGTCAGTAATCCATAAAAAAAACAATCAACTAAAATTGCTCTCCTCGATAAAATATCGTAACTTTGACCGCGTCAAGACAACTTTACGAAACAGAATATATGGACGAAAAGGATATTCATCAGGATTTAAAAGCAAAGACCATCTTTCTTGCGGAATACGCAGCTACTCTTGAAGCGGTTGGTGCACAGTCATCAAGAATACAATACAACACGGTTCGCATTGCCAAGTCATGGGGGCTATGGTGCAACCTGCTGATGCTTCCGCAGACCATCGATGTAACATTGCATGATGAAGGCCGCGAACACTCTTACACCTATGTGAAGAAAACCCCGTCCCTGCCCCTGAACTTCAAGATCAACATGAAGCTCTCCCATCTTTCCTGGAGCGCCTTTGACAAGAAACTTCCATTGAATGCCCTTTGGGAAGAATTCCACAAAATCATCAGCGAACCTCGGGAGAACGCATGGACGGTTCTCATTCTCGTCGCTTTTGCCAACGCCTGTTTCTGTCGCCTTTTTGATGGAAACTATACATCAATGGCCATCGTGTGGTGCGCTACTTTCGTTGGATTTTTCATCAAACAACAACTGATCCGGCGCCAGATTAACGAGTTGGCCGTATTCGTCATATGCTCCTTTATATCCACAATGATCGGCGCAACCGACTTTCTCTACATCCACGGAGGCACGGAAGACATGTCGCTGGCCACCTCCATGTTGTATCTCGTTCCCGGAGTACCTATTATCAATGGCGTAATGGATATCCTGGACCGGCATGTACTGAGCGGTATGGCCCGACTCATCAACGCCTGTATGCTGATTGTCTGCATTGCCATAGGCCTCACACTCACCGTAGTGCTGCTCAAGGTAGATCCCGACAACTTCACAAAGGTGATTCGCTCAGACATCGTATCGGCATCGATAGCCGACGGATTATTCGCGGCCGTCGCGGGTACAGGCTTTGCCATCATTTCCAATCCACCGCGCAAAGCACTGCTCATCACGGCCTTCTTGGCATGCATTGGGCACGCCGTGAGATATTTCCTCATGCACGACCCCCTGCTGATGCTTGATCAAGTTACAGCCTCAACTTGCGCGGGACTCATCATCGGATTGCTCGCCGTACCAGCGGCCATGACCATTCATTATCCAGCTGAAGGCTTCGCCTTTCCGGCCTTGCTGCCTATGGTACCGGGCATGTTTGCTTATAAGGCTGTGTGCGACCTTATCAATATTGTGCAACTGCCCACTTCCTATACGATGGAACATGTGGCGAAGTTCTCCCATAACTCCACCCTCGCGATTCTGGTCATGTTCGGAATGGTAGCCGGGTGCGTTATCCCGATTTTCATTTTCCACAAACAGTCATATCAGGTTACGCGAAGAGAAAAGTAAAAGGCCAGCCAGCACACAGCCAGCAAGCCTCCCTTCCCTTACTTCCGAATGGCTTCTGCCACCTTTCGGGCTATGACGGCTGCTCCTTTCTTATTAGGATGGACGCCATCATCGCTCATAAGTTCCTTGTGATTCAGTTCTTCACGGAAATCGAGAACCTGGAGTTTATTCTTCTTGGCCACATTATTAATAATAGGAATGATTTCTTTTTCTATGACTTCATTATTAATCGACCGCTCGTTTTCAACTTTGCCAACCACGACAAGAGGTCGTACAAGATAAACCTCGGGATGCGCGGGAAGTGCCTTTAACTGGTCAATCATAGACTGCAAGTCTTTCTGGAACTCATCTTTGTACTTCCAATTGATGGCCTTGGAATCGTTGGTGCCAAGCTTGATAACCGCAATATTGGGATTGAAAGCCAAGGCATCTTTCCAGGCCAACTCGCTTACATATGGCAAATTTCCTTTCCTTAGAAGAGTCCGGGCGCTCACTCCATAGTTTTTTACATTATATTCCGGGCCCAGGATGCGTTGCAACTGGGCAGGATAGCCATCATGGTCTTTCAGGTCGATGGTCATCCCATCCGTAATGCTGTTTCCTATACAAGCCACCCGGAGGGCGTCGCGCTTAGGACTGGGAAGCTGGTCAAGCCAGTCATGCAAATCGCGCAACATTTGCTCATGATACTTAAACTTTGGATTAGAGCCGAACCCATGGCCGCCACTGGGATAGATGTACATCGCACAGTCATTGCCCGCTCTGCGCATGGCCGCATAATATGCCACGGCGTTGGTTACCGGAGGCACAGCTTCATCATCGTTTGCAAGAAGCAGGATTGCAGGAGGAGTGAGATGCCCTTGCACATGCTTTTCATTCGAGTATTCGTAGATAAGGGTCTCGTCTTTCTCTCCGTCCCGGCCGAGCAGATTGCGTGTAGAGCCAGCATGCCCCGCTTTAGGGTTCATTGAAATTACGGGATAGAACAAGATTGAGAAGTTCGGACGATGCGCAAAGTCAGCGTGCGTGGAAACCGTTGATGCCAGATGACCACCGGCTGAAGACCCCATGATGCCTACATCATAGGGATTCACATGCCATTGGACAGCACTGTCGCGCACCATCTTTATTGCCTTTTCGGCATCAGAGAATGGAAGGGCGCGATTTCCATGGGGCATACGGTAGTTCAGCACAAAGCACGCAATGCCCTGCGAGTTGAAAAACTCAGAAAATCCCGTTCCCTCAAGCTCGGTGGCCACAATCCAATATGCCCCTCCGGGACAAATCACGACAGCCCTACCCGTGGCTTTTTCTGCAGCAGGAAGAAAACAGATCATACGGGCCTTGCCGTCTTCAGATACCGTTACCGTAAACTTTCTGCCTATAGACTGTGCTTCCAAATTCATGGCAAGCATTGCCATCAAAATCATTAAAAATGTCTTTTTCATGTTTGTCTGCATTATATGATTTTTTCATTGATATCAACCCGATTTGTAAAAGACGGCCTTTTACTCGCCTTTTAACGGCTAAAAGCTCACCTTCTAACGGCTTTTTACCCGCCTTTTAACGGCCTTTTACTTTCCCAGATCCAATCTGCGCCATAACGCGTTGGGAATCAGGCGCCAAAAGAAAACCACAAGTTTGTATCTCCAATCGATTATACAGATGTGCTTTTTCGCGTAAACGGCTCTCACGATGGCTTTTGCCGTTCGCGTCTTATCCAACAGCATAGGATAATCAGAGCCCTCGATAAGGGGCGTCGCAACAAATCCCGGGCGGATATCTGTAAAACGAATTTTAAGCCCGCGCTTGTTGGACAACTGCTCCAAGGCTTGGATATAGGTGTTCTGGAACGCTTTCGTGGCACTATAGGAAGGAGCGGGGCCCAATCCCTTGGTGCCCGCAATCGAGGAAATCACCGCGATATGGCCGCCTCGATTCACGGCCATGTAATTAAAGGCGGCGTCAAGCATGCGCGTAAACCCCAGCACATTGGTGTTCACCGTGTCGTCTTCGACTTTGGAATCCAGCCCCTCATTCTGCTTTCCAATCCCCGACGCATGAAAATAGAGGTCAACACCGCCCATTCGGCCTATCAGGCTCAGCAACCGTTCAGGAGCTGTCTCCTGCGTGATGTCGCAAACCTCCACCTCTACTTTTGAAGGCTTTTCAGCCTTCAATTCCAACAAAGCCTCTTCGCGCCGAGCCATGATGCCTATCTGCCAGCCATCGTCAAGCAAAAGCCGAGCCACCTCTCTTCCTATTCCCGACGACGCACCTACTATTATTGCCTGTCTCATATTCAGCAAAATTAATAAAAATAGCTCATACAAAAAATAAAATCAAGATGAATATTTGTTTTTTCAAGCGAATTATCTTATTTTTGCACATGAAACTTTACATCTCAAACAAATGAAAGAATTTATTAAGCATGTCTTGGCCACGATTGTGGGCGTGTTTCTGTTTGGCATCATTATCGTAGCCATTGGCGCCATGAGTATTGTGGGAATGATTTCCGCAAGCCAAGCTACAAAGAATGTTGAAGAGAACTCCGTACTGGTTATCAACCTGTCAGGAGTAATGGATGAGCAATCCAATGGAAACTTCATAAACAACTTGATGGGAGCAAATGCCGGCACGGAAGGCCTCCAAGAGACCCTGAACGCAATCAGGAAGGCCAAGAACAACGACGATGTGAAGGGCATCTACATGGAGGCAGGAGCCTTCAGCACGGATTTCGCAAGCGCGCAAGAGTTGCGCGAGACTCTCTCCGACTTCAAGAAAAGCGGGAAATGGATCATTGCTTATGCCGATAGCTATACTCAAGGTGCCTACTATCTGGCATCTGTCGCCAACAAGGTCTATATCAATCCGGCGGGTATGCTTGACTGGCATGGACTCGGCTCAAATCCAATCTTCGTGAAAGACCTGCTTGCCAAGTTCGGCATTCAGATGCAAGTAGTCAAGGTGGGCAAATATAAGAGTGCCCCAGAAATGTTTACTGAAGACAGGATGAGCGATTTTAGCCGCCAACAGACCCAAGCCTACATCGATGGAATATGGAGCAACATGTGTCAAGGAGTTGCCGACAGTCGCAAAGTCTCGATAGCCCGGCTCAATCAGTATGCCGACGGCCTCATCACTTTCAACGACGCAAGAGACCTCGTCAAGAAAAAACTTGTCGATGGATTGCTTTATGCCGATCAGGTCAAGACCGAAGTCAAGAGACTCTTGAAACTTGAAGAAGATGAAAGCATCCACCAGATCAGCGTTGCCGACATGCAGAATGTGAAGGAGAAAACGAAAGATGGAGAGCAAATCGCAATATACTACGCCTATGGCGACATTGTCGACACCCCGCTTGAAGGAGGCCTCTTCAATTCCTCACACATGATTGTGGGCAACGATGTATGCAAGGATATGGAAGCCTTGATGAACGACGACGATGTGAAAGCCGTGGTTCTCCGTATCAATTCCGGCGGCGGAAGTGCCTACGCATCAGAGCAGATGTGGCACCAGCTCTCTCTTCTGAAACAGAAGAAACCTGTCGTTGTGTCAATGGGGGGAATGGCTGCCTCTGGCGGATATTACATGAGTTGTAACGCCAACTGGATTGTCGCAGAGCCCACAACACTCACCGGAAGCATCGGCATATTCGGCATGATTCCTGATCGCAGCCAGTTGCTCACCCAGAAGCTTGGCATCAAATTTGACGAAATAAAGACCAATAAGAATGCCACGATGGGAACTTCCGCCCGTCCGATGAACGCAGAGGAACTTGCGTACATCGCCCAATACATCAATCGTGGATACAATTTGTTCCGCAAGCGTGTAGCCGACGGTCGCAAACTAACCATCGCCCAGACTGAAGCCATAGCCCAAGGACATGTGTTCTTAGGACAGGATGCGCTGAAAATTAGGCTCGTAGACGAATTGGGGGGACTCGACAAGGCTATCGCCAAAGCCGCGAAACTGGCAAAGCTCGACGAATACTATACCAGCGACTACCCCGGGAAATCCGACTTCTTCGACCAGTTGCTGGCCGCGACGGAGGCTGGGAACTATCTTGACGAACAGCTAAGACTGGGTCTCGGAGAATATTATGAGCCCTTCTTGCTGCTCAAATCAATGAACCAGCAGAACATGATTCAGGCCCGTCTGCCGTTTTTCCTGAATATAAAATAAATAATGAGAACCGAAGGAGATTTCATCCACATCAATGAATGGCTGATTCCGCTTAGCTGGCTCTATGGCATTGGGGTGAAATTCAGAAACTGGCTCTTCGATGTCGGAATATTAAAGTCGAAAGCTTTTGATGTTCCTTTAATCTCCGTGGGTAATATTACGGTCGGCGGTTCAGGAAAGACCCCCCATGTGGAGTATCTCATCCGCTTGCTGAAGGACAATATGAAAGTTGCCACCCTCTCACGAGGCTACAAACGCAAGACAAAGGGATATATTCTTGCCGACAACGATTCCACCGTACAAGAGATTGGAGACGAACCTTATCAGATGAAGCAAAAGTTCCCTGACATCTATGTTGCCGTCGACGAGAAGCGCACTCGGGGAATTGAAAGCCTGACCGTTGACAGCGCAACGGACGATGTAGACGCCATCTTATTGGACGATGCCTTTCAGCATCGATATGTAAAACCGGGAATCAACATCCTTCTCGTGGATTACCACCGACTCATTATCTACGACAAGTTGCTGCCAGCAGGAAGGCTGAGAGAACCTCTGAAAGGGAAAAACCGCGCCGATATCGTTATCGTAACAAAATGTCCGAAGGATTTAAAACCTATGGAATTCCGGGTTTTGACAAAGGCCATGAAGCTCTATCCGTATCAGGACTTATTCTTTAGCACTATTGATTACGACAACCCCTACGGTGTCTTCAACGGAGCAGAACTGTCCAAAGAGGATATCGCAGATAAAAATGTGCTGCTGCTAACGGGTATCGCCTCTCCTAAACAGATAATTATCGATCTGGAATCCTACTGCAAATCAATAACCCCCATCAACCTGAGAGACCACCGGCAGTTCTCGACGAAAGATATCGAAAGGGTTAATGAGACATACAAAAGCCTGCCGGAACCTCGCGTGATTCTAACGACAGAAAAAGATGCCACCCGTCTCCAAGGAATAAAAGGCCTTGACGAAGACATTAAAAAGAATATATATGCCCTTCCTATTCATATCCGCTTCATGCTGAATGAGGAAGAAAGGTTCAATGATAAAATAATAAGTTATGTACGAAAAAATTCAAGAAACAGCATCCTGGTTAAAGGAAAGGATGACCACAACACCCCAAACGGCAATCATACTGGGAACAGGCCTGGGACAATTAGCTTCCGAGATAACTGATTCCTATAGTTTTCCATATAGTGAGATTCCCAATTTCCCCGTATCCACAGTGGAGGGCCATGCCGGCAAACTTATCTTCGGTAAGCTCGGAGGCAAGGACATCATGGCTATGGAAGGCCGTTTCCACTATTACGAAGGCTACAATATGAAGGAAGTTACATTTCCGGAACGCGTCATGTATGAATTGGGCATCAAGACTCTTTTCGTCTCGAATGCCGCAGGAGGAATGAATCCGGAATTCAAAATCGGCGACCTCATGGTTATCGACGACCATATCAATTTCTTCCCCGAGCATCCGCTGAGAGGCAAGAATTTCCCTACCGGTCCACGCTTTCCCGACATGCACGAGGCTTACAATAAAGCTCTGCGTGACGAAGCAGACCTGATTGCCCGGGAAAAAGGCATCCGCATCGTGCATGGCACATATGTAGGCGTTCAAGGCCCAACTTTCGAGACCCCGAAGGAATATCGCATGTATCATATCCTCGGAGGCGACGCCGTCGGCATGAGCACGGTTCCCGAAGTAATCGTAGCCTGCCATTGCGGTATCAAAGTGTTCGGTATCAGCGTGATTACCGACCTCGGCGGTTTCGACAATCCGGTCAAGGTTAGCCATGAAGAGGTACAGGAAGCTGCCAATGATGCTCAGCCCTTGATGACGGAAATCATGCGCGAGATGATCAAACGCTCATAAAAACGACCACTTCAGAATGACAGATATATCGAAACTGGGCGAGTTTGGCCTTATTCACCGACTCACCAAAGACATCAAATCACAAAACGCCTCGACACACTATGGCGTAGGCGACGATTGCGCGGTACTTCACTATCCCGATAGTGAAGTACTTATTACAAGCGACATGCTCATGGAAGGCGTACATTTCGACCTTACCTATATTACCATGGAGCAGTTGGGATACAAGGCAGCAATGGTGAACATCAGCGATATCTTCGCCATGAACGGCGACCCCAGGCAGCTGATCGTAAGCATCGCCGTCGACAAGCGCTTCAGCGTGGAGAACATCGACGAGTTCTATAAAGGACTCCGTGAGGCTTGTGAGAAATGGGGCGTAGACATCGTCGGCGGCGACACGACCTCTACCCGGACAGGCCTGGCCATCAGCATCACCTGCATCGGCGAGGCTGCAAAGGAGAACATCGTCTATCGCAACGGAGCCAAAGAGACCGACATCATCTGTGTAAGCGGAGACCTCGGCGCCGCATACATGGGCCTGCAACTGCTTGAGCGCGAGAAGAACGTCTACTACGAACAATACGACGCCCTCACCAAAAAAGTTAAAGAAGCAAAGAAATCAGGCAATCAGGAAAACCTGGCAGCCCTGAACAACGACCTCAAGGCACTCAACGACTTTCGACCCGACTTTGCCGGACGCGAGTATCTGCTCGACAGGCAAATCAAGCCCGAGGCCCGAGGGGATGTTATCCGGCAACTGAGAGACGCCAACATCCGCCCCACTGCCATGATGGACATCTCCGACGGGCTAAGCAGCGAACTCCTGCACATCTGTCATCAAAGTCATTGCGGCTGCCGCATCTACGAGAAAAACATCCCGATAGATTACCAGACGGCCGTAATGGCGGAAGAGATGAACCTGAATGTAACGACCTGCGCCCTAAACGGAGGAGAAGATTACGAGCTCCTCTTCACCGTTCCCATCGGCGACCACGACAAGATCGAGGCCATGGAGGGCGTCAAGCAAATCGGCTACATCACCAAGGAAAGCCTCGGAGCCATGCTCATTACCCGTGATAACAACGAGTTTGAGATTACCGCCCAAGGATGGAATCCATTGAGAGAATAGGAAGGTAAAGGGAATATGTCCCCTGCGATTCTTAGCCACATCTTCCCGGAAGATTTGTTAACGAACTTTAAACTATAGTGTTTTTTGGGCATTTCGTTCTTGATTCCCGGAAGAAAGTGTTACCTTTGCATCCGCAACTAAAGAAGCATGGTGCCTTAGCTCAGGTGGTAGAGCAATGGACTGAAAATCCATGTGTCCTTGGTTCAACTCCAAGAGGCACCACTCCTCCTTTCATTTGTCCGGTTCTCTGATGAGGCCGGACTTTTTCATAGGGTATGTTTTAAACAAGCCACAGTTTTTGCCATCTTCTTGCTTTTTATTCTAAAAAGTTGTATATTTGTACCGATATAACGATTAAGAACCATCAATAACAACATTGGCTATGAATATCGGAGCTCCTGAAATCCTGCTTCTCGCACTGGTAATACTACTCTTCTTCGGAGGAAAGAAAATCCCGGAACTGATGAAAGGACTGGGAAAGGGCGTGAAAAGCTTCAAGGACGGCATGAGCGGCCTGGAGAACGACCTCAATCCCGACAAGAAGGAAGAGCAGGTCAAACAGGAAGAGGAGAAGAAAGAGTAAATCTCCCCGGCAAGACAATATGGGCGATCAACAGGACCTGAGTTTCTGGGAGCATCTGGATGTATTGCGAAGCTGCATTATCAAGATGCTCATAGTAACCGTTGCATGCGGTGTTATCGCTTTCTGCCTGAAAGAAACGCTTTTCGAAATTGTTCTTGCTCCCAAGGATGCCGACTTCATCACATACAGGGTCTTGCGGCTTAAACCCTTTGAAATCCAGCTCGTCAACATCGGACTTACGGAGCAATTCATGGTGCATATGAAGACTGCGCTGCTCTTCGGCATCCTCTGCGCCTCCCCCTATATCATCTATCTGCTCTACAAATTCATATCCCCTGCCCTCTATGAGAGGGAAAAACACTATGGCGTCCGCATTGTCGGAGGAGGATATGTCATGTTCATGATCGGAATACTGGCTGACTATTTCCTCATCTTCCCGCTCACGCTGAGGTTTCTGGGAACCTATCAGGTCAGCAGTGATGTCCACACCATGCTCTCCTTGCAGTCATACATGAATACGCTGTTCATGATGAGCCTTGTTTTCGGAATTGTCTTCGAGATACCCGTCATATCATGGTTGCTGGCTCTTTTCGGCGTTCTGAAGGCAGATGGGATGCGTTGCTACCGCAAGCATGCCATTGTGGCCATACTGTTCGTAGCCGCTATCATTACTCCCACCTCTGATGCTTTCACGCTCATCATAGTGTCGCTTCCCATATGGCTTTTATACGAAATGAGCATATGGATCGTGCAAGGCGTGAGCCCGAAAACAATACCAGACAAAACTAACTAATGTCTTCTTCACGGCTTTTCCCGACCCAACGCCGCAACCTCTATCACAACCAGCTTCCCCTCTCTTACCTGAAAACGAATATCCCGCTTGCCAAAAGGCATTCCGTAGACCCTTTCCGGGTCGTCCTGATAATGCGGACGGGGATCCAGTTCCAGCGTTTTCCGCAAAGCCTCAAGCTCTTTGCGGGCAAACCCGGACGCGATTCTGTCAGGAATCTCAACCTGCAACCGCTGAATCCGGTGATCATCTACAAAGCCGCTCCGTGCATCTGGATGGCTGTCGGCATAGACAATGTAAGGCTTGATATCATAAATCGGAGTCCCGTCCATCAAGTCTGCCCCCAACACCTTTATCACTGCTCCCCGCGGCGTATCATAGTCAATCCCACTAAGCCTCACACACGAGAGCCCCAAAGGATTGGGGCGAAAGGGAGAACGGGTGGCAAAAACACCCAACTTGACATTTCCGCCCAACAACGGAGGGCGCACCACAGGGCTCGCCGAGCCACGCCTATTGGCAGAAAACTCCCAGATCAGCCACAGATAATCAAACCTTTCAAGACCCCGCAAGGCATCCGCCTGGCGATAGTCAGGCTCAAACACGATTTCTCCCTCCAGCTCTTCAACCAGACCGCTTTGCTTGGGAATGCCGAACTTGGAGGTAAAAGGAGAAACAAAACGCGCTATCGGATGAATTTCCATATCGATATCTTTGAGGACAAAAATAACAAAAAAAATCCGATATTTTTGTATCTTTGCAGAAAATCTCTGTTTAGAATCTATGATATACGATAATTCCGAAGTGCGCAGACAGGACAGGCTGTTGGACGAGAAACGGGCCATGGAACTGCTCAAGAACAATGAATACGGCTTTCTCTCCATGATTTCCGAAGTAAATGAACCGTATGGAATCCCCGTCAACTATGTCTGGGACGGACGGGAAAGCATCTATATACACTGCGCTCCGGAAGGAAAAAAGCTGCGCGCCTTAAGGAAAAGCCCCAAGGTGAGTTTCTGCCTCATCGGAAATGTGCGCCTTATGCCCGGCATGTTTACCACGGAATATGAGAGTGTCATTTTCGAAGGAACGGCCCATCTGGACCTGCCGGACTACGAGAAGATGGATGCCCTGCACTTGATGATAGACAAACTTTCGGCTGATTTTAAAGAGTTAGGGGACAAATATGCCCACAAAAGTTTCCATAGAGTAGAGATTATCCGCATCAACTTGATGAAATTCAGCGGCAAACGCAAGCATGTACGCGCCACGAGACCCAATTATTAAGCCTCTGCCCTGCCGTACATAACACGGAGGACAACAACGGACAATCTCCTGTCAGGCAGTCCGCCATACAGTCATAGGCAGACAGCGGGACGCCTGTTTACGGTTCCAACAGAAATTACAAGCAGCGTGTAACGATGTTACACACGGCGTGTAACATGCTTACACGCCGTGTGTAAAAACGCCGCGGATGACTTCTGTAAACGCCGGAAGCGGCAAATGAAGTTTCAGGTTGCCCGCTCTCCTCCGGCAATTCCTTGTCCCGGCCAAAGCCAGAAGACAAATAAAAAAGGCCGGGCGCATCCCTGCGCCCGACCCTCAAAATTAGAGAGTTATAAAAAAACAAGTTATTTTTGTTCTGTAATGATCTTCATTCCTGCCTCTACGGCTTGCATATTCAGAGGTATCATGCCATGATGACGCTCTGGCAAGCTCTTGAAAAGAGCCTTGTTAAGTCCGTCCGTGCTGATGACAGGACAAACCTTCAGCAGACCGCCCAAGACTATCATGTTGAAAACCTTCGCATTCTTCATCTCCGCAGCCTTGTCCATAGCGTCGATGCGGTAAACCGTAATATCCTTACGAGCAGGAGGATTGATGACGCCATAGCCGTCATAGATCAGGATGCCACCCGGCTTTACCTTCGGCTCAAACTTATCAAGCGAAGGCTGATTCAACACGATAGCCACATCATATTTGCTCAAGATAGGCGAACTGATACGCTTGTCGCTGACAATAACGGTAACATTGGCCGTACCGCCTCTCTGCTCCGGGCCGTAGGCCGGCATCCATGTAACCTCCTTGTCTTCCATCAAACCCGAATAGGCAAGAATCTTTCCCATGGAGAGTACTCCCTGGCCACCGAAACCCGATATGATTATCTCTGTCTTCATAAGCTCGTCGTGTCTTTTAAATCACTCTTAGGATACTGTTTGAACATATTCTCTTCCATCCACTGATTTGCCTTGACAGGAGAGAGTTTCCAACCGCTGTTACAAGTGCTTACAATCTCAACGAGAGAGGAACCTTTGCCCGCCATGGACGCCTCGAAAGCCTTGCGGATGGCTTTCTTTGCCTTGTTGATGGCTCCGACGGTCTCCACGCTCTGCCGGGTAACATAACAAGTACCGGTAAGATGCGAGGCCAGCTCCGTAATATTCAGCGGATATCCGTGAAGATCCGGAACACGACCGTAAGGACAGGTCGCTGTCTTCTGCCCCAGCAATGTGGTCGGTGCCATCTGGCCGCCGGTCATCCCATAGATGGCATTGTTGATGAATATGATTGCAATGTGCTCTCCGCGATTGAGGGCGTGGACGGTCTCAGCCGTGCCGATACATGCCAAATCACCATCTCCCTGATAAGTAAAGACCAAACGATCTGGCCACAGACGCTTTACGGCAGTGGCCACCGCAGGCGCACGCCCATGGGCTGCTTCCTGCCAGTCAATGTCAAGATAGCGATAAGCAAAGACAGCACATCCTACCGGACAGACACCGACGGTCTTCTCCTCCATGCCCATATCGGCAATCACTTCCGCGACCAGCTTGTGAACCACCCCATGTGAACAGCCCGGACAGTAATGCATGGGAGTATCATTCATCAAAGCCGGCTTCTCATATACTAAATTCTCCGGTGATATTATCTGAACATTGTCGTTCATATCAATTCCTCCTTTAAAGCTTTAACGATTTCTTCCGGATCGGGAACAATGCCGCCTAACCGGCCAAAATGCTCAACTCTCACGGCACCATTGATGGCAAGCCGCACATCCTCTACCATCTGGCCGGCATTGATTTCGGCAACGAGCACCCCTTTCTTGCCCTTGGCGGCCGCGGCAATCTGTCTGCTTGGGAACGGCCACAAGGTAATGGGGCGGAAAAGACCGACTTTCATGCCCTCGCCGCGGGCTATCTCAAGAGCCTTCTCCGCTATGCGGGAGGCACTGCCAAAGCTCACGATCATGTAATCGGCATCCTCCATTTGCTGGGTGTCATACCTCACTTCATTCTCTTCAATCTCCTTATACTTCCTCTGGAGATGGAGATTGCGCTGTTCCATTATCTCCGGCATCAACTCGAGGGAGGTGAGAATGCTGGGATTCCTATCCTTGCTGCGCCCGATCGAAGCCCATGGATAGAGCTGCCTGATCTCCTCTTCTGTCTTACGAGGCTTCATCGGGGGGAGGACAACTTTCTCCATCATCTGCCCGATAACGCCATCGCTCAATATCATGGCAGGATTCCTGTACTTGAAAGCCAGTTCAAAGGCCAGGTCCACGAAGTCTGCCATCTCCTGTACGGAGTTCGGCGCTAAGACTATCACATAATAGTCGCCATTCCCGCCGCCACGAGTAGCCTGGAAATAATCACTCTGCGAGGGCTGGATTGTTCCCAGACCGGGGCCGCCGCGCTGCACATTCACGACAACGCCAGGGATTTCCGCCCCGGCCATATAGGCTATCCCCTCCTGCATCAAAGCCACACCCGGACTTGAAGAGGAGGTCAGGCAACGCTTGCCGGCTCCCGCCCCGCCATAGATCATATTGATAGAAGCCACCTCACTTTCCGCCTGAAGGACCACCATACCCGTGGTTTCCCAAGGCTTCAGCAGGGCCAGGGTCTCAAGGACCTCACTCTGCGGAGTTATCGGATAGCCAAAATAGCCGTCGGCTCCGCAACGAATGGCAGCATGAGCTATAGCCTCATTGCCTTTCATCAACATTATTTCTTGTTCAGCCATAGGCTTAATCCTCCATTCTTTTTTTGTAGACGGTGATACATCCGTCAGGACATACGATACCACATGACGCGCACCCGATACAGTCTTCCGGTCGTATGGGCTCCACATAGGGATAACCGTGTACATTAACCTTCTTTTGCGTCAGGGCTATCACATTCTTCGGACAGGCAACGATGCATAGCTGGCACCCCTTGCACCTATCTGTATTTACTACGATAGCACCCCTAATCTTACTCATAGTATAAAATTTATAATGTTTGTTCCTCGTTCAAGGATTGTATGCGTCCTTATTATAGTAATTCAAGATATCGTCGAGCATTTTCTTCGCCTCCGCCGCCGGAGAGCCAGGATCTCGTTCTACGGCTTCCAGATAGCAGTCGATGGCATGCTTCCAATCCCCTTTCCGGCGGTATTCATTGCCTTTCCGATAAAACTCCTCTGCGGTCATTTGTAATACTCTTTCTTAGCCGCGGCAAGCGTATTCTTCATCAGAGAGCAGATGGTCATTGGCCCCACTCCCCCCGGAACGGGCGTGATATAAGAGCATTTGGGAGCTACCTCCCCGAAGTTCACATCTCCGTTGAGACGGAATCCGCTCTTACGGGTGGAGTCAGGAACGCGGGTCGTACCCACATCTATCACCACGGCGCCATCTTTTACCATGCTCCCGGTTACAAAGTCAGGGCTTCCTATCGCCGCTATGATAATATCGGCGTTCAGACACTCTTCCTTCAGGTTCTCCGTATGAGAGTGGCATACCGTTACCGTTGCGTCGCCGTATTGCTTCTGCATCATGAGTTGCGCCATGGGTTTGCCCACTATATTACTGCGGCCGAGCACCACGCACTTCTTCCCACTCGTCCTTATGCCGTAGTGCTGGAACAAAGTCAGGATGCCAAGTGGGGTCGCTGAGATAAAACAGGGCAGTCCGATGGCCATCCGCCCGACATTGACGGGATGAAAGCCGTCGACATCCTTGCGATAGTCTATTGCCATGATGATCTTCTGCTCGTCGATATGTCTGGGCAGGGGGAGCTGAATGATGAAGCCGTCTATATCCATATCCTTGTTCAACCGGTCTACACAAGTCAGCAATTCTGCCTCCGTTACATCTTCTTCATATCGGATCAAGGTCGACTTAAAGCCACACTGCTCGCAAGAGATCACCTTATTTCTGACATAGGTTTCGCTGCCGCCGTCATGCCCCACGAGCACCGCTGCCAGATGAGGTTGCTTTCCTCCGCGGGAAACGATCTGCTTCACCTCTTCCGCGATTTCTGCTTTCATTGCGGCCGCAGTGGCCTTGCCGTCTATCAGTGTCATGTCTTTTTAAGATTAGTGAGGCATTTTCGGCATATTTTTCATGTTCGCCATCATGCCTTTCATCCCGCTTCCCGTAACCATTTTCATCATCTTGCGTGTCTGGTCGAACTGCTTGATGAGTCGATTTACTTCCTGGACATTCGTGCCGGACCCTTTGGCGATGCGCTGTCTGCGACTCGTATTCAGTAACGCGGGATTACTTCTCTCGGCAGGTGTCATGCTGTTTATGATGGCTTCAATACCTTTGAAGGCATTGTCGTCGATGTCCATTTCCCGGACGGCCTTGCCTACTCCCGGAATCATGGATGCCAAATCTTTCAGGTTACCCATCTTCTTGATTTGCTGGATTTGCTTCATGAAATCATTAAAATCAAACTGATTCTTCTGTATTTTCTTCTGAAGCTTCTTGGCTTCTTCCTCATCAAACTGCTCTTGAGCACGCTCCACGAGGCTGACCACATCGCCCATGCCCAGAATGCGATCGGCCATACGAGATGGATGGAACACATCGACAGCCTCCATTTTCTCGCCTATCCCGATAAACTTGATGGGCTTGGTAACAACCGTTCGAATGGAAAGAGCCGCTCCACCACGAGTATCACCATCAAGCTTTGTCAGGACAACGCCGTTAAAATCCAACCGGTCGTTGAACTCCTTGGCAGTATTCACGGCATCCTGACCCGTCATTGAGTCGACGACAAACAGCGTTTCATCTGGACTGACATGGTTTTTGAGGCTCTCTATCTCGTTCATCATCTGCTCGTCAATGGCCAGACGACCGGCGGTATCAACGATAACCACATCGTATCCCTTTGCCCTTGCTTCCTGAATGGCATGGTCGGCAATCTCGTTAACATTCTTATTCTCCGGCTCCGCATATACGGCAACACCCACTTGCCCGCCGACTACTTTCAGCTGTTCGATGGCCGCGGGACGATATACATCACATGCCACAAGCAAAGGCTTCTTGTTCTGCTTGGTCTTGAGCATGTTGGCCAGTTTGCCCGAGAAAGTAGTCTTACCAGAGCCTTGGAGACCAGACATCAGGATAATGGCAGGCTTCTGCGTGAGGTTAAGCCCCGCAGTCTCACCGCCCATGAGCTCGGCAAGCTCGTCGTGGACGATCTTGACCATCAGCTGACCGGGCTTGACGGCGGTCAGCACATTCATTCCCAAGGCCTTCTGCTTTACCGTATCGGTGAAAGACTTGGCCACCTTATAGTTCACATCGGCATCAAGCAGAGCCCTCCGGACATCCTTCAGGGTCTCTGCCACATTGATTTCGGTGATCTTTCCCTCACCCTTTAATATCTTAAAGGAACGCTCTAATCTGTCGCTTAGATTTTCAAACATTTCTCAGTACTTTTAATTCTTATGCAAATTTAGTCAATTCCAAGGGAAATAAAGCATTTCCTTTCATGTTTTAAAATATTTTAAAATACACCCGCATCATTTCTCCACCCTCTGCATCGTTTCTGTCTGTCCCTATTATGAGCCGTAGATTTTCCTGCGGCTTGTTCCACATATTCTTACTAAAGGCAGTCTCCTCTTTACTAAAACAGGCTGTTTCAGTCACTAAAACAGGCTATTTTAGTCAGTAAAACAGGCTGTTTTACTTTTCGGGAAGCCGCTGGCAAGATTCCCACCGGCCTCTAAGAGAGACTCCTCCGATGGCTTTTCGCCTTTCCTGCGGTCGCCTCCAGCACTTTAATTCTTCAAGGAATAGGTTACGGTCGTTACCACGCGCACCTTCTTGATATAAGGAGTATTGGCGTCGCGATCATCGATTGAGAACTGTCCTTGGTCTGCGCTTTCTATCTTGTTGAGCTTCGAGCGACTGTTCTTGGCGAACTGCCGGGCTGTCTTCTCCGCATTCTCAATGGCCTCCTGCATCATGCGAGGCTTCATGTTCTTGAACGATACATACTCATAGAGCGTGGGATTCTCATAGTCGCCTTCAACGATAGCGATGCCCTGCTTAAGCAATTCGCCCTGACGAGACATGATGCCGCGAATCAGCCTCACATTTCTGGAGGTAACGGTAATGATCGAAGTGATGTTATATCTATAGTCCCGCCTGTTGTCGGAATACTGGCTGGCTTCCATGTCTATCACCTTCGGCGCATTCATTACGATCTCGGTGTCCTTCACGCCATTCTTCAGAAGGAAGGACTTGATCTTTGCCTCCTTTTCGGCTATCTTACTATAAAGCTCGGGGAGGTCGTTTCCCATTTCCTTCGTAGGTATCGGCCATGTTACCTTATCCGCCTCGACCTCTCGTTCCGATAGCCCCTTGACGGTAACCTTGCGGTCTTTATTCGTAAAATCGTCGATTCCCCATTTGATGCAAACGCCCAAGACGATTACTCCGAAGGCGATGATGGCAGCTTCTATGATATGATTCTTCATAATTTCTCGTTTTTATATGTTGCAAAGATAGGTATTTATTCTGAATCAAACAATATTTATTGGCGGAATTTTGAAATTAAGGGAAGATGGTCGCTGAATCCGTTTTTCCAATGCGCGCCATAGTAGTTTCGTTTCGGGCGGATACCGCCATACTTGTCGTCTTCCTCCAACAGGAAGGGAAAGTCTCCTATCCTGCATTCCACAAAACGGTTCAGGAGGCTCTCCGAGCACAGGATATGGTCGATGGAATCCCATTCCCCCTGATACCGGTAGGTGGCCTTTGCCCCGTTCGCTCCCCTTGCCCCCTTGGAAACATCCGTCAACCGATGGGCAAGCAGCAACCGGATGGACTTATCGGAACAATTATCATTAAAATCGCCGGCTATCAGGATCTTGGCCTCGGGCGACAGCGCACGGAGGGAGTCGACGGCCTCCAAGAGCCTCCGGGCCACCTGCAGGCGATGGGGCTGTGTCGCCTTGACGCCGCCTGAGCGACTGGGAGCATGAACCACGAAAACATGCAGGGTGTCTCCCGTTATCACCTGTCCGCTCGCATACAGTATGTCGCGCGTAGGACGCATGCCTTTCAAGGGACTGACACGGATGGAATGGTGGCTGACAAGCCGGAACGACATCGGAGAATACAGCAAGGCTACATCTATCCCACGGACATCAGGGGAATTTGTCATGACATATTCATATCCCGCTTTCCGCAAGAGCGACTTCCGGGTGAGGCCGGCCATCACGCTGTCGTTCTCTACTTCGCACAAGGCAACCATGTCAGGCAGCTGCCAGTCGCCGTCCTGTTCTCCGCAGGCAATAATCTCCTGCCCGATATGATTCAGCTTCTGCCAGTAACGATAGTGGTTCCAATGCCGCCAGCTATCGGGCTGAAATTCCTGATCTTGTTTCAGGGAGTCGTGCTCGCAATCAAAGAGATTCTCACAATTAAGTTCTACGAATGTGAAAAAACTTAGCAATAAAACCGCAACTGACATGCCCTCCTCCTTCCTTATTCTTTCACATGACCACGAATCTTGCCAAGATACCGCTTCATGCCGTCGGCATCCTTCGTGTCGATTATCTCCAGCAGCTCCTTCAGTTCCGTACGAATTTGAGTTACCTGGTCATGCGTATAAGGATTGAAGAGTATCTCCTGAAGCAGATAGTCGTCCTCGCTCAGCACCCCCTTCGCTATCTTCATATGCCGTTTGAATGTGGTTCCCGGGGCATCCTGATGCTTCATCACCGCCGCAAACACAAAGGTCGATACAAAGGGAATGCTCAGCGAGTAGGCCACGGTCTTGTCATGCTCCTCAAAAGTATACTCATAGATGTTCAGTCCCAGCTTCGAATAGAGGTCCTTGAAGAAAATCCTACCCATGTAATCACCTTCCTTAATGATAATGGCATTTTCCTCGGAGAGCTGATTGAGATTGGCAAAAGTAGGGCCGAACATCGGGTGAGTGGATACATAACGATGGCCGCTATGCTCATAAAAAACCTTCAACCCCGTCTTGACCGAACTGATATCGCTAATGATACAGTCGTCTGAAATATAGGGCATAACCTCCTCGAAGGCCGGGATTGTATACTTCACGGTTACCGCATTGATAACCAACTCCGGGTTAAATTCAGCAATTTCTCCTAAAGTCGTAAACCTCTGGCAGTTATAAGTGAACCTCATCCGCTTCGGATCTTTCTCGAAAACGGCCATTTCATGCTCAAAACTGAGCAGGTCGAGGAAGAAACTTCCCATCTTGCCTGCCCCTAAAACCAATATCCTCATCCTACTTATTGATTATCTCCATCTGTTGACGCACACTCTCTTCATGGACGCCTTCAAACACCTTGGCTATAAACTTTGCATCCATCCCCATCAAACTGCCTTGCGCACCGCGCTTTTCCAAGATCTCATTATAGCGGTTTGCCTGGAAAACCGTCATGTTATGCTCTTTCTTATATTGGCCGATTTCACGGCAAACCCGCATTCGCTTGGCCAACAATTCCATCAAGTCGTTGTCCAATTCATCAATCTGCTTACGCAGGAGGGTGATTCCCTCGGTCGTAGAATGCTCATCCCTGACAACCAAAAGGCTCAGAATGTAATCCAAGACATCAGGAGCGACCTGCTGTTTGGCGTCGCTCCATGCGGCGTCCGGATTGCAATGGCTCTCGATAATCAGGCCGTCGAATCCAAGATCCATGGCCTGCTGGCACAAGGGAGCTATCAAGTCGCGACGGCCACCGATGTGGCTCGGGTCGCAAATCAATGGCAGACCGGGAATCCTTCGGTGCAGCTCCATTGGAATCTGCCACATAGGAAGATTCCGGTAAATCTTCTGGTCGTAGCTCGAAAAGCCCCGATGAATGGCAGCCAAACGCTTGATACCTGCCTGGTTGATACGCTCCATGGCGCCAATCCAGAGTTCTAAATCCGGATTTACAGGGTTCTTGACAAAGACCGGAATGTCTACCCCCCGCAGGGAATCTGCCAAATCCTGCATGGCAAAGGGGTTTGCCGAAGTACGGGCTCCTATCCACAGGATGTCTATTCCATATTTCAGGCAGAGCTCCACATGCTCCGGCTTCGCGACCTCAGTAGTTATGCGCATGCCGGTTTCTTCTTTCACCTGCTTCATCCAGCCCAGGGCCTCCTCGCCCTTTCCCTCGAATCCACCTGGTTTTGTGCGTGGTTTCCACACACCGGCACGAAAGTTATGACAGCCTTTCCGGGCTAATTCCCGGGCTGTGGACATCACCTGCTCCTCTGTTTCGGCGGAACAGGGCCCCGCGATCACAAACGGACGCTCGTTATCACTCGGTAAATTTAAAGGTCGGAGATCTAATTCCATATGCTTATCTTTCATTTTGTTCTCTATCCGGGCATTTCATTTCTTGTTGTCTCTACCACTCCAACGCCTCGATTCTGCGAAGAGCTTCCTCCATCTTTTCATTCTTGGCGCAGAGCGAGATCCGTATGTAGCGATTCCCATTGCTTCCAAAGATAAAGCCCGGGGTTATGAAAACCCGTGCCTTATGCAACACGCGCTCCGTCAGTTCCTCTACATTCCCGTAACAGTCAGGTATCTTTCCCCACAAGAACATTCCCACCTGGCGGGTGTCGAAACTGCATCCGAGGGTCTCCATGATCTTTTCCGCAATACGGCGACGGTGCTTATAGACCTCCACATTATACTCATGGTGCCACTCCGGGCTATTGGTATTATAGGCTTCTGCGGCCGCGAGCTGTATTCCCCTGAAGGTTCCGGAGTCTATATTGCTCTTGATTTTCAGTATCCAGCTGATAAAGGTCGCGTTCGAGGCACACAATCCGACACGCCACCCCGGCATATTGAAACTCTTGGACATGGAATTGAGCTCAATGCAGCAGTCCTTTGCCCCGGGCACTTGCAATAATGAGAGGGGGCGCTCGTTGAGAATCAAGGAATAAGGATTATCGTTCACCACGACAATACGGTGTTTTTTTGCAAATCCAACAAGCCTCTCATAGGTTTCCATGCTGGCATTTCCACCCGTCGGCATATTGGGATAATTGGTCCAGATGAGCTTCACATCCGCCAGATCCATCGCTTCAAGTTCCTCGAAGTCAGGCTGCCATCCGTTATCCTCACGAAGATGATAGTTCACGATCTTTGCCCCCAGAATCTTGCTGAGCGATGTATAGGTGGGATAGCCCGGATTAGGAACCAGCACCTTTTCACCTGGGTTCACAAAGGCAAGCGTTACATGGAGTATGCCTTCCTTGCTTCCAATCAGAGGTTGAATCTCGCTTTTCGGGTCTAAATCTACCTGATACCACTTTCTGTAGAAGCCGGCCATTGCTTCGCGAAGCTCCGGTGTCCCGATGGTCGGCTGATATCCGTGCGCATCCGGATTACGGGCCACCTCACAAAGTTTTGCGATCGTCTGCCCTGAGGGCGGCATATCCGGACTGCCAATGGCAAGACTGATGATGTTCCGGCCCTCCGCGTTGAGCCGGGCGACCTCCTTCAACTTGCGAGAGAAATAATATTCCTCGATGTGCGATACGCGATCGGCTGGTCTAACATTGTTCATATTCTCCAATAATCTTTAGTTCTTTGGTCAATGGGATTATCGCGTCAATCGACTGGCGGTAGCGAGTCAGATCCTCAAAGGTAACATCCACATAGAACAGATACTCCCATTCGTGTCCGATAATAGGCAGAGACTGTATCTTCGTAAGGTTGATATCGTAGAAAGAAAGGATTGTCAGCACCTTGGAAAGACTACCCTCCGAATGAGGAAGGGAGAACACGAGGCTTGCCTTATTCGAACTGTTCAACGGTCGGAGAAAGTCTGCCTTCCGAGGGTCCGACACGATGAGGAAGCGCGTGAAATTATGCTTATTGTCCTCTATATGATCTTCCAGCACTCTCAGTCCGTACATCTTGGCGGCATCCGAATGGCAAATGGCAGCCCACCCCCTACACAAATTCCTGCTGATATACTCCGCGCTCCCTGCCGTATCCTCACTTTCCACGGCCTTCATCGCGGGATGTCTCGCCAGGAAAGAACGGCATTGCATCAAGGCAACGGGGTGAGAGTGCACCTCATTGACGGTATCCCAGTCGTCATCGGGCAGACAGCAGATGCAATGCTGTATATGAAGCTTGTATTCTCCTACGATGGTTGTGTCCGAAGCCCGCAACAAGTCATAGTTGTGCAGCAAACTTCCCGCGATGGTATTCTCGATGGCAATCAGTCCTATCACCGTGGGATCACGCTTGATATTCTCGAAAATCTGTTCGAAAGTGGCGCAACAAATCGGCTGGATTTGTTCTTCCGGGAAATACTGATGGGCTGCTATATCGTGGAAAGAGCCCCTGAGTCCTTGGATGGCAATTCGCTTCATTTCGTCTTCAGTATGGAAAATCCCGCTCCAAATTACATGAAGCGGGACCTTTTTAGTTTCTTTATTTTACCATAAGTTGAAATCTACACGCAACTTCCCGCTTCACAATTACTTGCAAAGTAAAAATAAAAGTAGTAAAAAGATGCGTATAATTTCATCATGATTCCTTGCTTTTTCTGTTTATTATTGCAAAAATAGTGTTTTTATTTGGTTTCCACAAACATTTCAAAAGATTTCTTTATAAAATTCTTTCGATCGTCCTTCCTATAGCCCAAAAGGGTTGATATTCCGATAGGCATCCTCCGTCTTTTGCTGAATATCTTCTTTTCCCGTTCCTTCGTTTTGAACCGGATTAAGCTCAAGAACGGCATTCATGTCTTCCTCCGCTCCTCTCTTGTCGCCCAAACCAAGCCTTATCGCGCCTCTTTCCTTAAACGCGGCTATGCAGAAAGGGTTGAGTTCTATCACCTTATTATATATACCGACCGCCTCGTCGTGCATTCCCTGCGCCTCGAGAACCCGTGCCTTGAGCAACAAGGCATCCTCATTCTCCGGGTCGTGTTCCATCAGATAGTCCGCGTCCTGGGCAGCCCCCTCCGCGTCATTCACCTCCAGGAGGATTTCCCCTCGCAGCAGATGGGCGTCCCCGTGGTTTTCCCGCAAGGTGATGGCCTTGGTGAGCATTGCCACCGCATTCGTCCGGTCGCCCTGCCCCCTACAGGCACGGGCATAGAGATAGAGTGCCCGCGGATCGTCTTTGTTTATCAAAAGAGCATTCTCGCATGCGTGTGCCATCGCGCCATAGTCCTCCATCATGAACGCAACATGTGCCATGCGAAGATATATTTCCTCATTGTCAGGCTGTGCCTCGGCCAGTTTCCGGAGTTGTTCGAACGCCGGAAGGAGTTCATTATTCTGAATGAAGGCCTGCGAAAGATAGTCTCGACACTCAAGGTCTTCCCGTATTTCGAGGGCATGCACGAAGCACCTGATGGCCTGTTGCCACTGATTCATGTGCAAGGCCTTTACTCCGTCGTACTTCAAGACATCAAAATTACGCGCCTGCTCCTCCTGTTTTTTCTCCTCGGAGGTTTCCTCCCTTCCTCCGAACAACGCCTTAAAGAAATTCATCTCTTCTCTTGATTTATCGATTCTTACTGTTTGTCAATAAGTTGTTTGTATGCCGTGTTGGGGATGGCATCCGTGCGTTCCCATGAGGGCCACTTGCCTGACACGGGAGCATAGCTGTCTCCCACCTTTTTATATCGCCGGAACTCGAACTTCGCATTGATGTATCCATCGGTTCCATCCTTTGCCAGAATATAGCAGTAAAGCGTCTCCGAATACCCCACGACCGCCTTGTTCTGCTTCACGGGCTCCGTCAGCCAGTCTTCCTGGGGGATCGCCTTGGCCACTACAACAGCCTGCGGATAACGCGCCTTGAAGGCTTTCTCGCATGCCAGCTTCAGCGCCTCCCCTTCTTCCTTCTTATAAAGATTGACGCTATAGATAGGCATATAGTAGGCGCCGTCTATCTTGATTTCGTCCACATGGCGGTCTTCAAGACCAAGAGCTCCCTTCACTTTCTGAGACGCATCCGTAGCATCACTCTTCATCTGATTCCAAATGCCATTCACATTTTCCTTCAATGTCTTGTTCTTTGCTGCCTTACCGGTCTGACCAGAGGCAGAAGTCGCCACCATACACATGGCTGCAAATATCGCAAAAGCTGCTTTTTTCATACCCTAACAGTTTTAATTTACGACAAAAATAACATAAAAACATTAACAGACAAAATAAATTCCATTATTTTAAGTAACTTTGCTTGTATGAAACAAAAATTACTGATTGTAATATTTTCTTTGCTTTGCTTAACGACAAAGGCGCAGAAAGACTCCACCTGCCTGTCAGGCCCTATTGGGCCTTATGCCTACGGCTGGGGATGGCACAAGGGACTGAATGTGGACCTGAGCCTATCGGTAATGACGCAATTCGGCAAGAACCGCCGCCACGGAGCCGGCTTCGGGCAACGCCTCAACGCCACTTATCTCACACCGCTGACCGACAAGCTGTGGCTGGCAGCCGGCGGCACGGTCAGCAATATCCTGTGGAGCGGCGACTCATACAGACAAGGAGCTGTCTATGCGGCCCTCGGATATCGGTTCAACGAGCACTGGGAAGCCTACGCCTGGGTGCAGAAACAGGTCGCAAGCAACATGAGCTACGGATTCCGCTATCCCCGAACGGGATATTACTATGCCCCCATGGACTATGACATCTACGGCTATGGCGACCGCATAGGAGGAGCCATCAAATATAATCTGAACCCAAACTTCTCATTCCAGATCAGCATCGAGAGCGTGAATATACCGAGCCGGGAACTCCAATATTTCGACCAATACAACTATCCCGTGCCCAAAGATTAACAAGAAAAGCCGCTTCTGAAAAACCCAGAGGCGGCTTTCTCTTTTTCCGAAAGCCATCTTTTCCTTTACAAAATCGGCGACTTCGTCGGACAATTTCGGCGATTTCGTCCCACGATTTCGGCGATTTTGTCATTGGGCCGACCGTGAATGCCCTTATGGGAAATCGCTGATAAGCAAAAAGGCAGCCCTCGTCGGGACAGCTTTCCGGGTCTCGCTCAAGAGGCCTCGCCGGCCTCCCATTCCCGGCGAAAGTATTCCTTGATGTCGCGGTCGATATCCATCACCGAGCGTTTGCCCGCTACATAAGGTTTCGCCATCTCGCCGAGCACATAGATCACCACGCCTATCGCGATGGCCGCGACAAGGCTCAGCAGTTCGTTCGCTATCCATCCTGCCCGCATGAACAATATCATCGCCACAATGGGGAGCGGTGCCAGAAGCCAGTCGCCCGCCGTATTGAACTTGCCGCTGTTGTCGCGCTCGGTCTTCAGATGCCGCGGCGCGTCGAGCATGAGCCGCCCTTTGTTGGCCCGCCAGTATTCTTCAAAGTCCGAAAACTGATCCCTGTCCTTGAATTCCATCGCCCTATGCCTGTTTACAGAACTATGATTCCACACTCTTTTCCTCTATCAGGCTGGGAGCAGCCTCTTCGTCCTTGTCGTGCGGCAACAGCAGGTTGAGCAGCACGCTGACCACGGCGCTCAGCCCGATACCGCCCAACGAGAAGCTGCCGAAGTTCAAGACGGCTCCCCCGATGCCAAGGGTGAGGGTTACGGAAATGATGATGGTGTTGCGGGTTACATTCAGGTTCACCTTGTTCTGCACGAGATTCTGGATGCCCACATTGGCTATCGTCCCGAAGAGCAGGAGCATGATGCCGCCGAGCACGGCACTCGGAATCGACTGCAGGAAAGCCGACAGCTTGCCAATGACCGAGAAGACAATGGCCGTGAGGGCAGCAATGCGGATGACCTGAGGATGGGTTACCTTCGTAATCGACATCGCCCCCGTTACCTCGCTATAGGTGGTTACCGGAGGTCCGCCAAGGAATGATGCCGCCAGACAGGCCAGTCCGTCGCCCAGCATCGTGCGGTGAAGTCCCGGATCTTTCACGAAATCCTTTTGCGCAACCGCCCCCACGACATACACATCGCCGATGTGCTCAATGACGGGAGCGATGGCCACGGGTATCATATACAGGAACGGCTCCCACGCAAATTGGGGTATCTGAAGGTGGGCTATCGACGGCGGCAGGGCAAACCACGGAGCCGCGGCAACGCCACTCAGGTCTACCACGCCCATGCAGAGGGCCACGATATAACCCACAATCAATCCACACACCACGGGAACGAGCTTTAGAAGGCCCCGGGCAAAAGTGAGCACGAGGATAGCCGATATCAGCGAGACGAAGGCGAGAGTCCAGTTCTCCTTTGCCATATTCACCGCCGAGCCCGAGAGAGTCAGCCCGATGAGGATGATGACGGGGCCAATGACCACCGGAGGAAACAGCCTGTCGAGCAACTTCTTCCCCTGCCAGCGGATGAGTGCGCTCACGATGAAATAGACCAGGGCCACCCCTGCTATGCCCGCAAGCGTGCCCGGCATTCCCCACTGCTGGGAAGCAGCGATGATAGGGGCGATGAACGCGAAACTGGAACCTAAAAAAATAGGCACCTTCCCTTTCGTTACGAGATGAAAGATGAAAGTACCTAATCCTGCTGTAAACAAGGCTGTGGCGGGACTGAGCCCCACGAGCAGCGGCACGAGAACGGTCGCCCCGAAGGCGACGAAGAGGAATTGCACTCCCACGATTCCTTTTCTCATTGGCGTTAAGGTGATATTTTCCATAATTGCAGACAAAATTAAGAAAAATCGGAGAAAGCAGGAAACAATTCCCGCAAAAGTTATCTTTTAAAAATAAAAAAGTTATATTTGTCGGCAGAATGAATATGTCAACCGAAAAATTCCGGCAGGAAGTTTACCATGTGGTAGCCGCCATCCCACGGGGAAAGGTGGTTACTTACGGCCAGATAGCGTTCCTGACAGGTCGCCCGCAGAACTCCCGCCTTGTAGGTCATGTGCTGCACGGCACGCCGCGAGAACTCCGCCTGCCCTGCCACAGGGTTGTGAACGGAAGCGGCCGCCTTGTCCCGGGATGGACCGGACAGCGAGCGCTCCTGGAGAGAGAAGGCGTGGAATTCCGGCCCAATGGACATGTAAACCTCAAAACATCGCAGTGGAAGTTCATGGAGACAGAAATTCAGGAATTCCCCGGTCCGCCCACGAGACCTTGAAATCAATCTGCTGTTTTTGCGGAAATATCCGCCCGACCTTCTAAAAACAAAAATACGATGTCAGCGTTAGAGGGTCTACTTCGGGCCATAGCCACGAAGGATATCCTTAAAAGCAGGCAGACTCCGGAGCCGCGCCACTGACGGGCAGCCCTGAAGGATGGCTTATTCTCAGAAAATAAAAATTCCGGATGAAAGAAAGGGGTTCCTTTAATTTTTCGTACCTTTGCAAATAGAAAAAGAAAAGGTAAAGATGCAGAATCAGTTTTCCAGAGTCCAGCTCTTGTTAGGCAAGCCCGCCATGGAAACGCTGGCTGCCTCGCGCGTGGCCGTTTTCGGCATTGGCGGCGTGGGCGGACATGCCCTGGAGGTTTTGGCACGAAGCGGCGTGGGCAGCATAGACCTCTTCGACAACGACCGGGTGTGCATAACCAATGTCAACCGACAGATTCTCGCGCTCCTTTCCACCGTGGGACAATACAAGGTGGAGGTGGCGGAAGCCCGCATACACGACATTAACCCCGACTGCACGGTCGGCAAACACCCCATATTCTATCTGCCAGAGAATGCCGGAGAGGTAGACCTCCGCCAATTCGACTATGTGGTGGACTGCATCGATACGATAACGGCAAAGATTGAGCTTGCCAGACGTTGCTACAGCCTTGGCGTCCCCCTTATTTCAAGCATGGGCGCAGCCAACAAACTCGATCCTACGGCCTTCCGTGTGGCTGATATCTACGAGACCAATGTGGACCCGCTTGCAAAAGTCATCCGAAAAAGACTTCGTAAGCTCGGAATCCCCTTTCTCAAGGTGGTTTATAGTGAAGAAGAGCCATTGAAACCGCTGCAAAATGAAGAACCTGTGGCAGAATCACGGGGCAACGGCCGCGGCCGCCGAAGCATTCCGGCAAGTAACGCCTTCGTTCCCGCGGCGGCGGGGCTCATCATCGGCGGCGAAGTGGTGAAAGACCTGCTGCGGAAGGCGGGCAGGCTGCGGGCAGAAAGCACCGAGGAGGAAAATCATTCTGTCTCCCGCTAAGTTTCCTCGGGGAGCTCCGCGGGGGCTGCCGTGTCTACCGGAATCGGATAATTCACATTCTCCTTGACACCCAAACTCTTCATCTGGTTGGCTTTCTGCACGATGCCCTGTCGACCGGAAACGGTGGTGTCCAGACCTTCGAACGACTTGGTAAAAGTGTCAAGATTTCGTTTCATCTTCTGGTATTCACCGATAAACTTGCCCACGCGCTTGAGGAGTTCATCGGCTAACAGGAAAACCTGCTTCTGATTCTCAGCCTGCTGATACTGTCTCCATGCGATGTCAATGACTTTGAGAACAGCCATCAGATTCTCCTGGCTGGTAATAAAGACCTTGTTGTTAAACGCTTCGCTCCATAGATTCGGGTCTTCCTTGAAGCTCAACTGGAGTGCACCCTCATAAGGAACATACATAATGACGAAATCTACCGCCGTCCGACCTTCCTTTACGAAACGACTGTAATCCTTTCCCATCAGATTCTTATATTGCCCTTTGACACTCTCGACCACCTTCTTGGCATAGACCTTGCGGCTTGCGTCGTCCTCAGCCTCCACGAAATGCTTGTAGGCATCGATAGACATCTTGGCGTCGATGAACACATCCTCTCCGTTCGGATAATGCAACACGGCGTCAGGACGGTAACTATCAGTACCTTCAGCCGTAACCGTTACCTGCAAATCGAAGTCCGTTCCCTCTCGCATTCCCTGGGCAAGCAACAAATTGCGAAGCGTGTGCTCACCCCAGTTGCCCTGTATTTTGTTGCCGCCCTGCATAACATTCGAAAGGCGGGTGGCCGTTTTGTCCATGCGCTGTGTCTGCAACATCATCTGCCGGATTTGCTCCGTGATGGAAGAGGTGGTCTCTACCGTCTTCTCATTTGTGTTCTTAATGGCTTCCTGAAGTTCAGCTACCTTATCTTTCAAGGGCTTGGTAACCGCGTCGATGGAGTTCACATTCTGCGTCTTCAACTTGTCGGAAGTCTTGTCGAGAACCTCCTGTGCCAAATTGGAAAACTGCTCGTGAAGGGTCTTCAATTGTTGTTCGAACTGCTCTCGGCGGAGTTTGTTCTCCTCGCTGGTACTTTTCCGCTCCGCTTCCAACTGCGACTGCATGCTGCCCAGGTCCACTTTGGCCTGAGTGAGCTTGCCACTCAGGTCGCGAAGCTCGGCTTCCGCCATGTTGAATTTGGCCTGCAATTCTTCTTTCAACTGGATTTCGTGCTCTTTGCCCTGCTCGGAAAGCCTCAAGGCAGTCTCCACTTCACGCTTCTTTCCATTCATCCACAAAAAGGTCATCAGGCCTCCTACGACCAATCCGACCGCAATATATACGATTTCCATGCGTTCCTAAGATTTTTATTGCAAATATACGAAATTCCGCTTTATATCCCGCATGTTTTATCCAGATATATTTTCTGACTCACTCCACGCATGAGAAGGTAGGCGATGAGCGACAACCAGAGGGCGTGGTTATGGAGGAAACTGACAAGGAGAAAATAGAAAACAAAGAAACAAGCCGCTGCAACGCACGAAGACACAAGCATGCCGCGAGTGGCCGTGATGCCGATGAAGATGCCGTCGTAAATGAAGCCTGCCACTCCTGCCAATGGAATGAGCAGCGCCCAAAGGAAATAAGGCATGGCGGCATCGATGACCGATACCTCATCAGTAAGCAGCCCGAGGAACGAACGACCTCCCGCGGCATAAACAAGGGTGAACAGCACTACCATCAGAACACCCCAGAAAGCCAACCGGCGGCACACCTTGCGGAACTGTCTACCGTCGCCGGCACCGTAGGCTTTGCCACATAAGGCTTCCGCGGCAAACGCAAAGCCATCCATGACATAGGAGAAAAGCGTATAAAATGTCATCAGCAGGGTATTGACGGAAAGGATCAAGTCGCCTTGGCGAGCACCGAAAGAGGTAAAGAACAGATTTACCGCCACGAGGAAAACCGTACGGAAGAAGATGTCGCGGTTGACACTAAAAAAGCGCAACATGGCATTGCGCACGAACACCCCCCGCCAACCAGCGCCGTATCTAAGAAGTTTGCGGTAATACCTGAACCATAACCCAAGAGCCATCAGCAGCCCCGACCACTGCGCCACGACTGTGCCAAGAGCTACGCCCTCTATCTTCATGCCGAATCCGAACACCAGGGCAAGGGAAACCACGATGTTGATCATGTTCTGCAGGATGCTTACCGCCATCGGTATGCGTGTGTTCTGCATGCCCACAAACCAGCCTGTCATGCTATAGAGGCCCAGCACCGCCGGAGCTCCCCATATACATATATTAAAATAGACATGGACAAGCGGCACTATCTCGGTCGACGGATGCATGAGCGTTACCGACAACCAGCGGAGCGGCCACTGAAAAACCAGGAAACAGAGGGCGATGAGCAGTCCCACGGAAAACGAGCGCAGGAAAAGGCGCATCAGCTCCGGAAGGTTCCTCTTCCCAAGAGCCTGCGAGGTCATTCCGCTCGTTCCCATGCGAAGGAAGCCGAAAAGCCAATAGATAATATTGAAGATCATCGACCCAATCGCTATGGCGGCAATATACTGCACATGGCCCATATGGCCGACAATGGCAAGGTCGACAAGTCCCAGAAGGGGCACCGTGATGTTCGAAATTATCGAAGGAACGGCCAGACGGAGTATCTGTCGGTCAATGATCACTTTTCTTCGTCATCCACATTCCTTCGCCTGCATCAATAAGATGCTTGTCTTCATCAAGCCGATAGTAGGTCTTCACTTGGTGCCCGTCGTCTGAGAAGAAGCAGTTCAACTGGCCGGGAGTATAGTAGAAAGTAGCGTGGCTCGTACCTCCGTCCGATGTCTCACTAATCCATTTGTCAGCTATGTGCACCTCGATATTGCCATATTCCGTGGCAATCTGCCACCTCCCGAAAACCCAATCGGGAGTAGGCCGGGCATCCTGCTTGGTTACCGAGGTGTCAAATGAATCCACGGGAATCTCCTCTATGGCTTCCACGGTCGTGCCTCCCGCAGCGTCTTCCGCCACATACGACTCGTCTGAATGACCTGCGTGAGGCCCGAATAGAATAAGCGCAAAAAGGGCCAGAAGTGCAATTAGACAACCCTTGAAGCCGCAACCGAAAGGGCTTTTCTTCTTCCGAACGGTGCCTGTATCCGGGCGCGGCCCCGTCGAATAAGGCTGCGGACCAACAGGAGGGGCTGTTGACTTCTCTGCCGCCGGGGCCGGCGATGGCATCTTATCTTGCTGAAGACCGCTTCCTGCCTTGTTACCAACGGCTTGTAATGCGATTACAGACGGCTTGTAATGCTCTTCCTCGCCGTCTGTAACCTCAGCTGCATGCGCTGCGGGTTCGTCTTCGGGTAGTTCATAGCTGAAAGGCGTGCCGCAACGGGGGCACACGCAAGACAGCTCGCGCACCCCCGAACCTCGCCAGACCTCAAACCTATATCTACATTTCGGGCACTTTATTTCCATATTTTCACTCAAATCTTACGACTGCCTTGCGCACCATGCGCCATCCTTCGCCATCCCGGGTGGCGACGCCCTCCTCCTCGGTGATGATATGCCGGGGCATCGAAGCGATGTTGCCGTTCACCTTGCACACCGACTTCACGAACTGCGAGACGCTGATCATCGCCGTCGCAATGGCATCAGGGGTGTCCAGCAAGATGAAATTGCCATTCACGCCATCCGCCGACACGAGCTTGTAGATGCTCTTCCCGATCTGTTCCGTGGCACTCTGCCGGACAAAAAGGCCGTCGGCCGTCGGCGCGGCAAGATAGAACACCCGGGACCGGGGCTGGAGCCGTGAGGGCTCGGGGCTGAAAGAAGTGAGTACGCCCGCCGCCGGCTCGGAGTCAGAAGTCTCAAGTAAGGCTTCTTTCTCCTCCGCCCTCTCCTTCGCGGCGAGACTTTCCTGAAGAGTCTCCACCTGCTTCTTCAGCTTCTTCAGCTCTTCCCAGATGGATTCCTGGGATTGTCGCAAGTCGCTGATAACCTTCCTGGTTTCTTCCGTTTCCTGATTTCTTCCAAACATAGTCGTCAATCTGTCAAATGCTCGATGAGATTGTCGCGGATGCTACCGATAATCGGATAGAAGAACACCGTATCCTCTATCAGGTCAGATCCATTCCTGTCTTCCTGATTCTTGTTCACAAAGTTCCAACCGTTAATCAAATGATGCTCCAGATCCTTGTTGACGAGTTCCCGGAATCTGACGAGCGAACGATTCTCTACGAGGAACCGATCGACGATGTGGATATCCTCGCACAATTGCAGGAAGAGGTCGTTAAATTCCCTCACTTGCCGCACGATTGCCGCATGCACATCCTCACGGTCCATGTCTTCATATCGGAGCGCTTCCAAGGGGAGCATAGAATAGTTGTACTTCAAATGACTATCAAAGTCGTCCATCAGCTTGTTCAGTTCCGCCACATGCTGGCATCCCATGCCGTCGCGCACTTGCATGAGGGCCCCACGGCAGGTAATCTGCTTGGGTTCGTTCTTCTCCATCACCACGGAGAACCCATCGGCATCATACCGCTCACCGTAGACACGCTCAAAAACAGTCTGGGTAAGCAGGTCAAGATCGCGCTGCGAGCCTACGATATCAAGCACCTTACTGCCCGTGCCACTGAACATCACGCTGCGCGGCTTCTCCAGCCTGCGATGCTTCATCATGCAGGCCACATAGTGGATGAGCGCCACATAGAAGTAGATGAAGACTATCTTGCGGTCGCCGTCCTCGTTCAGGCGCATGTTGTAAGAGAATACATCGTTTCCGTTCACCACCTTATTATTAATCACCGAGAACAAGAAAGCGTTGATATCCTCGCTTTTGCGCTTGGCCATGATATCATCGAGGATGCCGTTGAGCTCTCCATACTTGTCATCGTCGCTGTCGAAGAGCCGGCGGAAGTAATCCACATATCTCACGAGCATCGGATTGGTATCGCCATGAGGCACCTCGGAGAAGCCGTCGCCGAAGAGCACATTGGCCGCAAAACGGAAAGATGTGAGAAAGGCTGGCTGCTGCGCGTTCGACTCGAAGACAACGACATCGCTCGAACCGCCACCTATGTCGATGCTCGCGACGGTAGAAGCCGCGCCCCGGAACTGGCTGGAGCATTTATAGAAATAATAGGGAGCCACGCTCTCGGGCATTTGGATGAGATTGGCCTCCGTCGCCTGAATCCCGAATACCTCGCTGAAGATCTTCGACCAGGTCTCTCCCAGCTTGCGGATATTGCCCACTTTCATGCTCAGGGGATAGAACCACACGAGGCGGGTCTTGGCTATATCTCCGTTTTCAAGGAGCACCTTCGTGCGAAGCAGCAAGGCTATCTCCGTCAGATAGGCACGAATGCGCTTGCCCGTGGCTATCTCCGTCGACCATTTCAGGTTCGGCACGATGCGATTGCCATAGCCTATGCTCTCCTTCTCATAGATGAACGGGATGTCGGCATCTCCCAAAGCCACGATATCGTCAACATTCGCGGCATCCATGCGCTCGCACTCCGAGAGCACCGTGCGCTGTGGGAAGCCGTAGTCCTCGCCTATTTCCTTAGGCAGGAATTCCTGTTTGATAATGACATCATAGAGCACCTGCGAGCCATTATACAAAGTCGCGAGCATCCGGTTTCTCCCTGCCAGGTCTATCCTCAGCGGATCCGGCATGTCGTCGCCCTTCATACACTCCACATGGGTGTTGGTCGTACCGAAGTCTACGGCGAATGTGAAGGCGTCATGGCCGGGTATATAGTCGGGCCACTTGGGGCAAATAGCTCCCTCGGCCACCTTGTTTCCCCGCTCATCGGTGAGCGAGACATTGATGTAATCGAAATCGCCAGCTAGCTTATAATAGCAACTTCCCACACGCTTCTCCGACTTCAAGCTACGCTCACGGGCAATAATTTCATTGTTGGGAACCTGATTACGATATCCGTTCTTGTAAAAATCAAGATCCAGGCGATAGTTCTCAAGCATGCCGAGGGCACGATCTATCAGTTGAACATTATACTGCTTTAAGCCCTGGGTATGCACAAACGGGAACACGCTCAGCGCAAACGGCACGGTGATGAAATATCCCCGATCGTTCTTCATGTCATAACCGAGGTCTACATTATGGGCCGCTACATAGGTGCGCTCCAGCGTGATATACTTGCCCTGCTTCCTTACCGGAACGCGAAGGATCGCCTTCACGCTTTCCATGGAGCCTGTTTGCGTATGGACGAGTTCAAACTTAGGCCTCCCGCCGATGGTTCCCCATAGGTCATTCACATTAAAATATTTAAAGAAGAGCGGCTTCAGGGGCAGCACGAAGTCGCAGTCGTCGGTCTCGCGCGAGCCCATCGACAGGTTTCCGTCAAAGAAACAGTCGCCGTCCATGCGGTAATCGAGCTTGATGAGCGACGGTTGGAAGAAGTCGTCGGCCGTAACCCAGGGATACAGATGACTCGTGGCAGGGAGCACGCGCTTATCAGGTTCCGGCGCATAGTCTGCCGGAGTGATGACTGTAGCATCGGTCCAGGCCGTCGTGATATAAAGGAACGGATCGGTCTGCGGTGCGTTCAAGTGGTTCTGGAGCACCAAAGGAAGCCTTTCTCCCACCTCACGCGTCGGAACAATGACAAAGTCGCTGTTCTCAATAGCCTTCAAGACATCTTCCTGACGGACACAGTAGAAAGGCACGCCGAGCACTTGGACTCCCTCATCCATCTGCCGGAAGTTAGCATCCAGATAACCCTTCGCATGCTCCACGGCCCGCATATCCATGGCTTCGGGATTTCCTATCTCCTTGAGAATCGCGTCGCGAAGGGCTTGCGGGAGCATCTGAAAGCTGGTAATGAGGTAATGATTCACCTCGCCACAACTCCTTTTAAGCTCTGGATAAGCCGTGAAGAGCGCATAGATATACATAACGAACTTCTCGTCGCGCACATGGAGCGGACGCCAAAAGTCGAAGAGGTTCACATTCTGCTCCACCGGCAACGGGACGCAATGGGGCTCCGCATTGGGCGAAGGCATAAACAGGGTTACCGGCGATGTACTCCCGACAACTTGATTACCGTAGATGAGGAAATAAAGCCGATCCATCCTGTCGAAGTTAAATGCTTCCTTGTCCTGCTCCAGAAACATCTTCAGAGTCTCGCCAAAGAGCTTATGCTGCGGATCGGACAGCAACCTGGGCAACTCCACATCACGGTTCCACTCGATGATATGGAGCTGGTTCTTCAGTTCCGGATATGAAAAGAAGAGCTGCGCAATATCAAGGGCATTAGACACAAGTTTCTCATCCATGGCCTCTCCCTGCAGGGCGGCGTGCGACGCCAGACGAGAAAAGGCGTTCTTCACAAGATCCATCTGGGCAAACGGAGACGGAATAGCCGTGCGCGGCTTTTGGGAAAGTCCTCCGTTAGGGTCGCTGATCATGTCGATTTCATCGGCACTATATTGCGTGTTCAACGGTATCCACCCTTCACCGGTGGTCTTATTGTTATAGCTTAATATCTTACTCATTATACGATTCCATTATATTTTTCATCAAGCAACTGGTCGAGCGTCTCGTCCAGCAGGTCGAGAAGCTTGAATGCCACACGGTCGCTCCCATACTTATTGGTCTTCATGGCCTGCTGTGATGCCTTGTTAAGGGCCGACAGGAGGGTCTTGTAGTCAATGGCCGACTTAAAGAGTCCACTCTTCGGCTGTATTCCGGAGATAGCTTCGCTGAGCTTCTCGGTGTCGAGGTTAAAGGGAATGAAGGCACGATGATTGCCCCGCAGTTCCTTCAGCCACTGGCGATAAGCCACGAAGAAGCTGGCCGTCAGGGTGTTGAAGAACGAGGTGGAGAGGAATCCGTTGCCTATTTCAGGCTTGTCCTCGGTATATCCTCGCCCGATATCTTGCTTCAACTGATGCGTGATGTACATATAGGCAAGGTGGAACTTGACGAGCTGACGATTGACCAAGGAACGCGTCGAGAGGGCAAAGGTCTTCAGACTCAGCATGCCCTTGTCTTCGGAGAGCCCGTATTCCTTATAAATCGGGCTCCGCGCATTACCGTCCACGGTAACGAGCTGGTCGTCGGGAATAGAGAGAAAGTCGAGCACCGACAAGGCTCCCACATACTCCACTACATGAGCATCGTTGCGCTGACCGTTACCGCCGGGGTCGTTGAAGTAAGGATTCGACGGCACCTCATCTCCCAGATAGTAGCAGGCATTGACTTTCGAGAACGGCAGATCTACCCCGTCCTCGCGCAATCCTGTCAAGTTATCGTGGTAATAGAACAACGCACTCTTGGTCTTCGAAATGAAATCGGCCCTCGAGATGGGGCTGTTCTCGTCCTGCTGCACATTGAAATAAGGCAGCACGGTGAGTGCTCCTATCTTCGCGTCGCGCAAGTCTCCGCGGTTATTGATGGCCGCATTGCGACCCGCGTTACGGATGTTTTTCACGATGATCGGGTATCCCGCCGCCCCTGTTCCACCGAAAATGCTCGACACAATGAAGATGCGGTCGGTCTTCTGAAACACATTCGAGAACTGGCGGAACTCCTCTGAGTCTTTAAACTGGTTCAGTGCCACGCTGCCAATGTTGGGACTTCCCACGAATCCGATATCCATTTTCGTGTCCAGCTGATAGCCGGAGAACATCATCGAGGCCAGTGCCTGGTTGGCCGAGTCGAGCGTGCTGTAGGAGATGAAGTCCTGAAATTTCTTCGAGGCGATGCTCCCCATGTTGAAGAGGAAAGTGTCGCTGAGGCCCGATCCGTTGGGAATGATGTCTGAGAGGGTGGATATCTTCGCCGAAAAAAATCCCCGGGTTACTTCTGCCGAGTCGCCGTAGAGCTGCTGGCGAATCTGCTTATACCAGCGCAGCAGGTTTTCCGTGCGCTTCAGGTCCTGGTTGGCCTTATGAGGGTCGACGATGATAGGCACTATTTCGAGCGGCATGGGCTGTCCCGTCTCGTTCAGGGGATGGATGCCGGCAGCCAACTGCATGATGAGAGGCCGCATGACGCGGCTTCCCGTTCCCCCCACTAAGAATATAAAAAGTCTCATAGTCGTCGGTCTTTATTCTGGTATCGGTGTATGGCGGCAGTTAGACGACCACCAGCGAATGGAGAACGACACCACGATAAAGAGTATCGCCTCGATAGCCAGGTCGACCATGCAGAAACTGAAGAGCTGCGCGCTGAAGTCATAGCCCAGCCCCTTGAAGATGGAGACGGGATAGGCAAAATTGATGAGCGGAGCCGCTATGCATGCCGCTATGAGCACGATGAGCCAGTGATACCAGCGTGAGAAGCTCACGCTGTTGACCACATAATAATAGATACCCGCAAAGCCCCATGCCACCAGGGTGGTAACGATGGAAACCGTGAGATACAAGTTTTCGTTATACATCTCGTTAGAGAATTCCCGCTCGTAATAGAGTGCCTCATAGAGAGGAGTCCCGAGCAGCAGGTAAAGCAGCGTGATGACTGCTCCCGCAACTAAAAACATTCCCTTCTTCATCTTATCTTTCCAAGTTCAGTTCAAATTCAAAATATTCCGGCTCGCCGTCGCTCATGTGCTTGTAGCTATCATAGATTCCCTCCAGCAGATAGCGAAGGCCGAAGGTGGTGTGGCTGTCCACGCACAGGTCATTGTCCGTGGAACTTTCCGCTATCCATTTGGGCAGACGATTCATGAGCTTGATTTTCACCTCCTGATCGTGGGTAAATCCGCCCATCGAGAGCACAAAAATGTGAGTGGACTTGCCGAGATATCTCCTCTCGGCGGGCGTGGCATCCTTAGGCGTTACACGGCGTATCTTCCTGATCTTCACCGCGTCGCTACTCTCCACCTCATAGTTGGAGGCGTCGGTGAGATACCTCTCGTCGATGAGCATGCCACTCAAGTCTACGGCAAGCGCCAGCTGCAGATCGCCGCTGTTCTTGTCGAGTTCCACGCCTCCGATACTCGTAATGCGCGATTCCTGTCCCCGCTCCGGCTGGAAGCGTCCGCGAATATCGTCGTTGCTCAATAAGAGCGAGTAATAAGGCGCATACAAATGGCGGGCTTCATAGAGATACATGTTCTCGTAGCCACGAAGAGCCTTGAAGTCGGCAAAGGCAGCCAGCTGGCGATCGTGCGTCAGGCGGGACATGTTGCGATTATCGCCCACGACCACGATGTAATAGGGCCGGCGGCCGTTATACTGCCGCACCGAGTTGTCGTAGCTATAATAAGGCCCGTTATACGAGGCATTCATCTTCACCACGAGCATGGCTTTCTTCTCCACCGCCTCCTTGAACACGGAGTTGATCATGCCCTGCGCCTCGCTGAACACCTTCTGCGGATTCACGCCCTGCATGTCCTTCACCGAATAGATCATGTCGGTAACGAGGATGCTTATCTCGTTTTCCTTCGTATTATTCAGCAAATCGTCGAAGATGGAGCGGAAGTCGGTATACCCTTTCTCTCCTATATGCTCCACCTCGGCCTTACCGGGCAGATTGTTCTGAAGGGCCATCACGGCCGCCTTGAACGAACCGTCGCCGCTCGGAGAGTCGTAAGGCGTCATCGAGCCGCTCTGCTCCAGGAAGATGCGGAACGACAGCGGCTCCTCATCGATGCCCGCAAAGCTGATATCCTTGGCAGGGCGCCTGTGGTCGAAGAAGTCCTGTATATATTCCTTCACGGCCTCCGCCTTCAGCCCGTTCCCGTCGTAGAGGTCGCTGAAGTGGGCCTTGTTCTTGTCCAGAAAGTCGGCTATCCGCTGCCAGTCGGCCCGGTCTACGGTCTCATCCTGCCCTGCCAGTTCTGTTAACAGCCGGCCGAACTCTTTCTGACTCTTGTCGCCGCACGAAACCACGACGGCCGTCAGGAAGAGCGCAAGCAAGAGTCTCTTTGTTGTTTTCATCATGCCTTTAGACAATATATTTGTAAACATAGTTGCAAATATAATAAAAAATCGGCAAACGAACACCTTAAAAAACAAGGTTTTATGAAAATATGAATGTTTTTATGCCTCTTCTTGAAACTCCGCTTGTTTCCGTTGCCGCTGCAAAAGACAAGGGGCGGCAGGATTACAAGCGGTGTGTAACCTCGTTACAAGCAGCGTGTAATCCTGTTACACGCATCGTGTAATCCCGCTTCGGAACGCAAAACAAGGAAACTTTCAGGTTTATTAGGATTCCGGACAGCATGCTTCTCGTTTTTTATTTGTATTTTTGCATCCCGTAAACAGATATGAAAATGAATCACTATCTCTATAAACTAAGCAGGGCAGCCTGTATTGCAGCCGTTGCCGGCATGCTCGCCGGCTGTAGCGGAAGCGGAAAAAACAAAGACACGAGACCGGAAACGACAAAGAAAGACACCATTCAGATCGACACCGCCTTGAAGACGCGCCTTGCCCGGTTTGCAGAAACGCCGAGGGCGAAAGGGCAGTTTGCCTTCTATGTATTCGACCTCACGGCCGACCAACCGGTGCATGGCGTCAACGAGAACCTGTCTCTCCCGTCGGCCTCCTGCCTGAAGCTGCTGAGCGGGGTGGCGGGTCTGCACTTGCTCGGCAGCGGCTACCACTATGAGACCTCGATATATGTACGGGGCTCCGTGGCGGATGACACGCTACACGGCGATGCCACCTTCAAGGGCAGCCTCGACCCCCAGCTCAACCCCGCAGACCTCAGCCGCTTTGCCCGGGCTCTCCAAAAGAGGGGTATCCGCAAGATAGACGGGCGGCTGATAGCCGACCTCGTCATCACGGAGCCCGTGAAGAGCGAAGCCCACTGGTATCCGTGGGATTTGAGTTTCTCCAAATACGGACTCCTCTATAAGGGCTCTCCGCGCGTGATGCGAGAGCTGAAGCTGGCCATGAGGGCACAGGGCATACAAGTGGCCGACAGCCAGATAGTGCGGGGAAGGCTGCCCCGCGGCTCGAGGCTCATTTATAAATATGTGCGCCCCATCAGCATGATTACCCGGCGCATGTGGAAAAACAGCTCCAATACGCAGGCCACGGCCATGCTCTACACCATCGGGCACCGGGTGAACCGGCAAGGAGAACCCACGGCATGCGGCGTGAGCTATCTGCGAAAATTCCTCCGCCAGAATCTCGGATTCATGGCAAAAGACCTCGTGATACACGACGGATGCGGACTCTGCACCCACAACCGGCTCTCGCCGAAGGTGCTCACGGCCGTGCTCCGCTACGGCTATCATCGCAAGCCCATCTACCGACTGCTCCACGACCAGCTCTCGCTGGCCGGCACCGACGGTACCCTTGCCCGCATGATGACTCATCCGGCCACGCGCGGCAAGATTCGGGCGAAGACCGGAACGCTCTCCCACCCCTACGGCATTAGCTCGCTGGCGGGCTACTGCGAGGGCAGCAACGGCCATCTGTTGGCCTTTGCCATCATGGACTCGGAGATGTCGGTGCTCGACGCGCATGTCTATCAGCGCAGGCTCTGCGAGGCTCTCGTGAAATAAGCTGCCCGCCATTTGTCTCTCAACGGAAAAGGGCAGTCTCCCTGCGAGACTGCCAGAAAATCAATCAAAATAGGTTCTCAAAAGTGGAACTTTAAGTCTACGCCCATTTGGAACGGGGTGCCTCGCTGCGCAAAATACTCCTGTCTGCGGGTGGCACTGCTGCCGACGGCGAAGGTGTTATAGTTCGCGCTGGTCAGGTTCCGGGCCCAGAGGCAGAGCTTCACGGGGCCGAAGTCGGCGTCGGCATGGGCGCCGAGCAGCGCATAGAACTTCTGAGAATAGCTGTTGGCCTCGTTCCAGTAGGTCTTTCCCTGTGCGTTCATGTTCGCTCCGATGGTGATATTCCTGAGCCACGAGCCGCCGATGTCAAAACGATAGTCGGCAAGTGCTGCCAGCTGATGCTGCGGCACATAGGGCACATAGTTGCCACTATAGTCGAGCGCAACGGGCGCCCCGTTCAGGGTCTGTTGGTCCATGTACTCCTTAAACTTGGCATGCGTGAAGCTATAAGAGAGCGACCAGTCGAAATGATTGTCAAAGGCCGCGCCATGCAGGACGGCCTCCATGCCTGCACTATAGCTCTTGCCGGCATTGGTCATCATGCGCCCGTAGCTGAAGCCCGGTGCCATGATGGCTATCTGTTGGTTGCGCACCTGCATGTAGAAGGCAGAGAGGTCGAGTTGAAGAGTGTGCTGAAAGAGATTCAGATGAGTACCCGCCTCATAGTTCCAGCTCACCTCCGGCTCATAAGAGATGGTCTTGGCTATATCCTGATAGTCGGCTTCCGTATGTTCGATATTGATATCGCCGCTGGCAAACTGCCCCATGTCAATCCGCCGGGCACGGACAGCTCCCATGACATCGTTCTGAAGAATGTCGGCAAACATCTGGATATTGTAGCCGCCTGAACGATAGCCCTTGGTAACGGTGGCATATACATTGCCGTCCCGGAACCTGTAGGTGAGGCCGAATTTGGGGAGTAACTGATTGAAGTTGTCCTTCAGAAGGTCGGAGATCGACGAGGTAAGATAGCGCGTGGCGTCCTTGCCAAGCACGCTCGCACGCACTCCTATGAAGGTAGAAGCCTCATAGGCTATCTTCGCATGCGTCCAATCATAGCGCAGACCGAGCGTAGCGGTGAGGTTGCGGGTAACATCGAAGTTCGACTCATGATAGAATCCAAGGTTGAACTGCGGAGTGCGATAGATGCCGGGAGCCCCCATCTCCACGCCCGTAACATGTACCCCACCGGCCTTTTCGATGGCGGCAGCGGCGGCGGCAGGTGCCGCCGCAGGAGGAACACCCTGTCCTATCATGCGTCTTGTGAAGGCGTCAAGGATGGCATGATACATCATCGGTTCTATCATCGGCTGAAGCATGCCATACATCCTGTTGGTCATATCAGCGTCAAAGAATACCGGCCCGTCCGTACGAAGCCACTGAGCAGAGAAGAAAACGCCGAGGGTCCAGTGCCAAAAACCGCCCACCGGGCGGTTGCTTTTTAATGAAAGCTCATGCGTCATGGCGTTCTGCAGCTGCCATTGCCTCAAGTGCATGTAGTCGGCAGGCAAATAGTCTTGGTCCATCATCATGTAATCCTTCAGCCATTGATAGCTCGTTGTATAGTGCAAATCGAAGTGATTGGCCTTGAAGCCGACATTCAGAGCAGAGACAATCGTATTGCGGCGGTAAGAGCCCTGATAGGTGGAAGCGGGAGAATCGGCCTCTCCGGTCTCAAGGTTGAGCTGCCCATAGGGGAATCCGTTCTGGTCTACATACTGGTAATCAGCAAACCCCTCGAGCGAGAGGCGCTGCGTCGGCTGCCACATCAGGCGAAGTCTGCCACCCGCCTCATTAAACTTATCGGCACGGTCGCCCGTCGTCTGGTTGCGGAAGAATCCGTTCTGTCCGTCGTAAAAGCCACCAGCGGAAAACGCAAACCTGTCGTTCACCTTATTATAATGGGTCAGTTCGGCATTCCGCCAACCACGCGTGCCCCATCCAAGTTCCATGTCCGTGCCCTGATAGGAGAACGGGTTGCGAGTGTACATACGCACCATCCCGCCTTCGGTGTTCAGTCCGTATAAGGTGCTCTGCGGCCCGCGCAGTACATCCACACGGTCTATGGCATAGTAATGCTGATTGAAAGCACTCTTGCTCATCACCGGAACCCCGTCGACATAGATGCCCACGGCCGGACTGTTGACACGGCTTCCGATTCCCCGCACATACATCGACGAGGTATAGCGGGAGCCATAGCTGGGCATTGTGAACGACGGCACGAATGCCGACAGCTCCCGAAGGTCGCGCGCTCCCATAGCCGACAGGTCGCGGGCAGAATACATGGAAGAGCTGAGAGGCTGCTGGCGCAGTCGGAAACTCTCCTTAGGCTGGGTGATGATAAGGACCTCGTCGAGGTCGACCACACGGGATGTGTCGGCAAGCGACCGTCCCTCAACAGGATTCTCTATACCGGTGCCGGCTGCTTCTGCCGGCAAAAACACAGCGGCGGCAATGGCCGCGCACATGAGAGTCGTTATATTCATGACACTTTTCATAACCTTACGAGGTGCAAAGTTACGAGATTTAGGCATTACGGCCTATCCCTATTTGTGGGGAAATTGAGACCAGACGCCTACAGGTTTTCCGCTCCGCAATGGGGGCAGCGCCCCTTATGGTGGAGCTTAGCACCGCAATTCCCGCAGATGAAACCGGCTCTGTTGTGCTGAAAGTATTGCCGCAAGGCAAAATAAACATACGCTCCCAGAAGGAGATAGCCTACGAAATAGAGCGTGGTGAGGCTGAAGATGATATAGTCGACGGCACAGACGGCAGCCAGTCCGCACAGATATACCACGGCCTCGCCTAACGGCAACTGATGGCGGACATCGTCGACGGCGGCCAGCCCCACGATCAATATCGCCCATATCGATATGAGAAAGACCGAGAGGATGGGCGGAGTGGCAAAGGGATTGAGCGTAGGATGGAAATAGAAGTGGCGCCACACATCAGGGGCAAAGGTCTGGATGCTGGCATAGAAAGTGGCCGCCGAGGCCACGAGGAGCGTGAGGAGCGTGGGATAGAACGAGTCGATGTCGTTGAAATGCACAATGCGGGCATTGCTCCTGAGCATCTTCCGCATCAGATAGACGAATCCGATAGCGACGATAATGATGAGGAATATCAGCAAATGGACATCGGAGAAGGTGGAGATGAACTGCGAGATAGGGTCGTCGGGGTCGACGGCGGGGAGGAGGTCAGACTCGTGCACCCACCCTATCGTATGCTGGTCGCGTGCCACTTGCACCCAGACAGAATCGATGGAATCCGTGGGCAGCATGCGGATATCCGCCACCACGAGTCGGTCGTGGCGGCGCACGGTAAGCGAGTCGGTGGTAAGCAGCTCGCTGAAAGCCTCCTCGGGTTGCTGACGAAGCAGGACGAGAGAGTCGGCCCTCACCACGAAGTTGAAGTTCTCGGAATAGTGATGGCGGGAATAGAACGAAATGGAATCGAGCTGTTCGGCACTATATGGCACGGGAAGCGCATCGGATGTGGTGGGACTGCGATGGTAGCACGACGCCAGCGTAAGCGCCGTCAGCAGCAACAGAAGGAACTGCCGGACCATGGATTTACTTTTCTGCATAGATATTCATCTGACATTCGTTACACTTAAACTCAAGGAGAAACCGGCGCCCATCAGGCAACTGCAGGGTAAGAGGCTCGCGCCAAGAGGGCTTGCGACCACCCCGCCTCACGCAATAACCCAATGAATAGCGCAGGCAATGACGGCACTGCATGATGAGCGGACGCGCCGAAGGCTTTACCTCGAAAGCCTCGCGGGGATGCGCCAGGCCGTGCTCCCCATAGAATTTAACGGCCACTTGGTTGGAGATATTATATAAATAGGGATAAGCCTTATACTCCGGCTGCCACCCGACCTCGGGAACAAGAGGGCTCACGGCCTGCTTCCTGCGCCCGGAGAACGGTTGCCGGCTGATCTCCACGCTCTCCACACACCTGCGGCGAAGCCCGGAGAGCAGGCTCGAGGGAATGAAAAAGGCATCGGCACCATCCTCTATTTTCAGCTCCCCGCACACATAGGGGGTATTGCCCAGCTTCGAAAGCTGCCGCCGAAGATTGTCGGACTGCGGACTCCGGGCTTCCCGGTGGTCGGCTTCCACCCGGCTTTCGCCTTTCAGAAGACCGTCTTTCGACCCTATCCGGAGCCGGAATCCGTCAGCCGTAAGGCCATATTCCATGACCACGGGGATGCGCCGTTCCGCCGTAAGACCGGACAGAATCTTCTCGAAAGCCTCGTCGTTGTTGCGATAGAGAGCAAGGCCCGGACGCAAACGGGGCGGCATACGCAAGGGGAAGAGGCGGTTGCCCTCCGCCCGGTTCACGCGGAAGCCCTCCAACTCATGCTCGTCATTGAGGAAACAGAGGCCGTCGCCGTTGGCAAAGGAGGCCGTTCCGGCCACAGTGAAAGAGTTGCCGCGCAATTCCTTCACCTTGCCCACATACTCGCCGAGAGCCTTGGGAGTATCAAAACTGGCGATATCCGGCTGCCGTCCTTTCAGGAAATAGGTGGTATAGCCACGGTTGAAAGTCTTCGCAAGGTTGGGCGTGAAATGATATTCCACCCGCCCCAGCGAAGCCCGGCGATATTTATCGGGATGACGGCGGATGAGGTCATCCAAGCGTTGCGAATAGGCCGAGACCACATTCTTCACATAAGCCACATCCTTCAGGCGGCCTTCTATCTTGAACGAAGACGCCCCGGCCTCGGCCAGTTCCTCGAGATGATCGATCCGGCACATATCCTTCAGCGACAACAAGTGGCGCTGATGCTCTATCTCACGACCGCCGGCATCCATCAGGTTGAACCTCAACCGACAGAACTGGGCGCACTCGCCACGGTTGGCGCTGCGCCCGAAACAATGCTGCGAAGCATAGCAGACACCCGAATAACTCACGCAGAGGGCACCATGGACAAATACCTCCAGTTCCATATCGGGCACCGCCTCATGGACGGCACGGATCTCGTCGACGGAGAGCTCACGGGCCAGCACGGCCCGGGCAAAGCCCAGACCGCGCAGCCAGCGCACCTTCTCCGCCGTGCGGATGTCGCACTGCGTGCTGGCGTGAAGGGCCATGTCGTGCGCCATAGACAGCGTAGACATGTCCTGAACGAGAAGAGCGTCGGTGCCGATAGCGGCTAATTGGTCGATTACACGCTGCATGTAATCGAGTTCCTCGTTGTATGTAATCGTGTTACAAGTAACGAATACTTTCGCCCCGAACCGATGGGCATAGTCGCAGAGACGGCCGATGTCCTCCATGGAGTTGCCTGCCGCAGCCCTCGCACCGAAGCGCTGGGCACCGATGTAGACGGCGTCTGCACCATGGTCGATGGCCGCAAGGCCGCATTCCAGATTCTTGGCGGGAGCCAAAAGCTCAAGTTCACGCATCCTGTCGTTCCTTTACGAGATAAAGGGAAGTCCAGTTTTCATAAAGCCTCAACGCCCACTCGTGCCAACTGTCGACAGGCTTGCGCGAGGGGTCGTCGGCCTCATAATAGTTTTTCGGTAAGTCTACATCGTCGCGCTTGCCGAGGTCGCGGCGATATTCGTTGTCGAGCGTGTAAGGCTCATACTCCAGATGACCGGTGATAAAGACCTCACGGGCATCCGCCGTCATCGCCATGCTCACCCCGCTTATCGGCGATTCGGCAAGGATTTCCAAGTCGGCATGCCGCTCAAGGTCGCCGCGCCGTATCTCCGTATGCCGACTGTGGGGCATCGGAAACTCCTTGGGAAAGCCCTTGAGGAGCGGAGCGGCGGAAAGAACATGCTGCCCGAAGACGCCGAACACCTTTCTGGGGAGCGCATACTTGGGCACGCCGAAAAAATGGTAGAGCCCGGCCTGGGCTCCCCAGCAGATGTAAAGCGTGCTCCTGACACTGGCATGGGCCCAGTCGAAGATTTGCCGCAGCTCCTCCCAATAGTCCACCTCCTCGAAGTCGATGAGTTCCACAGGGGCTCCCGTTACGATGAAACCATCGAAGCGTTCTTGGCGTAACTCATCGAAATAGCGGTAACGCGATTCCATATAAACTGCCGAAGTGTGCTTCGAGACATGGGTGCGAAGCCGCATCCATGCCACCTCCACGGGAGTAGACACCCCCTTGAGCAGCCGCAGAAAGTCGGCCTCCGTTACCTCCTTGAAAGGCATCAGGTTGAGAACGGCTATCCGGACTGGCCGCACACGGCTTACCATAACTGCAGCCGCTCCGACTCCGGAATGAACATCTTGTCGCCCGCCTTGACACCGAAAGCCTCATACCAAGCATCGATGTGAGGCAGCGCACCGTTCACACGCCACTCGCCAAGGGCGTGCGGATCGCGCTTTACACGGTTGCGGATTTCCTTCTCGGTGATGTTCTGTCCCCACACGCCGGCATAAGCGAGGAAGAAACGCTGGTCGGCGGTAAATCCGTCCTTCACCTTGAGCGGCTTCTCGGCGGTCGCGTTCTTATAGGCATTGAACGAAACCTGCAGCCCTCCGTGGTCGGCAAGATTCTCGCCCAGCGTGAAACGGCCGTTGGCATTCAGGTCAGGAAGCACCTTGATGTTACTGAAAAAGTCGGCATACAGGTCGGCACGCTGCTTGAAACCTTCCGCGTCTTCTGCCGTCCACCAATCCTTCAGGTTGCCGTCGGCATCATACTGGCGGCCTTGGTCGTCGAATCCGTGGGTCATCTCATGGCCTATCACCACGCCGATGGCACCATAGTTGAAGGCTTCGTCGGCCTTCGGGTCGAAGAACGGATACTGAAGAATGCCTGCCGGGAAGCAGATTTCATTGGTCGTGGGATTGTAATAGGCGTTCACGGTCTGCGGATTCATCAGCCACTCGTCTCTGTCCACCGGCTTGCCAGCCCTGTCGGCAATGTGTTTGTCATGGGCAAACTTGCGGCAGGCCATCACATTCTCATAGAAACTCTTCTGCGGATCGATGTCAAGCTTGCTGTAATCGGTCCACTTGTTGGGGTATCCTATCTTCACATAGAACCTGTCGAGCTTCTTGTGAGCATTGGCCTTTGTGGCCTCGCTCATCCAGGTCTGGGCGTCAATGCGCTGCCCAAGGCTGACCTGGAGATTGGCCACGAGCTGTTCCATAATCTTTTTAGAGGTCTCCGGGAAGTACTTCTCACAATACATCTTGCCCAAAGCTTCGCCCATCGCGCTCTCTACTTGATTCGTCGCGCGCTTCCAGAGAGGATAGTCTTCCTTGCGACCACTCATCGTCTTGCCGAAGAAATCGAAGTTGGCCTCACGGATTTCATCGGTGAGATAGCTTGCCGAACCTTGTATAATGTCCCACTCCATGAGAGCCTTGATATCATCGGCTGTCTGCATCTCGATGAGCTTGTCCAGCCCCTGCATGAACGAAGGCTGGCCTACCACCATCTCCTGAATGAAATCCGTCTTAACGCCTTCCGCCTGTGCCAGGGCCGCGAGAGGGATGTTCGGATAACTGGCCTCAAACTCCTTCAGGGTCATCTTATTGTAATTGGCCAGGGGGTCGCGAAGCTCCGTCATGCTCTTGGATATAAGGGCCACCAGCGTCTCCTGCCTGAAGATGGCCTCGCTGCGCTTCTCTGCCTCGGCTTCGGTGAAGCCGTAGAGCCTGAACATGCGTGCGATGTGCTTCTTGTAAGCGTCGCGGATGGCCTTCGTGGCAGCATCGTTGTTCAGGTAATAGTCCTTCTGGCCGAGCGTCAGGCCGCTCTGGCTGATGCAGAGGATGTTCATCTTGACATTCTTTTCATCTGCCGCGAAGTAGGAACCGAACTGAACTCCATAGCCACGGTCGGCATATTTGAGCTGCAACTTGCGGAGTGCATCGACATCATGAGCCCCTTCTATCTCGCCGAGCAACGGCTTAACCGGGGCAATTCCCTCGGCATTCCGGCGACTCACATTCAGGGCCAGCTTGTAGAAATCAGAGAGTTTCTGCTCCGTAGAGCCCTGCTCGAACTTCTTTTTCTGCAGCTGGGAGAGGATGATGTTGATGCGTTTGTTGTTGTCTTCCTGTAACTGGTCGAAACTTCCAAACCGGCTGTAGGCAGCCGGGAGCGGGTTGTTTTTCTGCCAGCCACCCGTTGCGAACCGATAGAAATCTTCCGTGGGTTTCACCGTTTTGTCCAGATTCTTCATGACAAGACCCGATTTGTTCTGCCCCATTCCCATCAAGGGAACCGATGCGAACATAGCAATCGAAAGGATTTGTTTCATTTTCATTTTACCTGATTGTTTTATATGTTTGACTGTTTTCTTCTTTTAGTTCTCATTTTGCAGTGCCTCCAGCTCCTCCGAGAGCTGTATCCACCGCTCGTTTTCCGCGTCAAGAGCCTGACGGGTGGAGGTGTACTCCGTTACCAATTCCATATTGGAGGCATTCGACGGCTGCAAAAACAACCGGTCGAGCTCTGCTATGCGCACTTCCATCTGCGCTATTTTCCGCTCACTTTCGTCCACAGTCTTCCGGATCCTGCGAAGCTTCTTCTGCTGCTCCTTATGCTCCAGATACGACTTCTTATTCTCAGAAAGCACGACTTCCTGGGCTACAGAAGGTTGGCGCGACAGCGACCGACCCTCGAGAGCCTCATGAATCGTATCGGCATGATGGGCCAGCAGATAATCGTAGATGCCCCCGATGTGTTCTTTCACTTTGCCGTCAGCGAATTCGAACACCTTCGTTACAAGCCCATCAAGAAAGTCGCGATCATGGCTCACGATGATAGCGGTGCCGTCAAAAGCCCTGATGGCCTCCTTCAGCACATCCTTCGAGGGCATGTCGAGGTGGTTGGTGGGCTCGTCCAGAATGAGCAAGTTGACAGGCTCCAGAAGCAAACGGATCATCGCCAGACGGCTCCGCTCGCCTCCGCTCAACACTTTCACCCTTTTTTCGGACGCTTCGCCACCGAACATGAAAGCTCCGAGCAGGTCGTTGATCTTGAGGCGCATGTCGCCCGTGGCTACCCGTTCGATGGTGTCATAGACGCTCACGCCCTCATCGAGCAGCTGTGCCTGATTCTGCGCAAAATACCCAATCTGCACATTATGACCAATTTTCAGCTCGCCGGTGAAGGGAATCTCACCCATCATACATTTCACGAGCGTAGACTTTCCCTCGCCATTCTTACCCACGAAAGCCACTTTCTCGCCACGCCTTATCGTAAAGGTTACATGCTCGAACACGGTATGTCTGCCATAATCCTTGCGAACATCATCACAGATAACGGGATAATCGCCCGAACGAAGGCAAGGCGGGAACTTCAGATGCATGGCCGAATTGTCGACTTCATCCACCTCTATCGGTACGATCTTCTCCAATTGGCGGATGCGCTGCTGCACCTGTACGGCCTTGGTAGCCTGATAGCGGAAGCGATCAATGAATGCCTTGGTATCAGCTATTTCCTTCTGCTGGTTCTCATAGGCTCGCAACTGCTGCTCGCGACGCTCCTTGCGCAGGACGACATACTCGTCGTACCTCACCTTGTAGTCTTCTATATGACCGCAGGTTATCTCCAGTGTGCGGTTTGTTACATTATTAATAAAGGCACGGTCGTGACTCACCAGCACTACGGCACAGGATGCCTGAGCGAGAAACTGCTCCAGCCACTGGATGCTCTCGATGTCGAGATGGTTGGTGGGTTCGTCCAGAAGGAGTGTGTCAGGCCGCCGAAGCAGTATCTTCGCGAGCTCAATACGCATGCGCCAACCTCCTGAGAACTCTTTCGTAGGCCGGTCAAAATCTGTCCGGAGGAAGCCTAATCCCGTGAGCGTGCGCTCCATCTCGCCCTGATAATTGTCGCCTCCCATGAGCAGGTAGTGGTCATGCTGTTGGGTGAAGCGTTCCACGAGGGCCAGATAGTCTTGGCTTTCATAGTCGGTGCGGTCGCTCATTTGTTGCTGCATGCGGTCAAGGGTCTCTTTCATCTTCACCGTCTCTGCAAACGCCTTGCGCGTTTCTTCGAGCACTGTAGTATCGTCAGAGAGTTTCATTACTTGTGGCAGATAACCTATGGTCTGCCCGTTGGGCACCGCAACGGTGCCTCCCGTTGGCTGCTGAAGCCCGCAAAGTATCTTGAGCAAGGTGGATTTCCCTGCCCCGTTCTTACCCACGAGGGCTATGCGATCGCGATCATTAACCACGAAACTCACGCCCTGGAACAAAGGTTTTGCGGAAAACTCCACCGTAAGGTCTTCTACAGAAATCATCTTTTTACTGTAATTATGCTACAAAGTTACGAAAAATAGTTGAATTTAAGTTGGCATTCCGGCAGAAAATACTTATTTTTGTGGAAGCAATCTTAGGAATTATGGACGCATATATCAAAATCATAGCCAATGCCTTGAACCTTCGGGAAGAGGCAGTGGAGAATACGCTGAGACTACTTGACGAGGGTGCCACCATCCCTTTCATTGCCCGCTATCGCAAAGAACGGACAGGAGGACTTGACGAAGTACAGATTACTCAGATAAGTAACTGGAACGATCGCCTCAAGGAACTGACGAAGCGGAAGGAGACGATTGTCAAAACCATTGACGAGCAGGGCAAAATGACGGCGGAACTGCAACTGCGGATAGAAGAATGCTGGAACGCCACGGAACTGGAAGACATCTACCTCCCCTACCGCCCGAAACGGCGCACGAGGGCACAGGTGGCCCGTGAGAAAGGGCTCGAACCTCTCGCCCAATACATCCTGCAGCAGCGAGGAACACTCCGGCAGGCTCCTCCCATTCTCTCCGCCCTCATTGCCCGGATGGGCGAAGAGGCTGCCGTCAATGGAGCCATGGACATCATTGCGGAGCTGGTGAACGAGAACGAGGGTACGAGAAATGTGGTCAGAGGCGAGTTCCAGCGGTTCGCGGTCATCTCATCCAAGGCTGTCAAAACAAAGCAGGACAGCGATGAGGCTGCGAAATATTCCGACTATTTTGACTTTTCAGAGCCTCTTCGCCGGTGTTCGTCGCATCGCCTGTTGGCCATGCGCCGTGGCGAGAGCGAAGGAATCTTGCGCGTAAGTATCTCCGTGGACGAAGACGAGTGTATCAAAAAACTCAAACGGCACTATGTCCACGGGTTCGGAGAATTACAAGACATCCTCTCCGCCGCTGTAGAAGATGCCTACAAGCGGCTGCTGAAGCCGTCCATAGAGAACGAGTTTGCCGCCTCGAGCAAAGAGAAAGCCGACGAGGAAGCCATTAATGTTTTCTCTGAAAATCTACGACAGCTACTGTTGGCAGCCCCACTGGGCCAGAAGCGCGTGATGGCATTCGACCCCGGATATGTCAACGGATGCAAGATTGCCTGCCTCGACAAACAAGGAGCCCTCCTGCACCATGAGATCATCTATCCTCATCCGCCCAAGCGGTTTTATGCCCAGTCAACGGTAGCCATGATGCGGATGATCAAAGACTTCCGCATAGAGGCCATAGCCATAGGCAACGGAACAGCGTCAAGGGAATCGCAGGCGTTTGTCAAGGAGGTGGTCGACAAAATCGGAGAACTGCCACAAGGCAAGCCGCAGGTCTTCGTAGTCAGTGAAGACGGGGCCTCCATCTACTCCGCGTCAAAGCTTGCGCGAGAAGAATTCCCCGACGAAGATGTTACCGTGCGAGGCGCCGTCTCCATTGGAAGACGGCTGATGGACCCCCTGTCGGAACTGGTAAAGATCGATCCGAAGAATATAGGCGTGGGACAGTATCAGCACGATGTAGACCAGGCCAAGCTGAAGCACTCTCTCGACCAGACCGTGGAAAGCTGCGTGAACCTCGTGGGGGTAAACCTGAACACGGCGAGCACCTATCTTTTAATGTACATCAGCGGTCTCGGTCCGGTTCTGGCGAAGAATATCGTGGACTACCGCACCGAGAACGGCCCGTTCAGCAGCCGGAGCCAACTTAAGAAAGTGCCGCGATTAGGTGCCGCGGCGTTCCTGCAATGCGCGGGATTCCTCCGTATCCCGAATGCCGACAACCCACTGGACAACAGCGCCGTGCACCCCGAGAGCTATGGCATCGTGGAGCAGATGGCCAAAGACCAGCAATGCACGGTGAAGGAGCTCATCGACGACAAAAGCCGCCAGAAAGGCATCCAACTCGAGCGATACCTCACGGCGGAAGTGGGAATGCCCACCTTGCTCGATATCCGAAAAGAACTGGAGAAGCCCGGACGAGACCCCCGCCAGCAGATTGAGGTGTTCGAGTTCGACCCGAGGGTCAAGGAGATTGACGACCTCGAGGTGGGTATGGAGCTGCCGGGTATCGTTACCAACATCACAAACTTCGGCGCCTTTGTCGACATCGGCGTGCATCAAGACGGGTTGGTACATATCTCCCAGCTTGCCGACAAGTTCGTAAGAGACCCCAACGAGGTGGTTAAGCTCCACCAGCATGTAATGGTAAGGGTCATCGCCGTGGACGAGAGGAGAAAGAGAATCAGCCTGACGATGAAACAGATCAAACAATAAAAAAACAACGAGCCAACGCGCAAACTCTTAATCAGAAGCTTTATATGAAAACAGACAACTATTTCTTTCCCGCGACAGACTTTGAGGCCGCCAAGCATTTCTATGGCGAATTACTCGGATTGGCCATTAAATTTGATTTCAGCCCTATGGGGATGATCGCCTACAAAATAGGGAGCGACGAGCCTGCGATCATCTTAAAAGACATCACACGATATTCCGATGCTAAACCAGCCTTATGGATAGAGGTCGAAGATGTGATGGAAGAATACTCGAGACTAAAAGAAAAAGGGATTCAATTCCTATCAAAGCCGTTCCGAATCAAGACCGGATGGGCAGTAGAATTCGACGACCCATCAGGAAATCGGCTGGGAATCACAGACTATAAAGCTATGTAAGATTCAACTAAAGACCGCTTTCTCCAAAAGAAACAGGCCGCTTATCCTCACGAATAGCGGCCTGTTTCATTATCTAAACATGTCTTCCCCAAAAGGAAGATGCTTCGTTTTTACTTCACCTTGTCCACAATGGCCTTGAAAGCCTCTGGATTATTGACAGCAAGGTCAGCAAGTACCTTGCGGTTGATCTCAATGCCTGCCTTATGGAGAGCACCCATCAACTGAGAGTAACTCATATCGTGCAGACGGGCTGCGGCATTGATACGCTGGATCCACAATGCGCGGAATGTGCGCTTCTTGTTACGACGATCACGATAAGCGTAAGTAAGACCCTTTTCCCAAGTGTTCTTCGCTACGGTCCAGACATTCTTACGAGCTCCGAAATAACCTTTAGTGAGCTTCAGAATTCTTTTTCTTCTTGCCCTTGAAGCAACATGATTTACTGATCTTGGCATAATTTTCTTCTTTTTAAAGTTCTACTAAAAGTTAACGATTAACGGAGGCACAACAGGTCGCGCACCTGTTTCATGTTAGCCTTGTCGACCAAAGTCTGGTGAACGAGGTTTCTTTTCTGCTTCTTTGTTTTCTTCGTCAGAATATGACTGTGGTAAGCATGATGTCTCTTGATCTTACCTGTACCGGTGAGACGAAATCTCTTCTTCGCGCCGGAATTTGTCTTTACTTTTGGCATTTTTGCTTGTTTTTAAATTGTTATTAATATAGGTGGTAAAGTATATACCAAGACTTTACGCACACATTTCTTTCCTTATTCTTCGACCGCCCCTGCCAGTTTCTTCAACGCCTCGCCGCCTTTGGCATTGGCGAGCAAACCGTTGGCCTCGGCGGCAGCTTCCTGCTCGGCCTTGGCAGCCTGACGGGCAGCATCCTGCTCGGCCTCTCGGTCGCGCTTCTGCTGACTCTTTTTCTGCACGCCCGCCTTCTTAGGAGCGAGATAGAGAAACATCTTCTTGCCCTCAAGAGCCGGCATCGACTCCACCTTGCCATATTCCTCCAAGTCGTTCGCAAAGCGCAGCAACAGCACCTCGCCCTGTTCCTTGAAAAGAATGGAACGGCCGCGGAAGAACACATAGGCACGCACCTTGTTACCTTCCAGCAGGAATTCACGCGCATGCTTCAGCTTGAACTGATAGTCATGCTCGTCGGTCTGAGGGCCGAAGCGAATCTCCTTCACCTCTACCTTCACCTGTTTCTGCTTCATTTCCTTCTGCCGCTTCTTCTGCTGGTAGAGAAACTTGGAATAGTCGATGAGACGACAAACCGGTGGCTGGGCATTCGGGGATATCTCCACGAGGTCAACCCCTTCCTGGCGAGCCATGTCAAGCGCCTTACGAGTAGGCAAGACTTCTGACCCGTTATCACCAACTACACGAACTTCCCGTGCGCGAATCTGCTCATTCACACGGTACTGACTCTTCAATCTGTCATTCTTCATCCAACTATATTCTATTTAGCGGATGCAAAGATAATGGTTTTCCGTGAAATAGCCAAAATATTCTGACATTATTTTTCATCTATATTCCGACATCCTGTCAGAACACATACGACAGGCTGAAGTTCATGATTCCCCGGTCGTAGTCGTCCACAAACTGATAGTAAGTTTCCGCGTTCAGGTGCAGGTTGCGGGTAATGTTATACTGCAAGCCGCCCCCGAGGTTCACGCCCACATTGGTTTCCGAATAATCTATGGGGCCGCGGTCGAAGTCATGGCCCGACACTGCCAGTCCGCCCAGCGGGTAAAGCTTAAACTTATTGGTGATGTGGAAGATGTAATGCAGGTTTGCGTTCACATCCCACGCCGAGTGATCGTCTGACTCGGGATAGTAATTCAGGGTCAGTTCAGGTCTGAAATGGCCGTCGATGTTATATCGTCCCAACAGGCCGATGCCCACATTCGGATCGTCGAAGCCATAATTGAACTTCACGCCAAACTCAAAAGTCTCTCTCTGTGCGAAGCCGCTCGTGCTCACGAGGGCGAGAGTAAGCAATAAAAACAATTTCTTCATAATCTTTCCTTTCTGATAAATAACGATGCAAACTTACACAAAAATCGTGAGAGCCGGGCATTTCTATAAAGTTTTTTATCTTTCTTTAGAGGAAATACATACTTGCGACCGACCTCTCGACGCAGCTTCCGGAGACACCCCGACACGGATTCCCGTGCGCTAAGTTTTGGAAAGCGGCCCGAAATTTTGTATCTTTGCATGTCAACATAAAAAAATCAGAGAACATGAAAAACAAAGTTTCAGACATCGAAACCGGCCGCCTGAGCCTGCCCAGGAGCTGGGCGCACTGCTTCAAGGAGACATGCGAGCAAAAGGAAAACTGCCTCCGCCACCTGACGGGAGCCTCCCTCCCCGCCGACAAACTGTTCGGCATGGCTGTCTATCCCACCGCCGGCACAGGCGGCACATGCCCCTTCTTCAGGGAAGCCCGCACGATGAACGGGGCGTGGGGATTCGCCAGTCTCTTCAGAAATGTAAAGGAAAAAGACCATGCGCAACTGCGCCGGCGGATGAAGGAATACCTTGGGAGCAACGGCACCTACTACAAATATGAGCATGGCACGCTGCTCCTCACCCCGGCGCAACAGGCCTGGATTCTCGCTCTTTTCCGCGAGTTCGGCTACGAGGAGGGGCTTGCGTTCGAGCACTATGAGACCACCGTAGACTTCCGCGGCGGCAATTCGTAGGATTACACACGGCGTGTAATGCCATTACAAACAGCGTGTAACATGCTTACAAACGGCTTGTAACTCCCCCCGAAGCAAGCACCCGCCAACAGAACAAGCCCCGGTAGCTCCATGAGAGCATGCCGGGGCTTGTCGTATAAGGGCATAACGATTACTGTTCGGCGAGCTTCAACTGCTCCGCCACCTCGTCGTTGATGCGCCGGGCAAAGGCTTCCTTCGTCATCGTAGACTGTTCGCCACCGCCCTGCTTACGCATGGAGACGAGCCCTTCGGCTGTCTCTTTCTCGCCCACGATTACCATATAGGGCACACGCTTGAGCTCGTTGTCGCGTATCTTGCGCCCTATCTTCTCATTGCGATCATCGACAAAGGCACGCACATCGCAACTGTCCAGATACCGGCAGACCTGCTCCGCATAGCCGTTGTATTTCTCGGAGATGGGCAGGATGGCCACCTGATCGGGCGTGAGCCACAACGGGAAGTGGCCTGCCGTGTGCTCGATGAGCACAGCGGTGAAGCGCTCGAGCGAGCCGAAAGGCGCACGGTGAATCATCACCGGGGTCTGCTTGGAGTTGTCCTCGGCAGTATACTCGAGCTTGAAGCGCTGCGGCAGGTTGTAGTCCACCTGTATCGTGCCGAGCTGCCAGCGGCGACCGATGGCATCCTTGACCATGAAGTCGAGCTTCGGGCCATAGAAGGCAGCCTCGCCAATCTCCTCGCGAGCGTTCATTCCCTTCTCTCTGCAAGCCTCCCGGATGGCATTCTGGCTCTCCTCCCAAGTCTCGTCGGAGCCGATATACTTCTCCTTGTCGGCCGGGTCGCGCAGCGAAATCTGAGCCTCATAGTCGTCGAAGCCGAAGATGGTGAATACTTTCTGGATGATGTCGATTACATTTTCAAACTCCCGCTTCACCTGATCGGGACGCACAAAGATGTGAGCGTCGTCCTGCGTGAAGTTGCGCACGCGGGTCAGTCCGTGCAGTTCGCCACTCTTCTCATAGCGGAACACCGTGCCGAACTCCGCGATACGCAGCGGCAGGTCTTTATAAGAGCGGGGCTTGCGGGCGTAGATCTCACAATGGTGAGGGCAGTTCATGGGCTTGAGCATATACTCCTCGTCCTCCTCAGGCGTGTGGATGGGCTGGAAGGCATCCTTCGAATAGTGGGCATAATGCCCGCTGGTAACATACAGGCTCTTGCCTCCGATGCCCGGCGTGATGACCTCCTGATAATTATAAGGCTTCAGCATCTTGCGCAACAAGTCTTGCAAGCGCAGGCGCAGAGCCGTTCCCTTGGGCAGCCAGATGGGCATTCCCTTGCCCACGCGGTCGGAGAACATGAAGAGTTCCATCTCCTTCCCTATCTTGCGATGGTCGCGTTTCTTGGCCTCCTCCAGCATCACGAGATACTCGTCGAGCATCTTCTTCTTAGGGAAAGTGATGCCGTAGATGCGTGTCATCTGCTCGCGCTTGGCGTCTCCGCGCCAGAAAGCGCCAGCCACCGAGGTAATCTTGATGGCCTTGATTTCGCCCGTCGACATCAAGTGAGGGCCACGACAGAGGTCGGTAAACCGGCCCTGTGTATAGGTAGAAATCGTTCCGTCTTCCAAATCCTGCGCAATATGCTCACACTTATACTCCTGCCCGTCGGTCTCGAACTCTTTCAGCGCGTCTGCCTTGGATATATTCTTTCTCACGACAGGCTCGTCTTTCTTGGCAAGCTCACGCATCTTCTCTTCTATCTTGGGGAAGTCGTTCTCGGAAATCGATGTGCCGGCGGGCGGCATTACATCGTAGAAGAACCCGTTCTCAATGGCCGGGCCGAACCCGAACTGAATGCCGGGATAGAGCTCCTGAAGAGCTTCTGCCAGCAAATGGGCGCTGGTGTGCCAGAATGTGTGCTTGCCCTCCTCGTCCTCAAACTTGTAGAGGGCGATGGCAGCGTCCTCGTTGATGGGACGATTGAGCTCAACTGTCTCACCATTGACGCCGCACGATACAACGGTGCGGGCGAGAGCCGGCGAGATGCTCTCGGCGATTTGTAACCCCGTTACGCCCTTTTCGTATTCACGAACAGAGCCGTCAGGAAAAGTGATTTTAACCATAATACAACTTAGTTTAATTCTAATCAAGTGCAAAAGTAACACTTTCTGTCGAGACAAAGACTATTTTCCGGGAATAATTCCACATTTTTTATTCCGCACGAAGATTTTTACAGAAAGCGTGATAAAGGTTAAGAAATAAATCGCTATCTTTGCGGCAATATGACCAAGGACCATCAAGACCCGGGCAATATGAAAAGACAACTGCTACTCATCGTCGCTATGCTGACGGCAATGCCACATCTTCAGGCACAAATGAAGAAGAAGGAAATCTCCGTCATCCCACGCGTCGGCGTGAATATGGCCGACCTCAAGAATGTGTATGGATCAGTAGCAGGAACGGGATTGGCCGAAAGCACCTCGTTGGAAACCAAGATGAAGGTCAGACTGCTGATAGGGTGCGACCTCGAGATAGAACTTGCCCGCCCGCTCATGATGGACATCGGGACGATGGGCTACCGCTTCTCGCTGGGGAAAGTGGCCGACCGGCGGCCGAAATCGAAGTTCTATATGCCGGCTTCCGACGGTAATTACTAATTCTTCTGCTTGTTCAGCTGCTTGATAACGCTATAGGCATTGTAGATGCCGAGTTCTCCGGCACGGCTCAAGTCGCGTATTCCCTCCGCCTTATTCCCATTGTAATAGCGGGCAAGACCACGATTGTAATACGCCTCGGCAAGGTTTCCGTCAAGTTCTATTGCCTTGTTATAGTCGTCGATAGCATTGGCATATTCCTTACGGGCGGCATAGAAGTTGGCACGATCGTAATACAAATAGGCATTCCGGGGGCTAATCCTGACGGCACGGTCAAGGTCGTCCTTAGCCCGCAACATCTTAATCTCGATGTCAACGCCATGGGAAGCGTTGAAATTGTTCATCATAATCTGGCAGACAGCGCGCTGCCAATAACCCATGGCCGAAGTGCTGTCTGCCTGGATATAGGCCGTCAGGTCGCTGATGGCCGCGTCAAAGTCTTGCACGATGCCGTAAGCAACGGCACGGCGTACAAGCAAGCTCTTCTCGCTGTTGATATCTTTCGCCGTCTCTATCTGTGCCGAAAGACTGTCTATCAAGTGGAAGAACGCCGTAGACTGAGCCTCATCAAGCTGCACGGGATTGCAGTTCACATAAAGCCTCTCCCGCAAGTTCCCCATGCGGTTGAACTCCTCCACCTCGTGGTCGAAGGCCTGATAAGACTTCACACCATTGTTATACTGGAAGTAGGAAAGGCCATACAGGGGCATGAAGGCCACCTCGACGGCGCGATTCTGTATCTGGCCACGGTAGGCGCTCTTATATTCATGCTCCACCTCGTTCTCGTCTTCCCGCACGAGTTGGTTGTATTTCTCCGGGTCTATCTCGCTGCGTTTGCGCACTTCCTTGCGCTTTCCCTTGTTCCATCGCGGCTGGATGCCCTGATGTTTGTTCATCTGAGCCTTGAAGACACGAAACTCATCGAGCTCGGCCTTAGCCGTCATACCCAGCCGCCGATAAGCGTTGGCACGATAAGAGAGGCCGGTCCAGAAATTGGGAAACTGCTCTATGACCATGGTATAGTCGCGGATGGCGGCGCGCAGGTTGCCCGTGCGGTCGTTGAGAAGGGCACGGTTGAAGATGGCCATGAAGTTCTTGGGCTCCATGCGGATGATGAAATCGAAATCGCTGATGGCCCTGTTGTCATCCCCCAACTGCATGCGGAGCTGCCCGCGGTTATAGTGAGCGAGGAAATTGTTAGGATCCAGATCGAGGGCTGTATCGTAATCAGACATTGCTCCCCGCAGATTGTTGTAGTTATAACGAGCCAAAGCCCGGTTCACATAATTCCCCACGGTCTTGGGCTTCAGATGGATGGCCTTGCTGAGATACTTGTCGGCATCCCTCCACTGCTGGCGCGACAGGCTGATATAGGCTCTCGTGGTCCACGCGTCTCCGTCATAGGGGTCTAATTCCAGGCTCTTGTCGAGCCAGCGAGCCGCCTCCGTGGTGTCTTTCTGATGCAGATAGACCTCCGCATTCAGGGAATAGGCGTTTGCAAACTGGCTCCAACGGGCGATGATGGTATCTACATCAAGATGAGCCTGCCTGTAGTCCTTAATGTTCATTCGGCAGATGACGCGGTTGAACCAGAAGTTGCGCTGTCCAGGATTCAGTCGGATGGCCTGCCCATAATCCTCGATGGCATCTTCATACTTCTCCTGACGGATGCGTGAAATAGCCCTCAGATCATAAATCTGGTCAATGTAGGGATTGATACTGATGGCCTGCGTCGCATCGTTTTCCGCTCCTACAAAGTCTTCCAAATAGAACTTTGCCACGGCACGGTAATGCCACGGCTGGTAAAGATAGGGTTTCAGGGCGATAACCTGATTGAAATACTGGATTGACAATACATAATCCTCATAGTGGAGAGCCACCTCCCCACTGGTCAGCAGCCTGTCGGTGTTGTATTGGGAAAAACCGGAGAGGCTGAACCATGATGCCAAGAGAATTATGATCTGCCGACGCATGGGATAGCTATCAACGCAGGGGTTTCGTACGGTAGGCGCAACGATACTTACCTTGCGTCATCGCCTTCAGTTTGTTTCGTATGAGCTGCTTGCGCAAAGGCTTGACCCGGTCGACAAACATCGTGCCGTCGAGATGATCGAACTCGTGCTGCATTACGCGGGCGAGATAGCCTTCCACCCACTCGTCATGCTCCTTGAGCTCCTCGTCGACATACTTCACATGGATTCGTGTAGGCCGCGTTACACTCTCGTGGATGCCCGGCACCGAGAGACAGCCTTCCTCCAAGGTCTCTGTCTCGGTATCGTCATATTCAAGGATGTGGGGATTGATGAAGGCGCGGCGAAAGTTCTCATACTCTGGGAAATCGTCCTTCAACACATCCAGGTCAATCACTACCACGCGGATAGACTTGCCTATCTGCGGCGCGGCGAGCCCCACGCCATCGGAAGCGTGCATAGTCTCAAACATGTCCTGTATCAGCTGCTTCAAGTCAGGATAGTCCAGAGAAATATCCTCCGCTTGCTTTCGAAGTACCGACTGTCCATATATATAAATAGGTAATATCATTCAATATCCATTAAAAGTTTTTTCCTGCCATCCCATTCCTAAGGTCATCCAACCCTACTTACGGGAATTCATCCAATCCTGAAGGATTATCGTGGCACTTATCTCATCAGCCAAGCCCTTGTTCTCTCTGCGAGCTTTCTTGCCAATACCACTGTCGAGGATGGCGCGATGCGCCAATACAGAGGTGAAGCGCTCGTCGTAATACTCAATCGGCACATCCGGATACAGCTTCTTCCACTTGTCTACAAACTGCTCCACACGAGCCATATTCTCGCTCGGACGCCCGTTGGACTGCATAGGTTTCCCTATAACGATCCGCTCAACCGGCTCTTTCTGGACATAAGCGACCAGATATTCAAAGATTTCGGATGTAGAAACAGTGGCCAAACCATTTGCAATCAGTTGCAAAGGGTCGGTCACTGCTAGTCCCGTGCGTTTCTTGCCGTAATCTACGGAAAGTACTCGCATCAATTATTTCTTATAGAGCAGCCACGCATCCGGATAGTTGCCACCGCGGAACTGATTGCGGCTTGCAACGGCTGAAGCCTTGTCTGAATGCGTAGAAGCCACCACGCGATACATGTTGCGAGCTGAGTTGTAAGCGATTTGTGCGTCATAACCCGCAGACTTCAATGTGTTCTGCAGGCCCTCTGCATTAGCTTTCAGCGAGAAAGAGCCTACCACTACGCTATAAGACTGGAGACCTGCGCCGCTGACAAGGGTAACATCCTCTGTACGAACGGTTGCATTGTCCACATTATCCACTACTGTAGTCTGTGTTGCAGGTTGCTGAACGATAGGTGCCACGACAGGCGCTTGAGTAACAGGCTGCTGGTCCTGAGCCACCTGTTCCTGAGCCTTAGCCTTCTCGTAAGCTTTCTTATAAGCGCTTTCCTTGCTTGAACCGCAACTTGCCAAGACAAGGGCAACGCAGAAACCTGCACACATAGCCAAACTTTTCTTCATAATTTTCTCTTGTTATTGAAATTAAACTTAAATACTCATTTTAGTGCAACAAAGTTACGAATAATATCGAAAACACAAACGAAAATGGCGCATAAAGTTTGTTAAATCAACGAAATAGGAACTATTTAACAAAAAATGGCTACCATTTTCATTGCCGTTCCCATTTCTTTTTTTATATTTGCGAAAGAATATCGTCCACCAGTGGGACGAAGATTGTTAAACTATTTAATAAATTAATTGGTTATGAAGACATTAGGTTATATTGGAGCTTTCATTGGCGGTGCTATTGCCGGTGCTGCCGCAGGTTTGGCTTTTGCCCCGGAGAAGGGTGTTGACACACGCAACAGAATTGCTGATGCCGTTGATGAATTCTGCAAGAAGCACGACATCAAGCTGAGCCGCAGAGAGGTGGACGACCTTGTCGACGATATCAAGGACGCTGCCTCAGAGGTTGCCGAATAATCTCATTCTATGTTCTCGAACGACAAAAACATAGAAACGATAGGCCAACTTGTCGAGGTGCTCAAGCATTATATCGGCCTTCAGAGCGAATATGTGAAGCTTGACATGGTAGAGAAGGTCGTGCGCCTGCTTACTGTGGGCACAATCACCATTGTCATCTCGGTGCTGCTGGCGCTCACCCTGATCTACTTCTCGTTTGCCCTGGCCTATATGCTCGAGCCCTGCGTAGGTCTATCCTGGGCTTTCTGTATTGTCGGAGGAGCGTATCTGCTGGCCTTGATATTATGTGTCATATTCCGCCACAGATGGATAGAGCGCCCGCTCGTGCATTTCTTGGCAAGTCTTTTAATGGAGAAATAAGCCTATGAATACTGACGACTCTTCAACCTATCGTTCACTTTCTGACATACATATCAGGAAGGAGATGCTTCTGAAAGACATTCGCAAAGACGACGAACAGATTCGCTCGATGTGGAAGGAACTGTTCCGCAGACCGGAACCAACTACCGCCCTGACCCCATCAAGACGATTCAACACATTGATCAATACAGGAGCTGGATTGTTGGACGCCGCCATCCTGGGCTGGAAACTCTACCATAAATTCAGTGGGAAAACCCTTTTCAATACAAAGAAAAAGAAAAGATAGTTTTTTTAGGCAAACCTCTCAGTTCTGTTCATTTGACAAGAAAAAACCATGCCCGTCAATGGCAATGGCCTATCAAATGGACAGAATTGTTTTTATATCTTATTGAAAGCATGTCCGGCTTTCACGACTTCCAATCCTATCGACACCCCTATCGCAAAAGTCAAGGCATAAAAAAATGGGACTCCGCTGAGTCCCTACCTTGTTAACCTTAAATCTAATACTATGAAAAACACATCGCAAAGTTAAACATAAAATATGTATCCACAAATTTTCAAACATGTGGACGCACACTTATAACATTGTTTAAGTAAAACGGCCGTCATTTCATCACTTTTAACCATTTTGCGCCAATTCGCTTACAAATTGACTTTTAAGCCGTCGTAAGCGAATTGAAATCCTGGCGGGAGTTGCCTGTTGGCATCGTCGTGGAACCCTACTTCATGAGTCATATGCGTAAAATAGGTGGATTTTGCCCCTATCCTGCGAGAAAACTCGATAGCTTCGCCTACCAGCATATGGCTGTGATGTTCCCGTTTCCATCGCAAGGCGTTCAGTACAAGGGTTTCCACACCTTTCAGATAGGGTATTTCCGTCTCCTCCATCGTCTTCATATCGGTGATGTAGGCAAAGTTTCCGATACGGAAACCGAGTATCGGCAACCGGTCATGCATCACCTGAACCGGCATGATCTCCATGTCGCCGACCATAAAGGATCTATGAGACTCTATCACATGCAGGTTCAGTCGGGGAATTCCGGGATAAAGTTTCTCGGTAAAACAATAGGGCATCGTCTGCTTCAAACCTTGCTCCGTAGCCTTATTGGCATAGACATGAATATCGCCGAAAACGCAGAATGGGCGCAAATCATCTATCCCTGCGACATGGTCGTAATGAATGTGGGTTATGAGCACACCGTCTATCGGCCTGAAAGGCAACGGCATAAGTTGCTGGCGGATGTCAGGACCGCAATCTATCAGCACACGCGTATTCCCGCTCTCCAACAAGGCGGCCGAACGCAGGCGCTTGTCCTTCGGATTCTTGCTGCGGCACACTTCGCAGCGGCATCCCAACGAGGGGACGCCCCCCGAAGTACCCGTTCCAAGGAAAGTAAGCGTCATCGAATATTCACCTCCGGATAAATCTCTATGTCAAACTTATGTTTCACATCTTTGCGGACAGCCTCGCAAAGATCCAGGATGTCTGTTCCCGTGGCCCCTCCGAGATTCACCAGTATCAACGCCTGCCTGCTATGAACCCCTGCCTTGCCAAGGGCACGACCCTTCCAGCCGCACTGCTCGATCATCCAGCCTGCCGGAATCTTCTCGTGTTCACCGTCAATAGTATAGTGAGGCATGCCCGGGTATTCTGCCGCCAGCTTCTCATATTTCCGACGGGAGACAACGGGATTCATAAAGAAGCTGCCCGCGTTTCCCAAGATTTCCGGGTCGGGCAATTTCTCCCGGCGGATCTCTATGATCACATCACGAAGCTGCTGTGCCGTAGGCCGCCCTATCCCTTTCTCCTCGAGCTTCATGCGGATGTTGCCATAGTCAAGTTTTGGAACGAAGGTTCGTGAGAGTTTATAAGTAACCTGAAGCATGAGAAAGCGGTCTTTCCACGCATGCTTGAACTTGCTCTGCCGATAGCCGTATTCACAATCGTCATTGCCGAAGACAACCAAGTTTCCCGTCGCAATCTCAATTGCCCGCACCTCGTCGATGAAATCCTTGGCCTCGACCCCATAGGCACCGATATTCTGAATGGCCGAAGCCCCTACCTGCCCCGGGATGAGCGAGAGGTTTTCCATGCCGTAGCAACCTTGCTTCACGGCATAAGCCACCACCTCGTCGAAGGTCGTGCCTGCCCAGCAATGCAGATAGACGCTGTCGCCATTGCCTGCCCCTTCAGATTCCACCACCTCAAACCGATTCTCGGGAGTAATCACGGTGCCGTGATAGTCGCCCGTAAGCAAGAGGTTGCTGCCTCCTCCCAACAGGAGCAGGGGCCGGTCGGTATTCTTCAGGCTACGGACGATTTCCACGGCCTCGTCGACTGACGCATATTCGAGGAACCGGTCGCACTTGGCATCGATGCCGAAGGTGTTATGGCGCAAGAGAGAATAAGACTTCAGATCTTTCATTCAGCTGTTGAATTTCACGAGTTTCCACACCCCGCCTTTCTTCCGGAATGTCATTTCCATCTCCAGCCCATTGGCAATACCGCGCACCATGAGAATCTTCTGAGTACTCTCGGTATATTTCTGCCCATAGAGGATGTTGTAGATAACGCCCGTAGGGATGATGGCCGGCTTGAACATCGGCCACTGCTCGGGAACCATCTCGCCCGTAATGCTCTTGAAGTCGTCGTCCGGATCCGGGGCGGTGAAGGTAACCATGTCGTTCATGCTCGCTATCTGGAAAGTCGAGTCGGTGCTGAATTTATCATAGAATGTCAGGAAACTGGCATTCATGTTCTGCGCGATGGGCTTGTAATGAATGGCCGTGAGCATCCAGAGACCGTTCACCCGGTCGAAGAGATACTGCTTCACGGTTTTGTTCTTAAAGTAAATTTTCTCCACGGCAACACGGCTCACGCTGGTATCCTTTACCAGATCGGCCTGCTTGCGGTTGTCGAAGATGAGCGTATAATATTCCTGATGCATGAAGAAATGGTCCACCTGCCAGTCTTTCTTCTGTATCGGCTTCTCCGGTCTGCCGTCGCGGACGACGGCAAGGGGAAACCGGATGCGTCTCACCTGTAATCTCCGGTTGCCCGCGAAGTTGAAGAAGAAGTCGTCAAACAATTCATCGGCAGCCTTGGGCATCGGCTGCTCCTCCAACATTGCCTCCAGCGTATCATCCACTATGCTGCCGGCCACAGAATCAACTCCCAAAGAATCTGAGGTAACCGGCTTCTTGTCGGAGCACCCGACGCTGGAAAAGCCTATCATGGTGAGGATTAGCAATCCCATGAAAAACCAAGCACATCTCTTCATATCATGCCTTTCTTATATTCTATTTTCCTCTCAAATTGTTATGCAAAATTACAACTTTATTTTGATATCTTTCTTATTTTACGGCAAAATTATTACCTTTGCACGAAAATTGTAACTTCATCGAAAATATGATACTGGATAAAATTGACGAGCTTTTGAAAGAAGTGAGTGCCCTTCAGGCAAGGAACGCAGAGGAAATAGAGCAACTACGCCTGAAATACCTGAGCAAGAAAGGAGAAATTACAGCCCTCATGGCCGACTTCCGCAATGTGGCAGCCGACCAGAAAAAGGCCGTAGGAATCAAGATTAACGAACTGAAACAGGCGGCTCTCAGCAAGATCAACGAGCTGAAAGAACAAGTGGAAACCTCCGAGGAAGAAAAAGATGACCTCGACCTTACCCGCACCGCTTATCCTATCTTGCTGGGAACACGCCATCCGCTCACGATCGTCAAGAACGAGATTATCGATATTTTCAGCCGCATGGGCTTCACGCTGGCCGAGGGACCGGAGGTAGACGACGACCTGCATGTCTTTACCAAGCTCAACTTTGCGCCAGATCATCCGGCACGCGACATGCAGGATACTTTCTTCATTGAGCAGAATCCGAACGATGTAACCAAGAACATCATCCTCCGGAGCCACACCTCCGGCGATCAGGCTCACTACATGGAGACCCACCAGCCGCCACTGCGCATCATCTGCCCGGGCCGCGTCTATCGCAACGAAGCCATCTCGGCGCGCGCACACTGCTTCTTCCACCAGGTGGAAGGCCTGTACATCGACAAGAATGTGAGCTTCACCGACCTCAAGCAGGTATTGCTGACCTTTGCCCGGGAAATGTTCGGCGCCGACACGAAGATCCGCCTGCGTCCCAGCTACTTCCCGTTCACCGAGCCAAGCGCGGAGATGGACATCTCCTGCAACATCTGCGGCGGCAAGGGCTGCGGGTTCTGCAAGCACACCGGATGGGTGGAGATTCTCGGCTGCGGAATGGTCGACCCGAATGTGCTTGAGGCATGTGGCATCGACTCCAAGAGCTATACCGGCTATGCCTTTGGCATGGGCGTGGAGCGCATCACCAACCTGAAATACCGTGTGAGCGACCTCCGCATGTTCTCGGAAAACGACACCCGCTTCCTTGAGGAATTCAAGACGGCCCACTAAGATGGCAAGGACATTCCGCAAGGCCACGGCAGAAGACCTCGACCGCATCATGCAGCTGATAGAATGCGGGCGGCAGAAGATGCGCCAGAACGGAAACACGCGCCAGTGGGCAGACGGTCAGCCTTCCCGCGAGACTCTGTCGCAGGATATCGCCATCGGCAACAGCTATCTTCTCGAAGAGGACGGCATGCCGATAGCGACATTCGCTCTCGCACCGGGCCCGGACGCCACCTACCAGAAAATCTGCCAGGGAGAATGGCTCAACGACGAGCCTTATTATGTGGTGCACCGCATGGCAAGCATGCCCGGAAAGCACCATGTGTTCGGCGATGTGCTCGACTACGGCTTCACCCGGACGGGCAACATCCGCATCGACACCCATCGCGACAACGCCACGATGCGGCACCTTATCCTGAAATATGGATTCCACTATTGCGGAATCATCCATCTGGCGGACGGCACAGAGCGGTTAGCCTATCAGAAGACCACGACTTCCGGGAATGTTACAAGCCGTGTGTAACGGGGTTACAAACAGCGTGTAATCGTGTTACACACGGCTTGTAACATTCCTGTCAGCGGCCTTCTTGCTTGCGGAAAGTTTCCTTTTCAGCTATCGCGAAGAGATAATCGGAGAGGCAATCCATAGACTTCACGGCTTCGTCGGCTACCGGAGACGCCTCTTTCACCGCCTTCCCTCGCATATATCTTCATCTTCTCCGCCTCGTTTTTTCGTATAATCGCATGGATCATCACGGGAACCCCGATGAAGGGGGAACTCCCCCCACGCCCCGCAAAGCATGCACTCTACCGGTGATTGAATCCGTTTGAGCCTGAAGACCCGCACTTGTTTTTTTCAAACAAATCCACTTTTTAACTATTATCCTTTCCTAATTACAGGGAATTTACTACCTTTGTTCCCCAGAATAAATATCTAAACTAAATACCTAAAATGTCAGAAGAAAAAGAAAATCAATTGAGTAGTCGCATCTCCGCAAAGAAGGTTTGGGAGCTTCTTGCCATCACCGTGGCTACCCTGATTGTCTGGAATCTCCCAACCGACTTCTTCGGAATCTCGGGATTAACGATTGTGCAACAACGAATGATTGCCATCTTTGTGTTCGCGACACTCTCCTGGCTCCTGGAAGCCATTCCCTCGTGGGCCACATCGCTGGTCATCATCACCGTCATGTGCCTAACTATTTCCGACAACTCCATTTCCCTGTTCAAGGGGGAGGGCGGCACATTTGGCGAACTGCTGAAAGCAAAAGACATCATGGCGACCTTTGCCAATCCCGTCATCATCCTGTTCTTGGGCGGCTTTATCCTGGCTATTGCCGCGACAAAGTCTGGTTTGGATGTGCTTTTAGCCAAGAATCTCATCCGCCCGTTTGGCCATAAGAGCGAGAATGTGTTATTGGGATTCCTCCTTATCACGGGATTCTTCTCCATGTTCGTCTCTAATACGGCCACGGCAGCGATGATGCTTACTTTTCTCACTCCGGTGTTTGCAGCCCTTCCCGCGAGCGGGAAAGGACGCGTGGCTTTGACTATGAGCATCCCTGTGGCCGCAAATGTTGGAGGTATGGCTACCCCAATAGGCACCCCACCGAATGCCATCGCGCTCCAGGCAATGACGCAACAACTCGGCATAAACCTCAGTTTCGGACAATGGATGATGTTCATGTTTCCATTGGTCATCCTTCTGCTCTTTATCAGTTGGCGATTGATTCTAAAGCTTTATCCATTCACACAGAAATCCATTGATTTGGAAATCAACGGGAATATCGCCCATGGATGGCGCATGTGGATAGTAACCGGTACTTTCGTCATTACGATTTTAATGTGGTTGCTTGACCGTATTACGGGCGTAGACGCCAATACGGTGGCACTGATTCCTATTGGCATCTTTGCCCTCACTGGCATCATCACCGCAAAAGACCTGCAAAAAATAGACTGGTCGGTCATCTGGATGGTGGCAGGAGGCTTTGCCCTGGGCCTGGGCATGAATGGTTCAGGACTTGCGGACCGTGCCATAGAAAGTATTCCCTTCGGCAACTTCTCGCCAATTCTCATCCTGCTCATGTCGGGATTGATATGCTACTTCCTCAGTAACTTCATCAGCAATACGGCTACAGCGGCCCTGCTTGTTCCGATTCTGGCCGTAGTATGTACAGGCATGGGCGACAAACTAAGCTCCATCGGTGGCACACCTACCGTGATTATAGGTATTGCCCTCGCTGCCAGCTCTGCCATGTGCCTGCCGATATCTACGCCTCCGAATGCCATTGCCTACTCTACCGGACTTGTAGAGCAGAAGGAGATGCTGAAAGTGGGGCTCCTCATAGGTGTAGTCTCCATGGTTTTAGGGTATACCATGCTCTACTTCCTCGGGAAGGCAGGATTCTTCGCATAGGTAATCCTTCGTGGATTTTTAGGCAACTAAAACAATAAAGGAGCTTGGGAAAACCAAGCTCCTTTATTGTTACAAGCCTTTCTGTATACCTGCAGATGGAACCAGAAGGATATCCTTGTCTCACATTAAAAAATGATTTTCGCAAATACAGGGTAATGGTCGGAAAGCACATGGCGCGCCTTTTTACCGTCAGCCCCAGCGCGCCAGTCTGTTTCATTCAGAATTGCATAACGCATTACATCGACATCCTTGCTAACAAAGATATGGTCTATTCGCGCGTCTGTATATCCTCCGGGATTAAAATCATTGAACGAACCATTGGGAGCAAAGCGATATTTGGCGTTCGCATAACAATCTTTCAACAAGTCCGACTTTGAGAAAATGGTATAAATCTCGTTATACTGGTCTACATTGAAGTCGCCTGTCAGAACCACGGGCTCGCCCGTCTTCATAAGTTCTTTCATTTTTTTCATAATCAGCTTGGCGCCTTCCCGGCGTGCTATCACCCCAATATGGTCCATATGCGTATTGAAGAAGTAAAACTTCTGCTTGCTTTTCTTGTCTTTAAAGTATCCCCATGTACATACGCGCTTGCAAGCGGCGTCCCATCCCATTACAGGTTTCGTGGGTTCTTCGGCCAGCCAGAATGTGCCACTGTCAAGCAATTTGAAGCGATCTTTCTTATAATAGATGGGAGAATATTCGCCCTCTTCCTGTCCATCTTCCCTGCCCACGCCTAAATAAGCATAGTCGGGCAACAAGGCCAGCATGTCCACTATCTGCTGATGGGTAACCTCCTGACAGCCCAAGAGATCAGGATAGATGAAATTTATTTCCGCGCACATTGCTTCTTTACGCTGGTTCCAGCCGGAAAAAATCTTATAGTCGCCACGGTTGTTGTTACGGATATTATAGGTGCCCACCGTAAGTTCCTGTCCATTGACCGCCAAGGCGGCAATCATACTCAAAATTAAAAGAAAATGCTTTTTCATCTCAGATTATTTATTAAAAGTTTTATAAATGCTGTTTTCATGTATCGCTCATCCCATATACTTAAAAAAGAAGATGGCAGCTGTTGAGAGAACAACCATCAAGATGAGACCTATAAGACCGTCCAAAGCCCGATTGGAAAACCATTCCGGATCACGAGGAAATATATCCACATCCGGTAAGTGCAGCTCGCCGGCCCCTTTCATCATTTCCAATGCCTCCGCCTGAGTCATTCCGTCTTTCTCAAGAGCTTCCAGCTCTGCTTTCAATTCTGAATTAAGTTGTTGGAACAGAGTTGTCCCCGACAGATCCGACTTCCACTTATCAAAGGCCTCCCGGTAATGTCCGGGATTGTAGTTGAGAACCGGAGCATCCGTTATCAGCGAATGAAAACTATACCCATCTTGCCTTAAAAGATGATATACATAGCGGATACTGGCGCCTAAAAATATACATATACGCCTGATAATGCCATTCAGCAAGTCTCTAAACATGGTCTTTCTTGATATTTTCAACAACAGCAGACCTCGTCCCGCTATTACGGATAAGCAAAGAACGGCAGCCTCCCAAGTACAACCGCACCGCTTTTCAGCTATTGCATATCATAGACTATCTGCATCAACTGCTTGCCTATGTGGTCGGCCTCCTCCATGGAAGCTGCCTCACTATAGACTCGGATGATAGGTTCCGTATTGCTTTTACGCAGATGCACCCATTTATCCGGGAAGTCTAATTTAACGCCGTCAATATCGGTTACCTGTACATCCGGCTCCTTCCCATACTTCTGTTTGACCCGATCAAGGATGGCATCCACATCCGTGGAAGGCGTCAGGTCGATTCGATTCTTAGCTATAAAATACTCAGGAAAAGTCTTGCGGAGCTCTGAAGCCTTCAATCCCTTCTGCACCATGCTGCTCAAGAACAGACCGATGCCCACAAGGGCATCGCGCCCATAATGGCTTTCGGGATAGATAACTCCACCATTGCCTTCGCCGCCGATAACCGCAGCCACTTCTTTCATCTTCGTCGTAACATTCACCTCGCCCACGGCAGCGGCATAATACTTGCATCCATGCCGCTCGGTTACATCGCGCAGAGCCCGGGTGGAGCTTAAATTGCTCACCGTGGCACCCTTCACATGGTCGAGAATATAGTCGGCAACCGTTATGAGCGTATACTCCTCACCATACATCCTGCCGTCTTCCTGAACGAAAGCAAGGCGGTCCACATCGGGGTCTACGACTATCCCGAGGTCATATCCGCCCTTCGCCATCTCGGCCATGATACCGCCGAGATTCTTTTCCAACGGCTCTGGATTATGCATGAAGTCGCCCGTGGGTTCACCGTTGAGGAAGGTATACTCCACCCCCAGCGCATCCAGCAGCCCTGGAAGGATAACACCCCCTACCGAGTTAATGGCATCTACCGCCACACGGAAATGCGCATTCCTGATGGCCTCGACATCCACAAGCTCAAGCGCCAATACGGATTGTATGTGTTTCTGGTCAAACGAATCATCTTCTTGATAATGGCCCAGATGATCGACATCTGCATAGTGGAAGTCTTCCCGTTCCGCGATGGAGAGCACCTCGTTGCCATCGTCCTTCGTAAGGAATTCCCCCTCACAGTTCAGCAGCTTCAGCGCATTCCATTGGCGAGGATTATGACTGGCAGTAATGATGATGCCTCCTTCGGCTCCCGTCCAACGAACGGCAAGCTCTGTGGTAGGAGTTGTGGCGAGGCCGATGTCTATGACATCATACCCCATGCCCATCAAGGTGCCGCAAACGACATTCTTGACCATCTCGCCAGAAATACGAGCATCCCGGCCCACTATGATCTTATTACTATCCGACCTGCTACTACGACGGATAAATGTAGCATAAGCCGAGGTGAACTTTACTATATCCAGCGGATTAAGCGTATCGCCCACAAGGCCGCCGATGGTTCCCCGAATTCCTGAGATAGACTTTATCAGTGTCATAATATAATCAAGGTAATATTTCTATAGCCCTATCAGCGTCCGCGCTCATAGGTAATGTCGTAAAGGCAAGGATAGGTATTGACCGTGGCATGATACTGCCCCTGGGAGGCAGGGACGATGAGGCGCACCTTTGCGATCTCCCCATCGGGAGTTGTCTGCCGTCCTACCTTGATGTAGGTAAAAGGAGTCAGCCAACCCGAAGGAACCGATGTGCTGCCATAGGCATTGAACATCGGGCTCTTTCTGCCGCCAACGAATGCTGCCGTAAAAGTCCCGCTCGTATTCCTTACCGACATTTTTTCGGGAAAGGAAGCGTTGGAAACTCCATAATCATTGCTGAGCTGCACGGAATCAGTCTTCAGGTTGCGTTCGCGGAAGCGACAGAGCACATCAACCGTCTCGCCGTCCTTAATCTTTTCACCACATCCCTCACGCACGATCTGCATGTATACGCCATTGCTCGCAATGAGCACAAACTCGTTTTTCCTTACATCCGTGGTGTAGTTCTGCCTCTCAAACTGGGCTTCGGAAATCACCGTAACGGCTGAATCGTTAAGATACTTGCTGATGGCCGCACGCTCCTTTCCGAGTCGCTCGGCATAAGTCTCCGTATCTCTGCATGATGCCAACACGATAACAGACATCAAGACGAGGGATATATAGCAAATTCTTTTCATTACCTTTATTATTTTATACAATCGGTTGCAAATGTACTAAAAAGATTAAACACACGGAAAGCTTTTTAGTTTTTTAACCACCCTTGATCAGGCCTTCAGCCTGTCCGCATAATACCGGAAGGCTTCACGAGCCACATTCTCGGCCTCCTCAATCGCACAATTCAGCCTGCCGCCACTGGCATTCAGGTGGCCGCCGCCGTTGAAGAACTTCTGCGCCACCTCGTTACACGGGAAATCGTCCACCGAACGCAGGCTCACCCACACCTGATTGTCCACGCGGTCGTCCTCGCGAAGGGATATCGACAACTTCAATCCTTTGATTCGGAGAGGCTCATTGACCAGTCCTTCGGCATCGCCCTTGATGAAATGGTAGTCTCGCATATCCCCGCGGGTGATGGTGAAGTAAGCGGCGTGAAGATCGTCGAAATAATTCAGCTTCTGCGACATGATGTATCCCCGGAGCCGGATGGCCCACACGCTGTAGTTGTTATAGACATTCCGGTAGATTTTATCCTTGTCGAAGCCCTTTGTCAGCAGTTTCCCGATGATGTCGAAAATCTCCGGACGCGAGCTGTTGAAGGTGAAACCACCCGTATCGGTCATCATTCCGCAATAAATCTGCACGGCGTTCTTCTTCGACATGGCACCGAAACCGCCCATCTGCCAGATGATACGGAACACCAATTCGGAGGAACTGCACGCGTCCGGATACGAGGCAAGCAGATCGAGGCCGTCCATATCAGGGTCCAGATGATGGTCTATCATCACCTTGTGGGCCGTGCATGCTGTCAGCACGGGAGCCATGGATTCCACGCGCGAAGCCTCGTTATAGTCGATGCAGAATACCAGTTGCGCCTTCTTGAATGCCTCTTCCACCACATCCGGATGCTTATCGTAACGCACGATGCGCTCCGTATTCGGCAACCAGTGCAGGAAATCAGGATAGGCATCAGGCATGATGACCACAGGATCCTTGCCCCGTTGCGAACGAAGGTATTCCGCCCAGGCCAGACAAGACCCTATCGCGTCGCCGTCAGGAGTCTTGTGTCCCGTGATGACGATATGCTCAGATTCCTCTATCAATTTGTTCAGAGTGGCCAGTTCGCCCTCTGAGAGAATACTTAAATCCACAAGGCTTTAGAATAATTGATTCGGATAAACACCCTCGTCGACAAGCTGCCGGATCTTTTCCACCGTGCCCGGCCGGTCGGCAGCATAGGTTACGCCAAACCACTTGCTGGTGGTGTCAAGCACCTTCACGGTGGCCGTACCCTCATTAATGAGCTTGTTTACCATCAAGGGGATAAAGAACTCCGACTTCAGGTTGGCCCTGTTCTTCGGGTCTGACAGGAATTCCCTGAAGTAAGCCTCGCTATATGAGAAATAGTCGGGTGTGAATCCCCATACATTCATCGACACGGGAGTATTTTCCTCCACGGTTATCCATTGGCCGTTCTCATCTTTATACTGGATGTCGGCACCGTGCCGCTCTATCTCCGTGCGCTCTACCACGGTCGTGAGATGATCCTCCGCGTCCTTCGAGCAGATGCCGCGGGCCACCGTGCCATTCTCGGAAAGGGTGTTGCCAACGCGGAATCCCACCATGGCATAGCGGTTCTTGCTGCCCTCCGGCAGGTTGGCGAGAAACTTTCCGATGACCTTGAAGCAGTCGCGATTATAAAAATCGTCGCAATTGATGACGCAGAAAGGTTCCTTGATGACATCCTTTGCCATCAGCACTGCATGGTTGGTGCCCCAAGGTTTTACGCGTCCTTCCGGAACACGGAAGCCCTCCGGCAGGTCGTCTATTGACTGAAAGACCAGTTCCGCGGGGATATGCCCCTCATACTTGGACAGTACCTTGTCGCGAAACTCCTGTTCGAAATCCTTACGGATGACGAAGACGATTTTCCCAAATCCAGCCTGAATGGCATCATAGATGCTATAGTCCATGATGGTCTCGCCGTTAGGGCCCAGACCATCGAGCTGCTTCAAGCCGCCGTAACGGCTACCCATGCCGGCAGCGAGCAATAACAATGTTGGCTTCATATATTCTTTCCTATTAAGATTTTCTAATTTGCAAAGATACAAAAATAAATCAAAACATGATAGTCAGAGTTTCGTTTTTTCCGGCCAAAGGTATTTTTTGCACGCCATGGAAGTGGCCTTCGCTTTCTCATCGCCCGCCCTCCCCTCTTCCTTTCAACGGTCAGAAGCCTGACAATATCGGCGAAATTGAATGACGAAATCGGCGATTTTGTGGGACAATCTCGCCGATTTCGTCAGGCTTCTTGCCACCTGCCGACTGCCGGGCCCTAACCGGCCGGCATGAGGAAAGCGTCAGAAAGGATAGCCCACAGCCAGATGGATGCTCTGTCCATCACGGAAACTGGGAACATTATAGAAGCCTCCCTTGCCCGTATCGTAAGGCACATGCAGGCCTATTCCCCAGTCGAGGCGAACCACGAACATGCCCACATCATAACGCAAGCCCGCTCCCGTGCCCAAGGCCATCTGCCGGAGGAAGTTCTTGGCCTCAAACTTCGCGCCCTCACGGGTGTCGTCGCTCCGCATCGACCACACATTTCCGGCGTCGAGGAACAAGGCCCCGAAGAGACTTCCGAAGAGGTGCGGACGGTATTCAAGATTGAGTTGGAACTTCAGGTCGCCAGTCTGCTCGATATAGGAAAGCTTGGAATTGCGAGGGAAATATTTTCCCGGCCCTACGGAACGCACATTGAAGGCGCGCACGCTGTTGGCTCCGCCGATATAGAACTGCTCATAGTAGGGGGGCTGCGTGGCATTGCCATAACTGAAAATCGCACCGGCGGCGAGATGCCCCACCAACGAGGAGCGATCCGGGAAGCGCCATTCTTTCGTGAAATCGGTCTCCACCTTTACGAACTGGGCAAAGGGATTCTTGAACATCGTCTTGTCTTTCGTGCTCCACTTCTCGCCAAACAGCGTATAGCTTGCGGCCAACACATTGCCTGCCTCACTGAGAGTGCTCGACCAGGTGATGGGGTTGTGGCTGGTGGAAGCCGTGGAATAGGTGTAGCTATAGCTCATTTTGGGCACAAACTGATCGCGCATCGAGACGCTCAGATACGGGTTAGCCTCCAGTAACTGCAGGAAATCGGCCGTCCGCGAATGCATGTACTGGTAAGAGAGGGTAAGCGGACTGAAAGAATGGTGCGACCGCGCCGAGGTCCAGTAGTCGTAGGTAAGCTCGCCCGAGATGACATGCCGCTTGAAGTAACTTGCCCGGTTGAGAATCTGTATAGAGGCTTTCAAGGTTGTGGTCGGTGTCTGGTAGAATTCATGGCGCGGCCTGCCGGACTCCCGCCTGCGGTCAGGATTTCTCCGCCAGCTACGAAGCAGGCTCCGCGGAGTTACCAGCCGGGGGAATATCAGCGACGCGTTGCCGCCATACTCGTAAGAATTAATGCCCGATGAGGAGCCTTCCGCGTGATGACCCGTCGTCCACTCATACGATCCGTTCAGCTTGATGTCGAACTTCTCGCCGCCACGCAGGGCGTTGCGCTTGGTCAGGCCGAGTACCAGCTCCGGCCCCAGCCTGCCTGTGGTCTTGCCTTTGGCATTGGCTTCGATATAGAAATCATAGGGTTTGTCAAGCACCAGATCAAGCGTCATGTCAAGCGTGTCGCAGTTTAGAGACGAGTCTCGGGGCGCGAACTGCAGGGAGGTGTAGCTATAAAGGCCGGTATTGAGCAGATTGGCGTTGGTCTCCTGCTCATTGGCATAGCTGTAGAGGCGACCTGGGCGAAGCCTGACATCGTGCAGCAAGGCACCCATTCTCAGAGGCGGCCGCCTGCCGTTGAAATGCACACTGATACGGCGGCGGAGAATGGAATCCTCCAATTGCTCCATGAACGACCTGCGGAAATTCACCTTCAGCCTGCCGATATACCATTTCCCCATAGCTCGCGGCTCCAGGCTGTCTGCCATTTGGAGCCGGAGCTGGACCTTTCCCGGCACATGGATCGTATCCGCGAGATAGGAGGCGTCGCCCGACTTATAGTAATAATAGCCATTATCGCGAAACAGCATACCGATGCGTTGGCGCTCAGCCTCCAGCTTGGGAACGCTGAAGGGGTCGCCCTTATGAATGAGTTTCCCTGGCTGATGGGCGCGCATGAGACTGTCGGCGCTGGGTGGAAAATTCACATAAAGGATGGAGTCCAGCGTCCATAAGTGCCCCATATCCACCGTGTAAGCCACCTTGGCTTTCTTCGGATTGCCCTGCGTAATGACGCTATGGGTAATCCTTCCGTTGAAGTATCCGTATTTCTTCAACTGCGACTCGGCCACCGAGGCTCGTAGTTCCGGATTCACCCGGCTCATCAGCTTGGGCTGCGAACCAAACGTCCTGACCATCCATTTGCCAAACTTTGACTCGCTCTTGGAAAAGGCATTCCACACCCAGAGGCGGAACTGGAACGGACTGCGATAATAGCTGCTGCCGAAGAGAGCGCCGTTAGGCGCGGAAGCGAGCGCATATTCCATCTCCTCCTGGGTGGCAGCAGCGTGCTCGCACTTCTCATAATTGGTGTATTCTATCTTTTTCAGTCCCGTGAAGAGTTGCTCTCCTTCGGGAAGACCGCTGGTCGACGAGCACGCCGACAGCAGCAGCGAAAGCGCCAGCAGCACGCCTGTGTCATATTTGTTTCTTCTCATTTTCCTTTCACTTTAGTGGTGTCGGGAGCTGCCGGAACCCGGTTTTCATCCACCGTCTTCAGTCGGAAGATGTCCCTGAAATGGCGTAACTTGCGCTGCCATTTGAATCCCACGCCGTATTCTCCCAACGCGCCCTCGAGCCAGTCATACTTGTTGTTGTTATAGAAGAGGCGCAGATACTTGCTCGACTTTTGGTCCAGACGATACTCCAGCTCAACATTGTCGAAGAAGGAGTCGTTCGTCCGCCCATAGTCAAGCTCGGCGCCGGTCGACACCTTGCCGCCGACAATGATACGCAGGCGGTTGTTCCAGAGCCTCTTGGCAAAGCTAAAATTGTAATCAGTGTGAATTGCGCCATTCGAAGTGGTGGCATTGTCGATGCTCATCCCTAAGTCAAGGCCGAGCGAGCGCATGGCGCTACCGGCCACATTATTAATTTCCGACTGCAGGAACGAGCTCAGAGCGCTGTTCATGGAGAAGCCCCGGGTGTTGCCATCGGCAAGATACATTCCAGAGGCGAGCATCGTGATGGCCACCTTCGAGCGGCCTTCTGCCGTCATGGTGTTCAGCTCATCCTGTATGCTTACATCATTGGGAGCGTTGATGATAAATTCCAATCCCAACCTGTCAAGCGTCTGCGAGAGCTTCACGCCGCAGTCAAAGTCCACCAGACGACCCGTTCCCGTCCCCTCGTTTACGGTAGCTTTCTCCCGCTCCGTAGCCGTGATGTGCAACTGCGGATTCATCGGATCCCCCTGGAATTCGACATAGCTGCCGTTCTGAATCGTAAAGGTTTTCAGCGGAATAATGGGCAGGGAGTATTTCATCGTGCCGCTCGTAAGCGTATACCGGCCCGTCAGACGCAGGTCGTCGACTGTGTTATAGGTCAGGCGCAAATCGCCTCCGCCCTGCTGGTCGATATAGTTGGTATGGTCGGCGTTCAGCATACAGGCAATATGGGCCCCCTCATCCACCATGACGGAGAGCGCCATGTCGAAGCCTGTCAGCGGTGGGCGGTTCACCACGGCCACCTTCGTCGTATCCCTGAAATCCGTGAACTTCACGAGTTCTTCAAGCTGGGTGTCGGTCGTGAGTTCTGTATCACGCAACACATAGGTCATGTCCGTATTGCCTAATACATCGAGCCTGCCCCGCATCTTAAGGCTCTCGAGCGGTCCCCGCATGACCCCGAAGAAATCGACGAACGCCTCTCCATAGGCCTCCGAGCGGGGATTCTCCCGAGCGTCTATCAACTGGAAGTTTCGGGCTCGCATACGGATGTCGAGCATCATGCGGTCGGGATGGCTGAAATCGAAACTCCCCGAAATGTTGAGCGGCTGCTCATTGTTGGCATACAGCTCAAAATTCTCAAAGAGGAGGTTGCTTTCCACGATGCGGACAGGGTCGTCCGCAAAGCGCATCTCCACTCCGTAAGGCTCACTGTAAAGGTAACAGGAGTCGAGATAAACCTCTCCATTTACCTGGGGAGCTTTCAGGGATCCTTTCACATCCAGCTTCCCGTCGCCATAACCACGAAGCCCTAGGATGCGATCGGGCACAAACCCGTTGACAAGTTGCATGGGCAAGCGTTTCAAATCAAACTCCGCGTCAAGGTAACCATCGTTCTTCGACTGGTAGACGCCCGTCAGGTCGGCCACCTCTTTGCCGTCATGTGTCAGCATCCCGGCCACAGAATGCGAACCGTCAGCCTTCGGCATATAGACGAATTCCGCCCCCAGGTTGCCCATCGGACACTTCTCGTAGACCAAATTGGCAATGTCCATATTGGACGACACCGACAGTTCATCCTTCGTCATGACCAGATGATAGTCGCCATTCATCACTCCTGAGAGGTCGGGAGCATAGGGGATGACAGAGAGAACCTTCTCCAAATCAAATTTATTGAGCGATATGGTTACATCTTGCAACACCTCGGCGTTCTCGTCATTGGTATATATCTGCACGCCCATACCATCGGTTGCCTTAAGCTGCAGGTTGGCCGAAATGCGACGGTCGTCGCCCAGAAAGACATAATTGCTGTCGTTTACGGCGAATTTCTTATACCCCAGGACCGGGTCATCGCCATACATGTGGAAACGGATGCCATTCCGTTCCATCTCCCCTTGTACCCCAAGAGACAGCCCGAGTTTGTCGTTGGCATCGTAAATACGGGCTTGCATCCGGGTACCATTTTGGATGATGGAACCGTCGACAAGGGCATTGAAACTATAGTCGGGATGCTGCTTCCCATTCTTGACCTGTGCGTGATAGTCCATCCCAAGCGCGTCTGACTCCAGCGACAGGCGCACCGTGTCGAGGCGGATACCGCCCACGATGATCGAATCGGCCGAAACCTTCCCGTTCAATCCTGCCTGTGGAGAAGAATCGAGGTCAACGAACAGGCTGGAAAAGTCGTATCCATACTTGCGCATCAGGCCACAGAAGATGTTGTCGCGACCCGTAGTCAGATAGATCCTTGCCTCCGGAAGTTGCTCCCGTATGCGCACCTGGTCGATGGTCCGGCCCTTCAACTGTCTCTGAAAATCGCCCGCAAGGCCGTCTATCTGCCGCAGGACGCGCTCATATCCACCCTTCGCGCGGGCCCTCAAATGGAAGTCGCCGCAATCGACAACGGCACGCGTGGTATCACGGGTGGTCAGAATATCGAGCACGACATCATCCGGCCGATCATAGACACCATTCTCCAGGATGGCGATATCGCTCACCGAGCCCTGCAGCTTGTGGTAATGCTTGAAGTCGGAATTGATGTCCATATATCCGCGGAGCGACGCGACGACAGAGTCGCGGGTAAGTCCTAAGCGGAAGAGGTCGGCCTTGGAGAGGTCGCAGGACAGCGTTCCTCGCATCACTTTGTTGCTTGTGAGACCGTCGAAGGTGATGAATCCTTTCAGCAGTTGGTTCTTGCTGTCTACATCGGCATGAATCCTCCCCTGGCCGACGGTGGCCACGGCATTCATCTGATCGAGGCTATAGCCTTGATAATGGAACTTCCCGATTCGGGCCTTTGCCCTCATACGCGTTCGGGGCGCCAGGATATCAGCACCCTCGCCATCAGCCTCTACATATCCCGTAAAGGCCGAAAGCCCCCTGTTGGGCAGGAAATGCTGAAGCGGGAGGTTCTCGGCATTGAGCCTAACGGTATAAGCCATGCGGGCAGCATCCAGCCGGGCTGTACCTTTCAGGCTTCCCCCACCCTCGACGAGGGTGAAGTTTCCGGCATATTTCTGTCCGTCGACATAGAAATGGCCATTCACGCCAATGCCATGAGGAATGCGCGCCTGCTTTCCCAAGTCAGGTGAAAGGGCGTCCACGAGGAAGCCTATGTGGTAGGTCCGCGCGTTGATGTTGAAGTCGGCCTTCAGCCGATCCGGGGCATTCAGATTCTCCATGAATCCGTCGGAAGTGATGCTGAAAGCTGTCGGAAGATTCAAATGGAGGCCGGAAAGGCGCATCTTTTTCATGTTTCCACTCACCGTGGCGTCTACCTGTAACGGATAATAAGGCCATCCGTGCATCAGTTTCCCTGCCGAAGAGCCTAAGAACGCCGCTATGTCTTGCTTGCCGATACCGCCATGGACGGTGGCCCGGAGGCGGCCCGGAGCCTTGTCGGAGAAAGCGTCGAGAGCCATCTCATACCGCACGGAAAGGCTGCTGTTCGGTGTCCGGAGCTTCAGGTCGGGCAGCGAGATACTCGTGGAATCCAGCAAGAACGCACCTTCGAGGCGATTAACCCTCAAGCCGCTCTTCTCCCGGAACGAGCATTCGCGGATTCTGATGCCGAGCCTGGAGTCGCAATAGCTGAACGAGTCGGCCTTCAGGATGAGGTCGTTCAGGGCCAGATGGTTGTAGTCGATGCCCTCGGCAGGCCTACTGAAGTTGTTGTCGTAGTCAAGCCTGCCGCCCCGCCAGTCGAGCCGCCCGAGTTGATACAGCCCCTTGCGGAGGTCGAGGAAGCCGCCTTGGGCCGTCGTATTGCCCATGTACACATGCACCGAGAGCGTGTCGCCCGGCATGTGGAGCGTGAAATCGGTCTTGTCGAAATGAACGGAATCGAGCCTGATCTTCCAGAAATTGGAACTCGGAGTGGTGTCCGCGGGCACGGTATCGCTCAGTTCCACGCTGATCCGGGCATCCTTGAAGCTGGCTTCATCAAGCTTTACGAACGACTCGCCGAGGTCAATGCCGTGCGCTCTCAGGGCAAGTTTTCCCACGGCAGCCCGTATGCGTGCGGTATGGATGAGGCTGGCAGTGTTCACCTTCATATCCTCAAGGACAAGCTCGTCTATCTCCACCCGACCTTTCAGTAAAGGGAGCAGTCGCACATCGGCCGCCACATGGCGGACATCGGCTATCGTGTCCCTCAGCCCGGAGGAGGATTCGCGCGGCAGAATCACCTTTATATCGTCGACGCCGAGATTGAGCGGAAAGTCGAGTCCCACACGCCCGACGCTGATTTCCATGCCTGTCGACGCCGAAGCATAGGCCGCCACCTGACGGACCGCCCAGTTCTGGAAGGGCGGAAAGTAAAAGAGGCCAATCAATATGAGTATCAGCACGATGGGAATCGCAAGGATAACGCCCACCCGCCTGGTAATTCTATTCATAAGCGTAACGGCGAGCGCCACTTGTTTTCATAGTGGCTCTCTGGTTCATGCAAAGTAAATCATTTTTTTCGAGATAATGAACTTTTTGACTGCTTTTTTGTAAACACACTACAAAATAAAGTCCAGGTTCGCACGAATCAGGAAAGATAAAATAAGTTAAAAACCCTGTTTGCAATCAAAACAATATTTCGGAATACAACGCGGAGTTTTCTCAAGAACCCTATCGGAGGCCAAAACAAGGCAAAAATCACAACTTCCGCAAACACTTGATTATCAAAAGATTAGCGAAAACCAATGCTGTAAGACCCCTGAAAACAGCCCTCGGAAGAGGCAAAATGCCGCCTTTCGTCAGACAGATAGCGGCCTTTTACTCGTCTGTTTGCCGCTTTCCGCAATGCAAAAGGCGGCAAACAGCCACGCTATTTACCGCCTCCAACAGCTTAATCAACATAAAAGCACCCCCGAGGCGACCTCAAAGAATAGGAAAAAGAACAATTTCCATCTCTGGAATCAGCCTCGAAAGAGACTTAATTTATGTGTAGTTTTCTGAAATATTACTAACGATTAGCGATGCCCGCACCCAATGCCTGCCAGAGCGTATCCGCCGGCAAGGGAGCCTCAAGGCAGATTTTCTCCTTGGAAACCGGATGCACAAACTCTATTTCCCGCGCCAGAAGCGAGATGCTCCCGTCGGGGTTTGACCGCCGGGAACCATACTTCAAATCGCCTTTTATCGGACAGCCTATGGCTGCCAACTGGCAGCGAATCTGGTGATGGCGCCCTGTCAGCAATCGCACTTCCAACAGATGATAACGGTCGGTATGGGCAATCTCCCGATATTCAAGGAGCGCCCGCTTGGAGCGGGGCACTTCGTGATCGTAGGCATAGCTCTTGTTCTGCTTTTCGTTTCTTACCAGCCAGTGCTCAAGCTGCCCTGCCGGCTCGGCAGGGGCGTCCTTCACGATGGCCCAGTAGATCTTGCGGATCTCGCCATCGCGAAACATATTGTTCAAACGGGAAAGTGCCTTTGAGGTGCGCGCAAAGACCACCAGCCCAAATACCGGCCGGTCCAGCCGATGTGCCACGCCGAGAAACACGCGCCCGGGTTTGGCATAGCGTTCCTTGATATAGGCCTTCACGGCATCAGAGAGAGGAAGGTCGCCAGTCTTGTCGCCCTGCACGATCTCCCCACTCTGCTTGTTGACAACGATGATATGATTGTCCTCGTAAACGACTTCCATCGTCCTCTGCGAATCAATAGTCCTTATCCTTTTATCCAGCAGGCCTACATGTTCATGCCGCCATCTACCTGAATAACCTGTCCGGACACATAGCTCGAAAGGTCGGAAGCCAGGAAAGTGGCCACATTGGCAATATCCTCGACCTGACCGCCACGGCGAAGAGGAATCTTGCTGATCCACTCCTTGCGGATGTCATCCGACAAAGCCTGAGTCATCGCGGTATCTATGAAGCCGGGAGCAATGGCATTCGCACGGATGCCCTTCGGCCCCATCTCCTGACCGACACTCTTGGCGAGGGCTATCAAGCCGGCCTTGGAAGCGGCATAGTTGGCCTGGCCGGCGTTACCGTGAACGCCTACCACGCTGGCCATGTTGATGATCGAACCGCCACGCTGACGCATCATCACCGGCACACAGGCATGGATAAAGTTGAAGGCGCTCTTCAGATTGACCGCAATCACCGCGTCCCACTGCTGCTCAGTCATGCGAAGCATCAGACCGTCTTTCGTAATTCCAGCGTTATTCACCAAAATATCAATCGAACCGAACTCCTCCTTGACGGCCTTCACCACCTCCTCGGTCTGCGCAAAGTCAGCCGCATTGCTGGCATAACCCTTGCACTTCACGCCGACGGCAGCAATCTCACGCTCCGTGGCCAAACCACCATGCTCCTCATCGATGAAGAGGTCGGTGAAAGCGATGTTGGCGCCTTCAGCCGCAAACTTCAAGGCAATAGCCTTACCAATACCACGAGCGGCACCTGTAATCAGGGCCGTCTTTCCACTCAATAATCCCATAAATTCTAAATATTAAAGATTTATAATTAATTTTCATTCAAACTCCCATCTTGCCCGGCATGGTTATTTAATCAAGCTTTTGCCAAGCGCGCCATAGACAACCTTGGCCACCTGCGGCTTGCTCGACTCCACATCGAGGCCATGCCCGAGACGACCATAGATAAACGGAACCTCAAGCCCCTTGATGCAATAGTGCGTGATATCGGCAACGAGTTCGATATTCTCTATATCAAACTCGCCCGCTTCTTTTCCCTCGGCATACACCTTACGGAAGATTTCAAGCTCGTCTTCGTCAAAGTTTTTCCTCACTTTCTCCACCATCCATATATTACGGAAGAACTCGGCACGGAGATTCCCGTTTCTCACCACCGTCTCGCGAATCATGCTCAGATGGGTATAGATGAGCTCGATGATCTTGTCTTGTGGGCGCATCTTCTTTGCCGCAACCTCATCCAGCCGGTCGGACAAGCGTTCCAGCTCGGATTCTATCACGGCATAGTAAATATCTTCCTTACGGTTGAAATAGGTATAAAGGGTGCGGCGACCCTTTCCGGAAGCCACGGCAATGTCGTTCATGGTGGTATTTGCCACTCCGTTTTTTGCAAACAGCTGCCTGGCGACATCAACCAGAGTCTGTCTCGTTTTAGATATTGACATGTTCTTTATCCTCCTGCTTTAAGAACTGCACACTCTTACAATCGTGTGCAAATGTATCATTTTTATTCGGATTATGCAAGGGATGAGGCGTTTTTCACATTTATTCACAAAATAGGGGCGTATAAACTTGCACATCTCGGAAAATTGTCTTACCTTTGCATCCGTAAATAAAGAAATATCGCGGAGTGGAGCAGTTGGTAGCTCGCCAGGCTCATAACCTGGAGGTCGCATGTTCGAGTCCTGCCTCCGCAACTAAGAAAGCGTAAGAATCTTCCGATTCTTACGCTTTTTCCTTGTTAGAACTGTTCCAATACGGCGATGCGCTTCTCGGTGTCAGGATGGGTGCTGAACAATGAATTCATGAACCCGAGTATGCCGGAGGCCATCTCGTCGGGCTGGATAATGAAGAGCTGGGCTATATCTGCCCGCTTCACACCATCCAATCCCGGCTCCTTGGAAATCTTCTTCAGTGCCGAGGCAAGGGCCAAAGGATCGCCACAGAGTTCTGCTCCGCCTGCATCGGCCATATACTCGCGCTTGCGGGAAATGGCAAACCGGGTTACCAGCGTGAAGAAATAGGCGATTGCACAACATATCAGCCCAATGAAAAGTACCACTATAACTGACAGGCCATTATCTTTCCCGTTACTGCCGCGGCTTCTGCCGCCGCCATAGTAGAATGAATGATAGAGCATTCGCACCACCAAACTCATTACCGTGGAGATGATTCCCACGAAGATAATGCTCGTAATGAGCAAGCGGGTATCATGGTTGCGGATATGCGTGAGCTCGTGCCCTATTACGCCAGACAGCTCCCTGTCATCAAGTTTGGCCATAAGCCCCGTGGTAACCGTTACCGTATAGGAGTCTTTATTGATGCCGCTGGCAAAGGCATTGAGCTGGGAATCGTCCACTATATTTATTTTCGGCATATCCATTCCACAAGTCATGCAGAGATTCTCAACGATGTTATAGATACGGGGATTCTCCTTTCGGGTGATGGGGTATGCACCGGTTGAGCGCTGAATCATCTTGGCATTCATGAAATAGGCTATCAGAAACCAGACCGCCACACCTCCGACAACCCACGGAAGGGAAGTCAGGAAATAATAGTTCACGGTCTCGAGGTTCAATTGATGCGCCACATCGCCATACTCATCATAATATCCATTCCCGAAAAAGTTCAAGAGAGCAAGGAATACCCATGTCATTCCCAAGATGATAGCGGGAAACATAAGGAGCAACAAGACACTCTTCGTATTGTTGCGCCTTATCTGGGTTTGCATTCCTACATACTTCATCAGCTCAGAACTTTACTTCCGGTGCCCTGTCGTAGTCCGCCCGCTGCTCCTCCGGAACTTCTATCATTGATTCTCTCTTAAACCCGAA
>NZ_PYXG01000002.1:527500-634577 GCF_003043945.1 Prevotella sp. oral taxon 376
GGCAAGGCGCGGCGGAGGACCATCCCCGAAAAAATATGGGAAAGAGAGAACAGGAAACAGGAGGGAAGAGAACCGAAAGACACACGGAAAAAACCCAATGCCGTCTCCAGAAAGGAGGTGTTCCAGCCGCACCTTCCGGTACGGCTACCTTGTTACGACTTAGCCCCAATCACCGGTTTCGCCCTAGGCCGATCCTCGCGGTCACGGACTTCAGGCGCCCCCGGCTTTCATGGCTTGACGGGCGGTGTGTACAAGGCCCGGGAACGTATTCACCGCGCCATGGCTGATGCGCGATTACTAGCGAATCCAGCTTCGTGGGGTCGGGTTGCAGACCCCAGTCCGAACTGAGGCCGGATTTAGGGATTGGGCCGGGCTCGCGCCCGGACGACTCTCTGTACCGGCCATTGTAACACGTGTGTAGCCCCGGACGTAAGGGCCGTGCTGATTTGACGTCATCCCCACCTTCCTCACACCTTGCGGCGGCAGTGTCCGAAGAGTGCCCGGCATGACCCGATGGCAACTACGGAGAGGGGTTGCGCTCGTTATGGCACTTGAGCCGACACCTCACGGCACGAGCTGACGACAACCATGCAGCACCTTCACTGAGACCCCGAAGGGAAGCGCCGTCTCCGGCGCCGTCCTCAGCAATTCAAGCCCGGGTAAGGTTCCTCGCGTATCATCGAATTAAACCACATGTTCCTCCGCTTGTGCGGGCCCCCGTCAATTCCTTTGAGTTTCACCGTTGCCGGCGTACTCCCCAGGTGGGATGCTTAACGCTTTCGCTTGGCCGAAGGCACCAAGTGCCAACGGCGGGCATCCATCGTTTACAGCGCGGACTACCAGGGTATCTAATCCTGTTCGATACCCGCGCCTTCGAGCATAAGCGTCAGTTGCGCTCCCGCCGGCTGCCTTCGCAATCGGGGTTCCTCGTCATATCTAAGCATTTCACCGCTACACGACGAATTCCGCCGGCGTTGCGCGCACTCAAGCCCCCCAGTTCGCGCTGCAGGCCGGGCGTTGGGCGCCCGGGTTTCACAACACGCTTAAGGGGCGGCCTGCGCTCCCTTTAAACCCAATAAATCCGGATAACGCCAGGACCTTCCGTATTACCGCGGCTGCTGGCACGGAATTAGCCGGTCCTTATTCGCGCGGTACCTGCAAAGGGGAACACGTTCCCCAATTTATCCCCGCGCAAAAGCAGTTTACAACCCATAGGGCCGTCATCCTGCACGCTACTTGGCTGGTTCAGGCTTCCGCCCATTGACCAATATTCCTCACTGCTGCCTCCCGTAGGAGTCTGGTCCGTGTCTCAGTACCAGTGTGGGGGACCTTCCTCTCAGAACCCCTACCGATCGAAGCCCTGGTGGGCCGTTACCCCGCCAGCAAGCTAATCGGACGCATCCCCATCGACCGGCCGGAAAAATACCTTTCATCCTCATCGGAGGACCTCAGAGGACTACATGGGGGATTAGGCCGCCTTTCGACGGGTTATACCCCGGCCGGGGGCAGGTTGGATACGCGTTACTCACCCATTCGCCGGTCGCCATCATCGGTTGCAAGCAACCGACATGATGCCCCTCGACTTGCATGTGTTAAGCCTGTAGCTAGCGTTCATCCTGAGCCAGGATCAAACTCTCCATTGTAAAAAATCATGTGGCGGCGCCAAATTCCCAAAAAAGGAAACGGCGCGCGCCGATCCGGTCAGAACGGCTATCCGGAATCCGTGGAATCTTCCCAATACCAATCAAGGAAAAGGGAAAAACGGACTCTTCCTGAAAAATGACAGGCAAAAACCAAACCGGGCAACGAGCGCCGGGAAGGAGAATGCCTGGACTTCCTGTACTACCTGTCTCTCTATGTAAGAATGCCAAAGAACGAAAAATATCAAGCTAACGACCCGCAAAATGGGCGAAAGCGAGTGCAAAGGTAACACAAAAAAAACAACCGGCCAAACTTTGGGGGAGATAATTTCAGGAATAAGGAAAAGTTTTCGGAAATGTTGACAAAACAAAAGGAAAGGGAAAAAAGGAGGGAAAGCATACATTATTATATATAAAAGGGGACAGGGGGGAGCGGGAAAGCAATGAAAAAAGGAACGAAACCGGCGGGATCGGCAGACAAAACCGGCGGGATTGACCGACAAACTCGCCGGGATCGGCAGACGAAATCGGCGGGATCGGCAGGCCGGGGACGGCAGGAAAAAGGCTAACGAACGGACTCGACCGTATAGGAAAAACTGTGAGACTCGTAATAGCCGAGGTTATACTCTATCGGAACATCGTTTACATCCAGCACGAGACGCTTGCGAACCAGGATCGCATCCTCGGAGCTGATGTTCAATTTCTTGGCAATGTCAGCACCCGCCAGCCTTGCCTTTATCTCCTCTTTACTCGTATTCACGGTGATTCCATAGTCGTGCTCAAGAATTTCATACAAGGGCCGCTGGAAAACCTCGTCGTCCTTGAAAAGGATATTCGGATTAAAATAAGAAATAAAGTAAACGAACGGATAACTGGTATTGCCCCTCACCCGTTCCAAGACAAGGCAAGGTTTCCGGACGCCCTCCCCCATCCCGAAAAAGGCGGCAATCTCCCCGGTAGGCTCCTTGTAGCTTATGTGTAACTCATAGTTTCGGACCTCGATGCCGAGCAGACGCATCTCCTGAGAGAAACTGAGCCAGTTCTTCATACGGCTGACAAGTCCCTTGCGAACCACTTTCGTGCCCACACGGCGCTTCCGCACGAGGAGTCCCTCGTAGACAAGCTTATTGATGGCCTGGCGAAGGGTGTTACGCGAAATACCGAGCTGCTGGGACAGGGTAACCTCGTCAGGGAGCACCTTGCCATTCTTATATTCGGGTTCCTCGATTAGTTTTCTCAGTATGTTCTCCGCCTGAACATGCAACGGCAAATCTCTTTTTGGGCATATTTCTTCCATGAATCTTCTCTGTTTTCTGCAGTTGTAATAGCAAAGAAAATAAAAAAAGACAGAAAAACAAAGTTATAACATCAATTTTTCCTGTTTTTTATTGCTTATTAAGATTTTAATCATTATATTTGCACAAAACCAAATATGTTCAAACAAATAAAGGCCGTAATGAGAAAACCTAATTATGACAAATATCCTGCCACTCCCGTGAATGGTTCCATTTATCAAGGCTGGGACAGCATTATAGCAGAACTTGAAAGCCGATATGGAAATCGGCAGCAATGGGCTATTGAGCTTTATGCAGGAGCCATGGAAGAAGAGTTCATCTCTGCCTTCGAGAGAACGGGACGCAGGATCGTGTCGACCCGGAACCTCATGAAGCCTCAACAGGAAATCGAGGAACTCACGCAACGGTTTATGACCGACGATGTGCTGTTCGGCTTTATTTCCAATGTTTCGTTAGACGAATACTTCTGTCAGGACAAGGTTGACGAGTTCTTAACAGAATCCAAGGATGAGCCTATAATAATATTAGGTACGGGCGCGGCAAAACTCGCAGCTAAAGATGCCCCCGTCGTCTATGCCGACATGGCACGATGGGAAATCCAGCAAAGATTCCGCCGGCACGAGGTAAAGGCCTTGGGATACGACAACCACGAGGAGACTCCTTCGCTTCAGTATAAACGCGGATACTTCAACGACTGGAACATCTGCGACCGCTACAAGCACGAATTAGGCACGGCCCACCGCATCGAGTACTGGATTGACAGCAACCAGGCGGGAAACCCCAAAATGATCAGCAACCAAACCTTCGAGGAGGGTATTCAGAAGACTGCGAGAAAGCCCTTCCGGGTGGTTCCGTTCTTTGACCCTGCACCCTGGGGCGGGCAATGGATGAAAAAGGTTTGCGACTTAGACCGCTCCGAGGACAACTACGGATGGTGCTTCGACTGCGTACCAGAAGAGAACAGCCTTCTGCTCGATGTGGAGGGTGTACGATTCGAACTTCCCGCACAAGACCTTGTATTATTTGAAACCATGCCTCTGCTCGGCGAGGCCGTCGAGAGCCGATTCGGCAGAAGCTTTCCCATCCGATTCGACTTCCTGGACACCATGGACGGGGGAAACCTGAGCCTGCAGGTACATCCCACGACACAATTTATTCAGACAAATTTCGGCATCCACTATACCCAGGACGAAAGCTATTACCTGCTGGATGCCGATGAAGACGCCGTGATCTATCTTGGATTGAAGGAGGGAATCAACCCAACGGAAATGATTGACGAGATGCACGACGCCCAGAAGAACGGAACGGAATTCCCTGTTGAGCAATATGTCAACAAGATACCAGCCAAAAAGCATGACCACTTCCTCATCCCCAACGGCACCATCCACTGCTCCGGACGCAACTGTATGGTGCTGGAAATCAGCGCGACACCGAACATATTTACCTTCAAGCTCTACGATTGGCAGCGATTAGGGCTTGATGGGAAGCCTCGCCCAATTAATATAGAAAGAGGTAGGCAGGTCATCAAATGGGAGCGCGACACGAGATATGTACGAGAACACTTGGCAAACCACATTGAGCTCCTCGCCGAAACCCCGCACTGCAAGAAGGAGCGCACAGGGCTTCACCCCAATGAATTTATCGAAACAACACGCTACACCTTCGACGAGAAGATATCTCTGCACAATGCCGGAAGCGTGCATGTGCTCAACCTTGCCAAAGGAGAGGAGGTCGTCATTGAAAGTCCATGCGGAGCCTTTGAGCCTTTCGTGGTACACTATGTCGAAACCTTCATCGTGCCGGCATGCGTCGGGACATACACCGTCCGCCCTTTTGGGAAGTCAGAAGGCAAAACCTGCAAACTCATCGAAGCGCATGTGAGAGTATAAAACCTATAAAAAAAATCTCAAACAACGAATTTATGAAACTAAATTTATGTTCTAGACCGCAAAACAAGTTAATCCTATTAACGACGGCGGACTATGGTGGAACGAAGATGAGAAGAACTTCCAGGGAAACGGCAACTCCAATAAGCCCACATGTGCCAACGGAGACGCGGCATTGGAGTCGTTGGGCCTGATCTCTATTTACAAGAACGAAAGATAACAAATGATTCTACATGCTAGTGCGGTGGAAGCCTTTTCCTAAATTAGCTGCTGTTGCCAATTCTGTTACCAGCAGCTTGTAATCGGGTTACACGCAGTGTGTAATCAAATTACACACCGTTTGTAATAGAACACGGAAATGCTTCCGGCCCTGCCATCACTAATATGAAACAGCAATGAAAACGATTAGATATGCCCGTTTTATTATCCTTCTGACGGGAATTCAACTGGCTTCTGCCCAAGACTTCACGAAATATGTAAACCCAAACCTTGGCGTTACTCATAGTCGATGGTTTTTCTATACTCCAGCCTCTATGCCTTTTGGCATGGCAAAACTGGGGGCTTCAACCAACGGGACCTATGGTAACAAGCAGGGATGGGAAGCCGTAGGCTATCAAGACAACCATCGCTCGATCGACGGATTCCCGTGTTTCCATGAATTTCAGATAGGTGGCGTTTCGCTGATACCTGTCGTCGGAGAGATAAAAACCATACCCGGGAAAGTGGAAAACCCAGAGGAAGGCTTCCGCTCCAACTTCGAAAAGAGCACGGAATTTGCTACAGCCGGCTACTATACGGTCGTATTGAAAGACTATCGAACAAAGGTGGAACTTACCGCAACCAATCGAGTGGGATTCCAGAGATACACTTTTCCCGCAGCCCAAGATGCCCACATCCTGTTCAATATAGGGAACCGACAGGGAGAAAGCGGCGAGGTAAAGGATGCCTACATCGGCAATATCAATGGTAATGTCATAGAAGGATATGTGATAACAAAGCCTGAATATGTAAAGAAATACCAGCAGGAAGCCACCGTTCCAATGTATTTCTACGCGGTATTGAGCAAGGTTCCCAATTCTGTCTCCGTCTTCCAGGAAGGAGAAACACCCCGCATGGGCAGTCAGATCCACGGCAAAGGCGCCATGATGAGCGCCAACTTCGCTATAGAAGAAAATGAGCAGATAGAGGTAAAGATAGGGCTCTCTTACACTTCTATCGAGAATGCCCGCAACAATCTACAGGCCGAAGCCTCAAAACTATCTTTTGACAAGGCCCGCGGAAACGCCACCAAGACATGGAATGAATTTCTGAGCAGAATCGAGGTAACAGATGAATCAGAGGTCAACAAGACCAAATTCTACACAGGCCTTTGGCTACATCCCGCTGGACAAGAACAAGAAGCCAAAGTTTAACCACTACAACACAGATGCCATGTGGGGAGCCTACTGGAACCTCACCACACTTTGGGCCATCGCCTATCCCGAGTATTACAACGATTTCATCAATAGTCAGCTGCTTGTATACAAGGACGCGGGCTGGCTTGGCGACGGCATTGCCGCCAGCAAATATGTCTCAGGCGTGGGAACCAACATGATGCCCATCATCTTTGCCGGAGCCTACAACTGCGGAATACGAAACTATGATATAGAACTGGCTTATGAGGCTGCCCTGAAAAATGAGCTGTGCGACAAAAAGCGGCCTGAAGGCGCGGGCAAGAAGGATGTGGGGCTCTTCGTAAGGAACGGCTTTGTTCCATACAACCATGCCACCGACTTCGGTACAGACGACAAGGGATCTTGCTTCTCCGCGTCTCATACTCTGGAATACAGTTTCAGCGCATATGTCATGGCTCAATGGGCAAAGGCCTTGGGCAGGACTGCCGACTACGAGAAGTTCATCTCTCTTTCCAATGGATGGACCCGGCTTTTCGATGAAGACCTGAAGTTAATCCATCCAAGAGGCGTCGACGGGAGATTTCTTGACAACTTTGATCCCTTGCAGCCATGGAGAGGCTTTCAGGAAGGCAATGCGACACAATACACCTTCTATGTCCCCCAGAATCCACTACTGCTCATAAGCAAAGTGGGAAAAGACAAGTTCAACACGCTTTTGGACAATATCTTCACGGAATCACAGAAGAATATTTTCGGAGGCGGCAAGGTCTCCGACGCTTTCTCTGGCCTCCAGGCCGTCTATAACCAAGGCAACCAACCCTGCCTGCATATAGCCTGGCTGTTCAACTTCTCTGGCACTCCATACCTTACACAGAAGTGGACTCACATGATATGCGATGAATTTTATGGACATACGGACGAGCACGGATACGGGTATGGACAAGATGAAGACCAGGGACAAATGGGTGCTTGGTATGTATTGAATACCCTTGGCCTGTTTGATGTACAGGGTGGTACACCTATCCAGCCAACCTTCCAGTTCGGAAGTCCTGCCTTCCGCAAGGTTGTTATCAAGCTAAACAAGATGACGGCAAAGGGCAGGAAACTCATCATTACGACCGATAAACAGGGAAATAATCCCTATTATGTGCAATCGGCCATATGGAACGGCAAGCCTCTAAACGACTGCTGGATGTATCGTGAAGAACTTCTGAAAGGAGGCAGACTCCACTTCGTCATGGGAACAGAGCCTCAAAAAAGCTGGGGAACTTCCTCTACCCCACCTTGTCCACAATAAGAAAGAGAAACAAACATACTGAACATGAAAAGCAAATCTACGCACTTCCAGCTGCTGCCGATTTTATTGGGATTCTTTGTCATGGGTTTCTGCGATATCGTGGGGATATCATCGGACTATGTGCAGAAGACATTCAACTGGTCGGATACCATGACAGGATTCGTTCCTTCTATGGTATTCATATGGTTCTTGTTTCTCGGCATCCCGATAGGCAACAAGATGAGCCAATGGGGAAGGAAGAACACCGTCCTCTTAAGCTTTGGTATTACCGTCATCGGTATGTTTTTGCCCCTTGTCAGCTATAATGGCGCCATCTGCCTCGTGGCCTTCGCCTTGCTTGGTATGGGCAACACCATACTGCAAATATCATTGAATCCGCTATTGAAAAATGTACTTACGAACCCGAAATACCTGGCAAGCGGGCTGACGGCAGGACAAGTGGTGAAGGCACTGTCCTCACTCGCCGGTCCGGAGATCGTATTGCTCGCCCTGCACTATTTCGGCGAAGAATACTGGTATTATTGCTTTCCCATACTGGGCACAATCACCCTGATCTCCGCGATATGACTGATGTCTGTCCACATCGAGAGGGAGCGGGATACGGAAAAGAGGGCTTCCGTGAAAGAAATCTGGGCGATTCTGAAAGGCAAAACCATCCTGCTGTTATTCTTAGGCATCTTCTTCATCGTCGGCTATGATGTCGCCACCAACTTCATAAGCTCAAAGCTCATGGCAGAAAGGTTCAATTGGGGACCGGAGCAGACGAAGCTGGCTCCCCAGATATACTTCCTGCTCAGGACGATCGGCGCGTTTGCCGGCAGCATCTTCCTTGCGAAAGTGAGCGAATTAAAGTATTTCAAGATAACCATCCTATTAGCATTGGTGAGTGTGCTGGGCCTTATCTTTATCAAAGTTGACTATGTGGACATGGCATTGATCGGAGCACTGGGACTCTTCGGAGCCCCTGTTTTCCCCATCATATATGCCATGGCATTGGAAGATAGTCCCCAAAAGGCCGACCAGATTTCCGGTCTCATGATAACAGCCATTGCGGGCGGAGGCGTAATTCCTCCCGTCATAGGGTTCTTCATGGACTTATGGGGAGTAACGGGAGGCGTCTGCGTGATCCTTCTTTGCACGACATATCTTTGCTATTGCGCTTTCCATGGCAAGCGATAACGGCTTCCGGAAATCGCGAAGGAGCAAGAATCCAGACCGATGGGCAAGAGACCTCCCCACTCTGAATCGCCATTAAAACGAGTTTTGTGCGCATATAACTTATGCGCACATTTTTTAAGCTGCCCCTTTTTGAATCTTAAGAAGAGTTAAAATCATTGATTAATCCCGCCGTTTCCCGTTATATTAGCAGAATGGAACAAAGAGAATTCGAACAAATCGCGGACAGTCTGCGGAAGAAGGCCCTGCAGATGAGCAGAAACTACCAGATTCCCGAGGAATCAGGAGAGGACATCGCACAAGACACGCTGCTCAAACTATGGCTGCACCGCGCCGAATTCTCCACGGCAGAAGACTGCCAACGGCTCGCGGGGCACATAGCCCGGCACCTCTGCATCGACCACTTCAGAAGCCATAGAAGGCTCGGCATACTCGAAAGCCTGTCGATTGCCGACGAGGCCTATGCCACACCCCACGACCGGTTGGTGGGTCTCGAGACCGGGCAATGGCTGGACGCAAGGATGCAGGAACTTCCCCCCAAGGAGTATGAGATACTCCGGCTCAGGCAGACAGAACAAAAAACCAACGCCGAGATAGCCGCCCTCCTGGGCATCGGGAAAGGCTCCGTGGCGACACTACTCAGCAAAGCAAGAAAACAACTCTTTGAAGAAATAAAACGAAAAGACAGGTATGAAAACAGATAAGAACATAGAGCGCTTGCTCGAAAAATACATGCAGGGCGAAACAACACCCAAAGAAGAATCACAGCTTGCCGACTATTTTGCCGGGACAGAAGTCAGAGAGCAGTGGAAGCCCTATCAGGAAATGTTTGCCTTTCTTGGGAAAATGGATGGGAAAGATAAGCCCGAAGCGCGCCGGAGAAAGAATAAGGCGGCCCTCATATCCATTCTCTTGGCAGCCGCCGTCCTCCTCCTGCTCTTCGTCCTGTGGCCACGAGACAACAGCAAAGCCCTCATCCAGACTCCAGGACAGCCCGTCCTCGCACGGTCCGCAGATTCCGCCACAACCTTGAAAGCCGATACGGCAAGCAGGAAATCACGACCTGGGGAAACTCGGCATCCCAGGAAAAAACAAATAACCCGCGGAAACCCACGGCCACCCAAGAGCTACATGGCACAGGGCGCGGCAACATCGACACAAGAAAAGGCCGACCGACTGGTGGAGCAGAAACTGCGGGAACTCGAAAGAAAACTGGCCACGGCCGACAAGACCATCGACCTCTACATCCTGCAGCAGGAATACCTCACGGCCCAGATGATAGAGGAGGAAGAGACGGAAACCATTTACGAATAAAACCCATATAATCATGAAGACGAAGAAACTATTTATCGCGGCGGCCATCACCCTGGCCCTACCGCTCACGGCAACCGCCCAAACACACCTGAAGAAAGCCACGGCCGACTTCCTCAACGGCAACGCCATGGACGAGTACATCAACAGCAGGTCGACGGAGAAAGGGGAAGACTACAGCTACAACATTACCTACTTCAGTATTCCCAAACCAAAGAGCGGTCAGCTCAAGGAAATCCTACGAGCCTTCGAGTTGGATGCCAAAGGGGCTTACGGCAGCTTCAGCAAGGGTGCCAACAAAGACTCCAACGCCTCTATTTCAATTGCCTACGGCAAAGACAACCGTCAGGGCGTGAGTTTCGGCACCCTTCAAGACCACAACTACAAGGCGGCCTACTTCAGAGACGGCAGCAACAAGGAGTTCCGCACGGTATACGCGCTGGTGTGGTATGACGAGAAGGGCGGCAACATCTCCGGCTCCCTGTGGATCATCTACGGGAAAGACCCGCAGAAGTCTAAAGGCTTCAGTATCTGGAACGGCAATGATCTGGAGCAACTGAAAGAACTCAAGAACATAGATTGGAACGCCTTCTCCTTCTCAAGGTCGGACAGCGTGGGGTCTGCCAAGGAGTTTCTCTCGCGCTTCGGAAGCCTCCGGGAACTTTATAAGACCGCGAAACAGGAGCAGGGCGGCGATCTCTACCGCACCTCGATGGCAAACAAGATCATGCTCCTATGCAAGAGCGGGGGCAAGTATCTGAACCCAGACGAGAAAAAATTCGTGGCTGAGGGCATCAACGAGCTCAAGAAATACTGCTATGACAACTATCGCAAAGGACTCTTCGAACTGGCTGTGAAATACCTCAAATAAATGGAACGATAAAAATTCATAAATTCTCTCGCAGACCTTGCCGCTGTCGGTTCGTGAAGAATAGACTGGCAAGGTTTGCATTTTAAGCCAGTTATAAATTAACCATTTTAAGTTAAAGAAGAAGGCGAAAAATTCTTTTTCCTTTACAAACGGAAATCGCAATCCAGAAGAAAACTTGCTCGCCGAGACCGCGCTTTTCAAGGAAAAAAGGTCGTTTTTAAACAATTCCGAGGCCTTTTTGCCTCCTTTTTCCTTACTGTCAGCCGTTATCTGCCTCGCAAAAAGCCGTTGCTGACCGTGCAAAAGGCCACCTTTTACTTGCCTTTTAGCCGCTTTTTATCAAGATTTCCCTTACAAATTCATGCACGAAACCTTATAAATCGTTGCAACTCATTGATTATCAAGAAAATCCGGAAACAGGAAAAATCAGCCCCATTTTCAAGCAAAGAGAGAGCCGCCGACAAAAAACAGCCTGATTTTTGAGGATAAGCGTTAAAACAAGTAAGAATTTAGTTGCATATAGGAACCTACAAACACCATGCCCCGAAACGCAAGACCGTCCGGCATCCCATAGCTATGCTTCATGCAAAACCAAACAAACCCGGGAGAAACCCTTTCCGGGTGCTCCCCATGGCAGAAGTCTCCTTGCCGGCAGACTGCCCCACCCCGCCAGCAAGGCAAGGACGGCCCTCCTACTTCTTGGCGAACAGCGAGACAATCCACAGCAGAAGCACGGCCCCCACGACAGCGGTTCCGATCTCGCCGAGAGTTCCAGCCCATGTAATCCCAAGCCAGTCCAGGACATGGCCGCCAAGCCAACCGCCTACGAGGCCGAGCAACAAGTCGACAACGCACCCCGACCCTTTGTGCTTGAAAAGCCGGCTGGCAATGAAACCGGCAAGAATCCCCACGATAATCGTCCAAATCATAATAATACACCATTTTATGTCTATCGGGGACAAATATACCTTTTTTTGTTCTAATTTTCCACAAAAATACCATTTTTTAATATATTAAAGAATTGAAAGAAAGGTTTTCTTTGGCAATTAGGCAGAAAAAACATAACTTTGCAAGCGGTTTATGCATTTATTACGATTATGAAGACTAAGATCTTACTTCCACTGATTCTCCTACTCCTGTTACTGGTCGGCGGCCTGGTGTATCTCTACATGAGCCTCGACCGACAGAAGCAGGAGAATAAGGCTATGCAGGAACTTGCCGAGCTTGACAAGCAGGAAATGGAAAACCAATACCAGCAGTTCGCACAGCAATACAGCGAGATGAAAACCCAGATAAACAACGACTCCATCGTCGCACAGCTCACCGCGGAGCAGGAAAAGACCCAGAGACTCCTCCGGGAACTTAAGGAGACGAAGAGCTCCGACGCACGGGAAATCACCCGCCTGAAAAAAGAACTGGCCACCGTGAGAGCCGTCCTGCGGAGCTATGTCATGGAGATAGACTCGCTGAATCGGCTGAATCAGAACCTCGCGGCAGAGAATACGCGTGTAAAAGGACAGTATGAAGAGGCCACACGGCAGATAGAAAGCCTCAGCACCGACAAGGCCTCGCTCTCCGAGAAAGTGGCCATCGCCGCCCAACTCGATGCCATCGGCATCAACATCCAGGCCAAGGACAAGCACGGAAGAACCACCGACAGGGTGGCAAAGGCAAAGGTCCTGCAAGTAAACTTCTCGCTGGCAAAGAATGTTACGGCCCAGAGCGGCATGAAGAACATCTATGTGCGCATCTCCTCCCCGGCTGGCGGCGTGCTCGGAAACGCGGGCTCCTTCAATTATGAGAACCGCAGTCTGCAAGCCTCCATGAAGAAAAGCGTGGAATACGGAGGCCAGGAGACGCCCGTCTCCATGTACTGGGATGTGATCCAGGCACTGGTCAGCGGCACCTATGGCGTCAGCATCTTTGCCGACGGCAACATGATTGGTTCGAAAAGTGTTACTTTAAAATAGACTGATGAAAAAGATATTTTTAGCGATAAGCTTTTGCCTCATGGCATTCAGTCTGCAAGCGCAACGAGTGCTGAGCCTCGACAGTTGCCGGGCCTTGGCATTGCGCAACAACAAGCAACTGAATGTATCGAGGCTGAAACAAGATGTGGCCATGAATATCCGCAAGGCCGCACGCACCAAATATCTGCCAAAGGTTGACGCTTTGGGGGGCTACGAATACTTCAGCAAGGAGATTTCCCTGCTTAACAACAGGCAGAAAGCGACATTGAGTGGACTGGGCTCCAGCATCGTAACCGGGGTCTCCTCCACGCTCAGCACAGACATTGGCAACATACTGACAGGGCTCGCGCAACAGGGCGTCATTACCCCGCAGGCAGCCCAACAGCTGGGCACCCTGCTACAACAGGCCGGCAGCAACATCGGTACTCCGCTCGCTCAGGCCGGCGACCGGTTAGGACAAAGCATTGCCGACGCCTTCAGGACCGACACGAGAAACATCTGGTCGGGAGCCGTCATGCTGCGGCAGCCCATCTTCATGGGAGGAGCCATCACCGCCGCCAACCGCATGGCTGACCTGGGAGAGCAGCTGGCACAGAACGACTTGAGCCTCAAATCCCAGAGCACGCTCTATAATATAGACCAGACCTATTGGCTGGTAGTCTCGTTGAGACAGAAGCAAAAGCTGGCACTGAGCTTCAAGGACCTCGTCAAGAAACTAAGCGACGATGTCCACAAGATGATCAAGGAAGGCGTGGCTACCAAGGCCGACGGCCTCCGGGTGGATGTAACGGTGAATGAAGCGGATATGGCCGTTACCCAGATAGAGGACGGGCTGGTACTTGCCAAGATGCTGCTCTGCCAGCTGTGCGGCCTTCCCGCCGATGAGCCCATCACCCTTCTCGACGAGAACAAGAACGACCTCTCCGCGATAACTGCCGCGGAAAGCTACCCGTCCGACTCCACCTATAGCAGCCGGCCGGAAGTAAGAATGCTGCAAAATGCCGTTGACATGAGCAAGGAGAATACCCGGCTTGTGCGCGCAATGTATCTTCCTCACATCGCGCTCACGGGCGGCTACATCATCTCGAACCCCAATGTGTTCAACGGTTTTGAGCGTAAGTTCTCCGGAGTGTGGAATGTGGGTGTCCTGGTTCAGGTCCCCCTGTGGAACTGGTTTGAAGGAGTCTACAAGGTCAGAGCCACTAAAGCTGCCACGAGCATAGCCATGATGGAGCTCGGCGATGTGCAGGAAAAGATAAACTTGCAAGTTACCCAAAGCCGCTTTAAGCTCAAGGAAGCGCAGAAACGACAGGTCATGACACAGGAAAACATGAAGAGCGCGGAGGAAAACCTGCGTTGCGCAAACCTCGGATTCAGGGAAGGAGTGATGCAGATAGCCGATGTCATGGCGGCTCAGACAGCCTGGCAGAAGGCCCAGAATCAGAAAATTGACGCCGAAATAGAGGTGAAACTGGCACAGGTAAACCTGCAGAAGGCACTCGGTGTTTTGGAATAAGAAAGAAAAAAGAATCAAGATATGTCAGCAAAACAACAACACAACAACATCTTGTTAGCCGTTTTGGGATTCATTGCGGTGGTGGTTATCGTTGCCCTTATCGGCTTCTTCACGCTCGGGAGACAAGAAGACATCGTACAAGGCGAGGTTGAAGTTTCAGAGTATCGCGTATCATCCAAGCTCCCGGGACGAGTCGTCGAGCTTCGGGTAAAGGAGGGCGACTATGTCCGTATCGGCGACACGCTTGCCATCCTGCGGGTTCCGGAGGTAGACGCACAAAAGAATGTGGCGCAAGCAACCGGCGAAGCCGCCAAGGCCATACAAGATCTTACCGATGCCGGAGCCCGCAAAGAGCAGATTCAGGGCGCCTACCAACTCTACCAACAGGCGCAGGCTGCCAGCGAAATTGCCATGAAAACCTACACCCGCATGCAGAATCTGTATGACGAGGGAGTTATCAGCGGGCAGAAGCGCGACGAGGCTTTTGCCGCCTACAAGGCAACGGAAGCCCAGGTAAAGGCCGCCAAGAGCCAGTATGACCTTGCCAGAAACGGTGCCCGCGAGCAGGAAAAGCAAATCGCCGCAAAGAACGCACAGGCAGCAAAGAGTGCCGTGGAGGTGGTAAACTCTCTGCTGCGGGAAACTGTGCAGGTATCGCAGGTAGAAGGTGAGGTGGCCAATGTCTACCCCAAAGTCGGCGAACTCGTGGGTATAGGATCACCCATCATGAGCATATCCGTAATGAGCGACCTGTGGGGAACCTTCAATGTCCGGGAGGACAAGCTGAAAGGGCTCAAGGTAGGCGACACCTTCACCGCCTTCTCCCCTGCCTTCAACAAAGAGCTGAAGATGAAAGTCTTCTATATCAAGGACGAGGGTTCCTATGCCACCTGGAAGGCCACGAAGACCACAGGACAGTATGACTTGAAGACATTTGAGGTAAAAGCCCGACCGATCGACAAGTTCGAGGGTCTCAGACCGGGCATGAGTCTGATCATCAAAGAATGATCTTGCGTTATCAAGAAAGGCGAGATGCTGAAGCAGATATACCATATAGCAGTAAGGGAATGTGGAATTCTAAGGAAGAATCCCATCTATGTGTTCTGCATGGTTATATTTCCGATTCTCTGCATCCTCTTCTTTACCTCGCTGATGAACGAGGGGCAGCCCATTGAGATGCCGATCGGCGTCGTCGATCAGGACAACACCGCCACCACTCGGAGCATGATCCGCACGCTCGACGGCTTCCAGACTTCGCGTGTAGTGGCCCGCTATCCCAATGTGAACGAAGCCCGACAGGCCATTCAGAGGAATCAGATATATGCCTTCCTGTATATTCCGAAAGGCACGACCAGCGATCTGCTGTCATCCCGGCAGCCAAAGATTTCATTCTATTACAGTAGCGTCACGCTCGTCGCGGGCTCCACTTTGTTCCGCGACCTGAAAACCGTTGCCACGCTGGGTTCCGCCGCCGTGGGCTCTGCCAAGCTGTCTGCCCTGGGCAAGACAAGTAAGGAAATCACCACCATCCTTCAACCTATAGCCGTCGACCTGCACATGATAGGCAATCCGTGGGGAAACTATAATGTCTATCTGAGCACTTCCATGCTGCCCGGCGTGCTGATGATATTCATCTTCCTCATCACGCCTTACTCCATTGGCACTGAACTGAAGTTCAAGACTTCACGGGAACTTATCCGCATGGCAGGGGGCAACATCCATGTGGCCATTGCCGGAAAGATGCTCCCGCAGTTCCTGATCTTCCTGACAATATTCTACTGCTATGAGTTCTACATCTTCTATATCCTCCAGTTTCCGCACCCCGGAGGCATCGTTCCCATACTCTTGGCGGGGTTATTAGCGGTGCTATCGGCCCAGGCATTCGGCATATTTGCCTTCGGCCTGATGCCCTCCCTGCGCATGTCGATGAGTATATGCTCGCTGTGGGCGGTGCTCAGCTTCTCCACGAGTGGCGCCACCTATCCGCTCTTTTCGATGAGCCCGATGATAGAGGCATTGGCCCAACTGTTTCCCCTGCGCCACTATTACATGATCTATCAGACAAGTATATTCAATGGCTATTCCCTCGCCGACAGCTTCTGGAATATCGGCGCGATGATTATTTTCATAGCGCTCCCGATGCTCACCGTCAACCATATCAAGACCGCCATGGAGAAATATGTCTATATTCCTTAGCCTATGAGAGAAGACAGACTACGATATCGCATCGCGGAGGGCCTCAAGGACATGTGCCATATATGGGCAAAGGAAATGCGCTCTACCATTACCGACGAGGGAGTGCTCATCTTCTGCGTGCTCGTGCCACTGCTCTATCCGCTGCTTTACTCATGGATTTACAACAACGAGGTGGTCAGGGATGTCAGCGTTGCCGTCGTAGACCTCGACCATTCGCACGTAAGCCGCCAGTTTATCCGCATGTTCGACGGAGCCAGCGACACCAAGGTGGCCTACTACTGCAACAGCCTTGACGAGGCGAAAGCGCTCGTGGGCAAGCAAGCCGTCCACGGGGTGCTCTACTTCCCAAGTGATTTCGAGAAGCGGCTGAACCGTGGAGAACAGGCACATGTGGGCGTTTACTGCAACATGAGCCTGATGCTTACCTACAAGGCCATCTACCAGACGGCCCAAGCCGTCTCCCAAGACATCAATTCGCAGATACAGATATCACGGTCGAACGGCTTTACCAATCGCGACGATGAGATTACCGCAAGGCCCCTGGACTTTGACGAAGTACCCATTTTCAATGCCACCGGAGGCTATGGAAACGCCGTCCTGCCTGGCGTACTGGTCCTCATCCTGCAGCAGACACTGCTCCTCGGCATCGGGCTCTCTGCCGGCACGGCACGCGAGAACAACCGCTATCAGGATCTCGTGCCTATCTCGCGCCACTATAACGGCATCTTCCGGATCGTACTGGGCAAGTCGATGTGCTATTTCATGATCTACTGTGTCATGGCAGCTTACATCACCCTATGCGTGCCCCACTTCTTCTCGTTCACCTCGATGGTCTCCGCCAAGACTCTTATAGGGTTGATGCTGCCCTATCTGTTGGCGTGCATCTTCTTCGGAATGGCCCTGTCGTGTCTGGTAAGATACCGTGAGAATGTGATGCTCCTGGTCGTATTCACCTCGCTGCCCTTCCTCTTCATGACCGGCATCAGCTGGCCGCAGGCTAACATCCCGGGCTTCTGGCAGGGCATTGCATGGCTCTTCCCCTCCACTTTCGGAGTGCGCGGGTTCATGCGCATCAACGAGATGAGGGCCTCACTGGCCGATATCCAAGTGGAATATCAGGCACTCTGGATTCAGGTGCTGGTCTACTTTTTCCTGACCTGTCTGGTCTATCGATACCAGATTCTGCGCACACGACGACACGCTTACAACCGTCTGGAGATACTGAAACGCAAGGCTCAAGAGGTCCGGGAGCGCAAGGCAAGACAGGCGGCATCCATGGCCGCAGGACCGACAGACGACAACACGGAACACCCATAGGCCGCATCTCCTTTCCTTCTTGCCGCTGACAGAATTACAAATTCGCCGATTTCGTCAATCAAATTCGCCGATTTCGTCGGACGAAATCGGCGAGATTGTCAAGCTATCTATAACCTCCGCAAAAACCCGCTACGGCCTAATCGCTCTTCACATGCAGTATCGGTGTCCTCGGCTTCTCGCGATTGCGCTTGTTGGTTACCGTAACCACGGCCTGCGCAAGATTGAGGAAAGCCTGCCCCATGGCGGTCTCATAGTCGAGGGCCGAGGGCGTGCCCTCGTCGCCGTTCTCACAAATGCTCTGCACGATGGGAATCTGCGCCAGCAATGGCACGCCCATTTCCTCCGCCAGACTCTTGCATCCCTCTTTCCCGAAGATGTAATAACGGTTCTCGGGAAGCTCCGCCGGAGTAAACCATGCCATATTTTCCACAAGACCCAGAATAGGCACATTCACCTTTTCATTGCGATACATGTCGATTCCTTTGCGTGCGTCGGCCAGGGCAACGCGCTGCGGAGTAGACACAATGACCGCTCCCGTGATGCTCAGAGTCTGCAAGAGGGTCAGATGGATGTCGGAGGTGCCGGGAGGGGTGTCAAGGATAAAATAGTCCAACGCTCCCCAGTCAGCATCGGCAATGAGCTGTTTCAGCGCCGAAGTGGCCATCCCGCCTCGCCAGAGAGTTGCCGTGTCGGGACTGACGAAGAAACCGATGGAGAGCATCTTTACACCGTATTTCTCGACGGGCTCTATCAAATCGCGCCCGTCCTTGTGCACCCCATAGGGGCAGACATCCTCCACGCCGAACATCTTAGGCATCGACGGGCCGAAGATATCGGTGTCAAGCAGTCCCACCTTGTAGCCTAACCGAGCCAGGGAAATGGCCAGATTAGCCGCCACGGTAGACTTCCCTACCCCGCCCTTGCCGGAACTCACGGCGATGATGTTCCTCACTTCCGGCAGCAGTTTCTCCACTTCGGGACGCGGGGCAGACTTGAACTCGGTCTGAATTTCCACCTCCACCTCCTTGCTCACATGGTAGTGGATGGCCGCCTCAGCAGCTTTCAAGGTCGACTTGAGAAACGGGTCGGTGTCCCGGGGAAACAAAAGCACGATGCGCACCTTCATTCCGTTGATGCTCGGGGTATCTGCCAGCATCTCGCTTTCTATCAAGTTTTTCTTCGTACCCGGATAGACAACGGTAGCCAGGGCGTCCGTAATAAGTTTTGGATATAATGTCATAATTGTTTTTATATTTTCTTTTGTCTTACAAAAATACACAAAATAAGTAGGATGAGCAAGCCCATCCGACAAAATATTTGGACATCTCGGTTTTTTAGCGTAACTTTGCGATCATGAAACCAAGAATTCTCTTCGCGCTTTTCGCCAGCCTCCTTGCCCTCTCCTCGATGGCAAAAGAGGTGGTATGGTTCAATGGCCGCCAAGGTGTCTCCTACCAGTTTTACGGCAAGAAGTCGCCGGTCATAGACATGGCTCTTGACTTATTCTGCGACGACATGCACCAGCTTACTGGCAAGCGGGCAGAATCCCAGGACGGAGGAACCATTGAGATTTTCGAACTCGATAAGCTGAAAGATAAGGATTTCATCCAATTACAGAAGCGGAAAATTCCCATCGAGCGCATCATCGCCAAGAAAGACGCTTTCTATATCGGATGCCAAGGGAAGAATATCATGGTCGTTGGCAGCAATACTTATGGCACGGCTTACGGCATACTGGAACTCTCGCGCCTCGCGGGAGTCTCTCCCTGGATAGGGTGGAACGACGCCCGACCTGCACAGAAGCACTATCTTGCCCTGAAAAGCGACTTTTACACCGTGCAATGGCCTTCGGTCGAGAAACGCGGATTCTATGTCGACAACGGCAAGTTCGACCGGAAAAGCCTGACGGAACTGCTTCTCCGCCTGCGCGGAAACACCCTCCTGCATCAGCCCGCAACGGCAAAAGACGGCACAAAAGTGCTGCGATTGCCAGAACGCTGGCTCCCGAGCACACAACCCGGACTCGTCTATCGCGAGATGTGGCAGGCCTATCGACATGGCGCAACCCATGAATGGATCATGAGCCTTAACAACCCGAAGGTGGATGCCTATCAGCTTTCGCTCTTCATGGACATGGCTTGGAACATCAACCGCGTCAGCGAATCGAATATCCAGTCGCACTATGGCGAGTGGCTTGCGGCCATGTTCGGGGAGCATGCAGCCGCTCGATTACTACCCGTGATGACCGAATATTACCACTTGGTGGGCATCCGCAAGCCGGAACAGATGAATGTGGAATTTGCCGCCGATGCCTTCGGCAACGAGCTTGAACGCTACATCGACAACTACAAGGATGTAGCCTCCGCGCTCACGCCGGTAGAAAAACTCATCCCGGAATACCTGCAGGACGCATACTTCGCGACTATAAAATATCCCGTATATGCGGCATGGGCCATGGCAACCAAGCAACTACAGGCCTTGGAGGCACGACATATCGGGCGACCGGAGTCATTCCTGCACGACTCGGAAGCACTGCAGTCGGCCGTGCGCAGCTGGAAAGCCCATGGAGAAATCCTGCAGCTCACCTCTTATTATAATGACAATTTGGCCCGGGGAAAATGGAAAGGCACACTCGACATCAATGATAATCCACTGATTCTCGGTGAGCCGCGGTTTCCCGGAAAGATAACCAAAAAGGAGATAGAAGAACATGGAAGGCCCGACCCCATCCACTTCAGTCTCGACACCGACAATGCCCTCGTCAAGAACGCGGCGGACTATCGAAAGGCCTCTCAAGGCTCAAAGGCCATCCAGATGTTAGGACACAGCATGAAAACCATTGCCATTCCACAAGGTGAAAGCCTCTCTTTCTCGTTCTATTCTGAGTGGGAAGCCGACGCAGTCATCCGGATTGCGGTCATTCCTACATCTGGCGACCGGAGGTTCTATGTCAATGTGGATGGAAATATCTATGATTTTACCGGCACGACAGACCCGAAATCTGCTCAAGGAATTGCCGATACCGAGCGTGGGCAAGCGGTGAGAAACCTGAAAGTACACCTTACGCGCAACAGCCACAGCATCGATATTCAGGCCGTAGGGGATGATGTGGTCGTCGATCAGGTCATGATTGATTATAATCCTTACCGGATATTCTATATGTTCCCGATAGCTCCTGCCTTGCATTAGGCACGGGGGCCGAGGCTCTCACTTTGCCGTCTCCAGGCCGGAACGCTTGTCGCGACGATAGCTGCGGTAGTCGTCCACGGGGATCTCCACATCCGGCTCCATGAGGTCGCCTTGTCTCGGCAGACGGAATTTCTGGTATTTGATATTCAGTCCCCTTTCTATCCACATCGACTCATAATAGGTCCGGATGCCAAGGATTTTACTTGTCTCCCCGTCGATTCCCTCCGTATGATAAAGATCTTCTGTTCGGAAGAGTAGCGGCAAGTGATTTCCGTCCACTACATGGGCTGTGTAAGTAAAGAGGAAATTCGAGTCGGTCTTCAGATGGACGATACCTCCGTCGACGAGAAAGTTGCGGTAACGGTTCAGAAAGAAGGTGCTCGTTAGGCGTTTACGCACGTTTTTCATCTGCGGATCGGAGAATGTAAGCCATATTTCCTGCACCTCGTCCTCCGCGAAGAAGCGGTCTATCACCTCGATATTGGTACGCAGGAAGGCCACATTCTGCAGGTTTTCCTCCAATGCCATCTTGGCACCCGTCCACATACGGGCACCCTTGATGTCGACTCCTATAAAGTTTAGGTCGGGAAAAAGCTTGGCCAAACCTACCGTATATTCTCCCTTCCCACATCCCAATTCCAATATAATGGGGTTTGCATTCTTGAAATATTGCTCGCCCCAATGCCCTTTCATTGCGAACGGAATCTGGCTGACTACAGAAAAGGGAGCCTGGAAGACATTCCCGAATGTCTCCATATCAGCAAACTTGGCCAACTTTCCTTTACTCATAAAACATCATTCAACCACTACGGTTGTCCATCCATGCTTGTCCTCAATGATTCCATATTGGATTCCACGAAGGGTATCATACAGCTTCTTGGACCATGGTCCCGGCTCCTTTCCATATTCAATATGGGCGCCGGTATCAAGGTCGTCGATGTAAGATATCGGCGAGATGACGGCCGCCGTGCCACAGGCGCCCGCCTCCTCAAATGTCTCCAGCTCATCATAAGGTATCTGCCGCCGCTCCACTTTCATGCCCAAGTCCTCGGCAACCTGCATCAGACTCTTGTTGGTAATACTTGGAAGGATGGAAGAAGACTTCGGCGTAATATATGTGTTGTTCTTGATACCAAAGAAGTTTGCCGCCCCGCATTCATCCATATATTTTTTTTCTTTCGCGTCAAGATAAAATTCTGACGCATATCCCTTTGCCGCCGCCAGGTTGTGCGCATACAGGGAGGCCGCGTAATTGCCGCCCACCTTATAGCTACCGGTACCCAACGGGGCGGAACGGTCATAGTTATGGACGATGGCGTAAGGGTTAGCCTGGAAGCCGCCCTTGAAGTAAGGACCCACGGGAGTTACGAAGATGACGAACATATAGTCGCGGGCAGCATGAACCCCAACCTGCGGCGTGATGCCTATCAGCAAAGGGCGGATGTATAAAGTAGAGCCACTCTCATAGGTGGGAACCCATTCCTGATTGAGGCGAACCACCTTCTTCACCATCTCCTCGAATCTTTCCGTCGGAAGTTCAGGCATTACGATATAGCGGCAAGTGCTCTGCAGGCGCTTCGCATTCTCGTCCATGCGAAAGACGCGAACCTTCCCGTCTGGGCAACGATAGGCCTTCAGCCCCTCAAAAGCTTCCTGCCCGTAATGCAGGCAAGACGCCGCTATTGAAATGTTGAATGTGTCTTCTGAACAGATTTCTATCTCGCCCCACTTTCCGTCGTGGTAATAGCAGCGCACATTATAGTCCGTCTTCATATACCCGAACGACAAGCTTTCCCAATCGATACCCTTCATTGCTTTCTGATTTAAAAGTGATACTCTGCCACAAAAATAATAATAATTCCACACTTCAGCAAATATTCCCCCAAGAAAACTCACTTCCCTTCCAGCGCTTTCTTGATTTCCGCGTCTGTCTTTGTAAGTTTGTCTTTACAAAGCTTTATCAGTTTCTGAGCCGCTTTGAGTTTTTCCGTGAGATCGTCGATATCAAGCTCGTCGTTCTCCATCTGCCCCACGATTTCCTCAAGCTGCCTGACAGCCTCTTCATATTTGATTTCCTTCGCCATACTATTTATTTTATTATTGACTTTATCATGCCATTCGCCACCCGGGTCTCTATCTCATCGCCGCTACTCAGGCATTTTACATCCTTTACGGGGCGCCCGTTGTAAAGGGTGATGGAATATCCTCTTCTCAACATCAGCCTGGGATCCATCAGGCGGAGCTTTTCCTCAAGGAGTATGATTTGCTGCCTCCTTTTCTCCAAGAGGCGTCCGACAAGCGTGCTGACAGACACTTCCCGTGCGCTAATCCGCCATCCCTGACTTTCCAGTTTGCCCTGAGCCTTTGAAACGAAGTTCCTCATGAGGATATCCAGGCGCGATTCCTGCCGCATCCTGAAAAGGCGGAACAGGGCAGGGATTTTCTCTGCCAGATGAGACAACCGCATGCGTTTATGTTCCATCCGCCTACTCACGAGATCCAACAAGACATCCTGCGCCCCCGTTATGCGTGCATAGACCCTTGCGAGATGGTCGATAAGGAAGGCTGCCGCGGCGGTCGGGGTCTTCACCCGGGTATTCGAAATCATGTCGAGGACACTCTCATCACGCTCATGCCCGATACCCGTTATAATCGGCAAAGGGAAGTTGGCTACATTCTCGGCGAGGCTGAGCGTGTCGAAACCCGACATATCCGCCGTGGCTCCCCCTCCCCTTATGATCACCACGACATCATAGTCCTCAACTCTTTCATTGATAGCATTGAGGGCGGAAATCACACTCTGCTCCACCTGCTCACCCTGCATGACGGCCGGGAAAAGCGTAGGATGGAACACAAAGCCATACTCATTGTTGTCCAACTGGCTGCAGAAATCGCCATAGCCTGCCGCCGTCTCGCTCGATATCACGGCTATACGCTGGGCAAAAAGGGGTATTACCAGTTCCTTTTGCAAGTCAAACACTCCTTCCTCCTGCAGTTGCCGGATAATTTCCTGACGCCTCCTCGCCATGTCTCCAAGCGTGAATGTAGGGTCAATATCCGATATATTATACGAGAACCCGAATGCCTCATGGAAGGTGGCCTTCACTTTCAGCAAGACCTTCAAGCCGGCATGCAGGGGCTGTCCGGTTACGCTCTCGAAGTGAGAACGCACATACTGCCATCTCGTTTTCCAGCAGATGGCCCGGGCTTTGGCTATCGGGGTCTTGCTGGACTCATCCTTCTGGATAAGCTCCATATAGCAGTGGCCCCTGTCGTTTACATCCGAAAGTTCGGCCTCCACCCAATATTCATCGGGCATAGAGACCTCTATCGTCTCGCGAACGAGCTCATTGAGTTCATAAAGAGTCAGGGAATGCTGCTTCATGTAAATTTATTTTCCCATCTGATAAGCCTTCCAGAAATCCGGGATTCCATATCCGAACACATTGTCGGGGATGCTCGCACGATCGCCGCTCGCCCCTACCAGTCCGATGATTTCCCTTGCTGTCTTCCCGGGAAGCGCCTGCCATAGACAGGCGACCATACCGCAACAGATCGGGGAGGCAAAGGATGTGCCGTTCGCCGTAGAGTTGACGCCTCGCCCATTGAATACCCGGGCTGTCCCGCCAAGGGCCATTACATCGGGCTTCACCCGTCCGTCCTGCGACGGGCCGAGAGAGCTGAAGTTGGTGTTAACCCCTTTCGCGTTGACGGCACCCACCGTCAAGACATTCTCCGCATCGCCGGGAGGCGTGATTTTCTTCCACGGCTCATCGCCGGAATTTCCCGCACTGCAAACCAGAATCATACCCTTGTCGGCAAGCATAGACGCCGTCCGGGAGATCAAAGTGCTCTTGCCGTCGAGCTCGGAATACCTGAAATTGGTGCTCTTGTCATCAAACTGGGCATAGCCCAGCGAACTGTTGATGACATCCACCCCCTCGCAGTCCGCATATTCAGCGGCCATCGCCCAGCTGTCTTCTTCCGACAGGCTCTCCGTCGGACCGTATTCCGAACGCAAGAGCATATAGTGAGCCTCGGGAGCCGTGCCCACATAGCGGAACGAATCGACGACTGCCATGCAGGAAAGCACCATCGTACCATGGTCAAGCAGGTGGTAAATATCCGACTTATAAGGATATACGAAGTCGTGCGTGCTCACAATCACGACATCCTTGAACGCCGGGATGATGTCTACATTCATGTAGCCGCCGTCGATAACGCCTATGAGCATGCCTTTCCCCCGAAAGCCCGCTTCATGCAATTTCCGGCCGTTGAGCTGCTCGATCTGCCTCGTCGCCTTGCCGTAAGGTTTCCCGGGAATGGCCTCCGTGGTATCGCTCTTCAGAGGAAAGACCCTCTGACGGGAGATGGAGTCGGGCGAATGGAACACGCACCTCACGCCCGTTACGAACGGAAAAGCCGCCAATCCACCGGCATTCAGCGAGTCTGTGAGCTTCACCAAGGCCGTATTGTTCCATTTGCTCCCGCCGACAACCTCGAATCCTGCCGCGTTCAGCTCGTCAAGATATTTCTGGGACAAAGGCAGGTCGGTGGAATCGGTCTTCAGGCCTTGCCTTTCACGCCGTCGCAACGACCGCTCCGACAGGAACTTCTCGGGATGTTTCAGAGAGTATTTCGTGCCTTTCTTATCCCTCAGCTGCACACGGAAAAGATAGGTCTTGCCGCCGGGGAAAGCTATTTTCTGGGCCCGCGCGGGATTGCAAAGCAACAAAAGCACCAGTATATAAAGTATTTTTCTCATAATCTTGGCTCCTAAACCGTATTGCAAAAGTAGTGCTATTTTCGCTAAATTCCAAATTTTACACCTTATTTATATTGTGGTCTCTCAGTTTTTTGCTATCTTTGCATCATACAAAATCGATCCAATGGACAACAAGAAAGCGACGCTGGAGCTGGGCAGCAAGCCCGTCGGGCAACTGTTGTGGCAGTATGCCCTTCCGGCCATCATCGCTATGACCGCCTCTTCTCTGTACAATATAATCGACAGAATCTTCATCGGGCAGGTGGTAGGGCCGCTGGCAATCTCGGGGCTCGCCATCACCTTTCCCTTCATGAACCTCTCCGGAGCCTTCGGGGCAGCGGTGGGCGTGGGAGCCTCGACGGTCATTTCCGTGAAGTTAGGCCAGAAAGACTACGACACGGCAGAAAACCTGCTGGGAAACACGGTAACCTTGAACCTCATCGTCGGCTTTCTTTTCGCCGTCGTCTGCCTGATTTTCCTCGACCCCATACTCCGTTTCTTCGGAGCGAGCGATGCCACCCTGCCCTATGCCCGCGACTTCATGCAGGTGATTCTGGCCGGAAACATGGTTACGCACATGTACTTCGGCATGAATGCCGTGCTCCGCGCAGCCTCCAAGCCCAGGCAGGCCATGTATGCCACGATATTCACCGTGGCGATGAACATCCTGCTCGACATCATCTTCATATGGTGGTGGCACTGGGGAATACGGGGCGCTGCCTTTGCCACCATGCTCTCGCAGACCCTCGCACTGATATATCAGATGAGGCTTTTCTCCGACAAGAAAGAGCTTCTGCACCTGAAAAGGGGCATCTACAGACTGAAAGCCGACCTTGTGAAGAACATTGTCGGCATCGGCATCTCCCCGTTTCTGATGAACGCCTGCGCCTGCATCATCGTCATCTTCATGAACAACCAGCTCGTCAGCTATGGCGGCGACCTGAGCGTAGGAGCCTATGGCATCTCAAACGGAGTGGCCACTGTATTCATCATGGTCGTCATCGGGCTGAACCAAGGCATGCAGCCCATTGCCGGATACAACTACGGCAGTCTGCAGATCGACCGCCTGCTGCATGTACTGAAACTGTCCATCCTTGCGGCGACAGCCATCATGACCACGGGCTGGGCCATCGGGATGCTCATCCCCGACCTGCTGGCACGCATGTTCACGACCGACGCCACGCTCATCGAAATGTCCATCAAGGCCATCCGCATCAATATGCTTCTCTTCCCGGTAATAGGCAGCCAGATGGTGATAACCAACTTTTTCCAGTGCATAGGGAAAGTGAAAATCAGCATTTTCCTCTCTCTTTCAAGGCAGCTGCTCTTCCTCCTGCCCTGCCTGCTGATACTTCCCCGCTTCTGGGACATCGACGGCGTGTGGTATTCCCTGCCCGTATCAGACGGTACGGCAGCGGTGGTGGCCCTCGCGATCATGACTATCTATATGAGAAAATTCAACAAACAATATAAAGAAACGCAACATGGAGCAACAGAAGATAATCATTAACATCGGCCGGCAGATAGGCAGCGGCGGGCGCATCATCGCACAGATGCTGGCCAATGAGTTCCGCGCGAAACTATACGACAGGGAAATCCTGAATCTCGCCGCCAAGGAAAGCGGGTTCTCGGAAAAGTTCTTTGAACAGAACGATGAAAGGAAAGGCTTCGCGAAGTCGCTCTTCCACATCCATGTACCCCTGCTCGGAGAAGGCAATTTCTATAAGAACGACTTCTCGCAGGAGAGCCTCTACCAGTTCCAGAGCAATGCCATCAAGAAGGCGGCGGCCGAAGGCAACTGCGTGTTCGTGGGTCGCACGGCCGACTATGTGCTGCGCGACAACCCCGACAAGACAGACATTTTCATCACTGCCAACATGGAAGACCGCATCCGGAGGGTGGCCGAGCGGCACCAATTCAGCGAGGAAAGAGCCCAAAGATTTATCGTGGACGGCGAAAGCTGTCGCGCCTCTTACTACAATTACTATACCGGAAAGCGCTGGGGATGCAGCGAGGGCTACGACCTCTGCGTCAATTCAAGCATACTGGGAGTGGAGGAAACCGGAAAGCTCATTGCTGATTTTATCAGGAAAAGATTTTACACATAAACCTGCAAGCGGCAAACAGGAAAGTAGGAAGCCGTTAAAAGGCGAGCTTTTAGCCGTTAAAAGGCCGGCAGATAACGGTTAAAAGGAAGGCAAAAGGCCGTCTTTTGAAATGCGGCTCATAACCAACTGGATATCAAGAGATTAAAAATGACCAAAAAGATAGGAATCATCAGCGACACTCACGGATATTGGGATGAAAAATATATACAATATTTAGACTCCTGCGACGAGGTCTGGCATGCGGGCGACATCGGCTCCCTGGAGGTGGCCGACAAGTTTGAGGCCATGCGGCCGCTATTCCGCGCCGTCCACGGAAACATAGACGGCGAGGACATCCGGCGCCGCTATCCCGAGGTGCTGCGGTTCCGCTGCGAGGAGGCGGATGTATTGATGAAGCACATCGGCGGCTATCCCGGCAACTACGACCGCTCCATCCGGAGCCGCATCTATGCCTCCCCGCCCGACCTCTTCATCTCCGGACACTCGCATATACTGAAGGTGAAGTTCGACAAGACGCTCAACCTGCTGCACATCAACCCCGGAGCGGCGGGCATGCAGGGGTGGCACAGGGAGCGTACGATGGTCCGCCTCACCGTCGAAGGAAAGAAATTCACCGACTGCGAGGTCATCATGCTCGGCGAACACAGCAGCAGAATGTGATATTACATCATCCGCCATGATGTTCGTCGTCAAGAATACGGAATCTGAAGAATAACTTTTAACAACATAATAATCATAAGACTTAGAAGCATATGAAAACTTATCTGGTAACAGGAGCCGCCGGCTTCATCGGTGCAAACTACATCAAGTATCTCCTCCACAGGAAATATGCCAACGAAGACATCCGGATTATCATCCTCGACGCCCTCACCTATGCCGGTAATCTGGGCACCATCAAGGACGACATAGACAACGAGCGTTGCCTTTTCGTCAAAGGCGACATCCGCGACCGGCAACTCGCCGACCGGCTGTTTGCCGACTACGACATCGACTATGTGGTCAACTTCGCGGCCGAAAGCCATGTAGACCGCTCCATAGAAGACCCTCAGCTCTTCCTGAGCGTCAACATCCTCGGCACGCAGAACCTGCTCGACGCAGCCCGCCGGGCATGGGTTACGGGAAAGGACGGGCAGGGGCGCCCCGTCTGGAAGCCGGGCAAGCGATACCATCAGGTTTCCACCGACGAGGTCTATGGCTCCCTGGGGGCCACGGGATACTTCACGGAACAGACCCCGCTGTGCCCCCACAGTCCGTATTCCGCTTCCAAGACGAGTGCCGATCTCTTCGTAATGGCCTACCGGGACACCTATCACATGCCCGTGAGCATCACCCGATGCTCCAACAACTACGGACCCTACCACTTCCCGGAAAAGCTCATCCCGCTGATTATCAACAATATCCTCGAAGGCAAGCAACTGCCCGTATACGGCAAGGGAGAGAACATTCGCGACTGGCTCTATGTGGAGGACCACTGCAAGGCCATAGACATGGTGGTGCGGGAAGGAAAGGAAGGTGAGGTATACAATGTAGGCGGGCACAACGAAATGAAGAATATCGACATCGTGAAGCTCGTCATCAAGACCATCCACGACATGATGCAGGAAGACAAGCAGCTACGCAAGGTGCTCAGGAAGCAAGAGCCGGACGAGAACGGAGACATCCGCATCGACTGGATCAACGACCACCTCATCACCTTCGTGGCAGACCGGCTCGGCCATGATGCCCGCTATGGCATCGACCCCACCAAGATCAAGAACGACCTCGAATGGGTTCCCGAGACCAAGTTTGCCGACGGCATCGTGAAGACCATCCGCTGGAACCTCGAGAACCAGCCGTGGATTCAGGAGGTAACGAGCGGCGACTACCAGAAGTATTACGAACAGATGTACGGAAAACGATAATTCAAGAAAGGCAAGATGGAGAAAATCATGCTCCTCGGTTCCGGCGAACTGGGCAAGGAATTTACGATAGCGGCCAAGCGGGCAGGGCTCTATGTCATCGCCTGCGACAACTACGAGGGCGCACCGGCCATGCAGGTGGCCGACGAGCACGAGGTGTTTTCCATGCTCGACGGCGACGCCCTTGCCGCCGTGGTGCACCGACACAGTCCCGACATCATCGTTCCCGAGATTGAGGCCATCCGCACCGAGAGGCTCTTTGAGTTTGAGAAGGAGGGCGTTCAGGTGGTCCCGTCGGCCAAGGCCGTGCACTGCACGATGAACCGCCGGGCCATCCGAGACCTCGCGTCGCAAGAGTTAGGACTGCGGACGGCAAGGTATTTCTATGCGAGAAGCTTTGAGGAGTTCAAGCGGGCAGCCGATGAGATCGGCTTTCCATGCGTGGTCAAGCCCCTGATGAGCTCTTCCGGACACGGACAGAGCTATGTCCACAACGACGACGAGCTGCAGGAGGCGTATCGCGAGGCCATGGAAGAAGGGCGCGGAGACGCCAGGGAGGTCATCATCGAGGAGTTCATCGACTTCGAATCAGAATTCACCCTGCTCACCATTACCCAGAAAAACGGCCCCACCTTGTTCTGTCCGCCCATCGGACATGTGCAGAAAGGCGGAGATTATCGCGAGAGCTGGCAGCCCTATCACCTATCGGACAAAGCGCTCAAGGCCGCCCGGCACATGGCCGACGAGATAACCAAGGCGCTCACCGGCTATGGCATCTGGGGCGTGGAGTTCTTCCTCACCCGGCAGGGAGAGGTCATTTTCTCGGAGCTCTCGCCCCGTCCGCACGACACGGGCATGGTTACCCTCGGGCATACCACCAACCTCAGCGAGTTTGAGTTGCATCTACGAGCCGTCATGGGATGGCCCATTCCCGCCATCCATCTGGAGCATTGCGGCTGCTCGGCAGTCATCCTCTCACCCGTAGAGAGCGACGGGCCGCTCGACTATAACCTGTCGGAGGCCCTGCGGGAAGACCATACCCGCATCCGCATCTTCGGCAAGCCCGTGGCTCATGTGGGGCGCAGAATGGGCGTTACGCTGTGCTACGGGGAGATTGGCGACGACCTCAACGCCCTACGCGACAAGGCAAAACGGCTGGCGAAAACCGTCCTCGGCACAGATCCTTATATGAAGAAATGAGACTCGGAACAATCATAGACCTCCCTAAAATTGCCGATCCCCGGGGTAACCTGACGGTTGCGGAGGGACTGAAAGACATCCCCTTTGACATCAAGAGAGCCTATTGGGTATATGATGTGCCGTCGGGAGAGAACCGGGGAGGGCATGCCCACCGCAAATGCAGCGAGTTCATCATCGCCGTAAGCGGGTCGTTTACCGTTACCCTAAGTGATGGAACGGAACAGAAAACCCATCTCCTGAACCACCCCTATCAAGGCCTTCTCGTGGAAACGGGTACATGGCGCACCCTCGACGACTTCTCTTCGGGTGCCGTCTGCTTGGTTCTGGCCTCGGAGTTCTTCAGCGAAGACGACTATATCCGCGACTTCAATGAATACCTTGAATACCTGCGATGTTCGAAATAAGACGATATACAACCGAGGACAAGCTGCTCTGGGACCGATATGTGAGCAGGGCAAGGAACGCTACCTTCCTGTTTTATCGCGACTACATGGACTATCATGCCGACCGGTTTCAAGACTTTTCGCTCTTGTTCTACAAGAACGGGAAACTCTATGCGCTCCTCCCGGCTCACCAGAAAGGCACTACGCTCTATTCTCATTTCGGCCTTACCTATGGCGGCCTGCTCATGGACATCCGCGTAAAGGCCGCCGACACATGTGCCTTATTTGAGGAACTCAACGGCTGGCTGCGAGCACAAGGCTTCCGAAAGGTGGTCTATCGCCCCGTCCCCTGGATCTATCATGTGCACCCGTCAGAAGAAGACCTCTATGCAATCTACTGGAAATGCGGGGCAAGACTGCGGTCGAGAAACATCGGCACGACGATTTTCATGCAGCAGCACCTGCGCTGGCGCAAGAATCATCTGCGCCAACTCCGCAAGGCAAAGGATGGTGGCATCTGCGTCAAAAGCGACGCTCCCCTCGCCGAATTCTGGGAAATCCTGGAAGAGAACCTGATGAACCGCTTTCAGGCAAAGCCCGTCCACACGCTCGAGGAGATGGCGTTATTGAAATCGCGATTCCCCAAGAACATCATCCAATACAGCGCCTACAAGGACGGGCACATCATCGGAGGCATCCTGTTCTACATCACCCCGCAGGTAGTTCACTGCCAATACATCTCCACCAACACAGAAGGAAAAGAGCTGGGAGCCATGGAAGCAATCTACGAACGGGTCGTGTACCATGACTATACGACATATCCCTATCTCGACTTCGGCAGCTCCACCGAGCAGAATGGCAGCATCCTGAACGAAGGCCTGATAGCCCACAAGGAAGGATATGGCGGCAGGAGCGTTGTCTACGACACTTATGAATGGGACTTATGATAGCATATCAAGACTTGAAACGGGTTACTTCGCAGCATCTTGAGCAGATTCAGGATGCCGTGAGAGAGGTGGTGGACAGCGGCAGATACCTGCAGGGACAGGCCGTGGAGAGGTTTGAGACTCACTATGCCGGCTACATCGGGACCCGCCATTGCATATCGTGCGCCAACGGGCTGGATGCCCTCACGCTCATTCTCCGTGCCTACAAGGAGATGGGCGTATTAAGAGACGGCGATGAGGTCATCGTCCCGGCCAACACATACATCGCCTCCCTACTCTCCATTACGGAGAATCTGCTCAAGCCGATACTTGTGGAACCAAGTCTCCTGACCTATGAGATTGACGACGAGAAGATAGAGGAAGCCATCACGGAAAGGACCCGCGCCGTCATGATCGTCCATCTCTATGGCCGGAACTCGTTTACTCCCAAGATAGCGGAGATATGCCAAAAGCATCGTCTGAAGCTCATCGAGGACAACGCGCAGGCACACGGATGCGAGTTTGAGGGCCGCAGGACCGGCTCGCTGGGCGATGCCGCCGCCCACAGCTTCTATCCCGGGAAGAACCTCGGGGCACTGGGCGACGCCGGCGCCGTTACCACCGACGATGCCGAACTGGCGTCCATAGTCCGGGCATTAGGCAATTACGGGAGCAGCGAGAAGTATATTTTCCCTTACAAGGGCAAGAACAGCAGGATGGACGAGATACAGGCCGCCGTGCTTGATGTAAAGCTGAAATACCTTGACGAGGACAACCGGGAGCGCAGGAAGATAGCAGACTTCTATCTAAAGAACATCGTCAACCCGACGGTTCACAACCCATTACCGAGCCAGGAAGACAATGTCTGGCACATTTTCCCCGTTCTCTGTGAGCACCGCAACAAACTTCAGGAACACCTGAGGCTGCACGGCGTCGGGACGATGATTCACTACCCCGTCCCGCCCCACCGCCAGGAGTGCTGTCAGGAACTTGCGAAACTCCGGCTGCCCATCACCGAAAAGATTCATCGGGAGGAAATAAGCATTCCCGTCTATCCATGCTTAGACAGACAGGAATACACCTATATCGTCGAAAGAATCAACGAGTTCGAGCCCTGATCCTATTTAGCGTCCTGGAAAGGGAACAGTCCATAGAGCTCCGCGTCTATGGTATCGGTAACCAGCTGGAAATCTTTCGGATTGCTCTCAAACTTCAGCTTGTCGCCATCTACTATCATCAGCTTGCCCTCATAGCCCGCTATCCACTCCTCGTAGCGGTTGTTCAGCCCCTGAAGATAGTCTATGCGGATCGACTTTTCATAGTCGCGGCCGCGCTTCTCTATCTGCTCCACGATGTTCGGAATCGACGAGCGGATGTAGATCATGAGGTCGGGCAACTTCACGAGCGACATCATCAGGTCGAAAAGATCGGTATAGTTGTTGAAGTCGCGGTCGCTCATCAGCCCCATGTCGTGGAGGTTCGGGGCGAAGATTCGTGCGTCCTCGAAGATGGTGCGGTCCTGAATGATGGTCTCGGAGCTCTTCGATATCTCCACTACATCACGAAAGCGCTTGTTCAGAAAGTAAATCTGAAGGTTGAAAGCCCATCGGTTCATGTCGGCATAATAGTCCTCCAAGTAGGGATTGTTGTCAACAGGCTCGAAGTGAGGCCTCCATCCGTAACGCTTGGAAAGCATCTTCGTGAGGGTGGTCTTGCCACTTCCAATGTTTCCGGCTATTGCTATGTGCATAACTGTAAGGTTTGATTATTCGTCCTGATCAGAGAAAAGGCCGAAGAGGTTGGCATCGACCTTGTCGACGATCTGCGCCAGTTCTTTCGGGTTATGCTGGAAGTCGAGGTCATCAACATCCACCACAAGCACCTTTCCCTTATATTTATTGAAGATGAAATCCTCGTATCTGTCGTTGAGATTCGTCAGGTAATCGAGCGGCATTGTCTGCTCATAGTCCCGCCCGCGCCTTTGAATATTGGCCACGAGATGCGGCACCGAGGCGCGCAGATAGATCATCAGGTCGGGATATTTCACGATCATCATCATCGACTCGAACAGCCCCATATAGGTGTCGAAGTCGCGATCCGAGAGATTGCCCATCGCCTTGTTCGTGGCCGTGAACACATAGACGCCCTCGTAGATAGAGCGATCCTGGATGATGGTATTCTCTGATTTCGCAATGGCAAGCAAGTCCTTGAAGCGCTCCTTGAGGAAAAACACCTCGAGGTTAAGCGACCAACGGGGTATGTCCTTATAATAATCCTCGAGATAAGGATTATAGTCCACGGCCTCAAAGTGTGGAATCCAGCCGTAGTGTTTTGCCAGCAGCGTGGTCAATGTGGTCTTGCCGCTGCCAATGTTTCCCGCAATTGCAATATGCACTTCTTATTCTTCTTTATTAGATTCGTATCGAGTGATTTCATTGCAAAGGTAACAAAATTCCCAGAGTTACCGTTCCTTTTAACGATATTTTTAAGCAATAATTTTAATCAGGGCGGGACGCCGGAAGCCGAAAGGCTGCTGGCGGCACACCCTCCGGCGGCTTCCGGATTTTCTTCTTGCCGCTGCCAGTGGGACAAAATCGGCGGTTTCGTGCCACGATTTCGCCGATTTCGTCGCACTATCTCGCCGATTTCGTCAGGATGCCCGTAGCCTTTCATGAAACAAATAACCGGTGATCCTGCCACCGACTAAAATATTTTTCGTATCTTTGCATTTCAGAAAGAATTTTCCAAAATGATAGTTTGCATTGCCGAGAAACCCAGCGTAGCCAAGGATATAGCACGAATCATCGGAGCTACGGCCGCCCATGACGGCTATATGGAGGGCAACGGGTATCAGGTTACATGGACCTTCGGACACCTCTGCTGCCTCAAGGAGCCCAACGACTACAGCGAGAACTGGAAGCACTGGAGCCTCGCCGCCCTGCCCATGATACCGCGACGCTTCGGCATCAAGCTCATCGAGGACGCCGGAATCAAGAAACAGTTCGCCATCATAGAGCGGCTCATGCAGGCGGCCGACGGCATCATCAACTGCGGAGACGCCGGTCAGGAGGGCGAATTGATTCAGCGATGGGTGATGCAGAGGGCTAACGCCACCTGTCCGGTCAAGCGACTGTGGATTTCCTCGATGACCGACGAGGCCATCCGAGAGGGATTCGGGCGGCTGAAAGACCAGAACGAATACCAGAGCCTCTATCTGGCAGGGCTCTCCCGAGCCATCGGCGACTGGCTCCTGGGCATGAACGCCACCCGGCTCTACACGCTCAAATACGGGCAGAACCGACAGGTGTTGAGCATCGGACGCGTGCAGACGCCCACCCTTGCGCTGATTGTGAACCGGCAGAAGGAAATCGACGGCTTCAAGCCCGAGCCTTACTGGATTCTGGCAACGATATACCGCGACACGCAATTCACGGCTACCAAAGGTAAGTTTCTCAGCAAGGAAGACGGCGAGAAAGCCTTCGAGGCCATAGCCGGGAAGCCTTTCGCGGTTACGGAAGTGCAGAAAAAGAAAGGCACGGAAACGCCGCCTCACCTCTACGACCTCACCTCGCTGCAGGTGGACTGCAACAAGAAGTTCAGCTATTCGGCCGACATGACGCTCAAGCTCATACAGAGCCTTTACGAGAAAAAGCTCACCACCTATCCCCGTGTGGACACGCAATACCTCTCGGACGACATCTATCCCAAGTGCCCCGCCATCCTCAAGGGACTGGACGACTATGCCTCGCTCACCCAACCGATCATCGGGAAAAAACTCCGCAAGGACAAGAAGGTGTTCGATACCTCGAAGGTAACCGACCACCACGCCATCATTCCCACCGGCGTTCCTGCCCGCGGGCTCACCGATATGGAGAAGAATGTCTACGAACTTGTAGCCCTCCGCTTCATCAGCGTCTTCTATCCCGACTGCAAATTCTCCACCACCACGGTCATGGGAACGGTCGATGAAGTGGAATTCAAGGTCGGCGGCAAGGAAATCCTCGACCCCGGATGGCATGCCGTATATGCAAAGGAAGAGCAGAAAGCCGACGAAGAAGACGCCAAGAGCGGCGATGAAGAGCGCACCCTGCCCTCGTTCGCCGTCGGCGAGACGGGTCCGCATACGCCCACCCTTACCGAGAGGTGGACCACGCCACCCAAATACTATACCGAGGCAACGCTGCTCCGAGCCATGGAGACGGCCGGAAAGTTCGTGGAAGACGAGGAACTGCGTGCCGCCTTGAAGGAAAACGGCATCGGAAGGCCATCGTCGAGAGCCGGAATCATAGAGACTCTCTTCAAGCGCCGCTATATCCGCCGCGAACGCAAGAACTTGCTTGCCACTCCCACAGGCATCGAACTCATAGACACCATCCACGAGAAACTGCTCACAAGCTGTGAGCTCACGGGCATCTGGGAGAAGAAACTGCGCGACATCGAGTACAAGACCTATGATCCTCAACAGTTTGTCAACGAACTGAAAGAACAGATCGGCAACATCGTCAACGATGTGCTGAGCGACAATTCCAACCGACGGGTGGCCATTACTACCGAGGCCGACCTGAGGAAGAAGAGTCCTCGGCGGCAAGCTCCGCGGCTGAAAGCTGACGACACGATCATCGGCAAGCCTTGTCCCAAATGCGGCAAGGGCACCGTCATCAAAGGGAAAGCCGCCTACGGATGCAGCAACTGGAAAAACGGGTGCGACTTCCGCCTGCCGTTCGAGGAAAAAGCCTAAATGCTCTCGCCTGCTCCCCATCCGCCGGATAGCAGGAAAAAGCAAGGCAATAATCCACCGCATGGTCCGTTATACAAGAAAGAACAAAAGATGCGTAGAAGCCTCTATATATACGGTTTGCTGATTGCGCTGACGCTCCTGACAGGGTGCAGCATCGAGCGAAATATCAAGAAAGGTGAGAAAAGTCTGGCCCTGGGCGAATATTATGATGCGGGAGAATACTTCCGCAAAGCCTATCAGGCCACCCCGCCAAAAGAACGAGACCGACGGGGAATGCTCGCACAGAAAATCGCACAATGCTATGGGAAGATCAACCAGCACCAGCGTGCCGTCGGAGCCTATAGGAATGCCATCCGATACAACAAGGCCAATATCGACGACCACCTGTCGTTAGCCCAACAACTCATGAAAAACGGCTCCTACAAAGAGGCGGCCGACGAGTTCCAATTTGTGGCCGACTCCCTACCCGGCAACCAACTGGCAAAGACCGGACTGCAGGCTGCCAAGAATGCCAAGCAAGTGAAAGAACTCGGTTCACGCTACACCGTGAAACGCATGGCGATATTCAATTCCCGACGAGCTGACTACTCTCCGATGCTCGCAGGCGACGAATACAACCGCCTCTACTTTACAAGTACACGCAATGAAGCCGCAGGCGATGAACTAAGCGGTATTACCGGAGCCAAGAACGGAGACATCTTCATCTCGGAAAAAGACGACAAAGGCAAATGGGGCAAGCCCGAACCGGTAAGCGGAGGACTGAACACTGCCTACGACGAGGGAGCCTGCTGCTTTTCCCCTGACCAACGCGAGATGTATCTAACGCTGTGCACAACCGATCCCAGCGCACCTCGCTATGCACAAATCGTAACTTCCAGCCGATCCGATGCGGCTTGGGGAAAGGCAAACGAACTGCAACTCACACGCGACACGCTATCAAGCTATGCCCATCCGGCCGTCTCTCCCGACGGACAGTGGCTGTATTTCGCTTCCGACATGCCTGGCGGCATGGGCGGTCTTGACATCTGGCGGGTAAGGCTCACATCGGCAGGAGTGGCCGGAGTAGAGAACTTGGGAAGTCCCATCAACACCGAAGGCGATGAGGAATTTCCCACTTTCCGGCCGAACGGAGACCTCTATTTCTCCAGCAACGGACATGGAGGACTGGGCGGGCTCGACATCTATATTGCCAAGGTCAACCGTGAAGGACGATATGAACTCGAGCATCCCGGATACCCGCTCAACTCTCAGGGCGACGACTTCGGCATGACTTTCGAGGGCCCGCACAATCGAGGATACTTCTCGTCAAACAGAGGAGACGGCAGAGGATGGGATCACATCTTCGCCTTCGAGAACCCCGAAATCGTCAATACCGTCAAGGGTTGGGTGTATGAAATCGACGGATACGAGCTCCCCCAGGCACAAGTCTACATCGTGGGAAACGACGGAACCAACCAGAAACTTAGCGTGCATCGAGACGGCTCGTTCACGCAGGTAGTAAAACCGGGCGTAGACTATATCTTTCTGGCTACCTGCAAGGGCTTCCTGAACCATAAGGAAGAAGTGAGCGTGAGGAAGACCGAAGAGTCGGATGAGACCGTCCTGCAGTTCCCGTTGGCAAATATCTCGGCACCCGTACTTATCGACAACATCTTCTACGACTTCGACAAGGCCACCTTAAGGCCGGAATCCCAGACCGCGCTCGACGAGCTCGTGAGCCTTCTCAACCAGAATCCGAATGTAACGATAGAGCTAAGTGCCCATGCAGACTATAAGGGTTCGGCAGAATACAACAAGGTCCTCTCGCAGCGGCGGGCAGAGTCGGTGGTCAATTATCTTATCGACAAAGGCATTACGAAAGACCGCCTGACCCCAAAGGGATATGGAAAGGAGAAACCCAAGACCATCAACAAGAAGACTGCCGCCAAATATCCTTGGCTCAAGGAGGGAGATGTATTGACCGAAGAATTTATCAAACAGCAGAAGGATGAGGAGCAGGAGACCTGTAACCAACTGAACCGCCGGACGGAATTCACCGTATTGCGCACCACCTACGGCCTGTTCGACGAGAACGGACAACTCAAAAAGCAGCCCCAGACCAGAAAGAAAAGCCTAGAGACAAAAGACGAAGAGGAAGGCACAAACTTCATCTTCAACTAATCAGCGGTACCTCTCTCTCCGCAAACAGGGGTGTAAATCAACGAGTTACGTGATTTACACCCTTTATTACACCCAAAAAAACTTCGGAGAAACAATATTTACTGATTGCATAGAAAATCCCTCAAAGGATTTTTGTTTAAGATTGTGGATTATAGGTTTCAGGATTTATTGGAAAATTAAAATCTTTGGCATACTCCTCATCAATATGCTTAGAACCTCCAATAATCACCATAGGCTTATCTGTATTCACTTTATCTGCAAGAGATTCATTTAGAAACTGTTCTAGCAAATCAAGTTCATCATGAAATGTACTATGATTAGTATTAATAATCTTTCGCATGTCAAGATAAGATAAAAATTCATCTTCTGATTCAACAAAGTCAGCAACAACCATCAAGTCAAATAATGACACAACCCATGTATCACGGAAGCGTTCCTCCATCAAACTGGCAGCCACAAGTTTATCCATCTGTCCCAACAACGAAGAATAATGCTGAAAGGTTACAGCTATCTTGTATATTGGTTTTGTCTTGTTAATTAAAACTGTCCCTTGTTGTGTGCCAAATATAGGTTCTGTTGAGTTATTGATAAAATCAACTGACCTGCAGCATTGTTTACATGCCTCAGCTACAGATGCCTTGAATTTGTACTTGGCTCCATCCAACCTAACTCTGTCCTTATAAGAAAGTTCATGGGCTTTAACTTCTATAATATAGACGGCCTTATCTGAAACGCCAAGAATATCTAGTTCTAAATTCTTTTCTACCTCATTCTCTACTATCTTGTAATGTACAGAAGAATAAAATGTGACATCTGATAGAAATGACTCCATAACAGACTTTACTTTATTCTCAATATAAACGTCTCGGCTAATCGGACTTGTGTTCTGCTGGAATTTCTTCTGGTAATAGGCTCCATCGCGCATCATAAGCTTTTCTGCAATCAAGAACAGATTTCTATGAGGAATCATAGGAGTAAAGCAATAATATTTATCATCATCTTTAACGAACGGCTTCTCAAAAATACTATGACCATTCATAATACTGCCTTTGAACTCGCTTTCTACAAGAAAAGCAGAATTATCACCAAATTTCATAGAAAGAGAATCTAGGATTCTTGTCTCCACCTCGCTTTGAGGATAGACCCAAAATATCATATCAGATCCTCTATAATCATCTGGTTGATACATAAGGAATTGCATGCCATTTTCCGTATGCGGTACATCTGGGTTTGCTTCAAAGAACGCACCAAATATACCTTTTGAGAAATCTTTATTCTCTAATCTAGCTTCATTGCCAATAGGGCCAAAAGTCTTTTCTTCCCATTTCACCCACCGATCATGCATCTTTGTTGTACCATAGATAGTATCTTGGCTACATATCTTGCATATAACCCTATTTTCCAGATCCATAAAGAAATCAAATAGTTGGTCAACACTATAGCCGAATTGCTGTTGGTAAAAGGTCGTATGTGGGAAGAACATTTCTTTAAATACTTCATACACATGAACTTGATAACCATCACCACGAACAGCGATGGTATCCATATGAATCATCCAATCAATGGACTGCATAGGATCATCAACTAAAGGCATATCTTGATAGATATATGTCATAAACAAGGTCCTCAATCGATTTCTCAAATCTTTAACGACTTCATCTGTGGGGTTATCTATGCCATCATTTGGCATTGAAAGACCAAAGTTCATTGCATATTCCGCTATCACTTCAGCATTTTCGTCTAGATGCATCTCTGTGCCATTCATCTGTGCCATAAAATACTTTTCAAGATTGGGAAGGTTATCTAATAAATATAATCCAATGCTTCCAAGCAACTGCACAGAATCATATCTCCTGAAATAGCCCTCAATTGTCTCAATATGCTCTCTTAAAGTTGCATTGACAGTATCTTTATCCTTAAAGACCTCAAGCAAGCGCTTACCCATAGCGCGCATTTGGGCTTCAAATGTATAATCGCCTTTAATTGACGATTTTGCTATCGTTTTTTGTTTCTTCTGTTTAGGAGTAGGTTGTTGCCTTTTCCTTTTAAAGTGTTTGTTGCTCTTGTTCATCTTTAATTATTCTTTGAAAGGCATAATTCCAAAATGAAATAATCCTTTGGAAAAGATGCCTTATACGCCCCAACGTATCTTTATAATACTATGTTCAATCACTGATATTTCATAGGATTGTTGTTGTTTCACTTACAAAGGTAGAAACATTAATATAATAAAACGAAGAAAAGATGGAATTAATACTGATAGGATAATTTTTCTTATGAAAGGATACTAACATAATCTCTTAAGTAGTCAATGATGATTGGAAACGAATATCGTTTTACCCAAAACTATCCACTTTTTGAATATGTATTGAGCGTTTTTGATAGTCCTTGATTTCCTTGCATTTCCCTATACTTCTCGCTGTATCCCTACCTTTTGGAATAACATTAAAAGCTCTCTACTTTTGCATCGTCAGACCTGACTGAATGCCCTATGCGCAAGGGCGAGTTATTCATTTCAAAACAATTGGATTATGACGATAAACGAATTACTAGACAAGCCTGTTTGGCAGATGACTGGTGAAGAATTACTTTTCCTTGCACAACACGGTAATATATCCACGAGCAGGGAATCTACAAATGCTTCCACCAAAGAAGAAAAACGGTATGTGTACGGCTTAGCAGGCATTGCACGCCTCTTCGGGTGTAGTTTGCCTACAGCTAACCGTATAAAGCAGAGTGGTAAAATCAATCGTGCCATTACACAAGTTGGTCGTAAGATTATTGTTGATGCCGACCTTGCGCTGGAATTGGCAGGGCGAAAGATGGGAGGACGAGGATGAACACGACAGATTATGAAAATATTTGGAAAGCATCGCTCATTCACGTTAGGGACGAGTTCTCGCTTCCTCCAGTTGTACTGCAAGCAGGTGAAGCAATCATCGGTACGCTGGGCAACTTCAGTGTTTCGACAGGTAAGGCGAAAGCCAAGAAGACTTTCAATGTGAGTGCCATCGTTGCAGCAGCTCTTGTCAATGGGCAGGTGCTGGAATATAAAGCATCATTTCCTGAAAGTAAACGCACTATTCTTTACTTTGACACGGAACAAAGCCCTTATCATTGCCAACTCGTGATGCAGCGCATTCTGCGATTAGCAGGACTGCCGATTGATAGAGAACCCGAATATTTGAGATTTAGCCACCTTAGAGCCATTGCTGACCCTAATGAGCGCAGAGAAATCATCCGCTATGCAATTTACAACACGCCTAACGTGGGACTGGTAGTCATTGACGGCATTCGAGATTTGATGCTCGACATCAACAACTCCACAGAGGCAACCAAGTTGGTGGGTGACCTGATGCAGTGGACGAGCGAACAGAATATTCACATTCAGACCGTGCTTCACCTCAATAAAGGAGACGACAACGCACGAGGACATATCGGCACAGAACTCAACAACAAGGCAGAGACCGTCCTGCAAGTCACGAGGGACAACACGCTGCCCGAGCGAAGCATCGTTGCCCCTGCCATCATTCGTTCCAAGCCTTTCGACAAATTTGCTTTTCGGCTCAAGGAAATGGAAGATGAGGTGTGCGTTCCTGAAATCGACCAGACCTACACGGACAATGAGCGCAAACCTCACCGCTATTCTTACCACGAACTAAGCGACACGGAACATCGCAAAGCATTGACACAAGCCTTTTCTTTGCGTGAAGTCCTACCCTATGGCGAACTCATTGCAGCACTCAAAAAGGCTTATGCGGAGGTCGTAGGTCAATCTTATGGGCAAACCAAAATCAAAGAACTTCTACAATTTCTGCTCAATAAAGGTATGCTGATAAAGGAAGAACGAGGAAAATATCGGCTCAACCAAGACTATCTACCCTAAAACCTTTGGTCGGTCGGACACAGGCTATATATACCTGAACCAATCCGACCAAAGAGAAACGAGTTTGGTCGGTCGCAAATGGGTGCCTATAGTGTACAACCGTCCGACCAAACAAGAATCAACCAGCCTCCAAAAGAAAAAGGCTAGAGCAATTTCATTTCAACTTAAAACAGAATTACAATGGAAATACAAAATATCAAGCAAATTTCTATCACAGATTATTTGCAACAACAGGGCTATGCGCCAGCACGAGTACAAGGCATTCACTATTGGTACTACTCTCCGCTGCGCAATGAAAGCACACCATCCTTCAAAGTCAATACAGAGCGCAACCAGTGGTACGACTTCGGCTCGGGCGAACATGGCGACATCATCGACCTTGTATGCGCTTTACATCGTTGCACTATCAGCGAAGCCATCAGGCTTTTGAGTGGTGCTAAACAAGTAGCGCATCAAGAATTTTCTTTTGGCGGTGAAAGAAAAATCTCCGAGCGCAAATTGGAAATCCTATCTGCGCAACCGCTCTCCAATCCCTATTTGCTCCGCTATCTCGCAGCACGTTCTATTCCTCTTCCCGTAGCCAGCGCCTACTGCTCGGAAGTTCTATTCCAAAATATGAATCGGACATACTATGCCATTGGATTTGCAAACGATGCTTTGGGATGGGAAATCCGCAATATGTATTTCAAAGGATGTATCGCCCCGAAGGCAATTACAACTATTAGTAAAGCCACAGACGTTTTACAAATCTTCGAAGGGTTTATGGATTTTCTTTCGTGGCAAACGCTAAATCCTTCTTCAACCTGCGATACCATAGTTCTTAATTCTTTGGCTCTTTTACCACGCATACAAGAGAAGATAAAAAGCTACAAGCAAGTAGAAGGCTTTCTGGATAATGACGATGCCGGGCGTAAATCCTTTGCTGTTTTAAAGCAAATATGTCCGCAAATCGTTGATGGTTCTACACGCTACCAAGAGCACAAAGACCTTAACGAATGGCTCGTTGCTCAATCCAAAATCAAAGAGAAACAGGTGTTATTACCGACTACGAAACGTGGCATCAGAAGATAGTGTGTACTTGTGAAGCAAGTTTGTGTTTTGAGTATCTCAAAACCTACTTGCTCCTACCATTGGGAGGTAAAAATCCCGTTGGTCTCATCAAAAAATAAAAAAATGGAACAGAAGAATAAAGGTGGGCGACCCACCAAGACTTTATCAGAGAAACGAAGATACCAAGTGCTTCTCCGGCTTAATACGATGGAGTACTACACTTTATTGGGCAAAGCACGAGAAGCCTCTATTACTCGTACCGAGTTTTTGCGACAGCTCATCACAAAAGCAGAAGTCAAGGCACGCATCAAACCCGAAGAGATGCAACTCATCCGCACAGTCTCGGGTATGGCAAACAATCTCAATCAGATAGCCCATCGACTCAATGCCTTTGGTATTTATGCACTCAATGAAGACTTGAATGCACTCAAAGTCCTCATCCATGAACTCATCAAACGCTTGAAACCATGATAGCAAAGATTATTAAAGGCGCAGACTTCGGAGGAGTTATCAATTATATGCTTAGCAAAGAGAAAGGAAAAGCTAAGGTTTTAGCGAGTAATAACATTGGTTTTATCGACCAAAACCTATGCGCCGACGAGTTCACTCTGCAAGCCTCTATGCGCCCGAACGTGCAGAAGCCCGTCTGCCATACGATACTCTCGTTCTCTGCCAGCGATGCCGAGCGATTGACAGATGATGTGATGGTGAAGATTGCCAATGAGTATTTAGAGAAAATGGGCTACGGAGACACGCAGAGCCTTATCGTAAGGCACAGCGACCGTCTGCATCCGCACTTGCACATTTGCATCAATCGCATTGGCAATGATGGCAAGACCATCAGCGATCGCAATGAGAAATACCGCTCTACGAAGATTTGCCGAGAACTTTCCGAGCGCTACGGTTTGACACTTGGCGAAGGGAAAAAGGCGGTAAATCGCCACCGACTGCGAGGTGAAGACAAGTTGCGCTATGAGATATTCGATGGAATCAAAGCAGTTTTGCCCAAATCGAACAATTGGAAAGACTTTGTCACAGACTTAAACAAACAAGGCATTGCCACTCGTTTCAAGACGAAAGGCAATACGGATGTTGTGCAAGGTATCATCTTCGAGAAAGACGGTTGCAGTTTCAGTGGCTCAAAGATAGACCGCTCCTGTTCTTTCTCGCGCCTCAATGCAGAGATAGAGCGAAACATTCAACAGGCACAGCAACATCTATCGAAAGAGCCAATGGCACATTCGATAGATGAGAGCGGATTTGCAAGCGACTTATCCGATGCACTTGACGAAATCTTTACGATGCCGATGCCCAGCGGAGGCGTAGACGTTGATGAACTCCGATTCCAAAAGAAACTTCGCAACAGAGCCAACCGCAAACGTAGAATTTAATCATCTCAAAATGATAAATGTATGAACAACGAAATAGCACCAGTTCTCGATATTCTCGAAGAACTCAAACAAGAATGTAAAGCCATTAGTAAGGCGCAAGCAGAACTACGCACCACGCTTGCAGAACAGCCTACCAACTCAATAGCACCGCGCACTACAACGCAAGAAACCGTGCAAATTCATCTTTCCAAAGAGACGCAAGCCAAAATCAAGGAGCACCAACTTTTTGTTTTGGAGGCACTCTCGCAGTCGAGCAAGAAACTCGACCCGAAGTTTGAAACCTTGCAACAGCTCATCCGTGAGCAACAAAAGCCCGTAGAGTATAAGAGCTACTCGCTCTTTGCCAGCGTACAATTAGCCGAGCGCATGCTACTCCTGTTAGTTTGCGGGCTGGTCATGGTCAGTTGCTGGTTCTTCGCCATGGGAGCCAATCAACTGCAAACCGCCTCCGATTACGACCTCCGCTATCGCTATCTGCGCATGCAAGGCAAAGCCACAACTTTGGACTTCGCTCATCTCGATAGTATCTTCATAATGCATCGCAATCCCAAAGCCATTCAGCAGATGCAACAGAAGGTCATTGATTATGAGCAAGCCCTGCAACGGCAAGCGGAATTGTTGCTACAACAGGATCAAATCAAGCAAGAACAAAGAAAACTAAAGAGGCATTTGAAGAAATAGTGAACGCTCCAAGAAATTGTTTAGTGCAGTTTCTTGGAGTATCTTCGTTCAGTAGTTGGTTTTTATCCTTGTAGGTAAACTTATAGTTTACTATTGCATAAAACTTCAGTTTGATACACCCTCTTACCGTTAAACAGAATTACATAGATAGCCCAGTTGGTACAAACAAAGGCTGATTACTTGAAGATTTCCTCAATCTGACATATATCATGGTGATAGATAGTCAATAGAATGTGCGAATATACTTATGTCAATGTTATAGGAACGGCATAATGGTATTATATTGAATTTCATTCAGAGTTATTCATAATAATCTCTAACATATTTTTTTGATGACGGACCATATCTTCTACGTCCCATTCTAAGCCAAATGGACGTTCCTTCTCTTTGTCTTTAATACCGTTATTGTAATTGTCTTGGCATATCTGTAACATAATTCTGAACTTTAAGGAAGCAACACTCACCTGATTGGACTTTGTATCAAGATAGCGATTATTTTTATTAATTGGATTCAAGTTTGAGCCAGAACTATTTGCATCAGAACCTATCATGGCAAAATTGCCATAGCAGTTTATATCATGCGTACTAATTGGCATATTGTCTCCAGCCTTAGCTTGCGGATAATAATGCTCCAAACTTTTTCTAGTTCGAGAGAAATAGAAGCTATTGAAAGCATCCAACTCAAAACCACTACAACCTAATGAATTGAAAAAATCTTTTCGATTACGAGAATTCTTCTTTGCTTTGTTACCTCGCAGTTCAACAACATATTTCTTCCAAAGCTTATAATCAGTATAATTAAACACATACAAAGGTATATTGTATGACCCGAGAGGGTAAATACGATTGAAATCTCGATTCGTTTTCTCTAATTCAACGCTCAATTCACCATTATTAAAAATAGTCTCATCAAAACTATTTGGTTTCGGCTGATTTATATCGTTGAGTTTACTTGCATCGAGATACACATCAAAGAAATACTTATCAGCCAGTTTTCTTAAGAATTCCACATAATTATTAAGGTCACAATCCTCAAACAAGTGGTATAAACAATAGAACAGATAGTTTTTTCTTTGCTTAGGTGTGAAAGCGACTTCAAACATAGACAATAATTGAATAACCTCATTTTGTTGTGCCTTATTGTCCTCATACAAATCCTTTAGATAAGAAGCCTTACTACCTTTCTTGTAAAAATATTGCAACTTCCATGGATTCTCAATGGCTCTATCTTCGCCATTTGTGTGATGTATTACAAAGTTATCAAGAAAGTATTTAGCCAAAAGGAGATTGTATGCGAAGTCCTTAACAAACCCAGGAGTAAGATTTACTTTGTCAAACTCCTTAATTAGTTCTTTATCATCAAGCGTGAAACTCAAAGGATTAAAATCATCCTCGTTCCACGCTCTCGTGATTTTCAGTACAATTAACAGAAAATTCGGAAAATCTATTATGGGCTGGAAACGATCGTTTATGTCATCATCTTCCTTCTTTTCTATCTTTTTTATAGGTGTATTTAAAAGATCTGAAATACTTTTCATCCCCAATGATAAAGATGAATCCACATTAGAATTCGGAAAGTCGTTGAAAGATTCTATATCAAAACTGCCCATTGTTTTACCAAAGACACTTGTCATCCCAGGAAGCTTCTGCTGAACATAGAAACTCATGTCACTACAAGCCTCCCATATACGACTAAACTTCTCCATAGCTTCTTCATTGCCAATTAGTTGCTCACAGAGTTTGGCTTTTACTATTTCGTGCTTTTCTAACTGCTCACCGCGAGAGTTCATAACTTCAAAATAGTGATTCAAATCTACGTCTTTCGGCACACAATAATGGATGATATGCACCTTGTCCAAAAAAAAAGACTTAAAAGATTCAATATCAGCATTCTTGTCACCGACAATCTCGTTGAGTGCTTCCTTTGCATAATGGAAGCCATTAAGAATACCCAGACAGATTTTTTGTTTGCAAACTATCTTGTTGAAGAACAGAGTGTTACCATTTTAGAATAAATGTATGGGTAACGATTTAGAAATGAGCAGAGTGCTTTAAGGTACATTGTTTTGAATAGCCAAAGAACGCTCACTTTTACCATTTGCAAAGATACACATTTGCGAGGGAAAGTGAGCGTTCTTGCGTGATTTTCTTCCTGAAAAGTTTTGTCGAGACTGAATTACAACGATGAAAGAGAAAGGGGATTTTCGGTTTTACAGCCGTTGCGAGCGGTTACGATTGATAAGCTGTTTCCATTTCTGTTCGCACCAATCGGTAATGGGAAGCCCGTTGATAGTTAGAAGTGGTCGCTTCTTCTCATCCTTGATGATACGGATTTCGCTGTCCTCTTCCGTAAACTCTCTCTTGTACAGCCCCGAATAGGCTTTAGCCGTACCTCGCTGGGGAGTCTCCGTGCGATACATCTCCGCTATTCTGTCGTCAGAGAAATCCATCTTTCGGAGCATCAGACGAATGTTCAGCAATTGATAGAAGCCATTGAAAAAACGTTTTATCCAATTCCGCTCTTCCTCATAAACCTGCACGGTTTCTTTCAATTCGGCAATGGCTCTGTCCCTTCCCTTGACTGTGTCCTGCAAGAGAACGACTTCCTTTCGGATTTCATTCTTCTCCTTTTCCGAAAGATACCGCTGTCGTTCGGCTTCCTGTTCCAAGTCTGCAATACGCTTCTCTGCCTTGTCGAGTTCGGAGTTGCCAAAGAGGGAGTACAGCGTACCTTTCATTCGGAGCTTACCTGCCTGCTTCTCCAATTCCTTTATCTTGGCTGTGAGTTCTGCTTCTTGGACTTTCTTCTCCTTCGTGGATTTGAGGATTTCCTTGTAATACTCCATCGTGGTGCGGTGCTTGGCTTCCGAACCGTGTACGCCCCGTTCCAATCCGAACCGTTGCATTCGCTTGGCATAACTCGTCTGATAGTCTTCCAACTTTTTGGGCGTGAGCACATCATCTGCACAAAGTCGTACCTTATTCTTCTTTGTCTTGTACTTCCGCTTGCCGTTCTTGGCTTCCTCTTTGGCTTTCCGTCTTTCACCCGTGACAATCGGGACAACTGTGGCGTGAATATGAGGTGTGTCCTCATCTGCGTGCAGTGTGGCTGCGACCACATTGTCCGCCCCGAAAGTGGTGCGAAGCCAATCCATCGTTTCATTGCACCATTCGTACAGGCGTCCTTCTTGCTCTATGCGAGCCATATCCTCCGGTGAACTTGACAGGATAAAGCGTAAGGCTTTGACTTGGTTCTGTGCCACCTTTCGGTAGATACCTGCCGTGGCGATGCGATGCTCTATCGCTTCGGTACGGTTAGTTACATTTGCAGGGAATTGCACCAGCTCTCGATTGAGGTGTGTGCGGGAGGAATCGACGTTACTCGGCATGAATGTACGCGCTATGTGTGCGGTCATTGCCGAGTCGTTTCCTCTCGCCTTGTCTATATGTAAAACGGCGTAGCCCATTGCTTGAAGATTGATTTAGGGGTATCCAAAGGGGCACCGCCCCTTGGCTCAGGAGGGTATTTTTAGCGATAACGGAGTGCAGCGTAAAGAAAATACCCTAATGAGCTATGGCATTTTTCGAAATGTCCGCTCCGCCCTGCTCGTGCTTCTTTCTTGTTGCGTTGCATCCTGTGAATGCCTGCACGCTTTGTTTCTAAGTTTTGCTCTGCAAACTTGCTGTTCTGAGGAACTGCCGTAGCTATCGAAACAAAGCCGTTTATTCGCATACATTTTATTTTCTGCATCTTTGAATACCTGATGATAGAATAATGTTGTTTGCTCTCTTTTGCCTTATCGTCTAAGTCCTCGTTTGCGAGGTGGTATCACCTGCTTTAGTTCTGTTCTTTGGGCAACGTGGTACTCATTGAGGTCTTTGTATCGGGCATAGTATTGGCTCATATCCTCCACACTGATGCCTGCCGATTGTAAAGATTTGAGGGCTTGTCGTCCTGCTTGGTCGTTGTCAAGGAAAGCTCGAACAGAGTCGATGCCGTTCTCGTGGAGATAGGCGATGGCTCGTGGAAGATTGCTGACGGAGTTCAGTACAAGGCAAGGTGCAGTTTCTTTCCCTTTCATCGTGAGATAGGAAAGGAAGTCCATACCCCCCTCAAAGATACAGAGAGGAGCGTTGCTCGCTTCTCCTGCAATCAGAGAAATATCCTTTGGAGCTATTGTGCCCTTGAATGTCTTGTCGTCTCGGAGTTCATATCCTCCTGCACGGTTGGCAAAGCCGATGGCAGAATACTCTCGTCCTCCTACTTCGTAGCGAATATGGCGGAGATAAGGGCTTGCCACGGCAAGGTCTATCTTGCGCACCTCTTGGAGATAGTTCTGCAAGTGCAGGGGCAATGCTTCGCTGATGAAGAGAATACGCCTTGCATTACTTGGTTGCTGTTCATCTCTTATCTGCTTCATGTGAGTTTCACAATGAAAGGGAGAGGGTGCGAGGGGTGTTGCTTTCCCTTCGGCAAGATGCGCCATTGCTTCGTAGGCACTGCTTCCTTGCATCTGCATCACAAGGTCGATGATGCTTCCACCTTGGTTTGTCCCATAGTCGTGCCACAGGTTTTGCCGAAAGTCCACTTTCAGGCTGGCGTTGGGGTCTTCTCGGTAGGGAGCGTGATAGAGGGCGTAGCCGTTGTAACGCTTCGCAGGCTCGATGCCACAAGCGTGCAGGTAGTCGGCTATCGGTATTGCCTTGATGTATTGTAGGTCGTAATATTCGTTATTCATTGCTGTTATCTTTGGATTTGGGTTATTCATTTGTTCGTTATCTCATTATTCGCTCTGTTTTCTCTTTTTGGAATTTTCCCCTTTTCTTCTTACTACACTTCGACACTCGGATAAGTAATTGACAGTGAAAGAGAAAAGTGTAACACTTCATTCTATTTTGTCCTTCTACACCTCCTGTCTACATCTTTTCTCATTCCTTCTGCCATAGAAGCGTAGAAAGATGGTAGTAAGCCGTGTCGCAAGATGAAGACCTTCTGCAATCCTTTCTCTTTCACTGTATTATCCTTAGTTGTAGTAACGTAGTAAGGAGAATAGGAAAGAAAAGAGAAAGAAGTATTGCAAAGGAGGTGATAACAACAGGGTGCTATGGCGGTTGCTCGGGGTAAATCTTACGGACGGCATAGACATATACGGGATTGCCGTTTATCCTGCGACACTCTCTCGTATAACCGGCCTTTCGCAAGGCTTCCCCCATCCGCTTGGCGGAGAGGGATTGTCGGGTATAGCAGGAGAGGTAACCCACTATCTCCGAATTGGTCATATAGAAGCGTTTCGTTGCCGTCTCCACTTCCGTGGGAAAGGTAAAATAGCGAAGCAATAATTCCATCTCTGTCGTATAGACTTGGAAGGCTTCGCTGTTTCTATGCAATTCAATAATTTCTTCATCATTGAACCAATAGCGAAACCCTTCATTCAATCGTGTCTTGGCTTCGCTGTAAACGGCATCCATCGGAATGCTCTTGGCTCTGTCTATCTCTATCTCCAGCACCTCAAAAGGCAGGAATCGTCTGCTTCCTGTCGGGTCGGTGAGGAAATCGTTGCCATTGACCGAAGCCACGAAGCTCGCCAAGTGCGGTCGCTCTTCGATGTGCTTTTCATAAGGCATACGATACTTTACCTGTGGACAGGTAATGAGGTTCTTCAGTTCGTTCTCGTCCCGCTTGTTGAGGGCTTTGAGTTGGTCGTCAATGTTGATGATGAGGTTTTGCCCGATAAGGCTCAGCACGTCCTTTTCCTGCGGGTAAATCTTTCCCGTATAGCGGTAATCGGATAGAGCTGGTGGACAGAGCAAATCAAGGAACGTGGTTTTGAACTTGCCCTGCTCTCCTGTCAGCACAAGGCAGGTGTGATTGCGACACTGCTTGTCGTCCATTGCATTGGCGACCACTGCCACCAGCCACTTGGTGAGGTATTCTTTCCATTTCTCGGGATTGGTTACGCTCACGCAGTCGGCAAGGGCGGTGATAGCCGTATTCCCTTTCGTCAGCGGTAACGCTTGGAAATAGGCTTGTACGGGATTGACACGTGGGGAGAAATCGCTTTCAATGATGCTGTACAGATTCTCGGGTGAGGTCTGTACATCGGCTTCCTTGTCCAATGCTCGTTTGAGGGTATTGATGCGGTAGCGGTCTATGGCTGTATAATCACCCGTTCCTCGTGGACAGTACTCCGCTCGGTGCAACACGGTGTTGTACCGAAACTCATAGCGAGCCGAAAGAAATTCTTCTATTTGAGCGTTCTTGGAGGGGTTGTCCTTCTCTTCTTTTTTCATTGTTCGTACTTCTTCTATTTGCTTGGTTTTGAACTTTCATCCGAAAAAGGATGCTAAAACCAAATTAGAGAGCCGACTCCATACCGCCAAGGTTTGCGAGTTTGTTGCTTCGAGATACACAAGAATGCTCCGAAAACAGGAGCGAAAAACAGGAGCTGTCAGAACTAAAAGGCTCAAAAAGAGAGAACAGAGAGGATAATGGCTCTATAAGCGACTTCGTCGGATTGCTACCGTCTGCATCCTTTTTCTTTGGGGAGAGAAGGGGCGTGTGTATTCATTGTTAATGAGAGCCATTTTATACCGTATCAAAGCCACAAGTACGCACTTAGAAAAAGTGGGTGGAATAGGTGTTTTACGCTTGTACATTTGCCTGTGATTTCCTTGTGTTTCCTTTGATTTCATCAGGTCTGGAAACAAGGATTTTGCCTGCGTATATTTGCACCAAACGAAGTAGAAATAACAATTAAAACGATATTGATATGAGATTTACAGCCATTGACACCTCCGCTTGGGAGGAACTGAAAGAGAGCATTGTAGAACTCACCGACTGTTTCAACGAGTACTTTGCTCCACCTGCTGAATTACCTGACCTGTTACACAACGGAGATGTGTGTCGAATACTGAACATCAGCAAACGGACACTGCAACATTACCGAGATACATCGGTGTTGCCCTTTATCCAAATCGGGCATAAGTGCTATTACAAACGTGAGGACGTGGAAGCTCTCCTTGCAAAGTCTAATCCTCATAAAAACTAAACGACTATGGAATACGAAACAATCAACAAGGAAACGCCCGAGATGAAACAACTCATTTCGAGCATTCAAGAAGTGAGCAAACGTATGCGAGAGATTGCCCAAACGCATCGTCCGCTCTTCGGGGGCGAAATCTACCTCACGGGACGAGAGGTTTGTGAACATCTTTTCGTCAGCCCTCGCACCTTGCAGGACTATCGGGACAAGGGGATTATACCCTATACCCAAATAGCAGGCAAGATACTCTACCGTCTCTCTGACATCAACCGTCTGCTGCAAGAAAACTACATAAACAGAAGCCTGTATCGATGACGGTACAGGCTTTCTTTTCTCTTATTGCTCCATAATAATATCCAATCGTATGTGTTAAATGCTCAAATTTCCTTGTTGGAATTTATAAAAACAGATACCTTTGTTGTAGAGCATATTACGTGTATAAAATCATCTATATCATACCAATAACATGGAAATAAATTTTGAAGCAGTAAATATGAAACTGCAAGAAAAGAAAACCTTAGAAGAGCAAGAGAGAAAGCTCCTTCTACAGTTATGGAATGATGAGTATCCTATTATCATATCGCATAGTTCGTTGCAGAGTTTTAATCGTTACTTAGATAGTTTAGAAAATGTCGTGCACTATTTATTGATGGACTTGTCGCACAATGATATAATCAAAGGCTGGGCTTTTACATTTGATAGAGACAATCTTCGTTGGTTTGCTATTATACTATCTCCGACTATTCAAAAAAAAGGAATTGGACGTGCAATGCTGAAAGTCCTTATGACTAAGGAGAAATCATTAAATGCTTGGGTTATTGACCATGATAGGTATATGAAATCTAATGGGCAACCATATTTGTCGCCTTTGCCATTTTACTTAAAACTAGGATGTGAAGTATCAAAGAAAGAAGCATCAAAATCTGGAAACCTTTCCGTTGTCAGGATAAACTTTGAGTAGTATTATTAGGGAAATCCCAAAAGTTATCCGCTGAATTATTACTCATATTTCTATTGGTTGACCACTGTAATAAAGATTCAATCGCCTTTTTAAGCACATTAACAATGAAAAGTATAAGCAATATCCTTAATCATATTCTGCAAATTGAAAATGGTTTTAAGCACATCAATGATGGAGCTTCAGAAATAATGGAAATATATTCAAAAGAGCAATGTTTTGAACTTGCCCTCGAATTGTTCAAGCACGAAGCCTATCAAGCCCGAATGTTGGCAACATCTATATTGGGCAGATTGGCTGCAACGAATAATGATACACTTTGTTTTCTGAAAGAACAAGTAAGTACTGATAAAAATTGGCGCGTGCAGGAAATGCTTGCAAAGGCTTTCGATGAAGTTTGCAAACACAGAGGGTATGAAGTTTCTTTACCTCTCATAGAAGAATGGCTGAATGATAATAATCCGAATGTTATCCGTGCCGTAACGGAGGGATTGAGAATTTGGACAAGTCGCCCGTTCTTCAAAGAAAACCCATCAGTGACTATTGCTCTCATAGCTAAGCATAAGGAATCCGAAAGCGAATATCTTCGGAAATCCATTGGAAACGCTTTAAGGGATATAAGCAAGAAACACGCAGAATTGATACGGCAGGAAGTGCAACAATGGGATTTGTCCAATCCACGAATCCTGTTCACCTACAAACTTGCAGCTAAGTTGCTAAAATAGATATTACCATAGGAAATTGTACTATTCATCCAAGGAGTATAATGACGAACAAATAATTTATAGATAAATCAAATATCGCTTGTTATGGATAAACCGACAAATGCCGAAAAAGAATTTCTGGATAAGTTGAAATTGCTGACAAAGAGTAAAGAGAAATGGGAGGTTGCGATAGATGATGTAGCAAAAGGACTTTCAGAAAAATATTCATCTGCTGTAACAGCAAAAGTTTTGTGGCTTCTTGGCGAAATGGGGTTGAAATATCCTTTACGAGTGCAAGAATACATTGGCAAAATTGCCAACTATTTGGAAAACAACAACCCCAAACTACGGGAACGAGCAGTAAATGCAATAGGACGGATAGGTAGGGCAGATAAGAATTTTGTTCTTCCCTATTTAGACAAATTGATGAAAATGGTAGAAGATGAAGCCGATAATGTAAGACTGTCATTTATTTGGGCTTGTGAAAATATTGCAATGAATGCTCCAGAGTTGTTCTGTGAAAATCTAAAGCTCTTTTACGAATTGATGCAAGACAAGGCTGAAAGAGTGCGAATAGAGGCTCCTGAGATGTTTCGTGTTATGGGAAAGAGAAAACCTAAAGTAGTAGAGCCTTATTTGAATAAATTGCAATGGTTTGCTGATAATGACCAACATCCTGTCGTCCGTATTCATAGTGCGGGAGCAATTCGCATCACAGAGAAAGCATTGCAGGACTGTGTGTGATTATAACTTTTCATCCGAACTGTTATTAAACCAATATGGAATAATGGATGAGTTATGACGAAATTAGAATTGATAATGATACTTCTCCCAATTGTATTCATGATTCACGAATACGAGGAGATTATTATGTTCAAGTATTGGCTTGGCAATAATAGAAATGAATTAAAAAGGCGTTTCCCAAAATTCGAGCAGTTTCTTACACATAGAGGACATTTTGACTATTCTACAGCCACGTTTGCCGTTGGCACTGCTCACGAGTTTTTACTGATTGCTGCTATTTCTTTCTGTTCTCTATGGCTGGGGGCTTATCATTGGTGGTTCGCTGCATTTGCTGGATACTCCATCCATCTCATAGTCCATCTTGTACAATGGGCTATATACCGAAAATACATACCTGTTATCATTACCACAATCTTGACATTGCCATATTGTGTCTATGCCTTTGTTGAATTTGCAAAGGCATCTATTTTATCTCCTTTGCAAATGTTATTATGGGCAGTAATCGGTTTCATTCTTACTGTGCTTAGTTTGTTCTCTGCATTCCTCTTGATGAATAGGTTTCAAAAGTGGCTGAATAAACATTGAGTAAAGGTATCAACGATAATTAAACAGAAAAAGAGTTTGCTACATTAGCCTGTGGCAAACTCTTTTCTGTTTAAGCCTACATAGTCTATTGTTGTATCAACCTGTCCATATCTGAGGAAATCTTTTGGTCAGTAATTTGAGCATAGATTTGCGTGCTGGCAATGGACGAATGCCCCATCATTTTGGCAATGCTCTCCATCGGGATACCTGCCTCCAAAGTCAGCGTACCGAAGCTATGCCTTCCGACATGCCAAGTTAGCGGAGTTCGAATGCCACACGCTAAGCCAACGGCTTTGAGGTGCGTGGATAGTTTGCCTTTGCTCATTGTATCGGGGAATATCTTGTAGTCTCCCTTGCTTTTCTCCTTGGTGTAGCGTGAAAGTATCTGCTCCGCTATCGGGTGCAGGGGTATCAGGCTCTCTACCTCTGTCTTTTGGCGTGTCTTACGAATATACCGTTTTCCCTCACTATTCGTTTCGATTTGCGAAGCTCGCAAACTCTGTAAGTCGGCAAATGCCAATCCCGAAAAGACAGAGAAAAGAAACATTCTTCGGCTTAGTTCCGCCCCTTCGTCTTGCAATGGGAATACCAAAAGTTTCTCTACATCGCCTTTGCTTAGGAAACGAGGTTTATTCTCCACCGCTTCATACTTCACTTCCTCGAAAGGATTAAAGCGTATTGTCCCTTGACTGACGGCTCGATACATCAACCGACTTAACCAGCACAAATGCCTGTTCGTTGTTGCAGGGGCATAGCCCTCCTTCTTCAAATAGAAACGGTAATCATCAAAAAACTCTATGGAAATAGCCGTTAGAGGAATATCCTCCTCGCCAAGACTTCTCACAAAGGAATTGAGCTGCTTATCAGAATTTCTATTGTTGCAACACGTTCCCTCACTCTTGCTTTCTCTCTGTTCTTTGAGTTCCTCTGCACTAAGGGCAAGAAGTGTCATTGGATTTCGTCCGATGCCTTGCAGATGGTTTTTCAAAAGCTCGGCACTCACTGCTCCATACTTGTAGAGCAAAGTATTGTAGCTTTGTTCGATTTCTTCCCGAAAGGTTTGCAGGCGTTGATTGATTTTCTTGTCCGTTGTCTCCCCTCGCTTCACGCTCCAACTATGAGGTTCTATGCTTTCGCCTGTGGTTATCACTGTGTTTGCTCCGTCAATGGTGATGCGACAAAGGATAGCCGTTGTGCCGTCTGCCTTGGTCTTGTTCTTATTGATATAGAATAAAATTTTGAAAGTACTACGCATAAGTCTTACAAGATTAAGGTTAGGTTTTCAGTGAAAGAAAGAAATCGCTCGAACTCATCAAAGAGTTTCTTTGGAGTAACGTGGGCGTACCGTTCGGTCGTTTGAATGTTTCTATGCCCCAACATTCGGCTCACCGTTTCGATGGGAACACCTCGCTCCAATGTTATCAGCGTGGCAAAGGTGTGCCTTCCAACGTGTGCCGAGAGGGGAATAGATATACCTGCTCGAAGTTGCAGGGCTTTAAGCTGAACAAGGTAAACCGAATAAGGAATGGGAGCAAAGAGCGTGGTTCGTTCGTCAGATTGATACTGCGCTATCAAATGCACCGCTTCAGGCAAGAGCTTCACACGGCAAAGGTTCTCGGTCTTTTGTCTGCGGAACTTCAGCCATAGTCCCCCCTCATCGTCCGTAAAGAGGTGTTCTCGATTAAGCGCGACCATATCACAGTAGGCTACACCCGTAAAGCAAGAAAAGAGAAAGAGATTACGAGCGGTCTCCAACTCCACTTCATAAGGCTCAAAAGTCAAGGCTTGCAATTTATCTAATGAAGCTCTGTCCAAAGCACGAGGTTGTTTATTCTCACCTCGTTCTATCTCTACGTGGGCGAATAGTTGTCGCTCTGTCAAGCCCTCACGATATGCCAATCGGCAGACTTTCTTCACCGTCAAAGCCATCTTACGATAATAACCTTGCGAATGTCCCAGCTTTCCAACAGAGTAATGTTGCAAGCACTCCAAGAAATCTTCTTCAAGTTGACCAAAAAGAATATCTGTCGTGTGGTACTTCTCGCTGATAAAGGCTTGCAGGTGCTTACGAGTAGTGTAGTAACTCTTCAAAGTAGTTGCCTTTATTTCGATGCCTACCTTTTGTGCCATATCTTCAACCATTCGGTTGTATCGTTCCAAAATGGTGATTTGAGTTTGCATACTTCCTTGGAACAGCTCTTTGATATCAGTTGCCGTAAAGACTTTTCCTCGCTCGCAAAGGACTCGATAAGCTGACTGTACCGAGAGAAGCAAGCGTTCCAACTTGCCATTCGTTGCCACTGCTTCACGACTCTTGCCATTCAATCTGCTCTCACGAGCGTTCCACAACTTGGGATCGCACGAGAGCTTACAACTAAATTGGGCTATAGTTCGCTCGTAGGTTATCCGCCCCATGATCGGAGCTTGCCCCGACTTGTCCAATCCGCTCTTTTTCAGGTAGAGCAAAACCTTGAATTTGTCTGTTTGCATACGCTTCTGTTTTTATGGGCAAAGTTACCCGTTATCGAAGCGTTTTCAGCTACGCAAAACATTGTGATACAAAGCATAAGCACCGAAATAAAGGAACGGTGAGTTGCCGAATACTCTTCTGTCAGTTACCTTCTCTTACCTCTTCGTTACCATTAGAGAAATGGACTAACGATTTGGTAACGGAACTTCTGCATAAATCCACATCTTCTGCACTTTATCCCTTAATGTAAACCACCGAGATATGGCGCAAATCACCCTCATTTCCATTTACTTACCTCTCATCCTCTCTCTAATGCCCTTTCCGCTGATAGTTCCATATCGTTTTCATCACCAAACGCAGGCATTTTTTTTATTGTCGCTGCCGAAATTTTTCTTGCAGAATAAGTAAGAGTATTTGGAATATCCTTTATACCCAATGCCTTTAGGATAATGTAGATTGTTGTCAATCGCTGTTGTCCGTCAATAACTTCATAAATATTATCATCTCGCTTGTATGTGACAAGAGTACCTATATAATAAACAGGCTTTTCCAACGAATCATATACATCCTTTATCAAGGCGTATATTTCTTCACGTCCCCAGGCATAATTACGCTGATAGATAGGTATCTTGTATAATATAGAAGCCCCTCTTTTTGAGAAATAGATGTCATGAATAGAGCACTCTTCAAGAATATTATTCAAATCTTTCATTGTCTTCAATTTTTATAGAAACCATTTGTTTGGAAGAAATACAGATAGTTTTCATACACACCATCTTTCTCGTCCTTTAGATTCTTCAATGTTTCACCATCGCCATTATACTCGTAGCATTCCTGCGCCCAACCATCTTTAATGTCATCATTTGAAAGCGGGTTAAGCTTGTCTGCCAAAGCACTCAGTAATGAAGTCGGTGTATCTTGCTTAGCAATCAGTTTATACATATTAAATGTATTGATCTTTTCACTCCACCCCATAATGTAGTTTTGTGCAGAAAGCCAACCAAGATTAGTATATTGTGCTCTCAAGGAATAAGCCCAAATGAATGCGTATATGACAAATTGTTCAAACAAGTCTATATCTTCTTTTGTCGGATATATCTCTGGGCAGAATCTGTCAACGTAAAGCAGAATAGAGGTGTCAAACATCAGACGTGTTATACCATTACCTATTCCTTTTTTGAAGTGCCGGTCTAATGTTTTAACTATTATATTGTCATTGATATAGAATCCCTCATACTTATTGTTATTCTGAATATCTTTTAGTATATTATAATAGTGCTTTGTATATTCAAAAAACGGCTTACCGGCAATTATCGGTGTGTCTAATTGGAACGCATTTACATTCCGAGTACCTGAGACAAAAGGCATTGCAGAAGAATTGACCATATCTGCATAGCAATAGGCACTCTTGTAGAATTGGGCATAAGGCGTTCTTGCTGAACGAGTAACACCTTTGAACATATGGATGTTATGCTCATTCAAGATATTAGCTTTGTTGCCTGCTACCCATTCTTTGATACGATATAGGTAATTACCAAAGAAATCAGCTAAATCTCTTTGTGAAACCTGTTCCCAATCCTTTACTATTCTTTCTGTTTCATCCTCGCTGATGTTATTCATCTCGCGTAGATGGTATGCTTTCAACAAATCATGAGGATAAAGAGCTTTACCCCGTGCATTTTGAGAGTCAAAAAACTGAAAAGCTTCAGATACATCGGTAGTTATCACAACAATCAACTCACACCTGTTCTCAATATAATCCTTAAGATGCTCCATCTCCCGTTGATGTTCAACTGCCGAATCATTGTCTTCCGACTTTAATCCAACCCTACGGAAAAGTGCATTATAGTTGTTGGCGATATTATGGTCATTGTATATATTGTCATATATCTTTTGTTTCAAAAACTCGATACTATTTTCTCCTAATGCCGTCAGAAGAAGAGAGAAAGTAATGATGCGTTGCTGTCCATCAACAATATCATATTGTCCCTTTTCCTTTGTTTTGTGAAGGATAAGCGTACCAACCCTGTATCTTTCCTTATTACTATTCTTGGCATCGATAATATCATCAAGCAATTGTATGGCATTCCGAGCTGTCCATTTGTATGGACGCTGATAAAGAGGCACACATAGTTCTACATTCTTGATGGGTTCCTCGCAATTCGTTATGGCTTTGCGAAGTAGCAAATCGCCTATAGTAGTTATTGATAATGTTAAACTATTCATCTGAGTATTTGTTATATGTGTTTACACATCGTAATCCGAGTCATAGAAAGAGACTTTTATAACAATTGAAATATCATTTTATATGTTTTTATCTACAATCTTACTCAATTCCTCTTCAACTTCCTCTACCGTAGGCAGAGCCGATTTCAGATTCTCGGGAATAGCTTTTGAGAGTTGGTAATCACTCACACCTATTGGCTGGTCGTAACCCGAGAGTGCATATTGTGCCACAACTTTATCGCCACCATTGCAGAGGAGCAAGCCGATGGTTTTGTTGTCGTGCTCTCCACGAAGGGTATCGTCCACTACATTGATGTAGAAGTTGAGTTGTCCCATATATTCGGGCTTGAATGGTGTCGCTTTAAGTTCGATAACCACGTATGCGTGCAACTGGATGTTGTAGAGAATAAGGTCGGCATAGAAATCAGAATCGCCCACTTCAAAATGCTTCTGCTGCGCTACAAACGCAAAGCCACTGCCCATCTCCAAAAGATATTTAGTGATATGAGAAACCAATTGCCGTTCAACGTCTCGTTCTGCCATTTTATCTGTTTGTCCCATCATATCAAAGATGTAAGGGTCTTTCATCAGATAGTTAGCAAGGTCGCTTTGCGGTTTGGGTAATCGTGCCGAGAAGTTACTCACTTTCTTTGCGGTAATCTGCCGAGCAAAAAGGTTGGTTTCAATCTGCATTTGCAGAACATTACTGCTCCAACCATTGGCAACTGCCTGTGTAATATACCAAAAGCGTTCACCTAAAGGCAACTTGCTGTTAAGCAGAATTACATGGCTTGCCCAGTTGGTGCGAACAATGGCAGATTGCTTGAAGATATCCTCTATCTTACTAATGTCGCTGTGATAGATAGCCGACAGCATTTCAGAAATCTCTCCTAATTGCGCAACAGGCTGTTGCGTAATTATATTTCCTTGAATATCTGTGGCTTGTATTTGCGCAAGAGGCTCTTGCGTAAATTGATTTAGTTTGCTCGTTAGTTGTAATACATTATCAACCGAAGGGCTATTAAGCAACTCTTCAACCTTACCCATTTCCGTTAGAACCTCCATAGGATAAGCCTTTGCAAACTGGCACATATAGATAAGATTACGAGTGGAATACCCTTTCTTGTCAGGATATTGTGAGCGTATAGCCTTGGATAGATTGTCAATGACTTTGCTTCCCCAACCTTCTTTCTTTTGGAGGTAGAGAATAAAATGCCCCACTTTCCAATAATGGAAGAGCATATCAGCATTAGCCGAAGCAATCACGCGCACTTGAGTCTGCTCTAAATCAGAGCCAATAGCACGCACAACGAGAGATAAATCTTGCTTATCGGCTTTCTGTATTTTATCTTTGCTCATATTGTCTTGGAGTTATAATTGATTGAATTTACTCATGGCATTTGCCTTGATGTCGTCCGCAATATCAATGTAGGGCTTCATCGCCTTGTAATCACTGTGTCCTGTCCACTTCATCACAACTTGGGGAGGAATACCCAATGCAAGCGCATTGCAGATAAAGGTGCGGCGACCTGCATGTGTGCCAAGCAGGGCATATTTAGGTGTAACTTCGTCAATACGCTCATTACCTTTGTAATACGTTTGGCGAATAGGCTCGTCAATTCCAGCCATTTCTGCCAATTCTTTGAGGTAGTCATTCATTTTCTGATTGGTAATAACAGGCAGCACCTTGTCATCTTCAAATGCCACATCTTTGTATTTATCAAGGATTGCTTTACTGTGATTGTTCAGTTCTATAATCAAACTATCGGAAGTCTTGACCGTTGTAACTTCAATATGGTCGCCTTTAATATCGCTTCTGCGGAGATTGAACACATCCGAATAGCGCAAGCCTGTGAAGCATTGGAAGAGGAATACATCACGCACACGTTCGAGAGCCTGCTTGTTGAAAGGGATTTTGAACTCTCGGAGACGGTTGAGTTCGTCCCAAGTGAGAAAGATGATTTTCTTTTGGGTACTCTTGAGTTTAGGCTTATAACTATCGTAGGCGTTGTTTTGATGCACACCTTTCTTGAAAGCCCAGCGCAAAAACCATTTCAAGAAACTCAGTTGCTTGCCAATGGTTGTATTGCGCATCTCCTTTACATCACGCAGATAACTAATGTAATCATTCAAACCTCGCTCGTCGAAGAACTCAAAGGTAAGTCCTTCATGAAAGTTGGTCAAATGATTTTTCACGGCTGCAAATTTCTCAAACGTGGAGTCCGTCCAATTGTTCTGACGTCCACAATCCTCGACAAAATCATCAAACACCTGAAAGAAATCACAAGGCAACGCTTCTTTCTTTGGCTTAGGTTCTTCGCTCACAGGTTTGTGCAAAGCATTGAAGGTCTCCTTAATCTGTTCAGGTGTCGGCATGACGTCCTCCACTTCAAATCTCTTAAAGATTGACTGTATTTCCATGTAATACTCCAAGAGCGAAGCATTGATTTCAGAAGCCGATTGTTTCAGTTTGTTGCTACAACCATTCTTCACACGCTGCTTATCTGCATCCCACTTGGCTGAATCAATGCGATAGCCAGTGGTGAACTCAATCCGCTTGGATGCAAAATTAACGCGCATACGAATAGGCACGTTCTCTGTGATAAGAACTCCGTCCTTCTTCCTGCTCTCCAACGTGAAGATGATGTTCCGTTTGATATTCATACCTTCGGGTGTATTGATTTATGCACCCAAAGTTACACCCTAAAAATGATATAACCAAAGATTTTCCGTGAAATCTCATTTTATTAACACTTTACGTAAACGACTATATAACAATAGATTGATGCGATTTGATAGCTTGTAATAGTTCAAGAGAAAGAGCCTCTCTCTCCGCCTGCGGCAGGCTTTTATCTACCTCTCTGCCGTTATGAGATTGTGGAGAGATACGGCCATAATCGTCAATATGGCAAGGTAAAGGGTGAGCGGGGTAAGTCCCGGCAGGTGAATAGACGAGATGAGCCCGATAAAATCGCCGAAGATATTGCCCAGAATCATGCGCAGACTGTCGAAACAATCCAGCAGAAAGAACATGGATATGCCCATAACCGTGCAGACAAGCGTCCATATCCGGCTGGCACGACGCGCCCCGTCAGGCAACTTATCCATCACTCCGCGCGAGAACCCATTGTCTTCTATCTCCACTTTATGCTCCTCGAAGAACTGAGTCACGAGCCTGTCATCATTTTCCATCATAACCGTTTTGTCTTAAATAGGTTGCCAGTTTCTGCTTTCCACGCGAGAGATGCGACTTCACCGTGCCCTCCGCCAGCCCTGTGATGGCCGCTATCCGTTCTATCGGCTGCCCCTCCATCAATTGCAGGACTATGCAAGTGCGCTCGTTTCCGCCTAAGATCGAAAGGGCTTGCTGCAAATCCATCTTCAGGTTGCTGTCGCCGGTTTCAGAGTTTTTCCTTGCCACGATAGGCGTTTCAAGGTTGCTCGTCGGCTTATTGCTACGCGTGTAATCGTAGAAAACATTATATGCAATGCGGTAGAGCCATGTCGAGAAGCTCGACGCACCGCGAAATTTCGAGAGATTCATATACGCCTTTATGAAGGTATCCTGCGCCAGGTCGTCGCTCAACTGCTCATCGCCCAGTGTCTGGGAGAGGAAGAAACGGCGCACGGGCGACTGATATTTCACAACCAGCTTGTCGAAAGCTCCGCGATTGTGGAATACCGCCGCCTGTGTAACCAGAGAGATATCTTCCAGATTCTTCACCTCGTGCGCTTAGAATTCGTTGTCCTTATTGTCTTGTTTCTTCGACGATCTGGAGATGGCCAGCTGGCCTAAGCCGTAGCAGCCTATCAGCGCACCCACCCCGGCAAGCGTGGAAGAGCCCCAGATATAGAACATGATAAACAAGCCGACACCAATGGCGATGTTTCGGATACCACGCCTGTAGAGGTAGTCGTTGCTCTGTTTGTCGACCGGTTTCATCGCTTCCGGGACTGCCTGCCCTGACTCCATGGCTTTCTCCGCCAGCGCCACACGGTCGTTATGGCGCTTGATCAGATAGCGTAACACCAGCAGGATTACGATAAACGGTAGCAACAGAAACAGGAATACTACCACGACTATGAGAATGGCAAGCGCGATGCCGCCCCCCGTGGTCAGCACTCCCTTCAATCCGGGGATGCCGAAGTCGTCGCCATCAATGTCTATATCCATGCCGTAATGCCGGCTCCGGCTTTCTTCAATGATAGAGTCCTGAGTCTCGTCAACGGGGACTGAGGTCGTATCAGAGAACGCCTCGACGCCCCCATCCTGCCTCACCGTGTCCTTATTCACCACCGTAACCGGCGCATGATGCCGGTGCTTAGGAGCCGCGTCCATCTGTGTTGCACTGAGAGTAAGCATCAGTGCGAGTGCTATCAAGGTCTGTTTCATATTCTTCGCTTTTTGTTTTTTTTCTGTCCTTTAGACGCATCTGTGGCAGATTTAGTTGCAAAGTAACTATTTTTTTTTTACTTTTGCAAGGAAAATAGTTATATGACAATGAATCTGCCAGAAGAATTCACGGCCTACACACGCAATCTGATGGGCGACGAGCGGTATCAGCGACTCATCGAGGGGCTCGCCGACGAGCCCCCGGCAAGCCTCCGCCTGAACCCCTTCAAGGCAGATCCCGACACGGTAGAAGTTACTATGGCCGACACGCCCGTGCCCTGGTGCGAAGGCGGATTCTACCTCAAGCAACGCCCCAACTTCACTTTCGACCCTCTCTTCCATGCAGGCCTCTACTATGTCCAGGAGGCCTCCTCCATGTTTCTGCATCATGTGCTGCGCCAAACCGTGGCCCGGCCCGTGGTGATGCTCGACCTCTGCGCCGCCCCGGGAGGCAAGTCCACCGTGGCCCGGGCCGCCCTTCCCGAAGGCAGCAGCCTGTTTTCCAATGAGCCGATACGGCAGCGAGCCCAGATTCTGAATGAGAACATCCTGAAGTTCGGCCATCCGGATGTCGTCGTTACCAACAACTATGCCCGCGACTACCGACGGTCAGGACTGCTTTTCGACATTATCCTGGCCGATGTGCCCTGCTCCGGAGAGGGCATGTTTCGCAAAGACGAGGGCGCAATAGCGGAGTGGAGCATGCGGAATGTTGACAGATGCCGACGCCTGCAACGGGAAATCGTGGCGGACATCTGGCCCCGGCTGAAGCCCGGAGGCATACTCATCTACTCCACCTGCACCTTCAACGCCCACGAGAATGAGGAAAACGCCGCATGGATAGCCACAGAGCTCGGGGCGGATTTCATCGAAATAGACACCCGGCCGGAATGGAACATCACGGGACCGCTTGTCGGCAACAATCCCGTCTGCCGTTTCCTGCCGGGCCACTCACGGGGAGAGGGACTCTTTCTCGCCGTCCTGAGAAAAGCCGGAGACTGCCCCCGGGAAGGCGGCAAGAACAAGCACGACCTCAAGGCGCTGAACATCCTGAGCCATGGCATCAAGCCCGATGAGACAAAAGGCAATATCCAGATTCCCGACATATCAAAGGCGCTCTCCATCAGAACTGACAAAGAGGCCTATCCCCATGTGGAAGTGTCGTGGGAAGAAGCCATAGGCTATCTGCGGCACGAGGCCGTCGCCCTGCCTGCCGGCACGCCCCGGGGAATAGTGTTGCTGACTTACCAGGGACAGCCGATAGGATTCGAGAAGAACATCGGAAACCGGGCCAACAACCTCTACCCGCAGGAATGGCGCATCAAGAGCACCCATATACCGGAAAAACCCGAAATACTCATCATGAAACAGAAACCCAACAGACAATGAAACAATACCTGAACCTCCTAAACCGCATCCTCACGGAGGGTGCCGTAAAGACCGACCGCACCGGCACCGGCACCCAGAGCATCTTCGGACACCAGATGAGATTCAACCTCGAAGACGGATTCCCGCTGCTCACTACCAAGAAACTGCACCTGAAATCCATCATATACGAGCTGCTATGGTTCCTCCAGGGCGACACCAACATCAGGTTCCTGAAAGAGCACGGCGTATCGATCTGGGACGAGTGGGCCGATGAGAACGGCGACTTAGGCCCTGTCTACGGCAAGCAATGGAGGGCATGGGAGGGAGCCGACGGTAGTGTTACCGACCAGATCAGCCAGTGCGTAGACCTCATCAGGCATCATCCCGAGAGCCGGCGCATCATCGTAAACGCATGGAATGTGGCCGACCTGCCCCAAATGGCCTTGTCGCCCTGCCACTGCCTGTTCCAGTTCTATGTAGCCGAAGGCAAGCTCAGCCTGCAACTTTACCAGCGCTCGGCCGACACTTTCCTCGGCGTGCCCTTCAACATTGCCAGCTATGCGCTGCTGCTGATGATGATGGCGCAGGTAACGGGGCTCAAGCCCGGCGAGTTTATCCATACCACCGGCGACACCCATCTCTATCTGAACCATCTGGAGCAGGCCAGGCTCCAGCTCACCCGAGAGCCCCGGCAGCTGCCCAAAATGCGGATAAACCCCGATGTAAAAAGCATATTCGACTTCAAATACGAGGATTTCGAACTTACCGACTATCATCCATGGCCACACATCGCAGCCAAGGTGTCGGTGTAAAAACAATACCCATGAGGATCAACATTATCGCCGCCGTAGCACGGAACCACGCCATCGGCTATCAGAACAAACTGCTCTACTGGCTGCCCAACGACCTGAAACGCTTCAAGAGCCTTACCTCCGGACACACCATTATCATGGGGCGGAAGACCTTTGAGAGCCTCCCCAAGGGCGCCCTGCCTAACCGCCGCAATGTGGTCTTGAGCCGAAACGGGCAAGAGTTTGCGGGCTGCGACTGCTACAGATCGCTCGACGAGGCGCTGCGCCATTGCCGACCCGACGAGGATATATATATAATAGGTGGGGCAAGCGTCTACAGACAAGCGCTCGACAAGGCCGACCGGCTCTGCCTGACAGAGGTGGATGACACCCCGGAAAACGCCGATGCCTTCTTCCCGGAGTATGAAGGATGGAAAGAAGTGGCGCGCGAGGAGCATCCCGCCGACGACCGCCATGCCCACGCCTACGCCTTCGTGGATTATGTGAAAGCATAGAGCCGGCTGACTATCTCGGCGAGATTGTGCGACGAAATCGGCGAAATCGTGGGACAAAATCGGCGATTTCGTCAACCTCCTGCCGGTTTATAGCCCTGCGGGAGGCTGACAACGGACAAGCAAGGATTGGATACGAACTCCCAAAAGCATGATGCCCTTGGGAGATATTTATTCATTTCAAGGATTAAGACACTATTCTTCCGTGTATTCTTCCTCTTCCCGTTCCGCCTCGGGAATCGGCAGCTGACGGTCGATAACGGCGTTGAAGGAGACGATGGTCTCACTGCGCGAAAGGCCCAGAGGCTGCAGGCGGTCGTGGATGGTGTTCAACAGATGATGGTTGTTGCGGGCATATATCTTGATAAACATATCGAAGCCGCCCGTCGTATAATGGCATTCCGTAACTTCAGGAATATCGCGCAGCTTCTCGACTACATCGTCAAACGACTCCGGATCCTTAAGATAAAGACCAATGTACGCGCAGGTCTCATAACCTATCGCTTCCGGATTGATAATGAACTGGGAGCCTTTCAATACGCCCATCGCCCTCAGCTTGGCAATGCGCTGATGGATTGCCGCGCCGCTTACATTGCATACACGGGCTACTTCAAGGAACGGAACACGGGCATCTTCTGCCACCATTTCAAGTATTTTCCTGTCTAAAGAATCTAATTTATGACTTGCCATATGATTACTATTTTACTTGCAAAGTTAATGCTTATAATTTACAATTGCAACTTTTCATAGTTTTTTCGTACAAAATTACCGCTTTCTTTGAAAAAACAAGTCGCCATCCATGAAAGACAAGGTCTTCAATGGGCTACTTTCTCCTCATCGGCAGAGTAACTGATCTTCAAGGCGCCGGCACGGCGAAGAGCCAGTTTCACCTCCGTGATAATGCCCATCTTCGTGGCCCGGTCGGCCTTCAGCGACACCGTCATCTGCTCTCTTTCCTCGGGCGAGAGATGGGAGACCACGAGTCTCATGTATCGCTCAATCTCGTCCACCCGCACATATTTGTCGTTCATCTGGATGACCGTGCCACTGGCGGCTCCCTGTGGAGTGCCTATATAAATGTGTGTAGCCACCGATTTCTTAACCAGCCGGGTAAGCTCCGTACCCTGAGGCTGGCGAAACCGCACCCTCACGGTCTCGGTGCGCATGTGGGTTACGATCATAAAGAAAAACAGCACCGTGAAGATAAGGTCGGGCAAGGAGGCCGTATTCAAAGAGGGCACTTGACGATCGACGCGTCGGAACATGCTCATTCAAAACCTCCTTTCCCCATGCCGTTATAGGCTTCGGCCACGCGTTGCGGCCAGTCGGTCTTGATGATGTCTCGCTTCGCGGGACTTAACTCGGCATATGGGCGGCCATATTTTCTTCGTGAAGCCTTGTCCCTGACCTCCCGATAGGCCTTGATGAGCAGGTTCTGCAAATGGAAATAGGCATCATAGGAAGCCTTGGGCGAGGTGTCAATGGAAATGAGGTGCCGCTTTCCCAGCCGGCCGACGAAGCTCTCCACGCGCCGGATCGCCTCAGCTGACGAGACGGGCTTTCCGTCTAACAAGAGCGAATCGGCGTTGGTGATACGGAAACTGAGCAATGTGCCTTTCTCTACATCTGTCTCCACCTGCTCCTCTTGGTTGTCGGCTGGCGGAAGTTGGCGTACGATTCCCTTCTCCACATCCATCGATGTGGTAACAAGGAAGAATATCAGCAACATGAACGAGATGTCTGCCGTAGAAGTGGTATTCAACCCGGGGACCTCATGCTTGCGCCTGCGGAAATTCATCGGCGCTCCTTTCTGTAATAGCGCGTGGCACCATACAGCACGGAAACGACGGCTATCACGATGAGGATCAAGGAGGTATTGATGAACATATCGGCCATTTTCAGCCACAAGGTGTCTGTGAAATTATTCCCGTTAATTAATAATCCCCCTGTAGGACCTGACAAAAAAGTCAAAGCAAGCAGGACAATCGTAACGCTGATGATGGCTATGGATATCTTGCGCACGGGTATGCCGTTGCTGACAGCCTCGCCCTTACCGGTCTTGCGAACGGTCTTCGTTATGGAGACCACCGCCACACTGACGGCGGTCAGCAGCAAAACTGCCATCAGGAAAATAACACCGTCGGTAAAAATCGGAGCATTGAACGACGGTTCGGGCAAGTAAGGCATATAGAATCCCACAAGATAGAACAAAGCAAAGACCACGACCACGAGCCCTGTCAGGACATAGAGCACGCGAGAGGAAATCTTTTCCGTCGAGCAATCGTGTAATCTACCCATTTTCATTTCCCAAGTTTTTTCTGCTGAATGGCGTCAAGCAGTGATATGGCCGACTCCTCCATCTGTGCCGTGAGATGGTCGATCTTTGAGAGGATATAGTTGTAGAACACCTGTAAAATGAGAGCTACGATGATACCGAAAATCGTTGTTATCAGCGCTACTTTCATTCCCGAGGCCACGATGGTGGGGCTAATATCCTCTGCCGTCTGAATCTGGTCGAAGGCCATCACCATGCCTATGACGGTTCCGAGAAAGCCAAGGGACGGCGCAACGGCGATGAAAAGTGTAATCCACGAGCATCCTTTCTCCAGGTTGGCAGACTGGACGGAGCCATAGGAGACTATGCTGCGCTCGATGGTCTCTATCGACTCGTCAATCCGGAGCAGCCCCTGATAACAAATGCTCGCCACCGGACCTCTCGTTTCCCGACACTGGCTCTTCGCCCCCTCAATGTCATCGGCGACAATCTTGTCCTCCAAATCAGCCACAAACTTCTTGGCATTGATTTCCGAAAGGCTGAGATAAATGATGCGCTCGATACAGAAAGCCAGGCCCAGAACCAAGGCCAAGGCCACCAGCGACATGAAGCCGGCATTGCCCTCAATAAACTTTTTTTTCAAGGCTTGATGAAAGCCTGCCGTTCCGGCACCAATCATAGCCGTGTCAACATCCTCCGCGGCAACAGCTTCCAGTTGTTGCGAAAGTGTGGAATCAATCCCCATTGCCTGAACAACCCTGTCTGCGCCGGCCGCGGAATCTCCCTGTGCCTGTACCCGAAAGGCAAACAAAAGCACGGCGGCAATGAGGACTGGCTTGAAAGACAGCATATTTATTAGTTTCTTCATATCCTATTATTATATTCTTTCCCTGGCAGAGGCTTCCCTGTAAGACATTCCACCTCGCCCGAGAGTGCAAAAATAAACTATTTCAATTGAAACTCCAAGCAGATTTGTATAATATTTCTAAAAAACGAATCGGCGGCAGATGCGCCGCTCAGGAAGTAGCGGGCTTCTCGTAGACTGCCGCCTATAAATTAGACAATTTATAAATTGCGAAAATATTCTCACCATTTCAAGGTATTCTGGAAATTATATCGTAAATTTGCATCGTCAATAGTAGGTATCATTATCCGAAAGACAAAGGAGCATTTAGAATAACATTATAATTTATTTAAAAACAAGATTTATTATGGCTTATGTAATTGGTAATGACTGCATCGCTTGCGGTACATGTATTGATGAGTGCCCGGTAGGCGCTATTTCTGAAGGCAATATCTATCACATCGACGCTGATGCGTGCACGGAATGCGGCACATGTGCCAGTGTCTGCCCTAACGAGGCAATCTCTCTTCCTGAATAAGGGACAGGCTTCTCCTTGTGGGAGATTCAGAGTAAAACGGCTGGCGGATGAAGTTCTCTTCTCTGCCAGCCTTTTTGCTTAAGCATGCAATAAACCTGTAGGAATATCGTTTAGGATTGAGGACCCTACCTGTTTTTCCGGTAGAGAACATGCCTAACACGAAGAAAAGAAATATGAAGCGACATTTCATAATCCTCCTTATCCTGCTCACGGGTACCTTGACGCTTGCCGCCCAGGAACGCATGGTGCAGAACAGGCCGTATACCGACCTCAGACCCGTGCACTTCGGGATTCTCGTAGGTACCCATGTGCAAGACCTTGAGTTTAACAACATCGGCCTACAGAACATCGTAAACGAAGACGGGAGCGAGACCCAAGCCCTCATCACCACAGACCAGAACCGGTGGGATGCAGGCTTGAATGTAGGCGTATTAGCCGAATTCCGCCTACACGAGAACTTTCAGTTCCGTGTGGCACCGGCTCTCTATTTCGGAAATCGCCACCTCACCTTTCACAATCACAAGGAAACTGACGGCACCGGGCACCCTATCACACAGCAGCAAGACCTGAAGACCGTATATGTATCATCGGCCTTAGACCTGATTTTTGCCGCTCCGCGCAGCAACAACCACCGTCCTTACCTCATGGCAGGACTGAATCCGATGCTCAACCTGAGCGGTGGCGACGAAGACTACATCAAGCTGAAGAAATTGGATGTCTTTGCGGAGATCGGGGTGGGATGCGACTTTTACCTGCCTTTCTTCAAGCTGCGTCCGGAGCTGAAGTTTCTCTTCGGCCTGACAAACAGCCTCGACAGGAACCATGCCGCCAAGCTGAAGGATGCCAATATGCGCCCCTACGCAAATTCAATAGACAAGGCTCATTCGAAGATGATCGTCCTGACCTTCTATTTCGAGTAAGGACGACACTTTCCAAAAAGAAGCCTGAAAATACCAGAAAAGAATAAACCAATAATTTAACCCATATGAAAACAAATAGAATCTACTCCTTTTTATTCATGCTGTGGTGCCTCAGCCTGTCGGCAATCGCACAGACTGAGTGGCACAACCCTATGGACACGGCCGTCCCCTACATTGGCGGAAGGGCGTGGAATGCCGAGATCGGCAACCATTCCTTCAACCGCATGCCCGACCGGTTTGAAGCTATCATGCCCAAGAGTGTATGGAGCTTGCAGAGACAATGTGCTGGCCTGTCCGTGCGCTTCGTGAGTAACTCCAAGAACATCACGGTCAGATACGGCCTTGCCTTCAACGCCGACGGCAACCGCAACATGGCTCCGCTCAACCATTCAGGAGTGGACCTCTACGGAAAGACCGCCGACGGCGACTATCACTGGATAGGAACCCACATGAGCTGGAAATGGAAAAGCAGCAACATCGACACCATTTCCATGCGCTGGGAACGGCTCTCGCCCCCTTCTTCCAAGAGTCGCGGCATAGAATATGTGCTCTACCTGCCCTCTTACAACGGGCTGAAATATGTAGAAATAGGTGTCGACAAGGGAGCTCAATTCCAATTCCTGCATGAGAGCGCGGAGCGTCCTGTCGTCGTCTATGGATCCAGCATCATCCAGGGAGCATCCCCCTCGCGCCCGGGACTGATGATTACCAACCTTGTGCAGAGGGAGCTCGGCTACCCCGTCGTCAACCTCGGGTTCTCCGGCTCGGCGCGAATCGAGACTCCGCTTTTCGACGCCATGTCGGAAATAGACGCCCGGGCCTTCGTCATCGACCCGATGCCCAACAGCTTCAAGCTGGAACGCGACACCATCATCAACCGCACAAAGCGAGGCGTCTACAAGCTGCGCAGCAAGAGCGAGGCTCCCATCCTGCTCGTCGAAGCCCACGGCATGGCCGACAAAGTGTTCCGGCCCGATATCGAGGCCATGTACCGCAAGGGCGACGGCTACCTGCATGAGGCCTACCAACAGTTGCAGGCCGAAGGCGTGAAAGGGCTTTACTATCTGCCACACAGCGAAATAGACATGCAGGACAACGACATGATGGAAGGCTCGCATCCCAACGACCTCGGCAACCGAGTCTATGCCGACGCCTACGAGAAGAAGCTCCGGGAAATGCTGCGGGAAGACGAATGGAACCGACGATATCCTCCCGTTACGCAACGCCGCGACGGATGCTACGAGTGGATGGCACGGCACAATGCCGTCATCGCCCTCAACCACACCACCGACCCTGAGATATTGCTCATCGGCAATTCGATCACCCACTTCTGGGGAGGCAATCCCCAGATGGGCGTGAACAACGGCGGAGCGGCATGGAGCAAGACTTTCGGAAAACGCCGCGTAACCAACATGGGGTTCGGATGGGACCGCATAGAGAATGTCTTCTGGCGGATATACCACGGAGAGCTCGAAGGATGCTCGCCCAGGCACATCTGCCTGCTCATCGGCATTAACAACTATGCCGACAAACCGGAAGACATCGCGCAAGGAATCGTCGACCTCGCCGCGCTCATCCGTGAGCGACAGCCACAGGCCAAGTTACACATTATTAAAATATATCCTGCCCGAAACCGAGAGGAGAAGGTGGCCCGAATCAACCAACTGCTCGAGGCGAAGCTCGTCTGCGACGATCACACCGACCTGCTCGACTTCAACAAGAGCCTCCTCCTGCCGGACGGAAGCGGGAAGATAGACCCTCAGTTCTTCTGCAATGACGGACTGCATCCCAATGAAAAGGGATATACCCTCATCGGAAAACAACTGAAGAAACACTTGAAATAGCGGAAGAGGAACAGCCCTTATGCACAATCCCTCAACTTGCTTGTTGCTGGCAAGTTGAGGGATTGCCACATCCTGATTATCAGGCACTTAAAAACAAGGTTGCAAAAGACGGCCTTTTACTCGCCTTTTAACCGTTAGAAGCCTTCCTTTTAACGGCCTTTTGCCCGCCTTTCAACCGTTAAAAGAAAAACGATAAACCGCCTCCTGTAAATGTGGGGGACATTGCACTGACTTTTCCTCATTATTTCTGCTTATATTCCTATAGGCTCCTATGGCTTGCCATCACCATTTTTAGGTATTTACGCTATAAGGTTTCTTAAAACAAAAGCCCGTAGAAAACCAGAAAACATACAATTTCAAACATATATTTACCTATTTTAAGGTATTGTCCAAACTAAAAAATCGATATATCTTTGCGTCATAAAAGAGAGAATTACGACAAAACAATCTCATAAAAATAACAAATAGACTTTAACAAGAACTGAATAGAATGAAAAGTAATTTAATTGGTTTAGCCCTTTGCGCCATGGCACTTGTAACCATGCCAGCTATCTCTGAAGCACAAGAAAGCGCAGCCGACAGCGTGCTAAACCAAGCGAAGACAGGCAGCAGACTTACAATCGGCGGGTACGGGGAAGTGGCTTTCAGCCGCAATTTCTATAGCGACAACATGTATCGTTATCGCAATCCCGGCCAGTATAAGAGCTATGCGGGCAATGGGCGCTTTGACATTCCGCACGCGGTTATCTATCTCGGATACGACTTCGGCAAAGGCTGGACATTAGGAACAGAGATAGAGTTTGAGCATACGGGTACCGGTGCCGCCACTGAAATAGAAGCCGACGAGGGCGGTGAATACGAGATGGAGGTTGAGAAAGGCGGCGAGGTTGAGCTCGAACAGTTCTGGATCAACAAGCGTTTCGCCAATTGGGCTAACCTGAAGTTAGGCCATATCATCGTCCCGGTGGGTCTCAATAACGCGCATCATGAACCCTTGAACTTCTTCACCATCTATCGTCCCGAAGGCGAGAATACGATTCTTCCTTCCACATGGCATGATACAGGTATCAGCTTTTGGGGCTTCTATGGCAAATTCAAGTATGAGTTGGAGTTCCTCGCAGGCCTAAACGCGCTTCAATTCAGCCGCGACGGATGGATTCACAAAGGGGCTGGAAGCGCATACGAATTCAAGCCCGCGAACAAATATGGCTTTGCCGCCCGCATAGATTATTATGCTATGCCAGGCCTCCGGTTGGCCGTTAGCGGTTATGGAGGACAGTCCATGCACAACCAATACCCTAACGAGATGGAAGGCGAGGGCAAGAGTTACAATAAGTGCAAGGCCTATACCTATATCGGAAGTTTTGATTTCACGCTGGACAAATGGAACTGGATTGTTCGTGGACAGGCAGATTATGGATATATTTCCGATACTCCCCTGTTGAACAACGCCAAGGCCAACATGCCGAAAACATCACCTTATGATGTAACCGTGGTCGGCAAGAACGCGCTTTCTATCGGTGTCGAGGCCGGCTATGATGTGTTCTCACAGATCGAGAGGTTGAGGGTGAGGAATCAAAAGCTATATGTATTTGCCCGCTATGACCATTATAACTCCTGCATCCCGGAGGCTACGCAGAATCATTACGGCTATACTCGCCGCAATGTATGGACGGCTGGCGTCAACTATTTCCCTATTCCCCAAATCGCTATTAAGGCCGACTATTCAAGAAGAGACTTAGCAACTCCTTACAACGATGAGCCAAGCATCAATGTCGGCATTGCCTATGAAGGTTTCTTCCAGCTCTCCACGGCACGCAAGCACAGGTGCAACACGAGCCTCAACGAAGAGCAGCTCGAGAAGTTGAACCGTCTACAGCAAGAAGTCGATGAGCTGAAAGCCCGCCTGCACTAAGGCAAGACGCGCACATAAAAATGATGATAGTAATCATTAAACATAAAATAAGTAATATCTATAAAAATCAAAGCAAGTTATGAAAAAGTCTTTCAAGTATGCCCTGCTTTTCGTTGCAGCAAGTGCCCTTACTACCGGGTTCACCTCTTGCGGCAGCAGCAACGACGACCCAGCCCCTATTAATCTCCAGGCTGAGCAAAATACTGCCATCAAAGCTCTTACAAATACCTATCTGGAAGCTGTAGTATACCCGACCTATACCAATCTGGCCAACGAGTGCGAGACCTTGTTCTCTCAGATATCTGCTTTCAACGCAAAATTGCAAAGCAATCAGAATGTTACAGATGAAGAAGTTAAAACCATCTGCAACACTTATAAGACTGCCCGTAAATATTGGGAGGAGTCAGAAGCTTTCCTATACGGCGCAGCCTCTGACTTCAACATTGACCCACACATTGATTCATGGCCACTCGACCTGCCGACATTGAAAAACATTCTGGTAAGAAAGGATGTGTTGGATAATTTCAAGAACATGAACGAGAACGAAGCCATCGCCTATGCCCGCAAGACTTTGTCGGAAGACGGTCAGCTTGGCTTCCACGGCGTTGAATTCATATTCTTCCGCGACGGAAATCCCCGTCCCGCCTCCGTCTTCAACAACAATCAGAAAGAAGTTTACGAAGGCTTTATTTCCGAGAGTGACGGTATTACGGCCCAGGCAGAGATACTCTATGCAAAGGTTGTTGCCGGCGATCTCCGTGACAAGACATTCCAGTTGGAAGTTGCTTGGCGTGGAAATACCGCGGCGGCGGCACATGTCGCTCGCGTCACGGAGTGTCAAAACAATGGTAGTTTCGGGGCTGACTATGGCACGACAACCGCCACAAAGCTGAGCTATGGCGCCGATCTTCTCGCTGCCGGCACAGCTCAGAGTTCTCTGGCAACGGCTTCTGTCAAGAAAGTTCTTGAGACTATCTTCGTCGCCGGCTGTTCAAACATTTGCTCGGAGGTGGCAGATCAGAAGATGGGACAGGCCTATCGCTCAGCGAATGGTCAGGGCAAGAAGGACGACGATCCTAATTATATCGAGTCGCCGTATAGCTACAACTCATTCGCTGACTTCTATGACAACATCATGAGCATCCAGAATTCTCTGTATGGAAATATTGGCGCTAACACAGGCAGCTATGCCAGCACCTCCATCATGGCATTCCTTGCCAAGTATTATCCTGATGCGGCAACAAGCCTTCAGGCCAAATTAACCAGCGCCTTGGCTGCTTTGAACGCTTGCAAGACAAGTGGCACGCCTTTCGTCAAGAGCCCCGGTGCAGCCACCGTTGGTGCAGCCATCAATGCTGTCGGCGAGTTAGACAGTGAGCTTAACCAAGTTTCTAATCGGGTGCTAAAAGGAACTAAGTAAGAAACGATAGCAACCAACATTACAAGTTGCACTATGCCGTTTACGGTTAGTGCAACTTTTGTCGCAGAAAAAACATTGAATGAATTATAATCCAAAAACTATACGCAGAATGAGATTTAACAATTTAAGACCTTTGCTGATAGGAATTGTCGCTACCTTCGCACTTGTCTCTTGCCATGACGATGATGTGAAAGGAGGCATCAGCACCAATGGAGAAGACGATTACAGTTATGTGGGGAAAGCCGTTGCCGGCTTCGACATATCAGAATGGTATCCCGGAGGCGACCGCGGGACGACCGACAACACTACGGCTTCTGCCTATGAGGACGAGACACCGGCCATCACCAAGGCCGACCTCACATCTGCCTTCAAGCGCGGAGAGATTTTCTTCGAACATGATTTCTTGGAAAAGAGCACGACTCCAGACCTTGAAGGACTCGGCCCTGCCTATGTCCGCCAGGCCTGTATCGACTGCCATCCCGGCTACGGACATGGAAAACGCACCACACGCTATAACGCCGACGACCGCGGCAATGGCTATCTGCTCGTGATCTATCATCCTGTAGACGGCGCCAACAGCGACGACGGCCCGTATATCAGCGAGGTTACCGGTATGCCGCAGACCCGTGCCGTGTCGCCGTTCCTGCCTCCTGTGGAAGAGGATGGCATCAACATGACATGGACGGCCTTGACGGGAAACATGCCGTCAGGCATCAGTGCCACACAGTTTCCCGACGGCGAGAAGTATGAGTTAATCTATCCGACGGTTACGATACTGCCCACCGCATTCAATACAAACCCCATCCCGACGAACTATGCGGTGCGCCTGGAGTCCACCATCGGCCTCTATGGCACCGGTCTGCTTGACGCCATCCCGCAAGATTCGATCAAGGCCGAGTATCAGAGGCAGGCCGCACAGGCCAAGGCCCGCGGCCAGAAAGTGAGCGATGTGCTGAACCCGGGTTTCTGGAATGCGGAGGCCAATGACTGGGCCGGCGACCCCACGCTCGGCAAAGCCAACGGGGCCTGGTATAAACTTGCTGACGGAACGATGCGGGTGAAGCGTTTCACTTACGCCATGACGCGTGCCTCACTGCAGGACGGGGCCGGTGCCAACGCCATGTGGAACATCCCCAATGTGAGTCGGAGCGATCGCCACTATCTCTACACGACCACGGCTTGGGCTACGGCCATGAGCGAGAACCCCGATGTCATAGCGAAAATCAAGGCCAATCCGGCCTCACCTTATTATAATGACGGTACCGACGCGGGCATCGCGGCAGCAGTAAAGACCCTGCTCGACCCAAAGACCGACCAGTTCAACAATGCCTACCACAACTTCTCACCGGAAATGACAGACGAGAATTTCTGGCAGTATATGGTGTGGCATCGCGGTCTGGCCGTTCCCCGCGCACGAGATTTGAACGACGCGACAGTACAGCGCGGCAAGGCTGTCTTCAACCAGATTGGCTGCGCATCATGCCATCGAGCCAAGTGGCAGACCGGTCCCGACGACATGTGGTCGCCGTCCATCCTCACGACGAAGGCACTCAGCCTGCCCACCTATGCCTATCAGACCATCTATCCCTACACTGATATGCTGCAGCACAGGCTGTATATGAAGAATGGCATCCATGGCAGTTGGTGCCGCACCACCCCACTCTGGGGCCGCGGACTGAGTTATGTCAACACAGGCGCGGAAGACCGTTTGCATGACTGCCGTGCCCGAAACGAGATCGAGGCCATCATGTGGCATGCCTACAGCGAGAACTCCGATGCCCTGTGGGCGGCCAAGAAATTCTACAATCTGCCGAAGTCTGATCGCGACGCAGTAGTCAAGTTCCTGCGCTCCATCTAACCCTGAAGGTCCTTTCAGCAGGGGCGCGGTCGGTGGCCGTGCCCCTGCTTCCACATGATATCTGCACATATGTCGCTAAAGAAGCTTCTCGCCGCACTCTATATCCTCGTTATCCTGGCCATGGGCACCGCCACCATCGTCGAGAAATACGAAGGAACGGGATTTGTGTCCACCCACTTCTACGGGACATGGTGGTTCTCCCTGCTGTGGGCCGCCCTGACGGCCTGCGCCGTCATATATATCGCCAGACAAAGGATGCGCAAATGGAATCTCCTGCTGTTGCATCTCTCGTTGGTCATCATCCTGGCCGGAGCCCTGCTCACTCGCCTTACATCCTTCAAGGGGGCCATGCATCTGCGAATGGGCGAAACCACCAACGAGTATTTTGAGAGCGGCGAGAGCATGATGGACAGGAACGCAAAGAAGCTGCCATTCCATCTCAGACTGAACAAGTTCAGCGTCCGATATCACGAAGGAACGGATGCCGCGGCCGATTACATATCAGAAATCACTGCCATAGAAGGCAACGACCAGACAGAGGGACTGGTATCTATGAACAACATCTTTTCGTACAAGGGAGTTAGGATCTATCAAAGTTCATACGACGAAGACGGCAAGGGCAGCGTCCTCGCCATCAACAGTGATCCCCTCGGCATTCCCGTAACCTATCTCGGATATGCCCTTCTCTTTTTCTCGCTCATCTGGCTCCTACTCGACCCCAAGGGCACTTTCCGCCGCCTTTTGCGGAGTGAGCTCCTCAAGAAAGGCGTGCTCGCGCTCCTCGTCGGCCTCGCTACAGGCTACTGTTTACCGTCTTCCGCCACGACCACATTCCCCAAAGAGACCGCCTCTCATTTCGGCCAGATCTACATGCTGTACAATGGGCGCGTCTGTCAACTGCAGACCTATGCCTACGACTTCACCAGAAAGCTTTCTGGCAAGAGCTCCTATAGGGGATGCTCGCCCGAACAGGTTCTGACGGGCTTCATCTTCTGGGGAGATGAATGGAGTGGAGAAGCCATCATCAGGGTGAAGGGCGGCAAGCTGAAGGATCTCCTCCAACTGCCCGACTACATTTCCCTGAACGACCTCTTCATAGGCGGAAACTACCGATTGCGCCAATATGTGGAGGAGTATTACCGCGACGATCTCCAAGACGGGCTGCACAAGCAAGCCGCCGAGCTCGACGAGAAGGTGCAGCTCATCATGGAGCTGCGGGTCGGCACGCCACTCAGGATATTCCCGCAGACGACCCGAGGCAAGACCGAATGGTTTGCCCCAAACCGGAAATATCCGGAAACCGTGCCGCCGAAAGACCGCCTCTTCATGCAGAACTGCCTCGGGAACATCTATCAAGAGGCACTCGTGGGAAACAACAGGAATGTGAACACGCTGGTCGGTCATATCCTGAATTTCCAGATAAGAAACGCGGCAAACAGACTTCCCGACGAGAATCAGGTAAAAGCCGAGCGCTTATACAATAAGGTGCCGTTTCCCACAATCCTATTCATGGCAAATCTCACCTTAGGTTTCCTCGCGCTATTCATCGCCATCTGCCGGATGACGGGCAACAAGCTGTCTCGGTTTCTTCCCCCGAGAAGAAGCAGCCCCATATTATACGGCATGCTGACGCTGTCTTTCCTTGCCCTTACCCTGACACTCGCTCTCCGCTGGATAATCAGTGGGAACATTCCCATGTCAAACGGATATGAGACCATGCTCACCATAGCCTGGTTCACCCTACTCCTGTCCCTCATAAGCTATGGCAAGGCCCATATTGTGCTCGTGTTCGGCTTCCTGCTCTCGGGATTCTTCCTGCTGGTCAGCCACATCAACCAGATGAACCCCGCCATCGGCCAGATGATGCCCGTGCTCAACTCCCCGTTATTGAGCGTGCATGTCAGCATCATCATGATGAGCTACGCCTTGCTCTCGTTAACCTTCATCTGTGGCATCACGGCCTTCGCCCTCCGTATCACCCACCACGACCGTGAAAGATTCATGCAGCAGCAACAGGCACTCCTTGTGCTGAGCAAGATATTTCTCTATCCCGGCGTCGCGACGCTGGCATTTGGCATCTTCATCGGAGCCGTCTGGGCCAACATCAGTTGGGGAAGCTACTGGAGCTGGGACCCCAAGGAGACCTGGGCACTCATCACGCTGATGATTTACGCCGTGCCTCTCCACGCCAAAAGTCTGTCCCGATTGCAGAGGACACAGGCCTACCATCTCTATATGATCCTCGCTTTCATGAGCATTATCATAACTTATTTCGGCGTAAACTATATTCTGGGCGGAATGCACAGCTATGCCTGACCCTTCGTAAAGCCAATATGGGGAAGCGCAGGAATGTAGATAAATTTCAAAGTTTGACATTTCTGCATATTTGCGCAGATACTGTATAATATGCAGAAAACAGTCCCCGTCGACGCAGATAACGGCCTTTTACCCGCCTCTTAACGGCCTTTTGCCCGCCTGAAGACGGTTAAAAGGCAGGCAAAAGACGGTCTCCGGCTATGCCGGATTGCATATTTTGGCCGAAAAAAGGAATTTTAAAATGTTAACGAAAACTAAATGCCGCTTTTAAACGGGTTATAAGCGCACGAATGTCTCCCCGCCTCACATTTCACCCCTGCCGCCCGTCTCGCCTCTATGGACAAAATGAATACTTATACAATTTCACAAGCAACAATGTCATAATTTATTCCATTCTTCCAAAACTTTATGCCAATGGATGCAAAACGCATCACGCAACCATGACGAAACTGATTACAGAATCAGTAAAGAACCAATAAAAAAGTTACGGATTACTTGCCTGTATCCCCAGAAATGTTTAAATTTGCAAGCGAGACAAGGAGGGATGGCAGACTAAAACGCAAGGAATGGCGATGAGGACTGCCACAGTCCGGCTTCGCCCGAGCGGCGAGGGGCGGCAGAATAGGCCTGTAAGTCGGGCAGAGGCCGACACGGCCGAGCCCTTCCTGCTCCACGAAAGCCAGAAAGGCTTTTTGTTTTTAGATAAGGACCAAGCAATTACGGAATGAATACTTTATTTGACAAGATTTGGGACAAGCATGTGGTGCAGACCATCGACGACGGCCCGACGCAACTCTACATCGACCGTCTCTACTGCCACGAGGTAACTACCCCGCAGGCGTTTGACGGCCTCCGGGAACGCGGCCTAAAGTGCATGCGCCCCGGGCAGATCATCTGCATGCCCGACCACAACCTCCCCACTCACGACCAAGACAAGCCCATTGCCGACCCCGTGGGCAGGAAACAGGTGGATGCCCTCGACAGAAACTGCGCCGACTTCGGACTGACAGAATACAAGATGAACACCAAGGACAACGGCATCGTGCATGTCGTGGGCCCGGAAAAGGGACTCTCCCTGCCGGGCATGACCATTGTCTGCGGCGACTCCCACACCAGCACGCACGGTGCCGTGGGGGCGATAGCCTTCGGCATAGGCACCAGCGAGGTGGAAATGGTAATGGCCTCGCAATGCATTCTCCAGCAGAAACCCAAGTCGATGCGCGTCAGCATTCACGGCAGCCTCGGTCAGGGCGTTACCGCCAAGGACCTCGCGCTCTTCCTCATAGCAAGGCTCACCACGGCAGGAGCTACCGGCTACTTCGTGGAATACGCGGGGCAGGCAGTCAGGGAGCTCTCCATGGAGGGGCGGCTCACGCTCTGCAACCTCTCCATCGAGATGGGGGCACGGGGAGGACTCGTGGCTCCCGACGAGACCACCTTCGAGTATCTGCGAAACCGCGAACATGCCCCGAAGGGAGAAGAATGGGCGCGTGCCGTGGCCTACTGGAGCACCTTGAGGAGCGACGACGATGCCGTGTTCGACAAGGAGGTGGAGTTCGACGCCGCCGACATCGAGCCACGCATCACCTACGGAACCAATCCCGGCATGGGCATAGGGATCAGCGAGAGCATTCCACACATCGGGGACATCGGCGAAAGAGGGCAGGCCGCGTTTCGGAAATCACTCGACTACATGGGCTTGGAGCCCGGCCGACAACTGCTCGGGCTGCCTGTAGACTATGTGTTTCTCGGTGCCTGTACCAACGGACGCATAGAAGACTTCCGCGCCTTTGCCTCCACCGTGCGGGGGAAACACAAGGCCGCGGGCGTCACGGCATGGCTCGTGCCCGGCTCCTGGGCCGTGGAACGGCAGATTCGCGACGAGGGATTAGACCGCATACTGCAAGCGGCGGGGTTCGAAATCCGACAGCCCGGCTGCTCGGCATGCCTGGCCATGAACGACGACAAGGTGCCGGCGGGCAAATACTGTGTCGCCACGAGCAACCGCAACTTTGAAGGCCGGCAGGGGCCGGGGGCACGCACCATCCTCGCCTCGCCGCTCGTTGCGGCCGCGGCAGCAATAACAGGCAAGATCACAGACCCACGAACACTATGAAACAGAAATTCGACATCATAACCAGCACCTGCGTCCCTCTCCCGTTGGAGAACATAGACACCGACCAGATCATCCCGGCACGATTCCTGAAGGCCACCGACAAGAGAGGCTTCGGCGACCACCTCTTCCACGACTGGCGCTACGACGAGAATGGGGCGGAAAGGAAAGACTTCGTCCTGAACGACCCCTCTTACGGTGGAAGCATCCTCGTGGCGGGCAAGAACTTCGGCTGCGGCTCTTCGCGCGAGCATGCGGCATGGGCCATTGCCGGATATGGATTCCGTGTGGTCATCAGCTCGTTCTTCGCCGACATCCATAAGAACAACGAGCTCAACAACTTCGTGTTGCCGGTCGTCGTCAGCGAGGAGTTTCTCAAAGAGCTTTTCGACTGCATCGACAAGGACCCCCGGACGCAGGTAAGGATAGACCTGCCCCGCCAGACGGTCAGCAACCTGGCAACAGGCCACGGCGAGCGGTTCGAAATCAACGCCTACAAGAAGCACTGCCTGATGAACGGACTCGACGACATAGACTACATTCTCGAGAACAAGGAAAAAATAGAAGCATGGGAACAGTTGAACAAATAGCCAGCCACTACCAAGCCACTCGGCCAACAATCGAGATCATGGACTCAACCCTGCGCGACGGCGAACAGACCAACGGGGTCTCTTTCCAGCCGCACGAGAAGCTCGTGATAGCTCGCATGCTGCTCCGCGATGTCAATGTAGACCGCATAGAGATAGGCTCCGCCCGGGTTTCGGAAGGAGAGAAGGAAGCCGTCAGGATGGTCTGCCGCAGCGCCGAGCGCGACGGGATGATTGACCGTATCGAGGTGCTGGGCTTTGTCGACGGCCATCTCTCCATCGACTGGATAAAGGATTGCGGCGGCAAGGTGATCAATCTGCTCGCCAAAGGAAGCCTCAAGCACTGCACGCAGCAGCTCCATAAGTCGCCCGAAGAACATCTGGACGACATCAGCCGGGTGATCGACTATGCCGACCGGCGGCAGATGAGCATAAATCTCTACCTCGAAGACTGGAGCGGCGGCATGAAAGAATCTCCCGAATATGTCTATCAGATGATGGATAAATTCAGAGACGCGCCTATCAGGCGCTTCCTGCTTCCCGACACCCTGGGCATCATGAATCCGCTGCAATGCGTGGAATACATCCATAAAATGGTGAAGCGCTATCCCGACAAGCACTTTGACTTCCATGCCCACAACGACTATGACCTCGCCGTATCCAACTCTCTCGCAGCCGTATTAAGCGGCTGCAAGGGACTTCATGTTACCGTGAACGGGCTTGGCGAGCGCTGCGGCAACGCCCCTCTGTCAAGCGTGCAGGCCATCCTGAAAGATCACTTCGGTGCCCGCACGAATATCAAGGAGGGGAAACTCAATGCCATCAGCCGACTCGTGGAAGGCTACAGCGGCATTGCCGTGGCCCCTAACCAGCCTATCGTAGGGGAAAATGTGTTTACGCAAGTAGCGGGAGTGCATGCCGACGGCGACAACAAAGACAATCTATATTGCAACGACCTCGCCCCGGAACGGTTCGGGAGAAAGCGTGCGTATGCCCTTGGCAAGACCAGCGGACAGGCCAACATTGCCCAGAACCTGAAGGAACTGGGATTGGAACTCACACCCGAGCAGACACGCAAGGTTACGGAAAGAATCACCGAGCTCGGCGACCGCAAGGAAATCGTTACCCAAGACGACCTCCCCTACATCGTGAGCGATGTGCTCAAGCACGATGTAAGCGATGAAAAGGTAAAGCTGCTCAGCTACATGGTCAGCACCACCTATGGCCTGAAGCCCATGGCCAGCATAAAGGTGGAGATCAACAGGATGGTCTATGCCGCCGAGGCTACCGGCGACGGGCAGTATGATGCGTTCGTAAAGGCACTGCGTAAAATATACAAGGAGAAGCTCAACCGCACATTCCCCCTCCTGGCAAACTATGCCGTTACCATCCCTCCCGGCGGCCGCACCGATGCCTTGGTGCAGACAATCATCACCTGGCACAACGGCAACAAGCCGCTCCGCACACGCGGACTGGATGCCGACCAGACGGAGGCGGCCATCAAAGCCACCTTCAAGATGCTCAACATCATTGAGAAAGAGAAGGAAGACGACTGACCGGATGGGGTCTTGACAACAAAAGAGTATAACCCAAAACAAACTGCGATATGAGACTGAAAATTGCCATACTGCCCGGCGACGGCATCGGACCGGAGGTGATGGGACAAGGCCTTGCCACGCTGGACGCCATCGCCAAGAGGTTCGGACATGAGTTCGAATACAACGAAGCGCCCTGCGGAGCCCATGGAATAGAGGTTGCCGGCGACCCTTTCCCCGACTCCACCTTCCAGATCTGCATGGCTGCCGACGCCGTGCTCTTTGCCGCCGTAGGAGATCCGAAGTATGATAACGATCCTACAGCCAAGCTTCGGCCGGAGACGGGACTACTTGCCATGCGCAAGAAGCTGGGTCTGTTTGCAAACATTCGTCCCGTACAGACCTTCGAATGCATGCTCCAGCATTCACCTTTGCGTGAGGAATTGATCAGGGGAGCCGACTTCGTCGTCATCCGCGAGCTGACAGGAGGCATGTATTTCGGCGAGAAATATCAGGACAACGACAAGGCCTACGACACCAATTTCTATAGCCGGCCGGAGATAGAACGCATCCTGAAGGTCGGGTTTGAATATGCATGCAAGCGCAAGAAGCATCTCACCGTGGTCGACAAAGCCAATGTCTTGGCGTCAAGTCGTCTCTGGAGGCAGATCGCAAAGGAGATGGAGCCGCGCTATCCGGAGGTGGCCACCGACTATATGTTCATCGACAATGCCTCCATGCGCGTCCTCACGGAGCCTCGCTTCTTTGATGTCATCGTCACGGAGAATACTTTCGGCGATATCCTGACCGACGAGACGAGCTGCATCACGGGAAGTATGGGACTCCAACCATCGGCTTCGCTGGGCGAGCACACCCCACTCTTCGAACCCGTACACGGCTCATGGCCGCAGGCCGCAGGACAAAACCTCGCCAATCCGATTGCCCAGATACTTTCGGCCGCTATGTTGCTTGAGCACTTCCATTTAGGAACAGAAGGCGCACTTGTCCGCGAGGCTGTTGCCGCAAGCCTGGACGCAAACATCCGCACACCCGAGATACAGGTGGAAGGAGGTGCCCGTTACGGCACGACGGAAGTCGGCGAATGGATTGCCAACTATATCGCGACCAAAGCATAATCCTTCTTGAACTGGATTTCTGAATGGATACCCTGCAAGGAGCCGCCATTTATAGAATCGTCAATTATCCGCCCAGATTCAGGAAATCGCCAGACGCAATGGCTGCAGATACGGCATGTTAACGAAGGCGCCCTTTCAGCAAGTCGCACTCCTGGGCATGCATCAGCCGAACCCGACAGTTCTCTATCCTGACGGGCAGACTTTTCACGGCTGCCCCCTGGTCTGTAATCTCGATCTGCACGACACATGCCAGGGTGTTTTGCGGTCTGCGCTGATCGAAGATAAAGTTGCCTATGCTATAGTAAATCATATGCCCCTGATAGTTTTCCACGGGCTGCAAGACATGGGGATGATGGCATACCAGGATGTCGGCACCCGCATCAATGAGCAAATGAGCTTGCTCATATTGGCGAGGCAAGACCCGCTCGTGATGCTCCCAACCCCAATGCAGACTCACGATAATATAGGCTGCGGAATCCTTCTGACGAATCTGAGCTACACGGGAAAGCAACGAATCGAAAGGCTCTTGTGAGACACTCGGAAGAGCGGGAAGGTAAGGAGTGCTTTCCAAAGGTAGCCGCAAGGATGCGAGCATCCATACTCTGCGCTTCCCATCTGCCAGCAGAATTGGGGCCGCGGCTTCTTTCTGGGTGGCCCCGGCACCAATAGGCACCATACCAAACCTCACAATGTTATCACGCGTATCCAACAAGCCCGCCCGTCCTTGGTCGATAGAATGATTGTTGGCCAGGTTCAGATGCGTGAACCCATGCCGTCGCAAGCCCTGCAGCCAGTCAGGTTCAGCGCGGAAGACAAAGCGCTTGAAGACCGGTGCCTGTATGCGGGTGGCCGGGCATTCCAAGTTTCCCACCACGATGTCCGCCCGCCCGAAAAGGGAATCTATCCCCTTTGAGAAAAGACAATCCATGCCTCCACTTTGCTCGATGCGCTGCCGCACGCCGCGATCAAGCAGCACATCACCCGTAAGGACAATGCGAAGAGTGTCGCCGGCAAGGGCTCCCGTATGGACACCCCACAAGCAAAGCAGACTAACAGCCCGAACTATAAAACACCTCCTCGTTGTCATTCGGCATTCCCTTCACTGGGGCTATGATCTCCCGCATCCACTCCGGTTCTCCCGCATGAGGGCGAGCCTTTAGGGTTTCCTGCCATTCCTCGTCGGTCATGCGCGGCTCGTCGACACCCCTGCAGAATTCTCGATACGAAAGCACGGCACCTCGCGAGAGGTAAAGAAACCCTCCCATCTCCACCACGACATAGATTTCATAGGCAGGTCCCGTGCCCTCATAGAGCACACGATGATGCTCCTCCGGCACATTGTCGCCGTTGGCGGTAAACACATCGGCCACCACGGCAACCTTTTTATCCGTGCCAGACACATTGTCCCAGCCCTGCAACATCTCGTCCTTGCTGCTAACCAGTTCCAAGGAGATGTTCTCTATCGTAGAGCCCATTATCTCTATCTGGTTATATTCCTCGTCGGTAGGCTCTTTGCCTGCCAACTCTTTCTGAGTAATGGCCAGACAGAACTCGGCCAACTCGCGAATGCGCTCGGTGGTGGTAGACAGCTTCGGCGTTACGAGGTTATATTTACCGAAGAGTTCCATGGTCTCATCGACAAGCCTTATAGCCTCCTGCCAGAACGCAAGATTCGGCTCTACATACCCCTTCAAGACAGGCGGCTCAGGTCCGCCGCCCCCACATTCGGCTTCTATAGGTTGCTTGGCGTAGAGGATGGCGTCGTGTTTCAGTTCCGCCCAAGAGGCAAGCATGGCGTTCAGAGACTTCTTCCCCCACTGCGGAGTGCGCATGAAATAGGGTGCCCCGGCCGTGGAATCGCTCAAAAGCTGCAGCACCCGCATCCAGTGATTGGCTATGGTCGAGTCTGCATGAATGCGCTGCATGACGATGCGCGCCGTGTCCATGCCGGCAGAGAAGCCCTCCCATGTCGTGGCTTCCGGCAACTGCCGCTGTATCTCCTTGGCAGTTTCCGAGCCCATGGCAGCCATGATGTCAAGACCCATAGGTGCCTCCCTGCGACTGGGGAAGTTCTTCGCGTCCACCAGTTTCAGCATGGCCTCACCGTCGGGCTGGTAGCGTTGCGGCATGAAATTGATTTTATATTTGCTTGTATGAGCAAAGAGCGGCTTGATGCGCGTCTGCCTCTTCGCTATCTCCTCAACGCTCCGGCGCAATGTCCGCAACGATTTTTTACTGCCAAGCTTGCCGCCCATCCGACGGCATTCCTCACCCACCTGCAGGATCGTTACATTGTCGGGAGCCCCCATAAGATAGGTCAGCGGCTCTGCCACAGACTGGTATTTCGCATACAAATCGGGCTGATTGAGCGCCTCGGCCATGAGCACCGCCCGCTGCAGCTGCTCCAGATAGTCCGTGCCCAGAGGCACGCTTTGCAGCCACATCATGGCCCGGAAGTAACGGCCAGACGGCTCGCTCCGGGTATAGTGGCCGCGAGGACGGAAGAGACTGTAGGGGAAAAGCACTCCATCCATCCCGGTATAGTCCGGTCCGAGGAAAGGAGACTGCCAGCTCTCCGCCGCCAGCACCTTGGCCACCTCTTCCTTCGCCATGTCCTCATAAGTCGGGTTCACGGAGGGAAGAGTGCCCGTCAGCAGCCGCAGGGCTATTGCGAAATAAGCCTGACACCATTCCGCATTATCCCTCATCTGCCTGTCCCTGGGAGCTTGCAGCGCCGCCAGACGACCCGTAAAATGGTGATAGAGTCCATGGCAGAGCTCCGTCATCGTGCCCAGCAGCCTCTGTTCCTCCACCTCGCGCAGGCTGGCATCGAAATAGAAATGGAAGAGTTGCAGGAACAGATCTGTCGTTACGAAGCTGGGGAAGTCGCTGTAGTCGTTCTTCTCGTAGACATGGAATAGCTGGTTATGCTGCGCCGGCACAATGGCGAAGCCCTGACGGCCCAGCATGTCCATAAGCGGCGGCTCGATGGAGTCCAGCTGATAGGGATTGACGAGGTTGTCTATGTTCACCACGCAACCCGCCTTCGCCTTGAAGTTCAGTTTCCTCAGTTCGTCCTCCCGAGCCTGAAGGCGCTCCATGAAAGCCCGCTCGGCCGGCGTATAATGGACTTCCGAGCGCTTCCTCACCTGCTCGTCAATCGTCTTGCGCTCCCGCTCCGTGAGCTCGTCCGTCCACGACTTGTGCATCTTTTCCAAAGCTTCTTGATAGGCAGACTCCGCATTATTCCAACGATTCAGCATCGTATCGGTATACCAAGTGGTAGAGGAGAAAAGGGCATTGAGCGTCGCGTCCTTGAAGTTATATCCCTGCCGGGCGGCAGGGGCGTTGCGCAACACCCGCAGTTCGCTGACCGACAGATTCGAAATATCCATCTTCAAGTCGAGCTTCTTGTTCAGGTTCTCCACACGAATATGCCCTTTTCCCGGGAGCATAATGCCCTGCCGTTTTGCCTCCGGGCGTTCCTGAGCCATGCTTACTGCAGGCAACAGCATCATGACAATCATCAGTTTCAGTTTCATATCATTTCTTGTTTTTCGTTTTAATGTCAGCTGAACTAAGGCTCTTCCAATCGTTCTACGGCCTCAGGACGAGTTATTCCCGTGGCGAGAAACCGCACGAAGTGCAGCCCGAAGTCGTCCCACTCATATTCCGCGACTACATAGAGCCCGTCGGTAGTGGTCTCGAGGCTGCGCACACGACCGCCCACGAAGCGGAAATCTTCCAGTATGCCGCCCAACTTAGACCCCATCCACATCGGACGGATCTTGCCCCTCACATTCTTGAAGATGAACAGGCGGCGTCCCGGCGGATAATAGCGGGTGGACTTAAACACGCCCACCATCGCCTCATCGAGGCCGTCTCCATTCACATCGCCCACCTGCAGCCGGTATACGGGATAAGGAAGCTTCCATCGGCTGACAACCCCTTCCTGCTCCAGGCAGAGCCACGACAGACTGTCGCTCTGCCGCTGGAGGAAGAAGCCCTGCGCCTGCGCAGCAGCCGGAAGCCCCATGAAAAGGAGCAGGAGGCAACATCTCATCGCGTGTTTGGACATTATTCAACCGCAAATATACAAAAATTCCCGGGAAGAAAAACCTCTTCCCGGGAATTTTATCTTGCCAAAGCTCCTCATGGAGTTGGGGGTTATTCTTTTCCTCCGACAATATCGTCGATGTTGGCCACCGTATGTCCGTCGCGATGACGGAAGAGATTCAGGATATCGCGCACGCTGGCTTCCTCCTCAACCTGCTCATCTACATACTTGTCCATGAAGTTAGAAGAGGCATGATCGTGCTCGTCGCCAGCCAAGTCTGCCAGTTTGGCAATCAGGTCGGAAACCTTCTTCTCGTGCTCCATGGTATATTCGAAGATCTGTTTCGGGCCCTCGAACTCCGTTGGAACAGCGTCAATGGCCCTCAATTTAACCTCGCCGCCACGGTTCAGCACGAAATTTGCCATGTCGAGAGCGTGTCCTTTCTCCTCGTCGCTCTGCCTGAACATCCAGTTGGCAAAACCTTTCCATCCCTCTTTGCGAAACCAGAATGCCATCTGGAGATAAAGGTTCGAAGAATAAAGCTCTGCGGCAATCTGCGCATTGAACGCATCCTGCATTTTCTTGTTGATATCCATAATCTGAAAATTGTTTGTTATTACAGAAAAAACCTTCTGCGAGTATCTTTATTATAAGTGAATCACATGACTATCCATCACCACACCTGCAAGAAGTATACCATTCCTGCCCAAGATGCAAAGATAGCATAAAGATTAGTAAAAAAAGTCGGCCGATCCACTTTTTTTTCGTATTTTTGCACAAAATCCATGACTCGTCAGAATATGACTAACAGATCAGACAAATTCAGGCAGTTGCTCAGCCTTGCGGCATGCGTTCTGATGATTCTTGCCGTCTCCATCCGGCGCGACGGCAAGTGGCTCGGCCACAAGGTGGAAGCGGCCGCCGACACCGCCAGGGTCAGCAAGGTGGAGACGATGCGGACACTTGCAGACGGCACCACGGTCATCAACACCACCCTTCTGGGAAGGGACATCATGGGCTATGCCGGGACGGTGCCTCTGGAAATAAAGATCAAGGACGACAGGGTCGTCAGCGTCAAGGCGCTGGACAACGAGGAGACTCCGGAGTTCTTCGAGATGGCCGGAAGACTCCTCGGCAAGTGGAACGGCAAGACCTTGCAGCAGGCGCAAGGCCTGAGAGTGGACGCCGTCTCGGGAGCCACCTTCTCCTCCAAGGCCATCATCGGAAATGTAAGGCAGGGGCTCCAGTTTGCCCTGAAGACCGAGCAGGAGGATTCCCTGCTCGCCAAGCTCGACCTCTCGACCAAGGCCATAGGCGGCCTCGTCGTCGCCCTGATGGCAGCTATCCTGCCGCTGTTCATCAAGAACAGGAAATACCGCCTTGTCCAACAGGTGCTCAACATCTTGGTTCTGGGATTCTGGTGCGGCCTCTTCCTCAACTATTCTTCCATCATCGGCTATATGTCTAACGGCATGAACCTCCTCACGCTGACGGTGCCCGCCATCATGCTCATCACCGCCTTCGTCTATCCGCTGTTCGGAAAGAAGTCATATTACTGCACCCATGTGTGCCCCTTCGGCTCCTTGCAGGAACTCTCGGGCAAGTGCGTGAGATACAAGATCAAGATGAGCCCGCAGGCCGTGAAGCGCCTCGATGCCTTCCGGCAGCTGCTCTGGGCCGGGCTGATGTTCTGCCTCTGGACAGGCGTGTGGTTCGACTGGATTGACTATGAGCCTTTCTCTGCCTTCATCTTCACTTCTGCCTCATGGCTTGTCATAGCCATTGCCATAGGCTTCGTGCTGCTCTCGACCATCATAACGCGCCCCTACTGCCGGTTCGTATGCCCCACCGGCACATTGTTCAAGTTAAGTCAAAGTTCAAAATAAGGAGACTCAAGACATGAAAACAAGGATATTGATACTGGCTCTCGCTGCCGCACTGGTCTACCTGGCCATACAACTCATGCTCCTGAAGACCACGGAGCCCAAGGCGGCCGAGCCCTCCGAAGCTGTCTACACCAACATTCTGACACGCGTCAGCGTACGCAAGTATCAGGACAAGAAAATCGATGAGGACACTCTCGAGAAGCTGCTCCGTGCGGGCATGGCCGCTCCCACGGCAGGCAACAGGCAGCCCTGGCACTTCGTGGTGTGCACCGACAAGGAGGTCCTGGCCCATGTGGCTGCCGCCAACCCTAACGGCGGCATGGTCGCGCAAGCCCCGCTTGCCATCGTGGTATGCGGCGACAAGAGCAAGACTTTTGAGGGCGAGGCGGCCGAAATGTGGGTGCAGGACTGCTCGGCAGCTACCGAGAACATCCTGCTTGCCGCCCACGGGTTCGGCCTGGGAGCCGTCTGGACAGGCGTCTACCCCATTAAAGAGCGAATGAGCAAGCTTTCCGAGGTACTGGAATTGCCGGAAACCATCATCCCGCTATCGGTTATCGTCATCGGCTATCCGGACGAGATGCCCGCCGTGAAACAGAAGTTCAGCGAGGATAATGTGTCCTACGACTTCTACGAGAACTGAAAGAAGGCATCCCATAGGAAGCTGCCGCTCGCCTTGGTTGCCGACAGACGGCACGCCGTTTATCACGCCTTCCATTGCGGAAAACGGCAAAAAGGAATGTTACAAGCCGTGTGTAATCAAGTTACAAGCCGTGTGTAACCAAGTTACAAGCGGCTTGTAACTAATCAATGAAAATGAAGAAATATCGAAATTGATGTAAACTAACTGATAATGAGGAGGAAATACACGAATTGGCATAATACTGCTCTGTTTGTAAAGGGCAGAAATATGCAGATTTAGGCAGAAGTTCAGTTACCAGAGTGTTACCCTATTTTGATGTAGGTAACGATGGTGCAGTATTCGGTAACTGAATTATTTTCGTTCGTGTGGCTGTTGCTTCGGTCGGCAGTTTTCTGCGTAAGTGAGGAACGCTTTAATTCGGGTAATTTTGCCCACAAATATTAAAGCGTATGAAAACAGAGAAAATGAAGGTGCTGCTCTACCTTAAAAAGAGCGGGCTTGACAAATCGGGGAAAGCTCCGATTATGGGACGTATTACCATTGGGCGTTCCATTGCCCAGTTTAGTTGTAAACTTTCCTGCAACCCCGACTTGTGGAATTCACGTGAGAGCAGGATGGACGGCAAGAGCCATGAGGCGGTGGAGGTTAACGGCTGGTTGGAAAATCTTCTGCTTTCCATTCAATCTGCCTATCAGTCGTTGATTGCCAAAGGACAGCCATTTGATGCAACCGATGTAAAGGAACAGTTTCAAGGCTGTGTGCAGGCACGATGTATGCTCATCGAGAGATTGGATATGCTCATTAAGGAGAAAGAAAGCCATATCGGTATAGACATCAAGAGGGACTCTATGTCTGCCTATCATTCCACTCGAAAACGATTGCAGGAGTTTATACAGAAGAAGTATCATGTTTCGGATTTGGCATTCTCGCAGTTGACAGAAAACTTCATCTACGAATTGCAAGCATTCTGTCTTAGTGAACTCGGGCATCAGCAAAGCACATTTTTCAGAGCTGCAGCAGATTTGAAGACTGTCTGCAGGCTGGCTTATCGTGAGAGGCTGGCTGATACGCTTCTGTTTGATAAAGTACATATAGAACGAGGAGACAAGAAAGCACCTAAAGCTCTTGACCAAGAAGCATTGGACAAGTTGAAGGCAATCTGCTTTGATGAGTTGGAAGAGGAAATGGAAACCGCTCGCGATGTGTTTCTCTTCGCTTGCTATACCGGTGCAGCTTATTGTGATTTGATGGAGCTAAGCAAGAAGCATCTTGTTCGTGATGATGCAGGTAGTTTGTGGTTGAAGTTCAACCGACAGAAGACGGGTGTGCTTTGTCGTATCAAGTTGTTGCCGGAAGCAGTTCGCTTAATTGAGAAAATGCACAGCGATGAAAGGGAAACACTGCTGCCTTGCATCAAATATCCCACTTATCAGTCCTGTCTCAAAGCCTTGCGACTACGGGCAGGTATTTCTTTTCCCTTTACCTCGCACACGGCAAGGCATACCTTTGCCACACTTATCACCTTAGAGCAGGGCGTTCCTATTGAAACAGTCAGCAAGATGCTCGGACATACGAACGTAAGTATGACCGAACGTTATGCAAAGGTAACACCACAGAAACTCTTTGAGGAATTCGACCGTTTCCTTTCTTTCACCGAAGATATGCATTTGACTATCTAATCTCTATACTTTGTATATTCTTATGCATTCATTTCAGAAATTAAAACAACAAGACAATGAGAAGTACATTCAAGACACTATTCTATATCAACAGACAGAAAACAAAGGCAGACGGCAAGACCACCATTCTCTGCCGTATCACCATAGACGGAAAAAGTACCGCCATTACCACAGGCGAGCAGTGCAAATCCTCCGAGTGGAACAGCAGGAAAGGACTGACAACCGACAAGAGAACCAATCAAAGAATTGGCGAGTTCAAAGAACTTGTAGAAAAGACCTATCAGGAGATATTGATAAAGGACGGAGTGGTAAGCGTGGAACTGCTCAAGAACCGTTTGCAGGGGATAGCCACCATGCCGACAACACTTCTTGCCATTAGCAAAGCAGAACTGCAATCCGTTAAAGAGTGCGTGGGCAAATCAAGGGCAGAGGGGACTTATCAGAATCTTCTCCATTCAGACAAGTTACTTACAGAGTTTGTAAAGGATAAGGGAATGACGGATATAGTCATAGCCACTATAACGGAAGACTTGTTTGAAGAATACCGTTTCTATCTGAAAAAACGAGACTTGGCAACAGCAACCATCAACCGCTACCTTTGTTGGTTGAGTAGGCTGATGTATCGTGCGGTCAGTCAAAGGCTCATTCGTTGCAATCCTTTTGAGAATGCCAAGTACGAGAAAACGGAACAGAAGATACACTTCTTGCAAAAGAGCGATGTTGCCAAACTCATGGTATTGAGAGTACTTGATAAGGAAGCAGAACAAGCAAGACGCATGTTTATCTTTGCCTGTTTCACGGGCTTGGCTATTGCTGATATGGAACATTTGCAATTTGGACACATTCAAACGGCAGCAGACGGACAGAAATATATCCGCAAGGAACGGCAGAAGACAAAGGTAGAGTTTATTGTGCCACTGCACCCGATAGCGGAGGCCATCATCAATCAATGTAAGGAAGAACAACCCAGCACGAAAGAAATGCAGACGGTGAAAGAAAAAGGTGACGACTTTATCTTTCACTGTGCTTGCAGCCGTAGCGTGATGAGTGCAAAGCTGAGCATCGTGGGCAAGGCTTGCGGTATCAGAGAACGGTTGTCCTACCACATGGCAAGGCACACGTTCGGCACGATGAGTTTAAGTGCAGGAATACCTATCGAAAGCATTGCCAAGATGATGGGACACGCTTCTATCTCAAGCACTCAAATCTACGCACAGGTGACAGACAATAAGATTTCGGAGGACATGGACAGGTTGATAAGGAAACATCAGACAAAAGAAACGAGGGAGGAAACCGTATGAATGTCAATCACCATCAAACAAAAAGAGACCGCAGTTATTTCGAGTGGGGCGACAGTATGCAAATTATTCGCAAAGGCAAAGGCGAAATAGCAATGACAGAGAGCGAATTGGTAGATTTCTTCGGTGTAACATGGAGGAAACTCAATTATCGATTGCAACTGCTTCTGAAAACATATACCCTACAATCCGAAGAAAGGGCCGCAGGGGAGGTGGAAGTCTACGTGAACGGACTGTTAAAAGGATATGCCCCGCTTTATCCGCTTTCAATCATCATCGCTTTGTCTTATCAATTGGACAGCACGGAAGCGCACTTGTTCAGAAAATACGTTTGCCAAAAGCTGCAACGCTCTGCACTTGTGATAGAGCAGATATACCTACACGGCAATGCCAGTATCAATTGATATACTTTTCCCTTTCACCGATATTATCTTACTACATAACTACAAGGAAAGGTAATACGGTGAAAGAAAAAGGGTTGGCGTGTAGTCAGGAAGGAGAGATTGCTATTACTACAACAAACTACAGTTTGCAAAGTTACGGCGAAAAGCAAGGTGGTACTTGTTCTATATTTCAAGCAATTTATATATCTTTGCAAAATACAACCGAGACTTTTAACGAGATGAGGGATATTAGAATTGAAAAGGGAATCAATAAAGGCAATGCTTTGCTTTTATGTGAATGGTCCAACGAACAAGGAAAAGAGTTTCAGGAGCAATGGATGGGTTCCGAAATTTCTTACCCGCTGGACTATGATAAAATAAAGGACTTGGGAAATGTATTTTCGATATTCAACCAAGGGGAATTTATCGGAATGATACAAGAAGTACGAATTGGTAAGGATAACATACACATAGGTAGATTTGTAATAGATCCCCGAAAAACAGGATTGGGCTTTGGGACTGAGGCCCTAAAAAGATTTGTAGATTTCATTCTTGAGGATGATAATATTAAAAGTATTTCCCTAACGGTCTTTGATTTCAACCAAAAAGCAAAGAGAATTTATGAGAAACTTGGGTTTGAAATCAATGAAGTAATTGAGACTCCAAGGCTGAAATACATTATGAAGAGATACAGGTAATTCCGAGTTTATCTAACTCAATACAACAGAGCAGTTTTAAAAAACTGCAAATCAATTTATCCGATAAAGAATGGCACTTGAAAGAGAGGCATCTCTGTCCAAGTGCCACATATCAGAGAGCCTTTACCTTATCCCATAGTCTTGAAGGATTCTGATACCAATACCTAAGTCGCTTCTGTTACCGAAATCATGCTCCCACACCAATCCATTTGATTGAAGGCTCTTATTGGTAGGAGTTCTTTCTACTTATTTATTTCATTGTATAATTCTTTTGTTCTAGATTCATCAACTAGTAATTCAAGAAAGATTTTAGTGTCGCTAGTGATTTCTGGTTTGTTTAGAAGAATATTGCCAAGTGTTCTAAGTCTACTAAGTTGCCCGACATGACATATTCTTGATTTCAAGATTGAGTTTGTCTTTATTGTTTTTACAAACTCTTCTGCTGACTTGTTGTCAAATTTTTCAAACATCCTTGAAATTCTTGGTGCTGCCGCATCAGAATAAAACGAAGTTCTGCTGAAACTATAACTTGCACCTTTATATCCTACATATGTCAGAGTTAAAGCTGCTACTAATCTTTCAACATATTCGTCTGGGATAACAGAACCAAACGATTCAAGTTCTCTTACAGACAAGGCTTCTTGTGCCCAGTTATCTAAGTTCTTTTCTAGATTTTGTATATGGGGGCATAGATTAACTTTCTGGTTGCCGTAGACAAGTATCTTAAGCCGTCAATTAAGCTAAATAAATCAACCCCCTTCTTATTCTTCATTGCATCACCTTCAAGGTACATTTTATCAAAACGTTGTCCTATTTGTTGTCGTATTTCTTTTGGCGTTACTTTCCACAAAATAGGAAAACTTAATTCAATGTTAGAACGAAAACGCGTTGAGATTGTATCCCAATGTAGTATGTAAACAATTTGTTACACATTTCTTTCTTATAAACTTCTGGTAAATCAATGAAAGCTTGTTCAACAGCTAATTCATGCTTGTCATAAGTATCCGTATCCATTTTAACGATATAATCGTTTACGTTGATTATTGGAATCGGAAACTCTTGTGATAACACATATTTGTTGCAATCTGCAATCATGTTTAGAACCTTAAAAAGGTTTGGATCGAACTGTCTGGATGTCCGTCAAATATATTACGGGTTTCTCTTGCTTGATGTATGACTTTTTTGCTTCCCAACTAAGAACACCTATTTTATACGCACCTTCTATTAAATCATAATCAGTAATGTTATTTTGGAAGTCTTCGTAAGTCTTTGCAGATTTATTCATTTCCTTATTAAACAAGTCCAAACTTCTATGTATTATTTTTCTTCTTAGATCATCACTTACTGCATTCCAATAGCATCCAATAGCACTTCTTAATCCACCAGCCTTCAAAACTAGTCTTGCTTCTTCAATATATTTATTCCCTATAAGTTCTTCTCTTACATTAGTTAGTTCTCTTTGTAAGTATTCAACTTTTTCAGCAGGAAGAATTATTTCTGTCGTTGTTTTTTTACTATATTTACCATGTTCTTCTTTTTTGTATAATAATCACTCTTTTCTTTATAGCCTTAGCTAATATCAAATTTCCTAATTCCCTTAGAAGTACGAAGTACATTCTCAAAATTCTCTTATAAGACAATTTTTGCCTTTTGCTAAGTATTGATTATCAGCGAGTTGCAAAATTGTATTTTTAAACCTTGAAAACGGTGTTCCCGACACATATGGAAAATATCCTTTTCGTATGCCGGAAACACGTTTTTCGTTAAGGCATTACGATGCTGCCATCATGCTATTTTGCGTTTACGATATCTTCCTGCGGGGCGAAGTCGAGACTTCGGATGTCGAAAGAATCACGCATGGCCGTACTCTTGGTAAACTGCACGTTCACCTGCTTTATGAGTTTCGCGCCTTTGCCTTGGCTTCGACGGCCGTTGCTGCGCCCTCCGCCTTGATAGTGAGACGGAACGAACCGATGTCGCCCAGTCGCACGGTGTTGCCATTCTCCAAGGCCTCGATAACTTCGTATTGTAAGGCGTCCAACACAGCCTTCACGTCAGCACTCGACACGGTGGAGCGTTTCTCTATCCGCTTTACGATTTGCGCCAACGTTACCGGCGTGGTCGGTGCAGCCTGCGGATAAAACTCCACTTCTTCTTTCTTCAGCGGATTCTTCTTCGCTTGAATTACCTACTTTATCATATCGCTTAGAATTAAAGGGTTAGTAATGCCACAAAGATACTAAATTTTACGATGAAGCCAGCAGAATATCTGAACATTCTGCTAAGAGAATGCCGATTATTCCCTAATTTCACTTATAATCCTTGTCCTGCACACGTTAATTTCTATCTGTGCTTACTTGCGCTTTCAAAAAAAGTGTATTATTATTTTCTGGTGTTAATCGTGCCCCTATACCGTTGTTGCCAACATTCGGGCTTGATAGGCTTCGTGCTTTAACAATTCAAGACAAATTTAAAACACAGATCCTTTGATACGATCAAGACCATGTCAATCTTAGGAGTACGATCGGCTCAGTCTTTCCAGAACCACCAGTTCAGCTTTTCCTTTTCCCTATGCTCTGGCGGTGTCTGCGCGAAGTAAACGGCACATCTGAAAGCATACAGTACGCAACGGTCCTGCACCACTCCAGCATAGTCGTTGGACAAAGCAAAGAGTATTTCGGGGGCTTTGCCTTTCAAGTCTGCAACGGAGGTTATCCCGATATTCCACAATCGGTTGCAAGCGATTTCCCTATTCCGGGAATCACCGTCAGTTCCTTAATTGTCTGCTCTTTGGTCATTGCACTTGACAAACTACAAGACAAGATTTCCGTCTCTGTCAATCTGCCAAAAAGGTTGTAGGCTACCTCGAACACATAAGCCGTCCAAATCCTTGAAATAGCCGCTGTATCCTCCCAATACACTTTCTGTGCAGGTTTCACAATGGTTGCTCCGAGCCGTTTGTGCTTCCTGCATCACGGCATTGACTTCCTCTTCCGATATGGCGTTATAACTGATTGTCATGCCCGAAAAGGCAGTCTGTTGATGGTATAACGTCGTATCTTTTTCCAATTCTTGCAGTGGGTATATCCCCAAGACTATCCCACCCAAAAGGAACAAGGCGTAAGTTTCCTGGCTCTGTTCCGACTTCTTCCAGCCCAATCCCTCATAGAAAGCCAATGCCTTTTGAAAGTCCTTTACTCCCAATGTAATCAAAGTGAATTTCTGTCTCATAGTTGTATATTATTGAATTTGCCACAAAGTTACTCATTCTTAACGAGAAAGACGAATAAGTCAGCAGGAAACGTCCCTTGCGAAGGCTTTATCTTCGATAGTTCTTTTGCAATAGTTGGTTTATGTCGGAGAGTCGGTAGAGTATCTTCCCTGCAAACTGCGTGTAGGGAATGATTCTCCTGTCGCGGTAGTCTGTAAAGTGCGGGGACTGATATACAGACGCTCGCACACTTCCTTGCCCGTGAGGAAAAGTTCGCCAGCAAAGAGTGGCTTGTGCGTCTGCGCCACTTCCACAATCCGTTTGCCTACACCTCTCAAGGCCGAGACGACCAGCTGCATCTGTCCGTCTCCATGTTCAAGTCTCTTGCTGTTTCCATCATATCATTTTGTTTTAGGTTTGTTCGACTTCATAAGAAGCAGTGCTTCCAATCCTCGCACTTGTAATAGCACTTGTGTCCGATTTGCGTAAACGGCAGCACGCCCGTATCACGATAATGCTGCAAGGTGCGTTTGCTGATATTCAGCAGCTGGCACACATCACCGTTGTGCAGCCAGTCCGTTTGCTTGCTTTTCTCTCCGAATGCCTTGTGGCAGCATTCCGCAAGGCTCAAGATTTCATCTCGAAGCTTTGCCCAATTGGTTTCCGTAATGACGTAATAGTTCATAATCATATTTTGTTATTGTTTGTTGTTTCAGTTCTTTCCTGTTTCTGCTGGCAAAGGTAATGGCGTACGTACGCTCTCAAAGCCGTGGGGAACAGCAGGGAAGTATCGGGAACAATCGGGAAAAGAGCAATCCGTTTCATCGGTTCACATTTGCGTTTTCCTGCCCCGTCTTTTTTCTTTCATTGCAAAGACAATCCAAGCGAGTGCAGAGGAAAGTTCACTTATCCTTTGTCGAGCGCAGTTTGTCTTATGCAAAATTAATATTGGATATTTCTTATTCCATCACATTTCATTCAAGTGGCAGCTTGTGGCGCTATAACAAGGACAAAAGAGACAGATTGATGTTCTTGCCACTGCACAACTGAGGCTAATAAGGTAATCAAAGCAAAGAGTACATCTGAGAGCAAACAACGACATCGTATTTCAGCTAACCGATCTTTCCTTCATCTGTTTTTTGCTTAATGAGACGATAAATGCTCTTCTTGCCTGCTATTCCCTAAGAATTTTGCAGCAGACGAGCGCAACATTATGCAAGAAGGCTCTGAATGCTTGGAAGTTAACATTCTCACCCTAACTTCACTCTTGGAACCAATTCAAGGGATAATGAAAAAGAACACAGATGCAGGCAATACAGACAGCAGGAGAAATCTCATCGAAGGGGTAGTTCATCCAAGAACGTAGAGATAGAAATACCTCTCCACACACTACGATTTTAGATACAATACAGTATTGGGTAGAACCGAATACCGAAGTAGGAACAGCGGCATATTTACAAAAGTCGGTCGTTATGAAATCAATACGCTTCGCAGGGAACTTGATTGCGATAAAACTAGCGACTTCTGCCGAGAACCTTTAATTCCATCATTGAAAGCAGCTTTTCTCCCCGTATCAATCCTGTGCAGGAGTATTTAAAAGGGTTACCATTGATAGATATAGGTGATGGTTGTAGCAATGGTGGTAGTTACAGTGGTAGTAGTGTTCTTACTTCTTTTCACCAAAGCAATTCCGATTTGGCAAGCTGTGTTGTTGTCCGTAATTCTAACAAATGGTTGCCGTATCTTACAAATGCTTGTGGCGGTGGTCGGCAACGCAATCGACGACCGCGAGTGCCGTAACCATACCTGCCTCGTTTGAAGGCGAGCAGGAAAGTTCAAGACCACGTTCCTTGACCTGCTCTGTCCGCCCGGCACTATATGGTTATAGTTACACAGGAAAGATATATCCGCAGGAGAAAGATACACTTACCTAATCGGGCAGAACCTTATCGTAAATATAGATGACCAGCTCAAAGCCCTCAATAAGCGGGACGAGAATGAGCTGAAAAACCTTATCACCTGTCCGATGGTCAAGTACCGTATGCCGTATGACAAATATGTTGAGGAGCATCCCCACTTGGCAAGCTTTGTGGCATCAGTGAACGGCAACGACTTTCTTACCGACCCGACAGGCAGCAGACGGTTTCTTCCTTTTGAAGTTCTTTCCATAGACATAGAGAAAGCCAAGCGTATTTCAATGGATAATGTCTATGCTGAAGCCAAAGCCCTGTTAAAGTCAGGTTTCCGCTATTGGTTTGACGATGATGAGATAGCCGAGTATATAGGGAGAGTGAAGACTTTCAAGTACAGACTGCAGAAATGAACTTTTGTTACGTTGTTTTGAAAAGCCAACGGAGGCTAATCCTCATACTCTTATATGACCACCACCGAGATAATACCTACTTGGGACTTTATACGACCATCCCTTATCCTTGAAGCACATGGGTGAGGCTCTAAGAAAGGCAGGTTTAAAAGTAAGTAAGCGACGGGAGGGCGGTAGCCCTATCTATGTGTATAAGGTAAGGAAAATACTCCCATGTCCTTTGCTCAATAGTTGTAGTAGCCAAATGTAGTAGGCACATGTAGTAGGTTTGTAGTATGGCTGATACTACAAAATAATATTGATTATCAATCACTTAAATCACAAAATAGTATGTAGTAAGAAGAAAGATGAAAAAGTTTGGAGAGGAAAACTTTGGAAACGGTAAAACCATAAAACAGACAAGCATAAATAATTATCATTCAATCCATTAAAACATCAAAAACAATGAAAGAAGAAGATTTATCAGCTATCAAGCGATATTCCATCGTGGAATATCTCGAAAGTAAAGGCATCAAGCTGTCCGCAAGACACCGACCTATGCCATGTACCACTCACCGCTCAGGGAGGAAACACATCCGAGTTTCAAGGTGGACACGGAAAAGAACCTTTGGATAGACTATGCCGAAGGCAGGGGTGGAAGCATCATCGACCTTTGCATGCGTTTGGAGGGCTGCACGCTCTCGGGAAGCCATCTGCCGTTTGGGACAGAAACGCTCCCGATAATACAACGCACAGCTACAGTTTACAAATAGAGGAATATCCATCAGTCCAAATCAAAGAGAAAATGTAACGGCAAGCGGTACAAGGAGACAGATATGCCTATCAGACACCTTGTCGCCGCACTTACAGGAGTATTTCAAAAAGGAACGCTGTATTAATTTGGAAAAGGCAACACCTTTCTCAAATGTATCAGTTACGAGGTAAGAGGAAGAAGATATGAAGCCATCGGCTTTGCCAACTCTTCGGGTGGCTATGAACTTCGGGACAACAATACGTTCAAGGGAACGGCCCCGAAGGGCATCACTCGATATTTGAGGACATGGAACAGCCGTTTGTCTGTTCGAGGGTTTTATGGACTTTCTCTCTTTTCTTTCAATGAAAGAGAAAGTAACCAACCAATGCCTTGTGATGAACTCTGTAAGCAATGTGGCCAGAAGTATTCGCTACCTAAACGAGAGAAGTATAACCTCCATTCGTGCTTTTCTTGATAATGACGATGCTGGGCGAAAGGCAGTGCAGGAATTTGTAAACACAGGTTTTAAGGTAGAAGATATGGCAGTGTATTATAGAGACTTCAAAGACCTCAACGATTTTCACGCCAGCCGTGTCCGTGAGCAACAAAAAAGTTGGAGAAAACTCCAAATACAAGCAACAAAATAAAACAGTCAAACTTAAAATAAGATAGAGTGATGAAAAAGGAAAGAAGAAATATGGAAGAAATAGATCGTTTCATAGGAAAAACTTTTGGTATGAGCCAAGCTGAAAATTCAAGTGAACAAACTGTCGCTGAATTCCGGGCAGAGGGAATGAAAAATATTCAAGAGCAAAAACAACAAGAAACAAAACATACCATAGAGCATGCCACGCCATCCGAGCCTGTACTGCATACAGAGCATGCAACTATTCAACGACGCATCAGTGCCAAGATGAGAAAGGAGACATTCGAAGCATACAAGCAAGCGTTCCTTGTTCCGACAAAGCTAAGTGAGAGAAAAGCGGTCTATCTGAGCAGGGAGACACAGGAACGTGCGGACTTCATTGTACGCAGATTAGGCGATAGGGGCAGCAACCTTTCAAGTTTCGTAGAAAACATTATCCGCCAACATCTAGAGGAATATGATGAGGACATAGAGAAATGGAGAAGACTGTAAGCCGTAAGAAAAAGGTCGAGGGTTTTCAGAAAAAGGAACGTCCCTTTCACTCAAAATCCTCGACCGTTTTAGGGTAGTACCAACAATAGATTTTTACTGAACACATTGAATGGTGGGAATGCCACGAACACAGTTAATCTTCTGAATGCATAGCATTCATTTTTGGACGACAAAACGCTTTATGCGTAAACGTTTCGTTAGCTGACATTGCAAGACGTCAGTTTGTACCCACAAACTGCGCTTGCTCCCCTCGTTTAATTGTCGGGGAGATTAGACCGTAATCACTCCGTTCTCATCGGTCAGTGTTCAGAAATTAAGCAAGATTGAAAACAAAGAAAAGAGGACTTTTATATGAACAGATATGATAGCAGAACTGCCAAATGGCAGCAACGAGGTAAAGAAGAAGCGAGGATGAACAAGACGGAGTTCATCAAGGTAAGATGCACCTTAGAGGAAAAGCAGCGCATCAAGTCAAAGGCGGAAAGCACAAGACGGAAGTTCTCAGACTACTGCCGTGAAATACTCCTTAATGGAGAAGTGGTTGCCATTCCTAAGATGACGGACAATGAGAGAGAAGCCATTGCCATTCTCCAGCATACGGGCAGGTTCTATGGGCAGATTTCCAACCTTATTAAAGTCAAGGATGAGAGATGGGTACATATCACACAGAACCTTTCGCTATGTGCCAAAGAAGCATTTAAGCGATTTTACGACCCGCATTTTCGTGTGGACGACGAAATATATATAGGTCTTAAATATGTCGAGAGATGATAGGAAAATGTAAGGCGATAGCGCATGGCAGCACGGCTTTGGATTATATTTTCAGAGAGGGAAAGCTCGGTAATCGGCTTGCCTTCCACAATCTTTGCAGCAGAGAACCGAAAGCAATCTATGAGGAAATGAAAGTGGTCAGCGATTATAACAGTCGTTGCAGAAACAAGTTCCTCCGCATTGAAATCGGTATAGCACCTCAGGATGAGAAGAAACTACCCGTATCTGAACTCATGCGGATAGCCCATCTGTTTGCCAAACAAATGGGACTTAACAACCACCAATGGGTAGCAGTAACGCACAAGGACACCGATAACAGGCATATCCATATCATTGCCAACCGCATCAGCCTGTATGGGGAGGTCTATGACACCACTTTTGTAAGCAACAGGGCAGCAAGAGTGGCGGAGGAAATAGTCGCTCGAAAGGCTTGACCATTGCAAAGGAAGTAAAGGCTGAAAGGATGCATCAGAAAGCAAAATCCAATCCTACGAGAGAGCAAACGAAGCAGCAGGTACAAAAGATTTGCTACACCTTGCTTGAAAAGTATAAAGGAACAGGCATCACAGGGCATTCAATGTTTCTTTACGACCTAAATAAGAACGACATCGCCATAGAGCGCATGAAGAACAAGCAGGGCAAAGTATATGGTTTGAAGTTCTCCTTCAATGGACAAAGCTTCAAGGCTTCCGAAATCGGCAGGGAGTTCGGCTACCGTTCTTTGCAAAAGAACTTTGAAGCAGGCAATAAGCCGAAACAAAGGAGATATGACAAAAGCTCAAATAATGGCGCACAAGCAGGAAAAGAGCAAACCCCAACCGGATACAGCCTATCAACTTGTTCCTCCCAGCCGTTCGTACACACCGCCTACAAAAGCAAACGAAACTTCACCTATTGCACAAGCCGTAGGAAATGTAG